>JALQCY010000003.1:0-581415 GCA_023241745.1 Isoptericola peretonis | reverse complement strand
TCGACGGTCGGGCCGGCCGGTCGGGCCGGTCACCGACCGTCGACGGGGATCACTTCTCCTCGATCTTGCCCTCGATCTGACGCACGTACGTGTACTCGTTGTTGGCGCCGTACTTGTAGATGCCGATGAACGCGGACGTCGGGTCGTTGGCCTCGTTGAGCGGCCCGATGCCCGACTTGCCGACGTAGTGGATGTCCTCCCCGGCCTCGAGCGCCTTGACGCCGTCGGCGAAGGTGTTCACCTCGGTGCCACCGTCGGCGCCGGACACGGCCCGGAGGTTCTTCGAGATGGTCTCGCCGTCCGTGGCCTCGCCCTTCACCGCGGCCAGCGCGGCGAGGATCGTGGCGTCGTACGACTCCGCGGAGTACGAGAAGTCGGCGAGCTCGCCGTCCTCGTTCTCCGAGTACCAGGCCGTGAGCTGCTCGCGGAAGGCGTCGTCCGCCTGCGCGCCGGGCAGCGTGCCCTGGACTCCCTCGAGCGTGCCCGCGTCGAAGTCGTCGCCGTAGTTGGAGAGGTTGCCGTCGACGAAGTAGGTGGTGCCGTTGAAGTCCCAGCCCTGCGAGACGAGCTCGTTGACGATCGCCGTCGTCTCCTCGAACGCGATGATCGAGATGGCGTCGGGCTTCTGGGCGAGCATGTCGGTCACCTGGGCGCCGAAGTTCGTCTCACCGGGGGCGAACTCGTGGCCCTCGCCGTTGCCGCCGTAGACCGCCTCGCAGCCGCCCGCCTCGAGCGCTTCCTGGACGTAGTCGCGCAGGCCCAGGCCGTAGGCCTCGTTCTGCACGAGGAACCCGACCTTGCAGTGGCCGTCGCCCATGATGAGGTCGGCGTGCGCCGGACCCTGGACCGTGTCGGGCGGTGCCGTGCGGGCGAAGAAGTCCCCGTACCCGGACAGGTCCGCCGCGGTGTTCGCGGGCGAGATCTGCATAACGCTGGCCTCGGCGAACTGGTCGACGACGCCGAGCGAGACAGCCGAGGACGCCGCGCCGATGACGACGGAGACACCCTTGCCGATGAGGTCGGTGGCCGTGCTGCTCGCCACCGAGAGGTCGGTGCTGTCGCCGGAGTCGCCCCACTCGACGGTGACGTCCTCGCCGAGGACGCCGCCGGCGGCGTTGATGTCGTCGATGGCGAGGCCCACGCCGGCGATCTCCGGCGGGCCGAGGAAGGCGAGCGTGCCGGTGACCGGGAGGATCGTGCCGATCTTCAACGGTTCCGCCGAGCCACCGCCCTCCTCGGTGCTGTCGCCGCTGCCGCCGTCGGAAGAGGCACACGCTGTGAGGCCCAGGCTGAGAACTGCCGCGAGGGCCAAGCCCTTGGCGGCCGTGGTGCGTCGGATCATGCTGTTCCCCTTTTGGAGGTGGGACATTCGCGGCTCAACACCGCATTCAGTGCCGCTGAACGTAGCGAGACTGTATGTCGCCGACGTGTCGCGTGGGTCACTCCCTGAAGATCGTGACGAACCTGTTACCTGCGTCACACTCCGCCCTCCCCGCGCCCCGCAGGACGGCGATCCGAGAGGGGCGTCAGTCGCGGAACTGCGTGAATGACGCCGTGGCCGGGTCGGCCCCGGTACGGCCCGCGACGCCCGCCTCCAGGGCGTCGATCGACGCCACCTGCTCGGGCGACAGCTCGAAGGAGAAGAGGTCCAGGTTGGTGGCCTGCCGCTCGACCGACAGCGACTTGGGGATGACGACGCGACCCTGCTGCACGGCCCAGCGCAGCACGACCTGGGCCGGGGTGACCCCGAGCTCCGTGGCCGCCGCGACCACGGCCGGCGCATCGAGGTCGGCGCCCCGCCCCAACGGGGAGTAGGCCTCGACGACGACCCCCAGCTCGCGGCAGCGCTGCTGCAGCGCGACCTGCTGGAACGTGGGGTGCACCTCGACCTGGTTGACGGCGGGCGGGACGTCGGTCTCCGCGACGAGCCGGTCGAGGTGCTCCACCAGGAAGTTCGAGACGCCGATCGCGCGCACCGCGCCCTCGGCGAGGAGCTTCTCGAACGCGCGCCAGGTCTCGACGTACAGGTCGTTGCTCGGGACCGGCCAGTGGATCAGGTAGAGGTCCACCTGGTCGACGCCGAGCGCGCGGCGCGAGTCGTCGAAGGCGCGCAGCGCCTGCTCGAAGCCCTGGTCGCCGTTGCGCAGCTTCGTGGTGAGGAAGACGTCCTCGCGCGGGAGCCCCGACGCGCGCAGCGCGGCGCCCACGCCGGCCTCGTTGTAGTAGCCGGCGGCCGTGTCGACGTGCCGGTAGCCCAGCTCGAGGGCCTGCTCGACGTTCGCCTGGGTGCCGTCGTCCGGTACCTGGAAGACGCCCAGGCCCACCTGGGGGATCTCGACGCCGGCGGCAAGGGGGACAGAGGGGACGGGCGATGTGGTCATGCCTCCTTTGTATCGGCCGGGCGCCCCGTCCGCCGCGCACGTGCCCACCCTGTGGACCACCTGGGCGTCAACACTGGTGCCCGTGCTCGCGCTCGCGTACCGTTGTGCCCGTTGCAGTGCCTCGCTCGTACCGGACGGTCCTCCGTCTGCGCCACGACGGTCGCGTCGTCAGGATTGACGCAGCCGTCCGGCGGACCTTGGTCTCAAGAGTTGACGACGATTCACCGTGATGCGCGATCTCGACGGTCGAGGTCGTCGACACCTCTTGAAGGAGTAAGCATGGCCACCGGAACCGTGAAGTGGTTCAACAGCGAGAAGGGCTACGGCTTCATCGCCCCCGAGGACGGCTCGGCTGACGTGTTCGTCCACTTCTCCGCGATCCAGTCGCAGGGCTACCGGTCCCTCGACGAGGAGCAGCGCGTCGAGTTCGACGTGACCCAGGGCCCGAAGGGCCCGCAGGCGGAGAACGTCCGCCCGCTCTGATCTCACCTCCCGGCCGGCTGTCGCCGGCCGCGTGAGCCGCACGGCCCGTCCCCGCTCGTCGGGGGCGGGCCGTCGCCGTTCCCGGGAACGGAGGCGTCATGACGATCGTTGGACCGTCATGGGATTCCTCGACAGACTCCTCGGCAGGACGCGCGACGAGCACTCGTTCCACGGCGTACCCGGACGGCCCGAAGACGGCCGGCCGTACGCCGGCGACGCGCCTGGCAAGCACGGCTACGCGCCGCACCCCGGCCAGCAGCCCGCCGGCCGCCCCGGCGGCGTCCCGGCGGCCCAGCGCGACCCCGACGAGGTGGCCGTCGAGCGCTACCGCTACCTGCTGCGCACGGCCCCGCCGGACGCCGTCGAGCAGGCGCACGCCGAAGCCTTCGCCCGCCTGACTCCCGAGCAGCGCCGGCGCGTGCTCGACGAGCTCGGGTCCGGCCTCCCCGCGAGCGAGCGCGCCACGTCCGACGACCCGCAGTCGCTCGCCCGCATGGCCACCCGGGCCGAGATGCGCAACCCCGGCACCCTGGAGCAGCGGTTCCGCGGCCAGGGCGGCCCCGGCGGCGGGTACGGCGCCGGGGCGCGCGGTCCCGGTTTCGGTTCGATGGTCGGCGGGAGCCTGCTCGGCACGGTGGCGGGCGTCGTCATCGGCTCCGCCGTCGCGAACGCCATGTTCGGCCCCGCCTTCGGCGACCCGTCCCAGGACTTCGCCGGCGACGCCGGCTCGGAAGGTGGCGACGCCGGGGCAGAGGGCGGTGACGCCGGGGCGGAGGGCGGTGACGCCGGGGCGGAGGGCGGCGACGCCGGAGCCGACGCGGGCGGTGACGCCGGGTACACGGAGGCCGCGGGGGGCGACCCCGGGTACGGGGGTGGCGACGCCGGCGGCGGGTTCGGCGACTTCGGGGGCGACTTCGGCGGTGGCGGCGACTTCGGAGGGTTCTAGACCGCCCGCTCGCACAGGGCGAGGAACGCACCCAGCCGGCCCAGCCCCTCCGGGGTGCGGGGCAGGTAGTCGGTCAGGTCCGGGGAGCGCACGACGATCGCGCACCACTGGCCCCGCGAGACGGCCACGTTGATGCGGTGGCGGGAGAGCAGGAAGCCGGTGCCGCGCGGGACGTCGTGCGGCGACGAGGCCGCGAGGGTCACGATCGCGACGGGCGCCTCGGTGCCCTGGAACCGGTCGACCGTGCCGACGCGCACGTCATGGAGCCCTGCCGCCTCCAACGCGCGCCGCACGGCCCACACCTGGGCGTTGTAGGCGGCGAGCACCACGACGTCCCGTTCGCCCAGCGGCCGCGGCGGCTGTCCGGTGCCGGGCGTCCACGCACGGCCGAGCACCCCGACGACCTGCCGGACCACCTCCTGCGCCTCCTCGGGCGACGCGACGGCGCGGCCCTCGTGCCGCACCGGCACGTGGTGCACGCCGGGCGCGACGCCGGCGAGGCTCCGGGTGGCGGCGGTCTCGTGGGCCCGCAGCCGTCCCTCGTAGGCAAGCTGGGACACCGCGTCGCACAGCGCGGGGTGCATCCGCCACGACCGTGCCAGGAAGTAGCCCAGCCCGTCGGGCAGCACGTCGTGACCGTCCGCGAGCCAGCCGAGCGAGGAGCGGTCCACCGGCTCGGGGTGCCGGCCGCGGCTGACCTGCGGCAGCTGTTGCGGGTCGCCGAGCAGCAGGAGCCGCTTCGCCGCCCGCGCCACGGCTGTCGTGGCGGCGATCGAGAACTGGCCCGCCTCGTCCACGACCAACAGGTCCAGGTCCTCCTCGGGCCAGCGACCGGGGTGGGCGAAGTCCCAGGCCGTGCCGCCGACGACGCCGGGCCCGCGGCGGGAGAACTCGGCCAGGTCGTCGCCCGACAGCTCCGCGCACACCGCCGAGGACGACACGCCGTCCGACTGTCTCTTCTTGGCCACCCGGTCGACGGGCACCCCCGCCTTCTCGACGACGGCGCGCAGCATGTTCTCGACCGCGGCGTGCGACTGCGCGACGACGCCCACCCGCCAGCCCTCGGCCACGAGCGCGGCGACCACGTGCGAGCCGACGTGCGTCTTCCCGGTGCCGGGCGGCCCCTGGACCGCGAGGTACGAGCGGTCGAGCCGGCGCGTCGCGTCGAGCACCGCGCCGGTGAAGTCGTCGCCGGCGACGGCCGGCAGGGGCCCCCCGCCGACCAGGCGCGGGGGCCGCCGGCGCATCAGGTCGGTGGCCGGGCCGTCGGGCACGGTGCGGTCGGCGTCCCACCGGGCCAGCGCGCGCCGCGTCGCCTCCTCGAGCGCCTGCTCCTGCGGGTCCGCGCGCGGGCCGCTGGACGGGGTGAGGGCCATCGGCAGGTCGGAGTAGGGCGCCGCGCCCACGCGCGCCTGCTCGCGCAGCACCAGGACGTCCCGCTCTCCCGCCTCCGTCTCGCGACGTACCGCGTCGATGATCGTCGCGCCGCCGTGGAAGCCCCGCACGGCGTTCACGGGCACGGTCATGGCCTCGGGTGCGGGGTCGTCGTAGAGGACGAACGGCGCGGCCCCGACCGCGAGCTCGGACCCCTCCGACAGCCGGCCGACCAGCTCGAGGACCCGCGCGGGCGCCCGGCGTCCGTCCTCGACGGCCCAGTCCTGGAGCACCGCGGCCCGTTCCACGTGAAACGTGTTGCGGCGCCCCTGCCACTCGTCCGTCGGCAGCTCGAGCCGCGAGTAGTGCTCGTGCCAGAAGGGCTTGCTCTCGCGGCGCCAGTACCCGAGCGACGCGCCGATCATCGCCAGCGCCTGGGCCTCGTCGTCGCGGGTGCCGCGGTCCTCGCCGACGCGGTCGCGGACCGCGGCCTCCAGCTCCAGCCGCCGCTCGCGCCCCTCGCGGGCCGCGGCCTGCCGGGCCGTCTCCTCGACCGCGGCGGCGCCGTGCTCCGCGCCGCGCACGTCACGGGCCGCCCTGCCTTCGCCGTCGTGCGCGAGCTCGTCGGACGCGGCGCCCGACCGCGCGTCGACGACGTCCGCGGCGCGGCGCAGCCAGTCGAGCAGCCGCAGCGTGGAGACGCAGTCGTAGCGGTTGTAGTCGGCGATCCCGCGCAGCAGCGCCTCGGCCTCGTCCGTGCGGCCGGCGTCCCGCAGCGCCGTGTACTCGGCGTACGCGACGATCGACGCCGCGGCGGTGGTGACGCCCGACCGCAGCTCGTCGCCCATGTAGAGCGGCTCGAGCTTCTTGATGGACTTGGAGCGGTCGGAGATGCGCAGCGAGGACCGCACCACCGCGTAGAGGTCCACGAGCACGCCGTCGCGCAGCAGCTGGTCCACCTCCTCCTCGTAGACGCCGTGCCGGGCCGCGATGGACAGCAGGTGCACCCGCTCGTACGACGCGTAGTGATACACGTGCAGGTCGGGGTACTGTCGGCGCCGCTCGGTGAGGTAGTCCACGAAGTCCACGAGGGCCTGCCGCTCCTGGGCGAGGTCGTGGGCCCAGAAGGCGCGGAACGGCGGCGCGGCGCTGTCGGTCGGGCCGTCGGCCGCCGGACGTTCGACCAGGCCGAACAGGTAGTCGAGGCCGGTCTGCTGGCCCCACTGCTCGCCCTGCGGGTCGGACCACAGGGGGTCGCCCTCGAAGTCGAAGAAGACGTCACCGGGGCTGGGCGGCGGCAGCCGGCGCACCGCCGACGTGTCGGGCAGCGACCAGCGGATGACGGCGGGCTCGCCGTGGTCGTCGTAGGCGACCTCGCCGTCGCCGGCGCTGGTGCCGAGCTGCAGCCGCGCCTGCTCGCGCACCCGCTCGAAGCTCCGGGCGGGCATGCCCTCCGGCGGTTCCTCGGCAGCGGCGAGGGCGTCGATCGTCGTGATGCCGCCCGCGACCAGCCGGGCACGCTGCGCCTCGTAGACCCCGCCGACCAGCAGCACGTCGCGGAGCGCCGCGGCCTGCTCGGCGCACGCCTCGCAGCGCCCGCAGGCGGTGAACCGCTCGTCGCCCCAGGCGAGCGGGCCGTCGTCTGCGCGGTGCGCGGCGACGACGTCGCGCAGCCGGGCCCGTCGTCGCCGCAGCACGGGGAGCAGCTCGGCGAGGCGGTGGGAGGTGGTGACGCGGGTCCCGAGCACCAGGTGGACGGCGTCCGTCGGGTCGACGCGCGCGGCGGCGAGCTGGTCGGCGTACGCCGCGAGCTGGAGCAGCGCCGTCACCTTCGCCCGCCGCGCGAGCTTGGTGTCGAGCACCGCGTACCGCGGCAGCGGCGCCGCCGCGTGCTCCCCCGGCCGCCCGGGGCCCACCTCCGGGTCGCCGAGGGGGTCGCGCACCAGGAAGTCGGCGCGGCCGTGGAACTCGCCGTCGAAGAACGACGCCTGCGCGACGACATCGGCCCCGGCCTCGACGGCGGCCAGCGTGGCGCCGTGCGCGGCCTCGAGGCCCTCGCGGGTGAGCCGCCCGGGCGGCTCCACCTCGACCACGCCGCCCGGCGCCCGGTCATGGCCCGCCCTCCCGAACCGTGCCACGTACTCGTCCAGCACCCGCCGCTCGTGCGCCGCGCCGAGCGCGGCGGTCCTTGCCAGCATCACGTCGTCCTCGCGCTCCGGCCGCGGCACGCGTCCGAGCAGCTCGTCGAGTCGGCGCAGCAGCCGGAACTCGCACTCGGCGGCGACGACGAGGTCGCTCGCGGAGTGCACCACCGCTTGCTCCCCGAGGGGGGCGGTGGCGTGGCCGGGCGCGTCGAGGAGGAACATGCCCCCGGTCTACCAGCGAGGACCGACATCCCCGTCCCGAGCGGTACGAGTCGGGAGGCGCTTGCATGCAAGCTTGGATGCGACATAGGTTGCCTCGGGTGACCGAGCGTCCCGGGCCGCCCACGGCGCCCTCCCCCAGCGCCGCCGAGCGCGCCTACCGGCACACCAAGGCGAAGATCCTCTCGGGCGAGGTCCCGGGCGGTCGCCTCCTGTCGGAGGGCGACGTCGCCGCGGAGCTCGGCATCAGCCGTACCCCGGTGCACGAGGCGTTCCTGCGGCTCGACGCCGAGCGGCTGCTCGCCGTCGCGCCCCGCCGCGGCGCCGCCGTCCTGCCCATGGCCCCCGACGAGGCGCGGGACGTGCTCGAGATGCGCGAGGCCATCGAGCTGTCCACGGCGCGGCGCGCGCTCGCGCACGGTTCCCCGCCCTCCGCCGTCCTCGACGCGCTGCGCGCCAACGTCGCGACCCAGCGGGAGGCCGCCACGGGGGGCGACGTAGACGCGTTCGTCGCGGCCGACGGCGCGTTCCACGCCCTGCTCGTGGCGGCGTCGCGCAACCAGACCGCCGTCCAGCTCTACGACCTGCTGCGCGACAAGCAGCACCGCCTGCGCGCCCAGCTGCTGCACGTCGGGCCCGAGGAGGTGGCCTCGTCGCTGGCCGACCACGAGGCCATGCTCGCCGCCGTCGAGCACGGCGACGCCGACGCCCTCTGCGAGCTCGTGCACACGCACGTGCGCCGGCACCGGGGCATCCTCTGATGCCCGCCGCGGCGACCGGCGTGCGCGGCTGGAAGGGCGTGTTCGGCACGCTGTTCGTCTGCTCGTGGGCGGGCAACCAGTTCAGCCCCGTGCTGCTCATGTACGAAGAGGTGCACGGCTACGGCGACGCCACCGTGAACGCGTTCCTGGGCGTCTACGTGCTCGGGCTGGCACCCGCGCTGCTCGTCGCGGGCGCGCTGTCCGACCGGCACGGCCGCCGACCGGTGATGTTCGCCGGCGTGGTGACCGCGATCCTGGCCAGCGCGGTGCTCGCGTTCGGGGCGCTCGGCCCCGTGCCGATCTACGTGGGCCGGCTGCTGTCCGGCATCACGGTCGGCACCGCGATGGCCGTGGGCACCAGCTGGCTCAAGGAGCTGTCGCAGACGCCGTTCGACCGGTCCGCGGACGCCGGCTCCGGTGCACGGCGGGCCTCGCTGGCGTTCACGCTCGGCTCCGGCGTGGGGGCGCTGGTCGCGGGCGGGCTCGCCCAGTGGGGACCGTGGCCGCAGGAGCTCCCGTACCTGGTGCACCTCGCGGTCGCGGCGCCGTTCCTGCTGCTCGTCCGCCGCGTGCAGGAGACGTCCACCGCGGGCGGCGTCGAGGGTCCGTGGTGGGCGCAGCTGCGGGTGCCTGCCGCCGCGCACCGACGGTTCCGGCGCGTGGTGCTCGTCGTCGCGCCGTGGATCTTCGCCGTCGCGGCGCTCGCCTACGGCTACGCGCCCGTGCTGCTGCGCGAGCAGGCGGGACACCTCGGCGTGGCGTACGCCACGCTGCTGACCGTCGTCGCGCTGGGTGTCGCGGCCGTCGTGCAGCCCGCCGCCAAGC
The DNA here is from genome assembly GCA_023241745.1 of Isoptericola peretonis. Taxonomy (GTDB): domain Bacteria; phylum Actinomycetota; class Actinomycetes; order Actinomycetales; family Cellulomonadaceae; genus Isoptericola; species Isoptericola peretonis. Next base: position 572,282 of record JALQCY010000003.1, on the reverse strand, counting down.
GGCTCGACGCCGTCGACAGCGCCCGCGGGCTCACCGTCGCCGTGGCGGTGCTGACCGTCGCGGTGGCGTGCGTGGGCCTGGTCGTGACGGCCGGCTCCCTGTGGTGGGGCGTGGCCGCCGCCGCCGTGGGCGGCGTGGGCATGGGGATCGGCCTGTCCTCGGGGCTGCTCGAGGTGCAGCGCCTCGCCGGGCCGCGCGATCTGGCCGGCCTCACGGGGGTGTTCTACGCCGTCGCGTACGCCGGCTTCCTGGCGCCCGCGGTCATGGCGGCCGTCACCCCGCCGTTCACGACGGGCCAGCTCTTCGTCGTCCTGGTCGCGCTCGGCGTCGTGTCCACGGCCGTCGTCCTGGCGCACTACCGCAAGCACCTCCCGGGGGTGTGACGCCCCCGTCCCGGGGAGCGCTCCCCAGGTGGCGGGCGCGGTCAGGCATGGGCGGACATGGACCGAAGCGGGGCGTTTCCGCCATAGTGGGTGCCGCTCGACGACGGAGGAGTGTCATGGCTGTGCGTTTCAACCCGCCCCCGGGGTGGCGGGTGCCCCCTGGTTTCCGGCCCGAGGCCGGGTGGGTGCCCGACCCGACCTGGCCGCCCGCGCCACCCGGCTGGGACTACTGGGTGGACGACCAGCCGACCGTGCGACCCGCTCGTCCCGAGCTGCCCACGGAGGCGACGACGGTCATGGCGCCGGTCCCCGCGGTCGCTCCCCCGCCACCGGCCGCGCCCGCGCCGCCGGCCCCGCCCGCACCGACCGTCGCTCCGACGGTCGGCCCGCTCGGCGGCTCCCTGGACGCTGGGCGCGAGTCGACCTCCCCGGTCTCGGCGGCGCTGCGCACCGTGGGCGACAAGCTGCGCGACGCCGGCGACCGGCGCACCTCCAGGCGGGCGCAGCGGGAGCAGGACGCCGCCGCGGCCGCCGCGGGCCCGTCGTCCCGCGCCGGCGCACGCTCCCCCCGCGGACGCCAGCCGGGGGCGCTCGTCGCAGGGGTGGCCGTCGCCTGCCTGGCGTTCGGCTGCATCCTCGGCGTCACGTTCTCGATGATGCGCAGCTCGGACGCCGCCCAGGCACTGGTCGACGCCAAGCGTCAGGTGGCCGCCGCGGAGGAGATCGAGGCCGAGGCGAAGCAGGCGCAGGAGGACCTCACCGCACAGCAGGCCGCGGTCCAGAAGCGCGAGGAGGCGCTGAAGGAGCGGGAGAAGGCCGCCGAGGCCCAGGAGACCGAGCTCGCGAGCCAGAAGAAGGCGTTCGAGGACCAGCAGGCGCAGCACCAGCAGCAGCAGCAACAGGAACAGCAGCAGCAGGACTCCGCCTGGTTCTACTGGGACTGCAACGCCGCTCGCCAGGCAGGCTCCGCGCCGATCCAGAACGGTCAGCCCGCGTACCGCGGGGCGCTGGACCCCAACGGCAACGGCATCGCCTGCGAGGACGGGGAGTAGCGACCGCGGCTCCCCGCGGGAGGCTCACCGGGCGACGGCGACCTCCGCCGTCCCGCCGTCGGTGAGGGTGATCTTCGCCGTGTCCTGGAGGGACGCCTCGCCCGGCGCCCAGACCGCCCACCAGCCGTCGGAGACGGTGGCCTGGACGCGCTCGCCGGAGGTCAGCGTGAGCGTGACGGCCTCGACGTCGGCGCCGACACGACCGTAGGCGGAGGTGAGCGCGCCGTCGCCGGTGTCCCCCGCGGACCACGAGGCCGTACCGGACCCGCGCGTCGTGACGTCGCGGGGCCCGGGCGCGGCGGGCACGGACGCCAGCACGGCGTCCCCGCCGACGACGTCGGTCGCGCCACCCGCCTGGGCGGTGACGAGGCACTCGCCGGAGGCGCCCTCGCCGACGAGCAGCACGTACGTGTAGTCGCCGCGCTGCTCGGCGAGGACGGGGCGGATCGGGACGTCGTCGACGTGCGGACCGTCCTCGCCCTCGGTGATCTGGTGCGCGGCCGTGTCGCACGCGGCGGCACGGGCAACCGTGTCCGCTGCGGACAGCGTGGTGGGCACGGCGGTCCAGCTCGCGTACGCGGCCGGCGAGCCCGGCCACCACACCGTGGCGACGCCGGCCACCGCGACGACGGCGGCGGCCGCGGCCCCTGCCAGGACGGCGGGGCGCGGGGAACGACGGATCGGTGTGGCCCGGCGTGCCGTGCCGAGGATGGCCTGCAGCGCCTCGTCGTCGGGCGTGCCCGGGGCCCGCAGGTCGCGCGCGGGGTCGAGCGCGGCGAGCCCGACCATCATCGGGGACTTCATCACGCCTCCTGGAGCTTGCGCAGCACGGTGGCCGTCTCGGACGGCAGGCCGGAGTAGGCGAGCAGCCGCTTCCTGGCCCGGGTCAGCCGGACGGAGAACGTGGACGGGCGGATCCCCAGGACCTTGGCCCCCTCGACCGCGGTGAGCCCGTCCCAGGCGACCAGGGCGACGACCTCCCGGTCGGCGTCGGAGAGCATCTCCCACGCCCGCCGCAGGTCCGCCCGCTCGGCGGCCAGGTCGTCGGTACCCTCCTTGCCCGCCTCGGGCTCCCGCTCGAGCCGGACGCCGAGCGCCCGCCAGCGCCCGTGGGTGCGCAGGTGGGTGGCGAGCACGTTCCGCGCGACGCCGAGCAGCCACGGCTTCGGGTCGTCGGGCACGTCCGCCAGGCGGCGCCACGCCACCAGGAACGTCTCCGACACGACGTCGTCCACCAATCCCGCCTCCACCCGGCGCGCCACGAATCGCGTGACCACTTCGTGCTGGTCCACCCACATCTGCGTCAGCAGCTCACGGGCGTGGGCGTCGTCCACGAGAAACCTTTCCGTCCTACCACTGGAGTTGCCGGCAACCCCCCGGGTACTACACCGTAGTCACCGCGAGAGTCGACGACGACGACGCGACCGCGCGCCGGAGCCCAACCGAGGAGCGACATGAGCCGAGGCAGGACCGTCCGAAGGAACATCGCCGCAGGTCTGGGCGCCGCCGCCCTCGCGCTCGGGGTGACGCTCACCGCGACCGCCCCGTCGCAGGCCGCGACCGAGCCCGAGAACCTGCCCGGCGTGCCCGCGCCCGGCAGCTCCGCGGCCATCTGGGAGGCGTGGGCCGCGCAGGAGCGCGCCGACGCCGAGGCCACCGACTGGGCCGCCGACTCCGAGGCCCGCGGGTGCGCCCTGCAGGACGTCACGATCTCCTCCGAGGTCGACGCCGACTACAACCTGGCCATGGGCGCCCCCGCCGACCTGGCCACGCACCGCGTCGACCTGCTCGAGAGCTGCGACGAGGCCGCCACCTCCGTCGCCGGCGACACCGCCGCCCGGTCGTCCACGTCCGGCGTCACGACCATGAGCCTGCCGTCGGGCAACCAGTGCGAGTCCACGAAGGGCCCGGGCACGATGTGCCTCAGCAAGAGCAGCGGCCGCATCTACGCGTCCTGGAAGTACCGCGGGTCCGGTTCCGTGACCGGCTTCCTGCGCATCTATCGCGTCTCGTCCGGGGTCAGCGGCTGCCCCACCGGCACCACGTGGCTGACCGGCGGCGACAGCCGGTGGTACAACGGCGACACCCGCACCATCTCCAAGACCCGCACCAGCGCCGGCGGCTACTCCGCGCACATCTGGAAGAAGGTCACCATCGGCCACACCGACTGGGGCGGCGCCTGCGCGGTCCTCTGACCCGACCGCACCCAGACCTCGCCGGGCGTCGTCGGAGCCGGGAGCGTCTCAGCTCGCGTGGTCGACGCACCGCGTGGTCGTGGGGCGGGCCTCCAACCGCGCCGCGGGGATGGGTCGACCGCAGACCTCGCAGAGGCCGTAGGTGCCCGCGGCCAACCGGTCCAGGGCGGCCAGGAGGTCGCCGCGCTCCCGCTCCGTCCTGGCCGCGAGGGCCGCGGCCTGCTGCCGCTCCCACGCGACCTCGGAGCGCCGGGGATCGCACTCGTCGTCGGCGCCGGGATCCCGTGCGGCCTCCGGGACCCCCTCCACCAGGTGTCGCGACGCCGCCGGCCGGTCCTCGACCTCCGCCAGGCGACGGCGCAGCCGCTTCTCGATGCTGTCCACCCTCCGAGCCTCGCGTACCCGGCCGTGCTCGCGCGTCGGAGGACCCGCACCTCGGGCCGTGCCGACGGATCCGGGGGACCGCGCGCACCTCGACCGCCGGGGCTAGCATCGGCTCATGCCCGAGCGGTACGCGACCGTCGACGAGTTCCTCGCTGCTCAGTCCCCCGAGCGGCGGGCCGACGTCGAGTCGCTCCGGGCGCTCGTCCGCGAGGCGGAGCCCGGCCTCACCGAGATCGTCAAGTGGAACTCGCCCGACTACACCCTCGACGGCGTCGACCGCCTCACCGTCAACGCCGCCGGCAAGGGGCCGGTCCGGCTCGTGCTCCACCACGGCACGGAGCGCGCCGAGGACAAGGGTGCTGCGCCCCGGTTCGCCGGCGACCCCGACGGCCTGCTCACGTGGCACTCCGACATCCGAGCCAGCTTCGCCCTGCCGGCGGCCGGGGAGCTCGCCGGTCGGCGTGACGGGCTCGTCGCCGTCGTCCGGGCCTGGCTGGCCGAGACGTAGCCCGAGAACGTCGCCGAAGGGCCCGGCCTAGGCCGTGGGCGGCCCGCCCCGGTCGCCGACGTCCACGACCCCCGGCATCGGCGTCGTGCCGGTGAACCGGTCCTTCAGGGCGTCGACCCCCTCCTGCGGGTGGGCGAGGTCGACGAGGTCGCGGCGGCGTCGCTGGGTCTCCGCCGTGTCCAGGCCCAGGGCGACCTCGCGATCCTGCTCGAGGTCGGGGTCGCCTTCGCCCTCGCGGTTGAACGACCACATCAGCATGGGGTCGCCCAGCGGCAGATCGTGCCCGCCGCCCGTGTCGTGGCGCCCGGTGTGCCACGTGTGCCACGTCTTGCCGTAGCTGTTCAGCAGCCGCTTCATCAGCGCCTTCTCGGCGACGGCGGGCAGCCCCGGAGCGATCAGCTGGCCCGACAGGACCTCGAAGTTGTGCGGGTGCCAGGAGGGGCGTTCGTCGGCGGGCAGGGTCCCGAACAGCCTCTCGGAGACGATGTACTCGATCCCGACGAGGTTCGCCTCGGGCGTGTTCCCGTCGAACAGGACCGCCTGGATGAAGTCGTCGTTCACCACCCGGCAGTAGTGATGGGCCTCCATCTGCATCGTCGGGTCGTCCTTGGCCGGGTGGAAGCCGACGACGTACACGTCGAACTTCTTCAGGGGCGCGGTGTCCTGCAGGACCTTCGCGCCCTTCTCCAGGGTCGACAGCCAGACGCCCTTGCCGTCGCCCGCCGGCGACAGGGGGCTGCTCCGCTCCTTCACGCTCATGCCGTCCTCCTCGAGACGCGACCACCGGCTGCCCGGTCGGGACCAGCCAGCACCAGTCACGCAGAACCCCGGCCGGCTCGCCGCGGACGGGCAGAAGCCCAGGTGGGAGCGGCGGCGCGCGCTCAGAGCACGTGCGCCAGGAAGTCCCGCAGGCGCGGCTCGGACGGGTTGTCCAGCACGTCGGCGGGTGCACCCTCCTCGACGATCGCGCCGTCGTCCATGAAGACGACGTGGTCGGCGACCTCGCGGGCGAACCCGATCTCGTGCGTCACGACGATCATCGTCATGCCGGAGCGCGCGAGGTCCTGCATGACGGCGAGGACCTCGCCGACGAGCTCGGGGTCCAGGGCGGACGTGGGCTCGTCGAAGAGCATGAGCTCGGGGTCCATGGCGAGCGCCCGCGCGATGGCGACGCGCTGCTGCTGACCGCCGGAGAGCTGCGCCGGGTAGTGGTCCACCCGGTCGGACAGCCCCACGCGCTCCAGCAGCTCCAGCGCCCGTTGCCGGGCCGCCGCCCTGGACAGACCGCGCACCTGCACGGGCGCCTCCATGACGTTCTCCAGCGCCGTCTTGTGCGGGAACAGGTGGAAGCGCTGGAAGACCATCCCGATGCGGGAGCGTTGCTTCGCGATCACCTTGGGGTGCAGGCGGTGCAGCACGCCCTTCGCGTCCTCGCGGTAGCCCATGAGCTCGCCGTCCACGCGGACCGACCCGGCGGTGATCTCCTCGAGCTCGTTGATGCAGCGCAGCAGCGTCGACTTGCCGGAGCCGGACGGGCCCAGGACGACGGTCACCGAGCCACGGGCGACGTCGAGGTCGACGCCCGTGAGGACGTGCACGCCGTCGGCCCCACGGCCGAACACCTTGTGCACGCCGCGCACGACGACCATCGGGTCGGACTCGGTCGCGGTGGTCCCGGTCATGGGGTCACCTCCAGGAAGGGGTCGTCCTTGGTGGTGCCGGACGCGCCGATGAGGTCCTGCTTGCGGGGCTTGCGCCGCCCGCCGCGCGGCCCCCGGCCTCCGCCCGTGCGGCCCCCGTCGAATCCGCGGCCGTAGTACCGCTCCAGGTAGTGCTGGCCGATCATGAGGACCGACGTGATGAGCAGGTACCAGAGCGCCGCGACGATGAGCAGCGGGATGGGCTGGAAGATGCGGTTGCCGATCGCGTTCGTGGCGTAGGTCAGCTCCAGCGTGAACGGCACGGCGAGCACCAGCGACGTCGTCTTGAGCATGGAGATCGTCTCGTTGCCGGTGGGCGGCACGATGACGCGCATCGCCTGCGGCAGCACGATGCGGCGCAGGATCTTGCCGTCCTTCATGCCGAGGGCCTTGGCGGCCTCGGTCTGCCCCGGGTCGACGGACGACAGGCCCGCGCGCACGATCTCCGCGAGGTACGCCGACTCGTTCAGCGCCAGGCCGAGCAGCGCCGCCCAGAACGCGGTGATGACGTCCTGCGTGGTGAACGTCCAGAACTCGGGGCCGAACGGGACGCCGAGGCTGAGGCGCGGGTACAGCACGGACAGCAGGCCCCAGAACACGAGCTGCGTGTAGATGGGGGTGCCGCGGAAGAACCAGATCCAGAACCACGACACGCCGCGCATCACCGGGTTGTCGCTGCGCCGCATCACCGCCAGCATCACCGCGAGGACGATGGCGAGCGCCATCGAGCCGAACGTGAGGACGAGCGTCCAGCCGACGCCACGCACCACGACGACGTCGCGCAGGTACAGCCAGACGGTGTCCCACCGGAAGTTGGGGTTGGTGACGAGCGCGTTGACCGCCATCGCCACGAGGACGAGGACGACCGCGGCCGACACCCACCTGCCCGGCCGGGGCACCGGCCGGGCGTGCAGGGGCTCCGGCAGCTGGCCGGACGGGCGATCCACCATGCGGGTCAGCCTGCCGGGTTCAGCTCGGCCGTGTCGAGCACGGCCGCGCCGGAGCCCCAGGTGTCGGCGACCTGGGCGAGCACGCCGTCGTCCATGAGCTTCTGCAGCCCGGCCTGCACGGCCTCGGCGAGCTCGGTGTCGTCCTTCGCGACGACGGCGCCGTACGGGGCGGCGTCCGTGATCTCGCCGAGGGCCTCCACCGAGCCGCCGGTCTGCTCGACGGCGTAGGCGATGATCGGCGAGTCGGCGTACATGGCCTGCAGCTTGCCGCCCGCGAGGTTGGTCGTCACGTCCGACTGCGAGTCGTAGGGCAGCACGTCGACGGCGTCCTTGCCCCCGTCCGTGCACTCCTTGCTGATGGCGGCGAGCTCGTCCTGCTGGATGGTGCCGGTCTGCACGCCGACCGTGACGCCGCACAGGGCGTCGGGCGAGACGTCGTCCGGGTTGCCCTTCGCGACCGCGAACTGCGAGCCCGCGGTGAAGTAGCTGACCATGTTGACCTCCTTCAGCCGCTCGGGCGTGACGGAGAACGCGGAGAAACCGGCCTCGTACTTGCTCCCGATGGCCGGGATGATCGAGTCGAAGCCCGCGTTGTTCACCTCGAGCTCGAGGCCCATCGTCTTGGCCAGGGCCGTGGCGATGTCGATGTCGAGGCCGACCGGCGTCTTCCCGTCGGCGTCGACGAACTCCACCGGCGCGTACTCGAGGTTCGAGCCGATGCTGAGCTTGCCGTCCTCGGCGACCGCGGCGGGGACGAGCGCGGCGACGGCGTCGTCCTTCTGGATGGCGTCGAGGTCGACGGCCTCCGCGGTGCTGCCGCCGGACGCGCCCGGCGTCGAGCCGGCGTCCTGCGATGCCGTGGTGCAGCCGGTGAGGGCGAGGGCGACGACTGCCGAGGTGACGGCGGTGGTCGCGAGGGCGTGGCGGGTGCGCATGGTGGGCTCCGGGGTCTCGAGCAGGACGGACGAGAGGTCTATGCATGAGTATGCAGCCCTAGGAATTATTCTCCAAACCGCCTGGTCGACGGACCCGGCCGACGTCGCCCCGCCCCCGACATGCCGGGCCGGACGAGCCTCCCTATGCTCCGAGAATGATCAGATTCCTGCTCCGTACGGCGGTCTTCCTGCTGGCAGCGGCGGTGGGCGTGCTGCTGACCGCGTGGATCTTCGCGGCCTTCGACCTGGAGACGTTCTCCGTCGACTGGTCCCAACCGCTGGGCTTCGTGCTCGCGGTCGTCGTCTTCGCCCTGGCGCAGGCGATCATCTCGCCGTTCCTCGCCAAGGTGGCGCGGAACAGCGCGCCGGCCCTCGTCGGCGGGGTGGGGCTGCTCTCGACGTTCGTCGCGCTGCTCGTCGCGGTGCTCTTCACCGACGGGCTCGAGGTCGGCGGCGTCGCCGGCTGGATCATCGGCCCGGTCGTCGTGTGGCTGACGGGCATGATCGCGGCGTTCGTCCTGCCGCTCTTCCTGCTCAAGGAGGGCGTGGAGAAGGTCCGCGAGAACAGAGACGAGTAGCGCCGAGGTAGTTCGAAGTTCGCCGAGGTCGTTCGAGGGCGGGCCGCACCGTGGTTGCGGCCCGCCCTCGAACTACCTCGGCGTGCGGGGCATCAGGTGTCGCGCTCGGTGATGGCGTCGTCCTCGCGGCGGTCGTCGAGGCCGCCCTCGGGGAAGTCGGCGCGCTCCGGCCGGGCACGCAGCGCGAGGATGCTGACCAGCAGGCCGCCCCACACGACGACCAGCGAGCAGAGCATGAGCAGGATCGCGGGGCCGGTCATCGGGCCGCTCCCTTCGTCGTCGAGGTCGTGACGGGCGGGTACGGCGGCCACGCGACATAGCTGTCGGGGTCACGGCGCCAGCGCGGCAGGGTCAGCAGCACCGCACCGACGACCAGCACCACGAGCGTGCCCCACCCGGCGTACAGGAGGTACGTCTCGTCGTAGTCCTCGTACGGGTTCTGCACGAGGTCGACGATGCGCGACACCAGCATGTACGCGAGCACGGCCGGCACGATCGCGCCGACGCACACGTACCACCAGCGCCCCACCTGGAACGTCGAGACGGTGTTCAGGTGGTAGCGCAGCTCGGGGCTCGTGCGCAGCAGCCAGACGAGGAACACGCACATGAGCACGGCGGACGCCACGATGCCGATGTTGTTCGACCAGTTGTCGATCGTGTCGAGCGCGATGAGGCCCGTCGTCGTCGAGAAGCCGACCACCGAGAGCACCGCGGCGACGATCCCGATCCACAGCACGGCCTTGCGACGCGTCAGGCCAAACTTCTCCTGGAAACCGGCAGAGACCACCTGCAGGATCGAGATGAGGGACGTGAAGCCGGCCATCGCCAGCGACCCGAAGAACAGGGCGCCGAACAGCGGCCCGGCCGGCATCTCCGACACGACGGCGGGGAACGTCACGAACGACAGGATCGGCCCCGTGATGCCCTCGAGGTCGGCGACCGCGACGGCCTGCTCGTGCGCGAGGAAGCCGAGGGCGGCGAACACGCCGATGCCGGCCAGCATCTCGAAGCCCGAGTTGGAGAACGCCACCACGAGGCCCGGGGACGTGAGGTTCGCGCGCCGCTTCCGGTACGACGAGTACGTGATCATGATGCCGAACGCGACCGAGAGCGAGAAGAAGATCTGGCCGTAGGCGGCGATCCACACGTTCATGTCGCCCAGCGCCGACCAGTCCGGCGTGAACAGGGCGTTGAGGCCGTCGGTGGCGCCGTCCAGGAAGACCGCACGCACCACCAGCACGGCGAACGCGACCACGAGCAGCGGCAGGAAGACGACGTTGGCCTTCTCGATGCCCTTCGCGACGCCGCCGACCAGGACGGCGATCGTCGCGACCCACACGAGGACCAGCGGGATCAGCACCGCGGGCACGAAGTCGAGCGTGAACCACGCCCCGCCGTTCGCGGTGTCGGAGAGCTGCAGGTAGTCCCCGGTGAAGAAGCCCGCCGTGTCGTCGCCCCACTTCAGCGTGAAGGAGTACACGAAGAAGCTCAGGGCCCAGCCGATGATCGCCGCGTAGTAGATCGCGATGACGAAGCAGATCATCACCTGGAACCAGCCCAGGGACTCGAGCCACTTCTTGACCCGACGGAACGCCGTCGGAGGGCCGCCGCGGAAGCGGTGCCCCAGCGCGTAGTCGAGGAAGAGGATGGGGATGCCCGCGGTGAGCAGCGCGATCACGTAGGGCACCAGGAAGGCGCCACCACCGTTCTCGTACGCGACCCCCGGGAACCGCCAGATGTTGCCCAGGCCCACGGCGGAGCCGATGGCGGACAGGATGAAGCCGACCTGCCCGGTGAACTGCTCCCGGGGAGGACTCGTGTCAGTGGTCGTAGTGCTCACGGGCGTCGAACCTCCACTGTGAAGGGCGTCGCGTCAAACGTGTCTCACGGATGATGCTGCCCCACGACCCCCGACTCCGCCCAGCGGCCGGCCGGTGGGTCGGTCACCCGGCGAGCAGCCGGCCCACCAGGCCGCCGTGCAGCCTGCCCTGCGGGTCGAACCGCCCGGCGAGCTCGCGGAACTCGTCGAACCGGGGGAACAGGGCCGCCGCCGTCGGCGCGTCGAGCGTGCTGACCTTCCCCCAGTGCGGGCGGGCGCCGAGCGGCAGCAACGCCGCCTCGACCTCGGGGAGCAGGGCCCGCACGTCGTCCTCCCGGGGCAGCCAGGTGAAGTGCAGCGCCAGGGACGCCTCGTCGAAAGGGCTGAGCCAGAGGTCGTCGGCCGCGACCGTGCGGATCTCGCTGGTCTGCAGCAGCGGTGCGACCTTGGGGCCGAGCGCCCGCATCGCCTCGATCGCGGCGACGGCGTTGCGGCGCGGCAGCAGGTACTCGGACTGCACCTCGTCCCCCGCCGACGGCGTGAACTCGAGGCGGAAGTGGCTCAGCCGCTCGTGCCACGGCCCGCCCACACCCAGCTGCTCGGTGCACGCCGACGGGTCCACGCCCGGCAGCGGGTGCACCGGCACGTCCGCCCAGCGGAGGAACTCCGGCGCCAGACCGCGCACCTCGGGACGGTCCGCGCGGGCCAGGGACTTGAACCACACGTGCCGCACCGCGGGCTCGTCCCAGCTCGTGAAGGCGCTCACCGAGTACGCGGCGGACGTGATCGCGTCGAGGCTCGCGAGGAACGTGTCCCACGGGACGTCGGCCGCGACGTCCTGCCGCACGACGTACGCGGGGACGGTCCGCAGCTCCACGCGCGTGACGACGCCCAGCGCTCCCAGCGACACCACCGTGCCGGGGAAGACCTCCGGGTCGCTCGCCCGCGTGATGCGCCGCAGCTCCCCGCCCGGCGTCATGATCTCGAGCCCCTCGACGGCGCTCGCGAGGCTCTGGTTCGTGTCGCCCGAGCCGTGCGTGGCCGTCGCGACGGCGCCGGCCACCGAGATGTGGGGCAGCGACGCGAGGTTGCCCAGCGCTCGCCCGGTCGCGTGCAGGGCGCGCGACACCTCGCCGTAGCGCAGGCCCGCGTTCACCGACACGACCTCGCCCTCGGCGCCCCCTCCCTCCGGGTTCAGCGGCTCCACGGCGGGGCGGCCGTCGTCGAGCCCGTCCACCTGCACGTGGACGCCGTCCGTGTCCGCGACGTCGTTGAACGAGTGGCGCGACCCGAGCGCGCGGACCCGTCCACCGGCGGTGAGGACGTCGGCGAGCTCCTCCAGCGTCGTCGGTCGCACGACGGTACGTGCGGAGTAGGTGAGGTTCCCGGCCCAGTTGCGATGCACGTGCCTACCCTGCCATCCGCGGCCGGCTCCGGCGGCTCAGTCCAGGTACGCGTCGAGGTCCGCGACGGCCGCGTCCAGCGCCGCCCGCTCGGCCTGCGAGGGATCGCGCAGCCACTGCACGTCGACGGCCGCCGTCCGCGCCGGGGGCGCGGGCCAGCGCCAGCGTCCCGAGACCACGCCGTCCACCGCCACGGAGTGCACGTACGCACCGGCGCGCTCCTGCGGGGGCAACGTCGGGTCGAGCACCACGTGACGGGTCTCCCGGTACGACATGAGCAGCTCGTCGTAGGCCTGCAGCAGCAGGGCCTCGGGCCGGCCCTCGCGCTCCCCGCCGTCGTGCACGTCGTCGCCGTCGAGCCACCGCGCGGCGGTCCCGGCCGTCGCGACGAGGGTCAGTCCGTCGAGGTCGCCCGCGCCCGCCACCTCGACCGCCTCGCCGGCGTCGACCAGCGCAGCCAGCGCCGGCCTGAGGTCGCGGACCGTGACGTCGCTCCACAGGCGCAGGTCGTTGAGCGTGGCGAACGCCCGCCCCGGCAGGTAGCGGCGCCACAGCTCGAGGACGGCCGCCTCGGCGTCGAACCGCTCCCCCAGCGGCCCGTAGCCCGCGGGCACGCGGTCGTCGAACGCGGCGTACGACTGGTGCTGCAGCGGGGTGGCGTCCGGAGGCGGGCCGCTGATGACGAGCCGCTGCAGCTCGGCGTGCATGAGCATCTGCGTGAACGCGATGCCCGGCGCGTCGGGGTCGAGCACGCCGCGGTCGACCAGCTCCTGCCGGATCTGGGCACGGGTGCGCGGCCCGTCAGCGACCGCGGTGGCGACGGCGTCCGTCCCGGGGCCGAGGTCGCCGAGCTTCCACGCCTTCTCCGTCGACGCCATCAGCCTCGCGACCCGCGGGGCGGTGAGCTCGAGCAGCCAGCGGGCGTCCTGGGGGCGCACGAGGTGCCAGGTGGGGCGCAGCGCGTGCGTGCGCAGCACCTCGCCCGCGGCGAGCGCCTCGTTCACGGCAGCGCGCCCCGGGCGGGACGCCGGCGCCACCCGCCGCGACAGGCCCCAGAGCGCGGGCTGCAGCTCTTGGCCCTGCACGGCGAGGAGGTCGCCGACGACCGCGGGCACGTCGGACAGGCGAGGATCATGCAGGCCCGTGGCGGCGAGACGCGCCGCGCGCACGACCGTGGGGTCGAGCGCCCGAGGATCGGCCAACTGTCAGCCGACCCGGCTGGCGGGCTCCGCCTCGGCCAGGGGGATCCGGCCGCCCATGCCGACCATGTCGAGCACCTCGGCGACCGCCTCGGACGGCTGGTACAGGCTCACGGGCGTGCCCGTCTCCTGGCCCAGCATGTACACCTGCAGGATGAAGGCGACCCCGGAGGAGTCGATGAACGTCACGTCCCGGGTGTCCAGGACGATGGGGTGCGGGGTGGCCCGGCCGGCGAGCGCGGCCATGGCGTCGCTCGCCGCCTCGCGCAGCGCCGCGTCGACCTCGCCCCACAGGGTGAGGACGGTCGCCTCGTCGGTGGTCCGGGACGTGATCCCCGAGCTCGGTCCGGGGTCGCTGCTGCTGTCGATGTCCATGTGGTCGTGATGCTCCCGTGCGTGGGGCCGTGCGGTGTGGGGACGCGGTCTGCGTCCTCTCCGTACAGCGAACGGCCCGCGTCGAGTGTTCCCCCGTCAGACGGATTCGTCCAGAGTCCGATCGTTCCGGCGGGTCGGCGCCGGCGTGGCCGGCTCCGGGCGGGTGTTTCCCGCCGGTCCAGGGTCGTCCAGGTCGGTCACGTCCGCGACCCGGGCGTCGAGGGCACGCACCAGCGCCTCGCCGTCGACCGTCACCGACACGCCGTGACCGCCGCCCCCGACCGACACCCGACCCGGCCCGACGACGCGGGAGTCCGCGACCACGGGCCACGGCGTGAGCGAGCCGAACGGCGTGATCGTGCCCCGCTCGTACCCGGTGACCTCGCGTGCCGTCTCCTTGTCCGGCATCGACAGCCGCGACACGCCCAGCAGAGCGCGCAGCCGGGGCCACGAGATCGTGCGGTCGCCCGGCACCAGCACGAACAGGAAGTCGCCCTCGCCGCGGCGCACCACGATCGTCTTGATCACCTGGGACGGCGTGATCCCGCGCGCGGCGGCCGCCTCCGCGAGCGAGCGCACCGGCCCGTGCCGCACGATCTCGAACGCGATCCCCGACGCCTCCAGCGCCTCGCGCGTCCGCCGCTCGCCGGGGGTCTCCTCCGCGGCCGGCGCGGAGGACGTCACCCGCCCGTGCCCGTCGAGACGACGAGGGTGACCTCGGTCCCCAGCAGCACGAGCTCGCCCGCGGCGACGTCGGTCTCCACGACGACGGCGTCCTCGGCGACGTCCTCGGCGGTGACCGCCACGAACCCCTGCGCCTCGAGCTCCTCCCGGGCGGCGGCGACCGTCATCCCGGCCACGTCGGGGAGCGGCTCCGCCGCACCACCCGTGAGGACGACGGTCGAGCCCTTGTCCACCAGGTCGCCCGCGCCCTGCGTCTCGACGATCAGGTCGTCGTCCTCGACGGCGCCTTCCGTGGCGACCACGAACCCGAGCCCTTCGAGCTCCGCCGTCGCGTCGGCGACCGTCCACCCGGTGACGTCGGGGATCTCCACCTGCTCGGCCGGCGGCGGGCCGCTCGAGACGACCAGGGTGACCGTCGACCTCGGGGCCACGTCGGTCCCCGCGCGAGGATCGGTGCGCAGGGCGACCCCGGCCGGCTGCTTCGTGCTGGCCTCCTCGACCACGGTCACGACGAGACCCAGGCTCTGCAGCTCCTGCTTCGCCGCCGCGCGGTCCTGGCCTGCGACGCCGGGCACCTCCACCGTGACGACCTTCGGCGGACCGCTGGAGACGACGAGCGTGACCGTCGACCCCTTCGTCATCTTCGAGCCCGCGCGCGGAGTGTCGAGCACCTCGTTCTTGGGCTCGCTGCTGTCCTGCACCTTCGTCGCGACCTCGAACCCGAGCCCTCGGAGGCGCTTCGTGGCCGCGGCGAGGGACTGACCGGTGACGTCGGGCACGGTGACCCGGGCCTTCTCGGTCGCGTCCGGCGCGGGGTCCCGGTCGCCCGACGAGGTGCCGCCTGTGCCCGGCCCGGTGCCCTTGCCGCCCTTGCTCGGGCCCTTCTTGCCGGAGTCGGACGCGTCGCGGTCCGTGGGCTTCGCGCCGTCGCCCTTCTTCGCCCCGTCGCCCGTCGCCTTGTCGCCCTGAGGCCGGTCGCCGGAGGCGGCGGCCGTGCTGCCCCCACCGTCCCAGCCGTCCACGTCCGTCGCGTCCCACGCGCGGTCGGGGATCGGGCCGGCGGCGAAGAACTCGAAGTGCCACGGCTCGGGCTTGGAGCCCGTCAGCCGCGCCCACGACGGGTTGTCCCAGCCGTAGTCGGGCGCGTGCACGCGCATCCACACGTACTCGGCCGACGTGCCGGTGGAGATCGGCAGACCGAGGTCGACGGCGAGTCCCCAGCCGTGGTTCGACGTGCCCGGCGTGGCGGCGAGCCAGCCCTTCGTGGCCTTGAGGCGGATCTGCGACTCCAGGGTGCGGTACGAGTCGGTCATCGGGATCGGCACCCCGAACTCCCGCTCGTACGCCGCGCTGAGGGCCGTGAGCTGCTCGGCCGCGTCGCAGCGGAGCATGTGGCCGGGGGCGAAGTCGAGCGGGCACAGCGTCGAGGTCGGGATCCGGCCGTTGGCGAAGCCCGCCGTGCTGGCGCCGTACTTCTCGACCACCTGCAGAAGGCCGGCCGTCAGCGTGGCCCGGGCGGCGACCGTCCCGTCGTCCCCCGCCGGCAGGATGCCGGCCGGGAGGGTCGCGGTCGCCGGGTCGAGGAGCGTGGCCAGCCGCGTCGCGGCGACGACGACGTCGTCGAAGGTCACCCGTCCGGCGTCGTGCGCCGCGTCGTGGCCCGCGCCGTCGGACCCGTCGTCGGACTCCCCGGTCGACGGCGTGCCCGAGGGGCCGGGCTCGGGCTTCGGCTCGGGCCCGGGCAGGTCTGCGACGCGGTTCGCGACCGGGCGGGCCACCACGTCGTCGGCGACCTCGAGCACCGGCGCCTCGTCCGTGCCCGTGTCCATGTCGGTGTCCCTGTCGGTGTCCATGTCCGGGGCCACCGGCGGCGGGACGACGTGAGCGGGAGGGGCGGGGACGAGCGGCGCGGGCGGCTCGGCGTCGGCGGCGGCGAACGGCCGCTCGGTCGACGCGGCCTGCTCCTGCGCCAGGTACGTGCTGAGCAGCATGCCCAGCTCGGCGGCCGCCTGCTCCACCTGCGGGGTCAGCCTGCGGCCGGCGTCCTTCGCGGCGAGCTCCGCACGTTCGAGGACGCCGAGCACCTCCTGGACCGTCGTCGGGCCGTTCGACGTCCTCGTGCCGACCACGCCCACGGAGACGCCCTCGCCGACGGGACTGCCGGGACCGACGTCCGGGGTGTGCTGGTCGGCCGCGAGGGAGTCGACGCCGACGGGGCTCCACGGGAACCCGGCCACGGGAGCCGCGACGAGCGCGGCGGCGAGGACGCACGACGCGGCGGAGGTGGAGAACACCCTCGCCAGCCGGGACCGGCGCCGCACCGCCGTCCCGCCGGTGTCCGCGCGCGCGCCCGAGCCGGTGTCCATCGGAGACCTCACGACGACGAACCTCCCCCATCGGCACTGCTCAGCGCTCGGATCCTGCCACACCCACGCGTCGTCGTGTGACACAGGCGACAGGTCCGTTCACCCACTGTGCGCCCCGAGCCGCTCTTCTGCCACCCCGACGACGAGAGTTCACTCGGTGCTCATCCGTTCATCATCGGAGAAGGCCTGTTACGCCCCGCCCGGGGCCGCCCGCCGGAGGCAGACTGGACGGCATGACCACCGTCGACCTCAACAGCGACCTCGGGGAGGGCTTCGGCGCCTGGGCGCTGGGCGACGACGAGGCGATGCTCGAGGTGGTGTCGTCGGCGAACGTCGCGTGCGGCTTCCACGCCGGCGACCCGGCGACCATCCGCCGCACGGTGCGGCTCGCCGCGACCCGGGGCGTGACCGTGGGGGCGCACGTCGGCTACCGGGACCTGGTGGGCTTCGGCCGCAGGGCGATGGACGTGCCCTCCGTCGAGCTGCAGGCCGACGTCGTCTACCAGGTCGGCGCCCTGCAGGCGCTGGCCGCGGCCGAGGGCACGCGCGTCACCTACGTGAAGCCGCACGGCGCTCTCTACAACACCGCGGCGGTCGACGAGCGGGTCGCGGCGGACGTCGCCGCCGCGGTCGCCGCCGCCGACCCGTCCCTCGTGCTGCTCGGCCTGCCCGGCACCCCGGCCCTCGCCGCCGCCGAGGCCGCCGGGCTCCGCACCGCCGTGGAGGCGTTCGCCGACCGGGCGTACACCCCCGCCGGCACGCTCGTCCCACGGGGCGAGCCCGGCGCCGTCCTGCACGACCCCGACGTCGTCGCCCGACGCATGCTGCGCCTCGTCACCGAGGGTGTGGTGGAGGCCGTCGACGGCACGGACGTCGCCGTGCGCGCCGACTCGGTGTGCGTGCACGGCGACTCCCCCGGCGCCGTCGCGATGGCCCGCCGCGTCCGCGAGGTGCTCGACGCCGGGGGCGTCCGCCTCGCCCCGTTCGCGCCGGCGGCCGCGGGACGCTGACGGTGCGCGTCCTGCCCGCTCGCGACGACGCGCTGCTCGTCGAGGTGGACGACCTCGACCAGGCGCTGGCGCTGCACGCGTCGCTGCACGACGACCCGGTGCCCGGCGTCGGGCAGACGGTGCCCGGCGCGCGCACCCTGCTGGTCCCGTTCGACCCGTGGCGGCTGCCCGCGCCGCGCCTCACCGCCGCGCTGCGGGAGCGCGCCTCGTCGCCCGCGGGGCGCTCGTGGCCGGGCAAGCGAGGCGGCGCCCTCCAGGTCCCCACGGTGTACGACGGCGAGGACCTGTCCGACGTCGCGCGGCTGCTCGGCTGCAGCCCGGAGGAGGTGGTGCGGCGGCACACGGGGGCGTCGTGGGTGGTGGGGTTCGTGGGCTTCGCGCCGGGGTTCGCGTACCTGACGGGTGACGACGACCGGCTGGTCGTGCCGCGACGCGAGAGCCCGCGCACGCGGGTGCCCGCCGGCTCCGTGGCGCTGGCCGGCCCGTACTCGGGGGTCTACCCGCGCGCCAGCCCGGGCGGGTGGCAGCTCGTGGGCCGCACCGACGTCGTCACCTGGGACGCCGACCGCGACCCGCCCACCCCGTGGGCCCCCGGCGACCGGGTGCGCTTCACCGCCGTGCGGGAGGCCGTGCGCGCGGGCCGGCCCGCCGACGGCGGCAGCCCTGGCTCGGCGGGACGGTCCGAGCCGCCGACGCGGGTCGAGACCACCGCGCCGACGGCCGGGGGCGCCGGGCTGGAGGTCGTCGCGCCCGGCCTCCAGGCGCTGGTGCAGGACCTCGGTCGGCCGGGCCGCGCACACCTCGGCGTGTCCGCGGCCGGGGCCGCCGACCCGCGCAGCCTGCGTGCCGCGAACCGGGCGGTCGGCAACCCGGTCGGCGCAGCCGCCGTCGAGGCCGCGGGGGGCGGGCTGCGGCTGCGCGCCCGGGGTGACGTCGTCGTCGCGCTCGCCGGGGCGGACGCGCGCGCCGTCGTGCACCGTGCCGGCGAGCTCGACGGCACGGACGACCCCCGCCGGGCTCCGCTCGCACGCCCGTTCCGACTGCGCGACGGCGACGAGCTCGAGCTCCGCGCGCCGGCGCGCGGGTGGCGCACCTACGTCGGCGTCCGCGGCGGCGTCGACGCGCCGCCCGTCCTCGGCTCGCGCTCGACCGACACCCTCGCCGGCCTCGGACCCGCGACGCCGGGCGCGGGCGCCCTGCTCACGGTCGACAGGGGCGGCACCCCGGACGCCGTCGCGACGGGTGACGTCGGGGCGCCGGATCCGTTGGCGCTGCCCACCCCGGGCGAGGTCACGACACTCCCGCTGGTGCTCGGCCCGCACGACGACTGGTTCGCCCCGGACGCGGTCGCCCGCTTGCATGACCAGCTGTGGCGGGTCACCGACCGGTCCGACCGTGTGGGCCTGCGGCTGGACGGGGCACCCCTGACCCGGACGGAGGCGGCCCGCGGGGGCGAGCTGCCCAGCGAGGGCTGCGTGACGGGCGCCGTCCAGGTGCCGCCCGACGGCCTGCCCGTGCTGTTCGGCGTGGACCATCCGCTCACAGGTGGCTACCCGGTGATCGGCGCGGTGCGGTCGTCGCACGTGTGGTTGCTGGGGCAGCTGTCGCCCGGCTCCCTGGTGCGGTTCGGCGTCAGGACCGCCGGGCGAGCAGGCTGAACGCGTTCGGGACGCGCCCGTCCCACGCGGCGGCGTCGAGCCCGGCTGGGCGCCAGAACGGCTCGGGGTGCTCCTCCAGGTGCTCGATCGTGAACCCCGCGCGCAGGCACGCCATGACCGTCTCGGCGAGCGTGCGCTGTCGCTCGACGGCGCCGTGCGCGGGGAACGTGTCGTTGACGTGCGACCGCTCGAAGTACCCCCGGTCGGGACGCACGCGGATCTCGTCGTCGTCCCACGCCCACAGCGGCACCGTCGGGTGGGCCTCGTAGACGTAGAACCGGCCGCCCGGCCGCAGCAGGCGGCGGCACTCGGCGAGGAACGCCGGCAGGTCGGGAACCCAGATGAGCGCGCCTTTGCCGGTGTAGACGACGTCGGCGCACGCGTCGTCGAGGCCGCTGTCCGGCATGGTGGCCGCCGTGTACCGGCACGGGAGGCCGAGCGCCTCGGCGCGCCGTCGCGCGCTCGAGAGGGCGGGTTCGCTGTAGTCCACGCCGTGCACCGACCGGGCGCCGAGCCGGGCCAGGGCGATGTCGTCCAGGCCGTGCCCGCTCATCGGGTGCACCACGTCGGCGCCCGGCACGACCTCCCCGAGAGCCGCCACCTCGGCGGGGAACAGCTCGGCCGTGCGCGCCTGCTCCAGGAGCACGTCGTACTCGTCGGTGTACTTGCGCGACGCGACCGCCCAGGCCGCGCGTGTCTCGTCCCCGGTGACGTCCATGCGGGCACCCTGCCGGTCGGGCCCACGCCGGGTCCAGCGCATTCCCGCCCTACGGGCTCCGGGACGCACGAGGGCCCGGCGGGATCGTCGTCCCGCCGGGCCCTCGTCGTCGTGCGGCCGGACGTCAGGCGCGCGCGCCGGCCTCCGACAGCTCGCGGTCGTCCTGCGCCGCACCGCCCTCGGTGGTGTCCTGCGCGACGTCGTCCCCGTCGTCGAACAGGTTCTCCGCCGAGGCGGCGCGGTACTGCTCGACGTCGAGGATGCCCTCGCGCTTGGCGACGATCGCCGGCACGAGCGTCTGGCCCGCGACGTTCACCGCGGTGCGGCCCATGTCGAGGATCGGGTCGACGGCGAGCAGCAGGCCGACACCTGCCAGCGGCAGGCCCAGGGTGGACAGCGTGAGGGTCAGCATGACCATCGCGCCGGTGAGGCCCGCCGTCGCGGCCGAGCCCACGACGGACACGAACGCGATGAGCAGGTAGTCGCCGACCGACAGGTCGACGCCGAAGATCTGCGCCACGAAGATCGCGGAGATCGCCGGGTAGATGGAGGCGCAACCGTCCATCTTGGTGGTGGCGGCCAGCGGGACGGCGAACGACGCGTACTCGCTCGGGACGCCGAGGTTCCGCTCGGTGACGCGCTGCGTCACGGGCAGGGTGCCGATCGAGGAGCGCGAGACGAACGCCAGCTGGATCGCGGGCCACGCGCCCTTGAACCAGGCGAGCACGCTCAGGCCGTTGGCCCGCAGCAGCACCGGGTAGACGACGAACAGCACCAGCGCGAGGCCGACGTAGATCGCCACGGCGAACGAGGCGAGCGAGCGCAGCGACTCCCAGCCGTAGGTGGCCACGGCGTTGCCGATGAGGCCCATCGTGCCCAGCGGCGCCAGGCGGATGATCCACCACAGCACCTTCTGCACGATCGCGAGGGCCGACTTGTTGAACTCGAGGAACGGGTCGGCCTTGGAGCCCGACTTCAGCGCGGCGATGCCGATGACCAGCGCGACGACGAGGATCTGCAGCACGTTGAAGCTGATCCCGGTCTCGGCGCTCAGGGCGCCGTCGGCGCCGGCCTCGACCGACGTCTTCGCGCCGAGCCCCAGCACGTTGGTGGGGATGAGGCCGTTGAGGAAGTCCAGCCAGGTGCCGGTGCTGGACGGCTCGGCCGCCTCCGCCGTGGTGAGGGTCGTGTTGTGGCCGGGCTGGAACACCAGGCCCAGGCCGATACCGATCGCCACCGAGATCGCGGCGGTGATCGCGAACCAGAGCAGTGTCTGGCCCGCGAGCCGCGCCGCGTTGGTGACGGTGCGCAGGTTGGCGATCGACGCGACGATCGCCGTGAAGATCAGCGGCGGCACGACCGCCTTGAGCAGCGTGACGAACGACGACCCGATGGTGTCGAGCGTCGTCGTCAGCCCGTTGGGCGTCTCGCCGTCGGCCTGCGGGCCGAGGGCCAGCGCGAGCCAGCCGAGCAGCACGCCGAGGGCGAGGCCCAGCAGGATCTGGACCGAGAACGAGGGGAAGCGCAGCCCCTTGCGTTCGCGCGGCTGCGTGCCGGGGATCTTGGATGCGGAGGACACGGAGGAACCTTTCGCCGGGGCGCCGCGAAGCAGCGGCGCCGAGGGTGGGCGCACGTCGCCCACGGGTGTGGATGGGGAGCAGGAGGGACCTGGCGCTCAGGCGCCCGGCAGGGCGCGGCGCAGGCGGGGCCGTCGACGACGACGTCGACGGGTCAGCGGAGCGTCAGCGACACAGCGCGCTGGCGACGCGACGGAAGTCGACGTCGAGGCGCGCGGTGAGGTCGTTCCTCACGGGGACGCTGACAGCCACAGGTGCTCCATGCAAGATCGGGGATCGGGGTGACCAGGCGATCGAATGATCGACGTGATCGAACGAAGGTATCGAACCTACGAATCCCGCACGATAGCAGGGACGCGGCGCGCCGTGCAGCGGATGTGAGCGGCCTCATGTCCGCCGTACCGTCGGCACGTGACCGACGCTCCCCTGTCCCACGACCCCCTCTGGCCGCGTGCGGGCGGCTGGCCTGCGACGACGCGCGGCGGGGCTCCCGTCGACCTCGCGCTGCTCGGGGTGCCCACCTGGCGCACGTCGCTGTCGCCGACCGGCGCGCACGCGACTCCCGCGGCGGTGCGCGACGCTCTGCGTCGCTACAGCCCGACCCTCGTCGACGGGCCCGACGGCGCGCCCGTCGACCTGGGAGAGCTGGTCGTCGTCGACCACGGCGACGTCCCCGAGCCGGACGGGCCCGACGGCGAGGCCCGTGCCCGCGCCGCCGTCGCGGCCGCTCTGGGGGACGGTCGGCAGGGCGCGGGCGCCGTCGTCGCGCTCGGCGGCGACAACGCGCTCACCGTGCCCGTCGCCCTCGGCGCGTGGGGCACCGACGTCGCGACGGCCGGCCTGGTCACGTTCGACGCGCACCACGACCTGCGCGACGGCGTCTCCAACGGCTCGCCCGTGCGGCGCCTCGTCGAGGCGGGCCTGGACCCGGCGCGGATCGTGCAGGTCGGGATCGCGGACTTCGCGAACTCG
Organism: Isoptericola peretonis; assembly: GCA_023241745.1. Classification (GTDB taxonomy): domain Bacteria; phylum Actinomycetota; class Actinomycetes; order Actinomycetales; family Cellulomonadaceae; genus Isoptericola; species Isoptericola peretonis. The sequence continues at coordinate 549,816 of JALQCY010000003.1, read as the reverse complement.
GCCGCCTACGCGCGGCGGGCACGCGACCTCGGCATCACGGTCGTGACCCTCGACGAGCTGCGCCGCCGCGGACCGGGCGGGCCGGCCGACGTCGTCCGTGAGGCCCTGGACGTCGCCGGCGCGGCCGGCGGGCCCGTGCACCTCGACGTGGACGTCGACGTCTGCGACCGCTCCGTCGCCCCCGGCTGCCCGGCGTCCGTGCCCGGCGGCCTCGCGGCCTGGGAGCTGCGCGCCCTCGTCCGCGCCGCGGCGGCCGACGCGCGCGTCCGGTCCGTCGACCTCGCGGAGGTCGACGCCACCGCCGACGCCCCCGACGGCCGCACCGTGCGCCTCGCCGCTCTCTGCGTCCTCGAGGTCCTGGCCGGCCTCGCCCTGCGTGGCGGGCCGCCCCGGGACTGAGCGCTCGCGACGACACCGCGCGTCGCGCGAGCGCCTCAGCGGCGACCGAGGTGACGTTCGTAGGCGCGAATCGTCTCGACGACCAGCGCACGCTGGTCGGGGTCGAGGCCGGACAACGCCTGCCGCCACGCGCGGGCGCTGTCGCCGAGCCATGCCTCGATGGCGGGCGCGTGGGCCGGCGGCACGGAGATGACCCGACGGCGCCTGTCGTCGGGGTCCTCGTCCCGTCGGAGCAGGCCCTGCCTCGTGAGCTCCGTGACCATGAGGCTGACGGTCGTCGGGGCCAGCTGGAGCGACGACGCGAGCTCGTTCACGGTGAGCGGGCCGTCCAGCAGCATCGCGAACAGGCTCAGGTGTCGGGGCGCGAGGTCGTGCCCGTCCAGCTCGGGCGGGACCACCCGCCGCTTGGCGCCCGCCACGATCTTGGGCACGAGCACCAACAGCTCGCGGACCGCCTCGTCCAGCGCCGGGTCGGTCTGCTTCTCGCCCGTCACGTCACGCACCTCCCTGCCGCCGGTCGCACCCGTTGACAGTGCTCACCACCCGGTTTACCTTTGTTTACAAAGCTACTTGCTTTTCAAAGCCATTCGACCACGGGGAGACCGGCATGACCAAGGACACCACGCCACGGACCAACGCCGACGTCATCGAGATCTTCCGGGCGAACGGCGGACAGGTGGGCGGGCCGTTCGCCGGGGCGCCGCTCGTCCTGCTGACCGCGCGCGGCGCGCGGACCGGGCACGCACGCACCACGCCGCTGGCAGCGGTGCACGAGGAGGACCGGATCGTGGTCTTCGCCACCAACGCGGGCGCGGAGGACGATCCGCAGTGGTTGCGCAACGTCCGCGCCCACCCCCTCGTGGATCTCGAGGTCCCCGGTCGCGGCGGTGCCGTCGAGCGTTTCCGGGCCCACGCGGTCGAGCTCTCTCCGGACGAGTCGGCCCGGCTCCTCGACGAGCGCGCCGAGGTCGACCCAGCGCTCGCCGGCTACCGCGACACCACGGCGCGGAGGATCCCGGCCGTCGCGCTGCGCCGCACCGACCCGCCCGACGATCCGTCGGAACGCCGCCGGGCCGGTGAGTACCTCCTGCGCGTGCACGCCGAGATGCGCCGTGACATGGAGGCCCTGCGAGCCGATCTGGCCGCCTCTCGCCGTGGCGGCGATCCGGTGGCCCCGGGCCTGGCCGTCGAGCTCGCCCGTCGCTGCCGTACCGCCTGCCAGGCGCTGCACGACCACCACACGGGCGAGGATGCCGCTTTCGACGTCTTCGAACGCCAGTTGCCCCACCTCGCCCCGGTCCTCGGCCGCCTCCGCACCGAGCATCGAACGGTCGCTGCAGCCCTGGACCGCATCGAGACGCTGCTGGACGACGAGGCCGGCGTGCCGGGCGGGCTCGCCGGGGAGTACGAACAGCTCCTCGCCGACATGGACGAGCACTTCCGCTACGAGGAGAGCGCGCTGGTGCCTGCGCTGCTCGGGGCGGGGACCGTCCGATGACGACCACGGCCGCCCCACGCCGCAACGCCCTCGACCGGGTCGTGCTCGTCACCCGCACCGTGCTCGCTCTCGCCTTCCTCACCAGCGGGACGCTCATGCTGACCGGTGTCATCGCCATGGGGGACCTCTTCGCCGAGATCGGCGCCCCACCCTGGCTGCGCCCCACCCTGGGGGCGCTCCAGATCGCGGGCGGCCTCGGCCTGCTCGTCCCGGTCCTCTCCGGGGCGGCGGCGATCGGGCTCGCGCTCATGATGGTCGGCGCGACCGTCGCCGAGCTGCGCGTGGGAGGGTCCCCCGTCGCGGCCCTCGCCGTCCTCGCGACGACCGCCGCGCTGGCCGTCGCCCTCCGGGCGAGGACCCTCCAGCTGCTGCGCAGCGTCCGGCCCGGGACGCACGATCACCGGGCACGGCGGTCGACCTGATCAGGGTCGATGCCACGCCATGCCTCAGTGATGTCCGAGGCCGTCGCCGGCGTGCGCCCGCGAGCTCCCTGAACCTCTGCGCCCCGGGTGCGGGCGGGACGGGCGGGGACGAGGGTGGTGGTGTTCGCGTCGAGCAGTGGCGTGCACCCGACCATCGCGGGGCTGTGCGTCCGCGGACGGGAGCGTCTCATGGTGTCGTCCAGCACGGCGCGTCCGGCGGCGCCGGCCGGAGCGTTCTGGCTGCTGGCAGGGGCTGCGGCGGCCGCCGCCTGGTGGGTCCGCCGACGAAAGCAGGCCCGCCGCGCAGCCGCCTTGCCGCTGGCGCTGACGGTTCATCGCCCGATCACCGAGCTGGCCGACGAGCTGGGGCAGCACGAGGAACAGCTCCTGGCGGACTCCGGCCTGGACGGCCCGCTCGAGCTGGCGGCGGCGCCGGGGACGTTCGGGACCGAGATCCGGGTCCGGCTCCCGGAGGGCGACGGTCCCACGCGGGCGCAGGCGCGGCAGTCCTTGCGCCTGGCCAAGCAGCTGCTGGAGACGGGGTCGACGATGCCTCCCGACCGTCCCGTCACCCGGCGGCGCACCGTGACGTCGATCCCCCTGGAGGTCGCGATCCGTCGCGCAGGGAAGGGCGGACGGCTATGAGAGCGTTGCAGTGGATCGGCGTGAACCACCTCGAGGTCGGCACCGTGCCCGACCCCGTGATCGAGCACCCGCAGGACGCCATCGTGCGGGTCCACCGCACCGTCACGTGCGGCTCGGACCTGCACCTCCTGGCCGGGTACATCCCCTTCATGCGTTCCGGTGACGTCATCGGCCACGAGTTCGTCGGAGAGATCGTCGAGCTCGGCGGCGAGGTCCGCCGCCACGCCGTCGGGGACCGTGTCGTCGTCTCCTCGTTCGTCGCGTGCGGACGCTGCTGGTACTGCGCCCACGAGCTGTACTCCCTGTGCGACAACGCCAACCGCAACCCGGCCATCACCGAGAACCTGTGGGGCGCGGCTCCCGGGGGGTGCCTCGGCTACTCGCACGCCATGGGCGGGTACGCCGGCTCCCACGCGCAGTACGTCCGCGTGCCGTTCGCGGACGTCGGAGCGTTCCGCGTCCCCGACGAGGTCGACGACGCCCGCGCCCTGTTCGCGTCCGACTCGGCGGCGACGGGCTGGATGGGCGCACAGCTCGGCGAGGTCGGCCCGGGCACCACGGTCGCCGTGTGGGGCGCCGGGGCGGTCGGCCAGATGGCGGCCGCGGCCGCAGACCTGCGCGGCGCCGAGCACGTCGTGGTGATCGACCGCATCGACGACCGGCTCGACATGGTGCGCACCCATGTGCGCTGCGAGACATTGAACGACCGTCGCGACGACGTGGGCGCGGCGCTGCTCGAGCTCACCGCCGGTCGCGGACCGGACGTGTGCATCGAGGCCGTCGGCATGGAGGCGAGCGGCGGCCCGGTCGAGAACGTGGTGGACCGGGTGAAGCACCAGCTGCGGTTGCAGACCGACCGCCCGGCGGCCGTGCGCCGCGCGATCTACCACTGCCGCAAGGGCGGCACCGTCGTGGTCCTCGGAGTGTTCGCGGCGCTCACCGACGCCTTCCCGCTGGGCGCGCTGATGAACAAGGGCCTCACGCTCCGCGGGGCACAGATGCACGGACCGCGCTACATCCCCCACCTGCTCGACCTCATGGCGCGGGGGGACCTGGTGACCGAGCACCTCGGCACTCACGTCATGCCGCTCGAGGAGGGACCCGAGGGGTATGCGATGTTCAAGCACAAGCGCGACGGCTGCGTCCGGGCGGTCTTCCTTCCCGAGTCGTGACGTCGACGTCCCGACGGACGGCAGCACCGCGCGCAGCGCGCGTGAGGCGGCACATGCTGCCTGGTCAGCTGATCCTGCGCGTCATCGACCCGCAGGCGCACTTCGTCTTCGCGATCGACCCCGGCGACGCCGACAGCGCACACGCTGTTCGCACAGCCGGCGCCTGACGTGGGGTGGGCGCAGTCGGCCGGAGGCGTCGCGGCGACTGGGTCCTCATGTGGCGGACAGCGCGTCTTCCTCCCCCGCCATCGCGTACGCGCCGCCTTCGAGCCGCTCGATGAGGCCCTGGGTCCACTGGATAGCGGCGTCGGCGGTGTGTTCCCACAGGCGCACGGCCTCGGCGGTCGAGCCATCGTCGGAGCGGAGCGCGTCTTCGAGCAGCTCGCGACGCCCGGCGACACCCACCTGTGAGGATGATGTCGTGGGCACCAGCGACATCACACCTGCCGCTCCTCAGGATTCGCTCGGGTCGAAGCTTGTGCGGTGCCCCAGCACATCGTCGATCACCGTGATGAGCGTGCAGGACCGTGCCAGCGCCCGGGCGCGCATCGCAGCCAGCGCATCGCTTGCCGTGACTCTCAGTTGGGCTATCACCATCCCGATCGCCCGCTGGCGGCGGCTGTCATCGGGCCACTGCTGCTCGAGGGGGGTACTCGAGGCGAGCAGCATCGCGCAGGAGAGGTCCGCGAGCGGTTGCGCCGCGTCGGGTCGAATCGGGACATCGTCGACCTCCTGGTACAGCGTCAAGGCTCCCAGTGGATGCCGACCGATGCGCGCCGGCACGGCGACCACGGTGGCAGACAGACCGAGCATCCCCACAGCAGAAGAGAAGACGGGCAACGCAGCGCTGGTGGCCTGTGGTCCCACGACCGTCGACACCACCCGCCCCAGGCCGAAGGCCAGCAACCCGGGCCCCTCGCCAAGGACCTCCTGAAGGTCTTCCATCCGCTTCGTCGATGCGTCATCGGTCGTCGCAGTCGTCTGCTCGACGGACACCGGCGCAAACGTCAACGCACCACCTCGAGCACCGAGAACCTGAACGCAAGCACGACACAAACCGCTCGCCAGCGGCAGCCCGCCATCGTGAGGCGCCAGCAGGCGGGCGAAGCGCGTGAACAGGTCCGGGTCGACCATCGAGCCCCCTCTGCGATCCCAGCTCAAGTCTGGGAAGCGGCTCGCATGCTCGCTCCTTGGGTGGAGCCTGCGGCGTTTGTCGCCTCGGCACACGCACTGCTCCATGACCGACCGATTCTGAGACGCGCCAGAACCGGGTTCGGGAGGTTTCGAAACCTCGCTAGGCGTTCCGTGGCGGGGCGAGCGGAAGCCGCAAGCAGCACTGATCGAGAGCGCCGCAGCGGCTCGTGCGTACTCGTGGTCGACGTGCTTGCCGCGCGGCGGGTTGAGGCTGCCTCTGGGCAGGTCTACACCGCGCGCGTCGCCCGACGTCGAGCGACAAGAACCAGCGCGGCCGACAGCACGGTGGCTGCCGCTACGAGCCAAGGAATCGCCCGGAACAGACCGTTCTCCAGCGGGGAAGCTCCGTACACCCCGTTGCCGCCGTCCGCCTCGAAGAGCATGTTTCCCTGCATCGCGACCAGCCCATATCCCCAGACACTCGCCGCAGCCGACACCCAGAGTCCGCGCGCCGCCGCGCCGAACGTCGACAAGCGACGTGTCGACTCAGAACCGACCACTTGTCGGGCAGTGCCGGCCGATGGTGTCGGATCGTTCGCGGTGGTGGCAGTCCCGGCATATACAGAGGGTCGGCTGCTCGTCCGGCTTCCCGACAGCGACAGGAGATCCTCGTGCCGACGAACCCTTTGACCGGCCTCGACCTGACCGACGAGCAGATCACGCAGGCATGGGTTTACGTGCTGGGCCGATACCTCGTGGTCCGTCAGGAGCACATCGACCTGGCCGAACCGGACGTCGACTACAACATCCTCAAGCACAACCCGCCCGTACTCGCAGGCACCGGCGCCGGCTCCGCACCGACGTTCGTCAACCCGAACCTGGACGTTGTCTACTCCGAGGCGTGGATCGCGGTCGACGAGAACACCCCAGCCATCCTCGAGGTACCACCGGTGCCGGCGGGTACCTACTACACGGCGCAGATCGTCGACGAGTGGGCCGAGATCGTGCAGAACGTCAACGACCGCACCCTGCCGGACCACCCAAACGGCACATACGCCCTCTGCCTCACCGGCAGCGACCCCCAGATGCCGGAGGACGCCTACCGGATCGACCTGCCCTCGAAGAAGGCAAAACTGCTCACCCGGGTCCAGATCGTCGACGACGTCGACAACGCCGTGGCCCTCCAGCACCGCTTCGCCGTAGCCTCCAGCGGCACTCCGGCCGTCGATCCCGTCATCGACCTCCCTGCCTTCACCAACACCGCCCCGGCGGCATCTGCCCTGTTCGACCACTCACGTCTTCGGCGCGCGATGGCGGCACCTGATCGCAGCGGGCGTGGCCCCGGGATGATCCCGCTGCTGAACGCCCTCTCGGACTATGTCGAGGCCGACCCGGCCAACGCTGCCGCTCTCGACGAATTCGTCCACACCACCGCCTTCCCGCGCTTCCTCTACCTCATGACCCACCTCAGCGAGGCTCACAACGGATGGACCTCGACCGGGGACCGCGACGGCTTCGGGGACGACGTCGGCTTCCGCACCGCCGCGAACTTCGCCGGGATCTGGTGGAACTCCGCTTCCGAAGCGATCTACTTCCCGCTCCAGACCGACGCCGCCGGCGTCGAACCCGCGGGTGGCACCCTCTACCGCCAACGCTTCGCACCCGGCGACGGCCCGGGCGACCACGTCGACGGGTACTGGTCGCTGACCGTGTACGCCTACCCCTCGATGATGCTCGTTCCGAACCCCGCCGCGCGGTACGAGGTCAGCTACCGCAGCCGGCTGACGCTCGACGGCGACGGAGGGTTCACCCTCGTCTACGCAACCGAGCGCCCGCCAGAGGTCGCCGAGGAGAACTGGCTTCCCCTGCCCCCCGCCGGGGAACGTTTCACCGCGATCCTGCGTACCTACCTCCCACGCCCCGAGGTCCGCACCGGAGCATGGACACCCCCCGCCATCGTCGCCGAGACGTGACCGGCTCCCGACCGAGGACGCTCCCCCCAACAGCCGCATCCATTGCGAGACCTTCACGCGGCGTCCAGCCGACGTCAGGGCGCCTGGCGCCTGGCTGCTCGAGCCAGGCAGCACCTGGGCAGTGAACGCCGCGATCGCCTCCCGACCGACAAGGCGCCGGCCACGGCCGGTCGTGACAAATGGCGTCGGAGCGGAAGAGCGCCACGAAGCCGTCCACGTCCCCATCACGCAGGGCTCGGTCGACTTTGGAGACCACGGCGTGCAGCTCGCTGACGGCGCTGTCGGAGTCCAAGAGCTCGTGGGTAGTAGTCACGGTGTCAGCGTCCACCCTCAATCAAAGGTTGAGATCAACGGCTCCCGCGCCGAATCCCTTCCTGTGTTTCAGCGCTGGTCCCGACGACCGCGCGATGGACCTGCGCAGCTGGTTCAACGCCTGCACCGACTCGTCCGGGGTGGTCGCGCCGACCACGAGCACGACTGCAGCCACAAACCCTTGACCAATGGATGTAACCGCGGTTACATCCATTGAGTGACAGGTGAATGGGTGCTGCTGAGCTACCGGTTGCCGCGCGAGCCGTCGGCGCCGCGCGTGGCGTTGTGGCGGCGGCTGAAGCGGCAGGGTGTCGCGCAGGTCTCCGACGGCCTCGTGGCGCTGCCGGCGGACGCTCGCACGCGTGAGCAGCTGGAGTGGGCGGCCGAGGAGGTCGTCGAGCGTGGCGGGTCCTCGAGCGTCTGGTTGGCGCGGCCGTCGACGGCGGCGCACGAACGCGACCTCGCGGCGACGATGGCGGCCGATCGGGCGGCCGAGTGGACCGAGCTCGCCGAGTCTGCCCGCGCGGCTCTCGACGCGTCGCCGGGCGAGCAGCGCAGCACGCTGGCCCGACTACGGCGCGCGAGCCGGCAGGTGGCACGCCGCGACTTCTTCCCCCCACCCCAGCGCGACGTCGCGCGGGCGGCGCTGCGCGACCTGGAGGACCTGGTCGCCGCCCACGCGGACGCACCCTCCGGGAGGACGCGATGAGGTGGGCGACCCGTGCAGGGATCCACATCGACCGGGCCGCGTGCGCGTGGCTGGTCCGGCGCGTGATCGACCCGCAGGCAGAGTTCGTCTTCGTGACCGACCCCGGCGACATCCCTGTCGACGCCACCGCGTTCGACATGCGGGGCGTCGAGCTGGGGCACCACGGCGCGCGCTGCAGCTTCGAGACCTTCCTCGAGCGGTACGAGCTGACCGACCCGGTACTCACCCGGATCGGGCAGATCGTGCACGAGGCCGATCTCGACGACGACCGCTTCGACGCCCCCGAAGCACCCGGCCTGGACGCGGTCCTGCGCGGCCTGTCGATGACCGGGGACGACGAGGCGACCCTCGCCGTCTCGGGGCCGATTTTCGACGGACTGTACGAGTACTTCCGCCGCTCCTACCTGCTCGGCCACGAACCGGCCTGAGCACGACCTCGAAGGACCCGGCCATGCACGAGCACCCCGCCGGACCGCCCGGCTCCCCGACCCACCCCCACGAAGCCCCCGCCTCGGACGAGGCCAGCCGTGCCGGCCGCGCCAGCCGTCTCGGCCAGGGGAACGCACGACGCGACCTGGTGCCCTTCCCCACCGCCGTGCGGGCATGGTTCGCGATCTCCTGGCAGACGTTCGGCGGCCCCGCCGGGCAGATCGCCGTCATGCAACGCACCCTCGTCGACGACAAGCGGTGGATCGGCCAGGGCCGCTTCCTGCACGCCCTGAACTACTGCATGCTCCTGCCCGGCCCCGAGGCCCAACAGCTCGCCGTCTACACCGGGTGGCTCCTCAACGGGCTGCGCGGCGGCCTGGTCGCCGGCATCTTCTTCGTCCTGCCCGGCATGCTGTGCCTGCTCGCCCTGTCCGCGATCTACGTCGCGTTCGGCGACACACCCGTCGTGACCGGGCTCTTCGCCGGTCTCGCGCCTGCGGTGCTCGCCATCGTGGTGCAGGCCGTCACCCGCGTCGGCAAGCGCGCCCTGACCACTCCGGCCCTCGTCGCCCTCGCCATCGCCGCTTTCGTCGCACTGACCGTCTTTGCCGTCCCCTTCCCTCTCGTGATCCTCGGCGCCGGGATCCTGGGCTGGCTCGTGCACCGGTTCGCGCCCGACCTCATCACCGCGCGTCGAGCCGCCACCAGCGACGACGGCCCTGCCCCCGTCATCCCCGACGACGCCCTGCACGCTGAGCGACCCTCAGGACGGCGTGCCCTGCGCGTCCTGATCATCGGCCTGCTCGCCTGGACCCTCCCGGTCGTCGCGGTCGCCCTCGCCACCGGCGTCGGCAGTGCGCTCACCCAGCAGGGCCTGTTCTTCTCCGGCACCGCCCTGGTGACCTTCGGCGGCGCCTACGCGGTCCTGGCCTACGTCGCCCAACGCGCCGTCGAGACCTACGCCTGGGTCACCCCCACCGAGATGACCAAGGGCCTCGCCCTCGCCGAGACCACCCCCGGCCCACTCATCATGGTCGTCCAGTTCGTCGCCTTCCTGGGCGCCTACCGCAACCCCGGCGACCTCGACCCCTGGGTAGCCGCCGTCCTCGGCGCGCTCCTGACGACCTGGGTCACGTTCGTCCCCTCGTTCCTGTTCATCTTCCTCGGCGCCCCCTACGTCGAAAAGCTCCGGGGCAACCAGAGCCTCGGCGCCGCCCTCGCCGCCATCACCGCCGCCGTCGTCGGCGTCATCGCCAACCTCGCCCTCTACTTCGCCACCCATACGCTCTTCGAGACCTCGACCACCTGGACGGGCGGCCCGGTCCACCTCGAGATCCCCGACCCCGGCTCCCTCCAGCCGGTCGCCGTCGCCATCGCCGCCACCGCTGCCCTCCTGCTCTTCGCCGCGCGCTGGTCCGTGCTGCGCACGCTCGGCGTCTGCGCCGCCCTCGGACTCGTCGCGACCGCCCTCGGCGCCGCGAGCTCATGACCGAGGGGACCGTGCCTGGACCGCGGGCGGCAGAGCTCTCCGGGCTCCTGGATCGACCGGGACGCCACCTGCCTGGGCGATGCGCCGGTGTCGTCGTCGCGCACGCACGAGCTCCATGACGGCACGCAAGTTTGCCGATGACCGTCGCCGTCCGCGGGCGCGCACCATGGGGCGCATGGCACGCATCCTGATGATCGTCACCGCAGCCGACTCCCTGACCCTGGCCGACGGCTCGGCCCACCCCACCGGCTTCTGGGCGGAGGAGCTGGTGGTCGCACACCGGACGTTGTCCGACGCTGGCCACGAGATCGTCGTCGCGACGCCGGGTGGCCGCCGCGCCCCCGTCGACCCGGGCTCGCTCGACGCGGCGGTCGTCGGCGACCAGGGCAAGGTCGAGGAGCTCGCCGCCTACCTCGACGCCGTCGAGGGGGTCCTGGAGCATCCCGCAGTTCTTTCCGCGCTCGACGCGACGGAGTTCGACGCGGTGGTGCTGCCGGGCGGGCACGGCCCCATGGCCGACCTCGCCCAGGACCGGGCGGTCGGTGCCGCGCTCGTCGCGGCCGACGACGCCGGCCGCGTCGTCGCACCGTTCTGCCACGGCCCGGCGGCGCTCCTAAGCGCGACCCGCCCGGACGGGGCGTTCGCGTTCGCGGGCCGCCGGCTGACGGTGTTCACCAACGAGGAGGAGACCTCGGGCGGGCTCGGCGCCCGCACCCCCTGGTTCGTCGCGGACGCGCTGGCCGAGCGTGGCGCGGACGTGGAGTCCGCCGCCCCCTGGAGCAGCCACGTGGTGGTCGACGGCAACCTCGTCAGCGGGCAGAACCCGCAGTCGAGCGACGAGGTCGCGACCGCCGTGCTGAAGCTCCTCTCCGTCTGAGGGTCACACCCCGGCCGCCGTGATCCGTGCGATCACGGCGGCCAGGTCACGCAGGCTCCGGCTCGCCTCCGTCCGCCCCGACCGTGTCACCAGGTACAGGGTGTTGAGCGGCGCGACCTCCGGCCGGTGCAGCTCGACGAGCGCCCCCGCCGCGAGCTGCTCCCGCACCAGGTACCGGGGAAGCACCGACATCCCGGCCCCGCCGACGACCGCCGCGCGCACGGCACGCAGGTCCGGCACCACGGCGGTCGTCGTCACGGCGTCGGGTCGCCGGCCGAACACGGACCGCCAGTACCGGCGGACGATGGGCAGGTTCTCGGCGTACGCCACGACCGGGATGCGCTCGAGCTCGTCGACGGCGCCGACGCCGCCCTCGAGCTCCTGCCCCCACCGAGGCGCGCCGACGAGGACGAACTCCTCGTCGGTGACCGGTGAGCCGCTCAGGCCCTGGGCGCGCGGCCGCACCGAGCTGAGGACGACATCGAGGTCGCCGTGCCGGAGATCCTCGAGGAGGTCGTCAGCCATGCCGAGGTGGAGGCGCACCGGGCCGCCGGCCGCCGCGACCAGCTCGGGCACGTGCGGCGCCAGCACCTCACCGACGATCTCCGCCGCACCCCCCACGTGCACGACGGCACCGGCCCCGCCCGAGAGCTCGACGAGGTCCTCCAGCGCGTCCAGGTGCCGGGCGGCCTGCTGGGCGAGCACCGTCGCACGCGCCGTGGCGACCACCCCGGTGGGCGTCCGGTCGAACAGCGGGTAGCCGAGCCGGCGCTCGAGCGCCCGCACGTGACCTGACGCGGTGGGTTGCGAGATGCCCAGCAGCCGGGCCGCGTCGCTCACCGAGCCGGTCCGGTACGCCGTCAGGAACGTCCGCAGGTGATCGAGGTCGAGGGCCGCCACGGTCGCATGCTCGCACAGGACCGAGAGGGCAGGCCTCGGCCCGCACGCTGCCCCTGCTACGCGACCGGGCGCCCGTCCTTCCAGACCTGGTGGACGAGCGGCACTCCCGGGCGGTAGGCGAGGTGCGTCCGGCTCGGGGCGTCGAGGACCACGAGATCGGCCCTGGCGCCGAGGGCGAGGTGCCCCACGTCGTCGCGGCGCAGCGCGCGGGCGCCGCCCGCGGTGGCGGCCCAGATCGCCTCGGCGACGGTCGTCCCCGTCTCGCGCACCGCGAGCGCCACCATGAGCGGCATCGAGCTCGTGTAGCTGGAACCGGGGTTGCAGTCGCTGGCGAGCGCGACGACCGCGCCGGCGTCGAGCAGGCGACGCGCGTCGGGATACGGCTGCCGGGTGGAGAACTCGACGCCCGGCAGCAGCGTCGCGACGGTCCCCTGGCCCTCGCCCGACCCCGACCCCGCCGTCCAGGAGGCCGCGAGCGCCGCGACGTCGTCGTCGGACAGGAAGGTGCAGTGGTCGACGGCCGCGGCGCCGAGGTCCACGGCGAGCCGCACGCCCTCGCCGGGCCCGAGCTGGTTGGCGTGCACCCGCACGCCGAGGCCGGCCCTGCTGCCGGCCTCCAGCACCCGCCGCGACTGCTCGGCGGTGAACGCCCCGGTCTCGCAGAACACGTCGACCCACCGCGCGTGCGGGGCGCAGGCGGCGAGCATGTCTCCGACGACGAGGTCGACGTAGGCGTCGGCGCTGCCGGAGTCCGCGGGCACGACGTGCGCGCCGAGGAACGTCACCTCGTCGGTCACCTCGGCGGCGAGGCGCACGGAGCGCTCCTCGTCGGCCACGGACAGCCCGTAGCCGCTCTTGACCTCGATCGTGGTGGTGCCCTGCGCGAGCGCCTCGTGGACGTGCCGTCGCAGGTTCGCGCGCAGGTCGTCGTCCGAGGCCGCCCGCGTGGCCGCGACCGTGGTGCGGATGCCCCCCGCCGCGTACGGGCGGCCGGCCATGCGCGCCTCGAACTCCCCCGACCGGTCGCCCGCGAACACGAGGTGCGTGTGCGAGTCGACGAAGCCGGGCACGACGGCACGCCCCGCCACCCCGACCACGCGGTCCGGGGCACGCCCGATCGCCCGCTCCACGCCGTCGGCGCACGCGCTCTCCGGGCCCACCCAGGCGACGCGGCCGCCGTCGAGCAGCAGCGCGGCGTCGCGGACGAGGCCGGTCGGGTCGTCGACGGGGTCCGCGCCCATCGCCTCGGGGGCGTTGGTCGTGAGCTCGCCGATCCCCAGGATCAGCGTGGCCGGGTGCTCGCCGCCGGGGTGCTCCACCTCGCGCACGTCATGCCTCCGGGTCGGGTCGGTCCGTCTCCAGCATGGGCACGCGCAGCCCGCCCCGCGCGGCGGCGGCCGCGGCGTCGTCGTACCCGGCGTCGACGTGCCGCAGCACCCCGAGGCCGGGGTCGTTGGACAGCACGCGCGCGAGCTTGCGCGCGGCCAGGTCCGTGCCGTCCGCGACGGACACCTGCCCGGCGTGGATCGACCGCCCCATCCCGACGCCGCCGCCGTGGTGCAGCGACACCCAGGTGGCGCCCGACGACGCGGCGGTGAGGGCGTTGAGCAGCGGCCAGTCGGCGATGGCGTCGGAGCCGTCGGCCATGCCCTCGGTCTCCCGGTACGGGGAGGCGACGGACCCGGCGTCGAGGTGGTCGCGGCCGATGACGACGGGCGCGCTCACCTCGCCGCTCGAGACCAGCTCGTTGAACGCGAGCCCGGCGCGGTCGCGCTCGCCGTGCCCGAGCCAGCAGATGCGCGCGGGCAGGCCCTGGAAGGCGACGCGCTCCTGGGCGGCGCGGATCCAGCGGTGCAGGTGGTCGTCGTCGGGGAAGAGGTCGAGCACGGCCTTGTCGGTGGCGGCGATGTCGCGTGGGTCCCCGGACAGCGCGGCCCAGCGGAACGGGCCCTTGCCGCGGGCGAACAGCGGCCGGATGTACGCGGGGACGAAGCCCGGGAAGTCGAAGGCGCGGTCGTAGCCGCCGCGGCGGGCCTCGTCGCGGATCGAGTTGCCGTAGTCGAACACCTCGGACCCGGCGTCGAGGAAGCCGACCATGCCCTCGACGTGCCGGGCCATCGACTCGCGCGCCCGGTCGGTGAACTCCTCCGGCTTCGCGGCGGCGTGGTCGGCCCACTCGTCCACCGAGACGCCCACCGGCAGGTACGACAGCGGGTCGTGCGCCGACGTCTGGTCCGTGACGACGTCCACCGCCACCCCGCGGCGCAGCAGCTCCGGCACCACCTCGGCACTGTTGCCCTCGACCCCGACGGACAGCGCCCGGCGCTCCGCCTTCGCCTCCTCGACCCGCCGGACGGCGTCGTCGAGGTCGTCCGCGACCTCGTCGAGATAGCGCTCGCGCACCCGCCGCTCCAGGCGCGACCGGTCGACGTCCACCACCAGGCACACGCCGCCGTTGAGCGTCACCGCCAGGGGCTGCGCCCCGCCCATGCCGCCGCAGCCGCCGGTGAGCGTCAGCGTCCCGGCGAGCGTGCCCCCGAACCGCTTCGCGGCCACCGCGGCGAGCGTCTCGTAGGTGCCCTGGAGGATGCCCTGCGCGCCGATGTAGATCCACGACCCGGCCGTCATCTGGCCGTACATCGTCAGGCCCTGCGCCTCCAGACGGCGGAACTCGGGCCACGTGGCCCAGTCGCCCACGAGGTTCGAGTTGGCGATCAGCACCCGCGGCGCCCACTCGTGCGTGCGCAGCACCCCGACCGGCTTGCCCGACTGGACGAGCAGGGTCTCGTCGTCGGCCAGCGTCGTGAGGGTGCGGACGATCGCGTGGTAGCTCGGCCAGTCGCGGGCCGCGCGTCCGGTGCCGCCGTAGACGACCAGGTCGTCGGGGCGCTCCGCCACCTCCGGGTCGAGGTTGTTCATCAGCATCCGCAGCGGCGCCTCGGTCTGCCAGCTGCGTGCGGTGAGCGTCGTGCCGCGCGGGGCGCGGACGGGGACGGGGGTGCCGAGCTCGTGGGACATCGTCGTCTCCTTCGGTGTCAGTGGGTCAGCGGAGCGGGCCGACGGCGGCGCTCGCGGCGGTGACGACCTCGCCGTCGGCGACGAGCCGCGTCACGGCGTCGATCTCGGGGGCCAGGAACCGGTCGGGGCCGGGGCCCGGGACGGCGGTACGGAGCAGCGCGTGCACGGCCCCGGTACCGGCCGCGGCCCTCACCCCCCGCGCCGGTCCCGACAGGTCGGCGAGGCGGAGGTCGAGGGCGCGGGCCGCCGTCATGAGCTCGATGGCGAGCACGCGGCCCAGGCCGTCGACGGCGCGGCGCAGCTTGCGGGCGGCGGCCCAGCCCATGGACACGTGGTCCTCCTGCATGGCCGACGACGGGATGGAGTCGACGCTCGCGGGGGCGGCGAGGCGCTTGAGCTCCGAGACGATCCCGGCGGCCGTGTACTGGGCGATCATCAGCCCGGAGTCGACGCCCGGGTCCTCGGCGAGGAACGCCGGCAGGCCCTCGTTGCGCGCGACGTCGAGGAACCGGTCCGTGCGGCGCTCGCTCATGCTCGCGACGTCGGCCACCGCGATCGCGAGGAAGTCCAGCACGTACGCGACGGGCGCGCCGTGGAAGTTGCCGTTCGACTCCACGCGCCCGTCCACGGTGACGACGGGGTTGTCGATCGCCGACGCCAGCTCGCTCCCCGCGACCGCCGCCGCGTGCCCGAGGGTGTCCCGCGCGGCGCCGTGCACCTGCGGCGCGCAGCGCAGCGAGTAGGCGTCCTGCACGCGGGTGCACTCCGGGCGCCCGTCGGCGTCGTGCGTCCGGTGGCTCGCCACGACGGGCGACCCGGCCAGCAGGGCGCGCAGGTTCGCCGCCGACGCCGCCTGGCCCGGGTGCGGCCGCATGCCGACCAGGTCCTCGGCGAACGGGGCGTCCGAGCCGAGCAGCGCCTCCACGCTGGAGGCCGCGGCGACGTCCGCGGTGCGGAGCAGCTCGCGGAGATCGTGGATCGCGAGGCACAGCATGCCCAGCATCCCGTCCGTGCCGTTGATGAGGGCGAGGCCCTCTTTCTCCCGCAGCTCCAGCGGCGCGATGCCGGCGGCCGCGAGCGCCTCGCCGGCCCCGACGAGCTCGTCGGCCCCCGACCCCGCCGTCACCCGGACCGGGCCCTCGCCGAGAGCCGCGAGCGCCACGTGCGCCAACGGAGCGAGGTCGCCGGAGCACCCGAGCGAGCCGTACTCGTGCACCACCGGCGTGATCCCCGCGTTCAGCATCGCCGCGTACGTCTCCGCGACGACCGGACGGGCGCCGGTGCGGCCGGTGGCGAGGGTCGCCAGCCGCAGCAGCTGCAGCGCGCGCACCACCTCGCGCTCCACCTCGGGACCGCTGCCCGCGGCGTGCGAGCGCACCAGCCCGAGCTGGAGCTGCGCCCGCTTCTCGGTGGGGATGTGGCGGCGGGCGAGGGCGCCGAAGCCGGTCGAGACGCCGTAGTGCGGGCGGGCGTCGTCGGCGAGGTCCTCGACGACGGCGCGGCTCGCGGCCATCGTGGCGAGCGCGTCGTCGGTGAGGCGCACCCGGGCACCGTGTCGGGCGACCGCGACGACGTCGTCGACGGTCAGGGGCCCGCCGCCGACCTCGACGACACGGTGCTCGACGACGGCGCGGGACGTGGTGACGGTCATGCCGCCAGCACACACCGTTGCGAGGCCGGTGGACACGGGGGTTCGCGAGGTTCAGTCTGGGATCCCAGACACCGGCCGCGCCGAGGCAGTTCGAGGGAGGGCGATGGCGGACGTCCCCGCGGCGCGCAGCACGCTCCGGGTGCTGACGTACCTCGCAGCGCAGGCCGGCCCCGTCCCGGCGGCGGCGGTGGCCCACCACCTGGGCCTGCCGCGGTCGACCGTCTACCACCTGCTGTCCGTGCTGGTGGACGAGGGGTTCGTGACCCACCTGCCGGAGGAGCACCGGTACGGCCTGGGCACGGCTGCGCTGTCGCTCGGGTCGGCGTACGCGCGCCAGGCGCCCCTCGCCCGGCTGGCGCGCCCCGTCGTCGCGCGGCTGGTCGAGACGACGGGCGAGAGCGCCCACCTCGCCGTGCTGCACGGGCGGGAGGTGCTCTACCTCGTGGAGCAGCGCGCCCCCCACCGGCCGAGCCTGGTCACCGACGTCGACGTCCGCCTGCCCGCTCACCTCACGGCCAGCGGGCGGGCCGTGCTCGCGCTGCTCCCGGCGCCCCAGGTGCGCGCGCTGTTCCCGTCGGCGGCGGCGCTCTCCGACCGCACCGGCGTCGGCCCGCGCACGCTGCGCGACCTGCGCGAGGTGCTGCGCGACACCCGGCGCCGCGGCCACGCCACCGAGGACGGCGAGGTCACCCCCGGCCTCGCGTCGGTGGCCCATGCCGCCCTCGACCACACCGGCCACCCGGTGGCGGGCGTCGCGCTGACGTTCTGGTCGGACGACGTGGACGAGGCCCGGCGTGCCCGGCTCGCCGACGCGGCCGGCCGCGCCGCCGTGGAGATCAGCCGACGGCTGGGCGCGCGCTGAGGCCCGCTGACGCCTGTGGAGACCGTCAGTCCAGCCACTCCCGCGCGGCGGAGACCAGCGTGGCGACGCCGAGGTCGAGGGTCGGCTCGGGCACGGGCGCGAAGAACGGCGAGTGGTTGGGCGCGACGCCCTCGGGCAGGCCGCCCATCCCCGTCGCGGCGGCGGGGTCGAAGCCCTCGAAGAGCGCGGCGTCGAACCCGCCGAGGAACCAGTACACGAGCGGCGCCCCGGCGGCCGCGGCGAGGTCGCCGACGTCCTCGGAGCCGGACAGCGGCGGCAGGCTCATGACGAGGGTCCTGCCGCCGGCCGTCTCGACGCGGGGCCGCTCGGCGGCGAGCGCACGCTCGAGCGCTTCCCGGGTGCGCGCCGTCGCCGGCGCGTCATTGGTCGTGAGGTGGAACGCCGCGACCGACGCGTGCTCCGGCGGCCGCGGCGCCCCGGACGCCGCGGCCTCGGCGTCGACGATGCGCCGGATCGCGGCGAGCACGCGGTCGCGCACGCCGGTGTCGAACGTGCGGACGTTGACCAGCAGGTCGGCGCGGTCGGGGATGACGTTCGCCTGCGTGCCCGCCTGGACGGAGCCGACGGTGACGACGGCCGACTCGGTGGCCCCGACCTCCCGCGACACGATGCCCTGCAGCCGCAGCACGGTGGCCGCGGCCATGACCACCGGGTCGACCGTCGCCTCCGGGCTCGAGCCGTGCCCGCCGGACCCGTGCAGCGTGATGCGCATCGAGTCGGCGGCCGCCATCGCCGTCCCCGGGGTCAGGCTGACCACGCCCACGGGCAGCGGCATCACGTGCTGCCCCAGGACGACGTCGGGCACCACGCCGATGCGGTCGTACAGGCCGTCGGCGACCATCCGGCGCGCGCCCTCGCCGACCTCCTCGGCGGGCTGGAAGAGGACCACGAGCGTGCCGGCCCAGTCGCCGCGTCGCTCGGCGAGCGCCGCCGCCGCGCCGAGCAGGCAGGTGGTGTGCACGTCGTGGCCGCAGGCGTGCATGGTGCCGGACTCCAGACCCTCCGGCGTCGTGGCGGTGTCCGTCGGCGCGTACGGCAGGCCCGTGCGCTCGGTGACGGGCAGCCCGTCCATGTCGGCGCGCAGGAGGACGCGCGGCCCCGCCCCGTTCGCGAGCACCCCGACGACGCCGGTGCCGCCGATGCCCTCGTGCACGTCGTAGCCCCAGCCCCGGAGCCGCCCCGCGACGATCCCGGCGGTGCGGTGCTCGGCGAACCCGAGCTCCGGATGCGCGTGCAGGTCGGTGTAGATCGCGGTCAGCTCGGCCGTCGTCAGGGCGCTCATGCCGTCATCCTGCCGTCGCGCGGGGCCGGCGTCCTGGGCTGCGCGGAACGAGCTGTGTCCAAGATCTCCACAGCTTCTGTGGACGAGACCAGGGGATTCCCAGGCTCGACAGGGCACAATCAGGGCATGACGTCAGCGACGACATCGGTGAAGGGCAAGACGACGACCCGTCTTGCCGCGGCGAGCCTGCTCGCCCTCGCGATGATGCTCGGCGCGTGTTCCGCCCCCGCCGACGTCGAACAGTTCATCGCCGACGCGCAGAACCAGGCCGCGGCCATCGACGACGACCTGCAGCGCATCGAGGAGCAGGTCACCGGGATTCCCGTCGACCTGCGCGACGACGTCACCAACGCCATGGCCTCCGCCCAAGCCGCGACCGACGAGGCGCGCGACGCCCTCGCGCAGGCCCAGGAGTCGGAGGACGGCGCGGTGGTCGCCCTCGAGGACGCGCAGGTCGCGCTCGAGGCGGCGTCGGCCGAGGTGCGGCACGTGACCGACGAGGCGCGGAAGAACGGCGCCGACACCGTCGCCGACCTGCTGTCCACGCTGCAGGAGCAGATCGACGCGCTGCGCGGCGAGACGGAGAACGCCACCGCCTGACCGGCGCTACAGGCCGATGCGTCGCCGCTAGGCTCGCCCATGACACCGCCGCGCCGCGCCGGCTCCCGTGCTCTGCCGGCGGCGATCGTCGCCGGGCTGCTGGCGGCTGTCGCTGCCGGCTGCGGGCCCGACCCGGTGACCCCGGACGACGTCGACGCGAGCCGCCTCACCACGCTGGAGCAGGCGATGCCCGTGCCCGGCGAGCAGGACCCGTCCCCCGCCCGGGCCGCCGCCGGGTCGGCGAACGTCGTGGCCTACCGGGCGAGCACCACGTCGACGCAGCCGCTCGACGCCCTCGCGCCGGAGAGCCCCCCGGCCGTGCAGTACGCCGGGGCGGAGCTGCTCGCCGCGCTGCGCGACGCCGGCTGGACCCCGGCGATGGTGTCCTGCGACGCGCCGACGGACGACGGCGCGGTGGAGGCGGCGGCGGTCGTGGCGACCCGCACGCTGGACGGCTTCACGGCTGCGGCGCGCGTCGACGTCTCCGAGGACGGCGCCACGACCAGCCTGTACGCGCCGTTCCACACGGAGCCCGCCGACCCGTGGTCGGCGGACCCGTGGAACCTCGGGCCCGTCACCGGAGCCACCTGCCTGGCCCCGGACGCCCCGGCGGGCCCGGGCACGGCCGGGCAGGTCCCCGAGGACCTCTCTCTCGGCGACGTGCTGCCCTGACGGCCGGCGGCGCCGCGGCCGGGGTCAGCCCTCGGGGACCGCCGCGCCGTAGATCGCGTCCCAGCCGCCGTACGCGCCGATGGGGCCGTGGCCGGCCACCGCGTCCTCGACGCCGACGCTGCGCACCTCGCCGCTGCCCGGCTCGTAGAACTGCAGCTCGCCGTTCGCGTGCCCGACCAGCAGCACGTAGTGGCGCGGCACGTTCGTCCCCCGGGGCCCGACGAGGAACGTGCCCGCTCGGCCGGGGTGCGGGCGGCTCAGTCGGGGTCGGCCGGGTCCAGCGGCAGGTGGTGGTCGAGGTTGACGACGCCGCGGCGCCAGTACCCGGAGACCGCCACCTGGTCGGCGGGCAGGCCCAGCTCCCGACGGAGGTGCCGCCGCACGGGCACGAGGTCACCGGCCTCGCCGAGGCCGACGAACAGCTCGTCGTCCTCCAACCCCCCGAGGGAGCGCACCGCGTCCTCGAGCTGACCGGGACCGTCGGTGCGGTAGAGGATCTCGACGGTCGCGCGGCCCAGCTCGGCCTCGACGAAGGCCTCGTCCACGTCGTCGCCGATCTCGACGATCGCGGTCACCGGCACGCCTGCGCCGACGGCCCCCACCCAGCGGGCGAGCGCCGGCAGGCCGGTCTCGTCGCCGGCGAGCGTGAGGCGCCCCACGCCGTCGGGCACCCCGACGCTGCCGCGCGGCCCGGCGAGGACGACCTCGTCGCCCTCGGAGGCGCGGGCCGCCCAGGCGGAGGCCGGCCCCTCGTCGCCGTGCAGCACCCAGTCGACGTCGAGCTCGGCGACCCCGTCGACCGTCCGCGTGGCACGCACGGTGTAGTCGCGCGAGATGGAGACGACGCCGGTGGGCCGCTGCAGCCCGCCGTCGGCGGCGAGGGTGGGGGCGTGGAGCTCGCCGGTGGCCGGGTCGGGCAGGAAGACCTTGACGTGGTCCTCCGGGCCGGGCGCGGCCAGCGCGCCGAGCGAGGTCGGGGCGTCGGGGTCGGCGCCGTCGACGTCGCGGAACGTCGTCCGGCGCATCGAGCCCGTCAGCCGGGTGACGGCATGCACGCGCACGCGGCGGGGGACGAGTTCGAGGCGGGTACGGGGTCGCGAGAACACCCTGCGATTCCACCACGCTGATCAGGTCGGCACGGAGTGGATCTCTTCGGCACCCTCCCCTGCCGAAGCGATCCACCCGGTGCCGAAGAGAACCGGAGGAACGCTCAGGCGAAGAAGACCCGCAGGTCGGCGACGACGTCCTGCGGCACCTCCATGGCGGCGAAGTGCCCGCCGCGCGGGAACGTCGACCAGTGCTCGATCCGCGCGTTGTCGCGCTCGGCGAGGCTGCGGATGGTCTGGAAGTCGTCCTTGAACACCGCGACGCCGATGCGTCCGGTGCTCACGACCGGCTCGGCGCCGGAGTGCTGCTCCGCGTAGTGGTACCGCGCGGCCGTCGCGTACGTGTTGGTGAGCCAGTACAGCGTCGCCTGCGCGAGGACCTGCTCCGGGCTCACCAGCGACGTGCCGTTGCCGAAGCTCTCGAACAGCTCGGAGTAGGCGAGCGTCGCGACCGGCGAGTCCGCCAGCCCGGCCGCGACGGTCTGCGGCCGCGACGCGTTCATCGTGTTGTACGCCCCCACCGACTGGAACCACTGGGCGTGCGCCAGGGCGGCGTACTCGGCCGGGCCGAAGTCGTCCATCTCCCCCGGCGCCCCGGACGGGAACGAGAAGAGGTGCAGCACGTGCGCGCCGCGGAAGCCCTCGGGGTCGAGGACCGCCAGCTCGCGGCCGACCATCGCGCCGCCGTCGCTGCCGTGGATGCCGTACGACGCGTAGCCGAGCCCCCGCATCAGGGCGTCGTACGTCCGGGCGACCCGCGCCATCGTCCAGCCCTCGCCGACGAGCGGCGTCGAGAAGCCGAAGCCCGGCATGGACGGGACGACGACGTCGAAGGCGTCCTCGGCGCGGCCGCCGTGGGCGACCGGGTCGACGAGCGGGTCGATCATGTCGAGGAAGTCGAGCACCGAGCCCGGGTAGGTGTGCGCGAGCAGGAGCGGCGTCGCGCCGGGGTTCGGCGAGCGCACGTGCAGGAAGTGCAGCGGCTGCCCGTCGATCTCGGTGGTGAACTGCGGGTAGGCGTTCAGGCGAGCCTCGACGGCGCGCCAGTCGAAGCCCTTCCACCGCTCGACCATGTCGCGCAGGTACGACTCGGGCGTCCCGTAGTCCCAGGAGTCCCCCGGGGCGGCCGGGGCGAAGCGGGTGCGCTCGAGCCGCTGCTGCAGGTCCTCCAGGTCAGCCTGCGCGGCGACGGCGGTGAAGGGGCGGAGCTCGATGCTGGTCCGACCGGCGGTGGTGGTCATGGCGTTCTCCCGAGATCGTGAGCCGGGCCCTCTCCCCAGCTCCTGACACCCACCCTAGGAAGGGTTCCGGAACGGTTCTTTCCGTTATTCTGGCCGGGTTCGGACCAGTTCCCGACGAGTCCCCGGAGGTCGCGATGGGCTCCACCTCAGCTCGGATGCTGACGCTGCTCGGCCTCCTCCAGTCGCGGCCGGACTGGTCGGGAGCAGACCTGGCCGCGCGGCTCGACGTCACGGACCGGACGATCCGCAACGACGTGGCGCGGCTGCGCGAGCTCGGCTACCCGGTCGACGCCGTCCGGGGCCCGGGCGGCCGCTACCGGCTCGGCGCGGGAGCCCGCCTGCCTCCGCTGCTGCTCGACGACGCGGAGGCGGTCGCCGTCGCCGTCGCGCTCCGCGCGGCCACCGCCACGGCCGGGTTCGAGGAGTCCGGGCAGTCGGCGCTCACGAAGCTCGAGCAGGTGATGCCCGACCGGCTGCGCCGCCGGCTCGCCGCGATCCGCGACGCGAGCACGACCGGCCCCGAGAACACGGGCTCCAACGTCGAGGACCCCGGGATCGACTCCGGCACCCTCGCGGCCGTCGCCGACGCCATCCGCGACCACCAGGGGCTGCGGGCGCACTACCGCGACGACCCCGTGGAGCTCGAGCCGTACCGCCTCGTCTCCTGGCAGCGACGATGGTTCCTGGTCGCCCGCCGGGTCGGGCCCGCCGCCGGGGCGGGCGCCGCGACGGGCGAGTGGGCCCCGTACCGCGTCGACTGGCTGCGCTTGCGCACCCCCGGCGGCCGACGCTTCACCCCCGTGCCGTTCCCCGGCGACTTCACGGAGTTCGTGGTGCAGGAGGTCGCGCGCACCGGGTGGGCCGTGCACGCCCGCATCACCGTGGACGCCCCCGCCGAGGAGGTGCTGGGCCGCATCAACCCGGCGGTCGGCACCGTCGAGGCGCTTCCGGACGGGCGCAGCGTGCTCGTCACCGGCGGCGACAGCGTCGAGGTGGTCGCCGTGTGGATCGGCATGCTCGGCCTCGACTTCCACGTCACCGAGCCTCCGGAGCTCGTGGCGCACCTGCGCGTCCTCGCCGCGAGGTACGCCCGGGCGGTCGACGGCTGACACCGGTGCTGGCGCCGGGGACGGTCGGTCCACGACACTGTCCCGGTGAGCGATCCGTACCCGGCCGGCGAGCCGTACCAGCAGCAGAACCCGCAGCAGCCTCCGCAGGGCTACGCCCAGCCCGGCTACGACCAGCCCGGCTACCCGCAGGCGGGCTACCCGCAGGCCCCGTACCCGGCCCCGGGCTACCCCGCCTACGCGCCGGAGCCGCCCGGCAAGACGATGGGGATCGTCGGGTTCATCCTCGCCTTCGTCATCTCCCCCGCCGGGATCGTCGTCTCCGCCATGGCCCTCTCGGAGTCGAAGAAGGTCGGCTACCCCAACATGCTGGGCAAGTGGGGGCTGTGGCTGTCCATCGTCTTCACGGCGCTCTGGGTGCTGTACGTGCTGTTCATCGTGCTCGCGATGTTCGGCGGGCTGTTCGCGGCGTTCTCCACCTACTCGTCCTTCGAGGACGCCGGCCTGTCCGTCTGACCCACGGCTAGCCGAGCACCCGCACCGGCGCCCCCGCCGCCCAGGCGGCGACGTCCTCGACGGCCTGGCCGTAGAACGTCCCGTACGTGGCCTCGGTGACGTAGCCGAGGTGCGGGGTGAGCACCGTGCGCGGCGCGGTGCGCAGCGGGTGGTCGGCGGGCAGCGGCTCGGCGTCGTAGACGTCGAGGCCGGCCCCGCCGATCCGGCCGTCGTGCAGGGCGGCGAGGAGGGCGCCGGTGTCCACGAGCCCGCCTCGCGAGGTGTTGACGAGGATCGCGTCGCGCTTCATGCGGGCCAGGTCGGCGGCGCCCACGAGGCCGCGACTTCTTTCGCTCAGCTTGTAGTGCACGGTGACGACGTCCGCCGTCGCGAACAGCTCGTCCTTCGCGACGGCGCGCACGCCAGCCTCTGCCGCGCGCGCCGGGTCGAGGCGCTGGCTCCAGGCGACGACGTCCATCCCGAACGCGAGGCCGACCCGCGCCACCCTCGACCCGAGGCGCCCGAGGCCGACGACGCCCAGCCGCCGGCCCTCCAGGTCCCCGCCCACGGTGTGCTGCCAGCCGCCGTCGCGCACCGCCCGGTCCTCGGCCGGCACGTGCCGCAGGACGGCCAGGATCAGCGCCCACGTGAGCTCGGGCGTCGCGTTGGCGGGCGACTCCGTGCCGCACACGACGACGCCCCGCGCCCGCGCCGCGTCGAGGTCGATCGCGGCGTTCTGCCGGCCGGTGGTCACCAGCAGCCGCAGGTCGGGCAGCCGCGCCAGCCGCGCGGCGGTGAACGGCGTCCGCTCCCGCATGGCGACGACGACGTCGTACCCGGCGAGCGCCTCGGCCACCGCGTCGTCGTCGGGCAGAGGACGGTCGAGGAAGTCGACCTCGGCCCCCAGGCCCGCCCAGTCGGCGAAGCGGTGGGCGACCCGCTGATAGTCGTCCAGGACGGCGACGCGCACGATGACCTCCTCGGAAGGGCTGGTACCGGGCCACCGTACGGTGGCCGGCGCTCAGGCGGGATCCTCTCCCGCCCGGCCGTCGACGCCGACCGGGGGATGTGCGCCGCAGCTCCCCCGCAGCACCACGGTCACGGGGAGGCTCGTGGTCGCGGCACGGCGGGCAGGCGCCGCGATGCGGGCCGTGAGGACCTCGACCGCTGCCCGCCCCAGCTCCGCCATCGGCTGCTCCACGGTGGTGAGCGGTGGCGCGGACGTCCGAGCGGCCTCGACGCCGTCGAAGCCCGTGACCACGACGTCCTCGGGCACCCGGACACCGTGCGCCGCGAACACGTCGAGCAGCCCGAGCGCCGTGTTGTCGTTGCAGCAGACCAGGGCGCCCGGGAGCGTCCCGCCGCGACCCAGGCCGTCGACCAGCCCCCGCGCGATCTCGCGCCCCCGCCCTCGTTCCCAGTCGCCCCGCAGCCGCGGGGCCGCCGGCGCCTCGATCCCGGCGCGCGTCAGGGCGCGACAGAACCCGCGGAAGCGCTCCTCGTCGTCGGGCGTCCCCTCCGGCGCGGCCACGTACTCGAGGGACGTGATGCCGTGATCCGTCAGGAGGTGCTCGACGAGGCGCTCCACGCCCTCCGCGTTACGCACCGTCACGCGGTCGTGGGCGCTCTCGGGGCCGAGCCCGGTGAGGATCACGACAGGAACGCGCCGGGCGACGTGCTCGAGCAGGTCGTCCGGGAGCGTCCCGCTGACGACGACCATGCCGTCGACCCGGCCCGCCATGTTGAGCACGCGCGCCTCGAGGTCGGGCGCACGGGTCATCGCGACCGTGATGGCGAGCCCGGCCTCCCACGCCGCGAACTCGGCGCCGCGCACCACCTCGCCGAAGTACATGCCGCCCCAGGAGATGATCGCCTCCGGGTCGGTGTCGACCACCACGGGCACCGTCTCGGCGCCGGGCAGGCCTGGCACGCGGGGCGGCGGACGCCGATCCGACCGGTCCGCCAGGTCGGTGTCGGCGTCGACGACGGGCAGGCACAGCCCGACCATCGCCGTGTGCCGCGACGCGAGACCGCGCGCGGACGCCGACGGCACATAGCCGAGCTCGTCTATCGCCTGCCGGATCGCCGCCCTCGCTTCCCGGCTGACGAAGCCGCTGGCGTTGATGACCCGCGAGACCGTCGTCGGCGACACCCCCGCCCGTTCGGCGACGTCCCGCAGCGTCGGGACTGGTCCCCTCATCGGCCCCATCTCCCGTCGTGGTCGGACACAGCAGCGACCTCATCATGGAACCGCTACCAGGCGTCGTGCGAATCACCTTGCGACGCTTGAGAGAATGGGACGTCGTGAGCACCGAGCCCAGCCCCGCACCGCAGTCGTCGTCGGACGACGGCGGTGCGCGTCGTCCCCGCCGACGGGGCCGCGGTCGCGGCAAGGGCGCGGGCCAGGGCCCGCAGGGGGGCCGCCCCGCCGTCCGACAGGGCGGTCCGCGCCGGGTCAGCCGCGAGCAGCTGGAGAAGGCGGCCGCGCTGCGCGCCGCCGTCGAGGTGCCGCCGATCGTCTACCCCGAGCAGCTCCCCGTCTCGGCGCGCCGCGAGGACATCGCCGCCGCGATCCGCGACCACCAGGTCGTCGTCGTCGCGGGCGAGACGGGCTCCGGCAAGACGACGCAGCTGCCGAAGATCCTCCTGGAGCTCGGCCGCGGCCGGAAGGGCCAGATCGGGCACACGCAGCCCCGACGGATCGCGGCCCGCAGCGTCGCCGAGCGCGTGGCGGAGGAGCTCGGCACGGAGCTGGGTGGCGTCGTCGGCTACCAGGTGCGGTTCACCGACACGTCGTCGTCCGAGACGCTGGTCAAGGTCATGACCGACGGCATCCTGCTGGCGCAGATCCAGCGGGACCCGGACCTGCTCGCCTACGACACGATCGTCATCGACGAGGCCCACGAGCGGTCGCTCAACATCGACTTCCTGCTCGGGTACCTGTCCCGGCTGCTGCCCCGCCGCCCGGACCTCAAGGTCGTCATCACCTCCGCGACGATCGACTCCGAGCGCTTCGCCGCACACTTCTCGCCGTCGCACCTCGCCGAGATCGGCGGCGCACCGCCCGCGGTCGTCGAGGTGCTGCCCGACCACGCGCCCGTCATCGAGGTCACCGGGCGCACCTACCCGGTCGAGATCCGCTGGCGCCCGCTCTCCCCCGACACGGATCCGGACCAGCCCAAGAAGGCCAAGGGCGAGGAGAAGGACCTCGTCACGGGCATCGTCGAGGCCTGCGACGAGCTGATGCGCGAGGGCTCCGGCGACATCCTCGTGTTCCTCTCCGGCGAACGGGAGATCCACGACGCCGCCGACGCCCTCGAGGGGCACCTCAAGGACCGGGTCCGGGACGCCAGGCATCCGGACCACGTCGAGATCCTGCCGCTGTACTCGCGACTGTCCGCCGCGGAGCAGCACCGGGTGTTCCAGTCCCACCCGGGACGCCGCATCGTGCTGTCGACGAACGTCGCGGAGACGTCGCTGACCGTGCCGGGCATCCACTACGTCGTCGACCCGGGCACCGCGCGCATCTCGCGCTACTCCAAGGCGACCAAGGTGCAGCGGCTGCCGATCGAGCCGATCAGCCAGGCGTCCGCCAACCAGCGCTCGGGCCGGTCCGGGCGTGTGGCCGACGGCGTCGCGATCCGGCTGTACTCCCTGGAGGACTTCGAGGGGCGCCCGGAGTTCACCGAGCCGGAGATCCTGCGCACGTCGCTCGCGTCCGTGCTGCTGCAGATGATCTCCGTCGGCGTCGTGACCACGCCGGACGACGTGGCCCGCTTCCCCTTCGTCGAGCCGCCGGACACCCGGGCCGTGCGCGACGGCGTGCAGCTCCTCACCGAGCTCGGGGCGCTCGAGACGCGCGACGGCGCCACCCGCCTCACCGAGGTTGGGCGCACCCTCGCGCAGCTGCCCATGGACCCGCGCCTGGCGCGCATGATCATCGAGGGCGCGAAGCGCGGGGTCGCGCGCGAGGTCGCGATCATCGCCGCCGTCCTGTCCATCCAGGACCCGCGGGAGCGTCCGGCGGAGACCCGCGCGCACGCCGACCAGCTGCACGCCCGGTTCACCGACCCGCGCTCCGACTTCCTCACGTACCTCAACCTGTGGGAGTACGTGCGGGGGCAGCAGCACGAGATGGGCTCGTCCGCGTTCCGGCGCCTGTGCAAGGCGGAGCACCTCAACTTCCTGCGCATCCGCGAGTGGCAGGACGTCGTCGCGCAGCTGCGCGAGATGAGCAAGCCGCTCGGCATCGACATGTCGTTCAAGCCCCGCACCCGCACCGTCGTCTCGGACGCGCGCGCCGACGTCGACCCGGACGCCGCCGAGGTGGACCACCGGCTCGACTGGGACGGCGAGACGATCCACCGCTCGCTCCTGGCGGGCCTGCTCAGCCAGGTCGGCATGCAGGACGCCGGCGAGATCAAGGCGTCGTCGGTCGCCCACCTGCGGGGGGAGGCGCGCGCCCGCGCGCTGCGCCAGGCCGCCAAGCGCGCCCGCAACGAGTACCTGGGCGCCCGCGGCGCGCGGTTCGCGATCTTCCCCGGCTCGCCGCTGAGCAAGAAGCCGCCGGAGTGGATCATGGCGGGCGAGCTCGTCGAGACGTCCCGGCTGTGGGCGCGCGACGTCGCCCGCATCCAGCCCGAGTGGGCGGAGGAGCTCGCCGGGCCGCTCGCGAAGCGCACCTACTCCGAGCCGCACTGGTCCACCAAGCAGGGCGCCGCCATGGCGACGGAGAAGGTGCTGCTGTACGGGGTGCCGATCGTCGCCGACCGCCCCGTGCTGTACGCGAAGGTGGACCCGGAGGCCGCGCGCGAGATGTTCGTGCGGCACGCCCTGGTCGAGGGTCAGTGGACCACCCACCACCGGTTCTTCGCCGAGAACCGCCGCCTGCTCGCCGAGGCGGAGGAGTTCGAGGCGCGGTCGCGCCGGCGCGGCCTGGTCGCCTCCGAGGACGACCTGTTCGCCTTCTACGACGAGCGCGTGCCCGACGACGTCGTGAGCGCCCGGCACTTCGACACCTGGTGGAAGCGGGCGCAGCGCGAGACGCCGGACCTGCTGACCTTCACGCTCGACCAGCTCGTGGACTCGGACGCCGTCGACACCTCCGAGTTCCCGGAGACGTGGACGCAGGGCGAGGTCACCCTGCCGCTGACCTACCAGTTCCAGCCCGGGGCGGCCGCCGACGGCGTCACCGTGCACGTGCCGCTGTCGATCCTCAACCGGGTCGCACCGGAGGGCTTCGACTGGATGGTGCCGGGCCTGCTCGACGAGCTGTGCGTCGCCACCATCAAGTCCTTGCCCAAGGCCGTGCGCGTGCAGCTCGTGCCCGCCCCCGACGTCGGTCGCGCCGTCGCCGAGTGGCTCCGCGCGAACACGCCGTCGTGGGAGGACATGACCCGCGCCGGCGACATGGCCGAGCCGTTCCACGTCGCGTTCGCGCGCGCCGTCCGCGCCCTGCGCGACGTCGTCATCCCCGACGACGTCTGGGACGCCGAACGCGTCGAGCGCCTGCCCGCGCACCTGCGCATGACGTTCCGCGTCGAGGACGCCGCGCCCGCACCGCCGCCGTCGAAGGGCACGGGACGGGGGCGCAAGGCCGGTCGCCCGGCGAGCGCCGGCCCGCTCGACGAGTCCAAGGACCTGCTCGCGCTGCAGAAGCGGCTCGCGGCGAAGTCCGAGGCCGCCGTGCGTGCGGCCGTGAAGGGCGCCGTGGGGCAGGCCCTCGAGGAGGCGCGAGCCGCGGCGGGACGGCCCGCCGCGACCGCCACGGCCACGCCGGGACGTCCGGCCCCGGCACCGCCGGCGGCGGTCGGCACGAGCACCGTGGTCCCCGAGCAGGCGGACCTCACGACGTGGCCCGACGGCCTGCCGGACGGCGCCCTTCCCGAGAGCGTCTCGACCGACCTCGGCGGAGGGGTCGTCGTGCGCGGGTACCCCGCGCTGGTCGAGGAGGAGGACGCGAAGCGACGACCGTCCGTCGCGCTGCGCGTGCTGGCCGACGCCGCCGGACGGGACGCCCGGCACGCGCGGGGGGTGCGCCGGCTGCTGCTGGCGGAGACGGCGCTGCAGGCCGGGCGCATCACGTCGCGCTGGACGTCGAAGCAGTCGCTGACGCTCGCCGCCGCGCCGTACCGGAACACCGAGGCCCTGGTGGCGGACCTCCAGCTCGCGGCCGTCGTCGCGCTGACCAGCCCCGACGCGCAGAAGGCGCCGGGCACCCCGACGGGCGGTCCGGTTGCTGTACAGATCCGCGACGCCGCGTCGTACACAGCCGCGCGCGAGTTCGTGCGCCGCCACCTGGAGGACGAGGTGCACCGGATCGTCGGGCACGTCGTCGCCGCGCTGACCGGGTGGCGGACGGTCGAGGGCGAGGTCCGCGCGTCGTCGTCGCTGGCCCTGCTCAACACGCTGCAGGACGTCCGCGACCACGTCGCGGGGCTCATCCACGACGGGTTCGTCGCGCAGACGCCGCCGCGCCGCGTGCCGCACCTGGTGCGCTACCTGCGCGCCGCGTCCTATCGGCTGGAGAAGGCCCAGACCAACCCGGCCCGCGACGCCGAGCTCGCCTGGCGCGTGCACGACGTCACCGAGGCCTACGACAAGGCCCGCGCGGCCTACGCCGCCGGCCCCGCCGACCCCGTCCGCGCGGCGGAGCTCGCGGACGTGCGCTGGCTGATCGAGGAGCTGCGCGTCTCGCTGTTCGCGCAGCAGCTCGGCACCGACGGCGCCGTCAGCGAGAAGCGCATCCGCAAGATCCTCAGCCCCGGCGGCTGGTGAGCACGCCGGTCCGCCGTCAGAACTGCCGTTCCGCGACGTCGACGCGGGTGGCCGCCTCGAGGTGGCGCGACAGCCGCGCGGGCGAGACGGGGGCTGCGGGGGCCTCCATCAGCTGATCCAGCGGTGTCGCCGGGTCGGCCAGGTAGATCGGGGTGTACGCCTCTGACCCCGGCTCGAAGCGCCAGGCGTCCGCCAGGGCCCCGGCGTCCACGGTGAGGAAGCCCAGCCGGTCGACGAGCTCCGCGGCCTCGGCCTTGGCGGCGTCGTCGCCCGCGATCGGCAGCGCGGTGCGGTCGTCCGCGGTCGCCGGGCGCGCCAGCTGCGGGATGTGCGGGGCGACGATGTTGCTGAACGCCTTGACGAGGCGGGCTCCGGCGAAGTGCTCCTGGACGAGCTCGCCGCAGGTCACCTCCCCGCTGTCCAGGCGTGCGATCCGCCCGTCGCGGAAGGGGTAGTAGTTCGTCGTGTCCAGGACGACCTTGCCGTCGAACAGGTGAGGGTCCAGTGCCTCGATCGCCGTGAGCGGGACCGAGAGCACGACCTGGTCGGCGGCTGCGGCGTGGTCCACGGTCCCGGCAGACGCGAGGGGCCCGAGCTCGTCGACCAGGCCCGCCAGGGTCTGCGGCCCGCGCGAGTTGGCGACCACGACGTCGATCCCCGCCGCGACGGCCAGCCGCGCCACGGCGGACCCGATGCTGCCGCTGCCCACGATTCCCAGAGTGCTCATGACCGCACCGTACAACCCCCGCCTGGGCACCCGGTCGGCGACGGTGCGAGCGCCCTACGGCCCTCAGCAGGCCTCGTAGACGTACCCGGCCTCGCCGGCAGCGACGAGGTCCCGGTCACGCAGGATCGTCAGGGGCGCCCGGTCGTCCCGGGCGCACACGTCGTCGAATGTCAGCCCCGCGTCGGCGAGGGAGTCGAGGTACTCGACCTGCAGCACGTGGTCGCCGTACACGTCGGTGTAGGCGTCGCACTCGTCCCAGGCGGCGCACTCCTCGGTGACGGCGAGGTCGAAGCCGAGGTCGTCGTGCGCCACCCGCGTGACCTCGGCCGCGTTCTTCTGCGCGACGGCGAGCCCGGAGCGGTGCGCCAGGTCGGCGTACGCGCGGGCGAGGGCGTGCGCGCCCGCCTCGTCGATCGCGTCGAACCGGGTCCACGTGTCGAGGTTGTCGATCTCCACGGCGTCGAAGCCGGCCTGGGCACACCCGGTCACCACGGGCCCCAGCACCTCGAGGATCCCGGCACGCTGCTCGGCCGTCGACGGATCCAGCACGTGCTCGTCCGGCCAGTCCGGGTCGACGACGAGGTCGCCGTCGGCCTCGTGCAGCAGCAGGTCCTCGCGGCCCGTCCACAGGTCCGCCTGGTCGGGCTGGGTCTGGAAGCCGTTGACGTAGCAGACGTTATAGGCGCCGGGCAGCGGCGGGGCGGTCGCGTCGCGCACGACGACGTCCAGCGGAGCGCGCGCCTCGTCGTACGCCCCGCCGAGCTGGTAGTCGAAGGCCCCGTCGACCGGCGGGAGCCGGAGCTCCTCCGCCGGGCCCGACGACGGTGACCCGCCCGCCGGCGCCCGAGCGTCCTCGGCCGGCGACGCGCACCCCGTCAGCAGCACGACCAGCGCACCCGCCACCACGGACTCAGCCCTCACGGACACCCCTCTCGACGCGGACGATCTCCACGCGGACGACCGGGGCCGCCCGGACGGGGCGGGTGTCACGGGAGGCGCAGCCCTGCCCCTGTGGCGAACCGGCGCAGGCCCCGCACGTCGGCGCCAGGCCCGAAGGATTCCACATGCGTCCTGCCCGGAGGGCCGCATCTCAGGGGCGGCCCTCCCCTCTGCGTGCCGCACCCGGAGCCGGGGACCGTGCGCCAAATACCTGGCCCGCCAGGAGCGGGCTCCGTACGGTCGGGCCCATGCCGCTCCACGACGACGAGGTCACCGTCACCGCCGACGACGTCCGCCGCCTGGTCGCGGCGCAGCATCCGCAGTGGGCCTCGCTGGCCGTACGTCCGGTGCGGGAGTCGGGCACCGACCACCAGCTGTTCCGCCTCGGCGACGACGATGCCGGGCTGGTGGCGCGGATGCCGAAGATCGGCTGGGCGGGCGAGCACGCCCTGGCCGACGCGCGCTGGCTGCCGCGCCTGGCCCCGCACCTTCCGCTGCGCGTGCCGGCGCCGCTCGCGGTCGGCGAGCCGGACGACGGGTACCCCTTCCACTGGTCCGTGGTGCCGTGGGTGCCGGGAGCGGCGATCGTCGACCCGCTCGAGCCGGGCGCCGTCCCGAACCTCGACCCGGCGGCGGCCGCAGCCGACCTGGGCGCCTTCGTGACCGCGCTGCGCGCCGTCGACCCCTCCGGCGGGCCGGTCAAGGACGGCACCGGCCGCGGGGTGCCGCTCTCCCGCCTGGACGACGCCGTCCGCCGCGCCGCCGCCGAGTCCGGCGACCGGCTCGACGGGCCTGCCGTCCTCAAGGCGTGGGACCGGGCCCTGGAGGCCGCTGCCGACCCGGTGCCGGGGGCGTGGCTGCACGGCGACCTCATGCCCGGCAACCTGCTCGTCGACGGCGGCCGGCTCACCGCCGTCATCGACTGGGGCGCCCTCGGCGTCGGCGACCCCGCTGCCGACCTGCCGCCCGCCTGGTGGCTGTTCTCCGGCAGGGACCGCGACGCGTTCCGGGAGGCCGCCGGTGCCGGGCCGGGCGGCGACCTCGACGACGGCGCGTGGGCGCGCGGGCTGGGATGGGTGCTCGTGCAGGGCGTCATCGCCCTGCCGTACTACTGGGACCGTTGGCCGGCGTTCGCCCGGGCGTCGCAGCGGCGCGTCGCGGCCGCCGTCGCGGGCTGACGCCCGGGCTCAGGGTCCCTCAGGGTCGAACGGGGGGAGCACCCGATACCGAGCCCGCGGCGGCGCTCGTACCGTCGAACCATGACCACATCGACCTCGACCCCGTACGTCCAGCCCGCCCCCGCCGCGAAGCGCAAGCTGTTCCGGCCGAAGCATGGCCGCGTGCTCGGCGGCGTCTGCGCCGGTCTCGCGGACTACCTCGGCTGGAGCCGCGGCCTCGTCCGCGTCCTCACCGTGGCGTCCATCCTCATCCCGGGCCCGCAGCTGCTCGCCTACGTCGTGCTGTGGATCCTCATGCCCGACGAGGACAAGGCGCGCCGCACCGCCTGACCGAGAACCCGGGAGGAATCGTGCACCTGATCCTGGAACAGGGCGACCTCACCACCGTCGCCGTGGACGCGATCGTCAACGCCGCGAACTCGTCACTGCTGGGCGGCGGCGGGGTCGACGGCGCCATCCATGCGGCCGCCGGCCCCCGCCTGCTGGAGGCGTGCCGCGAGCTGCGCCGCACGACGTTGCCGGACGGGCTGCCCGTCGGCGAGGCCGTCGCCACCCCCGGCTTCGACCTGCCCGCCGCGTGGGTGATCCACACGGTCGGGCCGAACCGGCACGCCGGCCAGACCGACCCGGAGCTCCTGGTCTCGTGCTTCGGCCGGTCGCTGGACGTCGCGGCCGACCTGCGTGCCCGGACCGTCGCCTTCCCGGCCGTCGGTGCGGGCGTCTACGGCTGGGCCGCCGACGACGTCGCACGCGCCGGGGTCGCCGCCGTCCGGTCGTGGGACGACGCGAACCCGGGCGCCCTGGACGAGGTCCGGTTCGTCCTCTTCGGTCCTGCGGTGCTGGCGGCGTTCGAGGACGCGCTCGCCTCCGTCTGACGTCCCCGGGCCACCCCGTCCACAGGCCTTTCCACAGCCTTGGGGAGGGCGGGCGCCCGGGGTCGAGATCGGGATCTTCGTCGCCGTCGACCACCTCGGTCGTGCGGGGACCGACGGCGAGACGACCCGTCAGCGCTTGGGATAGCCCGCCTGCGGCTTGTCCACGTCGAGGTCCTCCACGTGCTCGAACTCGGTGGGCTCGTGCCGCACCGTGCGGTTGTAGAGCCAGGTCGCGAACGAGAGCACCACGCCGACGGCGACGAGCCCGCCCGCGATGACGTACTGCTCCTGCTGCGCCTCGCTGCGCGCCCACGGCCCGGCGAGGTATGCGCACGTGACCGCGCCGAGCAGGGCCACCCAGGCCTTGGTGCGGAAGTGTTCGTGCTGCACGGGCTTGCGCCGCAGCACCAGCAGCGCCACGTTCACGATGGCGAACACGACGAGGAGGAGCAGCGACGTCGTGCCGCCCAGGAGGCTCACGGCGTTGGTCCCGGCCTCGGTGCCGCTCGCGCGGACCACGTAGACGATGAGCCCGAACGAGATCAGCGTGGTGACCACGATCGACACCCAGGGGGTGCGGCGGGTGCGGTGCACCTTGCCGAAGCTGCGGGGCAGCACGCCCTGGTTCGCCAGCCCGTACAGGAGCCGCGACGCCATGAGCATGTTGATCAGGGCGGAGTTCGCGACGGCGAACATGCCGATGAACGGGAAGATCGTGTCGAACGGCAGCCCGGGGGCGCCGGCCGCGACCGCCTGGGTCAGCGCCGACCCCTTGGTCTCGTCGGTGAGGTCCCCGACAGGCACGAGCGCCACCGCGGTGATCGCCACCAGCACGTAGATGAGGCCGGTGATCGACAGGCCGGTGAGCATGGTGCGGGGGAAGTCCTTCACCGGGTTCCGGCACTCCTCCGCCATGTTGACGGAGTCCTCGAAGCCGACCATCGCGAAGAACGCCAGCGTCGTCGCCGCCGTCACCGCGAGGAAGACGCCCTTGTCGTCCGGGCTCTCGAAGACCACCACCCGGGAGAAGTCCGCACGCCCCTGCGTCATGCCCCACAGGCCGATGAAGATCACCAGCAGCAGGCCGGACAGCTCCACGAGCGTGAGGACCACGTTCGCCTTGACGCTCTCGCCGACGCCGCGGAAGTTCACCAGGGCCACGAGCGTCATGAAGCCCAGGGCGATCGCGATGCGCCCGGTGCCGCCGGGCTCGAGGCCCAGACCGAAGCCGTCGCTGAGGAAGCCCGCGAACGCGTTGGACGCCGTCGACGCCGAGGTGATGCCCGAGCTCATCACCATGAACGCGATGATGAAGGTGACGAAGTGGATGCCGAACGCCTTGTGGGTGTAGAGCGCGGCCCCCGCGGCCTGCGGGTACTTGGTGACCAGCTCCAGGTACGAGAACGCGGTGAGGGTGGCCACGGCGAACGCGATGAGGAACGGGGCCCATGCCGCGCCGCCCACCTCCCCCGCCACCTGACCGGTGAGGGCGTACACCCCCGTGCCGAGGATGTCCCCGACGATGAAGAGCAGGAGCAGCTTGCGGCCCATCACCCGCTTGAGGCCGTGCTCCGGCGCGCCCCCGCCCGCCCCGCCCGCACCGGCCTGATCGATCGTCTGGCTCATCGCGACCTCCTGGATCGTCCGGGTCGGCTTCTTCCCTGGCCACGGGCGGCCGCGTCGCCACCTCGCGCGGGATCGCGCCGACACCCTATGGAACCGCGCCGAGGGATGACCTGCAGGAGCGACGCGCGGGCGGGCACGGCAGAGTGTGCCTCGCGACGAGGTCTCGCACGGTGCGGGTGCAGGGGGCAACCGGACTGACGAGGAGCATGCGGGTGCGACGAACGGTGGTCACGGGGGCAGGGGCGGTCACGCCCGTCGGCGGGACGGTCGGCGAGACGTGGGCGGCCCTGCTCGCAGGGGCGAACGGCGCGGGCGCGATCACGGACGACTGGGCGGACCTGCTGCCGGTGCGGATCGCCGCGCGGGCCGACGACGGGTTCGTCGCCGGCCTGAGCGTGCCCGAGCGACGCGCCCGCGACCGGGTGGAGCAGCTGACGCTGGTGGCGGGGCGGGAGGCATGGGCGTCGGCGGGGGCGCCGGACGTGGACGCCACCCGGGTCGCGGTGGCCGTGGGAACCGCGCACGGCGGCATCGCGACGACGGTCGCCATGCAGGACACCCTCGTCACCGCCGGGTACCGCAAGGTGTCGCCGCACACCATCACCATGGCGATGGCGAACGGACCGGCGGCCTACTTGTCTCTCGACCTGGGGTCCAAGGCCGGGGCCCGCGCGCCGGTGAGCGCGTGTGCCGCGGGGGTCGAGGCGATCCTGCAGGGCCACGACCTGATCCGTTCGGGAGCGGCGGACGTCGTGGTGTGCGGCGGGGCGGAGGCCAGCATCGTGCCGCTGTCGCTCACCGGGTTCGGTCGCGTCCGCGCCCTGTCGACCCGCAACGACGAGCCGCTGCGCGCGTCCCGCCCCTTCGACGCCGCCCGTGACGGCTTCGTCATGGGCGAGGGCGCGGTGCTGTTCGTGCTCGAGGCCGAGGAGCATGCCCGCGCCCGCGGCGCGACGATCCTGGGCGCCGTCGACGGCGCGTCCCTCACGTCCGACGCCTACGACATCGTCGGCGGCGACCCCGACAACCAGGCCCGGACGATCTCCCTCGCCCTTCGCGGCGCGGGGCTCGACCCGGCGGACGTCGGTCTGGTGCACGCGCACGCGACCTCCACGCGCGTCGGTGACGTCAACGAGGCGAAGGCCCTGCAGGCGGCGCTCGGGTCCCCGCCGCCCGTGACGGCCACGAAGGCGTCGACCGGGCACCTGCTCGGCGCGTCCGGGGCGCTGGGCGCGCTCGTCGCGCTGCTGGCGATGCGCGACGGCGTCGTGCCGCCCACGATCAACCTCGACGAGCTGGACCCGGCCGTCGACCTCGACGTCGTCACCGCGCCCCGTCCCACGACGGCGCGGCACGCGCTCGTCGACGCCTTCGGCTTCGGCGGGCACAGCGCCGCGCTGGTGCTGTCTCGGTCGTGACCCGACCGCCCGGCGTGCCCGGGCACGGCGGGGCGATTCCGGCATAGTGGGGGCGGGCTGGGGCACGGAGGCTGCCCCCAGGCCGCAGGCCCTGTGGACGGACGGCGCGGTGTCGGGAGCGGCAGGCAGGCTGGGCACATGACGACGACCACCGGCCCTGACGCGGCCGCACAGACCGCCGCAGCGCGCTGCTTCGGCGACGGCGACCCCCTGTACGAGGCGTACCACGACACGGAGTGGGGAGTGCCGGTGCACGGCGAGGCCGCGCTGCTCGAGCGGATCGCGCTGGAGGGCTTCCAGTCGGGCCTGTCGTGGATCACCGTGCTGCGCAAGCGGCCCGCGTTCCGCGAGGTGTTCCTCGACTTCGAGCCCGAGCGGGTCGCCTCGCTCACGGGCGACGACGTCGAGCGGCTGCTGGGGGACGCGCGGATCATCCGCAACCGGCAGAAGATCGAGGCCACCATCGGCAACGCCCGGGCGGTCCTGGCGCTGCACGACGCCGGGCGCACCCTCGACCAGCTGTTCTGGTCGTTCGCGCCGGAGCCGCGAGCGGCGCGGGTCGCGACGTGGCAGGACGTGCCGGCGTCGACGCCGGAGTCGAAGGCGCTGGCCAAGGAGCTGAAGCTCGTGGGCTTCCGCTTCTTCGGCCCGACGACGGCGTACGCGGCCATGCAGGCCTGCGGGCTGGTGGACGACCACCTCGCGACCTGTCCGGTGGTGGCGAGCGGAACACGACGTTCGTCGACCGCGTCAGCCGCGTCCGGCCCGGCGTAAGGCGGCGAACGCCCCGGTCGACCACAGCGCGAGCGCCACCAGCACCGGCTGGAAGAACAGCCGGACGAACCTCTTGGTGTCGGTGTCGAGGCCGAAGCCGTCCTTCCCCTCGAGCCACTGGCCGACGTTCCCCGGGAAGATCACCACGAAGAACGCGGCGACGAGGAGTCCGACCGCAACCTTCCATCGCGCCAGCACGACCAGGGAACCGCCCAGCACGATCTCTGCCACCCCGGAGGCGAGCACCGTCACGTCCTCGTCCACCGGGAACCAGCCGGGCACCTGGGCACGGAACTCCTCCCGTGCCACGGTGAGGTGCGTGATCCCGGCTCCGGCGAGCGCCAGACCGAGCGTGACCCGGCCGATGGCGCGGGGCAGCGACGTGGGAGCCGGACGCATGAGCTCGTGCAGATCCATGGGGCGATGGTCGCAGCGCAGCGGGCAGGTCGCAGCCCGCCGCGGACGGGCGCCTCCGTGATCCGCCTGGTCCAATGTCGGGATGACAGGGTTCTGGTGGGGCCTGCTCGGCAGCTCGTCGCTGCTGATCGGCGCCGCCCTCGTCCTGTGGAAGACACCGAGCCGGCGCCTTACCGGCCTGATCATGGCGTTCGGCGCGGGCGTGCTCATCAGCGCCGTCGCGTACGACCTGGTCGAGGACGCCTCGAGGTCGGCGAGCGGCTGGGTGCTGCTCGCGGGGCTGGCCGCCGGGGCGCTGACGTTCTTCGTCGGCGACCTGCTCATCGACCGGCGCGGCGGGCGCGACCGCAAGCGCTCCACGGGCGCCCAGGCGGAGGGCTCGGGCGGGGCCATCGCCCTGGGCACGGTGCTGGACGGCGTCCCCGAGTCCGTGGTGCTCGGCTCCTCCCTGGTGGGCGGTGGCGGGGTGAGCGTCGCGATGCTCGCCGCCGTCTTCATCTCCAACCTGCCGGAGGCGATGTCCGCGACCGTGGGTCTGCGCCGGGCGGGGACGTCCACCGCCCGGCTGGCGCTCCTGTGGGGCGGGACCACCCTCGTCTCCGCCGTCGCCGCGGGCGTCGGGTACGCCGCGCTGGGCGCCGCCGACCCGGCGACCGTCGCCGCCGTGCAGGCCTTCGCCGCCGGCGCCCTCCTGACCATGCTGGTGGACACGATGATCCCCGAGGCCACCGAGTTCGGCGGGCCCGTCACCGGGCTGGTCACCGTGCTCGGCTTCGCCACCGCCTTCGGGCTGTCGGCACTGGGATAGGCCGTGGTC
This sequence comes from Isoptericola peretonis, assembly GCA_023241745.1. Classification (GTDB taxonomy): domain Bacteria; phylum Actinomycetota; class Actinomycetes; order Actinomycetales; family Cellulomonadaceae; genus Isoptericola; species Isoptericola peretonis. Next base: position 510,294 of record JALQCY010000003.1, on the reverse strand, counting down.
CCCGGGCGACGACCCGAGGAGCGGGTCGCCAGGTACGGGGGACGCAGTGCTCGTCGCCCTCGGGACGGCCATGACCACCAGCGTGTGCGCTGATTTCAACGTTGTATCGCACCGTCGTCCTGAGGACGCAGCGCGTTGCTCTTGACGCGGCGGGATCCACCGCGCATCGTGATCCCACGTTAGATCAGGCATCGCCACTTGGATCGCGGGACGACGTCGACCCGCCCGAACAACCCGCACCGTTGCGGGACGGAGGAAAGCCACCCATGAATCTCCCTCGCGTGACCGGCACGGTCGCGGCCCTCGCCCTGACCGTCGGACTCACCGCGGCCTGCGGCAACGGCGGCGCGGATGCCGGCCCGGCCGCCCCGGTCCCTACGGACGAGGACATCACGCTGACGTTCGCCTGGTGGGGCAACGACGACCGCGCCGCCCGGTACGAGGAGGCGATCGACGTCTTCGAGGAGGAGCACCCGAACATCACGGTCCAGACCCAGTTCCAGGCGTGGGACGACTACTGGACCGCGCGCTCCACCGAGGCGGCCGGCAGCGCCCTGCCCGACGTGGTCCAGATGGACGCCGGCTACGTGCGGCAGTACGGCGCCACGGGCCAGCTGGCCGAGCTCGACGGCCAGGTGGGCGTCAACCTCGACCTCGACGGCGTGGACGACACCGCGCTGGCCTCGGGCCAGATCGAGGGCACGACGTACGCCGTCCCCGTCAGCCTCAACACCCAGTCGATCATCTACAACGCGAAGCTCCTGGAGGAGATCGGCATGGAGCCCCCGGCCGAGGGCTACACGTGGGACGACCTGGTCGCCTGGTTCGCCGACGTCGCCGAGGCCGGCGCGGAGCACGACCCGCAGGTGTACCCCATCGGCGACATGACGGGGAACAACCCGTGGTTCCTCCAGTGGCTGGTGCAGCAGGGCAAGGCCCCCTTCACCGACGACGGCCAGATCGCCTTCACCCAGGACGACGTGCAGGCGTGGGCCGACCTGTGGGCCCCGCTGCGCGAGGCCAAGGCGTTCTTCCCCGCCCAGCGGGCCGCGCAGCTCGAGCCGAAGACCGGGCTGAACTCCGCCGAGGTGGTCGCCGAGGCGAACTGGGACACGCTGATGCCCAACTACGTGGCCGAGCTCGGCAGCGACGACTTGGACCTCATGCCCATCCCCACCGGTGACGACGGCAAGAAGATGTACTGGCACTCCGGCGTCATGCTCTCGACCTCGGCCAGCTCGTCGCACCCGGACGCCGCGGCCGCCCTCGTCGACTTCCTGACGAACGACCCGCGGGTCGGCGAGATCTTCGGCACCAGCAAGGGTGTGCCCTCGACCCAGACGCAGAAGGACGCGATGAAGGTCGAGGAGGGCACCCCCGACGACCGCCTCCTCCGCTACGAGGACGCCCAGGCCGGTGAGATCACCGAGCCCGCCCCGGTGCCCGTCGAGGGCTACGGCGAGATCGAGGTCGAGATGGCACGCCTCTCCGAGGAGATGCAGTACGGCAAGCTCACGGATGCCGAGTTCGTGGACCAGTGGTTCGCGTACGTGCAGGACACCGTCAAGGCGCAGTGACCGGGGCCAGCAGCTCGAGCTGGGCGAGGGTCAGCGGGCCCTCGCCCAGCGCGCCCGTGACCACCACCCGCAGCCGGGAGCACGGCCGCGGGTGCGCCACGGCGAACGGTCTCGTCTGACGTGCCCAGCGGAACCGCTCGCCCGTCCGCTCGTCGAGGGTCGTCCACGTCGCGCCGTCGTCCGAGCCCTCCAGCCGCCAGGCCGACGGCGCGGCGCCGCCCGGGCCGGACGTCAGGGTGTAGCGGGCCACGACGGGCCGGCTGCCGTCTCCCGCCCAGGTGAGGACGGGCGTGCGGGTCGTGAAGACGTGGGCCGTCGCCGAGGTGTCGTCCACCAGCCGTGCGCCCTCGGCCGTCGTCCCGCCGTCGTCCACCCGCACCGTGCCGCCGTCGGTGACGTCGGCGAGCGGGGCGGGCGGCGCGTCGCCGACGGTGAGCGACGGCGGCGCGGCGTCCGGGCCGGTGCCCCAGGCCGACGGCTCGGGCCCCATGACGAGCTCGACGACGGCGCCGCCGGTCAGGTCCTCGTGCGCCAGCCAGGCCGCGTCTCGGGGCTCGCCGTCGACGGCGAGGGACTGCACGTAGACGTTCTCCAGCGAGTTCCCGTGCGCGCGGACCACCAGGTCGCCGTCGGGCCGGTGGATCGTCACCTCGTCGAAGAGCGGCGACCCGACGGCGTACCGCGGGGAGCCGACCTGGAGCGGGTAGAGGCCGAGGGCGGCGAACAGCCACCACGCGGACATCTCCCCGTTGTCCTCGTCGCCCGGGTAGCCCTGGCCGATCTCGCTGCCGACGAACAGCCGGCGCAGCGCCTCGCGCAGGATCCGCTGCGCCTTCCACGGCGCGCCCACCGCGGTGTAGAGCCACGGCACGTGGTGCGACGGCTGGTTGCTCACGCCCCACATCCCCAGCCGCACGTCACGGGCCTCGGTCATCTCGTGGATCACCTGGCCGTAGCCGCCCACGTGCGTGCCGTCCTCGGGCCGGGAGAAGAACTCGTCGAGCCGTGCCTCCAGGCCGGCCGGGCCGCCGTACAGGTTCGCCAGCCCCCGCGGGTCGTGCGGGGCGTGGAAGGCGAAGTTCCACGCGTTGGTCTCGGTGAAGGGGCCGCCCCAGTCGTCCGGGTCGAAGTCCCGGGCGGCCGGGGTGAACGCGCCGTCCGCGCGGCGCGCCCGGAAGAACCCGACCTCCTGGTCGAACAGCGCCCCGTACTGGACCGAGCGGTCCAGCAGGTACGCCGACTCCTCGCGCAGCGCGGCGCGCCGGTCGTCCGGCGTGGCCGGGTCGTCCGCGAGCGCCGCCGCCATCGTGCCGGTCCCGAAGTCGTTGAGACAGCCCTCCAGCCCCCAGGACACCGACTCGTGCGTGGTCGCGGCGGTGAAGCCGGCGAACGCGGACGTCTCCAGGCCCTTGCGGCCGACGGCGTCGTGGGGCGGCGCGACCGTGGCGTTCCTCAGCGCGGCCTCGTAGGCGTCGAGCGCGACGTCCGTCGGCAGCGCCCCCTTGAGGTAGGCGTCGGCGAGGGCGACGTCGGAGCTGGTGCCGGTCATGAGGTCGGCGTACCCCGGCGACGACCAGCGGGAGATCCAGCCGCCGTCGCGGTACTGCTGCACGAACCCGTCGCCGAGCTCGGCCGTGAGGCCGGGGTACAGCAGCGCGAGCGCGGGCCAGGCGGTGCGGTAGGTGTCCCAGAAGCCGTGGTTGACCATCATCCGGCCGTCGACGACGGCGGCGCCGGTGGTCGTGCCGGTGCTCGGCCCCGTCGCCGGCGCGACGGGGCTGGCGTACCGGAGCACCGGCTCGCCGACGGTGCCCACGTTCTCGGTGTGCGAGGTGGGGTACAGGTTCAGCCGGTACAGGTTCGAGTACAGCGTGACGCGCTGGTCCTGCGTGGCGCCGACCACCTCGACGACGCCGAGCCGCTCCTCCCACAGGGCACGGGCGGCGTCCTGCACCTCGGCGAACGACCGGCCGGCCAGCTCCTGGTCGAGCGCCCTGCGCGCCTGGTCGAGGGACAGGTACGACGTCGCGAGCCGGAGCTCGACGGTGCTGCCCCCGGACGTGTCGAACGTGGCGTACCGCGCGTGCCGACGGTCGCCGGCGGCGGCACCCACGGCCGACGGAGCCCGGTCGAAGGCGCCCGCCACGAACATGCGGGAGCGGCCCACCGACAGCGGGCTGCCGTCGTCGACCCAGCCCGTCACGGTGCCGTCGTCGTGGACCGTGAGGAGGGCGGCACCGGCCTCCGTGGCGACCGCGTCGAGCAGCACGTGCCCGGGGCCGGCCGCCGCGGGGAAGCCGAAGCGCAGCACCCCGCCGTGGTCGGTGGGCGTGGCCGCGAGGGTCGTGCCGTCCTCGAACGTCACGGTGTAGAGGTCGGGCCGCGCGGTCTCGTGGGCGTGGTCGAACGGCAACCCGCGGGCGGCGAGGGCCGCCGTCGGGACGGCCGGGCCCGACGCCGGCTGCACCACGAGCTGGTTGCGGTCGCCCATCCACGGGCTGGGCTGGTGGGAGATGCCGAACCCCTGCAGCACGGGTCGGTTCCGCGGGTCGTTGGCCCGGTGGTACTCGTAGAGCCAGCGGCGCGAGCCCGCGTCGGTCATCGGCACCCAGAGGGTGAACCCGTTCGGCACCGCGGTCGCGGGGGCGTTGTTGCCGCGCGAGAACTGCCCGCTCGACATCGTGCCGCGGCGGGTGTCGACGAGGTCGACGAGCCCGACGCCGGGCCCCTCGGGCGGGGAGGCGGGCTCGGCGGTGAGCACGACGTCGTCCACCCAGCCGGAGAATGCGGCGTCCGGCATCTCCTCGGGCGGGTCGCAGCGCAGCAGGACCGCGTCGACCGTACGCCCCGCCGCCACCGCCCCCACGTCCACCCGCACGGAGTTCCACTGGTCGGGGTAGAGGATCTTGCCGTCGCCCTGCGCGCGCGCCGCCGCCCGGGTGCCGTGCGCGTCGACGGCCGGCAGGTCGGAGAGGAACGTCCCGTCCGTGAACGCCAGGTCCAGCGCGACGTACGTGGAGGGATACCGCAGGTCGCCGCGCAGGTCCGGCAGCACCAGGTAGCTGAGGCGCGTGCGCGGCCCGACCTCGATCCCGAGGTCACGGAACAGCACGTGGGTCACCGGCCCGGCGGCGTCGCGGGCACCGGCGAAGCCCAGCGCGTGCACGCCCGTGAACCCGGCACGCCGCCGGTGCGTGGCGCCGGCCGCGGGCCCGTCCCCCACGCGCGCGACCAGGGGCGCGCGGCGCGAGGTCGGCAGCGGGGCGGGGTCGCCGGGCTCGAACGAGGTGCGGAAGTCGGGTCCAGCCATGTGCTCCACTCTCCTGCGCGGTCACGACCGCGCGGCGACGGGACGTGGTCCCGCCGCCGCGCGGCTCCTGCGTCGCTCCGGGGCGACGGTCGTCAGTCGTCGCCCTTCTCGAACGCCGCGGGGCGCACCTGCACGGCGCGTACCCGGTCCACGTCGAGCTTCTCGCCGCGGTCGAAGCGGTAGACGCCGTTCTGCTCCTGGAACACGTCGGTGAGCTGGGTGTAGCAGTAGCCGAACATCAGCGGGTCGTCGAGCAGGGCGTCGGTGAGGCCGGCGAAGCGGGAGTGGAACTCCTCCTCGTCGGCCACGCGCTGGCCGTAGCCCCACGACTCGCTGCGGTCGTCCCCCGCGACCTCGGCGGCCTCCTCCGGGTTCCACCAGATGCCGCCGTACTCGCTGCAGAAGTACGGCTGGCCGCGGTAGGGCAGCGAGATCGGGCCCTCGTCGTACCGGTTCGCCCAGGGCTCGCCGTCCTTCAGCCCCGCCATGTCGCGGGCGAAGGCCTCCGGGTCCTGCTCGTAGTGGTGCGAGTCCCACACGTCCGTCTCGAGCACGCGGTGCGAGTAGCCGCTCGCGTCGAGCACCGGCCGCGACGGGTCCGCGAGCTTGGTCGCGAGGAACATCGCTCGCGTCACGTCGTCGAGCTGCGTGATCCTGTCGTGCAGCAGCTGGTGGGTCTCGTTCAGCGGGCACCAGCCGATGATCGACGGGTGGGAGAAGTCCCTCTCGAGGGCCTCGAGCCACTCCGCGACGTACGACGTCGTCGGCTTCTGGTGGTCGTCCTTGCGGCCGAAGTCGCCCGCGCCCCAGTCGCCGAACTCGCCCCAGACGAGGTAGCCGAGCCGGTCCGCGTGGTAGAGGTAGCGCTCCTCGAAGACCTTCTGGTGCAGGCGGGCGCCGTTGAAGCCGGCCTCGAGGCCGAGCTCGACGTCGCGCAGCAGCGCGGCGTCGCTCGGGGCGGTCATGAGCGACTCGGGCCAGTACCCCTGGTCGAGCACGAGGCGCTGGAACAGGGGCTCGCCGTTGATCCGGATCGCCTTCCCGTCGATCGCCACGGACCGGAGGCCCGCGTAGGAGCGGACGGCGTCGACGACGTCGCCCGCGGCGTCGTGCAGCTCCACCTCGACGCCGTACAGGTGCGGGTCCTTCGTCGACCACGGTCGCACCCGCTCCGCCGGCAGCACCACGCGCACGGACGGCGCCAGGTCGAGGTGGGCGGGCGTCGACTCGGACGCGACCACGCCCTCGGCGTCGCTCACCGTGACCACGACGTGGTGCCCCCGGCGGTTCTGCGTGAGCGGCACCCGGACGTCGAACGCGCGGGCCCCGAGGTCCGGCGTGATCCGGGGGCGGCGCAGGCTCGCGCCCGGCACGGGCTCCATCCACACCGTCTGCCAGATGCCGGTGGTCCGCGTGTAGTGGCAGTCCTTGTTGGCGTAGAGGCCGGACTGCTTGCCGCGCGCCTGCGGGATGCCGCGGTGGTCGCGGGCGCGCACGACGACCGTCACGGTCTCGCCCGGGGCCGCCACCCCGTGCAGGTCGGCGGTGAAGGGCGTGAAGCCGCCGCGGTGGCGCACCACCTCGGTGCCGTCGACCCACACGGTCGCGTCGTGGTCGACGGCGCCGAAGTGCAGCAGCACGTGGGCGTCGTCGCCGACCTCGGCCCAGTCGGCCGGGATCGTGACCTCCCGGCGGTACCAGACCGCCTCGAGGAAGTCGGTGTTCTCGACCCCGGACAGCTCGGACTCGGGCGCGAAGGGCACGGTGATCGTGCCGGTCAGGGGCCGCTCGCGCAGGCCGCGCTCCAGCCCTGAGTCACCGGGGTCGACCTCGAACTCCCAGGAGCCGTTGAGGTTCAGCCAGCGGTCGCGGACGACCTGCGGACGCGGGTACTCGGGGCGCGGGACGGGCCCGCCGGCCGGGGCGGAGGGAGGGTCGAGACGATCGAGGACGGACATCGTGGTGCTCCGTTGCATGGACGACAGTTCCGCGGGTGATTCAACCCCAACCTCCTTCCGAAATGCAACGTTGAATCAGAATCTGGTCCCATGGAGGCGCCGTCAGGCTTCCCGGCTGCTCTCCCGCACCAGGAGCCGGTGGGCGACGACGACGTCCACGTCCCGGCCGGGGTCGTCGTCGGGCCGCCGCTCGACCTGCGCGACCACCCGGTCGACCGCGGTCTCGGCGATGGCCTGCAGGTCGGGCGCCACGGTGGTCAGCGACGGGTTCGCGTACCGGCCGTCCTCGGTGTTGTCCCACCCCGTGACCGCGAGGTCCTCGGGCACCCGCAGCCCGTTGACGCGCAGCGCGTAGAGCGCGCCGAGCGCCAGCTCGTCGTTCGCGCAGACGAGGCCGTCCACCTGGTCGATCCGCGGCAGCACCGACTCGACGGCCGCGACGCCGGCCGGGCGCGAGAACTGCGCGACCGGGAGGATCCAGCGCGGGTCCGCCTCCAGGCCCTGCGCCGCGTGGGCCTCGCGGTAGCCCTGCAGGCGCAGCGCCCCGGTACGGTCCTCGACCGGTTCGGCGCCCACGAACGCGAGCCGACGCCGGCCCGTCGTCAGCAGGTGCTCGGTCACCTCGCGCGCGGCCCGCACGTTGTCGATGCTCACGTGGTCGGTGGTCCACCGGCGGTCGCCGCCCGGGTCGTCGCGCTCGCCGAGCAGCACCATCGGCGTCTCGCCGCGGACCTCGGCGATCTCGGACGGACCGATCGCCAGCGGCGAGAAGATGATGCCGTCGATCGCCTGCACGGAGAATCCGCGCGCCACCTGGAGCTCGGAGTCGCGGTCCGTCCGGGTCTCCTCGATGAGCACCCGGTACCCGCGGGCGCCGGCCACCTCGATCACGATGTGGGCCAGCAGCGAGAAGTACGGCGAGTGCGCCCACGGGATCGCCAGCGCCAGCGTCCGCGTGCGCCCCTGCCGCAGCTGCCGGCCCGCGAGGTTCGGGCGGTAGCCGAGCTCCACGATCTTCGCCTCGACCTTGGCCCGCGTGTCCTCGCCGACCCGGCCCGTCCCGTTGACGACGTTCGACACGGTCTTCCAGGAGACGCCCACCGCGGCGGCCACGTCCTTGATCCCCACCCTGCCGGAGCCGCGACCGCCCCGTGCGGTGCGGGTCGCCCCGTCCGCCTGCCCGCCCGCGGCCGAGCCCTGCTCGTCGGATCCTTCGTCCCGTGCTGCCATCCACAAGCCCTTCCCTCGTCCGTCACGGTGCACCGTCGCCCACGCGCCACGGTCGCCTCGACGGTTGCCACGGTCCTCTTGACGGTCCGCCCGGTCTAGTCCATCGTGGTCCCACGTTGGAGCGCAACGTTGCACTCAGGAGGGTCGATGAAGACCAGGCAGGGCACGTCCGGAGCAGTATCAGGGTCGCGGCCGAGCCGCGCCCAGGGCCGGTTCCACCGTCGATCGGGTCCGAGCGGCGCGGCGGACGACGTGGGGCTCAGCCGCCGGCACCTGCTGCAGGCCGCGCTCGTGGGGGCCGGCGGCGTCGCCCTCGGCGGCGCCCTGTCGGGCTGCGCCACCCCGGAGGCGTCGGGCTCCGGCCGCACGTCCGTCATGATCTGGGACCTGTTCTCCGGCGGCGACGGCGCGCTGATGCAGGAGATGGTCGGCGCCGTGGCGAAGGCCAACCCCGACATCGCCGTCGACTCCACGACCCTCGCCTGGGGCGCGCCGTACTACACCAAGCTGGCGATGGCGTCGTCGGGCGGCCGGCCCCCGGAGGCCGCGGTGATGCACATGTCGCGCCTGGCGGGCTACGCGCCCGGCGGCCTGCTGGAGCCCTTCGACCTCGACGCGCTCGCCGACCTGGGCGTCACGCAGGACCACTTCGCGCCCGCGGTGTGGGAGAAGGCGCAGTTCGACGGCCAGCTGTACGCGCTGCCGCTGGACACCCACCCGTACATCGCGTTCCACAACCCGGCGATCGCCGGGGACGCCGGCCTCCTCGGGGCCGACGGCAGGCTCGCCATCGCCCCCGGAGCCGACGCGTTCCTGGACGCCGGCCGGGCGATGGCCGAGGTGACCGGCGAGACCGGCGTGTCCTGGGGGTACCTGCGCGACCCCGCGGGCTGCTGGCGCACGTTCTGGGGCCTGTACAACCAGAACGGTGGTGGCTACGACCTGACGCCCGGCAAGCCGGCTGAGCTCGACGAGCGGGCGGCCGAGGAGGTCTTCGAGTTCCTCCAGGAGATGGTCGACGGCACCGTCGCGGCGAAGAACCAGGACGGCGGCGCCGCCTCCGGGCGGTTCATGTCCGACCGCACGGGCGTGATGTTCGCCGGCGAGTGGGACCTCCCGATGTTCCGCGACGCCAACCCCGACGTCGGCGCGTCGCCGTTCCCCGCGATCTTCGACCAGCCGGCCAACTACGCCGACTCGCACTCCTTCGTGCTGCCGCGGCAGGCCCGTCCGGACCCCGCCAAGCGCGAGGCCACGTACCGGGTGCTCGCGGGCCTCCTCAAGGAGGGCCTCACGTGGGCGTCCGCCGGGCACATCCCGGCGTACCAGCCCGTCGTCGAGACGCCGGAGTACCAGGAGCTCACCCCGCAGCGCGACTACGCGTCCGCGGCCGAGATCGCCGTCTTCGACCCCGACGCCTGGTTCACCGGCGGCGGCAGCGACTTCCAGACGCGCATGGGCGACTCCATGACCGACACCCTGTCCGGCAAGGCGACCCCCGCCTCCGCCGTGACCCGCATCCTCGGCGAGATGAACCGCTTCCTCTCGCAGCCGAGCCCCGCCTGAGCAGAGAGAGGACGACGATGACCGCCTCGAGCACGTCACTGAGCGCCCCCGTCGCGCGCCCCTCCCGGCGCGGCACGGGCACACGCACCCGCCCCGTGGCCGACACCGCCCGCAGCTCCCTGCGGGCCCGTGACCGGTCCGGCTACCTCTTCGTCGCCCCGTTCGCGGTGGCGACCGGGCTCTTCCTCCTGTGGCCGACGGTCTACGGGCTGTGGATGAGCTTCACCGACCAGAGCCTCACCGCCACCGAGAGCTCCTTCATCGGCATCGACAACTATGTCGAGGCCTTCAGCGACCCGCAGGTGTGGACCACCCTGTGGCACACCGTCTGGTTCACCGTCCTCAGCACGGTGCCGCTCGTGGTCGTCGCGCTCCTCATGGCCCTGCTCGTGCACACCGGCCTGCCCGGCCAGTGGGTGTGGCGCATGTCGTTCTTCGCGCCGTTCCTGCTGACCAGCGCCGTCGTGTCGTCGCTGGCCAGCTGGCTGTTCCAGCCCGAGATCGGCCTGCTCGACGTGTGGCTCGCGAAGCTGGGCCTCGGACCGGTGGGGTGGCTCACCGACGAGAACGTCGCGATGTTCTCCATCGCGCTGGTCACCGTGTGGTGGACCGTCGGCTTCAACTTCCTGCTCTACCTGGCGGCCCTGCAGGGCATCCCGCAGCAGCAGTACGAGGCCGCGACGATCGACGGGGCGGGCGGCTGGCGGCGCCTGTTCTCGATCACCCTTCCGCAGATGAAGACGATCACCGGCGTCATCGTGGTGCTGCAGCTGCTCGCGTCGCTGAAGGTCTTCGACCAGATCTACCTGCTCACCGCCGGCGGCCCGAACGGCAGCACGCGCCCCATCCTCGAGTACGTCTACGACATGGGGTTCACGAACTACCGCCTCGGGTACGCCTCGGCGATCTCCTACGTGTTCTTCGCCCTGATCCTCGTGTTCACGCTGGTCCGGCTGCTGCCGACGAAGAAGGAGGCCTGACGTGGCCGTGTCCGAGTCCGTCTCCACGATGGTGGCCGCCCGGCGGTCGACCGCGCAGCAGACCCGCGCCGAGAACCGCACGCTCACGAAGCTGACGATCGGGCCCTCGCCCTGGGTCCGGGCCGGGGCGCTCGCCGCGCTCGTCGTGGTCGCCGCCCTGTGGCTGCTCCCGCTGGCCTGGGGCGCCGTCACCAGCTTCAAGCATGAGGCCGAGGCGGCGCTGCCCGCGTCCTGGTGGCCGAGCCAGGGCTGGACCCTCGACGCCTACCGCCAGGTGCTGGGCAACAGCGAGCTGCTGGGCTGGATGTGGAACAGCCTGGTCGTCGCGGTCCTCGTGACCGCGCTGACGGTGCTGATCTCCGCGATGGCGGCGTTCGCGTTCTCGCAGACGCTGTTCAAGGGACGCAGCCTGCTGCAGTTCCTCACCGTCGCCTCGATCATGATGCCCGGGCAGATCCTCATCGTGCCGCTGTTCAAGCAGATGCAGGCCCTGGGGCTCGTCGACACGTTCGCCGGCATCGTGCTGCCGCAGGTCGTCGCGCCCGTGATGGTGTTCATCCTCAAGCGGTTCTTCGACGCCATCCCCGCCGAGCTGCTCGACGCCGCCCGCATCGACGGCGCCGGGACGTGGCGCCTGTTCTGGACCATCGTGCTGCCGCTGTCGAGGTCGATCCTCGTGGCGGTCGCGATCTTCGTGTTCATCGGCGCGTGGAACAACTTCCTGTGGCCGTTCATCGTCACCACCGACCCCCAGTTCATGACGCTGCCCGTCGGCCTCTCGACCGTGAAGAACGCCTACGGCGTGCAGTACGCGCAGAACATGGCGTCGGCGATGATCGCCGCGCTGCCGCTGCTCGTGGTGTTCATGCTCTTCCAGCGCCGCATCGTGCAGGGTGTGGCCACGACGGGCATGGGCGGCCAGTAGCAGGGACGATCGGGACATGCCCGACGCCTCCGCCCCCGCCACGACAACACCCCCCACCGCACGACCGACACAACGACCGCACGTCGCGGCGCTGATCGAGGACCGGGTGGGCGCCGTGGCGGGGGCGGTGCTGCGCCGGTGGGGCTGGGTGCCGCGCATCATCACGTACACCGGGTACGGCACGTCCACGCGGGTCCGTGTGCTGGCGCGCGTCCTGCTCGTGCCGCCGTCCCGTGCCGACGGGCGGCGGGCCGCCGTCCGCGACGGCGACCGCCGCGGGCTCTGGAGCTATCTGACCGTCCAGGCGCCGGGCGAGCGGGTCCGGGTCGTCGTCGGCGGGGCGGGGCACGACGTCGTCACCGACCGTGCCGGCTACGTGGACGCCGAGGTCTCCGTGCCGGCGGACGCCGCACTGGCGCCCGGCCGCTGCGACGTGACGCTCTCCGCGGCCGGCCGCGCCGTGAGCGCACCGGTGCTGGTGGTCGACGACGACGCGACGTTCGGCGTCGTGAGCGACATCGACGACACGACGATGATCACCGCCGTCCCGCGGCCGTTCGTCGCGGCGTGGAACACCTTCGTCACGCGGGCGAGCGCCCGCCGCCCCGTGCCGGGCATGGCCGCGCTGTACCGGCGGCTCGCGGCCGAGCACCCCGACGCACCGTTCGTCTACCTGTCCAACGGCGCCTGGAACACGGCCGGCACCCTGGCACGGTTCCTCGACCGGCACGGGTTCCCCCCGGGCCCGCTGCTGCTCACCGACTGGGGTCCCACGCAGACCGGCTGGTTCCGCAGCGGCCAGCAGCACAAGTCCGACAGCCTTGATCGGCTCGCGCGCACCTTCCCGCAGGTGCGATGGCTGCTGGTCGGCGACGCCGGCCAGCTCGACGAGGACGTGTACGTGCGCGCGTCCGCACGCTGGCCCGGCCGCGTCGCGGCGATCGCCATCCGCCGCGTCGAGCGCGCCCGCACCCACCCCGACTCCGAGCGACCGGACCCCGGCGTCCCGCTCGTGCGGGGCGCCGACGGCGCGCAGCTCGCCGAACGGCTCGACGACGTCCTCGGCCCGCGTCACCCGCGGAGCGGCACGAACCCGGACTCGTAGGCCCGCACCACCGCCTGGGTGCGGTCGCGCACGTCGAGCTTGGTGAGGATGTTGCCCACGTGCGTGCGCACGGTCTCGACGCCGAGGTACAGCTCGCGGGCGATCTCGGCGTTCGACAGGCCGGCGGCGACGAGGCGCAGCACCTCGCCCTCGCGCTCGGTCAGCCGGGCGGACCGGAGGGCGTCGCCCTGGGACGTGTCCGGTCCGTGGGCGGCGACGAGGCGGCGGACGGCGTCCGGGAACAGCAGCGAGTCGCCCCGCGCCACCAGCCGCACCGCGTGCGCCACCTCCTCGGGGTGGGCCCGCTTCAGGAGGAAGCCCTGCGCGCCGGCGTGCAGCGCGTCGAGGACGTAGTCGTCGTTCTCGAACGTGGTCAGCACCAGGACCCGCGGCGCCGGCGGGTGCTGACGGCCCCTCGCGACGACGGCGCGCGTGGCCGCGATCCCGTCCACCCGGGGCATGCGCACGTCCATGAGGACGACGTCGGGCCTGGCCTCCGCCACGACCTGCGGCACCTCCGACCCGTCGCCCGCCTCCCCCACGACCTCCAGGCCCGGCTCCGCGTCGAGGATGACGCGCAGGCCCGCGCGCACCAGCGGTTCGTCGTCGACGAGGACGATGCGGACGGTGGCGGTGTCGGGCGGGAGGGTCACGGCGTCGATCCTGCCCCATCGGCGACGGCCCGGCCCGCACGCCGGCACCAGGGCGAGCACACCGCGCCCTCAGCGACGCGGCAGGCGCGCCCGCACCACCCACCGGCCGTCGCGGGGGCCGGCGTCGAGCTCGCCGCGCAGCAGCCGCACCCGTTCGGCCATGCCGTGCAGGCCGCGGCCCCCGCCGCCCGGGGAGGGCACGGAGGGTGCGGCGGGCAGCGGGTTGGACACCACGACGTCGAGGGTGCGGCCGTCGTCGTCGATCCGGACGCGCACGTCCACCGGGCTCCCTGGCGCGTGCCGGACGGCGTTGGTGAGCGCCTCCTGCACCACGCGGTACGCCTCGTGCGACGTCGCGCGGGGCAGCCCGGTCGTCGTGCCCGGCGCGATGTCGAGGCGGACGTCCGCGCCGGCGTGGCGTGCGTCGTCGGCGAGGGCCGGCAGGTCGTCGAGCGACCGCGCGGGCGCGCGGTCCGTCCCGGGCCGCGCGTCATCGCCGGCGCGCAGCAGGCCGAGCACGTGGTCGAGGTCCGCCATCGCGGAACGACCGGCGTCCTCGATCGCGGCGAGCGACCGTCGCGCCGCCTCCGGGTCGGTGCCCACCAGCCGCGCGGCGGCGGCAGCCTGGAGGGTGGTGACCGTGAGGGCGTGCCCGACGGAGTCGTGCAGCTCGCGGGCGAGTCGCCCCCGCTCGGCGAGCCGGTCCGCCTGGGCCTCGAGCTCGGCGATGCGCGCCGTCTGGTCCGGGCCGAGCAGCGGCTCCGCCGACTGGCGCAGCAGCCGGCGCGCGAGCGCCGTGCCGTACGGAAGGGCGACCAGCGCCAGGACCGCGAGCACCGCCCACGCCGCGGGGTTGCGCGCGACCGCCGGCACCGTCTCGACGAGGAAGGCGCGGTCCACGCCGAACACGGAGAGCGCCAGCTGTGTCGCCAGCGGCACGGCGAGCAGCAGCCCCAGCGTGACGACCGCCCCCAGCGCGAGGTGCAGCGCGAACCACGCTGCTCCGCGCCATCGCGACGAGACGGTCGGCGGCCCGGCAGGGTCGGGCAGGACGCGGGAGTCGACGTCGAGGAAGGTCCGCGCGGCGGCGATCTCCAGCGCCCGCACGGGCGCGAGGAACGGCGGCGTGGCCACGATGACGGCGCTCACCAGCGCCAGCACGCCGACGGCGACCCGCGGCGTGCGCGGGTCGGCGAACATCTGCACGAAACCGGCGACGAGCACGAAGTACGCGCCCGCCACGACGCCCCCGATGACGAGGTACACCCCCGCCCGCACGGTGGACGCGCCGGTCAGCGGCGACAGGGCCCGGCGCAGCACACCGCGCCTGCCGCCCGCCGTCGTCCGACCTGTCATGCCGTCAGTCTTCCAAGCAGGACATCGGCGCGCCTCCCCCGGCCGGGGGAGCTACGGCTTGCGGGCGCTCACGATCATGTGGGTGCCGAGGAACCGCCGCCGCCAGGTGACGTCGTCGAACCCGAGCCGCCAGAGGACGGAGGCGACCTGCTCGGGGGACATGAACCCGAGGGTGGTCTCCTCGAGGTACGTGTACGACTCCTTGTCGCGCGCCACGAGCTGTCCCAGCAGCGGGATGACGACCTTCACGCCCAGCGTCACGGGCAGGCGCAGCAACCCGCGCGGCGGGCAGGTCTCGAGCAGGACCAGACGTCCGCCCGGCTTCAGCACGCGCAGCTGCTCCGCGAGCACCCGCTCGGCGTCCTCGACGTTGCGCAGCAGGTAGCCGTGCGTGACGGCGTCGAACGACGCGTCGTCGTAGGGCAGGGCGTAGGCGTCGGCGAACTGCCAGGTGACGGCCTCGGCGCCGGGCTTGGTGCGGGCGCCGTCGAGCATCCCCTCCGAGAAGTCGACGCCGTGGATCGTGGCGCCGGGGTACTGGCGGGCCGCCTCGAGGGCGATCACGCCGGTGCCCGTCGCGATGTCGAGCAGCGAGCCGCCGGCGGGCACCTGGGCCCGGCGCGCGACGTCGCGGCACCAGGCCGCGTGGCGCCCGAGCGTCATGAGCCGGTTCATCCGGTCGTAGTAGCCGGGGACCGTGTCGAAGAGGCGCTGCACCTCCTCGCCGTGCGACGAGGGGACGGTCACGCGGCGAGCTCCTGACCGCTCATCTTGTGGATCGAGGACATCACGTGGTCGGTGAGCTCACGACGCACCTGCGCGGGCCGCGCCCCGGTGGTGAGCTGCCGCGACGGGTCGATCGGGGCGCCGAAGTGCACCTGGATGCCGCGGGCGGGGCGCGGGAGCCGCTTGCCGACGGGCTGCACCTTGTCGGTGCCGCGCAGCGCCACCGGGACCACGGGCGCCGAGCCGGCCAACGCCAGCCAGGCCACGCCGGTGTGGCCCTGGTGCAGCTTGCCGTCGCGCGAGCGGGTGCCCTCGGGGTAGATGCCGAAGGCGCCGCCGCGCTTGAGCACGACGAGCGCGTCGTCGAGCGACCGCTGCCCGGCGCGCGGGTCCTCGCGGTCCACGGGGATGTGCCCCATCGTGGTGAAGAACCAGCGGGAGACGCGGCCCTTGAGGCCCCGGCCCGTCCAGTACTCCGCCTTCGCGATGAAGGTGACGTGCCGCGGCACGACGAGCGGGATGATGATCGAGTCGATGAACGACAGGTGGTTGCTCGCCAGGATCACCGGGCCGCGACGCGGGATGTTGTGCAGCCCCGTCACCTGGGGACGCAGCAGCACGTACACCAGGAGCGACAGGACGAGGCGCAGGAACCGATAGGTCACCGCACCATTGTGCCCCCTGCCCGTCGCGGCTCGACCGAGCCGCGACGTCACGCGACGGTGACCAGGTAGTCCTCCGCGTCGTCGTCCCAGGCCAGGCCCACGGCGTCCGACGCCGCGGCCGCCTTCGCGAACTGGAGGAAACCGCGGTAGCCGAGGGCCTTCTCCGAGAAGTCGGGCCGGCGCTTGCGCACCTCGTTCTTGAGCCCCGACAGCGGCGCGGTGCCGCCGGCGCCCTGCACCACCTGGCGGAGGAGCCCGAACGCGCCCGCGGTGTCCTGCTGCTCGGGCAGCGCCACCTCCGGGTCGCCGGTCGAGGGTCCGGGCGCGAGCACGACGAAGCCGCGGTCGGCGAGGAAGCGCAGGAACTCGCCGAAGGTGCGGAAGCCGTAGTCCGACTCGCTGAACGTGGGGTCCTTGCGCACCAGCGTGCGCTTGAGCATCGACGCCGTCACGGACCCGCTCGTCGAGGCCTGCAGGTCCGCGAGCGTCTGCGCCACCTTGACCTCCATCGGCGCGTCCTCGCCGGGCGCGCCGGAGTCGTCGTGCTCGAGGTCGGTCTCGACCACGGCCTCGACGGCGGGCTCGGGCGCCGGCTCGGCGGCGACCTCCGCGGCGGGCGCCTTCCTGCGACGGCGCGTGCCCGAGGTGCCGGACGCCGGCGCCTCGTCGACGGGCACGGCGGGCACCGCAGGCTCGGCCGGCGACTCCGCCGGTGCCTCGGCCGGCACCTCGACGGCGGGCGCCTTGGCGCGACCGCCCCGCCCGCCCCCGGCTCGGCCGGTCCCCTTGCCGGCACCGCGCCCGGTCCGCTTCGGGGCGGGCGCCTCGGACTCGTCGGGCACGTCGACGCCCTCGAGCCGGTCGTAGAACAGGAACTCGTCGCAGGCCGACGGCAGCAGGCGCGACGTGGAGTTCTCGACGCCGACGCCGATGACGCGCTTGTCCAGCTCGCGCAGCTTGTGGACCAGCGGGGAGAAGTCGGAGTCGCCCGTGCACATGACGAACGTGGTGATGTACTCGCGCTCGAAGGCCATCTCGATCGCGTCGACCACCATCTTGATGTCGGCGGCGTTCTTGCGGGACGCACCCATGCGCTGCGTCATCTCGATGAGCTCGACCTGGTGCCGGGTCAGCATCCGGCGGTCCTCGTCGAAGTACGACCAGTCGGCGTACGCGCGCCGCACGACCACGCGGCCGCGGACGGCGAGCGCGTCGGCGATCGGCTTGAAGTCGAACTGCATGCCGCCCAGGTGGTCCCGTGCGCCGAGCGCCAGGTTCTCGTAGTCGAGGAAGACGGCGAGGCGCTCTTCGGTGTCCATGCTCGTCACCCTACGGCGCGCCGACACGGCGGCGCGCCCGCTCGTGGCGTTCTGGCTGCTGAGCAGGCACGACGGGAAGTTCTCCCCGTGTGCATCAGGCGTGACGCTGGTTACTCTCTCCGGGACGGAGGGGGTGCTGTGGCTGATCTTCGGGTGGATCTGGATGCCGTGACGGAGCTGGGCTCGAGCCTGACCACGGTCGCGGACGAGTTCGAGAACGCGACCGCCAGGAGCGACCGGATCGCGGACGCGGTGGGGCACGACGGGCTCGCGAGCGCGGTGCGGGACTTCGCGAGCTCGTGGGACGACACGCGGGAGAAGATGACGGGGAACCTGCGGCTGCTCGCCGACGCGTCGGTGCAGGTCGCGCAGGCGTTCACGGACATCGACTCCGACCTCGCGGACGGGATCCGCGGCGAGGGGGCGCCGGCCCCGTCGTCCGGAGGACCCGTGTGAGGCCGGCGGACTGGTCGCCGGTGGGGTTGGACGGGGATCCGACGCCGGGGGATCCGGTGCTGGTGCTGGCGGGTGGGCAGGACTATCTCGAGGTCGCGGGGTCGATCGATGATGCGGCGGGGGCGATGTCGCGGCTGGACGTGGCGGGCACGGTCTCGCAGGCCGTGGACGCGTTGATGGAGACCAAGGAGGAGACCGTCGGGGAGATCCGGCGGGCGCACGCGCGGTATCAGGCCACGGGCGAGGCGTTGGTGGACTATGCCCGGGCGTTGGAGCGGGTGCAGGTCGAGACGTTGGCCGCGCTCGAGCGGGCCCGTCAGGCGCAGGCGGCGGCGCAGGACGCTGCCGGGTCGCGGGACCGGTTCGACGATCTCGCGGACGGCGCGTCCGATGCGCAGGAGAAGCGGGAGTACGAGCAGCAGGCGCGGGCTGCGGGGTCGAGCGCGCAGGAGGCGGACGGTCGGGTCGCGGCCGCCCGTTCGGACATCGAGACGGCGACCGCTGATCGGGACCGGGCGGCGGGTGATGCGGTCGCCCGTATCGAGGACATCACCTCCGGGGACGATCTGAACGACTCGTGGTGGGACGACTGGGGGTCGAAGGTCGTCGCGGCGATCGCGGACATCGCGGACATGGTCTCGATGATCGCGGGCCTGCTGGCCGTGGTGGTCGCGTTCATCCCGGTCGTGGGGACCGCGTTGGCGGGGGTGCTGATCGTCGTGGCCGCGGTGGCCGCGATCGTGTCCGCGTTGGCGAACATCACGCTCGCCGCGACCGGGGAACGGTCGTGGGCCGAGGCGGGGATCGCGATCGCGGGCGCCGCGCTGTCGGTGATCGGTCTGGGTGGTGCGGCCAAGGCCGCCACGGGGCTGTCGCGGGCCGCGGTCAAGCAGGGCATGAAGACCGGTGCGAAGAAGGCGTGGTGCAAGGTCGGGTTCGGCACCTGCTTCACCGCCGGGACGCTGGTGCGCACCGCGGACGGTGACCGGCCGATCGAGGACCTGCGGGCGGGGGACAAGGTCTGGGCGCACGACGTCGCGGCCGGTGGGGACGGGTGGCAGGTGGTGACCGAGACGTTCGTGCGGACCACGACCACCCTGTATCACCTGAGCATCGGCGGGCACACGGTCACCACGACCGACGAGCACCCGTTCATGGTCGCGAACATGGGCTGGATCCTGGCGCGGGACCTGCAGCCCGGGGACCTCCTCGTGACGCCGGACGGCACGGTCACCCTCGAGCGGGTCACCATCGACCAGCGCGGCACCGACGATCCCGCCACGGTCTACAACATCCATGTCGAGACCCACCACACCTACTACGTCCTCGCCGGCGACCAACCCGTTCTCGTCCACAACTCCGGCGCGCACGACAAGGCCGCGCGCGAAGCGGCCAAGAAGGCGGCGAACGACGTCATCACCAACGTCAAGGGCGCCACCGGCAAGTCGTACGACGAGGTCAAGCAGATGATCCCGGAGGACTGGGTGGCCTCGACGCCCAAGAAGGTCCCGCCGGGCGGCACGGCGGTCAAGCACGAGCCGCCGATCAAGAACACGGGCCAGCAGATCATCTACGAGAGCGGGTGGCCGGGTCATGCCGACCCGCTCCACACCGGTCCCTACCTCCGCGTCAGCGACGGACGTGGCGCGCCGACCCGCGTGCCGCTGAAAGGCAACCCCACACTCTCATGAACAAGGTGACCACCGACCTCCTGTGGCTCGGGTACGAGGACGTCTCGGGGCTCTGGGAGGTGTCCTGGGACGACGACGACGCAGCGATGCCCGACGCGACGAGGAGGGACCGCCGCATCGACCTGCTGGTCGAGCTGCTCCGGTCGGGATGGATCGAGCTGGCCACGGGTCCGTGGTCGAGCGACTTCGACGCGTCCCCGCACCTCACTCCCGACGAGGCGCGCGAGACCCTCCTCGACCGGCGCTGCTGGGAGGGCCCCGACCCGGACGACGAGCTCGGCACGTCCGTCGTCCGCCTCAGGACGACCGACGCCGGGTTCGCGGCCTACCGCGCGGCGACCGGGTGGGCGGACGACGGGAGCGACCGGTGACCGGCGAGCACGTCGCGGTCCCGGGCGCGAACCGGTTCGGCGCCGGGTCCCCCGTCCTGGCCGCCGCCCTCGCGACCGGCGACCGGGCCGCCGTCGGACGGGCCCTGCACCACGAGGCGGTCGTCGTGCCCCTCGTCGAGCGGGAGGACCGCACCCCGCAGGTGCGGGTCTTCCCCGCGCCGGAGGGGTCGACGCGCCCCTACGACCTGTGCCTGTTCTCGACGGCGCAGGCCCTCGAGTCGTTCCTCGGCGACGACCCCGGGCGCTCCTTCAGCCTGCGGCGGCGCGAGTCGCTGGTGCCCTTCCTGCGCCGCCACGGCGCGACGCTCGAGCGGGTCGTCGTCGACCCCGCCGGGCCGCACGCCACGGCCCTCGGCGTCGACGAGGTCCTGTCGGCGCTGGACCCGACGCCCGCCGCGGGCCCCGCGGCCATGGCGGACGACACGGGGGCGGGCATCAGCATCGACGGCCTGCACGCCATGGCCACGGTGGACGAGCCCGGCGGGTCCCGCGGCATCGGGATCGAGCTCAACCTGCCCGACCACTGGGCGCTGATCGACCTGGAGGACGAGGCACAGCGGGACCTGCAGATCCGCGCCCTCGTCAAGCAGCAGGGCGCGGCCCTGGGCGACCGCGGCGCCGGGCTGCGCCGCGACCTGCGCGACCGGCTCACCGAGGTCGCGGTGCGGGCGCAGGCCGCGGGCGGCCAGGTCATGGCCTACCTGGTGCTCCCGGGCAAGGACGCCGCGCTCGCGCTCAACCTCACGCTCTACTGGCACGACCTCGGCCCGGAGGCCGGCGAGACCACCCACCTGCAGCGCATCCACGACCGCCTCCACCGGAGCCTCGGGCCCGACGACGAGCTCACCACCACCGAGACCCTCTCCGGCCCCTTCCTGCGCCACGTGCGCGTCGGCCGCGGGTCGACGGAGCTCGGCGGCCAGGACGTCCCGCTGCTCCTGGTCGACTACTGGGCGCCCGCGCCCGGCGCACGGTCGGTGGCGCGGCTCGCGTTCTCCACCCCGCACGTCGAGATCCGCGACGCGATGCTGGGCCTCACCGACAAGGTCCTCTTCGCCACGGAGTGGCTCATGAGCGCGCCCGGCGACGTCCAGGACGACGACGCGGCCGTGCCGGCCTGACGACCGCGGCGCCGTCTCACTCACCGGTCGCCTCCTCGCCCGCATCGCGGATGGTGCGTACGATCGAGGTCCAGCCATCCAGAGCGGCCGAGAGTCCTGGCTCGACGACGCCGCAGCAACCCGTTCTCCGACGGAAGCCTCCCGAGGACGAAGGTGCTCACGCCAGGATCGATGGAGTGACGCATGGTCGCAGAGGCATCCCTTCCGCCCACCCCGGTGCTGCCGGCACGCCCGACGGTCTCGTTCGAGCTGATGCCACCGCGCCGGCCGGACGCCGCCCCCAAGTTCTGGGAGACGGCGCGCCGGCTCGTCGGCGCGCGGCCGGACTTCGTGTCGGTGACCTACGGCGCGGGCGGTGGCGACCGGGCGACCGCGCGGCAGGTCGTGGCCACGCTGCTGGAGGGCACGCCCGTCCTGCCCGTGGCGCACCTGACGTGCGTGGGCGCGCACCGTGAGGACGTGTCCGCCGTCATCGACGACTTCCTCGACGCCGGCACCCGCGCGTTCCTGGCCCTGCGCGGCGACCCGCCCAAGGAGCAGCCGGACTGGCAGCCCCCGTCCGACGGCGTCGCGTCCTCGATCGAGCTCGTGCAGCTGCTGCGCGAGGTCGAGGCGCGGCGCTGCGCGACCGACCCCGGGGCCGCGCTGCGTGGCGCCGCCCGCCCGCTGACCATCGCCGTCGCCACGTTCGTCGACGGCAACGTGCAGGCCGGCACGACCCGGGCCCAGGAGGTCCGGCGCCTCAAGGAGAAGCAGGACGCGGGGGCGAGCTTCGCCATCACGCAGCTGTTCTACGAGGCCGACTCGTACACCGACTTCGTCGCCGAGGCCCGCGCGGCCGGGGTGACGATCCCGATCCTCGCCGGGCAGCTGCCCACGACCGAGCCGCGCCGGCTCCGTCGCGTCGAGGAGCTCACCGGCGTCCGCGCGCCCCGGCACCTGCTGGACGCGCTCGACGCCGCCGGGGACCCGGAGGCGCAGCACGCCTACGGGACGGCGCGCGCCGTGGAGCTCGCCCAGCGCGTGCTCGACGCCGGCGCCCCCGGCATCCACGTGTACACGTTCAACAAGTTCCGACCCGCTCTGGACCTGCTCGAGGGTGTCCACCTCGGCGGACCGGCGCCCTCCGACACCTCGTCGGGCGGCGCGGACCTGGCCAGAAGGCCGTGGGTACCGAGCATCCCGACCCAGGCCCCGGCCGTCTGACCGGAGCCCGACCTCTGGAGTGCTCATGTCCACCACCCCCGCCCCCGCCTTCCCGGGCGGCACCGTCCTCGGCTACCCCCGCATCGGGCGTCGCCGGGAGCTCAAGAAGGCCGTCGAGTCGTTCTGGGCAGGCCGCACCGACGCCGTCGACCTGGAGGTCACGGCCGGCACGCTGCGCCGCGAGACCGTCCGCCGCCTCGTCGGCCTCGGCCTGAACCCCGAGGACGGCTCCGTGCCGGCGTCCTTCTCCTACTACGACCAGGTGCTCGACGTCGTCGCCCTCCTGGGTGCCGTCCCGGAGCGGTTCCGCGACCTGCTCGACGCCGAGGACGGCTCGCTCGAGCTGGACGGCTACTTCACCGTGGCCCGCGGCCGCGGGGAGGACGCCCCGCTCGAGATGACCAAGTGGTTCGACACCAACTACCACTACCTGGTCCCCGAGATCAGCGAGACGACGCCGATCTCCTTCGCCGACCACCGCGTCGTGCGCGAGTACGCCGAGGCCAAGGAGGCCGGCGTCACCACCCGCCCCGTGCTCGTGGGCCCGGTGACGTTCCTCGCCCTGTCGAAGGCCGCCGACGGGGCCGGCGAGGGCTTCGGTCCGCTCGACCGGCTCGACGACGTCGTGGCCGCGTACGCGGACCTGCTGCGCGCGCTGGCCGCCGTCGGCGCGCCGTGGGTGCAGCTCGACGAGCCCGCGCTCGTGTCGGACTCGGTCGACGTGCCGACCGACGCCCTCGACGCCGCGGTCGAGCGGGCGTACCGCGCGCTCGCCACCGACCTCGCCCGCCCCTCGGGCGACGACGACGGGGAACGCCCGCGGATCCTCGTCGCCGCGCCGTACGGCGACCTGCGCACCGGCGCGACGGACCGCCTCGCGCTCCTCGCCGGTACCGACGTCGACGCGATCGCGGTCGACCTCGTCAAGGGCGGGGTGCCCGCCGGGCCGGTGGCCGGGCTCGAGACCAAGACCCTCGTCGCGGGCGTCGTGGACGGCCACGGCGTGTGGCGCGCCGACCTGTCCGCGCGGCTCGACACGCTCGAGGGCCTGGCCGCCCTCGGCGCCGGATCGGTGGCCGTGGGCACGTCGACGTCGCTGCTGCACGTGCCGCACGACGTCGAGGACGAGACCTGGGACGGCCCGGGCGCCGAGCGCGCCGGCCGCACGCCCGGCCTGCGACGCTGGCTGGCGTTCGCGGACCAGAAGGTGCGCGAGGTCGCGACGCTCGCCCGCGGGCTCGCCGACGGGCACGACGCCGTCGCGACCGAGCTCGCCGAGGCCGCCGACGCCCTGGCCGACCGCGCGGCCGCGCCGGGCGTCGTCGTGCCCGACGTGCGCCAGCGGCTCGCCGGTCTCGCCGACGGCGACTTCGCGCGCGGGGCGCACGACGAGCGCGCCGCCGCCCAGCGGGCGCGGCTCGCCCTGCCCCCGCTGCCGACGACGACGATCGGCTCGTTCCCGCAGACCCCGGAGATCCGCACGGCCCGTGCCGCGTGGGCGAAGGGCGAGCTGGACGACGCCGCGTACACCGCCGCCATGCGGGCCGAGGTGGAGCGCGTCGTGCGGCTGCAGGAGGACCTCGGCCTCGACGTCCTCGTGCACGGCGAGCCGGAGCGCAACGACATGGTGCAGTACTTCGCGGAGCTGCTCGACGGCTTCGCGACGACCGACCTCGGCTGGGTGCAGTCGTACGGGTCGCGCTGCGTGCGCCCGCCGATCCTGTGGGGCGACGTGCAGCGGCCGCGGCCCATGACCGTCGAGTGGGCCTCGTACGCGCAGTCCCTCACCCCCGCCCCGGTCAAGGGCATGCTCACCGGGCCGGTGACGATCCTCGCCTGGTCGTTCGTGCGCGACGACCAGCCGATCGCCGACACGGCGAACCAGGTGGCCCTGGCACTGCGCGACGAGGTGGCCGACCTCGAGGCGGCGGGCATCGCCGTCGTCCAGGTGGACGAGCCCGCGCTGCGCGAGCTGCTGCCGCTCCGTCGCGCCGACCAGGACGAGTACCTGCGCTGGTCGGTCGGGTCGTTCCGCCTGGCGACCGCCGGCGCCGCGCCGGCCACCCAGGTCCACACGCACCTGTGCTACTCGGAGTTCGGCGAGGTGGTGGGCGCCATCGACGGCCTCGACGCCGACGTGACGTCCCTCGAGGCGGCGCGCTCGCGCATGGAGATCGTGCCGGAGCTCGCCGACGCCGGGTACTCCCGCGGCATCGGGCCGGGCGTCTACGACATCCACTCCCCGCGCGTGCCGTCGGCGGACGAGGTGACCGAGCTGCTGCGGCTCGCGGTGAAGTCCATCGACCCGGCGCTGGTGTGGGTCAACCCGGACTGCGGGCTCAAGACCCGCCGGTACGCCGAGGTCGAGCCGGCGCTGGCGCACCTGGTGGCCGCCGCCCGCGAGGTCCGCGCGACCCTCTGACCCCCGACTGTGCCGAACATGTGGTTGCGGCCCGTCCGGTCGACCGGACGGGCCGCAACCACATGTTCGGCCGTCGACTAGGCATAGTCGAGGGACGGTGACGCAATAGACGTCGACCCGGGCGACCGTCTCGTGCCACCATGGTCGGGCCGGTCGCGCCGAAGCGCGCGAGCGGACCAGTACTTTCACGAGCGAGGAGCGAGCGATGCAGGGCGTCGCAGGGAGCGGGGTGGGCCACCAGGCCTGCTCGGGCAGTCCCGCCTGCCCCGGCACCGCCTCCCGCTGGTCGTCCTGACGGACCGGTTCAGCAGGTGAGGTGGTGCGGGGCTTCGCCCTGCCCACCCCCCGCTCACCCGAAAGCCGATCCCTCATGACCCCCCTCACCGAGCAGCAGCTCCGCGCCTCCCTCGTCAACGCCACCCGCAGCGAGCGGCAGCGCATGATCGTCCCCGACCTCGCCTCGATGACCGAGACCGACTGGGACCGCCTCGACTACCTGGGCTGGCACGACCGCAAGCAGCCGCTGTCCGCGTACGTCGTCATGACGCTCGACGACGCGGCCGACGCCGAGCCCGTCGGCGTCCTCCTGCGCGCGACCGAGCGCACCGGCCCGCGCCGCGCCGCCATGTGCGCGTGGTGCGAGGACGTGGTCGAGACCCGTGACGTGCAGCTCTTCGTCGCCAAGCGCGGCGGCGCCGCCGGCCGCAAGGGCGACACCATCGGCACGCTGATCTGCGGCGACTTCCGGTGCTCGCGCAACGCCCGACGGCGACCCACGCTCGCCGAGGCCGGCCGGGACGACGAGGCCGTCCGCGCGGCGATCGTCGAGCGCCGTGTCGAGGGCCTGCGCAAGCGCACCCGCCGGTTCCTCGACGAGGTGCGCAGCACCGCCTGACGCTCCCCGGCCCAGTGTGGTGGGCGGAGTCAGCGGTAGAAGCCCTCGCGCAGGTTGATGCCGTGCTCCACCCAGGCCTTGAGGGCGGCGAGCATGCCCGTCCAGCCCTCGCAGTTGCCGAACGCGTGCTTGGCGCCGTCGGGAGTGACGGCCCACGACGACTCGGTGATGGTCACGAGGGTGCGGGCGTCGTCGTCGAGCGGCTCCAGCTCGAAGGTGACGGTGGTCGCCGCCGAGCCGTCGGCGGTGTCCGCGCCCTCCCACCGCACGACGATGCGGCGCGGCGGCGCGGCCTCGACCACGGTGACGGGGAAGCGGCCGGGGAAGTCGGCGAAGTCCCAGGAGACGTCGGCCCCGGGCTCGAGCCGGCCGCGGGCGCCGCCCGTCGTGAAGTAGCGGGACAGCTGGTCGGGGTCCGCGATGGCCTCGTAGACGTCACGGGACGGGCGCGCGACGCGCCCCGAGACCGTGAAGGTGAGCTCGGAGAGTGCCTGCTTGGTGTTCATGTTGTATTTTTATCACATGACTTCGGGAGCGGCCAGGGACACCGGCGAGGAGAACGACGACGACCTCGTGTTCAAGGCCCTGGCCGCACCGGTGCGCCGCCGCATGCTCGACGCGCTCAAGGAGTCCACCCGCACCACCGGCGAGCTGTGCGCGCTCTTCCCCGAGCTCGACCGCACCACCGTGCTGCAGCACCTGCGCGTGCTGGAGCGGGCGGAGCTCGTGACCGGGCGCAAGGTCGGCCGGGAACGCCACCTCGCGCTCGCCCCGCTGCCGATCAAGCGCCTGCACGACCGGTGGATCGGCGACTACGCCCGCGCCGCCGTCGACCTGCTCGGGCGGCTCGACGACGCGTGACCCGGAGCCCCGGCGCGCTCAGGTGGCGGCGGGGAGCACCAGCGTCGCCGTGCTGACGACGCCGACGACGGCGGCCGCGACGGCGCCGGCCGCCTCACGGACCGCGCTCCCCCGCCACCACGTCGCCGCGAGCTCGCGCATGCGGGCGTCCGCCACGCGGCGGTGCTCGCGCGGGACCTCCGGGTGGAGCCAGCCGGAACCCTCCGCGAGGGTGAGCAGCGCGGCGGTGCGGTCCCCCGGCGTGGCACCGTCCAGCAGGACGGCATGGACGCGGCGGCGCAGCGCGGCGACCGTCGGCCCCTCGACCGTGCGCCACCGGGTGCTGCGGAGCACGCCCCAGGAGGTGCGTTCCTCGCGCCGCAGCAGCCCCTGGGCCACGAGCCCGTCCAGCAGCGGCCGCTCCACGTGCCGCGCCAGCACGTCGACCAGCTCGGCCGCTCGCCGCGGCACGGCGCCGGCGGCCTCGAGCACACGGTCGAGCTCGGGCCTGCCCGTCGGCGCCCGGTCCATGACGACGACGGGGCCGTCGCCGCCCGGGACGGGACGCAGCGCGATCCTGTGCCCGATCACCAGCTCGACGAGCAGCGCGCCGGCGAGGCGGTAGGGCGCGTCGTCGAACAGCGACGGCCCGGTGCGCCGGTCGTCGTGGGCCAGGAGCAGCAGCTCTTCGGCGATGAGCACGTGGTGGTCCTCCCGGTGAAGCGCCTGGTCGTGGCCTCGTCGCCTACCAGTGCGCCGACTCTCCCACACCCGACCGCGCCTGCGGCACCCCCCACGGGTTACCGTCCTGCAACGGCGCGGGCAGCGCGTCCTGCGGTGCGTCCTGGAACGTGACGCCCCGCAGGAACCGGCCGATCGCGGCCGTGCCGACCGACGTCGCGTCGGCCGTCGTGGCGGGCCACGGCCCGCCGTGCTGCATCGCCGGGGTGACGGCGACGCCGGTGGGCCAGCCGTCGACGAGCACCCGCCCGGCGTGCCTGCCCAGGGTGGCGAGCAGCCCGGCGATCTGCGCCCCCTCGCCCGCTCCGCGGTGCACGGTGGCAGTGAGCTCGCCGGGAAAGAGCTCGGCGACGACCGCGCCCAGGTCGGTCCCCTCCGGGTAGGTGACGAGCACGGCGAACGGCCCGAACACCTCGTCCAGCACGGTGTCGCGGTGCTCGCGCAAGGTGGCGAGGTCCGTCTCGACGAAGGTCGGTGCGGCGGCCACGACGCCGTCGTCCCCCGCCCGTGCCGACCCCTCGGCCAGCACGGCGACGCCCGGCGTGCCGAGGACGGCGGAGCGGCGCTCGACGTAGCCCGCGCCGACCCGCGCGTTGAGCAGCGCGTGCTCCGGCACCGCCGCGGCCGCCTCGGCCACGACCTGCCCGAGCCCGTGGCCCTCGGGGACGAGCAGGAAGCCCGGCTTGGTGCACAGCTGCCCGGCCGATCCGCTCACCGACGCGACCCAGCCACGGGCGATCTGCTCGCCCCGCTCGGCGAGCGCGGAGGGGGTCACGAGCACCGGGTTGACGGAGCCGAGCTCGCCGTAGAAGGGAATCGGCTCCGGCCGCGCCGCCGCGGCGTCGGCCAGGAGCCGGCCCACCCGCGTGGACCCTGTGAACGCGGCGGCCCGCACCGCGGGGTGCGCCAGCAGCGCGCGCCCGGCGTCGTCACCCTCGACCAGGGAGAAGGTCCCGGCGGGCAGCCCGGCGCCGGCGAAGGCCTCGACCATCAGGCCCGCCACGCGGCGGGACAGCTCGGGGTGCCCCGGGTGCGCCTTGACGACCACGGGGCATCCTGCGGCCAGCGCGGCCGCCGTGTCGCCGCCCGGCACGGAGAACGCGAACGGGAAGTTGCTCGCGGCGAAGACCAGTGCCGGGCCGACCGGCCAGAGCGTGCGGCGCAGGTCGGGGCGGGGCCCGAGCACGAAGTCGGGGTCGGCGGCGTCGAGCCGCACGTCGAGGTACGCGCCGGACTCCACGAGCCGGGCGAACAGGCCGAGCTGGACGCGGGTGCGCTTCAGCTCGCCGCGCAGCCGGGCCTCGGCCAGGTGCGTCTCGGCCGCGGCGAGGGCGACCAGCTCGTCCTCGTGCGCGCCGAGGGAGTCCGCTGCCGCACGCAGGGCGGCGGCGCGGGTCGACGGCGGCAGGTCGGCGAGCAGGGGCGCGGCCGTCGCCGCGGCTCGCGCCGCCTCCTCGGGCGGGGCCGGGACGGCCGTTGTCAGGGTGGTCATCGTCTGCACCTCAGAACTGGAAGCCGGTGGGGAACGGGTCGCTCGGGTCGAGCAGATACGTGCCGAGGCCGGTGACCCAGGCGCGCCCGGTGATGGTGGGCAGGACGGCGGGGACGCCGGCGACCTCGGTCTCGCCGACGAGCCGCCCCACGAACCGCGAGCCGATGAAGGACTCGTTGACGAAGTCGGCGCCCAGGGCCAGCTCGCCCCGCTGCCAGAGCTCCGCCATGCGCGCCGAGGTGCCGGTGCCGCAGGGCGACCGGTCGAACCACCCCGGGTGGATCGCCATCGCGTGCCGGGAGTGCTCCGCGGTCGACCCCGGCGCGATGAACTCGACGTGGTGGCAGTGGTCCACGCCCGCGATCGTGGGGTGCGACGGCGGGGCGGTGGTGTTGATCGCGTCCATGATCGCGAGCCCGGCGGCCAGGATGTCCTGCTGCCGGGCACGGTCGAACGGCAGCTTCACGTCGTCGAGGTCGACCATCGCGTAGAAGTTGCCGCCGAACGCCAGCGAGTAGGGCACGGTGCCGAGGCCGGGCACGTCGACCACGTCGTCGAGCCGCACGACGAAGCTCGGCACGTTCTCGATCGTCACCGACTCCGCGTGCCCGTCGCGCACCTCGACCCGAGCGACGACCACCCCGGCCGGGGTGTCGAGCCGGATGGTGGTCGTCGGCTCGGTGACCGTCACCATGCCCGTCTCCACCAGCACCGTCGCGACGCCGATGGTGCCGTGCCCGCACATCGGCAGGCAGCCGGACACCTCGATGTACACGACGCCCCAGTCGCAGTCGTCCCGGGTCGGGGGCTGCAGGATCGCGCCGCTCATCGCGGCATGCCCCCGGGGCTCGTTGACGAGCAGCCGGCGCACGTCGTCGAGGTGCTCGATGAAGTGCAGCCGCTTGTCGTTCATCGTGGCGCCGGGGATGACCCCGAGCCCCGACGTGACGACCCGGGTGGGCATGCCCTCGGTGTGCGAGTCGACGGCGGTGAAGGTCCGGGACGATCGCATGGTCGGCCTCTCTGGAGTAGGGCTCGGTGGTGACGGGCTGGGTGACAGGCGGACTCAGCGGGCGGCGATGTACGCGAGGGCCTTCTCGGTGTCCTTGCGTACGGCGGCCTCCTGCTCGGCCGACAGCGGGCCGCGCGGCGGGCGGGTCTCGATGCCGAACGGGCGCCCCGCGATCTGGGTGGACAGCTTGATGGCCTGCACGAACTCGGTGCGCGAGTCCCAGCGGAACATGGCGACCACGTTCTCGTACAGGTCCCGGGCCTCGGTGATCTTGCCGGCCCGCACCAGCTCGTACAGCTCGACGGCGACCTCGGGGATCGCGTTCGGGTAGCCGGCGAACCAGCCGGTCGCGCCCATCACCAGCGACTCGAACAGCAGGTCGTCGGCGCCGGCGATGACGTCGATGTCCGCGACCTCGCGCAGCTCGGAGATCCGGCGCACGTCGCCGGAGAACTCCTTGACGGCCACCACGTTGTCGAGCTGCGCGAGCTCGGCCACGAGGTCCGGCGTCAGGTCGACCTTCGTGTCGAACGGGTTGTTGTAGACCATGATCGGCAGGCCGACCTCGTTCACGCGGGAGTAGTGCTCGACGATCTCGCCCCGGTTGGCGCGGTAGATCGTGGGCGGCAGCAGCAGGACGGCGTCGGCGCCGTCCTCGGCAGCGAGCTCGGCCCAGTGCTTGGCCTGGTGCCAGCCCACGCCGTGCACGCCCGCGATGACGATGCCCCGGCGGGCGACCGCATCGACGGCGGTCTGCACGACCTTGCGGCGCTCGTCGTCGGTGAGCGACGAGTACTCGCCGAGGGAGCCGTTGGGCCCGACGCCGCGGCAGCCCGCGTCCATCAGGTGGTCGACGTGCGCGGCGAAGCCCTCGTAGTCGACGGCGAGCCCGGCGGGGGCTGCGGCGTCGGGGGTGAAGGGCAGCGTCGTGGCGACGACGACTCCGCCCAGGTCGATCTTCTGGGAGCTCATGCGGTGTTTCCTCTCGGTTGGCGCGTCGCGGTCTCGGGACGCGAGGGTCTGCTCGACGGGAAGGTTCAGGTCGGGTCGTCCGGCAGCGCGGCGAGGTCGCCGAGCCGGACGGGCACGACGAGGGGCCGGCGGTCGGGGACGGCGGGCGGCGCCTCGGTGGCGTCGCCGGGGGACGACGCGGCGTCGGCGCCCACGAGCTCGGCGACCGTGCGGCCGCAGACCCGTGCCTGGCACGGCCCGAGACCGGCGCGGCTGGTGAGGCGCACCGAGCGCAGGTCGGCGGAGCCGGTGGCGCACGCGGCCGCGCGCAGGGTGCCGGCGTCGACCTCCTCGCAGCGGCAGACGAGCGTGTCGTCGCGCAGCCAGGCGGTCCAGCCGCCCCGGATGCCGTGCGCGGCCTCCAGCCGGCGGGCGAAGTCGGCGGACCGGTCGCGCCGGCGCGCCGCCCGGGCCACGGCCGGGTCGTCGACGGCCCCGGACGCGGCGTGGTGCCCGGCCACCCAGCCCTCGGCGAGCGCGGCCTCCGCTCCCCCGATGCCGGTGAGCTCGCCCGCGGCCCAGACGCCGGGCGCGCTGGTGCCCTGCCCGTCGTCGACGACGACGAAGCGGTCGGGCGAGATCGCGCACGCGGCGGCCACCGCGAGCTCGAGGCGAGGGGTGAACCCGTGCGAGACGCACACCGCGTCCGCCGCGACGGTGCGCTCGGTGCCCGGCACCGGCGCCCATCGTGCGTCGACCCGCGCCACGGTCACCTCCTCGACCCGGCCGTCCCCGCGGGCGGCGACCACCGCCTCGCCGAGCCGGTACGCGACCCGGTGGCGCGCGAGCGTCCCGACGTACCCGCCGAGCTCTCCCGTCTTGTGCGCGGCACCCAGCAGCCCAGCCGGGCGCGAGCCCCAGCCACGGGCCAGCGACGCCGGGGTGGCGGCCTCGTGCACCGACAGCACCCGCGCGCCGGTGCGCAGCAGCGACGTCGCGACGGGCAGCAGGAACGGGCCCGCGCCGGCGACGACGACGCGATCGCCCACGGCCACGCGCTCCGCCTTGGCGAGGGCCTGGGCCGCGCCCGCGGTGGTGACGCCCGGCAGCTGCCAGCCGGGGAACGGCAACGTGCGGTCGTGCGCCCCCGTGGCGAGCACCAGCGCGTCCGGGGTCAGGGTGAGGTGCTCACGGCCCGAGGCGTCCGCGGGTCCGACGAGCACGCGGAGCCGCACGCCGTCGTCGAGCCGTTCGAGCGCCCACACCTGGGCGGACGTCAGCAGCGTGACCCGAGGGTGCGAGGCGACGACGTCGCGCAGCGCCGTGAACGTGCTCCAGCCGTGGTGGTACCGGTGCTCGTCGTGGGCGGGCCGGGAGGCGTGCCGCCAGAACTGCCCGCCCACCTGGTCCGACGCGTCGAGCAACGTCACCTCGGCCCCGGCGCGGGCCGCGGCGCGCGCGGCGGAGAGCCCGGCCGGCCCGGCGCCGACCACGACCACCGTGCGGCGGGTCACGAGGTCACCTCCGGCAGCGGGTCGTGCTGCGTCTCCACCACGTCGCCGTCGGCGGCGCGCCGCAGGCAGGCACGCACGTCGCGCGCTCCGTTGACGGTGACGAGGCAGTCGAAGCACACCCCGATGCCGCAGAACACGCCGCGCGGGGCGGCGCCGGCGCTGGTGGTGCGCCACGACCGGCGCCTGGCGGCCAGCAGCATCCCCGCGATGGTCTGGCCCTCGGCGCCGGCGAACGGCTCGCCGTCGAGGGTGATGGTGAGCGGACGCGCGGTCATGAGGCCTCCTCGATGGTCCCGGTCGGCGCGGGGGTGTCGGACGGGGGCGGGGCCCAGGGCGCGGCGGCGAGCACCGCCGGCCGGTCGACGCGGAACGGCGCGGGGTCGACCGCGGGCTCCGCTCCGGTGTACAGGTCGGCGAGCAGCTCGCCGCTCACGGGCCCCAGCCCGATGCCCGCGCCCTCGTGCCCGGTCGCGACCCACAGGCCCGGCGTCCGGGGGTCGGGGCCGACGATCGGCAGGTGGTCGGGCACATAGGGGCGGAAGCCCAGGTAGGCGCGCATGGCGCTCGCGTCGGCGAGGAAGGGGAACAGGCGGATCGCCCGCGCGGCCATCTCGCGCAGCACGGCGACGCGCAACCGCTCGTCGAACCCGACCTGCTCGCGGCTGGAGCCGATGAGCACGGTGCCGGCGGCGGTCGACTCGACCACGCTGGACGTCTGGAGCGACGCGTCGCCGGACTGGGTGGCACCCACGTAGTCGCCGTCGTACACCTTGTGCCGCACGACGTGCGGCATGCGGGTGGTCACCAGCACCATCCCGCGCCGCGGCCGGACGGGCAGCGCCACGCCGAGCCGCGCGGCGACGACTCCGGACCACGGTCCCGCGGCGAGCACGACGGCCGCCGCAGGGACGTCGCCGCCGGAGGTCCGCACCCCGACGAGACGGTCGCCGTCGCGCAGGGCGCCCACCACCTCGACGCCCGTGCGCACCGTCGCCCCGGCGTGCCGGGCGGAGGCGAGGAGCGCCTCCGCCGCCGCGACGGGCTGCACCTGGGCGTCCTCCGGGTACCAGACGGCGGCCGTGAGGCCGGGGTTCAGCGCCGGCTCGAGCTCGAGGGCCTGGGCGACGTCGACCTCTCGCGCGTCCACCCCGGCGCCCCGCTGCCGGGCGGCGAAGTCCCGCAAGGGCTGGGCGCCCGCGGTGGTCGTGGCGGCGACGAGGCCGCCCTTGGGGTCGTACTCGAGCGGGGGGAAGCCGTGCCGGGCTCCGCCCAGCTCGTCGTCGAGCTCCGCCACGAGCGACGGCCACCGCCGGGCGGCGTGCTGGGCCAGCAGGAGCTCGGGGCCCGGCTCCTTGTCCGAGACGAGGAGGTTGCCCTCCCCGTGTGCGGTGGTGCCGGACGCCGCACCGCGCCGGTCGAGCACGGTGACCGCGAGCCCGCGGCGGGCGAGCGCACGGGCGCACGCGGCACCCACGATGCCCGCACCCACGACCACGACGTCGACGGTCATACGGCTCCTTCTCGGTAATATGTCACATACCAGCATCCGGTAGGGGTCGGCCACGGTGCCGGCCCCTCCCGGTCAGTCCTCCTCGGGGCGCCCCGCCCACCAGCCCGTGGTGTGGCCGATGTGGCGGTGCATGAGGTCCCGCGCCCCGGCGGCGTCGCCGGCCGCGAGCAGGTCGAGCAGCTCGTGGTGCTCGGCCGCCGAGTGCTCCAGGCGGTCGGTGGCGACCATCTGCGACAGTCCGAGCAGCCGTGCCCGGCTGCGCAGGTCCGCCACCACGTCCACCAGCAGGGGGTTGCCCGCCAGGGTCGTGAGGCGCAGATGGAAGTCGCGGTCCGCCTCGAGATACGTCACCAGGTCACCTGAGCGCGCACCCGTGACGATGGCGTCGGCCTGCTCGCGCAGCGCGCCCAGCGCCGCCTGGGGAAAGCGGCCTGCCAGCTTCTCCATGGCCGGCGGCTCGAGGAGCTGCCGCACCTCGGCGATGTGGCTCAGCATCTCCGGCGACACCTCGGTGACCCGGAAGCCCTTGTTGCGGACGGCGGTGACGAAGCCGCGCTTCTCGAGGTCCAGCATCGCCTCGCGCACCGGCGTCGCCGACACGGCGAAGCGCGCCGTGAGGGAGGGCACCGACACCAGCGTCCCCGGCGCGAGGTCACCCGAGACGATCGCCGCGGTGAGGGCGCGCGACACGCTCTCGCGCAGGCTGACCGGCGCCTCGATGCGACGAAAAGACGCTACGGCTTCCGACATGAGCACTTCCTCACGGGGCTGGATCCGGGGGTGGTGGACATCACAGTAGTGCATGATATGTTACCCGTCACATCGGCGGTCAGGCCAAGGTGGCCTGCCCGACGGGGGCACGGGGCCGCGACCCGGCACCGGCGCCCACCTGCGACAACAGCCCAGCCGAGCAGGAACCTGACCGAGAACGACCCGGCGCACGCGACGACGCGAGCGCCCGTAGGACTGACCGGACGACGACGTCATGCCGGCTCGCCCTGGGCGACGCGGCTGAGCCTATGCAATGTGATATACCACTGAGGAGATCCTGTGGCCATCGCCCCGAACATGACTTCCGTGCCGAGCCGCGCTCCCGCCGTCGTGGCGACCGGCCCGGTCGGGTCGCCGCTCGGCACGGGCCGGGTGCGCCTCACCGGCGGTCTGCTCCACGACTGGCAGCGGCGCAACCGCGTCGCCACCGTGCCGCACGTGGTGCGCGAGGTGCGGCAGGCCGGGAACCTCGACAACTTCCGCCGCCTCCAGGACCCGTCCGTCGGCGACTACCGCGGGCGCTACCCCTTCCTCGACACCGACGTCTACAAGACGCTCGAGGGCGTCGCGTACGAGCTCGCCCGCGACCCGGCCGACGCCGAGGAGGCCGAGGCGCTCGCCGTCGCCCGTGAGTTCTACGAGGAGTCGGTGGCGCTGATCGAGCGCACCCAGCGTGCCGACGGCTACCTCGGCACCTTCTACCAGTCGCCCCAGAGCGCGAAGCGGCCGTGGCAGGACCTGTCGTGGGGCCACGAGATGTACAACCTGGGCCACCTCGCCCAGGCCGCGGTCGCGGCGTCGCGCCAGCTCGGCGACCGCCGCCTGCTCGACGTCGCGTCCCGGTTCGCGGACCTCGTCGTCGAGCGGTACGGGCCTGACGGCGAGCAGGCGTACTGCGGCCATCCCGAGGTGGAGATGGCCCTGGTCGAGCTCGCCCGCGAGACCGGCGACGGCCGCTACCTGGAGCAGGCCCGGCTGTTCGTCGAGCGCCGCGGGGCCGGGACGCTCGAGCACACGATCTTCGCGGCGGACTACTTCCAGGACGCCGTGCCGCTGCGGGAGCTGGGCTCCGTCACCGGGCACGCGGTCCGCATGGTCTACCTCGCCGCAGGTGCGACGGACGTCGCGCTCGAGACCGGCGACGACGCCCTCGTCGCCCACCTCGAGCACCTGTGGGACGACATGGTGGCGCGCAAGTCCTACCTCACGGGCGGGATCGGCTCCCGGCACTCCGACGAGGCCTTCGGCGACCGGTTCGAGCTGCCCGCCGAGCGTGCGTACGCGGAGACCTGCGCCGCGATCGGCACGGTCCAGTGGGGGTGGCGGCTCTTCCTCGCCACCGGCCGGGCCGACGTCCTCGACCACGTCGAGCGGGTGCTGCACA
This sequence comes from Isoptericola peretonis, assembly GCA_023241745.1. Lineage (GTDB taxonomy): Bacteria > Actinomycetota > Actinomycetes > Actinomycetales > Cellulomonadaceae > Isoptericola > Isoptericola peretonis. The sequence goes on along the minus strand of JALQCY010000003.1, from coordinate 474,526 downwards.
ACGCGTACGCCGTCGGCCTGTCGGAGGACGGCGCCGCCTTCTTCTACGACAACCCGTTGCAGCGTCGCCCCGACCACGAGCAGCGCTCGGGCGCCGAGAAGGACGGCGAGCCGCTCCGCCGCGCCTGGTTCGGCTGCCCGTGCTGCCCGCCCAACGTGGTGCGCTGGATGTCCGAGCTGCAGGACCACCTGGCCGTGGCCGACGACGACTCCCTCACCGTCGCCCTGTACGCGAGCGCCGCGATCGACTCCCCCGCCCTCGGCGTCGACGTCACGACCGACCTGCCGTGGGACGGGCGCGTCACCGTGCGCGTGCGCCGCGCGCCGGACCGCCCGGTCACGCTCGCGCTGCGCATCCCCGCCTGGGCGGACGGCGCCACCGCCACCGTGGACGGCGAGCCCGTCGCCGAGCGCCCCGCCGACGGCTGGCTCCGGCTGACCCGCACGTGGACGCCGGGCCGGACGGTCGTGCTCGACCTGCCCATGCCGGTGCGTGCCGTCACCGCCCACCCGCACCTGGACGCCGCCCGCGGCACCGCCGCCGTCCTGCGCGGGCCGCTCGTCTACTGCGTCGAGCAGCAGGACGCCGCCGCCCCGGTGGACGACCTGCTGCTCTCGCCCGAGGACGTGGCCCGGCTCGCGGTCGACCACGACCACCCGTGGCGGGTGCTGCGCGGCGACCTCGCCGTCGCGCCCCCGACGAGCGACGACCCGTACCCCCCGCTGGGCGCCACGGCGCCCGCCACGCACCGCGCGCCGGTGGCCCTCGTGCCCTACGCGCTCTGGGGCAACCGCGAGGTGGGCGCCATGCGCGTCTTCCTCCGCCTGTCCTGACCCGCTCCACCGCTCTCACCGACCCGCTCCTCGCACCATCCCCACCCTGGGAGGCATTCCATGACCCGACGAGTGACCCGACGAGCGACCCGGCCCGCGCTGCGCGCCGGCGCGTTCGCCACCGCGACCGTCCTCGTGCTCGGCGCCTGCTCCGGCGGAGGCGGCGGCTCGAGCTCCACGGCGAGCAGCACCAGCGGGCTCGAGGGCGAGCCCGCCGAGGGCGGCGTCGTCCAGGTGCTGCAGAACGCCGACTTCTCCTACCTCGACCCGGCGAAGGGCTGGGACGGCGGAGTCAACAACTTCTACCGGCTCGTGTACCGGACGCTCACGACGCCGGCGTCCGGCAGCGCCGAGGACCCGAACGAGATCGTGCCGGACCTCGCCACCGACACGGGCACGGTGTCCGACGACGGCCTGACCTGGACGTTCACGCTCAAGGACGGGCTGAAGTTCGACAACGGGGACCCGATCACCTCCGCCGAGGTCGAGTTCGGCGTCTCGCGCGCCTGGGACCCCGAGATCGGCATCGGCTCCCCGTACGCCAAGCAGGTCATCGACGCGCCGGACGACTACCAGGGCCCGTACCTCTCGGGCGACCTGCCGACGATCGAGACCCCCGACGACAAGACGATCGTCTTCCACCTGAAGGCGCCGTTCCCCGACTTCCCCGCCGTGGCGTCCCAGCCGAACTTCGCGCCCTTCCCCGTCGACTCCGGCGCCGGCGACGAGTTCCTCAACGACATCGTCGCGTCGGGGCCGTACACGCTCGACGAGTACACCCCGGGCAGCGTCATCAACCTGGTCCGCAACGAGAACTGGGACCCGGCCACCGACGAGGTCCGCACGGCCAAGCCGGACGGCTGGCACTTCCAGCTCGGCCTCGACCCCGCCACCATCGACGAGCGCCTGCTCGCCGGGCAGGGCTCGGACGTCAACGCGATCGCCGGCAACCTGCAGCCGGCCACGCTCGCCCGCCTGCAGGACCCGAGGTACTCCGACCGCCTGGTCGACTGGCCGGGCGTCTGCACCACCTACATGGGCCTCAACACCACGAAGAAGCCGCTGGACGACGTCAAGGTGCGCCAGGCGATCTCGTACGCGGTGGACAAGGCGGCCGTGCAGAACGGCACCGGCGGCACCATGCTCGCCGACGTCGCCAGCACCACCATCCCCGCGTCCGTGGCCGGCCACAAGGACTTCGACCTCTACCCGAGCGAGGGGAACACCGGCGACGTCGAGAAGGCCAAGGCGCTGCTCGCCGAGGCCGGGTACGCCGACGGCTTCGAGATGACCCTCGACATGCGCACCCAGCCGAAGCTGCAGGCGCAGGCCGAGGCCGTGCAGCAGTCCCTGGCCCGCGTGGGCATCGAGGTGACGTTCAACCCGATCGACACCTCGAAGTTCTACGAGACGATCGGCACGCCGAAGCTGCAGAACGACGCCGCGATCACCGGCTGGTGCCCCGACTGGGCGTCGTCGGCGAGCACCGTCATCCCGCCGCTGTTCGACGGGCGTCGCATCACCGACAAGGGCAACTCCAACCTCGGGCAGATCGACGACCCGGCGATCAACTCCGCCATCGACGACGCGCTCGCCATCACGGACCCGGCGGCCGCGAACGAGGCCTGGGGCAACCTCGACGAGCAGGTGCTCGAGCAGGCGCCGATCGTGCCGCTGCTCGTGGAGAAGGTCGTGCTGCTGCCCGGCGAGAACGTCACCGGGGTGTACTCCAGCCCGGGCGTCGCGACCGGTGGTCTCGACTACACCGGCGTCGGGCTCAAGGACCCGAGCAAGGGCTGAGCCATGACCATCAGCATGACCACGCTCGAGGCAGAGACCGGGGGCGCGCCGTCCGTCGACGCCGCGCCCCCGGCGCCCCGGCAGGGCGTCTGGCACCACCTGCTCCGCAACCGCGGGGCGGTGCTCGCCCTGTCGTACATCGCGCTCGTCGCGCTCCTGGCCGTCGCCGCGCCGCTCGTCGTCAAGCTCTCCGGCTGGGGGCCGTACGAGTTCGACCAGGCGGCCATCGACCCGAACCTCGGCGGCCTGCCGATCGGTCCGCTCGGCGGGATCAGCGCCGAGCACTGGTTCGGCGTCGAGCCCGGCACGGGCCGCGACCTGTTCGCACGCATCGTCTACGGTGCGCGCACGTCCATGCTCATCGCGCTCGCGGCGACCACCCTCACCACCCTGCTCGGCGTCCTCTTCGGGCTCCTGGCCGGCTATCACGGCGGCAAGGTCGACCAGGTGGTGTCGCGGGTCATGGACTTCCTCATGGCGTTCCCGGCCCTGATCTTCATGATCGCGATCCTGTCGGCGCTGCCCGCGAGCAACCGCGCCCCGCTGCTGGTGCTGGTCATCTCGGTGTTCGGCTGGCCGTACCTGGCCCGCGTCGTGCGGGGGCAGACGATGACGCTCACGCAGCGCGAGTTCGTCGAGGCGGCCCGGGCCTCCGGGGCGTCGGGCTGGCGCATCGTGGTCCTGGAGATCCTGCCGAACCTGCGCTCCACGATCATCGTCATGACGACGCTCGCCGTGCCGGGGTACATCGGCACCGAGGCGGGCCTGAGCTTCCTCGGCGTGGGCGTCGTCCCGCCGACCCCGTCATGGGGGCAGATGATCGCGCAGTCGATGAGCTGGTACGCCGTCGACCCGATGTACTTCCTGCTCCCCGGAACCTTCCTGTTCCTGCTCGTGCTGTCCTTCACGGTCCTCGGCGACCGCCTGAAGGACGTCGTCGACGCGGGGGAGAGGCGCTGATGGTCCGCTTTCTCGTGACGAGGCTCGCCGGCATGGTGGGCGTGCTGTTCCTCGTCGTCCTGTTCACGTACGCGATCTTCTTCGCGCTGTCCCCCGACCCCGCGGTGCAGATCTGCGGCAAGAACTGCACCCCGGAGCTGATCGACCAGATCCGCACCAACCTGGGCCTGGACCGTCCGTTCTACGAGCAGTTCCTCGGCTTCCTGTCCGGGCTGTTCGTCGGCACGACCTACGGCACGGGCCCGAACGCGATCGACTGCGCGGCACCGTGCCTGGGCTACTCGTTCCAGACCGGGCAGCCCGTGCTCGAGATGTTCGAGCAGCGCTTCGGCGTCTCGGCCACCCTCGCCGTCGGCGCGGCCGTGCTGTGGCTGCTCATGGGCGTCGCGGGCGGGATGCTCGCCGCCATCAAGAAGGGCACGTGGTTCGACCGCGCGGCCACCGGGGCGGCTCTGGGCGGGGTCTCCATCCCCAACTACGTGCTCGCCCTGGTGCTGCAGTACGTGCTGGTGGTGCAGCTCGGGTGGCTGCCGTTCCCGCAGGCCGTGCCCTTCGCCGCGGACCCGGGCCAGTGGTTCCTCAACTTCGTCATGCCGTGGCTGGTGCTCGCGTTCACCTACGCGTCGATGTACCAGCGCCTCACGCGGGCCAACGTGCTCGACACCCTCGACGAGAACTTCGTCCGCACGGCCCGGGCCAAGGGACTCGCACCCCGCCTGGTGTGGCGGCGGCACGCGCTGCGGCCCGCGCTGACCCCGGTCGTGACGCTGTTCGGCATGGACTTCGCGGGCCTGCTGGGCGGCGCGATCATCATCGAGACCGTCTTCGGCCTCAACGGCGTCGGCAAGATGGCGTCCGACTCCATCACCAAGAACGACCAGCCAGTCATCATGGGCGTCACGCTCGTCGCGGCGTTCCTCGTGATCGTCGGGAACGTGATCGTCGACATCGTGTACACGACCATCGACCCGCGCGTCCGGATCGGAGCCAGGGCATGAGCGCGCTGCTCGAGGTCGATGACCTCACCATCACCTTCCGCACCGCGCAGGGGCCGGTCGACGTCGTCGACCAGCTCTCGTTCACCCTGGAGCAGGGCGCGTCGCTCGGGATCGTCGGCGAGTCGGGCTCCGGCAAGTCGATGACGTCGCTCGCCGTCATGGGGCTGCTGCCCCCCACGGCGAGCCTGCGCGGCCGGGTGTCGCTGGACGGCACCGACCTGACGAACCTGCCGGAGTCGAAGGTGCGGCGGATGCGCGGCGACCGCATGGCGATGATCTTCCAGGACCCGTTGTCGTCGCTGAACCCCTACTACACGGTGGGCATGCAGATCGAGGAGGCCTACCGGGCGCACCGTGCGGGAGTCACCCGCCGCCAGGCCCGGAAGGTCGCGATCGAGGCGATGGAGCGGGTGCACATCGCCGACGCGTCGCGCCGCGTGGACCACTACCCGCACCAGTTCTCCGGCGGCATGCGGCAGCGCGTGATGATCGCGATGGCGCTGTCGACCGAGCCCGACCTGCTCGTCGCCGACGAGCCCACCACCGCGCTCGACGTCACCGTGCAGGCCCAGATCCTCGACCTGCTGCAGGAGGTGCGGCGCGAGACCGGGACGGCGCTCATCCTCATCTCGCACGACCTCGCCGTGGTCAGCGAGATCGCCGAGGACGTGGTGGTCATGCGGCAGGGCGTGGCGGTGGAGCAGGCCCCTGCCGAGCGGCTGTTCTCCGACCCGCAGCACCCGTACACGCGGGCGCTGCTCGACGCCGTCCCGAGGATCGACGACGAGATCGGCGAGCTGCGTGGCATCGACAGCGTCGAGAGCGCGGCCCGCGTGGGAGGAAAGCCATGAGCACCACGAGCACCGGGGCCGGGACGGACACCGTCGCCCCCGCCGCCGCGAGCGCGCCCGCGGCCGCGACGGCACACAGCGCCGAGCCGCTGCTGCGCGCCACCGACCTGGTCAAGGAGTTCGCGGTGCCGGGCACCGGCGGGCTGCTGGGCCGGGCGGACACCTTCCGCGCCGTCGACGGCGTGAGCCTCGAGGTGCGAGCCCGGGAGACGCTGGCGCTCGTCGGCGAGTCGGGGTCCGGCAAGTCGACGACGGCGCGGCTCGTCGCACGGCTGGCGGACGCGACGTCCGGCGAGGTCGTCTTCGACGGCGAGCCAGTGACGCGCGCGAAGGGCGAACGGCTGCGGCGGTTCCGCAGCGAGGTGCAGGTGGTCTTCCAGGACCCGTACTCCTCGCTGAACCCCCGGCACACGGTCGAGAGGATCGTCACCGCACCGCTGGTCTACCAGGGGCGCAAGGTCCCGGGCGGCACGACGGCGTTCACGCAGCAGCTCATGGAGCGCGTGGGCCTGGACCCCGACCACCACCGTCGCTACCCGTCGCAGTTCTCCGGCGGGCAGGCGCAGCGCATCGGCATCGCGCGGGCGCTCGCCGTGTCGCCGCGGCTGGTGGTCTGCGACGAGGCGGTCTCGGCCCTCGACGTGTCCGTGCAGGCGCAGATCATCAACCTGCTGCGCCGGCTGCAGCGCGAGGAGGGGTTCAGCTACCTCTTCATCGCGCACGACCTCGCCGTCGTGCGGCAGATCGCGGACCGCGTCGCCGTGATGTCGAAGGGCCGCATCGTCGAGCAGGGCGGGCGCGACGCCGTCTTCGACGACCCGCAGCACGAGTACACCCGCACCCTGCTGTCCGCCGTGCCGCGCATCCGCCCCGAGTGGGAGCGGGCGCGCCGCGAGGCGGCCGAGGCCCGCGCCGCGGCGCCGGGCGAGACCAGCGCTCCCGAGGAGGGGACGACCGCGTGACCACCTACCACCTGCCGGGGCTGCACGTCACCGAGCGCACGACGACGGTGCCGCTCGACCGGTCGCGGCCCGACGGCGAGCAGATCTCCGTGTTCTGGCGCGAGGTCGTCGACCCCGAGCGCCGCGGGGACGACCTGCCCCTCCTGGTGTACCTGCAAGGGGGTCCGGGCGGCGCCTCGCCCCGCCCGCTGAAGCGAGACGGGTGGCTCGACGAGGCCCTCGCGACCTACCGCGTGATCCTGCCGGACCAGCGCGGCACCGGGCGCAGCACGCCGCTCGACGGCGAGGCGGTCGCGGCGCGGGGGGACGGCGCCGCCGGCGCCGACTACCTCGCCTGCTTCCGGGCGGACTCGATCGTGGCCGACCTCGAGCACGTGCGCCGCACCCACTACGGCGGGCGCCGGTGGACGAGCCTGGGCCAGTCGTTCGGCGGCTGGATCACGCTCGCCTACCTCTCGGCGGCCCCCGAAGGGCTGGCGGCCTGCTACGTCACGGGCGGCATCCCCGGCACCCCGGCGAACGCGGACGAGGTCTACCGGCGCACGTTCGCCCGTGCCGAGGCCAAGACGCGGCGCTACTACGACCTGTACCCGCAGGACGTCGAGGCGGTGGCGGCGATCGCCGACCGCCTCGACGGGGGCGACGTGCGGCTGCCCGACGGGGACGCGCTCACCGTGCACCGGTTCCAGTCCCTGGGGATCGACCTGGGGATGAAGCCCGGGTCGGAGCGTCTGCACTGGCTGGTCGACGAGGCGTTCGTGCGCCCCGGCCGGCTGTCGCACGGCTTCCTCGAGCAGGTCATGGTGCGCTCGTCGTCGGCGTCGAACCCGCTGTTCTGGACGCTGCAGGAGTCGATCTACGGCGACGGCGCGAACGGCCCGACGGCCTGGGCCGCGCAGCGCGCCCGCGACGAGCGACCGCAGTTCGGGCCCGACGAGCGGCCGCTGCTGCTCACCGGCGAGATGGCGTTCCCGTGGATGTTCGACGAGGTGCGGCTGCTGAAGCCGTTCGCCCCGGCCGTGCACGAGCTCGCCGCCCGGCCGCGGTGGAGCCCGCTGTACGACGTCGAGCGCCTCGCCGCGAACGACGTGCCGCTGGCCGCGGCCGTGTACTTCGACGACATGTACGTGGACTCGGGCCTGCAGCTCGACACCCTGTCCAGGCTGGGGAGCTCGCACGCCTGGGTGACCAACGAGTACGAGCACGACGGACTCGGCGACCCCCGGGTGCTGCGGCGCCTGCGGGAGCTCGTCCGGGACGCGGGAGGAGAACGACGATGACCCAGGCCCACGAACCCCACCTCCACCGCCCGCCCCACGCGGGCACGCGCCCGCCGCGCCTGACGGAGGTCCCCGCGTTCGGCGCGATGATCGCCGAGGGCTGGGGCTCCGACATCGTCGAGGCCCGGGTGCCCGACGGCGTGGCCGAGGCCGCCGCTGCGCACCGGGCGCGGCTCGCCGAGCGCGTCGGCGACCGCACCGTCGTCCTGGGCGCGGGCCGCGCGCCCGTGCGCAGCAACGACACGTCGTACGACTTCCGCGCCGACAGCGACTTCGTGTGGCTCACCGGCTGCCAGGTCGAGGACGGCGTCCTCGTGCTGCACGGCGCCGACGCCGTGCTCTACCTGCCGCCGCCCGCCCGCCCGGGCGACCCGGCGTTCTTCTCCGACGCGATGCACGGCGAGCTGTGGGTGGGCGCCTCCCCCGGGCTCGCCGAGTGGGAGCGGGCGCTGGGCGTCCCGGTGCGCCCGCTCGCGGAGCTGGACGGCGCCCTGGCCCACGGCTCCGGCTGGTGGGCCGGGCGTGCGGTGCCGGCCGACGTCGTGACGCGGCACGGGCTGGAGCCGTCCGCGGAGCTCGCCCGCGCGTGCTCCGACCTGCGCATGGTCAAGGACGCCTGGGAGGTGGCGCAGCTGCGCGCCGCCGTCGACCACACCGTGACCGGCTTCGAGGCCGTGGCCCGCGAGATCCCCACCGCCGTGAGCTCCGGGGGCGAGCGCTGGCTGCAGGGCACGTTCGACCGCCACGCCCGCACCACCGGCAACGGGCCCGGCTACGCGAGCATCGTGGGCAGCGGGCCCCACGCCCCGACCCTGCACTGGGTGCGCTGCGACGGCCCGGTGCTGCCCGACGCGGCCCTGCTGCTCGACATGGGCGTCGAGACGGACACCCTCTACACCGCCGACGTCACGCGGACGGTGCCGCCGTCGGGCCGGTTCAGCCCCGAGCAGCGCGCCGTGCACGACCTGGTGGAGAAGAGCCACCGCGCCGGCATGGCGCACGTGCGGCCCGGCGTGCACTACCTCGACTTCCACTTCGCGGCCATGGAGGTGCTGGCCCAGGGCCTGCACGACTGGGGCCTGCTGTCCGTGTCCGTGGACGAGGCGCTGTCGCCGCAGGGCCAGCAGCACCGTCGCTGGCTCGTGTGCGGCATCGGCCACCACCTGGGCCTCGACGTGCACGACTGCGCCCACAGCGACTGGCAGGACTACATGGGCGCCGACCTCGAGCCGGGCGTCGTCATGACCGTCGAGCCCGGGCTGTACTTCCACGCCCACGACCTCACCGTGCCGCCCGAGCTGCGCGGCGTCGGCGTGCGGCTGGAGGACGACCTGCTCGTCACCGAGACGGGGCACGAGGTCCTCTCCGACGCCCTGCCCATCGACGCCGCCGGCATCGAGGCGTGGACGGCGCGGCTGCTGCCGACCAGCGCCGCCGTCTGAGGACGTCCCTGCCGCCCCCGGGCACAGGGTCGAGCACCACCAGCACCAACGTCAGGCAGGACTCGTCGCGGACGAAGGGAACACGGGTGTGAAGACCATTCGAGAGAGCTCCAGGAGGGCGGCGCTGGCGGCGGCCGTCACCGCGTCCGCCGTCGCGGCGTCGCTGCTCGCGGGGGCCCCCGCCGCGACGGCGACGGACGCGCCGACCGAGGTCCCGGTCGCCGCCGACGGCACCGTGGCCACGGACCCCGGCTTCGGCGGCCCGCAGGTCACGGAGCTGCGGGTGATCAACGAGGGCAAGTTCCTCGAGATCTCCTGGGACCGCTACGTCGACGAGGTCGCGGCGGTCAGCCCCGAGAACGTGACGCTCACGAGCGGCGGCGATCCGGTCGAGCTCGTGGAGAAGCCGGCCACGGGACCCACCGACACGATCTTCTTCGACCGGGAGAACAGGCAGATCGCGGCGTCGGACGCGAACAGCATGGAGCGCCTGCCCGAGGACCTGCACCTGGCGAGCATCGCCTACCGCGGCACCATCGACCCGAACGAGCCGCTCACGCTGACGATCGACGGGTCGCAGATCGCCGACGCCGAGGGCCGCGCGGCCCGGGACGTCACGTACACCGGCGTCCCGCGGCTCGACTACTACACGCAGTCGGTGACCACCGGATCCGGCATCACGGTCAAGGCGGGCCCCCGCGTCGAGGCCGCCACGCTGGACCTCGCCGCCTCTCAGGTGGACGTCCAGCTCGGCAAGGCGGACAACGGGATCGCGGCCCGCATGGCCGACTTCGGCTGCTCGCTCGCCGTGTACGCGGCGCGCGAGAACGCCTACCTCGTGCCCGAGCACCGCGGCGGCTACGACCCCGAGATGTACGACGTCGAGGGCTACGGCGGCAGCGAGTGGAACGGCTGCGTGTCGTCGATCTCCGAGCGCAACGTGCTGCGCACGCGCGGGGACGCGAACGCGTTCCTGAACACGGGCTACCCGAACGAGAACATCCTGGTCCACGAGTTCGGCCACGCCGTGCGCCTGGTGGGCATCGAGACGCTGGCGGACCCCGGCCTCTCGGACGAGCTCTACGCGGCCTACGAGAACTCCTGGTCCACCGGCCGGTGGCCGAACACGTACGCGATCGGCAACATCGACGAGTACTTCGCGACGCTGTCGGCGATCTGGTTCGACGTCATGGCCGAGAAGCCGGACTGGACCGACGGGGTGCGCAGCCCCATCAACACCCGGGCCGAGCTGAAGGAGTACGACCCGCAGGCCTACGAGCTCTTCGCCAAGGTCTACCCCGCCGACCTGACGCTCCCCGCCCCGTGGGACGAGCCGGCGCCCGACGTCCACCACGGCGACTACACCCAGCTGCCGGAGCGGCCCGAGCGTGCCGCCGCCGAGGACGTCGACTTCGCCGCCGACACCTTCCGCATCGTCACCGACGGGATCGGCACCGAGTACCAGGTCGACCGGTACGCGGGCGACGGCGACCACCCCGAGCGCGACATGGTCGTCTGGTCGCGGTGGGGCGACGGCGTCTGGTCGCTCGCCCCCGCGGGCGGCGGCGCGTACACGATCGCCGCGTCCGACGGCTCCGGGGCGCTCGCGGCCGTCTCCGACACGGAGGTCCGGTACGCGGGCGTCGCGGAGGACGCGGACGACCCGCGGCAGCGCTGGACGTTCGTGCCGGACGCCTCGACCGAGGCCGAGCCGTACGACGGGCGGCTGGTCAACGCGGCGACCGGCGGCGCGCTCGACGTCGACGGCCGGACCACGTCGGGCGTCTCGCTCACCCTCACCGACCCGGCCGAGGCGATCCGGTGGCTGCTCGAGGACACGACCCGGACCGCGGCCCAGGGGGTCGGCGCCTACCTGGTGCCCGACGTCACCGCCCCGGAGGTGATGTCCGCGTGGGCGCACCCGAACCGGAAGTCCCTGACCCTCGAGGCGGCCGACGACGCGTCCGGCGTCGCGCTCGTGGAGTACCGGGTCGGCGACGGCGGGTGGACGACCTACCGCGGCACGGTGCGCGTCGGTCCGCGCGACCGCGTCGAGGCGCGCGCCACCGACCGCGCGGGGAACGTCTCGCCGGTGCTCGTCGTCGACCGGCACTGACCCCAGCAGTGCGGTGCGGGCAGGTCAGCCGCGCTCGTGCGCGCCGATCATCGGCAGCCCGAAGGACAGGGCGACGGCGAGGATGCCGCCCACGACCATGTAGGGGTCCAGGGTCTCGTTCCCGCCGGAGGCGCCGGAGCCGAACAGCACGATGCCGCCCAGGAAGAGCACGAACGCACCGAGGAAGCGGCCGAGGATGACGCCGGTGGGCTCGGACCGGACGCGCGGGTTGACCTGGAAGTCGCTCATGCCTCCGAGGATATGCCGCCCGCCGCGGGCGCGGCCAACGCCCGCGGCGGACGAGCGGCTCAGCGCCGCACGCGGACCGTCAGCTCCTTGCTGCGCGTCTCGCCGGCGGCGTTGGTGAGCACCGCGACGTACCGGTGCGTGCCGGGTTGCCGGCCGGTGAGCACGGTGGCGGCGGACTGGGCGTCTCCCCCGGTCCCCGGGACGAGCTGCTGCCGGTCCACCTCCACGCCGTCCTCGTACAGCACGTAGCCGGTGGCCTGCGTGCCCCACCACTTGTGCATGGAGACCACGTAGTCGCCGTCGCCCGGCACGTCGTCGGACCCGTTGCCGTGCGAGAGCGTCGGGGTGCCCGGGTTCGCGTCCGTGACCCGCACCGTGTGCGGGGCGGCGCACGGCGTCGTCCCCGCCGCGTTGACCAGCTCGCACGTGTACTCGTACTCCCCGTTGACGTTGCCCGTCACGGGGACGGCGACCCGCTGCGCCTCGGTGCCGCCGTGCTCCAGCCGCTCCGTGTGGATCAGCTCGCCGCCGGAGTACAGCCGCAGGCTCGTGGCGTTCTCGCCCCACCAGAGGTCGACGAGCACGCGGTAGTCACCGTCGTGCAGCCCCGTGTCCCAGCCGTTGTCGTCGCTGATCCGGGCCGTGCCCGGCGCGCCCGCCGGCACGAGGACGTCGAGCGCGCCGACGACCCCGTTGACCTCGACCTCGACGGTCGCGCGGCCGGGGGCGACGGCGGTCGCCTCGTGGGTCCGCGGGTCGAGCGCGAGGACGGCGCCCGACGGCGCGTCCTCGGGCGCCCCGACGAACACGCCGTCGCCGCCCCAGCGGGAGGAGACGGGCCACGCGACCGGTACCTCGCGGGTCCCGTCCTGCGTGAGCAGGGCGCTGACCTGTCCCGACGTGCCCACGGCGAGCTCCTCGGGGCCGCTCACCGCGACACGCTCGGCGCGGGCCTCGACCTCCCAGGAGAACCAGCCGCCGTCGCCGGCACCGTCGGCCGCGGGGTCGACGCCGATCATGGACCAGCCGGTGAAGCCGCCGTCGGCGGGCGTGCTCGCCGGGCTCTTGCCGGAGTTGCCGTTGACGACGTACGGGACCCCGTCCTCGGTGCCGGCGTGGAAGACGCCGACGTGGGAGCCGACCGAGGCGATCCCCTTGCCGGACGACTCGCGGAACTCCTCGAACCAGCCCCGCAACGTCTCCGCCTCGACCCGGTCGACGAGCTGGCTGGCCTTGGTCGGCAGCGGGTCGTCGATCGGGTGGTGGAACAGCGTCACGACGCCGGTCACGTCGTCGTCCGCGGCCGCGTCGTCCAGCGCCTCGCGCAGGGCCCGCAGCTGGGCGAAGTCGCTGCCGAGGCGACCGCTGGAAGAGTCGAGCATGACGAGACGGGTGGTGCCGCCGTCCCCACCGCGCGGGTCCGGCACGTCCACCACGTGGGTGCGCTCGCCGAACTCGGCCTCGAAGTTCTCGATCGACCCGCCCATCACCTCGTGGTTGCCGGGCAGGTAGTACCAGGGGAAGCCGGCCCCCGCGAGACCGTCGTCGAGCACCTCGCGGGCCAGGTCGAAGTCGGCCGGCGACGCCTCGTCCACCAGGTCGCCGTTGATCACGAGCAGGTCCGGGTCCGCCGCGACGATCTCGGCCAGCGCCTGCTTCGCGCCCGCCACCGCGCCCGAGCCCGGGTCGCGGGCGACGAACTGCGCGTCCGACATCACCGCGACCCGCAGCGGGGCGGCGTCGGTCGCCCCCTCGGCGACGACCACCGGGTCCTCGACCCGCTCCGCCTGCGGCGCGTCGACGTCCGGCGGCACCTGGGCCCGCAGGTCGGAGACGACGACCTCGCCCGCGTACTGCTCCGCGGCCCGCGTCTCGAGGAGGCGCAGACGCTGCAGCGTCAGCGGGAACGCGACGCCCTCGGGCACAGTGACCTCGACCTGGCGCCACCCCTCCCACGACACCGTCGGCCCGTCGAGGTTCGTGACGACGCCGTCGCCCTGCCGCACCTGCAGGCGCAGCCAGGCGCCCCGCCCGTCGCCGTGCACCCAGGCGGTGACCTTCCGGGGCTGACCCGGGATCTCGACGCCGCCGTCCGGCGCGACCGCGTACTGCCCGCGCGTGGCGGTGGACCGCGTGAAGTCGTAGGTGAGCCGTAGGCCCGCCGCACCGTCGTGGCCGTCGGCGGGGCCGACCGACCCGCCGGGGGCCCGGTCGTGCGCCGAGGCCCAGCGGTCGGCGTCCGCGAGGTCGGCGACCACCACGTCCTCCAGCGAGACGGCCACGGCGACCTCCACCCGCTCGTCGCCGACGGCGAGGGTGAAGGTCGCGGCGCCGGAGGCTTGCAGCGCCCGGACGGCGAACGACCCGTCGGCCGCCGGCTCTAGCGCGGCGACCCCCTCGCCACCGGTGACCTCGACGTCGCGCGCCTCGACCGGCGCGGAGTACCCCTGGGCGTCGTGCCCGACGACGGTGAGCCTCCCGGTCGCCCCGGCGTCCGGGAGGGTGACCACCGGCTCCGGGACGGTGAGCCGCTCGAGCTCGCCGAGCACCGTGACGTCGGCGGCCCCTGTCGCGACGCCCCCCGACGCCGGTGCCACGGCACGGACGGTCGTGGAGCCCGGCGCGACCCCGGTGACGACGCCCGCGCCGTCGCCGGTGCGCGCCACGGTCGCCGTGCCGGGGCGGGTCGTCGTCCACTCGTCCGGAAGAGTGTCGACCGGCGCGCGCGCCTCGTCGAAGCCCGCGGCCGTCAGAGTGCGGTGCAGGCCCGGGAAGACGCGCCACGCGTCGGCGTGCGGGGCGTCGCCCGTGGGGACGGCCGCGCGGACGTTGAACGCGTGCACCTCGCCCGACCCCTCGGGCGTGAACAGTCCCAGGCCGTTCGCGTCCAGGCGCTCGCCGCCGTCGGACGGGTCGTTGAGCACGCTCGTGCGGGCGTCCCCCGGCAGCCGCGCGACCATCGTCGTCGAGCCGCCGCCGTCGAGGTTGATCGCGTCGTCGGCGCCGAGCTGCCCGAGGAACCGGCCGAGCTCGGGCAGCGACGCACCGACGCTGTGGGCCTGGCGACCGTCGACGACCACGAGGTACGCGGTGGTGCCGTCAGCGCTGAGGCCGACCGCGGTGCGCGGGTGGCGCAGGCGCGCGAAGTCGCTCGTGGCGGACGTGACCTCGCCGTCCTCCAGCAGCCAGTCGTCGGGGTCGCCGCCGATGGCGGTGCGGATGTCGCCGAGGTCGTCGCGCAGACCGTACGCGAGCGTCACCTCGTCGCCGGGCGCGAGGGCCGCGAGGGCGTCGGCCGCGGCGCCGGGCCGCGCGACGACGGCGCGCACGTCCGCGGGCAGCCGTCCCGTGCCCGGTGTCCCCACGGCGACGACGGTGCCGGTCGTGCCGTCCGCGGACGACCGGACCCGCACCTCGACGCCCTGCTCCCCCGCGCCGAGCGGCCGCGTGCGCGACGCGTCGCCCCACGCGCTGTCGAAGACGGCGACGCCGCCGGCGGGGACGGCCGTGACGTTCAGCCCGGCGACGGGCAGCTCCTGGCCGCCGGCGGCGGCGCCGGTGCCGAACGAGACGGTGCCCTCGAGGAACAGCTCCGCCAGGCGGGCGACGCCCGAGGCGTCGACCGTGAGCGCCTTCTCCCGGCCCGGCGTCGCGGACTTGAGCAGGGTGCCCTCGTCCACGGCCGCGCCGAGGGCCGCGCCCGAGTTGTTGATGTCGAAGAAGTCGCCGTTGATCGCCGCGACCGCGCCCCGTCCGGCCGCCATCTCGCTCACGGTCGCGCTGCCGGCGACGGCGTCCGGGCCGAGGTAGCCGAGGCGCGGCCCGTCGTCGCGCCCCAGGTGGGCGACGAGGACCTCGCCGCTCAGCCACCCGTCGGCGGACACCCGCGCGAACTCGGTGAGCTCCAGGCCCGGGGCGACCAGCCGCTCCGTGCGCTCGGTGACGATCGCGGCGCCGGCGTCGTCCAGCGGCAGGTCGGCGACGTCGTCCAGGACGGTCGTGGCCTCGACGGGCGCGACGCCGGCGGTCGCCACGGGCAGCTCCGGCCCGTCCTCGGGCGGGACGGCTACGGCGACGCCCGGGGGCGCGGCGAGCGCCAGGCCGAGCAGGAGGCCGACCCCTGCGGGGACGGTGCGTCGGGCAGGGGGCAGAGCTCGGCTCATCGGATCCTCCGCTGGTCGGGCCGGGACGTGCGCCGTCGCAGCGTCCCGTGACCAGGTTGCCACCAACTTTCACGGTGTCAACCATCGGGGAAATTCTTCTACCTCGACGGCCTCGTCGGGCGTTCCCTGTCCCCCAGGCGCACGTCGATGTCCCCGACCCGCACGCCGACCTCCACCTCCGGCCCCGGACGTGGTGTGGTGGTCCACCGGCATCGAGAAGCGGTCCGGAGCACGCCGCGTCCCGGTGTTCCGGGGAAACGCGCATGCCCAGGAGGTGCCCTTGGACGCCAGCTCCACACCGATCGTCCCCCGACCGAAGCACGCACCGATCGACGCTCTCGCCGACCCTGGCACCGTGGGCGAGGCTCTGGGGACCGGGCCGCGACAGCTCACCGGGTCGTTCCGGTGCACCCTGCCGGCCGAGGCCTGGTGGTGGTCCGACGAGACGTACCTGATCCACGGCTTCGAGCCCGGTGACGTGGTGCCCACCACCGCCCTCGTGCTCGCCCACAAGCATCCCGACGACCGTGAGCGGGTACGTCGGCTGATCGCCGGAGCCCGGCGCACGCACGCGCCCTTCTCGAGCCTGCACCGCATCATGGACGCGCGGGGGCGCGAGCGCACCGTGGTGCTCACGGGTCAGGTCGAGCGCCACCCGGAGGACCCGGGGGCCGAGCACCTCGCCGGCTTCGTCACCGACATCACGTCCGGGCTCGGCGAGCGTGCCGCCCGCGCGGCGTCGGAGCAGGTCGCCGCCGCCGCCCGGAGCCGCGCCGTCATCGACCAGGCCAAGGGCGTGCTCGTGGTCCTCTACGGCGTCACGGGCGACGAGGCGTTCGCCGCGCTGCGCGCCACGTCGAACGCCCGCAACGTCAAGGTGCGCGACCTCGCCGACATGGTGCTGGAGGCCGGTGGCCGGCACGGCCCCGCGGCCAGGAGCCGGCTCGACGCGCTGCTCGACATCGCCTCCCCCGGACGGTCCGCGGCGACGGCCTGACCGGCCGCTGCCGTCACCGCCGCAGCGTCTCGGACGGCAGCTCGTCGTGCGCGCGGCGGTAGGCGGCGGAGAAGTGCCCGAGGTGGAGGAATCCCCAGCGGTGCGCCACCACCGCGACGGTGGTGGCGCCCGGGTCGGCGGCGAGGAGCTCCCGGCGCACCCCGTCCAGGCGGGCCCGGCGCAGCGCCTCGCTCGGCGTGATCCCGAGCGACCGGCGGAACGCGGCCTGCAGCCCCCGGGTGGAGACGTGCACCGCGGCCGCCACGTCGTCCACGGTGACGGGCTCGTGCGCGTGCTCGTCGACGAACGCCATCGCCCGCCGGACGACGGGCGGCAGGGCCCGCTCGGCGCCGCGGAGGTCGTCGAGCGCCGCGTTGGGGAAGGTGTGCAGCAGCGTCAGGGCGAGATGGTGGACCAGCGACCGCTGGAGCACCGCCGACGACAGCGCCTCGCTGCCGACGGTCAGCGACTCCGCCGCGTACCGCGCCGTGGCCTTCCAGGCGCGCGCCTCCGCGGGGCCCCGGGGGTGCCCCGAGCGGAAGAGGTGGCTCGGCTGCTGACGGCCCGTCAGCCTCGTCGCCACCGCCCGCACGTACTCCCGGTCGAGGGCGAACCCGCTCGTCCGCGCCGTCTCCCAGGTCGCCGTCGCGCGCTCCGGCGAGTCCAGCAGCGCCGGGCCCGGCCCGAAGGCCTGGCCCGCGTGCTCCAGCCGGATGTCGCCCCGCAGGTGCAGCACGACGATCGGCTCCGGCTCGTCCAGCGCCGAGTTGCCGGGCATCGGGAGCGTGTGGTCGGTCCAGGCGACGTGCTCGATCGTCGCGGAACGGATGGAGAACTCGAACGCCTCCTTGGGCGCGCGGAGGTGCACGCGCGGGAAGACCGCCGCGAGGGCCTGCTCGGCTTCCTGCGCGTCCGTGGTGCGGAGCGCGAAGCCCTCGACCGGTGTCGTCATGCGCATACGTTCGCCAACCGCCCCGCGTCGCGCAACATCGCTGGTCGGCGCCCTGCGCGGCAATGGCCCCCGACCCCGGGCGCTCGACAGGCGGCTGGGACCGATCTCGGCCACTGTGGGTGGAGCGACCCTGCGATCCGTCCCCGGAGGCAGACATGGACCACCGACGCTCCACCCGTACCGCCGCGGCCGTCGCCGCGGGGCTCCTCGCCGCCACGACCGCCCTCGTCGGAGCCGGCACGGCCGGCGCAGACCCCCGCGACGACGTCAAGGTCCCCACCGCCGTCGGGTACGGCGGCGCGATCAGCACCGTCGACCCGGAGGCGAGCCGTGTCGGCCTGGACGTGCTGCGCAAGGGCGGCAACGCGGTCGACGCCGCGGTGGCGGCCGCCGCGGCCTTGGGCGTCACCGAGCCGTACAGCGCGGGCGTCGGCGGCGGCGGCTACTTCGTCTACTACGACGCCGCGAGCGGCGAGGTGCACACCATCGACGGCCGCGAGACGGCGCCGGCGGACATGCCGCGCGACGCGTTCATCGACCCTGCCACCGGCGCGCCGTACCCGTTCACCCCGGACCTGGTGACGAGCGGCGTCTCCGTGGGGACGCCGGGCACCCCGGCCACCTGGGAGACGGCCCTGGACGAGTGGGGCACGTACTCGCTGAAGAAGGCGCTCAAGCCGGCGACGCAGCTCGCGCGGCGCGGTTTCGTCGTGGACCGGACGTTCCACGACCAGACGGCCTCCAACGCCGAGCGGTTCGCGGCGTTCCCCGCCACGGCCGAGCTGTTCCTGCCCGGCGGGGAGCCGCCCGTCGTCGGGAGCGTGTTCCGCAACCGCGACCTCGCGGCCACCTACGACCTGCTGGCCAAGCACGGCACGGACGCCTTCTACGGCGGCCCGCTCGCCGCGGACATGGTGCACGCCGTCCAGGACCCGCACACCGACCCGTCCACCGACCTGCCCGTGCCGCCCGGCTACCTGGCCCTCGACGACCTGGCGGGGTACGAGGCGCTGCTGCAGGACCCGACGGTCTCCGACTACCGCGACTACGACGTGTACGGCATGGCGCCGTCGTCCAGCGGCGGCTCCACCGTGGGCGAGGCGCTGAACATCCTCGAGACGTTCGACCTGCCCGGCATGGACGACGCCGCCTACCTGCACCACTACCTGGAGGCGAGCGCGCTCGCGTTCGCCGACCGCGGCGCGTACGTGGGCGACCCGGCGTTCGTCGACGTCCCCCTCGGCACCCTGCTGTCGGACGACTTCGCGGCCGAGCGGGCGTGCCTGCTCGACCCCGCCGCCGCGGCCCCCAAGCCCGTGACACCCGGCGACGTCGACGCGGACGACGCCGCCTGCGGCGAGACGATCGCCCCCGCAGACTCCGACACGGAGAACGTCTCCACGACCAACCTCACCGTGGTGGACGGGGACGGCAACGTCGTCGAGTACACCCTGACGATCGAGCAGACCGGCGGCTCCGGCATGGTCGTCCCGGGCCGCGGCTTCCTGCTGAACAACGAGCTCACCGACTTCTCCACCGTGTGGCGGGCCGACGACCCCAACCGCATCGAGCCGGGCAAGCGGCCGCGGTCGTCGATGTCCCCCACCATCGTGCTGCGCGACGGCGAGCCGGTGCTCGCGCTCGGCTCCCCCGGCGGCTCCACGATCATCACCACGGTGCTGCAGACGCTCACGAACCACCTGGACCGCGGGATGCCGATCGGCGAGGCGCTCGCCGCCCCGCGGGCGGCGCAGCGCAACACGGCGTCCGTCACCGCCGAGCCGGAGTTCATCGAGGCCTACGGCCCTGCGCTGAAGGCGTACGGGCACACGCTGGTGCCGTCGGGCGACCAGTTCACCTCGGCGGCAGAGATCGGCGCCGCCACCGCCGTCCAGATCAGGGACGACGGCCTGCTGACCGCCGTCTCCGAGCCGCGCCGCCGCGGCGGCGGCGCGGCGATGGTGGTGGAGCCCGCGAGGCCGTGAGGCCGGGGGCTCAGCCCCGCGGCAGGACGATGTTCACCAGGTTCGCCGACGAGCCGCGCACCATCTGGCCGGCGGCGTCCTCGACCCAGCCCGACACCGACAGCCGCGTGTACGGGACGTCCGTGGTGCGCATCGGGAACGCGACGTAGTAGCTGGTCCCTGGCGCGACCTGCTTGGCCACCTCGCCGTACACGGACGAGGCGACGATCGTGAGCGTCTCCGTGTCG
Organism: Isoptericola peretonis; assembly: GCA_023241745.1. GTDB lineage: Bacteria > Actinomycetota > Actinomycetes > Actinomycetales > Cellulomonadaceae > Isoptericola > Isoptericola peretonis. The sequence goes on along the minus strand of JALQCY010000003.1, from coordinate 454,711 downwards.
GTGTTCTGCACCCGTACGGCGAGGTAGTTGCTCCCGCCCAGCGTGCGGATCTGGGCCGTGGGCAGGAAGTCCGTGCCGCCGTTGAATCCATCGCCCGAGACGACGACGAAGTCACGGACCACCTCCTCGTCGACGGCGGCCGCCGACGAGGCCGTGACGGTCGTGGCGGTGGAGGCCGTGGCGGCTCCGACCGCACCGGTGGCGGACAGGGCGAGGGCGAGCAGTGTGCCCGTGACGGCTCGGACGGTGCGTGTGTGCGACATGCGTGAACTCCTCATGACTCGGCAGGGGTCTGGCGCGGGAGAGCGGTCCGGCTGACGCGCCGGAGCTGACGGGGCACTGGCCCTCAGTCCTCCGGGAGCACCACGTTCATCATGTTGATCCCGGTGCCGCGCACGAGGTTGCCGTCGGCGTCGAGCACCTCCGCGACGACGAGCAGGGGGACGAGCGGCACGGTGGACGTCCGGAGGTTGAAGGCCACGTAGCCGGACCTGCCCGGCTCGACGAGCAACGTCCTCTCGCCGTGGGCGCTGGAGATCCGGACGTGCGCGAGCTCGTTGTCGTCGTTGTGCACCCGCACGGCCAGGTAGTTGCTGTCGCCCAGGAGCCGGATCTGCGCCTCCGGCCGCACCCAGACACCGCCGTTGAACGCGTCCCCGCCGACCCCGACGAAGTCGCGCACCGGGGTGACATCGGCAGCCGGCGCGACAGCGACCTCGTGCCCGCCCGTCGGTGCGGAGGCGGACGCCGGGACGGCGGCCACGCCCGCCAGGACGGCTGCCACCCCGGCGGTCGCGAGAACACGGGACGTGCGGGACAGGCTTCTCGAGGGCATGCGGGATCTCCTTCGACCGGGACAGGGGTGGCCACGTCGTCGCGGCCCGGACCGAACCTACTGGCACGTCCCGGTCCCGGCGCGGCGGACGGGCCCGGAGCCGACTACCCCGACGAGCGCAGCGCGGCGTCCAGGGCCGACTGGAGCTCCGAGACGCGGTTCCGGGCGGCCGGCGGGACGGGGTAGCGGCGGAGCACGTCCACGACGGTCGGGGTGGCACGACGCCGCGCCTCGTCGATCGCCCGCTCCGCCGCCGCCGCGTCGCCGCCGGCGTTCAGCTCGGCGATGCGGGCAGCGCTCGCCGCCGCGCGCAGGATGTGCCCCACCTGGGTCGCGCGGGCGATCGGGTGCAGGTAGGCCGCCGACGCCGCGTCCCCCGCCGACCTCGCGGCCAGGCGCGTGACCTCGGTCGACGCCTCCTTCGCCGCCGGTGCGCGTCCAGCGACGTGACGCGCTGCAGGCGCGAGCGGGGCGCGCCGTCGGCGAACGCGCGCGCCGCGTCGAGCGCGGCACGCGGCCGCAGGTCGTGCGGGTGGGCCCGCTCGAACTCCGGCAGCACGTCCTCCGCGCACGCCACCACGAAGCGGGCCACGGCGCGCAGCTCCTCCGTCGTCAGCTCGAAGTCGCCCGTCACCGTCTCCACGGGCCCGACCCTCTCACGCACGGCCCCGACCGAGGCCGGACGACGACGTCCCTCAGGCCGTGAGGCCCGCAGGCACGCCGGAGAGCACCGACGGCAGGTCGGCCACGCTGTCGACGACGTGCGTGTGGGGCGCGGCCTCGAGCACGGGCTGCGGCACTCCCCCGCTGAGCACGCCGACCACGAACCGCGCACCGGCGTTCGTGCCGGCCTCCAGGTCGAGCACGGTGTCACCGACGGTGAGCACCCGCGCGACGTCCGTGACGCCGGTGCGCTCCATCGCCCGGTGCACCATGTAGGGCGCGGGCCGGCCGGCGGGCACGTCGTCGGTGGTGACGACGGCGTCCACCACGCCGCCGGTCCAGCCCAGCCGCTCGAGCAGCAGCCCGGTGACGTCGGCGGAGAAGCCCGTGGTCAGGGCGATCCGCGCCCCCCGCTCGCGCAGGGCGGCGAACGCGTCGAGCACCCCCGGCATCGCGGTGGGCGGGGTCGCGTCGTAGGCCTCGCGCAGCAGTCGCTCGAAGTCGGCGAAGGCCGGCTCGACCGCCGTCGGGTCGCCGCCGAGCCCCAGCAGGGCGCGGATCGCGGTGCGCTTGTCGGCGCCCATCCACCGCGCCACGTCGGCGACGTCGGCGGTGCTGCCGTGCCGTCGCACGGCGTCGTGCAGCGCGCGGTAGACGGCGCTGCCCTCCTCCACGGTGGTGCCGGCGATGTCCAGGGCGGCGAGGTCGATCATGGGTGTCCTTCCGGTGGGTCGAGCAGTGGTCGTGGGGCGGGTGGTGCCGGTGGTCCCGCGCCGCGCTCAGGCGGCGAGCCCGGCGCGGTCGAGGACGTCGGCGGCCAGGCCGAGCCCGGTCGTCATGCCGATGCCCGTGGTCACGGTGGCGACGTGCACCCCGGGCGCCGGCTCGGCGACGAGGAACTCGCGCCCCGGCGCGGTGGCGTAGGTGCCCTGCCAGCGCTCGACGACGCGTGCGCCGCGGCCGAACAGGTCGTCGTCGAACAGGTCGCGGCCCAGCCGCAGGAGCAGGTCGAAGCCCTCCTCGTCCTGGAACACGGGCGCGTCCGTGGCGCGCCCGTGGGTGTCACCGAGGATCAGCGTGCCGCCCTGCGGCGTCGCCATGAGGTTGACGTCCCAGGCCGCCGCGCCGGGGTCGGCGACCGCGAGCTCGTCGGCGACGTCGGGTGCCGACGAGCACGCGGCGAACGCCGCGTACCGCACCATGGACCAGCCGGTGAGCAGCGGTGTCGCGAGGCCGAGCGGGCGCGCCGGCGCCACGCGCAGCATGTGCAGGCGGCAGCGACGCAGCCCGATCTCCTCGGCGAGCTCCGGCAGCAGGCGGTCGAGGTCGTGGTGGGCGGCGACCACGACGACGTCGGCCTCCAGCACGCCGCGCGTCGTCTCGACGCGGCCGGGCGCGACGGCGCGCGCGGCCGTCCGCCAGCGGAACGTCACGCCCTGCGCCTCCAGCCAGCGGGCGAGCGCGGGCGCCGCGGCCCGGGGGTCGACCAGGAGGTCGAGCGGCAGGTGCGCGCCCCCGACCACCGGGCCCGGCCGCACGGGGACCGCCGCCCGCACCTCCGCCGCGTCGAGGAGCCGGACCTCGTCCGGGCCGCGCTCGGCGGCGAGCTCGCCGAGCAGCCGCTGCTCCGTCGCCGTCCGCGCGACGACGTGCGTCCCCACCGGGACGACGCCGAACCCCGCCGCGGACCCGAGGGACAGCCAGCGCTCCCGGGCCGCGAGGGCGTAGCCGCGTGCGACGCCGGCCTGCGGGGTCACGCACACGTGCCCGAAGTTCTGCACGGACGAACCGACGACCTCGGACGCCTGCTCGACCACCGTGACGCGGTGCCCGCGCCGGTGCGCCTCGGCCGCGGCGCCGAGGCCGACGACTCCCGCCCCCACGACGACGACGCGGCGGCCGGTGGCGCGGGACGATGCAGGGGTCGGGGCGGTCGGGGCGTAGCCGGTCATCGGGTCCCTCCTGGGGTGCGGCGGTGGACGGGTCGGGGGTCGTTCACCGGACGGCCACCTGGCGCCGGTACGGTCCAGGCGTGAGCAGGGAGACGGGGCCGTCGGCGCAGATCGTGCGCGTGCTCGCGGACGAGCTCGCGGGCCTGCCCTCGGGCACGCGCGTCGCGTCCGAGGCGGAGGTGGGCCAGCGCTTCGGCGTGGGGCGCGCCGCCGCACGGGCGGCGCTGGGCGAGCTGGAGCGCCGCATGCTCGTCAGCCGCATCCAGGGTCTCGGCACGTTCACCCGGCGACGCGTCGACTACCTCGTCGCGCCGGGCCGGGCGCCGTCGTGGAGCCGGACCCTGCGGGAGGCCGGCGCCTCGCCGCGCACCGTCGTGCTCGCCTGCGACGCCGTCCCGCTGCCCGCGGACGTCGCCACGGCGCTGGAGGTGGCGCCCGGCACCCGCGGCTTCCGGCTGGTGCGCCGGTCGCACATCGACCAGATGCCCGCGGCGTGGGGGGTCGAGTGGCTCGCCGCCGACCTCGTGCCCGAGCTGCCCGCGGCGCTCCGCGTCGAGGAGTCGCTGGACACGATCCTGCGGGAGACGGCCGGCGTGCGCCCGGAGCGTGCGTGGACGCGGGCCAGCGTGGAGCCCGCCCCCGAGGAGGCGAGCGACGGCCTCGGCTGCCGGCCCGGCGACCCCGCGTGGCTGATGGCGAGCCTCGCGCGCGACGGCGCGGGCGGCCGCCCGCTGCTGTCCACCGAGCGGTGGGTGCGCGCCGACGCGGTGCGCGTCGTGCTGGAGCTCGGGGACGGGCGCGACGCCTGACGTGACCCCGGCGCGGGCCCGGAGGGTCCCGGGGCTCATGGGACGACCGCCGCGCGCGGCGCCGTCCCGGCCGGGCCGGTGAGCAGCGCCCGGACGTCGGCCAGCGCGGCGGGCGCCGTCACGAGGTCGCCCCACGGGACGGCGCCGCGGGTGCGCTCCAGCAGCCCGAGGGCGGCCCGCAGGTGCCGCGGCTCGTAGTTGTGGACGCCGGTCACGGTGAGCCAGCCGCGCACCACGCGCTCGGGGTCGAGCGGGACGGCGGGGGCGGGCGCGACCGAGCCGGCGAGCACGAGCCGCCCTCCGACGTCCAGCGCGTCGAGGCACCGGGACACCGCCGCGCTCGCCCCGGACAGCTCGATCGCGACGTCGGTCGCGTCGAGCGCGTCCTGGGTCCCGACCGTCTCGGTGGCGCCGAACCGCGCGGCGAGCGCGCGGCGGCCAGGGTCCGGGTCGGTGACGACGACCGCCGCGGCGCCGGCGTCCACCGCCGCGACGACCGCGGCCACGCCCAGCATCCCGGCCCCGCTGACGAGCACGCGGCGTCCGGCCAGCGTCCCCGCGGCCTCGACCGTCGCCATGACGGTCGCGGTGGCGCAGCCGGCGGGCGCGGCGAGCGCGTCGGGCACGGTCGCCGGCACGCGGGCGACCGTCGCCCCGGCGGGGAGCAGCAGGTGCCGCGCGTACGTGCCGGACAGCGGCCAGGCGGAGTCGAACGGCTCGTGGCCGACCTTGCGCACCGACCGGCACTTGGTCGTGCGGCCGTCCCGGCAGCGGTCGCAGGCGCCGCAGGCCACGGTGACGCCCCAGACGACGCGGTCGCCGGGGGCGAGCGCGCCGCCGTCGTCACCCACGGCACCGCCCGGCCCCACCTCGACGACCTCGCCCACGGCCTCGTGGCCCAGCACGGACGGGGACGGGGAGGTCCGCCGTCCGGAGACGGTGTGCCGGTCGCTGCCGCACACGGTGGCGAGGAGCACGCGGACGAGCACCTCGCCGGGCCCGGGCGCGGGCAGCGGGACGTCGACCAGGCGGACGGCGTCGCCGCCCTCCCACAGGGCGACGGTGGTCAGGACAGCTGAGCGCGGATCCACCCGGAGAGCCTCTCGACGAGCAGGACGACGACGAACACGAGCAGCACGATCCCGCCCGCCACCTGGAAGTGGAGGGTGCGCACCGCCTCGAAGAGCAGGAAGCCGACCCCGCCGGCGCCGACGATCCCGAGGATGGTCGAGGTGCGGATGTTGACGTCCAGGAGGTACAGGCCCGACCCGACGATCGAGGGCATCCCCTGGGGCAGCACCGCCGAGAACACCACCTTCCACCAGCCTCCGCCCACCGAGCGGACGGCCTCGGCGGGACCGGGCGGGATCTCCTCGACGGCGTCGGCCACGAGCTTGCCGAGGAAGCCGATCGACCCGATGCCGAGCGCGACGGCGCCCGCGACCGGCCCGAGACCGACGGCCGCGACGAAGACGACGGCGAGGATCAGCTCGGGGATGGCGCGCACCACGAGGATCACCGTGCGGGCCGCGCCGTACACCAGGGGGTGCGGGGCCACGTTCCGCGCCGCCAGCACGCCCAGGGGCAGGGACAGCACGACGCCGATGCCGGTGGCGGACAGGCCGATGGCGAGCGTCTGGAGCAGCGCCTCCCACAGCGCGGGCCCGAGCGTGGTGAGGTCGGGCGGGAACGTGCGTCCGGCGACGGCGAGGAGGTCGGGCACGGACGTGACCAGCGCGACCGGGTCGATGCCGAGGCGGACGAACGAGATGACGAGCAGGACGGCGGCCGCCGCCGCGGAGAGGAACCGGACGGCGCGGTCGCGCCCGTAGCGGGGGTTCCTCGGCGCGAGCAGCGTGCGGCGGATCGCCACGGACAGCAGCTCCATGCCCGCCACCAGCACCAGGATCACGAGCACGATCCCCATGGCCTTGGTGTACACGAGGCCGCGCAGGGCGTCCTGGAGGGCGAAGCCGATGCCTCCGGCGCCGACGAAGCCGAGCACCACGGAGGTGCGCAGGTTGATGTCCACCCGGTACACGAAGGCGGACACCCACGCCGGCACGACCTGCGGCACGACGCCGTTCAGCAGCTCTCGGACCCTGCCCACGCCCACGCTGCGCACGGCCTCCCGCGGCCCGGGCTCGGCACCCTCGACCGCGTCGGCGAAGAGCTTGCCGAGCATCCCCACGGAGTGCAGCGCCAGGGCGAGCACGCCGGGCAGCACGCCCAGGCCGAGGGCTCGCACGAACAGGACGGCGAACACGAGGTCCGGCACGGCGCGGCAGAACGTGATGATCCCGCGGGCGACGGCCGCCACGGCGGGGTGCGGCGTCGTCGTGCGGGCCGCGAGGAAGGCGAGGGGCACGGACAGCACCGTCGCGAGCACCGTGCCGAGGAACGCCATGAGGACCGTGTCGAGCGCGAGGGTCGCGATGCGGGCGGGGTCGGACAGCTCCGGGGGAACCATCCGCCCGAGCAGGTTCGCCACGTCCTCGCCGCCGGCGACGAGCGTCGGCAGGTCGAGACCGATCGCCGACGACGCGGCGAGCGCGAGCAGCACGGATCCGCCGGCCAGCCACCGGATCACCCGCTGACGGGGGTCGGCGGGCGGGCGGAGCGGGTCGCGGCGCCGACCCGGTCCGCCGGGTCCGTCCGGGCGCGCGGGTCCGCCGTCGGGCCGGGCCCCAGCGGTCCTGTCCGGTGCGGGCGCCACCGGGGCCGCCGTCATGCCGCCACCGCCGCGGCGGGCTCCACGCGGCGGTAGATCGCCATCGCCTCGTCCTTCGTGAGACCTGCCGTGGGCCGGTCCAGCACCTTCTCGCCCTGCCGCAGGCCGACGAGCCGGTCCGCCCAGCCGAGGGCGAGGTCCACCTGGTGCAGCGTGCACAGCACCGTCAGCCCCTCCTCCGCGCAGACGCGCACCAGCAGGTCCATCACCGTGCCGGCGTTCTCGGGGTCGAGGGACGCGACCGGCTCGTCCGCGAGCACCAGCTGGGGGCGCTGCATCAGCGTCCGGGCGAGCGCCACGCGCTGCTGCTGCCCTCCGGACAGCGTGTCCGCGCGCTGGAAGGCCTGGTCGGCCAGCCCGACGCGGTCGATGTGCGCCATGGCCTCCGCCCGCATGCGCCGCGAGTAGGTGGAGACGCCGTAGCGCGGCCCGCGCACCCGGCCCAGCCCACCGATCAGCACGTTCTCCAGGCACGTGAGCCGGCCCACGAGGTTGAACTGCTGGAACACGAAGCCCACCTCCGTGCGCAGGCGGCGCAGCTCCCGCGACGACGCCCGGTCCACCCGCGTGCCCGCCACCGTCACCTCGCCGTCGCTCGGGCGGTGGAGCCCGTTGAGGCAGCGCAGCAGCGTCGACTTGCCGGAGCCGGAGAGCCCCAGCAGCACGACGAGCTCGCCGCGCGCCACGTCCAGGTCGACCCCTGCGAGCGCCGTGGTCCCGTCGAACTCCTTGCGGAGGCCGCGGACCCGCACCAGGGGCTCGTCGCCGCCCTGCACGATCAGCCCTCCTGGCACTTGTCGGACTTGGTGATGGTGCAGACCTGGCGGGTGCCGTCGTAGTCCGCGTCCTCGGCGGGCACGAAGCCCCACGCGTCCTCGTCGGTGAGCAGGCAGTCGCCGTCGCAGTAGCCGTGCTCCTTGAGATAGTCGGCGTTCGCCTTCTCGGTGAACAGCGTCCGGAGCTTCTCGTTGACCTCGGCGCCGAGGGCGTCGTTGCCGACGAAGAGCGACCCGGAGATCGTCTCCGACCTCCAGACCTCCTTGAGGTCGCCCTCGGCGAGGTCGCCGGCGGCGGGCAGCGTCTCCTCCACCATCGACTGCATCGCGAAGCCGACCTCGCAGTCGCCGGACGCGACGGCCAGCGCGGACGCGTCGTGGCCGCCGGCGTACACCGGCTCGACGCCCGCGGCGACGTCCTTCTCGGTGCCGGAGGCGATGACGCCCGCGTCGATCAGCCCGGCGCTCGGGTAGAGGAAGCCGGACGTCGACCCGGGGTCCACGAAGCACACCGACTTCCCCGCGAAGTCCTCCAGGCCCTGGACGGCGTCGTTGTCGCCCTGCGTGATGCCGAGCGAGTAGTAGCCCGGCTCGGCGCCCTCCTCCGCGATGACGGAGGCCAGCGGGGTGATCGCGGCGTCGTTGTGGGTCGCGAGCACGTACCCGAACGACCCGAGGAAGGCCAGGTCCACCTTGTCGGCGATGAGGCCCTCGATGACGCCCGCGTAGTCGGACGCCTGGCTGACCTCGACCGTCGCGCCGGTCTCCTCCTCGAGCATCGCGATGATGGGGTCGTACCCCTCGGCGAGGCTCGTCGAGTTCTCCGCCGGGATGGCGCCGAGACGCAGCACCTCCGGGAAGCCCTGGTCGGTGGTGCCGCCGCCGGCGGACGCCGTGCCCAGCGCACCGCAGCCGGACAGCGCGAGGGCCGCGGCGCCGGCGAGCGCCACGGCGGCGAGGGTGGTCCTGGTGGTCTTCATGTCGTCTCCGGTGGGGCTCGTGGGGCTCTCCGCGTGGGCGCCGGACCCGGCGCCGTCCAGGAGTCTGGGAGCACGCGACGACGCCGCGGCCCCCCGCAGGTGAACGGCGCGTGAAGCCTCGTTAACCGTCTCGCCAGGTCGTCCGGACAACATGCGCGGGTGCCCGCCGTCCTGCGCCCCGCGCCTGCCTCCACGCCCTGGCCGCTGGGCGTTCCGCCCGCCGAGTGGACGCTCGCCGGCGTCCGCGCCGTCCTGCCGGGCCGGGTGGTGGACGACGCCCGCCTCGTCGTGCGGGACGGTCGGATCGAGGCGGTCGGTGACCGGCCGCCCGGGTTCCGCGCCGACGTCGACGGCGGCGGGGCGCTGCTGCTGCCGGGGCTGGTCGACGTGCACACCGACGTGCTCGCGCACGAACGCCGGCCGCGGCCCGGCGCGGACCTGCCGCTCGACCTCGCCGTGCGGACCGCCACCGACCGGCTGGCCGCCGGCGGCGTCCTCACCGCGTTCCACGGGGTGGCGTTCGGCGAGCGCACCCCTGTGGGCCTGGCGGCCGGCGAGCCCGGTCCGGTGCCCGTGCTCTCGGCGCTGCGCGACGACGACGCCGTGTCGGTCGGCGCGCGGGTGCTGCACCGGGTCGACATCCGGTGCCGCTCCGGGCTCGAGGACCTCGAGGCGGCGCTCGACGGCGACCCCGGCGACGTGGCGCCGCTGGTCTCCCACGAGGACCACACCCCCGGCATCGGGCAGTACGCCGACCCGGCCACGATGGCGCGCTTCCTGGTGGAGCGGGAGGGCATGTCGCCGCCCGACGCGCAGGCGCACGTCGCCGCCTGGCGGGACGAGCGCGAGGGATGCGCCGACGTCGCGGCAGCGGCACTCGACCGGCTCGGCGCCTGGGCGCGGGCCGGCCGCGTCCGCCTCGCCGGACACGACCCCGAGAGCCGGGCGGACGTCGAGGCGCTGGTCGCACGCGGCGGCGCGGTCGCGGAGTTCCCCACGACGCTCGAGGCGGCCCGGGCCGCCCGCGAGCTCCGGCTGCACGTCGTGGCGGGCGGACCGAACGCGGTGCGCGGCTCCTCGCACGCGGCGAACGTCTCCGCGCGCGAGCTCGTGGCGCACGGCCTGGTCGACGCGCTCGCGTCCGACTACGTGCCGTCGTCGCTGCTCACCGCCGTCGAGGTGCTGGTGGGCGAGGGGCTCACCGACCTCCCCGGCGCCGTCGCCCTGGTGACGTCCGGCCCCGCGCTCGCGGCGGGCCTGCCCGACCGCGGCGTCCTGGCGCCCGGCGCCCGGGCGGACGTCGTCCTGGTCCGCCGCGCCGGGAGGTGGCCCACCGTCGTCGCGGCCCTCCGCGCCTGACACCGCTCAGATCAGCGGGTCGCGGCCTCCAGCAGCGCCAGCACGTGCACGTAGTCGCGGCCGGTGGCGCGCGCCATGCCCATCTCGCAGGTCCGGTTGTTCGAGACGTAGGCGTCGTACCGGCCGCCGGGCCGCTCCCGCTCCCCCGCCGCGACGTCGGCCGCCTCGGCGTGCGTCGCGGCGGCCGTGAGCTCGGGGTGCAGCATCCCGCGGTCGCCGGCGAACCCGCAGCATCCCCACGCGGCGGGCACGACGGCGTCGTCGGCGACGGCGGCCGCCACCGCGCGCAGGTCGTCCACCGCGCCGAGGTGCACGGTGGCGCACGTGGGGTGCACGACGACGCTCCCCTGCCGCTCGACCCCGACCCCGCGCTCCGCGAGCGCCGGCAGCACGTCGGTGCGCACGAACGTCACGGCGTCGACGACCCGCAGCCTCGCGAACCGCTCTCGGTCCGCCTCGCCGAGGTGGTGCGGCGTCTCGACCAGCCCGTGCGTGCAGCTCGACGCGTCGCACACCACCGGCAGCTCGCCGCCGCGCGTCGCCGCCCACAGCGCGTCCAGCACCTGCCGCGCCATCCGGGCGGCGCCGTCGGGCAGGCCCTTGCTCACCCACGGCGTGCCGCAGCACAGGCCGCCGATCCCCTCCGGCACGGCCAGGCCGATCCCGGCGCGCTCGCACAGCGCGCGGAAGGCGTGCTCCGCGCCGAGCGAGGACCCGTCGACGTCCGGGAGACCCCGGGACGCGGGGGCGAACAGCTCGCCCGTGCACGACGCGAACAACACGGCCCGCGGCTCCCCGGGCACGCCCTCGACCTCGCGCTGCGGCCCGGGGCCGGGCAGGTCGTCGTCCACCCGCGGCACGACGTCCGTCCCGACGAGGCCGCGGACCACGTCGGACGCCACGCGCACCACGGGCGTCGGCACCTTCTGCACGACGCCCAGCGCACCGCGCAGCACGTCCACCACCGGCCCCCACGAGCCCGCGAGCGCCTCGCCGCCCTTCTGCACGAGCGCGGGGTTGGCCCGCGCCCGGTGCCCCTTCATCACCACCCCCGTGTCGATGCCGACCGGGCACGCCTCGACGCACATCGAGTCGGCGGCGCACGTCTGCACGCCCCAGTAGTCGTACGCGCGCTGCAGCTCCTCGCGCTCGCCCTCCGGCGCCACCGCGAGCTCCTTGAGCAGCACGATGCGCTGGCGCGGCGTCGTGGTCACCGTCCGCGAGGGGCAGCCCGGCTCGCAGTACCCGCACTCCACGCACCGGTCCACGAGCGGGGCGTCCTCGCCGCCGGCGGACGCCTCGACCTTGAGGTCGCGCAGGTGCTCGCGCGGGTCGTCGGTGAGGACGACGCCCGGGCTGAGCAGCCCGCGCGGGTCGAACAGCCGCTTGATCTCGCGCATCACGGCGTACAGGTCGTCCCCGTACTGGCGTCGCACGAACGGCGCCATGATGCGGCCGGTGCCGTGCTCGGCCTTGAGCGAGCCGCCGTGGCCCAGGATCAGGTCGACAAGGTCGTCGCTGAACCCGGCGTACCGGTCCAGCTCCGCGGCGTCCCCGAGCCGCGGCGTGATCATGAAGTGCAGGTTGCCGTCCTTGGCGTGCCCGAACGTCACGGCGTCGTCGTAGCCGTGCCGCCCGAAGAGACCGCCCAGGTCGCGCACGGTCGCCGTGAGGTCCGGGACCGGGACGACGACGTCCTCCAGCAGCGCCGTCGCGCCGGCCGGGCGCGCCCCCGCCACCGCCGTGTACAGACCCTTGCGCACCCGCCACAGGCGCTCGCGGGTGGCGGGGTCGGTCGTGAGCGTGGCCGGCAGCTCGAGGGTGAGGCCGTCGACGACGGCGCGCGCGGCGTCCTGCAGCGGGGCGAGCGCGTCGTCCGTCGCGGCGCGGTACTCCACGAGCAGCGCCGTCTGCCCGGTGATCCCGGCGCCCCGGGCGAGCGCGCGCATCGACGCGTCCGCGCGCGGGTCGGCCGCCGCGACACGCAGCGACGCGGCGTCCATCAGCTCGATCGCCTCCGGCCCGGACACCCCCAGCGGCACCAGCGCGTCGGTGGCGCGCTCGAGGGAGCCGAAGACCAGCAGCGTCGTCGCCACCTTCGACAGCAGGGGAACGGTGCGGAAGGTGACGCCGGCGACCCAGCCCAGCGTCCCCTCCGAGCCGATCATCACGTGCTCGAGGATCTTCACCGGGGTGTCGTGGTCCAGCAGCGCGTTCACCGAGTAGCCCATGGTGTTCTTCATCGCGAACTGCCGCTCGACCTCGGCGCGCATCGCCGCGTCCCCGCGCACCCGGTCGCGCAGCGCCGCGAGCCCGCGGTGCAGATCGGGCTCGAGCGCCGCGAGCCGGGCGTCGGCGTCCGGTACGCCCGTGTCGACGACGGTGCCGCTCGGCAGCACCACGGTCATCGACTCGACCGTCCGGTAGGCGGTGCGCGTCGTCCCCGAGGACATCCCCGAGGAGTTGTTGGCCACCACTCCCCCGACGGTGCACGCGACCTCGCTCGCCGGGTCCGGCCCGAGGCGCCGCCCGTGCCGGGCGAGGTGCCCGTTGACCAGCCGCAGCGTGGCGCCCGGCTCGCAACGCACGCGCTCCCCGCCGTCGAGCACCTGGACGCGCGAGAACCGGGTGCGCGTGTCGATCAGCATCCCCGCCCCCGACGCCTGCCCCGACAGGCTCGTGCCGCCCGAGCGGAACGTCACCGGCAGCCCCCGCCGGCCCGCCTCCCGCATCGCGGCCACGACGCCGTCCACGTCGTGGGGGCGCGCCACCGCCTCCGGGCGCAGCAGGTAGTGCGACGCGTCGTGCGCGTGCGCCACGCGCGTGAGCAGGTCGGTCCGCAGCTCGAAGCCGTCGTCGACCCTGCCGCGGGCCGCGGTTCGTCCCGTCATCGCCCCTCCTTCGTGGCGAGCGGCGCCGCCCGCCGCGAGGTCGACGTCGACCGCGGGGTGCGGGGCTCTGCGGCCACCGTACCCTCGGCGGGTGCACCGAGACGCCTCCGCTCCCCCGTTCGCCGGCAGGGCACGCCGCATCCTCGTGGCGGGCACGTCCGGGTCCGGCAAGACCACGCTCGCCGGCCGCGTGTCCGCCGCCCTCGACCTGCCCTACACGGAGCTGGACGGCCTGCACCACGGTCCCGGCTGGACGCCTCGCCCGGAGTTCGAGGACGACGTGCGCGCCGTCGTCGCCCAGGACGCCTGGGTGAGCGAGTGGCAGTACGGCGCCGTGCGGCCGCTGCTGCTGGAGCGGGCCCAGCTGCTGGTGTGGCTCGACCTGCCCGTGCCCGTCGTCCTGTGGCAGGTCGTGACGCGGACGGTGCGCCGCCGCGTGCGACGGACCGAGCTGTGGAACGGGAACGTCGAGCCGCCGCTGCGCACCGTGTTCTCCGACCGCGACCACATCGTGCGGTGGGCGTGGCGCACGCGGCACAAGCTGCGGGGGCTCGACCGGCGCCTCGCCGTCGAGGCGCCGCACCTCCAGGTCGTGCGGCTCCGCAGCCGCCACGACGTGCACCGGTGGGTGCGCGGCCTCGGATGACGCCGGGCCGGTGAGCGGCGCGTTCAGGCCCGCCGCAACCTGCGTACGGGCGCGTCGTCCAGCGGCTCGAGGACGTCCTGGAGCTCCTCGACGATCCGGACGTCGCCGTCCAGCCAGTCGACGTCGAGCAGGCCGTCGCGACCGAGCCAGCGCAGGTCGTCGTGCTCGACGAGCGGCTCCGGGACGCCCTCCGTCACGGTCGCGAACCACAGGCGCAGCACGTGCCGGTCCGTGATGATCCAGCCGCCGTCGTCGGGGCCGGGCAGCTCGTCACCGAGCTCCACCCGCACGCCGAGCTCCTCGCGCAGCTCACGGTGCAGCGCCTCGACGGGGGCCTCCCCCGGGTCGACCTTGCCGCCGGGGAACTCCCACCGCCCCGCCAGGTGCGCCGGTCGGCTGCGCCGGGCCGCGAGCAGGCGGGCCGGGCGGTCGAGGTCGTCGACGATCGCGGCGGCGACCACGAGGCGGCGTGCAGTCATGCCCGAGATTCTGCCATCCGGCCCCTGCCGGCCCCGCCTCGCGCGTCAGGCCCAGGCGTGCGAGAGCCCCGCGCCGGCGACCTCCCCTGTCGCCGTGCGGGGCTCGCACTACCGGTGGTCAGCCGACCCCGAGGCCGGACTGTCGCGCCCATGCGACGGCCTCGGCCCGGCTCGAGACGCCGATCTTGCGGTACACGCTGCGAACCTGCGACTTCACCGTGTTCCGGGTGACGAACAGCTTGGTCGCGATCTGCTCGAGGGTGACGTCCTCGGACAGGTTGGACAGGACCACGCGCTCGCGGCGAGTCAGCAGGCGGGACGTCGTCGGACCAGTCAGCTCGATCGTGCTCATCGTTCTTCCTCCTCGACGGCCGCCGACCGGGAGAGGTCGACCAGGGGAAGCCGTCATGGATAGAAGAACGAGATCCAGCCCTGTCATGACGCGGAAGTTCGCCCGGAGTTGCCGCCGCGGGACGACGACGGCCGACCGGCCCCGGGCTCGGGACGCGGTTGGCCGTGTTGTCGCAGGTCAGCGCAGTTATCTCAGGCAATCAACGCATTTCGGGCCTCAATGTCACGATTCGATCACGGTCCGCGGGAAAGCGTCAGCCCGCCTGCGCGGCGTACTCCTCGGCCGTGAGCAGCGCGCCGCTGGAGGACACGTCCACCTTGAAGAGCCAGCCCGCGCCGAACGGGTCGGAGTTCACCACGGCGGGGTCGTCGACAGCGGCCTGGTTGACCTCCACCACGGTGCCGCTCACCGGCGAGTAGAGCTCCGAGACGGACTTGGTGGACTCGATCTCGCCCACGACGGCGCCCGCCTCGATGGTGGCGCCCACCTCGGGCAGCTCGAGGTAGACGACGTCACCGAGCGCGTCGGCGGCGACGGAGGTGACGCCCACCGTGGCGGGGGACGTGTCGTCCACCCACTCGTGCTCGGCGGAGTAGCGGAGGTTCTCGGGGAAGTCGGCCATGGGGACTGCTCCTTCGGGTCGGGGGATGCTGGTGCTGAGGACGATCGTCCTACGCGCGCTTGTAGAACGGCATGCGGACGACGACGAACGGCTCGGCGCGGCCTCGGACGTCGACGGCCAGCTCGGTCCCCTCGGCGGACACCTCGGGCGTCACGTACGCCATGGCGACGGGGTGACCGAGGGTCGGCGACGGCGCACCCGACGTCACCCGGCCGACGACCGCGCCCACGGTCCCGTCGAGACCGCGCCGCACCACGTCGTAGCCGGCCCTGGCGGGGCGGCGACCCTCACCGCGGAGGCCGACGAGCACGCGTGCGGGCGCACTCTGGGCACGCGCCGCGAGCGCTGCCCGCCCCACGAACGGCAGGGGCTCGCCGTCGTCGCCGGTCTTGTCGAGCTTGACGACGCGGCCCAGGCCGGCCTCGTACGGCGTGGTGGTCTCGTCCAGCTCGTGCCCGTACAGGGGCATGCCGGCCTCGAGGCGCAGGGAGTCGCGCGCCGACAGACCGGCCGGCACGAGGCCGTGCCCCTCCCCCGCCGCGAGCAGCGCCCGCCACAGCTCGACCGCACGGCCGGCAGGGACGAACAGCTCGAAGCCGTCCTCGCCCGTGTACCCGGTGCGGGCCACCAGCACGGGGATACCCGCGACCGTGGCGGGCGCGGAGGCGTAGTACTTCATGGTGCGGACGGCGTCGACGTCCTCGGCCGCCGTGAGCGACGCGACGATCTCCTCGGCCCGCGGACCCTGCACCGCGACCAGCGCGGTCTCGTCGGAGCGGTCCGTGACGACCGTGTCGAAGCCGCTCGCGCGCGCCACCAGCTCGGCGGCGACGCGCGGCGCGTTGCCCGCGTTGGCCACGACGAGGAAGTGCTCGTCCTCGAGCCGATACACGATCAGGTCGTCGAGCACCGCGCCGTCCTCGGCGCAGATCATCGAGTACCGCGCCCGCCCGACGCCGATCGCGCTCGCGTTGCCCACCAGAGCGGCGTCGAGCGCCGCGCCCGACTGCGGCCCCTCGAGGTGGATCTCCCCCATGTGGGACAGGTCGAACAGGCCCGCGGCCTCGCGCACCGCGCGGTGCTCGGCGAGGTCGGACGTGTAGCGCAGCGGCATCTGCCAGCCCCCGAAACCGGTGAGGCTGGCCCCCAGCGCGACGTGCTCGTCGTGCAGCGGCGTGGTCTTGTCCTGCTGGTCCTCGGCCATCGAGGCTCCCTTCGGTGTTGTGAGCGCGATTTCGGGGACTGTCAAGGGCCGAAAAGTCCCCGAGATCGCGCTCACAGCGGTCAGTGGGCGATCGGCTCCGCGTAGGACTCCAGGGGCGGGCACGCGCACACGAGGTTCCGGTCGCCCTTGGCGCCGTCGATGCGTCGCACGGGCGACCAGTACTTCGCGGCGCGCAGGCTCGGCAGCGGGAAGGCCGCCAGCTCGCGCGGGTAGGGGTGCGTCCACTCGTCGGCGACGACGCTCGCCGCGGTGTGCGGGGCCTGGCGCAGCGGCGAGTCCTCGACCGCCCACTCCCCCGCCGCCACGCGGTCGATCTCACCCTTGATGGCGACCATCGCGTCGACGAACCGGTCGAGCTCGGCCAGGTCCTCGCTCTCGGTCGGCTCGACCATGAGCGTGCCGGCCACCGGGAACGACAGCGTCGGCGCGTGGAACCCGTAGTCGATCAGGCGCTTGGCGACGTCCTCGGCGGTGACGCCCGTCGCCGCCGTGAGCGCGCGGAGGTCGAGGATGCACTCGTGGGCCACGAGGCCGCCCGGTCCCGTGTACAGCACCGGGAAGTGCTCGTTCAGCCGGGAGGCCACGTAGTTGGCGGTGAGGACCGCAGCCTTGGACGCCTCGGTCAGTCCGTCCGGACCCATCAGGGCGAGGTAGGCGTACGAGATCGGCAGGATGCCCGCCGAGCCGTGCGGCGCCGCGCTCACCGGGGCGATCCCGTCCTGCGCGTCCGCGCCCGGCGTCGGGTCGGCCGGCAGGAACGGCGCCAGGTGCGCGGCCACCGCGACCGGGCCGACTCCCGGGCCGCCGCCGCCGTGCGGGATGCAGAACGTCTTGTGCAGGTTGAGGTGCGACACGTCGCCGCCGAACTCCCCCGGACGCGCGAGGCCGACCAGCGCGTTGAGGTTCGCGCCGTCGATGTACACCTGGCCACCAGCGTCGTGTACAAGCTCGCAGACCTCGCGCACGTGCTCCTCGTACACGCCGTGCGTCGACGGGTACGTGATCATGATCCCCGCCACCTGCGGGCCGTGATCCGCCAGCTTCGCGCGCAGGTCGTCGAGCTGGATCTCGCCGTCCTCCGCCGTCGCCACGACCACCACGCGCAACCCCGCCAGGGCCGCCGACGCCGCGTTCGTCCCGTGCGCCGAGGCCGGGATCAGCACGATGTCGCGGTGCTCCTCGCCCCGCGACCGGTGGTACCCCTTGATCGCCAGCAGGCCCGCGAACTCACCCTGCGAGCCGGCGTTCGGCTGCACCGAGACCGCCGCGTACCCCGTGATCTCCGCGAGCTGCGCCTCGAGCGTCGACACCAGCTCCGCGTACCCCCGCGCCTGGTCCGCCGGCACGTACGGGTGGATGTCCGCGAAGCCAGGCCAGCTGATGGCCTCCATCTCCGCCGTCGCGTTCAGCTTCATCGTGCACGAGCCCAGCGGGATCATCGTGCGGTCCAGCGCCAGGTCCTTGTCGCTCAGGGAGCGCAGGTAGCGGAGCATCGACGTCTCGGAGCGGTGCACGTGGAAGATGGGGTGCTGCAGGTAGGCCGTGGTCCGCATGACGGCTTGCGGAAGGTCCGCGGCGGAGGAGGAAACCCCGCGCGCGGATGCGTTCACGGGCGCCGGGGTGCCCTCCACTTCGGGAACTTCTACATCCGCGCGCGGGGTTTCCTCCCCCGCCGCTCGCTGGGCCCGCCCGGCCGCGCTTCCGCCCGCCGACTGCGAGAAGGCGGCGAGGACGGCATCGACGTCGGACTTTGTGGTGGTCTCGTCGCAGGCGATCTGTACGTGGTCGGCGTCGGCCTTGTACAGGTTGTAGCCGGCCTCGGCGGCGGCGGTCACGACCTGCTGGGCGCGGCCCGGGACGACGGCGCGGACGGTGTCGAAGAAGACGTCGTGCTCGACGGCGATGCCCGCGGACCGCAGGCCCGCCGCGACGGCGGCGGCGCGGGCGTGGGTGCGCTGCGCGATCGCCTTGAGGCCGTCCGGGCCGTGGTAGACGGCGTACATGGAGGCGACGATGGCGAGCAGGGCCTGGGCGGTGCAGATGTTGCTCGTGGCCTTCTCGCGGCGGATGTGCTGCTCGCGCGTGGCCAGCGCCAGGCGCAGGCCCGTGGCGCCGTCGGCGTCGGTCGAGACGCCCACGAGGCGACCCGGGAGCTGCCGCTCGAGGCCCTTGCGGACCGCCATGAAGGCGGCGTGCGGGCCGCCGTAGAACAGCGGGACGCCGAAGCGCTGCGCCGAACCGACCGACACGTCCGCACCCAGCTCGCCGGGGGAGGTCAGCAGCGTGAGGGCCAGGAGGTCCGCCGCGACCGTCACGAGCGCCCCGCGCTCCTTGGCCTCGGCCACCACGCCGCGCGCGTCCAGCACGCGGCCCGACGCTCCGGTCTGCTGCACCACGACGCCCACCAGGTCGCCGTCGGGCAGCGTGCCGCCGCCCGCGGCGAACGCGTCGAGCCCCGCCGCCAGACCGTCGTCGAGCCCCACCACGACCACCGGCAGGCCGATGGCCTCCGCGCGGCCGCGCGTCACGGCCAGGCTCTGCGGGAACAGGTCGGCGTCGAGCACCACGTACCCGCTCTTCGCGCGCGAGGCGCGCCACATCAGCGCGACCGCCTCGGCCACGGCGGTCGCCTCGTCGAGCAGGGACGCGCCGGCGATCCCCAGCCCCGTGAGGTCCTCCACGGCCTGCTGGAAGTTGAGCAGCGCCTCGAGCCGGCCCTGGGAGATCTCCGGCTGGTACGGCGTGTACGCCGTGTACCAGGCGGGGGACTCCAGCACGTTGCGGCGGATCACCGGGGGAGTGGCGGTGCCGTAGTAGCCCAGCCCGATCATCTGCCGCTTGACCTGGTTCTTCCCCGCGAGGTCGCGCAGGTGGGCGAGCACCTCGGCCTCGGAGCGGGCGGCCGGCAGGTCCAGCGGACGGTCCGTCCGGATCGTCGCGGGGACGGCCGCGTCGACGAGCGCGTCGAGGCTCGCGTGGCCCAGCTGCTCGAGCATCGCGGCGACCTCACGGCCCCGCGGGCCCACGTGCCGGTCGGCGAAGACGTCGGGGTCGAAGCCCGCGGCGGCGGGGGCGACGTCGGAGAGGTGCGACGGCGGGTCGTACGGGGTGGTGGTCACGTCGGGACGCTCCGGGGGTCGGGCCGGGCAGGCGGGGGACGGGCGGTCCTCCCCGCTCTGTCATCGGACGCACGCGTCGACCTGAGAGTTTTGCCGGTCCGCCATGGCGTCGTCGCAGACGTGACCTACGACGGCGACGGGGCGCGCCGACTTGCACCGTCGGTGGGCCCGCGCCGCCGGTAGGACGGGTGGGGCCACTTTCCAGAGTTGCCTCGCCGCGACGGTACGGAGGCCTGAGAGATTCCCGGGGAGGGTTGCTCCTTCGGCGCCGGCCGGCCACCTTGCGGGGCGCGGCGCGAGCTCTCCCGTCGCGGCTCGAACGGCTATGAGGCAGCCGCGCCGGACGGCGTGGCTACGTTGTGACGCCGCCGATCCTACCCGGCCGCGCCGTCGGGGCGGGCCTTGCGGGCGTCGCGGGCCCGGGTGCCGGTCGCGAAGGCTCCGACGAGCAGCACCGCGCCCGCGAGCACGAGGTACAGAGCCAGCAGCTGGGCGGACGTCGGGACGTCCGAGGGAGGCCGCAGGAGCATGACCAGGCCGAGCACCACCCACAGCACGGCGTTGACGAGCTGCCAGTCCCACGACGCGGTCCGTAACGCGCGGCCCCGCAGCCCGCCGATGACCCCGACCGCGCCCGCCGCGCACGCCCACACCGCCACGACCAGGTACATCACCGGTCCGGTCATGGACGGCCACACCACGACGAGCACGCCTGCGAGGAGGCTGAGGACGCCGGCGATCAGGCGCCAGCTGACCTCGTCGCCCGCGCCCTGCGGCCGGCCCGGGCGCCGGGTCGGGGCGCCCTCCACCGTGAGCAGGACGCCCTGCGCGACGATCAGCCCGCCCACGAGCCAGCGGACCCATACCAACCCTCGGTCCGGGTTGGCGAAGAGCACGATCCCTGCAGCGAGGTACATCGCCGCGCGCAGGTACACCAGGCCCCAGAGGCGGCGCGCGATGCCGAACGTGCGGTCCGACAGGGGAGCGGCCCCGTGGCCCGAACTGCCTGCCGACCCCGCGTCCGCCGTCGTGTCGCCCATGTCGCGATGGTAGGAGCGCCGCAGCGGGGCCGCCCGCCGGGACCTGCGGCGTCGTCCGCGAAGCTGCCCCTCAGCCCAGCTCGAGGTCGCGCGTCACCTCGACCATGGCGTCGACGACGGCCCGCACGGCAGGGCCCGGCTCGTGCCGGGTGGCGCGGTGGCGGGCGACGATGCGACGCGTCCCCAGCCCCGCGAGGCGGGCGACCTCGAGCCCCTCGGGCACGTCGCCTCCCTGCAGGGCGAGCGCGGGCAGCATCGCCGCACCCTGGTTGGCGGCGACGAGCGCGAGCGCGGTGTCGAAGTCGAAGAACGCGTGCCGGGTGCTGACCGTGGTGCCCAGGGTGCGGCCCAGGCGTCGCAGCGCACGGTCGGACGCCGTGTCGGGCTCCGCGCCGATCCACTGCAGGTGGGCCAGGTCGTCGAGCCGCTCCGGCATCGGCTGGGAGGCGGGCACCACGACGCACCACGGCTCGTCGAGCAGGGGCACGTCGTGCGAGCCGCGGGGCGCGGGGGAGTCCATGTCGGCGTCGCGCTCGAGGAGGATCACGTCGAGGTCGCCGGCACGCAGCATCCGGATCGCCTCGGCGGGCTCGTGCTCGCGCACGTCCACCTCGACCCCGGGGTACTGCTCCGCCAGGTCGACGAGCATGGGCGCGACGACAGCACGGATCGCGGACTGGAACGCGCCGAGCACCACCCGGCCGCTCACTCCCTCGCCGAGGGCGGCGACGGCCTGGCGGGCCTCCAGCAGCTCGGCCTCGATGCGCTCGGCCGCCTCCGCGAGCACGCGTCCGGCGGGCGTGAGGGTGACGCCGCGCGGTCCCCGGTCGAGGACGGCGATGCCCTCCTCCGCCTCGAGCCGGGCGATCTGCTGGGAGACGGCGGACGGGGTGACATGCAGAAGATCTGCTGCCGCGAGCACGCCCCCGGCACGGTGCACGGCAAGGAGAAAGGCAAGTCTCCGTGGGTCTGTAGCCATGTAGTGATACTAACTGGCTCTCGCAGAAGGATTTGATTGTGCTGAACGCCTGGCGTGCTGCAGAATCGTTTCGACGCTACCGGCCGAGCTCTTCGGCTCCGGGTTCCCGGCTCTCGGGATCGGCGTCCCACATCCTCAGATCTTCCCCTTTCCGTGGCACACGTGTGCCACGCCGACCCACCCGGAGGTGCCCGTCATGACGATCTCCCTGCTGACCGTGATTACTGCCCTCGGCTGGGCCGGAGCCCTCGCCGGCCTCATCGCCTACGGGATGGTGAGCAAGGGCCGGTGGACCGCGAACTCGTTCTCGTTCCAGGTCACCAACATGGCCGGCGCGGTCGTGATGACCGTCGTCGCGGGCGTCAACGGCGTCTGGCCGTCGGCCGCCGCGAACGTCGCCTGGATCGTCATCGGCGCACAGACCCTGCTCACCGTGGGCAAGGCCCGCGCCGCCGCCCGCCGCGAGGCCGAGGCCGCGCGCGTCGAGTCGCCGGCGCAGGTCGACCTCGCCGCCTGACGCGGCACCCCGGTCGTCACGACCGCTGGCGGCGCACCACGGCGGGCACCACCGCCCAGAGGCCGAGCAGCACCACGGCCGACACGCTGCCGACGGCGATCCCGGCCGCCCGGCCCACGACGACGTCGAACACCAGCAGCGCCGTGCCGGACAGCGCGATCGCGAGCAGCACCAGCGCGGCGCGCGTCATGCGGTCGCCGCCCGTGACCACGGAACGCTTCAGGTGCTGGCGGAACAGCGCCCGGTGCAGCGCCACGGGTGCGACGAGCAGGCCGGTCGTCGCGACGCACACCAGCACGAGCACCAGGTAGACCGTGCGCTGGTAGTCGTCCAGGTCCCCGAACCGCGACTGGAACGGCAGGATCAGCAGGAAGCCGGTGAGGATCTGCACGCCCGTCTGCATGACGCGCAGCTCCTGCAGCAGCTCGTTCCAGTTGCGGTCCGACCGCTGCTCCGGCGTCTCCGGGCGCCCTCCGCGCAGGCGGTCCGTCGTCGCCCCGGTCGACTCGTCGCTCACCGTGCCCCCTCGTGGTCGTGCTCCAGCACCAGGTCCACCACCACCGCGCGGTGGTCGCTCACGCCGAGGTCGACGGCCCGGGCGGCGCCGAGGGCGGTCACCGGGCCGTCCGCCAGGACGTGGTCGATGAGGATCCTCGGGCGACCGCGCGGGTAGGTCGGCACGTGGACCAGCTCACGCCACCCCGTGCGCCGCGCCGGCACCGCGTCGCGGGTGTTGAGGTCTCCCAGCAGCACCAGCGGGCGCGGCGCGTGCCGCAGCCGGCGCTGCAGCCGCCGCAGCTGCGCCCACTTCCAGGGGTCCGCCTGCGACAGGTGGGTGGTGACGACGGTCAGCGGCCCCTCGGGCGTCGCGACGGCGGCGGCGAGGGCCGCGCGCGGCTCGTCCACGCCCAGGGGCGGCAGGCCGGGCACGTTCAGGCCGGGCAGCCGCATCGGGTGCCACGCCCGCACGGGGTGGCGGCTGAGCAGCGCGATCCCGTACCCGGGCACCGCGGGCGACCCCGCCGCGACGGCCGACCGCGGGGCGCGCCGTCGTCGCGACGGCTGGTCGAGCGGGCCGCTCAGCGCCGCCACGAAGCGGAGCTCGGTCGTCCCGAGCGCCTCCGCGAGTCGCTGCGCCTGGGCCTCGCCGCCCGACCGCGCCTGAAGGTGGTCCACCTCCTGGAGCGCCACGACGTCGGCGCCGAGGCCCGCCAGCGCGTCCCCGAGCCGCTCCAGGTCCAGCCGCCGGCCGTCGACCAGGCCGTGCTGCACGTTCGCCGACACCAGCCGGATCATCCACCCCTCCGTCCGCGAGGTCGTCCACACCCCGCGTGGCGGTCCGCAACCCCGCGAGGTAGTGCGAGCCTCCCGCACGAGTGCACCTCTCGCACCCAAGGCCGACCACCTCGGCGTCAGAGGGTGCGGTGCCAGGCCACGATGCGGTCGACGGCGCGGGAGACGACGTCGGGCGCGGCGGCGAAGGACAGCCGCACCCAGTCCCCGCCGTGGACGGCGTCGAAGTCGGCGCCCGGCGTGAGGGCGACGTCGGCCTCCGCGAGCAGCCGGCGGCAGTACGTCACGGAGTCGCCGCCGACGGCGTCCCGGAAGCCGGCGACGTCGCCGTACAGGTAGAACGCCCCGTCGGCGGGGGCGACGGGTCGCCAGCCGAGCTCGTCCACCCGGTCCAGCAGGGCCGCGCGGGACGCCGCGTACCGGGCGACGTTGTCCGCCGCGGCGGCGTACCCGGCCGCGGAGAACGCCGCGACGCCCGCGTGCTGCGCCAGCGCCGGGGGAGAGAGGGCGACGTTGCCGGCGAGGGCGTCGACGGTTCCGACCAGCTCCTCGGGCAGCACCAGCCACCCGAGCCGCCAGCCGGTCATCGCCCAGTACTTGGAGAACGAGTTGACGACGACCGCCCCCGAGCCGGTGTACATCGCGGCGGTGGCTTGTTGTACGTCGGCGGAGTAGGCGATGCCGTGGTAGATCTCGTCGCTGATCAGCCGCACGTCGTGCTCCTCGCACCAGCGCGCCAGCGCCGCCAGCTCGGCCGGCGGTAGCATCGTGCCGGTCGGGTTGGCGGGCGAGGCCACGACCAGCCCGTCGAGGCCGCCCTCGTAGTACGCCTCCATGAGCTGCGGGACGGTCGGCTGGTACCGGGTGTCCGGGCCGCAGTCGAGCTCCACGACCTCGCAGCCCAGCGCCGCTAGGATGTTCTTGTACGCGGGGTAGCCCGGTCGGGCCAGGGCGACCCGGTCGCCGACGTCGAACGCCGCGAGGAACGCGAGCAGGAACCCGCCGCTGGACCCGGTCGTGACGGCGATGCGCGACGGGTCGACCTCGACGTCGTACCAGCGCCGGTAGTGCCCGGCGATCTCGGCCCGCAGCGCGGGCACCCCCATCGCCTCCGTGTAGCCGAGGTCCGCGGTACGCAGCAGCTCCGCGGCCCGCTCGCGCACGACGTCCGACGCCCCGGTGGACGGCTCGCCGGCGCACAGGTTGAGGACGTCGTGGCCGGCGGCGCGACGCTCGTTGGCCGTGGCCAGCACCTGCATGACGGCGAACGGGGGCACGTGGCTGCGACGCGAGACCTTCATGCGGTCATCATGCCGCGCCCCCGCTGCCCGACGGCAGCCCTCCGCCCTAGGCTGGGAGGAGCCGAACCCGGAGGAATGCCGATGTTCCGACGACGCCGTGACGACCAGGGCGAACCGCAGCCCGACCCGGCCCGACGTGCCGCGCAGTACCAGGTGGACCGTGAGATCGCGGCCGAGGACGCCGCGAGCGACGACGACGAACGCTCCGCGCCGCAGCCCCGCCAGCGCATGGACGACCGTGCCCTGTGGGTGGACACCGTCGTCGACCAGGCGATCCGGCGCGGGGAGTTCGACGACCTGCCGCTGCAGGGCAAACCCATCCCGGGGCTGCGGGGCACGCACGACCCGGACTGGTGGCTGAAGAACCTGGTGGAGCGCGAGCAGATCACCGGCGTCCTGCCGGCCGCGCAGCTGCGGCACGACGACGCCTCGCTCGACGAGACGCTCGACCGGGAGCACACGGAGGCGGGCGTGCGCGAGGTCGTCGAGCAGTTCAACGCCCGCGTGGTGGACGCCCGCCGCCAGCTCCTGGGCGGACCGCCCGTGGTGACGCCCACGCGCGACGTCGACCGCGAGGTGCAGCGCTGGCGCGAGCGCCGCCGCGCCCGCGGCATCCGCTGAGAGGGCGTCGGCCCGGGCCGCTACGGTGACGCGCGTGACGACGTCCACCTCCACCGGCTACGCGCCGGGTCGCCCCCAGGACCCGACCCTCACCGCGGCGTGCCTCGTCGCGCGCGCCGCCACCGCGCTGGCCGTGCCTCGGCGACCCACGACGGTCGACGGCCTGGTCGACGGCGACCCCGCCGCCGTGGTGCGCGGGGTGGCAGTGACGACCCTGGCCACGCTCGCGGTGCTGGAGCGCGCCGTCGAGGCGGGCGCGAACGTCGTCGTCACCCACGAGCCGCCGTCCTACGACCACACGGGCGAGGGGACGCGTGACCTGGAGGCCGACGGCGACCCGGTGCTCGCCGCGAAGCGGGCGTTCGTCGCCGCGCACGGGCTGGTGCTGTGGCGGGCGCACGACGCCTGGCACGACCGGCGCCCGGACCCGGTGACGGCGGCCGCCGCCCGCGCGCTCGGCTGGACGCCCGACCCGCACGCGGCCGTCGACGCCCCGGCCGTCTACGACGTCGCCCCGACCACGCTGGCCGCGCTGGCGACGCACGTCGCGACGGCGCTCGACGCCCGCACCGCGCGCTACGTGGGCGACCCGGACCAGCCGGTGCGACGCGTCGGCCTGGACGTCGGCTTCCGCGGGTTCGCCGGCAACCGCGCCCTGCTGCGCCGCGACGACGTGGACGTCGTCGTGGTGGGGGAGGCGCACGAGTGGGAGGCGCAGTCGTACGCCGTCGACGCCGCGCACCTCGGCACGACCGGCCGGGGCGCGCCGAAGGGACTGGTCGTCGCGGGGCACCTCCCGTCCGAGCAGGCGGGCATGGCGGCCTTCGCCGGCTGGCTGCGGGACGTCGTGCCGGAGGTGCCGGTGACGTTCCTGCCCACCCCGGACCTCGCCCGCCCGGCGCCGCGCGCCGGGTGAGCGAGGCGGGCCGTCACTCGACGAAGGCGAGCGCGTCGATCTCGACGAGCATCTCCTCGCGCGGCAGCCCCACCATGACCGTGGTGCGCGACGGCAGGACGGCGTCGGGCCCGAGACGCTCGGCGAGGAACGCCCCGTAGGCGTCGTTCATCGCGGCGAAGTCGTCCCGCGTCGTGAGGTAGACGCGCAGCATGACGACGTCCGCGAGCGTGCCGCCGCCGGCGGTGACGATCGCCTCGACGTTCTGCAGCGTGCGCGTGGTCTGCGCGGCGACGTCGCCCGGGTACAGGTACTCGTTGGTGGCGGGGTCGACCGGCCCCTGCCCGGAGACCTGCAGCAGGTTCCCGGCACGCACCCCCTGGGAGAACGTGTGCGCGGGCGCGGGGGCCTGGTCGGTCGTGACGGCGGTCCTGGCCATGAGTTCGTCCTTTCGCAGGTGACGACGGTCTCCTCGCCGCTCGCCGACCGGGTCGGCGGTAGCGTGCTCGGACGACGCCGACCGAGAGCGAGGAGCTCTGACGATGGACCGTACCGGAGCAGGGGATCCCTGCCGGATCGACCGTGAGAAGGTCGCGGCGCGCGACACCGAGCGGGTCGGCCGGCAGCACAAGGCGATCCCCCCGGAGCTGTGGGGGCTGACCGTGGCCGAGGTCCGCGAGCGCCGCCCCCGCCTGTCCGAGCTGCCCACCCCGCTGCTCACCCTGTCGCGCCGGGCGCTCGACACCAACCTGCGCGTGCTGGCCGACTGGTGCGCCGGGCGCGGGCTGGACCTCGCCCCGCACGGCAAGACGACGATGGCGCCGCAGCTGTGGGCGGAGCAGGTGGACGCGGGCGCGTGGGCGATCACGGTCGCGAACCCGTTCCAGCTCGCGGTGGCCCTCGAGTTCGGCGTGGGTCGCGTGATGGTGGCGAACAGCGTGATCTCGCCGCTCGCGCTGCGCTGGATCGCCGACGAGCTCGCCGCCGACCGCCACCTGCGGGTGCTGGTCTGGGCGGACGCCCCTGCCGCGGTGGACCTCATGCACGACGCGCTCGCGGAGCACGTGGCCGCGTCCGGCGCCCGCCCGCCGGTCGACGTGCTGGTGGAGCGCGGCGGCGCCGGCGGACGCACCGGGGCGCGGGACCTCGGGACGGCGCTGGCGGTGGCCGAGCGCGTCCAGGCGTCGCCGCACCTGCGCCTCGCCGGGGTCGCCGGCTACGAGGGGGCGCTCGCCCACGACTCCGACGACCGCAGCCAGGACGTCGTGCGCGGCTACCTCGGCGACCTGGTCGAGGTGCACGAGCGGCTCGCCGCCGACGGACGCTACGAGGTGGACGAGCCGGTGGTGTCCGCGGGCGGCAGCGCCTTCTTCGACGTCGTCGACGAGGTGCTCTCGCCGCTGGTCGCGACGGGTGCGCGCGTCGTGCTGCGCAGCGGCGCGTACCTGGTGCACGACGACGGCTTCTACCGCCACGTCTCGCCGCTGGGGGAGGAGCCGCGCACGGGCGGCCCGGGGTTCCGCAGCGCCATGCACGCCTGGGTGCGGGTGAGCTCGCAGCCCGAGCCCGGGCTGGCGCTGTTCGACGCCGGCAAGCGCGACGTGCCGTTCGACGAGGGGCTGCCCGAGGTGCAGCTGCGGCGCCCGCGCGCGGCGGGCGAGGAGCCGGCCCCGGTGACCGGCGCCCAGGTCACCGCCCTCAACGACCAGCACGGCTTCCTCCGCTGGGAGGGCGACGCGCCGGTGCGGATCGGCGACGAGCTGCGGCTCGGCCTGTCGCACCCGTGCACGGCGATGGACAAGTGGACGCTCGTGCCGGTGGTCGACGACGCCGACGCCGCCGACCCTGTGGTCGTCGACCTCGTGCGGACCTGGTTCTGAGGGGAGGGAGCGGCCGCATGACCACCGACTGGTTGATCCGCGACGCGCTGGTGCTGGACGGCACGGGCGCCCCCGGCGTCGTCGCCGACGTCACCGTGGCCGACGGCCGCGTCACCGCCGTCGACCCGGGCCGCCGCGACGCCCGGGAAGGCGCCGCGCGCCGCACGGTGGACGCCGCCGGGCGCGCGCTCACCCCGGGGTTCATCGACATGCACGCGCACTCCGACGTGCAGCTCCTCGCGAACCCGGACCACACCGCGAAGGTGAGCCAGGGCGTCACGCTCGAGGTGCTGGGCCAGGACGGCCTGTCGTACGCGCCGGTGGACGAGCGCACCCGCACCGCGATCCGCGCGCAGATCGCGGGCTGGAACGACGACCCGCCCGGGTTCGACTGGGACTGGGAGTCCGTGGCCGGCTACCTGGACCGCCTGGACCGCGGCATCGCGTGCCACGCCGCCTACCTCGTGCCGCAGGGCACGCTGCGCCACCTGGTGGTGGGCCCCGAGGACCGGCCGGCCACCGACGCCGAGGTGGCGCGCATGGCCGACCTGCTGGCCCAGGGGATGCGCGAGGGTGCGCTGGGGATGAGCAGCGGGCTCACGTACACGCCCGGCATGTACGCCGACGACGACGAGCTGGCCGCGCTGCTGCGCGTCGTCGCCGCCCACGACGGCTACTACAGCCCGCACCACCGGTCGTACGGCCGGGGCGCGCTCGAGGCGTACGCCGAGATGATCGACCTCGCCCGCGCCACCGGCTGCGCGCTGCACCTCACGCACGCGACGATGAACTTCGCGCCGAACGAGGGCCGGGCGCCCGAGCTGCTCGCGCTGGTCGACCGGGCGCTGGACGACGGCGTCGACCTCACCCTCGACACGTACCCGTACCTGCCCGGCTCGACGACGCTCAGCGCGATCCTGCCGAGCTGGGCCTTCTCCGGCGGCCCGGACGCGCTGCTCGTGCGCCTCGGGGACCCCGCCGACCGGGAGCGCATCCTGCACGAGGTGGAGCACGTCGGCACCGACGGCTGCCACGGCTGCGTGGCCGACTGGGACACCATCGAGGTCAGCGGCGTGCAGAACCCGGCGCTCGAGGGCCGGGTGGGCCGCACGGTCGCGCAGGTCGCCCGCGACGAGGGCCGCGCGCCGGGCGACGTCTTCGTGGAGCTGCTCGTGACGGACCGGCTGGGCACGACGATCCTGCAGCACGTGGGGCACGAGGAGAACGTGCGCGCGATCATGCAGCACCGCACGCACTGCGGCGGCTCGGACGCGATCCTCGTGGGCGGGCGGCCGCACCCGCGCGCGTGGGGCACGTTCCCGCGCTACCTGGCGCGGTACGTGCGCGAGCTCGGCGTCCTCACCCTCGAGGACTGCGTGCACCACCTCACGGGCCGGCCCGCGGCCCGCCTCAAGCTCGTCGACCGCGGCCTGGTCCGCGCCGGCTACGCGGCGGACCTCGTGCTGCTCGACCCGGACACCGTCCAGGACACCGCCACGTTCGAGGACCCCCGGCAGCAGGCGACGGGCATCGACCTCGTGCTGGTCGACGGCGTCGCCGTCATCGACGACGGCGCCCGCACCGACGCCCTGCCCGGCCGCGCGCTGCGGCGCACCGGGACGGGGCGGACGGCCTGACACCCCGGCGCCCGGCCTGCCCGGTCGCGCCGGGCGCCGGGGTTCCTTACGTTCGGGGCGTGGAGGAGGCCGGGACGGACATCGCGTGGCGGCCCGACGTGCTGCCCGGCTTCGAGCAGCGCACCCTGCCGCTGGAGCCCGACTTCGAGGGCGAGGTCGTCGCGACGCTCGTCCGCCGGGCCCCGGCGCCGGACGGCGGCGCGGGGTCCGACCGGCAGGACGCCGTGCCGGACGCCGGCGTGGACGTGCTGTACGTGCACGGCTGGACGGACTACTTCTTCCAGACGCACCTCGCCGCGTTCTGGGAGCGCCAGGGGGCGCGGTTCTACGCCCTCGACCTGCGCAAGTACGGCCGCAGCCTGCGCGAGCACCAGACGCCGGGCTTCGTCACCGCGCTGGCCACCTACGACGAGGACGTCGAGGCCGCGCTCGCCGTCCTCGGGCACGGCCCGGAGCCGTCGTCGGGCCGCCGCCTGGTGCTCATGGGGCACTCCACCGGGGGGCTCGTGCTCAGCCTGTGGGCGGCGCACAAGCCCGGCCGGGCCGCGGCCCTGGTGCTGAACAGCCCGTGGCTGGAGTTCCAGACGCGCAGCGTGGGCCGCTGGGTGCTCGAGCCCGGCCTGCGCGCCCAGGCCGCGCTCGCCCCGCGCAGCCACCTGATGAACGTGGACCTCGGGTTCTACGTGCGCAGCGTCTCCAAGCGGTTCGACGGCGCGTGGGACCTCGACCCCGGCTGGCGCCCTGACCTGGGGTGGCGCGCCACCCCGGCATGGCTGTCGGCGATCTTCCAGGGTCAGGAGCGCGTCGCGCGGGGGCTCGGCATCGACGCGCCGGTGCTGGTGCTGCTGTCGGCGCGCTCGACGGCGCCGGTGCGGTGGAGCCCGGAGATGCTGCGCACCGACTCGGTGCTCGAGGTGGGCGGGGTCGCGCGGCGCGTGCCGGCGCTGGGCAGCCTGGTCACGCTGGTGCGGATCGACGGCGCCCTGCACGACGTGACGCTGTCCGCCCCCGAGGTGCGCGAGGTGGTGTGGCGGGAGACGTCGCGCTGGTTCGCCGCGTACGTCGCCCCGCGCCCCGCCCCCGCGGAGCCGGCGCCGTCAGGCCTCGCCGGCTGGTGGCGCCGCACGTTCCGCGGCGGTCGCCGCTCCGGGCGGGCGATCAGCCGTCACAGCGACCGCACCAGCTCGACCTCCTCGCCCGCGTCGAGCGTGAAGCGCACGCCGGACTCCTCGAAGCCGAGCTTGCGGTAGGCGGCCCGCGCGCGCGGGTTGTCCACGTGCACGCACAGCCGCGCACGCGCGACGCCCTGCTCCCGCCCCCACTCCTGGACGCCGTCGAACAGCCGCCCCAGCAGGCCCCCGCCGCGGTGCTCGGGACGCACGAAGACGCCCACCAGGTGCACCTGCCGGTGCTCCACCGGGCCGCCGAGCGCGTCGGCCCCGACCTCCTCGACGAGGCCCGTCGTCGTGCCGACCCAGCGGCCGTCGGGGTCGACGGCGACGAACGCGCACACCTCGTCGCTCGTCGCGTTGCCCCGCGCCCGCACCTGCCAGAAGTCGTCCGGGCGCGCCGCCGCGACCTCGTACGTCTCGAGGAACGCCACGGGCGCCGCCGGGTCCTGCAACGCCGCGAGCCGCAGGTCGCGCGTCTCGCGCCACTCGTCGGCGCGTGCGCGGCGGACGGTGAGGGGCGGGGGCGGCGTCGTCATGCCGCGATCCTTCCACCCCGGGAGCCCAGGGCGCCCAGGAGGCTCAGCTCGCGGTCTCCCGCGCGGCCAGGAGAGCCTGCACGTGCTCGACGACGCCGTCCGCGGCGGCCTCGATCTCGGAGAGCGTCGTCTCGAACCCGGCCTGGTCGCCGTACCAGGGGTCGTCGACGTCGAGGAGGTGCTCGTCCGCGCCCCGCTCGACGACGGGCGCGCCCGGGTCGAACGACCGGTACATCCGGATCTCGGCGAGCCCCTCGCCGCCCGCCGCGCCGTCCGCGAGCCGCCGCAGCCTGCGCGCGTGCTGGGCGGTCATCGGCAGCAGCAGGTCGTGGGTGGCGAGGTCGTGCCCCGTCACCTGCCGAGCGCGGTGCCCGTCGCCCGTCGGGTAGCCGTGGGCGGCGAGCACGCGGCGGGCGCGGCCGTCCACGGGGTTGCCGTGCTCCTCGTCGCTGACGCCCGAGGAGTCGACGAGCACGCGGTCGGCGAGCCCTGCGGCCTCGAGCCGGTCGCGCAGCACGATCTCGGCCATGGGCGACCGGCAGATGTTGCCGGTGCAGACGGTCATGACGCGGTACGAGGTGTCAGTCACCGGCCCATTCTCGCCCCGGCCCGGCGGGCAGGGAGCGAGGCGCGTGGATAGCGTCGGCCCATGTTCGACGGCTTCCGGCTGGACCGGGTGGAGCTCGACGAGGTGACGTTGCGGGTGCGGCACGGTGGTGCGGGGGCGCCGGTGGTCCTGCTGCACGGGCATCCCCGGACGCACACCACCTGGCACCGGGTGGCGCCCCGCCTCGCGCAGGACCGCACGGTCGTGTGCCCCGACCTGCGGGGCTACGGCGGCTCGACGCTGCCGCCCGACGAGCCCGGCCACGCGCAGTCCAGCAAGCGGGCGATGGCCCGCGACGTCGTGGGACTGATGGACGCCCTCGGCCACGACCGCTTCGCCGTGGTGGGCCACGACCGCGGAGCGCTGGCCGCCTTCCGCACCGCCATGGACCATCCGCAGCGGGTCACGCACCTGGTCGTCATGGACGGGCTCCCCGTCGTCGAGCACCTCGAACGCACCGACGCGCGATTCGCCCTGGCCTGGTGGCACTGGTGGTTCCTCGCCCAGGACGAGAAGCCCGCCGAGCGCGTCATCGACGCCGACCCCGACGCCTGGTACCGCACCCCGCCCCCGGAGACCATCGGCGCCGGGAACCATGCCGACCTCTGGGCCGCACTGCGCAACCCCGCCGTGGTGCACGGGATGTGCGAGGACTACCGCGCCGGCCTCGGCATCGACCGCCGGCACGACGAGGAGGACCGCGCGGCGGGACGCCGTGTCGGGTGCCCGACCCTCCTGCTCGAGTCGACCGGCGACGACCTCGACCTCCATGGCGACCCGGCGGCCATCTGGGCGCCCTGGCTGGCGCAGCCGCTGCGGCACCGGTTCGTCGGGTCGGGGCACCACCAGGCCGAGGAGGCCCCCGGGCAGGTGGCCGACGCACTGAGGGAGTTCCTCGCCGACGGCTGACCGCTGCCGAGCGGGCTCGACAGGCCGAGGACGCCATGTCGTGCCTACCGTGAGCCATGGCGAGATGGGCGGCGGACGGGCTGGTCGCCGTGACGGGGGCCAGCGGTCGGCTCGGGTCGCGGCTCGCGTTCCGGCTGGCGGCGGAGGGGGCACGACAACGGCTCGTCGTGCGCGACCCGTCGCGCGCGCCCCGGCTCAGCGACGGCCGCGCGCTGCCGGAGTGCGAGGTCGCCGTCGCGGACGGGTACCACGACGCCGCCGCGATGCGTGCGGCGTTCGAGGGCGCGCGCACGGTGTTCCTGGTGAGCGCGCGCGAGGCGCCCGGCCGCGTCGCCCAGCACACGGCGATGATCGACGCGGCGTCGGCCGTCGGCGTGGAGCGGCTCGTCTACACCTCGTTCGCGGGCGCCGCTCCCGACGCGACGTTCACGTTCGCCCGGGACCACTGGCGCACGGAGCAGCACCTGGCCGACGTCGCCGCGCGGACCGGCCTGCGCTGGACCGTGCTGCGCGACAACCTGTACTTCCACGCGCTGAGCATGTTCGTCGGGCGTGACGGCGTCATCCGCGGCCCGGCCGCGGACGGCCGCGTCGCCGCGGTGTCCCACGACGACGTCGCCGACGTCGCGACCGCCGTCATCCTCGACGAGCGGCCCGCCCGGCACGACGGCGCGGTGTACGAGGTGACCGGGCCGGAGGCGCTCACGCTCGACGACGTCGCGGCCACGCTGGGCCGCGCGGCGGGCCGTGACCTGACGTACCACCCGGAGACCGTGGAGGAGGCGTACGCCTCCCGCGCCCGGTACGGGGCGGAGCCGTTCGAGGTGGACGGGTGGGTCACGTCGTACACCGCCATCGCCGCGGGGGAGCTGGCGCACGTCTCGGACGACGTCGGCCGCCTCGTCGGCCGCCCCGCCCGCTCGCTCGAGCAGTGGCTGGACGACTACCCCGGCGAGTGGGCGCACCTCCGGCGTGGCTGAGCGGTGCCCGCCGGTTCACCCTGAGGAAAACCCTTGGCAGGTCCGACGGGGCGGGCGTAGCGTCGTCGGCACATGAGAAGGGAGGTGATCCGACGCAGTGAAGACTCTTCGGACCCATGAGGTGGTCGCGCGCTAGTCGCGCGCGCCCTTGAGCGTTTCGCGCTGCCGGACCCGACGACGAGGTCGTCGAGCCCGGTCGGCGCGCGGGACGGGTAGCGAGTTCCTCGCGACCACCGGAGCCCGCGGGTGCCGTGCCCTCGTCCAGCACGGCTGGAGGTTCGACCTCGAGCCCGCGGGCTTCTCGCTGCCCGGGGAACGGCGCGCGACTTGACGGACTCATGCCTTCGTCATCACGATGGTTGACCGTCCGACCCGTGATGGTCATGGGCCTGTCGTCGCGCCTTCATCTGGCGAGCATGCCAGGGTGGGCGCAGCGTGGGGCCACCGCCCTGCCGGGACTGCCGGAGGAGAGAGCACCGCATGTGGGATTACGTCGTCGCCCGTCGCGACGAGATCCTGTTCTCCTCCTACCAGCACGCCAGCCTCGTGCTCCAGTGCGTGCTGCTCGCCACGGTCATCGCTCTCGTCGTCGCCGTGCTGGTGTACCGGAACCGGCACCTGACGTCCCTCGCCGGCTCGACGACGGCGATCGGCCTGACCATCCCGTCGTTCGCCCTGCTCGGCCTCCTGCTGACCTGGCTCGGCTTCGGCGTGGCCACCTCCGTGGTCGCGCTGACCTTCTACGCCACGCTGCCGATCCTGCGCAACGCCGTCGTCGGCCTGTCGGGCGTCGACCGCGGCACGGTCGAGGCGGCCCGCGGCATCGGCATGAGCCGTGCGGCCACGCTCCTGCGCGTCGAGCTGCCGCTCGCCTGGCCGGTCGTGCTCACGGGGATCCGCGTGTCCACCCAGATGGTCATGGGCATCGCGGCCGTCGCGGCGTACGTCCTGGGCCCGGGCCTGGGCGGCTTCATCTTCAGCGGGCTGTCCCGCCTGGGCGGCGCGAACGCCGTCTACTCGACGCTCACCGGGACGATCTTCGTCGTCGTCCTCGCCCTGCTGGTCGACCTGCTGCTGGTGCTGGTCGGCCGCCTCACCACCTCCAGGGGGATCCGTGCCTGAGACCACCACGACCGCCGACGAGGGCGCGGCCGGCACGACCGGGGCGTCCATCCACCTGCAGGGGGTCACGAAGAGGTACCCGGGGCAGCCCCGGCCGGCCGTCGACGGCGTCGACCTGGAGATCCGGGCGGGGGAGATCCTCGTGCTCGTCGGCCCGTCGGGCTGCGGCAAGACGACCACGCTCAAGATGATCAACCGGCTCATCGAGCCGACGTCGGGCCGGATCGTGCTCGACGGCGAGGACGTGACCACCCAGGACGCCGACAAGCTGCGGCGCCGCATCGGGTACGTCATCCAGGCCGGCGGCCTGTTCCCCCACATGACGGTGGCCGCCAACGTCGGGCTGGTGCCGAAGATGCTCGGGTGGGACAAGGCGCGCACCGCCGCCCGCGTGGACGAGCTGCTCGAGCTCGTCGGCCTGGACCCGGCCGACTACCGCGGCCGCTACCCTCGCGAGCTGTCCGGCGGCCAGCAGCAGCGCGTCGGCGTGGCACGCGCCCTGGCTGCCGACCCGCCCGTGCTGCTCATGGACGAGCCCTTCGGGGCCGTCGACCCGATCACGCGGCAGCGGCTGCAGAACGAGCTGCTGAGCATCCAGGACGAGCTCGGCAAGACGATCGTCATGGTCACCCACGACTTCGACGAGGCCGTCAAGCTCGGCGACCGGATCGCGATCCTCGACGTCGGGGCCAGGATCGTGCAGCTCGGCACCCCCGAGGAGATCCTCACCGCCCCCGCCGAGGAGTTCGTGTCCGACTTCATCGGCACGGGCGCGGCGCTCAAGACGCTGACCCTGTCGACCCTGGCCGACGTCCCGCTCGAGCGGGGCACCACCGTGACGGCGGGCAGCCCCGCCGCCGAGGCGGTCGCGGCGGCACGGGCCGCGGGCGACGAGTTCGTGGTCGTGCTCGACGCCGCGGGACGGCCCCGCCGCTGGGTGGACGTGGACCGCCTCGCCCGGGAGGACACCGTCGTGGCCACCGTCGACCGCGACCTGCCCACGCTCTCGCGCCGCGCCACGCTCCACGAGGCGCTCGACACCATCCTCACCACGGCCCACAACGCCGTCGTGGTCACCGGCCGCCGCGACACCTACCTGGGATACCTGTCGGCGGAGACGCTGCTGACCTCGATGACGCCGGCGCGGCCCGCCTCGGCGGCCCCGGCCGAGGGCACGGGGACACCGTCGTGAGCGCCGCGGCGACCGACAAGCTGGCCGACGGGACCGTCGCCGCGCCGGAGGCGGCCGACCGCGGGTGGCGCGCGCTGGTGCTCCAGCCGGTGCTCGTCGCGGTGGTCCTCGTCGCCTACTTCCTCTGGTTGGGGCAGGCGGACCTCACGAGCACCGAGAGCCGAGCGCTCACCTGGGACGCCCTGCTCCCGGCGATCGGCGAGCACCTGCGCCTGACGTTCACGGCCGCGGTGATCGTCGTGGTGATCGCCGTCCCGCTGGGCATCCTGCTGACCCGCGGGCGGCTGCGCCGTCTCGCCGCCCCGGTCGTCGCCGTGGCGAACGTCGGCCAGGCGGCCCCGGCCATCGGCCTCATCGTGCTGCTGGCGATGTGGCTCGGGTTCGGCCCCACCACCGCCGTCGTCGCCCTCGTGGTCTACGCGGTGCTGCCCGTGCTGAGCAACACCATGGTGGGGCTCGCGGCCGTCGACCCTCGGCTCGTGGAGGCCGGCCGCGGCATGGGGATGTCGGCCCTCGCCGTCCTCGTGCGGGTGGAGCTGCCCCTCGCCGTCCCCGTCATCCTCGCCGGGATCCGCACGGCCCTGGTGCTGCTGGTCGGCACCGCCACGCTCGCCGTCTTCGTCGACGGCGGCGGGCTCGGCCTGCTCATCACCACCGGCATCAACCTGTACCTGCCCACGCTGCTCGTCTCCGGCGCCCTGCTCGTGGCCCTGCTCGCCCTGGTCGTCGACTGGCTCGGGCGCGTCGTCGAGCACGTCGCCCGGCCCAGGGGACTGTGAGGTGCAGACGATGAGGACCCCGACGACGCGACGACGCGGTCTGCTGGCCGCCCTCGCCGCGGCAGCCGTCACCGTGCCCCTCGCCGCGTGCGGCCTCCAGCCGTCGTCCGGCTACGCGCCGCCGGTCGGCCCGGGCGAGATCCAGCCGATCGATGCGGCGGCCGGCACCACGGTCACCGTCGGGTCCAAGAACTTCACCGAGCAGGTGATCCTGGGCAAGATCGGCGTCCTGGCGCTGCGCGCCGCCAGCTACACGGTCGTGGACGCCACCAACATCCCCGGCTCGAACCCCGCCCGCGGCGCCATGGTCAACGGCGACACCGACGTGCAGTTCGAGTACACGGGCACGGCGTGGGTGTCGTACATGGCCGAGACGGGCATCCCCGACCAGGAGGAGCAGTGGCAGGCGGTGCACGACGCCGACCTCGCCAACGGCCTGACCTGGCTGCCGCCGGCCCCCATGAACAACACCTACGGCTTCGCGATGAACCCCGAGGTCACCCAGCGGCTCGGCATCGAGAGCCTGTCGCAGATCGCCGACGTGCCCGTCGAGGAGCGCACCTTCTGCGTGGAGAGCGAGTTCCGCAGCCGCGACGACGGCCTGGAGCCGATGCTGGAGCACTACGGGATCCCGCTCGACGACCCGGACGGCGTGCCCGCGGACAACATCAGGATCATGGACACGGGCGCCATCTATCAGGCGACGGCGGACGGCGCCTGCAACTTCGGCGAGATCTTCACGACGGACGGGCGCATCCTCGCGCTCGACCTCACCGTGCTCGCGGACGACGAGAAGTACTTCCCGTCGTACAACGTGGCGCCCTACGTCCGTACGGACAAGCTCGAGGAGAACCCCGAGATCGCCGAGGTGCTGAACCGGATCTCGCCGCTGCTCACCGACGAGACGATGATCGAGCTCAACGCCCGCGTCGACGTGGACGGCGAGGAGCCCGGTGACGTCGCGCTGGACTGGCTGGTCTCCGAGGGCCTGGTGACGCCGGGCGGCTGAGCCCGTCCCGCGGTCAGACGAGCGCCGCGCCGCGGCGCTCGCGCTCCAGCCGACGTTCGGCGAGGGCCACGAGCTCGTCCGCGTCCGCCGCGCCGGCCACCGACCAGGCGGCGGCCGAGTGCAGGGCGGGCCAGACGGCAGCCTGGAACCCGTCGGACGGCTCGGCGAGGTGCGCGAGCAGGTGCTGACGCAGGGCGTCGGCGGACGCCGCGGCCTGGATGTCGTCCATCGCGGGCAGGGTGGCCAGCACGGCGAACCCGTCACCGTCGACCCGCCCGGCCTCGCACCCGGCGGGCAGGGCCGCGCGAAGCCGCGCTGCCAGGGCGGTCAGCACGGCGTCGCCGGTCGCCTGCCCGTGGTGGGCGTTGATGGTGCCGGTGCCCCGCACGTCGAGCAGCACCAGCACGACGCGTGTCGCGCCCCCGTGCACCAGCGCGCAGCGGCGGGTCAGCGAGTACCAGGTGGCGGAGCGCCCGGGCAGGAGCGTGAGGGGGTCGTGCGTGGACCGCTCCGCGAGCTCCGCGACGACGGCGCGCATGACGTCGGCCGTGGTCGCCGCGCCCCAGGACGCCGCCCCGCTCACCAGGACGTCGTCGTAGCGCCGCTGCGCGGAGCGGGACATCGCGGCGGCGGCGACGTCCGCCACCGGCGTCCCCGGTGCGACGACGAGGGGCGACCAGTCGGCGACAGCCCCGGTGGGACGCCGCTCCAGCACCGCGCGCCCGTAGCCGAGCCTCCCGGTGAGCGCGGCCGCGAGCCCCGCGCGGGTGACGATGCCGGTGCGCTCTGGCGCCGCGTCGTCCTGTACCGCGACGGAGCCCACCTCGGGCCGGCGGAAGACGACCTCCAGCTCGCCCACCGCCATCGTGGACCCGACCACCAGCACGGGCTGCGCGAGGTCGGTGATCGAGCCGGCGCGCGCCGCCCCGCGGGGGGCGACGTGGCGGGCCAGGCGGGCGATGTCCTCGTGCACAGCCGAAGTATGGCCGCGTCCCTGCCGCCGGCGGGGCCGTCCGGCAAGAGTTCGCCGAGCGTTCGCCGGGCGTTCAGCGGGCGCCGCAAAAGATGGGAGCGTGACCACCGCGCGGTCGGCGCGACGCCTCCCTAGAGTGTGGCGCGAGGCGGAGCAGGGCTGGTTTCTCGGAGGGGTCAGGGGCGCATGCGGAGCAGGGGTACGGCCACCGGTCGCAGGACGGCGAGCGGGGTCGTCGCCGCGGCGCTCGCCCTCGGCGGCACGATCGGCCTCGGGGTGCAGCAGGCGGCGACCGCGCCGCCCGCGGTCGCCGCGGCCGAGGGGAACGTCAACCCGTTCACGTCGGCCGGCGGGTTCACCGTGTATGCGCAGCGGGACGCCGTCATCGGCAACCAGGAGCTCGAGGGGTCGCTCGCCGCGGGTCGGGACCTCACGGTGACGCAGACCGCGCAGTGGGCCGTGATCCAGGTGGCCGCCGGCACGGCCGACTACACGATCCCGACCGTGGACGGCGACCCGACGCGGCTGCTCGTCGGGCGGTACGACCCCGACACGTCCCGGAACGTCGGGCAGGTGAACGTCACCAGCCGCGGTGCCACCACGCCGGAGAACGTCGGCACGCTCAAGATGGTGGACCGCGACCTCGGCCCGTACGAGACGTCGGCGCGCGGCGAGAGCTGGGTGCGCGTGTCGCTGCCGGGCTCGAACCCGCCGCTCATCGACGCGACCGCGCAGACCTACCCGGCGGACGCCGAGCCGCCGACCGGCGGGAACACGTCGATCTTCACCAAGCAGACCGGCGACACCCAGGACGTCGTCGCCGGGTACGTCGAGGCGGAGCAGGACGCGACGACCGAGGAGAGCGCCGAGTGCCTCGCCACGATCACCGACCCGGACGGCCAGGACGCGCACCACGTGACGGTGGCCGAGGACGACGGCGACCGCGTCGTGCTGGACCCGCTCGCCGCGGACCGCCCCAACGTCGTCCCGTACGAGCTGGTCGCCAACACCTCCCTGCTGCAGTTCTCCCCGGGCAGCGCCGTGCCGGGGCGGGAGAACCCGCTGATCATCCGCGTCCCCGCCGGCACCACCCACGTCCACGGCCTGCGGGTCGACCCGCAGGGCCAGTACTCGCCGTACATCCTGTGGGACCTGTCCGCCGTGACGGGTGACGTGACCGTCGAGCACACCGGTGAGCGCATCGACGGGTCGATCTACGCCCCGTTCGCCGACGTCACCGTGGACGCCGCCCCGCTCGACGGCCAGGTGATCGGCCGCGACGTGACGCTGCTGGGCGGCGAGGTGCACTCGTTCCTGTTCGCCGGCACCGTCCCGTGCGGCGAGCCGCGCGGCACGTTCGAGGTCACCAAGGAGCTCGACGGCATCGCCGTCGGCGACCTGCCCGACGGCACGACGTTCAGCGTCGACTGGACGGCGACCTCGCCCGACGGCGCGGTGCTCGGTACCGGCACGCTCGCGCTGCCGGCGGACGGCAGCCCGGTGAGCCCGAGGTCGGTGGACGGCACCACGCGCACGTTCCCGGTCGGCACGGTCGTCACGTTCGAGGAGCAGCCGCCGGACGACGTCCCCGGCTGGGAGTGGGGCCCGCCCACGGTGTCCCCGAACCCGGTGACGATCACCGCCGACGGCGACGCCGTCGTGAGCGCCACCGTGACGAACACGGCGGAGCGCGTGGAAGGTACGTTCGAGGTCACCAAGAGCGTGACCGACGGCACGGACGATCCTGTCCTCGTGCCGCCGGGCACCACGGTCACGGTGCACTGGTCCGCCGCGTACCCGGCGGGCGGCGGGACGGAGCAGGGCACCATCGACCTCGTGGCGGGGGATGACGGGACGTTCGAGCCCCGGGGCCCCGTCGACGGCGACGGCGACCCCGTGACGTTCCCCGTGGGCACCGAGATCGTGCTCGACGAGGTCGAGACGCCGGAGGCCCCCGAGGGGTTCGAGTGGGGCGACCCCTCGTGGAGCCCGTCCTCGACGATCACGATCGAGCGGGACGGGCAGGTGGTCGACGCGGACCTCACCAACCTGCTCTCCCCGACCGTCGTGCAGGACGAGGCGGCCTTCAGCGTGGTCAAGGTGCTCGACGTCGACGGCCCGGTGGACCCGGACCTGCAGTTCTCGATCGAGTACACCTTCGACCCGCCCGGCGGTCCGCGCGAGGGCCGGCAGCGCGAGATCGCCGTCGGCGACCCCGTGACCGTCGACACGCTCCTGGACGGCACGCCCATCCCGTCGGGCTCGACAGTCTGGGTACGCGAGCCCGAGCCGCTCTTCGACGAGGGCATCGTCTGGGAGGACCCGGTGCTGTCGGTGGACGGCGAGCCGCTCACCGACCCCGACGAGGACGGTTTCTACCCGTTCGAGCTGGTCGGAGGGCAGACCGTCGCGCTCGAGGTGGCGAACGTCGGACGCGTGCCGACCGGCTCCTTCACCCTGGCCAAGTCCCTCGACGGGCCCGCGGCCGAGGACGTGCCCGAGGGCCTGGAGTTCTCGGTGGGCTGGACCGCGACCTACGCCGACGGGGCCACCATGAGCGGCACGACCTCCCTCGCACCCGACGGGGAGCCCGTGTCGCCGACCGACGCCGACGGGGAGCCTGTCGAGTTCCCCGAGGGCACCACCGTGACGTTCGACGAGGCGGACCTGCCCGACCTGCCCGGGTGGGACTGGGGCTCCCCGACCATCACGCCGTCGGAGATCACCGTGGGCGACGGCGAGACGGCACAGGTGGAGGTCACCAACACAGCGACCGTCGAGCACGGGACCTTCGAGGTGTCCAAGGCGCTCGAGGGCGCCGGGCCGGGCGACGTCTCCGCGGACGCCTTCGAGGTCGACTGGGAGGCGTCGCTGCCGGACGGGAGCACCGCCGACGGCGTGATCCAGGTGCCGACCGACGGGACCCCCGCGGGCCCCGGCCGCGACTTCCCCGTGGGCACCACCGTGCACGTGACCGAGCCGGAGCCCTCCGACGACGTGCTGCCGCCCGGCTGGACGTGGGCGGTGGCGACGTGGTCGCCGGGCAGCAGCCTCACGATCGACGAGGGCACCGGCACCGTCGAGGGCACGGTGACGAACTCCGTCGCCCCCGCCACGACACTCCGGGTGGAGAAGCTGGTCGAGGGCACGGACGACGTTCCCGACGGGACGCGCTTCCCGGTCGAGTACCGCGTGGACGACGGCCCGGTCCAGCAGGGCGAGCTGGTGCTGGGCGAGCCGTTCGTCGCCGACGACGTCCCGCTGGGCACCACCGTCACGCTGCGCGAGGCGGACCCGCCGGGCGTCGAGGGCGCCACGTGGGGCACGCCCCGCTGGGCGACCGCCGTCCACGAGCTGGAGCCCGACGACGAGGGCTGGGTGGTGGTCCACGTGGACGACGAGCAGCTCAACGCCGTCACGCTCACCAACACGGCCGGGCCCGACACGCCGACGGCGCCGGGCGGCGAGCTGCCCGAGACCGGGTTCGGCGGGGGCACCCTGCCGCTGCTCGCCCTCGGGCTGCTGGTCCTCGGCGTGGCGGCACGTCGTCTGGCCCGGGCCGTGGACGCCTGAGGGTGAGTCCCGGGGGACCGGAGCCGGGGCCGGACGTCACGGAGCTGCGGCGCGGCGCGCACGAGCGCGCCGCCGCCCGGCCGCCGCGACCGTTCTCCGGCCGGGTGCAGGACCTGCGGCACGACGGCCTCGCGCTGCGCCGGTACACCCCGGCACAGCGACGGCCGGGCGCGGCGGCCGTGTTCCTGCACGGCGGCTTCGGGCTGTTCGGCGACCTCGAGCTGCAGGACGGCTGGTGCCGGCAGGCCGCCGACGCCCTCGGTCTGGTGGTGCTGTCCGTGGACTACCGCCTCGCACCCGAGGCGACGCTCGACGACGCCGTCGCCGACGCCCTCGCGGCCGTCGACCTCCTCGCCCGCGAGGGGTTCGCCCGGCTGTACCTCGACGGCGACTCCGCGGGCGGCGCCGTCGCGACGCTGGCCGCCGCGCGGGCCGGCCACCGGCTCGCAGGCCTGCTGCTCACCAACCCGAACCTCGACCTGTCGCTCGAGACGTACGACGACGCGCTGCCCGGCGGGCCGGGGCTGGAGCTCTCGACGTACGCGATGCGCGCATGGACCGGCGTCGGCCCGGCCGACGCGCCCCGCCTGCACCGGTCGGCCCGCGGGCTCCCGCCGACGTTCGTCGCCGTCGGAGAGCGGGACTCGCTCCTGCCGGAGGCGCGGGCCCTCGAGACGGCGTGCCGGCGCGAGGACGTGGCGTGCCGGCTGCTGGAGCTGCCCGGTGCCGACCACGGTTTCGTCGGCACCGAGCGGGCGGGCGAGGTGCTCGCCGCCGCGGCGACGTTCTTCGCCCTGCGCTGACCCGGCCTCCGGAACGACCCGGCCGGTCCGTCGGAGGAGTCGACGGGCCGGCCGGGCCGCGGCGCCGCGGACGGCGTCGCGAGATCGATGGTCAGGTCAGCCGAACGTCACCTCCAGGACGCCGTCCGCCGCGAAGGACCAGTCCAGGCCGCCCGCGTAGGCACCGCACGCGGCGCCGTTGCTGCCGTCCCAGAACGAGTTGCCCCCGGCGTCGTTCCCGACGATCCGGTCGGTGGAGCCGCTGTCGCACGAGACGTTGTCCGTGAACGTGTGGCTCCCCTCGTCGAAGTTGAAGTTGCGCTCCTCGTTGCCGATGCTGACGTTGCCGTCGATCGTCATCGAGCCCGGGTTGCTGTTGAACGTGAACCCGTGCTTGCCGTTCTGGTAGGCGATGCTGTCGCGCACCACGTGGTCCACCTCGATGTCCTCGCCGCCCAGCTTGTAGCCGTTGCGGTCACCGCTGCCGGCCTGCGAGCCGTCCGAGAGCGTGCCGTTCTCGAACGCGAGCGAGCTCTCGATGGTCACCTCGCCGATCGGGCCCGTGTCCGTCTTGGTGTACAGGTCCCAGCCGTCGTCGATGTTGTGGTGCGCCACCGCGTACCGGAACACGTTGCCCGGCCCGGAGGTGAGCTTGGCCGCGAAGCCGTCCGCGTCCTCGCC
Source organism: Isoptericola peretonis (assembly GCA_023241745.1). Taxonomy (GTDB): domain Bacteria; phylum Actinomycetota; class Actinomycetes; order Actinomycetales; family Cellulomonadaceae; genus Isoptericola; species Isoptericola peretonis. The sequence continues at coordinate 410,794 of JALQCY010000003.1, read as the reverse complement.
GTCGGAGTCCGCGTTGTCGTGCGACTCGGCGCTGAGGATGAGGTTGTTCGACGGCCACTCGCTCGCCGGGGCACCGGCGACCAGGCGTGAGAGCTGCAGGCCGGTGTCGTGGTTGAAGCGGGTCACGGTGCGCTCGATGACGTTGTTGCTGCCGCCGAGCAGGATGCCGTTGTCGCCGGCGTGCTGCACGACGATCCCGTACACGTGCCAGTAGTCGCCGCCGATGGCGAGGCCACGGTTCGCGGAGTCCTCCGCCTGCGCGGAGAAGTCCAGCACCGGCGTCTCGCCCGGGTACGCCGAGAGCAGCGTGCGGTCGGACGACGTGCCGTCGTTGCCCGGCTCGATCGTCACCGTGTCGGCCAGGTCGTACTGGCCGCCGCGCAGGTAGATCTGGCCGCCCGGCTCGACCGCGGCGATCGCCGCGGGGAGCGTCGTCGGGTCGGCCTCGGTGCCGGCCGCGCTCGCGGTGCCGTCCGGGGCCGCGTAGAGCGCGCCCGAGCCCGGGTCCGGCGTGGGGCCGGGGTCCGTGGGCTCCGGGTCCGGGTCCGTGGGCTCGGGGTCCGGGTCGGGCGTCGACCCCTGGCCGGCGTAGGTCTCGAACTCGGCGACCTGCGGGGTGCCCGACGCGCTGGTGATCTCGTAGCTGAGCTTGCTCAGCGAGGTCGAGGGGAAGGTGGCGACGCCGGCCCCGCTGCCGGAGGCGAGGACGTCCCCGGTGCCGTGGTCGACGAGCCGCCACGAGCCGATGGTGCCCTTGGTCCCCGCCGTCTCGACGATGTTGACCTGCGACACGGTGGTGGGCGAGGCCCACTTGATCGACACGCGGCCGGTCGTGCCCGACGGGGACCAGTACGTGCTCAGGTCGCCGTCACGGACGTTGCCGAAGCTGGTGCCGTCCGCCTTGCTGGACCCGTCCGAGCCCGCGCCGAGGCTGAGGTTCGTGCCGGTCGGGGGGTCGGTGGGCTCGGGGTCGGTCGGCTCCGGGTCGGGGTCCGTGGGCTCCGGGTCGGGGTCCGTCGGGTCCGGCGTCGGCTCCGGCTCCTGCGGGGTGCACGAGCCGTCCGAGACCTGCATGCCCGAGCCGGCACCGGCGGTCTGGGCGACGACGTCGGGCACGCAGCTCGCGTCGTCGGGGCTGTAGGAGTAGGGGATGGAGACCGACGTCGTGGACTCCGGGTCCGGGCCGGCCGGGTTGTTCTCGGCGCCGGGCTCGGACCAGGTGACGTTGTCGAAGACGTTCCCCGCGACCTGCCAGGTGCCGGCCTCGTCCGTGTAGAAGGTGCCGAGCACGTCCTTCGAGTCCTCGAAGTAGTTGTTCTCGACCTTCGCCTTCGCCCCGGCCCGCGAGTTGATGCCGGACTCGTGGAGGTTCACGTAGTGGTTGTTGTAGGCGTGCGCGACACCGCCGCGCAGCAGGGGCGTGCGCGAGTCGATGTTCGAGTACAGGTTGTGGTGGAAGGTCACGAACCCGTTGGACCGGTCGCTCTCGCTCGAGCCGATGAGGCCGCCGCGGCCGGAGTCGCTCAGGGTGCTGTACGAGAGCGTCACGTACTGCGTGTTGTCCTTCATGTCGAACAGGCCGTCGAAGCCCTCCGACTCGCCGCCCGAGGCCTTGAGCGTCAGGTGGTCCGCCCAGACGTTGCGGACGTCGCTCTCCATGCCGATGGCGTCGCCGCCGTTGGAGGTGGGCGACCCGGACTTCTTGACGTTCTGGACCGTCAGGTTCTGCAGGATGATGTTGCTCGAGCTGCGGATGTGGATGCCGATCTGGTCGAAGACCGCCTGGTCACCGATACCCACGATGGTGACGTTGCTGATCTCCTTGAGCTCGATGACCCCGTCGGCGGTGCTGCAGCTCTCGCCGGACACCTTGCTCGTGTTGCCGTGGTTGATGGTGCCCGCCACCTCGATGGTGATCGGGGTGTCGCTGCTGGCGCGGCCGCACAGCGCCTCGTGGATCTGCGTGCCGGTCGTGGCGCGGACCGTCTCGCCGCCCGCACCGCCCGTCGTGCCTCCGTTCTGGCTCGCGAACCCCGTGGCGGTGCCTGTCGCGGCCTGGGCGCCGGGGAGGGTCAGGGCGGTCACTCCGATCGCGGCGGCCAGGGATGTCGTCACCCCCGCCGCGAGGAGTCGTCGCGCTGCTTGTCGTCTCATCGTCCTTGCCTCACCTTCGTCGTCGAACGCGGGACTTTCACCGGTGCCACGACGCCCGCTGGGGCGCGGTCCCACAGTCGAGAACCTTCATTGGTCACGATCAGGTCACAGCAACCGGTTTCTTGACCGTAAGGGACCGGTTTCCCGTAGCGCAACCCCCAATTTCACCCGGTCGAGATCTGGTGCCCTTCGTGCGTGGCCCGACGACGCGGCTCAGGCCGGCGCGGTCGCGCCGCTGCGCGCGAGCCCGGCGAGCAGGTCGGCCACCTGCACGCGAGGGTCGTGCCGGGAGTCCACCTGGCGCACGCCGAGCAGGGGCGGCGGCCCGGGGAACGCGGCCGCGGCCAGGCTCGCGGCCAGCAGGGCCGTGCGCTGCGGGGTGAGGGCGCTCTGCTCGTCGTGCACGACGGCGACGGACCGGCGGCCGTCGCTCCAGCGCAGCACGGTCTCCGCGAGCGCCGGCACCAGGGGCTCGAGCGGCGGCGGGACGGCGGGGTCGCCGTCGAGCAGCCGTTCGAGGACCGAGACGACGTCGGACCGACCGAGCGCGGCCAGCTCGCGCACGCCGCGGGGCACGACGGCGAGGAACCGGTCGACGGCGGCGGGGTCCGGACGCCGGCGGTGCTTGAGGTGCGTCATCGCGACGAAGGCCGCGAGGACGTCTGCCCGCTCCCGCAGCTCGGCGACCGAGGCGCCGCGGTCCGCGCCGAACCGGGTGCCGTCGAGGTAGGACGGCGCGCCGCCCAGCAGGTCGAGCACCCGCCTGGCGAGGTGGTCGCGCTTGTCGACCACGTGCACCGTCGACCGACCCGCCAGCTCGGCCAGGAACCACGCCACCGCGTCCGGCTGCCCCGGCCGGAGCAGCAGGTGGGCCTTGTGCTCCACGGCCCGCCGGTGGTTGAACCGCGACCGGAGCGTGCCGAGCAGCCCCTCCGCCTCCGGCACCGTGAGGTCGGTCGCGGCGTGCGCGATGACCGGCGAGGCGGGGTCCAGGAGGTTGGTGCCGGTGAACCCGGACTCGTCGCACGCGATCTCGACGACGGCAGCCGCTGGTGGCATGCGCACCATGGTCGTGGCGGCGGATGCCCGGCACCAGCCGATTCCCTCCCGCGTATGCCTCGCCAGCACCGAATCGCTCGGCCGAGGCGTCGCCCAGGGGCCCCGCGTATTCCACCAGCAGCGTCTTGTCGCCCGGACGACCTCGGCGGTGCCACGGAGCTGCCCGCGAGAGGGAACGAGCGTGCGGGACGCGCGCCGGTGGGTGCGATCGTCAATCCGTCGGCGAGACGAGCCCCACCCGGTAGGCGAGCACCACCGCCTGCACCCGGTCGCGGAGCCCGAGCTTCGCCAGGATCCGGGACACGTAGGTCTTGACCGTCTCCGGCGTGATGACGAGCACCCCGGCGATCTCCGCGTTGGACAGCCCGGCAGCGAGCTGTTCGAGCACCTCGAGCTCACGGGGGGTGAGGACGCGGACGATCTCGTCGCGCGCCGGCCGGGCCGTGTCCGCCGGATGCAGCCGCCCGGCGAAGCGACCGATGAGGGCGCGGGTGACGGTGGGCGCCAGGAGGGACTCGCCCCGGGCGACGGTCCGGATGCCGTCCACCAGCTCGGCCGGGGGAGAGTCCTTCAGCAGGAACCCGCTCGCCCCGGCACGGAGCGCCTCGTAGACGTACTCGTCGACGTTGAAGGTGGTGACCATCAGGACCCTGGCCGGCGGCTCGACGCCCGGTCCCGCGATCTGCCGTGTGGCCTCGATGCCGTCCAGCACCGGCATGCGGACGTCCATGACCACCACGTCGGGGCGCAGCCGGCGCGCCGCCTCGACGGCCGCGCGCCCGTCCGCCGCCTCGCCCACGACCTCCAGGTCCGGCTGCGCGGAGAAGATGGTCACGTAGCCGACCCGGACCAGCTCCTGGTCCTCGCAGACCAGGACACGGACGGGTCGTGCCTCCGACGGCGGGACGGTCATGAGCTCCTCCGGGTCGCGGCGGCGAGGGCCGTGGGCGCGGCGGGGATCCGGGCGCGGACGACGAACCCGCCGCCGGGCAGGCGGCCGGCCTCCAGGTCTCCGTCGAGCACCCGGACCCGTTCCCGCAGCCCGGCGAGGCCGCGGCCGCCGCGCGGGGCGCCCGGCTCGGCGACCTGGGGGGCGTCGGGTGCCGCCGCGGAGTCCCCGTCCTGAACGGCAGGGCCCTCGGTGCGCACCTCGACCTCCAGCCACGCGTCGCCGTGGCGCAGGTGGACGGCGGTCGGTCGCCCCGGGGCGTGCTTGAGCGCGTTGGTGAGCGCCTCCTGCACCACCCGGTAGGCGGCGAGCTCGACCGCGTCCGGCCGGTCCCGGCGCTCGCCGTCCTCGGTCCACTCCACCGGCTGACCTGCCTGGCGGGCCCGCTCGACGAGGTCCTCCACGCTGCCCAGGGCCGGCGTCCGCTCCGAGGTCGGCGCCTCTCCGGTCGCCTCGAGCACGCCCAGCAGGTGCCGCAGCTCGGTCAGGGCGCGGCGCCCGGTCCCGCTGATGGCGGCGAGGCCTTCGCCCGCCCGCTCGGGCGTGCCCGCCAGGAGGTACTGCGCGGCGTCGGCCTGGACCACCATCGCCGTCACGTGGTGGGTCACCACGTCGTGCAGCTCGCGGGCGATCCTCGCCCGCTCGTCCGCCGCCGCCGCGGAGGCGGCCAGCCGCCGGTGCGCGACCTCCTCGGCCCGCCGGCGTCGCATCCCCGTGCCGACCATCCAGATCACCACCAGGACGAGGTAGAAGGTGAGAAAGATCGGGAGCCGGTTGGGCGAGCCGAGGGCGGACAGCGTGCCCGCGAGGGCGGCGAAGCCGGCCGTCGTCAGCGCGGCGGCGCCACGCCGGAACCGCGCCAGGTGTGCCCCGGCGGAGTACACCGCGACGTACAGGCCGATGCTCGCGAACGTCGGTGGGTACGAGAGCGCCTGGTCCAGCGCGAGCGCCGTCCCGACGACCGCCAGGCAGGCCCCCGGCCACCGGCGGCGGACCGCGAGCGGCAAGGACTGCGCGAGCACGAGGACGACCGTCCAGACGTCCGCCGGCCGTTCGGGCAGGTCGCCGAGCTCGACCCCGATCGCCGACAGCGTCGGCACGAAGCCCAGCACCGCGAGCACCGCCGCCAGCAGGCCGTCCCGCACCCCCGGCCGCTGGGCGCTCCACCGGAAGGGGGACGAACCGGGGCGCGGGGCCCGGCCGGTGGCGTGGTTGACGGGCACGGCCCGAGCCTACGGGCGGGGGCGTCGTGTCGGGACGAACGTCCCGCGGCGCCGGGCGAGCAGGAGCATCGGGACGGCGATCAGCACCCCCAGCGTCACGGTCACGACGGAACCTTCGATGCCGAACGCGCCGCCCGTCAGCAGGGCCGGGCCCGAGACGTCGGCGGACAGCACGCCGGGCGCGACGTGCCCCGAGACGGGGAGGCCGAGCAGCCCGACCGTCGTGTTCCAGGCGAAGTGGGTCCCGATGACGAACCAGAGGTTGCGGCGCCAGAGGAACGCGGCGCCGAGCATGCCGCCCGCCTCGATCGCGATCGCCGCCCCGGTCCACAGGGTGGCGCCCGGGTTGAGCAGGTGGGTCACGCCGAAGAACAGGGCCGTGATCGCCAGCGCGACCCAGCTCCCGAGCAGCCGCTCCAGGGCCTGCACCCCGAACCCGCGGAACATCAGCTCCTCGGTGACCGCGGCGCCGCACGCGACCGCGAGCAGGGGGCCCGCGACGGCGAGGACGTCGACGTCGGCCCAGCTGAACGAGTAGCCGCCCAGCGCGGTGATGACGGACGCGGAGACCGCGACGAACCCCAGGCCCAGGGCGGCGCCGAGCAGCGCCTCGGGCACGGCCCGGCGGGCCGCGATCTCCGGGGTGCGGCGGCGGGCGACGAAGCGCATGACCGCCCGGTAGACGACCACCGCGAGCGCCGCACCCACCACCGGGAGCGCCGCGACCGGCTCTGCCTCGGCGGTGGCGCCGCTGACGACGCCGATGGCCACCACGCCGATCAGCATCCACGTCAGGGGGAACCGGAAGAACCGGGCGACCGGCCCGCCCCGGTCGACGCGCGTCCCGTCGTCCGGGGATCCGTGGTCCTGAGGGCCACGGCCCTGGGGGTCCGGGCGGGATGTGGTGGTCGTCGTGCTCATGAGGGCCTCCGTCGCTGACCGGCCGCGCGGTTCGCCGGCCAGGAACCACGCTAGGAGCGTGCTCCGCGCCGCGAATCGCCCCGAGGTGAGCAGGTCGGGTAGCTCTCACGGGGGATGTCAGGGCCGGCGGACCGCCCAGGAGCCGGTGCCGCACTGCCCGTCGGAGTCGTCCCCCACGGCGAGGACCGCGCCGTCGGCCCGCAGCCCCAGGGTGTGCGTCGCCCCCGCCGCCACCGCGACGACGTCCCGCCAGTCACCGACGTCGCACTGCCCGGACCCGTCGTCGCCCGTCGCGAGGACGAGGCCTGACGCCGTGAGCCCGACCGTGTGCCGGCTTCCTGCGTCGACGGCCACGACGTCCTCCCAGTCGTCCACGGCGCACGCGCCCGCCGTGCGGTCCCCCGTGGCGACGACCCGCCCGTCGCGCCGCAGCCCGACGGTGTGCAGGTACCCGGCGGACGCGTCGGCGAGGTCGCGCCAGCCGTCGACGGCGCTCTGGCCCCGCCGGTCGCTGCCCGCGGCCAGCGCGCGGCCGTCCGCCCGGACCGCGACCGAGTGCCAGTCGCCCGCCGAGACGCTCACGACCTCCCGCCACGACCCCACGTCGCACTGGCCCTCCGACTCCCGGCCGGCGGCCACCACGGTGCCGTCCGCGCGCAGGCCGAGCGTGCGCCGCCAGCCCGCTGCGACGGCCACGACGTCTCGCCACCCCGCCACGTCGCACTGCCCGTCGCCGTCCCACCCGGTCGCCAGGACCGTGCCGTCCGCGCGGAGACCCACCGTGTGGGACCGGCCCGTGTTCGTCGCCGGGTGGACGTTGCCCGCCGCCACGGCGACGACGTCGGTCCACCGCTGCACCTGGCACTCGCCCGCCCCGTCGTGGCCGGTGGCGACCACCGTCCCGTCGGCGCGGCACGCGACCGAGTGGCGTCGTCCCGCGGCCAGCACCCTCGTCGTCGAGGTCATCACGTCTCCCTCAGGTCGGAGGCACGGACGATGGTATTCGCGACGTCGTCCCGTCCCGAGGGAGACACGTCTCACTCGGGACAAGGGTCGTTGTCTCAGGGCAGCTGTCCGGCCCTTTCCAGCAGCGGGATCAGAGAGTCGCGGAACGCGGTGTTCACTCCGCCGGACGACGTCGCGTCGAGCCCTTCGAGCGCTCGTTCGATGTCCGACCGGGCGCCCCGGCCGTTCCCGGTCGCCAGGTGCGCGATCGCCCGGGCCCGCAGAGAGATCCGCACGAGCGTGAGGCCCCGCACCTCCTCCGCCACGGCGATGGCGCGATCAGCGGCTTCGATCGCCTCCACGGGCCGGTCGAGAGCGACGAGGGCCTCGGACATCCTGAAGTGCAGGGTGCTGACCAGCAACGTCTTGGCGAGGGTGGAGATCGGCGCGCCGGCCTGCACGTCGTCGTACGCCGCTCGGTACTCGGCGAGCGCGCGCTCGTGGTCACCGGTCGCGCGCGCGAGGTCACCCAGGAGGGACGACGCACTGGTCGTGCCCTCGCTGTCGCCGGCGAGGCCGAACTGCAGCAGCGCGGTCCGACAGACCGGGAGGCTCCCGTCGAGCCCGTTCTCGTTCAGCATCCAGCTGAGATAGAAGTTCGCCCAGCCCAGCTGCTGGTGATCCTCCGACTCCTCGGCGGCCGTGACGGCGAGCCTCGCAAGTCGGAGCCCCTCCAGGCGGTCGCCCGTCTCGACGACGGTGGCCCACACGAGGTAGCCCAGGTGCATGGCCTCGAGGCGCTTGTCCGCGAGGGCGCGCGACGAGTCCACGGCGAGGGCGAACAGCTGCGACCAGTGTCCCCAGTCCGCCCAGAGCTCCGAGAACCAGTGCATCGAGTCGGCCACGTCGGCCACCAGCGCGTGCTCGCCGGCCTTGGCCGCCGCCTGCATCGCCGGCCACCAGTGATGCTCCTCGAGCCGGATCCAGGCGTCGGCCGCGGCCGCGTCCGCAAAAGCCACGCCGGTCGGTCCGGCCCCGGCCGGCGTCCGGTCCGGTTCGAACCAGGCGCCGGCACGCTCCAGGCTCCCGAGCAGCCAGCGTCGCAGGCGGTCACGTGGCGCCTGCGCCGCCTCGGGAGCGTCGACGGCGTCGGCGGCCACCTGACGGGAGCCGGCGAACAGGCGGACGAGGTCATGGAGGTGGTAGCGGTTGCCACCCCGGGCTTCCAGGAGCCCCAGGTCGGTCAGCTCGTCCAGCCGGTCCTCGACCTCACCGGTGCTCACGGCGGACGCGAGGGTGGCGGCGGCGATCCGCGCGTCGAAGGTTCCGGCGTCGATCACCGAGATGGAGCGGAACAGCGTCGCGACGGGAGGCTCCAGGTCTTCGTAGGACAGCGTGAAGGCTGCCTCGACCGCCAGATCGCCGGCCACGAGCATCCTGATGCGGTTCTCCGCCGACCGGATACGGGCCGAGAAGTCGCCGGCGTGGACCGCGGGTGTGCTGGCGATCCGGTTCCCCGCGATCCGCATCGCGAGCGGGACGTGGCTGGAGAGCTCGGCGAGCTCGCGCAGGTCGCCGGCATCGCGCTGGTCCGCGGGGATGATCTTTGCCAGCAGCTCGACGCTCTCCTCCGGCCGGAGGGGTCCGAGCGTGATCCGCCGCACTCCTTCCAGCCCGGCGAGCGCGCGTCGCGACGTGACGACGACCGCACTGTCGCCGTGCACCGTGAGCACGGGTCGGATCTGGCGTTCCGAATCGGCGTTGTCCAGCAGGACGGTCACCGACCTCTCCGCGGTCACGGTGCGCCATCGGCGCACCGCGTCGTCGAGGGTTCTCGGTACCGCATCGCCGGCACCGGGAACCTGGCGCAGCAAGGCGCCGATCACCTGGATCGGGGTGAGGGGGCACGGGCTCAGACCGTCGAGGTCGAGGAACAAGACCGGACGCCCGGCACGCTCGAGGCGGTGGATGGCCTCGAGCGCGGTGGTGGTCTTGCCGATCCCTGCCAGACCGGAGATCACCACCGGTGCGACCCGGCCGTCCCCGGGCGGGGAGAGGAACGACGTGATCTCGGCGATCTCTCGCTCTCGACCGCTGAAGTCCCAGACCCGATGGGGCGCGACCGCCGAGGCTCGTGGCCCTTGCGCGGGGACGGCTCGGCGGGCGCGGGACTCCCGCAGGAGCGCCTCACGGTCCGAGGAGCCGAGCCGGAGCCCGCGCGCGAGCGCGTCGACGGTCCGTCGATGAGGAGCGGCACTGACACCCCGCTCGATGTCACCGATCGTCCGGACGCTCACCCCCGACCGCTCGGCGAGAGCCTCGAGGGTGAGGTCGGCCGACAGGCGGAGCCGACGAAGCTCCTCGCCCAGCGTGCGGGGTCGGTTCACCGGAGGTGATTTCGCATTTCTGCCTGCTTTCTGCCTGGTGGCATGCCCCGCGTCGCGATGAGGTGGGGGGTGGGCGTTCGCGACCGGTCGCGCTCGACCGTACGGACGCGCTCTCCGGCGCATCAGCCGGCCCACATCAGCTGCAGAGGATCATTCCATGCCCTACATCACGACCTCCGACGGTACGGAGATCTACTACACGACACAGGGCTCGGGTCAGCCCGTCCTGTTCAGCCACGGCTGGCCGCTCAGCTCGGACGCGTGGCAGGTCGAGCTGAAGCTGCTCGCGGATGCCGGCTTCCAGGCGATCGCGCACGACCGGCGAGGTCACGGTCGTTCCTCGAAGACGTCGACGGGCAACGACATGGACACGTACGCCCGCGACCTCGCGGAGCTGGTGGAGGCGCTCGACCTGCGCGACCTCGTCGTGATCGGCCACTCCACCGGCGGTGGAGAAGTGGTGCGCTACGCAGCGCAGCACGGCGCCGGGCGGGTCTCCCGCGTGGTCACGGTGGGTGCCGTACCCCCGCTCATGGTCCAGACCGAGACGAACCCGGGCGGGCTGCCGATCAGCGTCTTCGACGGCATCCGTGCAGGTGTGCTGAACGATGCCTCGCAGTTCTATCAGGACCTCGCCGAGTCGTTCTTCGGAGCCAACCGCGAGGGCGCGGCCGTGTCCCAGGGGGCGAAGGACGACTTCTGGCGCCAGGGCATGCTCGTGAACCTGGCCGCCGCGTACGACTGCGTGAAGGCCTTCTCCGAGACGGACTTCACCGACGACCTCACGGCTCTCGACGTGCCGATCCTCATCGCGCACGGTGACGACGACCAGATCGTGCCGATCGGTGCCGCCGCGCTCCGATCCGTCGAGCTGGTGAAGGACGGCACCCTGAAGGTCTATCCGGGTGCGCCGCACGGCATCTACGGCGACTTCCGCACGGCGCTCGGCGCCGACATCCTCGAGTTCCTGGCCCGCTGACCGCCGACGCCCATGACCCCGACCCACGAAGGAGCACCACCGATGTCCGAAGAGGTCACCGTCGTCCTGGTCCACGGCGCGTTCGCCGAGTCCGCCAGCTGGTCCGGCGTGATTCCCCGGCTCACCGACGCCGGAGTGTCCGCCGTCGCCACGCCGAACCCGCTGCGCAGCGTCACCACCGACGCGGAGAACGTGCGTCGGGCCGTCGACGGGGTCGGGGGGCCCGTCCTGCTCGTCGGCCACTCCTACGGCGGCGCGGTCATCACCGAGGCGGCTGTGGACAACCCCGCCGTGGTCGGTCTGGTCTACGTCGCCGCGTTCGCACCCGATCACGGGGAGAACGCCCTCGAGCTGACCGGTCGGTTCCCCGGAAGCACCCTCGGCGAGACGGTGCGGCCGTACCCCCTGGGCGACGGGACCCACGACCTCGTCGTGGACCGTGACCTGTTCCCTGGCCAGTTCGCCGCCGACGTCCCGCCCGCAGACGCCGCGGTCCAGGCGCGCACGCAGCGCCCGATCAGGGACTATGCCCTCGGCGAGCCGCAGCCTGCGGAGACTCCCGCATGGAAGTCGCTGCCGTCATGGTTCGTCTTCGGCGACGCGGACAAGAACATCCCCGTCGAGGGTCTGCGGTTCATGGCTGAGCGGGCCGGGGCCGTCTCGATCAAGGAGGTCCCCGGCGCGTCCCACTCGGTGATGGTGTCGCAGCCCGGAGCGGTCGCCGACCTGATCACCGAGGCGATCACCTACCTGTCCGAGCAGTAGGTCCAGGGCCCCACGCAGAAGGTCCCGGTCAGGAGAACCTGACCGGGACCTTCTCTTCACGGTGTGGGGTTGGGCCTGCGGCAAGATCACTTCGATCACCTCGTCGCGGGGAAGAGCCCTGGTGGCATTCACGAGGGAAGCGTGAGCGGCCGTGCCATCTACTCGAAGATCCACAGGCTGCCCACAGGCGTAGCGCTCTACTAGCGAGAAGGAGACCGAGTCGATGAGGCGACGAACCCTCGCAGTGGTACTGGCCGTCGTGTCGGGCGGAGCAGTACTCGCGGCTTGCGGAACTGAGGAGCCGTCGACAGGCGCCGGGACGGACGTGGCGCATGCCGAGTATGCGTCAGGAGGGTCGGGTGGCGACGATGCGCTGCTGAGCGGTACCGCCCGCGTGGCCGACGGATGTCTGGTTGTCGAAGAGAACGACAGCGGGACGGTCTACACGCCGGTCTTCCCGGAGGATGCCGACCTTCCCGCCGAGGGTGACCAGGTGTCGCTCCCTGGCGGCGCCCACGACGAGTGGCCCGAGTTCGCGTCGAGCAACGGGTGCGAGTCCGGGCCCTTCTGGGTTGTGGCGGCAGAGGGGTAACACCTCGGGCACATGTCCGTCCCTCACAGTCGGTCGGACCGCAGCACGACCAGCCCGAACCGTGGGCCGAGCCACCCGGTCAGCGCGCCGACATCGCCGAGGACCGCCCCGACGACACCAGACAACTGGCGACAACCGACACCACGGCATCGCGCAGCCCAGCCCGCGCCGCGCACAGTCGCGCCGTCGAACGCCTCCCGCGGCCCACAAGACCCAGCTTCACCAGGTTCGACGACAGGAAACAGGTCTCGCGCCGCCTCACGTTGGCCGGATCGCGCCGCCCGGAACGCAGAAAGTCCCGGCCAGGAGAACCTGACCGGGACTTTCCGAAGGTGTTCCGGCCCTGAAGCCGAAACCCTCCTCACGTCACGTCACGTCACGTGGGTGGTTCCGGAAACTCGCTGACCAGCACGTCCGCGGCTAGGGCATCCGGTGCCAGGCTCACCCAGATCGGCCGTCTAGGCACACTCCGCTCGACTTCTAGGAGCTGGATGCCCTCTGCCCAAGGTCGCCGAGGTAGTCGGCGACCCGATGACCATAGCCTCGGTCTACGAGCCGGAGCGGGCGCACGAGAACGGGGTACGCGAAGCGTTGGGGCACATGTCCAGCACTCACCGGTCGGGGGTGGGTGGGGTCGAGCGCGCGTAGCGCGCGGTCAGACGGCGGAGGTATGCGACGAGCTCCGGCGGTCCGGTGACGTCGAAGTCCGCGTCGAGCAGTCCCAGGTACGCGCCGAGCGTCTCCACGGTGTCGGCTCCGGTGTCCAGCACGCACGTCTGCTCGTCGATGCGTTCGACGACGCCCACCGCCGGGCTGATCCGCATCCCCACCACCTCGGCAGGGGCGTGCACGGTGACTCGCGTCCGGTATCGCCAGGCGGCGGCGGAGACCCGGCTCGACACGTACGCCGCGACGTCGTCGGGCAGCTCCCGCGGGGCGAACCGCGGTCCGGTAGGGATGCGCGGCCGCATCCGGTCGACACGGAAGGTCCGCCAGTCGTCCCGGTCCAGGTCCCACGCGAAGAGGTACCAGCGGCGGCCCCAGTTCACCAGCCGGTACGGCTCGACGGCGCGGACGGTGGCCGCGCCGGAGTTGTCCGCGTAGTCGAACCGGAGCCGCTCGCGGTCGCGGCAGACGGCGGCAAGCGCCATCAGGACCTCCGTGTCGACGGTCGGTCCCGTGTCGTCGCGGGGCACAGGCACCGTATAGGTCTGCAGCGTGCTGACCCGGCGGCGCAGCCGGGATGGCAGCACCTGCTCCAGCTTGGCCAGCGCCCGGAGCGACGCCTCCTCGATCCCCGCGATGGCGCCACCCGTGGCCGTGCGGAGTCCGACGGTGACCGCTACCGCCTCGTCGTCGTCGAGCAGCAGCGGCGGCAGGTTCGCACCCGCGCCGAGGCGGTAGCCGCCCACGTTCCCGCGTGTGGCCACGACCGGATAGCCGAGGTCCCGCAGACGCTGGACGTCGGCGCGCACGGTCCGCCCGCTCACCCCGAGCCGCTGGGCCAGCTCAGGACCGGCCCAGTCGCGCGGGAGCTGGAGGAGCGAGAGCAGGCGCAGGAGCCGCGCAGAGGTTTCCGACATGGCCCAAGATTCGCATTCCATCAGGAAGCAAGTCTTCCTCATGGGCCGGAAGAGTTGGATCCATGGACATCAACGAGTACCGCATCGACATCCCCCAGGCCGACCTCGATGACCTCGACCAGCGCCTCTCCCGCGTGCGCTGGACCAACGAGCTGCCCGACGGCGGCGCCGACTACGGCGTGTCGCTCGACTACCTGCAGGGTCTGGTCCGGCGCTGGCGCGAGGAGTACGACTGGCGCGCCTGGGAGGCGCGGCTCAACCGGTACCCGCAGTTCACCACGACCATCGACGGGCAGAACGTGCACTTCATGCACGTCCGCTCTCCCGAGGCGGATGCGACTCCCCTGCTGCTGACGCACGGCTGGCCGACGACGGTCGTCGAGTACCTGGACGTGATCGACCGCCTGAGCGACCCGCGAGCCCACGGCGGCGACCCGGCCGACGCTTTCCACCTGGTGATCCCGTCGGTGCCCGGCTTCGGCTTCTCGGGCCACACCACCGACCGGGGCTGGAGCCGGTACCGGATCGCGAAGGCGTGGGCCGAGCTGATGCACCGCCTCGGGTACGAGCAGTACGGCGCTCACGGCAACGACGGCGGCTCCCTCATCTCGCCCGAGGTCGGGCGCTGCGACCCCGAACACGTCCTCGGGGTGCACGTGACCCAGGTCTTCTCGTTCCCCTCCGGCGATCCCGCCGAGCTGGAGAACCTGTCGCCGGAAGACCGGAAGAACGTCGAGTTCCTGGCGTGGTGGCTGGAGAACGGCGGTGCGTACGACAAGCTGCAGTCGACCGCCCCGCAGACGCTCTCGCACGCGCTCGCGGACTCGCCGGTGGGACAGCTCGGCTGGAACGCGCAGTTGCTCGGTCCGAACCTCGACCCCGACTACGTGCTCACCAACACGATGATCTACTGGCTCACCAACACGGCGGCGTCGTCCGCGCGGCTCTACTACGAGGACTTCCACGCCACGGACAAGCCGACCGAGCCGACCACCGTGCCGCTGGGGCTGGCTAACTTCGCCTGGGACTTCCACTCGATCCGCGCGTTCGCCGAGCGGGACCACAAGAACATCGTGTCGTGGAACGTCTACGACACCGGTTCCCACTTCGCGGCGCACGACGCGCCCGACCTGCTGGTCGACGACATCCGCGGGTTCTTCCGCAGGCTGCGCTGAAAGCGTCGGGTCGGCCGTCGACCTCAGAAACGACGAAAGTCCCGGCCGAGTTGAACTCGACCGGGACTTTCCGTCATGTGGGCTCCCGACTACCCGGGAACCCCCGTCACGTCACGTGGGTGATACCGGGAATCCGCTGACCTGCTCCTACGGGCGGAACCAAGGTTCGCCGGGCACAGCTCGGGAGTCCCACCAAGCACACCCACGGAGGGCTTCTCCGGTCGTGTCGAAATGCTGCCCATGCGGTTCCTTGGCGAGCTCTCTGGCGTCGGGACATTTTCGTCACAACACGGGTTATCAGCGATGGACTAGTGCGAGTTGCATCTGATGCAGGAACTCGCACCTGTGTGCGATGGCGACTTCTTTTGCAGGTCAGCAGACGTTTTCCCCGCCGTCGTGGGTGTGCCCAGATCGATCGGCTCTGATCGCTTCACCGGAGGTCACCCTCGTTTTCGTGCATCTGATGCACGATTCCTCGGAAGGACGTATTTCCGGCACAATCTTGCCGGTGCGAGTCCTCTTCATCCACGGCGCTGGGAAGGCTGGCGCTGACGCCTGGCCCGAGCAAGCCGCGATAGCTGATCCAGAGTGGTTCTTCCTACCGCGGGACGGTGTCGCGGACGACGCCCTCAGCGACGCTCAGCGGGCCGCCAACTGGCTTCGTGAGTCTGGCGGTGGGCATGTGGTGGCGCACTCGTACGGCGCGAACGCGGCGCTGTTGGCTGCACAGTTGGCGCCATCTCTCGTGTCGTCGCTGGCGCTCCTTGAGCCGGCCTGCTTCGACCTTGCCCGCGGGATGCCGGCGGTCGAGGAGCACATCGCTGCCATGGCACCGGTCTTCGAGGTTGCGACCGACCCGTCTGTGTCGACGCCCGAGTTCTCGCGACGGTTCGGGGCCGGGATGGGATTCGCTCCTCCGGATCTGCCCGACGATGTGCTGGAGGAGCGTGTCGCGCGTCTGCGGGCGCTGCGGACACCGTGGGGCATGGGCCTCAGATCCGAGCGCGGCCTGCCCGCGAGGACGCTTGTCATCACGGGCGGCTGGAGTCCGCTGTATGAAGAGACAGCCGCGGCGCTGGCCGCCGAAGGCGCGCGCCACCTCACAGTCGAAGGAGCCGGGCACCGCATCCAAGACACCGGACAGGCCACCGAGATGCTGCGGCACCACTGGCTGCTCGGCTGATGCCACCAGCACGCCCGGCCAGCGGCAGAAGGGGGAACTCGCACCTCACGAGCACGCACCCCTACCAGTTGAAGAGTGCGAGTTCCACGGGGCAGCCACGGCCGTCGTCTCAGGAACGACCCTCCCGCGCTCCGACGCGTCGCGTTGGAGCGATCACCAGTAGTGGATCTCGTAGAGCCACGGCCGGGTCGAGTTGTCCACTCGGTACTTGCAGCTGTGGTACGTCCGCACGGTGTAGCCGCCAGCCATCAGTGAGGCGACGACGCCGGTGTACGTCGCGGCGCATTGCGCCTGCGTCGTGTACCGCTTCGCCTGGATGTTCACTGCCGCTTGAGCAGGCAGAGCCGTCCCTACTGCGACGCCAAGCGCCAGAATGCCCGAGACCGCGGCTCCTACAACTGACTTTCGCCCCAGACGCATGCGCGTCCCCTCCTTGACGGTGGTGCAACTGGCAACTCCTAACGCCCGGAGAGTACCTGCTGGACAGCCGGGCTTGGGGATGCCGACGGTGGCGAGTATGAACCGTGGGCGGAAGGCTTCCCGACGATGCACCACCGTGACAACCGACCGATTCTGAGAGGCGCCAGAATCGGGTTCTGAGAGTTTCGAAACCGCGGGTCTGCGCCGTTGGCGGCCCGGCCTAGATCCTCGAAGCACTGCCCATCGCAGTGAGTAGGGACGCGACCGTCTCGTCCACGGTCGAGGCAGCACCGACCACGACCTCACCCTCACAGCCGAGCTTGTCGTCCGTGTCCCACCAGCGGGCCATATCCGTCGGAGTGAACTCGGCGGATTGCGAGCGAGTGCCGTGACGGCGGACCGTCTCTGCGAACGGGACATCGAGGTAGGCACAGACGGTGATCCCCTGGTGGTCGTCGATGAGGGCCCGCATCATCGCCCCGTAGTGATCCGCGGCAAGGATGCCCTCGAGCACGACATGCCGCCCCGCATCGAGGGCCAGGCGCACGATGCTGTCGAGCATGGCGATGTTTAGGGCACCGGGCCGGTCCTTCTCCCATAGGAGCGTCCTGCGCACGTAGTCCTGCTCGACAAGGGCGGCCCCTTTGCCAATGGACCGACGCAGAGCTCGTGAGACCGTCGACTTCCCCGCCCCCGAAGGTCCACGCACGATGACGAGTCGAGTCTGCGGCGAGCCAGGCACGGGTCGACCGTAGCTCTCCGTGACCCGCTGGGTGGCGACGTCGCGCGGGCTGCGTCAGAACCGACCGATTTTGAGGTGCACCAGAATCGGGTTCTGGATGTTTCGAAACCTCCAGGTCCCTGGGGGCGCCGGTTGACGCCGACGGCGTCCCGTGGATTCCCTCAGGTTTCGCGTACAAAGCTCGCGCAGTCTGGACAGTCGTCGAGATATCGGTGGCGGCAGTCGGCGGTGTGCTGCAGGAAGGTGATCGCCTCTTGCCGGTGGATGATCTCATTCTCGAGGGCCGCGATCTTGGCCGTCACGATCGCGTGTGCCGTTGACTTCTTCGGCAGCATCGCGGCTATCACCTCGGGCAGCGAGAGTCCCACGCGGCGGAGCTTCAGGACTGTGCGCGCCTGGTCGATCGCCCGGTCGTCGTAGATGCGGTAGCCGTTCCCATCGCGGTCGACGGTGAGGGCCCCCACGTGCTCCCAGTGCCGCAGCACGTGGGCCTCCACGCCCAGCTCGGCGGCGACGTCTCCGATCGTCTTCATCCCTCGCGCCCTTGCCTTCATGCCGACGTGAACCCTTAGCTTCCCGATCATGCCTGACATCGCGGGCCCCATCGGCCCTCACGCTCGCCCGTCCATCCTTGTCACCGGCGCGACCGGCAACGTCGGTCGCGAAGTCGTCGCCCGACTCGTCACGCGCGATGTGCACGTGCGATGCCTCGCGCGAGGTCGACACGCACCCCACCCTGACGTCGACTGGGTGGCGGGTGACCTCACCGACCGGGCCGACGTACGTGCAGCACTCGTAGGGATGGACGCGGTCTTCCTGATCTGGCCCCTGCTCGAATCCGGCGCGGCCGCCGAGGTCATCGAGGAGATCGCCGCGACGTCGCCACGTGTCGTCTATCTGTCGTCGACCGCCATCGACGACGAAGCATCTCGACAGAGCGATCCCATCGTCCAGGTCCACGTCGAGATGGAGCTGATGCTGCACAACGCCGGGCTGAAACCCATCGTGCTGCGCAGCGACACGCTCGCATCGAACGCACGTGGCTGGGCGGCGCAACTGCGCATCGGTGACGAGGTCTCTGGTCCGGATGTCGCGATGACGCCTGTGGTCGACCCCCGAGACGTCGCCGATGCCGCCGTTTCCGCGCTACTCAGGCCGAACGACGATCTTGACGAGGAGCCACACCTGCTCACGGGACCCGAACCCCTCAGCCGCGCCGACCAGGTAGCTCGACTCGGCACCGTCATCAACCGCCCGCTGAGGTTCCGCTCTGTCTCAGCCGACCTCGCCCGCAGGCGAATGCTCGCAGATGGTCGGCCCGAACCGTTGGTAGAGGCACTGATCAGCGCGGCGGAGCATCGACCAGCTTCCAACTGCGTCACCGATCACATCGAGAGGCTCACCGGCCGACCTGCACGCACCTTTACCGAGTGGGTCACCGACCATGCAGTCGAGTTCCACTGACACGACGGTGTATGTCCGAGCATGCATCGAGGAACCGTGTCAGAACCGACCGATTCTGATGCACGCCAGAAACGGGTTCTGGACGTTTCGAAACCACATGGGCTGCTACCCCATGTGGGGAAAGGTGGAACGCCGCTACCTGGGTTCGAACTTAGAAGCACCGCTGGCCAGGGGGCATCACCGTTACGTCGATCCCGGTGCGGATTTCATGCGTCCAAGGACCGATGCGGTAGACGGCGCCGAAACCATCAGCAACGGCCTTCGAGGCACCTCGGTCTCGGTCGACCGAGACCGAGGCAAGGAGTGCCACGTGCTCGCCAGGTGCGACGTCGATGCCGCCCGAGGGCAGACGGTCGGCGATCTCCTCGAGGTCAGGGCCAACCCGCTCCGGGATCGTGTAGGGGCCGTCGCTGGTGAGCATCCATACGGAGTCGAGATGCAGCCCCTCAGGCTCGTGCGCCGCCAAGGACGACACGTGGAGAGGGACGGCTCGGTCGTTCACGAACGAGCCGCCCCAAACCAACAAAGGCGCGGCCTGCGCGGGCGCGCACATCGCATTACCGTGCCCACTCACTGCTGGCCATCTGCCGTAGGCCCAGCTGCCGAAGCCCAGGATGACCACAAGGCCCAGCGGAATGATCGTGGCCGCCACACGTCGACGCGCCGAAGAGGCCGCCGCCGACCTCCGCGGTGCATACTGGCCCGCCGCTGCCTCTTGATCCGACCCCTCCGGCGTCGCGTCGTCGTTCATGCCAGGAACCTAGCGACATACGTTCGTGTTTGGCGGAGACGGAGCACAGGAATCTCAATCGACCGACTCCGAGTTGGGCCGGAACCGGATTCTGGATGCTTCGAAGCCTCGCGCGGCCGGGTGTGAACAGAGACACGGCTCGCCCTCCTGTAACGCTTCGCGGGTCGCCGGACATGTAGAGGTGACACGGGAAGCCAGGGAGGGCCATCGATGGGTCGGCAGCCGCAGCAGCAGGAGCCGATGACGGCGGACGAGAGGTTCGCGTCGATCTTCGCGGCCACGCACCTGCCGTTGCTCGCCTACGCGGTGCGCCGGCTCGCGGTCCCTGAGGACGCGGCAGACGTCGTCGCCGAGACGTTCCTCATCGCGTGGCGTCGTCTCGACGACGTCCCCCCGGGCGAGGATGCGCGGCCGTGGCTCTTCGGTGTGGCCCGGGGGGTGCTGGCCAATCACCAACGCGGCGAACGGCGTCGGATCGCGCTGGCCGAGAGGCTGCGTGAGGACCTCCGCGGCTTCGAGGTACCGCGCCGCGCGTCGCGCCTCGACGACGTCGAGCGGGCGATGGCGAGCCTGCCTGACGACGACCGCGAGATCTTGCGCCTGGTGGCGTGGGAGGAGCTCGCGCGCGACGAGATCGCCGTGGTCCTCGGCCTCTCGCGCGGCGCGGTGCGTGTGCGGCTCCACCGCGCGCGCAAGCGTCTGGCCCAGCAGATGTCGGTGATCGCGCAGAGCGCGCAGCCGACGACGCTCCCGGCAGCGTCCACGCCGGTCACGAAGCCGCGGGCCGCGACATGGAGCGAGGAGGCATGATGACGGACCCGATGACATACCTGCGGGCGACGAACCCCGTCCGGCAGTCGGAGCTGCCTCCGATCAACGCGGGGGTCTGGTCGGCGATGCAGGACTCGATCGCCTCGACACCCCGGGCCCCCGGCGAGGCACAGCAGCAGACACCGCGAAGGAAGCGGCTCGGCAAGCGCGGGGCGCTCACCACCGGCCTCGCCGTGCTGCTGATCGGCGGCGGGGCGGGCTATGCCGGGATCGAGGGATGGTTCGGGGGCACACCGCAGGGCCCCAACTGCCTCGCGGACTGGTCCGACCAGGACGCCGCCGTGATCGGGTCCTGGCTGACCGGCGACGCGATCGCGGACTGCGACACCCTCATGCGCGGCGCCGGACTCGCCCCGATCGAGGACCCGGTCGCGTTCACCCTCCAGGACTACACCTACGTCACGCCCGCAGGCCAGGTGCCCGGCGGGGCCCACATTCTCGCCTCCGGCGTGGCGGTCACCCCGCAGGCGCTCGAGATGCGACAGAGCGCCTTCGACTTCGTCGACGGTGGCAACGCGGCCTGCCGCACCGTTCCCGAACAGGTCGAGTGGGCTCGAACGGAGCTCAAGCGCCTCGGACTTCAGGGCTGGTCCGTGGTGGAGGCCGACCACCAGGACCCGGACGCCCCGTGCTCGTGGGCCGACGCCCAGGAACCGGGCGTCGTCACCGTCGGAACCGGCGCTGACCCGCTGGACACCTTCGCAGCCGGGACGTGGCCGCTGGCAGACCAGCTTCGTGCCAAGATCGCCGACCGCTGCCTGACCGTCGGCGAAGCAAAAGACCTCGCGGAAGAGCTGTACATGAAGTACTCGTCGGCCAGCGCCGACGACACCCTGACGGCCACGGCGATCACGGACGACGCGTCCGACTGCGCACGCGTCGATGCCAGCATCGGCGGGAGCGTGCAGATCACTGTCTACGGACCGACGGCCAAGCCGTGAGGCCAACACGGGTTACGGCACCAACCAAGATGGGCGGCCGTCGGGAGCCACGACCGACGCCGACCCGGCCTCGACGCGGTGACGTCAGCGCCTGGCTGCCGACTGTTGTCGCGGTCGCCGTCCTCTCAGCCCTGCTCTATGGGCTGGCGGTCGGTGCCGACTATGCCGTCGACATCATTACTGGCGCTGCCACCTCCTGGTGAGCTGCCGCGCCGTAGGGCGCCGATTGGTGGACTCCAACAAGGCCGCGGGCACTCCAAAACTGACCGATTCTGAGCCGCACCAGAAACGGGTTCTGGACGTTTCGAAACCCACCCGGAGCCGGGCTCACCCGGACCTGGGCCGGCTAGCGTTCGTGCACAAGGTCTTCCGGGTCGAGGACGAGCCAAATCAGGCCAGGTCCCGTCCCAGGCCGCCAGCCCGAGCCACAGCCTCACGAGCTCTGCACCAGCGAGGCCCCACAGGTCAGGTGTCACCGATCCGTGCAGCAGTACCGCTCACTTACAGCGGCGCCTGGCCGAAGACCTGTGTGCCGACGCGTCGACGGCTCTTCGAGACTTGCTCGGCGGGATCGATCAGAGGTTGCGTCGCGCCCTGGGCGAACTGGCGTAGTCCGTGCGCTCGGCCGGCATCGCAACCTGGGTTCGCGCGGCATCCGAGGGGAGCCCGGACCCAGTCCGGGTCCGAGTGGATCGAGTCGCGGGCCGGCGCACAGTGACGGGCCGTCGGATGTCTGAGGCGGGTGCCACGATCACGGCGGCTCGCAACGACTGCGGAGGACTCATGGGATCACGGCACGACTTCGACTTTCTGTTTGGTACCTGGCACGTCCATCATCGTCGCCAGACCGCCCCGCTCGACCCGGCAGGAGCGACGGGAACCTGGGCCGAGTTCGACACCTCCGCGACGGTCGCCCCCATCCTCGACGGCCTGGGCAACGCCGACGACACCTCGGGCACCCTGCCCGACGGGGCGCGGTTCTGCGGTCACAGCCTGCGTCTGTACGACCCGGCCCGGGACGTCTGGCGCATCTGGTGGGCATCGACGAGCAACCCTGGAGTGCTGGACGCCCCCGTCGAAGGGCGGTTCGCCGACGACATCGGTACGTTCGCAGGTCCCTTCGAGCACAACGGCCGCACGATCGTCGCCCGGTTCCGCTGGGTCGACATCAGCTCCGCACACCCCCGCTGGGTGCAGGACTTCTCCTTCGACGACGGCCGCAGCTGGGCACCTGTGAACTGGGTCATGACCCACACCCGACACGCCTGAGCGGTTCGAAACCTCGCCTGACCTGGAGCCGCAGGTCACTGTTCCTCGAGATCGTCCGCCGGTGCAGAACCGACCGATTCTGAGGCGCGCCAGAATCGGGTTCTGGACGTTTCGAAACCCTCCCTGTGTGGCGGCCTCGCTAGCCGAGGGCGCAGCGCAGGCGCTCGGCGTAGGCGCGGCGACGTTCGGGCGAGAGCCAGTCGGCCCCTGGGGCCGTGCCGTAGAGGTTGTCGCCGGGGTAGCGCGGGAAGAGATGCTGGTGAAAGTGCCAGACGTCCTGGTTGCCGGCGGGCTCATTGTGCTGTCGGGTGGAGATCCCGGCGCAGTCGTACGCCGTCCTCATCACCCGCGCGAGCAGCTGAGTAGCGTCGAAGATCGCGTGGCCCACGGCGGGCGGCAGATCGTAGAGGTTCTCGTGGTGGGCAACGGGGATGATCAGGAGGTGTCCTGGGTTCCGCGGCCACCAGCGCGGGGCGATCATCGCGAAGACGGCGTCGTCGCGGTACACGACCTCGGGTTCCCTCTCCGGCGGGAGGTCGCAGAACGGGCAGTCGTAGCCCTCGGGCTCATGGTTGTGCACGGGACCTCCGTTGCGAGCAGGGTGTGCTTCAGGACAGGGCGGACGGCCACACAACGCTGTCGAGGCTCGGCGGCCGGTAGCCGGGCCCCCTTGAGCACCTTTCCGTCGGGGCGGCGCAGCACCTGACCGGAGGCGTCGCGCTTGCTCATGTTCGACCGGTGAACCTCGTCGAAGACGGCCGGCAGGTCGATGCCCAGGACGTCGGCCGTGCCCTACGTGACGTAGAGGACGTCGGCCAACTCCTTGGCTACCGCCCTGTACGCCTCGCTCGGGTCCGTGCCGGCTTCCAACGCCCGGGCGAGTTCGGTTAGCGCCTCCCCGGCCTCCCCGGCCTCCTCGCTGATCAGAACTCGGCGGTGCTCTGGCAGCTCGGGACTGCTGATGTCGGCCTCACCGTCGAAGACCTCGCGGAACTCGGCGACTCGCTGCATCGGCTCGTGATCCATGCGCGCGACAGTACGCACACCCGCTCGCCCTTCGTGGGCTGTCTCAATAGATGCTCCGCGCACCGATCTTGGGCGAACCCGACAACGGACCGGGCCGCTCCAAAACTGACCGTTTTTGACGCAGCGTCGCCGCCTCCTCGGCGCGCCGGCGACACGCCGCTCAAAAACCCCCTTCAAAACCCCCACCGGTTCAGAACCTCCGGCGGGGGCTTTCGCTACGGTCACGGCATGGCGATCACCTTCGGCTAGGCGCGGGTCTCGACGACGACGCAGAACCTCGACGCGCAGCGCGACGCACTGCTCAGCTCTGGTGTCGATGCGCGGCGACTGCGGGTCGAGACGGCGTCCGTGCGGCGCGACGACCGTCCGGTCCTGGCCCCGCTGCTCACGGAGGCCAAAGGGCGACGCCGTCGTCGTGACGAAGCTCGACCGCCTCGATCAGCTCGGTCAGCGACCGCATGGCGACGTTGCGGCGCGCCAGCTCGTCAACGACGCGCACCAGGTGGGACACGCTTCGCCCGCGACACGACACGAGCAGCTCGACAGGCCGCCGTCAGACCTGGAACGACGAAAGTCCCGGCCGAGTAGAACTCGACCGGGACTTTCCGTCATGTGGGCTCCCGACTACCCGGGAACCCCCTCACGTGCGCGAGGGGGGAGTTGAACCCCCACGCCCTTTCGGGCACACGGACCTGAACCGTGCGCGTCTGCCTATTCCGCCACTCGCGCGTGCCGCAGAACATTAACACGGCGGCGGGGGTGAGCCCCAATCGCCGTCGGCGCCGGCGGGAGCGGGTGATCGCCCGCGGCCAGGACGCCGGACCAGGGGACCGGCGCCGTCACCGCACCGTGACCCGCCGGTTCCGAGTCTGCGCCGAGCGTTCGCAGGAAATCCACACCGCGCGGAGGGGTGGTGCTGCAGCGCTGCCTACGATCTAGATAGTCTGCCCGCGAACGGAAGGGCCGACGGGAGGAGGTGGCATGGGCGCCCTGGAGCGCTTCGAGAAGAGCGTCGAGCGCGTGATGAACAACGCGTTCGCGAAGGTGGGCCGCAACGGCGAGATCAAGCCGGTCGAGCTGGCGAGCCGCCTGCGGCGCGAGGTCGACGACCGCGCCGCCGTCGTCGGGCGCGACCGCACGGTCGTGCCGAACGAGTTCACGATCGAGCTGTCCTCGTCGGACTTCTCCCAGATCGACGCCTGGGGTGCCGAGACGATGGCCGACGAGCTCGCGACGAACCTCACCGAGTACGCGGCCTCGCAGCACTATGCCTTCGTCGGCCCGGTCAGCGTGTCGTTCGAGGAGCACGAGGACCTGCCGGGCGGCCGCTTCCAGCTCCGCTCCGCCACCGTGCGCGGCAACGTCGCCCCGGCCACCTCGGCGGCGCCGTCCACGCGCCACCCGCTCATCGACATCGACGGGCAGCGCTACCTGCTCACCGGCCCCGTCACGGTCATCGGCCGCGACGCCGAGGCCGACATCGTCGTGGACGACCCGGGCGTCTCGCGCCGTCACCTGGAGATCCGGGTGACGCCGGACGGCGTGGTCGCGACCGACCTGGGTTCCACGAACGGCCTGTTCGTGGAGGGCCACCAGGTGCCGGCGGCGACGCTGCTCGACGGCAACACCCTGACCATCGGCCGTACCCGCATCATGTTCTGGACCGGCAGCGCTTCCGGCCAGCAGACCGAGGGCTGGTGATCCCCCCAGGATGAGTGAGCTGACGATCACCCTGCTGCGGCTGGGCTACCTGGTGCTGCTCTGGGTGTTCGTGCTCTCCGCGATCGCGGTGCTGCGCCGCGACCTGGCACCCCGCGGCACCCCGCGCGCCTCCCGCGCCGACCGCCGTCGTGCCGACGCGTCCCCGGCCGCCGCACCCGCCGGGGCAGCCGCCGCGGCGCCCGCCGCCCCGTCCCGCCGTTCCGGCCCCACGCGCCTGGTCGTCACGACCGGCCCGCTGACCGGCACCACGCTCCCGCTGTCGACGGCGTCGATCCTCATCGGCCGGTCGCCGGGCTGCACCCTCGTGCTCGACGACGACTACTCGTCGTCGCGGCACGCCCGCATCTTCCCGCAGGGCGACCAGTGGTTCGTGGAGGACCTCGGGTCGACGAACGGCACGTTCATCGGGGACACCCAGGTGTCGGGCCCGGTGCCGCTGGCCCCGGGCGTCGGTGTCCGGATCGGCCAGTCCGTCGTCGAGCTCCAGGGGTGACCGCTCCCGTGACCCTCACCCTGCGCTACGCCGCGCGGTCGGACGTCGGCCTCGTGCGGTCCAACAACCAGGACTCCGCGTACGCCGGGCCGCACCTGCTGGTCGTCGCCGACGGCATGGGCGGGCACGCGGGCGGCGACGTCGCGTCGCGCCTCGCGATCGCGGCCCTCGCCCCGCTGGACCGCACGGAGCACGGCCCCGAGGAGGCGCTCACCGACCTCGAGCACACCGTGGAGCGCGCCCGGCAGGACCTGGTGCGCGCCAGCGACGCCGACCCCGAGCTGGTCGGGATGGGCACCACCGTCACGGCCCTGCTGCACACCGGCACCACGCTGGTCATGGCACACCTCGGCGACTCCCGCGCCTATCTGCTGCGTGAGGGCCGGCTCACCCAGGTCACGGTCGACCACACGTTCGTGCAGCACCTCGTCGACACCGGCCGCATCTCCCCGGAGGAGGCGGAGCACCACCCGCAGCGCAACGTCGTCATGCGGGTGCTGGGCGACTTCGACGTCGACCTCACGCCCGACATGTCGGTCCGCGAGGCCCGCGCCGGCGACCGGTGGCTGCTGTGCTCCGACGGGCTGTCCGGGTTCGTCACGCCCGAGCAGATCACCGAGGTGCTCGCCGAGACGCCGTCGCCCGACGAGGCGGCGGACCTGCTGATCACGCTGTCCATGACGGCGGGCAGCACCGACAACATCACCGTGATCGTCGCGGACGTCGTCGACGACGACGCTCCCGCCCAGGACGGCGTGGGCGAGACGGCGGCGGTCCCGGCCGCCGACACCGTCCCCCAGGTGGTGGGCGCGGCCGCGACGGGCGAGCTGCCCGCCGTCCTCGCCCACCCGGCTGAGGACCCGGACCCCGACGACCCGTCGGCGGCGGGGGAGGACCCCGCACCGGGCGACGACCCCGACGACGAGGCGGACGACACCGACGCCCGCCCGGCGCGCCGACGCCGGCCCTGGATCACGCTCCTCGTGGTCCTCGTCGTGCTCGGTGGCGTCGGGTACGGCCTGTGGTGGGCGTACGGCTGGACGCAGCAGCAGTACTACGTCGGCGTGGCCGACGGGGAGGTCGCCGTGTTCCAGGGCATCCCGGCCAGCGCGGGCCCCCTCACCCTCTCCACCCCGGTGGAGCTCACCGGCACGCCGGTCTCCGACCTGCCGGACTACTGGGCAGACCGCCTCGACGGGTCCATCCGGACGTCGTCGGAGGCCGAGGCACGCGAGCGCGCGGACCGGCTCATCGCCGAGGCCGCCCCCGAGCCGACCCCCACTCCCACCCCCGCTCCGTCCGCGACGCCCTCGAGCACGCCGTCCAGCACCCCCACCGCCACGCCCGCCGCAGACGCGAAGGCGGCGGACGCCAAGGCCGACGGGGGGGCGAAGGGGTGAGCGCCGCCGTCGAGACCCCCGCAGAGCGCACCGTGGAACCCACCGAGCGTCGCCCCGCGCGCCTGGCCGAGCTGTTCCTGCTGATCCTCGCCCTGGCCGCCGGCATCACCGCGTTCGCGATGGTGGGCCGCAGCGTCACCGGCGAGCTGCCGGGCGACTTCTGGCCCGTCAGCCTGCTCCTCACGGGCATCGGCGTGGCCGCACACGTCGTGCTGCGCCTGCGGGCACCCTGGGCCGACCAGGTGATCCTGCCCGCCGTCGTGCTCCTCAACGGGCTGGGCCTGGCGATGATCCTGCGCCTGGAGCTCGCCGACACGAAGGGCGCGGCCGCCTGGTCGCAGATGATGTACACCGCGCTGGGCGCGGGCATCGCGATCCTCCTCGTCTGGTTCCTGCGCGACCACCGGTGGATCCGCCGGCTCACCTACACGGCGATGCTCGTGGGCCTGGGCCTGGTCGTGCTGCCGCTGCTGCCCGTCATCGGGCGCGAGATCAACGGCGCCCGCATCTGGGTGAACATCGCCGGCTTCTCGCTGCAGCCCGCCGAGTTCGCCAAGATCGCCTTCGCGATCTTCTTCGCCGGCTACCTGGTGACCAACCGGGACACCCTGGCGCTGGCGGGCAAGAAGGTGCTCGGGCTGCAGCTGCCGCGCATCCGTGACCTCGGCCCGATCATCATCGTGTGGGCAGCCTCGCTCGCCGTCCTCGTCTTCGAGCGCGACCTCGGCACGTCCCTGCTGTTCTTCGGACTCTTCGTGGCGATGCTCTACCTCGCCACCGAGCGGTTCAGCTGGGTGCTCATCGGCCTCGTCCTGTTCGGCGCCGGCGCCCTGGTGGCCGCGAGCGTGTTCCCCCACGTCGGGGCGCGGATGGACGTGTGGCTGCACCCCTTCGACAACGAGCTCTACAACGCCGTGGGCGGCTCGTTCCAGATCGTGCAGGGCACGTTCGCGCTCGCCGCCGGCGGCCTGTTCGGCACCGGGTGGGGCGAGGGCTACCCGTACCTCGTGCCGTACGCCTTCTCCGACTTCATCTACTCGTCGCTGGGCGAGGAGCTGGGCCTCACCGGCCTGCTCGCCATCCTCCTGACCTACCTGCTCATCGTGCAGCGCGGCCTGCGCACCGCGATCGCCGTGCGCGACGGCTTCGGCAAGCTGCTCGCCGGCGGCCTCGCGTTCGTCATGGCGCTGCAGCTCTTCGTCGTCGTCGGCGGCATCACGCGCATCATCCCGCTCACCGGCCTGACGATGCCCTTCATGGCGCAGGGCGGGTCGTCGTTGCTGGCGAACTGGATCGTCATCGCGCTGCTGCTGCGGATCTCCGACAACGCCCGCCGGCCCTCCGCGCTGCCCATGCGCGGCATGGTCGCGCAGGGCGGGGCCATGCACGACCCGATCGTCGTGGGCGCGCACGACGGCGCGACGCCCGGGACCGGCGTCCCCGTCCGTCGCCCGGCCGCGGACGCCCCGTCACGCGGGTCGACACCGTCGCATCCCACCGAAGCCATCAGCCGACACCCCGACCCCCCGACAGGAGGTGAGCACCTGTGAACACGACCCTGCGCCGGCTCGCGAGCGTCGTGATGGTCATGTTCCTGGCGCTCATGGTGTCGACCACGTGGATCCAGTTCTTCCACGCCGACGAGCTCAACACCGACAGCCGGAACGTCCGCGCCATCTATGCGGAGTACGGCCGCGCCCGCGGCCCGATCGTCGTGGGCGGCGAGGCCGTGGCCCTGTCCAAGCCCGTCGACGACGAGTTCGGGTACCAGCGCGAGTACACGAACGGGAAGCTGTACTCACCCCTGACCGGCTTCTTCTCGCTGGCGAACGGCACCTCCCGCATCGAGAACACGGAGAACGACTACCTCAACGGGCAGGCCGACGCCCTGTGGGTGGACCGCCTGCAGAACCTGCTCACCGGGCGGGACCCGGAGGGCTCCTCGGTGGAGCTCACCGTCGACCCGAAGGCGCAGCAGGCGGCCTGGGACGCCCTCGGCGACCAGCGCGGCGCCGTCGTCGCGCTGGACCCCGAGACGGGCGCGATCCTCGCCCTGGTCTCCAAGCCGTCGTTCGACCCCAACGACCTGGCGTCGCACTCCACCAAGGAGGCGGGCGAGGCCTACACGGAGCTGCTGAACGACGACAGCAAGCCGCTGAACAGCCGCGCCACCAACTGGACGTATCCCCCGGGCTCGACGTTCAAGCTGATCACGACGGCCGCGGCGCTCGAGAGCGGCGACTACGAGCCCGACACGGTCATCGACGCGCCGTCCACCTACACGCTGACCGGCACGCAGACCCAGGTCGGCAACTTCGCCGGCACGTCCTGCGCCTCGGCCGGCGAGATGTCCCTGGCCGACGCGCTGCGCATCTCCTGCAACACCGCCTACCTCGGCCTCGCCGGCGAGCTCGGCGCCGACGCGATGAACGAGCAGTCCGAGAAGTTCGGGTTCGGCAAGCCGTTCAGCGTCCCCTTCCGGACCGACGCCAGCCGGTACGACAACGACCCGGGCGCGATGAACACCGCCCAGGTGGAGCTGTCCGGCATCGGGCAGGGCAGCGTCATCGCGACCCCGCTGCAGGTCGCCATGGTCTCCGCGGCCATCGCGAACGGCGGTGAGGTCATGCAGCCCTACTCCGTGGACACGGTGCGCGACCCGCAGCTCGAGGTGGTCCGTGAGACGTCGCCCACGAGCGTCGGCCGCGCCGTCTCGGAGGAGACGGCGAACCAGCTCACCGACATGATGAAGAGCGTCGTCGAGTCCGGCTCGGGCACGGCCGCGCAGATCTCGGGCGTCGAGGTGGCCGGCAAGACGGGCACCGCGCAGTGGGGCGACACCTCCAAGACCGACCCGCACGTGTGGTTCACCGGGTTCGCACCGGCGGACGACCCGCAGGTCGCGGTCGCCGTCGTCGTCGAGAGCGGCGGCGACCTCGGCGGGCAGGCCACGGGCGGCTCCGTCTCCGCGCCCATCGCGAAGGCCGTCATGGAAGCGGTGCTGAACGGATGAGGCCGGTCGCAGGGCTCGCGCTCGGCGAGCGGTACCGCCTCACGCGCCAGATCGCAGTGGGCGGCATGGGCGAGGTCTGGGTGGCCGACGACGGCTACCTCGGCCGCGAGGTCGCGGTGAAGGTGCTCCGCGAGGAGTACACCGGAAACGAGGACTTCCTGCGCCGGCTGCGCACCGAGGCCCGCAACAGCGCCGCCCTGTCGCACCCGAACATCGCGCAGATGTACGACTACGGCGAGCAGGACGGCGCGGGCTTCCTCGTCATGGAGCTGGTCCTGGGCGAGCCCCTGGCCGACCTGCTCGAGCGCGAGCCCGTGGTCGCTCCCCGCAAGCTGCTGCCGATCCTCGCCGCCACCGCGCGGGGCCTGCACCACGCGCACCTGGCGAAGGTGGTGCACCGCGACGTCAAGCCCGGCAACATCCTGCTCGAGCACGGCGGCAGCGTGAAGATCACCGACTTCGGCGTCTCCCTGGCCGCCAACCAGGCGCCGATGACGGCCACCGGCATGGTGATGGGTACCGCGCAGTACCTGTCGCCCGAGCAGGCCGTCGGCCAGGCGGCGACGGCGGCGTCGGACGTGTACGCGCTCGGCGTCGTCGCGTACGAGGCGACGGCGGGAAAGCGCCCCTTCACCGGCTCCACCCCGGTGGACATCGCCGTGGCGCACGTCAACGCCCCGGTCCCGCCGCTGCCCACGCACGTGCACCCGGGCCTCGCGGATGTCATCGGGCGGATGCTCGAGAAGGACCCGGCGCGACGCCCGGAGTCCGCGGCGGCCCTCGCGGGCGAGCTCGAGGCGCTCGCCCGCGAGATCGCGCAGGACCCTCTCGGTGCGCGGTCCCGCTCCGCACGCCGCGTCGCCGCCTCCCGGCCGGCCGGGCGCACCGTGCCCGCCCACGCGGCCCCCGCGCCGGCGCGACCGGCTTCGCCCGCCACCCCGCCGTCGACCGCGATGCCGGTCTCCTGGGCGTCGGTCACGTCGCCCGCGGACCGGTCGCGGGGGCCCTCCGCGGCCGAGAGGGACCGGGCCGACGCCGACGCGCCCGCCGAGGCTCCTGCCGCGCCGGCCGACCACGCCGCCGAGCACGCCGGACGCGCCTACCCCCTGCGCCGCGACGTCCGCGCCCACGACGCCCGCCGCCCGTCCGTCCGCAAGCCCTCCGCTGGGCCTGCCGCGTCGCGCAGCCGGTCGTCGGCGCCCGGCGCCGAGCCCGAGGGCAAGCAGGGCCCGCGCCGGACGTCGACGTCCACGGGCCAGCGGTTCGGGCCGCTCGGGCGCCTCTCCTGGCCCCTCCTCGCGCTGCTCGGCCTGCTCGTCGTGCTGCTGCTCGCCACCCTGGTGCAGGCGATGGCCTCGGACGGCGGCGCGGCGGCCGCGCTCCTGGCCGGCCCGACTCTCGCGCTCTCCCGCCCCACCCGCACCGGCGCGCGTCCCGACTCTGGGATGATGCACCGAGACACGCCGCGCGCCGCGCGTGCGGCCATGACCGAGAAGGACTTCTGAGTGGTGGACAACACGCCCCGGGTACTCGCCGGCCGGTACGAGGTCGGTGAGCTCATCGGCCGCGGCGGCATGGCCGAGGTACACATCGGGCACGACACGCGTCTCGGTCGCACCGTCGCGATCAAGGTGCTGCGGTCCGACCTCGCCCGCGACCCGTCCTTCCTGGCGAGGTTCCGCAGGGAGGCCCAGTCCGCGGCCGCCCTGAACCACCCCGCCATCGTCGCCGTGTACGACACGGGCGAGGACACCCACACGGACACGCAGGGCGCGTCCGTGCACGTGCCGTTCATCGTCATGGAGTACGTCGAGGGCCACACCGTCCGCGACATCCTCCAGGACGGCGCCGCCGTGCCCATCGAGGAGGCCGTGGAGATCACGGCGGGCATCCTCAGCGCGCTCGAGTACTCGCACCAGGCCGGCATCGTGCACCGCGACATCAAGCCGGCCAACGTGATGATCACGCCCACGGGTGCGGTCAAGGTGATGGACTTCGGCATCGCCCGCGCCATGGCGGACTCGGCGGCCACGATGACGCAGACCCACGCCGTCATCGGCACGGCCCAGTACCTGTCGCCCGAGCAGGCCCGCGGCGAGACCGTCGACACCCGCAGCGACCTGTACTCCACCGGCTGCGTGCTGTTCGAGCTGCTCACCGGTCGGCCGCCGTTCATGGGCGACTCCCCGGTGGCCGTGGCCTACCAGCACGTCGGGCAGGCGCCGCAGCGGCCCAGCGAGCTGGCCTCCGACGTGCCCGAGGTGCTCGACCGGATCGTGCTCAAGGCCCTCACGAAGGACCGCGACGCCCGCTACTCGACGGCCGCGGAGTTCCGTGCCGACCTCGAGAGCGCGCTGCGCGGCGGCGACGTCACCGCGCCGCTGGTCGGCGCCGCCGCGGCGACGGCGGTCATGGGCCAGGGCAGCGCCACCCAGGTGATGGACCCGGCGGGCTCGCAGTGGGGCACCACCGGCGTCCTGGCCCCGGCAGGCGAGGAGCCGCCGGGGGACGAGAAGAAGAGCCGCAAGGGCCTCATGTGGACGCTGATCGCGATCGGCGCGGTCGCGCTGGCCACGATCATCACCCTCATCATCGTCAACTCCCAGCAGGCGCAGGCGGTGACCGTCCCCACGCTCTCGTCGAGCATCACCCCGGCCGAGGCAGAGGACGAGATCACCCGGCTGGGCCTGGTCTACAAGCAGGAGACCGACACCGAGTCCACCGAGCCGGAGAACACGTACCTCGGCCAGACACCGCCGGGCGGCACCGAGGTCGAGCAGGGCTCCACCGTCACCGTGACCTTCTCCGCCGGACCGGACACCATCGGCGTCCCGGACCTCGCAGGCATGACG
Organism: Isoptericola peretonis; assembly: GCA_023241745.1. Lineage (GTDB taxonomy): Bacteria > Actinomycetota > Actinomycetes > Actinomycetales > Cellulomonadaceae > Isoptericola > Isoptericola peretonis. Next base: position 377,955 of record JALQCY010000003.1, on the reverse strand, counting down.
GAGGACGAGGCCAGGGAAGAGCTCGAGGAGGCGAACCTCACCCTCGGCGACGTGTCCCAGGCGCACAGCAAGGACGTCGACGAGGGCCGGGTCATCGAGTCGTCGCCCGCGGAGGGCAAGGCGGTGAGCGAGGGCTCTCCGGTCGACATCGTGGTCTCGGACGGCCGCGTCGAGCTGCCGAACCTCGTGGGCAAGTCGCAGCAGGGCGCCGAGGACACGCTGACCGGCCTCGATCTGAGCTTCTCCACGAGCACCGAGGAGAGCGACGAGAAGCCGGGCACGGTGATCCGCCAGAGCCCCCAGGCGGGCAACGTCCCCCAGGGCAGCAAGGTCGACCTCGTCATCGCCAAGGAGAAGGCCCCCGAGATGACGACGGTGCCGAACGTCGTGGGGAAGTCGGCCGCCGAGGCCCAGGCGGCCATCGCCGACGCGAGCCTCACCCCGCAGATCGCCTACGAGCCGTCGGACGACGTGCCGAACGGCTTCGTGATCGCCCAGGACCCCGAGGGCGGCGAGGCCGAGGTCGGGTCGAACGTCGCCGTCATGGTGTCGAGCGGCCCCGAGGCCGACGACCCGCCGGGCGACGAGGAGCCGACTCCGACCGGCACGCCGACGGAGGAGGGGGAGCCCGGGGACCCGCTGGGCATCCTCGGCGGCGACTGACAGCGACCCTTCGGGCGGCCACCTCCGCCGCCCGGAGGGTCAGCCCTGGTGGACCAGCGGAGCCATGCCGCGCGAGCGCTCCACGGCGCCGGCGTCGCCGCACACGGCGAGCCAGTTGGCGAGCAGCCGGTGCCCGCCCTCGGTGAGCACCGACTCCGGGTGGAACTGCACGCCGTGCAGCGGCAGCTCGCGGTGCTGCAGGCCCATGACGACTCCGCTGGCGGTCGTGCCGGTCACCTCGAGCTCGGCGGGGACGCTGTCGGGGAGCACTGCGAGTGAGTGGTAGCGCGTGGCCGTGAACGGCGACCCGAGACCGTCGAGCACGCCGTCGCCGTCGTGCTCCACGAGGCTGGTCTTGCCGTGCATGAGCTCCGGGGCGTGCGCCACGGTGGCGCCGTACACCTCGGCGAGGGCCTGGTGGCCCAGGCACACCCCGAGCATGGGCGTGCGGGAGCGCGCGCAGGCGCGGATCACGTCCTCCGACGAGCCCGCCTCCTTGGGCGTGCCCGGGCCGGGGGAGACGAGCACGCCGTCGAAGGGGGCGCCGTCGGCATCGTGGAAGACGCCCTCGGCGTCGGGCTCGGGGACGGCGTCGTTGCGCACGACGACGGTGCGCGCCCCGAGCTGGTCGAGATAGCCGACGATCGTGTAGACGAACGAGTCGTAGTTGTCGACCACGAGGATGCGGGGCGCGGGGGAGGTGCTGGTCATCGAGGAGCTCCTGGTGGTGATCGAACCGGTCACGAGAACACGTCCGTGCCGGCGGGGACCGTCGCGTACTTCATCTCGGAGCTGCCGGTGTAGGCGGGCAGATCCAGGTCGTCCGACTCCTTGACGGACCAGCCGAGCGCCACCCAGTCGACGTAGTCCTTGTAGATCGCGATGCCCGGGTCGGCGTCGAGGGACGACCGCAGCGCGGTCGGGTCGCCGACGGCCTCGATGACGTACGGCGGGCTGAAGACCTTGCCGTGCAGCAGCAGGATGTTGCCGGAGCAGCGGAACGCCGACGTCGCGGTGACGCGCTCGCCCTGCAACGTCATGGCCTCGGCGCCGCCCGCCCACAAGGCGTTGATCACGTGCTGGACATCCTGCTGGTGCACCACGAGGTCGTCGGGCCGCACGCCCGGGATGGACTGGCTGGACGCCGGGGCGTCGTCGAGCGCCACGCGGACTCCGGGGCCGGTGACCGCGCGCGCCCCCGTCACCACCGACTCCTTCGACGCGAGCTCGACGCCGCGGGTCGGCAGGTCCGTGCCCACCTGCTCGCCGAGGTCGTCGATCTCTGCCTCGAGCGCGTTCATGCGCTCGGTCAGGTCGGCGACCCGGTCGGACTCGGTCGTGACGAGCTCGGCCAGGTCCTGGGGGTCACGCCCGTCCTTGGTGTCGGCGAGCTGCGCGCTGGCCGTGAACAGGAGCCCGGACGCGGCCAGCACGCACGCGACGGTCACGCTCGCGCGCAGTCGACGGTTCATCGCGCACACCCCACGTCTCTCGGGCTGTCCTTCTCAGGCCTGCTGACGACTACGCTAGTCGACAGAATCACCGGCGGTGGCGGGCATCCGGCCTGCGGCCGCCTTCCCAGACCGTCCGGACAGGAGCCCACCCCGTGCCCGAGTCGAAGCCCCGCAAGAAGAAGAGCGCACCGGTCGAGCAGGCCGCCGCCCCCGCGAAGCCGCAGGGCAACCCCCGCTGGCTCGTGCCGGTGATGCTGACGCTCATGCTCCTCGGGCTGGCCTGGATCGTCCTGTACTACCTGACGGCTCCCGGGATGGGCCTGCCGATCCCCGCGCTCGAGGGCTGGAACCTCGCCGTCGGCTTCGTGCTGATCATCGCGGGCTTCGCCCTCACGACGCGTTGGCGCTGACGACTTCCACCTGTGTAGTTCGTTCCACACCTGTGGAAAACCCTGTGGGCGACGCCGCCTACAGCCACCCGACGGACGCGTACTTCCACAGCGTCGCGCCCAGCAGCACGACGGCGACGGCGGTGGGCAGTGCCCACGCCACCAGCGCCTGACGCTCGCGCGGCGCCGCGGCGAAGCCGGCACCCATCGCGAGCCCGACGACCAGGCCGCCCAGGTGCGCCTGCCAGGCGATGCCCGGGAACAGGAACGGGATCGCCATGTTGATGGCGATGAGGACGACGATCTGGGTGGCGTTACGGCCCATGCGGCGCAGCGCCGGGATGATCGCTCCGAAGAGGCCGAAGACGGCCCCAGACGCTCCGACCACGGCCGAGTTCCAGCCGCCGTCGATCGTCGGCGTCGCGAGCAGCAGGTAGCCCACCGACCCCCCGACCGCGGACAGCACGTAGAGCGCGACGAACCGGGCGCGGCCGAAGGCCTGCTCCAGGAACGGCCCCACGAGCCACAGCGCGTACATGTTGAACAGGATGTGCAGCGGGCTCGTCGAGTGCAGGAACGCCGCGGTGAGGAACCGCCACGGCTCGTCCAGGCCGACGGAGGGCGCGAACGCCCAGCGCTGCGTCCACTCGCCCCCGGTGACGAGCTGCAGCACCCAGCTCACCGCGCACAGAGCGATGATCGTCAGCGTGACGACCGGCCGTCCGCCGCGCACCGTGCCGCCGAACATCGTCCGCACGCTCGGCACCGTGCGCGACGCTTCCTTGACGCAGTCGACGCACTGGATCCCGACGGGCGCGGGCCGCTGGCACTCCGGGCACGTCGGCCGGCCGCACCGCTGGCAGCGCACGTACGAGACGCGGTCCGGGTGCCGCGGGCACACCGGAGGCGGCCCGGCGGGCTGCCCGTACTGCGGGGAAGACGGTGTCGAGATGGGTCGGCCCTCCGGTTCTGGTGGCGCGGTCGGGGTCAAGGCTCTCGGCACGGTCGCGTTCACGCGCCCCAGGGGGCGCTCCACCTCGGGAGGGAACGACCGCGCCGAGAGCCTTGACCCCGACCGCGTGACCTGATGCCTGTCGGCCTCGGTCAGTCCTCGATGGTGACGCTGTTGATGACGATGTCCTGGACGGGGCGGTCGCCGGGGCGGGTCGGGGTGTCGCCGATGGCGTCCACGACGGCGCGCGACTCGTCGTCGGCCACCTTGCCGAAGATGGTGTGCTTGCCGTTGAGCCACGGGGTGGCGGCGGTCGTGATGAAGAACTGCGAGCCGTTGGTGCCCTCGACGGCGCCCGTGACCGGGTTGCGGCGCTTGCCCGCGTTCGCCATCGCGAGGATGTACTTGCCGTCGAAGGCGAGCTCCGGGTGGATCTCGTCGTCGAACGTGTAACCCGGGCCGCCGGTGCCGGTGCCCAGCGGGTCCCCGCCCTGGATCATGAAGTTGTCGATGACGCGGTGGAAGATCACGCCGTCGTACAGGGGGTCGTTGCGCTCGGCGCCCGTGGCCGGGTCCGTCCACGTCGTGGTGCCCTGGGCCAGGCCGACGAAGTTCGCGACGGTCTTGGGCGCGTGGTTCGGCAGCAGCTCGATGCGGATGTCACCGGCGGAGGTGTGGAGGGTTGCGAACATGCCCTCATCCTCTCACCCTCCCTCTCCCGGTCCCTCACGACGCGGCCCGCGCGTACCGCTGCGGCCTGCGGCCGCCGGTGGCACAGTGGGTCCATGGTGCGAAAGAACGTGAGCGACAGCGTCAAGGACAGTGCCAAGGACCTCAACGAGAAGATCACCGCGAAGGTGAGTTCAGCCGTGAACGAGCTCGACACCGAGAAGCTCAAGGGTTCCGCGACCGAGGCCGCCGCCGTGCTGGTCGACGTCGGTGCCCGGGCCGCCGGCGGTGCCAAGGGCGCGGCCACCCAGGCGAAGGACTGGGCGGAGCCCCGCGTCGAGACGTTCCTCGAATGGTTGACCCCACGGGCGGAGAAGGCGTGGCGTGAGAGCGTGCTCGCCGCGGCCCCCCGGGTCGAGAAGGCGGCGGACAAGGCCGGCCCCCTCGTCGACACCGCGCACGACAAGATCGTCGACGACTACCTGCCCCGCGTCGTCGCCGCCTTCAACGAGGCCGCGACCCGCGCGGGCGCCGCTGCCGGTGCGGCGGGCGTGGCCGCCGCCGACGCGGCGCGGGACGTCGCCGAGAAGGCGGGCCGGGCGGGCAAGAAGGCGGCCAAGAAGGCCGCGAAGGACGCCACCAGGGCCCAGGCAGCCGCCGAGAAGGCAGCCAAGCAGGCGGAGAAGTCCGGCGGCAAGGGCAAGGGCCTCCTCTGGCTGCTGGCGCTCGTCGGTGCCGGTGTGGCGGGCTACGCCTTCTGGCGCCGGGCCCAGCCGCAGAACGATCCCTGGGCCGAGCCGTGGGAGCAGCAGCCGCGCCCGGACTACGACGGGGCCGCACGCGACGCACGCCACGTCGTCGGCGACGCCGCCGAGAAGGCAGGCGAGGCCGCCGGCCACGCCGTCGCCAAGGGCCGCGAGGCGGCCGAGCGCGTGGGCGAGAAGGCCGCGGAGCTCGGCGAGGACGTCGGCGGGAAGGTCTCCGAGGCTGTGGACAAGGCGAAGGACAAGGCGTCCGACGCCGCGAAGAAGGCCACCAACCGCACCCGGTCCACCCCCCGCAAGGCGGAGGACGCTGCCGGCGACGCGACCGACGCCGCGAAGGAGGCAGGCGAGGGCGACAAGGCCTGACCTCCGCAGTCGAGCCGGCACCGCACCTCGCCCGAAGGCCCCCGTCCACCGGACGGGGGCCTTCGCCGTCGCGTGCCAGTCCCCGGGAGAGGGGCAGGCGCCCGGCGCGTCCTGGAACGCGCGGACCTCGACCCGTCCCTGCAGGGCCTCGGCAGCGCGGGTACCCACACGAGCGCGGCCTCCTCGTCGTCCGCATCGATCACCCACAGACCGCCCAGGTACTCGGGCGCCTCCACGAACGGGCCCGGCTCCACGCCGGTCGTCCCTCCCGAGGCGTCGATCGTCCTGGCCGTGCTCGGCGGGTGGAGGCCGCCGGCGAAGCGCAGGGCGCCCGCAGCGGTCAAGGCCTCGTTGAAGGCCCCCACGGCAGCGAACACGGCCTCGAGCTCCGCCGGGTCCATCGACGTCATCGTGGGCTCCGTCGCGGAGTCGTGCGGGACGGACAACAGGTACAGCGTCATGATGACTCCCTCGTCGCGACGACCGGCCGGTCGCCGACCACCACCCACGGTGCGCGCGGCGGTGCGGCGGCAACCCGGGTCGCGACCCGGTGACGGGAGGACGACAAGACCCCGCACACCGTCGGCGTGCGGGGTCAGTCGGACGTGGTGGAGCCAAGGGGACTCGAACCCCTAACCCCCTGCTTGCAAAGCAGGTGCGCTACCAATTGCGCCATGGCCCCTGGCGGCCTCGTCAGACGGGCCGGGCGGGATCAGTCGATGGTGTCGGTGACCTCGGACCAGAGGTCGCGGTCGGCCGAGTCCTCGTTGAGCCGGCGCCAGACCAGGTAGCCCGCGCCGAGCGCGAGCAGAAGGACGAACAGCTTCTTCATCTTCTGCCTCCTCGTCACGACCGCCAGGCCGTGCGTGTCGGGCCCGGGCCTGGTGCGGCCTGGAGTGGGGCTAGGAGGACTTGAACCTCCGACCTCTTCCTTATCAGGGAAGCGCTCTAACCGTCTGAGCTATAGCCCCGAGCGCGCTCCCGCGGGAGCGCGTGCAGCACGGAACATTACCGTACCTGCAGGCCCCGCCCCAAACCGGGAGCGGGGTCACGCGGTGTGACGTCCGTCCCGGCCGGAGCGGCGGCGATCACTCGTCGGTCAGCGTGAGGTGCACGCCGCCCACGAGCGCTGCCGTGATGTTGTACAGGATCGCCATGATGGTGGCGAGCGCCGTCAGCAGCACCACGTTGACGATGGCGATCAGCACCGACAGCGAGACGACGCGGTCGAACTGGACGAACTGCATGAGGTTGACGGCCTGCGGGCCGATCGTCTCGCTCATGAAGCCCTGGATCTTGGCGAAGGTGCCCATGTCGTTCAGCACGTACCAGACCACCATCGTGGCGACGACGGTGATGAAGCCGATCGCCACGGACAGCAGGAAGGCGAGCTTCATGATCGACCACGGGTCGACGCGCGAGACGGACAGGCGCACGCGGCGCGGGCCGATGCCGGGCTGCGCGGTGCCGACCATGGGCGAGCCGGCGGCGGCCGCCGCCGGGGCGGCCGTGCCGTGCACGCCACCCGCGGAGTAGTGCATCTCCGGGCGTGGCTCGGCATGCGCGGAGGCCTTGGCGGCGGACGGGGCGCGGCCGGCGGGGGCGGCCCCCGTCTCCTGACCCTTGGCCGAGCCGTCGGGCATGGCCGACTGAACCTTCTTGGCGGCGCTCCGTGCCGCGGCCAGAGCCGCGGCGGCGGCCTTGACCGCACCCTCCTTCACCGGCGACGCGCCCTGCGAGGCGGTCGACGTGCCGGGTGCCGTGGCCCCCGCCGACGCCGCAGCGGTGGTGGGCGGCTGGGGCGGTGCGGGCACCTCTCCGACGCGTACCGCACCGTTCGGCGAGCCCTGCGGCGCCGCCGGGTGGCGACGGTGGGTGGCCTCGTCGATCTCGTGCTCCCGTGCGGGAGGCGCCGACGATGCCCTGGTCGACGCGGTGTTCTCCGTCATCAGTCCTCGTCCCCGCTCGTGGTCTGCTCGTCGGCGGCCTGCTCGTCCACGCTAACCGACTCCTCGGCGTCCGCCTCGTCGACGTCCCGACGCTCGACGTTCCGGGCCACGGCGATGATGCGGTCGCCCCGGTCCGGCTTGGCGAACGTCACGCCCTGCGTGGTGCGGCCGGTGAGGTTCACCTCCGCGACCGCCGAGCGCACGATCTTGCCACGCTCCATGATGACCAGCACCTCGTCGTCCGCCTCTGTCACCAGGGCCCCCACGAGGTCTCCACGAGCCTCGACCAGGTTCGCGACCTTGATGCCGTAGCCGGCGCGGCCCTGGACGCGGTACTCGGTGATCGCGGTGCGCTTGGCGAACCCGCCCTCCGTGACGACGAACAGGTCGGTGCCGGGGGTGACGACGTCCGCGTTGAGCAGCTCGTCCGCCTCGCGGAACTTCATGCCGGTGACGCCGGACGTCGCCCGGCCCATCGGCCGCAGGGTGTCGTCGTCCGCGGGGAAGCGGATCGACTGGCCCTTGCGGGACACGAGGATGAGGTGGTCGTCCGAGTTGACGAGACGTGCCGCGACGAGCTCGTCGGGGGCGCCGTCGTCGTCCTCGCGCAGGTTGATGGCGATGAGCCCGCCCGAGCGCGGGGAGTTGTACTCGCCGAGCCGGGTCTTCTTCACGAGGCCGCGCCGGGTGGCGAGGACCAGGTAGTCCGCGGCCTCGTAGTCGGGCAGGTCGAGCACCTGCGCGATGTGCTCGCCGGGCTGGAAGGCCAGCATGTTGGCGACGTGCTGGCCCTTGGCGTCACGGCCGCCCTCGGGCAGCTCGTAGCCCTTGGCCCGGTACACGCGGCCCAGGTTCGTGAAGAACAGCAGCCAGTGGTGCGTCGTCGTGACGAAGAAGTGCTCGACGATGTCGTCCTCGCGCAGGGCCGCGCCCCGCACGCCCTTGCCGCCGCGTCGCTGCGCGCGGTAGCTGTCCGAGCGCGTCCGCTTGGCGTACCCGCCGCGCGTGATCGTGACGACGACCTCCTCCTCGGGGATGAGGTCCTCGACGGACATGTCGCCGTCGAACGGGAGCACCGTGGTGCGGCGCTCGTCCCCGTAGCGGGCGACGATGTCGTCGAGCTCGTCCTGCACGATGGTCCGCTGCCGCTCGGGCTTGGCGAGGATGTCCTTGTAGTCCTCGATCTCCCGCTGCAGGCTGTCGTGCTCGTCGATGATCTTCTGGCGCTCGAGCGCGGCGAGCCGGCGCAGCTGCAGCGCGAGGATCGCGTTCGCCTGCTGCTCGTCGACGTCGAGCAGCTCCATCAGGCCGGTGCGGGCCTGCTCGGCGTCCGGGGAGCGGCGGATGAGCGCGATGACCTCGTCCAGCGCGTCGAGGGCCTTGAGGTACCCGCGCAGGATGTGGATCTGGCGCTCCGCCTCGCCGAGCAGGTACTCGGTGCGCCGGCGCACGACCTCGATCTGGTGCGTGGTCCAGTGCCGCACGAACGCGTCGAGGCTGAGCGTGCGCGGCACGTCGTCGACGAGGGCCACCATGTTCGCGCCGAAGCTGTACTGCAGCGGCGTGTGCTTGTACAGGTTGTTGAGCACGACCTTGGCGATCGCGTCCCGCTTGAGCACGATGACGAGCCGCTGGCCCGTACGGCCCGACGTCTCGTCGCGGATGTCGGCGATGCCCTGGATCTTGCCGTCGTTGACGAGGTCGGCCACCTTGGCCGCCAGGTTGTCCGGGTTGACCTGGTAGGGGAGCTCCGTGATGACCAGGCAGATCCTGTTCTGGATCTCCTCGACGTTGACGACGGCTCGCATCGTGATGGAGCCGCGGCCCGTGCGGTACGCCTCCTCGATCCCCTTGGTGCCGAGGATCTGTGCACCCGTCGGGAAGTCGGGGCCCTTGATCCGCTGCATCAGGGCGGCGAGGAGCTCCTCGCGCGACGCGTCGGGGTTCGCGAGGTGCCAGCGCACGCCCTCCGCGACCTCGCGCAGGTTGTGCGGCGGGATGTTCGTCGCCATGCCCACCGCGATGCCGGCGGAGCCGTTGACGAGGAGGTTCGGGAAGCGGGCGGGCAGGACGACGGGCTCCTGCGTGCGGCCGTCGTAGTTGTCCTGGAAGTCGACCGTGTTCTTCTCGATGTCCCGGACCATCTCCATGGCCAGGGGCGCCATCCGGCACTCGGTGTACCGCGGGGCGGCCGCCGGGTCGTTGCCGGGCGAGCCGAAGTTGCCCTGGCCGGCGACGAGCGGGTAGCGCAGCACCCAGTCCTGCACCAGGCGCACGAGCGTGTCGTAGATCGCCGTGTCGCCGTGCGGGTGGAACTTGCCCATGACGTCGCCCACGACGCGCGAGCACTTCGAGTACGCCCGGTCGGGGCGGTACCCGCCGTCGTACATCGCGTACAGCACGCGCCGGTGCACCGGCTTGAGGCCGTCGCGCACGTCGGGCAGCGCACGCCCCACGATCACGCTCATCGCGTAGTCCAGGTAGCTGCGCTGCATCTCCAGCTGCAGGTCCACCTGGTCGATACGGCCGTGGTGCACCGCGACGGCGCCGTCCGTCGTCTCGGGCGCCTCGCCCTCGGGCACGCCGTCCGTCATGTCGGGACCGGGGGTCTCGTCCGTCACCGTCTACCTTCTTCCTGTCCTGCGCCGCCGGGGCGCTGGTTCCGTCGTCCTCGAGCCTGCTGTGTACAACGGCGCACGTACGTCATGTACGTCGCTGCCGGCCGCTAGATGTCGAGGAAGCGGACGTCCTTGGCGTTGCGCTGGATGAAGCTGCGGCGGGACTCGACGTCCTCGCCCATGAGCACCGAGAAGATCTCGTCGGCGGCGGCCGCGTCGTCCATGGTGACCTGCAGCAACGTGCGGTGCTCCGGGTCCATCGTGGTGTCCCAGAGCTCGGTGTAGTCCATCTCGCCGAGGCCCTTGTAGCGCTGGATGCCGTTCTCCTTCGGGATCCGCTTGCCCGCCGCGATGCCCTCCTTGAGGAACGCGTCGCGCTCCCGGTCGGAGTACACGTAGTCGTGCGGGGCGTTCGACCACTTGAGCCGGTACAGCGGCGGCTGCGCGAGGTACACGTGCCCGTGCTCGATGAGCGGCCGCATGTACCGGAACAACAGGGTCAGCAGCAGCGTGCAGATGTGCTGGCCGTCGACGTCGGCGTCGGCCATGAGCACGATCTTGTGGTACCGGAGCTTCGACAGGTCGAAGTCCTCGCCGATGCCCGTGCCGAACGCCGTGATGAGCGACTGGATCTCCTGGTTGGAGAGCGCCTTGTCGAGGCGGGCTCGCTCGACGTTGAGGATCTTGCCGCGCAGCGGCAGGATCGCCTGGTTGTGCGGGTTGCGACCGCGGACGGCGGAGCCGCCGGCCGAGTCGCCCTCCACGATGTAGACCTCGCAGTCCTCGGCCCGGTTCGACTGGCAGTCCTTGAGCTTGCCGGGCATCCCGCCCGAGCTGAGGATGCCCTTGCGCCGCGTCGCCTCGCGCGCCTTCCGGGCCGCGATCCGTGCCTGCGAGGCCTGGATCGCCTTGCGGATCACGTCGCGCGCCTCGGTGGGGTGGGCGTCGAACCAGTCCACGAGCTTCTCGCGGACCACGCGCTGCACGAACGTCTTGGCCTCGGTGTTGCCGAGCTTCGTCTTGGTCTGGCCCTCGAACTGCGGCTCGCCGAGCTTCACGGAGATGACGGCGGTGAGGCCCTCGCGGATGTCGTCGCCCGTGAGGTTGTCGTCCTTCTCCTTGATGATCTGCTTGTCCCGCGCGTAGCTGTTCACCAGCGTGGTGAGCGCCGCGCGGAAGCCCTCCTCGTGCGTGCCGCCCTCGGTGGTGGAGATCGTGTTGGCGAAGGTGTGCACCGACTCGCTGTACGCGTTGGTCCACTGCATCGCGATCTCGACCGAGATCCGCCGCTCGGTGTCCTCCGACTCGACGTCGATGATCTCGGGGTGCACCAGCTCGGACTTCTTGGCCGCGTTGATGTGCGCGACGTAGTCCGTCAGGCCGTTGTCGTAGCGGTACGTGACCGTGCGCACGGGGTTCTCGCCGTCGGCACCCGCCTCGGAGCCGGTGACGCCGTCCTCGGCCGCCGGCCGTCCGGCGACCTCGTCGTCCGCGACGGCGTGGCCCGCGCGCTCGTCGCGCAGCGTGATCTGCAGACCCTTGTTGAGGAACGCGTACTGCTGGAAGCGCGAGCGCAGCGTCTCGAAGTCGTAGTCGGTGGTCTCGAAGATCGTGTCGTCGGCCCAGAAGGTCTGCGTGGTGCCGGTGGTCTCGCCCTCGGCGAGGGGCTCCAGCCGCTCGACCGAGGTCAGGGGCTCTCCGCCGTCGTGGTACTCCTGGCGCCAGTGATAGCCGTCGCGCTTCACCTCCGACACGAAGCGCGTCGACAGCGCGTTCACGACCGACATGCCGACGCCGTGCAGGCCGCCGGAGACGGCATAGCCGCCACCGCCGAACTTGCCGCCCGCGTGCAGAATCGTCATCACGACCTCGAGCGTCGGCTTGCCCTCGGTGGGGTGCATGGCCACGGGGATGCCTCGCCCGTTGTCCTGGACCCGGACGCCGCCGTCCGCAAGGAGGGTCACCTCGACGCTGTCGGCGTGCCCCGCCAGGGCCTCGTCCACAGAGTTGTCCACAATCTCGTACACGAGGTGGTGCAGCCCGCGCTCTCCCGTGGAGCCGATGTACATGCCCGGGCGCTTGCGGACGGCCTCGAGGCCCTCCAGGACGGTGATGTTGCCGGCGTCGTACCCGTTCCCCGGTCCGGTGGCTCCGCTGGCGGCGACAGTGTCGGGACGGGGGGTGTCGGTTCGGTCTGCCACTGGCGGGACTGCTCCTCGGTCGTCGTGCACGCGCCGGCGCTTGGTGCGGTGTGCAGGCGGCGCGGCTCTCAGGTTCCGGGCACGCACCCGACCGAGTCGTGCGAGAGAGGTCGGAACACGACCCGGAATGACCGTCCCAGTCTACCTGCCAGAGGCAAGGAAACCGCGGATTGACGCCGCTGGGGAGAAGTTCCGCACACCTTGTCCACAGGTACCTGGACGCGCACCCTCCGAGCCCTTGTCCACAGGGTTGTCCCCAGGCTTGTCCACACCCGTGAGCCGGCGGCCGCGGCACGACCGAACAAGTCCGACTTTTGTGCTCTGACCGTTATCAACGGCTCTCCCTATTTGCACCAAAAACTGGTGTACTACCCCACGACTCCCCGTACCGCACGTCGACCGGCGCGCGCCCGTGCCCCGGTCACCACCGAAGGGACAACCCCACAGTGAAGAGGACCCTGGCGGGCGTCGTCGCGACGATGCTCGCTGCCGGAGGGATGCTCGTCGCCACCGCGGCGCCCGCCTCCGCGCACACCCCCCGTGTCGAGGACACCTGCTCGAGTCTCGAGGTGAACCTGACCCAGTACAACGGCGCTGGCGTCACGGTGACGATCGACGGCAAGAACGTGGCCGACGAGAACTTCCGCCGCTCCTGGCAGCACACCTTCCAGCTCGACGGGAAGTCCGGCCACACCTGGACCGTCGACGTCGACGCGCACGACGGGAACCAGTTCGACTGGTCCGACTCCGGACGCACCGAGCCCTGCACCCCCACCACGCCCCCGCAGGGCACCGAGGTGCAGGTCGGCATCTACCTGTACCCGAAGCTCGACAAGGACAAGCCCGCCGCCTGGGAGAACTCCGGGAAGCAGCAGCTCCTTGGCACGACGCCGCTCACCCTGCCCGAGGAAGAGCTGACGAACGACGAGCACTGGTACACCGAGCTGCCGGAGACGGACGCGCTCGACGACATCGACCTGTGCACCGGCTGGGGCATCCAGCAGGACCTGGTGCGGGGCGGGCCCGACGACTACACGATGCCCGAGACGATCACGTACCCCGACGGTTCCTCCATGGACGGGCACCTCGTCGACTGGCAGCACCAGGAGCTGAGCGACTTCGGCATCGAGCTGCCGGGCGCCGAGGACTGCACCACGCCGCCGGTGCCCGAGACCCCCGACGTCGAGGAGCCGCAGGTCGTGGTCCCGCAGGCGCCCGTGCCGGTCGAGGTCTGCGGTGCGGACTCGTCCGACGTCATCCTCCCCGCGGACACCGAGGACGTCACCTACCTCACCACCGAGCAGGGCGTGCTCGCCGTGCCCGGCGAGGGCCGGACGTTCGGTGACGACCTCGGCGGCTACACCCGCACCGAGGCCGGCGAGGTGCTCTTCCCGATCACCGAGCTCCTCCCGTCCGCCGAGGACTGCGAGCTCGTGCCCGGTGACATCGGCGCCGTGTGCGTGGGCGACACGCCGTACCTCGACTACGGCGTCTCCCTGCCCGAGGGCGTCGAGGCCGATGGCGACACGCCGCTGACGATCACGTTCCTCCACCCGGACGGTGGCGAGGACTACGTCGCGACCGACCAGCCGCTGGAGGGCCAGCTGCTGTGGCCTGGAGCGTCCGACACCGCGCCGAAGCAGTGGCCGGGGTGGGAGCAGCAGGACGACGGCTCCTACACGGAGACGGACGGCAACTACGCGTGGACCCGTGACGGCGTCCAGGTGCTGTTCGAGGTGAACCCGGACTACTCGACGGTCGTGGAGTACCCGGAGGCCTCGACCGAGTGCGCCAACCCGGTCGGCGTGGGCGGCGCGGACGTGGACGTCGTCGCCGACGACGACGACGTCCCGCCGGCGGAGACGGCCGAGCAGGCCGACGAGCTGCCGAAGACCGGCGCCACCGTCGGCGTGTTCGCCGGCCTGGCCGCACTGCTCCTCGTGGGCGGCGGCGTCCTCTTCTGGCTGCGTCGCCGCATCCAGCACTGACGCACGAGACAGACGAAGGGCCCGGCCGCGCAGCGCGGCCGGGCCCTTCGTCGTCGGGACCTGCCCGGGCTCAGCCGAAGGTGTCCCGCGGCCCGGGTCCCCGCACGGACCGCCGTCCACGGCGGAAGCCCGGGCCCGCAGGGCCGAGCACCGTGACCTGCTCGACGACGCCCTCGCCGATCTCCTCGGCGAGGCGTCGCAGGAGCGTCGGCACCAGGAGCCGCACCTGCGTGGCCCAGGCCGTGGAGTCGGCCCGCACGACGAGCACCTTCTGCTCGAACGTCTCGGGCTGGCAGTGGTCGGCCACGTGGTCGCCCACCACCTCGCGCCAGCGGCCGATCACGCCGCCGACGGACACGTCCGCCGTCCACCCCTTGTCGCGCATGAGCCGGCCCAGCACCTCCGACAGCAGCTGAGGGTCGCGCGCGCCCGGCCCTTGACCGGACAGGCGCGGCTCGGCGAGGGGGGACCGGCGCGCCGGTGACCCCGGGCGCAGGCCTTTGGCCCGCGCGGCCGCCTTGGCCCGGTTGAGCGCCTCGCGGGCCACCGCCGACGGCGGTGTCAGCTCGGTGCGGTCCGCGACGGGCCGCGGGTCGTCGCCCGTGGTCGCGGCGTCGTCGGGCGGCTGGTCGACGACGTCGTCCCGGTCGTCAGCCGGCACGACGCACCTGACCCGGGGTGACCTCGAACCGGGCTCCGAGCAGCCCGGCGGGCACGTCCTCGGGCACGGCCGCGGTCACGAGCACCTGTCGCGCCGGGGCCACGAGCTCGGCGAGCCGCGCGCGCCGGCGGACGTCGAGCTCGGCGAACACGTCGTCGAGGATCAGCACCGGGTCCGCGTCGGTGTCGAGGTCGGGGTCCCAGAAGGCCGCGTCGGGCACGTGCTCCGGCTCGTCGCCGCCCCCGAGCAACCGGTACGACGCGAGGCGCAGCGCCAGCGCGAACGACCAGGACTCGCCGTGGCTCGCGTAGCCCTTCGCCGGCAGCCCGCCGAGGGCGAGGACCAGGTCGTCACGGTGCGGGCCGACCAGGCTCACGCCGCGCTCCAGCTCCTGCGACCGCGCCTCGGTCATCGCGGCGAGCACCGCCTTTTCCAGGTCCTCCGCCGCGGGGAGATCGCCGGTACCGTCGCCCGCCTCGGGGACGCTCGACCGGTACGTGAGCTCGGCGTCGCCGTCGGCGTCGCTGACCTGCGCATACGCGGCCGCCACGTGAGGGCGCAGCGCCTGGACCAGGGCCAGCCGCATCGCGAGGATCTGACCTCCGAGCTGGGCGGCCCGCGCGTCCCACACCTCGAGGGTGCCGGTGTCCACCGGTCCGCCGCCCGACCGTCGCACGCCCCGGAGCGACTTGAGCAGCGCCGACCGCTGCCGCACCACGCGCTCGTAGTCGCCGAGCAGGCCGGCGGCGCGGGGGAGCAGCTGCACCACCAGCTGGTCGAGGAAGCGTCGACGGCCGTCCGGGTCACCCTTGACGAGGGCCAGGTCCTCGGGGGCGAAGAGCACGGTCCGCAGGATGCCGAGCACGTCGCGCGCCCGGCCGAGCTGGCCGCGGTTCACGCGGGCCCGGTTGGCCTTGCCCGCGGTGATCTCGAGCTCGACCGTCGACGCACGCTCCCCGCGCACGATCCGGGTGCGCACCACGGCCCGGTCCGCGCCCGCCCGGATCAGCGGCGTGTCGTTCGCCACGCGGTGACTTCCCAGCGTGGCCACGTACCCGATCGCCTCGACGAGGTTGGTCTTGCCCTGGCCGTTGCGGCCCACGAAGGCGTTGGGGCCGGGCTCGAGCGCGACGTCGGCCGTCGCGTACGACCGGAAGTCCAGGAGCGAGAGGTGCGAGACGTACATGGTCCCCCAGCGGGGCCGGTCAGGCCGGGGGCTCGAGCGGGCCGGCTCCGGGCGACGCGGGACCCGCGGGGCGCACCGCGTGCCCGCCGAACTGCTGGCGCAGCGCCGCGACGGCCTTCATGGCGGGAGACTCGGTCTGGCGGGACGAGAACCGGGCGAACAGGGCCGCGGAGATGACCGGCAGGGGCACCGCGTTGTCGATCGCCTCGTCCACCGTCCACCGACCCTCGCCGGAGTCGTCGACCCAGTCGTCGATCGCGGTGAGGCTCGGGTCCTCCTCGAGCGCCTTCACCATGAGGTCGAGCAGCCACGAGCGGACGACGGTGCCCCGCGTCCACGCCTTCATCGTCCCGTGCACGTCGGTGACGATGTCCTTCGCGGCGAGCAGCTCGTAGCCCTCCGCGTACGCCTGCATGAGGCCGTACTCGATGCCGTTGTGCACCATCTTCGCGAAGTGCCCGGCACCGACCTCGCCGGCGTGCACGAAGCCCTCCTCGCGCGGGCCCTCCGGTCGCAGCGCGTCGAACACCGGCATCAGGTGCGCGACCTGCGCGGCGTCGCCGCCGACCATCAGGCCGTAGCCGTTGGCGAGGCCCCAGACGCCGCCCGAGACACCGACGTCGACGTAGCCGATGCCGTGCTCCGCCAGCTCCGCGGCACGCGCCTGGTCCTCGGGATAGTGGGAGTTGCCGCCCTCGACGACGACGTCGCCCTCGCCGAGCAGCGCACCGAGCTCCTGCACGACACCACGCGTCGGGTCGCCGGCCGGGACCATCACCCACACC
The DNA here is from genome assembly GCA_023241745.1 of Isoptericola peretonis. Lineage (GTDB taxonomy): Bacteria > Actinomycetota > Actinomycetes > Actinomycetales > Cellulomonadaceae > Isoptericola > Isoptericola peretonis. Next base: position 361,310 of record JALQCY010000003.1, on the reverse strand, counting down.
ACGCGACGACCGGCGGGCAGGGCCGCGACCAGGTCGGCCAGCGACGCCACGTCCGACACCTCGGGCCGCGGGTCGTAACCCGTGACCTCGATGCCTCCGTGGCGCAGCCGCTCGCGCATGTTGTTGCCCATCTTGCCCAGACCGACGAGTCCGATGTGGCTGACCATGGAGACCTCCGGGAGGGATGCGGGCGAGCGGGCGAGCTGGGACGTCAGCCGGCGAACCGGATCGGCACCAGCAGGTAGCGGTACTCCGACGAGTCCTCGCCGTCGAGCGACTCCTGACCGGTGAACTCGACCGGCTTGTTCGGGTGCGTGAACGACAGGCGGACGAAGTCCGTACCGAGCGCCCCGAGGCCGTCCAGCAGGAACTGCGGGTTGAAGGCCACCTGGATGTCCTCGCCCACCAGCACCGCCTCGAGCGCCTCGGAGGCCTGCGCGTCGTCGCCCTGGCCGGCGTCCAGCACCACCTGCCCGTCGGTGAACGACAGGCGGATGGGCGTGTTGCGCTCCGCCACGAGGGAGACGCGCTTGGCCGCCTCGATCAGCGGCGCGGTCGCGACGACGGCGTGGATCGGGGTGGCGTCCGGGAAGAGCCGGCGCACCGGCGGGTAGTCGCCGTCGACCAGCTGCGACGTCGTGTGTCGTCCGCCGGCCTCGAAGCCGATGAGATCCATCCCCTGGCCGGTGGAGAGACCGACGTTGACGAGGCCGCCCCCACCACCGAGCGACTTCGCGACGTCGGTCAGGGTGCGGGCGCGCACCAGCGCCACGGCCGAGTATCCCGGCGTCGCGGGCGTCCAGGTGAGCTCGCGCAGCGCGAGGCGGTAGCGGTCGGTGGCGATGAGGGTGATGTGCTCGCCCTCGATTTCCATCCGCACACCGGTGAGCAGCGGCAGGGTGTCGTCACGGCTCGCCGCCACGCTGACCTGTGCGACGGCGTGCGTGAGCGCGTCGCCGGTCACGGTGCCGCTGAGCTCGGGCATCTGGGGGAGGGCGGGGTAGTCCTCGACCGGCATGGTCAGCAGGGTGAAGCGCGAGGCGCCGCACGTGAGGACCACCTTGGTGCCCTCGAGAGTGACGTCCACGGGCTTGTTCGGCAGGGCGCGCGAGATCTCCGCGAGCAACCGGCCGGAGACCAGCACCGTTCCCGGCTCGGCCACCTCGGCAGGGATCTCCGCCCGCGCCGAGACCTCGTAGTCGAAGCTGGACAGCCAGATGGTGCCGGCGGTGTCGACCTCGATCCGGACACCTGCCAGCACCGGTGCCGGCGGGCGCGTGGGGAGGGTACGCGCCGTCCAGGTCACGGCCTCGGCCAGGACGTCACGCTCAACCCGGAACTTCATCCCACTCCTCGCGTTGTCGACCCGTGCTGTCGATCGGTGTGGACGGTTGCGGCTGTCGTCGGCCGGTTGGCCGGGCCATCCGACGGCGACCCGACCTGCCTCGTCGTCCGTGCCAAACCCTACGCGAGACGGGGGCTCTTCGGCACGCTGTCGTGGGCGGCGCCGTCGGACGGGGCGCGGGAGGTCGGCCGGCCTGATGAAGGCGTGTGGATTTCTCTGATGATCAAACGTTCGTCATCGTCTTCGGGGTTGTGGAATCTGGGGATGAGCCGTGTTTGCGCAGGTCAGAGGCCTGTTCGTCCTGTGGAGGCTGTGGGGGCGGGGCTGTGGACGACGCGTGGCGCCTGTGGGCGACGGATTTTCTTCCCACAGCCGTCCACCGATCGGGGCCCGGTCGTCCACGGATCTGACGCCTCGGTCCACACCCGTCCACAACTTTGTCCACAGGTGTGAATCTCCTTGGGCGTGCCGATGGGCGAGTTGTCCACGATGTCCCTCCACAGGGTTGGGGACGACGGTCGCCGATCGGCGCCATCGCAGGGGGCGATCTGTGGGTGGTGATGTGGACGAACGCCCGCGGGCCCGGTCACACGTTCTGTGGAGAGCGTGTGACCGGGCCCGCGGGGGGAGGTCGACGAGTCAGCCGCGGTGCTGCTGCTTGATGCGGCTCGTGAGCTCGGTCACCTGGTTGTACGTGGAGCGACGCTCCGCCATCTGGCCCGCGATCTTCTTGTTCGCGTGCATGACCGTGGTGTGGTCGCGGCCGCCGAACTGCTGACCGATCTTCGGCAGGGAGAGGTCGGTCAGCTCGCGGCACAGGTACATGGCGATCTGTCGTGCCGTGACGAGGACGCGGGACCGCGAGGAGCCGCACAGGTCGTCGATGGTGAGGCCGAAGTACGCGGCGGTCTGCGCGATGACCATCGCGGGGGTGATCTCCGCGGTGTCGTCGTCGGTGATGAGGTCCTTGAGGACGATCTCCGCCAGGGCCAGGTCCACCTGCTGGCGGTTGAGGTTGGCGAACGCGGTGACGCGGATGAGCGCGCCCTCGAGCTCACGGATGTTGGTGGAGATGCGCGATCCGATGTAGCTGAGCACCTCGGCGGGCACGTCCAGTCGTTCGCTCGCCGCCTTCTTGCGGAGGATGGCGATGCGGGTCTCGAGGTCGGGCGGCTGCACGTCCGTGATGAGGCCCCACTCGAAGCGGGAGCGCAGCCGGTCCTCGAAGCCGTTGAGCTGCTTGGGCGGCACGTCGGACGTGATCACGACCTGCTTGTCCGCGTTGTGCAGCGCGTTGAACGTGTGGAAGAACTCCTCCATCGTCTGTTCCTTGCCCTGCAGGAACTGGATGTCGTCGATGAGGAGCACGTCGACGTCCCGGTAGCGGCGCTGGAACGCCCCGGCGCGGCCCTCGCCGATGCTGTTGATGAAGTCGTTGGTGAACTCCTCGGAGTTCACGTACCGCACCCGCACGTGGGGATACAGGTTGTGGGCGTAGTGCCCGATCGCGTGCAGGAGGTGCGTCTTCCCCAGCCCCGAGTCCCCGTAGATGAACAGGGGGTTGTACGCCTTGGCGGGCGCCTCGGCGACGGCGACGGCGGCCGCGTGGGCGAACCGGTTGGACGAACCGATGACGAACGTCTCGAAGATGTACTTCGGGTTCAGCCGTGTCGGCTCCGCCGACTGCTTCGGGCTGGGAGGCAGCGGCGGCGCCTCCGGCTCGTCCGCCACACCGGGCTCCGGAGGAGCGGTGTAGTCCTGGGACGGGCCCGTGAGGGTGTCGCTGCTGAGCTCGGGGTCGACCGTGATCCCGAAGCGGATGTCGCGCCCGAGCGTCGAGGCCATCGCCGAGACGAGCTGGTCGCGCACGCTGGTCTCGAGGTAGGCGCGGGTCTGCTCGTGCGGGACGGCGATGAACACCGTGTCCTCGAGGATCGCCATGGGCTTGGCGAGCTTGATGAAGGCGAGCTGCCGGGCCGACATGTCCGGCCGCGCCTCCAGCGTGGCGAGCGTGTGTGCCCAGACGTCGGTGATGTTCTCGTCCGGCTGGGCCACGGGCGTCGTCCTTCGGGTTCGTTCTGGATGGTTCGGCGAGATCGCGAGTCTGCCACGCCGGAAACTCGTCCACAGCGTTGTCCACATGCTGTGGAACCTGTGGACAATCCTGTGGGTGGCGAACGTACCGGGCAGGCGGCGCGACGTCGCGCCGAGGTGCGTGAGGTCCTCCACATCGTAGCCACCGGCGGTAGGGCGACGCCCCCGGGCCGGTTTGACCTCGAAGCCCCCGACGGCGTAACGTCAGACAGCCGTTCCAGGTCCTTTCGCGCGCCCTCAGCCGGGCTGCCGGTCCTCGGCTCGGCCCGGTCGACGTTCTCACGCCGCGTGCGTGGGCGGTGACCTGCGACAAAGACCTGCATCGTCGAGGAACTGACGGTGTGCCTCCCCGACGTTTCTTGGAGTACCTCGTGAGCAAGCGGACCTTCCAGCCGAACAACCGCCGTCGTGCCAAGACCCACGGCTTCCGGCTGCGCATGCGCACCCGTGCCGGCCGCGCCATCCTGGCGAACCGTCGGCGCAAGGGTCGCGCCGAGCTTTCTGCCTGACGGATGCTGCCCGCGGCGCACCGACTGCGCCGTTCCGTCGACTTCGAACGGACGGTGCGCCGCGGCACGCGTGCAGGTCGATCGACCGTGGTGGTTCACCTGCTCGTCGACCTCGAAGCGGGCCAGCCGGCTCGCGAGGGAGTCGACGAGGACGGTGAACCGACACAGGTCGGTCTTGTCGTATCCAAAGCCGTGGGCAACGCCGTGCACCGCAACCGGGTGAAGCGCCGGCTGCGGCACGCCGCGGCGGCGCACCTCTCCTCGGTACCGGCGGGCTCCCGGCTCGTCGTCCGTGCGCTTCCTGCGTCGAGCACCGCGACCTTCGCCGAGCTCGACCGCGACCTGGTGAGCAGCCTTGACCGCGCGGTCGCGCGCGCACGGAGGGCCTCGTGACCACCTCGACGCTCGGCCACGGCCGCGAGGCGCTGCGGAACCTTCCCGCGGCGGTCCTCATCGGCGTGCTCCGCGTGTACCAGACGGTGATCTCCCCTCTCACCGGGCCCACCTGCAAGTACTACCCGTCGTGCTCGCAGTACGCGATCATCGCGATCCGTACGCACGGCACGCTGCGGGGGACCGGTCTCGCTCTGTGGCGCATCCTGCGGTGCAACCCCTGGAGCCTCGGCGGCGTTGACGACGTACCGCCCGCTCGCGCGAAGCACGCCGACGCCGATGTCGGCGCGCCGACGACGCACGAGCACCGCGGCGCAGCTCGCCACTGACCATCCCGGACCGCGCCGCCGGGGACTGAGCTTTTCCGACAGAGGAGACAATTCGGGATGTTGGATACCATCCTCTACCCCATCGAGTGGGTCGTGGCCTGGGTCATGTACGGGTCGCACGCGGTCTTCACGACCCTGGGCATGCAGGACGGGCCGGGCTGGGCGTGGGTGTTCTCGATCGTCGCCCTGACGGTCGTCATCCGTATCGCGCTGATCCCGCTGTTCTTCAAGCAGATCAAGGCTTCGCGCGGGATGCAGATGATGCAGCCCGAGCTGCAGGCCGTGCAGAAGAAGTACAAGGGCAAGACGGACCCGGCGTCCCGCGAGGCCATGGGCCGCGAGACCATGGAGCTGTACCGCAAGCACGGCACCAACCCCATGGCGTCGTGTCTGCCGATTCTGCTGCAGTCGCCGATCTTCTTCGCGCTGTTCCGCGTGCTCAACAACCTGCAGGGCATCGCCGACGGTACGCACAACGCTATCGGGCCGATCGACCAGCAGATCGCGGGCGACATCGAGACGTCGTCCCTCTTCGGGGCTCAGCTGTCCGACATCTTCCGGACCACCGACTCGATGACGTCGCGCGTCGTCGTCATCTGCCTCATCGTGCTGATGAGCGCCACCATGTTCTTCACGCAGCGCCAGCTGACCATGAAGAACATGCCGAAGGCTGCGCTCGAGGGCCCGATGGCGAGCACGCAGAAGATGATGCTCTACATCCTTCCGGTGATCTTCCTGATCTCGGGCATCAACTTCCCGGTCGGTGTGCTCATCTACTGGGTCATCTCGAACCTCTGGTCGATGGGCCAGCAGTTCTACACGATCAAGAAGATGCCCGCCCCGGGCTCCGAGGCCGAGCGTCTCCTCAAGGAGAAGCAGGCCCGGAAGGCGGCCGCCAAGGGCGCCATCGAGGCCTCTCCTGAGCCGGAGCCCCAGAAGCCTGTGGGGCAGCGTCAGCAGCCCAAGCGCAAGAACCGCCAGAAGCGCCGTTGAGCAGCGAGAGGAAGCGACGACCGATGACGACGGACACGCCGGTGGACCAGGAGCCCGACCGCACCGCCCGCCTCGAGGAGGAGGGCGAGATCGCGGCCGACTACCTCGAGGAGCTGCTCGACATCGCGGACCTCGACGGCGACATCGACCTGGACATCCAGCACGACCGTGCGGCGGTCGAGGTCGTGGCCGAGGAGGGCGAGGACCTGTCCGCGCTGGTGGGACGGGACGGCGAGGTGCTCGAGGCTCTGCAGGAGCTCACCCGCCTGGCCGTCCAGGCACGCACGGGCGAGCGAAGCCGGCTGATGCTGGACATCGGTGGGTTCCGGGCAGGCCGGCGCGAGGAGCTGAGCGTGCTCGCGGAGGAGGCGATCCGCCAGGTGCGTGAGACCGGGGAAGAGGTCGAGCTCGCCCCGCTGAACGCCTTCGAGCGGAAGGTGGTCCACGATGTCGTCGCGGCCGCCGGCCTGGTCAGCGACTCGCGGGGCGTCGAGCCCTCGCGATACGTCGTCGTGCAGCCTGCTGTCGAGTCCGGTGACGCGCCGACGTCCTGACGACTGTCCCGAGAGCCCGTTGTTTCACGTGAAACGACGGGCTCTCGTCTGGGGTGAGGGAAGCGATGGAGGCTGGGATGACCGACGGTGAGGCGCAGGCTGTGGACAGCGCCGACGACGAGCTCGGGCGCAGCGCGGGCGTGCGCGAGTACTTCGGGGACCGCTACGACATCGTCGCGCAGTACGCGGAACGTCTGCGTGAGGAGGGCGAGGTGCGCGGCCTCATCGGCCCGCGCGAGGTCGTGCGCCTGTGGGAACGGCACCTGCTGAACTCGGCGGCTGTCGCGCCGTACCTCGGTGGCGCGCGGTCGGTGGCCGACATCGGGTCCGGGGCGGGCCTTCCGGGGATCGTGCTGGCGATCCAGCGCCCGGACGTGGAGTTCCACCTCATCGAGCCGATGGAGCGGCGCACGGTCTGGCTGCAGGAGATCGTAGAGACGTTGGGCCTGGGAAACGTGCAGGTCAAGCGCGGTCGTGCGGAGGAGTACCACGACGCGCTGGAGGTGGACATCGTGACTTCTCGCGCCGTGGCGGCCCTGGGCAAGCTTGCCCGGATGAGCCTGCCGCTGGTGCGGCCGGGAGGCGCCATGGTGGTGCTGAAGGGGCGCAACGTGGAGCGCGAGATCGAACCCGCTCGCAAGGTGCTCCGTTCGTTCAAGACGGCAGAGCCGGAGATCCTCGAGGGCCGGACGGTCGAAGGCGTCGAGCCGACCACCATTCTCCGCATCACCCGCCGCTGAGCACGGAACTGGCACGCTGACCTCCTCAGCGTGAGCCCGGAGCCGATCTCCACGGGACGGAGTTTTGCCCCCATCTCGACGCGCCTCAGGCCGTAGAGTGAGCGCGGAACACCGGGCCGCGTGGGACCACCGTCATGCCGCGGTCCGGCGCAGTCCCTGTGACGAACCGGAGGAGTGGCACGTGAGCACGAGTACGGAGCACGTCGACGACGTCCCGCGGAACCACGGGACCGCGACGGGTGATCCGCATGTTTCACGTGAAACGGCACCGGCGCTGGCCTGGGCGGTCGGCGGCCTGCCCCCGGAGATCGATGGACACCGCGCTGCACTGGTGGCCTCGGTGCCGGAGGCGGACGAGTCGACGCCGCTCGCCGCCCAGCTTGCCATCGACGCCAGGCGACGCATCGAGCTGCAGGGTCGGCAGTTCCCGCGGCCGGAGCGCACGCGCATCATCACGGTCGCGAACCAGAAGGGCGGCGTCGGCAAGACGACGACGACCGTGAACCTCGCTGCGGGACTGGCTCAGTCCGGGCTGCGAGTCCTGGTGATCGACAACGACCCCCAGGGGAACGCGTCCACGGCCCTCGGCATCGAGCATCGCGCGGGCACTCCCTCGATCTACGAGGTGCTGGTCGAGGACGAGCCGCTTCGCAACACGATTCAGGAATGCCCGTCAGTCCCGGGACTGTACGGCGTGCCAGCGACGATCGATCTCTCGGGTGCGGAGATCGAGCTCGTCTCTCTCGTTTCACGTGAAACACGGCTTCGTCGGGCCCTTGACGCCTACCTCCTCGAGCGCGAGGAGCGAGGGGAGGAGCAGATCGACTACGTCTTTGTCGACTGCCCTCCGAGCCTGGGGCTGCTGACGGTGAACGCGTTCGTCGTCGGGCGCGAGGTGCTGATCCCGATCCAGTGCGAGTACTACGCGCTCGAGGGCCTGAGCCAGCTCCTCAAGACGATCGAGCTGATCAAGGCGCATCTGAATCCAGAACTGCGGGTCTCGACGATTCTTCTGACCATGTACGACGGGCGGACCAATCTGGCGCAGCAGGTCGCGGCGGAGGTCCGGGAGCATTTCCCTGACCAGACGCTCCGCACCACTGTCCCGCGGTCGGTGCGGATCTCCGAGGCGCCGAGCCATGCTCAGACGGTGATGACCTACGATCCCGGATCGACGGGATCCTTGGCCTACCTCGAGGCGGCGCGGGAGTTGGCGGAGCGCGCTCCCCGGCCCGCTGACCTGCGGTGACATAGCCGTGCCAGGCAGAGTGGCCGACGCAAGGGTGTGGAGCACAACCGGCGGCTCAGTCGCCGGTGGTGACGCGAGGGGACTTCGATGACGACGACCAGGGGAGTGCGGGGCCGAGTGGTTCAGGAGGCTGGAGCATGAGTCAGAAGAAGCGTGGACTGGGCCGGGGGCTCGGTGCGCTGATCCCGTCAGGTCCCGAGGGGGATCGGCCCGTCGACGTCTTCTTTCCCTCAGGGGAGGGGCGGGAGACGCCGTCGGGCAACGGCGCGCTCGCTACGGTCGGGGCAGAGCGTCCTGCGGGAGATCCGGGGGACGACTCGGCCCGGACGAGCCGTCGGTCGGCTTCTTGGGACTCGGCCATCGCGGGGGGCCGCCTGAGCATCCGGACGGGTGGTGACACGTCCACCAGGGACGACGGAGCGCGCTCGGACGCCGAAACGCCTGGCGGCGGTGGTCTCCTGACGGATGGCGCCAAGGCATCGAACGCTGCGCCGGCCGACATCGACGAGGCCTCGGCCGAGGAGGTGCTCGGCGCGGACGGACTGTCCCTGGGTCTCATCACCAGCATCGAGATTCCTGAGGTCGACACGACAACCGACGCGCAGACTGACGCGCTGGTCTCCCGCGAGGGTGAGGGGCCGCTCGTGCGTCACGACGAGCACGACGGCGGACGCGACGCCGTTTCACGTGAAACAGAGCTGCGGCCCGTTCCTGGAGCGCGGTTCGCCGAGATTCCCGTCCAGGCGATCCGCCCCAATACCTGGCAGCCGCGGACCGTCTTCGATGATGGGGAGCTCGACGAGCTCGTCGCATCGATCTCAGAGATCGGCGTCCTACAGCCCGTGGTGGTCCGCCCCGATGGCGCTGACCAGGGACTTTATGAGCTCATCATGGGCGAGCGTCGCTGGCGCGCTTCGCAGCTGGCCGGGCTCGAGACGATCCCCGCGATCGTCCGCGAGACGGACGACAGCGACATGCTGCGGGACGCCCTCCTGGAGAACCTGCACCGCGCAGCGCTGAATCCCCTCGAGGAGGCCGCAGCGTACCGTCAGCTGCTCGACGACTTCGGGTGCACTCACGAAGAGCTGGCGACGCGGATCGCGCGATCGCGTCCGCAGATCTCCAACACTCTTCGCCTGCTCAAGCTGCCTCCGCTGGTCCAGCGGCGCGTTGCTGCCGGCGTGCTCTCCGCAGGACATGCTCGTGCCCTGCTCTCCCTGACCGACGGTGCAGAGATCGAGCGGCTCGCCCAGCGGATCGTGTCCGAGGGCCTCTCCGTCCGCGCGACCGAAGAGATCGTCACCCTGCTGGCCAGCGGCGACGGTGATCAGCGCACACGCCGGGCACCGCGTGCCGGACAGCGGAGCGAGGCGATGGACGAGCTCGCCACACGGCTGGCAGACCGGTTCGAGACCCGCGTGAAGGTCAGCGTCGGCAAGACCAAGGGTCGGCTGACGGTGGAGTTCGCCTCGGTAGAGGACCTCAACCGGATCCTGGGAGTGATGGCACCGGAGGATCCGGGACTGCTCCGGTCCTGATGGCAGTGGTTGGCGGGCTCCGTCCTCAATGGACGGGGCCCGCCGACGTTTGTGCCCGCGAGATGGCCTCAGTGCAGATCGCGGACCGGGTGATGTCCAGGTCCGGTGGAGGACTGGTCGGTCGCGATCGGCTCGGTCCGCCGGCAGTGGGCAGTGCGCTCATGTGTCGTTTCACGTGAAACGCTACGGTCCATCCCGAGAGTGTGATCTCCGAGGCGGAGGCGATGACGAGGGCTGTGCTCCGAGCTTTCACGGAGCCAGGGGCGACAAGGCGGACGGACCGCACGTCAGGGCGGCCGGTCGCTGGCGCTGTGTTTCACGTGAAACCCGTCAAGCGAGTCCGCCAGTGACCGATGGGTGCGCCGGACGCCGGACGCCAAGGTCCAGCCGCAGCGACCGGGGGAGCGAAGGCAGCGACGTTCCACGTGAAACATGCACCGCAGTGGCATGCTCCGGCGACCTCGTCCGCGAGAAGGACCGAACGGCAGCTGCGGGGTGGCTCGGCACGGTGTGGGTCACCCGTCGGGGGCGGGTGCTCGAGTCGGGTCCGCCGTTGACGCTGAGATCCGGGTCGACGCGACACCTGGAGGCGTCGTCCAGTGGGACGACGCGCATAGACGCGGACCACGCGGAGCACGCGTGCGGGACGCTTCCGCGACCCGTGCGCGGCACGACATGGCGAGCTCAGCAGGAGACGCGGAACGTACCGGGGGAGAGGGCCAGGGAAGACGTCGCCTCTGACGGCACGGGTGCCGCAGGGGCCGAAGCGCTCGCGTGTCGCCCCAGGAGATAGCACGCCAAACCGCGCATTCCGTCGATAGTAGAGGGCGAGGCGCTGAGGTCCGGAGGGAGCTGGAATCGCCTGTCAGCCACACCAGTCCACCGTCAGTTGTCAGCCGCCAGCACCTGCGGCTCGGGCTGGCGGCGCGGGGGAGGTGTCCGACCATCCTGAGGAATGCGCCCGGCTCGTGGATCAACCAGAGACACGACGAAGGCCGCCCTTGTTTCACGTGAAACAGGGGCGGCCTTCGTCAGAGGGGCTCAGGCGCTGGGCGTCAGCACCGCGTCGATCTCCTCCTGGAGGGCGCGCTTGGGACGTGCGCCGATCACGGACTTCACCAGCTCACCGCCGGAGTAGACGTTGAGGGTGGGGATCGACGTGATGCCGTAGGCCATCGTGGTGGCCTGGTTGGCATCGGTGTCGAGCTTGACGATCTTGATCTTGCCCTCGTACTCGTCGGAGAGCTCCTCGAGGATCGGGGCGACCATGCGGCACGGGCCGCACCAGGTGGCCCAGAAGTCCACCAGAACGGGGACGTCGGACTCGAGAACCTCGGACTTGAACGTGTCGTCGGTGACGGCGACGGTAGCCATGTGTCGCTCCTTCGATCGGGGGATGGGACGTTGTCAGCCCGCGACGGAGTCGAGGGCAGCAGGAAGACCGTCGGGGTTGGGCACCGTCGGCGTGCCGGCGAGGGACTGCTCACCCTCCGCGTCGGCCACCTCGGTGAGGAAGGACTGCGCGTCGAGAGCGGCCGCGCATCCGGAGCCGGCGGCGGTGATGGCCTGCCGGTAGGTGTGGTCGACGGCGTCGCCGCAGGCGAAGACTCCCGGCAGGTTGGTGCGGGTCGACCGGCCCTCGACGAGGATGTAGCCCTCGTCGTCCAGGTCGACCTGGCCCTTGACCAGGTCGGTGCGCGGGTCGTGGCCGATCGCGACGAAGAGCCCGGTGGTGTCGAGCTCGCGCTCGGCGCCGGTGACGGTGTCGCGGAGCGTGATGCCGGTGACCTTGTCCTCGCCGGAGATGCCGGCGACCTCGCTGTTCCAGGCGAACTCGATCTTCGGGTCGGCCTGGGCGCGGTCGGCCATGATCTTCGAGGCGCGCAGCGAGTCACGACGGTGCACGATCGTCACCTTGGACGCGAAGCGGGTGAGGAAGGTGGCCTCTTCCATCGCGGAGTCCCCGCCGCCGACCACGGCGATGTGCTGGTCGCGGAAGAAGAAGCCGTCGCAGGTGGCGCACCACGACACGCCCCGTCCGGACAGCTGCTTCTCCTCGGCCAGGCCGAGCTCGCGGTACGCGGAACCGGTCGCCAGGATGACGGCGCGAGCGCGGAACGTCTCGCCCCCACCGGTGACGACCGTCTTGACGTCCCCGGTCAGCTCGACCTGCTCGGCGTCGTCCCACAGCACCTTGGCGCCGAACTTTTCGGCCTGCTCACGCATGGCCTCCATCAGGTCGGGGCCCTGGATGCCGGTAGGGAACCCGGGGAAGTTCTCGACCTCGGTGGTGTTCATGAGCGCGCCGCCAGCGGTGACCGATCCGGCGATGACGACAGGCGCCAGGCCGGCCCGCGCGGCGTACACGGCCGCGGTGTAACCGGCCGGTCCAGAGCCCACGATGACGATGTCGTGCACGGTGGCCTCACCGGTGGTGTTGGTCGGCTGATCGGTCACGTTCTCTCCTGGTCGTCTGCGGGTGTGCGGCGTCCTGAGGCGCCATGGGCCTCAACACCACGAGGGGGTGCGGTGTTCCCGGGCGACGGTCAGCGCCGCCCGGGAACGGTCACGAGAGGACGATCTCGTTGAGCTCGACGTAGAACTTGTCGTTGGTCTGGGGGAGCTCGGTGACCCAGATGACGAAGGAGTCCGCGACGGTCTCCTCGGAGAGGTCGAGCGTCGTCTCGGAGCTGAACGAGCCCTCGGCGAGCACCGGACCGTCGGTCGGGTTGTCGCGCGACGTCGCCCGGACCTCGACATGCCCGCCCGAGGAGTTGGTGTTGAGCGTGATCGAGGTGACGGGCGCGGGCTCCTCGAGCTCGATCACGTAGCCGAGCCCGCTCCGCAGGCCGGCGAAGTCGGCGCCGTTGAACCACTGCGTGTACCAGAAGGTCGACGGGTCGCCGTCGTAGGCCAGGTCCACCGCCTCCGGGTGCTGACCGTCGCCCTCGGGGTCGAGCTGGTCGCCCGACTTGATGACCGGGCGGACCTCGGGGGTCTCGCTCGGCTCGCTCGAGGCGTCGTCGGTGGGCTCCTCGGCCGAGCCGCCGCCCTCCACCTCCTGCGTCGGGGTCGCGCCGCCCGCGGTGTTCGCCTCGAACGGCGACGTCGCCCGGTTCACGGCCCACAGCGCACCGGCCAGCACCAGGACGACGACGAGCCCGAGCACGATCGGCGTCGGGTTCACGCCACGCTTCTTGGGGGCGGGGGTGGAGGCGAAGCCGCCGGTGTCGGTGCGCGGCTCGCCGCCGCCGCCCCCGGGGGGCGGAGGCACGGGGGCGTGCGCGGCCTGCGGCGCCTGAGCGGGCTGCGGAGCGCCGTACGCCTGCGTGGGGTAGGGCTGCGCGGCATAGGGCTGCTGCGCGGCGTAGCCCGCCGGCGGCGCGCCGTACGCCCGGGTGGGCTGGCCCTGAGGGGCCTGCTGCTGGACCGGAGGCATCGCGGCGGTCGCCTGGTTCGGCGGCGGCACGGGGGGTTGGCCGGCGGTCGGGTGGGCGCCGGGCGCCGCACCGACCGGCGGGATCGCTTGCGTCGACTGACCCGGTACGGCACCGGCCGCCGCGGCGCCTGCCACGCCGCCCACGGCGGCGGACCGGGCGATACGCCCGCTGGCGGCGGGCCGACGCACGGGCCGGGCGGGGGGCGGGGTTCCCGGCAGGCCGCCGCCCGCACCCACGGTGCCGAGCACCGACGACCGCACGGGGGGCTCGGTGGAGGGCTGCACGAACTGGGGGAGGGACGCGACGACGGACACCTCGCCCCACGGTGCGAGCGCCGCGACGACGTCACCGGGCCCGGCGGGGGCGTCCGGGGTGTCGGTGCCGAAGGTGCGTCGCACCAGGGTGTCGAGGTCGGGGTCGACGTGCGGCACCAGGGCGGCGACCGGGACGACGCCGTTCGCGTCTGTCTGGGCGGGCAGCGGGCGCACCGCGTCGGGGGCTATCCACGGCTCGTCGAGGGAGTCGCCGGGCCAGCGCGCGGTGAGCGCGTAGTAGGCGAGGGCGACCAGGTCGCGCGCGTCGGCCGCGGCGGCGGCGGACCCGGTGGTGCTCTCCCTGCTGCCGTCGACCCCCGCGAGTGCGGCGTCGATGCCCAGGCCCGTGACGACGACGCGGTGGCCGTCCACGCGCACGGCCTCCGGCCGCAGCGCCAGGTGGTGGACGCCGCGCTGACCGGCGGACTCGAGGGCGGCTGCAGCCTCGCCGACGACGGCGCGCGCCTGCTGGGCGTCGACCAGGCCGCTGGAGACGACCTCCGTGAGCGACGAGCCGCGGTAGGGCTCGCTGATGATGTAGCTGCGCTGGCCGTCGCCGAGGTCGGTGCTCCCGACGTCGAGCACGCGCGACAGCCGCGGGTCGGCGACGAGCGCGGCGCGCCGGGCCGCGTCGAGCGCGGCCGACGCGTAGGGGCCGTCGATGAACGTCACCCGGACCGGGCGGTCCAGGATCTGGTCGTGCGCTTCCCACGCCTCGGCTGCTGCGAGGTCGGTGGCTGCGGGCTGCACGAGCCGATAGCGATCGACCATGACGGTCCCGGGATGGGCGGTGCTCACCTGGACTCCTCGGTGGGGGTGCGGGGGGAGAGTGTCCTCCGGTCCATCGGACCATGGTACGGGCGGGCCGGACGCCACGAGGCGGTGCCCGGCGGGCGTGCCCGCAGGGCGTTCACGGAACCCTCCCGAGCCGGGCACGAGGGTCGTGGCGCATCTGGCCGGTCATCGCTTCAGCCGCCGGAGGACGGGGGCCAGCGCGTCGTCGAGCTCACGGACGTGCAGGACCTTCAGGGACAGGACGTAACCGAGCACCATGACGACGCCGGCGACGGCGGTCACCAGCACCGAGTGGCCCCAGGACGTCACGTCGTAGCCGTCGAGCAGCCGGATCGTCAGCCAGCCCAGCAGGCCTGCGACCAGCGCGCCGACCAGGGCGCGGACGTACAGCCGCAGCACCCGCCGGCCGTCCATGCCGTGGAGCTTGCGGCGCATGCCGCGCACGCGCAGCAGCAGGGAGATCCACGTCGACAGGGCGTACGCCCCGCCCGCGGCGACGGCCCACCACGACACCGGGAGCACGGTGACCGCGCCCCACAGGACGAGCACCATCGAGACCGTCGCGATCACCTGGATGCCGAAGATGGACCGGCCGTCCTCGAAGGCGAAGTACATGCGCCGCACGAGCACCGTGGCGCCGAGCGCGACCAGGCCCAGGGCCATGGCCTGGATGATCGGCGCGATCGCCGCCACCTGCTCGGCGCTGAGCGTGGGCAGGAGGGTGTCGGTGAGCGGCACGGCCAGGACCACGAGCGCCACGGCCGAGAAGACGGAGAAGACGCCCGCGGAACGTAGCCCGAGGGACATGTCGGCGCGCACGGCGTCGAGGTTGCCCGCGTGGACGGCCGCGGTCATCCGGGGGAAGAGCACCGTGACGATCGAGACCACCACGAGGGAGTGCGGCAGCAGGTAGATCGTCATGGCCTGGGTGTACGCGGCGTTACCGGCGACGACGTCGCCCGCCCGGATCGCCGTCTGGGCGCCCTGTCCGAGGACGTTGCTCAGGTAGAGGATGCCGAGCTGTTCGAGCACGACCGACCCGATGGTCCACCCGACGACGGTGCCCGCCGCGCGCAGGCCGATTCCCCGCAGCCCCAGGCGGAAGCGCCACCGGAAGCCCGACCGGCGGAGCGCGAACACCAGCACGATCGCCTGCGCGGCGATGCCCAGGGTCGCGGTGCCGGCGAGCAGCGTCGTCTGGGCCGTCGTCCAGGAGGAGATGTCGGTGATGCCGTTGTCGGGGGCGCTGCCCCAGACGAGCAGGAAGGCGCCGAACCCGACGAGGGACACGATGTTGTTCGCGACGGGCGCCAGCCCGTAGGCGCCGAACCTGCCCCGGGCGTTGAGCACCTGCCCGAGCAGCATGTACAGCCCGTAGAAGAAGACCTGGGGGATGCACCAGTAGGCGAAGACGGTCGCGAGGTGCCGCGCCTCCGGGCTCCATTGGTCGCTGGTCGTGTACAGCCAGACGATGAGGGGTGCCGCGACGACGAGGACGGCGGTGAGGAGCAGCAGGCCGAGCCCGGTGAGGCTCAGCAGCTTGTCGAGTCGCTCCCGGGCGTTGCTGGCGTTCATCGCCCGCAGGATCTGGGGGATGAGCACGGCTTGCAGGACGCCCGCGGAGATGAGCGCAAACAGCATGTTCGGCAGCTTGTTGGCGATGTCGAACGCGTCGGCCACCGTGCCGAGGGCGCCGACGCACGCGACCAGCAGCATCGACCGGATCAGCCCGGACGCGCGGGACGCGACGGTGCCCAGCGTCATGACCACGGAGCCGCGGCCCAGGCTCGTGCGACGCACCGCGTTGGCGCTGGCGGAGCCGTCACCCTGCGGGCTCGTGCCGGTGTCCCGGCCACCCGCACCACCCGCGCCACCCGCGCCGCCAGTGGTTGCCTCGGGAACACCCGTGCCGGGAAGGCTCGCCCCTTCGCTCCCGTCGGGCGCCGTCGGCGGGTCGACGGGGAAGCCGTCGCCGGGGCGCTCGGGCCGGCCGTCGTCGGGCTGGGCGGGCGAGTGGGTCATGAGGGGTCGGCCTCCGTGGCCTTGGCGGGCGGGGTGCGGTCGGGGACGGCGTCGGGGTCGCCGTCCGCGTCGGGCGGTGCAGAGGGTGCGGGCGGTTCCGTCGGGGAGGCCGGCGGCGGGACGTCGTCGGGCTCCTGCGGGTCGGCGGCGGCGTCCGCGGCGTTCTCGCCCGTGGTGCGCGCCGACGACCGGCCACGACGCACCGTACGCCAGATGCCGGCGAGGAACAGCAGGGCGACCGCGGCCGCGACCACCGCGGTGCCCGCCGTCTCCCAGCCCGCGTGCACGTCGACGGAGAAGCTCGTCGGGCCGGCGACGACCGCGCCGCTGGGTGCGAGGACCTCGACCTGCAGGTCGACCTCCCCGGAGCCGATGGCGCTGACGGGCACGTGCACGTTCCGCGAGGTGCCCGCAGGGACGACGACGGTGGGTCGCGACTCGACCACCAGGCGGGACGCGTTGGGTCGCAGCACCACCGTGACCGTGGCGTCGACGGGGAGGTCGTTCGACACCTGGACCGGCAGCCTGCCGGTGTCGCTGACGAGGGTGACGTCGGAGCGGTCGCTCACCGCGATCGACTGCTGCAGCTCCTGAGAACGTGCCACCCCGGCGTCGACGGCGAGGGCCCGCGTCTCGGGATCGGTGCGTGCGGCGAGCGCGAGCGGGGCGACGAGCGCCTGGTCGACCTCGCCGCTCAGCTCGACCGGGTCGGAGGCCACCGTGGAGAACGCGGCGAGCGAGCGGTGGGCGTCGAGCAGCCGGCGCACGGACGCGGGGTCGAGCTCGGCCTCGGCGGCGCCGTCCCGGCGGGCGGGCGCCTCGCGCGGCACCCGCGACGCGGGGGCGGCGACGGTCTCCGACAGGGGCACGACGTCGGCCCAGGAGGCGTCGTGCAGCGCGCCGAGCACCTCGCCGACCAGCTCGGGGTCGGGCGCCCAGTCGCGGGGCAGCGTGGCGAGCAGGTGCAGGCCCTGCTGCCCGGACTCCTGCTGCTGGAGTGCGAGCAGGGCCGTGTCGGCGAGCAGCCGCTGGGTCGCCTCGGCAGCGGTGGGGGCGTCGGCACCGTCGGAGAGCGTGGTGAACGTGGACGACAGGCCGGCGTCGGCCACCAGCGCGGAGACCTTGCCGGACGGCGTGTCGAGGGCGGTGCGCGCCGACGCGGGCGCGTCCTCGAGCGGGGCGAGGCCCGATGCCACCACGACCTGGTCGACGGGGGCTTCCCGGCCGACGGCGAGCGTCGCGGCGTCGGGACGTCCGTCCGGCCACGCGAGCGACAGGTCCCAGCCCGGCGGCCGCTGCCAGGACGTGCCCAGGGCCGCCTCGCCGCCGGTGGCGGCGGCGATGTCCGCGCGGTTGGGGTCGGCGTGCGCGACCGCGGCGAGGTCGGGGTCGTAGGCGGGCAGGACGGCGACGTCGGCGGGGTCCCCGGCCGACGTCGCCATCCGCGCGCCGGTGCCGGCCACGCTGTTCGCGACGGTGTCGGCCGAGGCTGCGTCGGCGTCGTCGGTGTCGCTCTCGGTGGTGTCGGGGTCGTCCTCCGGCGGGGCGGTCCGGCCGGTGAGGCGAGCGGCCCAGGCGCGGGCTCCGGGCTCGTCGCTGGCCTCCGCGCCGGCGACGAGCGCGGGGTCGACGGCGAGGGACAGCCCGGGGGAGGTGCTCGACGACGACGCCGCGTCGAGGAGGCGGGAGAGCCGCCCGCCGGGCGCGGTGAGCTCGCCCAGCTCGGCGGGAGAACCCTCGGGGGCGAGGGGGTCCACCGCGGGCCCGGTGACGGGGGCCGCGACGCTCAGGGCGAGAGGACGGCTGGGGGCCCCGTCCTCGGGCGCGAACAGCAGGAACGTGTGGAGCACGTCGAGCGCGTCGTCGCCCTGCCGCAGCGCGACCGACATCTGCCGCGGCCCCCAGGGTGCCTCGGCCTCGAGCCCCAGGGAGTCCACGTCCAGCTCCAGCCGGACCTCGCCGGAGTCTCCGGGGGCCAGCCGGTCGACCGGTTCGGAGGGCAGCTGCTTCGCGGCGCTGCGCGTCCCGTCGTCGTCCGCCCACGCGGCAAGGTCCTCCCGCGACGTCACCGGGAACCAGGAGACGCCGAGGTCGAGCGCGGCGCCGTCCAGCGCGGTGTCGGTGCCGTTGGAGACGCGGACGACGAGGGTCACGGTGTCACCGGGACGGGCGAGCGTGGGGGTGGAGCTCACGAGGTCCACGGTGACGGCACCGTCGCGGGGCGCCGTGGCCAGGGGCGCGGCCACGGGGGTGTCCGGGAGGGGCGAGGCCGCGGCGGGGACGGCGGCCTGCACGACCGTCGCGAGGATGCCGGCGAGCAGCACCAGGAGCGCGAGCAGGCGGGCGGGCGTGGACGCGGGTGCGGCGACGGCACCCGGGGGTCGGGACGTGGTCACGCGGCGGACCTCACTCGACGTGCCCTCGGCCGGGAGCGCCGGCGTGCCCGAGCACGCCCGGGTCGCGGCGCAGCACCTGCTGCGCGACGCCTGCGAGCCGCTGCTCGTTCGGGTAGGAGAGCCGCTCGGTGAGCTGTTCGACCGGCACCCACAGGGCGTCCTCCGCCTCGCCGTCGGGGTCGCCGGCGGCGGTGATCGTGCCGCCCTCGGCGCGCAGGAGGAAGTGGTGCACCATCTTGTGGACCCGGTGGTCCTCGCCGCTGAACCAGTAGTCGATGACGCCCAGGCGCGTGCGGACGGTGCCGAGGATGCCCGTCTCCTCGCGGATCTCCCGCACCGCCGCCTGCTCCGGCGTCTCGTCCCCCTCGAGGTGGCCCTTGGGCAGGCACCACTCGAGCCGCCCGCCGCGGTTGCGCCGCACGATGACGGCGGCTTCCGGGCCGCCCGGGGAGAACCGCACGGCCAGCCCACCGGCCGAGGTCTCCTCGTGCACCGGCAGGTGAGCGGTGGTGCCCGACGGTGCGACGCCGACGACGGCCGGGGTCGTCGTGCCGCGCGGACCGGCGAGCCGCGCGGGGTCGACCTTGAGCGGGTGCCCTCCCGGCGGCACGGGGACTCCCGCGGCCGGGCGCCCGCGCCGCGGGCCGGGAACCGGTGCCGGGGATGACATGCGCCCACCCTACCGAGTGGCGGCCGCCCGCCGGCCCAGCCTCCGGGGCGCCGACGGGCAGGATCTGGGAGGATGGGACGCCGTGTCGACCCCTGAACCCCCGGCCCCCGCCGCGCTGCTGCGCCGCGCCCTCGCCGTGCTGACCGAGATGGCCCCCGCCGCCGTCGAGCTGGGCGAGGTGTTCCGCGCCGCCGGGCACGAGCTCGCCCTGGTCGGCGGCCCTGTGCGCGACGCCTTCCTGGGTCGTGCGAGCCACGACCTCGACTTCGCGACGTCGGCCACGCCCGACGAGACGCAGGCCCTGTTGGCCCGCTGGGGCGACGCCCACTGGGACATCGGCAAGGAGTTCGGCACCATCGGCGCGCGCCGGTTCGCGCGCAGCGGGAGCAACGGGTCGGACGACGTCGTCGTCGAGGTGACGACCTACCGCACCGACGAGTACGACCCGGCGTCCCGCAAGCCCGTGGTCGCCTTCGGGGACACGCTGGACGGCGACCTGTCCCGCCGCGACTTCACGGTGAACGCGATGGCGGTGCGGCTGCCCGACCTGACGTTCGTCGACCCGTTCGACGGGCTGAGCGACCTGGCACGCGGCGTCCTGCGCACCCCGGTGGCGCCGGAGCGGTCGTTCGACGACGACCCGCTGCGCATGATGCGCGCCGCGCGCTTCGCCGCCCAGCTCGGCTTCTCCGTCGAGCCGGCGACACGGCAGGCGATCGTCGACATGGCGGGGCGCATCTCCATCGTCTCCGCCGAGCGGGTGCAGGCCGAGATCACGAAGCTGCTGCTGGCCGACCGGCCGCGCCCCGGGCTCGAGGTGCTGGTCGACACGGGCCTGGCGGACCATGTGCTGCCCGAGCTGCCGGCGCTGCGGCTGGAGATCGACGAGCACCACCGGCACAAGGACGTCTACCAGCACTCGCTCACCGTGCTGGAGCAGGCCATGGCGCAGGAGACCGGCCCGGACGGCCCCGTGCCGGCTCCGGACCTGGTGCTGCGCCTGGCCTCGCTGCTGCACGACGTGGGCAAGCCGGCCACCCGCCGGTTCGAGCCGGGCGGTGGCGTGAGCTTCCACCACCACGAGGTGGTGGGAGCGAAGCTCGTGGCCAAGCGGCTGCGGGCGCTGAAGTACGAGAAGCAGGTGGTCAAGGACGTGGCCCGGCTCGTCGAGCTGCACCTGCGCTTCCACGGGTACGGCGAGGGCCAGTGGACGGACTCGGCCGTGCGCCGCTACGTCACCGACGCCGGCCCCCTGCTGGAGCGCCTGCACCGGCTGACGCGCGCCGACTCCACGACCCGCAACAGGCGCAAGGCGCAGCGGCTCGCCGACTCGTACACGGACCTGGAGCAGCGAATCGCGGCGCTGCGCGAGCAGGAGGAGATCGACTCGATCCGGCCGGACCTGGACGGCTCGCAGATCATGGCTATCCTCGGCATCGCGCCGGGGCCCGCCGTCGGGCAGGCGTACAAGCACCTGCTCGCCCTGCGGATGGAGCACGGCCCGCTCGGCGAGGAGCGCGCGGAGCAGGAGCTGCGAGCCTGGTGGGCCGACCGCCGGGCATGACCTGACGCCACGGCCGGACGGACGACCGCCGCGTCGGCAGGAGGCTGGGCATGAGCAGGTCCGGAGAGCCGACCGGGGTCGCCGGGGGCGACCGGCGGGCCAGGGTCGTCGTCGCGGCGTTCTACCTGGTGCAGGGGCTGTGCTTCGCGGGCCTGCTCGCGCAGGTGCCCACGCTGCAGGACGGCCTCGGCATCTCGGACGGTTCGCTCACGCTGATCCTGCTGCTGGTGCCGGTCGTGGCCGGGGTGGGCAGCGTGCTCGCCGGGGCGCTGGCCCCGCGGGTGGGCAGCGCGCGCCTGCTGCACCTGTGCGGTCCGCTCGTGGCCCTGGCCGTGCTCGGCGCCGGGCTGGCCCCGAGCGTCGCCGTGCTCTACCCGGTGGTCGCCACGGTCGGCCTGCTGCTCGGCCTGGTGGACGCCACCATGAACATGCAGGGCGTGGAGGTCGAGCAGCGGTACGGGCGCAGCCTGCTCAACTCCTTCCACGGCGCGTGGAGCGTGGGTGGCATCCTCGGGTCGCTCGCGGCCGTGCTGGCGCACTCGCTGGGCTGGTCGCTCGTCGCCGGGCTGGGGCTGGTGGCCGCGCTCGGGGTCGCGGTGGACCTCGCGGCGACGGTGCTGGCGGGGCCGGCGGGACGGCAGCGGGGTGCCGTCGTGGTGCCCGGCCTCGCGACGGCGGAGCGAGGGCCGACGGTGGTACCAGGGGCCGGAGCGCCGGCGACACGGCCCCCGTGGGGACCGCTGGTGCTGGTGGGGCTCGCGGTGACCATCGTGTACGTGGCGGACTCCGCGACGTCGAACTGGTCCACCAAGTACATCGAGGACGCGCTCGGGGGCGCGGCCAGCGTGGCGCCGCTCGGGCTGGCGGCCTACCTCGGCTGCCAGCTGCTCGGCCGGCTGGCTGCGGACCGGCAGGTCAACCGGTTCGGTCCGGTGGCGCCGGTGGCCGTCGGCGGGATCGTCGGGACGGCCGGCCTGGCTGCGGTGACGTTCGCGCCCGGACCGTGGGTGGCGGTGGTCGGGTTCGGGCTGACCGGCCTGGGGCTGAGCGTCGTCGTGCCGCTGGCGTTCTCCGTGGCCGGACGCCTCGACCCGGAGGGCACGGGCGTGGCCGTGGCGCGGGTCAACCTCTTCAACTACGTGGGCTTCGTGGTGGGCGCCGGTCTCATCGGCGGCGTCGCGGAGCTGACGAGCCTCCGGCTGGCGTTCGGGGTCCCGGCGCTGCTCGCCCTGGGCGTGGTCGCTCTCGCGCCGGCGTTCCGGACGCCGGCGGGCGACGCGACCGCCGTCCGCCCCCCGGCCCGGGCACCCGAGACGCTGTGAGCGCGACTTCGGGGACTATCGACGAGCGAATAGTCCCCGAAGTCGCGCTCACAGCGTCCCGGTGGTGGCGTCAGTGCGCCGCGGGCGCCCCGTCCGGGGCGTCCGTCCGGCGCAGCCGGGTGGCCAGCACGAGCGCGACGACGACCACGGCCCCGCCGACGGAGAACGCCAGCTGCGCGCCACCCGCGGTGGCCTGCGCCTGGGAGGCGCCGTCGTCCAGCAGCGCCACCGACCGCAGGGTCAGCAGCGCGACGAAGAGCGCCGTGCCGGCCGCTCCCGCGAGCTGCTGGACCGTCGCGACCGCCGCCGACCCGTGCGAGTACAGCGACGGCACCAGGCCGCCGAGCGCCGACGTGAAGGTCGGCGTGAAGATGAACGCCAGGCCGAGGCTCAGCACCATGTGGCCCACCAGCACCAGCCACACGGCTGAGGTCGGAGTCAGGGTCGCGAACACGACCATCGACACGCCGACGGCGGCGACGCCCGGGAGCACGAGCGGGCGCGGCCCGAGCCGGTCGTAGAGCCGCCCGACCACCGGTCCGAGCACGCCCATCGCCAGCCCGCCGGGCAGCATGAGCAGCCCGCTCGTGACGGGCGACAGTCCCATCGCGCGCTGCAGCACGAGCGGCAGGCCGATGATCATGCCGAACATCGCGATCATGCTGACCGCCATCACCGCCAGGCCGACGGTGAAGCCGGGCGCCCGGAAGACGCGCAGGTCGAGGAGCGCGGCGTCCGTGCGCTGGAGCACCAGCTGCCGCCAGACGAAGAGGGCGAGGAACGCCGCACCGGCGACGATCGGCACCACGGGCGACACGGCCATCGCGTGCCGCGCGGACTCGCCGAGCGCCGAGAGCCCGTAGACCAGGCCGCCGAAGGCACCCACCGACAGCACCAGGGACAGCGGGTCGAGCCGGTTGCGGGCCCGGTCCGCCACGTCGCGCACGAGCAGCGCGCCGAGCGTCAGGGCCAGCAGGGCGATGGGCAGCACGACCCAGAACACCTCGCGCCAGCCGAGGGCCGTCACGACCGCCCCGGACATGCTGGGGCCGAGCGCGGGCGCGACGGCGATGACCATCGACACGTTGCCCATGACGCGGCCGCGCCGGTGGTGGGGGACGGTGCTCATGACGGTCGTCATGAGCAGCGGCATCATGATCGCGGTCCCCGTCGCCTGCACGACGCGGGCGGCGACGAGCACCCCGAACGCGGGGGCGATCGCGGCGAGGAGCGTCCCCGCGCTGAACAGCGACATCGCCAGGATGAACGCGCCCCGGGTGCCGAGACGCTGCAGCAGCCAGCCCGTCGTGGGGATGACGACCGCCATCGTGAGGAGGAAGCCGGTGGTCAGCCACTGCCCGCTCGACTCGGTGATGCCGAAGTCGTCCATCACGGCGGGCAGCGCCACGCCCATGGTCGTCTCGTTGAGGATGACGACGAACGCCGACGTCAGCAGCAGCGCGATGACGGTGAACTGCTGGCGCGTCAGGCGGTCCGGCGCCGGCTCGGGCGTCGTGCCGTGGGGGGCGTCGGTGACGGCGGTCGTGGTCGTGGCGGGAGTCAGGGTGTTCTCCGGGGTGCTCGTGCCGGGTGGGGCGGTGGTCTCTGTCGATCGGGGGGCTGGCACGCTTGCTCCGCTCGCGTCGGTGCCGGGGGAGCCCGGCGAGGGCATGGGGCAGCCGCCACCGGTCGGGTGGCAGCACGTCGTCGTGTGGGTCGTTCACCGGGAGAGGGTCACCCTCGGTACGGTCGCCGGAGGCCTGACCGTACTGTGTACGACCACGAACCAGCCTGCGATATTCCCGCTGCCGTTGACGACTTCTTTTCGCGCCCGGACTCATCGGTCCGGCGCGTGCCTGCCGCGGTGGTTCAGGCGGGCGTCGTCGGCTGCCGCAGCGGGCGGCCGGGTGCGAGCACGGCCGCGGTGCGCGCGCCCCGCGTCGCCATGAGCAGCGCGGCGAGGACGTAGGCGACGGCGAGGGCCACGAAGACGCCGCGCGACCAGCCCGTGTCGGGCAGCGTGAAGGCCGCGAGGGCCGCGGCGCCCACGAACGCCGCGTTGTAGAGCACGTCGTAGAACGCGAACGCGCGGCCGCGGAACTCGTCCTCGGCGTCGCGCTGCACGATGGTGTCCACGGCGATCTTGGTGCCCTGCGCGGCGAGCCCGAGGAGGGCGGCGCCGGTGTAGACGACGGCCCGCTCGGGCGTCGTGACGAGCAACAGCTGGCTCGCGGCCGCGAGGAGAAGCATGACGGCGATCCAGCCCTGAGGGCCGGTGCGGCGCGAGAGCGTCGGGGTCAGCACCATCGCCACGGCGCCGCCGGCGCCGGTGAGGCCGACGACGACGGCGAACGTGCCCATGCCGGCCGTCTGGTTGCCGGGCTCGAGCAGGTTGCGCGAGATGAGGATGGAGGCGATGAAGACGACGCCGTAGAAGAAGCGGTGCACGGCCATGGCGAGCAGGGCCTGGCCGGGGGTGCGGCGTGCGACGAGGTAGCGGGCGCCGTCGGCCAGCCCGCGGGCGACCTTCGTGAGCTCGCCGCGCAGGTCGGCCTCGGCGGGCTCCTCCGGTCCGAGCTGGGTGCGTCCCAACCGGGTGGCGAGCAGGGAGGCGACGGCGAACACGAGCGCCGCGCACACGAGCGCCGAGGAGTCCTTGACGCGGCCGGGGTCGAACATCAGGCCGAGGACGAAGCCGATGCCGCCGCCCACGAACGCGGCGCCGGCGCCGAGCGTCGGCGAGAGCGAGTTGGCCGTGAGGAGCAGCGGCCCGTCGACCACGCGGGGCAGGCCCGCGGACAGGCCCGCCAGGAGGAAGCGGTTGACGGACAGGGCGGCGAGGCCCACGGCGTAGATGCCCCAGCCGACGCCCCCGGCGAGCATCAGGCCCGCCATCCCGAGCGTGAGCACGACCCGCACCGCGTTGCCCCAGACGAGCACCTGCCGGCGCTGCCACCGGTCGAGGAGCACGCCGGCGAACGGCCCGACGATGGTGAACGGCGCCAGCATGACCGCGAACGCCCCCGCGATCGCGGAGGCGGTGCCCTGCGACTCGGGGGAGAAGAACAGCAGCGACGCCAGGCCCACCTGGAACATGCCGTCGCCGGCCTGCGAGACGAGGCGGACGGTGAAGAGCTTGCGGAAACCCTCCAGCCGCAACAGCGCGCGCAGCTCCTGCCAGGTCTCGCTGATGGCTCCCACGGCCCCAGCCTAGGCGCTCGGGCCTGTGGTCCTCCCGGGGGCGGTCCCCCGGAACGACGGGGACCGAGACGACTGCGCTTTCGAAGGGCGACTGCGGAAATCGCGAACGGAACACAGCTCTTGTGGGTCTGGACTTATGAAGGTACGTTTCAGAAATCGCACGACGACGTGCCCATGACACGTCGCGTGCCGCACCGGCAGGAGGTCGCATGGTCCGGAACGGACCCCGCGCGCAGGACCGGCGGGTCACGGACGTCCGCCGGCGCAACACCCTCAGCTGCATCGAGGTGCTGCGAGGCAGCCCGTCGACGACGCTCACGGCGCTGGCCAAGGACACGGGGCTGTCGCGTCCCACCGTCGAGTCGATCGTCTCCGAGCTCGTCGAGCGAGGGCTGGCGCGCGAGGTGCCCGGGGCGGACGAGGGTGCGCTGGGGCGTCCGGCGCGGCACTTCGCGTTCGCCGCCGACGCGCGGTACGTCGTCGGGCTCGACCTCGGCGTGCACTCGGTGACGGGGATGATCGCCGACCTGGCCGGTCAGGTCCGTGCTGTCGTGCGGCGGAGCGTGGACGGCCCGGTGGACGGGGTGGCCCGGCTCGAGGTCGCGCGGAGCGTCCAGCGGGACCTCCTCGATGAGGTCGACGCGCCCCGGTCGCGCCTCGCCGCCGTGGCGGCCGCGGTCCCCGGCATCGTCGACGGCGAGCGGGTGCGGCTGTCGTTGCCCATCGCCGACTGGACCGGTGTGAACCTGGCGGCCCGGCTCTCGACGGGCGGGGAGCACCCCGTGGTGATCGAGAACGACATCAACATGGCGGCGCTCGCGGAGCACGCCCTGGGGGCGGCGCGCCTCGCCGACGACGTCGTGCTGGTCCAGCTGGGGTACCGGATCGGCGCGGCGCTCGTGCTCGGGGGACAGGTCTACCGCGGCAACCGGTTCGCCGCCGGTGAGGTCGGGGACTTCTCCTGGACCGGCTGGGACGGGTGGTGCGAGGGCAGCCTGCTGGGCGAGATCGAGCAGGCGGGCGGGGCCGAGGAGGTGGCGGTGCGCGCCCACGAGGGCGACGCCGCGGCCCTCGAGCTGCTGCAGCAGTACGTGCGCCGGGTCGCGCCGGGCGTCGCGACCCTCGCGATGGTGGTCGATCCCGAGTGCGTGGTGCTCGGCGGCGGCCTCTCCCGTGCGGGCGAGCTGCTCCGGGCGCCGCTGCAGGCGGAGGTCGAGCGCCTGGTGCGTCCGCGCGCCGCCGCTCCGCTGGTGACGTCGGCGTTCTCGTCCGACGGCGCGGCGCTCGGCGCCCTGGTCCGCGCGCTCGAGGTCGGTTCCCAGGACGTGTTCGGCAGCGGCGAGATCGCTGCGCCGTCGCTGCGCGCCGCAGACCCGGCGGCGTCGCTGGCCGAGGCGCTGGCCGTCGCCGCCCGGCGGCAGGAGAGCGCCGACGAGGGCGCCGGCGTGCCCGAGGACGACCGCCCGGCCGAACCGGCGGACGCCCCCCGGGAGGCGGCCGCGGGCGCTCCCGCAGCCCGGGTGCGCGAGCCGCTGCATGTCGCCGTGATCGGCGTCGGGGCGAGGGCGCGGCTGGCCCAGTGGGTGGGCCGCACAGGGGTCCCGGCACGGGTCGTCGCGGCCGCGGACGTCGACCCGGCCGCTCGGGACCGCGCTTACACCCTCTTCGGGCCGGGCACCAGCTTCGCGACCGACCACCGGGACCTGCTGCGCGACGTCGCGCTCGACGCCGCGCTCGTCTGCACCCCCGACGACACGCATGCCGGGATCGCCGAAGACCTGCTGCGGTCCGGCGTCGCCGTCTACCTCGAGAAGCCGCTCGCGACCACCACCGAGGACTGCGACCGGGTGCTCGCCGCGGCGGCCGAGACGGGCACGCCGTTGTACGTCGGCCACAACATGCGCCACATGGCGGTGGTCCGCACCATGCACGAGATCGTGGCGCGCGGCGAGATCGGCGAGGTGCAGGCGGTCTGGTGCCGCCACTTCGTGGGCAACGGGGGCGACTACTACTTCAAGGACTGGCACGCCGACCGCGCACGGAGCACGGGCCTGCTGCTGCAGAAGGCGGTGCACGACATCGACGTCATCCACTGGCTGGCGGGCTCGACCACGCGGGACGTCGTGGGGATGGGGGACCTCCAGGTCTACGGGCGGGTGACGGACCGGGCCGACCGCACGGGCCAGCTCATGACGGACTGGTTCTCCTACGACAACTGGCCGCCGCTCGAGCAGACGGGGCTGCACCCGACCATCGACGTCGAGGACACGTCGATGATGCTCATGCGGCTGGGCAACGGCGTGCTCGCCAGCTACGAGCAGTGCCACTTCACGCCCGACTACTGGCGCAACTACACGGTCATCGGCACGCACGGCCGCCTGGAGAACTTCGGCGACGGCGACGGCGCCACGGTGCGCGTGTGGAACCGCAGGACGTCGTACGCCGAGCGTGGCGACGTCGAGTACCCGGTCGTCGCCCAGGGGCAGGGGCACCAGGACGCCGACCGGCTCACCGTGGCCGAGTTCCTGCGGCACGTGGCCGACGGCGCGCCGCTCACCACCTCGCCGGTGATGGCCCGCGACGCGGTCGCGGCGGGCATCGCCGCCACCGTCTCGCTGCGCGCAGGGTCCGCGCCGCAGCGTGTCCGGCCCGTGGCCCCCGAGGTCGCGGCCCACTTCGAC
The DNA here is from genome assembly GCA_023241745.1 of Isoptericola peretonis. GTDB lineage: Bacteria > Actinomycetota > Actinomycetes > Actinomycetales > Cellulomonadaceae > Isoptericola > Isoptericola peretonis. The sequence goes on along the minus strand of JALQCY010000003.1, from coordinate 333,161 downwards.
GACGACGTCGACCCCGCGGCACCGAGGCCCGGGACCTGAGAGGCCCATCCAACCCGAGGAGCACCCCGATGAAGCATCTCCTGCGCAGCGCCTCCCTCGCGGGCGTCGCCGCCGTGGCACTGACGCTCTCCGCGTGCGGGGGCGGCGACGACGCCGCCGACGACGGCGCGGCGGTCGCACCCACCGACGCCCAGGCCGAGATCACCTACGCGATCTGGGACGAGAACCAGAAGCCGGCGATCGACCAGAACATCAAGGACTTCAACGAGAAGTACCCGGGCATCAAGGTCACCGTCGACCTCACGCCGTACCAGCAGTACTTCACCAAGCTGCAGACGCAGGGCGAGTCGCGCACCCTGCCCGACGTGTTCTGGATGAACGGCCCGAACGTCCAGCTCTACGCCGCGAACGACCTTCTCGAGCCGATCACCGGCCTCGTGGAGAGCGGAGACGTCGACCCGTCGAAGTATCCCGAGGCGCTCAACGAGCTGTACTCGTTCGACGGTGCGCAGTACGGCGTGCCCAAGGACTTCGACACGGTGGCGCTCTGGTACAACACAGCGCTCTTCGAGCAGGCCGGCGTGGACCTGCCCACGGACGACTGGACGTGGGACGACTTCACCGCCGCGGCGAGCACCATCTCCGACGAGCTGGCCGACCAGGGCGTGTACGGCGTCGTCACCGAGCTCAACGGCGGCGGGCAGAGCAGCTACTACGACACGATCCTGCAGGCCGGCGGCCACGTGATCTCGGACGACGGGAAGTCCTCCGGCTACGACGACCCGGCCTCGATCGAGGGTCTGCGGCTGTGGGCGGACCTCGTCGCCGACGGCGCCTCGCCCACCGTCCAGCAGCTGTCGGACACGAAACCGAACGTGTGGTTCAACTCCGGCAAGGCCGCCATGTTCTGGTCCGGGAACTGGTCGGTGGCGGAGATGAAGGACTCGCCGAACAAGGACGACTTCGGGACCGTGCGCCTGCCCGAGGGCCCCGAGCGGCGGGCCACCGTCATCCACGGCCTGGCCAACGTCGTCGCCGCCGACAGTGCGAACAAGGAGGCGGCGAACGCCTTCCTGGCGTACCTCGGCTCCGAGGAGGCCCAGCGCACGCAGGCGGAGATGGGCGTCGCGAACCCCGCGTACACCGGGACGCAGCAGGCGTTCGTGGACTCGGTCCCGAGCTTCGGGATCGACGTGTTCCTGGAGTCCGCGGACGAGATGTCCTTCCCGTACCCGATCTCCCAGCACACGGCCGCGTGGAACGCGCTCGAGAACGAGCTCCTCCCGCAGGCGTTCTCCGGCGAGCGCCCCGTCGAGGACGTGGCGCAGGAGCTCGCGGACGCGATGGACGCGGAGCTGGCGAAGGAATGACCTCCGTCGACCGATCCCCCCGGGCGGGCGACGGCGTCGCCTCGCCCGCCCGGGGCTCCACCCCGAGCCCGCCCGTGGCGCAAGCCGGCGGGCCGCGCCGCTCCCGGCGCCGCCACGACGGCTGGTGGCCCGTGCTGTTCGTGCTGCCCACCATGGTCGGGGTCGTGGTCTTCTACCTGTGGCCCATCGTGCAGACCGGCTACTTCAGCTTCACCGAGTGGGGCGCCTTCGGCGGCCAGACCTGGGTGGGCACCGAGAACTACGTGCGTCTCGCGAACGATCCGGACCTGGGAACCGCCGTCGTCAACACGCTCGTCTACACCGCGATCGTGCTGCTCGGAATCCCGATCGCGATGGTCGTCGCCAGCCTGCTCAGCCGGCCGGGGATGCGGTTCACGGCGTTCTACCGCGTGCTCTTCTTCATGCCGTACGTGGCGATGCCGACCGCGGTCGCGATGGTGTGGCGCCTGATCTTCAACGGCGACTTCGGCATCCTCAACTGGCTGCTCGGCCTCGTCGGGATCGACGGGCCCGCGTGGACGTCGACGCCCGGCTTCGCGCTGGTCGCGGTGTCGGTCGTGGGCCTGTGGACCTCGCTCGGGTTCGCCGTCATCATCCTGTCGGCCGGCCTGCGGAACATCCCGCCCGAGCTGTACGAGGCGGCGTCCCTGGACGGCGCGACGGCCTGGCGGCAGTTCAGGTCCGTGACGGTGCCGCTGCTGACCCCGAGCGTCTTCTTCGTCACCGTGATCACGGTGATCAACGGGTTCCAGCTCTTCGACCTGCTGTACGCCCTCATGGGCCAGGCCAACCCCGCGATCCAGCAGACGCAGTCCCTCGTCTACCTCTTCTACAACGAGGCGTTCCTGCGGAACGACAAGGGGTTCGCCGCCGCCATCGCGATGGTGATCCTGCTGATCGTGGGTGCGGTCACCCTGCTCCAGTTCCGCATGCAGAGGAGGTGGGTCACCTATGCCTGAGGCCACTCTCACGGCCGGCGCACCGCCGGCCGCCGGCCGCACCCGGGCGCGTCGCACGTCGCGCCACGGCTCGAACGTGTGGGCGCACGTGCTGCTCGCCACGGGCGGCCTCGTGATGGTGTTCCCGTTCGTGTGGCAGCTGCTCACCTCGCTGTCCACGAACGCCCAGGTGATGAGCGTGCCGCCGGTCTTCTGGCCGGGGGAGCTGCAGTGGGGCAACTACGCCGAGGTGTTCGCCAAGCTCCCGTTCCTCCAGGAGTTCTGGGTGTCGGTGTCCATCACGGTCGTGCGGACCGTCGGGCAGCTGGTCCTGTGCTCGATGGCGGGCTATGCGTTCGCGCGGATGCGTTTCCCGCTGCGCGGAATGCTGCTGGCGCTCGTGCTGTCGATCCTCATGGTGCCCTCGCAGGTGTACCTCATCCCGCAGTACCAGATCGTCAACGGGCTCGGCTGGCTGAACACCGTGGCCGGCATCGCCGCCCCCGGCATCTTCAGCGCGTTCGGCACCTTCCTCATGATGCAGTTCTTCCGGGGCGTGCCCGACTCGCTCGAGGAGGCGGCGCGGCTCGACGGCGCCAACCCCTTCCAGGTGTTCGTGCGGGTCATGCTGCCGCTCGCCGGGCCCAGCCTGGGCGCGCTCACCATCATCACGGTCCTGTGGTCGTGGAACGACCTGCTGTGGCCGCTCATCGTCTCGACGCGGGCGGAGAGCATGCCCCTCGCCGCCGGCATCGCGACCTTCGCCGGGCGCACCACCACCGATTACACGGTGATGATGGCGGCCAGCGTGCTCGCCATGGCCCCGATCCTGCTGCTCTTCGTCGTGATGCAGCGGCGTGTGATCGACGGCCTCGCCCACTCCGGACTCAAGTAGGGAGCACGATGTCAGCACCGCCAGCACCACCAGCAGCACGTTCAGCACCGTCAGGACGGCCGGCGCCGCCCCTCACCGTCGGACTCGTGGGCGCCGGGACCATCGCGCGGGCCCATGCGCCCGCGTGGCGGGCCCTCGGCGCCGAGCTCGTCGTCCACTCGGCCGACGGGGCGGGCGAGCTCGCCGCCGCGTACGGCGGCCGCGTCGCAGCCTCGCTCGGCGAGCTGCTCGAGGTCGTCGACGTCGTCGACGTCGTGACACCCACGCCGACGCACCTGGAGATCGCGTCCGCGGCGCTCGCCGCCGGGCGCCACGTGCTCTGCGAGAAGCCCCTGGGCAGGACGGCGGCCGACGCCGCCGCGCTTCTCGCCGCGGCCCGCACCGCGGACCGCCAGCTGTACCCCGGCCACGTGGTGCGGTTCTTCCCCGAGTACGCCCTCCTGCGGCAGGCCGTGCGGGCCGGGGAGATCGGGCGCCCCGCGGTCCTGCGGTTCGCCCGCGGCGGGGCGTTCCCCGCCTGGGCGCCGTGGTTCGCCGACGACGCCCGGTCGGGCGGGGTCGTGCTGGACCTCATGGTCCACGACATCGACGTCGCCCGGTGGGTGGCAGGGGAGGTGACCAGCGTCTACGCCACCCGGAGGTCGCTGGAGGAGGCCGGCGCGCCGCACACTCTCGCGCACGTCGTCCTCACCCACGCCGGCGGGGCGATCACCCACGTCCGGGGCCTGTGGGGCGCGCCGCACACGTCCTTCCGGACGTCCTTCCACGTGGCGGGGGACGCCGGGGTGCTGCGCTTCGACTCCGCCGCCTCGGGCGGGGTGCGGACCGACCTGCCCCCCGTCCCGTCGGGCGGCCTCGCCCGTCCCGCGCCCGCGGCGGGGGAGAGCCCGTACCTCACCGAGATCCGCGAGTTCGCCCAGGCGTTCGCGGCGTCGCCCACGACGCTCCGGTCCGACGACCCGCGCCACCCGCGGGTGAGCGCGGTCGACGGGCTCGTCGCCGTCGAGCTCGCCGAGGCGGCGCTCGCGTCGATCGGTTCGGGGGAGCCGGTCACGGTGGACACCGCCGCCCGGGTGAGCGACCTCGGCGACACGCCCCTGCCCCCGCCCGCCACGTCCGCCCTCGCAGCCACCGGGAGCCCGGCATGAACGCACCGACGACCCCCGTACGCGTCGCCGTCCTGTCCTTCGCCCACGTGCACGCCGCGTCGTACGTCGCGCTGCTGCGCGACCGGCCGGACGTCGAGCTCCTCACGGCCGACCCGGACGCCGCGACCGCCCCCGCGGACGAGCTCCGTGGCGGCGACTTCGCCGCGCGGCACGGCGCGCCGTACGTCGACACCTATGCCGAGGCCCTGGCGTGGGGGCCGGACGCCGTGATCGTCTGCGCGGAGAACGCCCGGCACCGGGACGTCGTGCTGGCCGCGGCCGGGGCGGGAGCGCACGTGCTGTGCGAGAAGCCGCTCGCGACGCGGGTCGAGGACGCGGAGGAGATGCTCGCGGCGTGCGACGCCGCCGGCGTGCTGCTGATGACGGCGTACCCGGTGCGGTTCAGCCCCGAGTTCGTCACCCTGCGCGGCCTCGTGGGGTCCGGCGCGCTCGGCACGGTGTTGGGCGCCACCGGGACGAACAACGGGAAGCTGCCCGCCGGGCGGGCCTGGTTCACCGACCCGGAACTGGCCGGGGGCGGGGCGCTCGCGGACCACGTGGTGCACGTGGCGGACCTGCTGGACGCGCTGCTCGGCGAGGAGGCCGTCGCCGTGCGCGCCGTGAGCAACCGGGTCCTGCACGGCGACGACCCGCGGGTGCGTGCCGAGACCGGCGGGCTGGTCAGCATCACCTACGCCGGCGGCGCCGAGGTGACCGTCGACTGCTCGTGGTCGGTGCCGGACGGTGCGGCCACGTGGGGCGGGCTCACGCTGCAGGTCGTGGGCACGGGCGGCACGGTCGAGATCGACCCGTTCGGCGCGCACGTCGGCGGCCTCGTGGACGGCGGCTCCCGCCAGGCGTGGCTCGGGTTCGGCGAGAACCTGGACGCGCTGATGCTCGAGCACTTCCTGCGCTGCGTCCGCACGGGCGAGACGCCGGGACCCGACGGTCGGGCCGGCCTGCGGACGCTCCGCATCGTCGCGGCGGCCCGGGAGTCGGCCGCGGCAGGGGGAGCGGTGGTGCGGCTGGCGGCCTGACGCGTCGGGCACGACGAGGCCGGGGCACCCCTGGGTGCCCCGGCCTGACGTCACGCGTGCGGGATGCCGGTCAGCGCTCGACCTCGCCGCGGATGAACGCCTCGAGCTGGGCGCGGCCCGCGGTGTCCTCCATTTGCACGGGCGGGGACTTCATGAAGTACGTCGACGCCGACAGGATCGGGCCGCCGACACCGCGGTCGAGCGCGATCTTGGCGGCGCGGACGGCGTCGATGATGATGCCGGCCGAGTTGGGGGAGTCCCACACCTCGAGCTTGTACTCCAGGTTCAGGGGCACCTCGCCGAACGCGCGGCCCTCGAGGCGGACGTACGCCCACTTACGGTCGTCGAGCCACGCGACGTAGTCCGACGGCCCGATGTGGACGTTGCGGTCCTCCTTCTTGCCGCCGAGCGCGCCGGTGAGGTTGGAGGTCACCGCCTGCGTCTTGGAGACCTTCTTCGACTCGAGGCGGTCGCGCTGCAGCATGTTCTTGAAGTCCATGTTGCCGCCGACGTTCAACTGGTACGTGCGGTCGAGCACGACGCCGCGGTCCTCGAACAGCTTGGCGAGCACGCGGTGCGTGATCGTGGCGCCCACCTGCGACTTGATGTCGTCGCCGACGATCGGCACGCCCGCGTCCTCGAACTTCTTCGCCCACTCGGGGTCGGACGCGATGAAGACGGGCAGCGCGTTGACGAACGCGACCTTCGCGTCGATGGCGCACTGGGCGTAGAACTTGTCCGCCTCCTCGGAGCCCACCGGGAGGTAGGAGACGAGGACGTCCACCTTCGCGTCCTTCAGCGCCTGCACGACGTCGACCGGCTGCGCGTCCGACTCCTCGATCGTCGCCGAGTAGTAGTCGCCGAGGCCGTCGAGCGTGGGGCCGCGCTGGACCATGACGCCCGTGGGCGGCACGTCCGCGAACTTGATCGTGTTGTTCTCCGAGGCGTCGATCGCCTCGGCCAGGTCGAAGCCGACCTTCTTCGCGTCGACGTCGAACGCCGCCACGAACTCCAGGTCACGCACGTGGTAGTCGCCGAGCTGCACGTGCATGAGGCCGGGGACGGTGTCGGTCGGGGCGGCGTCGCGGTAGAAGTGCACGCCCTGGATCAGGGACGATGCGCAGTTTCCGACACCGACGATGGCAACGCGGACGGAGGTCATCCTCGCTCCTTGTTTCTTGGGGCCGGGGCGTCGTGCACCCCGGCGCTGTGGTCGCGGGCGCGGCCGAGAGCACGGTCGCGTTCCGTGGTGATGAGTCCGTCGAGCCAACGCACCTCGCGCTCGACCTGTTCGAGCCCGTGACGCTGCAGCTCGAGGGTGTACTCGTCGAGCCGCTCGCGGGTGCGTGCGGCAGACTCTCGGACCGCCTCCAGGCGCTCGGTGAGCCGGGTGCGCCGGCCCTCGAGGATACGGATGCGGGTCTCGGCGTCGGTCTGCGCGAAGAACGCGAAGCGGACGTCGAAGTTCTCGTCCTCCCAGGCGGCCGGGCCGGACGACGCGAGGACGGTCTGGAGATGCTCCTTGCCGTCCGCGGTCAGCCGGTACACGATCCGCCCGCGGCGGCCCGTCAGCGGTGCCTTGCCCGAGGACTTGGCGCCGGCCTGTCGGGTGCCCGACGCCCGGCCCGTGGGGGCCGGGGCCTCGCGCTCCGTGGTCTCGATGAGGCCACGGGCGACGAGGGACTTCAGCGCCGGGTAGAGGGTGCCGTAGGAGAACGCGCGGAACGAGCCGAGCAGAAGGTTGAGCCGCTTGCGCAGCTCGTACCCGTGCAGGGGGGCGGAGTTGAGCAGCCCGAGGATGGCCGTCTCGAGCACCACAGACCTGCTGCGCACGAGGGCTCCCTCCCTTGTCGTTCGACACTGTCCCTGCCGACCCGTCGTCACGACGTATCGAGTCGATACATCGCGAGGATAGGACCCGGCGACAGGGATGTGCAACGGGAACGCCCCGAGCGGGCGGGCCCGCAGTTGTGAAGGTTCCGCGGAGCGCGCGCCAGAGGGCTGGGGACGACCGGGGGCGAACCGTCGCCCGAGGCGCCGGAGGCTGCCGTCGGCCCCGTGGTATCGCCTAGTGTTCCCTGTGGTCCGCAGGCCGGCGTGCGCACCCGAGGAGAGTGCCGCCGGTCCCGCACGACGAAAGGCTTGACGTGGCGAGGAGACGTCGCTTCTGGAACTACCCGCGCCCGAACAAGGGCCCGGTGCAGCGTTGGCTGCCCTCGTGGCGCATCGTCGTGGGCACCGGGCTCACCGGCACGGCGCTCGGCGCCGGCCTGTTCGTGGCGGCGTGGAGCACGACGACCATCCCCACCGGCCTGGACGAGGTGAACAACCAGGCCACGACCGTCTACTGGTCGAACGGCAAGGAGATGGGCACGTTCGCCGAGCAGAAGCGCGAGAAGATCAAGCTCGCCGACCTGCCGCCCTACGTCGGCAACGCGGTCGTCGCCTCCGAGGACGCGACGTTCTGGACCAACAAGGGCGTCGATCCCAAGGGCATCGCGCGCGCCGCGCTGACCAACCTCCAGAGCGACACCACCCAGGGCGCCTCCACGCTCACCCAGCAGTACGTGGAGCGCTACTACATGGACACGACGAAGTCGTACGCGGGCAAGGCCCGCGAGGCGATCATCGCGCTCAAGGTGGCCCAGACGCAGCCCAAGGAGGAGGTGCTGGAGAACTACCTCAACACCATCTACTGGGGTCGTAACACCTACGGCATCCAGGCGGCGTCGCAGGAGTACTTCAACAAGGACGCCAAGGACCTGACGCCGGACGAGGCCGCCCTGCTGGCCGGCATCATCCCCTCGCCGAACAACTGGGACCCCTCGGTCAACCCCGACCAGGCGAAGTCGCGCTGGCAGCGCGGCATGCGTGAGCTGCACGAGCAGGGCTACATCACCGCCCAGGAGTACGCCGACCGCGCGTTCCCGAAGTTCGTGGAGCGCAAGGAGGCCGCCAACACCCAGGGCGGCCAGAGGGGCTACCTCCTGGCACAGGTGAAGAAGGAGCTGGTCAAGTCGGAGTCCAACCCCGACGGGATCCTGGACGAGGGCGACATCGACACCCGCGGGCTGAGGATCACCACCACGATCGACCACAAGCTGCAGAAGACGGCGGTCGAGGTGGAGAAGACGCTCCACGAGGACGGCGCGTACGGCAAGGCCAGCAAGAACATCCGGATGTCGCTGGTGTCGATGGACCCGCAGACCGGCGCGGTCAAGGCCCTGTACGGCGGCCCGGACTACGTGAAGCAGTCGCTCAACACGGCCACGCAGGACCGGATCCAGGCGGGCTCGACCTTCAAGCCGTTCACGCTCATCGGAGCCCTCGAAGAGGGACACACGCTCGACGAGAAGTACGACGGCAACTCGCCGTTCTACTACAAGGACCCCGAGACCGGGGAGAAGTGGGAACCGAGCAACTTCGGCGGTACCGACTACGGTCAGATCGACCTCGTGGGCGCCACCGCCCACTCGGTGAACTCCGTGTACGGCGCGCTCAATCTTGAGATCGGCCCGGAGAAGACGGCAGAGGTCGCCCACCGGGCCGGCATCCGCAACACCAAGGACGATCCGATCGAGGCTGTGCCGTCGAACGTGCTGGGCACCGCGTCGGTGTACCCGATCGACCTCGCGCGGGCCTACTCGACGATCGCCTCCGGCGGCTACCGGACGACGCCGCACATCGTCGAGAAGGTGACGACGCTCGACGGCACCGTCATCTACGAAGCGCCGAAGACCCAGGAGAAGGAGTTCGACGCGGACGACATCACGGCCGCGACGTACGCCATGACCCAGGTCGTGGAGCAGGGCTCCGGGCAGCCCGCGCAGGAGCTCGAGCGCCCCGTGGCAGGCAAGACCGGTACGTCGAACGACAACCTCTCCGCCTGGTTCGCCGGCTTCGTGCCGCAGCTCACCACGGTGGTCGGCCTGCGCCAGTACGAGACACTCGACCTCGAGGCCGGAAAGCTGGCCGGCCAGGCCGAGATCGACGGCTTCGGCGAGTGGGGCGAGATCACCGGTAGCACCTGGCCGGTCCGCGCCTGGACCGACTTCATGCAGGTCGCGACCGAGGGCATGAAGGTCGAGGAGTTCCCGGAGTACGTGCCGCCGCAGCCGACGTTCACGCCGTCGCCCACCCCGTCGGAGACGGAGGAGGAGAAGGTCGTGGTGCCGGACGTGACCGGCAAGGACATCGCCGAGGCCACGCAGGTGCTCGAGGCGGCGCAGCTCAAGGTCTCCACCCGGCCGCAGAACGGCGACGCGCCCAAGGGGCAGGTCCTGGAGACCAGGGGCGCGAACACCGAGGTGCCCGTGGGGACCACCGTCACCCTCATCGTCTCGACCGGCCAGCCGGACAAGCCCGAGCAGGTCGTGGTGCCGAACGTCGTCGGGCAGCCCCGGACGACGGCCGAGCAGATGATCCACGGCGACGCCCTGCAGCCGGCGGTGCGCGAGGAGTTCAGCGACCAGCCCGTCGGCATCGTGATCGACACGGAGCCCGGCCAGGGAAACAGCGTGGACCAGGGCTCCACCGTGACGCTGATCGTGTCGAAGGGCCCCGAGCCCGGGAACGACGGCGGCGGCGACGACAACGGGAACGGGAACGGGAACAAGCCGCCCGACGAACCGACCGGCGAGCCGTCCGATCCTGTCGACCAGCTCTTCGGGGACTGACCCGATTTCTTCCAGGACCGCACCCGCGGGTATCCTGGTCGACTGGCTGTGCCTGCCGGCTCCGTCCCGGACGCCGGCGTCGCACGGCCGACGCACGAACGAACCCTCCTGTCACGGAACGACCGTGACCGCTGAGACCAGAGGAGGTGGGTTGAACACATGCGTCAGTACGAGCTGATGGTGATCCTGGACCCGGAGGTCGAGGAGCGCACCGTGGCCCCGTCGCTGGAGAAGTACCTGTCGGTCATCTCGACCCAGGGCGGCTCCGTCGACAAGGTCGACATCTGGGGTCGTCGCCGCATGGCGTACGACATCAACAAGCGTTCCGAGGGCATCTACGCCGTCGTCGACTTCACCTCGACGCCGGACACCGCGAAGGAGCTGGACCGCCAGCTCGGCCTGAACGAGGCCGTGCTGCGCACCAAGATCCTGCGCACCGACGCCCGCTGAGACCTGAACCGAATCTCTGCCCCCGTCGCGAGCGGCGTCCCGCGGGATGTCACCGGCTCGTGATGGGATCCCCTCAGAACTCTCGGACCAACGAAGGAGCATGGCATGGCTGGTGACACCGTCATCACGGTGATCGGAAACCTGACTGCGGACCCGGAGCTGCGCTTCACCCCGTCAGGGGCAGCCGTCGCCAACTTCACGATCGCGTCCACGCCGCGCCTGTTCGACCGCCAGACCAACGAGTGGAAGGACGGCGACACGCTGTTCCTCCGCTGCTCGATCTGGCGGGACGCGGCCGAGAACGTCGCGGAGTCGCTGACGAAGGGCATGCGCGTCATCGCGCAGGGTCGCCTGACGCAGCGCTCCTACGAGACCCGCGAGGGGGAGAAGCGCACCGTCGTGGAGCTGCAGGTCGACGAGGTCGGCCCGTCGCTGAGGAGTGCCTCGGCGAAGGTCACCCGGGCCCAGCGCTCCGGTGGCGGCGGCGGCTTCGGCGGTGGCGGCGGCAACCAGGGGGGCGGCTTCGGCGGTCCCCAGGGCGGCGGCCAGCCCGGCGGAGGCTTCGGTTCTTCCGGCGGCGGTCAGAGCAACGACCCGTGGGCCACGGCCGGCCCCGCCTCCTCCGGAGGCGGGTTCTCGGACGAGCCCCCGTTCTGATCGACGCCTGTCCCCAGATCACCCTGTCCCCCCGCGACGACGGCCCTGAGGCCGCGGCGCGCTGCGGGGACTGCACCTGAGAAGGAGCAACACCATGGCGAAGCCTGTGGTGCGCAAGCCCAAGAAGAAGGCCAACCCGCTCAAGACGGCGAAGATCGAGTCCGTCGACTACAAGGACACCGCGCTGCTGCGCAAGTTCATCTCCGACCGCGGGAAGATCCGCGCGCGTCGCGTGACCGGCGTCTCCGTCCAGGAGCAGCGTCAGATCGCCCGTGCGGTGAAGAACGCCCGTGAGCTGGCGCTGCTGCCGTACTCGTCCTCGGCCCGCTGACCGGAAAGGATCACTGAATCATGGCAAAGCTGATCCTGACGCACGAGGTCACCGGCCTCGGTGAGCCCGGCGACGTCGTCGAGGTGAAGGACGGGTACGCCCGGAACTTCCTCATCCCGCGCCGCCTGGCCACCCCGTGGACCAAGGGTGCGGAGTCGCAGGTCTCCGCGATCCGCAAGGCTCGCAAGGCCCGCGAGATCGCCACGCTGGACGAGGCCAAGGCGGTGGCCGACTCGCTCGGCGCCAAGACGGTCGTCGTCTCGGCGCACGCCGGCGACTCCGGCCGCCTGTTCGGTGCCGTCACCACCGGTGACATCGCCGACGCGGTCGTGGCCGCCTCCGGCCCGCAGGTCGACAAGCGCAAGATCGAGATCGGTCAGCCGATCAAGACGACCGGTGAGTACACCGTGTCGGTGCGCCTGCACCCCGAGGTCTCGGCGAAGATCAACGTCAAGGTCGTCGCCGGCTGAACGCCTGACGCCTGACGTTCGACGGCCCCGGTCCCTCTCGCGAGGGGCCGGGGCCGTCGTCGTACCTCCTGTCAGGTGGTGGCCGTCATGACCGTCAGGGCAACGGCTTCAGGTCGACGTCGTAGACCGAGGTCTGTCCGGCGACGATCTGGGCGGTGCGGACGGTCGGTATGAACCCGTTCGCCGCGACGACCAGCTGGAGCGGCCCGTTGGCGCGGGGCATCCACCAGCCGTAGGTGCCGTCGGCGCCCGTGACGAGCGTCGTGTCGTACGCCTTGCCGTCGAGGTGGACGACGGCCCCGTCGAGCGGGTCGCCGTCACCGGTCACCGTGCCGGCGACCTTGCCCCAGCCGGTCGGCGCCTTGACGGTCATCAGGGCGGCGACGGTGGGCGCCTCGTACGGGGTGTTCTCGCCCGCCGTGATGGTGGCCGAGTACGCCCCGGGCTGCTCGACCGCGGCGGTGAGGGTCACCGCGGCCCGCACGGAGGCCCCGGGGGCGAGCGTGAGCTCGGGCGGCTGGACGTCCAGCCACGCGAGGCCGCCGCCGCCCGCCGACTCGCCGGACACGTTCATGACGAGGTGCATGTCGGGGAAGTCGACCTCCGTGGTGTCCGTGGGCTCCGGGATGCTGCACGCCTCCGAGCGGATGTACGTGGGCGCCGTCTGCCCGGCGTCGTTCGACCCGGCGAAGAACCAGCCGCCGGCCGGCACGTCGATCTCGACGACGAGGGTGCCGTCCTTCGGCACCTCGCCCGTGACCGGCACGGTCACGACCGTGCCGCCCGCGTCGGTGCCCACCGTCGCCTCGGCGCTGCCGATCAGCGTCATGTTGGCGTACACGAGGTCGCCCTCAAGCGTGTACAGGTTGACGGTGAGCGGCTGTGCGGTCCGGATCGCCTCGACGCCGAAGGACACGGCCGAGACGTCGAACGACCCGTCGATGCCGAAGTCGCTCAGCGTGAAGGTGCGCAGGTAGCCGTTGTCCTGCGTGACCACCTGGTTGGTGCAGGCCGCGGAGTTGTTCGCCACGATGTCCTGCGACGCGGAGTGGGTCAGCGTGGTCTGGTCGAGCGGGACCGCGGACAGGTCCGGCGAGACCGTCCCTGCCTCGGCGCCGGACGACGCGAGTCCGTTCTTCCCGTCCGCCGTGCCCAGCCCGGACCCGGTGGTGCCGAAGGACGGCTTCGGCGTCTCGGGCACGGTCGCGGTGTCGGTGACGTGGTGGATCACGCCGCCGTCCGTCCCCTTGCCCTTCGTGGCGCTGACCCCGAGCATCTCGAAGCCGCCACCGCCGGTGCCCAGGGTGACGTCCACCGGCTCGGTGCCGGTGTTGGTCAGCTGGAACGCGCGGGAGGCGCTGGCGCCCATGCCGAGCGACGCCGAGACGCTCTCCTTGTTCACCTCGAGGCGGCCGGCGCCGAGCGCGACGTTCCGCGTCACGACCTGACCGTCCTCCGTGAGGGCGGCGTTGCGGGTCGCGCCCGCGTACTCGTCCTTCGCGTAGGCGAGCGTGTACCGCTCCAGCGGGAGCCGCGCGGTGTAGGTGCCGTCCGCGCCGGTGGTCACGACCGTCTCGTCCCCGTCGTCCTTCGACGTGATCGTCACGGTCGCGCCCTCGATGGGCTCGGTAGTGTTGCCGTCGCGGACGGTGCCGGTCACGGAGCCCATGCCCGCCACGTCGTAGGTGACGGACAGCCCCTCGGTCACGGCGGCCGCGTTGTACGAGAACTGCGACGCGACGGTGCCCGCCGCGTTCTCGATGCCGATCGTGGCGGAGTCGCCGCGGGCGGTGACGGTGTCCGTGACGGCGCCGTAGCCGAGGGTGACCCGGCCGTCGGCGAGGAGCGTGACGGAGAAGTTGACCCGGTCCGTCGTGGGCCGGTACTTGCGCGCGTCGCGCCACTCGACGACGAACGCGTCGACGCCGTCCACGGTGGTGGCCCCGGTGTAGACGGCCGACTGCTCGTCGAGGAACAGGTCGTCCCAGAACGGGTAGATCGCCGCGTTCGGCGCCGCCGCGGCGGGGATCGCCACGTTGCTCAGCGTCGTCGAGGAGGCGAGGAAGTTCAGGAACCCGTTGGTCGCGACGTGCGCGGTGTCGTACGTCTCGCCGTAGAACGGGAAGCTGAAAGGCAGGTCGACCGGGGCCGCCTTGTCGTCGCCGGTGAGCTCGAGCGGCGTGTCGCCGGTCGCGACGCCCGCCGAGCCGGTCGTGCAGTAGTAGCCGTAGCCGTCGAGCAGGCGCTTGAGGGCGGCGTCGACGGTCTCGTCGCCGTCCACCACGACCTCGGTGCTGAACGGCTCGGCGCACGTGCCCGCCGAGACGCTCAGGGTGTAGGTGCCGTCCGGGACGCCGGCGATGGAGTACCGCCCGTCGTCCCCGGTGGTGACCTCGTCCAGCGGGCCCGAGAGTGCGACGACGGCGCCCGCGGTGGGCGTCCCGTCCTTCTCGGTGACCGTGCCGGACACCGTCCGGGTGGCGGCCCGCTCCAGCGTGAACGGCAGCGTGACGGTCTCGTCGACGGTCACGGTGACGTCGGCCGGCGCGGAGTCGACGAACCCGAAAGCGCTCGCGCTCGCGGAGTAGTCGCCGACGGCGAGCTCGGCGGTGAAGGCGCCGTCGGTGCCGGCGACGACCGTGCGGTCGTTGTCGCCGTCGAACGTGACCTCGGCGCCGGCGACGGGGGCGCCGTCGGTGTCCGTCACGGTGCCCGCGACGATGCCGGTGTCGCCCACGGGCGCCGCGTCGAGCAGGGCCATGACGTCGAGCTTGCCCTCGCCCCACACGTTGTTGTCGTCGGCGGTGCCGCCGCAGGACGTGTCGTCGACGTCGACGGCCGCGCCGTCGAGCAGCGCCTCGGTCTCCTCGATCTGGCCGACGAGGCTCGGTGCCGCGCTCCACAGGAGGGCGACCGCGCCCGCGAGGTGCGGGGCCGCCATCGACGTGCCGTTGTAGGACGCGTAGCCGTCACCGGGGACCGACGAGCGCACGTTGACGCCCGGGGCCGCGATGTTCGGCTTGACCTCGCCGTCCTCGCCCGGGCCGCGCGACGAGAACGAGGCGATGGCCCCGGACGAGTCGAACGCGCCCACGGAGTAGGTGTTCGTGTTGGCGCCCGGCGAGGAGGTGGTGGTGCACGCCGGCCCCATGTTCCCGCCCGACCACGTGCCGAAGATGCCGGCGGCCTCCCACGCGTTGATCTGGTCCGCCATGAAGTCGTCGATCACGCCGGGGGCGTCGTAGCCCCACGAGTTGTTGACGACCTGCGGCCGCTTGCTCGGGTCGGCGTCGGTGCCGTCCGCCTTGGTAGGAGCCAGGATCCACTGGCCGGACTCCATGAGGTCGGCGTTGGAGCAGGTGGCGCAGCCGTTGGCCGCGATCCAGTCCGCGCCGGGGGCGACGCCGATCTGGTTGCCGGCGCCGTCGTCGCCCACCATCGTTCCCATCGTGTGGGAGCCGTGGCCGTCGGTGTCACAGGGGGAGTCACCGGCGCAGGCGTTCGACGTGTCGAGCCAGTTGTAGTCGTCGACGACGCTGCCGTCGTCCTGCAGGCCGCGGTACTGCGACGCGACGGCGGGGTGGTCGCCCTGCACGCCGGAGTCGATGTTGGCGACCGTGACGCCCTGGCCGGTGTAGCCGAGGGCCCAGGCGTCGTCGGCGTTGATCGCCTGGAGGCCCCACTCGACGGACTGGGTGCCCTGGGTCGAGACCTTGTCCCGCTCGACGGGCTCCACGAGGTGGTAGCCGCGCGGGGCGCTGATGCGCTCGACCTCGGGGGACTGGGCGAGGGTGGTGGCGAGGGCGTCGTTGCCTCCGCGCACGAGGATGGCGTTGGAGATCCAGAAGGTCTCGTAGTCGGCGCCGGCGGCGTCGAGGTCCTTCATCAGCCCGGCCTGCGACGCGTCGGCGACGGCGGTCAGGGTCTCGTAGACGTACTGGCCGCGGTCGTCCCAGTCGGCGATGTCCTTCGCGGCGGTGAGGTCGGCGGTGTCGGCCAGCTCGAGCCAGAAGTCCGTGGGGCCGGCGGCGAGGTCCTTCTCGACGTCGGCGGTGAGCTTGTCCTCAGGGTCGGGCACGGCGCCCGCGGGGGCGAGCGGGGTTCCTGCGGTGTCGGCGAACGCCGGCGCCACCCCTGCCGCGGACGTGGCGAGGAGCGCGAGGGCCGCGCTCGTCGCGACCCACCCCCTCCTGCCTGGGATCGATCTTGTGCGGATCGGTGAGTGCACGCTTCCTCCAGGTGAGGTGTCCCCGATGGTGACGGGGACGTCGTGACGGGCGCCCGGTCGGGGCCCACCCTCCAGCCCACAGGTCGTCGTCCGGGGCGACAAGGGCGGGCGGGGGCCAGTTCCCGGTCAACCGGCGGGCAGCTCCGGGTCGATCGCGGGTCCGGTCGGCGGGCGGTCTCGCCTGAACTCTGATAGGCACCTGGGTAAACGATGTCTCGTGATTCTTCGGAGCGGGTCGGACGGAGGACGGCGATGCCCCACGAGAACCGGGCGGAACCGACGGGCGGCTACGTGCTGTGCATCGGTCTGCCGCTGCAACGGGTGGGCGAGGTGGCCCGTCTGCTGCGGGGGAGGGCCGCGGTGATCGCGACGGCCGACACGGACGGCGCGCGCATCCTGCTGGGCCCGACGCAGGCAGCCGTGGTGCCGGACGCCGAGGGCGCGTCGGCCCATGTGCTGGAGGTGCACGCCAGGGCGTCTCCTCCGGCGCGGGAGCGCACCGCGGTCGAGCCGGAGGTCGAGCGGGAGGACAACCGGGCGCCCGACGTCGTCGCCGTCGAGGCGTCGCGCCTGCGCCGGATCGTGCTGGGGGCGCTGGAGGTGGACCTCGCGGCGCGGGAGGTGACGGCCCGCGGCACGCCCGTGCACCTGTCGATGCGCGAGTTCGACCTCCTCGCGGCGCTGGCGTCCGCGCCGGACCGCGTGTGGTCGTTCGCGGAGCTCACCCGCACCGTGTGGCGCACCGGCTACCTGGGCGACCCCGACCCGGTGACCTCCGCCGTGAAGCGCCTGCGCAAGCGCCTGCGGGTGGTGCCGGAGCTGCGTGTCACCTCCGTGCGCGGGATCGGCTACCGGCTGCTCGTGCCGGTGTGACGGCGGTCGGTCACACGCCGTTCACCGGACGGCCTGCCGCCGTCACGCGCCCGTGACCATCCATCTGTCGCCGCGGGCGCGCAGCCCTGTCGTCAGGGCGCGCGCCAGCATGAAGACGCCCGCGAACGCCCCCCACAGCCAGGCGAGCCCGACGGCGCCGTCGGGAGCCCAGGCGCGGACGGCGAGCGCGAAGGGCAGGTAGACGACGAGCGTGAGCATGCCCGCCCCCGCGAGGAAACGGCCGTCGCCGGCACCGATGAGGACGCCGTCGAGCACGAACACCCAGCCGGCCATCGGCATGAGGACGCCCGTGACGACGAGGCCCGCGGTGATCGCGACGCGCACCTCGGGGTCGGGCGTGAAGAGCGGCGCGATCCACCACCCGGAGACGGCGAAGAGGACGCCGATCACCACGCCGGCGCCGACGCCCCACTGCAGGGACCGGCGCAGGACCGCGCGGACCCGCCCGACGTCGCCCGCCCCGAGGCCGTGGCCGACGAGCGCCTGGCCGGCGATGGCGAGCGCGTCGAGCGCGAACGCGGCCAGGCCCCACAGGCTGTTGACGACCTGGTAGCCGGCGAGGGCCGTGGCACCGAGGCTCGTCGCCACCGCGACGGTGACCAGGATCGCGAGGCGCAGCGACGCCGTGCGCACGAACAGCGGAGCCCCCGCGACGGCGTTCGCCCAGATGCCCGCGTGGTGCGGGCGCAGGGACGCGTGGTGGCGCCGGGCCCCGCGCACCACGACGACCGTCAGCACGGCGCCCATGCCGAGCTGCGTCGCGGCGGTGCCGATCGCCGAGCCCGCGATGCCGAGGCCGGCCCCGTACACGAGGGCCACGCTGAGGACCGCGTTGACGACGGCACCCGACGAGGCGACCCACAGCGGGGTGCGCGTGTCCTGCAGGCCGCGCAGGACGCCCGTCGACGCCAGCACCACGAGCATGCCCGGCAGCCCGATCACCGACCACCGGAGGTACGTGGCGGCGTACCCCGCGACGTCCGGTCCGGCGCCCATCGCCCCGACGGCCCAGTGCGCGCCCAGGGCGAGGACCGCGGCGAGGACGAGGCCGAGGCCCAGGGCGAGCCACATGCCGTCGATGCCGGACTGCAGGGCCTCGCGGGTGCGCCCGGCGCCGACCATGCGCGCGACGGCGGCGGTGGTGGCGTAGGCGAGGAACACGCACAGCCCGACGAGGGTGACGAGCAGGGTCGAGGCGACGGACAAGCCGGCGAGCTGCGCGGTGCCGAGGTGACCGACGACGGCGCTGTCGACCAGTACGAACAGCGGCTCGGCGACGAGGGCGCCCAGCGCCGGCAGCGCGAGGGCGAGGATGTCGCGGTCGATGCGGCGGCGGTCGGCCCTGCCGCCCTCGCCACCCTGTGGTCCACCCCTGTGGACAACCGCGGGGTCGGCGTGGTCGCCCGCGTGACCGTCCGGAGGCGTCGGTGAAGGAGGGGTGGCGCCGGGGTGGCCGCCGTCTGGATCGGGGGTGCGGTGAACGTCACCCAACTTTCTTCTCCTCCACAGCCTGAGGGTAACGACGCTGCAGGTCAGCGGCCTGTCAGAAGTTGTACACAGCCGATATCCCCAGTTGTGCACATGCCTGTCCACCGACCATGCACAGCCCCGACCGCCATATCCACAAGCTCGTCCACACCTGTGTCCACAGCGCCCGTTGCGCAGCGTCGCGGGCGCGCCTAGCGTCGTCCGCGGTGTCAGTGCCCCACGGTAGAACGTGGACCTGACAGCGGGGAGTCGGAGTCCGGTGACGGACCGGACGCCGGCGACGGCGGGGAGCAGGGTGAAGATGTCGATCGAGGAGCTCGAGGCGGGATATCAGGGGGCGTCCGGCGCCACCTTCGACCGCACACCTCCTCAGGACGTCGCTGCCGAGATGAGCGTGCTGGGCGGCATGCTGCTCTCCAAGGACGCGATCGCGGACGTCGTCGAGCAGATCCGCGGCAACGACTTCTACCGCCCCGCGCACGAGGCGATCTACGACGCCATCATCGACCTGTACGGCCGCGGCGAGCCCGCCGACGCCATCACCGTGGTCGCGGAGCTCACCAAGCGCGGCGAGCTGGGCCGCATCGGCGGCGCCCCGTACATCCACGACCTCATGGCCGGCGTCCCCACCGCCGCGAACGCCGGCTACTACGCCCGCATCGTGCAGGAGCGTGCCGTGCTGCGCCGGCTCGTCGAGGCGGGCACCAAGATCGTGCAGCTCGGGTACGCCACCGACGGCGGCGACGTCGAGGGCATCGTCAACACCGCCCAGGCGGAGATCTACGCCGTCACCGAGCGCAAGACCTCCGAGGACTACCTGCCGCTCGCCGAGATCATCGGCGGCACCATGGACGAGATCGAGGCCGCCGGGAACCGTGGCGAGGGCATGGTGGGCGTCCCCACCGGGTTCGCCGACCTCGACCGCCTGACGAACGGCCTGCACCCCGGCCAGATGATCGTCATCGCCGCCCGGCCTGCCATGGGCAAGGCCCTGGCCCTCGACACCCCGCTGCCCACGCCCTCGGGCTGGACGACGATGGGCGACGTCGCCGTAGGCGACGAGCTGATCGCCGCTGACGGGACACCGACGCGCGTCGTCCGTGCGACCGAGGTGATGACTGGTCGGCCCTGCTACGAGGTCGTGTTCGACGACGGCACCACCATCGTCGCGGACGCTCAGCACGAGTGGTCGACGAGCCTGTCGGGCGACCCGCGCGACGCCGCGATCCGGACCACCGAGGACATCGTGACGTCGATGCGGTCCGGCGCCGCGCACTCCGTCTCCCGGCGCGGGGCCTCGTGGAAGATCGTCGACGTCGTCGCCGTCCCTCCGGTCCCCGTGCGCTGCGTGGAGATCGACCACCCGTCGCACCTGTACCTCGCGAGCCGCGCGATGATCCCGACCCACAACTCGACGCTTGCCATCGACATTGCGCGGGCGGCGTCGGTGCGCAACGGCCAGGCGTCCGTCGTCTTCTCGCTCGAGATGAGCCGCAACGAGATCACCATGCGCCTGCTGTCCGCCGAGGCGCGCGTGCACCTGCAGAAGCTGCGTAACGGCTCCATGGGTGAGGACGACTGGCAGAAGCTTGCCAAGGTCATGGGCAAGATCTCCGAGGCGCCGATGTTCATCGACGACTCGCCGAACATGTCGCTCACCGAGATCCGCGCCAAGTGCCGGCGACTCAAGCAGAAGCACGACCTCAAGCTCGTCGTCATCGACTATCTGCAGCTGATGACATCCGGCAAGAAGGTCGAGTCGCGACAGCAGGAGGTCTCCGAGTTCTCCCGCGCGCTCAAGCTCCTGGCGAAAGAGATCGGCGTCCCGGTCATCGCGCTGTCGCAGCTGAACCGTGGGCCCGAGCAACGCCAGGACAAGAAGCCTGCTATGTCGGATTTGCGTGAATCGGGCTCGATTGAGCAGGACGCCGACATGGTGATCCTGCTGCATCGCGAGGACGCGTATGAGAAGGAGTCGCCCCGCGCCGGCGAGGCGGACCTGATCGTCGCCAAGCACCGTAACGGCCCGACCGACACCATCACCGTCGCGTTCCAGGGCCACTACTCGCGGTTCGTCGACATGCAGACCTGACGCGGCGACGCATCTGTCGAGAACGAACCGGCCTGGCTCCAGAAGACGGCTTCACCTGGAGGGAGACAGCGCCGACCTCCAAGTGGCTTCGTGCTGCCGGACGTACTCGGTGACGTCTTTCCAGTGCCGCCCGTGCCCCGAGGCGAACATCGATCCCCACGGTTCGCGGCCCGACGCGTGCGCTGCTTTCAGCATCCGGTACATCGCCGAGGTGCGCCGCCACATGGTCTGTGGCAGCTCGGTGCGGAGCCGCTGGTCGGCACCGTATCCGTCCACGAAGGCATCCAGTCGTGTCGCTGCCGTGGACGGCTCGGCTGCCGCATCGTTGAGGGTGAACGACTGCGCGGCGTAGGCGAGGTCCCAGAGACGGGTGCTGGGAGCGGCACCGTCCCAGTCGATGAAGACCCAGCGCTCGCCGACGATCAGGTTCCATGGCGCGAGGTCGTTGTGGCACAGCAGTTCCTGGGCCGGCGCGGGGATCAGGGAATCCCACGCCACGCTCGGGTCGAGCGGGATGCCTGCACTCGCGTCGTGGATCTCGCGAACCATCCTCCCGACGTGGGCAAGCTCGGCGAGCGAGAGCGGCGGACGATCCATGGCCGGCACCCCGGGAACGTACTCGATGACCTGACGGCCCAGCTCATCCCTCCCCATCGGTCGAGGGACGTCGAAGCCCGCGCCCGCCAGGGCCGAGGTGTAGGCCTGGACCACCTCGGACGACGCCAGCCATGGCTTGCGAACGGTCTGACCGATCCGGACGACCTCTGCCGACGCGTTGCCGCCCTCCAGTGGTGTCCCCGTCACGGGTGAACAGTAGATCGTGAAACGCAGGGCGGTGGGTCCGCGCGACGTGCGTGGCCCGTGGGGTCGCGTCCGCGCGCCGTGCTGGGATGGGTCCATGTTCGTCCGTTTCCAGTCGCCGGCCCCCGGGAGGCGCGGGGTGCACACCGGCGTCTTCGGGCTCACGAACCTCCTCGGACGTGCGGGGCGGCTGAGTCCCGACGAGCACGCGGCGTGGCGCGCTGCCAACGACTGGTACGACGCGGCCTACCCGGACCCGTCGGACACCGACCCCACCGTCTACGACGAGACCGTGCACCCGCGCGCCACGGCGTGGTTCAAGGACACCGCCCACCACCTCATCGAGCGTGTGCCGCCCTACCTCGAGATCCTGCGGGCCCACGGGGTGCAGTGCGTCCGGGTCGAGGCGCAGGAACCCGGTCGCGTGATCTATGAGGACGACGTCCAGGTCGTCGTCGTACCTCACGACCCGGCCGCGACGACGTCGTTCCATCCCACGGCGTCGTGAACGACCTGTCACGGCAAGGAGGCGCAGGAATGGACGTGGCCGAACGACCGCGGGTGGTGTGCCTGTGCGGCTCCCTGCGCTTCCTGGACCTGTTCGGGTCGGAGCGGCGACGACTGACCGCCCGAGGCGTGATCGTGCTCGCTCCCGAGGCGATCGGCGAGGAGCTGACACCCGCCACGCGCGAGGCTCTGGGGGAGCTGCACCTGAGGCGGATCGACCTCGCGGACGAGGTCCGCGTGGTGAGCGACGGCGGCTACGTCGGAGCGGCGACGCGCCGCGAGATCGCGTACGCCCGGGAGAAGCACAAGGTCATCAGCTTCGTGGAGCCGGACGTCGGTCGGGCAGGATCTGCCCATGGTCACTGGAACGCAGGGAGTCCGGATCCGGCATCGCGGTCATGAACCGCAGGTCGACCCCACCGCCTATGTCGCCCCGACAGCGACTCTGGTCGGTGATGTCCGCGTGGGGCCGAGGGCGCGGGTGATGTACGGCGCGGTGCTCGACGCCGAGGGGTCCCGGATCGAGGTCGGCGAGGCGGCGGTCATCTGCGAGAACGCGGTGCTGCGCGGGTCCGCGGTCGCCGGCGATCGGCCGGTGGTGGTGGGTGACCACGTCTTCGTCGGGCCGCAGGCCACGCTGCTGGGCTGCGAGGTCGGCCGGTGCGTCTATGTGGCGACCGGGGCGACGGTCCTGCAGGGCGCACAGGTGGGGGCCGGCTCGGTCGTCGCGGTCGGCGCGCTCGTCCATGCGCGCGCCGAGGTGCCGGACGAGTTCTTCGTGCCGCCGCACACCGTGGCGCTCGACGCGCCGGTGCGGCTGCTGGCGCCCGGCGATCCGGGCCTGGCCGAGGCGATCAGCCGGGTGGGTTTCGCGCAGGTGGCGTTCGGCGTCGACGCGGCGTGGACCGACCGGATCAGCCGGTACGAGCACATCGCCGAGGTGCGCGTCGCCGAGTTCGGCGCGCACGCGGACGACGAGGTCCTGCCTCGCGGATAGCGTCGCCAGCTCGGTCAGCGCGGTCGCCAGCCGCCGTCCTCCCGGATGCCCTGCCCGATCCGCCGGCTGATCTCCCGCAGCTGCCGGGTCTGCGGCTTCGTCAGGCGGTCCAGCACGAGCCGTCGGACGAGCTCCGCGTGACCGGGCGTCGCCTCCTGGACCTTCGCCCTCCCGAGGTCGGTGAGCAGGGCCAGGGTGTAGCGCCCGTCTGCGGGATCGGGGGTGCGCCTCACCCACCCCTGGGTCTCCAGCCGCGTCGCCGCGCGGGACAGGCGCGACAACGTGCTGTTCGCATAGCCGGCCAGCACGCTCATCCGCAGAGTGCCGTCCGGCGCGCCGGCCAGGGCGTACAGCACGCCGTACTCGAAGTGGGAGAGCTGTGCGTCGCGCTGGAGCTGCCCGTCGAGGGCGGCCGGCAGCCACTCCAGCACGGTGGCCAGGGCTGCCCAGGTCTCGAGGTCCTCGCCCGTGAGCTCCGGGGGATCGCTGGCGGGTGCGACAGGGTCCGGCATGACGGTCAGCGTACGCGAGCGCCGACTCCGTCGGCGCCCACGGTTTACTTGCTCAGGAAACTGGAGAACGCCTAGGGTTCACTTGCTTGAGCAAGTCAGTTCATCGCAGACGACGACGCGAAGAGGAGATCCGTGGACCTGGACCTGGTGGGCAAGAGGGCCTTCGTGAGCGGGTCGACGCAGGGCATCGGCTACGCGGTCGCCGAGTCCCTGCTCGCGGAAGGGGCGGCCGTGGTCGTCAACGGGCGGCGCGAGGACCGGGTCGCGAGCGCGGTGCGGAAGCTGGAGGCCGCCGTCCCGGGCGCCGCGGTCTCGGGGATCCCCGCCGACTTCGCGGACCCGGCCCAGGTGCGCCGGCTGGTCGGGTCGCTCGGCGAGGTGGACATCCTGGTGAACAACGTGGGCGTCTTCGACGTCCGGGCGTTCGAGGAGATCTCCGACGACGAGTGGCAGCGGTACTTCGACGTCAACGTCATGAGTGGCGTCCGCCTGTCCCGGCACGCGCTCCCCGGCATGCTGACCCGCGGCTGGGGTCGGATCATCTTCGTGAGCAGCGAGTCGGGGGTGGACGTGCCGGCCGCAATGACGCACTACGGCACGACCAAGGCAGGGGTGCTGGCCCTGGGCAACGGGCTCGCGAAGCTCACCCGGGGAACGAGCGTCACCGTCAACACCGTCCTCGGCGGGCCGACGTACTCCGAGGGGGTGGCCGGGGCCGTCGAGGACATCTCGCGGGCCCAGGGCGTCCCCGCGGACCAGGTGAAGAGCTCGATCGAGGCGGCGAACCAGACCTCGCTCCTCCAGCGTTTCATCGAGCCGGTCGAGATCGCCGGCCTCGTCACCTACCTGGCCAGCCCGGTCTCGTCCGCGACCAACGGCGCCGCGCTCCGTGCCGACGGGGGAGTCCTCACGACCACCCTCTGACCGGACGGACGACGACGCGGTCAGCGCACGAGGCGCACGTCGGCGAGGCCGAGCGCCTCGTCGACGTCTCGGGCGCCGTCGGGCACGAACCCGTTGCGCTCGTAGAACCGCCTCGCGCGCGGGTTGGCCTCCGCGACCCAGAGCTGGGCGGGCGCGCCCGGGGGCAGGACGGCGTCGAGCAGCGCCTGCCCGACGCCCGTCCCGTGGTGCGCCGCCAGCACGTAGAGGAGCCACAGCTCGCGGTCGCGCACCGGCGCGTGGCCCCCGACGGCACGCCCTTCGCGACCGAACGCGATCCCGACGACCCGGCCACCGGACTCGGCGACGGTGACGGTCAGCTCGCCGCCGAGCCAGCGGTGCCAGGTCGCGGTGCGTCGCTCGAGGGTGTCCGACTCCCAGTGGTCCGCCGGGAGCAACCCGGAGTACGTCTCGACCCACGACGTGTGGTGGACGAACGCGCAACCCGCGGCGTCGTCGGGCGTGGCGGCACGGATGAGGGCGGGGACGACCTCGGTCATGCCGCCATCATGGCGTACGCGTCAGCCCTGCTCGGACCCCTGCGGCGAGGTCGCGTCGGTGCCGTGCTGGGTGAGCTCGGCGAGGAACTTGTGACACTGCTGCGCTCGTGCCGAGTCCTCCGCCATCACCTGCTCGAAGAACGACGCGATCTCCTCCTTGCCGGCGTTGCGGGCGTCGCGGACGTACTGCCCGTAGTCGTGCCCCGCCTTGAGGGAGTGGTACTGCACCGAGATGAGGTCGAAGGTGACGTCGTCGAACCCGGTCTCTCCGGTGGCCATGGTGACCGTCCTTCCTGACGCCGTCCACCGGCGCCGGACGTGGCGGGGCGCTGCCCCGCAGCCTCGTCGGCCTGCTGCTGGACCGGTTCCCACCATCGGCAGCACCGGCCTTGGTCGCAACCCCTGTCACTCCCGGTCGCGGACGACGGATGTCGAGGACGGCGGAGCGGTTCCGTCCCGGGTGCGGGTGCCGAAGGACGGCACCAGGGACGAAGGAGCACGACATGACCCACCCGGCAGGCCGCACGGTGGCGGCTAACCTCAGCCTCACGCTCGACGGGCGGTACCACGGCCCCGGCGGGCCGGGCGACTTCGGCGCCTTCCTGCCGTACGTCGCCACCGACACCGCGCGGGACCACATGAGCCGCATGTGCCAGGGCGCCACGACGGCCGTCCTCGGGCGGGTGAACGCCGAGGGTTTCCTGTCGTACTGGCCCTCGGTCGTCGACGACGAGGCCGCCGATCCGCGCGACCGTGCCTATGCGCGCTGGCTCGTCGAGACCGAGAAGGTCGTCTTCTCGACCACCCTGACCCGGGCGCCATGGGCCAGGAGCCGCGTGGTGGACGCCCCCGCCGCGGACGTCGTGCGGGAGCTCCGGCGCACCGGCCAGGGCGACGTGCTGGTCAACAGCAGCGCGAGCGTCATCAAGGCGCTCCTCGCCGCGGACGTCATCGACCGCCTCTATCTGCTCGTCGTGCCGGTGGTCGCCGGGGGCGGGCCACGACTGTTCGACGACGGCCTGCCGGCGTCCACCTGGGCCGTGACCCAGCAGGAGGCCGGCGGGTCGGGCGAGGTCGCCGTGGTCTACGACCGGGTCCGGTGACGGCTACCCTTCCCGGGTGCTCGAGCCCGCCCCGCTGATCGCCGGACTGCCCTGGACGGGCTGGGCCGTCGTCGCCCTGGTGGCGCTGCTCGTGGGCTTCTCCAAGACGGCGCTCGGCGGCCTGGGGATGATCGCGGCGGCGCTGATGGCGCTCGTCATCCCCGCCAAGGACTCGACGGGCGCGGTGCTCCTGCTGCTGGTGACGGGCGACCTCGTCGCCATCTGGGCGTACCGGAGGCACGCCGACTTCCGCATCATCGGACGTCTCCTCGCGCCGGTCCTGGTGGGAGTGACGCTCGGTGCGCTCTTCCTGAACGTCGTCAGCGACGACGTCATGAAGCGCACGATCGGCGCGATCCTGCTGGCGCTGCTGGTGCTCAACCTCTGGCGCGACCGCCTGCGCACCGACACCCGGGCGGCCACCCTCGGCTACGGCGGCCTCGCCGGGTTCACGACGATGGTGGCGAACGCCGGCGGCCCGCCGATGAGCCTCTACCTCCTCGCCGCGCGGTACGAGAAGTGGCGGTTCCTCGGCACGACGGCGTGGTTCTTCTTCACCGTCAACGTCATCAAGCTGCCTGTCGCCGTCGGCGTCGGGATCGTGCGCGCGGAGACCGTGGCGCTGTGGGCCGTGCTCGCGCCCGTCGTGCTGATCGGCACGTGGATCGGCCGCAAGGTCATCGGCCACGTGGACCAGCAGCTGTTCGAACGCCTGGTCACCGTGCTCGTGGCGCTCGCGGCGCTGAACCTGCTGCTGCTGTGATGGGTGCACTGAGGGACGGCATCCGGCCGGATGCCGTCCCGGAGCTGTCAGGCGATCCGGGCGCAGTACGCCCCACCACTCCAGTGGGCCATGCGGTCGCGGGTGTTGGGCCCGTAGACGCCGTCCTGGGCGACGCCCGCCCGCCCTTGGGCGTACTTGAGCGCGGTCCTGGTCAGGTCCCCGAAGTTGCCGTCGACCTCGAGGTTCCGGCCATAGCAGTGGTTGAGCGTCGCCTGGAGCGTGGCGACGCCGGTACCGCTGTCGCCCCACAGAAGGGAGCAGTAGAGGACGGAGTACTGCCATGTCCCGACGGCGGGCACGCGGACCGAGCCGCGGACGGCGGGCCCGGGCCGCTCGACGACGGCCTTCTGGACGTTGCACTCCGGTGCACGCGCGGCGCTGGCGGACGGCGCCACCGCCACGCCAGACATCAGGACAAGCGCTCCAGCCAGCAATGCGCTCCAGACGGTTCTCTTCATCGATCTCCCTCTCGGTCGTGACGCCTCACGCGTCAGAAAACCCACCGCCCTGGCAACACTGCTGGGCGGTGCGCACAGTTGGTTGGCGCGCTGGGATTATGTCCGAGATCGTGGGCTTTCGCCCCTCGAGGGCTCAGATGTCCGATCGGTGGCGCCTGATACTTGGTGCGGCGCGTCTCGCTCTCGCGGCGTCGTGCCCCGATCTTGACTCTCAATTTACAGCGCTGTACGTTCGCTGCGGCCCGTCGCCGAGACGGTGCCGATCGTGGTCGAAGGAGACGTCACGTGAGATCGAAGTCGATGGCCGGACCACCGCGGAGGGTGAGCCGGCGCTCGTTCCTCGCGGGGGCCGCCGGGGTGCTGGCGGCCGTCCCGCTGGCGGCGTGCGCCTCGCCGGGCGGTGGCGGGGGACGCACGCAGATCACCTTCTACGAGCAGAAGCAGGAGGTGATCGCCTACTTCGACGAGCTGCTGCGGCAGTTCGAGCGGGAGCAGCCGCACATCCGCGTCGTGCACGACTCGACGACGGCGATCGCCCCGCAGTTCGTGCGGGGCGAGCCGGGAGACGTGGGCTGCTTCAACGACAACCTGGAGCTCGCCCGCTACATCTCGCGCGGCCAGATGAGCGACCTGTCGCAGCTGCCCTCGGCGGCGACCGTGCGGACCGACATCAGCGACCTCACGGACCAGTACGCCACCTACGCCGGGCGCACCAGCGTGCTGCCCTACTCGCTGGCGGCCGCCGGGGTCATCTACAACAAGGCGATCTTCGCGGAGCACGACCTTCCCGTCCCGACCACGTGGACCGAGTTCGTCGACGTCTGCACCGCGCTGCAGAAGGCGGGCATCACGCCGATCTACGCGACCGACCGGGACACCTGGACGCTGTGGCAGGGGCTGTTCGACTACTCGGTCGGCAGCCTCGTCGACCCGGGCGAGTTCTTCGGGCGGATGAAGGAGCTCGGCACCGACGTCGGGCCCGACTCCGACGTCTCGTTCGCGAAGACGCTGGCGGTCCCGATGGAGCGCGCCAAGACGATCTCGTCCTTCTTCAACCCGGACCACGCCGTGCGCGGCTACGCCGACGGCAACCTGGCGTTCGGTCAGGGCAAGGCCGCGATGTACCTCCAGGGCCCGTGGGCGCTGAGCCAGATCGCGCTGGTGGACGAGACCCTCGAGGTGGGCACGTTCGCCCTGCCGGTGAGCGAGGACCCCGCCGAGCGGCAGGCCCGGGTCAACATCGACCTCTGCCTGTACATCCCCGAGGACACCTCCCACCGCGAGGAGGCCGTCGAGCTCGTGGAGTTCCTCATGCGCCCCGAGATCCTCAACGCGTACAACGCGGACAACCTCGCGTACTCGACCCTGACCGACGGCCCGCCGCAGCAGGACGAGCGGCTCGCCGGCCTGCAGGAGTACGTCGACTCCGCCGCCTTCTACCAGGGCGCCGGCACGTTCGTCCCCACCTCGATCCCGCTGGGCAACTACCTGCAGGAGGCGATCCGGTCGGGCAACTTCGAGGGGATGCTCCACCAGCTCGACGCCGACTGGCGCCGCCTCGCGAGCCGGGAGGCCACGGTATGACCACCACGACGACAGCCCCCGCCGCGCCGGCCGCACGGGTCGCCGCGCCGGCGCGACGCCGGCGCCACGGACGCCCCGAGCCGATCGCCTACCTGTTCCTCGTGCCCGCCCTGCTGGTCTTCACCGTGTTCGTGGTGATCCCCGCGCTCGTGGGCATCTTCTACAGCTTCACCGACTACGTGGGGTTCGGGGACTGGAGCTTCCTCGGCCTGCGCAACTACGCGGCGCTCCTCGGGGACCCGGGGATCCGCGAGGCGTACGGGTTCACGCTCGGCTTCTCGCTCGTCACGGTGGTCGTGGCGCAGGTGATCGCCCTCGTGCTCGCCATCGGGCTGTCCAAGCGCATCCGCTTCGCGGCGGGGCTGCGGGCGATCTTCGTGATCCCGATGGTCGTGTCCGGGATCGTCGTCGCCTACGTGTTCAACTACCTGTTCTCGAACACCCTGCCCGCGTTCGCCACGGCGGTGGGCTTCGACCCGTTGACCTCCAGCATCCTCGGCAACCCCGACCTGGCGTGGCTCGCCATCGTCGTCGTCTCCGCCTGGCAGACCATCCCCGGGGCCCTCCTGGTCTACACGGCCGGGCTCACGTCGATCCCGTCCGACCTGTACGAGGCGAGCTCGCTGGACGGCGCCGGTCCCTGGCGGCAGTTCCGCTCGATCACCCTGCCGCTCATCGCCGGGTTCGTGCTCATCAACACCATCCTGGGGATCAAGGGGTACCTCGGCGTCTACGACGTCATCGTCGGGCTCACGGGCGGAGGCCCCGGCAACGCGACGAGCAGCGTCGCGATGACGATCTTCGGCGGCTTCACGGGCGGCGACTACGCCTACCAGATGGCTAACGCCACCGTCTTCTTCGTGATCACGGTGCTCATCTCCGTGCTGCAGCTCGTCGTCTCCCGTGGAAGGAACATCCGACTGTGACCGCCACCGCCACCACCCCCCTCCAGGGGAGCGTCACGGCGCCGGTCGACGACCGTCGCCGACGCCCGGGCCGCGCCCGCCGCAGGAGCTGGCCGCTGACCGTCGCGCTCGCCCTGTGCTCGCTCACCGTGCTCGCGCCGCTCTACGTCACGCTCACGATGGCGTTCAAGACCAGCGAGCAGTCCGTGGAGGGCAACGCCTTCGCGCTCCCTGCCCCGTTCAACCCGGCGAGCTTCGCCGAGGCGTGGCAGCTGACCCGCTTCCCGGTGTCCTTCAGCATCTCCGTCGGCGTCGCGGCGCTCACCGTCGCCCTGACGCTGCTGCTGAGCTCGCTCGCGTCGTACGCGATCGTGCGGTACTGGTCCCACCGGTTCTTCCGCTGGTCGTTCGTCTACCTGCTCGCGTCGATGTTCCTGCCGTTCCCTGTGATCGCGCTGACGGAGATCAAGCTCACCGCGCTCACAGGCCTCGACAACCCGCTGGGCGTCGCCATCCTGCACGCCATGTTCCAGCTCGCGTTCAGCGTGCTGCTGTTCTCGGCGTACCTGCGCTCGATCCCCGTGGAGCTCGAGGAGAGCGCCCGCATCGACGGTGCGACGACGTGGCAGGTCTTCTGGCGCATCATCCTGCCGCTGCTGGGCCCGATGATCGCGACTGTCGGCATCTTCGCGTTCCTCGCGTCGTGGAACGACTTCATGCTGCCGTCGATGATCGTCTCCGACCCCACGTTGCAGGTGCTGCCCGTGGTGCAGAACATCTTCCAGAGCCAGTTCGGCACCAACTACAACGTGGCGTTCGCGTCGTACCTCATGGCGATGGCCCCGACGATCGTCGTGTACCTGATCGCCCAGCGGTGGGTCATCAGCGGCATCACCCAGGGCGCGGTCAAGAGCTGAGCCCGACCGTGGCCGCCCCGTCCCACCGACACCCCTGCACCACCCTCGAGGAGCTCCCGTGACCGACGTCGTCGACACCCGACGCCCGCTGCCCGTCGTCCGCCCGCTGCCCGGCGCCGCCCCGCAGGCCCGCGCCCAGCAGCAGGTGCGCGGCGACCGCTGGCGGGTGACCGTCCTGACCGACTGCCTGTTCCGGGTCGAGTGGTCGCCCGACGGCGGCTTCGAGGACCGCGCGTCGACGTTCGCCGTCCGGCGCGACCTCGGGGAGGCCGAGTTCACGGCCCGTCCCTTCGGCGACGGGATCGAGATCACGACGCCGCGGGCCTGGCTGCGGTACGACGGGCAGGAGCCGTCCGCGCACGGGCTCGTCGTCGAGCTCCGCGGCACGGACTCGGGCAGGTGGCGGTACGGCGAGCCCACGCACGACCTCGGCGGCACGGCGCGCACCCTCGACGACGCCGACGGGCGCATCGACCTCGAGCCGGGAGTCGTGTCCCCGGACGGGATCGGCGTCGTCGACGACACGGAGTCGTTCCTGTTCGCCGACGACGGGTGGATCGGCACGCGACCGGCCGGCCGTCGCGACCTGTACGTCTTCGCGCACGGCCGCGACTACGCCCGGGCGGTCCGCGAGCTCTACGCCGTGTCCGGGGCGCCGATGCGGCTGCCGCGCTGGGCGCTGGGCAACTGGTGGAGCCGGTACCACCCCTACTCGGCCGACTCGTACCTGGAGCTGATGGACCGCTTCGACGACGAGGACGTGCCGTTCTCGGTCGCGGTGATCGACATGGACTGGCATCGCGTCGACTCCGTGCCGCCGCAGCACGGCGACGGCTGGACCGGGTACTCGTGGGAACCTGCCCTGTTCCCCGACCCGGCGGAGTTCCTGGGCGCCCTGCACGAGCGCGGCATGCGCACGACGCTCAACCTGCACCCCGCCGACGGCGTGCGCGCGTTCGAGGACGCCTACCCGCGGATGGCGGAGGCGCTGGGCATCGACCCGGCCACCGAGGCGCCCGTCTCGTTCGACCCCGCCGACCCCACGTTCCTGCGCGCCTACTTCGAGGTGCTGCACCACCCGCTCGAGGAGCAGGGCGTGGACTTCTGGTGGATCGACTGGCAGCAGGGCCGCACGTCCGGGCTCCGCGGCGTGGACCCGCTGTGGCTGCTCAACCACTTCCACCACCTCGACGCCGCGCGGCACGGCGGCCCGGGCATGACCTTCTCCCGGTACGCCGGGCCGGGCAGCCACCGGTACGCGGTCGGGTTCTCCGGCGACGCGGTGGTCTCCTGGGAGTCGCTCGCCTTCCAGCCCGAGTTCACGGCGACCGCCTCGAACATCGGCTACTGCTGGTGGAGCCACGACATCGGCGGGCACACCCGTGGCGTCCGGGACGACGAGCTCGCCACCCGCTGGGTGCAGTTCGGGGTCCTCTCGCCGATCATGCGGCTCCACTCGGCGAACAACCCCTTCATCCGCAAGGAGCCGTGGCTCTTCCCCGCCGAGCACCGCCAGGCGATGGGCGACGCGCTGCGGTTCCGGCACCGCCTGGTGCCGTACCTGCACACGATGAACCACCTGGCCGCCGCGGGGACGCCGCTGGTGCGGCCGATGTACCACCTCGAGCCGTACCGCCGCGAGGCGTACTCGGTGCCGAACGAGTACGCGTTCGGCACCGAGCTGGTCGTGGCGCCCGTGGTGACCCCGCGCAGCCGGGTGTCCCTGCTGAGCCGCACCCGGGCGTGGCTGCCCGCCGGCCGCTGGACCGACGTCTTCACCGGTGCGGTGTACCAGGGCGACCGCCACGTGGAGCTGCACCGCCCGATCGACTCCGTGCCGGTGCTGCTGCGCGACGGCGGCATCCTGCCGCTCGCGGCGCCCGGCGAGCAGGACGCGACCTGCAACCCGGCGGCGCTCGAGGTGCTCGTGGCGCCCGGGGCCTCCGGGCGCCTGGACCTCGCCGAGGACCCGGAGGACGACCGGGACGTCCAGGACGTCGCGCCCGAGGGCGTCGCGGACGGCCCGGCGGCGACCACGCCGCTGGTGTGGGACGGCGCCGGCCGGGAGCTGCGCGTGGGCGCTGTCGAGGGCCGCGCCGACGTCGTGCCCGCCCGTCGCGAGTGGACGGTGACCTTCCTCGCCCAGCTCCCCACCGGCGAGGTGACGGTCGACGGCCGCGCGGTGCCCGTGTCCGGCCAGGACGGCCGCTGGAGCGTGTCGTTCACCGCCGCGTCGACGTCGGGCGCCGTGGTGCGGGTGGGCGGCGCGCCGCTGCGCCTGGGCGTCGACCCGGCCGAGGCCGTGCGGACCGTGCTCGAGCGCGCCCAGACGGGCAACCCGGAGAAGCTCGCGGCGTGGGAGGTCGTGACGAGCGGGCGCGGCACGGTCGAGCGGCTCGCCGGGCTCGACAGCGTCGACCTGCCCGAGGACGTGCGAGGAGCCGTCGTGGAGCTGCTCGCGACGGTGGCGGACGCCCCGGCCTGATCAGGGCCGGGCGTCGTCGGGGTCGGGCGCGCTCTCGCGGACCAGCAGGTCGTGCCCGACCGTCACGAGGCGACCGGGGGAGTCGAGGCCCTCGATGCGCTCGAGGAGCAGGTCGAGCGTCCGCGCCGCGAGGGCGGCCGTGTCGGGGGCGATGCTCGTGATGCTCGGGGTGGTGCTCGCGGTGAGCACGGTCGCGTCCCAGCCGACGACGGCGACGTCCCCCGGCACGTCGAGCCCGCGCAGGTGCAGCGCGCGCACCGCCCCGATGGCCGCGTGGTCGTCCCGGCACAGCAGGGCGTCGACGCGCAGCCCGCGGTCGAGGGCCGCGCCGAGCGCCTCCTCCGCGCCGAGGGCGTCTCCGGCGGGGCGCGGGACGAGGAGCTCGTCGTCGACCGGGAGCCCGGCCCGCTCGAGCCCGCGGCGGTAGCCCTCGATCCGCAGCCGGGACGTGTGCGACAGCTCCTCGGTCTCGTGCCCGAGGAAGGCGATCCGGCGCCGGCCGGACCTGGCGAGGTGGGCGACCGCCTCGCCCGCGGCCGCGACGTTGTCGATGGCCACCTGGTCGACGCCCGGGGGCTGGGGGGCCTCGCCGAGCAGGACCATGGGCGTCTCCTCGCCGTGCTCGGTGAGCTCGCCGGCGGACAGCGCCTGGGGGTGCAGGACGATGCCGTCGACGATGCCGGCGTCGCGGTCGCGCAGGACGGCGAGCTCGCCCTCACGGGTGCCCCCGGTCTCCTCGAGCAGGAGCCGGTACCCGCGCTCGGCGCACACCCGGGCGAAGAGGTGCGCCAGCTCGGCGAAGTACGGCCAGCGCAGGTCCGGGAAGGCCAGCGCCAGCATGGACGACCGGCCCGTGGCGAGGCTGCGGCCGCGCAGGTTGGGCCGGTAGCCGAGCTCGTCGATGGCGATCCGCACCCGCTCGCGCATCGCCGGGCTGACGTGCTGGTAGTCCCGGACCACGTTGGACACCGTCTTCATCGACACGCCCGCGTGCGTCGCGACGTCCTGGAGCGTCACTCTCTTCACGGGGTTCACCGTAGCGCTCGTGCAGGGCACATTTACAGCGCTGTATAGTCGCGCCGTGACCACGACGACCCACGCCGCCGCCGACGCCGGCGCCGCGCTCGACCGCCTCCCCCTCGCCAGCCGCCAGGACGGCTCGTATCCCCGGCCGCAGCTGCTGCGCGAGCGGTGGGCCACGCTCGACGGTCCGTGGGACTTCCGCCACGACGACGCGGACGCGGGCCTCGCCGCCGGCTGGTCCGCGGGGCTGGGCGAGGCACGGGAGATCACCGTGCCCTTCCCGCCGGAGTCCGCGGCCTCCGGGGTCGCGGAGCCCGGGTTCCACCCGGTCGTCTGGTACGCCCGGACGATCCGCGCGGCCGACCTCGCGGCCGCCGGCCGGTCCGCGGCCGCCCCGCGGGTGCTGCTGCACTTCGGCGCCGTCGACTACCGCGCCACCGTGTGGATCGACGGCGCGCTCGCCGGCGAGCACGAGGGCGGCCATACCGCGTTCACGCTCGACGTCACCGCGCACGTCGCGGACGATGCCGGGGACGACGGGCACCTGGTCGTCGTCCGCGCCGAGGACGACCCCCACGACCTCACCCAGCCGCGCGGCAAGCAGGACTGGCACGAGGACGCGCACGCCATCTGGTACCGCCGGACCACCGGCATCTGGCAGACCGTGTGGCTCGAGGCCGTGCCGAGCACCAGCATCGACCACCTGCGCTGGTTGCCCGCCGGCCCGTCCGCCGTCGACCTCACCGTGCGGTTCCGCGGTCCGGTGGCGCCGGGGTCGCGCGTGCGGGTGGCCCTGCGGTTCGACGAGCGTGACGAGGACCTCGGCACCGTCGAGGTGACGACCGTCCGCAGCACGCCCACGGTGGACCTCACCGTGCCGATCGCCCGGCAGCGCAACGGCCAGGCCGAGGACGAGCTCACGTGGTCGCCGGAGAAGCCGCGCCTCGTGGACGCCGTCGTCTCGCTGCACGACGCCGACGGCGCGCCCGTCGACGCCGTCTCGTCCTACCTCGGCGTGCGCAGCCTCGGCGTCGGCGACGGCAGCTTCCTGCTCAACGGGTACCCGTACGACGTGCGGTCGGTGCTCAACCAGGGCTACTGGCCCGACAGCCACCTCGCCGCGCCGTCGGCCGACGCCCTGCGCCGCGAGGCCGAGCTGATCAAAGAGCTCGGCTTCAACGCGTGCCGCGTCCACCAGAAGATCGAGGACCCGCGCTTCCTCTACTGGGCGGACCGGCTCGGGATCCTCGTGTGGGCCGAGACCCCCGGCGCCTACGAGTTCTCCCCGACCGCCGTGCAGCGGCTGACCCGCGAGTGGATGGAGGCCGTCGACCGCGACGTCTCGCACCCGTCGATCGTCACCTGGGTGCCGTTCAACGAGTCGTGGGGCATCCAGCACGTGGCGGACGACCCGGCCCAGCAGGCCTACTCCCGCGCGCTCACCGACCTCACGCGTGCGCTCGACCCGTCTCGGCCCGTGATCTCCAACGACGGCTGGGAGCAGCAGAACACCGACATCGTCACCGTGCACGACTACGAGGGGGACGGTGTCGTCCTCGGCCGCCGCTACGCGGACGCGGCAGCGCGGGAGCGGGTGGTCGGCGGCATCGCACCCTCAGGGCGGCGCCAGCTGGTCGGCGGCTGGGCCGACGCCGGTCAGCCGGTGATGCTGACGGAGTTCGGCGGGGTGAACTACCAGCCGGGCGAGGTGCGGGCCGACGGCTGGGGCTACACGGCCGCCCAGGACGGCGACGACTGGGTCGCGCGGATCACCGCGCTCTACGACGCCGTCCGCGCGAGCCGCTTCCTCGCCGGGTCGTGCTGGACGCAGCTCACCGACACGATGCAGGAGACGAACGGCCTGCTCACCGCTGCCCGAGAGCCCAAGGTGCCGGTCGAGCAGATCCGGCGAGCGGTGACGGGGCAGCGATGACGGTCAGCGACCTCGACCGGGAGATCTGCGCCGGCCCGTGGGTCGGACCGGGCGACGAACCGGGCGCGATCGCGCCGCCCGTGTTCCAGACGAGCCTCTTCGCGAAGCCGACGTTCGCCGAGTTCGCCCGGCAGCAGGCCGCGGAGCACGAGAACTTCGTCTACAGCCGCGGCACCAACCCGACGGTCGCCTTCCTGGAGCGTCAGCTGGCCTCGCTGGAGCGCGGCGAGGCCGCCAAGTGCTTCGGCTCCGGCATGGGGGCGATCGGCGCCGTCCTCGGGGGCCTGCTGCGCGCGGGCGACCACGTGCTCTTCGTCAACAACGTCTACGGCCCCACGCTCGAGCTGGCGCGGCACCTGGAGCGGTTCGGCGTCGAGCACACCGTCCTGACCGACCCGGGCGCCGACGTCGAGGAGCACCTGCGCGAGAACACGGCGCTCGTGTACGTGGAGAGTCCCGGCACGATGCTCATGCGTCTCGTCGACCTGCGGGCGCTCACCGCGGTCACGCGCCGGCGCGGGGTCCTCACCGCGATCGACAACACGTGGTCGACGCCCCTGTTCCAGAAGCCGCTGGAGCTGGGCGTGGACCTCGTGATCCACTCGCTCACCAAGTACGTGGGCGGCCACAGCGACGTCACCGGCGGCGCGGTGATCGGCTCGGCGGAGCTGGTCCGGGAGATCTTCTACCGGGGCCACCAGCTCTTCGGCTCCGTGATGTCCGCGATGGAGGCCTCCCTCGTGCTGCGCGGTCTCCGCACCCTGCCGGTGCGGATGGAGCAGCACCAGGAGAACGCGCTGCGGGTGATCGACCACCTGCTGGCCCACCCGGCGGTGGCGGCCGTGCACCACCCGTACGCCGCCCCCGGCCCGGACGACGACCTCGTCCGCGCACAGCTCACGGGCTTCTCCGGGCTGCTGAGCCTCGAGCTCAGGGACGGCTCCTTCGAGGCGGTGTCCGGGTTCGTCGACGCCCTGCGGGTGTTCCGGATCGGGGTCAGCTGGGGCGGCTACGAGAGCCTCGTGAGCTCCCCGGTCCGGGCCGGCAACGCCGCACGCCTGGCGGCCGACGGCATCCCGCCGGGTCTCGTCCGGCTGTCGGTGGGGCTCGAGGGCGCGCGCACCCAGGTCGACGACCTCGACCGGGCGCTCGCGGTGACGGACTGACAGCGGTCGTCACGCGCGCCGCAGTAGGGTGGTGGCGCAGGTCCAGGCGTGGACCGGAGCGACGACAGGAGGCGGCATGAGCGAGGTCCTGCTCGCGTCGGCGCGCGACGCCGCGTCGTCGCTCGCCCTCGTGCTGGGCGCGCAGTCGCTCGCCACCGTGCTCGTCCTCCTCGGCGCCACGACGCTGGCGGCGATGGCGCTGAGCGTCGTCGCCCGCGCGTCGACGGCGGCCGCGCTGGGGGTGGCCCCGACGGCCGCGCACCGTGCGCGGCACGACGTCGACGTCCCCCCGCTCGTCGCCCAGAGCGATCCCGACGCCCCGGGCCGTGCGCGGCCCCGGGCCCCCGGCGTCCTCACCGGCTGATCGCCCCGGGTCGAGCCCCGACCGTCCGGACCTGACCACGTCCGACCGGACCGTCCCGCGCCGCGCGCGCCCGCGCGCAGCGTGCCCTGCCTCGTCCGCGGGGTGATCGGCGAACGCGTACCCGCCCGTTCGACCGAGGACACCACCATGGACCCGTTTGCCCTCCCGCCCCTCGCCGCCGTGCTCGGCACGGCCTACCGCGCCCTGATGGGCCTGTCCCACCTGCTCGAGCCCGCCCTCGGCGTCGCTGCCGCGGCCGCGGCCGTCGTCGTCGTCACCCTCGCGGTGCGTGCGGCGCTGATCCCCGTCGGGGTCTCCCAGGCCCGGGCCGAGCGCACCCGTGCGCGGCTCGCGCCCCGTCTCGCCGAGCTGCAGCGGCGCCACCGCAAGGACCCCGAGGCGCTGCAGCGCGCGACGATGCGGCTCTATGCCGACGAGGGCACCACGCCCTTGGCCGGCTGCCTGCCGATGCTGGTGCAGGCGCCGGTCGTCGGCGTCATCTACGCGCTGTTCGTGCACGCCCAGATCGCCGGTCACGCGAACGCGCTGCTGGGTCACGCCCTGTTCGGGGTTCCGCTCGGGTCGAGCCTCGTCGGCGCGCTGGCCGGAGGTGGCGCCGGCCTGCCGACGTTCGCCGTGCTCGGCGCGCTCGTGCTCGCGATCGCCCTCGTCGGCGAGCTGACCCGCCGTGCGTCCCTCCCGGGCGGCCCGCTGGCCGCGCCCGCCGCGCCTTCCGTGCTCACCGCGCCCGGCGCGTCCGCGCAGGCGGGTCCGCTCGCCGGCCCGGGTGTTCAGCGCGCGCTCGGCGCCCTGCAGTTCGTGACCGCCGTGGTCGCGTGCTTCGTGCCGCTCGCCGCGGGCCTCTACCTGCTGGTCACCGTCGCGTGGACGCTGGCGCAGCGGGTCGTGCTGCGGCGGCGGTACCCGCTCGACGTGCCGGCGTAGCGGCGTCCGGGTGCGGGCCGCCG
This sequence comes from Isoptericola peretonis, assembly GCA_023241745.1. Taxonomy (GTDB): domain Bacteria; phylum Actinomycetota; class Actinomycetes; order Actinomycetales; family Cellulomonadaceae; genus Isoptericola; species Isoptericola peretonis. The sequence goes on along the minus strand of JALQCY010000003.1, from coordinate 294,517 downwards.
CGTGGGGTCAGCGGCCGCCCATCTCCGCGACGGCGGCCGTCCACTCCCAGTGCCACGGCTCGTACTTCGACCCGCCGGGGCGGGCCCAGTCCGGGTTGTCCCACCCGTAGGCGGGGGCGTTCGCGGCGAGCCAGTCCCACCGCGCGCCCGCGTACGTCTCGGGGCAGATGTCGACGGCGAGGCCCCAGCCGTGGTTGGACGTGCCCGGGGCGGCCGCGAGGTAGCCCTTGGCGGCCTTCGTCGCGACCTGCTGGGAGTAGCTGCGGAAGCCGTCGGTGATGCACATCGGCTCGCCCCACGCGGCGGTGTACGCCTCGTTGAGCTCGGCGAGGGCGACGGCGGCATCCGCGCGGATCTGCGTACGCCCGTCCCAGAGGGTGCACATGTCGCTCGACGGGATCGCGCCGTTGCTGCCGGTGCCAGAGGCCTCGCCGTCGCATCCCGGCAGGACGGGCGGGGGCGCCTCGATCTGGCCCGAGTCCAGCTTCTCGACCGACAGCTTCGCCTTGTCGGAGACGGTGACCTGCGCGCCGCCGGCGGCCGACTTCACGGTCGCGACCTGCGCGGCGGTCTTGGCGGCGGCCCCACGGGCCCCGCTGCGCGACGCCGTGCCGTCCCGGTCGTCGACCGCGGCGGACGCGGCGGCGGTGATGGCGTCGAGGGCGCCCGTCGTGGGGCGGTCGGCGGCCTCGGGCGCGGCGGCCTGGGGCGCGACGGCGGTGAGGGTCGTCGTGGTCGCGACGGCGACGGTCAGCCCGACGCCGATGCCGGCCCAGCGGCTCGGCGCGCGGCCCTTGCGCGCGGGCTTGCGGGTGGCGGAGCCCCGCGACCCCCCGTGCTCCGGGGGGCGCTTCGACCCGGTCGCCGCGACGGCGGACCGCTCGGACCTGGCGGCCATGGCGGCCATGGCGGACACGGTGCGGGACGGTTCGGCGGCGCGCACCGGGGCGAAGACGTGGGCGTGCTCCGCGGCGCGGGCCGGCTCGACGGGGAGGGCCGGCACGGAGGCCCGGACCTGCTCGGCACGGAGGGACGGCCCGGCGGGCGCGGCGGCGCGCACGAGCTCCGGGGTGGTACGCCCTGCGGCGGCGACGGGGCGGCTGCGGCCCCCGCGGCCGGGGTCCCGACGGCTCGGGTAGGTGCGGACGGGTTCGGCCGACGACGTCCCGGGGTGCGTGTGCGTCATCGCGGCACCCGCCCGTGGACGCGGGGCGAGCAGGGGGCGCCGTGCTGCGTGGTGCCCCGGAGAACGTGGGATGTCATGCGACCTCTCTTGCTGCCTGAACCACCGGCCGGGCAGAACGTACCGCACCGACCGGCAGAAAGTCACGAAACGATCACGGCGAGGTAGTGCGGGGACGTGACGTCCGGCCTAGCGTCGAGACATGAGCGAGGACATCGACGCCGCCCGCACGGAGAAGTCCGACGGGGGCAAGGCCGCCAAGATCCTGTACCGCCCGGTGGGGATCGTGAGCTCGATCGTCGGCGGGATCGTGGCGGGGCAGGTCTTCAAGCAGGTCTACAAGCGCGTGGCGCCGGGCCACCCTCACGACGCGCCCACGCCCCTGCAGTCGGAGTACCGCATGCGGGAGATCCTGCTCGCGTCCCTGCTGCAGGGCGCGATCTTCTCCGTGGTCAAGGCGGCCATCGACCGGGGCGGGGCGCGCGCGTTCGAGCGGTGGACGGGGGAGTGGCCGGGCGACTGAGCCGCCGCCCGGCCGTCCGGTCACCAGTCGGCCGGGCGGGAGTCCTTGCCGTCGAGCCACAGCCGGTCGCTCGCGTCGCGGTGGGCGCCGGCGGAGCCGACGTGCTTGGTGCTGATCCGGTCGCCCTTGACGACGACGTGCGCGACGGCCTGGGCGTGGCCGTGACCGATCCCGTACGTCTCCTTGAGCCACGCCACCACGGGCGTCGTCTTGCTGTCGGGGCCGAAGCCCTGCTCGGCCGCCGCCTCCACGAGCTGACGCGGGGTGAGGCCGGTCTTCGTCTCGACGTTGTCGAGGTACGCCTGGAAGGACATCAGCGGTTCTCCTGGGTCTCGTGGGCGGTCTCGGTCTCGTCCTGCAGGTTCTGCTGGATCATCGTGGCGGAGGCGTGGATGCACATCATGCGCAGCACGCCGGTGCCGGTGTTGGTGAACCCGTGCCAGACGTCGGGCCCGACGACGGCGGTGTCGCCGGCGCGGGCGACGACGGTCTCGGCGCCGATGCGGATGGTGGCCTCGCCCTCGAGCACCGACCACGTCTCCGTGTAGGGGTGACGGTGCAGGCCAGGGCCCTGGCCCGGGTCGTTGGTGACGAGGAAGAACGACACGCCCGAGCCGTGGTGGCGGCCCTCGAAGCGCAGGGTGCGCGAGCCGGGGATGCGGATCGTGTCGGCGGTGACGACGGCGGCCATGGAGGCTCCTTCGTGGATCGGGGTGGTCGTCGTCGGGCGGCTGCCCGCGGCGTGTCCCCAGCCTCCGGCGCGCGGTGCCGCCGCACGAGGCTTTCGACCGACGTCGAAAGGTCAGCGGGCCGCAGCGAGCAGGGTGGCCATGCTGCGCCCCGCGGCGCGCAGGGGTTCCGGGTCGCGGGAGGTGCGGCCGAGCAGGAAGGCGCCCTCGACGAGCATCACCATGGCGGACGCGAGGTCCCGGGCACGGTCGGGCGAGACGTGCCGGGAGAACCACGCCGTGCCGCCGTCGATCCACTCGGCGAAGACATCGGCGGCCGCGCCGCGCAGCGTCTCGTTCGTGTCGACGACGTCGAGGGCCATCGTGGCGACGGGGCAACCGTCGGCATAGCCGCTCGCCACGAGGTCGCGGGCCGCGGAGTCGAAGGCGTGCACGACGGCGTCGACCGGGTCGTCGCGTTCCTCGAGCAGGCCCAGCACCAAGGCCATGAACTGCGGCCCGGTGGTGCGGATCATGTCCTCGGCCAGTGCGTCCTTGCCACCGGGGAAGAAGTGGTAGATCGAGCCGAACGGCGCCGACGCGTCGGTGGCCACCTGCTTGAGCCCGGTGCCGGCGTAGCCCCGGCGGGCGAACAGCCGGGCAGCCGCGTGCCGGATCCGGGCCCGGGTGCCGGAGCCGGGCGGCGGATCGGCGAGGAGCGGTGGCGGGTTCGAGGGGGTTGCCGCGGCCATGGGGCCAGCCTACGGTGGCCTGATTAGAACGATCTATCAAATCGACGGAGGAGCGACCATGGCGGTCGTCGAGCTGGCGGCGGGACCCGTGACCTACGAGGACACCGGCGGTCCGGGGCCCGTGGTCCTGCTGGGCCACGGGCCGCCCATGGACTCCCGCGTCTGGCGCAAGGTCGTCCCGCTGCTGCCGGGCTTCCGCGTGATCACGCCGACGCTGCCGCTCGGCGGCCACCGGGCGCCGATGCACCGGAACGCCGACCTGTCCCAGCGCGGCATGGCGCGCCTGCTCGGCGACTTTCTCGACGCGCTCGACCTGACCGACGTGACGCTGGTGCTGAACGACTGGGGCGGCGGCCAGTTCCTCATCAACGACGGCCGCACCGACCGGGTCGGCCGGCTGGTCCTGGCGGCCTGCGAGGCGTTCGACAACTTCCCGCCGGGCGCGGCGAAGGTGCTCGGGGCGGCCGCCCGCGTGCCCGGTGGCATGTGGCCGCTGCTCCAGCTGTTCCGGCTCCGGGCGTTCCGCCGGATGCGGGGCGGGTACGGCGGCATGTCCGTGGTGGGACTCCCGGACGACCTGCTCCTGGACTGGTTCGCCCCCGCCACCCGGGACCGCCGGATCCGGCGGGACTTCGCCAGGTTCGCCGGCGGCGCGCCGGGCCGGAGCGAGCTGCTCCGCCTCGCGGCCGGTTGGCGGGCGTTCACGAAGCCGGTGCTGGTCGTGTGGGCAGAGCAGGACCCGCTGATGCCCGTCGAGCACGGTCCTCGACTTGCCGCGCTCTACCCGGACGCGCGGCTCGAGGTGCTGGCCGACTGCGCCACCCTGGTGGGCGAGGACCAGCCCGAGCGGTTCGCCCGGCTCGTCGCCGACTTCGCTGGGCGGAAAGTTCCCTCTATTCATTGACAGGGTGAAGGAATAGGGGTCAGGGTGTCGGGGTGCAGCGCCGCGCAGACGTTCCCCGCCTCGGCTCGCTCGGGCCCTCGGCCCGCGCCGTGGTGCGTGCCCTGCTGCTCGCCGGGCCGCTCTCCCGGGCGGAGCTCGCGCGGCGCCTCGAACGGTCGCCGGCGAGCATCACCAAGATCACCCAGCCGCTGGTGAGCGCCGGCCTGGTCACCGAAGACGCCGCGCCCTCGGCGGAGAGCCGCGGCCGGCCGGGCGCCCCGCTCGTGCTGCACGCGTCGCGCCACCTCTTCGTCGGCGTCAAGGTCACCGCGGACGAGGTCTATGCCGTCCGGACGGACGCCTCCGGGCGGGTGGAGGCGACGGGGCACCGCGCCCTCCGGGACGCGGAGCAGTCCACGGTCATCGAGCAGATCATTCACCTGGTGAAGGAACTCGGTCGCGACCGGACGATCCAGGCGCTCGGCATCGGCCTCGCCGGTCAGATGTCCCGCTTCGACGACACCGTCCGCAGCAACGACTACCTCGGCTGGGACCAGGTGCCGCTGGCCCGGCTGCTGGAGGACGCCACCGGCATCCCCACCGTCCTCAGCGGCGACGCCCGCGCGCTGACCGCGGGTGTCCAGTGGTCCGGCCCGGGCCGGGGGATGAGCGACTTCGCCGTGCTCACCGTCGGCGTCGGCGTGGGGCTCGGGATCGTCCTCGACGACCGGGTGGTGGCGGGGCCGACGGGCAAGGTGGGCATGCTCGGCCACACCAGGGTCTCGGACTCGGGCCCGCTGTGCACCTACGGGCACCGGGGCTGCGCCTCCGCCTTCCTCACCACGTGGGCGATCACCCGCGGCATCGGTGTGCCGCTCGGCCGGACCGACGTGGACCTGGCCGCGGCCTTCGAGCTCGCGGAGGCGGGCGACGCCGTCGCGCTGCGCGTGTTCCGCGACGCCGGCCGGGCCCTGGGCGTGCTGATCGCCCAGCTCGTCAACCTCCTCGGCCTGCCCGCGGTGATCCTGGCCGGCGACGGGCTGGGGATGCTCGCCCACACCCGCGAGGGGATGGAGGCCGCGATCGCCGAGCACCTCGACCCGCACGCCACCGCGCCGTCGGTGGTCCCCTTCACGTCCGGCTTCGACGAGTGGGCCCGGGGCGCGGCGGTCGTGGCCTGCCAGTGGATGCTCGTCGACCCCCCGGGCGCGACGCCCGCCCAGCTCTGACCGACCCAGCCCGTCCCACACCCAGGAGGAACCGTTGTCCGCACTGCCTCTCGACCCCACGGCCCCGCTCGCGGCGGGCGCCGGCTCCGCCAGCATCGGCATCGTCGGGGCGGGCCAGTTCTCGCGCAGCTTCGCGACGCTCTGGGACCTGCACCCGAACGTCGACCGCCTCGTGATCACGGACCTCGTGCCGGAGCGGGCGAAGTCGCTGGCCGCCCGGTACGAGGGCGCGACCGTCGTCGACAGCTTCGAGGAGATGCTCGAGTCCGACGTCGACGCCGTCGCGATCTTCACCCAGCGCTGGACGCACGCGCCGCTGGTGCTGGCCGCGCTGGAGGCCGGCAAGCACGTCTACTCGGCCGTGCCGATGGCCACCGAGCTCACCGACATCGAGGCGATCGTCGCTGCCGTCGAGCGCACCGGCCTCACCTACATGATGGGCGAGACGAGCTACTACAACCCCGCCACGGTGTTCATCCGGGAGAAGATCCGCGAGGGCGCGCTCGGCCAGGTCTTCTACACCGAGGGCGACTACGTGCACGACATGGACCTCGGCTTCTACGCGGCCTACCAGTACAGCGGCGGGGAGGACTGGAAGTCCACGGCCAGCTACCCGCCCATGCTCTACCCGACGCACGCCATCGGGGGCGTCCTCGGCGCGCTGCCGGCCCGGGCGGTGAGCGTCAGCTGCATCGGCGTCGAGGACCGGCGCGGCGACGGCGTGTTCGACCGCGAGATCAGCCAGTTCGGCAACAGCTTCTCGAACGCCACGGCGCTCTTCGAGCTGTCGGACGGCGGGGCGATGCGCACGAACGAGATGCGCCGGGTGGGCTACCCGTCCCACATCCGCGAGTCCCGCTTCCGCTTCTTCGGCACGGAGGCCAGCTTCGAGCAGCTCGCCCACCAGAGCGTCTGGAACGACAAGGAGACCTCCACCGACCTCTCCGCCGACTTCGTCCCGGTCCGCGGCTCCGTCGACGAAGCGGACCTCGCCGACGTGGACCCGGCCCTGCGGGAGGCGTTCACCTCGGGGTCCACGCGGGTGCACGACCGGACGCGGCTGCCCGCCTCCTACGCCGACGCCCCGAACGGGCACGAGGGCTCCCACCACTTCCTCGCGGACGACTTCGTGCGCGCCGTGGTCACCGGCGAGCACGCGCCGGTGGACGCCTGGCTCGCGGCCAGGTTCACCGCTCCCGGGATCGTGGCGCACGCCTCCGCCCTGGCCGGCGGCGAGCGGCTGCCCATCCCCGACTTCGGGAGCCGCCCCGCGCGCGACTGAGCACCACCCGGCCCGGCGTCACCGACGACGCCGGGCCGTCCGGACACCGCCTGCAACGACGCAAGGAGGTACCTCATGTCAGCACCGTCCGTCCCCCGGGAACGGGTGCGGCGCCGCCGGGACGACACCCGGCTCGCCCTGGCGTTCATCCTGCCGGCCACCATCGGGCTGGTGGTCTTCTACTTCTGGCCGCTGCTCCGCGGCATCTGGCTGAGCTTCACGTCCTGGGACCTGCTCAGCCCCGCGCAGTTCGTCGGCCTGGAGAACTACCGGGCCATGGTCGCGGACCCCGTGTTCTGGAACGCCGTGCGGGTCACGCTGCTGTACGTCGTGATCAACATCGGCCTGCAGACCGTCGTCGCCCTCGTGATCGCGGTGCTGATGCAGCGGCTCAGCCGCTCCACGCTGCTGCGGTCGCTCGTGCTCGCGCCGTACCTGGTCTCGAACGTGGTCGCCGCTCTCGTGTTCCTGTGGATCCTCGACTTCCAGCTGGGCATCGGCAACCAGGTGCTGGAGTGGATCGGGCTGGAACGGATCGGGTTCTTCACCTCGGAGGCCTGGGCCATCCCCACCATCGCGGTGGTGAACGTCTGGCGGCACATGGGCTACACGGCGCTGCTGATCTTCGCCGGGCTGCAGGCCATCCCGCCCACCACGTACGAAGCGGCCAGGGTCGACGGCGCGTCGGAGGTCCGCACGTTCTTCGGCATCACCCTGCCGCTGCTGCGGCCGATCCTCGGGCTGGTGCTGATCATCTCGGTGATCGGCTCGTTCCAGGTGTTCGACTCCGTGGCGGTCACCACCAACGGCGGCCCCGTGGACGCCAGCCGCGTGCTGCAGCTCTACATCTACGACAAGGCGTTCGCGCAGTTCGACTTCGGCTACGCGTCCGCACTGAGCGTGGCCATGCTGCTGATCCTGGTGGTCGTCACCTTCTTCCAGTACCGCGTCACGCGGGCCGGCCAGACGGACCTGAACTAGGGAGGCGGCGACATGACCGAGACCACGACGGCACCCGTCGAACCCGAGACCGTCGGACAGACCGACCCACCGCGGACGGCGCAGCCGCGCCGCCGACGCCGCCCGCCCAGCCCGGGCCGGGTGCTCGCCTGGGTGGTGATGATCGTGCTCCTGCTCCTCACCCTGTTCCCCTTCTACTGGATGCTCCGCACGGCGCTGTCCAGCAACGGGGCCCTCTACTCCGGCTCCACGTCCCTGCTGCCCGTCGGCTTCTCCTGGGGCGGGTTCGAGCGCGTCTTCGGCCTGCAGAGCACGGAGGAGGCCATCGCCCAGGGCGGGTCGGGCGCGTCGATCGACTTCTGGCTCTACCTGCGCAACTCCGTCGTGGTGGCCACCGTGGTCACCGCGTGCCAGGTGTTCTTCTCCGCGATGGCCGCGTACGCGTTCTCACGGCTGCGCTGGCGGGGGCGCAACGCGGTCTTCGCCGTGTTCCTGCTCTCGCTGATGGTGCCGGCGATCTTCACCCTGCTGCCGAACTTCGTGCTGATCCGGGACCTGGGCCTGGTCGACACGCTGCTGGGCATCATGCTGCCGGGGCTGTTCATGACCCCGTTCGCGATCTTCTTCCTGCGGCAGTTCTTCATGAACGTCTCGACCGAGGTCGAGGAGGCCGCGCTGATCGACGGCGCCAGCAAGGTGCGCGTGTTCTTCGCGATCATCATCCCGATGTCGGTGGGGCCGATCGCGACCATCTCGATCCTCACCTACATCGGGTCGTGGAACGACTACTTCTGGCCGCTGATGGTCTCGTACACCGACGAGTCCCGGGTGCTCACCGTGGCCCTGGGGAACTTCAACGCGCAGACGCCGCAGACCGGGCCGGACTGGGCCGGGCTGATGGCCGCGACGCTCGTGGCCGCGCTGCCGATGATCCTGCTCTTCCTCGTCTTCGCGAAGAGGATCGTCAACTCCATCGGCTTCAGCGGGATCAAGTGAGGAGGCCCACCGTGCACCACGCACGCCGAACGACAGCATCCCTGGCCGCGGCAGTCGCCGCCGGCACCCTCGCGGTGGCCGGCTGCGCAGGCCCCGGCACCGCCGCGGCGGACGACTCCGTCGTCCTGGACTACTGGCTCTGGGACGCGAACCAGCTGCCGGCCTACCAGCGCTGCGCGGACGAGTTCGAGCGGCAGAACCCGGACCTGCAGGTGCGGATCAGCCAGTACGGCTGGGGCGACTACTGGCGCAAGCTCACCGCGGGGTTCGTGGCCGGCGCCGGCCCGGACGTGTTCACCGACCACCTCACCCAGTACCCCGGCTTCGCCGAGCGGGGCCTGCTGCTGGACCTGAACACCTTGGAGGCCACCGCCGACACCGACTACGCCGAGTTCCAGGAGGGGCTGTCGGACCTGTGGGTGGGGCAGGACGGCGCGCAGTACGGCATGCCGAAGGACTTCGACACGGTCGCGCTGTTCTACGACACGAACGTGATCGCCGAGGCCGGCCTGTCGCCCGAGGACCTCGAGGGCCTCGACTGGAACCCCGAGGACGGCGGCAGCTTCGAGGAGCTGATCGCCCACCTCACCGTGGACGAGAACGGGGTCCGCGGCGACGAGGAGGGCTTCGACCCGGACAACGTCGCCGTCTACGGCCTGGCCTCGAACGGCTCGGGCGGCACTGCCGGGCAGACCACCTGGTCCTGGCTGGCCGGTGCGACCGGGTGGAAGTTCACCGACGCGGACGTGTGGGGCACCGAGTACCAGTTCGACGACCCGCGCGTGCAGGACTCCCTGGCGTGGCTGTTCGGCCTGGTCGAGAAGGGGTACATGGCGCCGTACGAGGAGGTCGGCACCGAGCCGAACCCGCAGCAGGCGCTCGGCTCGGGCCGCGCCGCGATCTCGGCGAACGGCTCGTGGATGCTCGGCACCTACGCCAACCTGGAGGGCGTCGACCTGGGCATCGCGTCGCTGCCGAGCGGGCCCGTGGGCCACCCGGTGTCGATGTACAACGGCCTGGCCGACTCCATCAGCGCCCAGTCCCCGGACCCGGAGGAGGCCGCCCGCTGGGTGGAGTTCCTCGGGTCGGACGACTGCCAGCGGCTCGTGGGGGAGGCCGGCGTGGTCCTCCCGGCGCGGCCCGCCGGCACGGAGGCGGCGATCGAGGCGTTCGGCGAGCGGGGGCTCGACGTCTCGGTGTTCACGGACATGGTGGAGAAGCAGCAGACGATGTTCCATCCGGTGACGGAGGAGTACGGCGCCATCGACGCCGTCATGACGCCGATCATGGACGAGATCTACATCGGCGACCGGGACGTCTCCACCCTCACGGAGGTGAACGAGCAGATCAACGGCCTGCTGGAGTGAGGCCCGACGGCTACGGTGACGCCGTGCCCCGCAGCCGTGACCGCACCGTGGAGTTCCGCCTCGCCCCCGACGACGTGTCGGCGATCCGGTTCGGCGTCTCGCCCGGCCACGAGCTCGCGCACGCGGTCCGCGTGCTCGCCCAGCCGCCGTACCACCCCCTGCAGTGGGGCTGGCTGCGGCGGGCGCGCGGGCAGGCCCCCGCCCGCGCCCTCGACCTGCTGACCCTGCTGGTCGGGGCCGACGGGTACCTGCCGGACTTCCTCACCTCGACCCCCGGCTGGGACCTCGGCCCCGACGAGGAGCTCGAGCGGCTGCGCGAGGCCGATCTCGGGCCCGTGCGGGTCGACCTCCTCAAGCGGGTCGACCGCACCGAGGGCGCGCAGCAGCGGCTGCTGCGCGCCCTCGCCGACGACCCCGAGCACGCGCGGTCCCTCGCCGCCGACGCCTGGTCCCAGGTGTGGGACGCCGTCCTCGCGCCGGTCTGGCCGCAGCTCGAGCGCCTGCTGCGCGCCGACATCGGCGCCCGCTCGCGGCGCGTCACGACGCACGGCCTGGGCGCCATGGTCGACACCCTGCACGACGCGGTGACCTGGGCCCCCGACGCCGTCCGGGTACGCCTGCGCCTGCACGACGAGGTGCTGGACTGCGCGGGCAGCGGGCTCGTGCTCGTGCCGTCGGTGATGGCCCCGCGCTGCTCCGTCGTGACCGAGCCGCCCGCGCAGCCGACGCTCTTCTACCCGGCGCTGGGGCTCTCCGAGCGCTGGGCCGACGACGAGCGCGACCCGTCCGCGGCGCTCGCGGACCTGCTCGGCGCCGGCCGCGCGGGCGTGCTGCTCGCCCTGCGCGGGCCCCTGTCCACGAGCGAGGTCGCGGCGGCCGGCGGGCTCGCCGTCTCGACGGCGTCGCACCACCTGGACCGGTTGCGCGCGGCCCGGCTCGTGGAGTCGCGGCGGGAGGGGCCGCGCGTGCTGCACGTGCGCACGCCGCTGGGGGAGGCGCTGGTCGGGGCCTGAGCGCGGACCCGCGCCGGTCAGCCCGAGCGCGGGGTGGACGTGCTCTGCCGCACCACGAGGCGCGTGGGCACCACCTGGTGCACGTCGGTGAGCACCTCGTCGTCGCGCACCTGCTGCAGGAGCAGGTCCACGAGCCGCCGGCCGATCTCGCGGAAGTCCTGGGCCACCGTGGTCAGCGGCGGCCACAGCTGCTCGGCGAGATAGATGTCGTCGAAGCCGACCACGGAGATGTCCTCCGGCACGCTGCGCCCGGCCTCGTGCAGGGCGTGCAGCAGCCCGGTGGCGGTCTCGTCGTTGGCGCAGAAGACCGCGGTGACGCCGGGGTCGCGGGCGAGCCGGAGCCCCGCCTCGTAGCCCGACGCCGCGCTCCAGTCGCCGCGCACGACGGCGGGCACCTCGCGCCCCGCCGCCTCCAGCGCGGCGCGCCACGCGTCGATCCGCATCTGGGCCGGGCCCGAGCCCTCGGGGCCGGAGACGTGGTGCACCGTGCGGTGCCCGAGGCCGAGCAGGTGCTCCACGGCGGACCGGGCGCCGGCGGTCTGGTCGGCGCCCACGGCAGGGTGGTGGCCGACGAAGCGCGAGTCCGAGACCACCACGGGCAGGCCGGGAGGGAGGGAAAGCGTCTCCGGGCCGGCCGTCTCGGCCCGCACGATCACGAGGCCGTCGATCGCCTGGTGCCCGAGGCGGGCCACGGCCGCCGTCATGTCGTCCGACGTCGGGCTCTCGAGGTCGACGAGCGTGACGGTGTACCCCTCGACGCGGGCGGCCTCGACGACGGCCTCGACGGTGCGCGACTCGCCGGTACGGGCGAGCCGGTGCGCGATCATCCCGATGGTGCCGAAGGTGCCGTAGCGCAGCGCGCGGGCCGCGCTGTTCGGCGCGTACCCGAGCTGCTCCATCGCGGCGAGGACCTTGTCCCGGGTCGCCGGGCGCACGTTGTCCAGGCCCATCGAGACGCGGGACACGGTCTGCGACGAGACGCCGGCGAGCGCGGCGACGTCGGCCATGGAGGGACCCGACCGCTGCCGCGTGCCGCCTCGCGCTGCCATCCGCACCCTCCGTGTCGGGGAACCGGCGCTCCGCGGTGCCTTGACACCTCGCCGTCCTGGGAGCACTCTAATGACCGCTCCAGAAATGTTCACGTAAACATCTCACGTCCAGACCCGAAGGAGGGCCTCCGTGACAGCAGTCGTCGCCGGCGCCGACGTCCGACCGCTGCGCCGCAGCCGCCGGCGGTGGACGGGGTGGATGTTCGTGGGCCCGTTCATGCTGGTCTTCGCGCTCGTGTTCCTGGCGCCCATCGCCTACTCGCTCTACCTGTCGGTGTTCCGCACGCAGATGGTGGGCGGCACCACGTTCGTCGGCCTCGAGAACTACGCGCAGGCGCTCGCCGACCCGCAGTTCTGGGACGGCCTGGGCCGCGTCACCCTGTTCCTGCTCGTCCAGGTGCCGATCATGCTGGGCATCGCCCTGTTGGTGGCCCTCGCGATCGACAGCGGGCGCCTCTACGGCAAGAGCTTCTTCCGCATCTCGATCTTCCTGCCCTACGCGGTGCCCGCCGTCGTCGCCGCCCTCATGTGGGGCTTCATGTACGGCACGCGCTTCGGCCTGGTCGGGAACCTCAACGAGGCGCTCGGCGTCAGCCTGCCCGACCCGCTGTCGCCCGACCTCGTCCTGGCGTCGATCGGCAACATCGTCACCTGGGAGTTCGTCGGCTACAACATGCTGATCTTCTACTCCGCGCTGCGCGTCGTGCCGCACTCGCTGTACGAGGCGGCGGAGATCGACGGCGCCGGGCAGTGGCGGGTGGTCACGGCCATCAAGCTGCCCGCCATCCGCGGCGCGCTCGTCATCGCCACGATCTTCTCGATCATCGGCAGCTTCCAGCTCTTCAACGAGCCCAGCATCCTGCAGTCGCTCGCCCCGAACGCCATCACCACGTCGTACACGCCCAACCTGTACGCCTACTCGCTGTCGTTCTCGGGCCAGCAGTACAACTACTCCGCGACCGTGGCCATCATCATGGGCCTGATCACCATGGTGATCGCCTACGTGGTGCAGCTGCGCGGCATGCGCAAGGAGCCGTGACCCGTGTCGACGCTGACCGCCGCCCCTGCCCGTCCCGCCCCGCGGCTGCGCACGCCGCGCCACCGCTCGGTCGCGCGCCCCCGGCGCAGCGCCCTGCTCACGGTGCTCACCACCGTGGTGCTCGTGTACTCGCTGGTGCCGCTGGCGTGGCTGCTGATCAACGCCACCAAGACGCAGGAGGACCTGTTCTCCTCCTTCGGCCTGTGGTTCGGTGACTCGTTCTCCCTGTGGGACAACGTCGTCACCACGCTGACCTACGACGACGGCGTCTTCGTGCGGTGGTTCGGCAACACCGTGCTGTACGTGGTGGTCGGCGCCGGCGGGGCGACGTTCCTCGCCATCCTGGGCGGCTACGCCCTCGCGAAGTTCGACTTCCCGGGCAAGCGCGGCGTCTTCGCCGTCGTCATCGGCGCCGTCGCGGTGCCGGGCACGGCGCTCGCCGTCCCGACGTTCCTCATGTTCAGCCAGCTGGGCCTGACGAACACGCCGTGGGCGGTGATCATCCCGTCGCTGATCTCGCCGTTCGGGCTCTACCTGATGTGGACGTTCGCGGCCGAGGCCGTCCCGGGCGAGCTGCTCGAGGCCGCCCGGATCGACGGGGCCGGCGAGTTCCGCACGTTCTTCCGCGTGAGCCTGCCGCTGCTCGCCCCGGGCATCGTCACGGTGCTGCTCTTCACGATGGTCGCCACCTGGAACAACTACTTCCTGCCGCTGATCATGCTGCGCGACTCGTCCTGGTACCCCCTGACGCTCGGACTCAACGCCTGGAACGCGCAGGCCGCCACCGCCGGCGGCGAGGCGATCTTCAACCTCGTGATCACCGGCTCGCTCCTGACGATCCTCCCGCTCGTGGCCGCCTTCCTGCTGCTGCAGCGCTACTGGCAGTCCGGCCTCGCCGCCGGGTCCGTCAAGGAATGACCGCACCGCACCCGCTCCACCCGTGTCTGACGATGAAGTGAGGACTCCCATGAACGCACGATCCCGCCGCCTGATGCGGCCCGCGGCCCTCGCCGGGGTGCTGGCCCTCGGCCTCACCGCCTGCGGCTCCGGCGACGACTCCGGTTCGGGCGGCGGCGACGCCGCGCCCGTCGACACCGCCGCCGCCCTCGAGAAGGGCGGCGAGATCACCGTCTGGGCGTGGGAGCCCACCCTCGAGCAGGTCGTGGCGGACTTCGAGGAGAAGTACCCGAACGTCACCGTGAACCTGGAGAACGTCGGCACGTCCAACGACCAGTACACCGCGCTGCAGAACGCGATCGCTGCGGGCGACGGCGTGCCGGACGTCGCGCAGATCGAGTACTTCGCGGTGCCCCAGTTCGCGATCTCGGAGGCGCTGGCCGACCTGGGCCCGCTCGGCGCGGACGGGCTGGACGGCACGTTCAGCACCGGCCCGTGGGGCTCCGTGCACAGCGGCGACGGGGTGTACGGCCTGCCCATGGACTCGGGCCCCATGGCCCTCTTCTACAACGAGGAGGTCTTCGCCGAGCACGGCGTGGAGGTGCCGACCACCTGGGACGAGTACCTCGAGGCCGCCCGCACCATCCACGAGAAGGACCCGAAGGCGTACATCGCCAACGACATCGGCGACGCCGGCTTCACCACCAGCATGATCTGGCAGGCCGGCGGACAGCCGTACCAGGTGGACGGCACGGACGTGACGATCGACCTCGCCGGCGACGAGGGCACCACGACGTTCACGGAGGTGTGGCAGCAGCTCGTCGACGAGGACCTGCTGGCGCCCGTCGGCTCCTGGAGCGACGAGTGGTACCAGGGCCTGGGCAACGGCACGATCGCGTCGCTCACCATCGGCGCCTGGATGCCCGCCAACCTGGAGTCGGGCGTGCCGCAGGGCAAGGGCAAGTGGCGCGTGGCCGAGATGCCGCAGTGGGAGGCCGGGCAGCACGCGACGTCGGAGAACGGCGGCTCCTCGCTCGCCGTGCCCGCGGCGAGCGAGAACGCCGAGCTCGCGTACGCGTTCACCGAGTACGCCACGACCGGCGAGGGTGCCAGCACCCGCGTCGAGAACGGCGCCTTCCCCGCCACCACGGCCGACCTCGAGTCCGAGGAGTTCCGCGGAGCGGAGTCGGAGTACTTCGGCGGCCAGAAGATCAACGAGGTGCTCGCCGACTCGGCGGCGAACGTCGTGGAGGGGTGGCAGTACCTGCCCTTCCAGGTCTACGCGAACTCGATCTTCAACGACACGGTGGGCCAGGCGTACGTCTCCGGCACCACCCTGACGGACGGCCTCGCCGCGTGGCAGGAGCAGTCGGCCACCTACGGCAACGGCCAGGGCTTCACCGTCAACAAGTGACCGACCGAGAGGCGCACCACCCCATGCCCACGTTCGAGATCGGCGAGCGGGACTTCCTGCTCGACGGCCGCCCTTTCCAGGTGATCAGCGGGGCGCTGCACTACTTCCGCGTGCACCCCGACCAGTGGGCCGACCGGATCCGCAAGGCCCGCCTGATGGGGCTGAACACGATCGAGACGTACGTGGCGTGGAACTTCCATGCCCCCGGGCCCGACGAGTTCGACCTGACGGGCCGGCGCGACCTGGGCCGGTTCCTCGACCTCGTGGCCGCGGAGGGCCTGCACGCCATCGTGCGGCCGGGCCCGTACATCTGCGCCGAGTGGGACGGGGGCGGGCTGCCGGCGTGGCTCTTCGCCGGCCGGTCCGCGGAGGGCGGCGCGGGGGTGCGTCGCCACGACCCGGCGTTCCTCGAGGCCATCGGCTCGTACTTCGCGCACCTGCTGCCCGTGGTGGCCGAGCGCCAGGTGACGCGCGGTGGCCCGGTGCTCCTGGTGCAGGTGGAGAACGAGTACGGCGCCTACCCGGGCGTGCCCGCCGACGAGCGCACCCGCTACCTGCGCGCCCTCGTGGACCTCACGAGGGCGCACGGGATCGACGTGCCGCTGTTCACCAGCGACCAGGCCGACGACGAGCACCTGTCGCTGGGCGGGCTGCCGGAGCTGCACAGGACGGCGAACTTCGGCTCCCGGTCGCTGGAGCGGCTGGCGGTGCTGCGGCGCCACCAGCCCACCGGGCCGCTGATGTGCACGGAGTTCTGGGACGGCTGGTTCGACTCGTGGGGGCTCGAGCACCACGTCACCGCCCCGGAGGCCACCGCGCAGGACCTGGACGACCTGCTCGGCGCGGGCGCGTCGGTCAACCTCTACATGTTCCACGGCGGCACGAACCTGGGCCTCACCAACGGGGCCAACGACAAGGGCACGTACCTGCCGATCACCACGTCGTACGACTACGACGCCCCGCTGTCCGAGCACGGCGCGCCCACCGCGAAGTTCCACGCCCTGCGCGCGGTGATCGCCAAGCACGGCCCGGTGCCCGACGAGGTGCCGGTGGAGCCGGGGCCGGCCCCGGAGCTCGACGTCGTCCTGGACCGGCGCGTGCCGCTGGACGGCGTCCTGGACCTGGTGGCCGGGCGGAGCTCGCGGACGTCGTCCGCGGCGCCCCCGACCATGGACGACCTGCGCCAGTGGTCCGGGTTCGCGCTGTACGGCACGCGGGTCGAGGTCGACGACGCCGTCCTCGTGGCCGACGAGGTGCGCGACCGCGCGCTCGTGGCGCTCGACGGCGACCCGGTGGGCGTGCTCGACCGCACCACGCACGCCTGGTCGGTGCCGCTGCCGCGCCGGGCGGGCACGCTGACCCTGCTCGTCGAGGACCGCGGCCGCGTGAACTACGGCCCCCGGATCGGCGAGCCCAAGGGCGTCGTCGGGTCGGTGCGCACCGCCACCCGCGAGCTCACCGACTGGGAGGCCGTGCCCCTGCGGCTCGACGCCGCGCCGGCGCTCCTGGGCGACGACGTGTGGAGGGACGCCGACGCCGACGCCGACGCCGCGCCGGTCGCCGGGCCGTCCTTCCATCGCGGCACGTTCGACACGGTCCCGGGCGCCGACCACTTCCTGCGCCTGGACGGCTGGACCCGCGGCCTCGTCTGGGTCAACGGCGAGCTGCTGGGCCGGTACTCGAGCCAGGGGCCGACCGGCACGTGCTACGTGCCCGGCCCGCTGGTCCGCGCGGTGGGCAACGAGCTGGTGGTGCTCGAGCTCCACGGCGCCGCCGCGCCGCGCGCCCGGTTCGTCGCGGCGCCCGAGCTCGGCCCGACGGAGGCGTGAGATGACGACGGCCGAGTGGCACGAGGCCTGGGCGCCCGACGTCGGCGCCCGCCGTGCCCGGGAGCTCTTCGCGCGCGCGTTCGGGGACGGCGGTGCGCCGGCCGGCGTGTGGTCCGCACCGGGCCGCGTGAACCTCATCGGCGAGCACACCGACTACAACGCCGGGCTCTGCCTGCCCACCGCGCTGCCGCACCGCACGTACGTCGCGCTGCGGCCGCGGCCGGACGGGGCGGTGCGGCTCGCGTCGGCGCAGGCGGACGGGGTCTGGGAGGCGGACCTCGACGACGTCCACCCGGGCGCCGACGGGGTGTCGGGCTGGGGCGCCTACCTGGCGGGCGTCGCATGGGCGTTGCGCGAGGCGGGTCACGACGTCGGCGGCTTCGACGCCGCCGTCGACTCGTGCGTGCCGTTCGGGGCTTCCCTGTCCAGCTCGGCGGCGCTGGAGAGCGCCGTCGCCGTCGCGCTCGACGACGTGCACGGGCTCGGGCTCGGGACGTCCGACGCCGGCCGCACCCGGCTGGTCGCGGCGTGCGTGCGCGCGGAGAACGACGTCGCCGGCGCCGCGACGGGTGGCCTCGACCAGTCCGCCTCGCTGCTGTGCCGTGCGGGCGAGGCGCTGCTGCTCGACTTCCGGCCGGGCCTGCCGCCCGAGGAGCACGCCGTCCCGCTCCCGTGGGACCTCGCCGCGGCCGGGCTCACGCTCCTCGGCGTCGACACGCGTGCGCCCCACCGGCTCGTGGACGGGCAGTACGCGGCGCGGCGCGAGTCGTGCGAGCGGGCCGCCGCGCTGCTGGGCCTCGCCAGCCTGCGCGAGGTGGACCCGGGCGCCCTGGACGGCGCGCTCGGTGCCCTGACGGCGCACGACACGGACGGCGTGCTGCGCCGCCGCGTGCGGCACGTCGTGACCGAGACGGCGCGGACGGCCGAGGTCGCCGGTCTCGTGCGTGCCGGCGCGTACGCGCAGGTCGGCCCGCTGATGACCGCGTCGCACGCCTCCTTGCGGGACGACTTCGACGTCACCGTCCCCGAGCTCGACCTGGCCGTGGACGCGAGCCTGGCGGCCGGCGCCCTCGGCGCCCGCATGACGGGCGGCGGCTTCGGGGGCTCGACCCTCGCGCTCGTGCGTGACGACGACGTGGACGCGGTCGTCGCGGGCGTCCGGGCGGCGTTCGCCGACGCCGGGCCGGCCGCGCCCGTGTTCCTGCTCGCCCCGCCGTCCGCACCGGCGGGTCGCACCGCCTGAAGGGCGGGACCCGCCCCGCGTGCGTGGCGGCTGCCCCCGGGGGTCTCGAGAGCGCGCGATAAGTTCGCCCGATGCGTCGTCCCGCCCCTCAGCCCTCGTCGTCCCTCGCCCGCGTGCCGGGGTTCCGGCCGCTGCTGGCGATGTCGGCGCTGGGGTTCTCGGGGTACGCGCTGCTGCTGCCCGCCGCGCCGCTGTGGGCCGTGCACGGTGGCGCGAGCGAGGGCGGCGCGGGCCTCGTCAACGCGGTGCTCATGCTCGCCACGGTGCTGACGCAGACCACGGTGCCGTGGCTGCTCCGCCGGGTGGGGTGGCGCCTGACGATGACGGTGGGCGTGGTCCTGCTCGGCGTCCCGTCGCTGCTGTTCGTGGTCACCGACCAGCTCGGCTGGCTGCTCGCGCTGTCGGCCGTGCGCGGCACGGGCTTCGCCGTCCTGACCGTGTGTGGGTCCAGCGCCGTGGCCGCGCTCGTCGACGGGCCGCGGCACGGCCGCGCCATCGGGCTCTACGGGCTGTCCATCGCGTTCCCGCAGCTCGTGCTGGTGCCCAGCGCCGCCTGGGTGGCCGAGACGCTGGACTTCGCCGTCGTCTTCGTGCTCGGGGCGCTGCCGGCGCTCGCGGTGCCGTTCGCGGCGATGCTGGGACGACGGCTCGACGCCCTGGACCGTGAGGAGGCGCCCGCCGCCGACCGGGCCGACCGGGCCGGGCGGGCCCGCACGCTGCTCGCCCTGGTCATGCCGTCGCTCGTGCTGCTCGCGGTGACGACGCCGGGCGGGGCGCTGCTGACGTTCGCGCCGCAGTTCGCCGGGGGAGCGGGCGCCGCCGTCGCGGGGCTGCTCGGCTTCACGGCCGCGACGGCCCTGGCCCGGTGGCTCGTGGGCGGGCTCGCCGACCGGTTCGGGCCGCGCGTGTTCCTCGCCCCGCTGCTCGCCGTCTGCGCGGGCGGGCTCGCCCTGTGCGCGTGGGCGATCGCCGACGGCGGCACCCGTCCCGTGCTGCTGGTGCTCGGCATGACGGTCGTCGGCGTCTCCTACGGCAGCCTGCAGAACCTCACCCTGGTGGCGGCGTTCGCCGCCGTTCCCGCGCGGCAGCACAGCACCGCCAGCGCTGTCTGGAACATCGGGTTCGACGCCGGCACCGGGCTGGGGTCCCTCGTGGTGGGGTTCATCGCGGCCGGGACCAGCTTCTCGGTGGGCCTGCTGACGACGGCGGCGGTCTGCGTCGTCGCGGCGGGCGCCGTCCTGGTCACGCCTTCCGGGTCTCCCGGTCGTTCGCCTTCTGGATAGCCTCGACCAGCTCGTCCTTCGACATGGTCGAGCGGCCCGGCACGTCGAGCTCGCGGGCGACCTCCGCCAGGTGCTCCTTGGTGGCGTTGGCGTCCACGCCGCCCGCGGTCTCGCGGTCGGTGCCGAGCCCGCCCTCCGCCTGCGGGTCCGACGGACCGGCCTCCTCCTTCGGCTCCCAGTGGTCGCCGACCTTCTCGTGGGTGTGCTTGAGCGCCGCGTACGCGACGCGGTGCGCCCGCTCCTCGTCGTCGTACTCGTCCATCGCCGAGTCGTGGGCCTTGGCGAACGTGCGCTGAGCCTTCTCGTCGGACCGCTGGAGGGTCGACGGCAGCTCGCTCTCGCGGGCGTCGCCGCTCTTCGTCGTCTTGGGCATGGTGGCCCTCCCTTCTCGTCGTCCTCCCAGCCTGGGTCGGGAGGCTCCTGCTCGCGACCAGCCGCCGGTGCTGCCTACGGTGGGTGGACCCGTTCCTCAGGCGGAGGGATTCCGATGTCCGACGACCGCGAGCACCCGGCCACCAGCCCCGACCCCGAGCCCGACGGCCGCACCCAGCCGCTCAGCGGCAACGTGCAGCCGGGCGAGACGCCGCCGGCGTCGGACCAGGTCAGCGCGCCGCAGGGCCACGAGGAGCACGGCCCGTCGCGGGCCACCCCGTGGTTGTGGATCGTCGCGATCGGGGTCGTCGTCGTGCTGGTCGCCGTCTTCTTCGTGGGCATGGGAGTCGGGCTGATCGGCTGACCGCAGGGCAGGATGGACGCATCGACGAGCGGAGGCCGAGATGGGCAAGCAGCACGACGAGCAGCAGGTGGAGAAGCACGGGCGGAAGCGGGGCGGGCCCGGCCTCTTTCAGCTGGTGATGGTGGGCCTGGTGGTCGCGGCCGTCACCAAGGAGCTGCAGAAGGACAAGGAGGACCGCACCTGGCACGGCACCGTGGCCGGCTTCGTGCCCTACGAGTTCCGGGTGCCCACCGTGGAGCGGTTCCGCGAGCGCGTCTGGGACCCCGACGGCGAGCACGTGCTCAGCCCGCACGTCTTCGGCGTGGGCTGGACGCTGAACCTCGGCCGCATCGTGGCGCTGGTGCGGCACAAGGTCGACGACTCGCGGGAGGGCGACGCTCCGGCCTGAGCGACCCGCGCGGCGTGGCGTCGGTCCGAAGGCATCGTCGTTTCGACGTGTGTCGGCGGACCGGGAACGGCGCGCGCTGTCGCGCACCCGATTCGCCCCTCCAGGAGAATCCGGCTCGGAGGGATCCTGACCTGCTCGGCAAGCAGGATTCCGGGACGGCTGGCAGAGCAGAAAATGCCAAGGCCTCCGGGTCGGCGAAACGCCAGGAGGCCCACCGTTCCCCGGGCCACGGCGCCGGGCGTCACGGGGCGTCGAGGGCCCGGACCACGAGTCCCTGCGCGAGGGTGCCGAACGCGCCCCGCTCGTCGTGCAGCACGCTGGACGTGAGGCCGGCACCGGCGGGCCCGAACGTCACCGTGGTGTCCAGGCCCAGCCACTCGCCCTCGGGCGCGCGGTGCAGGTGCGCCGAGAGGTCGACGTTGGGGAACGCCACGCGGCGGGGGTCGGCGCGCACCGACATCCCGTTGGCGAGGTCGAGCAGCCCCACGGTGCGCGCGAGGCTGCCCACCTTCTCGTCCGCGACGAGGGTGTGGCCCGTGCGCACCCACACGTGCCCCCGGCCGGGTCCGGCCAGGGTGCGGCGCACGTCGATCGACTCGACGAACCCGCCCGGCCAGTCGGTCGTCGGGTCCCACCCGGGCGTCGCGTCGGGTCCGGGCAGGGGAGCGGGCGCGCCCCCGGCGAGCTCGGCCGTGTCGCCGGCCGCGGTGAGCCAGGCGCGCAACGTCACGACCCGGCGACCGCCGCACGCGACCTCCGCCTCCACCAGCTCGACGCCGCGGCCGGGCCGCAGCACGCGCACGTCCGTGGACATCTCCTCGAGCCGGTACGGGCCCCAGATGTCGAAGGTCAGCCGCGTGGCGCCAGGTCGTCCCTTCCGCGCGCCTCCCGGTCGGTCTCCACCAGGTGCGCCAGCAGCCCGAGCGTGGGCGCCACGTGCTGCTCGTCCGTCTTCCAGGCGCCGCCCACGTGCTCGGTGGGCTGGAACGTCGTCGCGCCGGTGCGGCGGAAGTAGGCCATGGGTGTCCGTCCTTCGAGGTCCGTCCTTCGTGGGGAGCGACGGCCATCCTGCCAGCGCCGGCGGTCAGCGGGGCGGCGAGGCGACGCCGAGGAGGACCAGGGGACGGCTCGTCAGGGGGTCGAGGCCGTAGCGGCGGTACACGGCCACGTGCCGAGGGGAGCCGGCGAGGGTTCGTACGGTGTCGCCCGGCGGGACCGTCTCGTCGACATGGTCGGCGATCAGGCCGAGCCCGCCGACGCCCAGTCGTGACGCCGCGGAGTCGACCGTCCAGGTGGCAGCCCGGACCGCTGCGACGTCGGCCCGTCGCTGGTCCCGGGACGCGGCCCGCCGGGCGGGACGCTGGGCGCGCGCGATCGCGAGAGCGGCGCGGCATGCCCCCGTGACCAGGAGCGCGGCCGCCGCGAGCAACCAGGCGAACAGCGCGCCGACGAGGAGGACCGAGCCGACGGACGGGGCGGCCGAGGCCATCCCGGCGGCGGTGCCGAGCACGGCGCCGACCGAGACGGAGACCGCCAGGGCGCGGCCGAACATACGGAGCGTCGTCGACGGGCGCCGGTTCGCGACACGCACCACGACCGCACCGTCACGATGAGCGAAACCGCCGAGGACCACGACCGTCCACGCGACGGGAGCCAGCGCCCGAAGCCCCACGGGCTCCATCGCCGCCAGGAGCCGGGCCCGGCCCGTCAGCCGGGCTGCCCGGCGACGTCGGGGGCCACGTCGGCGCCCCAGGACGCCAGCAGCCGCAGCCGGTCGGCGGACGGCGAGCCGGGCTCGGCCGTGTAGACGAGCAGGACCTGACCGGGCTCGGCGGTGATGGCGAGCTCCTCGAACGCCAGGACGAGCTCGCCCACGACGGGATGGCGGAAGCGCTTGGTGCCCGCGCCGTGGATGCGGACGTCGTGCGCGGCCCACAGCCCCCGGAAGGTCTCGCTGCGCGTGGACAGCTCACCGACGAGGTCCTGGAACGCCTTGTCGTGCGGGTTCCGACCCGCCTCGGCGCGCATCACCGCCACGCACATCTCGGCCATGAGGTCCCAGTCCGGGTAGAAGTCGCGCGCCGCGGGGTCGAGGAACTGGAAGCGGGCGAGGTTGGGCGTGCGCCCGCCGTCGCCGATGACGGGGGCGTAGAACGCCCGGCCCAGGGCGTTGGTGGCGACGAGGTTCTGCCTCGGGTCCCGGACGAAGGCGACGGCGTCGGTGATCGCCTCCAGGGCCCACTGGAGACTGGGCCGCGGGGACGCCGGCCTGCTCGCCCGGCCGCGCGAGCGCCCGGAGGTCGGGATGCCGTCGGCCGCGCGCGCGAGGTCCAGGAGGTGCGCGCGCTCGGCGTCGTCGAGGTTCAGGGCGCGGGACACGGCGTCCAGCACCGACGCGCTGGCGCCGGCGATCGCGCCCCGCTCGAGCTTCGCGTAGTACTCGACGCTCACCCCGGCCAGCGTCGCGACCTCGCTGCGACGCAGCCCCGGTACGCGGCGGTTCGGCCCCGCGGGCAGGCCCGCCGCCTCGGGGGTCACCTTGGCGCGGCGCGACATGAGGAACTCGCGCACCTCGGCCCGGGTGTCGCTCCTGTGGTCCATGCCGTCCAGGCTAGGCACGGTCGGCCCGCCACGGCGGGGCGGAGGGGTGCACTGTCGGTACACCCCTCGACAGTGACTCCCACGCGGCGCCGGCGACGCAGATGCTGGGGGACATGCCCGCTCCCGTGACCCCAGCCCTGACACAGCACCGGTTCGCCCGGCTGCTGCCCGCGCTGCTGCTCCTGCTGACGGTGTTCGGGCCCATCTCGATGGACCTGTACCTCCCCGCGCTGCCCGCCCTGACGGCGGACCTCGGGGCGGCGACGTCGGTCGCGCAGCTCACCATGACCGCCTGTCTCCTGGGCCTCGCCCTCGGGCAGCTCGTCGCGGGCCCGCTGTCGGACCGCTTCGGGCGGCGCGGCGTCCTGCTGGTCGGCGTGGTCGCCTACGTGGCGACGTCGACGCTGTGCGCGATCGCCCCCACCGTGGAGCTGCTCGTCGTCGCGCGGTTCGTGCAGGGCATGGCCGGCGGTGTCGGCATCGTCATCGCGCAGGCCGCGGGCCGCGACGTCTACTCCGGCGGCGCCCTCATCCGCTTCTACGGCCGCCTCACGGTGGTCGGCGGGCTCGCGGCGATCGTCGGCCCGCTGCTGGGCGGGCAGCTCGACACGGTCACCGACTGGCGTGGGCTGTTCGGTTTCCTCGCGGTCGCCGGCGCGGTCATCCTCGTCGCCGCCCTCGTCGCGTTCCCGGAGACGCTGCCCGCCGCCCGCCGCACCGGCGGAGGCTTCTCCCAGACCGGGCGCGACTTCCGGGTGCTGCTGTCCGACCGCGTGTTCGTCGGCGCCGTCCTGCACCAGGGCTTCATGTACGCGGCCCTGTTCGCCTACCTGTCCGGGGCGACGTTCGTGCTCCAGGGCATCTACGGCCTCTCCCCGCAGGGGTACGCGCTCGCGTTCGGGCTGAACTCGGCAGGCTTCATGCTCTGCGGGTTCCTCGCGGGCCGCGCCGCCGAGCGCTGGAGCGTGCCGGGCACCCTGGCCGTCGGCACCGGGCTGGCGGGCCTCGGCGCCCTCGGGCTCCTGGTGTCCGGGCTGACGACGACGCCGCTGTGGGTCGTCGTCGTGTCGCTGCTGGCCCTGGCGAGCGGCGTGGCGACCACGTCCCCGCCCGCGACGACCCTCGCCCTCGTCGGCTATCCGCGGCTGGCCGGCACGGCGTCGTCCCTGCTCGGCATGGTCCGCTTCGGCTTCGGCGGCGTGGCCGCCCCGCTGGTCGGGCTCGCGGGCGCGGCGACGATCCTGCCCCTCGGCCTGGTCACCGTCGTGGCCGTCGTCCTCGCCGCCGTCGCCCTCCTCGCGCTCGCGGCGCGGGCCCGTGCCGCCGCGCCCACCGTCCTCCGCGTCGACCTCGACGCGGACCCCGTCCACTCCTGAGAAACCGCAACGAACGGAGCACCATCATGCGTGGAGTCGTCCTGGAAGCCGCCGGCACCGTCACGGTCACCGAGCGGGAGCACCCCCGGATCGTCGAGCCGACGGACGCCGTCGTCCGGCTCGCCGCGACCTGCATCTGCGGGTCCGACCTGTGGCCGTACCGGGGCCTGGAGCCCGCGGACCACCTCCCCATGGGACACGAGTACGTGGGCGTCGTCGAAGAGGTGGGGGACGGGGTCCGCAACGTGAAGGTCGGCGACTTCGTGGTGGGGTCCTTCGTCATCTCCGACAACACCTGCGAGATCTGCCGGGCCGGCTACCAGTCGAAGTGCGTCCACGCCCAGTTCGTGCACGGCACGATCGGCACGCAGGCGGAGCTCGCGCGCATCCCGCTGGCCGACGGCACGCTCGTCGCGACGCCCGGCCGTCCCGACGCCGACCTGATCCCGTCGCTCCTCGCGGTCTCGGACGTGCTCGGCACCGGCTGGTTCGCCGCCGTGGCCGCCGAGGTCGGCCCGGGCAAGACGGTCGCCGTGGTGGGCGACGGTGCCGTCGGACTCATGGGGGTGCTCGCCGCCCGGCAGCTCGGTGCCGAGCGCATCATCGCGATGTCGCGCCACGCCGACCGGCAGGCGCTGGCACGCGAGTTCGGCGCCACGGACATCGTCACCGAGCGTGGCGACGACGGCGTGGCACGCATCAAGGAGCTGACGGGCGGCCTGGGCGCGCACTCGGTGATCGAGGCCGTCGGCACGCAGGAGGCGATGACGCAGGCGATCCGCGCCACGCGCCCGGGCGGCCACGTCGGGTTCGTCGGCGTCTCCCACGGCGTGACGATCCCGGGCGAAGAGCTGTTCTTCTCCGGGATCCACCTGCACGGCGGCCCCGCCCCCGTGCGCCGCTTCCTGCCGGACCTGATCCAGCTCGTCTGGGACCGGAAGATCGACCCGGGCAAGGTCTTCGACCTCACCCTGCCGCTGGAGCAGGCGGCCGAGGGCTACCGGGCGATGGACGAGCGACGCGCCACCAAGGTGCTGCTCACGGTCTGAGGTCCGGTCAGGACCTGGCCGGCGTCAGGGCGAGCGTCCCCGCGAGGCCGACCATCATCCCGCCTCCCGTGGCCCGGACCGCCGCCAGCCGGCGCGGCGACCGCGCGAACCACGCGCGCGCCGTGCCGGCGAGGACGGCCCAGGTGCCGTCGAGCACCAGCGCGATCAGGGTGAACACCAGGCCCAGCACGAGCATCTGCAGCGGCACGGCGCCGGCGGGGAAGTCGACGAACTGGGGCAGCGCGGCGACGAAGAACACGATCGTCTTGGGGTTGGTCGCGCCGACGACGAAGCCCTGCCGCAGCGTCGTCCACGACGAGGCGGGGCGCGCCCGCGGGTCGGCGACGACGTCGGTCCCGTCCCGCCGGTGCCGGATCGCCTGGACGCCGAGGTACGCCAGGTACGCCGCGCCGAGCAGCTTGAGGACGGTGAACAGCACGACCGACCGGGCGACGACCGACCCGACGCCGAGGGCCACCGCGGCGACGGGGATCAGCGCCCCCAGCTCGTTGCCGAGCACGCTCACCAGCCCGCCCCGCCGCCCGAGCGTCAGCGAGCGCCCGATCACGAACAGCACGCTCGGCCCCGGGACCGCGATCAGCACGACCGAGGCCAGGGCGAAGGCGAGCAGGGAGTCCACCGGCGGCACACCTGCAACCTAGCCGTGAAGCCCCGGGATGGCGAGGGCATGGGACGCGGGACCGCTCGGCGCGGTACGCGGGTCGGGGAACGACCCGTGGCCGAACAGGACGCGCCGGGCGGCGGCACGACCGGGCGGCGTGCGCAGCGCGGCGACGCCGGCCGCGGCCATGGCGGGCGTGCGCACCAGCGACAGGCCGCGGCGCATCGTGAGCCGCCCGCGGAACCGGGCCCGCAGCGCGGCGCCGTCGTACCGCGCGAGCTCGCGACGGTCGCCGGTGCGCAGGGCGCGGTCGAGGACGTCGGCCGCGTGGTCGGACAGCCGCAGGCACGGGTCCAGACCGCCGGCGGTGAGGGGCGAGACGGCGCCCGCGGCGTCCCCGACGAGCAGCCCGTGGGGGCTCGCGATGCGGCGCAGCAGGCCACCGACGGGGATGGGCCCGGCGCGCCGCTCGACCGCCTCCGGCCGCGGCACTCCCGCGAGGCCGGGCGCGGTGGCGGCGAACCGCCCCAGCGCGTCGACGATGCCGTGGGGGTAGCGGTCGGCGTACCCGGCGACGCCCACGTGCGCGTGCTCGCCGTCGTCCAGCACCCACGCGAGGTAGCCGGGCGCCAGCCGCGGGTCGAGCACGCAGTGGAAGGCCGGCACCGTGCCCGGGCGGGCGGCGAGCGCCGGCACCGGGTAAACCTCCTCCGCGCCGACCAGCAGCTCGCGGTTGCGGTCGAGGCCGAGCTCGCGCGCGACGGCGGACCGGGCGCCGTCGGCCCCGACGACGAACGTCGCCTGCACCTCGAGCGGACCGTCGGGACCGTGCAGCACGTGGCGTCCGCCCCGGCGACCGGCGTACCGGGTGCCGAGCCGGAGCCGCACGCCCGCGGCGAGGGCCCGGTCCGCGAGCGTCAGGTACAGCGGGGCCATGTCGCCCACGCGGAACTCGTCGTGCGGGCTGTCGAGGGTCACGGGGCCGCGGTGCGACGGCGGGTAGAGCACCATGCGGCGGATCGGCGGCCCCAGGTGCTCGGGCGGCAGGTCGAAGTCCTCCAGGGTGCGCCGCACGAAGATGCCGGTGGTGCGCACGGTCGTGTCGAGGCGGGTGCGCCGGTCGGCGAGGACGACGTCGTGCCCGCGCCCCGCGAGGCGCGTGGCGGTCCACAACCCGGCCAGGCCGGCGCCGACGACGAGCACGTCAGCCCTCATGTCCGTCACCGCCGTCACCGCCGTCACCGCCGTCGGTCGCGTCGTCGACCCACTCCAGCAGGTCGCCGGGCTGGCAGCCGAGCACCCGGCACATGGCGTCGAGGGTGGCGAACCGGACCGCCTTCGCGCGCCCGTTCTTCAGCACGGCGACGTTGGCCGGCGTGAGCCCGACCCGGTCCGCGAACTCACCGACGCTCATCTTCCGCCGGGCGAGCTCCACGTCGAGGCGGACGACGATCGGCATCAGATCACCCCGTCGAGGTCGGTGCGCAGCTCGGTGGCCTGGCGCAGGAGCGCGCGAAGGACCACCACGAGCAGGCCGACGGCGGCGCCCACGAGCAGCACCAGGAGGAGCAGGGGCGCGAGCCCGGCCAGCCCCTCCGCGGCCACGAGCAGCACGAACGCGGCGAGCACCAGCACCCACGCGACCGCGACGGCGGCCACGATGCCGTTGACCCAGGCGAGGGCGTGGTCGGAGAAGATCCGGTCGTCGCGGACCATCGTCAGCAGCCGCCACGTGCACACGATGACCGCCTCCACGCAGACCAGGCCCACGACGGCGAGGGCCAGCAACGGCCAGCGCAGTGCTGCCAGCTCGGGGGAGTCGTCGGCCATGCGGGCGAAGGCCGCCGGCAGCACGACGACCTGGGTGGCGACGAGGGCGGCGAAGACGGCGACGAGCAGGCCGCGGAGGGGCCCGACGAGTCGTTGGGTGCGTGACATGCCGACGAGCGTCGCGTCCTCACCTATCGAAAGTCAATAGATATCGATCGCTTCGCACTCTCTTCGCACGATCTCCGCCGGTGCGTCAGGTCTCGCCGTCGAACAGGCCGCCGTCGAGCAGCCAGTGGTACCGCAGGCGCAGCGCGCGCTCCGAGCTGGCCAGGAGCGTGGCGATGAGGAGCGCGACGTTGAGGCCCGCCGGGAGGTGCACCGGCGACGTGAAGGTGCCGACGTGCTCGGCGACCGGTGGGATCTGCGTGATCTGCTCCACGACCTGGGGGGCGCCGATCACGAGCGCGACGACGAGCACGGCCCACGACACGACTCCGAGCGCGCGGCTCAGGCCCGGACGGTCCCGCTCCAGGCGCGCCCGGCGACCCTCGGCGGACGCCGGGTCGGGCTCGAGCTGCCGCTCGCGGCCGTCGGGCGTCACGAAGTGGCAGCGCCGCAGCCCGTAGCTGCTGGTGTCCACCTGCACCGTGCCGCCGGTCACGGGGAACTCGGCCGGGACCTTGGACGTGGCGGCGTGCACGCCGTCGCGGTAGAGCCGCGCCCGGACCTCGCCGTCGTCGGAGTCGCCCCAGAGCCGGACGTCGACCGACCACCTCTCGCGCCGGCCGTCGTCGCCGACGAGGTCCAGGTGGAAGAGGGCGCGGGACAGGGGCTGCCACCAGCGGAAACGCTTCAGGGCGTGCCCGTCCCCGGGCCTGATCCGTCGGGCGGCTCGCCGACGCCTGCGGTCCGAGAACATCCCCGGCAGCGTAACCAGACCACCGCCCCGTGGCCCGCCGGGCGCGACGGGTGCACGATGACTCGCGAACCGACCACGGAGGTCCGACCGATGAGCACGTCCGCCACTCCCGCCCGCGCACGGCTGACGCCCATGCGGGCGCGCGACCCGCACGAGCCGGGCCGCACCGCGAGCACCCTGGAGCTGTTCTTCGACCTCGTGTTCGTCGTCGCGGTGAGCGTCGCGTCCGTCCAGCTGCACCACGCGCTCACCGAGGGGCACGTGGCCGACGGGCTGGCGTCGTTCGGCATGGTGTTCTTCGCGATCTGGTGGGCGTGGATGAACTTCACCTGGTTCGCCACGTCGTTCGACACCGACGACTGGCTCTACCGGGTGCTCACCGTGGTCCAGATGGCGGGCGTGCTCGTGCTCGCGGCGGGCATCGAGCCGGTGTTCGTGGACCGGGACTTCACCGTCGTCATCGTCGGGTACGTGGTGATGCGCGTGGCGATGATCGCGCAGTGGCTGCGCGCGTCCGGCACGTCCGGCCCCACACGTGGCGCGACACGGGCCTACGCCGCCGGCATCGCCGTCGTCCAGGTCTGCTGGCTCGCCCTGCTGGTACTGCCCGAGTCCGTCCAGGGGGTCGCCTGGGTCGTGCTCGCCGCCGCGGAGCTGGCGGTGCCGGTGGTCGCGGAGCGCCGTGGCCGCACACCCTGGCACCCGCACCACATCACCGAGCGGTACGGGCTGTTCACGCTCATCCTGCTCGGCGAGAGCCTGCTCGCGTCGTCCAACGCGATCATCGAGGCCCTGCACGACGAGGCGGACCTGGGTCCGCTGATCTCGGTCGCGGTGCTGACCGTCGTCGTCACCGCCGCGCTGTGGTGGATCTACTTCTGGCCGCCGCACCACCGCTCCCTCGGCACGGACGGCCGGCTCTCGCGGTCGCTGCGCTACGGGTATGCGCACGTCTTCGTCTTCGCCGCGGCGGGCGCGTTCTCCGCCGGCGTCGAGGTGCAGATCGACGCGCTCACCGGGCACACCGAGCTGTCCGAGGTGGCCGCGTCGTTCACGGTCACGGTTCCCATCGCCGTCTTCGTGCTGGGCGCCTGGTGGATCGCGATCCGCGAGAACGCCGACCGCGTGGTCAACACGGTGGTCCCGGTGGGCGCGCTGCTCGTGCTGCTCGACCCGGTGGTGCCGGTGCCCGTCACCCTCACCGCGGTGATCATGGTGGCGATCGTCGTGGTGCTGGTGCTGCACCCGCCGCTCAGCGAGCCGCGACCTCCGCGAGCACGTCGGCGGCGGGCGCCGGGTGCACCAGCCAGCCCAGGTGGCTCGAGCTGAGCGTGCGCACGTCGTACGGGTTGTCGGGGGTGAGCGCGTCGGCCTCGCGGATCAGCCGGTCCTGCATGGCGAGCGGCATGCTGGCGTCCTCGCTGAGCCGCACGTAGGTGCGGGGCACCGTGCCCCACGTGGCGGCCCGGGCGCGGTCCTCCGGCCCGCCGGCGTCGAGGTTCTCGTCCGGCTGGAACGTGCTGAGGAAGGCGCGGAACTCGTCGTCGGTGCCCTCGGCGAGGAACGCGGCCTTGAGGCCGGCGAGGACGGCGGGGTCGCCCGTGCGGAAGTTGCAGCGCAGCAGCCCGACGTCGGCCGGGTTTGCGGCCGCCGCCCCGGCCACGGCGGCCGGGTCGAAGGACGCCATCTCCGGCTCGGCGTAGTAGTCGCCCACGTCGAGGTCCACCGGTGCCCAGGCGGAGACGTACACGAGCCGGTCGACGAGGTCGGGCCGGGCGTTGGCGACCGCGGTCACGGTGATGCCGCCGCGGCTGTGGCCGACGAGGACCACGGGGCCGTGCTGCCGCACCCTCTCGAGCACCTCGATGACGCGGGCCGCGTTGTCGGCCAGCGTGACCCCCTTGATGGCG
The DNA here is from genome assembly GCA_023241745.1 of Isoptericola peretonis. Lineage (GTDB taxonomy): Bacteria > Actinomycetota > Actinomycetes > Actinomycetales > Cellulomonadaceae > Isoptericola > Isoptericola peretonis. Next base: position 263,536 of record JALQCY010000003.1, on the reverse strand, counting down.
CCCGGCGCGGTGGCGAGCTCCGCGGCGTCCTGCGGCGCCTGGTAGGCGACCGGGAAGGTGGCCTCGAAGCCGTGCCCGGGCAGGTCGACGGCGAGGGAGCGGAGACCGCGCAGCGCGAGCTCCGCCTGGAGCGGCGCGAAAGAGAACGAGTTGGCGAAGGCCCCGTGGACCAGCACGAGCGTCGGCGACATGCGGCCACCATAGTGGAACGGACCGTGCCGTGCCGATGCGTACCGATGTACGCAGGAGGTAGCCTCGCGCTCATGACCACGGACTACTTCGCCGGCGACCCGCGCACGAACCACGAGCGGATGCTCGCGGGTGACCTGTACGTCGCGGACGACCCGGAGATCGGGCGACGCGCCCTGCGTGCGTCCCGCCTGCAGGACGAGTACGCGCGCACCGCACCGGGCGACCCCGAGGGGGCGCGCCCGATCCTCGCCGACCTGCTCGGCACGCTGGGCGACGGCGCCGTGATCCGCCCGCCGCTGTTCGTGGACTACGGCGAGAACCTGCACGTGGGCGCGCGCACGTTCGTCAACTACCACCTCACGGCGCTCGACGTGGCCCCCGTCGTCATCGGCGAGGACTGCCAGATCGGGCCGAACGTGCAGCTCCTGACCCCGACGCACCCGGTCGAGCCCGGGCCGCGCCGCGACAAGCTCGAGGCGGCGAGGCCCATCACGATCGGCGACAACGTGTGGCTGGGGGGCGGCGTCATCGTCTGTCCCGGCGTGACCATCGGCGACAACTCCGTGATCGGCGCCGGCTCCGTCGTCACCCGGGACGTCCCGGCGGACGTCGTCGCGGTGGGCAACCCCGCGCGCGTCGTCCGCAGCATCGCGCAGGGCGTCGCGGAGGCCTGAGCCCTGCGGCCGGCTCAGCCCTCCCCGGCCGCCACCAGCACGGCGATCTCGGCGTCGCTGCGCAGGATGCAGAACTCGTTGCCCTCCGGGTCGGCCATGACGACCCAGCCGCCCTTGCCGTCGGGTCGGCGGAGATCGGCGACCTGCGTGGCGCCGAGGGCGAGCAGGCGCTCCACCTCCTCCGCCTGCGTGCGGTCGGTGGGCCGCAGGTCGAGGTGTCCGCGGTTCTTCACCGTCTTGGGCTCGGGAACCTCGATGAACAGCAGCCGCCCGTGGCTCTCCGGGGGTGCGTCGTGGCCCGCGGGCGGCACGATCATGCACTCCTCGTGACCGGGCAGGTTGGGGTCGCCGGGCACGTCGGTGTACCCGAGCACCTGGGCCCAGAACACGGACTGCGCGTAGGCGTCGCGGGCGTCGAACGTCGTGTGCGAGATGCGAGAGGTCATCCGGGCATCAGAGCACGGCGGCGCCCGTGGCGCACAGGCCATTTCCGCAGGGAGATGCCTATCCTGCGGGCGTGAATCCCGAGGTCGACCCCACCGTCTGGTCCGTCGTCGTGTCGGCGGTGGTCTGCGGCTTCTGGGCCGCCTGGCTGGCGGCGTCGCTGCGCGCCGACCGGCGTCGGCTGCGCAACGGCTTCCTGCTCATCGCCGTCGTCTACACCGGTGTCGGGGTGGTGGGCCAGCTCGCCGCCCTCCTCCCGGGTGGGGCGACCGCGATGGGGTGGCTCAGCCTCGGGCTGTTCGCCGTGCTCGGGCTGGGGCTGCTGGCGCTGCCCGTCTTCCTGGTGGTCAACGGCCTCACGATGGTGCGCCGGGAACGGCGCAGCCTCGGCAACCTGCTGTCGCTGCTCGTCGGCCTGGCCATGCTCGCCGCGCCGTTCGTCATCGCGGTGCCGGTGCTGCTGCGGGCCCCGTGGGTGTGGGGGGTGGTCGTGGCCGGGGTGCTCGGCACGGCGTGGCTCGGTTTCGTCTTCCTCGGCTTCGTGGCCCAGACCCTGCTGTACCGGCGGTACGCGGCGGGCGTGCCGGCGCACGGGGTGATCGTGCTGGGCGCCCGGGTGGTCGGCGGGCGGGTGCCGCCGCTGCTCGCGGCCCGCCTCACGACCGGGCGCGACGCGGCCGAGCGGCTCGGGGTCGACGGCGTCCCGGTGCCGATCGTCCCGTCGGGCGGCCAGGGCGCGGACGAGGACCGCCCCGAGGGGGTCGCGATGGGCCAGTGGCTCACCGACCACGGCGTGCCCGCGGACCGTGTGCTGGTGGAGGACCGGGCGCGCACCACCCGCGAGAACCTCACGCTCGGCGTGGCCGTGCTGCGCGAGCACGGCACCGACGGCCCGTACCTCCTGGCCACGAACGACTACCACGCCCCGCGCGCCGCCATGGAGGCGATGGACCTCGGCCTCGACGTGCACGCGGTGGGCGCCCCGACGGCGCGCTACTTCTTCCCCAGCGCGTACCTGCGCGAGTTCGTCGCGGTGCTGCGCCGGGGCGCCGCGGTGCACGTCGTGGCGGCCGTGGGCGTCCTCGCGGTCGCGGCCCTGGTGACCGTCGTCGCGGTGTCCGGGAGCTGACCCGGCGACCGCGACGACGGCCGGGTCAGCGCGCCAGGACGGGCTCCTTCGTGGCTGATTCATCATCTGCCCGAATTCGGGCAGATTCTCGCCGCTCGTGCGTCGAGCGGTGCATGATGTCCCGGTGACCGATGCCGATCTCGTCGCCCGCATCGCGACCTCCACGGGCCTGTCCGCCTCCGAGGCCGCGCGCGTCGTCGAGGACGTCCTCGCCTGGTACCGCGAACCGGTCGAGGAGTACGTGCGGCGCCGGCACGCGTCGCTGCGCACCTACGGGCACCGCAACGAGGAGATCTACGCGCTGATCGCCGCCGAGCTGCGCGACCGCCTCGTCGCGGCCCCGCAGCTCACCGAGCGTCAGGTGCGGCGCACCATCTACGGCTGAACCGTCTACGGCTAGGAGCAACACCCATGTGCGGAATCGTCGGCTACGTCGGCCCCCAGCAGGCAGCACCCGTCCTCGTCGAGGGCCTCACGCGCCTGGAGTACCGCGGCTACGACTCGGCGGGCATCGCCGTGCTCAACCCGCGCTCGAGCGCGCACCCCTCGCGGGTCGTGCGTGCCAAGGGCCGCGTCCGCGACCTCGAGGCCGCGCTGCCCGCCCGCCTGGCCGGCACGGTCGGCATCGGCCACACGCGCTGGGCCACGCACGGCGAGCCGAGCGAGCGCAACGCCCACCCGCACACGTCGTTCGACGGCCGCGTGCACGTGGTGCACAACGGCATCATCGACAACTTCCACGCGCTGCGCTCCCGCCTCGCCGCCGACGGCGTGGAGCTCACCTCGGACACCGACACCGAGGTCGTGGCGCACCTCGTGGCGCGCGAGCTGGCCGCCGGGCTGGGCTTCGAGGACGCCGTGCGCGCCGCCGTCACGTCGATCGACGGCACCTACGCTCTCGCGGTCGCCGACGTCCAGAACCCCGACCGCGTCGTCGTCGCCCGCAACGGCTCGCCGCTGCTGCTCGGCGTGGGTGACGGCGAGATGTTCGTGGCGTCCGACGCCGCGGCGATCGTGCGGCACACCAGCCAGGTGGTGCTGCTCGACGACGGCGACTTCGCCTCCGTCACGGCCGACGGCTTCCGCACGTTCACCGCCGACGAGGAGCACACCGCGCGCTCCGCCGTCACCATCGACCTCACGGTGGAGGAGCTGGAGCTGGGCGGCCACGCCCACTTCATGCACAAGGAGATCCACGAGCAGCCGGAGTCCGTGGAGCGCATGCTGTCCGGGCGCCTCGACGACCGGTTCGGCACCGCCAAGCTCGACGGCCTCAACCTCGACCCGCGCGAGCTGCGTCGCTTCAGCCGGGTGAAGATCCTCGGCTGCGGCTCCGCGTACTACGTGGGGCAGCTCGGCGCGTCGATGATCGAAGACCTCGCCCGCGTCCCGGCCGACGCCGAGCCCGCCAGCGAGTTCCGCTACCGCAACCCGATCATCGAGCCGAGCACGCTGTACGTGGTGGTCAGCCAGTCCGGCGAGACGGCGGACACGCTCTTCGCCGTCCGCGAGGTGCAGCGCAAGGGCGGCACCGTCGTCGGGCTCGTGAACGCCGTCGGATCGTCCATCGCCCGCGAGGTGGACGGCGGCATCTACCTGCACGCCGGCCCCGAGGTGGCCGTGGCGTCGACGAAGGCGCTCACGCACATGTCGGTCGGCTTCGCGCTGCTGGCGCTGGCGCTGGGCCGCGTGCGCGACCTGTCGTTCGCCGACGGCAAGCGGATCATCGCCGGCCTGCGCGCGATCCCCGAGCAGATCGCCCAGGTCCTGGCCGGCGAGGAGGACCTCGCGTCCGCCGCCAAGGAGCTCGCCGAGGCGCCCAGCCTGTTCTTCATCGGCCGCGTGCGCGGCTACCCCGTGGCCCGCGAGGGCGCGCAGAAGTTCAAGGAGATCACCTACCGCCACGCGGAGGCGTACCCCACCAGCGAGCTCAAGCACGGCCCGCTCGCCCTCATCAGCCCCGAGCTGCCGACGGTCGCGATCATGCCTGCCGACGACCTCCTGGAGCGCAACATCACCGCCGCGCAGGAGATCCGCGCCCGCGGCGGCGCCGTCGTCGCGATCACGCACCCCGGCGTCGAGCTCGGGGACGCCGCCACCCGGCGCATCGAGGTGCCCCGCAACGAGGTGGAGCTGGACCCGATCCTGCTGACCATCCCCACCCAGCTGCTCGGCTACCACGCGGCCGTCGCGCTGGGTGAGGACGTCGACCGCCCGCGCAACCTCGCCAAGTCCGTCACCGTCGAGTGACCGCCCGCGGCGGGGTGGTGCGGCTCAGCCGGGCTCCTCAACCGAGCTCGGCGAGCAGCTGCGTCACCCCGTCGCCGTCCATGAGGCCGATGACGTTGCCCGCCGGGTCGGTGAACCAGGCGCCGTCGCCGCCCTCCATGAAGCCGCGGGCGACGCCCCTCTCGTCCTGGTCGAACCCGTCGTACCGCAGGAGGTCCACGCCCTTCGCGGTGAGGTCGTCCACCACCGGGTCGACGTCGTCGACCGCCAGGTGGAACACCGTGAACGCCGCGGGAGTGTGGTCGTCCTTCGGATAGACGAAGACGGGGGCGCCGTCACCGAGGTGGACCACCAGGCCCATGCCCTCGTCGAGGGTCGTGACGCGGAGCCCGAGGGTGTCCGCGTAGAAGCTGCGTGCCGCATCGAGGTCGTCCACCGAGAAGCTGGAGAACCCGCGCCGTGTCGTGACCATCGCCGTCCACTCCTTCGTGACCGCCGGCCCCCGGCGACGGGGCTCGCCGCGGCGGTGCCGACCGTTCCAGGATCCGTCCGTCCCGCCCGCGCGGACGGTGCCGGGGAGGGTGAAGTTCGTCAGGCGCTGTGGAGCACCCACGAGGGCAGTCCCCCGTCGGCCTTGCCGTCCATGCCGCTGTCGTAGGTGAAGGCCTTGGTGTGGCCCGGGCTGCGCTCGTGCAGCGCCTCCGCGATAGCGCCGCACGCGGACGTGGTGACGGCCATGACCGAGACGAGGGCGAGCACGCCGACCCCGCGGTACCGGCGCAGGGGAGAGGTGGTCACGGCCGACAGGTCGTCGTGCTCAGGGCGGTGGTCGTGGTGAGGGTGCTCGTGCTGCGTCATGGCCTCGACGCTACGAACGCGCACGTGGCGCCGTCGTCGGCCCGCGAGGTGAACCTGGCGGGTGGCGCGTACGACCGCAGGACGACGCCGCGCTCAGGGCCGGCTCAGGGGATCACCCGAGGAAGTCCCGCACCAGCGGGGTCGCCACCGCCTCGCCCTCGTGAAAGTAGGCGTGCCGCAGCCCCGGCAGCACCTCGACGCGCGCGTCGGGGATCCGCTCGCCGAGCAGGGTCGCGTTGACCGCGGGCGCGAGCGCGTCGTCCGCGCCGTGCAGCACGAGCGTCGGCGCGAGCACCTGCGGCAGGTGGTCCCACACGTCGTGCCCGTCGCTGGCGCGCAGGTGGTCGCGGCGGGCCTGCGGCGTCATCGACGGGTCGCCCTCGACCGTCGTCGGGCCAGGGTGCGCGGCGAGCCATGCGGGCGTGTACATGAGGTCGAGCAGGGTGCGCCGAGCCGCGCGCCGGTCGGGCTGCACCATCGCGCGGCGCACCGCGAGCGAGCGCTCGACGGCGTGCGCGCCGCCCGGCGTGGAGCAGCCCAGCACGAGCCGCCCGAGCCGGTGCGGGTGGTCGACGGCGAACCATTGCGCCACGCGGCCGCCCATCGACGTGCCGTACAGGTCCGCGCGCTCCAGGCGCAGGTCGTCGAGGACGGCGGCGACGTCGCCCGCGAGGCGCCGGGTGGTCAGCTCCCGGTCGGTCGGGCCCGAGGCGCCGGTGCCGCGCCAGTCGAGGGTGATGGTGCGGCGCCCGGCACCCAGGCCGTCGCGCACCGGGTCCCACCAGCGGTGCGAGTTCGCCTGGCCGGCGAGCAGCATCACCGCGGGGCCGTCGCCCCGCACCTGATAGGCGACCGTGGTGGAGTCGTCGGCCATCGCGTACGGCATGGCCTCACCCTAGGGACGGACGGTGCCACCGATGAGTCCGTGGGCGCCCGAGCGTCCGACAGGGGACAGTGGACGGACCAACCGGCCGAGGGAGGTCATCCCCATGAGCTCAGGCACGGGCGCGGGTACCGGGCTCGTGAGCGTCAGCGCGAGCGTCTCCCTCGACGGCTTCATCGCCGGCCCGGAGGGCTCGGGCTTCGAGCACCTCTTCGCCTGGTACGAGGGCGGCGACCGGACGTTCCCGAGCACCCACCCGGAGATCCCGTTCCACCTCTCGGGCGCGGACCACGACTACCTCACCGCCGCCATGGCGCGCATGGGCGTCCTGGTGGTGGGGCGGCGCCTGTTCGACATCACGAACGGCTGGGACGGCGTCCACCCCCTCGACAAGCCGGTCGTCGTGATGACGCACCGCACGCCCCGGGACTGGGTGGAGCGCTACCCGGACGCCCCGTTCGAGTTCGTCCCCACCGGCATCCACGACGCCGTCGCCGCGGCGCACGACCTCGCGGGCGGGCTCGACGTCGGGCTGAACGCGGGGGAGGTCGCGAGCCAGGGCATCGCGGCGGGCCTGGTCGACGAGGTGATCCTCGACCTCGTGCCGGTGCTGCTCGGCGGCGGCACCCGGTTCTTCGACGCGATCGGCACGACTCCGGTCGTGCTCGACGGGCCCGAGGCCACGCAGGGACACCGGGTGACCCACCTGCGCTACACCGTGCGTCGTGACCGCGCGTAGGGCGCGCCGCCGCAGGCCGCCGACCGGGGGTAGGTTCGCGCCGTGAGACCTGAGACGACGCCGGGGCCGACGACCCCCGAGGACGTGGCGGCGTTGCAGCGCCGCACCCTGATCGTCGTGGTCGCGAGCCAGGTGCTCGGCGGCGCCGGCCTGGCCGCCGGCGTCACGGTGGGCGCGCTGCTGGCGCAGGAGATGCTGGGCGGTGCCGGAGCGGCGGGCGTGCCCACCATGCTCTTCACGCTCGGCTCGGCGCTCGCGGCGTTCCTGGTCGGCCGGGTCACCCAGCGCGCGGGCCGCCGCGTCGGCCTGGGGCTGGGCTTCGCCGCGGGGGGTCTCGGCGCCGTGGGGGTGGTCGCGGCCGCGGCCCTCGACGTCGTCCCGCTGCTGCTGGTGTCGCTGTTCGTCTACGGCGCGGGGACGTCGACCAACCTCCAGGCCCGGTACGCGGGCACGGACCTCGCCGCGCCGGACCGGCGCGCGACCGCGGCGAGCGTCGCGATGGTGTCCACCACCCTCGGCGCGGTGGCGGGCCCCAACCTCGTGGAGCCTTTGGGCGGGCTCGCGACGTCGCTCGGTCTCCCCGCCCTGGCGGGCCCGTTCCTGCTCGCGGCCGTGGCGTTCCTCGCCGCGGGTGCCACGCTGTTCGTCTTCCTGCGGCCGGACCCGTTCCTCGTGGCGCGCGACCTGGCGCGCGCCGAGGAGGGGGCGCCCGCCGCCGGCCCGGTGGCCGATGCGCCGCGCGGGCGGGCGGTGCCGGCCGGCGTCGTCATGGGCGCGACGGTGATGGTGCTGACGCAGGTCGCGATGGTCGCGATCATGACGATGACGCCGGTGCACATGCGCGGGCACGGCCACGACCTGGGCGACGTCGGGCTCGTCATCAGCATCCACGTGGCCGCGATGTTCCTGCCGTCGCTGGTCACGGGCGTCCTGGTGGACCGGGTGGGGCGGGTGCCGATGGCGGCGGCTGCCGGCGTGACCCTGCTGCTCGCGGGGATCACGGGGGCGGTGGCGCCCGGCGACTCCACGGGCCTGCTCGTCCTCGCGCTCGCGCTGCTGGGGCTCGGGTGGAACTTCGGGCTCATCGCCGGGACGGCGCTCATCGTCGACGCCACGACCCCGGCCACCCGCGCCCGCACGCAGGGCTCCGTCGACGTCCTCATCGCGCTGGCCGGTGCCGGTGGTGGCGCCATGTCGGGGGTGGTGATGGCGGGGTCGAGCTACGCGACCCTGGCCCTCGGCGGCGGCATCCTCTCGCTGCTGCTGATCCCGGTGCTGTTCCTCACGCGGAGGCGGTCGCCGGCGACGGCGTGAGCGTCGAGACCGCGTCGGCGAGGCCTGCGACGGCGCCCGGCACCGCGCGGTAGTACGCCCAGCGCCCGCGCTGCTCGCGCTCGAGCAGCCCCGCCTCGACGAGGATCTTCAGATGGTGGCTGACGGTGGGCTGGGACAGCCCGACCGGCTCGGTGAGGTCGCAGACGCACGCCTCGTGGCCCTCGTGCGCGGTCACGATCGACAGGAGCTGGACCCGCGTCGGGTCGGCGAGGGCCTTGAACTGCCGGGCCAGGTCGCGGGCGGTCCCGGTGTCGACGACGTCCCCGGCGGCGGGGGCGCAGCAACCCGCGACGGCCTGGTCGTCCGGCCGTTCCGTGAGGGGGAGCTCGATCGTCGTCATGCCCGCCATCGTGCCACATATTGACAACCATCGATAGGTGGGCCACGATCGGCGCATCGACAAACGTCGATGCGACGGTGAGGTCAACTGACGTCAGGAGTGGTGATGAGCGAGATCGCGCGGGACCGGCTGCCGGTGGTCGTGATCGGGGCCGGCCCCGTAGGGCTGGCGGCGGCGGCGCACCTGCTGGAACGCGGCCTGGAACCCCTCGTGCTGGAGGCCGGGGGCACCGCGGGCGCGGCCGTCGCCTCGTGGGGGCACGTGCGACTCTTCTCGCCGTGGCGGTACGACGTCGACGCCGCGGCGCGGCGGCTGCTCGAGCCCACCGGCTGGACGCTTCCCGACCCGGACGCCCTGCCGACCGGCCGCGAGCTCGTCGAGGACTACCTCGCCCCGCTGGCGGCGACCGAGGCGATCTCCTCCCGGCTGCGCACGGGCACCCGGGTGCTCGCCGTGGCGCGCGACGGCGCGGACAAGACGCGGTCCCTGGGGCGCGAGCGACGGGCCTACCGGGTGCGGACCGTCGACGCGGCCGGCCGGGTGACCGACGTCCTCGCGCGGTCCGTGATCGACGCCTCGGGGACGTTCTCGACCTCGAACCCGCTGGGCGTCAGCGGCCTGCCCGCCGCGGGGGAGGCGGACGCGGCGCCGTTCGTCACCGGCCCGCTGCCCGACGTGCTCGGCGCCGACCGGGACCGCTTCGCGGGCCGGCACACCCTCGTGGTGGGGATGGGGCATTCCGCCGCGAACACGCTGCTGAGCCTCGTCGAGCTGTCGGAGGCCACCCCGGGCACCACGATCACGTGGGCGATCCGCGGCGGCTCGGCCCGCCGGCTGTTCGGCGGCGGCACGGACGACGAGCTGCCCGCCCGCGGGCTCCTGGGCACCCGGCTCAGGGGCGCCGTCGACGCCGGGCGGCTGCGCCTGCTCGCCCGGGTCTCGATCGAACAGCTGGTCCCCGGGCCCGAGTCGGTGCAGGTGCTCGGCACGGCCAAGGACGAGCCGCTGGCCCTGGACGTGCACGCGGTCGTCAACGCCACCGGGTTCCGCCCCGACCTGGACGTGCTGCGGGAGGTGCGCCTCGACCTCGACCCCGTCGTCGAGGCCCCGAGCGCGCTGGCGCCGCTCATCGACCCGAACCAGCACTCCTGCGGCACGGTGCCGCCGCACGGCGAGGCCGTGCTGTCCCACCCGGACGACGGCTTCTACCTCGCGGGGATGAAGTCCTACGGCCGCGCCCCGACGTTCCTGCTGGCCACCGGCTACGAGCAGGTGCGGTCCGTCGCCGCGGCGCTGGCGGGGGACCGGGCTGCGGCGGACGTGGTCGAGCTGAATCTGCCCGCCACGGGCGTCTGCTCCAGCGACCTCGCGCTCGAGGCCGACGGCGACTCCGCGGCCGGGTCCTGCTGCGGCGCCGCGCCGGCCGAGCCGCAGCTCGTCACGCTCGGCGTCGGCGCCCCGGCCGGGGTCGGCTTCGCCACCGGGGTCGCGCACGGCCGGTCGGGCGACGGCGAGGGCTGACCTCAGCCGGCGACGGCTTCGACGTCGAGGGACGCGAGCAGCCCGCGCACGCGCCGCTCGATCTCGTCGCGGATGGGGCGCACGGCGTCGAGGCCCTGGCCGGCGGGGTCGTCGAGCTGCCAGTCCTCGTACCGCTTGCCGGGGAAGATCGGGCAGGCGTCGCCGCAGCCCATGGTGATCACGACGTCGGACGCCTGCACGGCGTCGGTGGTGAGGACCTTGGGCTGCTCGGCGGTGATGTCGACACCCACCTCGGCCATCGCCTCGACGGCGACCGGGTTGATGCGGTCGGCGGGCATCGAGCCGGCGGACCGGACCTCGACGGCGCCGCCCGACAGCGCGCGCAGGAAGCCCGCGGCCATCTGGGACCGGCCGGCGTTGTGGACGCAGACGAACAGGGCGGACGGGCGGGCGCCGTCGGCGTGGGGGGCGGGCATGCCCTCATATTGATCGACGTCGATGCTTGATGCAAGGGTGCGCCGGGGCTCAGGACTCCGGTTCCACGGGGCCGTCCTCGCCCGCGACGAGGTCGCCGCACGTCGTCTCCTGCCCGGTGACGACCGCAGGGTCGTCCGGGTCGGCCCCGCTCGCCACGGTGGACTCCTCGCCGTTCGACGCCGTCATGGCGCCGTCGTCCAGGTCGACGAGCGTGCGCGTCACGGTGAACGACTCGCCGTCGCCGGAGGTGGCCTTCAGCCCGGCGAGGTGCAGGGCCCCGCCCACCTCGGTGCAGCCGACGCCCGTGCCGTGACCGGCGAAGCCCTTGTCGAACGTGTACGCGTCGCCCGCGAGGTTCTGCGTCGCGGCGAGGTCGCAGTCGGCTGCGGAGAGCAGCAGCACCTCGCGGCCCGTGTCGACCAGTGCGACGGGGGCGGTGTCGTCGCCCGCCGCGACGACGTCCACGACGGCCGACGCGCGCTGCGGGCTCGCCGAGCCGACCGGGACGGAGAACGTGGCGCCGGACGCGGTCGTGATCCCGAAGCGGCGGTCGGCGCCGCCGGTGAGCCAGGCGGTGTCGGCCTCGTCGTCGCCGTCCACGTCCACCACCTCGTGCGTGTCCGCGGCCTGCGGGGTCGTGTCGCCGGTGGCGTCGCAGCCCGCGGCGCCCGTCGTGCTCGGGGTCGGCTCCGCCGGGTCCTGGGTCGCCGTCGGGGACGGGGCGGTGGGCGACGACCTGGGGGACGACGCGGCGGGGGTCCCGCCGTCGTCGCGGACCACCAGCCAGACGACGACGGCGAGGACCACCACCGCGGCGAGGACGACGACCCGCCGGGTCCAGAGGCTGCGGGCCGGCGGTGCGGGATCCGGGGAAGCACTCATGTCCCCCAGGCAAACATCGTCAGGCGGGGTCGTGCATCCCGTGCAGCCGTGCGTGCAGGGCGCGGACGTCGGCGGCGAGCTCCGGCGCCGGGCCGCGGGTCGGGACGCCGGGCGCGACGTCCCCGACGGGCAGCGGCGTGACCGGGCCCGGAGCGACGCCCCACTCCCGCAGCCACCCGGTGAGCTGTGCCGTGCTCGTCGCGTAGACGATGGGGCCCAGGCCCACCCAGGCGTGCGCGGCGCTGCACATCGCGCAGTGCTCGCCCGAGGTGTACGCCGTCGCCGCGGCGCGCTCCGCGGGCGTGAGGTGCGCCGCCGCCCAGCGGGCGATCTCGAGCTCCGGGTGGCGGGTCTGGTCGCCGTCCTTCACGCGGTTGCGGTCCTCGAACACCACGGCGCCGGTGGCGTCGACCAGCAGCGAGCCGAAGGGCTCGTCGCCGTCCTCCAGGGCCTCGCGCGCGAGCTCCACGCACCGGCGCAGGAACGGCAGGTCGGCGTCGGTCACGGGCTCGGTCTGGTATCCCATGCAGGCATCCTCTCGCAGGGCCGGACGGTCAGGAGCGACGGCGTGCGGCGGGGTCCTCCTCGTTCGCCTCGAGGGCGGCGATGAGCGTGCGCGCGTCGTGCGGGCCGCGGTGGCGGACGCCGTCGAGGAAGAAGGTGGGCGTGCCGCGCGCTCCGCCGTCCGCGGCGCCGGCCGCGTCCTCGCGGACCCGGGTGTGCAGGGTCTCGTCGGCCAGGTCGGCGTCGAACCGCTCGAGGTCGAGCCCGAGCTGCGCGGCGTGCTCGCGCAGGTCCTCGGGCTCGAGCCGGGACTGGTGGGCGAACAGGCGGTCGTGCATCTCCCAGAACCGGCCCTGCCGGTGCGCCGCCTCGGCCGCGACGGCGGCGAGGAAGGCGTGGGGGTGCACGTCCTCCAGCGGCAGGTGCCGCACCACGTACCGCACCCGGTCGCCGAAGTGGTCGCGCAGCTCGGCGCCCATGCCCGTGGCCCGGGCACAGAACGGGCACTCGAAGTCGAGGTACTCGACCACGGTGTGCGCGGCGTCGTCGTCCCCCTTGACGTGGTCGCGGCCGGCGTCGACCTCGGGGGTGAGGGTGACGGGCAGGTCGGCGCTCACCTCGCCGTACCGCACGCGGGCCACCGTGAAGATCGCCCAGCCGAGCAGGGCGGACAGCACCATCGCGAGAAGGACGCCCACCGTGGCGGCCTGGGCGGCGGCCGTGTCGTCGAAGGCCAGGTCGACCACCAGGAGCGAGACGGTGAAGCCGATGCCGGACAGGGCGGCGCCGCCGAGCACGCTGCCGGGGCCGACCCCGGCGGGCAGGGTCCCGAGGTGGGCGCGGAGCGCGCCCCACGTGCCGAGGCCGACGCCCACGAGCTTGCCCACGACCAGCCCGGCCACGACGCCCCACGTGATGACGGAGCCGAGCGCCGCGGCCAGGGCGCCGCCGCGCAGGTCGATCCCCGCGTTGGCGAGGGCGAACAGCGGCACGACGACGAGGGACACGGGGCCGCGAAGGACGTCGTGCAGGCGGTGGTTCACCGAGATGGAGCGCGCGAGGCCGACGCGCGCGTTGCGCGCCACGCTGGCGGAGGGCGACTGCCAGTAGTCGCGGAACAGGCTCTTGGCCTGCAGCACGTCGTCGCGCTGTGTGGCGACCGCCGGCACCAGGAGGCCCGCGAGCATGCCCGCGATCGACGGGTGCACGCCCGCCTGCACGGTGGCGCCCCACAGCACCACGACCACCATGACGTACGGCGCGCTGCGCCACTCGCGCATGCGGCCCAGCAGCCACAGCGCGGCGAGGGCGAGCAGCGCGACGAGGAGGGGCGCGAGGCGCACGTCCTCGGAGTAGACGACACCGATGATGCCGACGGCGAGGAAGTCGTCCACCACGGACAGGGTGAGCAGGAAGACGCGCAGCTGGCTCGACATCCTGGGCCCGACCAGGGCCAGCACACCCAGCAGGAACGCCGTGTCGGTGCCCACGACGACGCCCCAGCCGCGCGGGTCGGCGTGGCCGGCGACGGCGAGGAAGACCAGCGCGGGGACCACGACGCCGAGCGTCCCGGCGACGAGCGGCACCAGCCGCTGGCTGCGCTGGCGCAACGACCCGATCGCCAGCTCCTGGCGCACCTCGAGGCCGACGACGAAGAAGAACAGCACCATGACGCCGTCGTTGACCCAGTGGTGCAGGTCCATGTCGAAGCGCAGGTCGCCGACGTCCAGATGGATCGGCAGCTCCCACAGCTGCTCGTACCAGCCGGACAGCGGCGAGTTCGCCCACACCAGCGCGAGCAGCGTCACGCCCACCAGCAGCAGCGCGGCCCCCGACTCGGTGCGCAGCCGTTCGGCCAGCGTGCGTGCCGCCATGCGTGTCTCCCGTCCGTGGTGGGTGCGGGTCCGCGAGGAGCCTACGACGGCGCCCGCCGCCCGGCCTCGGGTCCGCGCGGGGAGAACAGCGGCCCCGCGGGCGGTGTTCCCGGCTGGGCATCCGGCGCCGGGAATGCCCGGCGGCCTCCCTGGGTTGTGGACCGTGGGACTTGAGAACCGTTCTCACGATGTCCCAGTGAGGAGAGTGCCGATGGCATCCCGCACCGACGTGCGACCGGTCGTCCAGCTCCGCTCGACGGCGGGCACCGGCTTCACGTACGTCACCCGCAAGAACCGCCGCAACGACCCCGACCGGATCGTGCTGCGCAAGTACGACCCCGTCGCCCGCCGCCACGTCGACTTCCGAGAGGCACGCTGATGAAGAACACCATCCACCCCACCTACGGCCCCGTCGTCTTCCGCGACACCAGCGCCGGCACCGCGTTCCTGACGCGCTCGACGCTCGCCGGCGACGCGGCGGCCGGTCCCGGCCGCCCCGCCCGCACCATCGAGTGGGAGGACGGCAACACCTATCCGGTGGTCGACGTCGAGATCTCGAGCGCCAGCCACCCGTTCTGGACCGGCGCCGCGCGCGTCGTCGACACCGCGGGCCGCGTCGAGAAGTTCCGCCGCCGGTACGGCTCCCGCTAGGGGGAGGCTCGCGGCACGGGCCGGTGTCCCACCGTCGGCCGCTCACGGGTGACAGGATCGGCGCACGACCCGAGGGAGAAGGTGGACGATGGCGATCACCCTGTGCGTGCTGCTGTGGGCGGCCGACGGCGAGGCTCCGGCGCTGGCGGACTACGAGACCGAGGTGCTGAGGCTGGTGCCGCGGCACGGCGGGCGGGTGCTGCAGCGCGTGACCAACGTGGCGCACACCGACGACGCCGCGCACGGCGCCGTCCAGCCCACCGAGGTGCAGATCATCGAGATGCCCGACGAGGAGGCGCTCGCCGCGTACATGGCGGACCCCGAGCGGGCGGCCCGCCTCGACGTGCGCGACCGGGCCGTCGCGCGCACCGAGATCCTCCGGGTGCGCCCGGTCGGCCCGCTCTCCTGACGCGGGCCGGGGCTCACGCCCCGGTCAGCCGCCGCACGGCGGCGAGCACGTCCACGTCGTCGTGCGGCTCGGTGTCGAGGGCGCGATGGATCGTCATGCCCTCGATGAAGGCGTCGAGCACGCGGCAGGTCGCCGGGTCGAAGTGCCTGGCCAGGGCGTCGCGGCTGCGCCGCATCCAGTCGTTGGTCAGCGTGCGGAAGGCCGGGTCGCGGGCGGCGAGCGTGTAGAGCTCGTGGGACAGGACGAGGTCGCGCTGCGTGGCGAACACGTCGAGCGTGATGAGCCGGACGACGGCGCGCACGGCCGCGTCGCGGTCCGGCGCCTCCGCCATCCGGCGCTCGAACTGCGCCGCGGCCTGCTGCGCGAACCGCCCGAACGCCTCGCGCAGCAGGTCGTCCATCCCCGCGAAGTGGTAGGTCATCGAGCCGAGCGGCACGTCGGCGGCCGCGGCGACGCGGCGGTGCGTGGTGCCCGCGACGCCACGCTCGGCGACGACGTCGAGGCAGGCGTCGATGATGCGGTCGCGGCGCGCGGGGTCGTGGCGGCGCGGCCGGGTGGTGACGGCGGTCATGCGCTCATGATCTCGCCAGTCCGCTGCGGCTCGGGCCGGACCGTCCGGCGCCCGGAGAGCACGCCCGCGGCGACGATCACGACCAGCCCGGCCAGGGGCAGCACGAGAAGGCCGACCCGCAGGCTCGTGGCGTCGGCGACCAGGCCCACCACGGGCGGCGAGAGCAGGAAGCCGAGCCGCATGAGCCACGAGACGACGGTGAGCCCCGTGCCCGCCCGCAGGCCCGGCAGCTCGTCGGCCTCGTGCATCGCGGCCGGCACCAGGGTGGCGACGCCGAACCCGGCGCACGCGAAGCCGGCGACGGTGCCGGGCACCGTCGGGAACGCGAGCGCGAGCCCGGTGCCCACCGCGACGAGCAGGCCGCCCGTGCGGGCCACCGCCCGCTGCCCGAACCGGTCCACGAACCGGTCGCCGAGCATCCGCCCGACGAACTGAGCCCCCACGAGGGCGACGAAGCCCGCCGCCGCCACGGCGCTCGCGGCGCCCAGCGCCCCGGACAGGTAGACCGCGGCCCACGAGCTGCCGGCGTCCTCGACGAGGGCTCCGGCGACCGCGACGAGCACGAGCGCGGCGAGCACCAGCCCGGTGCGCAGCCGCGCGGCGCGGGCGGCGGCGCTGCCCGCCCCGGCCCCGTGGCCCTCGCCGTCGGGGCCGGCCGCCCGGTCGGCGTCGTCGAGACCGGGCAGGCAGAAGCGCAGCGCCACGAGCGCGACGGCGGAGAAGAGGGCGCCCGTGACGGCGAGGTGCACGCCGCGCGGGACGTCGAGGGCGATCGCGGCCGCGGCCATCGACCCGCCGAGGACGGCGCCGATCGACCACACGGCGTGGAACGAGTTGAGGATGGAGCGCCCGTACCGCCGCTGGACCCGCAGGCCGTGCGCGTTCTGCGCGACGTCGGTGCTCGCGTCCATCGCGCCGCCGGCGAACATCGCCACGACGAGCAGGCCGAGCGAGGGCGAGAGCCCCGCGACCAGCACCCCGACGCTCGTGAGCACCGTCCCGGCCGCCGCGACCCGGGCGGAGCCGAACCGCCGGACGAGGAACCCCGCGGCGACGCCGGCCGCGATCGCCCCGGCGGGGAACGCTGCGACGGCGAGCCCGTAGGTGGCGTTGCTCATCCCCAGGTCGTCCTTGATCTCGGGATAGCGCGGCACGAGGTTCGCGAACAGCGCCCCGTTGGTGAGGAAGAGGGCTGCCACGGCCACGCGGGCGCGGCGGACGACGGGATCCATGCGTACGATCGTACACAGCGGTCCGGCGCTTGCCGACCAGTCGGTCAGGAAGTTCAGGGCATCTGGCGCCCGGGGATCGTCACCCCGTCCACGAAGCACCAGCCCCAGTGCTCGCCCGGCTCGACCGAGCGCATGACCGGGTGCCCCGTGGCACGGAAGTGGGCCGTCGCGTGCGTGGCCGGGGACGAGTCGCAGCACCCGACGTGCCCGCACTCGAGACAGGCGCGCAGGTGCACCCACGTGCCGCCGGTCGCCACGCACTCGGGGCACTCGCCGACGGTCTCCGGCCGGGCGGGGGCGATCTGGTCAAGGTGCGTGCACGTGCTCGTCATCAGGGGACGCCCTCTCCGGCGGGTGCGGTCGCCGCCGTCAGCGAGTCTAGGGAGACGGACGGTGTGCTGCGCTCGGGACGCCACACGGCTAGCGTGTCGTCATGCCCGCCGGACCCATCCACCTGAGCGACGCGGGCGCGGCACGCGAGCGGACCGCCGTGATCGTGGAGGACGACCCGGACGTCCGCGAGCTGCTCGACGCCGTGCTGACCCAGGCCGGGTTCGTCACGCGCACCGCGGCGTCGGGGCGTGAGGGCGTCGAGCTCGTGCGGCGCACCGACCCGCTGGTCACGACGCTGGACGTGGGCCTGCCCGACATCGACGGCTTCGAGGTGTGCCGCAGGATCCGCGCGGTGTCGGACACGTACGTCGTGATGCTCACGGCGCGCACCGACGAGATCGACGCGCTCATGGGGCTCGATGCGGGGGCCGACGACTACCAGACGAAGCCGTTCCGGCCCCGCGAGCTGCGGGCCCGGATCGAGGCGATGCTCCGCCGTCCGCGTCGGGACGTCCCCGGTGCGCCCGTGGCCGCCGTGCCGTCTCCGCCACCCGTCGCCGTCGCCGGCGGTCTCGTCGTGGACGTGTCGGCCCGGACCGTGACGGTGGACGGGGACGAGGTCCACCTGACGCGCAGCGAGTTCGACCTGCTCGCCGCCCTCGTGAGCGCCCCCGGACGGGCGATGCCCAAGGACGCCCTGGTCAGGGTGTTGTGGGGCGACGCATACGAGACGGGAACGCTCGTCACGGACCAGGACCGGCGCAGCGTGGAGGTGCACCTCGCCAACCTGCGTCGCAAGCTCGGCGACGAGGCGTCGTCGCCGCGATGGATCCGGACCGTGCGGGGCGTGGGCTACAGGTTCGACCAGCCGTCCTGAGCGAGGGCGCCGGCGACGGCGATCGCGGCAGTCCTGGCCTCGTCGGCGATGCGGTCGACATACCGCCGCGCGCCGTCGACCCCCTCCTCCTCGAGGGCGTCGAGCCCCTGCGACGCGGCCTCCGCGAGCCGGTCGACCCCGAGCATGTCGGCGGTGCACGCGATGGTCAGGAGCACCTCGCGGGCCCCGTCGACGTCGGCCCACCGCAGCGACTCCGTGAGCGCGCCGGTGCGGTGGGGCAGGAGACCCGCCCAGGAGCCGGCGAACCCCGCGACCGCCGCGCGGTCGCCGTCGAGGTCCTCGACGAGCGACTGCCACGCGACAGCCATGTCGGGGGTCAGGCCGGGTCGGGCACCCGTCGAAGAGGTACCTCCCGGAGCACCGTCGGCCCCGCCGACCATCCGGCCCGGACGTGAGCTGAAGGGGAGGTGCTCACGGCGGTCCGGAGGGGGTCCGGTCGGCGAGGTGGTCATGGTGCTCCGGGAGGTGTTGTGGGTGACGGTTCCGATCCTGTGGCGCGGACCTCGGCGTGACCTGCAGATCCCGGCAGGTTCGGCTCAAGATCTGCTCAGGACTGCGACGGCCCCTACCCTGACCGCATGCCCGAGCGCCCGGACGACCCGGCCCCCGACCGTCCCGCCGCCCGTCCCGTGATCCTGCTCGCCGCGCACGAGCACGCCGCCCGGGTCGAGCAGGAGTTCCGCGCCCGCTACGACCGGGACTACCGGATCGAGGTGGTGGGCTCCGCCGACGGCGCCCTGGACCTGCTGCGCGAGCTGGTGGCCGCTCGTCGGCCGGTCGCGATGATCGCCGCGGAGCGCCGGCTGCCGGACGCCGCCGGCGTCGACCTGCTGCACCAGGTCCCGGCGGTCGTGTCCACCGCGCGACGGGTGGCCCTGGTCGCGGGCGACGAGTACGCGGACGCCCTGGACGAGATGCGGGCGGCGCTGCTGCGGCGCGACATGGACACGTTCGTCGGCATCCCGCGGGGCGCGCGCGACGAGGAGTTCCACGTCGCGCTGGTCGAGCTGCTGTCGGAGTGGGGCTGGTCGGTGGCCCGCCCCACGGTGACGTCCACCGAGGTCGTCGCCGCACCGGGCGACCGCGGGGCGGCCGCGGTCCGCGACCTGCTGGAGCGGCTCGGCGTCCCGAACCGCGTCCTCGCCCCCGACCACGCCGAGGCGCGCGCGATCCTCGACGCCGCCGGCCCGGGCGCCGCCCTGCCGGTGGTGCGCACCTACGCGGGCCGCGTGCTGACGGCCGCCACGCCCTCCGCCGTGGCCGAGGCGATGTACGGCGGGTACGACTCCATCCCGCCGGGCGAGATCGCCGACGTCGCGGTGGTCGGCGCGGGACCCGCGGGCCTCGCGGCGGCGGTGTACGCGGCGTCGGAGGGGCTGTCCACCGTGGTGCTGGAGCGCGAGGCCATCGGCGGCCAGGCGGGGTCGAGCTCGATGATCCGCAACTACCTCGGCTTCCCGCGCGGGATCTCCGGGATGCGGCTGGCGCAGCGCTCGCGCGTCCAGGCGGGCCGGTTCGGCGCCCGCTTCTACACCGGCCGCGCCGTGGCCCGGATCGAGCCGGGCCCCGCCCACGAGCCGGAGCACCACCACGTGCTCGTGGACGGCGCCCAGCTGTGCGCCCGCACCGTGGTGCTCGCGACCGGTGTCTCCTACCGCCGCCTCGGCGTGCCCGGCATCGACGACCTCGTGGGCGCGGGCGTGCACTACGGTGCGGCGAGCTCGATGGCCCGCGAGATGACGGACCGCGACGTCGTCGTGGTGGGCGGCGGCAACTCGGCGGGGCAGGCCGCCGTGCACCTCGCCAAATTCGCCGGGTCGGTGACGATCCTCGTGCGGCGGGGGAGCCTCGCCGAGACCATGTCCGACTACCTGGTGCGCGAGATCGCGGCGACCCCGACGATCGCGGTGCGGCCGCGGACCGTCGTCGCGGACGGCGGGGGAGACGGGCGGCTCCAGTGGCTGGTCACCGAGGACCTCGACACCGGCGAGCGGTCGAAGACCCACGCGGACGGCCTGTTCTGCCTGCTCGGCGCGGAGCCCGACTGCGGCTGGCTGCCCGACGGCGTGGCCCGCGACGAGCACGGCTTCGTCCTCACCGGCCGGGACGTGCCGCGGTCGGACTGGCCGGGCGGCCGCCCGCCGGCGAGCCTGGAGACCACGCTGCGCGGCGTCTTCGCCGTCGGCGACGTGCGCGCCGGGTCGATGAAACGCGTCGCGTCCGCGAGCGGGGAGGGCGCGTCCGTGCTGCCGCTGGTGCACGCGCACCTGGCCTGGCTGCGCGAGCAGGAGTACGGGGGCCGAGCCTGAGGGCTCGGCCCGCTCGCCGGCGCGGATCCCGGCCGTCCCACATCCTGGTCCCAGTATTCGAGACATACCCGACCGGATTGATCGGGAATCGGCTACTGTCACCGACATGACCACCACGGCACTCCTCAGGCTCACCCCGCGACCCGCGGGCGAGCCGTGTCGCCCGGGCACCCGTCCACGCCCGAGCACACCCCCGGAGGAGCACCGTGAGCACCACCAGTACTGCCACCCGACCCGCCCGAGCCCGCCGCGGCGTCGCCGCCGCTAGCGCCGGCGTCGTCCTCGGCCTGACCCTCTCGGCCTGCGCGGGCGCCACCGCGGCGCAGCAGTCCGAGTCCGGCAAGACCGTCTTCCGCTACCAGGGCGGCACCGGCACCGTCTCCTACCCCGAGCTCGCGGACGACCTCGGCTACTTCGAGGACGTCGAGCTCGAGTGGATCGGCGACGTCACCGGCGGCCCCGCCTCGATCCAGGCCGCCGTCACCGGAGAGACCGAGTTCGGCGGCGCCTTCAACGGCGCGATCGCCAAGCTGCAGTCCACCGGCGCGCCCGTCACCTCCGTCATCTCCTACTACGGGGCGGACGAGAAGACGTTCGGCGGCTACTACACGCTCGAGGGCAGCCCCATCACCTCGGCGCGCGACCTCGTCGGCAAGAAGGTGGGGGTCAACACCCTCGGCGCCCAGTGGGAGACGCTGCTCAAGGAGTGGCTCGCCCGGGAGGGCCTCACGCCCGACGAGATCGCCCAGGTCGAGCTGGTCGTCGTGCCGCCGGTCAACCTCGAGCAGACGTTGCGCGAGGGGCAGATCGACGTGGCGGCCCTGAGCGGCGTCGTCAAGGAGAAGGCCGTGGACCGCGGGGGCCTGGAGCTGCTGGTCGACGACACCGACCTGTACGGCTCCTTCGCGTACGGCACGTACCTGCTGCGCGACGACGTCATCGCGAAGAACCCCGACGCCGTCGAGGACTTCGTGCAGGGCACGGCGCGCGCGATCCGCTGGGCCCAGACCACCCCCGTCGAGGAGGTGCGCGAGCGGTTCACGACCATCATCACCGAGCGCGACCGCGGCGAGACCACCGACCTCGTCCCGTACTGGAAGTCGTCCTCGTTGCCCACCCCGGGCGGCGTGATCCAGGAGGAGGAGATCTCCGTGTGGGTCGACTGGCTGGAGCAGGACGGCCAGGTCGAGAAGGGCGCGCTCCAGGTCGACGAGCTCTACACCAACGAGTTCAACCCCTACGCCGACGGCACGTTCGCCCCGGACGCCGGGCCCGACGGCGAGGAGGTCGCGCCGTGACCGCGCTCACCGAGCGCGCCGCCGCGCCCGACGTCGCACGGCCGGACGACGCCACGCCCCGCCTGCGCTTCGATTCCGTCCGCAAGGAGTTCCCCGTCCGGGGCACGGGCACGAGTCTCGTGGCGCTCGCGGACCTCACGCTCGACGTCGCGCCCGGCGAGCTGGTGACGCTCGTCGGCCCCTCCGGCTGCGGCAAGTCGACGCTGCTCGACCTGGTGACGGGGCTGTCCGAGCCCACGTCCGGGCGGATCCTCCTGGACGGGCGGCCGGTCACCGGCCCCGGCCTGGACCGCGGCATCGTGTTCCAGCAGTACGCCCTGCTGCCCTGGCGCACCGCGCAGGCGAACGTGGAGCTCGGCCTGGAGGCGCGGCGCCTGCCGAAGGCGCAGCGGCGACGGATCGCCCGCGAGCACCTCGAGCTGGTGGGGCTCTCCGGGTTCGCCGACCGCTACCCGCACGAGCTGTCCGGCGGCATGAAGCAGCGGGTGGCCATCGCCCGCAGCCTCGCGTTCGACCCCGAGGTGCTCCTCATGGACGAGCCGTTCGCGGCCCTGGACGCCCAGACGCGCGAGACGCTGCAGGACGAGCTCCTGCGGATCTGGCGGGCCACGGGCAAGACGATCGTGTTCATCACGCACGGCATCGAGGAGGCGGTCTACCTCGGGCAGCGCGTGGTGGTGCTCACGCCCCGGCCGGGCCGGGTGCAGGCCGTCCTCGACGTCGACCTCCCCGGTCGCGGCGAGCCCGGTCAGGACCTGCGGGCCCATCCCACCTTCGTGGCCCTGCGCCACCGCGTGTGGGACGCGCTGCACGACGCCCGGGCCGAGGGAGGCGTCCGATGACCGCCACCGACGTCACGGAGGCCCCCGCGTTCGCGGACCCGCCGACCCTCGGCCGGCGCAACGCGCTGGACGTCGCGTCCCACCGCCGGCGGACGGCCGTCCAGCGCCTGCGGCGGACGGCGGCGAACCTGCTGCGCGCGTCGGCCGCGCTCGTCGTCTTCCTGCTGGTCTGGGAGGCGGCGCCGCGGTCGGGGCTCGCGGACCCGGTGTTCCTGCCGCCGTTCAGCACGGTCGCGGCGACGTTCGTGGGCCTGCTCGCGGACGGGACGATCGGCACGCAGGTCGGCACCAGCCTCGCCCGGGCGGGCGCCGGGTTCGCGGTCGCGGTGCTCGTCGCGATCCCCCTGGGGCTCGTCGTGGGCTGGTACGCCCGCGCCGCGGCGTACCTGAGCCCGTTCTTCGAGCTGTTCCGCAACACGGCGGCGCTCGCGCTGCTCCCGGTGTTCATCCTCGTGCTCGGCATCGGCGAGACGTCGAAGGTCGCCATCGTCGTCTACGCCTGCTTCTTCCCCCTGCTGCTCAGCACCATCACCGGGGTCCGCACGGTCGACCCGCTCCTGGTGCGCTCGGCCCGGTCGCTCGGCCTCGGCAGCCCCGCCCTGTTCGTGAAGGTGGTGCTCCCGTCCGCGGTCCCCACCGTGTTCACGGGCATCCGGATGGCGGCCACGTCGTCGATCCTCGTGCTCATCGCCGCCGAGATGGTGGGCGCCAAGGCCGGGCTCGGCTACTACATCACGTACACCCAGTTCAACTTCCAGATCCCCGAGATGTACGCGGGGATCGTGACGATAGCGCTCGTCGGGGTGGCCGTGAACGCCGGCCTCGTGCTCCTCGAGCGGCGTCTCATGCGCTGGCGCGCCGCCTGACGCCCGCCGCGCCTCCCACCCCTTCTTCATCTCCCTCCCCACCGAAAGGCGGAGCCATGCCCTCGCGCACCCTCACCCTCAACCTCTTCCTGCACCACGTCGGCCACCACGAAGCCGCCTGGCGGCATCCCTCCACCCGCCCCGGCGCGCTCTTCTCGCCGGACTACTACGTGGACCTCGCGCAGCGCGCCGAGGCGGCCAAGCTCGACGCCGTGTTCTTCGCGGACGGCCCGGTGCTGCACGGCGGCGTCGAGCACAACGCGGTCGGCACGCTCGAGCCGATCCTCACGCTCGCCACCATCGCCGCCCGCACCGAGCGGATCGGCCTCATCGCCACCGCCTCCACCACCTACTACGAGCCGTACAACCTCGCTCGGCTCTTCGGCACGCTCGACCACGTGAGCGGCGGGCGCGCGGGGTGGAACATCGTCACCACCTCCTCCGCCGACGCCTCCGCCAACTTCGGCCTGGACGCCCACCCGGACCCCGCGGTGCGGTACGAGCGCGCCGAGGAGTTCCTCCAGGCGATCACCCGCCTCTGGGACTCCTGGGAGGCGGACGCCGTCGTCCTCGACCGCGAGGCGGGGCGGTACGCCGACCCCGCCCGCATCCACCCTGCCGCGTTCGAGGGCAGCCACCTGCGCGTCGGCGGGCCGCTGAACCTGGCCCGCTCGCCCCAGGGTCGCCCCGTGCTGGTGCAGGCCGGCGCGTCCAACGCCGGCCGCGACTTCGCCGCCCGGTGGGCCGAGGCCATCTTCACCGCGCACCAGCGGATCGAGGACGCGCAGGCGTTCTACGCGGACGTCAAGGAAGGGGCGCGCCGGCACGGCCGCAACCCCGGCCCGGTCAAGATCCTGCCCGGCATCAGCCCGTTCATCGGGTCCACGGAGGCCGAGGCCCGGAACCTCGAGCGGGAGTTCAACGAACTCACCGTGCCCGAGTACGGGCTGCGGCAGCTCGGCGGGCAGGCGGGCGTGGACCTGTCCGGCCTGGAGCTCGACGAGCCCGTCCCGGTCGAGATCTTCGCCGACGCGGGCGACGTCACCGACAACTCCCGCTCCCGGTTCCAGGTGGTCGCCGGGATCGTGCAGCGGGAGCGACCCACGCTGCGGCAGCTGCTGCACCGGCTCGCCGGCGCCCGCGGCCACCGCGTCGTCGTGGGCACCCCCGAGCAGGTCGCCGACACCATCACCGAGTGGTTCACGCAGGGCGCCGCCGACGGGTTCAACGTCATGCCGCCGGCCCTGCCCGCCGGCCTCGAGGCCTTCACCGAGCACGTCGTGCCGATCCTCCAGCAGCGAGGACTGTTCCGGACCGAGTACGCGGGGCGCACCCTGCGCGACCACCTGGGGCTCGACGTCCCGGAGAACCGGTACACCGCCGCGCGGCTCGCCGCCGCCGTCCCCGAGCTCACCCACGCCTGAGCGCCAGGAAGGAGACCGTCATGACCGAGCCGCTGACCGAGCCGTCTGAGCCGCTGCGCACCGTGCCCGAGGAGGTCGTCGTCCTCGTCGGCAACCCCCGGCCCCGCTCGCGCACCCGCGCCGCCGCCGAGAGCGTCGGGCGCGCCGTCGCCGCCCACCGGGGCCTGGAGGAGGGGCGGACGATCGACCTCGCCGACCTCGCCCCCGGGCTGCTCCTGCCCGACCGGCCGGAGGTGGACGAGGCGCTCGGCGCGGTGGCGTCCGCCCGCTACCTCGTGGTCGCGACGCCCGTCTACAAGGCGTCGTACACGGGGCTGCTCAAGGTGTTCCTGGACCGCTTCGGCCCGCGGGGCCTCGACGGCGTGCCCGCCGTGCCGCTCGTCGTCTCGGCGAGCCCGGCCCACGCCCGCGCGGGCGACGACCACCTGCGCCCCCTGCTCGTCGAGCTCGGCGCCGCCGTCCCGCCGGCGTCGTTCGCGCTGCTCGAGTCGGAGCTGGGGGGCGTCGACCAGCGGGCCGCCGACTGGGTGTCGGGCTGGTTGGGCGACCCCGCCCCCGGCCGGCCGCTGGAGGCGGCACGATGACCGCGGTCACGGGCAGGACCTCGGCCGCGATCAGCCCCGACGAGTTCCGGTCGGTGTTCCGCGGCCACCCCGCCGGGGTGGCCGTGGTGGCGCTGCAGCACGCCGGGCGTCCGGTGGGCTTCACCGCCACGTCCGTGATCTCGGTGTCGGCGGAACCGCCGCTGCTCGCGTTCTCGCTGGCGTCGTCGTCGTCCTCGTGGCCCGCCGTCTCACGTGCGCGGACGCTCGCCGTGAGCTTTCTCGCCTACGACCAGGCCGACCTGTCGGCCCGGTTCGCGACGAGCGGCATCGACCGCTTCGCCGACGGCGGGTGGCGCCCGCTCGACAGCGGGGAGCCCGTGATCGACGGGGCGGTGGCCTGGGTACGCGCGCAGGTCGTGCAGCGCACGGCCGTGGGCTCGAGCCACCTCGTGACCCTCCAGGCCGTCGCGCACCACGTCGAGGACGCCGGCACACCGCTGGTGTTCCACGACCGGGGATACCACCGGCTGGGGTCCGGGACCCGGGTCTGAGCGGTGCGCGGGGACGGGCACGACCGTCCCCGCGCGCCCGGGCGGGATCGCGGGTGGAATGGCGGCATGACCTCTTCCCCGGACGTCGAGATCGCGTCGGCCCCCTGGGCGCGACCGCCCGCGGAGGTGCTCGCCGCCCTCCGGACGGACGAGCGCGGCCTGACCGCCGCGGACGCCGCGGCTCGCCTCGCGGAGGTGGGCCCCAACCGGCTGCCGCCGCCGGAGCGGGACCCGCTGTGGAAGCGGGTCCTCGTGCACTTCGACGACGTGCTCATCTACATCCTGCTCGTGTCCGCGGTGCTCAAGGCGATCCTGGGCGACTGGGTGGACTTCACCGTGATCCTGCTGGTCGCGGTGGTCAACGCGGCGATCGGCTTCATCCAGGAGGGCCGCGCCGAGAGCGCGCTGAACGGCATCCGCCAGATGCTCTCGGTGCACGCGGAGGCGCGCCGCGACGGCGCGTGGGCCAAGGTCGACGCCGACGACGTCGTACCCGGCGACGTCGTGCGCGTACGCTCCGGCGACCGCGTGCCGGCCGACGTGCGGCTGCTGGCCGCCACCAACCTGCGCGTCGAGGAGTCGGCGCTCACCGGGGAGTCGGTCGCGGCGAGCAAGCGCGTCGACGCGGTGGCGGACGACGCCGGGGTGGGGGACCGCACCAGCATGCTGTTCTCGGGCACGCTCGTGGCCGCCGGGCAGGGCGTCGGCGTCGTCACGGCCACCGGCGAGCGCACCGAGATCGGCCGCATCCAGACGATGATCTCCGAGGTCACGAGCCTGGAGACGCCGCTGACCAAGCAGCTCGACCGGTTCGGCAAGCTGCTCGCCGCGCTCATCCTCGGCATGGCCGTGGTGATGGTGATCATCGGCCGGGTCGTGCACGACTTCTCGGTGCCGGAGCTGGTCTCCGCGTCGATCGGCTTCGCGGTGGCCGCGGTCCCGGAGGGCCTGCCCGCCCTGGTGACGATCACGCTGGCGCTCGGCGTGCAGCAGATGGCGCGCCGTCGCGCGATCACCCGCAAGCTGCCCGCGGTCGAGACCCTGGGCTCCGTCACGACCATCTGCTCGGACAAGACGGGCACGCTCACCAAGAACGAGATGACGGCGCGCACCGTCCGCACCGCCGGCCGGACGTTCGACGTCGCGGGCGCGGGCTACGCGCCGGTCGGCGAGCTGACCCTGGCGCCCGCGACGGCGGGCGAGCCCCCGCGGCACGCCGACCTGGCCGGCGACCGCGACCTGGCCGCCGTCGTCGCCGCGATGATGCTGTGCAACGACGCGCGGGTGGTGCCCGGCGGCTCCGGCGGCGAGGGGGACGACTGGCGGCTGGTCGGCGAGCCGACGGAGGGCGCGCTGCGCAGCCTGGGCATGAAGTCGGGGTTCGACACCCAGGGCTGGTCGCGGGTGGACCTGGTGCCGTTCGAGTCCGAGAACAAGTACATGGCCACGCTCGACCGGGCGCCGGACGGCGGGCTGGTCGTGCACGTCAAGGGCGCGCCCGACCGGGTGCTCGACCGGTGTGCCACCCAGTCCGCCCCGGACGGCTCGGCCGTCCCGCTGGACCGCGCGTTCTGGGAGGCGCAGATCGACGAGATCGGCGGCCGGGGGCTGCGGGTGCTCGCCGCGGCGCGCACCCGCCCGGCGGCCGGCGCCACCACGCTGGAGGCGTCCGACGTCGACGCCGGCCTCGAGCTGTGCGGTCTGGTCGGCATCGTGGACCCGCCGCGCCCGGAGGCGATCGACGCCATCGCGCAGTGCCGGGACGCGGGCATCGCGGTGAAGATGATCACCGGCGACCACGCCGGCACGGCCGTCGCGATCGGCCGGGAGATGGGCATCGTGGACGGCCCGGCGGGCCCGGACGGGACGGGCGAGGCGCCCGCCGTGCTCACGGGGGCCGAGCTGGAGGCGATGAGCACGGAGCAGCTGCGCGCCGTCGTGCGCGACGTGTCGGTGTACGCGCGCACCAGCCCGGAGCACAAGATCCGGATCGTGTCGGCGCTGCAGGCGCACGGCGAGGTGGTCGCGATGACGGGCGACGGCGTCAACGACGCGCCCGCCCTCACGCAGGCCGACGTGGGCGTCGCGATGGGCATCAAGGGCACCGAGGCCACGAAGGACGCGGCCGAGGTGGTGCTCGCCGACGACAACTTCGCCACCATCGAGCGCGCGGTGGAGGAGGGGCGGCGGATCTACGACAACATCCGCAAGTCGGTGCTCTTCCTGCTGCCCACCAACGGCGCCCAGTCGCTGGTCATCCTCGTGGCGGTGCTGTTCGGGCTCACGCTGCCGCTCGCGCCCGTCCAGGTGCTGTGGATCAACATGATCACCGCGGTCACGCTGTCCCTCGGCCTCGCGTACGAGCGGGCGGAGCCGGACATCATGTCCCGGGCGCCGCGCGACCCGGGCGCGTCGATCCTGGACGCCGCGTTCGTACGCCGGATCCTCGTCGTGTCGCTCCTCATCGGCGGCGCGACGCTGTTCGCCTTCTACGCCGAGCGCGCGCAGGGGGCGCCGCTGGCCGAGGCGCAGACGACGGCCGTGACGATGCTGGCCCTCGGGCAGCTCGCCTACCTCTTCAACTGCCGGTTCCTGGACCGCTCGAGCCTCACCCTGGACGTCCTGCGCGGCAACCGGGTCGTGTGGGTCTCGGCCGCCGCGCTGATCGCCCTGCAGTGCGTGTTCGTCTACACGCCCTTCATGCACACCTGGTTCGACTCCGCCCCGATCGGGCTCGAGGAGTGGGCCAAGACGCTCGGCCTCGCCCTCGTCGTCTTCCTGCTCGTCGAGGGCGTCAAGGCCGTGGGGCGGGCGCGGCGACGCTGACCGCGGCGGCTAGCGTAGGGGCGTGACCGACGCACCGCGACGCCCCCGACGCACCTCGGGCCGACCGTCGATGACGCAGGTCGCGGAGCGCGCGGGCGTGTCGCTCGGCACGGTGTCGCACGTGCTCAACCACCCGGACCGGGTCACGGAGGCCACGCGCGCCCGGGTGCGGGCGGCGATGTCGGAGCTGGGGTTCCAGCGCAGCACGGTGGCGCGCACGCTGGCGGGCGGGTCGAGCGACGCGATCGGCCTGGTGCTGACCGACCTGGGCAACTCCCTGTTCGTGGACCTGGCGCGCGGGGCGACCCGCGAGGCGGAGGACGCCGGGATGCACGTGCTCCTCGCGGACGGCGACAACCACGTGGGGCGGGAGCTCACGCACCTGGGCGTGTTCGACGACCTGCGGGTGGCGGGCACGATGGTCACCCTCAGCGACGAGGAGCACATGGCTGCGCTGCTCGGGGCGCGGTCGTCGGAGATCCCGCTGGTGCTGCTCAACTTCACAGCGCCCTCGGCCTGGTACTGCAGCGTCGCCGTGGACCACCGCCGGGGCGGCCACCTCGCCACCCGGCACCTGCTCGACCGCGGCCGCACGCGCCTCGCGTTCGTGGGCGGCCCGTCGGCCCTGCGCCCGGTGACCCAGCGGCGCGACGGCTTCCGGCTGGCGCTCGCCGAGGCAGGCCTGGAGCCGGCGCGCGAGGTGGACCCGCCCGAGGGCATCAACCGGGCCGACGGCGCGTGGGCCGCGCGCGAGCTGCTCGACGACGTCCGCGCCGGGCGTGTGGACGGGATCTTCGCCGCCTCCGACCTCATGGCCGCCGGCATCCTCGAGGTGCTGCTGCGCTCCGGCGTCGCGGTGCCCGGCGACGTCGCGCTGGTCGGCTACGACGACAACCTCGCCGCCCGCGACGTGCCGGTGCCCCTGACGACGGTGGCGCAGCCGGGTGCAGAGATGGGGCGCCGGGGCGCGCGCCTCGTCATGGACGAGGCGCGGCACCCCGGCATCCACCGCCACGAGGCCGTGGTGCTTCAGCCCACGCTCGTGGTCCGCGCCTCCACGGGCGCCTGAGCGGCCCGGGCCGGCACCCGCACCTCGTGCTCGCCGTGCCCGACGACGGCCGGCGCCGCCCCCGGGACGTCGACCTCGGCCGTCGTGCCCACGGGCACGCGGAACCGCACGACCAGCTCGTCGCCCTCGCCGCCGGCCTCGATCGCCCACGCGACCTCCGCGACGCCGTACGGCGTGACGTGCCGCGCCTCCGCGCGGGTGAGCCCGCCGCCCGGCCGCGGGGCCACCGCGAGCCGCCGGTAGCCGGGCTCCAGCGGGGCGAGGCCGGCGACCACGCGGTGCAGCCAGTCGGCCACCGACCCGAGCGCGTAGTGGTTGAACGACGTCATCTCGCCCGGGTTCACGGTGCCGTCGGCGAGCATGCTGTCCCAGCGCTCCCAGATGGTGGTGGCGCCCAGGTCCACCATGGCCAGCCACGACGGCGACGCGTGGCTGAGCAGCAGGCCGTAGGCGGCGTCGAGCTGCCCGGTGCTGCTCAGCGCGTCCGCGACCAGCGGCGTCCCCGCGAACCCGGTGCCGACGGTGTTCCCGCCCGCGCGCACGAGCTCGGCCAGGCGCTCGCCCGCGCGGCGACGGGCGTCCTCGTCGGGCAGCAGGCCGAAGACGACCGACAGCGCGTGCGCGGTCTGGGTGTCGTGCGTGGGGTCGCCGCTGTCGACGTACCGCCCGCGGTACGCGGCGGCGACCTCCGCGGCGAGCGTGGCGTACCGGGCCGCGTCGTCGTCCCGCCCGAGGGCGCGGGCCAGGTCCGCGACGGCCCGCGCCGACCGCGCGAGGTACGCCGTCGCCACCAGGTGCGGGTCGGTCTGCGCCCGCAGGGGGTCCTCGGGAGGTGCGGTCGGGTCGAGCCAGTCGCCGAGCTGCATCCCGGCGTCCCAGAGCCGGCCGGGCCCGGCGAGGCCCGACACCTTGTCCACCCAGGCGACGGCGCTCGCGTACTGCCGCTCGAGCAGGCCGACGTCCGCGGAGTCGCGGTGCAGCGCCTCCGGCACGAGCGTGGCCGCGTCGCCCCAGCCCGCGACGTCCTGCTCGGGGCGCCAGAACCGGCCGCCCGGGATCCACGGCACGTACACGGGCACGGTGCCGCCGAACCGACGCTGCTCGGACGACAGGGTCCGGAGCCAGTCCGCGAGCATGCCGTGCACGTCGTAGAGGAACGCGGCGGTGGGTGCGAAGGCCTGGATGTCGCCGGTCCAGCCGAGCCGCTCGTCGCGCTGCGGGCAGTCGGTGGGGATGTCGACGAAGTTGGAGCGCAGGCTCCACACCACGTTCTCGTGCAGGCGGTCCAGCGCCGGGTCGCTGCTGGCGAACCAGCCGGTGCGCGCCATGTCGCTGTGCAGCACCCGGGAGACGACGGCGGCCGCGACGTCCTGCGCGGTGCCGCCCGGCCAGCCGGTGAGGTGCGCGTACCGGAAGCCGTGCACGGTGAACCGCGGCTCCCAGGTGATCGCCGCGCCGTCGAGCACCACCTCGTCGGTGGCGGCCGCCTCACGCAGCGTCCGCGTGTACAGCGTGCCGCCCTGCAGCACCTCGGCGTGCCGCACGCGCACCACGGTGCCCGCCGGAGCCGCCGGCACGCTGAGGCGCAGGCGGCCGGAGTGGTTCTGGCCGAGGTCGACCAGCCAGCCGTCCTCGCCGTCCGGGCCGGCGGCGCGCGTCACGCTGACGGGGACCAGCTCGCCCGTGCAGCGCACGGGCGGCCCGTCGGGCGCGGCGAGCACCGTGCGGTCCAGCGGGTGCACGACGACGGGCGCCCAGGCGGCGTCGTCGAACCCGGGCTCCGACCAGCCGGCCGGCAGCAGGCGCGCGTCGTACGTCTCGCCGTCGTACAGGTCGGCGCGGGTGAGCGGGCCGGGAGCGCTGCGCCACGACGCGTCGCTGCCCACGACGACCGTCCCGGCGTCGGTGACGACCTCGAGCTGCGCGAGCACGCCGACGTGCGTGCCGTAGAGGTCGCGGGTCCCGCCCTCGAAGCCGTACCTGCCGCGGAACCAGCCGTCGGCGAGCCACGCGCCGACGGCGTTCTCGCCGGGGCGCACCAGGTCGGTGACGTCGTAGGCGTAGACACGCAGGCGGTCGTCGTACGGGGTCCAGCCGGGCACCAGCTCGTCGGCGCCCACCCGGCGCCCGTTGAGCTCCGCCTCGACCAGGCCGTGCGCCGTGAGGTGCAGGCGCGCGGAGCGCACCACGCTGCCCGGGACCTCGAAGCCCCGGCGCAGCAGCGGCGCCCGGCGCGTGGCGACCGGGCCCTCGTCGTAGCCCGGCCCGACCAGCTCCGCGGTCCACTCGGCCGCCGTCAGCCCGCGCTCGACGACCGCAGGCTCGCTCCACGGGCCCCAGCCCGCGTCGTCGGGGCCGCCGTCGCGGGTGCGCACGCGGACCTCGGCGCGGGCGCGGGGCGCGAGGGGCGCGCCGGGCCAGGGCACCAGCACCTGGTCGTCCGACTCGACCACGGCCGTCGCGTCCTCGAGCGTCCGGACCTGCCCGGCGCCGTCCGGCGCCGTCGTGCGCCACGCGACCTCGTACGTCCCCTGCCGGTAGGCCGTCGGCGCGGTCTCGACGTGCCACGAGAGCCGGGGCCGGTCCTCGCCGACGCCGAGGGCGGGCTGCTGGTGGTGCTCGACCCGCAGGGTGGGCGCGGCGGTGCTCATCGTGCTCCTTCGTCGGTGCTGCCGGTGGTGGTGGTGGAGGCGGCCGCGACCGGGGCGGCGGTCGGCTCGTCGTCGGCGACGCGGGGGTATCGGGTGATCCAGCAGTACCCGATCACGCCCCCGACGGCGATGCACGCGGCCACGAAACCGAACAGCACGTCCGGGCTGGCAGCGAGGAGGGCGGGCGTCCACAGGGCCACGACGGCGGCGACCACGCGGGTGAACGCGATCATCACGCCCTGGGCGGTGCTGCGGTACGTGGTGGGGATCAGCTCCTGCGCCCAGACCTTGAACATGGGTTCGCCCGCGACGGCGCCGGCGATCGAGCCGACCACGCCCATGGCGACGAGGGTCCACACCTGGACGCCGAAGGCCACCGGGATCAGGTAGCCGAGCGTGTAGAAGACCGCCATGACGGCGAACCAGCGCATGCGGTGCGCGCCGTCGACGATGCGCATGAGGAGGTACGTGGCGCCGAAGGCGATGGCGAAGGTGACGAAGCCGACCGTGGAGGCGAACTGCACCGTGGTGCCCGCCATCTCGGTGTACATCAGCGTGGAGAACTGGCCACCGGTGTTCGCGCCCACGTTGACCAGCGCGTAGAAGAGCGCGACGGCGATCATCGGCATGAGGTACGGGCCGCGCAGCAGCTTCTTGAGGGTGCCCAGGTCGACCGACTCGGTCGCGGACGCGCCCCCGTCCGTCGCGCCGGCGTGGGCCGCCTGCCAGCGGGACGACTCCGGCATCCCGGCACGGAGCACCAGCACGACGAGGGCGAGCACCAGGAGCTGCCCGTACATGATGCGGCCGCCGGTCATCCCCAGGCCGCCCACGACGATGCCGAACAGCTGCGCGGCGATGATGCCCACCAGCCACAGGATGTGGGAGAACGAGATCAGCTTGCCGCGGTGCTCCGGCGGCGCCTCCTCGGCGATCATCGCGAGCGACGCCGGCAGGTCCGCCCCGACCGCGAGGCCGAGCAGCACCACGCCGGCGTAGAGGGCCCCGGTGCCCGGCGCGGCCACGAGGATCGCGGCCCCGGCCACGTACACCGCCATCGTGGCGAGGAAGACGCGCTTGCGGCCGAACAGGTCGGCCAGCCGGCCGCCGACCAGCGCACCTGCCGCGATCATGAACGTGAGCAGGGCCGAGTACTGGCCGAACTGCGCGTCGCTGATGCCCAGCGGCTCCTTGTACAGCACCAGCGCCGTGCCGGTCGTGATGATCGCGCCCGCGTCGAGGTACGACGCCATGCCCGCGACGGTCGTGCGGTACCAGGTCCTGCCCGGGATCTTCCCCGGGGCTGCTGAGGTCGTCATCGGTCCTCGTCTTCCGTGTGATCTTCGACGATCGTCGCTCCCGTGCCTGCCCTGGCACATTGAAGCGCTTCAAATTGATTCGTTTCACGAGGATGCCCCCGGACGTCCCGCGTGTCAACCGCCGTCGCGACGGCCCAAGGTGACCCCCGACCCGGGCGGAAGGCGCTCCTCCTGCCCAGCGAAGCGGCGCCCGGGACGGTGGTGGTGGCCCCGGTCCTCGCGCACGGCCGAGCGGGCAGGGGGAGGATGACGGGCGACGGCGGGTCCGACGACGGCGAGCGGGGGAGCGACGCATGACCTGGCTGCTGCTCGCCGCGCTCGTGGTGCCCGCCGTGGTGGCCGCCGTCCTGCTGGTGCGGTCGTCGCGCCGACCCGACCACGGGCCGACGCGGCTGGTGCGGGCCGCGCCCCTCGCACTCGTTCCGGTCGTGGTGGTGGACCTGCTCGGCCCCGTGGGTGGCCTGGCGCTGCAGCTGGACCTGGTGGGGCGGCCGCTGCTGCTGTTCGTCGGGGTGCTGTACGCCGCGGCGCTCGCCCTCACCGGACGGTCGGCGGACGCGCGGACGGCGTCGCGCAGCGGGCTCCTGCTCGTCGCGTTCGTCGGCACCGCGGCGGTGCTCGTCGCCGCCGACGCCGTCACCTTCCTCGCCGGGTGCGTCGTGACGACCGTCGCCGCGCACCGGCTGATCCTGCACCCCCGCACGGCGGTCGCGCGCCGGGCGGGGCGGCTCTACCTGGTCCTGGCGGCGGTGAGCGACGGCGTGCTGGCCGTCGCCGTCGGGCTCGTGGTCGCGGCCGGCGGGCTCCGCCTCGCCGACGCCCCCGCCGCGGTCGCCGAAGCCTCGACCGGCGGTGCGGTCGTCGGGCTCCTCCTGCTGGCGTTCGGCATCAAGGCCGCCACGTTCCCGCTGCACGGGTGGCTGCCGATCGACGAGGCGGCCACGTCCGTGCCGGCCGGGGCGGTGCTGAGCGGCACCGTGGTCAAGGTCGGGCTCGTGGGCTGGCTCCGGTTCCTGCCGCTGGGGCACGAGGCGATGCCGGGCTGGGGCACCGTGCTGGTCGTCGTGGCGCTCGTCGGGGCGTTCGGCGTCCTCGTGCCGGGCGTGCTCACCGACGACCCGGAGGTCTCCCTCGCCTACAGCACCGTCGGCCAGATGGGGTTCCTCGCCGTGGTCGTCGGGGTCGCGCTCGGCGCCCCGGACCTGGCCGAGGCGTGCATCCTCACCGCCGTCGTCTACGCCGTGCACCACGGCATGGCCAAGGGCGGCCTGATCATGGCGGTGGAGGTCTGGGAGCGGTACGGCGCGGGTCGCGCCCGCGCCGTCGTGGCGGGCGGGGCGCTGGTCCTCGCGCTCGCGATCACCGGTGCGCCGCTGGGCAGCGGCGCCGTGGCCAAGTACGCCGCCAAGCGGGCGGTGGGGGAGGCTCCGTTGCTCGTCGACGTCACGGCGGCCCTCCCGTTCGTCGCGACCGTCTCGACCCTGCTGCTCGTCCGCGCCGCCGTGCTGCTGCGGGCGTCGGGGCACCCGGGACCCTCCGCGCCGGACGGCGGGCTGTGGTCCTGGGTCGTGCTCGCCGTCGGCGGGACGGCCGGCACCTGGGCGCTGGCGGGTCTGTGGCTGCCGCCCGAGAAGGTGCCCGGCCTCGACGCCGTGACGGTGGGGGGCGCACTGTGGCCCGTCCTGCTCGGCCTGGGCGTCGCGGGGGTCGTCCTCGGCGCCGCCCGGGCCGGTGTCCTGCCTGCCTGGACGGGCACCCTGCGCATCCCCGCTGGGGACCTCGTGGAGGCCGTCGCACGCCTGGTCGACGCGCGGACCAGGCGCGATGGTGCAAGCATCGGCGACAGCACCCGCAAGGTCGTCCCACGCGAGGAGTGACACGAATGGCGCACCAGGACACCACTGCGCCCGCGAGCGGTGCCACCACGAAGGTCTCGCTGCTGACCCTCACCGCGATGGTGGTCGGATCCATGGTCGGCGCGGGGGTCTTCTCGCTGC
This sequence comes from Isoptericola peretonis, assembly GCA_023241745.1. GTDB lineage: Bacteria > Actinomycetota > Actinomycetes > Actinomycetales > Cellulomonadaceae > Isoptericola > Isoptericola peretonis. The sequence goes on along the minus strand of JALQCY010000003.1, from coordinate 227,703 downwards.
CGCGCCGGTTCGCGCAGGAGACGGGCGTCATGGGCGCCCTCATCGCGTGGGTCGTGGCGGGCGCGGGCATGCTGATGCTGGCGTTCGTGTTCCAGCGGCTCGCGATGCGCAAGCCCGACCTCGACGCCGGCGTCTACGCGTATGCGAAGGCCGGCTTCGGCGAGTACACCGGGTTCTTCGCCGCCGCGGGCTACTGGGCCAGCGCGTGCGTCGGCAACGTCACCTACTGGGTGCTCATCATGTCCACGCTGGGGCAGTGGATCCCCGCGCTCGGCGCCGGGGACACGGTGCTCGCGCTCGCGCTCTCCACCGTCGGCCTGTGGCTCTTCTTCCTGCTGGTGCGGCGCGGCATCAAGGAGGCGACGGCGATCAACCGGATCGTCACCGTCGCCAAGGTCATCCCCATCATCGTCTTCGTCATCCTGGCGCTGTTCGTCTTCGACCCGAGCGCGTTCGCGGAGAACTGGGGCGGCGCCGACTATGCGGGGTCCTTGTTCGACCAGGTCCGCGGCACCATGCTGGTCACGGTGTTCGTGTTCCTCGGCGTCGAGGGCGCGAGCGTCTACTCCCGGCACGCGAAGCGCCGCGAGGACGTCGGCCGCGCCACGATCCTCGGCTTCGTGAGCGTGTTCGCCATCTTTGCGTCGGTGACGATCGTGTCGTACGGCATCATGCCGATGGCCGAGATCGCCGAGCTCCGCCAGCCGTCGATGGCGGGGGTGCTCGAGGCGGCCGTCGGGGAGTGGGGCAGCGTCTTCGTGGGCGTCGGGCTCATCATCTCGGTGCTCGGGGCGTACCTGGCCTGGACGCTCATGGCCGCCGAGGTGCTGTTCGTCGCCGCCAAGGACCGCGACATGCCGCGCTTCCTCGCCCGGCAGTCGGACCGCGACGTACCCGTCAACGCGCTGCTGCTGAGCACGTCGCTGTCGCAGGTGGTGCTGGTCCTGACCTACTTCTCCGAGGACGCGTTCGACTTCGCGCTCGACATGACCGCCGTCATGACGCTCATCCCGTTCCTGCTCGCCGCGCTCTACGCGGTCAAGCTGCGGGCGACGCGCGAGACGTACGACGGCGCGCCTCCTTCCACGCTGCGCGGCGACCTGGTGATCACGGTCCTGGCGAGCGTCTACACGGCCTTCCTGGTGTTCGCGGCCGGCCTGAGCCTCGTCCTCGTCTCGTTCCTCTTCTATGCCCCCGCGACGGTCCTGTTCCTCATGACGCGGCGGGAGCAGGGCCGCAGGGTCTTCGCGCCCGCCGAGCTGTTGCTGTTCCTCGTCGTGCTCGCGGTCGCCGTCGTGGCGGTGATCGGCCTCGTCGGGGGCTGGATCTCGATCTGACCGTCACGGCCGTCCACCACTGCTGACGAAAGGTGCCCACCGATGTCCGTCCCCACCTCGTCCTCGCCCCCTGCCCACGGCGTCCACTCGGAGGTCGGCCGGCTGCGCAAGGTGCTGGTGTGCTCGCCGGGGCTCGCGCACGAGCGGCTCACCCCCACCAACTCCGACGACCTGCTGTTCGACGACGTCATGTGGGTGGAGGCCGCACAGCGCGACCACCTGGACTTCGTCAACAAGCTGACGAACCGAGGCGTCGAGGTGGTGGAGCTGCACGACCTGCTGGCGCAGACCATGGGCATCCCGGACGCGCGCGCCTGGCTGCTCGACCGCAAGGTGGTGCCCAACCGGGTCGGCCTGGGCCTCGTCGAGGGCACCCGGGCCTACCTGGACTCGCTGACCGACCGCGAGCTGGCGCGCTTCCTCATCGGCGGGCTGTCGACGCACGACCTGCCGGGCGACTTCCGCAGCGACTACGTGAACCTGGCCCGCGAGTCCACGGGCACGCCCGAGTACCTGCTGCCGCCGCTGCCCAACACGCTGTACACCCGCGACACGACGTGCTGGATCTACGGCGGCCTCACGATGAACCCGCTGTTCTGGCCGGCGCGCAAGGACGAGACGCTGCTGATGAAGGCGATCTACTCCTTCCACCCCGAGTACGCGGGCTCGACGGTGTGGTGGGGCGACCCGGAGCAGGACTGGGCCCAGGCGACGATCGAGGGCGGCGACGTCATGCCCGTGGGCAACGGCACCGTGCTGGTCGGCATGAGCGAGCGCACGTCCCGGCAGGGCATCACCCAGTTCGCCAGGGCGCTCTTCGACGGCGGGGACGTCGAGGAGGTCGTGGTGGCCGGGATGCCGCGCCTGCGTGCGGCGATGCACCTGGACACCGTGTTCACGTTCGCCGACCGGGACCTCGTCACGGTGCACCCGACGATCGTGAACGGCATCCACGCCTTCACCCTGCGCCCGTCGGACACGGCGCCGGGCGTGGAGGTCACCGACGAGGGCGACACCCCGTTCGTGGACGTCGTGGCCCGGTCGCTCGGGCTGCCGCGCCTGCGCGTGGTCGAGACGGCGGGCGACGTGTACGCGTCCGAGCGGCAGCAGTGGGACTCCGGCAACAACGCCGTCGCCCTCGAGCCCGGCGTCGTCTTCACCTACGACCGCAACACCCTGACCAACGCGGCGCTCCGCCGTGCCGGCGTCGAGGTCATCACCATCGTCGGGGCCGAGCTCGGCCGCGGGCGCGGTGGTGGGCACTGCATGACCTGCCCCATCTCCCGCGACCCGATCGACTAGACCCGAACCGGTGACGCCAGCGACGGGAGAGTCCTCGGGCCCTGACCTTCACCGGGATACCGACCGCAGGGTGTTGATGTGGTCGCTGGGCGCCTCGGCCGTCCTCGGCTCGACGGGGCTGGTCTGGGGGCTGCTCGCCGGAGCCGACGTGATCGTCTTCGACGGCGTCTACACGCTGGCGAGCATCGCCCTGTCGGCGGGCTCGCTGCTGGCGTCGCGGGCGGCGAGCGCCGAGCCCACCCGCCAGTTCCCGTACGGACTCTCTGCCGCGGTGCCCTTGGCCGTCGTCGTTCAGGGCGCTGCTCTGGCCGCCACCCTCCTCTACGCGGTCGTCGCTGCGGTGCAGACCGTCATCGGGGGCGGTTCGGACACGACCCAGGTCGCGCTCCTGGCCTACGGCACGGTGTCGGCGCTCCTGGGCTGCCTGGTCGTGTGGCTGCTCGGTCGGCTCGGGGTCGGCACCGATCTGGCGGTCGCCGAGGTGGTCGGCTGGCGGGCCGGCGCGGTCCTCAGCGTCGTGGTCGCGATCGGCGGCGGCGTGGGGCTGCTGATGGAGCGTGCCGGCCTGGGTGCGGCGGCCGACTATGTCGACCCCGTTCTCGTCCTGGTCGCCGTCGCCGTCGTGTCACCGATGCCGGCGCGGCTCGTGCGGGACGGGACGGTCGAGCTGCTCGAGGGCACGCCGGCACCGGAGGTCGTCGCGGATCTCCACGGCATCGTCGACGACGTCCGGCACGAGTTCGGCCTCCCGGAGCCGACGGTGCGGGCCACCAAGCTCGGGCGACGCTTGTACGTCGACGTCGTGTTCGTCGTGCCCCACGGCGACTGGGACGTCGACGCCGAGGACGAGGTTCGACGTTCCGCCGTGGCCGGGCTGCGAAGGATGCCCTTCGACGTCTGGGCGAACGTCGAGCTGACCGCCGACGTCGACCTCGTCCCATGACGCCCGCCGACCTTGCCGCCCGCAGCCTTCGACGACGAAGGGCCGGCGCTCCTGCCCTCGCGTGCCCGCGCCGAGCGTTCCTCCCTGAGCGGGGCCGCGTGCTCGTGCGCGAGCTGGGCAAGCCGCTCGGAAACGATGGCAAGGGCTTCTTCGAACGCCTCTGCCCGAAGTCGGCTCTTGCTGCCCCTGGGAGAGGCGGTTCCTCTCGCGCCCTTCGGCGACCGTCGCTGCGGCCTAGCGCCAACGGTTCGTGACGTGCCTGTTCCGCGCCCGGGGTCCCTCGACGAGGACCGCCGGAATAGAAGTGGCGCGGGTCACCGTTCGACCCGTCGTGAGCCTGCTGACCCGCCCCGCCCTGTCCGTGCGCGACCTCGCCGACCTCGGCGGCGCGACGGTCGTGCAGGTGGTCCACGCGCAGGAACCCGGCCGGCCGTACCGCAGCTGGGTGGTGCGCCTCGGCCGCGACCTGTACGTGCGCTCCGCCCTGGGCTCGGTTCGGCCGGCCGGAGGGCGCGCCCACCTGCGGGTGGACGGCTCTCGGCGTCCCGTGGTGCTCGCCGAGGTGGCCCCGGAGCTGCACGCGCTGCTCGACGACGCCTACCTGGCGAAGTACGGCCGCTGCTCCCCGGAGAAGGTCGCCGCGGTCACCTCAGACCTCGCGGCGGCGAGCACCTTCCGCGTGCGTCCGCGCCGGGCCTCGTGGGCCGAGCGCGCCGAGGCCGCGGTCGACGTCGTGCGCGGGGCCCTGCGCAGGCAGCGCGCCGAGGAACCCTGCCCGAGCTGCTAGGCGCGCGCGCCGGCCGCGTCGGAGACCGGCTCGAGCCGGGCGTCGAGCATCCGGACCGTCGCGTCGACCGTGGCCAGCGTCGCGGCGTCGTGCGAGACGAGCAGGGTGGCCGCGCCGGTATCGCGGGCCAGCCCGGTGATCAGCTCCACCACGCGGGTGCCGCGCGCGTGGTCGAGCGCGGACGGGGGCTCGTCGACGAGCAGCACCTCCGGCCGCCCGACCAGGGCGCGCGCGATCGCGACGCGCTGCCGCTGCCCGCCGGACAGCTGGGCGGGCCGTTTGCCCGCGTGGTCGGCCACGCCGACGGCGTCGAGCAGCTCCAGCGCCCGCACGCGCACGCTCCCCGGACGGCGGCCGCGCAGGTGGGCGTGCAGCTCCAGCTGCTCCAGCGCGGTGAGCGAGCCCAGCAGCTGCGGCGACTGGAACACCATGCCGATGCGGTCCAGGCGGGCGCGGGTCGCAGCCGCGACCGTCGACGTGTGCGTGAAGACGACATCGGCACCGATCCGGACCTCGCCGTGCGTGGGGTTGGTCAGCCCGGCTGCGACGGCGAGCAGGCTGGACTTGCCCGCGCCGGACGGCCCGCGAAGGGCGGTCGTCGTGCCGGCAGGGACGGCGAGGTCGACGTCGTCCACGGCCGTGAGCGTGCGCGGAGTCGTATCTCGAGCAGGTTCGGGGCGCGGCTCAGAAAGGTGGCTCCGGTGGCTCCGGCAGCTCCGGAGGGACGGGCGGGACGAGGTCGCGTCCCGTGACGTCGACAGGATCCGCCACGGGGTCGCGAGACACCCGGCCGGTGGGTGAGGTCCAGACGAGCGACCCGTCGGGCTCTTGGTGCGCCCGCCACCGCGTCTCGTGCTTCAGCACGTGATGACGCCGGCACAGATGAGCCAGGTTGTCCGCCGTCGTCCGTCCGCCGTCGGCCCACGCGACGGTGTGGTCGACGTCGCAGCGGGGCGCCGGACGGGTGCAGCCCGGGAACCGGCAGCTGCCGTCGCGGGCCTCGAGATGGGCGCGCAGCGCCGCCGGGACGGTGTACGTGCCGGGGTCGGTGGACAGCAGCCCGCCGGACACCGGGTCCACCAGCAGTCGTCGCACCGACGGCGCCCCGGCCGTCAGAAACGCGGCGACCGTCGGGTCGACCGGGCCGTGCCCTGCTAGCTCGGCCGGCTCGTCCGACCGGCCCAGGAGCGTCAGCACCGGCGCTGAGCCAGGCCATGCCGTCGCCGGCCGGGTCGACGTACACGCCGCGCTTCGCCGCGGCCCTCTCGTGGCGGAGCGTGAACGGCTCGGGGTGCGCGCGGTCCCGGGCGCGCCGCAAGCAGGTACGGAACTGGGCGAGGGTCGACGTCGCCGCCCGGGGCAGAGCCTCGGCCTGCACGGCGGCGCGCGCCTGGGCGTCGGGCAGGTCGGCGAGCACGTCGGCCATCACGGTCGCGTGGCGGGCGCCGATCCGGCCGCGGCGGAGCTCGGCGAGGGTGGCAGCGCCGGACGAGGTGAGAGTGAGCGCCGTCTCGACGACGTGGTCCGCCTGCTGCTCGCTCACGTGCAGCGTGGTCGCGACGTCCGCCACGAACGCCCGACGCGCCAGCTCGTGCCGCCGGTCGGTACCGGCCCGCAGCACCCGGAGCTGCTCGCCTGCCAGCAGATCGGGCTCGCAGCGGACGGCCGCGCGGCGCGCCCGTTCCACGGCGAGGAGCTTCTCGCCCTCCAGCGTGTTGATGCGTTCCTGGAGTCGCGCCACGTCGTCGAGGGCGGACGCGACGTCGTGCACCGTCGTCGGGCCGATCGGTGAGAGCACGTCGTCCCATGGCGTGGTGACGACAGTCAGCTCGTCGACCGCGCTCTCGAGCGTCGCAGCGGACATGCCCGCACCACCTCCTCGCCGACTGAGCCCTACCGTTTCGAACGTATGTTCGATCCTAGCGAAGGCTCAGATCCCGCACCAGGCCGGATACCCACCTGTGGACAGCAGGGTCGGGTCGAATCCCGTTGCCCGTGGCGCCCCGATCGGGCACAGTCCGGCCATGACGATCCGCTACCCCCGCCCGCTGCGCCCCGGCGACACGATCGGCGTGACCGCGCCGTCGTCGGGAGTGCCCGCGCCGTTGCATGCCCGGCTGCGGCACGCCGTCGACGTCGTGCGCGCGAAGGGCTACGACGTGCGGCTCGGCGAGACCGCCACCACCGACGGGATCGTCAGCGGGCCGGCCGGCCTCCGGGCGGCGGAGCTCACGGCGATGCTCACGGACCGGGCCGTGCGCGCGGTCGTGCCACCGTGGGGCGGGGAGCTGGCGACGGACCTGCTGGGCCGCCTCGACTGGGAGGCGCTGGCCTCGGACCCGACGTGGCTCGTCGGCTTCTCCGACACCTCCACCGTGCTGCTGCCGCTGACCCTGCGCACCGGCGTCGCGACCGTGCACGGGCAGAACCTCATGGACACCCCCTACGACGTGCCGGACGGCGTCCTCGGCTGGTGGGACGTCGCCGCGTCGGCGCAGGACGGCCGCGAGCTGGTGCAGCGCTCGCCGCGCCGGTACCGGTCCGTCGGCTGGGACGACTACGAGAAGGAGCCCGAGGTCTCGACGTGGACGCTCGACGCCGAGGGCTCGTGGCTGCGGATCGACGGCGCGGACCCCGACGAGCCGGTCGACGTCGCGGGCCGGCTGGTCGGCGGCTGCCTGGAGACGGTGTCGCTCCTCGCGGGCACGCCGTTCGGCGACGTCCCGGCGTTCGTCGCGGAGCACGCGCCGGAGGGCCTGGTCGTCTACTTCGACGTCCTGGAGTGGGGCGCGACGGACGTCGGTCGCGCCCTGTGGGCGATGCGCCACGCGGGCTGGTTCGACGCTGCGAACGCGGTGCTGTTCAGCCGCACGCAGGCCCCCTCCGTCGGCGGGTTCACCCAGCACGACGCCGTCCTCGACGCGCTGGGCGACCTCGGCATCCCGCTGCTCGCCGACGTCGAGTGCGGCCACGTGCCGCCGTACCTCGCGCTGGTCAACGGCGCGCTCGCGCGCGTGCAGCACGGGCCGGGCGAGGCGGTGATCACCCAGCGCCTCGTGCCGTGACCCCCGCGGGCGGGTCGGGCGCTACCGTGCCGCCATGACCCTCGCGCTGCTCGGCGACCACCGCGACCACACCAGCCACCGGGAGCTCGACGCCCTCGTCCCGCGTCTCGCGGACGAGCTGGGCGTCGAGGCCGTGTGGGTACCGTCCGACGCCCCGTTCGACCTCGAGAGCTACGACGGCGTGTGGCTCGTCCCCGGGTCGCCGTACGCGGACGAGGCGGCCGTGCTGCGCGCGGTGACGGCGGCGCGGGAGGGCGGCGTCCCGTTCCTCGGCACCTGTGCCGGGATGCAGTACGCGGTCGTGGAGCTGGCGCGGAACCTGCTCGGCCGCCGGGCGAGCCACGCCGAGTCCGGCGACGAGTCGGACGACGACGTCGTGGCGGCGCTCGCGTGCTCGCTGTACGGCGAGGAGCGGCTCGTGACGCCCGTGCCGGGGACGCGGTTCGCTTCGTGGGTCGGCGAGCCGTTCGTCGGGATGCACTACTGCGGGTACGCCCCGACGCCGGAGGCGGTCACGGCCCTGGAGGGCGTGGGCGTCGTCGTGGGCGCCGTCGCCGAGGACGCGGGCGCGGAGGTGCTGGAGCTCACGGGCCACCCGTTCTTCGTGCTGAGCCTCTTCCAGCCGCACATCGGCGCGTCGTCCGGGCGCCCGATCCACCCCCTCGTGCGGGCGTTCGCCGCCGCGCTCTGACCGGGCGGCCGGGGTCAGGCGGCCCCCCGCGCCGTCGGTCCGGCCTGGTGCGCCAGTCCGGCGAGCACGGCGTCGAGCAACCGGTCGAGCTCCGCGGCCGTCCCGAAGTCCTCCCACCGCGGCGCGAGCGCGGCCATCGTGGGGTGGGCGTCGGCGTCGAACGCCGGGACCGGCACCTGACCCTCGACCGTGCGCGCCAGCAGGTGACCGTTGAGGAAGCCGAACAGCACCATCGGCGCGTCGGCGACCACGCGGTCGGGCAGCCCGTCGCGCCGCATCGCGGCGACCAGGGCCTCAAGGGCGGAGACCGCGACCGGCGACGTCTGCGCGCGCGTGACCAGCAGGGGGAACACCCGCGGGTGCCGATAGGCCATGTCGCGGTAGGCGTGCGCGGTGCGCCGCGCGACGTCCTGCCAGTCGCGCCGGCTATCGGTGCCAGGGTCGGCGTCGTCGACGGCGACCTCGCCGAGCACCGTCTCCGAGACGGCGTCCAGGAGCGCCGCCTTGCCCTTGACGTGGTGGTAGATCGACATGGGATCGACGCCGAGCTCGTCCGCGAGCCGCCGGACGCCGAAGCGTTCCAGGCCGTCCCGGTCGACGAGGGCGACGGCCGCGGCGGCGATCCGTCCGCGGTCGAGGCCTGCCGAGGTGCCGCGTGAGCGCGCGGTCATGGTCTGTCCTCTCCCCTTGCGAAACCTACGACGTAGAACATAGCCTGCCACGAATGACCTACACCGTAGGTTTCCCGCGTGCCTCGGGCGCCGGGCCCACCGACCGGAAGGCCTCCCATGACGACCACCACTGGGGAACGACGCGCGCTCGCGGCGATGTCCGTGGGCCTCGGGCTCACCGTGCTCGTGGCGATCGCCCCGCTTCTTGACGGCGTCACCCACCTGCTGTCCGACCACGTGCGGGCCGGCTACCCCTCCTACGACACAGCGCAGGTGGGCGCCGCCGTCACGGCGTACCAGTACCTGCTGGCCGGCGTCGGCGTGCTCGGCGTGGCCGCCTGGCTCTGGACGATCCGCGCCGTCCGCCGGGGCAAGCGGTGGGCGCGGGGTGTCGCCGCGGCGGCCCTCGCCCTCGCCGTCGTCGTGGCGCTCACCGCGCTGCTCGCCCGCGACACCTCCGGCGACGTCGGCCTCGCCCCGGCTCTGGGCTGGGCGGGGCTCCTCCCGTGCGTGGCCGGCGGCGTCGCCGTCGGCCTGCTCTGGCAGATGCCGCGCCCGGGCGTCGTCAGCCCCGGAACGCGCGCGGCATGACCTCGCACGCGGCGCGGGCCCGTCGTCAGGTCTCGAACGACCCGCGGACCACGGAGTCCCCGGAGTGGGCCGGGTCGCCGTCGAGGTGCTCCTCGGAGACGTCGACGACGGAGTAGGCGGCGACGTCCAGGCCCTCCGGTACGTCGAACCTCCCCTGGTCGCCTTCGAGCACCCCGAGGCTCACGAGCCCGCTGACGTCGGGCTTCAGCAGCCACACCTCGCGGAACGTGCCCGCAGGCGCCGGCGCGTCGACCGAGACGACGATCTCGCGCCGTCCCTCCGCGGTGGTCTGCAGGACGGCCTCCCCCGAGGACCCCGCCCAGGCGGGCAGCGGGTCGAGCACCGCGCTGGCGATCGTGGTCTCGTCGGGTTCGAGCGTGCGCCTCTCCCAGAGCACCCCGCCGACCAGGCCCAGCACCAGGGCGGTGCACGCCGCGACGAGGGCCGGGAGCCAGGAACGTCGCGCCCGCCGGGCCGAGAGCTCGTCGGTCGCCGCGTCGTGAGCCTCCCCCGCGCCGGCCGGACCGGAGCCCGCAGTCACCTGGCCGGGCGCCGGGACCGCGGGCACGTCCGTGAGGCCGAGCTCCGCGTGCACACGCGCCCAGACCGTGGGGTCGGGCGGCACCAGCTCCGGTTCGGGGGTGCGGGGCCGGACCCTGGCCGTCACGCGTGCAAGGTCGCGCACCGTCCGCGTACAGGTGGGGCAGGCGTCGAGGTGGGCACGCTGCTCGGGATCGAGCACGTCCTCGCCGAGCGCGTTGAGCGCGAGCGACTCGTCATCGATGTGTGGCACCGTCCACCTCCAATCGGTCGCGGAGCCGGAGGAGGCTCCGTCGTACGTGGCTCTTGACGGTACCGAGCGGAAGCTTGAGCTCCTGCGCGATCTGGGCGTGGGTGAGCCCCCGGAAGAACGCGAGGCGAAGGATCGTGCCGGCCGGGTCGCCGAGCATCCGCAGCTCGTCCTCGAGGACGATCCGGTCGGCCACCTGGTCGACGGGTGACTCGGGGGGCGGCTCGGCGGGGGTGGCCCGCCGGACGGCGTCGTGGGACCGCCGGGTCCGGGCCCGTGCCTCGTGGGCATCGGCGACCGCGTGCCGCGTGATCCCGACGAGCCATGCCGGCAGGCGGGCCCTCTCCGGGTCGTAGCGGTGCCGACCGCGCCAGGCCGACACGAAGACCTGCTGGGTGACGTCCTCGGCGTCGGCGCGGGAGCCGAGGGACCGCAGCGCCACCGTGTGCACCAGCGCGGACCACTGCCGGAAGGCGTCCGCGAGCGCCGTCTCGTCCCCCGCGGCGAAGCGCTGCCCGAGGTCGTGCACGTCGAGGCCCGGGTCGTCGGGCTCGGCGTCGTCGCGCTCCAGGGTGCGTCCTCGAGGTCGGTCGGAGTCCGCGGTCAGCGCGCGTCCGCGGTGGGACACGGCCGATCGTAGGACCGCACGGCCGGGCAGGCCACCGGTTCGGCGCAGACCGTCGGGGCCGCTCACCTCTGGCGGACCGCGGTCACGACGACGTTGTCCGTGTACGAGCGGGCGCGCGCGTCCCACGCGCCTCCGCAGGTGACCAGGACGAGGCGTGGTCGGCCGGACCTGTCGAAGAGCCGGTCGGCGGAGAGAGCGGCCTTGGCCGTGGCCTCCGTCGACTCCACCGTGTAGGTGAACGCGGTGCCGTCTGCGGTGCGGACCCGCACCGTGTCACCCGGTTCGGCGGTGGCGAGCCGGGCGAATGGACCCACGCTGTCCGCGTCGTCGACGTGCGCGGCGACGACGGTGGCGCCCGTGGCGTCGGAGGGTGCCGCCCCGTACCGGTACCAGCCGGCGACGTCGGCCGACTTCGGCAGACCCATCCGGCCCTGCTCGTCGACGCCGACCGCACGGACCCGCACGTCGACGCCCAGGGCCGGGATCTCGACACGGGTCGGCGCGGGCGGGACCGGCGGTGGCGCGTCGCGGGCGGGACGCACGGGTACGGCGACCGAGGGCGCGGACGGCGTGTCCGCAAGCGGTGCCGATCGCACCTCGGAGGGCGCCGCGGCCGGAGCCGTCGGGTCCGGCACCGGGGCGCACGCCGCCACCGCCAGTGCGAGCACGACGGCCGCGGCGCGGGCGGCGATACCGGCCTCCCGCGCCGCGACCCGGCGGCCGCCCGAGCTCATCGACGCCGGGCGTCGGGGCCCGCAGGTCCGTGCGTGCGGTGCTCCCGGGCGTGCTCCCGCGCCGCCTTGACGAGCATCACGGTGGCGATCACGAGGAAGAGGCCCACGATCGCGCTGCCCGTCAGGAGCGCGGTCGAGCTGAACCCGCTGTCGGGAGCGTCGAAGCCTGCCGCCAGGCCGGACACCCCGGCGGGCACGCCGTCCGGTGAGGAGTGGAGTCCGTCGACCGTCTGGGTGGCGAGCGCCAGCGTGTCGTCGTCCAGGCTGCCCCAGGCGTACGCGATCGTGTTGACGCCCTCGGCCACCTCGACGTCGGCCGGGCCGAGGAGGGGGTCCGTGCTGCCGGCTGCAGCCACGGCCGCCGAGACGGTGCCCGCGGGGAGGTCGAGGGTCTCATCGTCGGAGTTCTCCAGGCCGCTGACCACAGGCTCGCCGCCGGCGAGCACGTCCACGGCGGGAGCCGCGGCGACGTGCCGGACGGTGAGGCGCCCGTCCCCGGCCGCCGTCGCGGAGGTGTCGTTGGTGAAGAGGGTGGCCGTCGGCGCGCCGTCGGCGTCCAGGTGGGCGACGGCGGTGTAGTTCCCGCCCGCCTCGAGGTCCAGGTCGACCGGCCCGATCACGGGCTCGCTCGTGTCCTCGGCGTCCGGCGCGGTGATCGCGACGGAGTAGGTCCCCGCGGGAAGGTCGAGCGGGCCCGCCATGTCACCGGGCTCGAAGTCGTCGACGGTGAGCTCGTCGTCCACCCAGACGTCGACGGGGGTGTCGGGGACGCCGTGCATCACCGAGAGGACCGCCCCGTCGTCGGTCGAAGCGGTGGCGGAGGGCGCGAGCCCCACCGCGGACAGTCCTAGGGCGGCGAAGGCCGTCACTCCGACGAGTGCGGCGCTGCGCCGTGCGGTGCGTTCCATGGTGCCTCCCGGTGTCGTGGCCCCCGGTGGAGGCCGTGTCCGTGCTGACACCTCTAGTTCCGGCGGGAGGCCGGGTACGGATGCAGTTGTCGTTGACTTTTGTATTTTTCGCCTGGCTAGCGGAAAGCCCTCTGGTCGCGCGAGGGCCTACGTCAGAGGTCGAGCGGTCGGAGCACCGCGCTGATGCCGTGGGCGATCTGCGCGTTGCCCTTGTTGATGTCGAGCCTGCTCCGGACGAGGAAGGGGTCCACGTCGTTGCGGTCCCGGTCGACCAGCCGCACGAGCGGCACCCACCGGCTCAGCACGTCGACGCGGAACGTCGCGCCCTGCGCGGACGTCAGGCGGGCGCCGTCGGACCGCAGCGCCTGGCGGGAGTCGAGCACCTGTCCGTTCTTCGCCCGGCAGAGGCCGCGTGGATGCAACGGCGCCGATCCACCTCGGGAGGGCGTGCCTCAGGCGTGGAACGCTCGGCCCATCACCTCGCGTGCGGGGCCCGTGCGGTCGAGGAACCCGACCTCGCCGGCCTGCAGCTCCCGCGCGGCGTCGACCAGTGCGGACAGGGCGTTCCACGCGAACGTGCCGCCCACGGAGAGGCGCGCCACGCCGGCGTCGGCGAGCTCCGCCGGCGTGGGCCCGCCGCGCACGAGCAGCGCGTTCACCGGCCGGTCCACCTCACGGCACAGCGCGGCGACCTGGCCGACGTCACGCAGGCCCGGCGCGTACAGGACGTCGGCGCCGGCCTCCTGGTAGGCCTGCAACCGGGCGATCGTGTCGGCGAGGTCGCCGCGGCCGTGCAGGTGGTTCTCGCAGCGGGCGGTGAGCACCAGGCCCCCGGAGGCCTCGGCGGCGGCGGCCACGCGCTCGACGGCGAGGGCGCGGTCGTAGATCGGGTCGTCGTCGCGGCCGGTGTGGTCCTCGATCGAGCACCCGGCGAGCCCTGCCGCGCGGGCGTCGGTGACCGCCCCGGCGACGTCGGCGGGGGAGTCCCCGAAGCCGTTCTCGAGGTCCGCGCTGACGGGGACGTCGACGGCGGCCGCCAGCGCCGCGGCGTGCGCGAGCGTCTCGTCGCGTGTGACCGCGCCGTCGGGCCGGCCGAGCGTCGCGGCGAACCCGCTGCTCGTCGTCGCGAGGGCGGCGAAGCCGAGCGCGGCGAGGATCCGCGCGGACCCGGCGTCCCAGGCGTTCGGCAGCAGGAGCGGGTCGCCGGGGCGGTGGAGGGCGAGGAAGGCGGCGGACGCGGCGGACGGCGTGGTGGCGGGCATGGCGACGACGCTAGCCACCGCCATCCCGCCCGACCAGCCGCGCGCCCGCGCCCCGCCGGCGGGTGCTGGCTAGGCTCGGGCCTCGTGAGCCGCGAACGCTTCCCTCGGTGGGTCTACGAGAAGGGCACGGAGCCCGACCCGCGGTTCTCCCTCGCCAACGAGCGCACCATCCTGGCGTGGCTGCGCACCGCCCTCGGGCTCATCGCCGGCGGGACGGCGCTCGAGGCGCTCGACCTGCCGATGGAGCCGCACCTGCGCCTGGCATCCGCCGTCGTGCTGCTCGTGGCGGGCGCCGTCGTGCCCGTCGCGGCGGCGGTCGAGTGGGCCCGCTCCGAGCGGGCGATGCGCGAGCACGGGCCGCTTCCCGGCGCGATCACCGGGTTCGTGCTGGTCGTGACCGTCACCGTCGTCGGCGTGCTCGTGCTGCTCGCCCTGCTGCTGCACTGACGCGACCGTGCTGACATGACCGACCGACCCGACCCGCCGCTCGTCGGGCCCGAGCGCGACCGGGGCCTGCAGGTGGAGCGCACCGCGCTCGCGTGGCGCCGCACCCTGCTGTCGTTCACGGCGGCCACCGCGGTGGCGTGGCAGACGCTGCCCGGCGTCGACGGCCCGACGACCCTGGTGCTCGTCGCCGCCGTCGCGCTCCTGCTCACGCCGCCGCTGTGGTGGTTCGCCAGGCGGCACGCCCGGCACACGCAACGGCACCTCGGCGCCGCCGAGCCCCGCCTGCGGCACGGCCGGCGGATCGTGGTCATGTGCGCCGGCACGGCGCTGCTCGGGCTCTCCGGCCTGGTGGCGATCCTCGTCTTCTGAGGTTTCTGGTTCACTGACGCCCATGCACGTCGTCGTGGGCCTCTTCCGGCTCTTCCTGGTGGTCCTCGCGCTCGTCGGCAACCGCGCCATCTGGCGGGACGGCGACGTGGAGGGCCTCGTCTACTTCACCAACCTCACGGGATTCCTCGTGGTGGTGGTGTTCGGGTGGGCCGGCGTCGCGTCGCTGCTGCGCCGCCCGCAGCCGCCGGTGTGGGCGAAGGGCGTGGTCACCCTCGCGGCGTCTATCACGGGGCTGGTGGCGTGGCTCGTCCTGGCGCCGGAGGACCCGGACGCGCCCGCGGTGTTCCTCGGCCTGACGGACGGGCAGATCGAGCACCAGGTGGTGCCGGTCGCGGTCGCGCTCGACTTCCTGCTGCTCGACGAGCACCGCCGCATGCGCCTCCGTGACGCCGCGGTGTGGATGGCGTTCCCCGTGCTGTACTTCGGCTTCGTGCTGGTCCGCGGCCAGCTGAGCCCGGGCAGCGAGTACCCGTACGGCTTCGTCGACCTCGACGCCCTCGGCTGGGGCGGGCTGGGGCTCAACCTGCTGATCTACGGCGGCGCGTTCTACGTGCTCGGCCTCGTCGTCGTCGGGCTGGACCGGCTGCTCCCCACACTGGTCGAGCCTGTCGGGACGGGGGCCCGGCAGGCTCGACCGGCGGGGGAGGACGACGTCAGGGGGTGACGATGGCGAAGTCCTTGTCGCCCGGGTCGAGCACGGCCACCAGACGGCCGAGGGCGGACGCGTCGCCGGTCACCTCGAGGCCCGCGGCGGCGAGCGCGTCCGGGTTGCCGCCCGCCAGGGCAGGCAGAGCGGTCTTCGTGCCCGTGATCGTCGCGTCGGCGTCACCTTGCTGCGGGGCGGCGCTGTAGGTGAGGACGCCGTTGGCGAGCCGCAGCCGGTACCGCGTGTCGACGTCCGTGAGCACCACGTCGATCGTCAGTCTCTCGTCCCACGCCCTCGGACCGTTCACCTGGATGGCGATGGCGTCGAAGAGCATCTCGGGCGAGAGCGCGGCGATGACGTCCGGCGCGTTGGTCTCGGTCGGCGTGCCGAACTGGCCGTCGCGCAGCTCCAGCGCGCCAGCCAGGTAGAAGTCGCGCCAGGTGCCGTTCTCGGAGCCGTAGCCGAGCTGCTCGTACGTGTCGGCGAGCACCTCGCGGGCCGCGGCGTGGCCGGGCTCGGCGAAGACGGCGTGGTTGGCGACCTCGGCGGCCCACCGGAAGTCGCCGGCGTCGAACGCCTCGCGCGCGTTCGTCACGAGGGCGTCGACGCCACCGGCGAGCTTCGCGTACCGCTTGGCCCGCTCGACCGGCACGTGCTCCCACAGGTGAGCCGGGTTGCCGTCGAAGAAGCCGAGGTAGCGCTGGTAGATCGCTCGGACGTTGTGGCTCACGGACCCGTAGTAGCCGCGGGCGTTCCAGGCGTTCTCGAGCGCCGGCGGCAGCTGGATCTCCTCGGCGATCTCCGGGCCGGTGAGGCCCTTGTTGAGCAGGCGCAGCGTCTGGTCGTGCAGGTAGGCGTAGATGTCGCGCTGGTCCTGGAGGAACTTCACGACGCGGTCGTGACCCCAGGTGGGCCAGTGGTGGGAGGCGAAGACGACCTCGACGTCACCGAAGAGGTCGACGGTCTCGGTGAGGTACTTCGACCAGGCGTGCGGGTCGCGGACGACGGCGCCACGCAGCGTCAGCAGGTTGTGCAGCGTGTGCGTGGCGTCCTCGGCGGCGCACAGCGCCTGGTGGTCGGGCAGGTAGATCAGCATCTCCGACGGGGCCTCGGTGCCCGGTGCCATCTGGAAGACGAAGCGGACGCCGTCGATGACCTCCTCGTGGCCCGTCGTCGAGATGGTGTGCGTCGGCGGGACGAACGACACCTCGCCGACCGACAAGGTCTGGCCGAGCCCGGCACCGACGCCGCCCTGCGGGCCGCGCGCCAGGGCCGCGCCGTACATGTAGCCGGCGCGGCGGTTCATGGCGACGCCGGCGTACACGTTCTCCGAGACCGCGTGCTCGACGAAGCCCTCGGGGGCGAGGATCTTCACCGCGCCCGACTCGACGTCCTCGACCGAGACGAAGCCCTTGGTCCCGCCGAAGTGGTCGGCGTGCGAGTGGGTGTAGATGATCGCCTTCACCGGGCGGTCCCCCCGGTGCTCGCGGTACAGCGCGAGGGCGGCGGCGCCCGTCTCCACGGAGAGCAGGGTGTCGATGACGACGATGCCCTCGTCGCCCTCGATGATCGACGTGTTCGACAGGTCCATGCCACGCACCTGGTAGATGCCGGGGACGACCTCGAACAGGCCCTCGACCGCGTTGAGCTGCGACTGCCGCCACAGGCTCGGGTTCACGGTGTCCGGGGCGTCGCCCTCGAGGAACGCGTACGTGTCGTTGTCCCACAGCACGGTGCCGTCTGCGGCCTCGACGGCGTTGGGCTGGCGGCGTCCCATGAGGCCGCGCGTCGCATCCTCGAAGTCCTGGCGGTCGGAGAACGGCAGGGAGTCCAGGACCTCTTGCTGCTGGGCGGCGATCGTGGGCGTGGCAGGCTTCGGCGTCGTAGGCATGGCGCCAGGCTGGCACCGTTGGAATGGTTCCGCGCGGCGAGCGTTCAGTCCTCGGTCGACGGTGACGGTGACGGTGCGGGAGCCCGCTTGCCCAGCTCCGCGGCGGTGAGGAGCAGCACGGCGGTCAGCAGCAGGGAGCCGACCATCACCGTGACCAGCACCTCCGGAGTGTCCACGAAGCTGGTGCCGGCGATGAGCAGCGCGGCGGACAGGTTGCGCTGCGCCGTCCCGAGCGACGTCACGGCGCGCTGGCCGCGGCCGGAGCCACCGAGGAGCCAGCCGACGGCGAGGCAGACGACGGTGAACAGCAGCGTGGCCAGCAGCACGCCGGTGCCCACCTGGTCCCAGATCTGCGGCAGCCCGACGATCACGGCGGACCCGATGCCGAGCGCGAGCGCCGCGGTGGACACCTGGTTGAGGTGCGGAGCCAGCGGTGCTGCCTGGGGGTAGCGCGCCCGCACGACGAGCGCGACGGCGAGCGGCAGCAGCATGAGCAGCAGCAGCGGGCGGGCGATGTCCCAGGCGCTCACGGCGACGCCGTCCACCAGCAGGGGGAGCACCAACGGCACGTAGCCGACGGTGACCACCATCAGCAGCACCATCAGCCCCACGGAATAGGCGACGTCGCCCTTCGCCAGCTGCGCCAGCTTGGGCAGGAACGGTGCGCCTGCGGCGACACCCAGGAGCAGCAGGCCGAGGCTCTGGGAGTCGCTCAGCCCGAACAGGGCCGCGACGCCCCAGGCGGCGGCCGGGGCGACGACGAAGCTGAGCACCAGACCGAGCACCACCAGCCGGACGTTCTTCAGCGGGGTGAGGATCTGTCGGACCGTCAGCGACAGCCCGAGCGCGACCATCGACGTCAGCACGAAGGTGAGGATCGCGACCTGCGCGATGCCGGTGAGGACGTCGGTCATGAGGGCTCCGTGTCGGTAGGCCGGTCAGGAGGAGAGCCGGCGGGCGGGTCGGCGGCGGTGCTGTGGGCCGCGCGGCGTCGCTCGGCGAGGTCGTAGGCCTCGCGCAGGGAGCCGAGGACCCCGCCCGCGTCGCCCACCACCGAGTCCTGCAGCCGGTCGCTGACGCCGCCGGTCTCGAACCGGCGGCGCAGGTCGTCGGGCACGCCGCAGACGACGACCTCGACGCCGTGCTCGTGCCAGCGGTCGATGAGCCGGTCGAGCGACTTGAGGAAGGTGGTGGACGGGATGCCGGCCGACCCGCGCAGGGAGATCACCAGCGCGGCGTCGCGGGCGTCCGCCGTGTGGGGCCACTCCTCCTCGAGCCGGTTCACCTCGGCGAAGAACCCGGAGCCCACGTAGTGCAGCACGGTGGTGCGGCCGCTGGGCAGGACCGCGGGTGCGTCAGCGACGGTGAAGTCGCCGGCGCCCGTGGGCACCAGCTCGACGAGGCGGCCGCGCCGGGCGCTCTGCACCGCGAACAGGACGATCGACAGCGCGGCGCCGAGGAAGATGGCCTGCTGCAGCGGCAGCTGGGTGGTGGCCACGAACGTCACGACCAGCGCCGCCGCCGACAGCCACGACGTACGGAACACCAGCACGATGTCGGCCCAGCGGCCGACGATCAGCTCGCCGCCGATGACGAGCAGCAGCCCGCCGATGACGGCCATCGGGATCTCGCCGGCGAGCGGGCCGAGGGCGAGCACCAGGACGATGAGCCAGACGCCCGCGAAGATCCCGGCCCACCGGGTCTGGGCGCCGCCGCTCGTCGCGACGCCGGTGCGGGACAGCGACCCGCCGGTGGGCAGGGCGCCGAAGAACCCGCCCGCGACGTTCGCGAGGCCCTGGGCGGTGAAGTCCTTCGAGACGTTCGTCCGCGTCCCGTCCGGGTTGGGCACGGCCGCGCCGATCCCGGCCGCCTGCGCCAGCGCGACCAGCGCGATCGCGAACGAGCCCGTGGCGAGGGCGGGCAGCGCGCCGAGGTCCGGCAGCGTGAACGGGGGCAGCGAGCGCGGGATGGCCGCGATGTCGGAGACGCGCTCCACGCCCGTGCCGAGGACGGCGACGACGACCGTCACGAGGACCAGGGCCAGCAGCGTCGCCGTCTTGCGCAGCCGGGGCAGCAGGTGCAGGACCGCCCAGACGGCGACCGTGGCGCCGGCGACGAGCACGGTCGCGAGGTCCCAGTCGCCCACGTGCGCGACCGCCTCGACGAGCTTTCCCACGGTGTTGTGCGCCTCGGGGACGTACCCCGTGGCGTCCTTGACCACGCCGGCCACGATCTGCACCGCGATGCCGGCCGTGAAGCCCGTCATCACGGCCGTCGACACGAACGACATGACCGACCCGAGCCGGAGCACCCCCAGCAGGGCCATCCACAGCCCGACCATGAGCGTCATCGTCGCGACCGCACCCAGGTCGCCCGGGTCCAGCCCGGCGTCGCCGAGCACGCTGTGCGCGGTGAACGCGATGGCGCTGGTCAGCGTCGTCACCATGAGCACGGTGCGCGAGAAGATCGACCCGATGACGGTCGGCACGGCGCCCGACCAGAGGCCGAGCGGGGCGGCGAACCCGCCCACCGTCGCGTACGCCATGCCCTCGGGGATGGAGAACAGCCCCGTCACGAAGCCGGAGACGACGTCGCGGGGGGTGGGCCTGGTGACTCGCACCTCAGCACAGTGCCGCACCAGGGCAGGTACCGCGACCGCGCGAGTCAGCCGCAGTCCAGGTCCTCGCGCACGTCAGCGGTCGCGTCGACGATGGCCTCGGCCTCCGCGCGCAGGCTGTCGACGGCTGCGGAGAGGGAAGCTCCGTCGTCGACCGCCTTGAACTCCGACACGAGGGCGTCCCAGGCGCGGCCGACGTCGTCCGCGCGGTACGCGGACGCGTCCGGCAGGCTGTCCTCCAGCTCCTCGTGAGCCGCTGCGGCCTGGTCGCGGGCGGCCTGGACCTCCTCGGCGGTCGCGTCGGGGCGGAGCGTCGCGGCGAGGTTCTTCACGGCGTCCGCGTAGGCGGCGATGTCCTCGCACGCCGCACCGGTGTTCTCCGACGCTGAGTCCGTCGTCTCGGCGCCGCAGCCGGCCAGGACCACGCCCGTCACGGCGAGGAGCGCCAGCCGGGGGTGTCGTGCCGTCCCGTGTCCCATGGTCGGCCCCTTCCTCGTGCGTCCTGACCTCTGCCTTCCTTCCGACTGTCGCCGACCTCGACGCCGCTCGCGAGCCGTCGGACGAGGTCACGGGGTGTCCGGTTTCGGCGCGCCAAGTCCCTCGATGTCTGTCACCTTCGTTATTGGTGCTCGCGCACACGGTCGCGCGCGGGCGGTTTGCACCGATGTGTGGAGGGGCACTGATGGTGGAGCGTCGCAGGTCGGAGCGTGGCACGAGTCCTTGGGGCAGGAGGCGACGCCAAGAGCGGCGGTTCGGCCGGGGATGGTCGGTCCTCGGCGCGCTGGCGCTCACCCTCCCGTTCGTCGTGGTCCCGGCGACGACGGCGTCCGCCGCGGAGTGGGGCATCCAGAAGCAGGTCACCAGCGGGCCGGGGCCGTACGAGCCGGGTCAGCAGGTGCAGTACGCGATCCAGATCTCCTGCTCGGACCCGAACCTCGACCCGTGCGTCAACACGGTGATGACGGACGAGCTGCCCGACGAGCTGATCCTTGTCGATGCGACGATCAGCTCGCAGGGCGGGGCCACCGGCGCCGATGTCGTCGCGGACCCCGAGACCAACACGGTCACCTACACCGCCGACTCGAACCCCAACGGCCAGCAGGCGCTCATCACCGTGACGGCAACCGTGGACCCCGACCTGCCCTACAGCGCCAACGGCGTGCCGATCCCCAACACGGCTGTCGTGGAGTCGGAGAACGCCCCCGAGGAGTCCGACACGGCGGAGATCACCCCCGTCGTCGAGCTGAACCTCGCGTCGGTCACGGCCAAGACCATCGAGCCGGAGGGCGCGCTCGCCGCGCCCGGCACCGAGGCGACGATGACGCTGGAGGGCACCAACACCTCCAACGCCCCCGTCGACACGCTGGTGATCCAGGACCCGGCGGACACGACCGTCGACCCGAACCCCTTCACGTACCTGGAGTACACGAGCACGGGGGACATCGAGCTGCCGCCGAATGCGGACACCGTGGAGGCGGAGTACTGGGACGGCGACTCGTGGGAGCCGCTGGACGATTCCGTCGACCCGGCCGACGTGCAGGGCGTGCGGTACACGTTCAGCGGCGACATCCAGCCCGGCGCCACGGCGACCGTCCCCGTGAACGTGCAGCAGAGCGAGGCCGTCGAGGAGCTCGAGGACCCGACGACGGTCACCAATGAGATCTCGTCGTACGTGACGCTCGACGACACGGAGTCGACTCCGGACACGGCGAGCGACACCTACGTCATCACCCCGCCGGACAACTCGGTGACCGCGAGCAAGAGCTTCGACCCCGCCGAGGTGAGCGCCGGTGCGCCGACCACCGTGACCCTGGGCGCCACCAACACCGGCACCCCGGTGACGTCGATGAGCATCACCGAGCCGGCGCCGGGCACGAACAACGTGTTCACCGGCGACGACCCGATCACGTTCACCGGCTGGGGCACCGACGGCGCGGGTGCCGGGGTGCAGTGGCCCGCCGGCGCGACCGGTGCCACGGTGACCTTCGTGTGCGACGGCACGCCCGGTGAGCCGATCCCCGCCTCGGCGCCGAACACGCTGCCCGACCCGCCGGCCGGCTGCGACGTCACCGGCTTCACCATCGAGTACACGGGGAACATCGCGAACGGTGGCGAGGCGGTGGTCCCGTTCACCGCGGACACCGACCCTGACCAGGAGCCGGACGACGTCGAGCACCCGAACCAGGTCGAGGCCGACGTGCCGAGCGCCGACCCGGCGCTCGCGGACGACACGCTCACCACGCTGGTCGACCGGCTCGCGACGGACATCGAGAAGATCATCACGCCGTCGACCATCCCGGCCGTGCCGGGCCAGAGCGTCGTGGTGCAGCTGCCGAGCTCGTTGCTGCCCTTCGGGCCGGAGGGGTCGACGACGGACGCGAACACCTTCGTCGTGCAGGAGCCCGAGGACCCGGCCAGCCCCGGGGAGTTCTGGGAGAACTTCGAGGCCACCGGCGTGCGCAGCACGGACGTGCCCGCGAACGCCACCCTCACGGTGAACTACTGGGACGGCGACTCGTGGGAGCCGGCGCCCGGCTGCGGGCCGACCGACGGACCGATCACGGTGGACTGCGACCTGCCCGCGGGCGCCGAGGGCGTCCAGTTCGTCTTCACGTCCGACGACGGGTTCCCGCCGGGCACCGAGTTCCAGCCGAACTTCACCGCCGACTACACCGGCCCCACGGACCGCGACGACCCGATCGAGAACTGCGCCTCGTCCGCCGCTTCCGCCGTCACCGTGGACCCGACCGACCCGGTCCAGGCCTGTGACACCGTGGACCCGTTCCCCGTGGACGGCAACGGGCCGGGCGACTTCATCGACAAGACGATGCTCGGTGACCCGGCGACGGTCCGTGCGCGCACGGACGACCAGGTGACCGCGCAGATCACGTGGTCCACCGGTGGCTTCTCCGGCGTGGACCCGATGGTGGTCTCGGACATCGAGAACCCCGAGACGACGGCGATCGCGGACTCGTTCTACGACGCCTTCAACCTGGTGAGCATCGCGGTCGACGACCCCCTGATGCAGTACGACCAGGTCGAGAGCGTCGAGCTGTTCGTCGACGGCGCCTGGGTCGAGGCGTCGGGCGACCCCTGCCCGGAGGCCTGCGACGGGACGTTCCCCGGATACACGCTCACCGCCGAGGAGCAGGCGTCGGCGACGTCGGTGCGGCTCACGTACACGGAGTCGCCGTCCCGGCCGACGGGCCCCGACGACCCGACCGCCCCGGCGCCGGGCGAGGGCGTGGCCCGCTCCACCCAGGCCGACGGCCGCCACCTGGACCTCACCTTCCAGGTGCGCGACTACAAGCGCAGCAACGGCGAGGCGGTGCTGGGCGCCACCAACGGCACCCTGTACAACACGGACACCCCCGGCGTCGTCAACGACACTGCCGAGGGCACCGCGACGTACGACGGCGAAGAGTTCACCGACGCCGACGCCGACACCGCCGAGATCCTCGACGTGCCGCTCAACGTCACGGTGGACAAGGCGTGGGAGGGCGGACCGGTCTCGGTGCCGCCGGACGGCACCCCGGAGGAGTTCTACCCGAGCACCGTCGCGACCATCACCGGCACCAACAACTCCGCCGCCAAGGTCGAGCAGCTGCGGCTGGCGGACCCGGTCGACGAGGGCTCTGGTGACGTGCAGACCGACCCCGGGACCGCTCCGTTCGACGCCTTCAACCTCACCGCGATCGACCTCACGCCGCCCGCCGGCACCGATACGACGACGGTCTCGCTGACGAACGCCGGGGGCGAGGTCGCGACCTTTACGGAGGAGGCGGCAGAGGCGCTGCCCGCCGCTGACCTCGCCGACGTGGTCGGCGTGGAGGTCGAGTTCGACGGACTGGTGGCGCCCGGCGCCGCCGGTTCGATGGGCCTCACACTCCAGCTACGAGAGTTCGACCGCTACGCACCGGAGACCCGGATCACGGTCGCCGACTACAGCCCCGTGCCAAACGAGTCCGCCGCCACGATCGACGACCCGGGCGGCACGGGCGCGGACGTCCGGGTCGCCAACGACGACGCCGAGATGCCACTGCTGGACGCGGCGATCGCGCTCGAGGTGGGCAAGGAGTTCACCCCGGACACGGTCGTGGAGCCGAACCACGGCACGGGCGAGGACGGCGAGACGCCGGTCATCATGACGCTCACCGGACAGCCGCTGGGGCCGTCGCGCAGCGTCGAGATGGTGCTCACCGACGACGACCCGCAGTTCTGGAACCAGTACGACTTCGTCGGCTTCGACCCGGCCACGCAGCTCGCAGCACCGATCGACCAGGTGCAGGTGGACGCGTTCACCGGCGGCACGTTCTCGGGCAACCCGGATTCGCCGGACCCTGTGGCGCGCAACGGCGGCGACTGGGTCGAGGGCGAGCAGTCGAGCACGTTCGCGCTGCCCGAGGGGGTGGATCCGGAGGACGTGCAGGGCCTGCGGTTCACGTTCACCCGCGCGGACGGCGACATCTGGGAGAACCCGGCGACACCGACGCAGACGGTGGGGATCCAGATCCTGCGGCGCGACGACATGCGTTCCGGTGGCCCGGTACTGCCGGATCTCGAGGCCAACCCGACGGCTCCGGGGGAGACCGAGGAAGGCGTGGCGAGCAACTCCGTGCAGGGCACCACGACGGGCGCGGACCTCGTCGTCGACCCGGGGACGGGCGACCTCGTCCCGGTCACCGGGGACGACGAGGCGGAGTCGTCGATCCTCTACCAGCACGCCACCAACGGCGTGACGATCGAGAAGGACTTCGATGGCGTCCCGACGGGAGGCACGGAGGCGCCGGACGCCGAGTTCCCGATGAACATCACGTTCACGAACACAGGCGACCGCCCGATCACCGACCCGGTGGTCACCGACGTGATGCCGCAGGACGACGAGGGTCCGCAGCTCGAGCTCGCGGAGGGGGCGGACGATCCCTTCAGCTACAGCCTGGGAGGCGTGGCCGACCCCGACCCGAGCACGCCGGACCTGCCGACGGACGCGGCCGACGTGACGGTGGACCAGTCGGGGAACATCGAGAGCCTCGCGTTCTCGTTCCCCGAGGGCTCGGTGCTCGAGGTCGGCCAGAGCTACACCATCACCGTGATGGTGCAGTTCCGCTTCGCCCTGCCGCCTCAGACGCTCGTCGAGAACACGGCAGGCGTCACGGGCGACCGGCCGTGGGACGAGTGCTCCCCGCAGCTGGACGAGGAGACCGGCCAGTGCCAGGCAGACGCCGACGTGGTCCCGGTGGGCACTGCCGTGCTCGCACAGGAGAAGCTGGTCAAGGCGACCGATGACGACGAGCTCGACGTCATCGTCGACCCGGCGGCCCCGGACCCGAGCGTCGAGTGCACGGCGGACGACGACGGTTTCTACGCCTACCCGTGCACGCCCGTCATCGCGCCGGGGCACAACGAGACGTGGCGGATCAACGTGACCAACGTCGGCAACCTGCCGATGAACAAGCTGGTGCTGTACGACCGGCTCCCGACCCCGGGCGACACCGGCTCGTACGCGTCGGCCGAGCGTGGGTCGGAGTGGGCGCCGATCCTCACGAACGACCCTCCGCCCGAGGTGCTGAACCTTCCGGAGGTCGCCGAGGCGCAGTTCTTCTACTCGACCGTGCAGGACTACTGCATGGACGACATCGAGGACCCGATGAACGCGCCGATCTGCCCGCAGGACGACCCGGAGGCGGGGTGGGTGCCGCTGACCGGGGACGAGAGCGACGAGGTCTTCCAGTCGATCGTCGCCATCAAGCTGGTGGTGAACTACGCCGACGACGCGATGATGGAGCCGGGTGACGTCCTCACCCTCGAGGGCACCAGCACGACGCCGCCGGAGTCCCCGGAGGCGGGCGACCGGTCGATCGCGTGGAACTCGGCCGCGGCATCAGGCGTCACGGTGACGGCCTCGGGCGACTTCAACATCCTGCCCACCGAGGGCGTCAAGGTCGGCGTCGCGACGGCGTCGGGCCCGCTCACGGTGAACAAGTTCCTCACCGGCGACGGCCAGGAGTACGCACCGGACTCGTTCGACGTGGTGGTGGAGTGCACCTCGGCGGTCGGGACGTGGGTCGAGACGGAGCTCGACCCGATCACCATCGCCGTGACACCCGGTACACCGGTGACGGTGCCGAACCTGCCGTACGGGGCGGAGTGCACGCTCACCGAGGACGACAGCGCCGGACAGACGGACTACACCGTGACGCCGGACACGGTGACGATCAGCAGCGAGGGCGACCCGCCGTCGCAGATCGCGATCACCAACGCCTACGACCTGGGGAGCCTGGAGCTCTCGAAGGCGGTGGAGTCGGACGCGGTCGACGCCGACGGCAACCCTGTCGAGTACGGGCCGTTCGAGGCCACCGTGGAGTGCACGTTCCTCGGCGAGGCGGTGTTCGCGGAGGGCTACGACGCGGACAACCCGATGGTCACGGAGCTGGCTGCCGACGGGACTCCCGTCGAGTTCACCGGTCTGCCGGTGAACGCCGAGTGCACGGTCACCGAGACGGAGACCGCGGGCGCGGCGTCGACGTCGATGACGGTCACCCAGCCGGGCGAGGACCCGGTCGAGACGGACGGCACTGCGGTCGACGTGACGATCGTGCCGGACGGCCCGGTCAACGTGGGCACGCAGGTGGGCGTCACCAACACCTACGACGTGGGCGCCGTCCAGCTCCTCAAGGAGCGCACGGGCGAGGGCGCCGGCGAGTTCGGCGACGGCCCTTTCGTCTTCGACGTGGTCTGCACGTACGACGACGCCACGGTCTACGAGGACTCGATCACTCTCGACGCGGACAACGACTACGCGGCCACGATCGAGAACCTGCCGGCCGAGGCTAGCTGCGAGTTCACCGAGACGGACGACGGCGGTGCCACGAGCAGCGCCATCGAGCCGAACCCGGTGACGGTCGTGGCGGGCGAGACCACGGATGTGACGGCCACCAACACGTTCGACCTCGGCTCGGTCGCGGTGGACAAGGTCCTCACCAACAACACCGAGCTCCCCGACGACGCGCTGGGGCCCTTCGAGGTCACGATCGCCTGCACCTACGAGGGCGAGGACGTCGAGATCCCCGGCGGCGCGACGCGCGAGCTCGCGCCGGGCACCCCCGTCACCTTCGACGGGCTGCCGGTGGGATCCGAGTGTGTCGTCACCGAGTCGGACGACGGCGGCGCCACCTCCACCACGGTCTCCACCGCGGTGGAGGGCGGCGAGCCCGGTGAGGCCGTCGTCGGCGGCAGCCCCGCCGAGGTCACCGTGACCAACGTGTTCGACGCCGGGGCCATCACCGTCGACAAGGCGGTGACGGGTGGCGGAGCCGAGTACGCGCAGGGCCCGTACGAGGTGACCCTGGCCTGCACGTTCAACGGCGATGACGTCGCGATCCCGGGCGGCGCGGAGCGGGAGATCACCGACGGCGGCACCGTCAACTACGACGGCCTGCCGATCGGCGCCGAGTGCGCGGTCACGGAGAGCGACCAGAACCAGGCGACGACCGTGACGATCGACCCGGAGAACGTCGTGGTCGGGGGTGAGGACGGCACCGCGACGAACGTCGAGGTGAGCGTCACGAACACCTACGACCTCGGCGAGTTCACGGTGACGAAGGAGGTGACCGGCGACGGTGCGGCCTTCGGCACGGGGCCGTTCACGGTCGCTGCCGAGTGCACCTTCGAGGGCGAGTCGATCGACATGGACTCCGGCACCATCGGCGGTGCGACCCGCAGCGTCGAGCCGGACGGCACGGTCACGTACTCCGGCCTGCCCGTCGGAGCGGAGTGCGACATCACCGAGACCGACGATTACGGCGCCACGACGGTCACGGTCGACCCCGATTCGGTCGTGGTGCCCGCTGAGGGCGACGACCCGGTCGCGGTCACTGTGACCAACACCTACGACGTCGGCACCATCCAGGTGGACAAGGAGCTCGCGGGCCTCGGCTCGGAGATCTACAACGTGGGCCCGTTCGAGGTCACCCTCGAGTGCACGTTCCCCGATGCGGACACGCCTATCGACATCCCGGGCGGCGCCACTCGTCAGTTCATGCCCGGAGTGCCGGCGGTCTACGGCGGCCTGCCCGTCGGGGCCGAGTGCACAGTCACGGAGACGGACACCTTCGGCGCCACAGGGACGACGATGACGGTCGGCGACGGCGCGCCCGTTGACGGCACGTCGACGGACGTCACAGTGCCGGCGAACGACGAGGGCCCGATGTCGGTGACCGTCACGGCCACCAACACGTTCGACACCAGTCCGGTGCTCGTGCGCAAGACCGTGGACGGCGACGGCGCGGAATTCGCGCCTGAAATGCCGGAACCGCCGTACACGATCGACTCTCTCGCGGAGCTGCCCTACCAGGTGACGCTCACCTGCACCTCGGAGGAGGGCGACATCCCGATCCCCGGCGGCGAGACCCGCCGGTTCGGGCCAGGATTCCCGGCGCTGTATGTCGGGCTCCCGGTCGATGCTGAGTGCACGATGATCGAGTCGGACAACGGCGGTGCCACGTCGGTCACCGTGGAGCCCGACACTGGCACGATCGAGCCGGTCGACGGGCCGCTCACCCCGATCGAGGTCGCGGTGATCAACACCTATGACCTGGGTGAGTTCCAGGTGGAGAAGGTGGTGGACGGTGACGGTGCGCAGTACGGCACCGGACCGTTCGAGGTGACCGCCGAGTGCACGTTCGAGGGCGAGGCGATCGACATGGACGCCGAGGCCATCGGCGGCGCCACGCGGACGATCACTCCGGACGAGCCGGCCACGTACGCCGGCCTCCCCGTGGGTGCGGACTGCGTGGTGACCGAGACCGACGCCGCCGGTGCCACATCCTCGACGGTCTCCACGACCGTCGAGGACGGGGAGCCGGGGCAGGTCGTGGTCCCTGGCGCGGAGGCCGAGCCGGCGACGATCACGGTGACCAACACCTACGACCTGGGCGAGCTGACGGTGTACAAGGTCGTGGAGGGCCCTGGCGCGGAGTTCGTGAGCGCACCGTTCGAGGTCAACCTCGAGTGCACGTTCCAAGGCGCGCCCATCGATATCCCGGGCGGTGCGAGTCGTGAGATCGCCGCGGACCAGATGGCGGTCTACGACCAGCTCCCGATCGGCGCGGAATGCCTCGTGACGGAGACGGACGCGGCGGGCGCGACGTCGTCGACCGTCTCGACGACCGTGGACGGCGGCGATCCGGGCCAGGTCGTCGTGCCGGGCGCGGACGCCGACCCGGCGGTCATCACGGTGACCAACACGTTCGACGTGGGGTCTGTCGCGGTGGAGAAGGTGGCCGACTTCGAGGGCGACGCGTACGACGTCGGGCCGTTCGAGGTCACGCTCGAGTGCACGTTCCAGGGCGAGGCCATCGAGGTGCCAGGTGGCGCGGCGCGGGAGATCGCGGCGGGCGACACCGTCACGTACGACGGGCTCCCGATCGGGGCGGACTGCGTGGTGAGGGAGACGGACGACGGCGGGGCCGCGTCGTCGACGGTCTCGGCGGTCGACGGCGGCGAGCCGGGCGCGGTGAGCGTCACGGCGGAGCCGGCATCGGTCACGGTGACGAACACGTTCGACGCGCTCCCGCCGCCGCCCGGCGGCGACACCGGCGGGGGCGGCTGGCTCCCGACGACGGGTGTCGACATCGCCCTGTGGGTCGGCCTCGCCGTCCTGCTGGTCGCCGGAGGGGTCGTCCTCGTCGGGGTGCGTCGCCGGCAGCAGCACTGACGGACGCACCGACGGCGCCGACCCTGGTCACAGGGTCGGCGCCGTCGGCGTCCCCGCGCGTGCAGGGACGACACGCCGTACGTTCGAGGCAGGCGCGACCCCGCGCCCACCTCGTGGAGGGAGCAGCACCGTGACCGTCACCGGAATCATCACCGCGATCATCATCGGCGCCATCATCGGTGCCCTCGGGCGCCTGCTGGTCCGTGGAAAGCAGAACATCTCGATCCTCGTGACGATCCTCGTGGGCATCGTCGCCGCCCTGCTGGGTACGTGGATCGCCAGCCTCATCGGCGTCGAGGACACGGGCGGCATCGACTGGATCGAGTTGCTCTTCCAGATCGTGCTGGCCGCGATCGGCGTCTCGATCGTCGCCGGGATGGGCGCGCGCGGGAAGAAGATGACCTGACGCCGGTGCTCGACCGGTGTCACGACGAGGCCCGGCCGTCGCTGCGACGGCCGGGCCTCGTCCGCGGAACGGCTACCGCTTACGTGCCTTGACGGAGGTCTCGGCAGTTCTCTCGCGCTTCTGCGCGCGCTTCTCCTTGAGGGTGAGCGACGGCTGCTTCTTCGAGTTCTTGGCCACGGGAGTTCACCTCCACTCGCCTCCAGGTGGGTCGATGAACCGGCCACCATAGCAACGTCCCGCCGCCGCCGGGCACGGCCTGCCGGGCGGCACGTCGGGCGGGTGGTGCGGGAGGCTCAGGCCGCGGTGCCGAAGTCCTTGCGGCGCCGCGAGAAGTGCGCGGTCTCGCCGTCGGGCACGATCGCGTCGGGCGGCACGACGACGCCGGCGGGCACGCGGCTGCCGGTGCCGATGCGGGTGCCGGAGCCGACGCGGGCGTCGTCACCGACGACGCCGCGGACGCCGACGTGCACGTTCTCCTCCACGCGGGCGCCCTGCCCGACGACGGCGTCGACGTCCACCCAGCTGAACCGGCCGACGCGGGCGTGCGCGCCCACGCGGGCACCGGCCTCGACGTAGGCGCCGGGCCTGATGGTCGCGTCCGGGTGGACGCGGGCGTGCGGTGAGACGAAGCCCTCGCCGTTGTCGTGCCGGAGGTAGCGGGTGAACTTTCCCGGCTCGTGCTCGACCTCGACCTTTCGGGGAATGCGTCGCAAGAGTGCTCCTCAGGTGGTGCTGGCGAATCTTGTGACATAACGCGCAAGCCCCTTCCGGTGTTCCCGGGCACTGGTTCGTCGGCGCGAGCGCTCTGCGTCCTGTCGTGTGCAGTACGGTCGGGTCGACAGCGCGGCGAGAAGACCTTCCGAATGGCGCATGGACGAAAGGGAGCACTGGTGTGCGCAGACACCGTGCGAGGCTGGCGGACGTGGCCGAGGCCGCGGGCGTGTCGTTGTCGACCGCGTCGAAGGCCATCAACGGGCGCGGACGGATCAGCGCTGCCACCCGACGCCGGATCCTTGACAGCGCACGCGAGCTGGGGTTCGTCGCCAGCAGCGGCCCTGGCCGGCAGCCGGTCACTTCGGTGGGTGTGCTCGCCGCAGACCTGGAGTCACGGTTCTCGCTCCCCATCCTCGACGGCCTCGAGGACGGGCTGAGCTCCTTTTCGTCTTTCGTTCACCTGTGCAACGCTCGTGGTGATCACCTGCGTGAGCGCCATCAGCTGAACGCCCTGCTGGACCGTCGGGTCGACGGGCTGATCGTGGTGGGCGGTCGCACGGAGGAACGCGACCCGGTCGGCGAAGCGCTCCCCGTCCCTGTCGTCTACGTGCACAGCCGGTCCCGGGATCCGCAGGACACGTCACTGGTCGTGGACGACGCGCACGGCGGCCGCCTCCAGGTCGAGCATCTCGCCACGCTCGGGCGCACCCGCGTCGCACACATCAGCGGCCGCCCGCATCATCGGGTGGCCGCCGACCGCAAGACCGGTGTCGCTCGGGGTGCGAAGGAGCTGGGGATCGATCTCGTCATCGAGCTCTCCGACGGTCCGCGGACGGCGCTGTGGGGGCGCTCGGCCATGCAGCGCATCCTCGCGGACCACGACGTCGACGCCGTGGTGTGCGACTCCGACGCCATCGCGCTCGGAGTCATCGACCAGTTGCGGCGCGCGTCCGTGCGGGTGCCCGAGGACGTCGCGGTGGTGGGGTACGAGGACTTCGGTCCGTTGGTCTGGAACTCCGACCCCACCATCACCAGCATCGACATGAAGCTCGAGACGCTGGGGCGCGAGGCCGCCCGTCAGCTGCACGCCGCGGTCGCAGGTCGCGGGCTCGAGCCGGGCGTCCGGGCGATGCCCTGCGAGCTGGTGCCGCGAGGGTCGACGACCCCAGGTCTCTGAACCGCCCCGGCCTCGCCGCCGTCGTTCCTGTTGACGTGCTCGGGCACGCGCGCTAGTTTCAGGAAACCGCATTCCCACAATATTGCGCACGTACAGAGAGGTACGGACGATGAGGGCACGACGGTCAGCAGCACGATCCGGGGTAGCAGCCGTCGCCGGGCTGGCGGCCGCGTTGGGGGCCGTCGCGGTCCCCGCGGCACCGGCGTCGGCGGGCTACGACAGCCTCCCGGCGTTCCCGGGGGCGGAGGGTTTCGGGTACGCGTCGACCGGAGGCCGGGGTGGGGAGGTCTACCACGTCACCAGCCGCGAGCTGACAGGCCCCGGCACGTTCCACGACGCGCTCACCACGGCGGGCGACGTGCCCCGCACGATCGTCTTCGAGATCTCGGGGGACGTGACGATCCCGCAGACCGTCGTGCGCGGCAAGCAGAAGATCACCATCGCCGGTCAGACCGCGCCGGGCGACGGCGTGACGATCAAGGGGAACACGGTCCGGTTCGTCGAGAGCAGCGACATCGTCATTCGCAACATGCGCTTCCGGTTGGGTTCGGGCTCCACGGACGACGCCATGTACCTCGAGGACTCGCAGAACGTCATCATCGACCACTCGTCGTTCTCCTGGGCGGGGGACGAGGTCCTCTCGATCAAGAGCAAGGACTACGAGAACCCCCGGTCGAAGAACATCACCGTGCAGTGGTCGATCATGTCGGAGGGCCGGCTGACCCACTCCATGGGCGGGCTCGTCGAGATGAACACCATCTCCATGCACCACAACCTCTATGCCCACAACAACGACCGGAACCCCAAGACCAAGGGCGTCATGGACTTCGTGAACAACGTCGTCTACAACTGGGGCGACTTCCCCTACGTGGCCGGCGGCGAGTCCGGCACCAAGGGGTACGGCAACGTCGTGGGCAACTACTTCGTCGCCGGCGTGAACTCCGCGAACCCCACCGCGGCGGTCGTGCGGGGCAACGAGAACTATCAGGTCTTCCTCGAGGACAACCGGATCGACAGCGACCGCGACGGGGTGCTCAACGGCAAGGACACCGGCTCCGGGATGATCGAGGCCGCCCGCCCGGCCGTCCAGGTGGACGAGCGCTTCGAGTACCCGCCCGTGCACACCCAGAGTCCTCGCCGGGCGCTGGACCTCACCCTCGACCACGCCGGCGCGTCCGTGAAGCGCGACGCCGTCGACGCGCGGGTGGTCGACGAGGTGCGGCACCAGACCGGGGCGATCATCGGGGACGAGTCGGACGTCGGCGGGTACCCCGAGCTCGACGAGGGCACGCCGGCGCGGGACACCGACCGCGACGGCATGGCGGACGCCTGGGAGCGTGCGCGGGGGCTCGACCCGACGGACCCGGCGGACCGCAACGGTGACGACGACGGCGACCGGTACACGAACCTCGAGGAGTACCTCAACGAGCTCGCGGCGCCCGGCTTCCCCCGTGGCTACCCGATGGAGCCCGTGTCATGGTCGGGCGAGCCGTTCGAGCCGCCGGCCCCCCAGGCCCCGGAACCCGCCCCCGTGGCGCCGCTGGACGGCGACGCGATCCGCAGCGCCGTCGTCACGGACTCCAGCAGCACGGGCGCGGCCAACGCCGCGCTCTGGTCGATCCAGCAGAACCTGCAGCCGGGGGACTACGTCGCCGGCGACCGGATGACGGGCAGCAAGGCGTACCGGTTCACCCAGATCCCCGACGAGCTCCGCGGCACCGAGTGGGTGCGCTCCGCCGTGGCTTCGCGCGCCGCGACCGACGACGACCTCCTGTCCTTCTACCTGCCCGGGGACGCCGACGTGTACGTCGCGCACGACACCCGCATCTCGCCACGCCCCGCGTGGCTCACCGACGCCTACGAGGCCACCGGCGGCACCGTCACCGACGACCACGGGGGAGCGTGGGACGTGTTCAAGGCGCGGTTCCCTGCAGGGTCCCGCGTGGTGACCGGGGCCAACGGCGGCGGCACCGTGCTGAACTACTTCGTGGCGGTGGACCCGGTGCCCGGGGAGAGCACGCCGGTGGCCGATGCCCCGGGCGAGGTCCGCGCGGAGAGCGCTGGCGCCGACGGCGACGCGGAGGTCGCGCTCAGCTGGGCGGGTTCCGCCGGCGCGACCGCCTATCTGGTGGCCCGAGCGTCGTCGTCGGAGCCCGCGATGCGGATCGTCGCGAGCACCGCGGACACCTCGTTCCGCGACCCCGACGTCGAGGCCGGCGTGCCGTACCGGTACCAGGTGACGGCGGTCGGCCCGGGCGGGGCCTCGGGCGCGTCGGCCGAGGCACGCGCGCTGGCGACCTCGGGTTCACCGACGGCGCCCGCGCCCGGCGACCTCGGCGTCACCGCCGAGCGGAGCTACTCCGTCGACCTGGGGTGGCCCGCCGTCGACGGCGCCACCGCGTACGGCGTCTACCGGGCGCCCGCGGACAGCGGCGCCCTCGAGCTGCTCGACCATGTGGCCGGACCTGGCTACACGGACGACACGGCGGAGCCGTCGTCGACGTACCGCTACGCCGTGACGACGGTGTCGCCGGGCGGGGAGTCGGAGCCGTCCTCGGACGTGACGGCCGCGACGTCGGGCCCGCTGGACCCGGTCGTGGCCCCTGGCCAGGCGCGGGCCACGGACGTGTCGGCCTCGGCGTTCACCCTCGGCTGGGAGCCGGTGGACGGCGCCGAGACGTACCAGGTGTACCGACGGGACGCCGGGGGCGCGTTCGCACCCGTCGGCACCACCAGCGAGCCGCGGTACGAGGACGACACGATCAGCGCCTCCGTGGCCTCCTACGACTACGTCGTCACGGCGGTGAACGAGCTGGGCGAGTCGGAGCGGAGCGAACCCGTCACCGTCCCTCTGCCGGCGCCCGCCCCGCCCACCGACCTGCGCGTGGGGCTCCAGGGCGCCACGTTCACGGGGTTGGTATGGACGTCGGGCGGAGGCGCGACCGAGTACCGCGTCCTGCGGTCCGAGGCGGGCGGCGAGCCCCACGAGGTCGGCGTCGCGAAGGTGCACACGACCTACGACCGGGCCCTCGAGCCCGGCACGGCATACACCTACCGGGTGGTGGCGGTGAACGCGGCCGGTGCGTCGGAGCCCTCCGCGCCGGTGCGGGCCCGCACGCTGCCGGGGACCCCCTGAGCTGACCGCCCGCGGCGTCAGACCGTGGCGGGGAACCCCTCCAGCCGGACGTCCCAGTCGGAGGGGAACCCCGCCCCGCTGTCGAGGTGGGTGCGCGCCATGAGGGCGACGGCGGCGAGCAGGCCGCCGTTGCCCGGCAGGTAGAGGGGCAGCGACTCCGTCTGGTGGTTGTGCCCGTTCGGCAGCACGACGTTCTTGCCCGCGGGGTTCATGAGGGCATCGACCGCCCACCCGGGCTCACCGAGACGCGTCGCGGTCATCGCCATCATGGGGTAGTCCCAGCCCCAGGTGGTCGTCCAGTCCCAGTCACGCAGCACGTCCTGGTAGGTGGCGCGCATGACCTCGGCGTCGATCAGCCCGACGTCCGGGACGATGCCCAGCGCCCCGAGCATCGACGGGTGGTCGGTGCGGATCGTGTACGGCTCGACGTCGACGCCGGTGTAGACGCCGTCGCGCACGTGCGGCGCGACCATGCCCTCGGCGACCTCCGCCCAGCGCTCCTGGACCGGTAGGCCCAGCCGCTCGCGCCACGCGTTGGCGGTGCGCAGGGCCCAGCGCCAGTACGCCAGCTCGAACGGCGGGTTGGACAGGCGGGCCCGCTCGCCCGCGTAGCTCTCCTGCGCGGGGACGAGCGGCGGCCCGAGCGTGAACCCGTCTGGCCCCTCCTGGGCGAAGTCGGCCATGAACTCCGCCGACTCGAACACGACCTCGGACTGCTCGCGCAGGAACGCGTCGTCGCCGGTGACCCGGTGGACGAGCTCGGACAGGTACACGACGTGCGGCTGCTGCCACACGAGGTGGACGCCGATCGAGCTGGGCGTCTCGCGCAGCACGGAGCCGAGCTGCTTGGGCCAGCGGGCCCCGGCGTAGCCCTGGGCGTGCGCGGTGTCCCGGGCCAGCGCGAGGGCGTGGCGGTACCACCCCAGGCTCGGCCGCAGCAGCTCCGGTCGCCCCCACATCGGAAAGTGCGCGGCGTGCCACCAGTGCATCTCGAGGTGGAACTTGCCGCGCCACGAGTTGCACACCAGCCCCGTCTCCTGGGGCGGGAGGGACCCCGCGCAGCTCACGGCCGTGACGTACTGCGACAGCACCACGCGCCGCTCGAGCTCCCGGGCGCGCGGGTCGTCGGACGCCGCGAGCTCGAGGGCCGCGCCGGACTCCCAGAACCCCTGCCAGTGGGCGGCCGCCGCCCGGTGCACGTCCCGTGCGTCGCCCGCGGTCGCGGCGGTGCCCGCGTGCCCGGCCCGGGAGGGCAGCAGCACCGTGTCGCCCTGCCCGTCGGTGGTGAACTCGACGACGACGTCGACGTCGTCGGCGGTGGGTCGCAGCACGACGCGGTGCGGCGCGACGTGCACGAGCTCCGCACCGCTGGCGGCGACGTGCACGCGGTACGCCGAGTCGTCGAGACGGCGCTCCACGAGCCACCCGCCGGGCACCGTGGTGACGCTCGTCGAGTGGGCGTCGGGGGAGTCCCAGTCGGCGGCGTTGTGCCAGTCCGACGAGCCGTACGGGAAGTCGACGGCGATCGCGAGCCCCGCCGCGAGGGCGGAGCGGACCGTGACGCCGATGCGGTCGCGGGTCGGGTGGACGGCGGTCCGCACCCGCACGGGGACGTCCCGGTGGGAGAACGCGCTGTCCACGGTCCCCGACCAGAGGTCGAGCACCTGGCGGGTGCCCGCCAGGTCGTCGGGGCGCAGCGCGACGAGGCGCTCGCCGTCGCCCTCGCCGTCGTGGACGGAGACGAAGCCGACGCGCCCGAGGTCCAGGCGGTGGGGATTGGCCCGGAACCACCGGTTGGCGTCGTACCCCGGCGTGCCCCGGCGGCTCTCCTCGAGGTACGGCACGAGCCGGCCGTCGACCTCGTACCGTCGGGTGGTCTCCTCCAGCGCGTACTCGCGCTCGGCCGGGATCGAGTGCCACGCCCATTGGGACTGCGTGCCCAGGAGGGTGCCGGGGGCGGCCCGGTCGGGCTCGTGGCCCCGCTTGTGCACCGGGTACTCGCCGGGCATCGACTGCAGGCCGGTGAGGTCGACGGTGAAGCCGAGCTCGCCGTTCCCGACGGTCACCGGGCTCCGGGGGTCCAGGGTGGTCTGGTCGACGTCGTGCCGGCGCACGAGCGCGCGCCGGTCGATGGGCTGGGTGTGCACGGTGGGCCCCCTTCAGGCGGGTCGGGCGGCGAGCGGTGCGGGCGCGAGGTCGCCCGCCAGGGCGTCGGCGACGAGCCGCCCGACGCGGTCGTCGTCGAGGACGCCGTCTGCGACGAGGACTCGGACGTGCCGCCGCAGGGGCTCGTCCACCGGCGCGACCGCGTGGCGGTCCCACGCGAGTGCGAGCCCGACCCCGGGGTAGCCGGCGGAACGGACGAACCACGGGTCCGTGTCGTCGTGGTGCGGGGCCACGAAGACGAGCGTGGCGGTGCCCGCGCCGAACTCGGCGGTCCAGGCGAGCCACGAGGACGTGGTGCCGTGCACCGCCTGCTCGCCGACGTCGTGCGCGGTGCGCACGTGGACGCCCGTGCAGGGCGCGACCCGCCAGAAGAAGCCGCCGTAGCCGCCGCCCGAGCGCCCGTTGCTGCCCGGGCCGCCGAGCGAGACGGGCGAGCCCGTGGCGCTCCGGAGCTCGGTCCGCAGGTCGAGCCACCAGCCGTGGGGCGCGGAAGACGCCTCCCATCGGCGCCGCTCCGTGAGGAGGGGGCCGCCCGACGGGTCGCACCAGGTGAGCACCTCGTCGGCGACACCGCCCTCTCGGGCGTGGTCGTCGAGCCGCACGCGGCCGTGGTCGTCCCGCCAGACGTAGGCGCGGTCCTCCGCCGTGAAGGTGCGCCCTCCCCAGTGGTTGGTGCCCTCCACGTCCTGGATCGCCAGCCCGACGCCGAGGTGCCAGGCGTGGTCGGTGGCCAGGTGGTCGGTGACGATGACGCCACCGAGGGTGGAGACCGGGTGCAGGTAGGGCCGCGGGGAGAGCCTCGTCGCCACGTCGGAACCGTCACGGAGCTCGGCCACGGGCACGCCGTCGACGTCGAGCACGTCGAGCGGCGGTCGGGTCCGCGCCCAGGGCACGCCGAGCTCGGCGAGCGTCGCCTGCGCCGTGACGGCCCGCTCCAGGATCGCCTCGACGTCGTGCACGACGGGGCGGCGGTCGTCCCCCGTGCCTGTCCACGTCACGGCCTCCGGGGGGATCTGCCGTGGTGCGTCGGCGACGCGTACGGCCTCGAGGACGCGCACGAAGGCGCCGGAGTCGGCCAGGGGGCTGAGAAGGGCGGCGCCGGTGCGCCGGTGCGCGAGCAGGTCGTCGAGCAGGTGCGCGCGGCCCGTGGTGAGCGTGCGGCGTCCCTCGACCCCGTCGATCGTGAGCTCGTCGGTGGTGTAGCTCAGCTCGATCGTGCCGCGGGTACCGCGGACGCGGATGGTCGGCGCGCTCTGTTCCGGCGCGCACAGCGTCAGCGCGAGGGTGACGGCGACGCCGCTCGTCGTGCGTGCGCGGACGACGGACGTGTCGTCGCTGTCGATCGCGTGCGCGTGGTACAGGTCGGCGTCCACGTGGAGCACGTCCTCGGCGCGCCGGGCGCCTGCCAGGCGCAGGGCCGTGACGACGGCGTGCGCGAGCGGGTTGGTCGCCACGCCGTCCACCACGTCGACGCCGTCGAGGACGCGCCTGCCGGCCCAGGCAGACCGGCCGAAGTAGCGCACGGTGCGCGACCAGGCCCCGACGGCTCCCACGGCCAGCACCTCGCCGATCTCGCCGGACCGGATGCAGCGGTCGACGACGGCGAGGGCGTCCGAGCCCAGGCTCTGGAACCCGACCTGCACCACGCGGCCGGTGTCCCGGGTGGCGTGCTCGAGCTCGGCGAACTGGGCCCACGACGTGACCGGCGGCTTCTCCAGGTAGACGTCGGCACCGGCCGCCATCGCCCGCAGCGCCAGGGGCGCATGGGTGTGCGGGGGCGTCGAGACCACCACCACGTCGGGCCCGACGCCCGCGTCGAGCAGTTCGTCGAGCGAGTCGAACCAGGGGACGCCGCCGGCGTCGCCCTCGGGCGGGCGGGGGTCCGCGACACCGAGCAGCCGGGCCCGTCCGGAGCGCTCGGCGCTCCGCAGGTGCTCCAGATGGCGGGACGCGAAGCCGTGGCCGCCGACGAGGGCGACGCCGGGGGCGGTCACTTCAGCGAGCTTTCGACCTCGGAGACGAGCTGCTCCGCCGCGTCGGCCGGGGTCGTGCGCTCGAAGAGCACGTCCTGCAGCAGGCGGGTCACGACGTCCCCCGTGCTGCTCGCTCCCGTCGGCGCCGGCCGGCGGGCGCCGGCGTCGGACTCGGTGATCGCGTCGAGGAGGTCCACCTCCTGCTGCTGCGCGGGCGTGAGGTCCTCACGCAGGTGGTCGCGAAGCTCGGTGTTCGCCGGGATGCCCCG
The DNA here is from genome assembly GCA_023241745.1 of Isoptericola peretonis. Classification (GTDB taxonomy): domain Bacteria; phylum Actinomycetota; class Actinomycetes; order Actinomycetales; family Cellulomonadaceae; genus Isoptericola; species Isoptericola peretonis. The sequence goes on along the minus strand of JALQCY010000003.1, from coordinate 188,447 downwards.
GTCGGTGCCGATCGCGTCGACCACGCGCTCGTCGTTGATGAGGTAGTCGAGCAGCATCGCCGCGGCCTCCGGGTGCTCGCTCGTCGAGGAGATCGCGTACTCCATCGACGCGCCGATGCGGTTGCCCGGTGTCGCGGACTCGCCGGGCAGGTTCGCCTCGATGATGTCGTCCCCGATCTCGTCGGTCTGGAACCCGCTCCACGCGAAGATGATCCCGGCCTTGCCCGTGCCGAACAGGGACTGCTCGGGCACCGCGGTGGAGTCCTCCACGAAGAGGCTCGCGCCGGGGGAGGCGCCGCTCTTCTGGCCGTCCAGCCAGAGCTGGAACCACGAGGCGATCGTCTCGGGGCTCGCCCCGACGCCGGAGCCGTCCTCGGTGTAGAGGCTCTCGCCGTGCTGGTGGATCCAGGCGTCCAGGTGCGAGGAGTTGGCGAACGGGACCGTGCCGTACGTCCCGTCCGGAGAGGCCTTCGACAGCTGCTCGCTGATCTCGGCGTAGTCGTCCCAGGTCCACGTGGAGGTGTCGGGGAGCTCGACCCCGGCCTCCTCGAACACGGTCGGGTTGAGGAACGTCGCCAGGGCGTTGACCCCCGCCGGCACCGTGTACTGCGTGCCGTCGAGGTTGCCGGTCTCGAGCGTGTCGGGCGGCAGCTTCGACATGTCGAGGTGGTCGGACATCGTGGCCAGGTCCAGCAGTGCCCCGCGCCCTGCGTACTCGCTCGGGTAGGACCCGCCCATGGTGAGCAGGTCGGGCGCGTCGCCGCCCGCCACCTGCGTCGCGAGCATGTCCCAGTAGCTGCCGAAGTCGCTGCTCTGTGTCTCGACCGTGATGTTCGGGTGGTCCTCCTCGAACCCCTCGATCGCCTTCTTCGTGATCTGGTTGCGCTCCTCGCCGCCCCACCACGAGAAGGTGATCGTCACCTTCTCGTCCGGGTCGTAGGGAGCGGCGTCGGCGCCCGGCTGGTCGACGGCGCAGCCTGCGGTCGCGGCCAGCACGAGGCTGGCCGAGGCCATCGTCGCGGCGGTCCTGAAGTGGGGTGTGTGCATTGGGTCGTACCTCCCTGTACGAGCAGCCCGTCCCATGGATTCGCTCGCGACGATCGGTGTCGACGAGCGGGAAGGCGCTTCCCAGACTACGGAGAGTTCGATACTGTGGTCAACGGTTACCCCAAAAGTTGCGCGACGACGCGCAGCACTCCGTGGCCAAGGGAGGTCCGCGATGAATCGTTCCAAAGCTCCGACGAGGGCCCACCCGCCCCGCGCGAGAACGGCGCTGCGCGGATGAGCGCGATCACCGAGCTCTCGAAGCTCAAGGTGGGTCGGCGCCCCGTGGACCCGCGTGAGCGGAAGGCGGCGCGACGGGACAACAAGGCGGCGCTCGTCTTCCTGCTGCCGTGGCTCCTCGGGCTGCTGATCATCACGGCGGGACCGATGTTCGCGTCGTTCTACCTGTCGTTCACGGACTACAACCTGCTCGAGGACCCGAACTGGGTGGGCCTCGAGAACTACCTGCGGATGCTCGGCGACGAGCGGCTCCACCAGTCGTTGAGGGTGACCCTCACCTACGTCGTGGTGGGTGTGCCGCTCCAGCTCGCGGTGGCCCTCTTCATCGCCGTCGCCCTGAACAGGGGGATGCGCGGGCTGTCGTTCTACCGCTCGGTCTTCTATCTCCCGTCGCTCCTGGGCGGGTCGGTGGCGATCGCCATCCTGTGGCGCCAGATCTTCGGCACCACCGGCCTGGTCAACCAGGTGCTCGGCCTCTTCGGCGTCGAGGGGATGGGCTGGATCTCCAGCCCTGACACGGCGCTCGGCACGATCATCCTGCTGCACGTGTGGACCTTCGGGTCGCCGATGATCATCTTCCTCGCCGGTCTGCGCCAGATCCCGACGATGTACTACGAGGCGGCCGCGGTCGACGGCGCCGGCAAGGCCAAGCAGTTCTGGCGCATCACGATGCCGATGCTCACCCCGATCATCTTCTTCAACATCGTGCTGCAGACGATCGGCGCCTTCCAGTCCTTCACCCAGGCGTTCATCATCTCGGGCGGCATCGGGGGCCCGTCCGACTCGACCCTCTTCTACACGATGTACCTCTACAACACGGGGTTCAAGGACTTCGAGATGGGCTACGCCTCGGCGATGGCGTGGCTGCTCGTCGTCATCGTGGGTGCTCTGACCGCCGTCAACTTCATCGCGTCCAAGTATTGGGTCCACTATGACGACTGAGACCGTTCGGATCGACCGTGAGACGGAACGCCTCGCCACGGAGCCGGAGCCGCGGCCGGCGCCTCGGCGGCGCGGCCCCCGCCGGCCCCTGAAGAGCCTGGTCAAGCACCTCGTGCTGGTCGTCACCGGCGCGGTGATGATCTACCCGTTGCTCTGGATGGTCGTCTCGTCCCTCCGGCCCGACGACCTGATCTTCAGCCAGCCGGGCCTGTGGCTGAGCGACGTCGACCTCTCCCACTATCCCGACGGCTGGAACGCGCTCGCGCACCCGTTCGGCCGCTACCTGCTCAACTCGGCGGTCGTCGTCCTCGGGTCCGTGCTCGGCACGCTGGTCTCGTGCTCCATGGCCGCGTACGCGTTCGCTCGCATGCGGTTCTCGGCCAAGACGTTCCTCTTCGCGATCATGCTCATCACCATCATGCTGCCGGGCCACGTCACGCTGGTGCCGCAGTACGTGCTGTTCTCGCAGCTCGGCATGGTGAACACCTTCTGGCCCCTGGTCGGCCCGAACATGCTCGCGACCGACTCGTTCTTCATCTTCCTCATGGTCCAGTTCATCCGCGGGCTGCCCAAGGAGCTCGACGAGGCGGCGCGGATCGACGGCGCCGGTCATGCGCGCATCTTCCTGCGCATCATCCTGCCGCTCATGACCCCCGCGCTGGCGACGACCGCCATCTTCACGTTCATCGGCACGTGGAACCAGTTCTTCAGCGCCCTCATCTACCTCACCGACACGGACATGATGACGGTCCCTGTGGCCCTCCGGCTCTTCGTCGACTCACAAGGCGAGAGCAACTGGGGCTCCATGTTCGCGATGTCGATCGTCTCGCTGCTGCCCGTGTTCCTGGTGTTCCTCTTCGGGCAGCGTTTCCTGGTCCGGGGCATCGCCACCACCGGGATCAAGTGACGCCGTAGGGCGACCAGGGTCACAGCCAGGTCGTTGCACTGAGTGCAGCGACCTGGCCTAGGCTCGTGGCATGCCCGTCGACCTGCCCGCGGAACCTCGTGCCGATCGGCGCGCCGCGCTCAAGGCCCGCACCCGCCGGAACATCGTCGACGCCGCCACCGGCCTCATGCACGAGACCGCCGGCATCGCCTTCTCCGTCGAGGACCTGGCGGCTCGCGCGGGCGTCTCGCGACGCACCGTCTTCAACCACTTCGCGTCCCTCGACGACGTGGTGGCTGCGGTCGGCGCGGAGATCTTCGGCGCCGTGCGAGAGGCGCTGCCGGCCGTCGACCCGCAGCCCGCGGCCGGCCCCGCGGGGGACCCGCGTGCCGCCGCGCTCGCCGACCTCGTCGGGGCTTTGCACCGCGCGGACCTCGTGGGCCCGATGGCCTCCCTCACGCGCGGCCTCGGGCTGCAGGGAGCGCCCGACGACGTCACCGAGGTGCCGCCGCACCAGGCGATGCTCCTGCTCCGGTCGCTCTCGGACGTCAGCGAGGACCTCGCCGCCGACCTCGTGAGCCGCCATCCGCGGCTGGGCCGCCTCGACGTCGACCTCCTGGTCGCCCAGGCGATGAGCAGCCTCGTCGTGCTGCACCGGCACTGGTACGCGCGCACGGGGGCGGCCACCGACGCCGCGTCCCGCCGCCTGTGGACCGACCTGCTCGACCACCTCTCACCGGGCACCTCCGCCCGCCCCTCGGAAGGACACCATGGCTGAGCTCCTCTACCGCCTCGGACGGGGCGCGTCCCGACGCGTCAAGACCGTCATCGCCGCGTGGGTCGCCGTGCTCGCGATCGCCGGCGTCGGCTACGCCGTCGGGGCGGGCACGCTGAGCGACAGCTTCTCCATCCCCGGCACGCCGACGCAGGAGGTCACCGACCAGCTCGCGGACGAGCTGCCGGACGCGGCGGGCGGCACCGGCACCGTCGTCCTGAGCACCTCGGACGGCGAGGCGTTCACCACGACGCAGGAGCAGGACCTCGGGGCAGTGCTGGCCGACCTCCAGGAGGTGGACGGCGTCGAGGCCGTCGTCGACCCGTTCGCCACCGAGGCGGACCGCGCCGACCAGGCGGACCAGCTCGCCGACGGCGAGAAGCAGCTCGCCGACGGCCGCGAGCAGCTCGAGGACGGCCGGCAGCAGCTGGCCGACGGCCAGGAACAGCTCGACGCCGCCCGCGCCGAGCTCGAGGCGGGGCAGGAGCAGCTCGACGACGCCCGCGCCCAGGCCGAGGCCGCGGGCCAGGCCGCGTACGCCGCCCCGCAGCTCGATGCCCAGCAGGACCAGCTCGACGCCGGGCTCGCCGAGCTCGACGCGCAGCAGGACACGCTCGACGAGAAGTCCGCCGAGCTCGAGGACGGCGCCGCCGAGCTCGACGAGCAGGCCGCCCAGCTCGAGCAGGGTCAGCAGCTCATGGACCTGGCCTCCGGGATCCGCACCGTGTCTGAGGACGGGTCGGCCGCGGTCGCGAACATCGTCTTCACCGCCGACCAGTACGACATCACGCAGGAGACCAAGGACGCCGTCATCGGCGCGGTCGAGGCCGGCGTCGCGGACGTCGACGGCGTCCAGGTGGACTTCGGCTCGGACCTCGCCATGGAGACGCCCGCCCTGGTCGGGCCGGGCGAGGTCGTCGGCCTCGTCGTGGCCGCGATCGTCCTCGTCGTGATGCTCGGCACCCTCATCGGCGCCGGCCTGCCGCTGGTCACGGCCCTCGTGGGGGTCGGCGTCGCGGCGATGGGCTCGCTCGCCTTCTCCGGCATGGTGCAGATGTCGTCGGTGACGCCGGTGCTCGGCCTCATGCTCGGACTCGCGGTGGGCATCGACTACGCCCTGTTCATCGTCAACCGGCACCGGCACCAGCTCAAGGACGGCTACGACGTGCGGGAGTCCGTCGCGCTGGCGAACGGCACCTCCGGCAACGCCGTCGTGTTCGCGGGCACCACCGTCGTCATCGCGCTGCTCGCGCTCAACGTCACCGGCATCCCCTTCCTCGGCCTCATGGGCACCGTCGGCGCCGCGAGCGTGGCGATCGCCGTGCTCGTCGCGGTGACCCTCACCCCCGCGCTGCTGTCCGGCCTGGGCCTGCGGATCCTCAGCCGCAAGGAGCGGGCGGTGCTGGCCGCGACCCGCCCCGCGTCGGGCGACGAGTCCGCCGAGGCGCGGCCGGCGAAGGCCACCAGGCCCGTCAGGCCGATGTCGACCCTCGTCGCCGTGGGGCGCGTGCTCCTCGGCGTCGCCGTGCTCGGGGTCGTGGCGATCCCGGCCACGGACCTGCGGATCAACCTGCCCGACGGCTCGTCCGAGTCACCGGAGTCCACCCAGCACCAGGCGTACACGACCGTCGCCGACGAGTTCGGCCCGGGCGTGAACGGGCCGCTGCTCGTCGTGGCGAACCTGCCGGAGGCGTCCACGGCCGACAGCGAGGTGGCGGCCCAGCTGGCCGTCGCCGAGCAGCTCGCCGACGTCGACGACGTCGTGGCGGTCGCACCCGCCGCGACGGCGGAGGACGGCTGGACCATCGCCTTCCAGGTGATCCCGGCGGACGGGCCGACGAGCGCGTCGACCGAACAGCTCGTGCACACCCTGCGCGACCTCTCGCCCCTGACGATCGACGCCCAGGGCACCGGCGACGCCGCCGTCACGGGCGACGTGGAGCTGGGGGTCGCGGGCGCCGCGACGGGCAACATCGACATCTCGCAGAAGCTGTCCGACGCCCTGCCGCTCTACCTCGGCGTCGTGATCGGGCTGTCGCTGATCATCCTCGTCGTCGTGTTCCGGTCGCTCCTCGTGCCCGTCATCGCGACGCTCGGGTTCGTGCTGTCGTACTTCGCCGCCCTCGGCGGCGTGGTCGCCATCTACCAGTGGGGCTGGCTGTCCGGCGTCTTCGGCGTGGACAACCCGGGGCCCATCCTCAACTTCCTCCCGACGATCCTGGTGGGCGTGCTCTTCGGGCTCGCGATGGACTACATGCTGTTCCTCGGGTCGGGCATGCGGGAGGCGTACGCGCACGGCGCGCCGGCCCGCGTGGCGGTCGTCCAGGGCTTCCGCGCCGGGCGCTCCGTGGTCACCGCCGCCGCGATCATCATGATCTCCGTGTTCGGCGGGTTCGTGTTCTCGGAGTCCGCGATGATCCGGCCCATCGGCTTCGCCCTCGCGTTCGGCGTGCTCGTCGACGCGTTCGTCGTGCGGATGCTCGTGGTGCCGGCGCTCATGCACCTGCTCGGCGACGCCGCGTGGTGGCTGCCGCGCTGGCTGGACAGGCTCCTGCCGAACGTCGACGTCGAGGGGTCGGCGCTCGAGCGCCGGCACCCGCACGCCGACGGCGGTGAGGGTAGGGCTGCGGTGGCGGCGGAGGCAGGTTCAGCCGTCTGACCCGCGTGACCCGCGGGACGACCGCGCCGCCGCCACGAGCTCGCGCGCGTGCACGTCGGGCAGGTAGCACCGCACGAGGGCGAGGCCGACGAGCGGGAGGGTCGCGGGCTCGGTCACCACGAGATAGAGCGGCACGTTCCGTGGCTGGAACTTCATCTTGAAGCGGTGCAGCGACTCGAACCCGTACAGCGGCTCGAGCCGCTCCGCGAGCCTGTCGAGGACGGCGTCGAGGCCCCCGGGGGACGGCTGGTCGCCGTGCGCGAGAGGGCTGCCGGACAGCGAGGCCTCCAGGGCTCCCTCCTCGCGGAACGCGGTGAGCGCCGAGGCGATGAGCAGCTCCATCGTGTAGCGGAACGAGTCGGGGGCGCGCCGCATGACGTCGAGCGTCCACCCCACCACCTGACCGCCCGGAGCATGCACGGGCAGCCAGCTCGTCACCCCGTGCACCCGGCCCTCGTCGTCCACGGCGAGCCCCACCCGCACCTCCGGGTCGAGAGCCTCCCGCACCCCGCCGAGCGTGAACGCCATCTCCGGGAGGTCGCTGTCCCCGAGCCAGGCCTCAGAGATGGCCCTCACCTGCGCGAGCGTTTCGGGAGGCTCCTCCGCCAGCCGCACCAGCCGGTGCCCGACGCCCTGCTTCGCAGCCTGGTTGAGCGCCGTGCGCACGTCCTGCCACTTCTTGCCCCGGAACTCCAGCGCCGCCAGGTCGATCACGGCCTCCTGGGCCACGGGGACGAGCGTCCAGCCGCGTTCTCGTCCGATCGCCGCGACCTCCTCGCTCGCGGAGAAGAAGCACGAACCCGCCCCGGCGGCCGTCGTCGCGGCGACGAAGGCGTCGACCAGCTCCGCGCGGCCCTCGGGCCCGGCGCCGACCGGGTCGGTGAGCGCCACGGCGACGCCGGCGTGCGCCTGGTAGGCGACGTACCCTTCCTGGCCCTCGGGTGCCCAGCGCTCGCTGCCGTCCCAGGTCGTCATCCAGGCCAGTCGTTGGCCTGCGCCGAGCCGGCGCAGCGTCGACCGTGCGTCGTCCCGGTCGAGGCGGCGGCCGGCCGAGGGGCGCGCGTGCCGGCGGGCGCGGAACGACGCCCGGCGCACGAGCAGCAGGGCCAGCGCCCCGCCGTCGAGCAGCAGCATGAGCACGTACAGGGGCAGGTCGCCGCGGTCCACCGTCGCGGCGGTGACGGCGAGCAACGCCTCGGCCAGGACACCGAGCACCGTGAGGACCACCGCCACCCGCCACCAGGAGCGGCGCCCTCGCAGGAGGCCTACGGCCAGCACCAGGTCGACGGTCACGGCGACCACTCCGGTGGGCCAGTCGTCGCGCGTCATCGTGCCGAGCGGGCCGGCCGCGGGCCCGGCAGCAAAGCTCGTGAGCACCACGAGCAACGCCGAGACCGCGAAGTACCCGGCTGCCGTGCCCCGGTCCCGCTGGACGCGTCCGGCGCGGGTACGGCGGCCCAGCCTCGCACCCAGCACCGTGCGGGCGATCACGAGGCCGGCCACCCAGCCGACGACGTGCTCGACGTCGGCGATGCCGCCCCAGGCCACGAGGGCGACCAGGACGTAGACGCTCACCAGGGCGCTCAGCCGGAACCGCCAGGGCGGCGCGACACTCAGCGCGGCGACGGTCGCCGCCCCGACGACACCGGCGCTGAAGCCCACGTCGAGCACACCCGCCAGGCGCTCCGCCCAGGCCCACCCGGTCCGGGCGAGGAGGGCGAGCCCGCCGGCCGTCCCGACGACGCCGACGAGCTGGCAGGTGACGGCCACGACGGCCGCGCGCCGAGTCCCGAGCCGGTACTCCGCCCAGCCGACGAGCAGGAGGAAGACCCCTGCGACGGGCAGGTACTCCCACGGCTCGAGGGCGAAGAGCGAGCCGGTGACGGGCGTCCACCAGCGGCCCTCGGCGAACGCCGGGGCGCCGAATGCCACGGCCTCGAACCAGGGGTGGTCCTCGAACGGTGACCACAGTGCCCCGGTCACGGTGCCGAGCACGAGCATCGCCCCGACGACGCCGAGGGTGAACGGCACCCGCGCGGCCGTCCGGACGAGTCGGGAAGACGGCCTCGGGGCAGAGGGAAGGGGCGCAGCCGTGTCGTCACCGGCGTCGGGCATGGCTCTCCTCGCCTCGGGTAGGCGCATCATCCCGTGGACCGGGCCCGGGCGCGCGCCGTCCGGAACGGCGGGACTGGCTCGGCGCGGGCCGATCCGGGAGGATCGGCGGGTGAGCGACGGGGGGACCGGCAGGCGCCGGCTGCGGTGGGTGCTGGGTGCCGGCGGTGCCGTCGTGGTGCTGCTCGCGGTGCTGGCGGCCCTGGTGTGGAACGGGGTGCTCTGGCCCAACCGGCTCGCGGCCGACCGGTACGCCGTGCGCGGCGTCGACGTCTCCGCCTACCAGGGAGAGATCGACTGGCCGGTGCTCGCGGCGCAGGACCTCGACTTCGCGTTCGTCAAGGCCACGGAGGGCTCCGGGCACGAGGACGAGCGGTTCGCCGCCAACTGGGCCGGCGCCCGCGAGACCGACCTGCTGGTCGGGGCCTACCACTTCCTCAGCTTCGAGAGCCCCGGCGCCGACCAGGCCGCGCACCTGATCGACGTCGTGCCGGCCGAGAGCGGCACCCTGCCGCCCGTGGTCGACGTCGAGTACTACGGGGAGTTCGCGTCCAGCCCGCCGACCGTCGACGAGCTGCGGGGGATCCTCGACCCGATGCTCGAGACGCTGGAGGAGCACTACGGCGTGCCGCCGATCCTCTACACGACCGAGCAGATCCGGGCCGACTACCTGGGCGACGACTACGACCGTTACCCGCTGTGGATCCGGTCCGTCGCCTCCAGCCCCGACGTGCCGCGGCGGGACTGGGAGCTCTGGCAGTACTCCGACCGTGACACCCTGCCCGGCTACGAGGGCGAGGAGGAGCACATCGACATGAACGTGTTCGACGGCACCCTCGAGGACCTGCGCGCGCTGACCCAGGACTAGCCGGATACGGTCGCCGGCGTGATCGATCGATGGACATGGTCCGCCGCGGTGGGCGTCGGCTTCGGGGTGCTGGTCTTCCTCGGGGTGCTGATCCCCGTGCTGCTGGTGCAGCAGCGGCGGTACGGCCGGCTCGACGCGCGGCGGGTGCTGGGGGCGGCGGCGCTCGCGGTGTACGTCGTGACGCTGCTCGCCTACACGCTGCTGCCGCTGCCGTCGGGCGACCTGGCGCAGTGGTGTGCGGCGCACGGCGTGTCCGGCGCCGAGCTGACGCCGCTCCACTCCCTGGACGACATCCGCCGGGAGACGGCGGACCTCGGCACCCTGGCCACGCTGCGCAGCGTGGCGGTGCTGCAGGTGGCGTTCAACGTGCTCCTCTTCGTGCCGTGGGGCGTCCTGGCCCGGCGGTACCTCGGGTGGGGCGTGGTGGCGTCGACCCTCAGCGCGTTGGTCGCGTCGGTCGCGATCGAGACGGTGCAGTACACGGGCGTCCTCGGCCTCATCCCGTGCCCCTACCGCGTGGCGGACGTCGACGACGTGCTCACCAACACGCTCGGCGGGCTCCTCGGCGCGCTCGTGGCGCCGGTCGTGCTGCGCTGGATGCCGCAGGCGCGCGACCTCGCCACCGCGCGCCTCGAGCCGCGGCCGGTGACGGCCTGGCGGCGCCTCCTGGGGATGGTCACCGACCTGGCCGCGGCGTACGCGCTGGGCGCCGCGCTCCAGCTCGCCTACCGCGTGGGGCTGCTGGCCACCGGCCGGGATCTGCCGGCGGCCACCACCTGGGCGGACGTGCTGCTCGGCACCGTGCTGCCGGCGGTCGTCGTCTTCGGGCTGCCGCCGTGGTTCGGGTCGGGGGCGTCCCTCGGTCAGCGGGCCGTGTGGCTGGAGCCGCGCTGGCCCGACGGGGCGGGCGTGCTGCGACGCGGCTCGCCGGCGCGCCGGCTCGCCCGCGGCTACGTGCTGCTGGGCCTGTACGGGGCGCTGGGGATCGTGGAGGCCGTGCCGCCCGGCGACGCGTCGAACGCGTGGGCCGGCGCGCTGCAGAACCTGGTTGCGGTGGCTGCTCTGGTGGGCGTGCTGGCGACGCCGGACCGCCGCGGCCTGGCGTGCGTCGTGACGGGGGCCCGGTTGGTCGACGCCCGCATCGACGTGGGCCACCGCTCGCGCGCCGCTCATCTGTGACCTCAGGGACGCTCGTTTGCTACGTTGAGAGCATGACCGCACTCAGCGCTGAGACCGTGTCGTCGCTCGCCGGCGGCGACCTGCCGCTCGCCGTCCCGCAGTACGACCGCAGCCGCCTGCGCGCGGGCATCGTGCACCTCGGGGTGGGCGGCTTCCACCGTGCCCACCAGGCGATGTACCTCGACCGGCTGATGAACGCCGGTGAGGCGTTCGACTGGGCGATCTGCGGTGTCGGCGTGCTGCCCCACGACGCGCGCATGCGCGACGCGCTGACGTCGCAGGACGGGCTGTACACCCTGGTGCTCAAGCACCCGGACGGGACGCTCGAGGGCAGGGTGATCGGGTCGATCGTGGAGTTCCTGCTCGCGCCCGACGACCCAGAGGCCGTCATCGAGAAGCTGGCGTCGCCGGAGATCAGGATCGCGTCCCTGACCGTCACGGAGGGCGGCTACCACGTCCACCCGGTGACGGGGGAGTTCGACGCGGACGACCCGGCGGTGCGCGCCGATCTCGAGCCCGGCGCCGTCCCCGCCACCACGTTCGGGCTGGTCACCGAGGCGCTGCGCCGTCGTCGGTACCGGGGGGTGCCGCCGCTCACCGTGCAGAGCTGCGACAACATCCAGGGCAACGGCGACGTCGCGCGCCGCATGTTCACCGCGTTCGCGCGGCTCAAGGACCCCGAGCTCGCCGGTTGGATCGAGGAGCACGTGCCGTTCCCCGACTCGATGGTCGACCGCATCACCCCGGTGACCACGGACGACGACCGGGCCATGGTGGCCCGGCGCTTCGGGGTCGACGACGCGTGGCCGGTCGTGGCCGAGCCGTTCACGCAGTGGGTGGTCGAGGACCGGTTCGCCGCCGGGCGGCCGCCGTACGAGAAGGTGGGTGCGCAGCTGGTCGACGACGTCGAGCCGTACGAGCTGATGAAGCTGCGCCTGCTCAACGCCAGCCACCAGGCCCTGTGCTACCTCGGTTACCTCGCCGGCTACCGGTACGCGCACGAGGTCTGCTCCGACGAGACGTTCGTGCGCTTCCTGCGCGACTACATGGCGCGCGAGGGCGCCCCGACGCTGATGCCCGTGCCCGGGGTCGGCCTCGAGGAGTACCAGGCCACCCTGATCGAGCGGTTCGCCAACCCGCACGTGCGCGACACCCTGGCCCGGCTGTGCGCCGAGTCGTCCGACCGCATCCCCAGTTGGCTCGTCCCGGTGATCCGGGCGAACCTCGCGGCCGGCGGCGAGGTCCACCGCTCGGCCGCCGTCGTCGCCGCCTGGGCCCGGTACGACGAGGGCGTCGACGAGCAGGGCGAGCCCATCACGGTCGTCGACCGCCTCGCCGACCGCCTCCGGGCCGCCGCGGCGCGGAACCACGACGACCCGCTCGCGTTCGTGCGCGACGAGGAGCTCTTCGGCGACCTGGCCTCCGAGCCGCGGTTCGTCGAGGCGTATGTCGCCGCCCTCGACTCGCTGCACACGCTCGGCGCGCGGGCGACGGTGGAGAACCTCGTGGCGGGCTGAGCCGCGACGTCACCGTGCGTCCGTGCGCCCCGTACGGTCACGGGCGGCGGCCTCGCGGATCCCGCGGGCCTCGGCGACGGCGTCGCGACGCTTGGCGGCCTTCTTGTCGCTGGCCTTGGTGTCGCGCGGCGGCAGCTGGATGGTCTCCTCGGCGGCGATCCCGCCCTGCAGCTCGCGGCTGCGCTCCAGCTCGGCGTCCAGCTCCGCGCCGAAGAGGAGCGCCAGGTTGGTGATCCACAGCCACAGCAGGAACACGATGACGGTGCCGAGCATCCCGTAGGACCCGTAGCTGCCGAAGTTCGCGACGTAGAAGCCGAACGCCGCCGAGGCGACGGCCCACGCGACGATCGCCACCACGGCGCCGACGCTGATCCAGCGGAACTTGGGCTGCTTCACGTTCGGCGTGAGGTGGTAGAGGAGAGCGACGACGACCACGACGAGCAGCACGGCCACCGGCCACTTGGCGATGTTCCACACGGTGAGAGCGACGTCGCCCAGGCCGATCGCCTCGCCCACGGACCGCGCGATCGGCCCGGACAGCACGAGGCTCGCCACGATGACGGCGGCGAGCACCACCACGATCAGCGTCACGAGCAGCAGCAGCGGGCGGAGCTTCCAGATCGGGCGCCCCTCCACGACCTCGTACACGCGGTTCATCGCCCGGCCGAACGCGGTGACGTACCCCGACGCCGACCACAGGGCGATGACGAGGCCGACGACCAGGGCGAGCCCCGCTCCGGTGGAGCCCACGAGGTTCGCGACGAGCGGCTGGACGATAGCGAGCGTCTCCTCGGGGAGGAAGTCGCTCAGGGTCGTCAGGATCGAGTCGATCGCCGCCTCGGCGTCCCCCACGAAGCCGAGCAGCGACACCAGGGCCAGCAGGGCCGGCGCGGCCGCCAGCACCGCGTAGTAGGTCAGTGCCGCGGCCAGGTCGGTGCACTCGTCGTCCATGAACTCACGGACCGCGCCCTTGGCCGCCAGCTTCCACGACGGCTTCTTGAGGTCGGCGGGTGAGGCCGGCTTGCGCGGGTCGTCCGGCGCCGGCTCGGTGCGGGGCTCGTCGGTATGGGTCACGGCGACCTCCTCGGGCGCGGCGGCGGGGTGCCGCCGGGGTCACCACCAGGCTCGACGCGTCCCCGGATGCCCGCAAGGCGTACCGGTGCGGGCCTAGCCCGCGGTCGTGCCCAGCAGCTCCTCGAGCGCGCTCGCGGCGTCGTCGTCGCACACGACGGTGGTGGCGATCCCGCCCGCGACGGCGGCGCGCAGCCCGGGCGCGGCGTCGCGTCCGTAGCCGGCGGTGACGACCTCGGGCGTGCGCACGAGCTGGTCGAGGGTCACCCCGACCACCCGCGCGTCGAGCGGCGTGACGACGCGTCGCCCGTCGGCGTCGAAGAGCCGCCCGGAGCACTCGGCGACCGCCCCGCCGGTGGTGGCCGCCCGGCGCTCGTCGCCTGTGACCTGCGGGAACACCGTGGAGCCGGTGGGCGTCCATGCCCCGACGGCGACGACGGCGAGGTCCAGGTCGTCCGCGCGGTCGAGGGCGGCGGCGACCTCGGGCTGGCGGCGCATGCCGGCGGCGGTGCCGGGGTCGGCCACGAGCAGCGGGGACCACACGGGCCACGTCCGCACCCCCGGCATCCGCCGGAAGGCCTGGATCATGTCCAGCGAGTCGCCCGAGCCGTCCACGGGCAGCGCGCCCACGAGCTGGACGACGTCGCACGCCGGCAGGGGCGCGAGGTGACGCACCGCGATCTCGATGGTGCGGGACCAGGAGACGCCGACGGACGAGCCGTCGCGCACGTGCGCGGACACGACGCCGGCGAGGGCGCGCGCGACCGACTCGCGCGTCGCGGCGGGGGTGCCGCCCGAGCCGGCGATCACGACCTCGCGGGCGCCGAGCCGTGCGGCCAGCTGCCGCGCCCGGCCGGAGTCGAGATGGGCGGGCGGCGAGATCTCGATCCGCACGACGCCGCTCTCCCTCGCCTCGGCGAGGAGCCGGGCCACCTGGAAGCGGGAGATGCCGCGGGAGGCCGCGATGTCCACCTTCGAGCGGTTGTCGAGGTAGTAGTCGCGGCTCACCTCCACGAGGAGCCGTGCGTGATCGGCGTCGGTCACGGAACCACCCTTGCTGGTCGAGCCTGTCGAAACCCTGGGCAGCGCCACTCTGAGCGGGTGGCCCTTGCTCACCTGAGCATAACGAACTACTGTCCAGGCAGATGAGCGCAGCGCCGCATCTCATCTGTGCGCAGCCGGGCTCGTCGAGGCACCACCGAACGACCGACCAGCGACGTGAGGACAGCGATGTTCCGACCACGAACCCGACGGCTCGCCGCCGCGGGCAGCGCCGCCGTCATCGGCCTCTCCCTGGCCGCGTGCGCCGGGGCGGGCGCCGTCGGCGGGGGCGACGGCGAACAGATCGTCGTCGCGATCGTCTCCAACCCGCAGATGCAGGACGCGATCTCGCTGCAGGACGAGTTCCGCAAGGAGCACCCCGGCATCGACGTGCGGTTCGTGTCGCTGCCCGAGAACGAGGCCCGCGCCAAGATCACCGCGTCCGTCGCGACCGGCGGCGGGGAGTTCGACGTCGTGATGATCTCCAACTACGAGACTCCGATGTGGGCCGAGAACGGCTGGATCGAGAACCTGCAGCCGTACGCCGACGCCACCGAGGGGTACGACCCGGACGACTTCGTGCCCAGCGTGCGCGAGGCGCTGTCGGTGGACGGCGACCTCTACTCCGTCCCGTTCTACGGGGAGTCGTCGTTCCTCGCGTACCGCGAGGACCTCTTCCAGCAGGCGGGCCTCACGATGCCCGAGCGGCCCACGTGGGAGGACGTGCGGGAGCTGGCCGCGGAGCTCCACGACCCGGCGCAGGACTTCGCGGGCATCTGCCTGCGCGGGCTGGCCGGATGGGGTGAGGTGATGGCCCCGATGACCACGGTGATGAACACGTTCGGCGGGCAGTGGTTCGACGAGGACTGGAACGCCCGCCTCGACTCGCCCGAGGTGGGCGACGCCGTCGAGACGTACGTCGACACGGTGCAGCGGTACGGCCAGCCCGGGGCGGCGACGTCCGGCTTCGGCGACTGCCTCACCCGGTTCGCGCAGGGCCAGGCGGCCATGTGGTACGACGCGACGTCGATGGTCTCGTCGATCGAGGACCCGGCGTCGTCCACCGTGGCGGGCAGGACGGGCTACGTGCCCGCGCCGGTGAGCGAGACGGAAGCCGCGGGCTGGCTCTACTCCTGGTCGCTGGCCATCCCGTCCACCAGCGAGCACAAGGACGCCGCCTGGGACTTCGTCTCCTGGATGACGGACAAGGACTACATCAGGCTCGTCGGCGAGGAGCTCTCGTGGGAGCGGGTGCCGCCGGGCAGCCGGCTGTCCACCTACGAGATCCCGGAGTACGCGGAGGTGTCCGAGGCCTACGCCGACGCCACCCTCACGGCGATGGGCGAGGCCACGCAGGACGCGACGATGACGGCGCCCGTGCCGTACCCGGGCATCCAGTTCGTCGGCATTCCCGAGTTCCAGGACCTCGGCACCCGCGTGGGACAGCAGATGTCGGCCGCGATCGCGGGCCAGAAGTCCGTGGACGACGCGCTCGAGCAGTCGCAGCGGTACGCCGAGACCGTCGCGGAGACGTACCGGGAGCAGCAGGACGCGGCGCCCGGCGGTGCACCGGGAGACACCCCGACCGGAGGAAAGCCATGACCGCCGTCACCGCGCAGGCGGGGAACCTCCGCCGCGCCCAGGCCCAGCGCGCCGCGCGGGCGGACAGGCACGAGTACCCCCGCGCCGAGCGGTGGCGCCGCCGCGGACCGCTGCTGCCGGCGCTGATCTTCACGATCGTCGTCACGCAGATCCCGTTCCTCGTGACGATCTGGTACTCGCTGCACTCGCGGAACCTGCTGCGGCCGGACTCCGACATCTTCGTCGGCCTGTCGAACTACCTCGACATCGCGCGCGACTCCGTGTTCCGCCAGACGGCGCTCAACTCGGTGATCATCACGCTCGGGTGCGTGCTCGTCGCGATGGTGCTCGGCATCGTCCTGGCGATCCTGCTCGACCGGCCGTTCCGTGGCCGTGGAGTGGCCCGCACGCTGCTCATCACGCCGTTCCTCATCATGCCGGTGGCGAGCTCGGTGCTCTGGTCGA
Source organism: Isoptericola peretonis (assembly GCA_023241745.1). Lineage (GTDB taxonomy): Bacteria > Actinomycetota > Actinomycetes > Actinomycetales > Cellulomonadaceae > Isoptericola > Isoptericola peretonis. The sequence continues at coordinate 172,067 of JALQCY010000003.1, read as the reverse complement.
TGGCGATGCTCAACCCCACGTACGGGCTCTTCAACTGGACGCTCGGTCTGGTGGGCATCGACCCCGTCGACTGGACGTCGACCTACCCGATCGTCGCGATCCTCATGGCCCTGGTGTGGCAGTGGACGCCGTTCATGATGCTGCTCGTGCTCGCCGGCCTGCAGGCCCAGCCGAAGGACGTGCTGGAGGCCGCTGCGATGGACGGCGCCGGCTGGTGGCGCACCTTCGGGTCGATCACGCTGCCGCAGCTGCGCCGGTACGTCGAGCTGGGCGTGCTGCTCGGGATCATCTACGTGGTCAACACGTTCGACCAGATCTACCTCATGACCGCCGGCGGGCCGGGGACGGCGAGCGCCAACCTGCCGTTCTACATCTACCAGCGCGCCTTCCTCGGCTTCGACGTCGGCCAGGCCGCCGCGATGGGCGTCGTCGTCGTCATCGCCACCATCATCGTCGCCTCCGCCGCGCTGCGGCTCATCTTCCGCAGCTTCGACGTCAAGGAGCGAGCATGACCGCCACCACCACGGCCCCGCGCACGCCTGCCGCGTCGTCGCCGGCCCCGCCGCCCGCGCGCCGGGCCCGCCGCGGCAGCGTGGGCGGCGGCCTGCTCACGACGCTGACCTGGATCCTCGCGCTCGGGTTCTTCTTCCCCGTGGCGTGGATGGCGATGACCGCCTTCAAGCAGGAGAACCAGGCCTCGTCCGACCCTCCCACATGGTTCTTCAGCCCGACCCTCGACCAGTTCCGCGCCGTCGTGGGGGAGTCCGGGGCGTACGTCGCGAACTCGGCGATCGCGACCGGCGTCTCGACGGTCCTGGTGCTGCTGCTGGGGATCCCGGCGGCGTACGCGCTGTCGATCCGGCCGGTGGAGAAGGTCAGCGACGTGCTGTTCTTCTTCATCTCCACCAAGATGCTGCCGGTCGTGGCCGTCATCGTGCCGATCTACGTCATCGCCGGGCAGCTCAAGGTGCTCGACAACGTCTGGACCCTCGTGGTCCTGTACACGGCCATGAACCTGCCGATCGCGGTGTGGATGATGCGGTCGTTCTTCCAGGAGGTCCCGGCCGAGGTGCTCGAGGCCGCCGCCGTCGACGGCGCGGGGCTGATGAAGACGCTGCGCGCCGTGCTCATCCCGATGGTGGCGCCCGGCATCGCCGCGACGGCGCTCATCTGCGTGATCTTCGCGTGGAACGAGTTCTTCTTCGCGCTGAACCTCACGGCGTCGCGCGCCGCCACCGTGCCGATCTTCATCGTCTCCACGATGACGAGCGAGGGCCTGTTCCTCGCCCAGCTGTGCGCGGCGGCGCTGCTCGCCTCCCTGCCGGTGATCCTCGCCGGGTGGATCGCGCAGAAGCAGCTGGTGCGCGGCCTGTCGATGGGCGCGATCAAGTAGCGGTCGGGCCTCGCGCCGGTATCGCTGCTGCGAGCAACGGGGGTCTGCCGGAGCGTGGGAGGCGCAGTGCTGCCCGGTGCAGCCGTTCCCGACCTGCGGAGGAGGCTCCCGATGACCGCGAACAGCTCCGACCAGCCCGTCCCCGGCGGCGTGGTGCCGGGTGCACCGGAACCGCGCACCGCGGCCCCCGCGCGACGCGGGCCGACGGGGTGCCCGTTCCGTCCGGGCGTGGACGCCGACGACGGACCCGACCCCCGGGCGCAGGCGGGCGACCGGCTGACGACGGCGCAGGGCCTGCGCGTCGACGACACGGACCATTCCTTGAAGGCAGGGCCGCGCGGCCCGCTGCTGATGGAGGACCACCACTTCCGCGAGAAGATCACGCACTTCGACCACGAGCGGATCCCGGAGCGCGTGGTGCACGCCCGGGGCGCCGGCGCGCACGGGACGTTCCGGTCGTACGGCAACGCGGCGAGCGTCACCCGGGCGGCGTTCCTGGCGGAGGCCGACCGCGAGACCGACGTCTTCGTCCGGTTCTCCACGGTCCTCGGGTCCCGCGGCTCGGCCGACACGGTGCGGGACGTGCGGGGCTTCGCGACGAAGTTCTACACCGACGAGGGCGTCTTCGACCTGGTGGGGAACAACTTCCCGGTGTTCTTCATCCAGGACGCCGTGAAGTTCCCCGACATCATCCACGCGGGCAAGCCGCACCCGGACCGCGAGATCCCCCAGGCGCAGAGCGCGCACGACACCTTCTGGGACTTCATCTCCTTGCACACCGAGTCCACCCACATGGCGATGTGGGCCATGTCCGACCGGGCGATCCCGCGCAGCTACCGCACCATGGAGGGGTTCGGCGTCCACACGTTCCGCCTCCAGGCGGCCGACGGCACGACGTCGCTGGTGAAGTTCCACTGGAAGCCGGTGCTGGGCGTGCACTCCCTGGTGTGGGAGGAGGCCCAGATCGCCCAGGGGGCCGACCCCGACTTCCACCGCAGGGACCTGGCGGACGCGATCGACGCGGGGGCGTTCCCGCAGTGGGAGCTGGGGCTGCAGGTCATGCCCGACACCCCGGACGAGACCTTCGAGGGCATCGACCTGCTCGACCCGACGAAGATCGTGCCCGAGGAGCTGTGCCCCGTGCAGCGCGTGGGGATCATGACGCTGCACGCCAACCCCACGAACTACTTCGCCGAGACCGAGCAGGTGGCGTTCCACGTGGACCACCTGGTCCGGGGGATCCACGTCACCAACGACCCGCTGATGCAAGGGCGGCTGTTCTCCTACCTGGACACGCAGCTCAGCCGGCTCGGCGGGCCCAACTTCGCGCAGCTGCCGATCAACCGCCCGCACGCCCCGGTCGACGACATGCTGCGCGACGGGATGCACCAGACCGCCGTGCACTCCGGCGTCGTCGCCTACAAGCCGAACGCGATCGACGGGGACCGGCCCACGGCGAGCCCCGACGGCGCGTTCGTCGCGGTGCCGACGCGCGTCGAGGGGGCCAAGGTCAAGGAGAACCCCGTGTCGTTCTCCGACCACTTCACGCAGGCGCGGCTGTTCTGGCTCTCGCTCAGCCCGGTGGAGCAGGCCCACGAGGTCGAGGCGTACACGTTCGAGCTGGGCAAGTGCGCCTCCGACGAGGTCCGTGCGCGCATGCTCGCCAGCCTCGCCCGTGTCGACGACGACCTGGCGCGCCGGGTCGCCGTCGGCCTGGGGATGCAGGCTCCCGAGGGCCCCGAGCCTGCCGAGGTGCAGCCCTCGCCGGCCCTGTCGCAGAAGCCCTCGGAGCCCGGCCGCGTCGACGGCCGGGTGGTCGGCGTGATCGTGGCGGACGACGGCGACCTCGGCATCGTGAGCGCGCTGCGGTCGGCCCTCGGCGACGAGGGCGTCGTCGTCCGCGTGGTCGCGGCCCACGGCGGCGAGGTGGTGTCGGGCGCCGAGCGCGAGACCGTGGAGCGCACCCTGCTCACGACACGGTCGATCGAGTACGACGCGGTGGTGGTGGCCGACGGCACGGCGGGCACGCCCGCCGGGACGGACCCGCGGACGGTCGTCCTGCTGCAGGAGGCGTTCCGGCACGGCAAGGCGATCGCGGCGCACGGGTCCGGCCAGGGGGTGCTGGTGGCAGCCGGGCTGCCGGACGGCGCCCCGGGGGTCACGCTCGTCGACGACGCGGGCGCGGTGGCGCAGAGCCTGCGCGAGGCGCTCGGGCTGCACCGATCCTGGGAGCGGCTGGCGATGCTCGCCGGCGCCTGAGCCGTCCTGCGTCAGCGCGGCGCGCCTTCGGGATCGGGTGCGGGCCCCGTGTGCAGCAGCTCGCGGGCCTGCTCGGCCGCGCGGGCGATGCTCTCGCCGACGAAGTCGATGAAGCGCGCCATGTTCACGAGCCGTGCCCCTGCCTGGGTCTCGCGGCCCAGCACGTCGACGCCCTGGCGAGCGACCTCGGCCATCTGGGCGTTGGCGCGGGCGGCGGCGACCATCGACTGGTACCAGGCGTCGGCGTCCGCGGCGTAGCGCTCGCGGCGACCGTCCTCGCGCTCGCGTCGGATCAGGCCGAGGTTCTCCAGGAGCGCGACCGCCTTGGAGACCGACGCGGGGCTGACCTGGAGCCTCTGCACCAGCTCGGAAGCGGTGAGGCTGCCCGAGTCGGCGAGGTAGAGGCGCGTGAGCACGGCGGCGGCCATGCGGGGGAGACCCGACTGCATGAGGAGCGTCGTGAACGCCTCCTCGTACACGCGGAGGGCCGCGTCGTCCCGCCCGGCGGGTGCTGCGGTGCGGGCGTCCCGCTGTGCCGACGGCCGACGGCGGTGGGCACGCTGCTGCGTGGCGCGCTGCGCGAGGTCGGCGCGGTAGCCCGCGGGGCCGCCGTTGCGCGTCACCTCACGGGTGATGGTCGACGTCGGCCGGTCGAGCCGGCGGGCGATCTCGGCGTACGCGAGGTCGTCGGCCAGGCCGAGCGCGATCTGCCGGCGCTCGGCGGCGGTGAGCCGTCCTCCCGGCATGGTGGTCCTCCTCGGTCGTGACGCGGTCACCGTACGTTCGTGCGAGGTTCGCGTGCAACGCGTCCGAGGTCGTCCTTGCGTTGATCTTCAGCGCTGATGCAACGATATGCGTGCTCTGACCTGCGTTGATGTGTTTCTAGCGCAACATTGCTCTTGCCGAGATCACGAACGCAACGTAGCGTTTGCGAAGTCAGAAACGAACGCACCGATCACCGCAGGAGCTGAGCACGATGCAGACCTTCGACACCACCACCTCCGTCTCCGCCGTCGTCGACGTCCCGGCAGGGCACCTCACCTTCATCGCCGCCGACCGCACCGACGCCACGGTCGAGGTGCGGCCCGCCGACGCCTCGAAGAGCCGCGACGTCGAGGCCGCCGAGCAGACCACCGTCGAGTACGCCGACGGCGTCCTGCGCGTCACGGCGCCGGACGCGCGACGGTCCTTCGGGCCGTCCGGCTACGTCGACGTCACGGTCCAGCTGCCCGCCGGGTCGCGCGTCGAGGTCAAGGCCGCGAGCGCCCCGCTGCGCGGCGTCGGCCGCCTCGGCGACGTCGTGGTCGACAGCGCCCACGGCGACATCAGGATCGACGAGGCCGCGAGCGCCCGCCTCGCCACGCAGGCCGGCGACATCACCGTCGGGCGCCTCACCGGGCCGGGCGAGCTCAGCACCGCCAAGGGCGACCTCCGCGTGGACGAGGCCGTGCGCGGCTCCCTCGAGCTGCGCACCCAGGCCGGCGACGTGTCCGTCGGCGTCGCGGCGGGGGTGACCGCGTCCCTCGACGCCGGCACGACGCTCGGCCGTGTCAGCAACTCGATCACCCACACCGGCGGCGACGTGGCGGTGCGGATCCGCGCCACCACCACCCTGGGCGACGTCTCGGCGCACAGCCTCTGAGGTGTCCGCCTGAGGCCGTGTTCTCCGCCGGGGCGACGAGTTCCGTCGCCCCGGCGGGTCTGCACGTCATGAACCTCATCGGACAGCTCGACGCCCGCTTCAGCGAGGCCTCCGCCCCCACCGCGTGGGCCGAGGTCGACGCCGCGCTCGCCGGCGCCACCGGCTATCAGCTCGTCACCGTGCGGGCGGACCGGCGCCCGCACGTCACGCCGCTCGTCGGGTTGTGGACCGACGGCGGCTTCGTGTTCTGCACCGGCCCGGACGAGCAGAAGGCCCGCAACCTGGCGCACGGCCCGCACGCGGCGGTCATGACCGGGTCGGCGGCGTGGGACGACGGGCTCGACGTCGTCGTCGAGGGCGCGGCGGTCCGCGTCACCGGCGAGGCGGAGCTCCGCCGGCTCGCCGACGGCTTCCGCGCCAAGTACGGCGACGCCTGGGACTTCGAGAACGACGACGAGTCGTTCGACCCGCACGGGCAACGAGCCCTGGTCTACCGCGTGGCCCCGGACAAGGTCCTCGCGTTCGCGAAGTCGCCGCACGGGCAGACGACGTTCCGCCCCTGACGGGTCACGGGACGGTGGGCACCGTCGCCGTGCACTCCGCGACGACGGCGCCGTCGTCCGTCGTCAGCACGCTGTGCAGGGTCCAGCCCGCGACGTCGTGACTCGCTTCCGTCGCCACCGACGTGGTGACGTCACCGAGGTCGGCGTCGAACAGGTCGCCGTCGACGAGCTCTCCTGTGCCGCCCTGGGCGTCCAGCGTCAACCCAGTAGGCGATCGGAGCCGGACGGACGCGCTCAGCTCGTCGAGCGGGGCGACGTCGGCGGGTGATCCGGTGCTCGCGGCCCAGGACCAACCGGCGACCACACGCCACGTCTCCCCGGTGGGCCGCTGGATCCAAAGGCGGGACGCCGACGCAGCGGTGTGCTCCACACGCGCCTGGGCTCGGAACGTGTCGGACGGGACCGCAGGACACGCGATCGTCGCCGGGCCGTCCGTCCGGACGCCCTGCGACGTGGTCAGGATCATGGCGGCAGCGGCGGAGCACAGCACGAGGGCGACGGCGCCCGTGACCCGGCGCGGCCAGCGCAGCCCCGGGATCCGGGCGTCGCGGTAGGCCCGCAGGCGCGCGACCCACGGGTGCGGCACGGGTGTCGCCGTGCGCACGGCGACCGTGCCGAGCAAGGAGTCGGCGAACGTGCGGCCCTCGCGGTGGAACGCGGCCCGCAGGTAGCCGACGAACAGGACGGCGTCGAGGACGTGCGCCAGCCAGCGCAGCACCGTGCCGAGGAACCCGACGGGGCGACCGGAGCCCGCGTCGACCACGGCGATGCCGGCGACCCGTTTGCCCGGCGTCATGCCCGTGTATGCCTGCAGCACACCCAGGGCCAGCAGCGTCCCGACCGCCCACGGACTGCCTGCCGTCGTCGCGTCGTCGACGCCGTGGAGAGGGACGGAGTAGAACGGCGACGTGTCGCCGGCGGCGAGGAACGCGACGGACGCGACGACGGCCGAGTCCAGCAGCACCGCCAGCGCGCGGTTGCCCCATGCGGCTCTCGGCCGTTCCGGGGTGAACGGTCCCGGCGCGTCCGAGACGGCCGGTCCGGAGGGCGGGACCGCGGGGGGCGGGCCCTGGACGGTCGTCGTCATGACCGGATGCTCCCAGCCGCAGCAGCCTCCGTCCAGGAACGTCCGTGGTGTCGGGGGCTCCGCGACGTCATCCGCCCGGCGTGACGGTTCCCGCGTCGCCGTCGACGGTGATCGTCGCTGCCCCGCGCAGCGCATCCGTCGCGCCCGGGACCCCGAGCACGGCGGGCAGGCCCAGCTCGCGGGCCACGATCGCGGCGTGCGACAGCAGCCCGCCCGTCTCGGTGACGACGGCCGCGGCGACGCCGAACAGCGGCGTCCACGCGGGGTCGGTCTCGCGGCACACGAGCACGTCGCCGGGGCGGACGGCTGCGAAGTCGTCCGGGCCGCGCACCGCCCGCGGCGGCCCGGCCGCCCGACCCGGGCTCCCCGCCGTCCCCGCCAGGACCACCCCGGCGTTGTGAGCGAGATCGTGCTCACCACGCGGCGCCGGGAGGGGGGCCGTGACCGGGCGGGCCTGGAGCAGCCAGACGGCGCCGTCGTCGTCCACGGCCCACTCCACGTCCTGTCGGCCGCCGCGCAGGTCGGTGACCTGCTGTCCGAGCGCGGCGAGGCGCAGCACGGTGGCGTCGTCGAGGCAGGGGCGAGCCTGGTCGGGGAGCGGGACGTCGCGGGTGGCGGTACCGGAGGCGGACCGGTCCACGCGGGTGCGCTTGGTCCCGACGCGGCGGTCGACGACGGCCCCGCCCGCCACGGTGAACCGGTCCGGCTCGACCGCGCCCCGCACGACGCTCTCGCCCAGCCCCCACGACGCCTCGATCACCGTGTGCCCGCCGTCGGTGAACAGCACGCCCGCCGCGCCGGCGTCGACCAGCGGTTGCACGACGACGGCGACGCCCGGGCACAGCTCGCCGGCCGCGGTGGCCGCGCGGTACGCGGTGGCGCGCGGGCCGTGCGCCGACGCGCGGCAGGCCAGCACCCCGGCGACGACGTCGGCGACGCCCACGCACCCGAGGACCGTCTCGTACTGCCCGGCGGCCGAGGCGCGCGGCCCGTCCTCGTCCGTCGCCGACGAGCGCACCGCCACGGCGCCGGTCTCCCCGGCGGCGCCGAGCAGCCCGGCGAGCCCCTGGCCGACGGCGTGGGGGAGGTCGTCGGCCGTGACGGACTCCGGGACGACGAAGCCGTCCGGGACGGTCAGGCCGGCGCGACGCAGCGCGCCGAGACCGGCCGCCTTGCCGCCGTGCGCGGCCGTCGCACGGTCGAGCGGGACGGTCAGGGGCACGGGGAGTCCCTTCAACGAGACGTTGACAACGATTCGTTGATGGTGCACGGTCGCCGGATGGAACGCAAGCCCCACGACGCCGACCAGGGCGGGGCGGACGCCGAGGCCCGGGCGCGCCGCACGCTCCTGGACCTGGGCGCCGACGCCCTCGCCCCGCGCCCGTGGCAGCCCGCCTCGGTGCCGCCGTCCGCGACCGACCTCGTGCGCCACTACCTGTGGCGCTCCGCCCGCGGCGAGCTCACCCCCGAGCAGGACGCCGCCGGCGCGCTCGCGGCCCTCGCTCTCGTCCCCGCGGCCCGCGCCGAGGCCGAGCACATCGAGACCGCCGCGCTGTTCTCGGCGCGGGCCGCCGGCCACACCTGGGGGCGGATGGCGGGCGCCCTGGGCCTCGGCTCGCCGCAGGCCGTGCAGCAGCGGCTCGACCGGCTCGTCTCGCGGTCCGGCGGCGCCGGTGGCGCGGGCGCCGAGGCCGGGGGAGCGTCGTGAGCCGGGCGTCGGACCCGGCGGTGCTCGTGCTGCACGCCGTGCGCGTGCTCGGCAGCGGCGACGACAGGGCCGTCGCGGCGCGGTACGGGCTGGACGTCGCGGCCGTGCACGAGGAGCTGCTCGACCTCGAGGCGTTCGGCCTCGTGACGTGGGCGGAGTTCGCCGGCACCGGCGGCTGGTCGCTCACCCAGCGGGGGCGCGCCGAGGACGACCGCCGCCTCGCGGCCGAGCTCGCCGCCGACCCGAGCGGGCGGGCGGGGGCCGTCGTCGCCGACGCGCTCACGACGTTCGCCCCGCTCAACGCCCGGGTCCTGCGGGCCTGCACGGACTGGCAGCTGCGCCCCGGCCCGGGCGGGCGGCTGGACGTCAACGACCACGCGGACCCCGCCTGGGACGGCCGGGTGCTCGACGAGCTCGCCGCCGTCGTCGACGAGGTGCGACCCCTGCTCACGGGCCTGGAGGACGAGCTCCGCCGGTTCGCCGGCTACGACGAGCGGCTCGGCGACGCGCTCCGTGCCGCCCGGGCCGGCCACGGCGCGCGCGTGGCGGCCGTCGGCGCGTCGTCCGTGCACGGCGTGTGGATGGAGCTGCACGAGGACCTGCTGGCCACGGCCGGCGTGCCCCGCGGCGCGTAAGGTGCTGCCCATGCCGCAGGATCCGCACGCCCAGCGCGTCGCCGTCGTCACCGGAGCGAGCAGCGGGATCGGGGCGGCAAGCGCCCGGGCGCTCGCGGCCGCCGGGTTCCACGTCGTGCTCGGCGCCCGCCGCATGGACCGGCTCGAGCAGGTGGCTGCCGAGACGGGCGGCACGGCTGTCGCGCTCGACGTCACGGACGACGCGTCGGTCGAGGCGTTCGCCCGCGCCGTCGACGACCGGCTCGGGCGCTGCGACCTGCTCGTCAACAACGCGGGCGGGGCGCTGGGGGCCGACTCGGTGGCCGAGGCCGACCTGGCCGACTGGCAGCGGATGTACGACATCAACGTGCTCGGCACGGTGCGCGTCACCAAGGCGCTGCTGCCGGCGCTGATCGCGAGCGGCGACGGCCAGGTCATCACCATCGGCTCCATCGCGGGACGCGAGCCCTACAAGGGCGGCGCCGGCTACAACGCAGCCAAGCACGCGGAGGCCGCGCTCACCCGCGTGCTGCGCCTGGAGCTGCTCGGCCAGCCCGTGCGGGTGAGCGAGATCGACCCCGGCATGGTGCACACCGACTTCTCGCTCGTGCGCTTCAGGGGCGACGAGGAGCGGGCCGAGGCCGTCTACGCCGGCGTCGAGCCGCTCACGGCCGAGGACGTGGCCGAGACGGTGGCGTGGATCGCCACCCGCCCCGCGCACGTCAACGTGGACCAGGTGCTGCTCATGCCCCGCGACCAGGCCGCGGCGCAGGTGGTGCACCGGCGCTGACGGCACCCCTCTCGGCGTCGTCCTCACCGTGGCCGACCACCTTGAGGCCGATGGCGCAGCCGATGATGCCGAGCAGGAACAGCACCTTGAGCAGCGACGCCGTCTCGGTGCCGGTGACCATCGCCCAGGCGACGGTGAGGGCCGCGCCGACGCCGGTCCAGATGGCGTACGCCGTGCCGATCGGGATGTGCTTGGCGGCGTAGCCGAGGCCGAGCATGCTCAGCGACAGGGCGACGACGAACACGACCGTGTCGCCGAGCACGGTGAACCCTTCGCTCGCGTCCAGGGCGGTGGCCCAGACGGCCTCCAGCACGGCGCTCGCGAGCAGGATCCCCCAGGCCAGACCGTTCGAGCTCTTCGTGCTCATGTCAACCCACCACCTTGAGTCCGACGACCGACCCGACCAGGCCGACCAGCAGCAGGGCACGCGCGACGGTCAGCCGCTCGTCGCCGCGCACGATCGCGACCAGCACCGTCAGGACGGCGCCGATCCCCACCCAGACCGCGTAGGCCGTGCCCACGGGGATGGTGAGCATCGCGTGCGCCAGGCCCCACATGCTCAGGGCCAGGCCGACGACGAAGACCGCCGTCGGCACCGGGCGCCTGAACCCGCGCGACGCGGCCAGCGCGGTCGCCCACACGGCCTCCATGACGCCGGCGGCGATCAGGATCAGCCAGTCCACGGCTCTCACTTCCCCTCGGTTCGGGTCGAGACGTCTTCGCACGATCGTGCGAAGACAGTTCTAGCACACTTCGCACGACTGTGCGAATATGACGGCGTGCCCCAGAAGCTCGACCGAGACGAACGTCGCCGCCAGGTGTCCGAGGCCGCGTGGCGCGTCCTCGTGCGCGACGGCCTCGAGGCCCTGTCCGTCCGCAACGTCGCCGCCGAGGCGGGGTTGCCGCAGAGCTCGTTGCGCTACACCTTCCCCACCCTGGCGAGCGTGCGCGAGCGCGCCGTGGCGCTGGTCGTCGAGCGCCTCCAGGAGCGGGTGGACGCCGTCGACCTGGACGCGCCCGGCGGCGCGCGGACCCTGCTCGCGCAGCTCCTCCCGCTCGACGCCGAGCGGCGGACCGAGATGGAGGTCTACCTGGCGCTCGGCACCGCCGCCATGACCGACCCCACCCTGCGCGAGGGCCACGGGGCCGCGCAGAGCGCGATCCGCGAGGTCTGCGGACGGGCGCTCGCCGCCCTCACCGGGAGGGGCGCCGTCGACGTCGAGGTCCGCGAGCTGCACGCGCTGGTCGACGGGCTCGCGCTGCACGTCGTGCGGCAGGAGCCCGACGTCGACCCCCGCTGGGCGCTCGAGGTGCTGGACGCGCACCTGGCCCGCATCGCCGGCGCCTGACGACTCAGGCGCCCGGGCCCACCAGCGCGTCGCCCACCTCGGAGCGCAGGTACAGCACCGAGCGGCCGGCGCGGGCGGAGGTCAGGAGGCCCGCGTCGCGCAGCACGCGCAGGTGCTGGTTGACGGCGCTGGTCGTGACGTCGAGACGGCGTGCCAGCTCGGTGGAGGAGGCCGGGTGCTCCAGCGCGGTGAGGAGCCCGGCCCGCGCTCGGCCCAGGACGGCGACGAGGGCGGCGTCGGCCACGTGCCGCTGTGCCTGCCACAGGGTGCCCGTGCCGCGAGCGCCGTACATGATCATCGGCGGCTCGTCGGGCGAGATGGGGCAGGTCGCGCCCCGGGTGAACAGCGTCGGGACCAGGGTGAGGCCCGCCCCGGTGGTCGAGCGCCGTCGTGCCGCCGCGATCGTCGTCAGCTGTACGGACACGACGCCGTCCGCGAACGAGATGCGCGGCGCGAGGTCCGCGAACATCGCGCCCGCGCCGCGCGCCGAGATCACCGTGCCGCGGTGCACGACGTCGGCCTGCAGCACCGCGCGCATCCGCGGCCAGACCGGGGCGAAGCACGCGTCCCAGTAGGCGGTGAGCGCGTCGACGATGCGCCGCCGGACGTCGGGGACCGGCCCGCGCAGGGGCGCGGGCAGGCCGCCGGGGTGCACCTCGTCCAGGTCCCGGGCCACGATCGCGTCCTCGACGGCGGCCGCGGCGGCCAGCTCGTCGTCGATCCGCGTGAGCGGGCCGCCCGGACGTGGGGTGAGGAAGTCCGGCGTCCACATCGACTCGTTGGTCAGCGCGAGCAGCATGTCGCCGTCGAGCGTCGGCCGCGCCTCCTCGACCCGGCGCAGCCACGGCAGGTGCATGGGGAACCGGCCCGGGTCGCGCCACGCGCGCAGCGACAGGACCAGCTCGTTCAGCGGGGAGACGGCGAACCGCACGTCGGCGAGGTCCATGCCCACGAGCTCGTAGTGCATCCAGCCCATCAGCGTGCCCGTCCCATCCAGCGAGCATAGATGTAGCCCAGCGCTATATCTGTTCGCGCGGAACGGAACGTGGCGCCTACTGGTCGCGTGATCCAGACCCTCTTCCCGCGCGACCCGGTGGCGCGCGCCCTCACCGTCTCGACCATGACGCTCGCGGCGTCGAACGGCGTCTTCTACGCGGTGTCCGTCCTGTACTTCACGCGGGTGGTGGGGCTGTCGGCGGGGGCGGTCGGGCTCGGGCTGGGGATCGCGGGCGGCGCGGGAGTGCTCGGGGCGTTCCTCGCGGGCCGCTGGTCGGACCGGCGCGGCGCGCACCGCGTGCAGGTGTGGGGCGTCGCGGCGCAGGCGCTGGCCCTCGCGGCGTACTCGTTCACCGACGACGCGGTGAGCTTCACGGCGGCGGCGATCGTCGCGGTCGGCGCCCGGGGCGTGCACTCCACGGCGCGGCAGGCGCTCCTCGCGCGCTGGTTCACCGGTCCCGAGCGCGTCGAGGTGCGCGCGCGCCTGCGCGTCGTGATGAACGTGTTCATCGGGCTCGGCACGCTGGCGGCGGCCGTCGCGCTGCTCCTCGACACCGCCGCCGCGTACCGCACCGCGATGGTCGCCACGGCGGTGCTGCTGCTGCTCGCCGTCGTCCCGCTCGTCAGGCTGCCGGGCCGGGTGCCCGGGCTCGCCGCGCGGATGCTCGAGGACGCGCCGTCGTCGGGCGCGGACGTCGCCGACGCCGCGCCCGTCGACGCCCCGCACCCGCTGCGCGACCGGACCTACGTGGCGAGCGTCGTCCTCAACGCCGTCGTGGCCATGCAGTTCGGCGTGATGACGGTGGGCGTGCCGCTGTGGGTCGCGACCACCGACGCCCCCACCGCCGTCGTGTCCGCGCTGCTCGTCGTGAACACGGCGATGGTGGCGCTGCTCCAGGTGCGCGCGTCGCGCGGCACGCACGACGTCCGCGGAGCGGGCCGTGCCGTGCGCCGCGGCGCCGTGCTGCTCGCCGCGGCCTGCGTGCTGTACGCGGCGGCCGGGCACGGCAGCCTCGTGGCGGCGACGGTCCTGCTGGTGCTCGCCGCCGCGGCGCACTCCCTCGGCGAGGTGCTGTCCGAGGCCGGCGGGTGGGGCATGGCCTTCGAGCTCGCCGACCCGCGTCGTGCGGGCGCCTACCAGGGCCTGTCGCAGACCGGCTACGCCCTCGCCGGGATGGCCGCGCCCGTCGTCGTCACGGCGCTGCCCATCCGGTTCGGCACGCCCGGCTGGCTCGCGCTGGGCGCGATCTTCGTCGCTGCCGGCGCCGGTGCGGCGTGGGTCGCGCGGCGCGCGGCGGACACCCGCCCGGTGCCGGAGAGCGTGCCGGTCGGCGGCTGACCGTCGTCGCGGCAGCTCCGGTTCACGGCGGAAGCGTGAACTGCTGCGGTGAGCACGAACTGCCGGCCCGATCAGCCGGCGCCGCGGGAGAGCACCAGCTCCGCGGCGACGGCGTCGCGCACTTCGGCGTCCGTGAGGCCATGGTCCCGCGCAAGTCGGACGAATCGACGGGCCGCCTCGCTCACGGCCGCCCGGTCGAGAGTTGCCGCCGGCGCGGTGACCAGCGTGCCCACCCGACGGCGCGTGGTGACCAGGCCGGCGGCCTCCAGGTCGCGGTAGGTGCGCGACACCGTGCCGGGCGCGATGCCGAGGTCATGTGCGAGGGCGCGTACGGTCGGCAGGCGCGCGCCGTCGGTCAGTGTGCCGGCCGTGACGAGCGCGGCGAGCTGCGACCGGAGCTGCTCGTAGTGCGGCACAGGCGACGTCGTGTCGATCCGGACGGTGAGAGTCATGAGCGTGCCCCCGCCGGGACCTGCCCGGCACCGGACCGGGGGGCCGGGTCGCGCGCGGGCCCGACCGTGGCGACGACCGCGGCGACCGCGATCCCGCACAGCACGTTCCCGACGAGGACGTGCTCGCTCGAGACGACTGCCGGGGTGTCGTCGGCCATCGCCGTCAGGCCGAGCCAGCGGAGCGAGAGCCCGGCGAGCCCGACGACCCCCGCGAGAGTGAGCCCGAGGACCAGCTGGGTGACGCGCACCAGGCGACGGGCCGCGCGGCGGCGCAACCACATGTCCCAGCGCTCCTCGACACCCTCCACGGCGGGCCTCGAGGCGACGAGGCGTAGCACCGCCTCGGCGGTTCCGGCGGCGACCAGCGCTGCGGCCAGGAGCGGGAGGGTCCAGGACCACCCCGGGAAGGAGTTCTCGGCGGCGACGGTGCCGCCCTCGAGGCGTGCGATCGTCCGCGGGCCGTCCGCGGCGAGGGCGAGCGCGCCCCCGGCGACGGCGAGTGCGGCGACGGTCGCCCACATCCACCACCGGGCAGCACGGCCGACGACGTCGGACGCGGTGCGAGGGGCGAGCCGTGCCTCCCGGTGGGTGCCGCGGGGGCCAGGCCAGGTGAGCTCCCCGACCGTCTGGACGGCGAGGAACGCCCACAGCCCGACGGTGGGTGCGACCGCGAGGAGGTGGGGCTCCAGCCGGGGGACCAGCAGCCCGAAGATGAACACGAGGACCGGGGACGCCATCCCCACGACCAGCGGGACCAGCGCGACGGCGAACGTGACCGTCGCGTGTCGCATGCCGCGCCGGGCTGAGGTGGAGGGACCGACGGTGCGGCGCCCGTCCCACCACAGCAGTGCGCCGGCGGCGAGCGCGAGGACGAGGACGAGCGCGATCGGCTCCATGGCGACTCCACCGACGACGATCCAGGCCACGGATGTCTCCGTTCGGCTCGAAGTGACTATTGATCATGAACTATGACCTTTCGTGTTCGGCGCGTCAAGACCTGGCACGCGCCTTGGGTCGTCACGCCGGCGCGCCGTCCCGACCGGACCGTCCGAGAATGCGGAGGTGGCTGACGAGGAGACGGGGACGGTGGCGGGGGAGTGGTTCGTGGGGGCGCACGGCGCCCCGGTCGGGGCTGCGGACGCCGCGCACCCGGCGCGCTGGGTGCACGCCGAGGACCGGAGCGAGTTCCTCGCGGTGGTCGCCGAGCTGGACCCGGGGCTGCACGAGCGGCTCGCGGCGTCCGTCGTCACCCGCGCCGCGCCGCATCGGCCCGTGGCCGTGGTGCGGTGGCTGGACGACGACTGGGTGGCGGTGCTCACCCCCACCGTGTGGTTCACCGAGGACGACCGGCAGGTGCACACCGGGGAGCTCGGCGTGCTCGTGGGTCCGGACGCCGTCCTCACCTTCGAGACGGGCGCGGCGCGCGTGCGCGACCGCGCGCTGGAGCGGCTGCGCGCGCCCGGCCCCGCGCACGCGCCAGGACGCCCCTCGGGCACGCAGCGGGTGGGCCTCGCGCTGGTGCTGGGCCTGGTCGGCGTGGCGTCGGACGTCGAGGTGGCGCTCGGGGACGCCGTCGCGGACACCGAGCGCGTGGTCTTCGACCGCCGCACCGCCGACCCCGTGCAGCGGCTCTACGACCTCAAGCGGGAGATCACGGAGGCCCGGCGGGCACTGCTGCCGATGGCGGCGGAGCTGCCCGAGCTGACGGAGACGACCGACTCGCGTCGCGCCGTCGCCGACCGCCGCACGCTGGAGCGGGTGGCGTCCACGGTGGAGCGGATCGACCGGCACCTCGACGCGCACGACGACCTGCTGTCCGACATGCTGCAGGTGCACCTGTCGCAGGTCTCGGTGCGGCAGAACGAGGACATGCGCAAGATCTCCGCGTGGGCGGCGATCCTCGTCTACCCGACCGTCGTCGCGGGCGTCTACGGCATGAACTTCACGCACATGCCGGAGCTGCACTGGCTGCTCGGCTACCCGTTCGCCCTGGCGCTCATGGTGGTGGGCTGCGTGGTGCTCTACCGCGTCTTCCGCCGCGTGGGCTGGCTCTGACCGGTGGCACGACGCTCCGCTACCCTGTGCGCTCCAGGCGCCCGGCGAAGGGACGGTCCCGTGCAGCTGCTCGTGGTCGAGGACGACGACCATGTCGCCGGCGCGCTCGTGTCCGTGCTCGGCCGGCACGGGTACGAGGTCGTCCGGGCGCGCGACGGCGCGTCCGCGCTGCGGGAGGTGAGCCCGCGCACCGACATGGTGCTGCTCGACCTCACGCTGCCCGACATGGACGGCTTCGAGGTCTGCCGCCGCATCCGCCGCGTCTCGGACACGCCGATCATCATGGTCACCGCCCGCACCCGCCTCGACGCGCGCATCCGCGGCCTGGAGCTGGGCGCCGACGACTACGTGACCAAGCCGTACGACGTGCGCGAGGTGCTCGCGCGCATCGACGCCGTCATGCGCCGCGGGCGCGGCCGGGAGTGGGACGGGCCGCGCGGCGACGCGCCCGAGGCGCGGGTCGCGGTGCGCGGCCTGGTGGTAGACCTGGCGCGGCGCGAGGTGCGCCGCACGTCCGGTGCCGTCGCGGACGCCGCGGGCGCGGTCGTCGAGCTGACCCGCAAGGAGTTCGACCTGCTGGCGCTGCTCGTGCGGCAGCGTGGTGCGGTCCTCACGCGCGAGCGGATCCTGCGCGACGTGTGGGGCTCCAGCTGGAAGGGGCTGGGCCGCACGCTGGAGGTGCACGTCGCGTCGTTGCGCCGCAAGCTCGGGGAGCCCGACGTGGTGGAGACGGTGCGCGGCGTGGGCTACCGGGTGGCCGCGCCCGACGGTCCGGGGGCCTAGACGTCGATGCGGACCCGGCTGGCGATCATCCTGTTCGTGCCCTGCGTGCTGGTGCTCGCGCTGCTCGGCACCGCCTACGCGGGCAACGTGGCGCGCGCCAACCAGCAGGAGGTGTACCTGGACCGGCTGGCGGACGCCGGCTACCTCGTCATCACCGCCCGGCAGTCGCTCACGGTGGACGACCCGACCATCGTCGAGGGCGACCTGGAGCGCTACCGCGAGGTGTACGGCGTCGACGCGGCCGTCGTCGACCAGTCGGGGGCCACCTGGGCCACGAACGGGCTCGACGTCGAGCAGGTCGACGAGCGGCAGGCCGCCCTCGCGGGGCGGCGCGGCGACGCGTCGCTCAGCTCCCTGCCGTGGAAGGCCGAGCGGGTGGTCGTGGCCGAGCCCGTGTACGACGGCGGTGACCTCGTGGGCGCGGTCGTCACCGTCTCCGACGCGGAGGAGATCTCCCGCAGCATCTGGTCGAGCTGGGGCATCCTCCTCGCCGCGGGCCTCGCGATGTGCGTGCTCGCCGTCGTCATCGCGCACCGCACCGCCGGGTGGGTGCTGCGCCCGGTGCGCGCCGTCGACACGGCGATGGGCGAGATCGGCCGCGGCCGGCTCGACGCCCGCATCCCGCCGTCCACGGGCCCGCCCGAGCTGCGCGAGGTCATCACCCGGTTCAACGCGATGGCGGCGCGGGTGGAGCACTCCATGCACCGCCAGCAGGAGTTCGTCTCGAACGCGTCGCACGAGCTGCGCAACCCGCTCAACGCGCTCATGCTGCGGGTCGAGGACCTGGCCCTGTCGACGCCGCCCGAGAACGCCACCGAGGTGGCGCACGTGCGTGCCGAGGCGGTGCGCATGGCCCACATCCTCGACGCGCTGCTGCTGCTGGCCGACGACGCCAACCTGGCCGCGGGGGCGCACCCGGTGGACGTCGGCGAGGTCGTCGCCCGCCGCGTCGAGAGCTGGCGGCTGGTCGCCGTCGGCCGCGACCTGCACCTCGCCGAGGACGGCCCGGCGGACGCGTGGGCCGAGGTCGCCGAGATCGTCCTGGAGTGCGCCTTCGACGCCGTCATGGACAACGCGGTGAAGTTCTCCCCCGACGGCGGGCGGATCGACGTCGGTGTCGCCGCGCCGGGGCCGGGCCTGGTGGAGGTCGTCGTGCGCGACCACGGCGCGGGCGTGCCGCCCGACCAGCTGGAGCGCCTGGCCGAGCGGTTCTGGCGCTCGCCAGGGCACAGCACGGTGCGCGGTTCCGGCCTCGGCCTCGCCATCACCTCGGAGCTGCTCGCCACCGCGGGCGGCGGGCTGCGTCTCGCCCTGCCGGACGGTGGCGGGCTGGAGGTCCGGCTCCGGGTGCCCGCGCTCAGGACGACGGAGGGGGAGTCGTGAGGGGGACGCGCGTCCTCGCGGCGCTGGGCGCGGTGCTGCTCGCGCTGCCCGTGCTCGCGGGGTGCGTGGGCGACGCCGGCCCCGGCGACCCGTGGGAGGGGCAGCGGCCGGAGACGCTCACCGTTTCCACCGGCGGCTCGACCGGGATCTACCACGCGTACGGCACCGCGCTCGCCCAGGTCCTCGAGGCCCGCTACGAGCTGCCCGTCGAGGTGGCCGAGTCCGGGGGGTCGGTCGAGAACCTGCAGAGCCTCGACGCCGGCACCGCACAGGTCGCGTTCAGCGCCGCCGACGCCGCGCGGGACGCCGTCGCGGGGGAGGGCGAGTTCGACAAGCCGCTCGAGCTGCGTGCCCTGGCCCGCGTCTACGACGACTTCCTGCACCTCGTGGTGCCCGCCGGCTCCGACGTGCGCACCATCGACGACCTACGGGGCAGGCGTGTCTCCCTCGGCGCGCCGCAGTCGGGCACCGCGCTGATCGCCCATCGTCTGCTCGCGGCGGCGGACCTGCAGGCCGCCGACCTCAGGGACGCCCGCCTCGGGCTCGACGACTCGCTCGCGGCGCTGCGGTCGGGGGAGGTCGAGGCGTTCTTCTGGTCCGGAGGGCTGCGGACCCCGGGCCTGACGACGCTCGCGGACGACGTGCCCGTGCGGCTCGTGCCCCTGGGAGACCTGGTCGAGAAGGTGCGGTCCCGGTACGGGAGCGGCTACCGGCACGGCATCGTCCCCGAGGGGATGTACGGGTCGTCGCGGGTGGTCGAGACGCTCGCGGTGCCCAACTTCCTCATGGTGCGCGCGGACATGCCCGACGCCGAGGCGCGCACGCTGGTCTCGACGCTGTTCGACGCGCGGGCGGTGATCGCGGCGCAGGTGCCGTCCGCGGCGAACCTCGACCGGGTGCGCGCGATCTTCACCGACCCGGTGGAGCTGCACCCGGGCGCGCTGTTGTACTACCGGGAGACGAAGGACTGACGGCCGACCGGCCCGTCACCAGGACGACACGGCCGGCACGGTGGAGACCAGTCGCAGCCGGTGCCCGACGCCGCCCCGCCACGGGGTGGAGGGTGCGAGCGCCGCGGGATAACCCGTCGGGTGGCGCTGGTGCCAGCGCCACAGGTCGAGGCAGATCTCCTCGACGCCTCGCGTGGCCCGCCAGCCGAGCTCCGCCTCGGCGCGGGCGGGGTCGGCGTACGAGACGGGGACGTCGCCCGCGCGGCTCCCGGCCACGCGGTACGGCACCGGGCGCCCCGTCGCCTCCTCGAACGCGCGGACGAGCTCGAGCACGCTGGTGGGCCGGCCGCTGCCGAGGTTCCAGGTGGACAGCTGCTGGTCCGCGTCGCCGAGCGCCGCCAGGGCCGCGACGTGCCCGGCGGCCAGGTCGTCCACGTGCACGTAGTCGCGCATCGCCGTGCCGTCGGGCGTCGGGTGGTCGTCGCCGTGCACCTCGAGGCGCTCGCGGAGCCCGGCCGCGGCCTCGGCGATCGCCGTGAGGAGGCCGGCGGCGGCGCCCGTGCGGTCCGGCCCCAGCGTGCCCGACGGGTGCGCGCCGGCCGCCGAGAAGTGCCGCACGACGCCCACGCGCAACGCCGGCCCGGCGTCGGCCACGACGTCGCGCAGGATCTGCTCGTTCATCGCGTGGCTGCGGCCGAGGGGGCCGACGGGCGTCAGGGGGGCGTCCTCGCGGTGCGGCAGGTCTCGCCCGTCGCCGTACACGGCGGACGAGGACGACACGACGAGGCGGTCGACGCCGTACCAGGCCATGCAGCGCAGCAGCGTGAACGT
Organism: Isoptericola peretonis; assembly: GCA_023241745.1. Classification (GTDB taxonomy): domain Bacteria; phylum Actinomycetota; class Actinomycetes; order Actinomycetales; family Cellulomonadaceae; genus Isoptericola; species Isoptericola peretonis. The sequence goes on along the minus strand of JALQCY010000003.1, from coordinate 151,873 downwards.
GGTGCCGAGGTTGGTCTCGTAGCTGTCCAGCGGCCTCGCGCCGCCGCCGCCCGGGCTCTTGATCCCGGCCAGGTGCACCACCGCGTCGAAGCCCTCGGCGTCGAAGAGCCGCTCGAGCGCGTCGATGTCGGCGGTGTCGAAGGCGTGGACGGGGACCGGGCGGCCCGCCAGGACCTCGACCCGGTCCAGCGCCGCGGGGGCCCCGCGGGAGAAGTCGTCCACGACGACGACGTCGTGCCCGGCCCCGAGCAGCCGGAGCACGGTGTGAGACCCGACGTACCCGGCGCCTCCGGTCACCAGGACGCGCATGGCAGTTCCTCGCTTCACAGCTCACGGCAGTTGATGTCGCCCCGTCATCTTGATGGCCACGACCGCGGGGACGCAGGCGATTTGAGGAAGGTCAGAGGGTGCCGGGCACCACCTGGACCAGCTCCTGCGTGCACCGGGTGAGCGCCACGTAGAGCCCGTTCCAGCCGCGTGGCTCGGCGGCGATCCCGTCGGGGTCGACGACGACGGCCGCGTCCCACTCCAGACCCTTCGCGTCCGTCGCCGACATCGCGGGCACGCCGCCGGGCAGCGCGCCGCGGAGCGCGTCGAGAGTCGCCACGGGTGCGACGACGCCGACCGTGCCGCCGTCGTACCGCTCGGCCAGCTCCTCCACGGTGCCGGCCACGGCCCGGGCCAGGCCGCCGTGCTCCACCTCGAGGAGGCGAGGCGCCACGGGGGCCGAGCGGACGGCGCGCGGCGGGGCGTTGCGGCTGCCGGCTCGCCGCAGCACGGGCGCGGTGAGCTCCATGACCTCGCGCGGGGTGCGGTAGCAGATGGTCAGGTCCGCACGGCGCCAGCGGTCGCCGAGGGCGTCGCCCACGGCCTCGCCCCAGTCGGTCTGCCGGTGCGCGGAGGACGCCTGGTCGATGTCGCCCACCGCCGTGACCGAACGGGTGGGGCAGCGGCGCACCACCATGTGCCACTGCATGCCGGACAGCTCCTGCGCCTCGTCGACCACCACGTGCCCGTACGCCCAGTCCCGGCGGGCGGCGGCGCGCGCGGCGACGAACACGCCGTCGTCGCTCGCGTCCGCGGGGGCCGCCGCGTCGTCGGGGTCGCCGAGAAGGTCGGCGAGGGCGTCGAGCAGCGGCACGTCGCTGCCGGCCCAGCCGTCGGGCTCCGCCACGACGCGCGTCACCTCGGACGCCGTGAGGCCGGGGGCGTACGCGGCCAGGAGGTCCGCGTCGTGCAGCAGCCGCGCGAGCTCGGCGGCGGCGTCGCGGCGCGGCCACCAGGCGTCGAGCGTCGCGGCGACCTGGCGGTCGGCGGCGACGCGCTCGCGCAGCGCCTCCAGGTCGGCGTCGGACAGCACCCCGTCGACGTCGGAGCCCGTGGCGCCGGTGGCCACGGCGCGGTCGTCGGCGGCGGCGAGCCGGGCGTCGAGCTGGCCGAGCACGTCCTCGAACCCCTCCTCCGCCCGCGCGAGCAGCTCCGCCTGACGGTCGGCGACGGCATCGACGAGCAGGTCGTGCACCCGGTCCACCACCCGGTCGCGGGTGCGGTGGTAGGAGCCCGCGCCGGCGGCGGCGCGGCGGGCGGCGGCGACCTGCGCGGCGGGCAGCACGTACTCCTCGCCGTCGAGCACGAGGGCCAGGGCGCCGTCGTCCGGCTCGAGCGACGTCACGAAGCTCCGCAGGGTCGGCAGCCAGCCCGAGCGTCCCTTGATCTCGGCGACGTCGCGGGCCTCGTCGCGCGGGGGGCGCACGCCGGGCACGAGGGTGTCGCACGTGGCGGAGACGACGGCCGTCTCGCCGAGCGCCGGCAGCACCTGGGCGATGTAGTCGAGGAAGCGGGTCGACGGGCCGAGCACCAGCACGCCGCGCTCGGCCAGCTGCGGCTGCGCGAACAGCAGGTAGGCGACCCGGTGCAGCGCCACGACCGTCTTGCCTGTGCCGGGGCCGCCCTGCACCACCAGCGGTGTGCGGGCGTCGGCGCGCACCACGTCGTCCTGCTCCCGCTGCAGCGTGGCGACGGCGGTACCCATCCGGCCGGTCCGACGCTCGTCGAGCGCGGCGAGCAGCGCGCCCTCGCCGACGAGGCCCGAGTCGTCGAGGCCGCCGTCGAGGGGCTCGTCGTCGACGCCGACCACCTCCGCCCCGCGGGTGCGCACGTGCCGACGGCGGAGCACGCCCTGCGGGTCCACCGGCGTGGCCGTGTAGAACGGCCGGGCGACGGGGGCGCGCCAGTCCACCACCAGCGGCTCGTCGTCCTGGGTGCTGCCGGGCAGCCCGACCCTGCCGAGATGACGGACCGAGCCGTCGTCGCCGTCGAGCCGGCCGAACACCAGGCCGTGGTCGGCCTGTCGCAGCTCGGCCCGCCGGTGCCGCAGGCGGGCGATCCGTGCGCCGGAGGTGGCGTCCTCCGCGCGGGCGGTGGCGAGCGTCGCGTCCAGGTCCGCCAGGAGCGTGGCGCGCCGTGACCAGGCGGCGTCGAGCGTGGCCTGTTCCTCGGCGACGGCGGCGGAGGTCCGCTCGGCTCCGCCGTCGGCGGGGGCGGGGGCGTCGGGGTGGAGCTGCGGGGCGGGCTGGGGCACAGGACCTCGTTTCGTACGGTGTACGGAGACCCTGCGCCAACGCGCCGCCCCCCGCGATTGTTCCCGCGTGTTCTGCGGGCTCGGCCGACGGACGGCCGAGCAGGGTGATGCTCGGATCGCGGAATACCCGGAAGGGGTATACGGTTGGCGAAGCTAGATACCCCCAGTGGGTATAAGCGAGCATCGCGAACACGTCCGTCCGAGGCAAGGATCGAGCTGTGGACCACACCTCTCACGACCAGCACGCGGGGCACCGGCGCCACGACGACGCGCGCGTGCTCGAGCACGACGCGCACGCGGGCCACGACATGCACGCCGGCCACGACATGTCCGGCCACGGCGGCCACGGCGACCACGTGGGCCAGTTCCGCCGGCTGTTCTGGATCATGCTGGCGCTGGCGGTGCCGACCGTCGCGCTGTCGCCGATGTTCGCGATGGTGCTGGGCTACGAGCTCCCCGACGCGGCGTGGGTCTCCTGGGTCTCGCCGGTGCTCGGCTCGGTGATCTTCGTGTGGGGCGGGCGGCCGTTCCTCACGGGGGCGGTGTCGGAGCTCAGGGCGCGCAAGCCCGGGATGATGCTGCTCATCGGACTGGCGATCACGGTCGCGTTCGTCGCGTCGCTCGGCGCCAGCCTGGGCGTGCTGGACCACCAGCTCGACTTCTGGTGGGAGCTCGCGCTGCTGGTCGTGATCATGCTGCTGGGCCACTGGGTCGAGATGCGGTCGCTGGCGCAGACCACGTCGGCCCTGGACTCCCTGGCCGCGCTGCTGCCCGACGAGGCGGAGCGGGTCGAGGGCGACGACGTCGTCACGGTGGCGCCGACGGACCTCCGCGTGGGTGACGTCGTCCTGGTCCGCCCGGGCGGCAGCGTGCCCGCCGACGGGCGCGTGGTCGACGGCCGCGCCGAGATCGACGAGTCGATGGTCACCGGGGAGTCGCGCACCGTGGCCCGCACGACGGGCGACGCCGTCACCGCCGGCACGGTCGCCACCGACTCCGGCCTGCGCGTCGAGGTCACGGCCACCGGCGACGACACCGCCCTCGCCGGCATCCAGCGCCTGGTCACCGAGGCGCAGGCGTCGTCGTCGCGCGCCCAGCGGCTCGCCGACCGCGCCGCGGGCTGGCTGTTCTGGTTCGCCCTCGGCGCCGCGGTGATCACGGCGATCGCGTGGACGGTGCTCGGCCTGCCGGACGACGCCGTGGTCCGCACGGTCACCGTGCTGGTCATCGCCTGCCCCCACGCCCTCGGCCTGGCCATCCCCCTGGTGGTCTCCATCGCCACGGAGCGGGCCGCACGTGGCGGCGTGCTGATCAAGGACCGCCTGGCCCTGGAGAGCATGCGCACGGTCGACACCGTCCTCTTCGACAAGACCGGCACCCTCACCAAGGGCGAGCCGACCGTGGCGGACGTCGCCGTGGTCGCCGACCTCGACGCGGGCCTGGACGACGGTGCCGTCCTCGCCCTCGCGGCGGCGGCCGAGGCGGACAGCGAGCACCCGCTCGCGAGGGCGATCGTGCGGGCTGCGGCCGAGCGGGGTCTCGACGTCCCGCGCGCGACAGACTTCTCGTCGTCGCCCGCGGTCGGTGTGGTCGCGACCGTGGACGGGCACGAGGTCCGCGTCGGCGGACCGCGCCTCCTCGAGGAGCGCCGCGCCGGCGAGGTCTCGCAGGCCGACGCGTGGCGCGCGGACGGCGCGATCATCCTGCACGTGCTGCGCGACGGCGCCGTCGTCGGGGGGCTGAAGCTCGCGGACGAGGTGCGGCCGGAGTCCGCGGAGGCGGTCGAGGCGCTGCACCGGCGCGGCGTCCAGGTCGTGATGATCACCGGCGACGCGGAGGCCGTGGCCCGCTCGGTGGCCGGCGAGCTCGGCGTGGACCGGTACTTCGCCGGCGTGCGGCCGGAGGACAAGTCGGCGCGCGTCGCCGAGCTGCAGGCGGAGGGCCGCAAGGTGGCGATGGTCGGCGACGGCGTCAACGACGCCCCGGCGCTCGCTCAGGCCGACGTCGGCATCGCGATCGGCGCGGGCACGGACGTCGCGATCGCGTCGGCGGGCGTCATCCTCGCCAGCGACGACCCCCGGTCGGTGCTGTCGGTGATCGAGCTGTCGCGGGCGAGCTACCGCAAGATGAAGCAGAACCTGTGGTGGGCGGCGGGGTACAACCTGCTGTCCGTGCCGCTGGCGGCGGGCGTGCTCGCGCCGGTCGGGTTCGTGCTGCCGATGTCGGTGGGTGCGCTGCTCATGTCGCTGTCCACGGTCGTGGTCGCGCTCAACGCGCAGCTGCTGCGCCGCCTCGACCTGCGGCCCGACGTCGCGACCCGCGAGGTGCTGGGTCGCTGACCTCGCCGGTCGAGCCCGTCGAGACCTGGTGGTGGTCCCGGCGGGCTCGACCGGCGCGACCGGTGGTGCCGCTCAGCCGATCTCGAGCCGGACGGCGTCGTAGGCGGCCTCGTTCCAGAGGTGCTCCACGCCGTCGTTGATCTGCAGCGTGATCTCGTTGCCCGACGGCCTGAGCAGAGCGGCGTCGAAGGTGATCTCGCGGCTGTAGTTCCGGCCGTTGCGGGCGCTGCGGTAGGTGGCCCCCTTCGCGTCCTCGGGCCCGAACGTCCAGACGAAGGGCTCGCCGTTCACCCGGATCGTCAGGTTGCTGTCCTCCGGCGGCACCGGCAGCGCGGAGCCCATGGCCCACGCGGCGAGCGCGATCGTCAGCGTGGCCTGCGCGCCGGGCGCCGGGCTCTCGTCGAGGTCGAACAGGATCCGCCACGGGCGCTCCTGCCGGGTGACGTGCAGGCGGTAGGTCGTGGGCTCCCCGCCGTCCTCGCCGGTGACGGCGATCTCGACGACGGTGCGCTGGGCGGACAGCGGCACGGCGAGCCCCGCCTCGGGCACGACGTCGCCCCCGATCGCCACGCGTGCGCCGCCCCGGCCCGTGGCCCGCACGGTCACGGACTCCTGGTCCCAGGGCAGGTCGACGGCGAAGTCCGAGCGGAAGGTGCTGAAGCCCGGCACCAGGGCCGCGCCGTCGACGTCGAGGGCCTGGAGGACCGGGACGACGGCGTCGGTGGCGAGGATCTCCACCGCGTTGAGCCGCCCGTCCCCGCCGGTGAGCAGGTCCAGGCGCCCGCCGGTGACGGTGACGACCGCGGTGTGCACCGCGTACTCGCCGCGGCCGGAGACGAGGTCGACGAACGCGCCGCCCTGGAACGACACCCGCGTGGAGTTGGCCGCGATGTCGTCGCCCGAGAGCACGGTGACCTCGTACTCGCCGTCGGGCAGGTCCACCGAGAAGGTGTAGCCGGAGCCGACGACGAAGTCGCGCCGCAGCTCGCCGTCCGACCCGCGGTCGCGGGAGTCGACCGCCCGGTCGAGGCCGAAGCCGCGGCCGGCGGCGTAGAGGGTGTTCTGCGCCACCCGCTCGTACCCCGCGGCGACGGGGCTGGAGGCGGTGCCGAGGTCGAACAGCCGGATGCCCTCGGCGCCCTCCGGCAGCACCGTGCCCTCGGGCGCCTGCACCGGGTACGAGCGCTGGTACTGGATGTAGTTCCAGTCGCGGGGTGTGCTGGAGCCGACCGTGTACGTCACGCCGTCGGGGAAGTCCTCGTGGAAGCGCTCGAAGAGCCCGTACTGCCGGAAGTCGCGCCCGTGACGGAACTCGCCTGACGTGCGGGTGGGCGTGCCGAGCTGGAACACCGTGCGCCCGTGGCTGGTCGGCTCCCACAGCATCCGGCCCAGGGTGACGTCCTGGCCGGGGCCGATCTCGACGCCGTCGATGACGTACTCGCCCCAGATGCCCTCGCCGTAGACGGTGAGCCGGTAGGTGCCGGGCCGCACGTGGTCGATGCCGAACCGGCCGCCCTCCTCGACGTCGGCCCAGTAGTTGTAGCCGAGCACCGAGTCCTGCATCGGCGTCCTGTCGTCGGACAGCACGACGACGGCGCCCTCGAGCGGCGGCGCGCCGGGGATCCGGACCGTGCCGCTCACCCGCGAGCGCTGGGCGGTGGCCGTCCAGCCCTCGATCGCGAGCCGGTCGTAGAACGCGGCGTGCGTCTCGAAGCGCGCCTGGTGGGCGGCGTCGCGCCGCAGCGCCCTCGGGTCGTCGCCCCTGTTCAGGTAGACGAAGTACGGGCCGTACGTCTTCTGCCACTCCTGCCCGGCCGCGACGCGCACGGGCGGCGCGCCGTAGTGGGTGGCCTGCGGCTCCACGAGCAGCACGGGGGTGTCGCCGGTCTGGTGCAGGATCAGGTCCTGTCGCACCGGCCCGCCGGTGAAGGCCTCCAGGTTGGGCAGCGCGGCCCACATGCCGAAGCCGCTGCCGTACAGCCCGTGCAGGCTGTGGTCCTTCATGGACACGGCCCAGTCGTACTTCGTGTAGTAGCGGCGGGGGTAGGTCGAGCCCGTGCCCTCGAGGTCGTAGGTGGCGTCCATGACCATCTCGGCTCGCGAGATCTCGTCGCCGGTGGGCATGCGGGCCGCGGCGGCGCGCCACCGGGTGGCGTCGGCGTCGTCGGGCACGGAGGCGTGCGTGAAGACGCCCCCCGCGGTGTAGAAGACGTAGCGGTGCTGGTCGGTGCGGAAGCCGTGCAGCTCGGCCGGGTGGCGATAGCTGTAGGCCAGGTGGATGCCCGCCTCGCCGGAGCGCACGATGTGGTGGCGCACCAGGTAGCACGGCATGTCGCCGGACGGGCTGTGGTGGTAGGCGATGTCGACGAAGTCCTGCTCGCGCCGGACGGTCAGGCGGTTGTCCGCCGGCGGGAGCGGCAGGCCGCCGCCCTCCCGCACCGTGTTCATGTCGTAGTTGCCGCGTCCCACCATGTTGACGCCGTCGTAGACGAGCGAGGTGGTCCGACCATTGGCTCTGTTCACCGTGAGGCGGACCAGGCCGTTGTCCACCACGACCTCGGTGGCCGTCTCCAGGACGGACGGCGCCTCCATGGTCGCTGCGGTGGCACGAGGCGTGTGGACCAGCGGCAGCAGGGCTGTCGCGGTGATGCCGGCCAACTTCCCGAAAGTGCGCCGCGTCATTGCGGCCGATGTGGTCATGCCACGGAAATTAGCACGATTCAATCCCCGATTGGAAGGATTCATCGGACGTTTCGCAGGAGGTCGCCGGGTCGAGGCGAGTGATGGTCATGATCGGAGCGTCGCGGGCGCCGGCGCGTCGGTCGACCGATGTCGGGCCGCCCCGCGGCGCAGGACGGCGAGGTTCAGGGCCGCGGCGACGAGCAGCACGACGGCGGTGACGACGAAGACGGCGCGCAGGCCCGCCTGCGCGGCGACCAGGCCACCGAGCACCGGGCCCGCGACCTGGCCGACGTACTGCGCGGACACGCCGTAGCCGAGGATGCGGCCGACGGCGTCGGGCGGGGCGAGGTGCTTGACCGCGGCGGTGATCGAGGGCAGCAGGCCGCCCAGGCTGAGGCCCAGCAGCACGCGCAGCACGCCGAGCTGCCAGACGTTCGTCACGAGCGCCTGCGCCAGCGCGAGCACCCCGGCGGCGGCGAGGCAGGCCACCACGACGCGCGCGTGCCCCACGCGGTCGGCGAGGCGTCCGACGCGCGGTGCGGCGACGATGCTCCCCGCGGCGGTGAGTGCGACGAGGATGCCCGCGACGCCGGCCGCGTGGGACGCCTGCCCGAGGTCCTCCACGTACACGGTGACGATCGGCTCGATCGACATCGTGGAGAACAGGAGCAGGCTGGACGTCGCCAGCAGCGCGAGCACGGCGCCCGGCCGCCGTACCTGCGACCACGCGCCGGGTCGCCGGGTGCCGGCCCCGACCGGCGTTCGGGCCGGGCGCGGCGGCTCGCGCAGCAGGAGCACGGTGGCGAGGAACGCCAGGAAGATCACCGCGCCGCAGACCACGAACGTCGGGCGGATGCCCACCCAGGCGGGCACGAAGCCCCCGACCAGCGGCCCGACCACGTTGCCCGCGAGGATGCCCGACGACAGCACGCCGAGCGCCCAGGCGCTGCGGTCCTTCGGCGTCTGCGCCGCGACGAGGATCGTGGCGCCGGACGAGTAGCCGCCCAGCAGGCCGACCAGCAGCCGGACGGCGACAAGCTGTTCCACGCTCTGCACGAACCCGAGCAGCGTCATCGCGACGGCCATGCCCAGGCTGGCCCGCACGAGCATCGACTTGCGGCCGAACCGGTCGCCGAGGGCGCCCCACAGCGGCGCGGTGAGCGCCGCCGTGAGGAACGTGGCCCCGTACGCGACGCCGGACCAGCGCACGACGTCGGCCGGGTCGTCGACACCGAGCTGCCGGACGTACTCGGGCAGGAACGGCACCAGCAGCGTCATCGCGACGAGCGTGGTGAACGACCCGGCCGTGCCGACGGCGAGGTTGCGCCGCCAGTGCGGCAGCTCGGGTTCGGCGGTGCCGGGGTGCGCGACGTCAGGGCTGGTCATGCCCCTGGTCTACACCTGTCGTCCGCAAGGTGGGACCATATGTCTCAAAATACGGTCAGGTCGGTGCGCGCGCCTACGAGGCGAGGGTGAGGCGCACCGTCGCGAACGCCGCCGGCGGCAGCTGCACGGTGAGCACGCCGCCGTCCAGCGTCACGCCGTCGAGCGGCCGCGGCGCGACGGCGTCGGGCGCGTCGAACGTGTTGTGCGCGGCAGGGTCGTCGGCGGCGAGCACGGTCGCCACGGGGTCGCTCACCGCCTGCCCGCGCAGGGCGATCCGCACCGTCGAGGCGGCGTCCGGGTCGAGGTTCGTCAGCGACACCAGCACGGCGCCGTCCTTCGTGGACGCCGAGGCCGACACGGTGCCCACCGCCGTGCCGTCCACGTCGTGCGTGGCGCGGGCCGCGCGCTCGCGGACGGGCAGGCCGGCGGCGTCGTGGTGGCCGGCGCTCATCGCGAACGCGTGGAACGTGGGCGTCTTGATCATCCGGGCGCCGTCGGTCAGCAGCATGGACTGCAGCACGTTCACCGTCTGCGCGATGTTCGCGAGGCGCAGGCGGCGGGCGTGGTCGTGGAAGGCGTCGAAGTGCACGGTGGCCACCAGGGCGTCGCGCATCGCGTTCTGCTGGTACAGGAAGCCGGGGTTGGTGCCGGGCTCCACGTTCCACCAGGTGCCCCACTCGTCGAGGGCCAGGCCGATCCTGGCCTGCGGGTCGTACGCGTCCATCACGGCCGAGTGGCCCGCGATGATGCGGCGCACGTCCAGGGCCTTGCGCATCGTGGCCCAGTACTCGTCGCGGCTGAACCGGGTGGCGGAGCCCTTGTCCCCCCACGTGCCGGCGAACGTGTAGAAGTGGAAGGAGACCATCTGCCACAGGTCGCGCGGCTCGGTGTCGCCGAGCTTCGCCACCTGCTGCATGAGCGTCTCGGTCCACGCGTAGTCGTCGTCCGACGCGCCCGCCGCGACCCGCACCAGCTTGTTGCCGCCGTGGTCGCGCGCGTACGTCGCGTGCTGGCGCGCGAGCGACGCGAACTGGTCGGCACGCAGGTTGCCGCCGCAGCCCCACGGCTCGTTGCCGATGCCGAAGAACGACACGCCCCACGGCTCGTCCCGGCCGTGCTCCCGGCGCAGGCGCGCCATCGGCGAGTCGTCGCCCCGCGTCAGGTACTCGACCCAGTCGGCGGTCTCCTGCACCGTGCCGGAGCCGACGTTCCCCGAGATGTACGGGGCCGTGTCCAGGAGGTCGCACAGCGCCATGAACTCGTGCGTGCCGAAGGCGTTGTCCTCCACCACGTCGCCCCAGTGCGTGTTGACGATGCGCGGGCGGTCGGCCGCCGGGCCCACGCCGTCGCGCCAGTGGTACGTGTCCGCGAAGCAGCCGCCGGGCCAGCGCAGGTTGGGGATGGCCAGCTCGCGCAGCGCTTCCACCACGTCGGTGCGGATGCCGCCCACGTTCGGGATGTCGGAGTCCTCGCCCACCCAGAACCCCTCGTAGATGCAGCGGCCGAGGTGCTCGGCGAAGTGCCCGTACAGGTGGCGGCTGATCGTGGGGCCGGGGACGTCGAGGTCGACGACGGCGTCGAGGGCCAGGTCCTTCTCGGGCGCGGTCGTGGGCAGGTCGGTCACGGGGGAATCCTCCAACGTTGCAGGTGGCGGTCAGACCCTACCTGCGCACCGCCCCGGGGGTGCCAGACTCCTCGCGTGCCGAACAGCCCGGAACCCGCCGCCGCACCGCTCGCCCCCGCCCGGCTCCGCGTGGCGACGCTCGTCGTCGCCGGGGCGGCGGTCGCCGTCGTCGCGTGGGCGTGCCTGAGCGCCTGGGGCGCGGTCGTGCACGGGCATCCGGCCTACGTGGTGCTGCTCGCCCTGACGCTCGTGGGCGGCGTGGTCGTGGGCGTGCGCGCCCTGCGCCGTCCTCCCGCCCGGCCCGGGTGGCGGTGGGTCCTGCGGGTGGTGCTGCTCGTGCTCGCCGCGGCGTGGGTCGTGCTGATCGCGTGGCTGCGGCCGTTCGTCGCCGTGGAGCCGGCGCTCGCGGCGATGCGGCCCGACGACGCGGTGGCGGTGTCCGAGAGGGCCACCCGGTACGTGCTCACCCCGGCCGACGGCGGTGACGGCACGGCGGTGTTCTTCCAGCCCGGCGCGCGGGTCGACGCCCGGGCCTACGCGGCGGTGCTGCGGCCCCTCGCCGAGGCGGGGCACACCGTGGTCGTCGCGAAGCAGCCGCTGGGCATCGCGTTCCTCGCGGTCGGGGCGTTCGACGACGCGCGCGACGCCGTGCCCGCCGACCGCTGGGTGGTGGGCGGCCACTCGCTCGGCGGCACCGTCGCCGCGATGGAGGCGGACGCCGCCGGCGACGCCGGGGAGCCCCCGGCGGCAGGGCTGCTGTTCTTCGCGTCGTACCCCGCCGGCGACCTGAGCGGGTCGCTCACCGCCGCCGTCGAGTCCGTCTCCGGCACCGAGGACGGCCTGTCCACCCCGGCCACGATCGACGCCTCGCGCGCCGACCTGCCCGCCGGCTCCACGTTCACCGTCGTGGACGGCGCGGCGCACGCGCAGTTCGGCGACTACGGACCGCAGCCCGGCGACGGCACCCCGACCATCAGCGACGACGACGCCCGCCACCAGATCTCCGCCGCCGCCGTCGCGTTCGTCGACGGCCTCGTCGGCTGAGCCCGTCGAACCCTGCTCACACGCCGTCGAGCGTCAGGCGCACGACGACCTCGTCGCCGTCGCCCACGCCCTCGGGCCGGCGGACGGCGTCCTTGAGCGGCACGAGGTACCCGCCGTCCTTGGGGAACAGCGACGTGGTGAACGTCGTCGCACCGAGCTGCCCGGTGACAGGGATGACGCCCCACCCGTAGGTGACCAGCGGCGCGACGGCCGCGATCCGCTCCGCCTCGGCGTCCGGCACCGCGACGTAGTAGTACGGCGCGGGGCCGCGCCACTGGAACACCTCACCGCGCACCTCGAGCTCCATGCGCCCAGCGTGCCGCCCGCAGGTGACACCGGCGAGCGGCGCCGGTCAGGCGAGGTCCAGGACGGCGTACCCGTGCCCGTCGAGGTGCACGACGTCGCCGTCCGTGCGGAGCCCGCGCGCCTCGACCGGTCGTGAGCCGGCGGCGCCGGACAGGGTGAGCTCGACGGCGGCGCGGCCGGGGTTCAGCACGACGGCGAGCGTGCCGCCGCGCACGTACGCGAACGGGTAGCCGGTGGCGAGCACGTCCACGGCGGCGGTGGCGTCGAGCCGATCGTCGGCCGTGCGCAGGTGCGCGAGCCGCCGCACGAGGTGCAGCAGGGAGCCCTCGTCGTCGAGCTGGCCGGCGACTGTGGGACGGTCGGGGTCCGGGTCCTGCGGCAGGTAGCGGGACTCCGCCACCTCCTGAGGGCCGAAGCGTCCCGCAGGCAGGTCGCCCCACTGCATCGGGGTGCGCGACCCGGCGCGGTCGTAGGTCGGGCTGAGCCGTGAGCCCTCGAGCGTGGGCGTGTCGGGCACGAACCGCATGCCGATCTCGTCGCCGTAGTAGATCGACGGCATGGACGGCCAGGTGAGGGTGAGCACGAGGGCGGCGCGGGCCTGTTCGGCGTCGCGCGCCCCGGCCACGAGCCGGGTGAAGTCGTGGTTCGACGTCGGCAGTCCGGTCAGTCCGCCGCCCGCGGCGGCGATGGCGCCGGTGGCCTCCTCCCAGGCACGGACGAACGTCGCCGCGTCGCCGCGCGCCTCGGCGTCGGCCCAGCTCGGCACCTCGCCCCAGGACGGGTTCACCGTGCCGGCCCCGTTGTTCCACAGCGAGCGCAGCGGCAGGCCGTCGTCGTCGCCCCCGAACTGCAGGAAGAAGTCGGCGTGGAACCCCGCGGGGACCGAGACTTGCGGGTCCCCCCACTCGCTGACCAGCACCCGGCCGGGGTAGGTGGCGTCGAGCCAGGCGCGGGTCTCGCGCCAGAGCCGCCCGGTCTCCACGAGCCCCGGGTCGTCCTTGACCAGGGACGCCGCCATGTCCACGCGGAAGCCGGCGACGCCGAGGTCGAACCAGTGCGCCATGATCTCGCGCAGGGCGGCGCGGTTGGCCTGCGGGCCGGGGGCGTCGACGGGGCTGCGCCACGGCTCGTCGGGGTGGGGCCGGGCGTGGCCGAAGTTCAGCGCGGGCTGCACAGGGAAGAAGTTCGGCAGGTAGAACCCGCCGCGCCGTCCTGGTCCGGGCTGGAACCCGTCGACCGGGACGTCGCTCCACACGTACCTGTCGTCGTCGGGGTCGTCGGCGGACGCGGCGAACCACGGGTGCTGGTCGGAGGTGTGCCCGGCGACGAGGTCGAGCAGCACGGAGATGCCGCGGCGGCCCGCCTCCTCGGTGAGCTCCGCCAGGTCGTCGTTGGTGCCGTACCGCGGCGCGATCGTGAGGAAGTCCGCGACGTCGTACCCCGCATCGGCGAACGGGGAGACGAAGCAGGGGTCGAGCCACACCGCGCCGACGCCGAGCCACTGCAGGTAGTCGAGCCGCGCGGTGATGCCCGGGATGTCGCCGATGCCGTCGCCGGTGCCGGGCCGTCCGGAGTCGGCGAAGCTCTGCGGGTACAGCTGGTAGAGCACGGTGCGCCCGAGGCGCGGGGCGAGGTCGGTGGCGGCGTGCGGGGACGTCGGCAAGGGACAGCTCCTTCGGGGTGGGGTACAGGGTCAGACGGCGCCGGTGGTGCCCAGCAGCGAGCCGAGGCCGAAGGTGACGCCGAGCGCGAGCGCGCCGCCGACGACGACGCGCAGGACGGATCGGGCGCGGGACGACCCCCCGATCCAGGCGGCGATCGACCCGGCCGAGCCGAGGGCGACGAGGACGACGACGAACGTGCCGGCGATCTTCCACGGCTCGGGGATCACCAGCACCGCGAGCATCGGCAGGACGCCGCCGGACAGGAACGCCAGCAGCGACGCCCACGCCGCGTGCCAGGGGCTCACGACGTCGTCGGGGTCGATGTTGAGCTCGGCGGACAGGTGGGCGCCGAGGGCGTCGGACTCGGTGAGCTCGGCGGCGACCTGCCGCGCGGTGCCCTCGCTCAGGCCCTGCTGACGGTAGAGGCCGACGAGCTCGTCGAACTCCTCCTCGGGCATGGTGGCCAGCTCGTGCTCCTCCTTGGCGATGAGCGCCTTCTCGCTGTCCGACTGGCTGGAGACCGACACGTACTCGCCGAGCGCCATCGAGATCGCGCCGCCGACGAGGGCGGCGAGCCCCGCCGTCAGCACGGCGGCGCGCGACGGCGTGGCCGCGGCGACGCCCACGACGACGGCGGCTACCGACACGATGCCGTCGTTGGCGCCGAGCACGCCGGCGCGCAGCCAGTTGAGCCGCTGCGCGAGGCTCCCGGCGTGCGGCTCGTCGGGGTGGGCGGTCGGGTTCGGGTCGGCACGCACGGACATGTGCCCAGCACAGCACCGCCGACGGGTTGCCGCCAGCACGCGCTCGAAGGTCGCTCAGGCGTGCGTGGGGTGCTCGTGCTCCGGGTGGGTGTCGGGCTCCACCTGGAAGGTCGAGTGCTCCACGGCGACGTCGAAATGGGTGGCCACGCACTCCTGCAGCTCGTCGAGGATGCGGCCGGCGTGCCCGTCGGTGAAGCAGCCGGAGTCCACGACGACGTGCGCCGACAGGATGGGCAGGCCCGTCGCGATGAGGGACGCGTGCACGTCGTGCACGTCGCGCACGTGATCGACCTTCAGCAGGTGGGTGCGGACCTCGTCGAGGTCCAGCCCCGGCGGGGTGGACTCCAGCAGCACGCTGCCCGCGGCCCGCAGCAGGCGCAGGGCGCGCGGCAGGATGAGCGCCCCGATGAGCAGGGCCGCGACGGCGTCCGCGCGCTGCCACCCGGTGGTGGCGATGACGATCGCGGCGAGGATGACGCCCACGGACCCCAGCGCGTCGTTGACCACCTCGAGGAACGCCGCCCGCAGGTTGAGATTCGCGTCCCGGCGGCCGGCGAGCACCGCCATCGAGGCGAGGTTGCCGACCAGGCCGATCACGCCGAAGACGACGAGCTGGGTGGACGGGACCTCCGGCGGGTCGGCGAGCCGCAGCACCGCCTCGACCAGCACGTACACGCCGACGACGAGCAGCACCGCAGCCTGCGCCAGCGCGGCGAGCACCTCGGCGCGCCGGTAGCCCCAGGTGCGCCGAGGCGACGCCGGCCGCAGGGACAGGTGCGCGGCGAACAGGGCCAGCGCCAGCCCGCCGGCGTCCGTGAGCATGTGCGCGGTGTCGACCAGCAGCGCGAGGCTGCCGGTGACCAGCGCCCCGACCGCCTGCGCCACGAGGACCGCGGCCGTGATGCCGAACGCGACCGCCAGTCGCCCGCGATGGTCGGCCGCCCCGTGCGCGTGGTCGTGATCGTGCGTCATGCGGCGTCCGCCGGGGGCGCGGGGCGTGCGGCCCGGTGGGTCCCGGCGCCCGGCGTCGCGCACGTGCAGTCGGGCCCGCAGCAGTCGGGGTCGACGACGAGCGCGAGCCGCAGCATGTCGCCCAGCGCGTGCGCCAGGTGCGGGTCCGCCAGCCGGTACTCGGTGCGGCGCCCGTCCGGCCGGCCCACGACCAGGCCGCAGCCCCGCAGGCACGCGAGCTGGTTGCTCATCACCTGCTTGGAGACGCCCAGCGTGGCGGCGAGGTCGGAGGGGTACGCCGGGGCGTCGCGCAGGGCCAGCAGGATGCGGGCGCGGGTCCCGTCCGACAGGGCGTGCCCGAGCCGCGCCAGCGCGGCGGTGTGCGTCAGCGTGACGGTCTCCATGCGAGCTACCGTACATGGAGACGTGTACTCAGGCGGGCGCCGAACAGGCGGTTGGGGACCGTCCGACGCATCAGACGGCCCACAACTGCCTGTTCGGCAATACCCGGAGGCTCAGGCGGGCGACGCGATGGCGTCGAGCGTCGCGAGCTCCGCGTCGGTGAGGCGGAGGCTGCCGGCGGCGACGTTCTGCTCCAGGTGCGCGACGCTGCCCGTGCCGGGGATGGCGAGCACGTGCGGGCCGCGGTGGAGGGTCCAGGCCAGCCGCACCTGGGTGGGTGTGGCGCCGTGCGCGTCCGCGACGGCCTGGACCTCCGCACGGCCCGCCTCCTGCGGTGCGGCCCCGGGGACGGCTCCGGGCACGGCCGCGCCCATGGAGAAGAAGGGCACGAACGCCACGCCGAGCTCGCCGCACCGGGCGAGCAGCGCGTCGTCGGCGCGCTCGGTCAGGCCGTAGCGGTTCTGCACGCAGACGATCGGGGTGATCGACAGCGCCTCGTCGAGCTGCTCGGCCGAGACGTTGGACAGCCCGACGTGGCGCAGCAGGCCGGCGTCCCGCAGCTCGGCGAGGGCGCCGACGTGCTCGGCCACGGACCCGGCCGCGGCGTCCAGGTCGGCGCCCCACCGCAGGTTGACGACGTCCAGCTGGTCGAGGCCGAGCTGGCGGATGTTCTCCTCGACCTGCCCCCGCAGCTGGTCGGGCCGCGCGTACGGCTCGAACTCGAAGACGCCGTCGCGCGGCCGGCTGGGGCCGACCTTCGTGGTGATGACGAGGTCGTCGGGATACGGCTGGAGGGCCGTGCTGATGAGCTCGTTCGCGGAGCGGCGGGGCACGAAGTAGAAGGCCGCGGTGTCGAGATGGTTCACCCCGAGCTCGACGGCGCGGCGCAGGACGGCGATCGCGTCGTCGCGGCTGCGGGGCGCGGGGTCCCAGGGCATGCCGGTGAGCCTCATCGTCCCGAGGCCGAGCCGGTGGACGGTGCGGTCGCCGAGCTGCCAGGTGCCGGCGGAGGCGGCCGGCGTGATGGGCGGCGTGGTCGCTGTCGTGGAGGTCGTCATGCCGTCCAGCCTCGCCGCGGCGAGCCGGTGGGTCACGCGGATGGCAGGTTGTTGCCGACCCGGGCGGAGGTGTGTCGACGGGTGGAGAATCGAGGCCATGCAGACTGGCGAGGCCGTCACGGTCGTGCAGGGTGAGGACGAGCTGCTCGCCCGCACGGCGCACCTCTTCGCGCAGGCGGACGAGATCTCGTGCGCCGCGAACGACCTGGGCACGTGGGTCGTCACGCACCAGCCGGAGGTCGCCGACGCCGCGGCGCGCTCACGGCGCGACGACGTCCGCCTGCGCAAGGTCTTCCGCCCCGGGGTCCTCCTGGACCCGGTGGCGGCCCGCGGGCTGGCGCGGGCGCGCGAGGAGCACGGCGCACACGTTCGCATCACCACGGAGGAGGTCAACGAGACGATCCTCTTCGACCGCCGGCTGGCCGTCCTCGCCGGTGACGTCCGGGCCGGGCGGCGCAGCTACGGCGTCGTCACCCAGCCCGAGGCGGTGGAGGGCGTCGCCTCCCTGTTCGAGGCGGTCTGGCGCTCGGCCGTCGACGTCGACGTCTTCGACGCCCGGATCGCCGAGATCCGCGCGATCGCGCCCCAGGTGCTCGACCTGCTCGGACAGGGCATCAAGGACGAGACCGCCGCCCGCGCCATGGGGATGGGCGTGCGGACGTACCGCCGCCGCGTCGCCGAGCTGATGGACGCCCTCGGCGCCGGGTCGCGGTTCCAGGCGGGCGTGCGTGCGCGGGAGCTCGGGCTCGTCTGACGTCGCTTCGGCAGTCCGTCCTCGAGTCGGCACGAATTGCTGCCGATCCGGGTACGGACTGCCGAACCGGTGTCAGGCGCCGGGGCGCACCAGCCCGGTCTCGTAGGCGAGGACGACGAGCGCCGCGCGGTCGCGGGCGTCGAGCCTGGTGAGCAGCCTGCTCACGTACGTGCGCGCCGTCGCAGGGCTGAGGTACAGCTCGCGGGCGATCTCGTCGTTGGTCAGCCCGCGGCCCACGAGGACGAGGACCTCCCGCTCGCGCTCGGTGAGGCCGCCGACGGCGCCGTCGTCCAGCCTGC
Source organism: Isoptericola peretonis (assembly GCA_023241745.1). Lineage (GTDB taxonomy): Bacteria > Actinomycetota > Actinomycetes > Actinomycetales > Cellulomonadaceae > Isoptericola > Isoptericola peretonis. The sequence continues at coordinate 134,019 of JALQCY010000003.1, read as the reverse complement.
GAGGTCCGGCGGCGACGGCGCGCAGCACGGTGGCGGTGACGGCGGGGGAGAGCAGCGAGCCGCCCCCGGCCACCGTGCGGATCGCGGTGCGCAGGTCGCTCGGGGACACGTCCTTGAGCAGATACCCGGCCGCGCCCGCGCGGATCGCCTCGACCACGTGCTCGTCCTCGTCAAACGTGGTGAGCACCAGCACGCGGACGTCGCGCAGGGCCGGGTCGGCGACGATCTCGCGCGTGGCCGCGATGCCGTCCAGGCCGGGCATCCGCACGTCCATGAGCACGACGTCGGGTCGCAGGCCGCGCACCCGCGACAGCCCGGCGCGGCCGTCGGCGGCCTCGCCCACCACGGCGATGTCGCCGTCGAGCTCCGCCAGCGGGCGCAGACCGGCGCGCACCAGCTCCTGGTCGTCGACCAGCACCACCCGGATCACCTGCCCAGTGTGCCGGTGTCGCCGGTGTGGCGTCAGTCGGCTCGGGGGTGCGTCGGGAGCTCCGCGACGACGGCGAAGCCGCCGCCCGGCACGTCTCGTGCGGAGAAGGTGCCTCCCAGGAGGGCGCTGCGCTCACGCATCCCGGCGATCCCGGCACCGGCCGGCGCACGAGGGCCGGCACCTCGGCCGTCGTCGGTCACGGACAGGCGCAGCACGCCGTCGGTGACCGCAGCCTCCACCCGCACGCGGCGCGCGGCCGCGTGCCGCACGACGTTGGTCAGCGCCTCCTGCACGATCCGGTAGGCGGCAGCGTCGGTCGCGTCGGACACCGCCCGCGGAGGGACGTCGACGTCGGCCTCCACGTCCAGGCCTGCCGCCCGGGCCGGGTCGAGGAGCGCGTCCGCGTCGCGCAGGCCGATCACCGCCGGGCGGGACGGCACGTCGGTCCCCGGCCGGGGCTCGCGCAGCACCTTCACCGTGGCCCGCAGCTCGTCGAGCGTGCCCGACGCCGCCTCCCGGACGCAGGCGAGCGCGTCCCGCGCGGCGTCGTCGTCGCGCCCGACGGCCTCGTCCGCGACGCCGGCGTGCAGCGCGACCACCGACAGGTGGTGGCCGACGGTGTCGTGCAGGTCGCGCGCGATGCGCAGCCGCTCCGCCTGCAGCCGCTCCCGCGCGGCGTGCGCCTCCTGCTCGGCCGTCAGCTCGCGGACCAGCGCGGCGTGCTCGCGGGCCTCGCGGGCCAGGCGGACCGCCACGCCGAGCGCGACCGCGGCCGCCGTCAGGGCGACGTTCGTGACCAGGTCGTACGCGGTGAGCGTGGCGCTCGGGTCGGGCTCCTCGTCGGCCACCCGGAAGTACGTGGCCACCGCGATGAGCACGGCCCCGGTGCCGACGGCCCAGCCGGTGCGGCCGCGTTCCGCCGCCGAGTAGAGCGCGGCGACGGCGGGCAGCACCATCCCGATCGGCGCGAACCCGAGGGCGTAGTAGACGCACACGCCCAGGAACGTGAGCACGAGCATCGTGCGCGTCGCGACCCGGCGCAGCAGCACCAGCGCACCGAACCCCGCCGCGAACAGGTAGGCGGCGGGTCCGGTTGCGCCCTGCCCGGACGAGTCCGCGGCGATGACGACCGCGACGACGAGCGTCGACGCCAGCGCGAGCACGACGTCGGTCACCCACGGGCTCGGCGGCGCCGTCGCGGACGAGGTCATGGGAGCCAGGCTAGGCGCCGCTCCCGGAGGGTGGCGCGGGGTGGGGGAAGGGTCAGGGTCGCTGTCGCCCCGGGGCGACAGGAGAAGACGCTTCCGGGCCGATGTGTCGACCAGCGCGCGGCGGCGATCGTCGGGGCATGACCTCAGCACAGCACGCCCAGACTCCTCACCAGCCCCAGCAGCCTGCCCCGACGGGGCCCGCGCCGGCCGGTATCTCGTGGCCGCTCGTCGCGGGGCTCGCGTCGATGGCGCTGCTGTGGCCGCTCACCGGGCTCACCGGCATCGGCGGCACCGGCGCGCCGCGGGCCCTCGGCATCGTCGCGCTCACCGCCGTCGTGTGGATCGGCGTCGTCGGCTTCGGCCGCGTGCCCCGCCCCGTGCTGACCCTCACGCTGACCGGGCTCGCGTTCGGCGTCGTGGCCCTGGCCGTCTCGACGCTGGTCGGCGGCATCGGCCTCGGCGGTGACGGTGCGGCCGCGTGGACGGCGATCCCCGCCCTCGCGATGGACGCCGGCTGGGGCGCGCTGGCCGGCGTGGTCGCGCTCGGGATCCAGAAGGCGCGAGGCGGCACCCGATGAGCCGGACGACGACGGCGACGGCGCTCGCGGCCGTGGTCGCGCTGCTGGCCGCGGGGTGCGGCGCGATCCCCGGCTCGGTGTCCTCGGTGGACGAGCCGGAGTTCACCCGCGAGCTGCCGGTCCCACCGCTCGCGGAGTCCACCGTCACGGACGGCGTGCGCACCTTCCGCCTCACCGCGCAGGAGGGGACGACGGAGCTGCTGCCCGGCGTCGAGACACCGACCTGGGGCTTCGACGGCCCGTACCTCGGCCCGACGCTGCGCGCCGAGCGGGGCGAGAAGGTCGCCGTCGAGGTGGCGAACGACCTCGACGTCACCACCAGCGTGCACTGGCACGGCATGCACCTGCCCGCGGCGATGGACGGCGGCCCCCACCAGCCGGTCGAGCCCGGCGGCACGTGGCGCCCCACTTGGACGATCGACCAGCCCGCCGCGACCCTCTGGTACCACCCGCACCCGCACGGCGAGACCGAGGAGCACGTGTACCGCGGCCTCGCGGGGCTGTTCCTGCTCGACGACGACGCCTCGCGCGCCGCCGACCTGCCGCGGGAGTACGGCGTCGACGACGTGCCGGTCGTGGTCCAGGACAAGGTGCTCGACGACGACGGCCGGCTGGTGCTGACGGACGACGGCGGCGAGCCGGGCACGCTCGGCGGCACCGTCGTGACGAACGGCGTCGCCGGCGCGTACCACCAGGTCACGACCGAGCGGGTGCGGCTGCGGCTGCTCAACGGGTCGACGGCGCGCACGTACTCCCTCGGCTTCGCGGACCGGGACGTGGACCTGGTCGCCACCGACGGCGGGCTGCTCGACGCGCCCGTGCGGCTCGACCAGGTGCGCCTCGCGCCGGGGGAGCGGGCCGAGGTGGTGGTCGCGATGTCGCCCGGCGAGACGACGCGGCTGCGTTCCGCCGAGGTGGACCTGGGCGGCGTCGCGGCGCCGTTCGCGATGGGCGGTAACGACGCGTTCGACGTGCTGGAGCTGCGCGCGGCGGACGAGCTCGCGCCGTCGCCGGAGCCGTCGTGGAGGCCGTCGGAGCACGCCGCCGAGGACGCGTTGCACGGGGAGGACGCGACGGTGACCCGCACGTTCGACCTCGACGAGCGGACCATCAACGGCGAGCGCATGGACGCCGGCCGTATCGACGAGGTCGCGGCCGTCGGCAGCACGGAGGTGTGGGAGGTGCGCAACACCATCCCCATGCCGCACAGCTTCCACGTGCACGACGTGCAGTTCCGTGTGCTCACGATCGACGGGCAGGCCCCGCCGCCCGAGCTCGCCGGCCCGAAGGACACCGTCTACCTGGAGCCGCGGCGCACCTACCGGCTGCTCATGCGGTTCGAGGACTACGCCGACGACGTGCTGCCGTACATGTACCACTGCCACATGCTGCTGCACGAGGACCAGGGAATGATGGGCCAGCTCCTCGTGGTCGAACCGGGGTCGGACGCGCGGCCCGGACCGTCGGAGCACCTGTCCGGGCACGCGGAGCACGCGGCGGCCGACGCCGGCCGGGAGGTCGGCGACGGGCACGGCCCGCGGGCGTCCGTCGTCGACCCCCACGCCGCGCACGGCTGACCGGCGGGAGCACGCGGCAGGGTCAGAGCAGGGGCAGGCTCCTGATGATGCGGTCCACCTTGTTCCGCGGCCCGACGATCCCGACCGCGGCGTAGTCGAAGTCGTCGACGGGAGTGCGCGAGACGGCGTCGAGGTACTCGTCGTAGACGCGGACCGCCTGGCCGACGGCCGGCATGTCGGCGACGAAGGTCTGCTCGTGCGCGGTCGCCTTCGCCCGGATCTCGCGAAGGGTCGCGGCGTCGGCGGCCACGATCGAGCAGCCGGTCCACGGCAGACCGGGGTGCACCGTGCCGTCGGCGTCCTTGGCGTCCGGACCCAGCAGGCCGGCGACGTGGGGCATCGTGGCCGCGGCGACGCAGATCGCGGCGTTCGCGGCCTGCCCGGGCGGGAGCGTGTCCCGCACGGCGACGACCCACTTGAGCCGCGCCCTGCGGGTCGGCGTGGCCGTGTCGATCTCCTCCGGGGCGAACCCGATGTCGGTCATGTACGCATCTCCTGTTCGTTCGTGCGGTTCCGAGGCGTGACGGTATGACGTCCACCGGGCATCGTGTGCCGCTTCCGCACGACGTTCGGCACGAGTGCGAGAATCGGCGTCGTGGACGAACTTGATCGGGCGATCCTGCGCGAGCTCCAGTCGGATGCGCGGCGGACCAACCGCGACGTCGCGGCCGCCGTCGGGGTCTCGCCGAGCACCGCGCTGGAGCGCACCCGCGCGCTGCGTCGCCGCGGAGTGATCCGCGGGGCCCTGCTCGACGTCGACCTCGGGGCGATGGGGCGCCCGGTGCAGGCGCTGGTGTCGGTCCGCATCCGGCCGCCGTCGCGCGACGTCATCGAGGAGTTCCGCGACTGGGCGCAGGACCTGCCGGAGACGCTGGCGGTCTTCGTCACCACGGGTACCGCGGACTTCGTGCTGCACGTCGCCGTCCCCGACAACGACCGGCTGTACGCGTTCGTCATCGACCGCCTCACCCAGCACAGGGCGGTCGCGGACGTCCGGACGTCCGTGGTGTTCGAGCACCTGCGGACGACCCGCGTCGACCCGGCGTCGCAGGACTGACCTCACGGCCCCGGCAGACACGTGCGCGCGGCACCCTGAGCAGCGGGAATGCACTGGTGCGGGGCCCTGCCGACTGCCAGGATCGCGACATGCCCACGCTCCTGCCCGTCACGTTCGCGCCCTTCATCGACCCCGAGCAGCCGACGCTCGACGTGCCGACCGCCGGGGCGCTGCTGCGACCGTGGCGGGCGGAGGACGCCGCCGCGGTGCGGGCGGTGTACGCGGACGAGGCGATCCAGTGGTGGCACGTCCGCGTCCTGGAGTCGGACGACGAGGCGCGCGAGGTCCTCGAGAGCTGGCGCGCCGCCTGGGCCGACGGCCGCGAGTCGAGCTGGGCGGTGGCCGACGCCGGGGACGACGCCATGGTGCTCGGCCGGATGGCCGTCAAGACGTTCGACCCGCACGGCGTCGGCGCCGTCGCCTACTGGACCGCCCCGGCCGCGCGAGGTCGCGGCGTCGCCCCCGCTGCGCTCGACGTGGCTGCCGCGTGGGCGTTCGACGCCGGCTTCCACCGCCTGGAGCTCGTGCACTCGGTCGACAACGCGCCCTCGTGCCGGGTGGCCGAGAAGGCCGGCTTCGCCGCCGAAGGCGTGCTGCGCCAGTCCGTGCGACACCTGGACGGCTGGCACGACATGCACCTGCACGCTCGCGTGGCGGGATGACGTCCCGGAGGACATGGGGCGGGTGTCGGCGGGCCGTGGAAGCATCGCACCGTGACCAGCAGCGACGCCGACCGTCTGCGCGACCTCGCGCTGCTGCGGCGTGTGCGTGACCGGATGGACCGGGAGTTCGCACAGCCCCTCGACGTGGAGGCGCTGGCCCGCGGTGTGCACATGTCGGCCGGGCACCTGAGCCGGCAGTTCAAGGCCGTGTTCGGCGAGTCGCCGTACAGCTACCTCATGACGCGGCGCATCGAGCGGGCGATGACGCTCCTGCGCCGCGGCGACCTCAGCGTCACGGACACGTGCTTCGAGGTGGGGTTCTCGTCGCTCGGCACGTTCAGCACGCGGTTCGCGGAGCTGGTGGGGATGCCGCCCAGCGAGTACGCCCGTCGGGCGCGGACGGCCGGGGCGGGGGAGCTGCCGTCGTGCGTCACCAAGCAGGTCACCCGACCGGTCAGGAATCGAGAAGCGCCGGCCGTGGACGTCCACCTAGCGTGAACGTCATGAGCGACATCGACATCACCATCCACACCACGTTCCTCCCGCACACCGACCCGGAGGCCACCCTCGGCTTCTACCGCGACCTGCTCGGCTTCGAGCTCGTCCAGGACGTCGGCCAGGGCGACATGCGCTGGCTCACGTTCGTCTCGCCCGCCCAGCCGGACGTCCGGCTCGTGCTCACGCCGCCCGCTGCCGACCCCGGGGTCACCGAGGACGAGCGGCGCACGATCCGCGAGCTCATGGCCAAGGGCAGCTACCAGTCGATCATCCTGGGGACGAAGGACCTGGAGGGCGTCTTCGAGAGGCTGCAGGCCGCCGACGCCGAGGTCGTCTCCGAGCCCACCGACCAGCCCTGGGGCGTGCGCGACTGCGCGTTCCGTGACCCTGCGGGCAACATGGTCCGCATCGACCAGGTCGGGTGAACGCCATGACCTCGACCCCGCAGAGCACCAAGCGCCCGAAGGGCACCCCTGGCGCACTGTCGCTGTGGTTCCAGCGCCGGGCCAACGTGAGCACCGCCGCGAAGATCCGCCGCAAGGGCGGCCGGATGATGGGCATGGACCTGCTGGTGCTGCACACCGTGGGCCGCCGCACAGGGGAGGCGCGCGAGAACCCGCTCGCCTGGTTCGACGACGGCGAGGGCGGCCGGCTGGTCGTCGCGTCGGGAGGCGGCACCCGCCACCCTGGCTGGTTCGCGAACCTCGCCGCGCACCCCGACCAGGTCGCTGTCGAGCTGCACGGCGCCGGCACCACCGCGGTGACGCCGCACGTGCTCGACGACGCGGAGCGCGCCCGGGTGTGGCCGGCCATCGCCGCCGCTGCGCCGACGATCGACAAGCACCAGCGCAAGAGCGACCGGCCGTACCCGGTGGTCCGGCTCGTCCCGGCCGAGGCCTGAGGTGTGCGTCCCCGGGCTCCCTCTCCCTCGCACCGTCGTCGACGAGCGCGCGGACCTCGCCCGCGCGCCGGACCCGCGCCCCGTCACCCGTACGGCGTACGATGCCCTTCCCGCGGGCCGCCGGCGCCGTCCGTTCGACGACGACGCCGAGCAGGCCTCGACACCGGCCCGCCGCATCGACAAGGCTCTTGTCGACCTGCACGGCTGAACTCCGACCGAAGGAACACCCCTGTGACCGTCACGGAGCCCTCGACCGCCGCCCCGTCGCCCTCCCGCCCCGCCGCGGGGCGCGTCGTCTCCGTGCACGCGAGCGGCGACCACGGGTTCAGCAAGCCGTCGGTCGACCGCATCGTGCTCCTCGAGGGCGTCGGCGTGGAGGGCGACGCCCACGCCGGCGTCACCGTGCAGCACCGCAGCCGGGTCGCCGCGGACCCGTCGCAGCCGAACCTGCGCCAGGTGCACCTCATCCACGGAGAGCTCCTCGACCAGCTGCGCGCCGCGGGCCACGACGTGGCACCGGGGGGCCTGGGGGAGAACGTCACCACCCGCGGGATCGACCTGCTCGGGCTGCCCGTGGGTGCTCGTCTGACCGTCGGCGACGCGGTCGTGACGGTCACGGGGCTGCGCAACCCGTGCCAGCAGATCAACGACTTCCAGCCGGGCCTGCTCAAGCGGCTGGTGCGCCGCGGCGACGACGGCGAGGTCGAACGGCTCGCCGGGGTCATGGGGATCGTCTCGCGCGGCGGCACGGTCCGGCCCGGGGACGCGATCGACGTCGCGCTGCCGCCGCCGCCGCACCTGCCCCTCACCCGCGTGTGACCGCGGCGACGCCGGCAGCACCAGTCCGTCCACGGCGTGCCCGCGCCGACACGATCGAAGGAGCATCACCGTGACCGCCACGGAGTCCCCCGCCGCGACGACGCCGCACGCCGCCGACTCGCACGACCTCATCCGGGTGCGCGGCGCCCGCGAGAACAACCTGCGCGACGTCGACGTCGACGTCCCGAAGCGCCGCCTCACGGTGTTCACGGGCGTGTCGGGCTCGGGCAAGAGCTCGCTGGTGTTCGCGACGATCGCCGCGGAGTCGCGGCGGCTCATCGACGAGACGTACTCGACGTTCGTGCAGGGCTTCATGCCGTCCCTGCCGCGCCCGGACGTGGACGTCCTCGAGGGCATCACCACCGCCATCCTGGTGGACCAGGAGCGGATGGGCGCCAACGTGCGCTCGACCGTCGGCACGGTCACGGACGCGAACGCGATGCTGCGCCACCTGTTCAGCCGCATCGGCGAGCCGTACGTGGGCCCGCCCACCGCGTTCTCCTTCAACGTCCCGACGTCGACCGCCAGCGGCGTGTTCTCCACCGGCAAGGCGGGCGGCGAGGTGGAGAAGAAGGTCGTGCGCAACCAGGTGTACCTGGGCGGCATGTGCCCCGAGTGCGAGGGCCGCGGCACCGTCTCCGACCTGGACCTGTCCGTCATCGTGGACGAGTCGCTCTCCCTGCGTGACGGCGCCATCCTCGTGCCGGGGTACAAGGCGGACGGCTGGATGGTGAAGGGCTTCTCCGAGTCCGGCCTGGTCGACGGGGACAAGCCGGTCAAGGACTTCACCGACGAGGAGCGCGAGGCCTTCCTGTACAAGGAGAAGACCAAGATCAAGGCGCTCGGGATGAACATGACCTACCAGGGTCTGATCCCCAAGCTGCGCGAGTCGGTCTTCAGCAAGGCGCCCGAGTCGCTGCAGCCGCACATCCGGGCGTTCGTCGAGCGGGCGGCCGTGTTCGTGTCGTGCCCCGCCTGCGGCGGCACCCGGCTCAACGAGCCCGCCCGGTCGGCGAAGATCAACGGCGCGAGCATCGCGGACGTGTGCCGGATGCAGATCTCCGACGCCGCCGACTGGGCGCGCGGCGTGGACGACCCGGGCGTCGCGCCGCTGATCGGCAGCCTGCTGCACCTGTTCGACAAGTTCGTCGAGATCGGGCTCGGCTACCTGTCGCTGGACCGCCCGGCCGGCACCCTGTCGGGCGGCGAGGCGCAGCGCACCAAGATGATCCGGCACCTCGGCTCCGCGCTGACCGACGTCACGTACGTGTTCGACGAGCCGACCATCGGGCTGCACCCGCACGACATCCAGCGCATGAACAAGCTGCTCCAGGACCTGCGCGACAAGGGCAACACCGTGCTCGTCGTCGAGCACAAGCCCGAGGCGATCGCGATCGCCGACCACGTGGTCGACCTCGGCCCGCGCGCCGGGACCGACGGCGGCACCGTCTGCTTCGAGGGCACCGTCGAGGGGCTGCGGGCGAGCGACACCCTCACCGGCCGGCACCTGGACGACCGGGTGAGCCCCAAGGACTCCGTCCGCACGCCGTCCGGCGCGCTCGAGATCCGCGGGGCCGCGCAGAACAACCTGCGGGGCGTCGACGTCGACGTGCCGACCGGCGTCCTCACCGTCGTCACCGGCGTCGCGGGCTCCGGCAAGAGCTCCCTCATCCACGGCAACCTGGCCGGGCGCGACGGCGTGGTCGTCGTCGACCAGGGGGCGATCAAGGGGTCGCGGCGCTCCAACCCCGCCACGTACACCGGCCTGCTCGAGCCGATCCGCAAGGCGTTCGCCAAGGCGAACGGCGTCAAGCCCGCCCTGTTCAGCGCGAACTCCGAGGGCGCGTGCCCCACCTGCAAGGGCAACGGACGCATCTACACCGAGCTGGGCTTCATGGAGACCGTCGAGACGCCCTGCGAGGACTGCGGCGGCAAGCGGTTCATGGCGTCCGTGCTGGAGTACACCCTCGGCGGCAGGAACATCGCCGACGTGCTCGACCTCTCCGTGGCGCAGGCGCACGCCTTCTTCCGCGAGGGCGAGGCGAAGATCCCCGCGGCGCACAAGATCCTCGCCCACCTGGAGGACGTCGGGCTCGGCTACATCAAGCTCGGCCAGCCGCTCAACACCCTCTCCGGCGGCGAGCGGCAGCGGCTCAAGCTCGCCATGCACATGGGCGAGCCCGGCGGCGTCTACATCCTGGACGAGCCCACCACCGGCCTGCACCTGGCCGACGTCGCGAACCTGCTCGGCCTCCTGGACCGGCTGGTCGACGCCGGCAAGACCGTCATCGTCATCGAGCACCACCAGGCCGTCATGGCGCACGCCGACTGGATCATCGACCTCGGCCCGGGGGCCGGGCACGACGGCGGAACCCTCGTCTTCGAGGGCACCCCCGCCGACCTCGTCGCCGCCCGCTCCACCGTCACCGGCGAGCACCTGGCGGACTACGTCGGCGCCTGACGCTCCCGCGCCGGCCGTCACGTCGGCGGCCCTCGTCTCGTCGGTCGTGCAGGACGCGCGGTGGACGCGCGACGACGGAGGAGGACGGCATGGCACGCATCCTGGTCACCGGTGGCACGGGGTACCTGGGCCGGCTGGTGGTGCCGCGGCTGGTGCGCGCGGGCGAGGAGGTGCGGGTGGTCAGCCGCAGCCCCCACGCGTCGGGCGACGGCGTGCGGTACCTGGTCGCGGACTGGACGACGGGCGACGGCCTGGCGCAGGCGGTGGGCGACGCGGAGGTGGTCGTCCACCTCGCGGGCGACCAGCTCCACAACGAGCAGGTGGCGCGGACGCTGGTGCGGGCGGTCCGCGACGCCGGGGCGCGGCCGCACCTGGTGAACGTCTCGGTGGTGGGCGCGGAGAAGGTGCCGGTGCGGTCGGGCTTCGACCGGCGTGTCCTCGGCTACATGCCGAGCAAGCTGGCACAGGAGCGGGTGCTGGAGGAGTCCGGGATCCCCTGGACCAACCTGCGCGCGACGCAGTTCCACGAGCTGGTGCTGGTCGCAGCCCGCGCGCTCACGAAGCTGCCGGTGGTGCCGGCGCCGAGCGGCTGGCAGGCGCAGCCGATCGCGGCGGACGAGGTCGCGGCACGACTGGTGGAGCTGGCGCTCGGAGCCCCGCAGGGCCGGGTGCCCGACGTCGCCGGCCCCGAGGTGCACACGTTCCGCGCCATGATGCGCGCCTACCTCGACGCGGTCGGCTCCCGCCGCCCGACGATGCCGGTCCGCGTGCCGGGCGGCGCGTCGCGCGCGTACGCGGCGGGCGCCAACCTGAACCCGGACCGCGCCGTCGGCAAGCAGACGTGGGCGGAGTTCCTCGCGGAGCACGTCGAGCGGCGCTGAGCGCCGACGGGCCGCGTCACAGGTCGACGCGCATCACCGCGCGCCGCGCCGTCGGACGGCTCACCTCCAGGAACCCGGCGGCCTCGAACACCGACGCGACGCCCACGTAGAGCTCACCCCACGAGTCGGTGTAGCCGGGCCCCACGACCATGGGGTAGCCCTCGACGGCGCGCGCCCCGCGGGAGCGGGCGTGCTCGACCGCGGCAACGGTGAGGGCCGCGCTGACCCCTCGGCGCCGGTACCCGGCGCGGGTGACGAAGCAGACCACTGACCACACGCCGTCGTCGTCCTTGTCCTCGCCGCGGCCGGACCACGGCACGCGCGCCGTGCGCAGCCGGGCGTAGGCGGTGCGGGGCTCGACGGCGCACCAGCCCGCGGGCTCGCCGTCGAGGTAGGCCACGAGGCCGCTGGTGGTGGCGGCGCCGGGCTCGCCGCAGTGCGTGTCGCGACGCAGCTCTGCGGCCCGCTCCGTGCGTGCCGTCTCGCGCCACCGCGAGGAAGGGGTCTGGAACCACCGGCACTGGCAGCGGGCGGCCTCGCCGCGTGGGCCGAGGACGGTCTGCAGGTCGTCCCACGTGGCCTCGTTCGCCGGCCGGACGACGATGTCGGACGTCATCGCCCCATCGTGCACCTGCACGCCGACGACGGCGGCCTCAGCCGGCCCGGTCCTCCTTGAGCACCCCGTACACGAGGGTGTCGGTCCACTCGCCCTTGGACCACCAGTCCTGGCGCAGGTGCCCCTCGCGGCGCATCCCGACGCGCTCGCACAGCCGCGCCGACGGCGTGTTGCGGGCGTCGAGCTGCGCGACGACGCGATGCATGCGGTAGTAGCCGAACGCGAGGTCCAGGACGGCGCGCACGGCCTCGGTCGCGAAGCCCTGGCCCGTGTGGTCGGGATGGAAGACCCACCCGATCTCGCCGCGGGAGACGGTGTCGCCCGTCGTCCACAGGGCGACGTCGCCGACGACCTGCCCGTCGTGCTCCACGATCAGCGCGAGGGCCGAGCCGGGCTCGTCGATCCGGGTGCGGGCCAGCCGCTTCGCGAGCTGTGCCTCGGCGACGTCGGGCGTCCACGGCTCCTCGAGGAGGTAGCGCGCCACCTCGGGGTCGGCGTAGTAGGAGAGCAGGGGGCCGAGGTCCTCCGCGCGGTGCGCGCGCAGGACCAGGCGGCCCGTGGTCACCGGCAGGGGGGTCTCGGTCGTCACGGTCAGGCACCTTAACCCGCCGCGGCCCCGATCACGCGACGACGCCGGTCGAAAACACGTGGCGCGCACCCCCTCCGGGGCGCACCGTGAGGGGCATGGACACCCGAGCGGAGACCCCGCCGGCCACGACGACGTGGCATCTTCTCGAACCGCCGGCCGCCGACCGGCTCGACGCCCCGGACGCCTGGGCGTATCACGGCATCGCCTCGCTCGAGCGCGAGGTGGGCCTCGCCGACCTGGGTCACGACGACCTCCCGCCGCGCGCCGTCGACCTGCTGGTGGCCGACCTGCACCAGGAGCACCTGCGGCGGCACCGTCTCGTCGCGGTGGAGGGCGACGACGGCGCCCCGGCCCCGCGCGTCGTCGGGCACGGCGTCCTCACCCTGCCGGTCTCGGACAACCGGCACCTGGCCGTGGTGCGGATCGCCGTCCTGCCGTCGCACCGCGGTCGGGGGATCGGGTCCGCGATCGCCGACCGCCTGCGGCGCGTCGCGCTCACCGAGGGCCGCACGACCGTCTTCGCGGAGGTCGAGTTCGCCGAGGAGCCGCCGGCCGGTGCGGCCGACGCCGTCGAGCCGCGGGAGGGCCCGGGACAGGTCTCCGCCGACCTGCCGGGGATGCGGTTCGCCCGGCGCGCGGGCCTGGAGCTGGAGATCGTCTCCCGCCGGTCCGTGCTCGGCGTCCCGCTGCCCGACGACGTCCTCGACCGCCTCGTCGCCGACGCCGCCGCGCATGCCGGCGACGCCTACCGCCTGCACACCTGGCAGGACCCGGTGCCCGAGGAGTGGGTCGACCAGCTCGCCGCCCTGGAGCAGCGGCTGTCGGAGGACGAGCCGAACGGCGGGCTCGCGCTGGAGGCCGAGCAGTGGGACGGGCAGCGCGTCCGGATCGAGGAGGCCAAGCGCGCCGAGCGTGGGCAGACGGCCCTGGTGACGGTCGCCGAGCACGTGGCCACGGGGACCCTGGCCGCCATGACGTACCTCGAGTGGGACGACCGCCCCGAGCTCACCGAGCAGGAGAGCACCGTGGTCCTCCCCGAGCACCGCGGACACCGCCTCGGCATGCTGATCAAGGCCGTCAACCTGCGCGAGCACGCGCGGCTGCGCCCCGCCGCCCGCCGCGTCTCCACGTGGAACAACGAGACCAACGGGCCGATGCTGGGGATCAACGTGGCGCTCGGCTTCCGGCCCGCGGGGGGAGCGGCGGAGCTGCAGGCGCCGCTCGCCGACGTCGCGCCGCTGAGCCGCGCCTGACCTTCGAGCACGCGATCTGTCGCGTCATCGACGCTGATGGCGCGACAGATCGCGTGCTCGAAGGTCAGGGGACCGGGACCTCGAGGGCCTCGCCCGGAGCGAGCCGGCGGTACTCCACGCGGCCGAGGCCGCGGATGATGCGATCGGCGGACGCCCGGCCGGCGTCGCTCAGGACGGCGTCGTGGATCGGGACGGCCACGCGCGGCGCCACCTGCCGCACGTAGTCCACCGCCTCGGCGACCTTGAGCCACGGCCCGCCGACGGGGAGCGCCAGCACGTCGACGGCCGTCCCCTCGGGGACGGGGGTGAACGAGTCGCCCGGGTGCAGCACGGCGCCGTCGACGAGGTACGCGACGTTGGCCGGCGGCGGCATGTCCGGGTGGATGGTCGCGTGCACGTGACCGAGCGCCTGCACGGCGAAGCCCCCCGCCGTGAAGGTGTCCCCGCCGTCGACGGCGTGCAGGCGGTCGGCGGGCGCACCCGCCGCCACGAGTTGCTCGACGACGGGCGCGGGGGCCCACAGCTCGAGCTCCGGCACGGCCCCCAGGACGCCCGCGACGCGCGGCGGATCCACGTGGTCGGGGTGCTCGTGCGTGACGAGGACGGCGTGGGCGCCGTCGAGCATGCGCGGATCGGTGAACGTGCCGGGGTCGATGGCGAGCGCCCGGCCGTCCCGCTCCAGGCGGACTCCGGCGTGACCCCAGGTGGTGAGAGTGATGGACATGTCGCCATCCTCGCCCCGCTACCCGAGGGTGTGCTCGGTCGTGTGCTCGAGGAGCGCCGGGAGCAGGACGTCCCACGACGACGGCGGCGGCACCTGGTGACCGGTGCGCTCGAGGAGGAGCAGCCTCGCCCCGGGGATCGCCGCCGCCAGCGCCTCGCCGTGGCCGGGGAACAGCGGGTCCTCGGTGCCGTGCACGACGAGGGTCGGCACGCGGAGGTCCGCGAGGGTGCCGACGAACGGCTCGCCGGGTTCGGCGGCGAAGTGGTTGGTCCCGGCGGTCGGGTCGATCGAGCGCTCGACGGCGCGGCTCGCGAGGGCGCGGGTGCGCGCCTCGTCGAAGTCACCGCGGCCGGTGAGCGCCCGGTCCTCCGCGACGGCGGCCTCGATCAGCGCGGCGGTGTCGCCCGGGTCGGGCGCGGGGCCGTCCCACAGCCCGGCGAGCTCGGGGGCCGACGGCGGCAGCGCGGCGTCGTCCGGGCCCGAGAAGGCCCGGGTCGTCGACATCAGGGTGGCCGACGCGACGCGTTCGGGGTGCTCGAGCGCGAGCTCCTGCACGATGGCGCCACCCATCGACAGCCCGACCAGGTGCGCGCGCTCCACGCCGAGGGCGTCGAGCACCCGCAGCCCGTCCTCGGTGACGTCCCGACCGGTGTAGTCCGGCGCGCCGGGCGGACACGTGGTGGACCGGCCGGTGTCCCGGTGGTCGTAGCGCACCGCGTGCCTTCCCGGCGCGGCGAGGGCGGCGCACAGGTCGGCCGGCCACCAGTCCATCGACGACCCGACGCCGCCGACCAGCAGGATGGTCGGGTCGGCGGGGTCGCCGACGGCCTGGTAGCAGAGCCGCAGGTCGCCGTCCCCGGCGAACCGCTCGGGGCCGAGGGCGTCACCGTCGGCGGGGCCGATGCCGCGAGGCACGAGTCTCGTCATGGACGGGTCGACCCCGGCGGGCGGCCGGACTCATCGGCGAGCGTCACCCCAGGCGCAGCAGCGCCTGGACAGGGGTGTGGTCGCTCGGCCACCGGCCGTCCTTCGTCCAGGTGTTGATCGTCGAGGCGAGCACCTCGGTCCCGCCGGTGGCGAGGACCCAGTCGATGCGGTCCCCGCCCGGCACGGGGGCGCCGTAGTTCGGGAACGTGCCGACGTCGGGGGTGAGCTGCCGGTCCGCGGACACCCACGTGTCGAGCAGCCCGCCGCCGGTGACGAGGACGTCGTACGGTGCGGACCGCTCCGCGGCCGCGTTGCAGTCGGCGGTGAAGACGACGGGGACCCCGAAGCCGGCCACGAGGTCGCGCACCACCTCGGCGCTGCGCACGCGGGCGTTCTCCGACTGGTGGTCGAAGTGGGAGTTGACCTGCACGAACTCGGCGCCCGTGCGCTCGTCGCGGAAGCGGGCCCACGTGACGATGCGCGTCACCGAGTTGCCCCACGTGGCCGACCCGATGACGTCCGGGGTGTCGGACAGCCAGAACTGGTCCCACCACAGCAGCGTGAGGCGGCGCGCGTCGTAGAAGATGGCGGAGTACTCGCCGTCCGCGCCGCCCGACCGGCCGTAGCCCACGGACCGGTAGTGCTTGCCGAGGCCGGCCTCGACGGCGACGAGCTGCTGGAACTCCGCCTCCTGCACCCCGAGGACCGTGGGCTGCTCGAGGGCGAGGAACGCGGTGACGAGCGGTGCCCGGTCGGGCCAGTGGTCCGGCTCGCCCGGGTGCGTGGCGTCCTCGCGGTCCAGGCGGATGTTGAAGCTCATGGCGTGCAGGGTGGATCCCCGGGCGGGGCCGATCAGCGCGCCCTTGCCCGGCCGAGGTGCGGTCGTGGCCGCGGCGGCACCCGGGGCAGCGAGCGCGCCCGCGACCCCCAGGGCGCCGAGCGCCCCGGCAGCGGTCAGGGCGCCGCGTCGGGTGATGCCGGCGTCGGAGCTGCGGTGGTCCATGTCGTCCTCCAGAGGATGAGCCGGTTCGTTGCCCGACCATCCCATCGGGAGCAGGTGACCGCTCGGCGGACGGCAGGTGGCCGGGGGGCGTCGAGCCCGTGACCAGCGCCCTCGCCGGTCGCGCGGCGACGTGCCGCGCTACGCTCGCCCGCATCGTGACCCACCCGCACCGACAGACCACCGTTCCCGCCACCACCGACTCCACCGCCCGCGCACAGCCCACCGACGCCGCCCGGCTCGTCGCGTGGGGCCAGGAGCTGCGCTCCGTCCACGCCCGCCTGCGGGACGCGCTCGAGGTCGCGCGGGAGGCCGTCGACGACGACGTCGCGGCGCCCGGGGCCGCCGACCCGCGCCGCGCGCTCGGCCTCTACTGCCACGGCTTCTGCCAGGCGCTGGAGGGCCACCACCGTGGCGAGGACGGCACGGTCTTCACCGCCCTGCTGCAGCTGCGCCCGGACCTCGCCGGCGTCGTCGCCGAGCTGCAGCGCGACCACACGATGCTCGACCACCTGCTCGCCGGGCTCGCCAGCGCGGTCGACGCCGGCGCCGACGCGGCCACGCTCGAGCGTCACCTCGACGGCATCGACGCCGTCATGGAGACGCACTTCCGGTACGAGGAGAAGCGGCTCGTCGAGGCGCTCGACGAGCCGGCGCTCGCGGCGGCGCTCGCCGGTACCGGCCGGCGCACGGCGCTGGGCCCGCTCGCCGACGGCGGATCATGACGCCAGCTCGTGATCAATCCGGCAGCTCGAGGCGCCGTTCTCGTCCCGAACCGCGGCGCTGATCGGCCAGACTGGGCGCACCGCCCGCCCGACGAGAGGTCAGCCATGCCCGCCACGCCCCCGCCGCCCGCCCGCCCGCCGCTGTCCGGCGCGGGCCGCGCCTTCGCCGTCGTCGCCGTGATCGAGGCGTTCACCTGGGCGGGCCTGCTCGTGGGCATGTTCCTCAAGTACGTCACGGAGACGACGGAGGCCGGGGTCTGGCTGTTCGGCCGGCTGCACGGCGCCGCGTTCGTCGCGTACGTGGTGGTCGCCCTGGTCGTGGCGGTGAAGCTGCGCTGGGGCTGGTTCCGCACGCTCGTGGCGCTCGCGGCCGCCGTCCCGCCGCTGACGACGCTGCTCGCCGAGTGGTGGCTGCGCCGGACCGGTCACCTGGCCGAGCGGCCGGTGGAGGCGTCCGCCCCCGTCCCCGTGGACTGACCCGCGCCCTCGGGCCCGGGCCCTACCCGAGGACCGCCGGCGCGGAGGTTTCCCGGATCGTTATCCGCGCGGACACGCCGAGGTCGGTGACCGCCGCTACGGTGGCGGCGGTCACACCCATCGCATCCTCGGGAGCGCACATGTCCATCGCTCGTCCCACCCTCAGACGACGGACCGCGGGGGCGCTGAGCCTCGCCCTCGCGGTCACGGGGGCCACGGCCGTCGGCGCCGCGCCGGCGCACGCCGCGGACCCCGTCGAGGTCCAGGTCCTCGCCACCAACGACTTCCACGGCCGCATCCAGGCGAACGGCAGCGAGGCCGGCGCCGCGGTGCTGGCCGGCGCCGTGCAGCAGCTGCGCGGCGAGAACCCGAACACGGTGTTCGCCGCCGCGGGCGACCTCATCGGCGCCTCGACGTTCGAGTCGTTCATCCAGCAGGACAAGCCCACGATCGACGCCCTCAACGCCGCGGGCCTCGACGTGTCGGCGGTCGGCAACCACGAGCTCGACCAGGGCTACGACGACCTGATGAACCGCGTCCTGGCGCCGTTCGACGCCGAGACGAACCCGTACGGCGGCGCACAGTGGCAGTACGTCGCGGCGAACCTCAAGATGCGGGCCACCGGCGAGGACGCCGTCCCCGCGTCGTGGCTCAAGGACTTCGGCGACGTGCAGGTCGGGTTCGTCGGTGGCGTGACGGAGGAGCTCGAGGCGCTCGTCAGCCCGGCCGGGATCGCCGACGTCGAGGTGCGCGGCATCGTCGAGACGACGAACGAGGAGGCCGCGGCGCTCAAGGCCGAGGGCGCCGACGTCGTCGTGCTGCTGGTGCACGAGGGGGCCGAGTCCACCGAGTGCGCCGCGATGCCGACGGCGGACAACGCCTTCACGAGCATCGTGAACGACGTGAGCGCCGACGTGGACGCCATCGTCTCCGGGCACACGCACCTCGCGTACGACTGCGCGTTCCCGGTCGAGGAGTGGGCCGGCGAGGCCGTGACGGAGCGCCCCGTCGTCTCCGCGGGCCAGTACGGCTACAACCTCAACCAGCTGGTCTGGTCGGTGGACCCGGCGACGGGCGAGGTGGCCGGGGTCGAGACGGCCGTCCTGCCGCTCGCCGGCGCGTACCCCGCCGACGCCGACGTCGCGAACCTCGTGGCCGACGCCGTGGCCGACGCCGAGGAGCTCGGCGCCGAGCCGCTGGGCGAGATCGGCGGGGCCTTCCAGCGCGCCAGGCTCGCGTCCGGGTCGGAGAACCGCGGCGGCGAGTCCACGCTCGGCAACCTGGTCGCGGAGGTGCAGCGCTGGGCCACCGAGGCCCCCGAGTCCGGCGCGGCGCAGATCGCCTTCATGAACCCCGGCGGCCTGCGCGCCGAGATGGTGGGCTCCGGCACCGGCGCGTTCCCGCGCACTCTCACCTACAAGCAGGCGGCGGCGGTGCAGCCGTTCGCCAACACCCTCGTCAACATGGACCTCACGGGTGAGCAGATCAAGGCCGTGCTCGAGCAGCAGTGGCAGCGCGACAAGGACGGCAACGTGCCGACGCGGCCGTTCCTGCGCCTGGGGGCCTCCGCGGGCTTCTCGTCCACGTTCGACGCGACCCGGCCCGAGGGGGACCGCATCACCGGCATGTGGCTGGACGGCGAGCCGATCGACCAGGCCGCGTCGTACTCCGTCACCGTGAACTCGTTCCTCGCCGCCGGCGGCGACAACTTCCGCGCCTTCGCGGACGGCTCGAACGCCCGCGACACCGGCAAGGTCGATCTCACGGCGTTCGTCGACTACATGGCCGCGCACACGGCCGACGAGCCGCTGGCCGTGGACGCGAGCCAGCGCGCCGTGGGCGTCTCGTTCCCGGCCGACGCCCCCGAGGCGTACGAGCCGGGCGCGACCGTGGCGTTCGACGTCTCGTCCTGGTCGATGTCGGCGCCCGGCGACGTCACCGACCCCGAGCTGACCGTCTCGCTCGGCGACCGGGTGCTCGGCACCGCGCCCGTGACCACCACGGCCGGCACTGACCCGGACGACAGGATCGGCACGGCGTCCGTCCAGGTCACCCTGCCGGACGACGTCCCCGCCGGGGAGGCGGCCCTCACGCTGTCCGGCGCCGCGACCGGCACCGAGGTGACGGTGCCCATCGTGGTGACCGAGCCGGCCAAGGCCACGCCCACCCTCACGGTCGACGCACCGGAGACGGTGGTCGCGTGGCTGCAGCGGCCCCGCATCGACGTGGCGGTCGAGACGCCGGACGGCACGCCCACCGGCAAGGTCACCGCGACGGTCAAGGGCCGGGTGGCGGACACCGACGCGCTGGACGAGCGGGGCGACGCCCGCCTGCGCGTCGGCCCGTTCGCGCCGGGCACCGTCGAGGTGGAGCTGCGCTACTCGGGCGACGACACCACCGAGGCGGCCACGACGACCACCACCATCCGGGTGAAGAGCCTGTGGGAGGTCGTCTTCGGCAGCTGGAGCTGATCCCGCCGAGCACGACGACGGACGGCCTGGTTCGAGTGATCGAACCAGGCCGTCCGTTCGTGCTCGGTGACGAGCCGTCGGCTACCGCCGGCGCAGGTGCATCACCAGGGCCGCCACGCCGCCCAGGAGCCCGAGGGCCAGCAGCAGCCCGCCCGCCAGAGCCGCCGGGTCGGCCGCGCTGGACTCCATCTCGGTGCGCAGCGTGGTGGTGCCGTCCGCGAGCTCGACCGTCCCGGCGGCGAGCTCCTCGGACCCGGCGGCCAGGTCCGCGCTGCCGTCGGACACCTGCGTGGCACCCGTGAGCAGCCGGCCCGCGCCCGCGGCGAGGTCGCCGGAGCCCTCCGCCAGCTCGGACGCCCCGTCGTCGAGGCGCACGCTGCCGGCACGCAGCCGCTCGGCACCCGCCGCCGCGTCGGTGGCTCCGGTCGCCAGCTCGTCCAGGCCGACCACCAGCTTCTGGGCGCCCACCTCCGCGTCGCCGAGCTTGGTCGTGAGACGCCACGCCCCCGCCTCCGCGTCGCCGAGCTTGGTGGAGAGCGTGCTGTTGCCCGCCGCCACGGTCTCGGCGCCCGCCGCGAGCGCCGGAGTCTTGCCGGCGAGCTCCGACGCGCCGGACGCCACCTGGTCCGCTCCGGTGGCGAGAGTCTCGGCCCCGCCTGCGAGCGACCGCGCTCCGGTGTCGGCCGCGGTGGCACCTGCAGCGACCTTGGCCGCACCATGGGCGGCGTCGTGCGCGCCGGCCTGAAGAGTCGTCCCACCATCGATGACGGCGCCGATTCCGGTGCTCACCTGCGAAGTGCCGGCCTTGAGCGACTTCGCCGCGTCGACGAGCCCCATCGTGTCGTCGGTGCCGGCGAAGCCTGTGACGAGCTTGCGTGCACCGTCGCGGCTCGCCGTGGTTCCACCGGCGACCTGGGACGCGGCGTCGGCGACCTGGCCAGCCTGGCCCGCGAGCGCCTTGAGCTGCGCGGCCAGGGCCGGATCCTCGGTTCCCGCGGCCAGCCCGGTGAGCGCCGTGGCGAGGCCCTTCGTGCCTCCGGCGACCTGGTCGGCGCCCTTGGCCAGGCCCTCCAGACCTGTGGCGAGCTCGCGGGCGCCGGCCGACGCATCCTCCGTCCCCTGCGCGACCTGCGCTGCGCCGTCGGCGGCCGCGCCCGCGCCGGTGGCCAACTTGCCTCCGGAGGCGACCAAGGAGTCCAGCCCGGCGGACAGCTGCGTGACGCCGCTCGAGAGGTCGTTGGCACCGTCGACCAGTCGGCCGGTGCCCTCGACGAGGGCGCCCGCCCCGTCAGCAACCGCGCGGTTGCCCTCGGAGAGCGAGGAGGCACCCTCCGCGAGCGACACGCTCCCGGCTGCGACCTTGCCCGCGCCGTCGGCGACGTCGCCCGCCCCGGCGGCGAGGGTCGTGCTGCCGTCGTGCAGCTGGGTCGTGCCGTCGGCGAGCTCGGCGCTGCCGGCGCGGAGCAGGACGGTGCCGTCGTGCAGGTCGACGATGCCGGCGGAGGCGCGGGTCGCGCCGGGGCTCAGGCGGTCGTTGAGGCCCTCCGACAGCTCGGTGGCCCCGGTCGTGAGCTCGGTGGTGCCGGCGGTGAGGTCGCCGGTGCCCTCGACGAGGCGGGCGGTGCCGTCGGAGAGATCGGTGGCGCCCTCGGACAGGGCGCCCGCGCCGTCGGCGAGGCGGCCGCTGCCGTCGGACAGGTCGGCGGCGCCGTCACGGACGGCGGTCGCGCCGGCGTCGAGGCGGGTGGCGCCGTCGGCCACCCTGCCGTCGAGCAGGACGAGCACCACGAGCGCGATTAGGGCCGAGAGGGCCAGGGCCGCGACGGCGGTGACCGTGGACGCGACATGGCCGCGCGATCGGCGTGGCACGGGGGAGAACGAGTTCATCGGGGCCTCACTCCGGTCCGCGTCGTCGTCGACGCAGGAGGTCAGCACGGCGCAGGGCCGTGGCCCGTCGTCGTCGACAGGTCTGGAGGGAGACTACTGATGTTGCCTCAATAGCGGGAGAGGTTGAGGAGAATTCACCCGCTCCCGTCGTCGGCCGCCGCTCAGCCCCAGCCGCAGGCGTCGTGGACGATCTGGTAGACGGCGGCGCGCTGCTCGTCGGTCATCGGCACGTGGATCACCGGTTGCGCCACGCCGTCGACCTCCGCGTGCACGGGCAGGAACGTGCCGCGCTTGTCCTCCGCCACCACGTGCGGGTCGCAGCGGGCGGGCACGAGGTCGAGCACGACCCTGCCGTCCGCCTGCCCCGCGAGGTCGTCGCCCGTCCAGGCGTCGCCGGCGGCCGGGGACAGCAGGGTGGTGCCGGAAACCCGCACCAGGCGCACGTCGGGGCCGCCGGGCACGGGCTCGACGGCGACGGTCACGCGACCGCCGGGTGCGGTGCCGTCCGCGGTGCGCACCCGCGCGGGCCCGACGTCCGTCACCTGGAGCGCGACGCCCGACGCGACGAGCCGCTCGGCGCACGCCTCGGCGTGCACGGCGGCGAGACGGGCCAGCGGGTCGGTGACGTCGACCTCCACGGCGGTGCCCGCGGGCTCGTCGCCGCCGGGTGACGCCTCGCCGACGGCCACCCGCACCGTGGCCGTCGCGACCGGCGTCGTCTGGGCGGCCGCGCCGGAGAGGGGCTCCGGGGCGTCGGCGTCGCAGTCCACCTCCCCGAGGCGCAGCCGCACGTCGCGGCCCGCGCCGGGAGCGAGGCTGCGGGAGCGGGGCTCGCCGTCAGGGTCGCTCGGGCCGTAGCCGGGGGCGTCGAGGGTGCCGCCGAGCAGCGTCACCGTGTGGTCGGAGTCGTTGACGACGTGCAGCGAGGCCCTGCGGTCGGCGTACTGCGTGCGGTCCTGGCGGAGCGTGACGGTCAGGCCGCGCGCGACGGCGTCGGGCAGGGGCTCCGGCGTGTCCGCGGGGCCGGTGCAGCCGGCGAGCGCGACGGCGGCCCCGGCCAGCAGGGCGGCGACGGCGCCGCGGACGGCGCGCACGTCACGCACCCTCCGCCGAGGACGACCGGGCGGGCCGGTCGATGACGCGCGTCATGACCAGCGACGTGCGGGTCTTGTCCACCCGCGCGCTGGCGCGGATGGCCTCCACGGTGCGCTCGACGTCCGCCATGCCGCCGGCCATGATCTGCACCATCGCGTCGGCGTCGCCGGTCACCGTGTCGACCCGGACGATCTCGGGGATGGAGGCGAGGTCGCGGCGCAGAGTCGCGGGGGAGACGTTGCCGCGGCAGAACAGCTCGACGTACGCCTCGACGCCCCAGCCCAGCTCCTCGGGCGCCACCCGCACCGTGAAGCCGGTGATCTCGCCGCGCGCCAGCATCACGTCCACGCGGCGCTTCACCGCGGGCGCCGACAGGCCCACGTCGGCGCCGATGTCGGCGTAGGTGGCGCGTCCGTCGCGCAGCAGGTGCCCGACGATCCTGCGGTTCACGGCGTCCATCTGAGCGTTCCCGTGCGGTCCATGCTCGGATTCTTCAACCGCGACGCACGATTCGCCAGGTCTGGGCACCGAATGCACAACGGATCGCGGCTGGCGCGCAACGGGCGGCCCTCTAGCGTCCCGGTCATGACGGCCCTCACCACGCCGACGACGACGTCGGCCACGGTTCCCCAGCCCACGGGGATCCCCGAGCGTGCGGCGACCCCGCGCCACTTCCTCATGTGCCCGCCCACCTACTTCGACGTGGTCTACGAGATCAACCCGTGGATGGACCTGGGCGTCCCGGTCGACGCGTCCCGCGCGCTGGCGCAGTGGGAGCACCTGCGCGCCACGTACGAGGCGCACGGTCATCGCGTCGACGTGATCGACCCCGTGCCGGGCCTGCCCGACATGGTGTACGCCGCGAACGGCGGCGTCGTGGTCGGCGGCCGCGCGCTGGCGGCCCGCTTCACCTATCCCGAGCGCCGGCCGGAGGGGGCCGCGTACGAGCGGTGGCTCGCGGCCGCGGGCGCCGGCATCACCAGCCTCGGTCAGGCCACCGAACAGAACGAGGGCGAGGGCGACCTGCTCCTCGCCGGCGACGTCATGCTCGCCGGCACGGGCTTTCGCACCTCCCGCGCCGCGCACGCCGAGGTCGCGGCGCTGTTCGGCCTCGAGGTCGTCACCCTCGAGCTGGTCGACCCGCGCTACTACCACCTCGACACGGCACTGGCGGTGCTCGACGGCGGCACCTCGCCCGCGACGATCGCCTACCTCCGCGAGGCGTTCAGCCCCGCCTCGCAGGCCGAGCTCGCCGAGCGCTACCCGGACGCGGTCCTCGCGACCCCCGAGGACGCCGCGGTGCTGGGCCTCAACGTCGTCTCCGACGGCCGGCACGTGTTCCTCACCGACCGCGCCACCGGCCTGCACGACCGGCTGCGCGAACGGGGCTTCGAACCCGTCGGCGTCGACCTGTCCGAGCTGCTCAAGGGCGGCGGCTCCGTGAAGTGCTGCACGCTCGAGCTGCGCCCGGCAACCGTCCCCTCGACGACCACCACGACCGCCGTCCTGGACGAGGAGGCCCGCGCATGACCACCGTCCCGTTCCTCGACGTCCCCGCCATGGCGCGCTGGGTGGCCCACCGCGGGCCGGAGGCCGTCATCGGCCGCCTCGTCGACGCCCTCGCCGCCGACTTCGCCCGCTGGCCCGACCTCGACAAGCGGGCGCGGATCGCGTCCCACTCCCGGGACGGCGTCATCGAGCTCATGCCGGCGGCCGACGACGTCACGTACGGCTTCAAGTTCGTCAACGGCCACCCCCGCAACCCCGCCCGCGGCTACCAGACCGTCACCGCGTTCGGCGTCCTCGCCGACGTGCACAACGGGTACCCCACGTTCCTCGCCGAGATGACGCTGCTCACCGCGCTGCGGACGGCGGCGACGTCGGCCCTCGCCGCCCGGTACCTGGCCCGCGCCGGCTCGCGGACCCTCGCGCTGGTCGGCGCCGGGTCCCAGTCGGAGTTCCAGGCGCTGGGGATGCGGGCCGCGCTCGGCATCACGCACCTGCGCGTCTGGGACACCGACCCGGGCGCGCAGGCCAAGCTCGCCCGGCACGCGCGTGCCCTCGGGTTCGAGGTCCACGAGGCGACCAGCGGGGAGGACGCCGTCACCGGCGCCGACGTGATCACGACCTGTACGGCGGACAAGGCGAACGCGACCGTGCTGACGCACGACATGGTCACGCGGCTCGCTCGGCCCGGCGTGCACGTCAACGCGATCGGCGGCGACTGCCCGGGCAAGACGGAGCTCGACCCCGCGATCCTGCGCGCCGCCGACGTGTACGTGGAGTACGAGCCGCAGACCCGCGTCGAGGGCGAGATCCAGCAGACCCCCGACCTGGTCGTCACCGAGCTGTGGGAGGTCGTCGCCGGGCGCCGCGACGGCCGCCGCGGCGCGCCTGCCACCGCCGGGCCGGGGGAGGCGTTCGCGCGGCACGCGGGCGACCGCCGCACCCCGGACGACACCACGGTGACCGTCTTCGACTCGGTCGGGTTCGCCGTGGAGGACTGGACGGCCCTGCGCTTCGTGCGCGACGACGTCCCTGCCGGGTTCCTCCGGCACCTCGACCTCGTCGCCGATCCGGAGGACCCGAAGGACCTGTTCTCCCTGGTCGTCGCCGCGCAGGAGGACGACCGGGCCGACGCCCGGGAGGCCCTGGACCGGCTGATGGGCCTGGCCGGCCGCGGCCACGTCGACGCGCTGGCCCACCGCTGACCCCCTCGGCACCGACCCTCGGCCGGACCGCCTGCTCCCCGGAGGCGGCCCGGGCCGGGGGTCGGTCATGTCGCCGCCGATCGCAGGGACCTTGGACGACCCGACGCGGCGCCGCTCGTGGCCCGCGCGGTGCCGCCGTCCCGGCCCCTGAGACCCGGTGGGGCAGGGACTTGCCCAGACCCTGGGGTCCGCTGCCATCATGACCCCGCGAGCACGCCGACGGCGCGCCGCTCGAGACCCAGGGACGGGGGCACCGTGACGGAGACCGGCGGTGACGACGCGCCGGCGCGCGCGGGCTACGTGGACGACGCGATCCGCCGGATGCGGGTCGCCGCCGCGGCCGCGGGGCGCGGGGGAGCGCCCGGCGCCGCCGGGACCGCGGACCCCGAGGTGCTGCGCACCGCCCTCGCGACGCTCTCGCCCGACGACCAGCGGCTGCTGTGGGCCACGCACGTGCAGCGGCAGGAGCCGTCCGCCGTCGCGGAGGCGCTCGGCACGCACCCTCGCGCGGCGGCCCGCCTCCTGCCGCAGGCCGAGCAGACCCTCGCGGCGGCGCTCGCGGACGCGCACGCACGGGACTGCCCGCCGGCCTGCGACGGCACGCGCCGGGCGCTCGACGACCTGGTCCGTCGTCGGCTCGCGGCGGGCCAGGAGACCCTGCTCGAGGACCATCTCCTCGAGTGCGCGGCCTGCCTGCGCGCGTTCGTCGACGTGCGTGAGCCTGCCTGGGCGCTGCGCGACGGGGGACCGCGGCTGCTCGCGGGCGGCTGGCTCCCGGCCGCGGTGACGGCCGCGACCGCACAGGAGGAGGCGTCCGGTCCGGCGAGCGGCGGGTCGGTCCCGCGGCCTGCACGCCGGCAGAGCTGGCTGATCGTCGCGGGCACGGTCGCGTGCGTCGCGGTGGCGGCCATCGCGATCGCGATCGGCAGCGGGGACGTGGCGCCGGCGGCCCCCGACCCCGGTGCGTCGTCGGGGTCGACCACCGTGGGTACGGCGCCCGGCGGTGCGCCGACGCCCGTGGCACCGCCCACCTCGTCGCCGCGCGGGGAGGGCGGACCGAGCGCCGGCCCGACGCCGTCCGGGGACTCGTCGACGGCGCCGTCGGACGAGCCCTCGCCGACCGCGTCGACGAGCGACGAGCCGGCGTCGTCCGACCCGTCGACGTCGCCCACGTCGACGACGACCCGCGACGACGGGCCGACGTCGTCGTCGACCGCGACGTCCGGGCCGCGGCCGTCGACGTCGTCGACGCCGCGCCCCTCGTCGTCCGCCACGCCCCCCGTCCAGGAGGAGCCTCCCCCGGAGGAGACCGAGGAGCCGCCTGGGGAGACCGAGGAGCCGTTGCCGGAGACCTCGGAGCCGCCGGAGGAGACGCCCGGTCCGTCGCCGACGGCGACGTCGACCACCGAGCCCACGCAGTAGCGCACGACACCGCCCTCGGGGCTGCCGCGGACCAGGTCGTCTGTCGAGCGCGCACCGTCGGCCAGCGCCGCTCACGGGCCAGGGGATTTGCCATCGCCCCGCACGGCGCTGCGATCATGGCCCCCGGCGCGCGCCCGGCGGCGCGCCCTGAGACGGCTCGGATCGGCTGGGCCCGGTTCGACGAGCGAGGGACAGGGGGCGTCGCGTGACCGCGATCCACGACGACGCGCCCTCGCGCCGCGGCGCCGTCGACGACGCGATCCGGCGGATGCGTGCGGCGGCCGCGGCGGACGGCCGCGCCGACGGGCCGGGCGCCGCGGGGACGGCGGACCCGGCCGTGCTGCGCACGGTGCTCGCCACGCTGCCGCACGACGACCAGCGGCTGCTGTGGGACCGGCACGTCGTGGGCCGGGAGGTCGCCGCGATCGCGACCGAGCTCGGCATGCACGCCCGGGGGGTCCTGCGCCGCCTGCGTCAGGCGGAGGAACGCCTCGCCGCGGCGTTCGCGGCCGCGCACGCCCGCGCCTGCCCGCCCGCGTGCCTCCCCACGCGGCAGTCGCTGCACTCGTACCTGCGCCACCGGCTCTCTCCGCCGCGCCGCACCGTGCTCGAGGCGCACCTCTTCGGCTGCCAGGGCTGCATGCGCGCCTTCATCGACGTCCGGGAGGCCGCCTGGGCGGTGCGCGACGCGGGACCCCTGCTCCTGGCCGGCACAGTCACGGGTGCGGTCGCGGGCGGCGTCTCCGCGCCGGTCGTCGTCGGTGCGCTCGGCGCCGGTACGTCGGCGGCCGGCGCGCTCGCGACGGCGGGACCGGTGGGCGCGGCCCTCCTCGTCGCCGTGGAGTGGGTGCGTGGCCTCGCGCTCAGGCTCGGCCAGCTCGGCAAGGGCGGGCTGATCACCGCCGGCACGGTGGCCGGCGTCGCCGTGACGGCGGTCGCGGTGGCCCTCGGCGGAAGCGGCGGCGCCGCCGGACCGGCGGCCGCACCAGCCGCGCCCGCGCCGACGTCGTCCGCCGCTGCCCCGGCGCCGGTCGGCACCCCCGCGCCGGAGGTGCCGCCGGAGCCCCAACCGTCCGCGGAGGACCCGACGGCGAGCCCCACGGCCCCCGAGACGTCGCCTCCCGCCACGACGGCGCCGGACGCGACGGCGCCGGACGCGCCGTCGACCGGTTCCACGACGTCGCCCTCGACGCCGACGGCCGAGGGCTCGGGCGACGCCGGCCCGTCGCCCTCGACGCCCGAGCCGTCCCGTCCGTCCTCCGGCCCCGCGCCGTCCGCGACGCCGGAGCCGTCGTCCACCCCCACGGTGCCGAGCCCCAGCCCGAGCCCGACGCGCAGCCCGTCCCCGACGCCGCGGCCGACCATCACGGAGCAGCCGGAGCCCGAGCTGGTCCTCACCACGCTCACGAGGACGGTCGACGCGGGCCGGCACCGGACCCGGTCGTACCGGGTGATCGCCCCCGGCTCGGCGACCGTCGTCGACGTGCGCGCCCACAGCTCGAAGGTCAGGATCTCCAGCGGTGTCGAGGGTTGGCGGGTGGACGTGCCGCCCCGGTGGTTCCTCGGGTCGAGGTCCGCCACCGTCGAGATCGACGTCGAGGTCCCGGCCGACGTCGAGCCGGACGTGACCCTCCAGCGCATCGACGACTGAGCGGCACCCGCCGGTGCGGCCGGGCCCGCCGGGACCGAGGGTCCCGGCAGGCCCGGCCGGCGGGGTCAGCGCGCGTCGAAGCCGTGCGCCCCGCGGTGGTGGCCGCCGTCGTGCCCGCCACCATGACCGTGCCCGCCACCATGACCGTGGCCGCCGCCGTGGCCGTGACCGTGACCCGGCCGGCCGGGCTCCACGCCGTTGATGGCCTCCGTGCTCCAGGCGAGCTGCTGCGCCGCGTGTCCGATCGCGCGGGACATGATGTCCAGCGCCTCGAGGTTCACGTTGGACAGGTCGTCACCCACGGAGTGGTAGTTCTGGTCGAGCTGCTCGCCGGCCACGCCGCCGAAGACTGCCTCCTCCTCCTCGGTCTTGATCGCGTCCGCGCCGGTGAACAGGCCCGACGCGGGGACGCCGTTGCTGATGAACGCGTCGTAGTCCGAGCGGCCGGAGAACTCCGAGTCCACCCACGGCTGGTCGACGCCGTCGAAGTAGTCCGTGAACACCGCCTCGGTGGCGATGGAGCCCTCCGGCACGGTGACGGGAGCGGGGAACGTCGACTCGTTCGCGTCGTACACGCCGATCGTGTAGTTCGGCGAACCCACCATGTCGAAGTTGAGGTACGTCGCGATGTCGTCGAGCGCCTCCGGGGCGTTCGCCGCGAGGTCCTCCACGTAGTGCGTGGACCCGACCAGGCCCAGCTCCTCGGCGCCCCACCAGGCGAACCGGACGGCGTTGTTGAGCTTGGTGCTCTTCCGGTTGAGCTGGACGGCGGTCTCGAGGATCGCCGCGGAGCCCGTGCCGTTGTCGTTGATGCCCGGGCCCTCCTCGACGCCGTCGAGGTGGGCGCCCAGCATCACGACGTTGTCGTCGCGCCCGCGCCGGGTCTCGGCGATCACGTTGAACGACTCGGCCCGGCCGATCTCGGCCTGCAGGTCGAACGTCAGCTGCAGGTCCGGGTCGGCTGCGAGGGCGGCGAGGATCGCCTGGCCCTCCGCCTGCGTGACGCCGACCGTCGGCGCGTACCCGTCGTTCCGCTCGCCGAGCGTGCCGTTCAGCGACCCCAGGTCGTTGTTGTAGATGATGAGCCCGGCGGCGCCGGCCTCGCCCGCGGCGAGCGCCTTGGCGCCGAACGAGCACGACCCGCGCTGCACGACGGCGATCAGGCCCGTGGCGTCCACCCCGGCCCACGAGTCGTCGTGCGGTGCTGCCGGGTCGTCGCTGGCCGGGCAGCCGTCCACGATGGCGGGCTGCACCGCCCCCGCGGTGACTCCGTCCTCCGGCGTGGAGGTGGAGTACGTCATGGCGATCGGCGTGAGGTCCACGCCGGGCACGGTGACGGACAGGTCGATCACGTCGAAGGTGTCGAACTCGAAGTACTGCCGCTCGGGCTCGTACCCCGCCCGGCGGAGCACCTGCTCGACGTACTCGGCGGATTCGTCGTAGCCGGCGGTGCCGGCGGCGCGGTTGCCGCCGTTCTCGTCGGCGATCTCCTGGAACTCCTCCAGGTGGCGGAACACGCGCTCGCCGGTGACCTTCTTCGCGAGGTCCGGGCCGGGGACGTGCGTGCCGGGTCCGTGCCGGCCGGTGACGACGGACGGTGCCGCCGTCGCCGTGGGAGTGAGGGTCGCAGCGACGACCAGCCCGCCGAGGGCTGCTGTCGCGACGGCCGCGGGGAAAGTCCTTGTTCTCACGGTCGACCTCCTGATCGACGACCCCGCGTCGTTGCGGGGTGCGGTTGACCCGTGAGCGTAGGCGGCGACCGGGAACCGCGAAACCCCTGCGGGCCGGCGTAGGTCAGGAGCGCTCGAGCAGCACCAGGACCTCGTAGTGGCTGGTCTGCGGAAACATGTCGAGCAGCCGCGCGCGGGTCGGTCGCAGCGACGGCATGCGCGCCAGGTCCTCGGCGAGCGTCACCGCGTTGCAGCTGGAGTAGAGCACGTGCGTGGCGTCGGAGCGCTCGAGCCACCCCGACAGGTCGGCGCCGATACCGCGCCGCGGCGGGTTGACGATCACCAGCTCGGGGGAGCCGCCGTCCCGCGCGAACGACGTCGCGTCCCCGGCGGCGAAGCGGACGTCCGCGACGGCGTCGGCCCACCACGCAGCGTCGTGCCCCCCGACGTCGGCGCCCTCGGGCAGCCGGGCCAGCTCGTCGCGGGTGGTGGTGGCGCTCGCCACCGCCTCGGCGGAGATCTCGATACCGGTGACGGCTCGCCCTGGCGCCGCGCAGTGCAGCGCGAAACCGCCGACGCCGCAGTACAGGTCCCACAGCGACGCCGGCGCCACCTCGTCCACCCAGGCGCGGGCCTGCGCGTACAGGGCGGAGGCGACGGCGGTGTTCGTCTGGAAGAAGCTCTGCGGCCGCAGGTGCAGGGTGATGCCGTCGAGCCGCATCGGCAGCGTCCGCCGGTCGGTGAGCACGATCTCCTGCTCGCCCTCGAGGACGGCGGCGTGCGCGGGCTGCACGTTGACGCTCACCACCGCGACCTGCGGCAGCGCCGAGAGCAGCCACGGCAGGTGCTTGCGCAGGCGTGCCAGGGGCTCCTGGCTGCGCAGCACGAACCGCACCATGAGCTCGCCGTCGGCCGACAGCGTGACCAGCACGTGCTTGAGCTCGCCCCGCCACGCCGACTCGCGCGGGGTCTCGCGGCGCCGTGCCCCGCGGGACGGCGACGTCGCGTCGTAGGGCTGCAGCCGGGCGCGGGTGACGAGCCCGGCGAGGACGGGGAACGCCGCCTGCAGCGCGGGCGGGTACAGGCCGCAGTCGGTGAGGTCGATGCCCTGCCCGGCGTACGGGCCGGCCGACGAGCCGAGGATGCCGAGCACCGGCTCCTCCACGGTGCCGCTGACCACCATCTTCGCCTTGTTCCGGAACCCCTGCTCCGGGCCCGTGACGGCCGGGAGCCAGTCGATCCGCTCGTCCGCGAGCAGCGCCCGCACGTGCGCCACCTTCTCGTCCACCTGGGTCGGGTACGGCGTCGCGAGCAGGGTGCACGAGTGGCAGCGGCCGGCGTCGAAGTGGGGGCACTGCACAAGCCCATTGTCCCCTCCGGCCGAGGGTGGGCATGCGAGGGCGCCGACGAGGTCAGGCGACGAAGATGCAGAACGGGTGGCCCGCCGGGTCGGCGTAGACCCGCAGGGGTTCGTCCGGGTCGTCCGACCGGTCGCGCAGCAGCCGGGCACCGAGCGCGACGGCGCGGTCGTGCTGGCGGTCCAGCTCGGCCACGTCGGGCACCGTGGTGTCCAGGTGCAGCTGCTGCGGCACGCCGTCCTCCGGCCAGGTGGCCGGTGGCAGCGAAGCCACCTGCTGGAAGGCGAGCGGCACACCGCCCGGGTTGCGCAGCACGAGCCAGTCGGCCCCCGGCGAGTCGGGCTCGCCGGGCGGGGGCGGCTCGTCGCCGGGGCGGTAGGACAGGCCGAACAGCTCGCGGTAGAACTCCGCGAGCCCGCGGGCGTCGGTGGTGTCCAGCACCACCTGCCGGATCGTCGGCACGGCGGTGGCGGGTCGGTCGTCGGTCATCGGGCTCCCTCCGGGAACTGTTCCGCGATGCCGCGCAGCGTCGCGGTGTAGGCGGCGTAGTCGAAACCGCCCGCCATGTTGTCGTTGCCCGGGCGCATGCCGACGGCGCCGTCGGCCTCCTCCCGCAGGATGTCGGCGTGGCCGGCGTGCCGGTGCAGCTCGGCGGTCACGTGCACGAGGATCTGGTGCAGCGTGACGTCCTGGTTCTCGGGGCGCCACCAGAAGACGTGCCCGGGCGCGTCGAGCGGCAGCTCGTCGACGGTGGCGTCGGCGAACTCCCACACCCGCCGGTAGAGGCCGACGACCTGCTCGATCGACTCGTCGGCCAGCGCGAAGAACTCCGCCTGCAGCGCGTCCGCGTCGGCGTCGGGGGCGTCGGCGGCGGCGAGCCACGGCGCGTCCTCCGGGCGCGGCCAGGGACGGCCGAAGACCCCGCCGAAGTAGCCGATCTCCACGGTGGCCGCGTGCTTCACGAGCCCGAGCAGGTTGGTGCCGGTCGGGGTGCGGGGCAGCCGAGCCTCCCGTTCCGTCAGCCCCTCGACCTTCCAGACGAGCGCCTCGCGCGCCTCCTGGAGATAGCGATGGAGCACGGCCTTGGCGTCCCGGGGCGTCGTCGTCATGAGCACAGCCTGCCCAGCGGCACCGACAGGCGCACGACCGGCAGGCGAACCGAGGGTAGGCAAGCCTTACCTTCGCTGTTATGGTGACGCCAGGTCGTGACGATCTGTCACGACATCGCTGCCGGGCGTCCGGCCGAACACGACGGGAGGCCCGTCCATGACGGTGCTCGCGGAGATCGCCCCGGTCTCGACCCGCCTGCGCGAGGGCACGCGCGCCGAGCACTCGCAGGCCGAGTCCGAGGGCTTCATGGAGCGCCTGCTCTCGGGCTCGCTCGGCGTCGCCGCGTACGCCGACCTCGCCGCGCAGCAGCTCGCGGTCTACACGGCGCTCGAGCAGGCGAGCGAGCGGATGCGGGACGACGCCCGCGGCCGCGACCTGGTGTTCGACGAGCTCACGCGGGTGCCGGCGATCGAGCGCGACCTCGCGCACCTGTACGGCGCCGGGTGGCGTGACGTCGTGCGCGTGCTGCCCGCGACCGAGCGGTACGTCGCGCGGCTGCACGCCGTCGGCGGCGACGTCGCCTGCTATGCCGCGCACGCCTACACGCGCTACCTCGGCGACCTCTCAGGCGGGCAGGTCGTCCAGCGGATGATGCAGCGCCACTACGGGCTCGCCACGGCAGGGCTGGAGTTCTACGACTTCCCCGAGATCCCCGAGGCCAAGCCCTTCAAGGACCTGTATCGCGAGCGCCTCGACGGGCTCGACCTCGACGACACCGAGGTGGACCTCGCCGTCTTCGAGGCCCAGGAGGCGTTCCGCCTCAACCGGGCGATGTTCGTCGAGCTCGGCGTCGCGCATCCCTGACCTGCATCGACGCAGCCGGAGCCGACGTCAGCGGACGCGGGCCGCGAGCACCGCGACGTCGTCGCGCTGCTCGCCGTGCACCATCCGCTCGACGAGGCGGTGCGGCAGGTCCGCCGTCGGGCAGCCGCGCAGCTCGCGCAGCGCGTCGTGCAGGCGCCGCACGCGCTCGGCGAACGAGACGGTGCGCGACTCGACGAGCCCGTCCGTGTACAGCAGCAGCGTGTCTCCGGGGGACAGCTCGGCCGCGTGGTCGCGACGCACCGTGGACGGGTCGACGCCGAGCATGAGGTCGGGGCGCCCGGGCAGCTCCTCCACCCGCCCGTCGGCCCGCAGGACGACGGGCCGCGGGTGGCCCGCGCTCGCCCACCACAGGCGGCAGCCGTCGCCGGCGCCACCGACGCCGTCGGTGGCGGGCTCGCCCGGGCCGGTGCGGTCGAGCCGCGCGACGACGGCGGTGCCGCTCGCGGTCAGGCCGAGGCCCCGGTTGGCGCGGTCGAGCTCGCGCAGGAGCCGCGCCGGCGGCGCGTCCTGGCACCAGGCCAGCGTGCGCAGCATCGCGCGGAGCTGGCCCATGCGGGCGGCGGCCTGCATGTCGTGCCCGGTGACGTCGCCGATCATCAGCACGGTGGAGCGCGGGTCGAGCTCGACGGCGTCGTACCAGTCGCCTCCCACCTTGTCGGTGCGGGTCGCGGACGCGTACGTCGACGCCAGCTCGAGGTACGGCACGGCGGGCAGGTCGGTCAGCATCGCGGCCTGCAGGGTGGTGGCCACCCGGTGCCGGTCCTCCAGCACCCGGATCCGCACCAGCGCCTGTGCCACGCACGACGCGAGCGTGATGGCCGTGCGCCGGTTCTCGTCGTCGTGGTCGTGCGGGCCGCGCCACACCAGCACCACCACGCCGATCAGCTGGTCGTCCAGCACCAGCGGCACCAGCGCCAGGCCGCCGAGCGAGGGGTCCACCCAGTCCGACCAGGTGGGCTCGGCCCGTAGGGCGGCGGCGCCGTCGCGGTAGAACGCCGGCTGCCGGGCGCGCGCGACGGACGCCACGGCCGGGTCGGAGAGCCGCCACTGCCGCGGGAGGTACGGGTAGGCGCCGTCCCGCTCGATCAGGGCGAGCGCGGAACCGCCCGGCTCGGTGAGCGCGAGCGCCGCCCAGACCGTGCCGAGCCCGGAGCCGGAGGCGCGCAGCGCGTCCACGATCTCGTCGAGCGTGGTCGCGGCGGCGAACCGGTCGGTGAGGTCCAGCAGCATCCGGGTGCGGCGCGTGGCGTGCACCGCCACCTTCTGGATGCGGTGCGCCCGCTGCCGCTCGAGCCGCAGCCGCAGCTCGGCGGTGCAGGCGGCGGCCAGGTCGGCGAGGGTCGCGAGGTCGGTGGCGCTCCACGCGTGCGGCTCACGGTCGAGCGCGCACACCGTGCCCACCGCGGTGCCGTGCCGGTCGAAGATCGGGAAGCCGGCGTACGACCCCATGCCGAGCTGGGTGACCGTCTCCCGGCCGGCGAAGCGCGGGTCGGCGCGCAGGTCCTCGACCACCAGCGGCCGGCCGGTGGTCACCGTCTCGCCGCACAGGGGCTCGGCCAGGGTGGTGCGCCGCGTGGCCTGATAGGGGTCGGGCAGCCCGAGGGCGCCGGGGTACACCTGGGCGTCGGGCAGCACCAGGGTCACGAGGGCGGTGGGGACCTTGAGCTGGCGCTGCACCAGACGGGCGAACCGGTCGAACGACTCGTCCGCCACGGGGCGCGCGAGCCCGGCCGCCACGAGCGCCTGGACCGCTGCCGCCGCGGTCACGGGCGCGCACCCGGGCCGCGGCTGTGCGCAGCGTCCGCGACCATGCCCCGGATTCTCCCACGCGCCGGGGCGGATATCCTCGCGGCGATGGACGCCAACCGCCCCGCCCCCGCCGTGCTGCGCCTCCTGGCGGCTGCGCTCGTCTCCGGGTCGGCGGTGCTCCTGTTCGCGGTGCACGTGCGCCCGCTCGCGTACCTGCCGCTCGTGGCGGGCGTCGCGCTGGGGCTGCTGGTCGACCGGCGGCTCGGCCGCGACCTCGCGCTGATCGCCGTCGCGCTCGGCATCATCTCCACGATCTCGCTCGAGGCGGACCTGTCCGACGCCGGGTTGGCGCGCTTCGCGGTGGTCCTCTCCCTGGCCGTGCTGGCGCCGTGGGCGGCGTCGCGCTACCTCTTCCGTGACGTCGGGGCCGACGGCGGCGCGGGCGCCGTGCGCTTCCCGGTGGCCACGGGGCGCCGCTGGTCGCGCGGGCAGTACGTGTACCTGGTGGTCGTGGTCGCGGTGGGCTACCTCGTGCTGCCCTGGTACTTCCTCGGCTCCGGCGCGTACCTCAACTGGCCGGAGCTGGAGGGCGGGCAGGACATCGCTCGCCTCTTCGTCGGGGTGAACGCCGTCGGCATCTGGGACGAGCTGTTCTTCGTCTGCACCGTGTTCGCGCTGCTGCGCCGCCACTTCGGGCTGTGGACGGCGAACGTGCTCCAGGCCGTGATCTTCGTGTCGTTCCTGTGGGAGCTCGGCTACCGCGAGTGGGGGCCCCTGCTCACCGTGCCGTTCGCCCTCGTGCAGGGCTGGATCTTCAGCCGGTACAAGAGCCTCACGTACGTGGTGGCGGTGCACCTGCTGTTCGACCTCGTCGTGTTCGCCGTGCTGGTGCACGGCCACCATCCGGAGCTGTTCGACGTCTTCGTCACCGCCCCGTGAGCGCCGTCGAGGTCGCCGACCCCGTCGCGCAGGTCACAGCTCGTCGAGCAGCCGGGACATCCTGTCGATCTCCGCGATCTGGTCGGCCGCCACGTTCCCGGCGAACTCCTGGACCGTCTCGTCCCGCCCGGCGGAGCTGACCTCGTCGACCATCTCCAGGGCACCACCGTGGTGCTTGATCATGCCCTCGAGGAAGAGCCGGTCGAACGCGGTGCCGTCGGCGTCCGCCAGGGCCGCCATCTCGGCGTCGGTCAGCATGCCGGGCATCGAGCCGTGATCGTGGGCCTCCGGGGCGCGGGGCCCGCTCCCGTCCGACGACGCCGTCGCCGACGGCGAGGCCACCGCCGGCACCGGGAGACCGTGGTCCTCGAGCCAGCGGCTCATGTACCCGATCTCGCCCTCCTGCGTCAGGCGGATGCGCTCGGCGAACTTCGCGATCCGCTCCGACGTCGACCGCTCGGCGACCAGCTGCGCCATCTCGACGGCCTGGGCGTGGTGGCCGATCATCCGCGTCATGAAGTCGGCGTCGGCGTCGGTGACCACGTCCTCGCCGCCCATGCCCTCGTAGTCCTCGGGGGCGATCGTCTCGGCGGGCTCGCCGGGCTTTCCTGGCGCGAGCACGGCCGACGACGGCGTCGAGGCGGCCTCGGGCGTCTCGGCCGACGCGGTGCACCCCGCGGCGGCGAGTCCCACGGCGAGCATGAAGGCGCAGGCCATGACGGTGCGGTGGCCGTTCGTGTGACGGCCGCCGGGCTCTGTGGTCACCTGAAGATCCTCTCCTGAGGTTGTTGCCATCGCGTAAAAAGATGCCCGTCCACCTGGTTGGGAGGATGCTTCCAGTCGACACTCAGTGTGACCCAACAAGGAGGTGTGGCGCCTGTGCGTCGTTCAAACCTGAGTTCACGGATGAGAAGTTCACGCCTGAAGGGCGCCGCCGGTGTCGCCCTCTCGCTGACCCTGGCGGCCGGAATGGTGGGGCTCGCCCTCCCCGCCACCGCGTCCGACTCCGCCGCACCCGACGTCCCGCCGGGCGAGGTGGCGTCGTCGAAGATCACGCACCTGAGCAACAACCCGAAGAACGGCGCCCTCCAGGGCACCGGGTCGGACATCGCCTTCCAGGGCGACTACGCCTTCGCGGGCAACTACGACGGCTTCACCGTGTACGACCTGTCCGTCCCCGAGGAGCCCGTCCAGGCGCTGCAGGTGTACTGCCCGGGCTCGCAGAACGACATCTCCGTCTACGGCGACATCCTGGTGCTCTCCACGGACTCGTCGCGCAGCGACGACTCGTGCGCCTCGACGACCCGCCCCGCCACCCAGAAGGACGCCTGGGAGGGCATCAAGGTCTGGGACATCTCCGACCCGCTCGCGCCCAAGTACGTCAAGTCGGTCGAGACGGCGTGCGGGTCCCACACCCACTCGCTCGCGCCGACCAAGAACGGCAAGGACGTCTACGTCTACGTCTCGTCGTACAGCCCGAGCTCGTCGTACCCCGACTGCCGGCCTCCGCACGACATCATCTCGATCGTGAAGATCCCGGTGAAGGACCCGGCGGCGGCCAAGCTCGTCGGCACGCCGAACCTCTTCCCGAAGGGCGGCTACGAGGGCGACCCGACCCGCAGCGCCTCGGCGACGTCCGGCTGCCACGACATCACCACCTACGCGAAGTACGACCTGGCCGCCGGCGCCTGCATGGGTGACGGCATCCTGATGGACATCAAGGACCGCGCCCACCCCAAGGTGATCAGCACGGTGCGCGACACGGAGAACTTCGCGTTCTGGCACTCGGCCACGTTCAACAACGACGCCACCAAGGTCGTCTTCACCGACGAGCTCGGCGGTGGCGGCCTGGCGACCTGCACCGGGGAGTACGCCCCGGAGCTCGGCGCCAACGGCATCTACGACATCGAGAAGGTCGTGAAGAAGGGCGGGAAGAACGGCAAGGAGCTCGTCTTCAAGAGCTACTACAAGATCCCGCGCATCAACGACAGCACCGAGAACTGCGTGGCCCACAACGGCTCGCTGATCCCCGTCGAGGGCAAGGACCTCATGGTCCAGGCCTGGTACCAGGGCGGCGTCTCGGTGATGGACTTCACCGACTCGTCCGACCCGACCGAGCTCGCCTGGTTCGACCGCGGCGCGGGCCTCTCCAGCGGTGGCTCCTGGTCCACCTACTGGTACAACGGCTACGCCTACTCGAACGACCTGGGGATCGGTTTCGACACGTTCGACATCGACGACTCGATCGACGGGAAGGCCAAGACCAACCTCAAGTCGCTGAACCCGCAGATGCAGGAGAAGTTCTGAGGCACTGAACCGGCCGATCGTCCTGGCCGGTGGCGCGATCCCCGCAACCCCCTCCAGGGAGTTGCGGGGATCGTGCTGTGAGGGCCGCCGCCCCCTCCGCTGTCAGGCCTTGCGGCGCAGGGCGCTCTCGACGAGGGGGACGGCGACGGCGACGAGGGTGAGGGCCGCGCCGACGTAGGTCGCGACACCGGGCGGGACGACCCCGGGGGACGCGACGTCGAGCACGAGCGCGCCGACCACCTGACCGGCGATCATGCCCAGGCCGAGCAGCAGCACGCCGATGCGCTGCACGACCGCCGCCTGCAGGGCGATGAAGACGATGCCGAGCAGGCCGCCGGAGTAGAGCAGCAGGTCCGGGGGCAGGGCACCGGTGGGAGGGCCGTCGACGGCGAGCGAGACGCCGAACACCACCAGCAGCGCGACGGTGCCCACCAGGAAGCTCACGAAGGTGGCCGCCAGCACGCCGCCGTCGCCCGGGGCGCGACCACCGGCGCGCGGCTCGGCAGGCCGGACCGCTGCGCGCACGCGCCCGTTGAGCGCCTGCTGGAACGACTGCAGGACGCCCGCCACGAGCGGGAACAGCGCCAGACCGAG
Organism: Isoptericola peretonis; assembly: GCA_023241745.1. Taxonomy (GTDB): domain Bacteria; phylum Actinomycetota; class Actinomycetes; order Actinomycetales; family Cellulomonadaceae; genus Isoptericola; species Isoptericola peretonis. The sequence continues at coordinate 94,844 of JALQCY010000003.1, read as the reverse complement.
GGCCGCGGTCGCCGCGCCGGCGCCGGAGACCACGACGACGGCGACCACGGTGAGGACCGGCCCCAGCGCGCGCCCCAGCGTCACGAGGCGCACCCCGCCCGGCGCGAGCCCCAGCCGGTCGATGACGAGCGAGCTCACGGACTGCCCCGCCACCAGCGCGATGGTGAAGACGGCCACGCCGAGCGCGTCGACCGTCAGGCCCTGCGACATCACGTAGAACGCCCCGCCCAGGCCGCCGAGGCACTCCCACCAGCGCAGCCCCTCGCCCTCGGGCCGGCCCCGACGGAGCCCGGCCGCGACCTGGCCGAGGGCCGAGCGTCCCGCGCGGGAGAACGGGAGCGCGAGCGTGAGCAGCACCAGCCCGGACCCGAACGACAGCGCCGCCGTGCCGAACGCGGTGCCCGTCTCCGTGGCGAGCGTGCCGTTGACGCGGCTCTGCAGCGCGGCCGCGAACCCCGCGACGATCGCGAGGGCCACGCCCGCGGCGCGCTGCCGCCCGGTCACGATGGTTGCCACGACAGACCATGATCCCCGGGGGATCAGGTGAGGTGGTCGAAGTCGCCGCGCACCCACGCGGCGTGCCGCTCGGCCGAGCGGAGCACGACGGCGCGCGCGTCCTCAGGGATGACACCCTCGAAGTTGTTGTACAGCCGGTCGAACGGGCGGCGCGCCACGTGCTCGGCGACGCGGGTCACCACCGCCCCCGACAGGGGGATCCGGTTCGGGTAGCTGCGCATGAAGCTCGCCGTCCGGTCGGGGTTGGCGAAGATCGTGTCGCCGGAGAGCAGCACGCCGCGTCCGTCGGCGCCCGTCCAGTGCACCACCGCCGAGCCGGGGAAGTGGCCGCCGGGCTGGCTCAGCACCACGCCGGGCAGCACCTCGCGCTCGCCGGACGCGTCGGGCGCCCAGGTCTCGATCACGGCGTCCGGGCGCGCCACCCAGCCCGCGTCGGCCTCGCTCACCAGCACGGGCACGTCGCGGCCCGTGGCGGCGGCGATCCGGCGGCTCCACTCCACCTGCACCCCGAACATGTGCGGGTGGCTGGCCGCGACCACGACGTCACCGCCGCCGGCGGCGTCGACCACCGCGGCCACGCCTGCGTCGTCGACGAACCCGAGCGGGTCCCACAGCAGGGCGCCCGCCGGCGTGCGCACCACCTTCGACTGCTGGCCGATCCCGACGTGCGGCGCGGCGTGCAGGGCCAGCAGGTCGGGCTCGAGCTCGCTCACCTCGACGGCGAGGCCCTCCGCCGTCAGCTCGTCGAGGGTGGTCCACGCCTGCCCGGTCGCGGGCACCCACTGGCGCTCGTCCGCGCAGACGGCGCAGACGTCGACCAGGGCGGCGTGCTCGACGGCGCAGGTCCGGCAGATCCAGAACGCGGGAGTCGTCATGGGCCAAGACTTCCACCTCGAGGCGGAGGCGCACACCGCACTCCCCTCTCTAGGCTGACCGGATGCCCCAGCACCGCGCCTCCTGGACCGCGCGTCTCGCCGACTGGTGGGGGATCGACTCCGGGTGGGAGCGCGTGCCCGCCGACCCGGCGCGCGCCTACCGGAACGACCTCTGGCTCGGCGCCGCGTTCGTCGTCGTCTGCCTGGTGGGCGCCGAGCTCGCCCGCAGCTTCGGGTACTTCGAGGACGATCCCGCCCCGGTCTGGCTCCTCTACCTGCTCGCGGCCCTGGGTGCGGCACCGCTCATGTGGCGGCGGCGGTTCCCGCTGGTCGTCGTGTCCGTGGTGTACCTGCACTTCCTCGTGGTGGGCCTGACCGTGCCCATGGTGACGATCCTCGTGCCCCTGCAGGTCGTGTACTTCGTCGCGCTGTTCAGCGCGGTCGCGTGGGCGCGCGACCGGCAGGCGATGGTGCTCGTCGTGGGCGCCGCCCTGCTGGCGATGTTCGGCTGGCTGGCCTGGCAGTTCGCCGTCGGGGCGGGCATCGACGGCATCGTCGAGCAGATGGGGCTGGCCGACGAGCAGCCCGGTCTGATCGACCCGGGCGTCGCGTTCACCGCGTACAACCTGCTGATCAACCTCGCGTACTTCTACGGGGCGGTCGTGGCCGGCCAGCTCATGTGGCACGGGGCGCACCGGCGCGAGCAGCTCGAGGAGTCCGCGGCGACCATCGAGAGGCAGACGACGGAGCTGCAGCGGCAGGCGGTGGTCACCGAGCGGCTGCGCATCGCCCGCGAGCTGCACGACGTCGTCGCGCACCACGTGTCCGTCATCGGCATCCAGGCCGCCGCCGCCCGCCGCATGATCGGTCGTGACCCGGAGGCCGCGGCCGCGCCGCTGGCCACCATCGAGGTCGAGTCGCGCGAGGCGGTCACGCAGATGCGGGGCCTGCTGGGCACGCTGCGGGGGATCGAGGACGACGACCAGGCGGCGGCGGGCGTGCGGGCGCCGGAGCCCGGGCTGGCGGACGTCCCCGGCCTCGCCGACAGCACCGGCGGCCTCGACGTCGAGGTGCGCGTGGTCGCCGACGAGGGTGAGGTCGACGACGTCCCCGGCCCGATCGGGCTCAGCCTGTACCGCACCGCGCAGGAGGCGCTGAGCAACGTCCGCAAGCACTCGACCGCCCGGTCGGCGCGCGTGGTGGTGCGGGTGGACCGCCGTCCGGCCCGCCGCGACGAGCCCGCCGCCGACCGGTTCCCCCACGGGTTCGCCGAGGTCGAGGTGCTCGACGACGGCCGCCCGCGGCAGGGCTCGGCCGGCACCGGGCTCGGCCTGATGGGCGTGCGCGAGCGGGTCGCGACGCACGGCGGCGTCGCCGACGTCGGGCCGCGCGCCACGGGCGGCTACCGTGTGCGGGTGCGCCTGCCCCTGCCCGAGGACCGCCCGTGACCAGCCCCGACGCCCCGGTCGTGCGCGTGCTGCTGGTCGACGACCAGCGGCTGGTGCGCTCCGGCTTCGCGATGATCCTGTCCGTCGAGGCCGACGTCGAGGTGGTGGGCGAGGCCGCCGACGGCGCCCAGGCGCTGGAGCAGGTGCGGGCGCTGCGCCCGGACGTCGTCCTGATGGACGTGCAGATGCCGGTGATGGACGGCATCGAGGCCACGCGCCGCATCGTCGCCGAGGGCCTCGCCAAGGTGCTCGTCCTCACCACGTTCGACGACGACGCCTACGTGGACGACGCGCTCCGGGCGGGCGCGTCCGGCTTCCTGCTCAAGAACTCCGACGCCGACCGGCTGGTGGACGCCGTGCGCACCGTCGCGGCCGGCCACGCGCTGCTCGCGCCGGAGATCACACGGCGCGTCATCGAGCGGATGGTGGCCGGGGAGGGCCGGCCGACCGACGGCCGGAACGCCGCCGCGCGTCCGGCCGACACGGCGTCGGACCCCCGGCTGGACCGGCTCACGCCGCGCGAGCGCGAGGTGCTGGTGCTCGTCGGCAAAGGGCTGTCGAACGCCGAGATCGCGGCGGAGCTCTTCCTCGGTGAGGCCACCGTCAAGACGCACGTCTCCAACGTGCTGTCCAAGCTGCACCTCCGCGACCGCGTGCAGGCGGTCGTCTACTACCACCGCGCGCTGACGTAGCGGTTCCTCGCCGTCCTGCGCGGGGACGAGCAGGAACCGCTAAGACGCCATGGTGGGGGCCGCTCGGACGGCCACGGTCGTGGGTCGCGCGAGGGTCGGCCGCGACGGATCCGGGACAGCCCTTGCGCTGGAGTGCACTCCAGCTCCTACGGTCGACGCATGACGACGGTGGAGACCGGGACGACGGTCGGCATCCGGGAGGTCGCGGAGCACAGCGGCCTCAGCGTGGACGCCCTGCGCTGGTACGAGCGCGAAAGGCTGCTGCCGCGGGCGCCACGGGGCCCGGACGGGCGACGGCGCTACCCGGAGCGGCTCGTCGGGTTCGTCCGGCTGGTGGTCGCGCTGCGCCGCACCGGGATGCCTGTGGCGGACGTGCGGGAGTTCGTGACGCTGGCAGACGAGGGCGCAGCGTCGCACGGGCGCCGCATGGCCCTGCTGGAGCGGCAGCGCGAGAACATCCTGCGCCAGCAGGCCCAGCTCGCCGACGACCTCGCCGCCGTCGGGCACAAGATCGGGCACTACCGCGAGCTGATCGTCGCCGGCCTCGACTGCGAGGGCCTTCCCGTGGCTCCCGAGGTCGCGGCGGCGCAGCGCCTCACGACCGTCCAGACCGAGAGGACCGCCTCATGACCACGACGACCGGCACGCCCCGCACCACCCTCGGGGACGGCCTCGAGACCTCGCTTCTCGGGTACGGCGCCATGGGCCTCGCCCAGGTGTACGGCGCGGTGGACGAGGACGACGCGCTCGCCACCCTGCACCACGTGGTGGACGTCGGCATCGACCTCGTCGACACGGCCGACCTGTACGGCCAGGGCTCGAACGAGCGCCTCGTGGGACGGCTGCTCGCGGACCGCCGGGACGAGGTCACGCTCGCGACCAAGTTCGGCATCGTGCCCGAGGACGACACGTACACGCGCATGTCGGCCCGCAACGACCCGGCCTACGCCGCCGAGGCGGTCGACGCGAGCCTGCACAGGCTGGGCGTCGACGTCATCGACCTGTACTACCTGCACCGGCGCGACCCGCGGGTGCCGGTCGAGGACGTCGTCGGCGCGATGGCGGACCTGGTGCGGGCGGGCAAGGTGCGGCACCTGGGGCTGTCGGAGGTCACAGCGGCGGAGCTGCGGGCCGCGCAGGCCGTGCACCCGATCGCGGCCGTGCAGAGCGAGTGGTCGCTGTGGAGCCGGGACGTGGAGCGTGCCGTGGTGCCCGCGGCCGCCGAGCTCGGGGTGGGGTTCGTGCCGTACTCGCCGCTCAGCCGCGGCTTCCTCGCCGGCGGGCTCGCCGGGGCGGGCTCCCTGGTGGGGGACTGGCGCAGCAACCTCGAGCGCTTCCGCGGGTCCGCGTTCGAGGCGAACCAGGCGCTCGTGGCCGTCGTCCGCGGCATCGCGGAGGAGCGCGGCGCGACGCCGGCTCAGGTGGCGCTCGCCTGGCTCCGCCACCAGGGGGAGGCGCTGGGGCTGCCCGTGGTGCCGATCCCCGGCTCCCGCCGCGCCGCGCGGGTGGACGAGAACCTCGCCTCGCTCGCCCTGACGCTCGACGCGGAGGCCCTGGCGGCGCTCGGCGAGCTGGCCGACGGGGTGGTCGGGGCGCGCTCCGACCGGTCGGACCCGGACTGGGTCTCCGACACCCGCGAGTGACCCGTCCGCCCGGCGGGGGAGGCGGAGATCTCCGTCGCGGGGCGGATCACAACGACCGGCGGGGTCCGTAGGTTCGTGGTCATGAACAACGACTCCCTCGAGGTCCGGGGACTGACCAGGACGTTCGGCGACCTCACCGCCGTCGACGACGTGTCGTTCACCGCCCCTGCCGGGCAGCTCACCGGCTTCGTCGGCGGCAACGGCGCGGGCAAGACGACGACGATGCGCATGATCATGGGCGTGCTCGCGCCGACGGCGGGCGAGGTGCTGTTCGGCGGCGAGCCCGTGACGCGCGCCGGCCGGCGCACCTTCGGGTACATGCCGGAGGAGCGCGGGCTGTACCCCAAGCAGCCGGTGCTCGACCAGCTCGTCTACCTGGCGCGGCTGCGCGGCATCGCGGCGCCCAAGGCGCGGGCCGAGGTGCTGGACATGCTCGACCGGCTCGGCCTCGCCGGCCGCTCGAAGGAGCACGTCGAGAAGCTCTCGCTCGGCAACCAGCAGCGGGTGCAGATCGTGGCCGCGCTGATGGGCACCCCGCGCCTGCTGGTGCTCGACGAGCCGTTCAGCGGCCTCGACCCGGCCGCGGTCGACGGGATGGTCGACCTGCTGGCCGAGCACACGGCCCGCGGCGTGCCGGTGCTGTTCAGCTCGCACCAGCTGGACCTCGTGGAGCGGCTGTGCGAGCGGCTCGTCATCCTCAAGACGGGCCGTGTCATGGCCGACGGTGCCCCCGCCGACCTGCAGGAGACCGGCGCGCTGCGTCACCGCCTCGTCGTCGACGGCGACGCCGGCTGGGTGCGCGGCGTGCCCGGCGTGCACGCGGTCGACGTCGACGGCCCCGTCGCGCTGCTGGAGATCGCGGACGACGGGGCCCTGCAGCGCCTGCTCGCCGCCGCCGTCGAGCGCGGCGTCCTGCGCGAGCTCACCCCCCTGAAGCCCACGCTGGCCCAGATCTACCGCGAGGTGACGGCATGACCACCACGACCCCGACCCGCCCGGAAGCCCAGGGGATCGACGGGCCCGACCGGCAGGACGACGCGAGCACGCGCGGCGCGTGGCTCGTCGTGATGAACCGCGAGATCGTGGTGCGCGCCCTCAACAAGACGTTCCTCGTGGGGCTGCTCGTCTCGGTCGGCATCATCGCCGCGCTGGCAGCGTTCATGGCGTGGCAGGGCAGCAAGACCGACAGCTTCACGGTCGCGGTGCCGGCGGGGGACACCGTCGCGGCGGCGTCGGTCACGGCGGCGGACGCCGTCCCCGAGGAGCAGGGCGGCGGCGCCGAGCTCACCGTGCTGGAGGTGCCCGACGACGCCGCGGCCCGGGCCGCGCTGACCGACGGCGAGGCGGACGCCTGGCTCCACCCCGAGGCGGACAGCGCCGACGGCTGGGTGCTCACCGGCGAGGCGAACCCCGACTCGACGCTCACCCGCCTGCTCACGGCCGGCGTCGCGCAGCAGACGCTCGAGGCCAACGCGGAGGCGGCCGGCACCACCACGGCGGAGCTCACCGCCGGCAGCACGCTGTCCACCGACCGGCTCGACGGCGACGCCGTGGACTCCCAGACGCTGTTCTTCGCGTCGTTCGCCCTCGCCCTGCTCTTCTTCATCGGGGCGCTCGGCTCCGGGCAGATGATCGCAGGCAGCGTCGTGGAGGAGAAGCAGTCGCGCCTGGTGGAGATCATGGCCACCGCCGTGCCCCTGCGGCACCTGCTCGCGGGCAAGGTGCTGGGCAGCTCGGTCGTGGCCCTGGCACAGAACGTCGTCTTCGCCGCGGTCGGTCTGGCCGCGCTGTCGTTCACGCCGACGGCGTCGATCCTGCCGTCGCTGTCGACGTCGCTGGTGTGGTTCGTGCTGTTCTTCGCCGTCGGGTTCCTGGGTCTCGCCGCCCTGTACGCCGTGGCGGGCGCCCTCGCGTCGCGCACGGAGGACCTGCAGCACACCACCACCCCGATGACGATGGCGATCATGGGCGTCTACTTCCTGACGTTCTCCGCCAGCGGCACGTTCGAGACCGTGCTGTCGTACGTCCCGGTGGCCAACGTCGTCTCGATGCCGGTGCGGGTGCTGTCCGGCGACGCGGCGTGGTGGGAGCCGATCGTGTCGCTGCTGATCCTCGCCGCGTTCGCCGTCGTCGCGCTGCTGGTGAGCGAGCGGGCCTACCGCGGCGCCCTGCTGCAGACCGGCGGCCGGATCGGGTGGAAGCGCGCGCTGGGCGCCGCAGGGTAGGGGACACCCCCGAAATGGGTCAGGGTTACCCCCCGAACCTGCCCGGAGCGGCGGAATTCCGGGCCTCGTCGGGTCTAGCGTCGGCGGCATGACCGCCGTCGACGCCGCCCGCCTGCAGTTCGCGCTGCTCGCCGGGACCCACTTCCTCTTCGTCCTCGTGACGCTGGGGCTGGGACCCGTCGTCGCGATCCTCCAGACGCGGTGGGCGGCGGCGCGCGACGCCGGACGGGCGGCGACCCTCGAGTCGGCCACCCGGTTCTGGGGGCAGCTCTACCTCGTGAACTATGCGCTGGGCATCGCCGCCGGCATCGTCATGGAGCTCCAGCTCGGGCTGCACTTCCCGGGCCTGCTCGACGTCGCGGGCGGCGTGCTCGGCGCCCCGCTCGTGATCGAGACGATGGCGGCGTTCTTCCTGGAGTCCACGTTCCTGGGTCTGTGGGTGTTCGGGTGGCACGTGCTGCCGCGCTGGGCGCACACGGCGGCGTTCTGGGCGGTGGTGGTCACCGGCTACCTGTCGGCGTTCACGGTGATGGTCGCGAACGGGTTCATGCGCCACCCGGTGGGCTTCGCGATGGTGGACGGCGAGGCGCGCGTCACCGACGCGGCCGCGCTGGTCACCAACCCGGCCGCCCTCGTGTCGGCCCTGCACGTGCTGGGCGCCTGCCTCATGGCGGGCGCGTTCCTCCTCGTCGGGGTGAGCGCCTGGCACCTGCGCCGGGCGCCGTCCCGGCTGCCGGGGGTCGTCGCGGCGGGGCTGCCGGGCGCGATGATGTCGGCGGAGAACGACGTCTGGCGCCGGTCGATGCGTACCGGCCTGGTCACCGGCACGGTCGGCGCCTTCCTCGCGACCGGCTCCGGGTACGCGCAGTTCGCCTACCTCCAGGACGCGCCGGGGGGCCACCCGCCGGTGGTCGGCATCGGCTACGCGGTGATGCAGGGCGTCGGCGGTCTGGTGTTCCTCGTCGGCTGCGTGCTGCTGCTCCTGCTGCCGGGCCACGTGCTGTTCCGCCTGTGGCGGCCGTTGCGGACGGCCCTGTACGGCACCCTCACGGTGCTGCTGCCCGTCCCGTTCCTCACCGGCCTGCTCGGCTGGGTGTCGCGCGAGGTGGGCCGGCAGCCCTGGGCGGTCGCGGGCGTGCTGCGCACCGAGGACGCGGTCTCCGACGCGTCCGCCGCCGCCGTGATCACGTCCCTCGTGGTGCTGGTCGGCACCATGCTGACGCTCGCCGTCGCCGACTGGGTGGTCATGGCGCGCCTCGCGCGCCGCGGCACCACGCGCCTCGCGCTCGGTGCCCCGCCCGCCGAGGTGCTGCGGGACGGCGACCACGACGACCCGACGGACGGCGTCCGGGACGACCGCGCCGCCGTCCTCACCTTCGGAGGAACCCGATGAACGCGCTGGGCTGGGGACTGCTGCTGACCGTGCTGCTCGCCGGGTGGGCGCTGCTCGACGGCGCCGTGCAGGGCGGTGTGCCGCTCGTGCGCCCGCTCGGCGGCCGCGACGACTCCCGCCGCCGGGTGGTCCTCGCGGCCGTGGCGCCGTTCCTGCTGCTGGGAGAGGTGTGGCTCGTCGCCGCGGCGGGCGTGCTGCTGGCGGCGTTCGGGCACGTGGAGGCGGTGCTCTGGGCCGCCGGGTACCCCGTGGTCGTGGCCCTGCTCGTCGCGTGGGTGGTCCGCGACGCGGCGCTCTGGCTGCGCAGCCGGCTCACCGCGCCGCGCTGGCGCCAGGGGTGGGACGTGACGGCGCAGGCGGCCAGCCTCGCGCTGCCCGCGGCGTTCGGCGCGCTCGCCGGGGTCGCGTGGGTGCGGTTGTCCGTCGTGGGTGCCCAGGCCGACGGCGGGTCGGGGGCCGCGCAGGCGCTGGCGCTCGGCGTCCCCGTCGTCACCGCCGGTCTCGCCGTCGCGACGGCGCGCGTGCACGGCGGACTCGTCGTGGCGGCCCGGGCGCCCGGGACGACCGCCCAGGCCGCGGTGCGCCCCGTGCGCCGCGCCCTGGTGCCGGCCGCGGCCCTCGCCACCCTCGGGGCGCTCGGGGCGCTCGCGGTCGCCGCCCTCGGGACGGCGTCCGCGCTCGTGGCCGCGGTGCTGCTCGTCGCGGCGGCGGGCGTGGCGCTCGCGGCCCGGTTCGACCTGGACCGCGGGGTGCACCGCAGCGGCGTCGTGCGGGCCGCCGGGCCGGTGCTCGCGGTGGTGCCGGTGGCCGCGACCGCCGCGGTCGCCGGACCCGCGACCCTCGCGCTCGCCGCCTCGCCCGCGGTGCTGCACGGCCTGACGTGGCCCGTGCTGGGGGCGTTCGCCGCCGTCCTCGTGGCCCAGGCCGTGTCCTGGCGGGTGCTGGTGCGTCCCCTCGGGCCGCGCACGGCCGTCTTCCTCTGACGGCCGCTCCGGGCGCGGTGACGGCGTGAGCCCTGACGAGGTGTTGACGTCGGCGCAACATCGCCGAAATCCGCGCTTCGCAGCATGGGGGGGGCAGCGGCCACCCGGGCCGCGACAAGGAGGCCCACGATGCCTGTTCCGACTCCCGTCCCGTCCTCTGTCCCGACGCCCACCCGGGTTCCGGCCCGGCCGATCCTGCCGTCGCCGCACACCGGCACCCCGGCCCGTCGCGCGACCGCCGGCGACCGGCTCACCGTGGACCCCGACGACCGCCGCCGCCGGGCCCGCACCGCGCTGCTCGAGCTGGCCGTGGCACGCTCGGCGGAGCGGCGCCGGGCGTTCTGACCTGGGCGCTCCCGCACCGGTCGCCGGGCCCCGGGGGCGGGCATAGGTTCGACGGGTGGGCCGGCGACACGGCGGCGATCGAGACGCCTACACGTTCGACCTCGATCCGGACGACCCCGCGTCGGACGACGTCGAGGACGTGGGCGCTGCGCCGGTCGTGCGGACCACCCGCCGGGCGCCGGGGACGGGCACGCTGCTCATCGACCTCGACCCGACCGACGACGCCGACGCCGACGAGGACGCCGCGGACGGCCCGTCGGGATCCGCCTCGCCGCCGGGCGGCGTCGGCCCGACCCTGCGGGAGGTCGTCGGTCGCCTGCGGGGTGCGCTGCGGGGCCGGCGGCTCGTGGCCGCCGTCGTGCTGGTCGCCGCCGCGCTCACCGCGGTGGTGGTCGACACGGTGGGCGACCGCGCCCGCCTGGCCGCGCTGCGCGCGGCGCCGGGCGGGGTGCTGGACCTGTCCGACGAGCCGCGCGAGGTGTGGCAGGTCGCGGCGGAGGACGGCGTCCCCGGCAGCCTCGTGGGCGTCCTCGGCGGCCTGGTCGTGGCGCAGCACGAGGACGAGCTGTTCGGGCTGGACGTCGAGACCGGGGAACGTCGCTGGGAGGCACGGCTGCCCGACGGCGCGAGCTCCTGCGGACCGGGCATGCAGCTGTGGTCGGGGGGCTTCGAGGCCGTGCCGGTGGAACGGCTCGTGTGCGTGTCGGCCACGTCGGGGGACGGGGCGGCCGACGACTCGCGCGTGCGCAGCACGGTGACGGTGGTCGACGCCGGCGGCGCGGTGGTCGCCACGAGGGAGGTCGGCGTCGCGCACTCGATGCTCTTCCCCGGCTCGGGCGGCGGGCTGGTCGGCCTGGAGTGGGTGGGCGAGGCGTCCCCCGTGGACCCGAGGGTCGCGGACGACGTCGTGTCGGGGGCCGCGGGCGCCGGGGCGATCCCCGACGGCTACGACCTGCGGGTCCGGTTCGAGGACGCCGCGACGGGTGAGCTCCGCTGGGCGAGCACCGTGCCCTTCGACGGGACGGTGGACCCGGCGCTGTGCGTGCGGTGGGCCGAGGACGGCACCACGTCAGGGGTGGACCTGCGGGGCGGGGTGCAGGCGGTGGTGACGGACCGGGCGGTGTGGCTCGGCGGCTGCGGCATCGACGCCTGGTTCACGCCGGACGGCGTGCGCCTGGACCGGCCGGACGACCCGAGCACGTTCCAGGGGTTCTCGGTGGAGCCGCTCACGGGCGGCGGCTACGTGGCCCGCGTCGGCGCGGACGGCGCCGGTGGGCAGGACCCGGACCATGCCGACCGGCTGCTGCGCGACGACGGCAGCGAGGCGCGGGAGGTGCGCGGGAGCTACCTCGTGCCCCTGAGCACGGACGGTGGCGGCGACGGCGTGCACCTGGAGCGGCGCGGCGGGGCCACGGTCGGGACGGACGACGGGGGCGACGAGCTCTGGCGCACCGACGTGCGCAGCACCAGCGTGCTGGTGCGCACGTCGCAGGTGGCGCTGGTCGTGGACGAGGGCCGCCGCGTGTACGGCCTGGACCTCGGCACGGGGGAGGTGCTGTGGATGCGGCCGGACCTCGTGGAGGGGCTGGACGCCCTGGGCGCGTACGGTCCGCGGTTCGTCGAGGCGGCCTTCACCGACGGGCGTCTGGCCGCGTTCGTGGTGCCGGACTACTCCCGTGGCGACGTCGTGCACTGGGTCGCGCTCGACGCCGACACGGGGAGCCAGCTCTGGCAGGTCGAGCTCGGCGGGGACGGCTGGGGGGTCCAGCTCGCCGTCGCCGGCCGGCTCGTGCGGTGGTCACCGACCGAGATCGTCGGGCTCGGCTGACGGATCGGCTGACGGGTCCGCGCCGGGGACGGCGTCGGCGTCCTCGCCCGCGAGGACCAGGTAGACCTCGCGCCGTGCCCGGTCGAGGACGGCGGCGGCCGCCTCCGCCTGGGCGCGGGTGCCGGAGCGGGCCACCTGCTCGACGGCGCCGCCGAGGGCGCGCATCGCCACGTGCAGCTCGTGGCCCTGGCGGCGAGGGTCCTCGGCCACCTTCTGCCACGGGGTGCCGAGCTCGTCGCGGTGCTCCTCCACGTAGGCGCGGCCGGAGTCGGTCAGCGACGCGAGACGGCGCCCGCCGTCCTCCGCCACCGCGACGAGGCCCTCGTCCTGGAGCTGGGAGATGGCCGGGTAGACGGCGCCCGGGCTGGGGCGCCAGCGGCCGTCGGTGCGGGCCGCGAGCTCGGTGATGACCTGGTAGCCGTGCATGGGCTGCTCGGCGAGCAGCAGCAGCAGGGCGGCGCGGATCTCGCCGCGGCCGGCGCGGCGTCCGCCGCCCCGGTGGCCGCGCGGGCCGAAGCCGGGGCCGAAGCCGGGACCGGGACCGGGCCCGAACCCGGGGCCGAAGCCGTCGGGGCCGGGGAACTCTCCGCGTCGCCGGCGGTCCCCGCGGGGGTCGCCGGGGAGGTCGCCGCGTCGGCGCCGCGCTCCGCGCGGGTCGAAGGCGTCGGGGAGGTCGGGAAAGTGTCGTCGGGAGTGCATAGGTGCTCCTCGGAGTCTGTGGTTCCGGCCGCTGGTGCGACCAGAGGACTATCAAGATAGATCAACGATATATCGCTACGCAAGAGGGCGCTCTGTGATGACGGCGACAGCCGTGCGCCGTCGCGCACCTCACCTCGACGGATGGTTGGCTCGGCCCGTGACCGGCTACGACCCCGCGTTCCTCGGCTCCACGGCTTCGCTCCGGGTGCCGCTCCCCGCGCCCGTCGACCCCGGCCGCGAGCTGCGCCGCCTCGACCACCCGCACTTCACCGTCCTGCTCGACCCGCGGCGACGGCTGGCCGCCGCCACCGCCGTGACGGTCGACGGCGCCCGGTTGCAGGCCCTGGCCCGCACCGGCACCTGGCGGCTCGACCCGCAGGCGCCCGAGGACGAACAGGCCGGCCCGGAGCTCTACCGGCGCAACGCGCTCGACCGCGGTCACCTGGTGCGCCGGCTCGACCCGATGTGGGGCACCGCCGCCGAGGCCCGGGAGGCAGGTCGGGCCACGTTCGTCTACACCAACGCGGCCCCGCAGGTGGCCCGGTTCAACCAGTCCCAGGACCTGTGGAACGGGCTCGAGGACCACGTGCTCGAGCACGCCGGCACACACCGGCGCCGCCTCGTCGTGCACACCGGGACCGTGCTGGCCGACGACGACCCCGTCTACCGCGGCGTCGGCATCCCGCGGCGGTTCTGGAAGGTCGCCGCCTGGTCCTCGGCGTCGTCGTCCGGGGCGGAAGGCTCCCTCGACGCCGCCGCGTTCGTGCTCGACCAGACGCCGCAGCTCGACGAGGTCGAGCTGCGCTCCCTCACCGCCCGGGCGCTCGCCGAGGGGGAGGTGCCCCCGCTCGGGCCGTTCCGCACCTACCAGGTGCCGGTGGCGGAGGTGGCGCGGCTGACAGGGCTCGACCTCGGACCGCTGGTCGCCGCCGACGTGCTGCGCGGGGTGCCGCGCGCGGCCGAGGCCGGGCCGCGCGGGTGGCGGGAGCTCGGCGTCCCCGAGGACATCGTGCTCTGAGCGCGCCTACCTTGGACGCCATGGAAGTTCTGCTCGTGGGCGTCGTGGCCGCCGTCGTCGTCATCGCCGTCACCGCCCTCGCGCCCCGGGCAGGGGTCGCCGCACCGCTCGTCCTGGTGCTGATCGGCGTCGCCGTGAGCTTCGTCCCGGCCGTCGCGGCCATCGAGATCGACCCCGAGGTGATCCTCGCCGGGGTGCTGCCCGCGCTGCTCTACGCGGCGGCGGCGTCGTTCCCCACGATGGACTTCCGCCGCGACTTCACCGCCATCGGCGGGATGTCGGTGGCGCTCGTGGTCATCACCGCGGTGCTGCTCGGGTTCGTCTTCTCCTGGGTGATCCCCGGGATCGACCTGGCCGCCGGGATCGCGCTCGGGGCGATCGTCAGCCCCACCGACGCCGTCGCCACCTCGATCATCAAGCGGCTCGGCGCTCCCCAGCGCGTCGTCGTGATGCTCGAGGGGGAGGGTCTGCTCAACGACGCCACGTCGCTGGTGCTGCTGCGCTCCGCAATCGCGGCGACGGCGGTGAGCGTGAGCCTGTGGGGCGTGGTCGGCAGCTTCCTCAAGGCCGTGCTGCTCGCCGTCCTCATCGGCGTGGTCGTGGGGCGCCTCGGGCTGTGGGTCCGCGAGCACCTGCGGCACGCGGCCCTGTCCACCGCGGTGTCGTTCGTGGTGCCCTTCGTCGCCTACCTGCCCGCCGAGGAGCTCGACGCCTCCGGCATCGTGGCGGCCGTCGCCGCCGGGCTCGTCACCAGCACCCTCTCCGCGCGGCACCTCAGCCCCCAGGACCGGGTCGCCGAACGGATGAACTGGCGCACCATCGAGACGCTCCTGGAGGGCGGGCTGTTCCTCGCGATGGGCCTGGAGGTCTTCGGGCTCGTCCAGGACGTGCGGAAGGTGCACGGCTCGCTCTGGCTGGCGGTGGGCGTCGCGGCGCTCGCCGCCGGGTGCGTCGTGCTGCTGCGCGCGCTCTTCGTGCTGCCCCTGCTGCGCTACCTCTCCCGCCGGCGCGACCGGGCGGAGCAGATCCGCAGCACGCTGGACCGCGGCCGCACGATCGCCGCCGCGAAGCTCGACGCGTTCGCCACCCCGGACGGCATCATCACCCCGCAGGCCGCGATGGAGATGACCCGGCTGCTGCGGGACGAGGAGGGCCGGCGCGTCTGGGAGACCGGGAACGTGCGGCGGCACGTGCGCCGGGCGCAGCGCCGGGGGATCGAGGCGGCGAAGCGGCGGGCCGACGGGCTGTCCGACGACCAGAAGGAGCGGATCCAGCGGCGCCGGACGGCGCGCGCCGCCGAGTTCCGGCGGCGGTTCACCCGGCGGGTCGCGGACGTCGACTACCTGCTCGCGGCTCCGCTCGGGCCCAAGGAGGGCGTGGTCATCGTGTGGGCGGGCATGCGCGGCGTCGTGACGCTCGCGGCGGCGCAGACGCTGCCCCACGACTTCCCCCAGCGGTCGCTGCTGGTGCTGATCGCCTTCGGCGTGGCGGCCGGCACGCTGCTGGTGCAGGGCGGCACGCTCCCGTGGGTCGTGCGCCGCCTCGGGCTCGCGGGCGTCACGTCGTCGCGGCACGACGAGGGCACCCACGGCCTGCGCGAGATCGTCGACGGCACGGCGCGGACGATGCTCGACGACCCTGGGCTGCACCGCAAGGACGGCACCCCGTACGCGCCCTCCGTGGTGGAGCGCGTGCGGTCCGTCGTCGTGCGGGAGCAGGCCGACCAGGACGAGGCGGCGGCCACGCCCGAGGAGGTGTCGGCCCAGTTCTTCGAGCTGCGGCTCGCGACGATCGCCGCGCAGCGCAAGGCCCTGCTCGAGGCCCGAGCCGTGGGGACGTACGACTCGGACCTGCTGAGCAGGGCTCTGGACCAGCTCGACGCCGACCAGATCGCCGTCGAGATGCGCGGGCACCTCGACGGCTGATCCGGCCGGCGTCGTGCGGTCAGGACGACGAGATCTCGCTGCGCGCCGTCCGCCACAGACCGCCGGCCAGGGGCGCGACCACCCAGATGAGGGTCGCGGTGGCGAGCTGCGCCCACGCCTCGCCGGACATCGGGGCGTCGAAGAGCAGCGGGGTGCTGGCGGTGCCGAGGTCGACCCAGGGCAGCACGTCGGCCATCCCGGACACGAGCCCGCCCACGATGCCGAAGATCGTCGGCGCCATCAGCAGCGTGACGATGGCGGCGGGGGTGCTGCGCAGCAGCAGCCCGAAGCCGACGCCCTGGGCCATGAACAGCACCACGGTGAGCGCCAGGTAGGCGATGCCGCGCGCGGTGAAGTCCCACGCCGGGTCGGCGTCACGGAACGCGACGACCAGGAGGTGCGCGAGCGCCGCGAGGCCGATCGTGAGGGCCAGCAGCACGAGGCCGGACCCGATGGCCCCGACCACCTTGGCCAGCCCGACGCGCGTGCGTCGCGGCTCCAGGGTGAACGTCACGAGGGCCGTGCGCTGCGACCACTCGGCGGTCGCGGCCAGCACGCCCACGATGGGCAGGAGCATGGCCATCGGCGTCGTCGTGGCGGTCACGTACGCGGCGAACGAGTGGTTGCCGCCGTTGACGATCATCATCACGGCCAGCACGCCGGCGGTGATGATCGCGATGACGGCGAGCAGCCAGCGGCCGGCGCGGGTGTCGAGCTGCTTGCGCCACTCGACGAGGGTGAGGGTGCTGAAGGAGACGGGGCGGACGTCGGCGCGTGCGCGGCCGGGGCGTGCCGCGCGGGCGTCGCGGGTCGGGGTCGCGGTGGTCATGCCGGCACCTCCATGCGGGTCTGCTGGCGGGCGTCGTCGGCGGTGAGCTCGAGGAACAGGTCCTCGAGCCCTCGGGAGTCGGCGGCGCGCAGCTCGGCGAGCACGACGCCCGCCGCGGCCGCCGCGCGGCCGACGTCGAGCGGCTCCGCCTCGACGGCGAGGCCGCCGGTCGCGAGCTCCTCGACCCCGACGCCGCCCTGCCGCAGGGCGAGGGCCAGGGCGGCGTCGTCGGTGGAGCGCGCGAACGCGCCCGCCTGGCGCAGCAGGTCGTCCTTGTGGCCCTCGGCGACGACGCGCCCGCGGCCGATGACGACGATCCGGTCGGCCACGGCCTCCATCTCCCGCAGCAGGTGGGAGGAGAGCAGCACGGTGCCGCCGCGCGAGGCGAAGTCGGACAGCAGGTCGCGCATCCAGCGGATGCCCGCCGGGTCGAGCCCGTTGGCGGGCTCGTCCAGGATCAGCACCTCCGGGTCGCCGAGCAGCGCGGACGCGAGCCCGAGGCGCTGCCGCATGCCGAGGGAGTACTGGCCCACGCGGCGGGCGGCCTCTCGCTCGGTGAGGCCCACCAGGTCGAGCGTGGTGTCGATGCGCCGGCGGTCGACGCCGGTCATGAGGGCGCCGAGAGTGAGGACCTCGCGCCCGGTGCGGCCGGAGTGTTGGGAGCCCGCGTCGAGGAGCACCCCCACCCGGCGGCCGGGGTTGGCGAGCGCGGTGAACGGCAGGCCCAGCACGCGGGCCGAGCCCGAGGTCGCCGGCGTCAGGCCGCAGATCATGCGCATGGTCGTCGACTTGCCGGCGCCGTTGGGGCCGAGGAAGCCGGTGACGTGGCCGGGCTCGACGGTGAACGACACGTCGTCCACGGCCGCGACGGGCCCGTATCTCTTGGTGAGGTGCTCCACGGTGATCATGGCTCCACCCTGCCCGGGCCGGGGGCCGTCCCGCGTCCGGCGAGGGGATGGTTCGTGTCCTCCTTCCGGAGGATGCGCCGCAGCCGCCCGGCGGATGCCCCGCGTCCCGCCGCTGCCTAGGCTCGTCGTCGTGCCCGTCGCCCCTGCCCGCCCGTCCCGTGCCCGCCGTGTGTGGGGGGAGACGTGGCGCGTGCTGGTCGCGCTCCTGACCGGCCTGACGGTGATGGTCCTCGTCGCCTGGGAGGTGGACACCGGGCAGCGGACCATGACCGACGGGCAGTGGGCGCTGGACTTCCTCGTCGGCCTGGTCGGTCTGGGGCTGCTGCTCCTGCGCCGCCGGGCACCCCTGACGATCGCCCTGGTGCTGTGCGCCGCGGCGACGGTCTCGTCCCTGGTGGTCGGCGCCGAGACCATCGCGGTGATCTCTCTGGCCACGACCCGGCGGTGGTGGAAGATCGCCGCCGTCGGCGTGGTGTTCGTCGCCGCGGGGCGTGTGCACAGCACGCTGCACCCGTACGTCGCCCCGGAGTCGTACGACGGCTGGATCGAGCTCCTCGGGGGCGCGGTCATGTACGCCCTGTTCGTGTGGATCGGCGCGTACATCGGGCTGCGGCGGGAGCACCTCGCATCGTTGCGCGAGCGGGCGGAGACCGCGGAACGGGAGCAGGCGAGCCGTGTGACCCAGGCGCGGACGGCAGAACGGTCCCGCATCGCCCGGGAGATGCACGACGTGCTGGCGCACCGCATCTCCCTCGTCGCCATGCATGCGGGGGCGCTCGCCTACCGCACGGACCTGCCGCCCGAGAAGGTCGCGGAGACCGCGGCGGTGGTGCAGGAGAACGCGCACACCGCTCTCGTGGAGCTGCGCGAGGTGCTGGGCGTGCTGCGCGAGACGCCGCCGGCGGAGGCGGACACCACGCCGGAGCCCCCGCAACCGACGCTCGCCGACCTCTCCGAGCTCCTGGACCAGGCCCGGGCGAGCGGCGCCGACGTCCGGCTCGACGAACGGGCGGAGCGGATCGACGAGCTGGGCGAGGCGGTCAGCCGCCACGCCTACCGCATCGTGCAGGAGGGGCTGACGAACGCGCGCAAGCACGCCCCGTGGGCACCCGTGACGGTGACGCTGGCCGGCGCGCCGGGGGACGGGCTGACGATCGTGGTGCGCAACCCGGTCCGCAGCGTGGGCCCGGCGTCCGAGGAGCCCGCGCCGCCGGCGTCCGGGTTGGGCCTGGTGGGTCTCACCGAGCGGGCGGAGCTGGTGGGTGGCCGGCTGTCCTACGGGCCCACGGGCGACCGGCAGCACGAAGGGCGCGGCGCGGCGTTCCTGCTGGAGGCGTGGCTACCGTGGGCGGCATGACGGTGGGCGGGGAAGGCGACAAGACGCGGGTGGTCCTGGTGGACGACGACGCGCTGGTGCGGTCGGGGCTGGCCCTCATCCTGGGCGGCGACCCGGACCTGGAGGTGGTCGCCTCGGCCGCCGACGGCCTCGAGGCGCTGGACGTCGTGGCGCGGGAGCGGCCCGACGTCGTCCTCATGGACATCCGGATGCCGCGGCTCGACGGCATCGAGGCCACGCGCCGCCTCGTCGCCGCGACGGAGGTCCGCGTCATCGTGCTCACCACGTTCGACACCGACGACATGATCGTCGAGGCTCTGCGGGCCGGCGCGGCGGGCTTCCTCCTCAAGGACACGCCCCCGGCCCGGCTCGTGGCTGCCGTCCGCGCCGCGGCGGACGGCGAGCCGACGCTGTCCCCCCGGGTCGCGCAACAGCTGATCGCGGCGGTCACCGAGGGGTCCGCGCCCGACGGCCGGCGCGCCGCCGCGGCACGCGTGGGCACCCTGACCGACCGTGAGCGCGACGTCGCGCTCGCCGTCGCGCGCGGCCTGTCCAACGCCGAGATCGCCGCCGAGCTCTACATGAGCGTCCCCACCGTGAAGACCCACGTGTCGCGCATCCTCACCAAGCTCGGTGCCGCCAACCGCGTCCAGGCGGCGATCACGGTGCACGACGCGGGCCTCGCCGCCGGCTGACGGGGTCCGCACCGGGGCGGGCCCGGCCTCGACGGTGCCGGGCGTGTTGTCGCTCCGCGCGGGTTGTCATTTCGGGTGCTGTCGGCGCGCCAGGAGTGTCGACGCCCGAGCGATCACCAATCCGGTCCAGGAGGAGCGTCCGGCCCGGCGGGATCCGCGCGCGACCGCCAGTCGCCGCTCCGGGTGCGCAGGCGGGGCGTGCGGGGACGAAACCGTGACAGATTTCCTGGCGCGCTTCCGGGTCTGCCGACAGCACCCGAAAAGGCAACCCGCGCGCTGCGACGACACGCCGCGACGACACGCTCCGAGTGCGCGGGCGAATCCGGCAGGTCACCAGGGCGAGCGCGACTGCGGTGCCTCGGTGAGGAGGTCGGAGACGCGGCACCCGTACAGGACGGCGATGCGCCCGATCTCGTCGAGCGACCAGGGCACCTGGCCCGTGTATCGCGCGGAGATCGCCGAGCGGGAGCGCCCGAGCGCCATCGCCAGGTCCTGCTGCATCATGCCGCGCCGGGCGCTCTCGTACCTGACCGCGCGCGGTCATACCGAGGATGGTGGCGGATACCGCGTGCGGGGGCCGCGCGTCGTCCACAGGCCCCGCGGTCGTCTGCCCCGGGCGGATTGTGCTCGCTGTCAGGCGGCGAGACGCTCCCGCAGCCAGGCGATGTCCGGACCCATGTCGCCGT
Organism: Isoptericola peretonis; assembly: GCA_023241745.1. GTDB lineage: Bacteria > Actinomycetota > Actinomycetes > Actinomycetales > Cellulomonadaceae > Isoptericola > Isoptericola peretonis. Next base: position 74,800 of record JALQCY010000003.1, on the reverse strand, counting down.
GCGTCTCGCAGACGACGGGTGCTCCGGCGGCGGCGACGACGCCCACGAGCAGCTCGGGCGGGATGTTCCCGGCACCGAAGTGGGCGTGCCGGTCCGCGCCCGACCCCGCCACGTCGCGCGAGTCGTTGGCGTGCACGAGGTCGATGCGGCCGGTGATCGCGCGGAGGTCGGCGACCGCCGTCGCGAGATCGATGCCGCCGGCCCACGCGTGGCACGTGTCGAGCGTGAACCCGACGTTCTCGGCGCCGTTCGCCTGCATGACGGCCGCCCAGAGCTGCTCGATCCGCTCGAGCCGCCGGGCCATGGAGAAGTCGCCACCCGCGGTGTTCTCGATGAGCACGGGCACGTCGGTCTCGAGCGCGTCGATCGCCTTGCGCCAGTTGTCGAAGCCCACGGCAGGGTCGTCCTTGGCGGTCACGTGCCCGCCGTGGACCACGACCCCCTGCGCGCCGATCGCCTCGGCCCCGGTCATGATCTGCTGCAGCAGCTTGCGGCTGGGGATGCGGATGCGGTTGTTGGTCGACGCCACGTTGATGACGTACGGCGCGTGCACGTAGACGTCGAGTCCCGCAGCCGCCGTCTCCTCGCGGAAGGCCTCCGCGCCGCCCGGATGGGCGAGCGGCGGCACCTTCCACGCCTGCGGGTCGGACAGGAACACCTGCACGACCTCCGCCCCGATCTCCTTCGCCTGCGCGACGGCGTCGGACAGGTCGACGTGGGCACCGATCTTCACGCTCATGCGCCCACCCTACGGACCGGCGCCGACGCGAGCGTCGTCAGCGCTGCTGCGCCTGGTGCAGCACGTCCTCGGCGATGCGCGTGAGCGGGACGTCCTCGCGTGCGGAGCGCTCCACCAGCACGTCGAAGGCATCGGCCGGATCGATCCCGAGCTGGTAGGCGAGGGCTCCCTTGGCCTGCTCGATGACGGTCCGACCGCCCAGCGCCCGCGTCACCCGACGGTCGATCTCGTCCGCGCGCAGGTGGCCCGGTTGCACGATGACGAGGGTGACCATGTCCGCCACGGCCTGCGCCGTCCGGGTCTGGTCGGCCGCGAGGGGCCTGGCCTCGCGGCCGAAGATGTTGAGGCCGCCGAGCACCCCGCCCTGCCACTCCATGGGGAAGGCGTGCACGGCGGAGTAGCCCGCGTCGGCGATCGCCGGACCGACCACCGGCCAGCGGTCGAGGATCTCGTCACGACCGGTCACGGCCACGGCCAGGCCCTTGCGCACCACGTCGACGCACGGTCCCTCGTCGCGCTGCGCCTGGAACAGCTCGAGATGGGACGCCTGGTGCGAGGTCGCGGCGAGGAGCTCGAGCGGGCCGCCGTTCGAGCGGACGAGGAGCCCGGCGGCGTCGCCCCCCGTGAAGCGCGCGGCGTCCTGGGTCAGCCGGAGCAGCAGGTCGGCAGGGTCGTGCTCCTGGAGGAGCTCGGCCGCCGCGCCGGCGAGGGACTCGGCAGGGGTGTGCAGCGTCATGGCTCCTCGGTCCTCTGGTTCTCGTCGTCGGAGTCTTCGCGCGCGAAGTCGAGCCTGCGGGCCAGGACGTCGGCGACGACGTCCTGCAACGTGGACGACCGGGCGAACGCGTGCGCCCTCAGGACCGCCAGGGCGTCCGTGGGCGGGATCCTGAGCTGGGCCGTCACCATGCCCGTGGCCTGGTGGATACGGGCCTGGACCGACCAGTCCAGCGGCTCGACGTCCTCCAGGAGGGCCGAACCGACGGCGTCGGCGAGGAACTGCACGTCCACCAGGCCGTGGGAGAGCCGGCCGCCCGTCGTGTAGAGGCTCAGCACGCCCACCACCTTCCCTCGGACGCGCATCGGCGCGGCGTACGCGGTGACGGTGCCGCCGCCGATGGACCCCATCATCTGCGCGAACATCGGGAACTCGGCCGGCGCGGCACCCTCGACCGGGCTCACCACGAGCCGGTCCTGCTCGAGCGCGAGCTGCACGGGACCTTCGCCGAGCACCTCCTGCAGGTCCTCGATCTGCGCCGACATGCCGTCGGACGTGCTCACCACCAGCCTCTCCTCGGGGGAGGGCGACAGCGTCATGGCGCCGCTGTCCGCCCCGAGGATCTCCACGCAGGCACGGCAGAGCCGCGAGGCCAGCGGCATGTCGCCGTCGATCCGCGCCAGGGTGTCGGCGAGCATCGACAGGAGGTGCGACGTGTCCACCCCCTGCTCACCTCCTCGAAGTCGTCGCGTCAGTCTTCACCGTAGTCCTGTCGTCGTAGGCTGACCCACCATGAGCATCACGCCGCCGCTCGCGTACGTCATCGCCGGGTCCGAGGCCACGGGAGGGGCCGGGATCCAGGCCGACCTCAAGACCTTCCAGCAGCTCGGTACCTACGGGGTCGGGACGCTGACCTGCATCGTCTCGTTCGACCCGAAGCGCGACTGGGGCCACCGGTTCGTGCCCGTCGACCCGCAGGTCATCGCCGACCAGTTCGAGGCCGCGACCTCGACCCACGCGCTGGACGTCGTCAAGATCGGCATGCTCGGCACGCCAGCGACGATCGACGTCGTCGCGCGCTCCCTCGAGTCCCAGCCGTGGCGGCACGTCGTGCTCGACCCGGTGCTGATCTGCAAGGGGCAGGAGCCCGGGGCGGCCCTGGACACCGACACGGCGCTCCGCGAGCGCGTGCTGCCGCTGGCCACCGTCGTGACGCCCAACCTGTTCGAGGCGAAGACGCTCGCCGGCATGGACGACATCACGTCCGTGGAGGAGCTCACCGAGGCCGCCCGCCGCATCCACGCCCGGCTGGGCGACGGCCACGGCCCGCGCTACGTGATCGCGAAGGGCGGCGTCGAGCTGCCCGGGCCGGACGCCGTCGACGTCCTGTTCGACGGTCAGGACGTCACCGTCTTCGCCGCCCCCAAGGTGGGCGAGGAGCGGGTCTCCGGCGCCGGCTGCACCTTCGCCGCCGCCATCACCGCCGAGCTCGCCAAGGGTGCGGACGTGCACGACGCCGTCCGTGTCGCGAAGGACATGGTGACGCAGGGCATCGAGGCGCGCGTCGAGGCCCGCACCCCGTTCGACACCGTGTGGCAGGGCGCGTACGTCGCGTCCTGACGGTCCGTCCTGAGGATCAGGAGACCGGGGCGGCCGTCGAGTCGCGCACCACGAGCTCGGGGCGGAACAGCAGGGAGGTCGCCTGTGCCGTCGGCTGCGCCTGCTCGGGCGCGTGCAGGGCGCGAAAGGCGGCCGCCGCCATCTCCTTCATCGGCTGGCGCACCGTCGTGAGCCGGGGCGAGTAGAGCTCCGCGAGCACGATGTCGTCGAACCCGGCGACCGACACCTCCCGTCCGACCTCCATGCCCGCGTCCCGCACCGCCCGGCAGACGCCGATGGCCGTCATGTCGTTGACGGCGAAGATGGCGCTGGGCGGGTTCGGCCCCGAGAGCAGCTCGGTGGCGGCGACCCGGCCCAGCTCGGCGGCCTCGACGTCGCCGAAGGTGCCGTCGGCGCTGCTGCTGCCGGGCCAGGTGACGACGTCCGGGCGCGCGATGCCGGCCCGCTCGAGCGCGCGCAGGAAGCCCTCGAACCGCTCGGTGCGGTTGACCGACCGGATCGCTCCCGAGACGAAGGCGATCCTCCGGTGGCCGAGGGACACCAGGTGCTCGCCCATGAGCTCCGCGCCCACGGTGTTGTCCACGCTCACGTTGACCAGGCCGACCGGGTCGTCGACCTGGGCGGTGCGGTCGAACGCGACCAGGCGCAGCCCGTCGTCGATGAGGCCGGAGACGTGCTCGAGCGAGGGCAGCGACGAGCACAGCACGATGCCGCGGATGCCGTCGGAGACGAGCTCGTCCACGTACTGGCGTTCGCGCGCCGGGTCGCGCTCGGAGTTGCACAGCAGCACGTGGTAGCCCTCGGTGAGGGCGGCGGCCTCGAGGTACCGCGCGAGCGCGCCCCAGTACGGGTTGCCCACGGACGGCACGACGAGGCCGATGACCTGCGGCTTGCCCGTACGCAGCTGCCGTGCGGCGCGGTTCGGGCGGTAGCCGAGCTCGCGGATGGTGGACTCCACGCGCTCACGGGTCTCGGGCAGCATGCGGCCGGTGCGCCCGTTCAGCAGGTTCGAGACGGTGCTCGTGGACACTCCTGCCGCGCGCGCGACGTCCAGGATCGTGATGCCAGCCATGCGCTCCTGCGGCCTCCTCCGTGTCCGGACTCAGCCCATCTGTCCAGTGCATCGATGGACTGTCTGGCATCGATCATAGAGCACAGGATGGTGCTTGACGTCCGCGATATCGGACCCTATGGTCGGTGCATCGTTACACCGGAGTCGAGGTCGACTCCCCACGCCTTCGCCAGATCAACGCCGATCGAAAGGGCTTGTCATGGATTTCAGCCGTCGCAGCTTCCTCACGGCCATGGGCCTCGGGACCGCTGCCGCCGTGGCGGGCTGCGCCACGACGAGCCCCAGCGGCTCGTCCGCCGCCGACCCCACCGGCCCGGTGGAGGGCGACATCACCTTCCTCTGCGCGCTCTTCGAAGGGGCCACGGGCAAGGAGACGCTCGAGGGCAACCTGCTCAAGCAGTTCAACGAGAAGTACCCGGACGTCAACGTCACCGTCGACTACACCGACTACGGGTCGCTCAACGAGAAGATCACCACCGGCCTCGCCAGCGGTCTCATGCCGGACGTCGTCACGCTCGGAGTGGGCTGGATCCCGCCGTTCGCGTTCAAGAAGGCGATCGCGCCGCTGCCGGAGTCGCTCGCCACGCGCTACACGTACGAGGAGCGGGTGCTGGAGCCGTCGCGGTTCGACGGCACGCTCTACGCCCTCCCGATGGTGCTGGACACGCGCATCGTGGCGTACCGCAAGGACTTCTTCGAGGAAGCCGGCATCACGGGCACCCCGCAGAACTGGGACGAGCTGCGCGAGGTCGCGAAGCAGCTCACCGTCAAGGAGGGCGGCAAGGTCACGCGCGTCGGGTTCGACCCGTTCTCCATCGACCTGCGCCAGTGCTGGGAGACGTTCCTCTTCGGCAACTCCGGCGAGCTCTTCTCCGCCGACGGGCGCCAGGTGCTGTTCGACAGCCCCGAGGGCGTCGCGTCGTTGCAGATCTTCCTCGACATGATGGCGGACGGCTCGGCCGACTTCGCCGTCTCGACCGAGGCGGGCCAGCCCACGACCCTGCAGCAGGGCACGTCGGCGATCATGATGACCAACAACTCGCTGTACGTGCAGCTGCAGCAGCAGTCGCCGGAGCTGGTCGACAAGATCGGCACCTTCGTGCTCGGCAACACCAACCCGGCCATGCTGCAGGGCGGGACGATGGTGTCCCAGTCCGCCAGCTCCAAGAACCCCGCCGCCGCGCGCGCCCTCGTGGAGTTCCTGGGCTCGCCCGACGCCGTCCTGGTGGCGAGCGAGCAGCGCGGCTCGGTCCCGGCCATCTCGGACCTCAAGGACAGCGAGTACGTGCAGGGCAACCCCATGGTCGCGTTCGCGCTGGAGAACCTGAGCAAGGCGCGGTCCGAGGGCGGCACCCCGGCCTGGATGGAGATCCGGGAGAAGATCAAGCCGACCCTCGAGACGGCGATCGTCGGCCAGCAGACCGCGCAGCAGGCGATCGACCAGCTCGCCGGCATCGCGAACGACGCGATCGGCCGGCTCTGACCCGGCCCGTCCCATGACCGTGTCCGTCACACCGAGGAAGAGGGGGTCGTCGTGACCGTCGTCTCCGCGCCGCGAGACGTGAGCGCACCACCCGCCGCCCCGCCCCGCTCGCCCGCGCCCCGGCGCCGGCGAGCCGGCGCGGCCCGGCGCCGAGCCGGGATGCTCATGGTGGCGCCGGCGTTCCTGCACGCGCTGATCTGGATCGGCATCCCGGTGATCGCAGCCTTCGTGCTGTCGTTCACGAACTACGACGTGCTCACGCAGCCGCGGTTCAACGGGATCCAGAACTACCTGGACGCGCTGACCGACCCGGTTTTCCGCCGGGGCATGCTCAACACGCTGGTCTACGCGTTCTTCACCGTGCCGGTCGCGATGGGGATCGCGCTGCTCATCGCGCTGATGCTCGACACACAGCTGCGCGCCCGGGCGTTCTTCCGCACCGCCGTCTTCATCCCGCAGGTGACGGCGACGATCGCCGTCGCGCTCGTGTGGCTGTGGATCTACGACCCGCGCAACGGCCTGCTCAACGCCGTCCTGGGCTTCTTCGGGGTCCCCGCGCAGAACTGGCTGTCGTCGACGACGTGGGCGATGCCGTCGGTCATCGCCGTCGGCATCTGGCAGGGCATCGGCCTGAAGATGCTCATCTACCTGGCCGCGCTGCAGTCGCTGCCGAAGGACGTGTACGAGGCCGCGTCGGTGGACGGGGCGTCGAAGACGCGGCAGTTCTTCAGCATCACGCTGCCGCTGCTCAAGCCGGCCACGTTCTTCGTCTTCGTCACCTCGGTCATCTCCGCCTTCCAGGCGTTCGACCTCATCTACATCCTCACGGACGGCGGTCCGGCGAACACGACCACGATGATGACGTACGAGATCTACAAGTCGGCGTTCCGGGAGTTCCGCGTCGGCTACGCGTGCGCCCAGTCGATCATCCTGTTCGTCTTCCTGCTGCTCCTGACCCTCGCGAACCGACGGCTCAACGGAGGCGACAGTGGCCGGCATTGATCTCACCGCGACCTCGCCGCGCACCACGCTCGACGTCGTCGGACGGTCCCCGGCGTCCCGCCGCCGGCTCGGGCGGGCCGCCCTCTACGTGGCCCTGGGCGTCATCGCCGTCGTGATGGTGGTGCCGTTCGTGTGGATGGTGCTGACGTCGCTGAAGACGCCCGCGGACATCGCGGCGAGCCCGCCCACGTTCCTGCCCACGGAGTGGGCGTGGAGCAACTACGCCGACGCGCTCGCCGCGGCGCCGTTCCTCACCTACGCCCGCAACAGCCTGGTCATCGCGGTGAGCCACACGACCATCAACCTGCTGGTCGCGTCGATGGCGGGCTACGCGCTGGCCCGGCTGCGGTTCCGCGGCTCGGAGCTGGTGTTCCTCGGGTTCGTCGCGGCGCTGATGATCCCCACGTACACGAAGATCATCCCCGAGTTCCTCATCGTGCGGTTCATGCCGCTGTTCGGGGGCAACGACATCCTCGGGCAGGGCGGCACCGGCTGGCTGGACACCTGGTGGGCGCTCATCGTCCCGGGCGCCGTGACGCCGTTCGCGGTGTTCCTGTTCCGGCAGTTCTACCTCGACCTGCCGGTGGAGCTGGAGGAGGCCGCCCGGCTCGACGGCGTGAGCGAGCTCGGCATCTGGGCGCGCATCATGACGCCCCTGGTCAAGCCGGCGTTCATCACCGTGGCGCTGCTGACGTTCGAGAGCTCCTGGAACAACTTCCTGTGGCCGCTGCTCGTGACGCGCACCGACTCGATGCGCGTGATCCAGGTGGGCCTGTCGGTGTTCCGCACGGAGAACGACACCCAGTGGGCGTTCCTCATGGCCGGCACCACGCTGGCGACCCTGCCGATGGTGGTGCTCTTCCTCCTCGGCCAGAAGTACTTCGTCCGCGGCTTCGCGAACGCGGGCATCAAGTGACGGGCGGCGGACGGCCGCCCGTCGGACAGAGAGGACAGCAGATGGCGATGGACATGACGGACGCGAAGGTGCTCGTCACGGGCGCGGGGCACGGGATCGGGCGCGGCGTCGCGCTCGGCCTGGCCGCCGCGGGGGCGGACGTCGTGGTCCACTACGGCAGCTCGGCCGACGCGGCCGCGGCGACCGTGGCCGACATCGAGGCGCTGGGTCGCAAGGCCGTCGCGCTGCAGGCCGACGTCACGTCGACCGAGGACGTCGACCGGCTCGTCGCCGACGCGGTCGCCTTCCTGGGCGGGCTCGACGTCGTGGTCTGCAACGCGGGGCACCTCGTCGGCCGCGTGCCGGTGGCGGAGATGAGCGACGACCACTACGCGTCCGTCGTCGACGTCAACCTCGGGGCCACCTTCCGCACGTGCCGGGCCGCGATCCCGCACCTGCTGGAGTCGGACCGGGCGCGGATCGTCGCGATGTCGTCGCTGGCGGCGCACAACGGCGGCGGGCCGGGGTCGGTCGTGTACGCGGCGGCGAAGGCGGCCGCGCGGGGCTTCGTCAAGGGCCTCGCCAAGGAGCTCGGACCCCAGGGCGTCACGGTCAACGCGGTGGCCCCGGGGTACATCGCCGACACGGCCTTCCACGGCACGTTCAGCACCGACGAGGCGCAGCAGAAGATGGTCGCGGGCACGCCGGTCGGTCGCGCCGGGACCGTCGACGACGTCGCGGCGGCGGTGCAGTACCTGGCGTCGCGCGAGGCGTCGTACATCACCGGCACCACCCTCGACATCGACGGGGGGACCTGGCCGCGATGACCTCCCTCGCCCCTGTGCCTGCGACCGTGCATCCCGGGCTGCCGCGCGAGCGCGGCGGCTGGTGGCACGACTTCGTCTGCCCGACGCACGGCACGGAGCTCTCCCATGCGGGGATCCCCGGGCCGGTGCCGCCCGCGAGCGGCGTGCGCTGCCCGCACGGCTGCACGGTCGACACCGAGCTCGTGCGCGGCGCCTGGCTGGTGCTCAGCCACCAGGCGTGGGCGCGACGGGCCCGGGTGCTGGCGCACCGCGCGGCCCGCACGGGGGACCAGGCGTCGCGGGCGGAGGCGGTGGCCCTGCTCGTGGGCTACGCCGACGTCTACGCGGAGGTCGCGGGCGGGGGCGAGCACGAGCGCGCGCAGGACTGGATGCTGCGCGGGCGGCTGTTCCACCAGGCGCTCACGGACGCCGTCTGGGCCGTGTCGATCGGGCACGCGGTGTGGTCCCTCGCGGAGGCCGACCCGGGCCGGGCGGGCGACCTGGCCCCGGCGCTCGGGATGCTCGACGCGACGGCGGAGGCCGCCCGCGCCGCCCGGGGCCGGCTCGTCGCCGACGGTCGTTTCACGTCGAACTACACGGCCTGGCTCAACGCCGCGGGCCGGGTGTGCAGCCGGGCGGCCGCGCTGGTGCGCGGGTCGCAGGACGCGCCCAGGGTCGCCGACGACGAGTGGCTGGCGGGGGAGCACGGGCAGCTCGCCCACGCGCTCGCGGCCAGCACCCCCGGCGGCTGGGAGTGGGAGGCCAGCACGTACTACCACGGCTTCGTGGTGCGGGCCTACCTGCTGTCCCTGCGCGGCACCGACCCCGCGGACCTGCCCGCGGAGGCCCGCGACCGGCTCGTCGCGATGATCGACGTGCTGGCCTCTCTCGCGACGGACGGGGGCGTGCTGCCATCCGTGCACGACGGTCCGTACGTGCGCCCCGCTCTGGCGCTGGAGTGGACGGAGCTGGCCGCACTGGCCGACGGGTTCGTCGCCGACGCCGGGCTGGACGCCGTCGCCGCGCACGCCCGCACCGAGGCGGCGGCGGGGGACGGCGACGACGAGGCGGCGGACGGCCTCGAGGACGAGCTGCGCGCGATGGCGCCGGGATGGTTCGGCGGGCCGCCGCTGGCCGTGGCGCGCCCGCCGCGCCCGGCCGTGAGCGTGGACGAGGAGGTGGGGATCGCCGTCCTGCGCGGGCCGGGGATCCATGCCGTGCTCGACCACGGGCCGCACGGCGCGGGGCACGGCCACCACGACAAGCTCGCGCTCGCCCTGTTCGGGCGCCGCACCCCGTGGCAGCCGGACCCCGGCCAAGTGCCGTACGGGCACCCGGCCTGGCGGGCGCGCTACGCGTCGGCGGCCGCCCACCCGGTGGTGCGGGTCGACGACGCCGACCCGGCCGAGGCGACCGGCCGCGTCCTGGCGCGGGACGAGCGGTCGCTGACCGTCGAGGTCCGCGGTGACGCCACCTCCTGGTACGACGGCGCCCGGGCCGTGCGGCACGTCCTCCTCGGCGACGGCTACCTCCTCGACGTCGCCCACGCGCGCGCCGACCGGCCGCGGCGGCTCACGCTCGGGCTCCGGCCGGACGTGCCGCTGGGCGTCCGGACGGACGGCGACGTCGTGCGCACGGCCTGGCGCGGTACGGAGGCGCTCGACGGCGTGCACGCCGCCCGCGCGGCCGGGCCGGACGGCGCGGTCCCCGTGCGCGCCGTCGTCGTCCCCGGCCCCGGCCCGGCGGACGACCCGCAGCGCGAGCGCGCGCACGTCGACTGGGCCGCCGAGGGCGCGACGTCCGCGACGTGGGTGTCGGTGTATCAGGCGGACGCGCAGGCCCGCGGGGGCGGATCCGACGTGACGCACGTGGAGCTCGCCGCCGCCGAGGTGCGCGTGCACCGGGCGGACGGGGCGGTCGACGTGCACCCGCTCCCGGACGCGCTGGCCGGCGGGCCGACGGACGGACCCGCGGGATCGGGGACGACGGCATGACCGAGACGTTCGCGCCCACCCGGATGCTGCTGCTCGACGACGCCCGGCTGGCCGACCTGCGCTCCCGCCTGGACGGCGACCTCGCGCCGCAGTGGCGCCGCCTGGCCGAGCAGTGCGACCTGTACCGGCGCACGACGCCGCCGGCCGAGCACCCGTTGGCGAGCATCACGTACCTCGGCCCGGCGGCGGCCAACCTCGCGCTCGCGTACCGGCTCACGGGGCAGCGGCACTACCTCGACGAGGCGTGGCGGTGGATCTCCGCCGCGGTCTCCTTCGACCACTGGGGCCGCGCGCACCTGCCCGACCACGACCTCGACGCCGGCTGGATCCTGCACGGGCTCTCCCTGGCGTACACGTGGCTGGGCGAGGACCTCGAGCCGGAGCGGCGGGAGGCGCTGCGCGCCAAGCTCGCGCTGCAGGGCGAGCGCCTGTTCGACTTCGCCGTGGCGAACGAGGGCTCCTGGTGGAGCAGCTCGTTCTGGCAGAACCACCACTGGATCTGCCACACCGGGCTGGCGACGGTCGGGTACGCGCTCGGCGTGCCCGCCTGGACGGAGCGGGCGAAGGCCGCGATGGGCACCGTCGTCGACGTGCTGCCCGCCGACGGCTCCGACATGGAGGGCGTCGTCTACTGGCGCTACGGCGTGCCGTGGCTCGCGACGTACCTCGACCTGCTCCACGACGCGGAGGGCGTGGACTGGTGGGACCGGTGCCGGTTCCTGGCCCGCACGTTCTTCTACCGGCTGCACCAGGCGGCGCCCGGCTACGAGGAGATCGTCGACCACGGCGACTGCCACGACCGGCGCAGCGGGCACAGCGTGGCGCTGTACCGGATCCTCGCGTCGCGCTACCGGATCGGCGAGGCGCAGTGGCTGGCCGACACCGTCGCCGAGCGGTTCTTCTGGCGAGAGGCGTACGAGAGCGGTGTGAGGCCGGGCGTCCTGCCGGAGGCGTGGGCCGAGCTGCTCTGGTACGACGCGTCCGTGGCGCCGGTCGACCCGGCCACGTCGGTCCCCGCGCAGGCCGCGTTCGAGGACCTGGGCCTGCTGGTGCACCGCACGTCGTGGGACGACGACGCCACGCTCGTGTCGTTCAAGTCGTCGCCCGGTGGCGGGCACACGGCGTGGGACACGTCGCGGCGGCTCGACGCCGAGCGCGGCTGGGACACCCTCAGCGCCGGCCACCACCACCCGGACGCCGGGTCGTTCGTGCTCGCGTCGCGCGGCGCGTGGCTGCTCGTGGACGAGGGCTACTCCAACCGGAAGCGCGCCGGGCACCACAACCTCGTGCTCGTCGACGGGCAGGGCTTCGCGGGGGAGGGGCGGTACCACGTCTACGCCGACGCCCCGCCGGACCGCACCGCCGACATGGTCGACGTGCTCGCCGAGGGCGGGTTCCTGCACGGCCGCGCCCGCACCGGGCGGATGTACCCGGCGGAGCTGGGCGTCGAGTCGCTGGAGCGCACGTTGGTGGTGCTGCCGTCGGGGCGCACCGTCGTGGTCGACCGCGGCCGCGCCGCCGAGCCGCGCGAGTGGACCGTGCTGCTGCACGCCGACCACCCCGCGGAGGCGGTCGAGCTCGGCGTGCCCCACGACGGCGTCGGTGACGGGGCGGACGACGGCGCCGTGCGGCGCGTGCTGCGGAACGGCCGGGCGGGCGCCTGGCTCACCACCCGTGCGGCCGGCGGCGCCCGTGCCGACCAGGTGGTGACCGACGTCGAGGCCAACCCGACGTCGAGCACCCCGTCGCTGGTCGTGACGCGACGCCTGCACACCGTGCGCGTCACTCCACCCGTGTCCCGCGACCTGCTGGCCGTCACCGTCGTCGAGCCGTTCGACGCCTTCCGCCCGACCCCGTCGACGGCCCGCCTCCTCCCCGCCGAAGACCCGCTCACGACGGAGGTCGCGGTGGAGCTGGGCGGCGGGGAGCGTGCGTACCTCGCCGGGCCCGACGGCACGATCGACGCCGGGGGTGTGCGTGCCCGGGCCCGGGCGGTGCTGGTGGCGGGCGACCGGGCCGCCGTCGTCGGAGCCACGCGGATCGAGATCGACGGCCGCATCGTGCTCGCCGACGACGGGGATGCCGGCGGCACCGAGGTCACCGCCGTCCTCCCGATCGGGGTGCGGGCGTGACGGCCGCCCCGGCGCCCGCGCGGCAGGACCGCTCGCGCCGGTGGTCGCAGACGTTCCTGGGCTGGCTGGAGTGGCTCGCCCACCCGGTGGCGGCGGGGGCCGCGTTCGCGATCCTGTGCCTGGGCGTCGTGACCTGGCTCCCTGCGCTCGCCGCCGTCGGCCACACCTTGCGCGGGTGGCGCACCGACGGCGACGGCCGGTCGTTCACCGGGGTCTTCCGCGCGTTCCGCGCGTACTGGCGCCCGCTGCTCGGGCACGGCGTGGCGTCGACGGCGGGGCTCGCCCTGCTGGTGGCCGACGTCGTGTTCCTCGTCGGGCGTTCCGGCCCGGCCGCCGTCGTCCTCGTGATGCTCGCGATCGGCCTGCTGGTCGCGGCCGTGCCGTACCACCTGGCGCTCGCGGTGGCCGCGGCCGCACGGCCCGAGGGGGCCCTGGCGACCTGGGTGCCCGGCGCGCTGTGGTTCGCGTTCGCCTCGGTGCCGCGCGGCACGGCCCTGCTGGGCGCCGCCGTCGCGACCCCCGTGTTCTCGCTCGTGGTCCCCGCGGGCCCCCTGCTGCTGTGCGCGAGCGTCCCCGTCCTGGTGGGGCTCGTGATCCTCGACCAGACGGAGGACGCATGACCGGCACCACCGCACAGGCACGTCCCGGCGCCGTCGGGCGGCGCTCCCTGCTCGCCGGGGCGCTCGCCACCACCGGGGCGTTGCTGCTCGCGCCGCGCGCCGCTGCGCTGGACGGCGTGGCCGCGCTCGCGCACGGCACCCCGTCCCGCACGACGGCCTGGGTGCCGTCGTGGGCCACCGCGCACACCCGTCCCACGGCCACCGACCCCCTGGTGCTGGGCGGCGTCACCGACCGCACGGTGCGGCACGTGCTGCGGCTCAGCGCGGGCACCGGCCGGACGGGGGTGCTGCGCGTGCGGCTCGCCGGAACGTTCTCGACGGCACCCGTGCGGGTCGGGTCGGTGACGGTCGCGCGTCGTGCGGCGGGGCTCGGGGGCGCGGGGGCCGCCGTCGACCCGGCCACCGTCACGACCCTCACCTTCGGCGGCGAGCGCGGTGCGCTGCTCGCCGCGGGCGCCACGCTCGTCAGCGACCCGGCGCGGTGCGCCGTGCCCGACGGCGGCGACCTGGTGGTCAGCGTCCACCTGCCCGGCCCCACCGGGCCGCTGAGCTTCCACCGCAACACGCACGCCACCGGGTACGTCGGGGACGGCGACCTCACCGCCGACGCGGGACCGGCGTTCGACGGTGCGGAGACGACGCGGTCCGCGGTGCTGCTGGTCGGCGTCGACGTCGAACGGCCGGGCGTGCCCGGCGTCGCGGTGCTGGGCGACTCGATCACCGAGGGCGTGGGCACCCCGGACGACGCCGACGAACGCTTCACCGACCACCTCGCCCGCCGCCTCGCGGAGCGCGGCGGACCGGTCGGCGTCGCGAACCTCGGCGTCAGCGGCAACCGCGTGCTGCTCGACGACGAGCGGTTCGGCCCGAGCGGTCAGGCGCGCCTGGACCGCGACGCCCTCGCGCTGCCCGGCGTGGACGCGCTGCTCGTCGTGCTCGGCGTCAACGACCTGCAGCAGCCGCCCAGCCAGACGGACCCCGCCGTGCTCCTCGCCGGCTACCGTCAGCTCGTGCTGCGCGCCCGCGACCAGGGGCTGCGCGTGGTCGGCACCACGATCACGCCGTTCGGCGGCTGGCAGCGCTGGACGCCCGCGCTCGAGGAGGAGCGCCGGGCGGTCAACGCGACGCTGCTCGCGGAGGCGGGCCGGGGCGCGGGCGCCTTCGACGCCGTGGCCGACGTGGCCTCCGCCCTCGCCGACCCGGCGGAGCCGGCGCGCCTGGCGCCCGCCTTCGACAGCGGGGACGGCCTGCATCCCACCTCGGCCGGCGCCGCGGCGATGGCCGCCGCCGTGACGCGCCGCGCCCTCCTGGGCTGACACACCCTGCGTTCCACCCACCTGCTCGACGACGAGAGGGATCGTGATGGAGAACGACACCGTGACCACGCCTGCCCACCGGGCCACCGCGCCCAGCCGCCGCAGCGTGCTGCGCGGCCTCGGCGCCCTCGCCGGCGCGGCCGCGCTGGCCCCCGCCCTGACGCTGCCCGCGCGGGCGACGCCCGCCTCGACCACGGCGGAGCTGGTCGAGCGCTGGGCCGTGCTGCAGACCGGCGGCCCGGGCCTCGACCTGGCCGACGCGCACGTCAAGGCCGCCGTGAGGCGCGTCGACAAGGCGGCCACGACCGTCCTCGCCACGCTCGACCGGACAGCCGGCCGCCCGTCCCTGTGGCCCGACCTGGCCGACTGGAGCCGGTCCAACACCGTGACCACGACGTTCAAGCGCCTGCGCTCGATCGCCGTCGCCTGGGCGACGCCGGGCACGTCGGTGGCGGGCGACGCCGCGGTGGCCGCCGCCGTCGCCGACGGCATCACGTGGATGCACGACCATGTCTACGGGCCCGGCATCCCGCGGTTCGACAACGACTGGGACTGGGAGATCGGCGCCGCCTCGGCCCTCGCGGACACGCTCGTCGTGCTGCGGGGGCACCTGGGCGGCGCGCTCGCGCGCAGCACCGCCGCGATCCACCACTACACGCCCGACCCCAACCTGTGGCGGGCCGACCGGCAGATCGCCACCGGCGCCAACCGGGTGTGGATCGCGACCGTCGTCGCCGTGCGGGCGTCGCTGGACGGCGACGAGGCCGCGCTGCTGCGCGTGCGCGACGCGCTCAGCGACGTCGAGGGCGGCGGCGCCAACAGCGTGCTCGCGTTCGTCGACGGCGGCACGGCCGAGGGTGCGGGCACGGGGGAGGGCTTCTTCCGCGACGGCTCGTTCCTGCAGCACTGGAAGCACCCGTACAACGGCGGCTACGGCAAGGAGCTGCTGGGCACGCTGTCGTCGCTGCTGCACCTGCTGGGCGACTCGCCCTGGCAGATCACGGACCCGGCGCTGGAGAACGTCTACGCGTGGGTCACGGACGCCTTCGACCCGCTCATGGTGCGCGGCGACATGGTCGCGTCGGTGTGCGGGCGCGAGATCGCGCGGCCCAGCAAGCAGGGGCACGCGCCCACGCAGACCGTCATCGAGGGCACGCTGCGACTCATCCCCTCGGCTCCCGAGGCCCAGGCCGCGACCCTCACCGCACTGGTGGCGCAGTGGATCACGGAGGACACCTACCGCGACTTCCTCGCCGCCACGACGCCCGCGTCCGTCGTCGCCGCGAACGCGCTGCTGGCCGCGGGCCCGACGCCGCGCGGCCCGCTCGTCGCGCACCGGCAGTACCCGGCGATGGACAAGGCGGTGCACCACCGGCCGGGCTTCACGGTGAGCGTCAGCGCGTACTCCGCCCGCGTGTACAACTACGAGTCGATCCAGAACGAGAACCTGCACGGCTGGCACCTGTCGGACGGCATGGTGCTGCTGTACACCGACGACCTCGGCCACTACAGCGAGGACTACTGGCCCACCGTCGACGCCTACCGCCTGCCCGGCACCACCGTCGACACCGCGCGCCTCGGGGACAGCGCGCACTTCCGCGAGACGAGCGAGGCCACCTGGGTGGGTGGAGCCGCCGTGCCCGGCGCCACGGTCGGCGCGTACGGGCAGGACCTGCGGGCCCGCGGCTCCGACCTGCGGGCGCTCAAGAGCTGGTTCCTCATCGACGACGCCGTGGTCTGCGTCGGCTCCGGGATCACCGCGCCCGCGGCAGGCGGCGTCGAGACGGTCGTCGAGAACCGCAAGGTGCGCGACGGTGCGGCGCTCGTGGTCGACGGCGTCGCCCAGGGGATCGGCAACGGCTGGTCGGCCACGCTCGACGACGTGCGCTGGTGCCACCTGTCCGGCACGGCCGGGTACGTCTTCCCCGGCGGCGCCCGGCTGCACGCGCTGCGCGAGGACCGCACGCACACCTGGCGCGAGATCAACGTCAAGTACGGCACCGACACCCCGGTGACACGCCCGTACGTCACGGCATGGCTGGACCACGGCGCCGCGCCCGCCGGTCGCACGTACGCGTACGTCATGCTCCCGGCCGCCGACGCCGCGGGGACGGCCGCCTTCGCCGAGGCGTGCGGCACGGCGGACGGCCTGCGGGTCCTGGGGCAGGACGACGCGGTGCACGCCGTCGCGCTCGGCGGCACGCTCGCCGCCAACTTCTGGGCGCCCGCGTCGGTGCCGGTCGGTGCGGCGGAACCGGGGGAGGGCGGGTCGCTGCACGCCGACGGCCCGGCGTCCGTCGTCGTGCACGAGCCCGGGACCGGCGACGGCGCCACGGCCGGGACCCGGCCCACCACGGTCGCGCTGAGCGACCCCACGCAGACCCGCGCGGAGGTGGTCCTCGACCTGAACCGCGACGGCCTGCGCCTCGTGTCCGCCGACCCGGGCGTGACCGTGACGCGCCGCGGCGCGGGCTGGCGGATCGTCGCCCGCACCGCCGGCCTGGCGGGCGCCACCGTCACCGCGTCGTTCGTCTGACCAGCCCGCGACCTCTGGAGGAACCATGAAGAAGCACGTTGCGCTACCTCTCGTCCTGGCCGTCGGGCTGTCCCTGGGCGTTGCGGCGCCCGCCCACGCCACGGGCGCCGCCCCGGCCCCGGCGCCGGCCGACGCCCCGGCTGCCGCCGCGGGGGAGGACGCCGAGCCCGCCCCGCTGCGTACCGTCCGCGTGACCACCAGCGCCGAGCTGGCGGCGGCGTTCAAGGCCGCTCTGCCCGGCGACCGGATCGTGCTGGCCGACGGCGAGTACACGATGGTCAAGCTCGCCGACAAGGCGGGCACGGCGGAGCACCCGGTGACCGTCGAGCCGGCGACGCTCGGCGGCGCCGTGATCACCGGCGGACAGCTGGAGGTCGCCCGGTCCAGCCATGTCGTCGTGCGCGGGCTCACCTTCCGGAACGGCACCACGCTGAAGATCACGGCGTCCACGCACGTCCGGTTCACGCGCAACGACGTGGCCCTGCGGTTCGAGCCGCCCGCCGACCCGACGTCGTCGCGGCACTGGCTGCAGATCTCCGGCGAGGGCAGCGGCCACCACCGCATCGACCACAACGCGTTCCACGACAAGACGCTCATGGGGAACTACGTCACCGTGTACGGCGGGGCGACGCAGATCTCCCAGCACGACCGGATCGACCACAACTGGTTCGGCGACAGCCCCGCCCAGCCGGTGAACGGCGGCGAGGCCATCCGGCTCGGGGTGTCCGCGCTGTCCGACTCGAGCTCGTTCGCGGTCGTCGAGCACAACCTCTTCGAGAACACGGACTCCGACCCGGAGATCGTCTCGATCAAGAGTGACGACAACACCGTCCGGTACAACACCGTGCGCCGGTCCGCGGGCGCGTTCGTCGCGCGGCGCGGGGACCGCAACGTCATCCAGGGCAACTACTTCCTCGGCGAGGGCAAGCCCGGCACGGGCGGCGTGCGGCTGTACGGCGACGACCAGCTCGTCTACGGCAACTACTTCGAAGGGCTCGCCGGTTCCGGGTACACCGCGGCGCTGCAGATCGACGGCGGCGACGTCGACGGGTCCGGCTCGACGTCGGCGCACTGGCGGGTGCACCGCGCCACCGTCGTGCACAACACGTTCGTGGACAACGCGTCGAGCATCGAGGTCGGGGCCAACTACCTCTACCCGCCGGTGGACTCCCTCGTGGCCGACAACCTCGTCGTCGGCGCGGCCGGGCCGCTGTTCGTGGAGCACAAGCAGCCCGCCGGGGTCACGTACTCCGGCAACGTCGCCTCCCCGACCGGGGCCGCCACGCTCGGGATCGACGCCGCGCCGCGCGAGGTGCGTGTCGTCGACCCGCTGCTGGTCCGCTCCGGCGGGCTCTGGCGACTGCGTCCCGGCCCCGCCATGAACACGGCCGTCGGCTCGTACCCGTTCCTCGTCGAGGACCTGGACGGCCAGCCCCGCGACGTCCGGCCCGACGTCGGCGCCGACGAGGTGTCCGGTGCGCCCGTCACCCGGCGGCCGCTCGAGCGGGACGACGTCGGCCCCGCGGCGCCCTGACCGGCCCCCGCCATCACCACCCGCACGCGACCACCCCAGGAGAGCTCGCATGGCCTTCTTCGACAAGCCCCTCGACGACCTGCGCGCCTACCGGCCCGAGCCTGAGGAGCCGGCGGACTTCGACGCGTTCTGGAAGCTGACGCTCGACGCCGCGGCGGCAGCCGCGACAGAGCCGGAGTCCGTGCCGTTCGACGCCGGCCTCGCCACCGTCGAGGTGCGCGACGTGACGTTCTCCGGCTGGGCGGGCCAGCGGATCAAGGCGTGGCTGCTGCTGCCGCGCGAGCGCTCCGGTCCGCTGCCCGCCGTCGTGCAGTACATCGGGTACAACGGCGGGCGCGGCGTCCCGTGGGAGTGGCTGACGTGGAGCGCCGCCGGGTACGCGCACCTGGTGGTGGACAACCGCGGCCAGGGCGGCGGCGGCAAGACCACCGCGGACACGCCGGACGTCGCGCCCGAGGGCCACGGGTCGTCCTCGCCGGGGTTCCTCACCCGCGGCATCGAGGACCCGGCCAAGCACTACTACCGGCGGCTCATCACCGACGCCGTGCGGGCCGTGGACGCCGTCAAGGCGCTGCCGGAGGTCGACCCCGCGCGGGTCGCGGTGCTCGGGGGGAGCCAGGGCGGAGGGCTCGCGCTCGCCGTCGCGGGCCTGCGCGACGACCTCGCCGGGGCGATCGCCGACGTGCCGTTCCTCAGCCACTACCGGCGCGCGTCGCAGATCACCGACGAGGGGCCGTACTCCGAGATCGCGCGGTACCTCAAGGGCCACCGGTTCGAGGTCGAGGACGTCATGCGCACCCTGTCGTACTTCGACGCCACCAACTTCGCCGCGCGTGCCCGGTGCCCCGGATGGTTCTCCGTCGCGCTCATGGACAAGGTCTGCCCGCCGTCCACCGTCTTCGCGGCCTACCACCGGTACGGCGGGCCGGCGCAGATCGAGGTGTTCCCGTACAACGGGCACGAGGGCGGCGCGGCCTACGACACCCCGCGCAAGCTCGCCGCGCTCGCGGGGGTGCTCGGCCCGCGGTGACACCTCCCCGGGGCGCGCTGCCCGCCCTGTACGCCAACACCTTCGTCATGGCGACGGGCTTCTACGTGCTCGTGCCGCTGCTCGCCGTGCACCTCGCGGACGGGTTGGGCTTCGGCCTGGCGCTCGTGGGCCTGCTCGCCGGGGTTCGTGCCGGCGCCCAGCAAGGGCTGCAGCTGCCGGCGGGGATCCTCGCCGACCGGTGGGGCGTGCGGCGCACCATCGTGGCCGGCGTGCTCGTGCGGGCGGCGGGGTTCGGCGCGCTGGCGCTCGCGACGACGCCGGTCGCCGTCGGCTCCGCGGGTCTCGCCGTCGGGCTGGGCGGGGCGCTCTTCCATCCCGCGTCCTACGCCGCGTACGCACGGCTCGGCGGCGCACGGCCCGACGTCTTCGCCCGGCGCGAGGCGCTGAGCAACGCGGGCTTCGTCGTCGGACCGTTGCTCGGCGGGCTGCTCGTGGCCACCGGGTTCGACGTCGTGTGCTGGGTCGCGGCGGGCCTCTTCCTCGCCGCCGCACCGCTCACCTGGTGGGGACTCGGCCGCGCGGCGGAGCCGGACACGGCGGCGCGCGGCACCGAGGCTCCGGCCCCGCCGCGGTCGGGCGGGATGCGTCGTGAGGCGCGCCGCAACCTCCTCGCGCTCTGCGTGCTCAACGCCGCGGCGTGGGCGATCTTCACGCAGCTGCAGCTCGTCGTGCCGCTGCGGCTGGACGCCGTGCTCGGCAGCGGCATCGGTGTCGGCGCGGTGTACGCCGCGGCCGCCGTCCTCGTGCTCACGACGACGGTGCCCGTCACGCGCCGGCTGCAGGCGCGGCTGCGGGTGCGCGCCGTCCTCGCGCTGGGTGTCGCGACCATGGGCGCGGGCATCGCCGTCCTCGGCGGCGGCCCGGGCGTCGCCTCGCTCCTCGCGGGGATGGTCGTCTTCACCCTCGGGCAGATGGTGTTCCAGCCCGCCATGAGCGCCGTCGTGGCCGCCGGCGCGCCCGCCGCGTCCGTGGCCACCCGGTTCGGCGTCAACGGCCTGGCGCTCGCCGTCGGCGGCGTCGTCGGGTCGTCCGTCGTGGGCGCGCTGCTCGGCGGGCCGCTCGCCCAGGGTGGCTGGGCGTGGGCGGGGTTCGCCGTGCTCGGCATCGTCGTCGCGGTCGGGTACGCCCGAGCCGGGGTCGGCTAGACCCCCGGCCAGACGTGCTCGTGGCACCGGGGCGAGGGGCGAAAATCCCTGCGCCGGTGCGGGCGCCCGCTGCGACGCTGGGCGCATGGAGACTCCCGCCCCGATCGACCTGGCCACCTGGCCGCGCCGGCAGCACTTCGAGCACTACCTGCAGGCGTCGCCGTGCACGTACGCGATGACCGTCGAGCTGGACGCGACAGCCTTCGTCGAGGCGCTGCGTGCGTCGTCGCGCAAGACGTACGTCGCGCAGGTGTGGGCGCTGGCGACGGTCGTCAACCGGCACGACGAGTTCCGGACGGTCCTGACCGGCGACGGCGCGCCCGCCGTCTGGCCGACGGTGCACCCGGCGTTCACGGTGCTCAACGCCGAGCGAGAGACGTTCGCGTGCGTCTGGGCGCCGTACGACCCGGACTTCGGGGCCTTCCACGACATCGCGGCGCCCCTGCTGGCGGAGCACGCCTCGGCGACCGAGTTCTTCCCGCAGGGAGCGCCGCCGCCGAACTCCTTCGACGTGTCGAGCCTGCCGTGGACGTCGTTCACCGGGTTCACGCTGAACATCCGGGACGGCTGGCGCCACCTGGCGCCGATCTTCACGCTCGGTCGCTACGTCGAGCGCGACGGCCGGGTGCTGCTCCCGCTCGCCGTGCAGGTGCACCACGCCGTCGCCGACGGGTTCCACACGTCGCGCCTGGTGAACGAGCTGCGGGCGCTCCTCGCGGACCCCGCCTGGGTGGGCTGAGACCGAGGTCACGGGGTCACCAGCCGGACGCCCCGACGGCCGGACGGCGTCACGGCTTACGCTCTGGTCCCGTGAGCGAGAACCTGGGATCCACCGGCTCGATCGAACGCGTGGTGGCACGCCACGAGATGCCCGACCCCTTGCGGGACGACATCCGCCTGCTGGGCGGGCTGCTGGGCACGGTGCTGAAGGAGGCGGGCGGGCAGGGCCTGCTCGACGACGTCGAGCGGCTCCGCGGCCTGACGATCCGTGCCTACGGGGCCGACGACGGCGGCGCCACGCTGGCGGAGGCGGCCGAGGTCGTGGCCGGCTTCACGCCGGACCGCGCCGAGCAGGTGGCCCGGGCCTTCACGTGCTACTTCCACCTCGCGAACCTCGCGGAGGAGTACCACCGCGTCCGCGTGCTCCGCGCCCGTGAGTCCGACGCCGCCGCGGGCGCCGTCATCGAGGACTCGCTGCCGCAGGCCTTCACGCAGCTCGCGGAGGAGGTGGGCCGCGACGAGGCCCTGCGCCGCCTGGGCGAGATCGAGTTCCGGCCGGTGCTCACCGCGCACCCCACCGAGGCGCGCCGACGCGCCGTCTCGGGCGCGGTCCGCCGCATCTCGACCCTGGTCGCCGACCGCGACACCATGCGCCCCGGCGGCACGACGCTCGCCGAGAACGAGCGTCGGCTGCTCGCCGAGATCGACACCATGTGGCGCACGTCGCCCATCCGCGCGCACAAGCCTGCGGTGCTCGACGAGGTCAAGACCGCGATGGGCGTCTTCGACGCCACGCTGTTCAACACCTTCCCCGAGGTCTACCGGCGCCTGGACGACTGGCTGCTCGACGGCGAGGCCGGCAGCGTGCCGCCCGTCGCGCGCCCGTTCGTCTCCCTGGGCTCGTGGATCGGCGGCGACCGCGACGGCAACCCGAACGTCACCGCCGAGGTCACCCGCCAGGCCGCGACCCTCGCCGCGGAGCACGCGCTCAGCGCGCTCGAGTCCGCCGCGGTCCAGACCGGCCGCAAGCTCACCCTCGACGAGGCCGGCACCCCGGCGTCGGCGGAGCTCAAGGCCCTGTGGCAGCGGATGCGGCAGCTGTCCGACGAGCTCGTCACCCGCGCCGCCGCCGACTCGCCGAACGAGCCGCACCGGGCCGCCGTCCTCGCGATCGCCGGGCGCGTCTCCGCCACCCGCCGCCGCGACGCCGACCTGGCGTACCGCGAGCCGGAGGAGCTGGTCGCCGACCTCGAGGTCGTGCAGCGCTCCCTCGTCGAGGCCGGCGCCCCGCGCGCCGCCTACGGCGACCTGCAGAAGCTCGTGTGGCAGGTGCAGACCTTCGGCTTCCACCTCGCCGAGCTCGAGGTGCGCCAGCACTCGCAGGTGCACGCCGCCGCCCTCGCCGAGATCGACGAGAAGGGCATCCACGGCGACCTCTCCGAGCGCACGGTCGAGGTGCTCGACACCTACCGCGCCCTCGGCGCCGTGCAGAAGCGGTTCGGCATCCGCGCGGCCCGTCGGTACATCGTGTCGTTCACCCAGGCGCCCGAGCACCTGGCCGCCGTCTACCGGCTCGCCGCGCTCGCGTTCGAGGGCGCCGACGACGCGCCCGTGGTGGACGCCGTCCCGCTGTTCGAGACCTTCGACGACCTCGAGAACTCGGTCGACATCCTCGAGGCGATGCTGGAGTTCCCGGAGGTGCAGCGCCGCCTCGCGGAGAACGGCCGCCGCGTCGAGGTCATGCTCGGCTACTCCGACTCGTCGAAGGACGTCGGCCCGGTCGCGGCGACGCTCGCGCTGCACAAGGCGCAGTCGCGGATCGCGGAGTGGGCGCAGCGCCACGACATCACGCTCACGCAGTTCCACGGCCGCGGCGGCTCGCTCGGTCGTGGCGGCGGCCCGGCGAACCGCGCGGTGCTCGCGCAGCCGCCGCACTCGGTGGACGGCCGGTTCAAGCTCACCGAGCAGGGCGAGGTCATCCTCGCCCGCTACGGCGACCCGACGATCGCCGCCCGGCACATCGAGCAGGTCGCCGCGGCGACGCTGCTCGCCTCCGCGCCGACGGTCGAGAAGCGCAACGCCGAGGCCCGTGAGCGCTTCGCGCCGCTCGCGGAGGCCCTGGACGCGACGTCGCGCGCCGCCTTCCACGGCCTCGTGAGGTCCGAGGGCTTCCCGCAGTGGTTCGCGCAGGTGACGCCGCTGGAGGAGGTCGGCCTGCTGCCGATCGGCTCCCGCCCGGCCAAGCGCGGCCTGTCGGTGAACTCCCTCGACGACCTGCGCGCCATCCCGTGGGTGTTCTCCTGGTCGCAGGCACGCATCAACCTGGCCGGCTGGTTCGGCCTCGGCACGGCGCTGCGCTCCGCCGGCGAGCAGCCCGGCGGCCTCGAGGAGCTGCGGGCCGCGTACCGCGAGTGGCCGCTGTTCACGACGCTGCTCGACACCGTCGAGATGGGTCTCGCCAAGACGCAGGAGGACATCGCCGGGCAGTACCTCGCGCTCGGCGACCGCGACGACCTCGGGCAGCTGGTGCTCGACGAGCTGCGGCGCACCCGCGAGTGGGTGCTGCGGGTCACCGGGAACGAGTGGCCGCTGGCCAACCGCCGCGTGCTGGGCCGCGCGGTGCAGCTGCGCTCCCCGTACGTCGACGCGCTGTCGCTGCTCCAGGTGCGCGCCCTGCGCGCGCTGCGCAGCAAGGGCGCGAGCGAGGGGCTCACGGTCGACGACGGCGAGTGGGTGGACGGCGGCCACAAGGACCGCTGGCAGCACCTGCTGCTGCTCACCGTGAACGGCGTCTCCGCGGGCCTGCAGAACACGGGCTGACGCAAAACCGCTGGTCCGGAGGGCGGGGCGCTGCCACGATGGCGTGACCCCGACCCCGGCCCGCTGGAGTGATCCGTATGTCCCGCCGTCCTGCCCACATCGCGATGGTCGGCGTGCCCGCCGTCAGCCACGTGCTGCCGACGCTGGAGATCGTCCGCGAGCTCGTCGCGCGGGGGCACCGGGTGACGTACGCGAACGACGCCCCGGTGGCCGACCTGATCACGGCCACGGGCGCTGAGCTGGTGCCGGTCGCGTCCACGCTCCCGGTCGTCGACAACGACTGGCCCGAGGACGCCATCGGCGCGATGGAGACGTTCCTCGACGACCAGATCCAGGCGCTGCCGCAGCTGCGCGCCTTCTACGACGACGACCCGGCCGACCTCTACCTGTACGACATCGGTGGGTACTCCGCGCGGGCGCTCGGCGAGTCGCAGGGACGGCCCGTGATCCAGCTGTCCCCGACGTTCGTCGCCTGGGACGGCTACGCCGAGGAGGTCGCGGCGCCGCTGTGGCAGCTCCCGGGCGCCGACGCGTACCGGGAGAAGTTCGGCCGCTGGCTCACGACGAACGGCGCCACCACGACGGACGTCGACGCCTTCCCGGGCGCCCCGGGCACGGTGCTGGCGACGATCCCGCGGGCGATGCAGCCCCAGGCCGACCGCGTCGACACCGGCACGGTCACGTTCGTCGGCCCCTGCTTCGACATCCGCAGCGCGGACGACCGGTGGAGCCGCCCGGCCGGGGCCGAGAAGGTGCTGCTCGTCTCCCTCGGTTCGGCGTACACGCGGCAGCCGGACTTCTACCGGCGGTGCCTGGAGGCCTTCGGCGACCTGCCGGGCTGGCACGTCGTGCTGCAGGTGGGCA
Organism: Isoptericola peretonis; assembly: GCA_023241745.1. Taxonomy (GTDB): domain Bacteria; phylum Actinomycetota; class Actinomycetes; order Actinomycetales; family Cellulomonadaceae; genus Isoptericola; species Isoptericola peretonis. The sequence goes on along the minus strand of JALQCY010000003.1, from coordinate 49,736 downwards.
GGTACGTCGAGGCGAGCGAGCTCGGCGAGCTGCCCCCGAACGTCGAGGTGCACTCGTGGGTGCCCCAGCGCGCCATCCTGGAGCAGGCGGACGCGTTCGTCACCCACGCCGGGATGGGCGGCAGCAGCGAAGGGCTGCTCGCCGGCGTCCCGATGATCGCGGTACCGCAGGCGGTGGACCAGTTCATGAACGCGGACCGGCTGGTGGAGCTCGGCGTGGCGCGCCGCCTCGACACCGACGACGCGACCGCCGAGGCGCTGCGGTCCGCCCTGCTCGAGCTCACCTCCGACCCCGAGGTGGCGCGGCGCTCCTCGGAGCTGCAGTCCGAGGCGCGGGCCGAGGGCGGGACCCGGCGGGCCGCCGACCTGATCGAGGCCGCGCTCGCGTGACGGCGCCGGATACCCTGCCGGTCATGAGCCTGGTGACGTTCAAGGACCTGTGCGTCGACGCGACGGACGCGGCGGCGATGGGGGAGTTCTGGGCCCGCACGCTGGGGCTGCGGGCAGAGCCGCTGGACGGCGGCGACGTCGTGCTGCGCGACCCGGGCCCCGACCCCGTCCCGGAGCGGACGGTCTGGGTCAACACGGTGCCCGAGGCGAAGACGGTCAAGCACCGCGTGCACCCCGACGTGCGCGCCCGGTCCCTCGACGACTTCCCCGACCGGCCGCGCCTGAGCGAGCCCGGCCGCTTCCACTACACGACGCTGGCCGACCCCGAGGGCGGCGAGCTCTGCGTGTTCACGGACGACGACGTGCCCGGCTACCGGCTCAAGGACGTCGTCGTCGACTGCACCGACTACCCGGTGGTCGCGGAGTTCTGGTACGGGCTGCTGGGCGGCGACCTGACCTGGGACGATCACGAGGGGGGCGCCTACGCGTACCTGGACCGCGGCGCGGGCGTGCCGTTCGAGTCGTTCGACTTCGTCCCCGTGCCCGAGCCGAAGACGGTCAAGAACCGCTGGCACTGGGACGTCACGCTGAACGCGGGCGTGACGCTCGACGACCTCGTCGCCCGCGGCGCCCGCGTGCTGCGACCGCAGGACGACGAGATCGGGTGGACCGTCGTGGCCGACCCCGAGGGCAACGAGTTCTGCGTCTTCCAGCCCTGATCAGGGGCGGGCGGCGAGGGCGGTGAGCACGCGGTCCACGCTGCTGCGGATGCCCCACCGCTCGGCGAGCGCGTCCAGGGCCTCCGGGTCCTTCGGCGTCCGGGGCAGGGTGTCGTCGACCTCGCCGACGGGCGCGTCGTGCGCCACCTGCACCACGGTGGGCGCCACGTCGAGGTAGGCGGCGGCATCGAGCAGCTTCTGGCGCTGGGTAAGCGTGAGGCCCTTGGCGCCGGACTCCGCGGCGGCCCGCAGGCCGGCCAGGTCGCCGAACGCGGCGAGCAGCTTCGCCGCCGTCTTCTCGCCGATGCCCGCCACGCCGGGCAGGCCGTCGGACGGGTCGCCGCGCAGCGTCGCCATGTCGGCGTAGGCCTGCCCGCTGGGGACGCCGTACTTCTCGGCCAGGCGCGCCTGGTCGACGACGTCGGGGTCGCGCACCCCGCGCGCCGGGTACAGCACGCGCACGCCGGCCGCGTCGTCGACGAGCTGGAACAGGTCGCGGTCGCCCGTGACGATGTCGACGCTCGCGGGCAGCACCATCCCGACGGCGCTCGCGACGGGCGGCGCGGTGGCGGCGCTGCGCGCGACCTCGCGCGTCACGAGGGTGCCGATGACGTCGTCCGCCTCGAATCCCGGCGCCCCGACGCGGGCGATGCCGAGCGCGGCCAGGACGTCGACGATGACCGGCACCTGCGGCGTGAGGGCCTCGGGCACCTCCTCGACGTCCGGCTGCCCGGCGGGCGTGAGCGCGGCGACCCGGTGCCCCTTGTACGAGCCGATCGCCTCGACCCGGAACGCGGGCCGCCAGTCCTCGTCCCAGCAGGCCACGAGCCGGTCCGGCTCGTGCTCGGTGACGAGGAAGGCGATCATGTCGAGCAGGCCGCGCACCGCGTTGACGGGCCGGCCGTCGGGGGAGCGCAGCGAGTCGGGCAGGCCGTAGAAGGCGCGGAAGTACAGGCTTGCGGAGTCCAGCAGCATGAGGCTCACCGGGTCAGCGTGCCACAGCCGCTCGTGACGGCGCCCCCAGGCTTCCGCTAGGTTGTTTCGCATGCGAAATGACGAGGTGACGGAGACGGCGTGCGAGGAGCTCGTCGTCGAGGTCCCGGCCGGCGGCCGCGTGGTGGGGACGGTGCGGACGCCCGCCGACCGGCCGCCGCGGGCGGCGGTGGTGGTGCACCCGGCGACGGCGGTGCCCGAGCGCCTGTACTCGGCGTTCGCCGAGTTCCTGGCCGCGGACGGGTACGCCTCGGTGACCTACGACTACCGCGGCACGGGGCGGTCGGGCAGGCCCCGTGACCATCGCGGCGTCCGCATGCGGGACTGGATGGCCGACGACGTGCCCGCGGTGGCGTCCTGGGCCCGGGAGCGGTTCGAGGACGTCCCGCACCTGGCGGTCGGCCACAGCATCGGCGGCCACGCGCTGGCGCTCGGCCAGGGCGCGGAGGGCCTGTCGGGGTTCGTGACGGTCGCGTCGCACGCGGGCGTGACGGCCACCGTCCCCGACCGCGGGGAGCGGGCGCGCGTCGGCCTGATCCTGCGGCTGGTCGGGCCGGCCACGGCCCGCGTGCTGGGCTACGTGCCCGGACGCCGGCTGGGCCTCGGGGAGGACATGCCCGCCGCGGCGATGGTGGAGTGGGGCCGCTGGTCCCGGCTGCCGGGGTACTTCTTCGACGACCCCACGATGGACGCGGCCCGGCGCGCCGCCCGGGTCGAGGGCGACGTGCTGGCGGTCGGGTTCACCGACGACCCCTGGGCGACGCCGGACCAGATCGACGCGATCACCGACCACCTGACGGGCGCCCGCGTCGAGCGCCGCACCTGGTCGCCGGCCGAGGGCGGCGTGGAGCGGATCGGGCACACCGGGTTCTTCCGCCGCGGGTTGCGCGAGACGTTGTGGCCGGCGGTGCTCGGCTGGCTCGACGCGCGGGCGCGGGGCGGGGTCCGGTGACGAGGCAGGGGCCGCCCCGGCTCGTCTTCCTCACCACGGCCGCCGAGCGCCAGATGCGCCGGTGGGTCGCGCGGCGCGGGGCGGACCGGGGCATCAGTGCCGCCGCGGCGGGGGTGCTGCTGCACCTCGCCCAGCACCCCGGGGCCACGGTCGGCGACGTGACGGCAGCGCTCCAGGCCTCGGCCGGTGGGGCGAGCGGCCTGCTCGCGAGGATGGAGCGCGCCGGCCTCGTCCGCCGCGACGTCGACCCCGAATACCGGCGCACCGTCCGCCTCGACCTCACGCCGGCGGGCTCCGAGGCGCTGGGCGAGGTCCGCGGCGCGCTGGCCGACCTCAACGCGCGGCTGACCGACGGCTTCAGCCCCGACGAGCTGGCGACCGTCGCGCGCTGGCTGGAGCACGCGACGCGCACGCTGCGCTGACCGTCCCCGCACGGGTCACGGCGGGGCTCACCACCCGACTCCGAGGCCGACGCCGAGGCCGTCGCTCACGGCGACGCCCACCGCGATGCCCGCGGCGACGGCGGCGAGGGTGAGCGCCATTGTGCCGACCGCGTTGGCGAGCGCGAGCCGCCACCGGTCCGAGCGGGCGAGGCGCACGGACTCCACCATCGCCGTCGAGAACGTGGTGTAGCCGCCGCAGAACCCGGTCGCGACGGCCAGGCGCCACGGGTCCAGGGACGCCGGGTCGTCGGCTCCGAGCAGCACGCCGGTGACGAGGCCGATCAGCAGCGAGCCGGACACGTTCACCACGACCGTGGCCCACGGGAACGCCGCGCCCGGGGTGCGCGCCCGCACCGCGCCGTCGACGACGAAGCGCGCGGCCGCCCCCAGCCCTCCGGCGACCGCCACGAGCGCCAGCGCCGCCGCGGCGCTCATCGCGCCCCTCGACTCATCGTGTTCTCCGCCGGGAGCCGAGCAGGACGCCGCCGAGGCAGGCGAGCCAGCCGAGCAGGAGAGAGACGCCCGCGTACGCGAGCGCCTGGCCGGCGGCGCCGGCGGCGAACAGCCGCTCCGTCTCCAGCGCCAGCGACGAGAACGTGGTGAACCCGCCCAGCACCCCCGTGCCGACGGCGAGCCGCACCCGGTGCGCGGCGGGGGTCTCCGGCCCGCGGGCCGCGAGCGCCTCGAGCAGCCAGCCGAGCACGAAGGCCCCCAGCACGTTCGCCGTGAACGTCGCGACCGGCCAGCCGTCGACGGCGGGCCACTCCTGCGCCAGGCCGTACCGGCTCGCCGTCCCGACGGCGCCGCCGGCGGCGACCAGCGCGACCAGGCTGAGCCGCCGGTGGGCCGGCCGGGGCCGGACAGGTGGCCGGGCAGCCCGGCGGTCCGGCGTCACGACGCGTCGCCCGCGCGGGCGTCGGGCAGGACGACGACCGGCCGAGGCTGGCTGTGCACGAGGCGTCCCGCGACGGTGCCGCCGACGAGGTGCGTGGCCCAGCCCAGTACCCCGGGCCGCCGCGCCCCCACCACGATCAGGACGGCGTCGTGCGCGGCCGCGAGGCGCGCCAGCTCGGCCGCCGGGTCCCCGGCGGTGCGCTCGAGCCGCCACCGCACCGGGCTGCCGCTCAGCGCGGCGGCGACGGCCTCGCGCAGGCCGTCGCCCGGGGGAGCATCCCCGTCCGGGTCGACCGGCGCGACGGCGCCCGACGCCTCGCGCAGCGCGGCCTCGTCCACCGCCACGCACAGCAGGTCGGCGCCGAGCGCGACCGCGAGGTCCGCGGCCTGCCGGGGCACGCCCGGCCTGCGGTCGTGGGGCACGCCCACCAGCACCGGACCGGTCATGGCGTCATCGTAGGCAGCGCGCCGGTCGTCAGGCCGACCGGTCGAGGACCGGCAGGCCGTCGTCGTCGAGCCGCTCCCGCTCGGACGAGCGCACCCCGAGTAGCGACGCGGCGGGCGCACCGGTGAACCCGTAGACGATCGCCGTGAGCAGCACGACGCCGAAGACCACCGGCACCAGCTGGGGGAACGGCTCGCCGGCGTCCTCGAACCGCAGCGAGAAGACGGACGCCGTGGAGGCGGCGACGATGCCGCGCGGGGCCATCCACCCGATCATCGCGCGGTCCGACCAGCGCAGCTCGGTGCCGAGGGTGGACAGGCCGGCCACGAGCGGGCGCAGCACCAGCACCAGGAGGGCGACGATCCCGATGGTGGGCAGGGCGTACCGGGCCAGGGCGTCCAGGTCGATGCGGGCGGACAGCACGACGAACAGCGCGCCGATGAGCAGCAGGCCGATGTGGGTGCCGAACTCGTGCAGCGGCTCGGTGCGCGCCACCCGCTGGTTCGCCAGGGCGGCGCCGAGCGCGGTGGTGGCGAACAGCCCGGCCTCGTCGTGCACCCCCTCGGCGAGCGCGTAGGCCCCGAGGGCGAACGCGAACGCGAGCACCACCTCGGTCTCCCTCGGCACCCGGCCGAAACGGATGAGGACCACGAGCAGGGCGGCGGCGACGACGCCCACCAGCAGGCCCCAGCCGCCGGTGGCCAGCAGGCTGACGGGCTCGGCGTGCAGCACGACGTTCGCCACCGCGAGCGCGACGGTGGCGCCGATCGGGTCGATGAAGATGCCCTCGAAGGCGAGCACCGACTCGACGGGCTGGCGGGGACGGATGATCGCGAGCAGCGGCCCGACGACGGTGGGCCCGGACACGATGAGGATCGCCCCGACGACGGCGGCCCGGCCCCACGTCACGTCGAGGAACAGGTACGCGATCGCGGTGGCGCCGAGGCCCGTGACCAGCGCTCCGGTGGTGACCAGGCCGAGCACCGGCCGGCGCGCGCCGCCGCGCAGCCGCCCGAAGTCCAGCTTGAGGGACTCCTCGAAGAGCAGCAGGCCCACCGCCATCGAGACGAGCGGGAACAGGGCGTCGCCGAACACCTCGTCCGGGTCGAGCCAGCCGAGCACCGGGCCCACGAGGAGGCCGAGCACCAGCAGCAGCAGGATGGACGGCACGCGCAGCGACCGGGCCGCCACCTGCCCCGCCACGCCGACCGCCACGACCAGCGCGATGCCACCGACCAGGTCCACGCTCACTCCTCCGCCCCGTCCCGCCGTCGTGCCGCCGCCTCGCGGGCGGCCCGCTCGCCTGCCTCGAGGTTGCGCCGGCGCCGGCTCGTCAGCCGGTCACCGCCCCTGCTCGAGGCATCGCCCGAGGCGTCGCCCGACGCGTCTCCCGACCGGGTGCCCGCCCTCCTGCCGGACGCCGGGTCCGGGTCGTGCAGCAGGTGCGACTCGACGAGCTCGTGCCGCTGGAGGAACGTGTTGGCGACGGCCTGGACCGTCGCGAGGACCGGCAGGGCGAGGAAGGCGCCGAGGGCGCCGAACACCGCGCCGAAGCCGAGCACGCCGACGAACGACACCGCGGGGTTCATCTCGAGGGCCCGCGCGCTGATCCGCGGGGAGAAGATCAGGTTCTCCACCTGCTGGTAGGCGACGATGAAGACCAGGACGGCGACGGCCTGCGGCAGGCCCTGCGCGGCGAGTGCGACGGCCACGGGCAGCGCGCCGCCGATGTACGTGCCGATGGTCGGCACGAACTGCGAGACCACCCCCGTGAACACCGCCAGGGGCAGGGCGTACGGCGTGTTGACGATGAGCAGGAACACGAAGGTGAAGACGCTCGACAGCGCGGCCAGGACGATCCGCGAGCTGATGAAGTCGGAGACCTTCACCTGCGTGATCTCCCAGAGGGTCAGCACCTCCTGCTGCCGGTCGGGCCGGAGCCACGCGCAGATCGCCGCGCGGAACCGCGGCCCCGCCGCGATCACGTAGTAGGTGACGAGCAGGATCGTGGTGATCGCGAAGAGCACGCCCACGATCGACACGCCCACGCTGATGGCGCCCGTCGCCACGTCCTGCCCCCACTGGTCGAGGGCCTGGGCGAGCAGGTCGTCGGAGTCGGGGACGGTGACGTCCCAGCGGGCCTCGATGCCGGTCTGGAGGCTCGTGTACAGCTCGGGCAGCGTGGAGACGAGCTGGACCAGCTGCTGCACGAACAGGTTGCCGAAGAGGGCGAACACCCCCGCCACCACGACGATCGACCCGCCCAGCGCGACCCCGGCGGCCGCACCGCGCCGCCACCCGTGCCGCACCAGCCAGACCACGACCGGCTCGAGCGCGAGGGCGATGAAGAACGCGATGAGCACGTTGACGGCGAGCCCGCCCAGCTGCCCGAACGCGTACGCCAGGAAGGTGGCGACGAAGACGGCCACGACCGTCATCGCGAGGGCCCGCGGCAGCCACCGCGGCGGGTTGCGGCTGTCGTGCTGCACGGGGCGGACCGAGTCGTCGGTCCCCTCGTCCGGCGCGGGCGCGGGCGTCCCGGTGGGGGGCACGCCCTCGGGGTGCGGGGCGTCCGTGGTCATGCGGGAAACGTAGCCCAGCCGCGGGCCCGGGGCGCGGCGGGCCCGCAGGTCAGAGGGCGGGCAGGCGGTCGGGGAGGCCGAAGCGGGGGAACCAGGTGGAGGTGTCGAGGAACGTGGTGATGCCGGTGATGCGGCCGCTCCCGTCGTCCTCGAGGACGGCGAGGCCCCACGGCGACCACCCGCCAGAAGGGTCCCGGCGATACTGGCCGTACGCCAGCGAGCCGTTGGCCCGCAGGGGCACGCAGCGCGAGCCCCGGCACCCGGCGCCGGGGCCGGTCATCCACCGGATCACCTCCGAGCGGCCGTGCACCCACATCGTGTACGGCGGCATGTTGAGCACGGCGTCCTCGTGCAGCAGCGCGACCAGGGCGTCCATGTCGTACCGCTCGAAGGCGTCCAGGTACCGCTCGAGCAGCTGCTGGTCGACGTCGGCCCAGGACTCGTCGGACCCGTCGAGGTCCGTGTCGCCGCCGGGCCGCCGCAGGCCCTTGGCGCCCAGGGTGGCGCGGGCGCGCTGCAGCGCGCTGTTCACGGACGCGACGGTCGTGTCGAGCAGCGCGGCCACCTCCGCGGCGGACCAGCGCAGCACCTCGCGCAGCACCAGCACCGCCCGCTGCCGGGCCGGCAGGTGCTGCAGCGCGGCCACGAAGGCGAGGCGGATGGACTCGCGGCCCACCGCGACGTCCGCCGGGTCGCCCTCGCGCGGGAGGACGGCGTCGTCGGGCACGGGCTCGAGCCACCGGTCCTCGGCGAGCACGTCGCCGAAGTACTGCTCCTCCGCGGGCTGCGGCCCGCCGAGCCCCATCGGGCGCTCGCGCCGCTTCGACGAGCCCAGGTGGTCGAAGCACACGTTCGTGGCGATCCGGTACAGCCACGACCGCAGCGACGACCGCCCCTCGAACTTGTCGTAGGAGCGCCACGCGCGCAGCAGGGTCTCCTGCACCGCGTCGTCGGCCTCGAACGCGCCGCCGAGCATGCGGTAGCAGTAGCCCGTGAGCTCGCGGCGGTACTGCTCGAGCAGGGCGCCGATGTCGTCGGAGGCGTCGCCGGCCGTCGTCGCCCGGGGGGTGGCGGGCGGCGCGGCGGTGCGCTGGGTGATGTGTGTCACGTCTCACACCGTACGTCCGGCCGCCGACACTGGGGAGGGGTATTGACCGGGGCGACGACCTGGCGTTCAGCGGCGGTCGTCGCGCAGCACGCGCTCGACGAGGGGGACCGCCCCCGTGGCGGGCGTCGGAGGGCGCACCCGCGCCACGGTGCCGGTGAGCGGGCGGGCCGCCCGGTCGATCTCGAACCACACCGTCTTGCCCTCGACGACGCCGGAATGGCGCCCTACCGCGTCAGAGCCGTCGTGCCGCAGCACCCCCCAGCGCGACGCCAGCCGGTCCAGGAAGAGCACGCCGCGGCCCGACAGGTCCTGCGGCTGCGGCGACTGCAGCTCCGGCTCGGCGGTGCTGCCGTCGCGCACGCCCACGCGCAGGCGCCGGTCGTCCACCTCGACGGTCGCCGTGATGGGCCCCTCGCCGTGCTCCAGGGCGTTGGTCAGCACCTCGCTGGTCAGCAGCATCGCGGTGCGCCGCTGCTCGTCGGAGACGTCGCACGACTCGAGCACGTCGTCCACCCAGCGGCGGGCGGGCCCGAGGTCGCTCAGGTCGTCGTCGGCCACGCGGCGCTCCGCCTCGGCCGGCCCGGCCGACGACGGCGGTCCCGACGGCGCCGGCACGCGCACGCGCACCGCGAGCACCGCGACGTCGTCCCGCTGCCGGTCGCCGACGAGCCCCCGCACGAGCGCGCGTGGGACGGCGGAGGTGGCCTCGCCGTGCGAGGACCGCAGCACGGCCTCCAGGTCGGAGAGCCGCTGGTCGCTGGGCACGCCCCGGCGCTCCACGAGCCCGTCCGTGTACAGCACGAGGGTGTCGCCCGGCAGCAGGCGGGCGGTGCGGTCGGCGCGCGGGGTGGTGGGCACGACGCCCAGCAGCAGGTCGGGCGTCTCGTCGAGCCGCTCCACGCGGCCGTCCCGGCGCAGCACCATCGGCGGCGGATGTCCCGCCACCGACCACGTGAGCGTGTACGCGCGCTCCGGCCGGGTCGCCGCCGCGCCGTCGGCCGGGCGCTCCTGGGGGCACGGCGCCGGGTCGCGGTCCAGGCGTGCGACGACGGCGGTGGCCATCGCCCGCGGGCCGAGCCGCGCGTTGGCCTTGTCGAGGCGGGTGAGCAGGCCGGCGGGCGACTCGTCGTGGCTCCACGCGAGCGCCCGCAGCATGGAGCGCAGCTGGCCCATCTGCGCGGCGGCGTGCACGTCGTGGCCCGCGACGTCGCCGATCATGACGATCGCCGTGCCGTCGTCGCGCACCACCGCGTCGTACCAGTCGCCGCCCACCTGGTCGGTGCGCGCCGCGGGGGAGTAGGTGGTGGCGATGTCGAGGTGGGCCACGGTGGGCGGCGCGGTGAGCATCGACTCCTGGAGCGTGGTCGCCACCCGGCGCCGCGCCTCCAGCAGCGCCACCCGTTCCAGGGCGAGCGCCACGTACCGGCTGATCGTGGACTCGAGCGCCGCGGTCTCGGCGTCGTGCTCGCGGGCCTGGTCCCACACGCACGCGATGACGCCCACGACCATCCCGTTCGACATCACCGGCAGAAACGAGCGGGCGCCCTCGGAGACCGATCCGACCGGGCCCATCTCCGGGTAGGTGGCCACCATCTCCGCGTGGTCGCGGAAGCGCAGCGCGGCGCGGCTGCGCACGACGTGCGTGTCCGGGCGGGGGGCGTCGAGCCGCGTGCTGCGCAGCGCGGGCTCGCCGGGGTGGTGGTGCCCCACGGTGAAGAACGACAGGTGCCGCCGGTCGGCGTCCACGAGCGCCAGCGACACCCAGCGGGCCCCCGTGCCGGTGCCGATGACGTGCGCGATGGCGTCCTCGACCTCGTCCAGCGTGGTGACGCGCGCGAACCGCTCGGACAGGCCGAGCAGGAACCGCGACCGCCGGTGCGCGCGGAACGCGACCTGCTCGGCGAGCCGCGCGCGCTCCCGCTCGGCGCGCAGCCGCAGCTCGCCCGACGCGGCGGCGGACAGGTCGGCCAGCGTCGCGAGGTCGCTCTCGGTCCAGGCGCGCGGGACGGAGGACACCGCCCAGAGCGCTCCGACGACGTGACCGCGGGCGTCCTCGATCGGGTACCCGGCGTAGGCCGCGAGCACCAGCCCGCCGATGACGTGCCGGCCGCCGATGCGCGGGTCCTCGTCGGCGTCGCGCACCACCAGCGGCGTGCGGGTGCGGGCGACGGTCGTCGTCAACGGCTGGGGCAGCTCGAGGCGTCGGGTGCGCTGCACGGAGTCCGGGAGGCCGACGGCCCCGGGCAGGGTCTTCATGTCGCCGTCGTCGGTGAGCATGACGACGGCGGCGGCGGGCACGCCGAGCTGGCGGTGCACGAGCCGCGCGATGCGGTCGAACACCTCGTCTGCGACGGGCTCACCGGTGGCCGGTCCGGGCGGCGGGCCGGGCACACGATCGGACGTGACGCCGGGCACCGGACCGGGCGACGGACCGGACAGGGAGCCGACAGCCTGGGCTTCCGGCACGGGCCCCAGTATGCCCCTGCCCGCTCACACGCCGATGAGCCCGCGCCGGTGCGCGACGGCGACCGCCTCCGCACGCCCCGAGACGCCGAGCTTCGCGAGCAGGTTGGACACGTGCACGCTGACCGTCTTGGTGGAGATGTACAGCCGCTCGCCGATCTGCCGGTTGCTCAGGCCCTGCGCCACGAGGGTCAGCACCTCTTCCTCGCGCTCGGTGAGGAGGGACGTCGTGCGGCGGGTGCCGGGCAACGGCACGCGGGCCCGCCGGCCCCACGCACGGATCGCGTCGACCAGCGGCGCGGCGCCCATCGCGTCGGCCTCGCCGAGCGCCTCGGCCGCCTCCACCTCGGCGGCGGGCACGTCGCCCGCGGCGCGCAGGGCCTGTGCCCAGCGGAAGCGGGACCGCGCCACCTCGTACCGGTAGCCGAAGCCGAACTCCCGGACGGTCGCCTCCCACAGGGCAGGGTCGGCGGCCTCGCCGGTGAGGGCGGCGCGGAGCCGGGCGTGCTCGGCCTCCGCGCGTCGCAGCCAGGCGCGCCCCTCGGGGCCGAGCTGACCGCCGCGCGGGCGGCCGCGGCGGGCGGTCTCGTGCGCGACCTCCCGCAGGGCGTCGCCGCGGGCCAGCTGCGCGGACGCCGGGCCGGCCTCCGGGCGCGGGCGGGACTCGGCGTCGTCGGCCAGGGCGGCGAGCGCCAGCGCGGAGATCCAGATGCGGCCCAGGAAGAACTCGGACCACGCGACACCGAGGTGGGCGGCGACCTCCTCCGCCAGCGCGACCGCCTCCTCGTACCGGCCGGCCCACGTCAGGGCGTCCACCAGGGTGCCCCCGGAGATGAGGGCGACCTGGCCGTCGGAGTCCCAGTGGGGGCGCAGCGCCTCCGCCCGGGCGGCGGCGTCGCCGCCCTCGCGCGCGACCGCGGCGTACAGGCGGCCCGCCTCGAGGTACGGGAGCACCCAGGCGGGCGCGCCCTGCGGCATCTCGTGCTCGGTCAGGTCGCCGGTGAGGTACGGCAGGATCTGGGTGAGGTCGACCATCTCCACGCCGTACGTGGACCACAGCATGCCGGTGGCGCGCGCCCGGGCGAGCCCGTCCTCGAGCGTTCGCCCGGCGGCCTCGAGCCTGCCGGCGTAGAAGTGCGTGGCAGCCAGGTTGTACCAGGACCGCAGCTCCGTGGGGAGGTCGCCGGCGTCGGCGGCGCGCTCCTGTGCCGCCTCGAGGCGCCCCGCGGCGGCGTCCGGCTCGGCGACCTCGAGGATCGCGAGGGTGGTCAGGGCGTCCGCCTCCGCCCCCGCCGCACCGGCACGGCGGGCGACCTCGACGGTCAGGCGGGCGTAACCGCCCGCCTCGTCGTCCCGGTCCACGGAGAGCAGGGCACGCGCCCGGACGGCGAGCGTCCACGCCAGGTCGGGCGTCGCGGCGGCGTCGTCGACCGCCGGGCCGCCCTCCGCGCCGGGACCGTCCGTGCCGGTCACGCCGGGGAGGAGGACGTCGAGCGCGAGGGTGGTCTGTCGCAGCGCTTCCGCCGTGCCCTCCACGTTGAGCAGGTAGCGCACGAGCACATGGCGCAGCCGCGCCTGGCGGGCCGGGTCGCCGTCGAGTCCCTCGACGGCGCGCCGGGCGAGCTGTTCTGCCCGCGTCGCCTGCCCGGCAGAGCTCGCCGCGGCCGCCGTCTCGAGGACGAGGTCGACCCGATCGGCGCCGAGCAGGTCCGCGGCGTCCGGCACCGTCTCCCACAGCGCCAGCACCTGCTCCAGGTGCCGCAGCTCCTCGGCGGGGGCGAGCAGCTCGGCGGCGCTACGGGCGGCGTCGTGGGACGCGACGAGCGCGGCGGGCAGGTCGTGGCCCTGCAGCGCGTGGTGCGCGCGCTTGGCGGCGGAACCCAGCGACGGGTCGGCGGTCAGCGCTGCCAGGTAGGCGCGGTGCATGGCCGTGCGCTCGCCCGGCAGCAGGTCGAGCACCAGGGCCTCCGCCACCAGGGCGTGGCGGAACGCGACCTGCTGGCCCTCGACGCCCAGCACCTGCTGCGCGACGGCCTCCCGGAGCGCGGCCTCGGCCGTGCCGGGCGCCTCGAGGCCGGGCAGCAGCGGTGCCGCGGCGCGCAGCAGCGCCTCGTCCACCTGACGTCCCGCGACGGCGGCCAGCCGCACGAGCTGCTGCACCGCCGGGTCCAGCCGCTGGAGGCGGGTGTGCAGCACGTCGGCCAGCGACCAGGGGAGCACGGCCGACGGCTGCCCGGCGTCGAGCAGCTCCTCGGCGAAGAACGCGTTGCCGTCCGACCGCGTGCGCACCGCGTCGAACTCCCGCTCGTCGAGGGGCTCGCCCCGCGTGGCCGTGGTGAACTCGCGCAGCTCGTCCGGCGTGAACGGCGACAGCTCCACGTGCTCCACCGGGCGCTGCCGGTGCAGCTCCGCGATGACCGGTCGCAAGGGGTGGCGGCGGTGGACGTCGTCGCTGCGGTACGTCACGACGAGCAGCAGGTGCTCCGAGCGCAGCCGGGCCACGACGAAGCGCAGCACGTCGCGCGTGGACTCGTCGGCCCAGTGCACGTCCTCGACCACGAGCACCAGCGGGGAGCCCGCGCGCCCGGCCGCGGCGAGGCTGCCGGCCACGCCGTCCAGCAGCTGCAGCCGTTCCGCGTGGTCGGTGCCGGAGCCGCTCGCCGGGTCGAGCAGGCGGGCCAGGGCGGGACGCTCGGCGATGACCTCCGCGACCGTGGGGACGGACCGCAGCTCGCCCAGCGCCTCCGTGAACGGCAGGTACGGGATGCCGACGTCGCCCAGGTCCACGCAGTGCGCGACGACGACCCGCGCTCCCTCGTCGCGCGCCAGGTCGGCCAGGTGCGTCACCAGGCGGGTCTTGCCCACGCCGGCGTCACCGCCGAGCAGCAGCACGCCGGGCTGGCCCTCCGCGGCACGCGCCAGCGCACCGCGGAAGGCGGCGACCTCCTCGTGGCGGGCGATCAGGGGGATCTCGCTGGAACGACGCACCAGGTGATCGTCCCACCGGGCGCCCACACCCGCCCCAGGTTTTCCGGGGGCCGTGGCGGCCTGCGCCATGTCAGGCGGCCCGGCGTCCGGCGCCGTCCTGCGGCCGCAGCGCGTCGAGCCCGTGCGCGATCTGCTCGGCCCGGCGGGTCACCTGCCGGTCCCAGGCCTCGGCGTCGGTCCGCGCCGCCACGGCGTCGATCGTGGAGCCCAGGCGCTGCACGGTCTCGTGGTCCCGCACCCGGCGCACGGCCGCCGCGGCCCACCGGCCCACGGCCCGGACCGGGGCGGGCACGCCGCGCCCGTAGGTCTCGGCGATCCGCTCGCGGCGGTAGTCCAGCTCGGCCAGCACGGCCAGGTCCTGCGACGTCTTCCGGTCCATGTCCTCGTCCCCTCGCCGGCCGGGTCTCCCGGCCTCGTCCCTCGTCGATCTCGTGGTGCCCACGCTCGTCCTGAGGCCCCCGCCCGCGGATCGGGCAACTGCCCCGTCTTCGGCGGTCCGGGTACCTCAGACCGGGCCCGACCAGGCCTCGGACCGGTCTGAGGTAGGGGGTGGCACCCCGCCGGGACCGCCGTCGGGCGGCGTTCGCCCGCGCCAGCCGTTGCGACGGAGGTCACAGCGGTCGCACACTGGGGGGACCGGACCGATACGGGGGTGGACTCGTGGCTGGATCTGTTGCAGGCGCCTTCGACGCGCTACCGATGCTCGGGCGTGGCAAGCACCGCAACCCCAAGAAGGGTGCGTGCTTCATGGAGCTCGCGTCGTTCCTGGCCGGGGAGCGCTGGAGCGACCATCCGCAGTGCACGCACCCGCTGCTGGCGATGCTGGCGCGCGCCGTGAACGACCTGACCTCCGACGCGAACCGGCCGCAGCTCGCGCCGCTCATCCCGTCCGTCATCGGGCTCACGAGCTCCGACGCGCGGTGGGACGTGCGGATCGCGCTGCGCGCGGCGCAGACCGCCCTGCCGGTGGCGCCCGCGGACCGGCAGCAGACGCTGGCCGTGGCGATCATCGGCGCGGAGCGGATGCTCGACGTCCTCGACGGGCGCCCCGAGGGCACCCTCGACCCGGCGAGCGCCGACGCCCTCGCCGCGTCGCCGAAGACGGCCGAGTGGGCCTACCGGTTCTGCGAGGGCACGCGCGTGCGGCCCAAGCGGTTCGTGCGCGACGCCGCGCCGTCGGTCGTGTCCACCGCCGTGCAGGGCATCAGCGAGGCGTTCGTGCCGGACGTCGACGCCCGACTGCGCGGCCTCCTCGGCGCGACCATCGAGGACGCCCGCCGCTGGGCGGGCCGCACCGACGACGACCGCCCCGAGCTCGTCCCGGACGAGTGGGCGCCGGTCGTGAAGCCGGCGGCCGCCGCCGGCTGAGCACGGCAACGAGCGATCCCTCCGCGTCCCCCTCCGGGCGACGCGGGGGGATCGTCGCGTCTGCCGCGACGTCAGGGCCGGGACACCTGGTAGACCGGGACCGTGACCGAGAACCCCTTGGAGCAGCTGACCCTCGCCGACCTGCGCCGCCGCACGTCCGTCAAGTGGCTCGCCTACCCGCCGGACGTGCTGCCGCTGTTCGTCGCCGAGATGGACACCCCCGTCGCGCCGGTCGTGGTGGACGCCGTGCGCCGCGCCCTCGAGATCGGTGACACGGGGTACGACGTCGGCACCGCGTACGCGGAGGCCCTCGCGCCGTTCGCCCGGCAGCGGTGGGGCTGGGCCCCGGAGGTCGCCTCCAGCCGCACGCTGCCCGACGTCATGGTCGCCGTCACCGAGGTGCTGCGGGTGCTCACCGGGCCGGGCGACGCCGTCGTCGTGACCCCGCCCGTGTACCCGCCCTTCTACGGCTTCCCGGCGAACGAGGGGCGCCAGGTGGTGGAGGCGCCGCTCACGCCCGACCTGCGGCTCGACCTCGACACCCTCGAGGCCGCCTTCGCCCGCGCGACGGGCGCCGCCGCCCACGGCACCGGGCCCGGTTCGGGCCGGCGCGCCGTCCTGCTGCTGTGCAACCCGCACAACCCCACGGGCACGGTGCACACCCGGGCCGAGCTCGAGGCTGTGCTGGCGCTCGCGGACCGGTACGGGGTGCGCGTCGTCGCGGACGAGATCCACGCCCCGCTCACGTTCGAGCGCCTCGACCCCGGGGCCCCCGGCTTCGTCCCGCTCCTGTCGGTCGCGGGGGCCGAGCGGGCGATCGCCGTCCACTCGGCGTCGAAGGCGTTCCACCTCGCCGGCCTGCGCGCCGCCGTCGCGCTCGCGGGGCCGGGAGCCGCCGACGACCTGCGCCGCATCCCCGAGGAGGCGGGGCACGCCGTCAACCACCTCGCGGTGCTCGCCCACGCGGCCGCCTACCGCGAGGGCGGCCCATGGCTCGACGCGGTGCTCGCCGGTGTCCACCGGAACCGGGACCTCGCCCGGACGTTGCTCGCCACCCACGCCCCGGCGGTGCGGCTGCAGCCCGGGAAGGCCACGTACCTGGCGTGGCTCGACCTGCGGGCCGCGCTGCCCGGCGGGGTGCCCGCGGCCGCGGCGCACGGCTTCGTGCTGCAGCGCGGGCGCCTGGCGCTGGAGGACGGCACCCGCTTCGGGAGCGGCGGGGCAGGGTGGCTGCGGCTCAACCTGGCCACGTCGTCCGCGGTGCTCACCGAGGCGGTCGAGCGCCTCGGCCGGGCCCTCGCCGGCTGACCGGCCGCCGGGAGGGAGTCAGCCTCCCGGCCGCTCAGCCGGCCGGCGCGTAGTCGGGGGCTGGGCCGGCGCCGAAGGCCTCCTCCAGGGTGACCAGGCCGGCCAGGTGCATGCGGGTGGTCAGACCCTTCCCCGTGTAGCGCAGGTGCCACGGCTCCGGGGAGTACCCGGTGACGTCCTGCGCGCCCTGCGGGTACCGCACGACGAACCCGTAGCGCCACGCGTGGGCGGCCACCCAGCGACCCGTCTCGGTGCGCCCGAACCCGGTGAACGGGGTGCCGGCCTCGGCGACGTCGGCGGCGAGCCCGGTCTGGTGCTCCGAGTAGCCGGGGCGTGCGGAGAAGGTGTCCGCTGCCCGGCGGCCGTGGCTGTCCACGTAGCGCGCGTACAGGTCGCGCTGATAGTCGGCGGAGCGGTAGCCGGAGGCCAGCACGAGCTCGCGACCGGTCGCCTCCCGCGCGTCGGCCGCCAGCCGTTCGAGGGCCCGCGCGGCGTCCGGGCGCAGGCGGTCGTGCCCGCCGAGGGCCGGGACGTCGGGACGCACGAGGTCGTCGGGGGCCCAGCCCGCCGGGGAGACGGGGTGCGCCTTGTTCACCAGCACCATCGGGTCCGCCGGGTCGAACGTCGGCGCCCACGGCCGGCTCAGGAACGCGTCGCCGCCCGGTCGTGGGTCGGGGAACGCGGCGCTCGCGGCGGCGCTCGGCACGACGGTCGCGGCGACCGTCAGGGCGGCGACCGCGACGGCACCACAAAATCTATGCAGCACCGTTACCGAGACACGGGGGGACATGCCGCCCAGACTGCCAGGGAGCCGATAATCTCGCCAAGGTGCGCCGCCGCTCCCGCCTCGCCCTCGCCGCCGTCATCGTGCCCGCCCTGACCCTGCCGTTGGTGGCCTGCTCGGGCCCCGACGTCCCGCCCGCCGACGACGCCGCCGCGGCCCTCGCGGACGCGCTGCGTGCCGGCGACGTGGCCGACCTGCCGCTGCAGGCGCCGGGCTCGGTGGACGTGCAGACACAGCTCGCGCAGGTGCTCGACCCGCTGGTCGACGCGGCCGGCGAGCGCGAGCGCACCGTGGCCGTGGCCGAGGTGGGCGAGCCGGTCACGAAGGACGGGGCGACGTCGGCCGCCGTCACGCTGGACTGGTCGTGGCCGCTGGGGCGCGACCACGAGTGGGCCTACTCCACCACGGCCCGGCTGGCCTACGAGACGCCGGAGGACGACGACGGCGACGGCACCTGGCGCACCGTGTGGAGCCCGGACGTGCTGGTGCCCGACCTGGCGCCGGGCGAGCGCCTCGAGGTCACCACGCTCGACGCCGACCGGGGCGACATCCTCGACGGCGCCGACGAGCCGATGGTCACGGAGCGCGGCGTCTGGCACATCGGCGTCGACAAGACCACGGTCGAGGGCCTCGGCGAGGAGTCCGCGGCGCGCGACCTCGCCCAGCTGGTCGGCCTGGAGCCGAACGAGTTCTTCGCCCACGTCCAGGAGGCGGGGGACAAGGCCTTCGTGGAGGCGATCACGATCCGCCAGAAGAACTCGGGCGTGGACTTCACGGTCGAGGAGGCCCAGGAGATCATCGGGGTCCGCGCGATCGAGGACTCGCTGGAGCTCGGGCCCACGAGCGACTTCGCCGAGCCGATCCTGGGCCGGGTCGGGGAGGCCACGAAGGAGATCGTCGACGAGTCCGAGGGCGCCGTGCAGGCGGGCGACGTCGTGGGGCTGGGCGGGATGCAGCGCTCCTACGACGACCAGCTCACGGGCTCGCCGGGCGTCGTCGTGACGGTGGTGCCCGCCGGTGGGTCCGAGGTCCGGCTGGACGGCACGCCCGCCGAGGACGAGGACGAGGACGAGGAGGCGCGCGAGCTGTACCGCGTGGACGCGGTGGACGGGACCCCCGTCGCCACCACCCTCGACCAGAAGCTGCAGAAGCGCGCCGAGAAGGTGCTCGAGGAGGTAAACCCCGCGAGCGCGATCGTCGCGGTCCGCCCGTCGGACGGCGCCGTGCTCGCCGCGGCGAGCGGCCCCGGCAGCGAGGGATGGTCCACCGCGACGCTCGGCCAGTACCCGCCGGGGTCGACGTTCAAGGTGGTGGACGCGCTGGCGATGCAGCGCGCGGGCCTCACCCCGGACAGCGCGGTGGCCTGCACCGACAAGATCACCGTGGACGGGCGCACGTTCGGCAACGTGCCCGGCTACCCGTCGTCGGCCCTCGGCGACGTCCCGCTGCGCACCGCGTTCGCGCACTCGTGCAACACGGCGATGATCGCGCAGCGCGACAAGGTCGCCCAGGCGGACCTGGCGACGGCGGCGTCCGACCTGGGCCTGCTCGACGAGAAGGCGGCGTCGGCGTCGATGGGCGTGCCGGCGTTCCTCGGTGCCGTGCCCGCCGAAGCGAGCGGCACCGAGCATGCGGCGTCGATGATCGGGCAGGCCAAGGTGCAGGCCTCCCCGCTCGGCATGGCGACCGTCGCCGCGAGCGCCGCGGCCGGCCATCGGGTGCAGCCCGTGCTGGTGCGCGACGAGGACGACGCCGACGCGGAGGAGCCCGCGACGCCCGGTGTCACGGACGGCGAGGCCCAGGTGCTGCGCGAGCTCATGCACGGCGTGGTGACCGAGGGCAGCGCCGACATGCTGCAGGACGTGCCCGGCATCGTGGGCGCCAAGACGGGGACGGCGCAGTACGGCGACGGGTCGAAGCAGCACGTGTGGATGCTCGCGATCACCGACGACCTCGCCGTGGCGGTCTTCGTCGAGGACGGTCACCGCGGGTCGGACACCGCCGGCCCGCTGATGGAGGACTTCCTGGACGGCCTGTGAGCCGTCAGCCGGCGAAGCGTTCGGACCGCTCGCGGACGCGGCCCGCGCCGCGCCCGCCGTCGGCCGCCCGGTCCCAGGTGTAGACCTCGGTGCCGGTGACGAAGACCTGCTCGGCGCGCGAGCCGACGTCCAGCGGGTCGCCGGACCACACGACGACGTCGCCGTCGAGCCCGGGCGCCAGCGCGCCCACCCGGTCGTCGAGGCCGAGGAACGACGCCGGGTTCACCGTGAGCGCCTCGAGCGCCACCTGCGGGTCCAGGCCCTCCTTCACCGCGAACGACGCCTGGTGCACGAGGAAGTTGATCGGCACCACGGGGTGGTCGGTGGTGATCGCGACCCGCACTCCGGCGTCCGCGAGTCGGGCCAGGTTGGCGATGTCGCGGTCGCGCAGCTCCACCTTGGAGCGCGACGTGAGCATCGGCCCGTAGATGACGGGGACGTCGCGCTCGGCGAGCACGTCCGCGATCGCCGCGCCGTCCGTGCCGTGGTTGACCACGAGCCGGTAGCCGAACTCGTCGGCCAGGCGCAGGGCGGTCGCGATGTCGTCGGCGCGGTGCGTGTGCTGGTCCCAGGCGAGCTCGCCGGCGAGCACCCGGGTGAGCGTCTCCTTGCCGAGGTCGCGGGCGAACGGCTTGCCCTCGGCCTCGGCGGCGTCGCGCTGCGCGGCGTAGTGCTGGGCGTCCAGGAACGCCTGCCGGATGACGGCGGCGACGCCGAGCCGGGTGGACGGCTGCTTCTTCTGCTCGCCGTACACGCGCTTGGGGTTCTCGCCGAGCGCCGACTTCACGGACACGGCGTCGCTGATCACCTGCTCGTCGACGGTGCGCCCGCCCCAGGTCTTGAGCGCGACCGTCTGGCCGCCGATCGGGTTCGCGGAGCCGGGCTTCACGACCACGGACGTGACCCCGCCGGCGAGGGCGTCGCGGAAGCCCTCGTCCTCGATGTTGACGGCGTCGAGCGCGCGCAGGTGCGCGCCGTCCGGCCCCGTCTTCTCGTTGGTGTCGTCGCCGGCCCAGCCCTCGGCCTCCTCGTGCACGCCCACGTGCCCGTGCGACTCGACGAAGCCCGGCAGCACCCACCGGCCGGTCGCGTCGACGGTGCGCACGCCGTCGGGGACCTCGACGTCGGGCCCGACGGCGGCGATGACGCCGTCGAGCACGAGGACGGTGCCGCTCTCGACCGGCAGGCCGTCCACCGGGACGACGTAGCCGCCGGTGATCGCGACGGAGGAACGGGTGGTGCTCAGGGGCGCGGTCATGCGCCCCATCCTGGCACCGCGGCGGCTACCGTCGGCGCATGCCGACCCGACACCTCCACGTGCTGCGCCACGGCGCGGCGGACCCGTTCGGCGAGCTGACCGAGGAGGGGGAGCGGCAGGCGGAGCTGGCCGGGCGGCGCCTCGCCGCGGTGCCGGTCGACGTCGTCTGGCACTCGCCGCTCCCGCGCGCGGTGCGGACCGCGGAGGTCGTGGGGGCGCAGCTGCCGGGCGCCCGCGTGGTCCCGGCCGCCGAGGCGATCGACCACGTCCCCCATGTGCCCCGCCCCGTGCCGGCCGCGTGGGCCGGGTTCTTCGACGGCTACGACACGAGCGAGGCGGCCGAGGGCGAGCGGCTCGCGGCCGCGCTCACCACCCGGTTCGCGCGGGCCGCCGACGTCGAGACCCACGAGGTGCTGGTCACCCACGCGTTCCAGGTCGCCTGGCTGGTGCGCGACGCCCTCGGCGCTCCCCCGGAGGGCTGGCTCGGCCTGCCCTCCGCGAACGCCGGGCTCACCACCCTCGAGTACCGCGACGACCGCAGCGTGACGCTGGTGGCGTACAACGACCTGGGCCACCTGCCGCCCGAGCTGCGCTGGACCGGCTTCGGCCCGGTCACGCGCCCCTGACTCACGCCGTCGTCGGCACGTTAGCCTCGAGCTCGGCCAGCCAGGCCGCCGCGGACGCGTCGGACGGCATGCGCCAGTCCCCGCGGGGCGAGAGCGAGCCGCCCGCCGAGACCTTGGGGCCGTTGGGGATGGCGGAGCGCTTGAACTGCGACGAGAAGAACCGGCGGAAGAACACGACCTCCCACGTGCGGATGGTCTCCAGGTCGTAGGCGGAGCGCTCGTCGTGCGGGAAGTTCGGCGGCCACTCGCCGACGTCGGGGTCGCGCCACGCGTGCCAGGCGAGGAACGCGATCTTGGACGGCCGCAGCCCGTGCCGCAGCGTCCAGAACAGGGTGAAGTCCTGGAGCGCGTACGGGCCCACCATGGCCTCCGTGGACTGCGGGGCCTCGCCTTCGCCGGCGGGCACGAGCTCGGGGGAGATCTCCTGGGCGAGGATCTCGCGCAGCAGGTCGTTCGTCTCCGGGTCGAACCGGCCGGTGTCCGCGACCCAGCGGATGAGGTGCTGGATGAGCGTCTTGGGGACGCCGGTGTTGACGGCGTAGTGCGACATCTGGTCCCCGACGCCGTAGGTGCACCAGCCGAGCGCCAGCTCCGACAGGTCGCCGGTGCCGAGCACGATGCCGCCGCGGTGGTTCGCGAGGCGGAACAGGTAGTCGGTGCGCAGCCCGGCCTGCACGTTCTCGAACGTGACGTCGTAGACCTTCTCGCCGGACCCGAACGGGTGGCCCAGGTCGCGCAGCATCTGCTCGGCGGCCGGCCGGATGTCGAGCTCCTCGAAGTGCACGCCGAGGGACGTCGCGAGCCGGGTGGCACGGTCCTTCGTCTCCGACGACGTCGCGAAGCCGGGCATCGTGATCGCGTGGATGTCCGAGCGTGGGCGACCGAGCCGGTCCATCGCCCGCGCCGCGACGATCAGCGCGTGCGTCGAGTCCAGGCCGCCGGAGACGCCGACGACGACCTTCGGCTGCCCGATCGAGCGGAGCCGCTGCTCCAGCCCCGACACCTGGATCGAGTACGCCTCGTAGCAGTCCTGGGCCAGGCGCTCCGGGTCGTCCGGCACGAACGGGAACCGGTCCACCTTGCGGCGCAGGCCGACGTCGCCCGCCGGCGGGTCGACGGTCCAGGCGACGGTGCGGAACCCCTCGACCCGCGAGCCCAGCGCACGGCGGTTGTCGTCGAACGACCCCATCCGCAGGCGCTCCTGGCGCAGCCGGTCGAGGTCGACGTCCGCCACCGACCGGCGCGCGCCGTCCGGGAAGCGCTCGGTCTCGGCGAGCAGGTCGCCCACCTCGTAGACCATCGTCTGGCCGTCCCACGACAGGTCGGTGCTCGACTCGCCCTGGGCTGCCGCGTACGCGTAGGCGGCGAGGCCGCGGTGCGACGCCGAGCGCACCATGAGCCGCCGGTCCTCGGCCCGCGCCACCGTGATCGGGCTGGCCGACAGGTTGAGCAGCACCGTGGCGCCCGCCAGCGCGGCCTCCGCCGACGGCGGCACGGGCACCCACAGGTCCTCGCACACCTCCACGTGCACGACCAGGCCCGCGACGTCGTCGGCCGCGAACATCAGGTCGGGGCCGAACGGCACGGGCCCGTCCGCGAACGGCAGCGTGACGGTGGCGCCGCGGCGGTCGTCGCCGGGGGCGAACCACCGCTTCTCGTAGAACTCGCGGTAGGTCGGCAGGTACGACTTGGGCGCGACGCCGAGCACCCGGCCGCCCTGCACGACGACCGCGCAGTTCAGCAGCCGGTTGCCCACCTCGAGCGGGGCGCCGACCACGAGCAGCGGGCGCAGGCCCGCGCTGGCCTCGACGATCGTCGCCAGGGCGTCGGACGTCGCCTCGAGCAGCGTGTCCGCGAGGTGCAGGTCGTCGATCGCGTACCCGGACACGCACAGCTCGGGGAAGACGGCGACCGCGACGCCGTCGTCGTGGCACGCGCGCGCCTCGGCGAGGATCGCGGCGGCGTTCGCGCGCGGGTCGGCGACGGTGACGGTGACGGTGCAGGCCGCCACGCGGGCGAAGCCGTGGGCGTAGGCCGAGGTGAAGTCCACCCCCCGAGTGTAGGAACGTCGTCCGTCCTCGCGAGACGTGTCGGGCTCGCCGCGAGGTGTCCGCGCCTCTGGCCCCGATCTGCCCCGACCGTGCGCGGCGGGCGGTCGCTAGGGTCGGTACGTGCACCTGAACCCCGCGCGTCGCCGCCGCGCGCTCGCCGTCCTGCTCGCCGCCGCGCTGGCCCCGGCGCTCGGCCTCGCCGTCGCCCAGCCCGCCGCCGCGCACGACCGGCTCCTGTCCTCCGACCCGGCCGACGGCGCCACGCTCGACGCGCCGCCCGCGCAGCTCGCGCTCGTCTTCAGCGCCGAGGTGCTGGAGGCGGGGGCGCAGGTGTCGGTGACGACCCCCGACGGGACGACGCCCGCCCGGGTGAGCGTCGACGGCGACGAGGTCGTCGCGGCGCTGCCGGCCGACCTGCCGGGCGGGGAGTGGGACGTGGCGTGGCGGGTCGTCTCCTCCGACGGCCACCCCATCGAGGGCGAGCTGGGCTACACCGTGGCGGACGCCGCGCCGTCCCCGTCGCCCGGCGCGCCGTCGGCCGGCCCCTCCCCGAGCCCGTCGGGCACCCCGACGACCGCGAGCCCGACGCCGTCCGACGAGACCCCCGCGGCCGCGGGGCACGGCCACGGCGGCACCCCGGGCGCGGACCTCGACGCGGACGGCGAGGCCGGGTGGGCGACGGCGTGGCTGTTCCCCGTGGCCGTGCTCGCGGCCGTGGGCGTCGCGGCCGCCGTCGTCCTGCGCCTGCGCCGCCGCGACGAGCCGGGCAGCGGCCCGGACGACGCCGACCCGGACGCCTGATGCCACCTTCCAGCACGCGATCCGTCGCGTCATGACGGCCGAAACCGGGACAGATCGCGTGCTCGAAAGGTTCCCGGATCCGGGTGTCCGGCACGCCACGCGCGCAAAAGTCGCAGAAATCCGCGGATGTTCCCTAGTGTGTTCCCCGTCCTCCTGGCGCGAGCCGGGCAGGATCGAGAACGTGACGACGTGCGGGTCGCGCGCGTCGTGAACCGGAGAAGGGATGCACATGTCGCTGAACAAGTCCGAGCTGGTCTCGGCCATCGCCGGCAAGGCCGAGCTCAGCAAGGCGGAGGCGGAGAAGTTCCTCAACGCCTTCCAGGCGGTGCTCGAGGAGTCGCTCGCCAAGGGTGAGGCGGTCAAGGTCACGGGTCTGCTCTCGGTCGAGCGCGTCGAGCGCGCGGCCCGCACCGGTCGCAACCCGCGCACCGGTGAGGAGATCCAGATCCCGGCCGGCTTCGGTGTGAAGATCAGCGCCGGCTCGCTGCTGAAGAAGGCCGTCGCGAAGTGATCCTTCGCTGACCGGCCGTCGGGTCCGCCCGCCGCGCCGCGTCAGCCGGACTGAGGCCCGCCGCTCGCCCTGTGCGAGCGGCGGGCCTCCGTCGTCCCCTCCCCGTCCGGACGGGCCTGGCGTCTGGATCGAGTCCGCTGGCGTCCCGGTCGGCCCGGGTACGGGCCCTGGTTGTTGCGACCAGCATGACGACGAACCCGATCGACACCGCCGCGCCCGCGGCGGCCGCCACCACGCAGTCGCACACCGCCCCTGCCCCGGCCGTCCCCCCGGACGGCCCGGCCGGACCCCGTCTGTCGCCGGGGCAGGCACGGTGGGGGCTTGCCGCGATGTTCCTGGGCAGCTTCTCGCTCGTGACGGCCGAGTTCCTGCCGCCCGGGGTCCTGACGCCGGTGGCCCAGGAGCTGGCCGTCTCCGAGGGGGTCGTGGGCCTCTCCGTGAGCGTCACGGCCCTGACGGCGCTGCTCACGGCGCTGGGCCTGGGCTCCCTCTTCCCGCGCACGGACCGCCGCACGCTCCTGGTCGTGCTCGCCCTGGGCGCGGTCGTCTCGAACGTCCTGGTCGCGGTGGCGCCGAGCATCGGCGTCCTCATGGCGGCCCGC
The DNA here is from genome assembly GCA_023241745.1 of Isoptericola peretonis. Lineage (GTDB taxonomy): Bacteria > Actinomycetota > Actinomycetes > Actinomycetales > Cellulomonadaceae > Isoptericola > Isoptericola peretonis. The sequence goes on along the minus strand of JALQCY010000003.1, from coordinate 24,412 downwards.
CTGCTGCTCGGCGCGGCCCTGGGCGGCTACTGGTCGATGTCGCTGGTCATCGCGACGCAGCTCGTCCCGCCGGACCGGGTGGGGCGGGCGATGATGGTCGTGAACGCCGGCACGACGGTCGCGACCGTGGCCGGCGTCCCACTCGGCGTCGTGCTCAGCGCCGCGTCGGGCTGGCGGGTCGTCTTCGTGGCGATCGCCGTGGTCACGGTGGTGACGGCGGTCGGGATGCGGATGGCGCTGCCGCCCGTGGCGCCGACCCCGGGCATCGGCTGGTCGGCGACGGGCCGGGCCCTGCGCTCGCCGGGCGTCGCGCTCGGCCTGGTGGCCATCGTCGCGGTCATCGGGGGCCACTTCGCGGGCTACACCTACGTGCGGCCCGCGCTGTCGCTGCTGCCCGGCGCGGACGTCGGGACGATCGCCGTCCTGCTCGCGCTGTTCGGCGTCGGCGGGCTGATCGGCAACTTCGCGATCGGCGCGGTCGTCGACCGTCATCTGCCCGTGCTGCTGCTCGCCGTCCCCGTGGCCATCGGTGCGGGCGTGGCCGCCGTCGGGGTGGCCGCGGCGGTGCCCTGGCTCGCCTACCCGGCGGTGGTCGTGTGGGGGGTGGCGTTCGGCGGCGTGCTCATCGTGGTGCAGGTGTGGATCACGCGGATGATGCCGGACCAGGTCGAGGCGGGCAGCGGGCTCGTCGTCGCCGCGTTCCAGACGGCGATCATCCTCGGCTCGGCCGTCGGCGGCCTGGGCGTCGAGACGATCGGGGTGGGGTGGACCTACCTGGTGGCCGCCGTGGCCGCCGTCGCGGGCGGGGTCCTGGTACGCAGCACGCTGTCGCGGCGGTACTCGGACGGCGTCGCGCCGGTGTGACGGCGGAAGGCGCGGCCGAACGCCGTGTCGGACCCGTAGCCCAGCCGGCGGGCGATGGTCCCCACGGGAAGGTCGCCCGCCGTCAGGAGGCAGCGGGCGTGCGCCACCCGCACCTGCGCCAGGTACCGGCCGGGGGTGAGGCCCGTGGCGGCGCGGAACCGGGCGGCGAACCCGGAGCGGGAGGCGAGCGCCACGCGGGCCAGGTCGTCCACGGTCCACTCCCGCCCGGGTTCCGCGTGGATCGCGGCGACGGCCCGCGCCAGCCCCGGGTCGTCCCGCTGCATCAGCCACCGGGCGGGGGCGCAGCCGCGGGCGTACCAGGAGCTGATCGCCAGGGTCGCGACGAGTGTCACCACGCGGTCGCCGAGCACGCTGCGCGGGGTGCGGTACTCCTCGACGACGGCCTGCAGCAGCGTCGCGGCCGTCGGCTCGCTCTGCGGCAGCTCGGTGAGCAGCACGACGGCGGGCAGCAGGCCCGCGCCGGTGTCCGCCCCGACCGTCGCCGCCCGCACGCACTGCACGGTCGCGCGCGAGAGCGCGTGCACCTCGAACCGCGGCCCGTGCGGCAGGAACAGGAAGTCGCCGGGCGCCAGGTCGGCGACGTCGCCCACGCCCCGCACCCGCACCAGGCCGTCGGTCACGAGCAGCAGCGCGGCGTCGCCGGTGGTGTGCTCCGCCCACTCGCCCGCGGCGAGCGTGTGCCGGGACCGGGCGACGAACCGCCACTGCAGCCCGGCGAGCACCCGGTCGAGCTCCTCGGCCGCCGCGGCCGCCGCCGTCGCCCCCGCCGGCCCTTGCACGGCGCAGCCGGGCCGCTCGTCGAGGACGGTCACAGGTCGCCCGTCTTCTCGAGCCGCCGCATCGCGACCCAGCCGATCGGCACGCGGGCCCAGTAGGTGACGACGCGGTAGAGCATGGTGACCGTGACGGCGAGCGACGCGGGGATGCCGGCGGCGGTGAGCCCGGCGATGAGGGCGCCCTCGACGCCACCCAGGCCGCCGGGGGTCGGCACCATGGCGCCCACGGAGTTGCCGACGAGGTAGATGACGGCGACGTCGATGAGGTTGAGCGACTGCCCGAAGGCGGCGAGGGCGAAGTCGAACGCGAGCACGTAGCCCAGCGTCATGACGACGTTCCCCGCCAGGCCGAGCGCCAGGCGACCCGGCTGGCCGAGCATCTGCGACAGCCGTGGCCACACCTGCTCCAGGGTGGGGCGCGCCTTCTCCCAGGCCCACCGCCGCACGGCCGGGACCAGCAGGGTCGCGACGACGGCGACGGCGACGCCGCTGATGGCCAGCAGCACGGTCGTGGAGGGCAGCTCGATGAGGCCGCCCGAACCGGTGGAGACGGACAGGACGACCAGCAGCAGCACCGTCACCACGAACTGCGACAGCTGCACCAGCGCCACGGTCGCGACCGCCATCGGGGTGGCGACCCCACGCCGCGTGAGCATCCGCAGGTTGAGGGCGGCCGGGCCGATGCCGGCGGGGGCGGCGAGCGCGACGAACGACCCCGCCATCTGCGTGAGCGTGGCCCGCCACAGCGGCAGCTTCTCCGGCGAGAAGGCGGAGAAGGTCAGCGCCGCGCCGAACCAGGTGATCGCCCCCAGCGCGAACGACGCCGCGACCCACCACGGGTTCGCCTCGGTGATCGCGGACGCGATCTCCTCGAAGTTGATCGTCGTGACGATCACCGTGACGGCGACGATCGTCAGCGTCAGCATGACGACCGTGCGCGCGCCGAACCGGGTGATGTTCTGCGGCTGCACGTCGGCCTGCGGCAGGCGCTCCACGAGGGCCTCGCGCAGCTCGTCCAGCAGCCCCTTGTTCCGGCGCACCTCCTCGCGCGTCGGGCTGGGCAGCGCGATCGACTGCAGCAGCGGCCCGATGGCGGCGATGTCCTCGTGCGGGAGGGCGCGCACCGCGGAGGCGAGGGCGCGGCGCGCACCGACGCGGAGGGCCAGGAGGGCCAGCATCTGCGTGAGGTCGAGGCGTCGCGACAGGGTGCCGGACGCGATCTCGCCCTGCTCCCAACCGGTGAGCCACACGTGCGGGGCGCCGTCGACGTCGGTGTGCACCAGCACGACGTCGGGGGTCAGCGAGTGGTGCGTGAGGCCCGCGTCGTGCGCGCGTCGGAGCTGTTCCCACGCCTCGGCGAGGACGGCGTCCCCGCGCGGGCCGTCGAGGTGGTCGGCATCGACGTCCCGCAGGGACACGGCGCCGCGCGCGTGCTCCTGCACCAGGACGACGGAGTCGTCGGCGACGCCGATGCCCTCCAGCCGCGGCGTGCGCACCCCGGCGGCGGCCGCGGCGTACGCGAGCAGGGCGGTCCGCTCGGCGGCGGCCCGCAGCGAGATCGCCGCGCGTCCCTCCAGGCCGCGCAGCCGCAGCGCGCGCCACAGCCGCTGCACGGTGGTCATGACCTGGCGGTCGCCGTCGAGCACGACGACGTCGCGGCGGGGCCCGCCGTCGTCGGTGAACAGCGCGTACACGCGGTTGTCGCCCGAGCGGGTGAGGGCCACGGCCGCGGCGTCGGCGGTGGTGGGGTCGGGCGGAAGGGTCTGGTCGGCGTCCGTGGGCGTGTCCACGACGTCGCCGTCCGCGTCGTACGCGGCCACGGGGTCCTCCGGCACGACCGGGGCCTCGCCCGCGCCGTCGTCGTCGACGGCGGCCGACACGTCGCGCACGCGCACCAGCGCCGTCGGGTGGAAGCCCGCCTTCCGCACCGCGGACACCAGGTCGGCGCCGTACGCGCGCTCGCTGCGCACGCCGGACACGTACTGCACGGCCTGGCCGGCGAGGCGGCCGAGCAGCAGGGCGACCAGGACGCCCGGCAGCGACACCTGCCCGGTGATGAGCACGATGAACAGGGCCAGGTACAGCACGTTCCACGACCAGCGCACGGTGCGGCGGCGGGTGCGCGGCCCCGCCGTGGTGAGCAGACCGGCGATGGCGGCGACGTACCCGGGGACGGTGAGCTGCCATGCGCCGTCGCGGAACACGGACAGGCCACGCACCAGCTCGTCGCTGCCGAAGCTCGTGACGGTCAGGGTCGTGACGACGCCGAGCACCAGGCCGAGCGCGGCCGCGCAGATCGACTCCACCACCTGCCGGCCCAGCCGCCGCCAGCCCAGCTCGACCAGCACGGCGGCGGGCACGAACAGGGTGATCAGGCCCTCGAGCACCTGGACCGGGATGAACAGGATGCGCGCCAGGAGGGTGCTGAAGTTCCGCACGTCCTCGGTGACGCCCTCGGTCGTCGCGTGGGCGACGACCGACAGGACGAGGACCAGCGCCACGCCCAGCGCGCTGATCACCATGCCGAGCATGTCCGAGGGGTGGCGCACGCGGGCCTCGGGGGTGTCGACCACGCGGACGAGGTCGGAGCCCGTGGCCTGGTCGGCCGGGTCGCCGCCGAGCAGCGCCTGCAGCGGCCCGGTGGGCGGCGCGGGGTCGGCGGCCGGGTTCCGGTGCGACGGCTCCCCGACGGGACCCGCGGTGCTCGCTCCGGACATGTCGGGAAGTCTAGGTGTTGGCCGGCCTCACGGCCTGTGACACGAGGCGGAGAGCGGTGGTAGGTTCCCGGACCACGATGCGAACACGGGTCTGGTGTGACCTGGCCCCGTGACCGAGGCGACACACCGGTGTGCTACAAACGCCCGCATCGTGACGAGCCCGCGGCCACCCGCCGCGGCCGGCCTGGACGAAGGGGACCACGACCATGAGTGCCAACAGAGGCTCGCGACGGCTCATCGCCGCCGCCGCAGGAACGGCAGCGCTGGCGCTGGTGCTGACCGCGTGCGGCGGCGGATCCGGGGACGGCGGCAGCGGGGACGGCGGCGGAGGCGGCAGCGCCGAGTCGCTGGTCGTCGGCACCACCGACAAGATCACGTCGCTGGACCCGGCCGGGTCGTACGACAACGGCTCGTTCGCGGTGATGAACCAGATCTACCCGTTCCTCATGAACACCCCGTACGGCAGCCCGGACGTGGAGCCCGACATCGCCGAGTCGGCGGAGTTCACGGCGCCCACGGAGTACACGGTGAAGCTCAAGCCCGGCCTGAAGTGGGCGAACGGCAACGACCTCACCTCCTCCGACGTGAAGTTCACGTTCGACCGCCAGCTCGCGATCGCGGACGAGAACGGCCCGTCGTCGCTGCTGTACAACCTCGACTCGGTCGAGACGCCGGACGACACGACGGTCGTGTTCAAGCTGAAGAGCGAGAACGACCAGATCTTCCCGCAGATCCTGTCGTCGCCGGTGGGCCCGATCGTCGACGAGGACGTCTTCTCGGCCGACGCGGTCACCCCCGACCAGGAGATCGTGGACGGCAAGGCGTTCGCCGGTCAGTACTCGATCGGCAGCTACAAGGCCAACGAGCTGATCAGCTACGAGGCGTTCGACGGCTACGAGGGCGTCCTCGGCGCGGCGAAGGCCCCGAAGATCGCCGTCAAGTACTTCACCGACGCCTCCAACCTCAAGCTCGAGGTGCAGGACGGCTCGGTGGACGTCGCGTTCCGCTCGCTGTCGCCCACCGACATCGAGGACCTGCGGGGCGACGACGCGGTGAAGGTCGTCGACGGCCCGGGCGGCGAGATCCGCTACATCACGTTCAACTTCAACACCCAGCCGTACGGCGCGAAGCAGTCGGACGCCGACCCGAAGAAGGCCACGGCCGTCCGCCAGGCGGTGGCCCACCTCATCGACCGGCAGGCGCTGGCCGACCAGGTCTACAAGGGCACCTACACCCCGCTGTACTCCTTCGTCCCCGACGGCCTGACCGGCGCCACGGAGCCGCTCAAGGAGCTGTACGGCGACGGCCAGGGCGCCCCGGACGCCGACAAGGCGAAGCAGACGCTCGAGGCCGCGGGGGTCACCACCCCGGTGGAGCTGAACCTCCAGTACTCGAACGACCACTACGGCCCGTCGTCGGGTGACGAGTACGCGCTGATCAAGGACCAGCTCGAGGAGAGCGGCCTGTTCACGGTCAACCTGCAGACCACCGAGTGGGTGCAGTACTCCAAGGACCGCACCGCCGACGTCTACCCGGCGTACCAGCTCGGCTGGTTCCCGGACTACTCCGACGCGGACAACTACCTCACGCCGTTCTTCCTCAAGGAGAACTTCCTGGCGAACCACTACGTGAACCAGGACGTGGAGGACATGATCCTCGAGCAGGCGGTCACCGCCGACGAGGCGAAGCGCACCGAGCTGCTGGGCCAGATCCAGGAGGCCGAGGCGAAGGACCTGTCCACCGTCCCGTACCTGCAGGGCGCGCAGGTCGCCGTCGTGGGGGCCGACGTCACGGGGACCGAGGACACGCTCGACGCGTCGTTCAAGTTCCGCTACGGCGCGCTGGCCAAGGGCTGAGACAAGGACTGAGCTCTTCTCGTGGCCTCGCGTAGTACGGCAGGAGGCGCACTGGGACGCTACGTCCTGGTGCGCTTCCTGCTCATCATCCCCACCGTGTTCATCCTGGTCACCACGGTCTTCGTGCTCATGCGCGCGACCGGTGACCCCATCACCGCCGCACTGGGCGGCAAGCTGCCGCCCGACCAGCTCGCCGAGCTGATCCACGCGGCCGGCTACGACCGGCCGATCATCGTGCAGTACTGGGAGTACCTGACCGGCATCTTCACCGGCGACTTCGGCACGACGATCAGCGACAACCGCCCCGTCGTCGAGGTCCTCACGACCTACGGCACCGCCACGCTGGAGCTCGCGTTCTACGCGATCTGCGTGGCGCTCCTCCTGGGCGTCCCGTTCGGCATGGTCAGCGGCTACTTCCGCGACCGCCTGCCCGACGCCGTGCTGCGCATCCTCGCGATCCTCGCCTACGCGACGCCGGTCTTCTTCGCGGGCCTGATCCTCAAGCTCGTGTTCTCCGTCTGGCTGGGCTGGTTCCCGGTGGCGGGCCGCGTGTCCACCGACGGCGAGATCGCGATGCAGCTCGCCGGGGCGGACTCCGGGTTCATGCTGGTCGACGCCTTCGCGACGGGCGACCCGGCCGTGGTGCTCGACGTCCTGTCGCACGCCGTGCTGCCGGCCCTCGCGCTGGGCCTGCTCACCGCCGGCGTCTTCCTGCGCCTGGTGCGCACCAACATGATCAGCACGCTCGGCACCGGCTACGTCGACGCGGCCCGCTCGCGGGGCGTCAAGGAGAGCCGCCTCGTGCGCAAGCACGCGTGGCGCCCGGCGCTCATCCCCATCATCACCGTGGCCGGCATGCAGGTCGCGATGCTGCTGGTGGGTGCCGTGCTGACCGAGACGACCTTCGAGTGGCGCGGCCTCGGCTTCCAGCTCGCGGAGTACCTGCAGGCGCGTGACTTCGTGGCCGTGCAGGGGATCGTCGTGCTGATGGCCGTGGTGGTGGCCGTGACGAACTTCCTCGTCGACATCATCGCCGCCCTGGTCGACCCGAGGGTGAGGTACTGATGACCGCGGGAGAGATCACCAGCGTCGGCACGGCCGGCGCCGCGCCCGAGCACGTCGAGGGCCGGGGAGCCTGGCTCAAGAAGCTGCCCGTGGTGCACCAGCTGCGCCAGAGCGTGGGGCTGCAGCGCGGGATGCTCGTCGCCGGCATCGTGCTGACGGTCGCGTTCGTGCTGGTGGCGGTGTTCGCACCGGTGCTGGCGCCCTTCGGCTGGTCCCAGCTGCGCGACCTCGACGGCGCGTTCGGCGCGCAGCAGCCGCCGTCGGCGGAGCACTGGTTCGGCACCACGGTGGGCGGCTACGACGTGCTGTCCCGCGTGGTGTGGGGCGCACGGACGGCGCTGCTCGTGGTGCTGGTCGCGGTGCTGTCGTCGATCGTCGTCGGCGTGCTGCTCGGCCTCGTGTCCGGGTACTTCGGCGGGTGGCTGGACCGCGTGCTCGTGGTGATCGCCGACGCGGTCTACGCGTTCCCGTCGCTGCTGCTCGCGATCCTGCTCGCCATCGTCATCTCGGGCGGGCAGTCGAGCATGTGGGGCGGCATCCTCGCCGCGGCGCTGTCGATCACGGTGGTGTTCGTGCCCCAGTACTTCCGGGTCGTACGGGCCGAGGTGGTGCGCATCAAGGCGGAGGCGTTCGTCGACTCGGCGCGCGTGCTCGGCACCGGGCACTGGCGCATCATGACGCGCCACGTGCTGCGCAACTCCACGCGCACGCTGCCACTCATCGTGACCCTCAACGCGTCCGAGGCGATCCTCACGCTCGCCGGGCTCGGCTTCCTCGGCTTCGGCATCGAGCCGACCGCGGCGGCCGAGTGGGGGTACGACCTGCAGCGGTCGCTGTCCGACGTCACCTCCGGCATCTGGTGGACCGCGCTGTTCCCGGGTCTCGCGATCGTGCTGGCGGCAATGGGCATGACGCTCGTGGGCGAGTCGCTCAACGACCTCGCGGACCCGCGCCTGCGCTCCCGCGCCCGCTCGGGCCAGGTGTCGGGCGCCGTCGCGGCCACGGCCGTCGGCGAGTCGGTGGAGGCGGACGCCTCCGACCCGGCGAACCCGGCCGCCGCCGAGCCCCGCGAGCCGAACCCGAAGGGAGACGACGCATGAGCGCCGTCGCATCGATCACGGACCTCGCGGTCTCGTTCGCCACGGACGCCGGCCCGGTGCGGGCGGTCGACGGCGTGAGCCTCGACGTCCAGCCGGGCGAGGTGCTCGCCGTCGTCGGCGAGTCGGGCTCGGGCAAGACCGTCACCGCGAAGACCATCCTCGGCCTGCTGCCGGAGACGGCGACCACGAGCGGCGCCGTCGTCCTCACCGGGCGCGACGGCGCGACGACGGACGTCGTCGCGGTCTCGGCGGCGAAGCTGCGCCAGGTGCGCGGCCGCGACGTGGCCATGGTGTTCCAGGAGCCCTCCAGCGTGCTCAACCCCGTCTACACGGTGGGCTGGCAGATCGCCGAGGGCATCCGGGCGCACGGCGACGTGTCGAAGTCCGAGGCGCGGCGCCGGGCGGTCGAGGTGCTCGGCACGGTCGGCATCCCCGACCCGGAGCACCGGGTGGACCACTACCCGCACCAGTTCTCCGGCGGGCAGAAGCAGCGCATCGTCATCGCGATGGCGCTGGTGCTGAACCCGGGGCTCATCGTGGCCGACGAGCCGACGACGGCGCTCGACGTCACCGTCCAGGCGGAGATCCTCGACCTGCTGCGCCACCTGCGCGACGAGACCGGCACCGCCATCGTGCTCATCACGCACAACATGGGCGTGGTGGCCGACCTGGCGGACCGGGTCGCCGTGATGTACCAGGGCAAGCTCGTGGAGCAGGCCCCGGTGGGGGACCTGTTCGCGGACCCGCAGGCCGACTACACGAAGGCCCTCCTCAAGGCCGTGCCGCGCGTCGGGGAGGGCACGGCCCGCGCCGTCGAGCGCGCGGCCGCACGGCCCGAGGGGTGGGCCGGGTCCGAGCCGGTGGTGCGGGCCGAGGGCCTCACCATCACCTACCCAGGCCGATTCCGGCAGCCGGCGTTCACCGCGGTGGACGGCGTGGACCTCGCGATCCGGCCGGGCGAGGTGCTGGGCCTGGTGGGGGAGTCGGGGTCCGGCAAGACGACGATCGCCCGCGCGATCGCCGGGCTCACGCCCGTCAGCGGCGGCTCGCTGCGCGTGCTCGGCACCGAGATGCGCGGCGCCAAGGGGCGCGACCTCAAGGCGATGCGCCCGCGGCTGGGGTTCGTGTTCCAGGACCCGGCGACGTCGTTCAACCCGCTGCTGACCATCGCCGAGTGCGTGGCCGAGCCGCTGGTGGTGCACGGCCGGGCCCGCAACCCGGAGGCCGCGCGCGGCCGGGTGGACGAGCTGCTCGAGGCGGTGCAGCTGCCCCGCAGCTACGGCGACCGCTTCCCGCACGAGCTGTCCGGCGGGCAGCGGCAGCGCGCGTCGCTCGCCCGCGGCCTGGCGCTCGACCCGGAGCTGCTCGTCGCGGACGAGCCGACGTCCGCCCTCGACGTGTCGGTGCAGGCGCGCGTGCTGGAGCTCTTCGCGGAGCTGCAGAAGGAGCTGGGGTTCGCCTGCCTGTTCGTGTCGCACGACCTGGCGGTCGTGGACCTGCTCGCCGACCGCATCGCGGTGCTCTACCGCGGCCACCTGGTCGAGGAGGGCACGGGCGCGGAGGTCCTGGGCGCCCCGCGCGAGACCTACACCAAGCAGCTGCTGGCGTCCCTGCCCGTGCCGGACCCGGCCGCTCAGGCCGAGCACCGCGAAGGGCTCCGCTCCCTGCGGGCCTCCGCCGGCTGAGTCCGTCGCGGTCCGGCTGGTCGAGCGGGTCGGGGCGCGCGTCCTGACCCGCTCGGCCGGCGGGCGGTCCCGACGGCCACCCCCGCCCCGACGAGGAGGGCCCCGGCGACGTCCGCGGGGCCGATCTCCCCGAGCCCGAGCGCGACCGTCGTGAGCAGGGCCCCGACCGGGACGAGCCCCGCGAAGAGGCCCGCGCGGTCGGCGCCGAGCCGGCCCAGCGCGTCGTACCAGAGGAAGAACGCGAGCGCGGTGACGACGGCACCGAGGTAGACGAACGCGACCGCCTCGGCGCCGGTGGGCAGCCGCACGGCCCGCGGGCCGTCCAGCGCCAGGCCCGCGACCAGGAGGAGCGGGACGGCCAGGGCGGCGGGGTAGGCCGCGACCCGCAGCGCGCCGAGCCGGGGCAGCAGCGGGACGGCGAGCAGGGAGAACGCGACCTCCCCGGCGAGCGCACCGAGGGCGAGCAGGAGGCCCTGCGGGCTGCCCGAGCCCAGCCCGGCGGCGACGGCCGTGCCGAGGGCCACCACCGCCGCGGCGCCGACCGTGCGGGGCGCCGGTCGCCGGCGCTCCGTCAGCGGCCCGACGAGGGCGAGCACGAGCGGGACGGCGCCCACCACCGCGCCGATCATGGCCGGGCCGGCGTGCCGGGTGGCCTCGACGAGGCACAGGTTGAAGCCCGCCAGGCCGGTCGCGGCCAGCGCGACGAGCAGGAGCAGGTCGCGCCGCGTGAGCCGGACGCGCGGCGGCCGCCGGTGGCGCAGGACGGCGAGGAGGATCGCCGCGGCGAGCGCGTACCGCAGCGCCTGCCCGAACAGCACGGGGTAGTCCGCGATCGTGGCGGACACTGCTGCCGAGGTGCCGACGAGCAGCATCGCGGCGGCCGCCCCGGCCGACGCGGCGGGGCGGAGGGCCGCCCCCGGACGCCTCATGCGACCCGCCCGGGCGTGGCCGCGGCTGCGGTGGCGGTCGGCGCCGCGAGGACCTTGCGGGTGACGCGCTCGGCGAGGGCGGCGACCAGGGCACGCGGACGGCGGGGCGTCAGGTGCGCGGTCAGCGCGTTGGCGAGGCCGGGGGCCACGTAGCCGCGGTCGCGGTCCAGGGCGCGCAGCGCGGCCCGCACGACGGGCTCCGGGGTGGTCATGGCCCCGGTGACGGCGGCGCGCCGGGTGCCGATGGTGTCGAAGAAGGCGGTCTCGACCGGGCCGGGGCAGAGCGTGAGCACGCGCAGGCCACGCCCGCGGTACTCCTGGCGCAGGGCGAGGCCGAAGCTCAGCACGAACGCCTTGGCCGCGCCGTACACGGCGAAGTACGGGGAGGGCTGGAACGCGGCGTCGGACGCCACGTTGAGGACGGCCCCGTGACCGCGTCCCAGCATGGCGGGGACCAGCCGGTGGGTGAGGTCTGCCAGCGCCACGACGTTGACCATCAGCTGGTCGTGGTCGCGCCGGGCGGGGATCTCCTCGAACCGGCCGCAGGTGCCGAAGCCGGCGTTGTTGACGAGGAGGTCGACGTGCAGGCCCAGGCCCGCGAGCCGGTCGGCGACGCGGTCGGCGGCGTCCGGCTCGGCGAGGTCCTGGACCAACACGTGCGCGGCCACGCCGTGCTCCGCGGCGAGACGCTCGGCGAGCGCGGCGAGCCGGTCGCCCGAGCGGGCCACCAGCACGAGGTCGTGCCCGGTGGCGGCGAGCTGGGCGGCGAACTCGGCGCCGAGGCCGGACGACGCTCCGGTGACGAGGGCGGTGCGGTGCACGGCTGCTCCTTCGGTGGGTCCTCCGGTCGAGGACAACTGTGTCAGGACAGTACCGGCAATTCGACGAAGCGCAACAGCAGTGATGCAGTTAATAGGGATACTGCATCCATCCTGTACCGTGGGGTCGGTTCCACAGGGCGAGTCCACGGGTGACGGAGGCGGGATGGGCGAGGCGACGGCGCGCCCCCTGAGGGCGGACGCGGAGCGCAGCGTGCGCGTGATTCTCGAGGCGGCCGAGCGGGTGCTCGCCGCCGACCCGGGCGCGTCCCTGGAGCAGGTCGCCGCCGCGGCGGGCGTGGCGCGCACGACCGTCCACCGGCGGTTCGCCAGCAGGCAGGCGCTCGTCGAGGCGCTGGCGTCGTCGGCCGCCCGCCGGCTCGCCGACGCGGTGGACGACGGCCGCCCGGACACGGCGCCGCCGCTCGTCGCGATGCACCGGATCACGGCGAACGTGCTGCAGGTCAAGGGCGCCTGGGCCTTCGCGCTGGAGCAGGCCGCCGAGCCGAGCGGCGAGGCGGCGGACCTCCAGCGGGAGGTGGACCGGCGCTGCGTCACCGTGCTGGAGCGCGCGCGGGACGAGGGCCTGATCGACGCTGCGGCCGACCTCGACTGGGTGCGGCGGGTCTACTACGCGCTCCTCGGGGAGACCCTGCGGGGCGACCCGGCGGGCGACCCGGACGTGCTCGCCGCCCGCGTCGTCGACACGCTGCTGCGCGGTGCCGGCCCGCGCCCCTGACCCTAGAGCCCGAGCGCGTCCTTCCACTCCTGCGGGAGCAGGGCGTAGCCGACGAAGGCGACGACGTCGAGCAGCGTGTGCGCGACGACGAGCGGCAGCACCCGGTGCCGGCCCCACCGGCTCGTGTAGAACCACGAGAACACCAGGCCCATCACGACGTTGCCGAAGAACGGCCCGATGCCCTGGTACAGGTGGTACGAGCCGCGCAGCAGCGAGCTCCACACCACGAACCAGAGCCGCGACCAGCCGAGGTCGCGGGTGCGCTCGTGCATGTAGGCGACGGCGACGATCTCCTCGAGGAGCCCGTTCTGGAGCGCGGCCAGGATCAGCACGGGCACGGTCCACCAGGCGCTGTTCAGGGCGCTGGCCTGCACCTCGACCGTGATCCCCAGCAGCCGGCCCAGCGCGTAGAACGCGAGGCCGGGGATGCCGATGGCGGCCGCGAGGCCGAACCCCCAGGCCACGTCGCGGCCGGGCCGGGCGCCGTCGAGCCCCCAGTCGAGGCCGATCCGGCGGCGGGTGCCGGCCCAGGTGGCGGACGCCCGTCCGCTGAGCAGGTAGAGCGCCAGCACGACCGGGACGACGGCGAAGAAGATCCCCAGCAGCTGGTACACGAGGTCGAGCAGCGAGCGGTCGGACTGGCTGGCGTTCAGCGTCGCGGTCTGCTCGGCGAGCGGCGTGGGAGCGCTCAGCCTCGCGATGATGTTGACCAGTGCGTACACGCCGCTCTGGCCCAGGCTGAGGCCCAGCACGATCCAGACCTCCGCCGTCGTGCGGCGGCGCTCGGCGGGCGTGGTGGCGGGCGCCACCGGTGCGAGGACGGTCACGCCGCCCAGGGTAGGGCCGCTCGCAGGGAAGTGCTCTCAGGCGTCGTCGCGAGGCGGGCGGCCGGGACGCCGGGCGGGTGGCGTGTCGCGCGGCAGCCGCCCGGAGTCCTTGAGCGCCCGGCGCAGCAGGAGGTCGATCTGCGCGTTGACGCTGCGCAGGTCGTCGGCGGCCCAGCGGGCGACGGCGTCGTGGACCGCGGGGTCGAGCCGCAGCAGCACCTGCTTGCGTGCGGGCCGGGCGGGACGGCCGGAGCCCGTGGGCGAGGCGTCGTCACGCGTCTCGTCCACGGGCTCGTCCCTGGGCTTCTCGCGAGGCCCGTCGGGGGCGGGGGTCACTGGTACAGCGATCCCGCGTTGACGACGGGCGTCGCGCGGCTCTCGCCGCACAGCACCACCAGCAGGTTGGACACCATGGTGGCGCGGCGCTCGTCGTCGAGGGTGACGACGCCGTCGGACTCGAGGCGGTGCAGCGCGTCCTCGACCATGGACACGGCGCCCTCGACGATCCGCGAGCGGGCGGCGATGATCGCGCCGGCCTGCTGGCGCTGCAACATGGCCTGGGCGATCTCCGGGGCGTAGGCGAGGTGGGAGATCCGCGCCTCGACCACCTCCACGCCGGCGACGGCGACGCGGGCGGCGACCTCCGCGGCGATCTCGTCGGACACGAGCTCCGTCGCGCCCCGCAGCGACTCGACGCCGTCGCCGCCGTCGTACGGGTGGGACATGGCGACGTGCCGCAGCGCGGACTCCGACTGCACGGACACGAAGTCGTCGTAGTCCTCGACGGCGAAGCTCGCCCTGGCGGTGTCGGCCACCTGCCAGACGACGATGGCGGCGATGTTGACCGGGTTGCCGTCGGCGTCGTTGACCTTGAGCTCGCTGGTCTCGAAGTTCCGCACCCGCACCGACACGCGGCGCTTGGTGGTGAGCGGCACGGTCATGACGAGGCCGGTGCGCCGGATCGTGCCGAGGTACCGGCCGAACAGCTGCACCACCAGGGTCTCCCCGGGGCTGATCACCGAGACGCCGGACAGCACCAGCAGGGCGAGGAGGAGGCCGGCGGCGGCCAGCCACACCATGGCGGGCGCATCGCTCGCGGACGCCCCGACGGCGCCGACCGCGAGCACCGCCAGGGCCACGGCGACGGCGAGGACCGCACCCCCGGCGCCGAGCGACCAGGCCGGGCGCTCGGCCACGTCGACCCGGGTGCCGTCGTGGCCGACGGGCCGGCCGGTGGGCTCGCCGCCCACGGAGTCCTGGACGGGTGCGGTGCTCTCGGGCATGCGTGCTCCTGTGCTCGGGATTGCCGGGGACCCGGCGATGCGATAGCAAAGTGATATCACATTTCTTGGGGTCTTGTGTGCGGCGATGCACTGTGCCATGCTCGACAAACAGGTTTGCAGCACAAAGTACTCTGTGAGGTGTCGATGACCAGCACGCCCGACAGTCCCGGCGACGACGTCGCCGGGCTGCCCGCCGCCGACTCGCTGCGGCTGATCCGTGAGCAGCAGGACCGCGCCCGGTCCGCCCTCGAGCCGGACGCCCGGGCGCTCTACGGCGCGTGGGGCGTCGCGTGGCTCGTCGGCTACCTCGTCCTGTGGACCAGCGGGCGCGGGCAGGAGCAGCCGGAGGCCTGGGCCTACTGGGTCTTCGGGGGCGCGCTCGCCGCCGCCGTCGTCTTCACGATGGTGCACACCATGCGCCGGACGGCCGGCACGCGCGGAGTCTCCGCCCGCACCGGGGCCATGTACGGCTGGGCCTGGATGCTCGGCTTCCTCACGCTCGGCGTGCTCCTCGGCGGGCTCGCCCGGGCGGGTGCGGGCACCGAGGTCATGGGCCTCGCCAGCAACGGCGGCGCCTGCCTCGTCGTCGGGCTGCTGTACCTGGCCGGGGCGGCGGCGTTCGGCGACCGCAACCTCTTCGTGCTCGGGGCGTGGATCCTGCTCGTCGCGGGCGCGGCGACCCTGGTCGGCCTGCCCGGCACCTACCTCGTGATGGCGCTCGCGGGCGGGGGCGGGTTCCTCGTGATGGCGGGGGTCGAGCAGCTGCGGGTCGTACGCGGGCGCCGGCACCCGGAGGAGGGGGCGGGCCGTGCCTGACGCCCTCGACCCCGTCATCCACGCGCCCGCGCGGCTGCGCGTCGTCGCGACGCTCGCCGCCCTCGACCCCGGCGACGAGCTGAGCTTTCCCAAGCTGCAGAAGCTGCTCGACATGACCGCGGGGAACCTGTCCACCCACCTGCGCAAGCTCGAGGACGCCGACTACGTCCGCGTCACCAAGACCCACGAGGGCCGCACCCCCGCGACCTACCTCGCGCTCACCCCGCAGGGGCGGCGCGCGTTCGAGGACTACACCGAGGCCCTCCAGGGCCTGCTGAGAGGAGCCGGATCATGACCCGCACCCGACCGCCCGAGCGCGCACCCGCGCTCGACAGGCCGTCGACCACCCTGCCGGCACCGCCCGGCACCGTCGTCACCGTCGATGCCGTGACCCGCCGGTTCGGGGACGTCGTCGCGCTCGACGACGTGTCGCTCGACGTCGGGTCCGGGGAGCTGGTGGGGCTGCTCGGGCCCAACGGCGCCGGGAAGTCCACGCTGCTGTCGCTGATCAACGGACAGCGCAGGCCCGACTCCGGCACCGTCCGGCTCCTCGGCGGGGACCCCCGGGACGCCGCCAGCAGGCTCGGGCTCGGCGTCACGCCGCAGGAGACCGGGCTGCCGGCGACGCTGCGCGTGGCCGAGGTGGTCGACTTCGTCGCCGGGCACTTCCCCGCCCCGGTCCCGAGCGGCGACCTGCTGGAGCAGTTCGGGCTCGCGGACCTGGCCCGGCGTCAGACGGGCGCCCTGTCCGGCGGGCAGAAGCGGCGGCTCGCCGTCGCGCTGTCCCTGGTCGGGCGGCCCCGCGTCCTGCTGCTGGACGAGCCGACCACCGGTCTGGACGTCGGCGCCCGGCAGGCGCTCTGGGAGGCGGTCCGCGGCTACCACGCCGAGGGAGGCACGGTGCTGCTCACCAGCCACTACCTGGAGGAGGTGCAGGCGCTCGCGCAGCGCGTCGTCGTCATCGACCGCGGAGTGGTGCGGGCCGACGCCGCGCTGGACGTGATCCTGCGGCGCGTGGCCCTGCGCCAGGTGGTGCTCACCTCCGCCACGGACCTGTCCGCGTGGCCGGGCGTGGTACGGACGGCTGCCGGCGCCCCGGTACCCGCCGGGTCCGACGGCGGCGCCCGCCAGACGCTGTTCACCGCGGACGCCGACGCGCTCGTGCGCGACCTGGTGCGCGCCGACGTCGACTTCCGCGACCTCGAGATCCGGGGCGCGAGCCTGGAGGAGGCGTTCGCCGAGATGGTCGAACCGAGCGCCCCCGTGGAAGGAGCGGACCGATGACCACCGCACCCGAGAGGCCTGCGGCAGCACCGGCGACGGGCGGCGTCGTGACGCCCCTGCGCCTGACGTTGCTGCACCTGCGGTTCCAGTTCCTCGAGAGCATCCGCATCCCCATGGCCGTGATCGGCAACATGCTGTTCCCCGCCCTGGCGATGGCGTTCTTCGTCGTCCCCCAGCAGGAGGTCGCGCAGAACCCGCTGTGGGCGACGACGGCGGTCGCCGGGCTGGCCATGTTCGCCGTCTGCTCCGCGAGCCTGTTCAGCTTCGGGCTCGGCGTGGCCGAGGACCGCCAGCTGCCGTTCGACCCCTACGTGCGCACCCTGCCGGCCGGCCCCGCGCCGCGCATGGCGGCGAGGATCCTCAACAGCGCGATCTTCGCCGTGCTGGGGCTGCTGCCGCTCATCGTCGTGGCCTGGCTGTTCACCGCGGCGACCGTGACCGTCCTCCAGCTCATGGCGGGGATCGCGATGATCCTCGTCGCCCTGGTGCCGTTCGTCCTGCTCGGGATGGCGATCGGCTACTCGATGCCGGCGAAGGCGGCACTGGCGGTCGTCCAGGTGGTGCTGTTCCCGCTGGCGTTCGCGGGCGGGCTGTTCCTGCCGCCGATGATGTTCCCGGCCTGGCTCGACGCGATCTCGAAGGTCACCCCGACGCGGGCGGCCCGTGACCTGCTCGACCAGGCCCTGACGGGGACGCCAGCGTACGGCGGGGCGTGGCTGGTGCTGCTCGGCTGGACGGTGGTGTTCGCGGCGCTGGCCGGGTGGGCCTACCGGCGCGACGAGGGCCGCCGCTTCCGCTGAGCGTTGTGGGCGCGATTTCGGGGACTATTCGATCGCGAATAGTCCCCGAAATCGCGCCCACAACACTCTGGCGGTCCTGGTCCGTCAGCCGGCGCGGCGCAGGCGCAGCGAGTTGCCGACGACGATGACGGACGACGCGGCCATGGCCGCACCGGCGATCATCGGGTTGAGCAGCCCCGCCGCGGCGAGCGGGATCGCCGCCACGTTGTAGGCGAACGCCCAGAACAGGTTCTGCTTGACGACCCGCAGCGTGCCGCGGGACAGGCGGACGGCGGCGGGGGCCGAGCGCAGGTCGCCGCGCACCAGCGTGATGTCGCTGGCCTCGATGGCGACGTCGGTCCCGGTGCCCATCGCGAGCCCGAGGTCCGCGGTCGCGAGGGCGGCGGCGTCGTTCACGCCGTCGCCGACCATCGCCACGACCCGGCCCTCGCCCTGGAGCCGGCCGACGACGGCCGCCTTGTCCTGCGGCAGCACGCGGGCGACGACGTCCTCCTCCGCGATGCCGACCTCCCGGGCGGCGACGCGGGCCGCGCCCTCGCCGTCCCCGGTGAGCAGCACCGGTCGCAGGCCGAGGTCGCGCAGCTCCCGGACGGCCTGGGCAGAGGTCCCCTTGACGGGGTCGCGCAGCACGACGACTCCGCGGGCGGCGCCGTCCCACGCGACGACGACGGCGCTCGCGCCGGTCGACTCGGCGCCCGAGAACGCGGCGGCCAGGTCGCCGTCGAGCGCGACGCCCTGCCCGGCCAGCCACGACGGCTGCCCGACCAGCACGCGGCGGGCGTTGAGCCCGCCGTCGGCGGCGAGGCCGGCGAGCCCCGAGTGCGCGCGCCGCACGACCGCCTCGACCCCGCCGCCCGGCGTGGCGCGGAAGTCGAACGCCTGGAGCGCGCCGATGCCGACGCCGTCGGCCCCGGTCCCCACCGATCCGTCCTGGCCGTCCTGGCCGTCAGGTCCGTCAGGGCCTGCTCCCGGTCCTGACAGCTCGCGTGCGGCGGCCGCGACAGCGTGCGCGATCGGGTGCTCGCTCATCGCCTCGACGGCACCGGCGTAGGCCAGCACCTCGCGCTCACCGGCGGTTCCGGCGACGACGCGCTCCACCTGCATGCGCCCCTCGGTGACGGTGCCCGTCTTGTCGAGCACCACGGTGTCGACGCGGCGGGTGGACTCGAGGATCTCCGGGCCCTTGATGAGGATGCCGAGCTGCGCCCCGCGGCCGGTGCCGACGAGCAGCGCCGTGGGCGTCGCGAGGCCGAGGGCGCAGGGGCACGCGATGATCAGCACGGCCACGGCGGCGGTGAACGCGAGCTGCACGTCCGCGCCGGCCAGCAGCCAGCCCACCAGGGTGAGCACGGACAGCCCGATGACGATCGGTACGAAGACGGCGGAGATGCGGTCGGCGAGCCGGGCCACCGGTGCCTTGCCCGTCTGCGCCTGCGACACGAGCCGCCCGATCTGCGCGAGCGTCGTCTCCTCGCCCACGCGCGTGGCGCGCACCAGCAGGTGGCCGGACGTGTTGACGGTCGCGCCGGTCACGGCGTCGCCGGGCGCGACGTCGACCGGCACCGGCTCGCCGGTGAGCAGCGAGGTGTCGACGGCGCTCGCGCCCTCGACCACCTCGCCGTCGGTCGCGACCTTCTCGCCCGGCCGCACGACGAACACGTCGCCGACGGCCAGGTCCGACACCGGCACGCGCTCGGTGACGCGAGCGCCGTCGGGCCCGGTCAGGGGCGTGCCGTCCGGGGCGGGGCGCACGCGCTCCGCGTCCTTGGCGCCCAGCTCCAGCAGGGAGCGCAGCGCGTCCCCCGCGCGGCGGCGCGAGCGGTGCTCGGCGTACCGTCCGGCGAGGAGGAAGGTCGTGACGACGGCGGCGACCTCGAAGTACAGCTCGGGCGTGCCACCCGCCTCCGAGGGGATGAGGGAGGGCCGCATCCGCATGCCGAGCTCGCCGGTGCCGCCGAGCGTGAGCGCCCACAGCGACCACAGGGTCGCGGCGACGACGCCGAGCGAGACCAGCGTGTCCATCGTCGAGGCGCCGTGCCTGGCGGCCCGTGCCGCCGCGGTGTGGAACGGCCACGCGCCCCACGTGACGACGGGCAGGGCCAGCGCCGCGACCATCCACTGCCAGCCCGTGAACTGGAGCGCGGGGATCATCGACAGGGCCACCACCGGCACGGTGAGGATCGCCGACGCGACCAGCCGGCGGCGCAGGTCGGTACCGCGGGCGTCGGACGGCGCGGAGGTGTCGGTCGCGCGGTCCGCCGGGGCGGGGACGGCCGGGGGCGTCGGCGTGCCGGCGGGGGCGGCGTGCGTCGGGGCGACGTCGCGCCGTGCGGTGACGCGGGCGCCGTAGCCGGCCTTCTCGACGGCCTCGACCAGCGCGGCGTCGTCGACGGGCGCGGTCAGCTCGACGTGCGCGCTCTCGAGCGGCAGGTTGACGGTGGCGGTGACGCCGTCCACGCGGTTGAGCCGCTTCTCGACACGGGCCACGCACGACGCGCAGGTCATGCCCTCGATGGCGAGGTCGACCTCGAGGATCGGGAGGGGAGGGGTGCCGGCGACGCCCGGTGAGGACGTCTCCGTGGGGGTGCTCATGGGGTGACTCCCTGAGGTGCTGGGGGCGGAGGTCACCCGCGACGACCCGGGGTGGCGGGGTCGCGGTGGGGGCGCCGCTCGGGTGGACGGCGGCGCGGCGCGGAGGGCCTGGGTCGCGCCGCTCGACGTGTTCGACGACGAGCGCGCGACGGTTCGGCAGGCGGTCCGCGGTGGGTGGCTCGCCACGGGGTCGGGCGAGCGGAGGGACTCAGGCGCGCGGCGGCACGGCCAGGTCGTACGTCTTCTGCGCGGGGGTGTCGGCCTCGGCGGCCGCGTCGGTGCCGCAGCCGCACGCGCAGTTGTGGGCCTCCTGGCGGGCGGGTGCCTGCGCGGCCTGCTGTGCGGCGAGCGCGTCGTTCTGCACGGCGACGGTGGCGACCTCGTAGCCGGCCTCGTCGACGGCCTCGCGCAGCGCGGCCTCGTCGAGCGGGGCGTCGGAGAAGACGGCGACGTCGGAGGTGCCGCCGGCACGCAGCTCGACGCTGACGTCGACGACGCCGGGGACGGCCGACAGGTCCTTGGTGACGTGCGCGACGCAGTTGCCGCAGGTCATGCCGGTGACGCCGAGGGTGGTGACGGTGCTCATGGTGCTCCTTGGATCGGTGCGGGTGGCTAGCTGCGGACGAGGCGGCCGATGGCGTCGGCGGCCTCCTTGACCTTCGCGGCGCCCTCGGCCTCGGACGCACGGGCGGCGTCGACGACGCAGTGGCCCAGGTGGTCCTCGACGAGGCCGATGGAGACGGCCTGCAGGGCCTTGGTCACCGCGGACACCTGGGTGAGGATGTCGATGCAGTACACGTCCTCGTCGATCATCCTCGCGATGCCGCGCACCTGTCCCTCGATGCGGCGCATGCGCTTGAGATACGCCTCCTTGTCGGAGGCGTAGCCGTGCGGCGCGTCGTGCTCGTGCGGGCGGGCATCGGTCGGGACGACGGGCGCGGTGGGGTCGGTCATGACTCCACCATACCCCTAGGGGGTAACCTGTCAAGCGCGCGGGCCGGCGTCGTCGAGCACCTCGGCGTCGTACCGTGACCGGGCGTGCTCGACGTCGGGCAGCGTGTCCGCGGTCCAGCGCAGGAGGGCGTCCACCAGGTCCTGGAGGGTGGTGCCGAGCGCGGTGATCCGGTACTCGACGGCGACCGGTCGCGAGCGCACGACCAGCCTCTCGACCATCCCGTTGCGCTCGAGGCGCCGCAGGGTCGCGGTGAGGGACTTCTGCGTGACCGCCGGGACGCTCCGGCGCAGCTCGTTGAACCGCTGCGGCTGCTCGCAGAGGGAGTCGAGGACCTGCAGCGACCACTTGTCGAGCACCTGGTCGAGCAGCTCCCGGTGAGCGGCGGTGAGTGCGGGCGGGGCCGGTGCGGGGGCGGTCTCGGTCACGACACCTAGTCTCGTTGAGGTGTCCTTCGGAGACAAGGTAGACATCGGATACCTACCGAGACCCGACGAGAGGACCACCGTGGCCGTCCAGCTCCACACCCCCGAAGGCATGTTCCAGCCCGTCCCGTACCACCACGTCGCGACCGCCACCGGCACGCGACACGTGCACGTGGCCGGGCAGATCGCCCGCGACGCCGACGGCCGGCGCCTCGCGCCGGGCGACCTCGCGGGCCAGGTCGAGCAGGCCCTGCGCAACACCGCGCGAGGCCTGGCCGGTGCGGGGGCCACCTTCGCCGACGTCGTCCGCCTGCGGTTCTTCGTCACGCAGTGGCGCCCCGAGCAGTACGACGAGCTCCTCGCCGGCATCGGCCGGGTGGCGGACGAGCTCGGGCTGCCGCAGCCGTGGCCGCCCGTCTCGCTCATCGGCGTCGAGATCCTCTTCGAGCCCGACGTGCTCGTCGAGATCGAGGCGTACGCGATCCTCGACTAGCTCGCCGGATCCGTAGACCACGTGGCTGTCCATGCGTCGAAGGGTCGGGCGCCGTTCCGCCTCAGGCGAGGCGGAACGGCGCCACCAGAAGGTCGTCGCGGCGGGAGCTCGGGCCGACGAGCAGCTCGAACTCGCCCGGCTCGACGACGCGGCGTCCGGCGGCGTCGACGATCGCGCAGTCCTCGGCAGGCACCTCGACCTCGACGACGACGCTCTCGCCCGGCGCGAGCGGCACCCGGCGGAACGTCGTGAGCTCGCGGTCGGCCCAGGTGACCGACGTGACCCGGTCGCTCACGTAGACCTGGACGGTCTCGACGGTGGGCCGCTCCCCGGTGTTGGTCACCGTGACCCGCCCGCGCACCACGCCGTCGGCTGCGACGTCGTCGCCCTCCAGCACGAGGTCGGCGTACTCGACGCTCGTGTACGAGCGGCCCTCGCCGAACACGTACGGCGGCCGCTGCGTGAGGTCGGCGTAGCGCGTGCCGTGCTGGCCGCGCACCTGGTGGTAGAACACCGGCTGCTGCCCGGCGTGCAGGGCGTAGGAGATTGGCAGGCGGCCCGTCGGCTCGATCAGGCCGAGCAGCAGCTCCGCCACGGCCCGGCCGCCGAGCATCCCGGGGTTCGCCGCGTGCACCAGGGCGGCGGCGCGGCGGACGGAGCCCGGCAGCACCAGCGGCTTGGACGCGACCAGCACGACGACGACCGGTGTGCCCGTCGCGACCAGCCGCTCCAGCAGCTCGACCTGACCGCCCTGGAGCTCCAGCGTCGCGGTGGACTTCCCCTCGCCGGCCAGCGCGACCTCGTCGCCCAGCACCGCGACGACGACGTCGGCACCTCGGGCGGCGTCCTCGGCCTCCGCCAGGAGCGCCGGGTCGGACGGCGCGGGGAGCGCCGCGGGCGGGCGCGGCTGCCCGTCGGGGAAGTGCGTGCCGTCCGGGTCGGGGCCCAGCTCGACGATGTCCGCGCCGCGGGCGTGGGTGACCTCCCACGACGCCGGAGCGACGGCGCGCAGGCCGTCCAGCACCGTCTCCGTCAGCTCGCGCGGGTGGCCGTCGCGGATCCAGCTCACCTGCCCCGACGCCCCGGCCCAGTCGCCGAGCTGCGCGTGCGGGTCGTCGGCGTTCGGGCCGACGACGGCGACGCGGGTCGGCCGGCCGGCGTCGAGCGGCAGCGTGCCGTCGTTCTCCAGCAGCACGAGCGAGCCGCGCGCGACGTCGAGCGCCAGGTCGCGGTGCTCGGCCGAGCCCACGACGGCCTCGATCCGCTCCGCCACGGGCGCCCGCGGGTCCTCGAACAGCCCGAGGTCCACCTTGAGGCGCAGGATGCGGCGCACCGCGTCGTCGAGCCGCCTCACGTCGATGCGGCCGTCGGCGACGGCCTCCTGCGCGCCCTCGAAGAACCCCGGCGTCGCCATGATGACGTCGTTGCCGGCGTCGACGGCGGCGGCCGACGCGTGCGCGTGGTCCGGGCTGACGAGCTGCTCCCAGACCATGCGGCCCACGTTGTCCCAGTCGGTGACGAGGGTGCCGTCGAAGCCCCACTCGTCCTTGAGCACGCCCTGCAGCAGCCACCGGCTGGTGGTGATCGGGACGCCGTCGATCGCCTGGTAACCGATCATCACGGTGCGCACCCCCTCGCGGACCACGCGCTCGAACGGGGGCAGGAACCACGAGCGCAGCTTGCGGGGCGTGAGGTCCGCCTCGGTGGCGTCGCGTCCGCCCTGCGTCTCGGAGTACCCGGCGAAGTGCTTCGCCGTGGCGAGCACCGCCGTCGGGTCGGTGAGGCCGTCGCCCTGGTAGCCGCGCACCATCGCGGCGCCCAGCTCCCCGATGAGGTACGGGTCCTCGCCGAACGTCTCGTTCACGCGGCCCCAGCGCAGGTCGCGCGTCGCGCACAGCACGGGGGAGAACGTCCAGTGCAGGCCCGTCGCGGCGGCCTCGACCGCCGTCGCGCGCGCCGCCCGCTCCACGAGGTCCAGGTCCCAGGTCGCCGCCATCCCCAGCTGGCTGGGGAAGACCGTCGCGCCGGGGAAGAACCCGTGGCCGTGGATGGCGTCGTCCGCCACCAGCAGCGGGATGCCCAGCCGCGTGCCGCGCGCCAGCTCGATCGCCTCCACGACCCGCGACGGCGACGCGTGCAGGATCGACCCGGCCAGCCGGTGGCTCACGATGTCCTCGAGGTCGTCCATCGCGTTGAGCTGCAGCATCTGCCCCACCTTCTCGGGCAGCGTCATGCGCGCCAGCAGGTCCTCGACCCGCTCGGCGGGTGACAGGGACGGGTCGCGGTAGGGCAGGTCGGTCATCGGAGGACTCCTCGTGTCGACAGTCGAGCATGTGGTTGCGGCCCGTCCGGTCTCCCGGACGGGCCGCA
>JALQCY010000002.1 GCA_023241745.1 Isoptericola peretonis | reverse complement strand
TCAATACATGCTACGCGTCCACTGTGCGGTTCCCGAGAAACGGGCACCACCCCCACCCCCACCAGGGGAAACGGGGGACAACCCGACAACTCGATACTGTTACGGCGGTCATAGCGAAGGGGAAACGCCCGGTCCCATCCCGAACCCGGAAGCTCAGCCCTTAAGCGCCGATGGTACTGCCCTCGAGAGGGGGTGGGAGAGTAGGACGCCGCCGGACACCCATTACGAAAGGCCCACCCCTCACCGGGGTGGGCCTTTCGCATGTCCGCTGCGACGCGGCCGGTCAAGGGCTGCGACAGGACGCGGCGGACGATCGCGGCCCAGATGCCGCACGTGGCCCGCCTGACCGAACCCCCTGACCCAACCCCCTGAGGCGCGTGCTCCCGGTTGTTCGCAGGTCTCATCGCCGGCACCATCGCTCGCCGTCCGCGCTGAGCGCTCTCGCGTGCGGCAGGCGGGCCCTCGGGGCAGGCCGGCAGTGCGTCCTCTCACATCGGTGACCACCAGCGATGCCGTCCGTCGAGCGCGGCATCGTGGGAGAATACGGCTCGTGTCGGCGTCGGAAGGAACACCGTGAACGAATCACCACGGGACAAGAACAAGGGCGGTGCAGGCGATCGCGCATCGTCCTCCCGTGGCGGGAACCCTCGTACGGGAGGCCGAGCCGGGAGCCGCGGAGCGCCGGGAGCCTCCGGCATGCGTTCCGGGGCCCCGCGCGGCCGCGGCGACGGATCCACGGGGCGCCGGGACGGTGACGAGCGCCGTGGGGCCCCGCGGGACGCCCAGCGCGGTGGTGACGGCTACGTCCGCTCCGAGCGTGGTGGCTCTACCGGCGGTCGCTCGGGTGGCTACGGCCGACCTGAGCAGCGCGGTGCCGGCGAACGCCCGCGTACCGGCGATCGCCGGCGCGACGACCGTCCGCGCACGGGGGACCGTGGGCGCGACGACCGCGGCTGGTCCGCTGATCGTGGCCGGGACGACCGCGGCCGGTCCGACGACCGTGGACGCGTCGAGAGCCGCGGACGGGCCGAGAACCGACGTCCGGACGACCGGGGCCGTTCGGACGACCGACGTCGTGACGACCGAGGCGGCTTCGAGGACCGACGCCGGGACGACCGCGGGCGCTACGAGGACGGACGTCGTGACGACCGAGGCGGCTTCGACGACCGGCGACGTGAGGACCGTGGCCGCTCGGACGACCGGCGACGTGACGACCGTGGCCGCACCGACGATCGGCGCGGCGAGGGTCGCGGCGGCGCGGGCGGCAGGCCGTCCGGGTACGGCGCGCGTCAGGTTTCCTCGGGGCGTGCCGGTGATCGCGACTCGGCGTTCCGCGGCGGTCCGGATGAGCGGCGGGGCGGCGAGCGCCGCTACGGCGAGCGAGGTGGCTCCGGCACCGGGCGCGACCCGCGTGCAGGTCGCGAGCGCTCCGGCGAGCGGTTCGAGGGCCAGCGGGACCGTCGCGACGACCGGGACCGGACGAGCGGCCCGCGGGGCGGCCGGGACGACCGGGCGGCCGGCCGCGGCGACGCGCGCGGGGCTTCGCCTCGTGGTCCGCGCGGCGGCGAGGCGACGGGACGGCGACCCTCCGGCCCGCCGCGTGGGGGCGCCGGCGGACGGGCTCCGCAGGGCGCGCCTGCCGAGCGCCGTCCCCGCGTCGCGGAGCCGGTGATCGACGAGGACGTGACCATGGGGCAGCTCGGCCGCGAGGTCCGAGGCCAGCTCCGCGGGCTCACCAAGGAGAACGCCGAGCGCATCGGGCTGCACCTCGTGATGGCGGGGCGGCTGCTGGACGTCGACCCGGAGAAGGCGTACGAGCACGCGCAGGCCGCGGTGCGCCGCGGCGGACGTGTCGACGTGGTGCGCGAGGCCGCCGGCATCGCGGCCTACCGCACCGGACGGTTCGCGGAGGCGCTGCGTGAGCTGCGCACGGTGCGGCGGCTCAACGGCTCGTCCGAGCACCTGCCGCTCATGGCCGACGCCGAGCGAGGGCTGGGGCGCCCCGAGCGGGCGATCGCCCTCGCCGCGAGCGACGAGGCGCGCACGCTCGACGCCGAGGGACGGACCGAGCTCGCCATCGTGGCCAGCGGAGCACGCTCGGACCTCGGCGAGCACGATGCCGCCCTGGCGGTGCTCGACCGCATCCCCGCGGCCGAGCGGCGGGGCGACCTGGGCCTGCGCGTGCTGCAGGCTCGCGCCGCGGCCCTCGAGGCAGCAGGGCGTCCTGACGAGGCGGCCGCCGTCCTGGCGCGGGT
Organism: Isoptericola peretonis; assembly: GCA_023241745.1. Lineage (GTDB taxonomy): Bacteria > Actinomycetota > Actinomycetes > Actinomycetales > Cellulomonadaceae > Isoptericola > Isoptericola peretonis. The sequence goes on along the minus strand of JALQCY010000002.1, from coordinate 933,110 downwards.
GGACCCGGCGGAGCTCGATCGCGCGTCGGGCGTCCCGCAGGAGGCGGACGACGTCGTGGTCTACGACACGTACGACGAGGAGTCGGACGACGAGGACTGGGGCGACGAGGACGACCAGGTCGACGAGGCAGACGAGGCAGACCGGGCCGACGAGGTCGATGAGGCCGACGAGGGTTTGGACGACGTCGAGGACGAAGGCGGGACCCCCGAGGGGGACGCTTCCGACGTCGACGACGAGGAGGACGTGGACGTCGTCGACGAGACTCCGACGGCACCGAACGAGGACGCGGTCGCGACCGACGACGCCGGCGCCGTGTCGCAGGACGGGCCGGAGGCGGACGCCGACGGCTCGGCCGAGGGGGCGAGCCGCCCGGACCAGGGGACGGCATGACCGCGACGCTGGCCGGCTGCGAGGGCCCGCTCGCGGCGGCGCACGACCTCGCGCTCGTCGACCTCGACGGGGTGGCGTACCGCGGCCACCTCCCGATCCCGCACGCCGCGGCGAGCCTGACCGCGGCGCGGGCGGAGGGGATGCGGCTGGTCTTCGTCACCAACAACGCGTCGCGGGAGCCGGAAGAGGTCGCCGACCAGCTCACCGGCCTGGACATCCCCGCGAGGGCGGACGAGGTCATGACGGCGGCCCAGGCGTGCGCGGCCCTGCTGCGCACCCGCCTCGACGAGGGCGCGCGCGTCCTGGTGGTCGGGGGCGCCGGCCTGCGGACGGCCGTCACTGCCGCCGGGCTGGTCGTCGTCGACACCGCGGACGACTCCCCGGACGCCGTGGCCCAGGGCTATTCGCCCGAGCTGGGGTGGGGGGACCTCGCCGAGGCCGCGTACGCGGTGGCGGGCGGGGCCTGGCACGTCGCGAGCAACCTGGACCTGTCGCTCCCGACGGCGCGCGGTCTCGCCCCGGGGAACGGCGCGCTCGTGGGTGCGGTCTCTGCCGCGACCGGGGTGGCGCCGGACAGCGCCGGCAAACCGTCCCCGACGATGTACCGCCTGGCGGTCGACCGAGCGGGCGCCGAGCGGCCGCTGGTGATCGGCGACCGGCTCGACACGGACCTCGCCGGTGCGCGGTCGGGCGGCTATCCGGGCCTGCACGTGCTCACCGGGGTGTCGTCGGCCCGCGACGCCGTGCTGGCCGAGGCCGGCCTGAGGCCGGACTTCCTCGGCGGCGACCTGCGCGCGCTGCTGGAGCCGCACCCCCTCCCGGGCGCAGGGGCGGACGGCTGGTGGACGTGCGCGGGCCGCGCGGCTCGCGTGGCGGACGGCGCCCTCGAGCTGGACCGGCAGGGCCCGACCGGCATCGACGTGATCCGGGCGGCCTGTGCCGCCGCGTGGGCCGCGGCGGACGCCGGTGCACCGGTGGACCCGGCGAGCGTGCCGGAGCTGCGCGCCTGAGATGGCCCCGGCGCGGGGCGCGGGACGCCTCCGGGTGACCGACCTGGTCGCGGGCTGTGCGTCGCGCACGGGACGTCCGCGCCAGCAGGTAGCGTGGACCCGGACCTCGGACGGTCGCGTCCACGCCACCGTCGGCCCCGTGGTCCCCGCACAGCCGGTACGGGTGCGGACGACGAGACCACGAAGCCCGAGCGGCAGGGAGGGACGATGACGCAGGATCCGACCATGCCCGAGGACACCGCGGCCGCACGCCCCGACGGGCTCGACGGGCTGGACGAGATCCCCGTGAGCGAGCACGTCGAGCGGTTCTCCCGGATCCACGAGGTCCTGCGCGCCCGCCTCGACGGCGAACCGGAGGCGGAGCAGGGCGACGCCGTCCCGGACACGGGATCGGCGTGGTGACGCCGGACGCCCGCGCGGACGACCGCACCGACCTCCGCCTCGACGCCGAGCTCGTCCGCCGTGGCCTCGCCCGGTCGCGGCGCCAGGCCGTGGAGCTGATCGACGCAGGCCGGGTGCGGCTGGACGGACGCGTCGCCTCCAAGCCCTCCACCGCCGTCCCGGCGGAGGCGCCGGTGACGGTGGTCGCGGACCCGAAGGACCCGGGCTACGCCTCCCGGGCGGGCGGCAAGCTCGCCGGCGCGCTCGACGCGCTCCGGGCAGACCCCGAGGGCCGCGACCTCGTGTCGTCGATCGACGGCGGCTGGTGCCTGGACGTGGGGGCGTCGACCGGTGGGTTCACCGACGTGCTCCTGCGCCGCGGCGCGCGCCACGTCGTGGCGCTCGACGTCGGTCACGACCAGCTGGTCCCGGGCCTGCGGGCCGACGACCGCGTCACCGTGGTCGAGGGCTTCAACCTGCGTGACCTGACGCCCGCGGACCTCGAGCGCACCCCCGACGTCGTGGTGGGCGACCTCTCCTTCATCTCGCTGACCCTGGTGCTCGGCCCGCTCGCCGCCGTCCTCGGCCCGGCGTCCCACCTCCTGCTGCTGGTCAAGCCGCAGTTCGAGGTCGGCCGCGAGAGGCTCGGCAGCGGCGGCGTCGTGCGCGACCCCGGGCTGCATGCGCAGGCCGTGCACGGCGTCCTGCGCGCCGCGGCGACCCACGGTCTCGTCGCGCGCGCCGTCGTGCCCAGCCCGCTGCCCGGGCCCAGCGGCAACCGCGAGTTCTTCTGCTGGCTGCGCCCCAGCACCGCCGCGGCTGCCGCGACAGATGCCGACCGGGCCGCCACGGAGGGCGACGCGGCCGTCGCGGCAGCGGTCGCGTGGCGGCCCGGCGACCCCGACGCACCGCCGTCCGTCCCACCCGTCCTGACCATCGGAGGAGCACCGTGAGCCGCCGAGTCCTCATCGTCACCCACGGGGGGCGCCCGGAAGCCGTCGCGGCGCTGTCGGAGGCCGTGCGCGAGCTCACCGAGGCAGGGTTCGAGGTGGCGCTCCACGACGACGACCTCGCCGAGTCGTTCGGCGACCACATGGCCGCGGCGCGCGCCCGCGAGGGGGTCACCGAGTCCGAGGCGGTCATGGTGCTCGGCGGCGACGGGACGATCCTGCGCGCCGCGGAGCTGACGCACGGCACGGGGGTGCCGCTGCTGGGGGTCAACCTCGGGCACGTGGGGTTCCTCGCCGAGAGCGAGCGCGACGACCTGCGGCAGGCGGTGCGGCGGCTCGCCGCACGCGACTACGAGGTCGAGGAGCGCGCCGTGGTGGACGTCGCGGTGCACCTGCCGGGGGAGGACACGCCCCGCACCGGCTGGGCGCTCAACGAGGCCACGGTGGAGAAGGCGCGTCGCGAGCGCATGGTCGAGGTGGGCATCGCCGTCGACGGGCGCCCGCTGTCGTCCTTCGGCTGCGACGGCGTGGTGATGTCGACGGCGACCGGCTCCACGGCGCACGCGTTCTCGGCGGGCGGGCCCGTGATGTGGCCGGAGGTGGACGGCGTGCTGCTGGTGCCGTTGTCCGCGCACGCCCTGTTCGCGCGTCCCCTGGTCATCGGCCCGCGGTCCACCTACACCGTCAAGGTGCTGGAGCGCAGCCCCGTGCCCGCCGTGCTGACGTGCGACGGCCGACGGCGCATCGACCTGCCGGTGGGGTCCTGGGTCGAGGTGCGGCGCGGCGCGCTGCCGCTGCGGTTCGCGCGGCTGTCACCGGCGCCGTTCACCGACCGCCTGGTGTCCAAGTTCTCGCTGCCGGTGGTGGGCTGGCGGGAGCTCGCCGCGAACCGGCCGGGCCACCGGACGGAGCAGGGGCCCAGGGACGATGCCGCGCACGAGAAGGAGGCGTGAGGTGCTCGAGGAGATCGCGATCGAGAACCTGGGCGTGATCCGCGCCGCCCGGGTGCCGCTGGCCGACGGGCTCACCGTCATCACCGGTGAGACGGGTGCGGGCAAGACCATGGTGCTCACCGGGCTGGGGCTGCTCATGGGCGGCAAGGCGGACGCCGCCGCCGTGCGGCCGGGTGCCGACGGCGCCGTCGTCGAGGGCCGGCTGCGCGTGGCGGACCACCGGGCCGTCGCGGCGCGCGTGGACGAAGCGGGCGGCGAGGTCGACGACGACGGGACGGTCGTCGTGCTGCGCACCGTCGCCGCGGCCGGGCGCTCCCGCGCGCACCTCGGCGGACGCGGGGTGCCGCAGGCCGTCCTCGCCGAGATCGCGGACGAGCTCGTGACGGTGCACGGCCAGGCCGACCAGCTGCGGCTGCGCACGGTCGCCAAGCAGCGCGAGGCCCTGGACGCCTTCGCCGGGCCCGAGCACCAGGACCGGCTCGACGAGTACCGGGCGGCCTGGTCCGAGCGGGCCGGTCTGCTCGCCGAGATCGACGACCTCACCGCCCGGGGCGCCGAGCGCGCCCGAGAGGCGGAGCTGCTGCGCCTGGGCCTGGCCGAGGTGGAGCGCGTGGACCCGCGACCGGGGGAGGACGCAGACCTGACCGCGCTCGTGGGGCGCCTGGGCAACGCCGAGGGGCTGCGCGTCGCCGCCCAGCAGGCCCACGACGCCGTCGCGGGCGACGACGTGGAGACCGCCGGTAGCGCCGTGGAGGCGGTCGAGCGGGCGCGGCGCGCGCTCGAGGCGGCCGCTCACGACGACCCGGCGCTCGGCGGCCACGCCACCCGGCTGGCGGAGGCCGGCTATCTGCTCGCGGACGTCGCGACGGACCTGTCGGCGTACGTCGACGACCTGCAGGCCGACCCGGCGGGGCTCGAGACCGCGCACGCGCGGCTGGCGGAGCTGGGCGCGCTCACCCGCAGCTACGGCGAGACCGTGGACGACGTGCTGCGCTGGGCCAGCGACGCCGGGCTGCGGCTGCTCGACCTGGACGACGGAGGTGAGCGGCTCGCGTCGATGCGCGAGCGCACCGCCGAGCTGGACGCGGTGCTGACCGCCGCGGCCGGGCGGCTCACCGCCGGCCGACGGGCCGCGGCCGACGCGCTCGCCGAGGCGGTGACGCGGGAGCTGTCGGGGCTCGCGATGAAGGGCGCCCGGCTGGTGGTCGACGTCGCGCCCGCCGACGAGCCGGGCCCTTGGGGCGCCGACCAGGTGTCCTTCCTCCTCGAGCCCCACCCCGGTGCTCCTGCCCGGCCCCTGGGCAAGGGCGCGTCCGGCGGCGAGCTGTCCCGCGTGATGCTGGCGGTCGAGGTGGCGCTGGCCACCGCCCGCCTGGGCGAGGGGGCCGGGAGCGGCCGGGCCGCGGCCCCGCTGCCGACGTTCGTCTTCGACGAGGTCGACGCGGGCGTGGGCGGCCGAGCCGCCGTCGAGGTGGGCCGGCGGCTCGCCACGCTCGCGCGCAGCACCCAGGTGGTGGTCGTGACGCACCTCGCCCAGGTGGCGGCCTTCGCCGACTCCCACCTCGTGGTGACGAAGTCGACCGGCGCGGCCGCGGACGCCTCCGGGACGGGCGAGGACGACGGCGTGACGGTGACGGGCGTGCGCGAGGTCACGGGCGACGACCGCGTCCGCGAGCTCGCGCGGATGCTCTCGGGCCAGGAGGAGTCCGCGACCGCCCGCCAGCACGCCGTCGAGCTCCTGGAGTCCTCCACCGTGGGACGATAGGGGCGATGAAAATGATCCTGCGCAAGTCCGAGCGCGCGCCCGACGCCGGAGACGACGGCCCCGACGTCGGCGGACCCGCCCGGGTCGGCACGCGGACCAAGGACCTGACCAAGCGGCTGCGCCCCGGCGACGTGGCCGTCATCGACCACGTCGACATCGACCGCGTCGCGGCCGACGCGCTCGTCGCCGTCGGCCCCTCGGCGGTGCTCAACGCCGCCCGCTCGACGTCGGGCCGTTACCCGAACGCCGGGCCGGGGATCCTCCTGGAGGCGGGGATCGTCCTGGTGGACGACCTGGGCCCGGCGGTGATGTCGCTGCCCGAGGGCTCGGCCGTGCGGATCGACGGCGGCACCGTGCGCGTCGACGGCACCACCGTGGCCGAGGGGATCCGGCAGACGCCCGACACGGTCGAGGCGGACATGGCCGCGGCGCGCGAGGGCCTCTCCGCGGAGATCGAGAACTTCGCCGAGAACACCATGACGTACCTGCGGCGCGAGCGGGACCTGCTGCTCGACGGCGTGGGCGTGCCGGACGTCCGCACGCAGTTCGACGGCCGGCACGTGCTGATCGTCGTGCGCGGGTACCACTACCGCGAGGACCTGGCAATGCTGAGGTCCTACATCACGGAGAACCGGCCGGTGCTGGTCGGGGTCGACGGCGGTGCGGACGCGATCATCGACGCCGGCTGGAAGCCCGACATGATCGTCGGCGACATGGACTCGGTGTCCGACCGGGCGCTGTCGTCCGGCGCCGAGATCGTCGTGCACGCCTACCGGGACGGCTCCGCGCCGGGCCTCGAGCGCGTGCAGTCGCTCGGCGTCGAGCCCGTGGTCTTCCCCGCGACCGGCACCAGCGAGGACATCGCCATGCTGCTCGCCGACGACAAGGGCGCCGAGCTGATCGTGGCCGTCGGCACGCACGCCACCCTGGTCGAGTTCCTCGACAAGGGCCGGGCGGGCATGGCGAGCACGTTCCTCACGCGCCTGCGGGTGGGCGGCAAGCTCGTCGACGCCAAGGGCGTCTCCCGCCTGTACCGGACCCGGATCTCGAACCTCCAGCTGACGCTGCTGTCGCTGGCGGGCGTCGCCGCCGTCGTCGCGGCCCTGTGGTCCACCGCCGCGGGCCAGACGCTCTTCGGGATCATCGGTGCCCGGATCGACGACCTCGTCTCGTGGGTGGGTAGCCTCTTCGGCGGGTGACGCCCGACCGCTCTCGCCTGCCTGCCCGCCCCGACCCGACCGAAGGAACCTTCGCCGACCGTGATCGACTTCAGGTACCACCTCGTCTCGCTGATCTCCGTCTTCCTCGCCCTCGCGGTGGGCATCATCCTGGGTGCCGGCCCCCTGCAGGGCACGCTCGGGGACCAGCTCACCGAGCAGGTCGACACGCTGCGCACCGAGCGCAACACCCTGCGGGAGGAGCTCGGCGACGCCCAGGCCACGGCGCAGGACCAGCGCCGCTTCATCGACAGCGCCGGCGACCAGCTCGTCGCCGGATCGCTCGCGGGGAAGAACGTCGCGGTGATCGAGGTGGACGAGGTGAGCGACGCCAGCCGACAGGCCGTGCTCGACCAGCTCGAGGCCGCCGACGCGACCGTCGTCGCGCAGGAGCGCCTGACCGCGTCGTGGACCTCCGCCGACGAGCTGACCATGCGGGAGACCGTCGCCGACGGGCTGCGCGAGAAGCTGCCGGCCGGCGCCGTCGACGGCGTGATCGACGACGAGTCCGGCCCCGCCCAGCTCCTCGCCGCCTCGCTCACCGTGGCGCTCACCGACGGGGCGCCGGCGCAGAGCGGCGCGTTCAGCGAGGAGGCGCTCCAGCAGCAGCACCTGCTGGAGCAGGTGGGCCTCGTGGAGCAGGTGGCGGAGCCGAGCGCCCCGGCGGACGCGATCCTGCTGCTCTCGGGCGGCGGCACGGCGACCGAGGAGGACGCCGAGACGCAGGACGCCGACCCGGAGCAGACCGGGATGGCGGCGCTCGCCGCGCTCGCGGGGACGTCGGCCGAGATCGCGAACAGCTCCGTCGTGGCCGGGCCCACCACCCAGGACGGCGACCTGGTGTCGACGATCCGGGGCGAGGAGAACCTCGCCGAGCTGGTGAGCACGGTCAGCGGCGTGGAGCAGACGACCGGCCAGATCGTCGTGCCGCTCGCCGTCGCCGCGCAGGAGGCGGGCACCGTCGACCAGTACGGCTTCGAGGAGGGCGCCTCCGTCCTCCCGCCGGTGGTCGAGCAGGGCGAGACGCAGGGCAACGGCTGATGGCGGCCGGGTTCGGCGCGGCGCTGCGTGGCGCTGCCGTCGCGGCGGTCGGGGCGGCTCTCGCGCGCCGGGCGCTCGAGACCGACCCGCCCGGCGGCGCGGCGCGCTGGACGCGCACCAACCACCGCGGTGAGCCGGTGAGTATGCTGGAGGGGCCGTCGGTGGCGGCCGGGCTCGTCGCGGGCACCCTCGTCGCCGGGGGCGGCAGGCAGCAGGCCGGCGCGGCGATCGCGACGGCCGGCGCGGCCGCCTTCGGGCTCGTGGACGACCTCGCGGAGGACACCAGCACGCGGGTCAAGGGCCTGCGGGGCCACCTCGGCGCGCTCGCCGAGGGGCGTCTCACGACGGGCGGGCTCAAGGTGCTCGGCATCGGTGCGACGGCGCTGGTCGGCGCGGCGGTCGGCACCCGCCGGCGCGGCGGCGCGGCCGGCCACGTCCTCGACGTCGCCGTGAACGGCGCGCTCGTCGCCGGCACCGCCAACCTGCTCAACCTGCTCGACCTGCGCCCGGGCCGGGCCCTCAAGGCCTCCGCCGCGTTGAGCGTGCCGGTCGCGTGCAGTGCCAGCGGGGCCTCGACCGGGGTGGTCCTGGGGGCGGCGGCCGTGGCCGCGCCCGGCGACCTGGGCGAGCGCGACATGCTGGGCGACAGCGGCGCGAACGCCCTCGGGGCGCTGGTCGGTTCCCAGTGGGCGTTCGGCGCACCGCGCGGGGTGCGGCTGGTCGCGCTGGCCTCCGTCGTCGGCCTGACGCTGGCGTCCGAGCGCGTGAGCTTCTCCGCCGTCATCGACCGCACGCCGTGGCTGCGCCGCGCGGACGCGTGGGGGCGGCGCACGGACGCGCCGGCCCGGGACTCGGCGACCCAGGACGCGCCGGTCCAGGACGCCCTGACGGGGGAGTGACGGCATGACGTCGCGCGGCGGGCTGCGGGCCGCGACCCAGACGCTCGCGGGCGCCGCGGCGATGATCACCGTGGTGACGGTGGCGAGCCGGCTCGTCGGGTTCGCGCGGTCGTTGGTCCAGTCCTCCGCGGTGGGCACCGAGGGGGTCGGCGCCGCGTACCAGGCGGCCAACCTCCTGCCGAACGTGCTCTTCGAGGTCGCCGCCGGCGGGGCGCTGGCCGGCTCCGTGGTGCCGCTGCTGGCAGGGCCGATCGTGCGCCGTGCCGGGGTCGAGGTCTCGCGGATCGCGTCGGCCCTCCTCGGGTGGACGCTGCTGGTGCTCGTGCCGATCGGCGCGCTGCTCGCGATCTTCGCGTACCCCGTGGCGACCCTGCTGTGGCCCCGCCACCCCGAGCTGGTGGACGTCACGGCGACGTTCGTGCGGGTGTTCGCCCTGCAGGTGCCGCTGTACGGGGTCGCGGTGGTCCTGGGCGGGGTGCTCCAGGCGCACAAGCGGTTCTTCTGGCAGGCGTTCTCCCCGCTGCTGTCGAGCCTCGCCGTGATCGGCGTCTTCCTCGTGTTCGCCGGCCTCGCCGACGGAGACCAGAAGGACGTGGCGGCGCTCTCGGAGCAGGCGATCGTCTGGCTCGGGTGGGGGACGACGGCAGGGGTGGCCGTGCTCGCGCTGCCGCTCGTCGGACCCGTGCTGCGCACCGGGGCGCGGCTGCGCCCGACGCTCCGCTTCCCGGGCGGGGAGGGCGTTCGCGCCCGCAACCTGGCGTTCGCCGGCATCGGTGCGCTGGTCGCGCAGCAGCTGTCGGTGCTCGCGATGCTCGGCGCGTCCTCCCGGTTCGGGCCGGAGTCGACCTTCGCGACCTACTGGTTCGCCCAGCAGGTCTACCTGCTCCCGTACGCGGTGCTGGCGTTCCCGCTCGCGACGAGCACCTTCCCCCGCCTGGCCGAGCACGTGGCCCACGACCGGCTCGGCGCGTTCCGGACGCTGCTCGCCACCACCACCCGCACGTTGCTCGTCGTCACGGGAGTCGGCGTCGCGGCCCTGGTCGCGGCGTCCGCGGCCGTCGAGATCGTGTTCCAGGGGATCGCGACGGGGTCGGTCGACGGACTGGGCGCGGCCGTCGCCTGGATGGCGCCGGGAGTCGTCGGCTTCTCGCTGATCCTGCACCTGTCCCGGGCGCTGTACACCATCGACCGCCAGCGGGTCGCGGTGGTGGTGACGGTGGCCGGGTGGCTCGTCGTGGCGGTCGCGGCGTTCGCCCTCCCGGCGGCGACCGGGGTCCGCGACCAGGCGGGGGTGCTCAGCCTGCTGGGCCTGGCCACGACCCTCGGCATGACGGTGGCCGGGGCGGGCCTCCTCGCCGCCGTCGGCAGGTATGCCGGGCGGGACGCGCTGCGGGGCGTCCCGCGCACGCTCGTGGTGCTCGTCCTCGCCACCGCTCTCGGCGCGCTGGCAGGCTCGCTGCTCTCCGGCGCGCTGCTCCCGGCGGGCTCCGGGATCCCGGCCGCGCTCGGGGTGGGGGTGCTGGCCGCGCTGGTCGGGGGCGGCGTCGTGGTGGGCGGCTTCCTGCTCGCCGACAGGTCGGCCGTGACCGGGATCGTGCGCCGCGGTGCGACGGCCCCGGCCGACCGGACCGACCCGAGCGTCCGGGGCGAGTGACGTGAGCGCGTGACCGGACGCACCGCGCGGCCCGCGTGCCGGCGTCCCAGCCGCTGTTAGGATGGAGTTCCGTGGCCGACACCGCGAACAGACTCCAGCCCCGTTCCTCCAGCCGTACGGGTGCGACGCACCAGACACGGCACATCTTCGTGACGGGCGGTGTGGCCTCGTCGCTCGGCAAGGGACTCACGGCCTCCTCGCTGGGGCGCCTGCTGCGCTCGCGGGGCCTCCGGGTCACGATGCAGAAGCTCGACCCGTACCTCAACGTGGACCCGGGCACGATGAACCCCTTCCAGCACGGCGAGGTCTTCGTGACCGAGGACGGCGCCGAGACCGACCTCGACATCGGCCACTACGAGCGGTTCCTCGACGTCGAGCTCCCGGCCTCCTCGAACGTCACCACCGGCCAGGTGTACTCCCGCGTGATCGCGAAGGAGCGCCGCGGCGAGTACCTCGGCGACACGGTGCAGGTCATCCCGCACATCACCGACGAGATCAAGTCGCGCATGCGCGACCAGGCGAGCCCCGACGTCGACGTGATCATCACGGAGATCGGCGGCACCGTCGGCGACATCGAGTCGCAGCCGTTCCTCGAGGCCGCGCGTCAGGTGCGCCACGAGCTGGGCCGGGACGACTGCTTCTTCCTGCACGTCTCCCTGGTGCCCTACATCGGCCCGTCGGGCGAGCTCAAGACCAAGCCCACCCAGCACTCGGTCGCCGCGCTGCGCTCCATCGGCATCCAGCCCGACGCGATCGTGCTGCGCTCGGACCGGGTGGTCCCCGACAGCATCAAGCGCAAGATCGCGCTCATGTGCGACGTCGACAACGAGGCCGTGGTCAACTGCGCCGACGCGCCGAGCATCTACGACATCCCGCGCGTCATCCACACCGAGGGCCTCGACGCCTACGTGGTGCGCCGCCTCGACCTGCCGTTCCACGACGTCGAGTGGGACGGCTGGAACCGCCTGCTCGAGCGCGTGCACGAGCCCGAGCACAACGTCGAGATCGCCCTCGTCGGCAAGTACATCGACCTGCCCGACGCCTACCTGTCCGTGACCGAGGCGCTGCGCGCCGGCGGCTTCGACAACGACACCAAGGTCGCGATCCGCTGGGTGGCCGCCGACGACTGCCGCACCCCCGAGGGCGCCCAGGACGCGCTGGACGGCGTCGACGCGGTGCTCGTGCCCGGCGGTTTCGGCGTGCGGGGCATCGACGGGAAGGTCGGCGCGCTGCGCTGGGCGCGCGAGAACCTCGTCCCGACGCTCGGCATCTGCCTGGGCCTGCAGTCGATGGTCATCGAGTACGCACGCAACGTGCTGGGCCTCGAGGACGCGTCGTCCACGGAGTTCGACCCGAACAGCACGCACCCGGTGATCGCGACGATGGCGGAGCAGCTCGCGATCGTCGGCGGCGACGGCGACCTGGGCGGCACGATGCGGCTCGGCGCGTACGACGCCCACCTGGGCTCGGGCTCCGTCGTCGCGAAGGCGTACGGCAGCGAGCGCGTCTCCGAGCGGCACCGCCACCGCTACGAGGTCAACAACGCCTACCGCGCGCAGCTCGAGGAGGCGGGCCTGGTGTTCTCCGGCACGTCGCCCGACGCGAAGCTCGTGGAGTTCGTGGAGCTGCCGGCGGAGGTGCACCCGTACTACGTGAGCACCCAGGCGCACCCGGAGTTCAAGTCGCGCCCCACCCGCTCGCACCCGCTGTTCTCCGGCCTGGTCGCCGCCGCCCTCGAGCGGCAGGGCACCCAGCCGTGACGACGGCCCCCGACGTGGCGCCGGCCGGCGCGCCGCTCGCCGACGAGCTCGACCCGCGGCCGGTGCTGCGGCACGAGGTGCTGCACCGCGGCCGGATCGTGGACCTGGTCCGCGACGACGTCGACCTCGGCGAGGCGGGCACCGTCACGCGGGAGTACGTCGCCCACCCGGGCGCCGTCGCGATCGTCGCGCTCGACGACGACGACCGGGTGCTGCTGCTGCGCCAGTACCGGCACCCGGTGCGCTCGCGGCTGTGGGAGGTCCCTGCGGGCCTGCTCGACGTCGACGGCGAGCCCGCCGTCGACGGCGCGGCGCGCGAGCTCGCGGAGGAGGCCGACCTGACCGCGGGCCGGTGGCACGTCCTGGCGGACTTCCTGTCCTCGCCCGGGAGCAGCGACGAGGCCCTGCGGGTCTTCCTCGCCCGCGACCTGGCCGACGTCGCGGCCGACGCCCGCCACGTCCGCACGGGGGAGGAGGCCGGCATCGAGCTGCGCTGGGTCCCCCTGGACGAGGCGGTGGCGCGCGTGCTGGACGGCAGCCTCCACAACCCGTCGGCCGTGGTCGGCGTCCTCGCCGCCGCCGCGAGCCGAGCAGGCGGCTGGGCGTCGCTGCGCCCGGCGGACGCGCCCTGGCCCTCCCGGCGCGGGGCCTGAGCGGCCGGTAGGCTCCCCAGGCGTGCGTGACGCCTCCGACCGAGTCCCCGGTACCGACGACGTGCCGACACCGGGAGGTCAGGAGGTGCGCGTCCTCGGCCCCGTCCGCGTCGTGGGCCCGGACGGCGAGCACCGAGCGCCTCGGGGCCCGCGTGCCGCCGCGCTCGTGGTGCTGCTCGCCCTCGCCGGGCGCGCGGGGGTCCCGTCGGCGGTCCTCGTCGACCGGCTGTGGCAGGAGGCCCTGCCCGCCGACCCCCGGGGCGCGCTGCAGAACCTCGTCTCCCGCTTGCGGACCGTCGCCGGTCGCGACGTCGTGCGGGGCACCGAGGCGGGCTACGCCCTCGGCGTGCCCTCGGACCTGGACCTCGTGCGCGAAGGGCTGGCGGACGCCCGCCGACGGCTCGCGGGCGGAGACCCCGGAGCCGCCAGGGCGAGCGCCGAGGCGGCGCTGGCCCGGTGGTCGGGGACGCCCGGAGCCGACCTGGAGGGCGGCGACCTCGCCGCGGTGGCCCGCGAGCTCGGGGCCGTCGCGCGGCGCTGGCACGACGAGCTGCAGGTGGTGCGCCGGGACGCCGCGGAGGCGGCGGGGGAGCACGGGCTCGTCGCGGAGCTCGCCGCCGCGGACGTGGCGGCGGACCCCACGGACGAGGACGCCGCCCGCGCGCTCATGAGCGCGCTCGGCCACCTGGGACGGCCCGCGGAGGCGCTGCGCGTGTTCACGCGCCTGCGCTCGGTGCTGGTGCGCGAGCTGGGCAGCGAACCCGGCCCCGCCACGGCCGCGCTCTACGAGCGGCTCGCCGCCGACGTCGGCCCCGGCTCGCCGGGCGCGGCGCCGGCGGGCGGAGCCCTCGGTGGCGACACGGCCACCGCCCCCGGTCGCGCCGACGTCCGCGCCACGGCGCGGGCCGGGGCGACCCGCGGGCTGCGGAGCTACGGCACCCCCCTGCTGGGGCGCGAGGACGACGTCACCGCGGTCCTGGACGCCCTGCGCGACTCCCCGCTCGTGACCGTGCTGGGGCCGGGCGGGCTGGGCAAGACGCGCCTCGCCCAGGAGGCGGCCCGGCGCGCCGCGGCGTCCACCTCGCTGGTGGTGGTCGTCGAGCTGGTGGGCGTGCGCGACGACCACGACGTCGTCCTGGCGCTCGCGGACGCCCTCGGCGTGGCACCGGGTGCGGGCAGCCTGCGCCTCGCCGAGCGCGTCCAGTCGCGCGACCTGACGGGCGAGGTCGTCGCGCGGCTGCGGGGCACCGAGACGCTCGTGGTGCTCGACAACTGCGAGCACGTCGTCGAGGGTGCCGCCCGGTGGGCCGAGGCCCTGCTGGCGGCGTCGCCCCGGCTCCGGGTGCTCGCGACGAGCCGGACGCCGCTCCTGCTCGAGCAGGAGGTCACGTACGCGCCGGCGCCGCTCGGATCCGAGCCCGACGACGAGGACGGCGGGCCCGCGGTGCGCCTGTTCGTGGAGCGGGCGCGCGCGGTGCGCCCCGACGCCCTCCTCCACCGGGCGACGGTGGCCCGGCTCTGCCGGCGGCTCGACGGCCTCCCGCTGGCGATCGAGCTCGCGGCGGCCCGCGTGCGCACGCTCGGCGTCGCCGAGGTGGAGGCCCGGCTCGACGAGCGCTTCGCGCTGCTGCGCGTGCGCGACCGCTCCGTCCCCGACAGGCACCGCACGCTCGAGGCGGTGCTCGACTGGAGCTGGAACCTGCTGACCGCCGGGCAGCAGGCCCTGTGGCGGCGCGCCGCCGTCCTCCCGGACGGGTTCTCGGCGGAGGCGGCCCGGGAGCTCGCGCCCGAGGCCCCGGGCTGGCAGGTGGACGACGACGTCGCCGCCCTCGTGCTGCAGTCGCTGGTGCAGGTCGAGGAGTCCGACGGCGCGGCCCGCTACCGGATGGTCGAGACGGTGCGCGAGTTCGGCCTCCTGCGGCTCGCGACCGCCCGCGAGGAGCACGCCGCGGACGAGGCCGTGCTCGCGTGGTCGCTCACGGTGGCCAGGCGCTGCGCGTCCCGGCTGCTGTCCCCGCACCAGCGGGAGGCCGTCGCGGAGCTCGGCAGGGAGCAGGAGAACCTCGTGTTCGCGGTGCGGCGGGCGATGGGGCTCGGCCGGCCGGAGGTGGTGGTGCACGGCTTCGTCGCCCTGCTCGGCAGCTGGGCCGTGCGGGGGGCGGAGGAGCGTGTGATGGGCCTGGTGCCCGGGGTGCTGCACTCCCTCGAGGGATGGCCGGTGCCCGAGGAGCACGCGGACGCCACCGCGATCGCGCTCGAGGCGATCGCGGCCTCGTCGGTGTTCGGCGTGCCCGGGCAGGCGGCGCGCCCGCTCGGACGCCTGCGCCGCCTGCTGCGCACGAGCCGTGCCGTGGGGCGGCGCACCCGCGAGCTGGCCGAGCTCGTGCTGGCCCGCACGCCCGAGGAGTCGGCAACGGTCCTCGCTCGGCTGCAACGGTCCGACGACGGGTACACGGCGCTGCTCGGTCACATGTTCGAGGCCCAGCAGAGGGAGAACGACGGTGAGCTCGCCCGCGCCGTCGAGCTGGCGCGGGCGGCGCACGACGTGGCCCGCGGCATCGAGGACGCGGCGGCGTCAGCCATGACGGCCATGGTCCTCGCGTCGTTCCTCGCGGAGCGTGGCGAGGCCGCCGAGGCGGCCCGCTGGGTCGCCACCGCGAAGGACGGCGTCATGGCGATCGGCGCGCTGGAGATGCAGTGGCAGGTCCGGTGGATCGAGCTGGGCTCGGCCCTCGCGCTCGGCGACCTCGAGGACGCCGAGGCCCTCGTCGAGTCGATCACGGACCTCGGTGACGGGGCGCACGACGGCCGGGAGGCACAGGTGCGCGGGATCGTCGAGCTCGGCCGCGGCGAGCTGGCCTGGGCCCGCGGCGACCGGGGCATGGCCCTGGACCACCTCGAGCTCGCCCTGGAGACCTTCGGGCCGGGCCGGCCCCAGGGGGACGCCGCGCCGTGGTTCCTCCTGCTGGCCTCCGCGGCCCTCGTCCGCCGGGTGCAGGCGGGCGCCGACGACGGAGGTCTCGTGCGCCGGATCGTCGACGTCGGGGGTCGGCTGCGCGGGGACGGGCGCGGGTTCGTCGACCGGCCGGTCCTGGCCACGTCGTCGGTCGGCGTCGCCGTCTGGGCGTGCCTGGGTGGCGAGCCGTCGGCGCGCGACGCCGACCGCGTGGAGGCCGGGGCCGAGCTGATGGCGCTCGCCGGCCGCCTGGGGGCGCGGCAGGAGCTGCCCGCCCTGCACCTCGGCGCCTTGCGCGCGTCGGTGGCCGACGGCCTCGGGGAGGACGGCGTGGTGCTCGTCGCGGAGGCCGAGGCGCGCGCCGCCGCACTGGGGCCCGACGAGCTGGTGGCGCGCGCGGACGCGCTCCTGGTCCGCCTCGCGGGGGAGGCGGACCAGGAGCCCGGGGCCGGCGACCCGCCGACGGGCGGTCAGGCCTTCTTCATGTAGCTGCGCACGGCGAGGGGCGCGAAGACCGCGACCACCGCGCCGCAGCTCAGCAGGGCGACGCCCACCTGGCCCGACACCGTGCCCGTGCCCGCGAGGTCGCGCACGGCCGTCACGAGGTGCGACACCGGGTTGGTGTCGACGAAGCCCTGCAGCCACCCGGGCATGGTGTCCACGGGGACGAACGCGTTCGACAGGAACGTCAGCGGGAAGAGCACGAGGAACGAGATCCCCTGCACCGACCCGGCGTTGCGGGCGATGACCCCGAGGAACGCGAAGATCCAGCTCAGGGACCACGCGCAGACCACGACGAGCAGCGCCGCGAGGAGGACGCCGCCGACGCCCCCGCCCGGCCGCCAGCCCATGAGCAGGCCCATGCCGATCGTGAGCGTCGTGGCGATGAGGTAGCGCACGGTGTCCGCCACGAGGGCGCCCGCGAGCGGTGCGATGCGGGCGATGGGCAGGGACCGGAACCGGTCGAACACGCCCTTGTCCATGTCCTCGCGCAGCTGGGTGCCAGTGACGGCCGAGGTGGTGATGACCGTCTGCACGAGGATGCCGGGGATGATGACCGGCAGGTACGCCGCGACGCTCCCGGAGATCGCGCCGCCGAAGATGTAGGTGAACATCAGCGTGAAGATGATCGGCTGCACGGTGACGTCGATGAGCTGCTCCGGCGTCCGGCGGATCTTGATCAGACCCCGCCGGGCCATCGCCAGCGTGTCGGACACGGCCTGCCCGAGCGTGACGCGGTTGCGCAGCGTGCGCTCGGCGCCCGGCACGATGCGTTCGCCCGGCGTCGTCCGTGCGGTGGTGAGCGTGGTCATGCGGGGATCTCCTCGAGCTCGGGGGAGGCGGCGTCGGTCGTGGCGTGGCCGGTCAGGGTCAGGAACACCTCGTCGAGCGTGGGCTTGTCCATCGACAGCCCGTCGAGGTCGACGCCGGCGCCGCGCAGGCGGACCAGGAGGTCGGTGACGCGCGCCGGGTCGGCCACGGGCACGGTGAGGCGGCGCGCCTCGGGCGACGGGGTGGCGGCGACACCGAGCACGTCCAGCACGGCGTCGAGGGCGGACGGGAGCTGTGCGGCGTGCGCCAGCGTGAGCTGCAGCGACTGCTGGCCCACGGACGACTTGAGCTCGTCGGCCGTGCCCTCGGCGACGACGCGCCCGCGGTCGATCACCGCGATGCGGTCGGCGAGCTGGTCCGCCTCGTCGAGGTACTGCGTGGTGAGCAGCACCGTGGAGCCCGTCGCGACGAGCCTGCGGATGGTCTCCCACATCTGCGCGCGGGTGCGGGGGTCGAGCCCCGTGGTGGGCTCGTCGAGGAACAGCAGCGGCGGCTGGGCGATGAGGCTGGCGGCCAGGTCGAGGCGGCGGCGCATGCCGCCGGAGAAGTTCCTCAGGGGGCGGGCTGCGGCGTCGACGAGGTGGAACTCCTCGAGCAGGTCGCGGGTGCGGCGCGACGCGGCGGCGCCCTTGAGGCCGTTGAGCCGGCAGAACAGCATGAGGTTCTCGGTGGCGCTGAGCGTCTCGTCGACCGACGCGTACTGCCCGGTCACGCCGATGAGCTGGCGCACGACGAACGGCTCCCGGGCCACGTCGTGGCCGAAGACGGACGCCCGTCCGGCGTCCGGGCGCAGGAGTGTCGCGAGCATGCGGATCGTGGTGGTCTTGCCGGCCCCGTTCGGGCCGAGCACCCCGTACACGCTGCCGGTGGCGACCTCGAGGTCGACGCCGTCCACGGCGCGGTTGTCGCCGAAGATCTTGACGAGGCCCTCGGCCTCGATCGCGGTGGTGGTCATGGACCTACCGTGCGGGCCGCCGCTCGCAGCGGGCTGTCACGGCGCTGTCACGCCCTCCCGTCTCGCTGTCAGGGCGCGACGGCGTCCCGGGGCAGGGCGTCGACGCGTCGCCGGACGGCCTCGACGGACGACGTCGCGTCGGGCAGCGGCGTCCCGTCGACGGACGCGACGGCCACGATCCCGATCGAGCTCACGAGGAACGCCCCGGCGAAGCCGGCCAGGTCGTCGAGGCGGACCGGGCGGGCCCGGGTCGGCGTCGTCTCCTCGACCAGTGCGAGGCCGGTGCCGCGCAGGTGGGGCGCGGTGGGCCGGACGACCGTGCCGTCGTGCTCGAGGAACCCCACGTTGGCGGTCGACGACTCGGCCACCTCGCCGCCCGGACCGGTGAGCAGCGCGTCGTCGAAGCCGTCGTGCCGTGCTCGCCGCGCCCACTCGAGCTGGGCGAACCCGCCCAGGTGCTTGAGGTGGGCGAACGGGCGCAGGTACGGCACGGACCGCAGCCGCCGCGGCGCGGACGGGGGCTGCTGCGGGTCGTCGACCTGGACGGCGACGTGCTCCGGGTCGCGCAGCACCACGCGCACCGACGCGTCCGGCTGCCCGGCGAGGGCGTGCGCGACCAGGCGACGGACCCGCTCGCCGTCGAGCGGCGCGTCGAAGAGCTCGCGGTGGGCGGCGTCGAGCCGTCGCAGGTGGTGGTCCAGGCCCTGCACCCCGCCGCCGCGCACCTGCATGGCGGTGAAGTGCCCGTGGCCGGAGACGACCTGCTCGGCCCTCGCGGGGCGCCCGTCGACCTCGATGCGCACGGGCGGGAGTCAGGCGCGCGTGCGCAGCCGCAGGACGGCGTTCGCGGTGGCCCAGGTGAGGCAGCCCGCGCCCACGAGGTGGACGCCGACGAGGAGCTCGGGCAGCCCGGTGAAGTACTGCACGTAGCCCACGGCGCCCTGGGCGAGCGTCACCGCGACCAGGAGCCAGGCGCCCCGGCGCGCCGCCAGGACGCGCTCGCCGCCAGGTGCGCGAGAGAGCACCACCAGCAGGGCCGCGAGGGTGAGCAGGAACAGCCACACCGTCGCGGAGTGGGCGCGGGTGAGCGTCAAGGGGTCCAGGGCGAGCCGGTAGCCCACCTCCGTGTCCCCGGAGTGCGGGCCGGCGCCGGTCACGAGCACGCCCAGCGTGACGATCGGCACGAGCAGCAGGCCGAGCAGCGCGCCCGCGGTGGCGACGCCGCGCCCCGCGATCCGCTCGGGGGGCCCGTCGCCCTCGCCGTGCCGGTGCAGCAGGTAGGCGCTGAACCACACGAGCGCGGCCGAGACGCCGAAGTGCAGCGAGACCCAGCCGGGATGCAGGTGCAGCAGCACCACGACGCCGCCGATGACCGCCTGGGCCACCACGCCCGCCAGGGGCACGGCGCCGAGCGCGCGGTACGAGCGGGCCCGGGTGCGGTCGGTGCAGACGAGCACGAGGACCAGCACCCCGACGATGCCGAGCACGAACGCCAGCGTGCGGTTACCGAACTCGATGTACGGGTGGATGGTCGAGGCCTGGTGGAACGCCGGGGTGAACTGCCCGGGCTCGCAGTTCGGCCAGGTCGAGCAGCCGAGCCCCGAGTCGGTGAGCCGGACCGCGCCGCCCGTGCCGATGATGACGATCTGCCCGACGACGTTCGCGATCAGCGCGCCGCGGGTCCAGGGGCGGATCCGGGCGAGGCGGTCGGGCCGGTCGGTGAGGGGGCCTGCGTTCGCCTCCGGGGCGGGCGCGGCAGGGCTCGGCGAGGTCACGGGTCCACGCTATCGCCCGGATCGCGCGCCCCGGGCGGCCTCCGGCGCCCCGCGGTGTGACCTTGGCCCGGTGCGCCGTCGCGGCGGCACCGGCGACGGCCGGTCACTGCCAGCGGAAGAAGCGGGCCGCGGCCCACGCCAGCAGCGCCGTCCAGGCGGCCAGGACCGCGAGGGCGAGCGCCGGCACGCCGGTGCCGAGCAGCGCCCCGCGCATCGCCTCGCCGAGCGCGCCCGAGGGCAGGAACGTCGCGAGGTGCTCGAGCGGCCCGGGCAGCTGCTCCGGCGGCACGAGCAGCCCGCCGCCTACGACCAGCAGCACCAGGACGAGGTTGGCGAGGGCGAGCACGCCCTCGGCGCGCAGCGTGCCGGCCAGCAGGAGGGCCAGCGCCGTGAAGCAGGCGGTGCCGAGCAGCCCGACGCCCACGGCCGCGAGGATCCCGCCGGCCGCAGGCTGCCAGCCCAGGGCCAGCGCGACCGCGCCGATGACCACGATCTGCACCGCCTCGACCGCGAGGACCCCGAGCAGCTTGCCGGCCAGCAGGCCGCCGCGCCCGAGCGGCGTCGTCGCGAGGAGGCGCAGCACGCCGTTGCGGCGGTCGAAGGCCGTGGCGATGGCCTGGGAGGTGAACGCCGTCGAGACGCACGCGAGCGCGAGGACGCCGGGCGTCACGAAGTCGATGCGCGCCAGGTCGCCGGTGTCGATCTCGACGACGCTGGTGCGGGTCAGCCCGAGGAGCACCATGACCGGGAGCACGATCGTGACGAGCAGCTGCTCGCCGTTGCGCAGCACGGCGCGCGTCTCGAACCCGGTCTGGGCCAGCACGCGGCGCCACGCGGGTGCGGCGGTGCCCGGCGTGCGGGCGGCGGGCATGGTGGTGGACGAGGTCGTGGAGGTCATCGCAGGTGCCGTCCCGTCAGGTCGAGGAAGACGTCCTCCAGCGTGCGCCGCCCCACGGTGAGACGGCTCGCGAGGACGTCGCGGTCGGCGAGCCATGCGGTGAGCGCGGCCAGCGCCCGTGGCCCTGCGGGGCCGGTGACGACGTACGAGCCGGGCTGCGGCTCCGTCGCGCCCCACGCGCCGGGAGCGCCCGGCGTCGCGGCGTCGAGCGCGACGGCGAGGTCGGCGAGGTCGAGCCCGGGTACGGCGTCGAAGCGCAGCGTGCGGTCGTCCTGGGCGTCGGGGGAGAGCAGCTCGGGCACGCTGCCGCTGGCGATGACGCGGCCGTGGTCGACGACGTGCACGCGGTCGGCCAGGTCCTCCGCCTCGTCCATGAGGTGCGTGGTGAGGACGACGGCGGCGCCCTCGTCGCGGAGCTCGCGGACGAGCTCCCACACGGCGTGCCGGCTCTGCGGGTCCATGCCCGCGCTCGGCTCGTCGAGGAACACCACCTCGGGCCGCCCGACCACCGCGGCCGCGAGGGCGAGCCGCTGGCGCTGGCCGCCCGACAGCCGCCGCACGGTCGTGCGCGCGAAGGCGTCGACGCCCAGGCGCTCGCCGAGCTCACCCAGGTCCCGCGGCGCGGCGTACATCGACGCGACGTGGTGCAGCACCTCGCCGGCGCGGGCGCCCGTCGGCATCCCGCCGTCCTGCAGCATGACGCCGACCCGGGGGCGCAGCACCCGGGCGTCGGCCACCGGGTCCAGGCCGAGCACCCGCACGGTGCCGCCGTCGGGGGAGCGCAGCCCTTCGCAGCACTCCACGGTCGTGGTCTTGCCCGCGCCGTTCGGGCCGAGGACCGCGGTCACCGCGCCGGCGTCGGCGACCAGGTCGAGCCCGGCGACCACGTCGCGGCCGCCGTAGCGTTTGACCAGGCCCTGCACGCGGACGGCGGGACCGCCGGCGCTGCCGGGGGTCTCGGCGGCGCGGGCGGCCTCGGAGGGACGGGAGGACGCGGGGGCGCCGTCCGCGCCCGATGGCGCGATCGAGGTGGGCACCGGAAGATTCTACGAAAGGCGCCCGGCCGGGGCGACGAGCGTTGGCGCGACCCGAGGAGCAGGACACCCATGACCTTCTACACGTTCACCCCGCCGCAGGACGTCGCCGCCCTGGCGCGACGCCTCTGGTACTGGCCGGTGATCCGGGGCGTCCTCGCGCTGCTGTTCGGTCTGCTGGCGATCTTCCTGCCGGACAAGACGCCGACGGTGCTCGTCCAGGTCTTCGGGGTGTTCGTGCTGGTCGACGGCCTGGTCAGCATCGTCGACGGCCTGCGCCGCCGGGGCAGCTCCGCGGGCTCCGTCAACACCGGCATCGGGATCGTTGCGCTGGTCTTCGGCGCGCTCCTGCTGCTCATGCCCAAGGTCTTCCTGGGCATCGTCCTGATCCTCGTCGCGATCTGGGCGCTGCTGGTCGGGCTGCTGCAGCTGTTCGTCGTGCCGGCGATGCGGCGTCGCGGCGGGGCCTCGTGGGTGTGGAACCTGCTCGTCGGCCTGCTCCTGGTCGCCCTCGCGGTGGTGTGCTTCGTCAACCCGAGCAGCGCGATCGTCGGCCTGTCGGTCGTCATCGGCGTCTTCGCGGTGATCATCGGGATCGTCATGGTCGCGCTGGGGTTCAAGCTCCGCCAGCTGGGGAACCAGGGCCCCGCGGGGGGTCCGGGCGAGGTCATCGAGGGCCGCATCGTCAGCGACGAATGACCCGGTGCTCGAGAGGTGTGTGAGATCGGCGACATCCCGGCCCGTGGGCGCTCGCGGTGAGGCTTGCCTTGCTTGACATCCTGGATTACGCAACAAGGATGTTACCTATATCGACCACGTCGCCGGGGTGAGGACTGCCCCCGGTGGTCCACGAGCCGAACGGGGGTGAGCGCATGCCGACGACCACGACCGATCGCAGGGCGGTGCCCGCCGATCCCCGCGCGCTCGACGGCGCCCCCGAGGCCGACGGCACCACCCGCCGGCGGGTCCTGGAGCTCGTCGCCGGCGAGGGGCCGGTGACGGCCGCTGAGCTCGCCGACCGGCTCGGGCTCACCTCCGCGGCCGTGCGCCGCCACCTGGCCTGCCTCGAGGACGACGGCACCATCGCCGTGCACGACGCCGGGCCGTCCTCCGGTCGGCGCGGCCGCCCGGCGCGCCGGTACGTCGTCAGCGCGCGCGGCCAGTCGGACCTCGCGGGCGGGTACTCCGAGCTCGCCGCCCAGGTGATGCGCTACCTGCGCGAGACCGGTGGCACGGACGCCGTGGCGCGGTTCGCCGCCGACCGGTACGACGCGGTCGTCGCCCGCTACGCCCCGCGGCTCACCGCCACCGACCCCCAGGAGCGCGCCGGCCAGCTGGCCGACCTGCTCTCGGCCGACGGCTACGCCGCGTCGGTGCGCCCCGTCGCAGGACCGCTCCTGCCGACCGTCCAGCTGTGCCAGGGCCACTGCCCGGTGCAGCACGTCGCGGAGGAGTTCGGCGAGCTGTGCGAGGCCGAGGCCCGCGCCTTCTCCGAGCTGCTCGGCACGCACGTCCAGCGGCTCGCCACCATCGCGGGCGGCGCGCACGCCTGCGTCACGAACGTCCCGATCGTCTCCACCCAGAACCTCCCCACCCCGGCCCCCCGCACCCGCGGCACGCAGGAAGGAACACGATGAGCGCTCCCACCCAGGACGCCGCCCAGGCGGCTTTGGCGCAGGGCACCGAGAAGCGGTCCGATGACGAGATCATCGACTCGATCGGTGCGTACCAGTTCGGCTGGCGCGACAGCGACGCTGCCGGCGAGGCCGCCACGCGCGGTCTGAACGAGGACGTCGTCAAGAACATCTCGGCGCTGAAGGACGAGCCCGAGTGGATGGCGAAGTTCCGCCTCAAGGCGTTGCGGCTGTTCGGGAAGAAGCCGATGCCGAACTGGGGCGCCGACCTCACGGGGATCGACTTCGACCGCATCAAGTACTTCGTGCGCTCCACGGAGAAGCAGGCCGCCAGCTGGGAGGACCTGCCCGAGGACATCAAGGAGACCTACGACAAGCTCGGCATCCCCGAGGCGGAGAAGCAGCGCCTCGTGGCCGGCGTCGCCGCGCAGTACGAGTCCGAGGTCGTCTACCACCAGATCAACGAGGAACTCGAGAAGCAGGGTGTCATCTTCCTCGACACCGATACTGCGCTGCGCGAGCACCCGGAGCTGTTCCAGGAGTACTTCGGCACCGTCATCCCGGCGGGCGACAACAAGTTCGCCGCGCTGAACTCGGCCGTCTGGTCGGGCGGCTCGTTCGTCTACGTGCCGCCGGGCGTGCACGTCGAGATCCCGCTGCAGGCCTACTTCCGCATCAACACGGAGAACATGGGCCAGTTCGAGCGGACACTGATCATCGCGGACGAGGGCTCGTACGTGCACTACGTCGAGGGCTGCACCGCGCCGATCTACTCGAGCGACTCGCTGCACTCCGCGGTCGTCGAGATCGTCGTGAAGAAGAACGCCCGAGTGCGGTACACGACCATCCAGAACTGGTCGAACAACGTGTACAACCTGGTGACCAAGCGCGCCACGGCCGCCGAGGGCGCCACCATGGAGTGGGTCGACGGCAACATCGGCTCCAAGGTGACGATGAAGTACCCGGCGATCTACCTGCTGGGCGAGCACGCCCGCGGCGAGACGCTGTCCATCGCCTTCGCGGGCGAGGGCCAGCACCAGGACGCCGGCTGCAAGATGGTGCACGCCGCGCCGCGCACCTCGTCGTCGATCGTGTCGAAGTCCGTCGCCCGTGGTGGCGGCCGCACGTCCTACCGCGGTCTGGTGCAGGTGCTCGAGGGTGCCAAGCACTCCGCCTCGACGGTGCTGTGCGACGCCCTGCTCGTCGACCAGATCTCCCGGTCCGACACCTACCCGTACGTCGACGTCCGCGAGGACGACGTGTCCATGGGGCACGAGGCGACGGTCTCGCGGGTGAGCGAGGACCAGCTGTTCTACCTCATGTCCCGGGGCATGGAGGAGACCGAGGCCATGGCCATGATCGTGCGCGGGTTCGTCGAGCCCATCGCGCGCGAGCTGCCCATGGAGTACGCCCTCGAGCTCAACCGCCTCATCGAGCTGCAGATGGAAGGGTCCGTCGGCTGAAATGACTGCTACCACTGATCTGTCCACGGATCACTCGCGCGCCGTGGCCGACGGCGCCCACTCCCACGGGGTGGTCCCGGCGGGCTCGCGCGCCGAGCGCAAGACGTCGTTCGACCTCGCCGACATCCCCGTGCCCACCGGGCGCGAGGAGGAGTGGCGGTTCTCGCCCGTCGCGCGGCTCCAGCCGCTCTTCGACGAGGACCTGGGCGCCGGCGGCGTCCTGACGACCGTCGTCGAGGCCCCGGAGGTCAAGGTCGAGATCGTCGGCAAGGACGACCCGCGACTGGGCACCACGGGCAAGCCGGGCGACCGCACGGCCGTCACGGCCTGGAACGCCGCCGCCGAGGCCACGGTCGTCACGCTACCGGCCGAGGCCGTCGCCACCGACGTCACCTCCGTGCGCGTCGAGGGCGTCACCAAGGACGTCACGGCCCAGCACCTCCTGGTGCACGCGGAGCACCACGCCGAGGGTGTCGTCGTCATCGACCACCGGGGGGACGCCACCCTCAACCAGACGGTCGAGATCGTCGTCGAGGACGGCGCGCACCTCACGCTCGTCACCGTGCAGGACTGGGCCGACGGCGCCGTCCACGCCTCCAGCCACCGGGCCCGCATCGGCCGCGACGCCAAGCTCAAGCACGTCGTCGTGACCTTCGGCGGCGACGTCGTGCGCCTCACCCCGGACGCGACGTTCACGGGCGAGGGCGGCGAGGTCGAGATGGTCGGCCTGTACTTCGCGGACGCCGACCAGCACCAGGAGCACCGCCTGTTCGTGGACCACGCCGTGCCGCGCTGCAAGTCGCGCGTCACCTACAAGGGCGCCCTGCAGGGCGCCGGCGCCCACGTCGTGTGGGTGGGCGACGTGCTCATCCAGGCCGAGGCCGAGGGCACCGACACCTACGAGCTCAACCGCAACCTGGTCCTCACCGACGGCGCCCGCGCCGACTCGGTGCCGAACCTGGAGATCGAGACGGGCGAGATCGAGGGTGCGGGGCACGCCTCGGCGACCGGTCGGTTCGACGACGAGCAGCTCTTCTACCTCATGGCCCGCGGCATCCCCGAGGTCGACGCGCGCCGGCTCGTGGTGCGCGGCTTCTTCGCGGAGCTCATCGAGCAGATCGGCGTCGCGTCGGTCGAGGACCGCCTGCTCGCCTCGATCGAGGCCGAGCTGGAGAAGTCGATGAGCGTCATCACCGGCGTCGCGGCGCCCGCACCGGCGGAGTGATGCGGCGATGACCTCCCAGCTGGCCTGCATGGCCGACGACCTCGGCCCCGAGGAAGCCATGCTCGTGGAGCTCGACGGCGTCGACGGGGCCCCGGTCCCCGTCGCCGTCGTCCGTGACGCCGACGGCGGCTGGCACGCCATCTCGGACATCTGCTCGCACGGACAGGTCTCCCTGTCCGACGGAGAGGTCGAGGGCTGCCTGGTCGAGTGCTGGCTGCACGGTTCGCAGTTCGACCTGCGCACCGGCAAGCCCGTGCAGCTGCCCGCGACGCAGCCCGTGCCGGTGTACCCGGTGACCGTGGACGGCGACCGCGTCCTCGTGGACGTCGACGAGCCGCTCGCCGTCGCGTCATGACCGCCTCGGCAACCCCCATTCTTCGCAACACAGACCTGGAGACACGAAGCATGCCCACCCTGGAGATCCGCGACCTGCACGTCAGCGTCGAGACCAAGGAAGGCGCCAAGCCGATCCTGCGCGGCGTCGACCTGACCATCAACTCGGGCGAGACGCACGCCATCATGGGGCCGAACGGCTCCGGCAAGTCGACCCTCGCCTCCGCCCTCGCCGGCCACCCGAAGTACACGGTGACCTCCGGCACCGCCACGCTCGACGGCGAGGACCTCCTCGCGATGACCGTCGACGAGCGCGCCCGCGCCGGCCTGTTCCTCGCCATGCAGTACCCGGTCGAGGTGCCGGGCGTGTCGGTGGCGAACTTCCTGCGCACCGCCAAGACCGCCATCGACGGCGAGGCGCCCGCCCTGCGCACGTGGGGCAAGGAGGTCAAGGGTGCGATGGAGAACCTCCGCATCGACTCGACCTTCGCCGAGCGCTCGGTCAACGAGGGCTTCTCCGGCGGCGAGAAGAAGCGCCACGAGATCCTGCAGATGGAGCTCTTCAAGCCCCACTTCGCGATCCTCGACGAGACCGACTCCGGCCTCGACGTCGACGCGCTGCGCGTCGTGTCGGAGGGCGTCAACCGCGCCAAGGACAACACCGACGTCGGCGTACTGCTCATCACGCACTACACGCGCATCCTGCGCTACATCAAGCCCGACTTCGTGCACGTCTTCGTCGACGGCAAGATCGCCGAGGAGGGCGGCCCCGAGCTCGCTGAGCAGCTCGAGGAGAACGGCTACGACAAGTACGTCGGCACCGGCGCGACGATGGCCTGACCTCGTCGGACACCACGTCGAGACCCAGGAGAGAGCCATGACCACCACCGACACCGTGCGCCCGTCGCTCACCGCGACGGAGCTCGCCGCCGTGCGCGCGGACTTCCCGCTGCTCGGGCGCACGGTGCGGGGCGGCCGCCCGCTCGTCTACCTGGACTCGGCCGCGACCTCGCAGAAGCCGAACGTGGTGCTCGAGGCCGAGGTCGACTTCTACGAGCAGCGCAACGCGGCCGTGCACCGGGGCGCGCACCAGCTCGCCGAGGAGGCCACCGAGGCGTTCGAGGACGCCCGGGCGGCGGTCGCGGCCTTCGTGGGCGCCGACGAGGGCGAGATCGTCTGGACGCCGGGCGCGACGGCGGCGCTCAACCTGGTCGCGTACGCGTTCTCGAACGCCACCGCGGGGCGCGGGGGAGCGGCGGCGGAGCGGTTCCGGCTCGCCCCGGGGGACGAGATCGTCGTCACCGAGGCGGAGCACCACGCGAACCTTGTGCCGTGGCAGGAGCTGTGCGCCCGCACCGGTGCCGTCCTGCGCTGGTTCGGCGTGGACGACGACGGCCGGATCGACCTGTCGGACGTCGACCGGGTGGTCACGGACCGCACCCGCGTCGTGGCGTTCGGGCACGTGTCGAACGTGACCGGCGCCCTCGCCCCGGTGGCCGAGCTGGTCGCGGCGGCGCGCCGCGTCGGGGCGCTGACCGTGCTGGACGCGTGCCAGTCCGTGCCGCACCTGCCGGTGGACCTGCCCGCCCTCGGCGTGGACTTCGCGGCCTTCAGCGCGCACAAGATGCTCGGCCCCACCGGCGTCGGCGCCCTGTACGGGCGGCGCGAGCTGCTCGAGGCGATGCCGCCCGTGACCACGGGCGGGTCGATGGTCGAGGTCGTGACCATGGCCGAGACCACCTACGCCCCGCCGCCGCAGCGCTTCGAGGCCGGCACGCAGATGGTCGCTCAGGCCGTCGGGATGGGCGTGGCCGCGCAGTGGCTGGGCGAGCTGGGCATGGACCGGGTGGCGCAGCACGAGCGCGAGCTGGCCACCGAGCTGGTGCGCGTCGGGGAGATCCCCGGGGTGCGGATCGTGGGGCCGGCGGACACCCGCGACCGGCTCGCCGTCGTGTCGTTCGTCGTCGACGGCGTGCACGCGCACGACGTCGGCCAGGTGCTGGACGACCGGGGCATCGCCGTGCGGGTGGGGCACCACTGCGCGCAGCCGCTGCACCGCCGGTTCGGCGTGGCCGCCACGGCCCGGGCGTCCGCGTCCGTGTACACCACCGCCGAGGAGATCGCGCAGTTCCGGGAAGCATTGGCGGGCGTGCGCGCGTTCTTCGGTGTGGACTGACGGAAGGCGGAAGGACGACAGTGAGCTCGCTCGAGCAGATGTACCAGCAGGTGATCCTGGACCACGCGAAGCGCCCGCACGGGCACGGGCTCGTGGACGCGCCCGCCGACCACCGGTCGGGGGAGTCGCACCAGGTGAACCCGACCTGCGGGGACGAGATCACGCTGCGCGTGGACGTCGACGGTTCGACGGTGGCGGGCGTTTCCTGGGAGGGACAGGGCTGCTCCATCTCGCAGGCCTCGGCCTCCGTGATGACGGAGCTCGTCACCGGGCACGACCTGGCGGACGTGGCGCGGCTCGACGCCGTGTTCCACGACCTGATGTCGTCGCGCGGCAAGGGCCTGGACGACGACGACGCGCTCGACGCCCTCGGCGACGCGAGCGCGTTCACCGGCGTCTCGCAGTACCCCGCCCGCATCAAGTGCGCGCTGCTCGGCTGGGCAGCGCTCAAGGACTCGCTGGCGCGCAGCGGCGCGCTGAGCTGAAGCCGACCTGGATCTGAGAGGACACGATGACCGAGAACACGACCGACGAGGTCGCCCCGCCCGCGGCGTCGCCGACGCCGACCACGGCCGCCGACGTCGAGGAGGCCATGCGCGACGTCATCGACCCCGAGCTGGGCATCAACGTCGTGGACCTGGGCCTCGTCTACGGCATCCAGGTGGACCAGAACAACATGGCGACCATCGACATGACGCTCACGTCGGCGGCCTGCCCGCTGACCGACGTCATCGAGGACCAGTCCGGCCAGGCGCTCGAGGGCCTGGTGGACGGCTTCCGCGTCAACTGGGTCTGGATGCCGCCGTGGGGTCCCGAGAAGATCACCGACGAGGGCCGCGAGCAGCTGCGGATGCTGGGGTTCAACGTCTGATCCCGTTGACCGCGGCGCGACCGCGCGGGTAGCGTCCACGGCATGCGCAGCGCCCAGGTCACGACGACGCCGGACATCTCCGGCGCCGACTGACCGCTGCACGACCGCTGCACGCACCCAGGCCCCGGAGCTCGCTCCGGGGCCTTCGTCGTGCCCGGGGCGGCTCCCTCCCGAAGGAGGACCGTCATGAGCGCCCGACCCGAGCTGTCCGGACCCGGCCACCTCGTCCCGGACCCTGTCGTCGACCACCGCGACCTCGCCCGGGAGATGGGCGTCTTCACCACCAGCCCGCTGGTCGGGCCGGGCCTGCCGTTGTGGCAGCCGGCCGGCGCGGTCGTCCGGCGCGAGCTGGAGCGCCTCGCCGAGGACGTGGCGCTCGCCGGCGGATGCGAGCCGGTCTACACCCCGGTGCTGGGCAAGCGGTCGTTGTTCGAGCGGTCGGGGCACTGGGCCAAGTTCGCCGGCGACATGTTCCCGCCGCTCGACGACGGCAGCGACGACCCGCTCGTGCTGCGCCCCGCGAACTGCCCCCACCACGCGCAGCTGTACGCGGCGGAGCCGCGCAGTCACCGCGACCTGCCGGTGCGGTACCACGAGCTCGGGGCGATGTTCCGCGCGGAGCGGTCGGGCGTGCTCAGCGGGCTGTCGAGGGTGCGGCAGATCAACCTCGACGACACCCACGTCTTCTGCCGGCCCGACCAGGTCGCCCACGAGGTCCGGGCCGCCCTCGGCGCGGTCCTCGAGGTGCTGGGGGTGCTCGGCCTCGAGCTCCACCATGTCCGGCTCTCCCGGCGCGACGACTCCGACCGGTGGCTGGGCGACCCCGCCCCGTGGGCGGAGGCGGAGCACCAGCTGCGCGAGGCGCTGGACGTCGCCGGCCTGGCGTGGGCGGACGGCCCGGGCGAGGCGGCCTTCTACGGGCCGAAGCTGGACGTGCAGGTGCGCGACGCGCGCGGGCACGAGGAGACCCTCGCGACCGTGCAGCTGGACCTCAACCGACCCGAGCGGTTCGACCTGGGGTACACCGCCGCGGACGGGTCGCGGCAGCGCGTCGTGATGATCCACCGCGGCACCGTCGGCTCGATGGAGCGGATGGTCGCCTTCCTGCTGGAGCAGCACGGGGGCCGCCTGCCCGTCTGGCTGGCGCCGGTGCAGGTGTGCCTCCTGCCCGTGGGCGACGTGCCGCACGACGACGCCGCCCGCGCGCTGCGGCGCCACGGCGCACGCGTGCGCGTCGAGACCGAGGGCTCGCTGGGCAACCGGGTCCGGCTGGCCCGCGGGCGGCGCGACGCCCTCCTGGCCGTGCTGGGCGCGCGCGAGGCGGCCGTCGGTGTGCTGGCGGTCAGCGACCCCGCGACCGGCGGCCGCGGCGCGCTGCCGGCCGAGGAGCTGGGACGCCGCGTGATGGCGGCGTCGTCGGGACGGCTGGCCCGCGTGCCGCTCGACGACCGACCGTGACCGCCGCCCCGCCGCCCGCCGCTCGGACACCACGGCCTCTCGTCCGGCGGCGGCCCGTCGTCGCGCGGCAAGCCGGTACGGCGGCTACGGTACGAGCCAGGCGTCAGCCGTGAGGGGAGGGCCGTGTCCGACGACGGATTTCGGGCGCTCGTGCTCGAGGACGACCCGGACTCGGCGGAGTTCGTCCGTATAGCGCTGGTCCGGTACGGGGGCATGCGGGTCGACCTCGCGTCCGACGCGGAGGCAGCGTTGGCCGCGCTGCGCCGCTCCACCTACGACGTCCTGGTCAGCGACATCCAGCTGCCGGGGCGGTCGGGGCTCGACATCCTCCCGGAGGTGCGGGCGATCGACCCGACGCTGCCGGTCATGATCGTCACCGCCTTCCCGACGGTGAACCGTGCGGTCGAGGCGCTGCGCGAGGCCGCCGACGACTTCTTGGTCAAGCCCGTGGCCGCGTCCCTGGTCGTGGAACGCGCCACCGAGCTGGCTCAGGGCGCGCGGGCCGCCCGAGAGGCGACGCGTCAGCGGGTGCTCGCGGTCGGCGCCCACCCGGACGACGTCGAGATCGGGGTCGGCGCTACCCTGGCCGCCCACGCGGCGGCGGGCGACGAGATCGTGATCCTCACCGTGTCGGGTGGGGGGGTCGGCGGGCAGACGACGACACGTCATCTCGAGGCGATGGCGGCGGCGGAGGTCGTGGGCGCGAGGCTGGTGCACCTCGACTTCCCCGACACGCGGCTCGACCCGGCGGACGGTCTCATCACCGCGATCGAGCAGGCCGTCGCGGAGGTGGTGCCGGACCGGGTCTACACGCACAGCGCGCACGACCGGCACCAGGACCACCGGGCGGTGAACGAGTCCGTGCAGATCGCGGCCCGGCAGGTGCCGAGCCTGTGGTGCTTCCAGAGCCCGTCGGCCACGATCGCCTTCGCGCCGAACAGGTTCGTCGACGTCGACGGCTTCCTCGACACGAAGCTGCGGATGCTCGCGGCGTACGCCTCGCAGGCCCACCGGGAGTACATGCAGCCGGACGTGGTGCGCGCGACGGCCCGCTACTGGTCGCGGTTCAGCCCGGCGCGCGACGTGGAGCCGCTCGAGACGGTGCGGGCGAGCGAGACGGTCGCGCGAGCCTCCGCCGTGCGGGCCGCGCCCCCCGTCGACGGGCAGGACTCCGGCGCCCCCGTCAGTCTCGCGGAGCCGCGCGTCAGGGAGGCGAGCGGCTGATGTCCGGTGGCGCTCGTCGCCTCCAGGACACGTACGACCGCGTCGTGGCGGCATGGTTCTCCGACGACGCCGTCGGCCTGCGACAGCTGCCGGGCACGGTGTCGGTCGCCGTCGTGCTCGTCTACCTGGTCTTCGACAGGTTCGAGGACTCACCGGTGCTCCTGGCGACCTCCGGCCTGTTCGTCGTCGCCGTCCAGGTCGCCGGCAGCGTCGGCCGATGGGAGCGATGGGCGCAGGGTTGGCGGTACGTGCTCCCGCTCGCGCAGATTCTCGCCGTCGGCCTGCTCGAGATCGGGTCGGGCCTGCCGCTGGGAAGTCTCGACATGCTGCTGTTCCTGCCCGTGGTGAGCCTCGCCCTGCAGCCGGGGGTCGGAGGCCTGGCCGCCGCGCTGCTGGGCTCGGCCGTCGTGCTCTTCGTCCCCGCCCTCCTGCCCGGCGCGGTCGTCGACCGGGTGCCCCCTGCCCTGCACGCCGCGGTGAGTCTGCTCATCATCGGGTTCGTGGCCGTCGGCGCCCACGGGATCGTCGGCGTCGCCCGCGGGCAGGCCCGCCAGCTCGAACGGGCTCGAGACGACCTCGCCCTCGCGGCCCGGAACCTGCGTGACTCGCGGGACACCCTGCAGGGGATCCTCGACGCCGCGACGGAGCAGGGGTTCGTCGCCACGGACTTCGCCGGCCGGGTCGTGCTCGCCAGCCCGGGGACCGAGCGGATCGTCGGGCGCGCCGTGAGCGAGCTGGTGGGCGGTGACGTGGCGGGGCTGGTCTCCGCCGCCGCGCTCGCCGCCCGGCTCGCGGAACCCGGTGCCCCCCGGGCGGCCGACGCCGCCAACCGGGTGGTTCTGGGCCGGGCGATCGAGGGGGAGATGCACAGGGAGGACTGGGAGGTCGTGCTGCCTGACGGCGCACGACGCCAGGTGGAGCTCACGGTGACCGAGCGTCCCGCGCTGTCAGGGCGCGATCCCGAGCTCCCGGCGGGCTACCTGGTGGTCCTCACGGACGTCACCGCCCGGTACGAGGAGCGTCGCACGCAGGACGAGTTCATCGGGCTGGTGAGCCACGAGCTCCGCACCCCGCTCGGGTCCATCCTCGGCTACCTCGACCTGTTGCGGATGGAGGGCGACCGGCTCGACCCCGAGCAGCGGGATTACCTGGCGGTCGTCGAGCGCAACGCCCGCCGCCTGCGCACGCTGGTCGACGACCTGCTGACGAGCGCTCAGATCGTCTCGGGATCCTATGCGCTGACCGCCGACGACGTGGACGTGGTCCGGGTCGTGCAGGACGCGGTCACCAGCGTGGTCCCGGCGGCGGGGGCGGCGGGGGTCGAGGTCGTGGTGGACGGCGACCCGGCGGTGCCGCTCGTCTCGGACGCGGAACGGCTGGGACAGGTGGTCGACAACCTCCTCAGCAACGCCGTCAAGTACAGCCGGCGCGGCGGAACGGTGCGGATCACCGTCACCAGGGGGGCGACCCCGGCGGGCTCGCGGCTC
The DNA here is from genome assembly GCA_023241745.1 of Isoptericola peretonis. Lineage (GTDB taxonomy): Bacteria > Actinomycetota > Actinomycetes > Actinomycetales > Cellulomonadaceae > Isoptericola > Isoptericola peretonis. The sequence continues at coordinate 899,615 of JALQCY010000002.1, read as the reverse complement.
GCCCGGCTCCACGTGGTCGACGAGGGCTTCGGCATCTCGGCGGACGAGCTCGGCCGGGTCACCGAGCGCTTCTACCGCTCCCGGGACACCCGCCGCCGCCATGTCCGGGGGGCCGGCCTGGGCCTGGCGCTCGTGAACCAGATCGTGCAGCACCACGGTGGCCTGATGATCATCCGCAGCGAGCCGGGTCAGGGCACGGAGGTCGACGTCACGCTGCCCGACCTGCAGCCGCCGAACGCCGCCCAGGAGTGACCCTCAGGGGGTCGGCGTCGGTGCGGTCGAGGCGCCCCACACCGACCGGAGCGCGGCCCAGCGGCCCGCGGACAGGTGGGACAGCGGCGTGACGTTGACGTCCTCGACGCCGTGCGTCGTCGACGCCTCGATCGTCTCGGCCATCAGCGCGGGCGAGATCGCCTGCGGGGGATCCGCGTCGGCCGACCCGGCCCAGAGTCCCACCGACACCGTGAAGCGCCTCATGTCGAACCCGGCCTCCGCCAGGCTCGCGGTGAGCCGTTCGACGTCCGCGGGCGTCCGGTCCCGGGGCCCCACGTAGGCCCACACCACCAGCCGGTCGGCCGCGCCGAGCAGGATCTCGTAGTCGTGCCCGCTCGACGGCGCCCCGGCGGCCGGGTCGTCCCAGTCGACGCGCACGTCCGCCGCGAGCTCGATCTGCGTGCCCTCGCCGTCCCGGACCTCGTCGAGCGCCGCGCGCATCCGCGCCAGCAGGCCCGCCAGCACCTCCGAACGCCACGCCCCCAGCTCGGGGGCGTCCTCGTCGATCTCGCCGTCGGCGTCGCGCGGCCAGTCGTCGGCGCCCGTCATCTCGCGGTACAGCTCGAGGTCGTCGTCACCGAAGCTGTACCGGTTGAGGAACAGCTCGGTCACCGCGATCCGGCTCGGGTCGTACCGCTCCCCGAGCGCGGCCACGTACTCGACCAGCCGGTCGCCGACCTCGCCGTGGGCCAGCGCGGAGGCCGAGGCCTGGTACTCCGCGCGGGTGCCGTCGACGGCGACGCCGGCGACGGACGGGTCTTCCGTGATCCACGCGGGGACGTAGGCGTCGACGATGAGCCCGATCTGCCGGGGCGCGTCGCCCGCGGACTCGTGCAGGGCGCGGGCGGCGCGGGCGAGATGGTCGGTGCCGGGCTCCGCGGCCACCTCTGGGTGTGCCGGCCAGTCGAACGCGGTGAACTCGACCCGTCCTGCGTTGAGGTCGACGCCGTTCGCCCCCGCGGCGTCGAGGCGACGGTCGACCGCGGACCAGTTCGTGCTCGGGTCGGTCACGATGCCGAAGTCGACGCTGACGGAGCGCTCCGCCGGCGGCGGCTCGGCGGGGCGCAGGATCGGGGGGACGTCCTGCCACGGACGGGCGACCAGGACGGCCGCGGCGACCGCGGCGCCGAGCGCGACGACCACCGTCAGGAGCCAGGGCCATCGTCGTCGACGAGGCCGCTCACCGACACCGTCCCGCTGCGGTCCAGCTTGTTCCATCGGTTCTCCGCGTTCCCCAGCTCGAGACGCGCCGCGTCGAGCAGCACGAGGGTCATCATCGTCGAGTAGACGGGCCACAGGGGAAGCGTCCACAGCTGCCGGAGGTCGCCCGGCGCGCGGTCGAGCAGCACCGCCAGCAGCAGGAGCCCGAGGGACAGGGGAATCCCCAGCAGGAGAATCCACGCCCACAAGGTCGACGGCACCCAGGAGGGCCCGTCGACGAGCACCAGCGCCGCGAGCGCCATCACGGCGAGCACCTGGACGAACGGCGCGACGATCTGCGTGGCCGTGTTGTACACCAGGTACATCCCGAAGCCTCCGTACCGCGGGTTGCCCACCATCGTCCGGTGCATGGCGGTGACCTGGAGCAGCCCTCGGGCCCACCGGACCCGCTGCCGCCAGAGACCCCGCACCGTCGACGGGGACTCCGCGTACACCAGCGCGTCGGGGGCGAACGTCACGCGGTAGCCCTCACGGTGCATGCGCCAGGTCAGCTCCAGGTCCTCGCCCAGCGTGTCGGAGCGGAGCGGGCCGACGCGCTCGAGGGCCTCGCGGCGGAACGCGCCGATGTTCCCGGACACCACGGGCAGGCACCCGAGCACGTCGAGGGCGCGGCGCATGAGTCCGGTGCCGACATGGCTGATGAGGGACAGCAGGCGGGTCTGCACGCGGTCGAGGTTGACGGGGCGGTCGTTGCCGCAGACCGCCCCGACCCGCGGGTCGCGGAACCCGCGCAGGAGGCGCGTGACGGTGTCGGGGCGGAACAGGCCGTCGGCGTCGACGAGCACCAGCACGTCGCCCCGCGCCGCGGCGATCCCGGTGTTGAGCGCGGCCCCCTTCCCGGCGTTCTCCTGGCGCAGCGCCCGCACCTGCGGGTGCTCGGCGGCGAGCCGCTGCATCCGCTCGAAGGTGTCGTCGGACGAGCCGTCGTCGACGCAGACCACCTCGAGCGCGGGATGCGCGCTGCGCAGCACCGAGCGCACGCAGTTCTCGATGACCACGGCCTCCTGGAAGGCAGGGATGACGACGCTCACCAGTGGAGCCTCGGAGAACTCGGGGCCGCACCCGGCGGGCCCGGGGACGTCCCGCCGGCGCCGCGCCTCGAACACGAGGGCGGCCGGGACGAACAGGAGGCGGACCACTCCCACGACCAGGAGGGAGAGCCCGAGGACGAGGACGAGCGCGGCGAGGACCGAGGTCACGCCGGGCCCGACCACTCGTCGAGGACGGCGTCGAGCAGCTCGGGTGCGTCCGCGGAGACGGCCCCGAACCGGGAGTTGACCTCCAGGACCACCGGCGTGCCGTCGGCCAGGCGCCGGACGTCCATGTCGAGCGGTCCCACGAGGTCGAGCGCCTCCGCGGTACGGGCTGCGAGCTTGGCCACGTCGTCCGCCTCCCCGGGGTCCAGTCGCTCCACCGTGGTCGCGTTGCCGACCCGCCCTTCCTTGCGCCCGGTCTTCTCGAGCACGACGACGGTGCAGCGACCGTCGGTGGGGGAGCGGTAGACCTGCGGGCTGTACTCGGTGCCGGGTGCGAAGGCCTGCACCACCCAGGACCCGTCGACCCCCGCCCACGCCGGGTCGGCGGGGTACTCGACGACGTGCACGCCCCGCCCTCCGCGGGCCACGCGCGGCTTGACGACGACCGGGCCGTCGCCCCAGGCCAGGGCCTCGGCGGCCGAGCCCAGCGCGTCGGCCGGCAGGTGCCGGGGCACGGACACGCCGCGACGCTCCAGGGCCCACATGGTGAGGAGCTTGTCCGCGGCGACGGCGGTGGGGCCCGGGGCGGACAGCACGACGGACCGTCCGAGGCCGGCCGCGGCGACGAGCACCGCGAGCCGCGGCAGCTCGTCGGAGACGGTCGGCACGACGAGGCGCGGCCGGTGCCGGCGCAGCAGGTCGAGCGTGCCGGCGTCGTACGCGGGGTCCGCGGCGGCGGGCGCGGCCTCCACGACGTCGTATCCCGGCATCGGGGCGGGGGCGAGGTCGGCCCCGACGACCCGCGGGCGGCCGGTCTCGCTGCGGCGGGCGAACTGGACGCCGAGGGCTCGGCCCGCGGGTCCGGCCGCACCCGTCACGAGGATCGTGTGCTGTCGCGGCGCGTCACCCATGGTCGGATCGTAGGGTCCAGCCTGGGAAGACGCAGCCGGGAGGCGGATCAGAGCGTCCGCGCGGACAGGGCGTCGCAGTCGTCCAGCGTGCCGCCTTCGTACCCGGTGGTGAACCAGCGCACCCGCTGCTCGGAGGTGCCGTGGGTGAAGCCCTCGGGGCTGACCTGCCCGGTGGCCCGCTGCTGGATGCGGTCGTCGCCGACCGCCGCGGCGGCGTCCAGCGCCTCGCGCAGGCGGGCCGGCGTGATGGGTTCGAGGAACGTCACGCCGGTGTCGGGGTCGACCTCGGTCGCGGCGGACCCGGCCCACATGCCGGCCAGGCAGTCGGCCATCAGCTCGATGCGGACCGAGTCGGACTCCGGGCCGCTGCCGCCCCGGTCGGCGGCGTCCATGGCGCCGACGAGCTGCTCCACGTGATGGCCCACCTCGTGCGCCACGACGTACTCCTCGGCGAGCGGACCGCCCTGGGCGCCGAACTGCGAGCCGAGCTGGTCGAAGAACGACAGGTCCACGTACACCGTCCGGTCGGGCGGGCAGTAGAACGGGCCCGTCGCGCTCGACGCCGCGCCGCAGCCGGTCGTGGTCGACCCGGAGAAGCTCTCGACCGGCGGCAGCTCGTACTCGACCCCGGCCTGCTCCGGCAGCACCCGCCCCCAGTAGGCGTCCAGCGACTGCACGGTGGCCGAGAGCCGGCACTCGCGGCTCGTGTTCGCCTCCTGGGCCGTGCAGTCGTCGACGTACTGTTCCTGCCCCTCGCCGGCGGGCAGGCCCGCGTCCTGCTGGACCGCGCCGCCGAGGGCCCCGGTGAGCTGGCCGAGGTCACCGCCGCCGAGGAAGACGACCAGCAGCGCGACGACGATCGCGCCGAGGCCGCCGCCCACGACCGCACCACGCCGCCCGCCCTTGCGGACGCGACCGCCTTCGAACTGGCCCCCCTCGGTGAAGGTCACGTGCTCACGGTAGGTCGGGCCGGCGTCGGACGCCCGTGAAAGGACGGGCGTCCGACGCCGTCGTTCCCTAGGGTGCGGGCATGATCGGAACGGTGCTCACGCTCGGCGGCGGCGGCTTCTCCATGTCGGACGACGGCTCGTCGGCCATCGACGACCACCTCCTCGACCTGACCGGCAAGGACGCGCCGAAGGTCTGCTTCGTCCCGACCGCGAGCGGGGACGACCACGGGTACTCCCGCCGGTTCGAGGAGGCCTTCGCCGGGCGCGCCCGCACGTCCGTGCTGTCGCTGTTCTGTCGCGAGCCGTGGGGGTACACCGACCCGCAGGTCCTGCTCGAGCAGGACGTCGTGTACGTCGGGGGCGGCTCGACGGCGAACCTGCTCGCGGTCTGGCGCCGCCACGGTCTGCCGGACCTCCTCACCACCGCCGCGGCGAACGGGACCGTCCTCGCCGGCATCAGCGCCGGGATGAACTGCTGGTTCGCGGCGTCGTCGACCGACTCGTTCGGCCCGCTGGCGCCGCTCGACGACGGCCTCGGGCTGCTGCCCGGCAGTGCCTGCCCGCACTACCTCGGCGAGGCCGAGCGGCGCGACGCGTACCTCGGCTGGGTGGCCTCCGGGGTCCTTCCGGAGGGCTACGCGGTGGACGAGTACGCGGCGCTGCGGTTCGTCGACGGCGAGCCCGTCGAGGCCGTGAGCGAACGGCCGGGCCGTCCGGTGCTTCGCGTCGAGCGGGACGGCGTCGGCGCGCGCGAGGTCCCGTTCGACGTGCGCCCGCTCGGCGGGCGGTGACGCACGTCCCGCGTCGGCGCCCCGCGGGTCAGTACTCCGTCGGCGTCTTCACCGACTGCCAGTGCCACGGCTCGGGGAGGCGCCCGTCGGGCTCCGCCCAGCCGGGGTGCGTCCAGCCGTGCTGCTCGGCATGCTCCTTGAGCCAGGCGTAGCGCGCGCCGTCGAAACCCTCGGGCCCCATGGAGATGTCGATCGCGGTGCCCAGGCCGTGGTTCGAGCAGCCGGGCGGCGCGGCCAGCGGGTTCGGGTCGTCCGGGTTGTACACCTCCACCTGCTGGTCGTAGCTGCGGTAGGCGGAGTTGACGGTGAGGTGCTGCCCGAACTCCGCGCGGTAGGCGTCGTCGAGCGCGACCAACCCGTCGAGGACGTCGGCCCGCACCGAGTACTGCCGCGCCCACGGGATCGGCGCGAGGCTCTTCGCGGCCAGGTGGCCCGCCTGCGGGAACCACACCTGGTCGGGCTCGGGGCACACGACGGCGTCCTGCGCGGTCATGAGGTCCGTCGTCGCGTCCGCCAGGTCGTCGCGAAGCGCGGCCAGGTCCGCCGCGGCGGCCTCGAGGTCCGTGAGGGACGCCGTGGCGAGCCGGTCGTCCTGCGTCTCGGAGGTCAGCTCGTCGGCGGTCCCGAGGGCGTCGCGCGACGACGCGCGCAGCGTCTCGCCGGCGTCCTGCCCGCCCTTCGCGAGCTCGTCGGTCGCGGCCAGGACCTTCTCGGCCCGGCGGGTGGTCGGGGCCAGGGCGTCGCGCGCCTTCGTGACCTCGGCCCGCGCGAACGTCAGCCGCGAGGCCTGCACCGCGGCCACGTCCTGCGCCACCCGTCCGCCCGCCTCGTCGGCGTCGCCCGGGCGTCGCTCGACCAGAGGCGTGGCGGCCAGCACCGACTCCGCCCGGTCGATCGACGCGGCGAGCGCCGAACGGACGGCGTCGTCGGCGACCCGGCCGTCGGAGTCCGCGAGCGCGGCCTGTGCGGACGCGACCTGGGTCGTCAGCGCGCGGGCCTCCTCCCGCAGCGTCCAGGCGAGGCCGCCGCCGGCGGCCGCGAGCGCGACGAGCAGGACGACGGTGAGCGATCCCACGACAGCCCGGCGGCGCCCGGGGAGCTCCGTCCCGGCGTGCCGCGGCAGGGTGCGGGCGCGGCGGGACCGGGAGCGGGCCAGCGCGAGCAGCACGCCGCCCGCCACCGCGCCGGCGGCGTACCAGGGCAGGTCGGCGGGCGTGAACGCCGTCCCGAGCACGTAGCGGGCCGCGGGGAACCGGTCGACCACCTGGGCGGGGACGTCCGTGAGGTGGGCCGCCTCGATCCCGCCGCACACGACGAGACCGACCGCGGCGCCCACGAACGGACCGGTGCGGGGGAGCGCCAGCGCGACGAGCAGGACGACGAGCGTCGCGAAGAGCGCGTCCCCGAGGGGGCCGCCGACGGCGGCCGGGAGCGCGGCCCGGCCGCCGAGGCCGGCGAGGACCACGACGGCAGCCAGGATCGCCGTCGTCCGGCGGGGGGCACGTGTCACCCGGGAACCTTACCGACCGGGGTGTGACCCAGGTCGTCGTGGCACCGGGCCCGGACGACTAGACTCGCAGGAGCCTCCCACCCCCTTGCCGAAGGACACCCCTGCCTTGATCACCGCCCACGGCGTCGAGCTGCGCTTCGGCGCCCGCACCCTGCTGCACGAGGCCACGTTCCGCATCGCGCCGGGCGACCGCATCGGCCTCGTCGGCCGCAACGGCGCGGGGAAGACGACGCTCACCAAGACCCTCGCGGGCGAGACGCTTCCCGCGGGCGGGCAGATCACGCGGGGCACCGACATCGGCTACCTGCCGCAGGACCCGCGCACGGGCGACCTCGACGTCGTCGCCATGGACCGGGTGCTCAGCGCCCGCGGCCTGGACCACATCGTCGCCCAGATGCGGGAGACCGAGGGCCTCATGGCGTCGGCCGACCCGGAGACGCAGACGGCGGCCCTCGAGCGCTACCCGAAGCTGGAGGCGCGCTTCCTCGCCGCCGGCGGGTACGCCGCCGAGTCCGAGGCGCACCGCATCACCAGCAACCTGGGCCTCGACGACCGTGTGCTGGCGCAGCCGCTGCACACCCTGTCCGGCGGCCAGCGCCGCCGCATCGAGCTGGCGCGCATCCTGTTCTCCGGCGTCGACACGCTGCTGCTCGACGAGCCCACCAACCACCTGGACGCCGACTCGATCGTCTGGCTGCGCGACTACCTCAAGTCGTACAGCGGCGGCTTCGTGGTCATCAGCCACGACGTCGAGCTGCTGCGCGCCACGGTGAACAAGGTGTTCCACCTGGACGCCAACCGCGGCGAGCTCGACCAGTACAGCCTCGGCTGGGACGCCTACCTGGAGCAGCGCGAGCAGGACGAGCGCCGCCGCCGCCGCGAGCGTGCCAACGCCGAGAAGAAGGCGGGGGCGCTCCTCGCGCAGGCCGACAAGATGCGGGCGAAGGCCACGAAGGCGACGGCCGCCCAGAACATGATGAAGCGGGCCGAGCGGATGCTCTCCGGCCTCGAGGGCGAGCGGCGCGCGGACCGGGTGGCGCACCTGCGGTTCCCGAAGCCCGCCCCGTGCGGGCGCACGCCGCTGACCGCGACCGAGCTGTCCAAGAGCTACGGCTCGCAGGAGGTCTTCGCCGGTGTGGACCTGGCGATCGACCGCGGGTCGCGCGTCGTCGTCCTGGGCCTCAACGGCGCGGGCAAGACGACGCTGCTGCGCATCCTGGGCGGCGTGGAGGAGCCCGACACGGGCCGCGTCGTGCCGGGGCACGGCCTGAAGATCGGCTACTACGCCCAGGAGCACGACACCCTGGACATGGACGCGACCGTGGTCGAGAACCTGCGCCACTCCGCCCCCGACCTCACCGACACCCAGGTGCGCTCGGTGCTCGGCTCGTTCCTCTTCTCCGGCGACGACGCGGACAAGCCCGCGCGCGTGCTGTCCGGCGGGGAGAAGACGCGGCTGGCGCTCGCGACCCTCGTCGTCTCCAGCGCCAACGTGCTGCTCCTCGACGAGCCGACGAACAACCTCGACCCCGCCTCGCGGGCGGAGATCCTCGGGGCCCTCGACACGTACGAGGGCGCGGTCGTGATGGTCACGCACGACGACGGCGCGGTCGACGCGCTCCACCCGGAGCGCGTGCTGCTGCTGCCCGACGGCGACGAGGACCTGTGGTCCGCGGACTACGCGGAGCTCGTGTCCCTGGCCTGAGCCGCTCCGCCCGCGGACTGCTCCGCGGCGTCCAGCAGGGCGTCCTCGTAGTCCTCGTCCACCCGGCGCCGGCGCTGCGGGCGGACCTGCCCGCCGCGCGTCCCGGCCGCGGTGCCGTCGGGGTCGGGGCCGTCGTGGGCGGCGAGCAGGTCGCCGGCGGTGACGCTCGCCGGCCGGGTCTCGCGGCGCCACAGCACCACGTACCCGCCCAGGGCGCCGAGCGCGAAGATGCACCACTGCACGGTGTAGCTCAGGTGCGAGCCGGGGGCGGTGTCCGGCTCCGGCAGCGCGCCGAGCGACGTCGTGGGCGCCGGGTCCTCGCTGCGCAGCTGCCCGTAGCCGCCCACGGTGGCGCCCTCGGCCCAGGCCGCGCCGTCCGGCCCGGCGGCGAGCACCTGGGCGGTGTTGATGGCCTGCACCTGGCCGGCGGGGGTGCCACGCTCGGACGCCGGCTCGTCGGCCCGCATCGTCATCGCCACCTCGACCGTGCCGGCCGGCGGGTCGGGGACGGTGGAGGGGCTGCTCGCGTCCTCGCCGAGCGGCACGAAGCCGCGGTCGACCACGAGGACGAGGCGGCTGCCGTCCGCCCCGGTGGTCTCGAACGGCACCAGCACGTGGAAGCCGGGCTGCCCGCCCGCCGGCCGGTTGCGCAGCAGCACGGTGTCCTCGACCCGGTACTGCCCGGTCGCCACGGCGGGGTGCCAGACGTCGTCGTCGGCGAGGTAGGCCCCGGGCTCGGGGAGCAGCTCGGCGAGGGGCACGGGGTCGGCGGCGTAGTTGGCCTCGACCAGGGCGATCTGCGCCTCGCGGTCGGTGTAGCGGTGCCACTGCCAGACGGCGGCCAGGATGCACAGGGCGGCGAGCAGCACGGCCCCGAGCCCGAGGGTGACCCACTGCCGACGCGTGCGCAGGGCGCCGCCGCCCGCCGCGTCGGGCGAGGTGTCGGGCGCGGGGGAGGACGGCGAGGACGGTGCGGCGGTCACGCGCGGTCGAGCTCCGCGACGGGGACGGTCTGCTTCCAGAACGAGCGCGCTCCGAGGAACTGCTCGAGGTGCTCGCGGTGGTCGTCGCAGGCCAGCCAGACCTTGCGACGCGCCGGCGTGTGCAGCTTCGGGTTGTTCCACAGCAGGCCCCAGGCGGCCTCGGCGCGGCAGCCCTTGGCCGAGCAGACCAGCTCGCCCGCGACCGGGTCCGCGCCCGTGCCGAGCACGTCCATCAGCGATCTCCTCCAGCGTTCTCGTCGTTCTCGTCGTTCTCGTCGTTCTGGTCGGTCCGTTCGGTCCGGTCGGGCGAGCGGCCGCCGGCCTCCTCGCCCGCGGGGTCCTCCCGGTGCTCGACGACGCGGTGGCCCTCGCCGTCGAACGCCTCCTGCCGTGCCGGGTCGGGTGCCGGCAGCGCGGCGGGTGCGGGGGCTGCGGCGTCGGCCATCGGCGAGGTGTCGTAGGAGACGCGGTCGCGGCCGGCGTTGGCGAACAGCACCGCCGAGTAGGGCAGGACCACGGCGGCGACGACGAGCGCCCAGCGCACCCAGGTGTCGCCGACGGCGATCGCGCCCAGGAAGCAGACGACGCGGATGCCCATCTGGATGAGGTAGCGGCGGGTGCGGCGCGCCTGGTCCTCCTCCAGCGATTCCGGGGCGCTGGTGATGGACGGGACCTCGGTGCCGTGGTCCGCCGCACGGCGGTTCCCGGAGGGGCGCGGACCGGGCGAGGCCGCGCGGGGGTTGCTCACCCGGCCAGTCTACGGCGACGGCCGGTGGCGACCGACCCGCCGGAGCCGGCCTCCGCCCTTGTAGGGATCCCACAAACCGCCGCGACGACGTGTGAGGCGCCGCGACCCGGAACGGGAGCCGCGTCGGGGTACCGTCACCAGGGCGCCCTGGCCGCAGCGGGCCCGCCCCGCGCGCCGCACGGCGCCACGACGACGACGCAGACCTGACGACGACGACCACGATCACGACCGCCGAGGAGACCCCGTGACCGACGCCACCGCCCCCCAGCCCGACGCGGCGACCGCCGCCGGTCCCGCCCCCACGGGCCGGGTCGTCGTCGTCACCGGCGCGGCGCGCGGCATCGGCCGCTCGATCGCGGAGCGCTTCGTCGCGGCCGGCGACACCGTGGCCACGCTCTACCGTGGCGGGGACCTGCCCGCGGGCGTGCGCGGGTACGTCGCCGACGTCACCGACAGCGCCGCCGTGGACGCGGCGTTCGCGGGCATCGAGTCCGACCTGGGCCCGGTCGAGGTGCTCGTCGCCAACGCCGGCGTCACCCGCGACCAGCTCCTCATGCGGATGAGCGACGAGGAGTTCGAGACCGTCCTGGACGTCAACCTCACGGGCACCTTCCGCTGCGTGCGGCGCGCGTCCAAGGGCATGATCCGCGCGCGCAAGGGCCGCATCGTGCTGGTCGGCTCGGTCGTGGGCCTGTACGGCGGTGCCGGGCAGGTCAACTACTCCTCCTCCAAGGCCGCCCTCGTCGGCATGGCCCGCTCGATCACGCGCGAGCTCGGCGGTCGTGGCATCACGGCCAACGTCGTGGCGCCGGGCTTCGTCGAGACCGACATGACCGCCGCGCTGCCCGAGGCCACCCAGAAGCAGTACAAGGCGTCGATCCCCGCAGGCCGGTTCGCGTCGACCGACGAGGTCGCCGGGGTCGTCGAGTTCCTCGCCTCCGACGCCGCCGCCTACGTCTCCGGCGCTGTCGTCCCGGTCGACGGCGGCCTCGGCATGGGGCACTGAGCCGGACGCCCGTCGCCCCCACCTCGCTACGCTCACCTCAGCACAACCGGAAGGTCATCATGGCTCTGCTCGACGGCAAGAAGCTCCTCATCACCGGCGTCCTCACGGACAGCTCGATCGCGTTCCACGCCGCCCGCCTCGCCCAGGAGGAGGGCGCCGAGGTCATCCTCAGCTCCTTCGGCCGCCAGATGAAGCTGACCCAGGCGTTCGCCAAGCGGCTGCCGGTCGCCGCGCCCGTGGTCGAGCTCGACGTGACGAACGAGGAGGACCTCGCGGCCCTCGCCGACCGGGTCAAGGAGCACACGGACGGCCTCGACGGCGTCGTGCACTCCATCGGCTTCGCGCCGCAGTCCGTGATGGGCGGCAACTTCCTGTCCGCCGAGTGGGGCGACGTCGCCACGGCGCTGCAGATCTCCACCTACTCGTACAAGTCGCTCATCGAGGCGGCCCGCCCGCTGATGTCCGGCGGCGCCTACGTGGGGCTCACGTTCGACGCGACGTTCGCGTGGCCGGTCTACGACTGGATGGGCGTCGCGAAGGCCGGGCTGGAGTCGGCCAACCGTTACCTGGCGCGCGACCTCGGGCCGCACGGCATCCGGTGTAACCTCGTCTCCGCCGGGCCCATCCGCACCACGGCCGCGAAGTCCATCCCGGGGTTCGCGACCATGGAGGACGCCTGGCCGCAGCGGGCCCCGCTGGGCTGGGACCAGACGACGGCGGAGCCGGCTGCGCGCGCCGTCGTGGCGCTCCTCTCGGACTGGTTCCCCGCCACGACCGGTGAGATCGTCCACGTCGACGGTGGTGTGCACGCGATGGGTCAGTGACGGGCCGAGTCCCGGATCGGCCCCTGGACCGACCTGTGAGACGGAGCCCATGAGAGCGGTAACGCAGGCCGAGGGCGACGCGCCGAGGTGGCGCCTCGTCCTGCTGCGCCACGCGAAGGCGGAGCCCGCCAAGGGCTCCCTCACCGACGACCGCCGGCCGCTGGCGCTGAACGGGCGCAAGCAGGCGAGCCGCGTCGGGATGGCGCTCACCGCCGCCGGCCTGCTCCCGCAGGTCGCGCTCGTGTCCTCCGCGCTGCGGACCCGTCAGACGTGGGACCTCGCCTCGTCCCACCTGGACGGCTCCGGGGCGACCAGCCTCGAGGTGCGCGACGAGCTCTACGAGGCGAGCGTGCGCGACGTCCTCGGCCTCCTGCGAGAGGTCGAGGACGCCGCACGCACCGTCCTCGTCATCGGGCACGAGCCGACCATGGCCGCGACCGCGGCCTATCTCGCCGGAGACGGGTCCGACGCCGCCGCGCTCGCCCAGGTGCGCGTGGGCGTCCCCACCGCGACCTACTCCGTGCTCGAGTCCGCGGCCCCGTGGGCCGCGTGGGGCCAGGGCACGGCGCGACTCGCGCACGTCGGCCGCCCCTCCTGACCGGCGAGCCAGGTCACGCGGCGCCGAGCACCTCGTCGACGGTGGTGACGTCCACGAGCGGCGCATAGAGCCGCATCGCGGCCAGGGCGCGCTCGTGGTCCGCGGCGCTCGCCCCGGCGCAGGCGTCGGCGACGACGCGCACCCGCCGCCCGGCGTCCGCGGCCGGGAGCACCGTGGACAGCACGCAGCAGTCGGTCGAGACGCCGGCCACCACCAGCTCGTCGGCGTGGCCGGTCGCCGCGGCGAGCAGCGGCCCCCACTTGCCGAACGTCGTCGCGGTGACGACCGGCGCCCCGTCGGGGTCCAGCCCGTCCGCGAGGTCGTACAGCGGGTCGTCGTCGCGCACCAGGGCGAACGGCCACTGCGCGAAGTACTCCCGCCACGCGCCCTGCGGGTCCGTGGGCGCCACGTAGCGGGTCCACACGGTGCGGCCGGCGAAGGCGGGGAGCAGCCGCCGCACGCCGGCGGCGGCGGCGTCGAAGCCGGGCGACGCCCACGGGCTGGGCGGTCGGCCGAAGATCGTCTGCATGTCGATCACGACGAGCGCCGCACGGCTCGCGGAGGGGGCGCCGGTGCTCATGCCGCCTCCTGCCGCCGGACGGCGCGGGCGGACAGGACGAACGTGCCGAGCAGTCCGAGCGCGAGGGCCACCAGCACCCCGAGGTTGGCCCCCGCCCACTGCCCGTCGCGCCCGCCCAGGCCGAGCGGCCCCAGGAGATAGCCCTGCCACGACAGCCACCCGGCGTACGTGTTGGTGACGAGCCCCCAGCCGATCGCCGTGCCGGCCAGCACGAGCAGCACCGCCGGCCAACGGACGCTCCCGTACCGGCCGCGCCGGTCGGCGAGCTCGGCGTCGGCGTAGTCCCGGCGGCGCAGCGCGATGTCCGCGAGGAGGACCCCGCACCAGGCGGCGATCGGTACGCCGAGGGTGATGAGGAAGCCCTGGAAGGGGCCGAAGAAGTCGTCGGCGACGAAGACGACGTAGATCGCGCCGAGCACCATGAGGACCCCGTCGATCGCCGCGGCCACCCAGCGCGGGGCCGGCAGCCCCAGCGACAGCAGCGCCAGGCCCGAGGAGTAGATGTCGAGCGCCGCCCCGCCGATCAGCCCGGCCAGCGCCACGACCATGAAGGGGATCAGGAACCACTCCGGCAGCAGCACGGCCAGCGCGCCGATCGGGTCGGCGCCGATCGCGTCGGCGAGCGCGGGGTCGGAGCCGGCGAGCAGCAGCCCGGCGACGAGCAGCAGCACCGGGGGCAGGGAGGCCCCGAACGTCGTCCAGCCCACGACGCCCGGCCCGGAGGACGTGCGGGGCAGGTAGCGGGAGTAGTCGGCGGCCATGTTCACCCAGCCGAGGCCGAAGCCGGTCATCATGAAGACCAGCCCGCCGATCACCTGCGGCGCCTGCCCCGGCGGGATCGCCGCGACGGTCGCCCAGTCGACGTGCCCCGCGACGAGGACCACGTAGACCACCGTGAGCACCGCCGTCAGCACCGTGATGACCTTCTGCAGCCGCATCACGAGCTGGAAGCCGAAGATCCCGGCGGCGACGACGACCAGCGCCACCACCGCGAGGGTCACGGCCTGGGTCACGGTGCCGCCGCCCCACCCGAGGGTCCCGAGCACGGTCGCCGTGGCGAGCGTCGCGAGGGCGACGAGCACGGTCTCCCAGCCCACCGTGAGGATCCACGAGAGCAGCGACGGCAGCCGGTTGCCGTCCACGCCGAACGCCGCGCGGCTCAGCACCATGGTGGGGGCGGAGCCGCGCCGCCCCGCGAGCGAGATGAACCCGCAGCACAGGAACGACGCCACGATGCCGACCAGGCCCACCGCGACGGCCTGCCAGAACGACACGCCGAACGCGAGCAGGTACGCGCCGTACCCGAGTCCGAGCACGGACACGTTGGCCGCGAACCACGGCCAGAACAGGTCGCGCGGCCTCCCGTGCCGTTCGGACTCGTCGATGGTGTTGAGGGCGTTGGTCTCGACCGTCGTCGCCATGGGACCGATCCTGGCCCTGCCGCGTCCGCGGCGCTACGGGTGCGGGGTCGCGGGGGCGCGCCCGGCGGCGGCGTCCACCTCGTCGATGACGTCCAGCACGGCGTCGAGCCGGGGGCCGTCCACGCTGAACGGGGCCTGGGCGCGCACGACGGGCTTGGCCGCGAACGCGATCCCGATGCCCGCCGCGCCGATCATGTCGAGGTCGTTCGCGCCGTCGCCGACGGCGACGGTGTCGACCATCTCGAGCCCGCACTCGGCCGCCCAGCGGCGCAGGGTGACGGCCTTGTCGGCGCGGTCCACGACCGGGCCGACGGTGCGGCCGGTCAGCATGCCGTCGACGACCTCGAGGCGGTTGGCGCGCCACCGGTCGATGCCGAGCGCCGCGGCGATCGGGCCGAGGATCTCGGCGAAGCCCCCGGACACGAGGCCGAACTCCCAGCCGCGCCGGTGCACCTCGCTGACGAGGTCGGCCGCGCCGGGCATGAGCACCACCGCCTCGCGCACCGCGGTGAGCGCCTCGACGGGGACCCCGCGGAGCGTGGCGACCCGCTCGCGCAGCGAGCCGGCGAAGTCGAGCTCGCCCCGCATGGCGCGCTCGGTGACCTCGGTGACCTGCGCGCGGGTGCCGGCGTGGTCGGCGAGCAGCTCGATGACCTCGGCGGTGATGAACGTCGAGTCGACGTCGGTCACCACGAGGCGGCGGCGCGGGGTGTCCGCGCCCTCGACGGGGGCGGTGCGGGGGGTGGGATCAAGCAACGACGGTGCCCTTCGGGACGACGGTGATCCCCGACTCGGAGACGGTGAACCCCCGGGCCCGGTCCTCCTCGTGGTCGACGCCGACCCGAGCCCGTTCGCTCACCACCACGTTCTTGTCGAGGATGGCGCGGTGGACCTGGGCGTGCCGCTCCACCTGGACGTTGTCCATCACGACGGCGTCGGTGACGGTGGCCCAGGAGTGCAGGTGCGCGCCCGGGGACAGGATGGACCCTGCGACGGTCGCGCCGGAGATGAGGACACCAGGCGAGACGATCGAGTCGGCGGCGTGGCCCAGGCGCCCCGGGCCGGCGTGCACGAACTTGGCGGGCGGGAGCCCCGTGTACCCCGTGAGCAGCGGCCAGTCGTGGTTGTACAGGTTGAACACCGGCTGCACGGCGATGAGGTCGGTGTTGGCCTCGAAGTAGGCGTCGATGGTGCCGACGTCGCGCCAGTAGTCGCGGTCGCGGTCGGTCGAGCCGGGGATCTCGTTGCGGATGAAGTCGTACACGCCGGCCGTCCCGTCCGCCACGAACGCGGGGATGATGTCGCCGCCCATGTCGTGCCGGGAGTCCGGGTCGGCCGAGTCCTTCGTGACCGCCTCGACGAGGGCGTCGGCGTCGAACACGTAGTTGCCCATCGAGGCCAGCACCTCGGTGGGGGAGTCGGGCAGCCCGACCGGGCTCTCGGGCTTCTCGAGGAAGTCGCGGATCCGCGTCGGGTCCTCGCGGTCCACCTCGATGACGCCGAACTGGTCGGCCATGGCGATCGGCTGCCGGATGGCCGCGACCGTGGCGCGGGCCCCGGACGCGACGTGCGCCTCGACCATCTGGGAGAAGTCCATGCGGTAGACGTGGTCGGCGCCGACCACGACGACGATGTCGGGCCGCTCGTCGTCGATGATGTTGAGGCACTGGTAGATGGCGTCCGCCGAGCCGAGGTACCAGTGCTTGCCCACCCGCTGCTGGGCGGGCACGGAGGACACGTAGTTGCCGAGCAGCGAGGACATGCGCCACGTCTTGGAGATGTGCCGGTCCAGCGAGTGCGACTTGTACTGGGTGAGCACGACGACGTGCAGGTAGTGGGAGTTGATGATGTTGGACAGCGCGAAGTCGACGAGCCGGTAGATGCCCCCGAAGGGGACCGCCGGCTTGGCGCGGTGCGCGGTGAGCGGCATGAGGCGCTTGCCCTCGCCGCCGGCGAGGACGATCGCGAGCACGCGGGGATGTGTCGACGCCATGAGCACGACCCTAGGGCGTCGTGGCACGACGCGCCCGCGACCCGCCGGGCCCGTTAGGTTGGCCGCGTGAGCGCGCCGCAGAGCAGTCCTGTCCGGGTCGACCTGCTGACCCGCGAGTACCCCCCGCACGTCTACGGCGGGGCGGGGGTCCACGTGGCGGAGCTGGCCGCCGTGCTGCGGCGGCACGTGGACGTGCGCGTGCGCTGCTTCGACGGCCCCCGGGCGGACGGTCCGGAAGGCACGTCGGGCGTCACGGGCTACCAGGTGCCGGCGGAGCTGGCCGGCGCGAACGCCGCGCTCGGCACCCTGGGCGTGGACCTGGCGATGGCGCAGGACGTCGGCGGCGCGGACGTGCTGCACTCCCACACCTGGTACGCCAACCTCGCCGGCCACCTCGGCGGGCTCCTGCACGACGCCCCGCACGTCGTGACGGCACACTCGCTGGAGCCCCTGCGGCCGTGGAAGGCGGAACAGCTCGGCGGGGGGTACGCGCTCTCGTCGTGGGCGGAGCGCACGGCATACCTGGGCGCGGCGGGCGTGATCGCCGTGTCGGCGGGGATGCGCGCGGACATCCTCCGGGTCTACCCGGAGCTGGACCCGGCGCGCGTGCACGTCGTGCACAACGGCATCGACCTCGCCGGCTGGCGCCGCCCGAGCGACGGGGACCCGGCGGCGGACCGGGTGGTGCGCGAGCTCGGCATCGACCCGGAGCGGCCGGCCGTGGTCTTCGTCGGCCGCATCACCCGGCAGAAGGGCCTGCCGTACCTGCTGCGGGCGGCGGCCCGGCTGCCGCGCGAGGTCCAGCTGGTGCTGTGCGCGGGAGCCCCCGACACCGAGGAGCTCATGGCGGAGGTGCGCGGCCTCGTCGCGGACCTGCGTCGCGCGCGGGGCGGCACCGGCACGGCCGGGCCCGGGGGCTCGGGGGCCGAGGCGGGCGTGGTCTGGATCGAGCAGATGCTGCCGCGCCCGGACCTGATCGCCGTGCTCGCCGCGAGCACCGTCTTCGTGTGCCCCTCGGTGTACGAGCCGCTCGGCATCGTCAACCTCGAGGCGATGGCGGTGGGGCTGCCCGTGGTCGGCACCGCCACCGGGGGCATCCCCGAGGTCGTCGACGACGGCGTCACCGGCGCGCTCGTGCCGATCGAGCAGGCCGACGACGGCACGGGCACCCCCGTCGACCCGGACCGGTTCGTGGCCGACCTGGCCGCCGCGCTGGTGCGCGTGCTCGACGACCCGGCGCGGGCGGCGGCGATGGGGGAGGCCGGACGTCGTCGCGCCGAGGAGCGGTTCTCCTGGGAGGCCGTCGCCGAGCGCACCCTGGACGTCTACCGGGGCGTCCTCGCGGGTTGAGCCCGTCGAGACCGGCCGGTCGTGCGTCGGGCTCGACCGACGGCGGTCAGCGGACGGCGGCGTACGTCGCGGCGCTCAGCGCCCGGCGGGCCGTGCGCTCGACCTCCCGGAGCGCGGTGGCGCGCTGGTCGGACTGCCAGACGTTGACGGCGCCGCCCTCGTCGACGGTCGCGAGGTCGACGATCGCCAGCAGCCGGCTCGCGAGCTGCAGCACCCGCGCCCGCCGCCCGTCGAGCGCGGGCACCGGCCAGCCGTCCGTGCTGTCGTTCCGGAGGCGTTCGATCGCGTCGGCGGCATCGTCGCGCCACCGGGCGACGTCCAGCGAGTCGAGCGCGTCGGTCGCGGTGACGAGGCTGGTGCGCAGCTCCCGTTCGGCATCGCCGAGCGAGCCGAGCGCGCCTGCCACCCGGGTCGACCACGCGGGCACCGGGACCACGCGCCACACGACGAGGTGACCCGGCTCGAGCGCGCTGCCGAACGCCGTCACGGCGGGCACCGCGGCCCACGACCCGGCCGGGGTCGTCACCATCACGCACTCGCCGGCGTCGGTGGCCTCCGCGGTCACCGACGCCGGCACGCCGCCGGGGTCGCCCGGCACCGGCATCAGGGCGCACACCTCGCGGGGGCCGTCGAGCCACGTCGTCACGAGCTCCCGCAGGTCGCCGTCGGCGGCGGCCGGCTCGCCGTGGCCGGGACGGCCGGGCAGCCCGACGACGCCGTGCGGCTCGTCGTCGCCCTGCACGCTGCGCACCACGACGCCGGGGGCGGCGCCGGCCGTGGCCAGCCACAGCGCGAGGACGACGCTGCGCGGCAGCGCGTTCGGGTCGGTCTCCACGCGCCCACAGTAGGCGTCCGGGCGACGGCGTCGCAGCCGGGTCCGTGGCGGGGTACGTGGCGGGGTCCGGGACAGGTCCGGGGCAGGTCCGGGCGGTGCCGCGCCGTCGGGCCCGCCCGTCCGCCTCGGGTAGGGTCGAGCCTCATGAGCGCGGTTCTCGACCTGCAGGGCGTCACCGTACGACGCGGTTCCACCACCATCCTCGACGGCGTGGACTGGCAGGTGAACGAGGGGGAGCGCTGGGTGGTCCTGGGCCCGAACGGGGCAGGCAAGACGACCATGCTGCAGATCCTCGCCGCGCGCTCGCACCCGACGGCCGGGACGGCCGACCTCCTGGGCGAGCGCCTGGGGCGGGTGGACGTCTTCGAGCTGCGTCCCCGCATCGGCTTCGCCTCGGCGGCGCTGGCCGACCGCATCCCCGGACACGAGACCGTGCGCGACGTGGTCCTCACGGCGGCGTACGGCGTCACCGGCCGCTGGCAGGAGGCGTACGAGGAGTTCGACGAGCAGCGGGCCAAGGACCTGCTCGCGGCGTTCGACGTCGCGGACCTGGCGGACCGGTACTACGGGACGTTGTCCGAGGGGGAGCGCAAGCGCGTCCAGATCGCCCGCGCGCTCATGACCGACCCCGAGATCCTGCTGCTCGACGAGCCCGCCGCGGGCCTCGACCTCGCCGGCCGCGAGGAGCTCGTCGCGGCGCTCGCGGAGCTCGCGGCGGACCCGGCGTCGCCGGTGCTGGTGCTCGTGACGCACCACGTCGAGGAGATCCCGCCCGGCTTCACCCACCTGCTGCTGATGAACCGGGGCGGTATCCAGGCCGCCGGCCCGATCCACGAGGCGCTCACCGCGGACAACCTCTCCCAGGCCTTCGGGACGCCGCTGATGGTGGCCCACGGTGGCGGGCGCTGGCTGGCGCGCGCGGCGCGACCCGCAGCACGCTGACGCTGCTTCCCGCACCGGCGCAGAGTTGGTAAAGTCTGTGCAAAACGTGGTGGCGGGGGCCGTCGACAGCCGACGTCGGCTCTCCGCGCCGGGCGGTCCCTGAGGGGACCACGAGGGGAGGTGCCGGATGGACTCCTGGCTCTGGTGGGTCGGAGCGGCGCTGCTGCTCGCCGCGATCGAGATGCTCTCGCTCGACCTGGTGCTCATCATGCTCGCGGGCGGCGCCCTGGCGGGCGGCGTCACCGCGGCCGCCGGCGGCGAGCTCTGGCTGCAGATCGTCGTGGCCTGCGTCGTGTCGGCGCTGCTGCTGTTCACGCTGCGCCCGTGGCTGCTGCGTCACCTGCGCCAGCGGGTGCCGCTCGTGGAGACCAACGCGGCGGCCCACGTCGGGCGGCCCGCCCTCGTCCTCGCCGAGGTGACCGAGACGGGCGGCCGCGTGAAGCTCGCGGGCGAGGTCTGGAGCGCGCGCCTCGAGGACGACGGCGTCCCCAACTCGACCGGGCACGTCCCGGCGGGCGTGGAGGTGCGTGTCGTGCGGATCGACGGCGCCACGGCCGTGGTGGCCCCGGTGGCGACCTCCCACGAGCAGCCGGAGCGCTCCGCCTGAACCCCCGGCCCGGCGTCGTCGGACGGCGCCGGGCGACGCCCTCGTACGTACGACCCGCCGGGTCCCCGGCGGCCTCGCCGATTTGTCGACAGGGTCGACGGAAAGGACCGACGTGTCCGAGACAGAACCCGGCACCATCGTGCTCTACGTGGTGCTCATCATCCTGGCGATCGTGCTGGTCGTCGCGCTGGTCAAGGCCGTGCGCGTGGTCCCGCAGGCCACGGCCCTGATCGTCGAGCGGCTGGGCCGGTACAGCAAGACGTTCGAGCCGGGCCTGCACCTGCTCGTGCCGTTCGTCGACCGCATCCGTGCCGGGGTCGACCTGCGCGAGCAGGTCGTCTCGTTCGCTCCGCAGCCCGTGATCACGAGCGACAACCTCGTGGTCAGCATCGACACGGTCATCTACTTCCAGGTGACCGAGCCGAAGTCGGCCGTCTACGAGATCGCGAACTACATCACCGGTATCGAGCAGCTCACCGTCACCACCCTGCGCAACGTGGTCGGCTCGATGGACCTCGAGCAGACCCTGACCAGCCGCGACCAGATCAACGGTCAGCTGCGCGGTGTCCTCGACGAGGCGACCGGGCGCTGGGGCGTGCGCGTCAACCGCGTGGAGCTGAAGTCGATCGACCCGCCGGCGAGCGTGCAGGGCGCCATGGAGCAGCAGATGCGCGCGGAGCGCGACCGCCGCGCCACGATCCTCACGGCGGAGGGCGTCAAGCAGTCCCAGATCCTCACCGCCGAGGGTGAGAAGCAGTCCCAGATCCTGCGCGCGGAGGGCAACGCCCAGGCCGCGATCCTCACCGCCGAGGGCGAGGCCCGCGCCATCCTGCAGGTGTTCGACGCCATCCACCAGGGCGACGCCGACCCCAAGCTGCTCGCGTACCAGTACCTGCAGATGCTGCCGCAGATCGCGAACGGCACCGCCTCCAAGCTGTGGGTCGTGCCGACCGAGTTCACCGCCGCCCTGGGATCCATCGCGCAGGGCTTCGGCGGCGTCCCCGGCACGCCCGGGATCCCGACCCCGCCGTCGGACGACGAGGGCGCGGGTGCGCAGCGGGTCCGGCCGTCGCTGGGCGAGACCGCCCTGACCGACCCGGGCGAGGCGCTCGCGGAGGCGCGTCGTCAGGCCGAGGCCGCGACCGCCGACGCCACGAGCGCCGGCACGAGGTCGGGCGCCCCGTTCGACCCGTCCGCCGAGCGCGGGCAGCGCCCCGCCGGCGGCCCGCCGACGCCGCCGTCCGCCGCGCCGCAGCCGCGCCCGCTGGGCGGGGAGCCGGACGAGCCGCAGCAGTAGCGCACCACGCATCGTCGGTCGAGAGGGCCGCCACCCACCGGGTGGCGGCCCTCTGGCATGCTGCCCCTCGGTTGCGGAGTGAGTGCTCACTCATTTAGTCTCGCGGTCATGAACTCTCCAGCAGCCGGGGGCCGCGCGGCGCCCTTGGCGCCGGACGACCGGCGCTCGGCGATCATCGACGCCGTCCTGCCGCTCGTCGGCGAGCGCGGTCTCGACGTGACCAGTCGTGAGCTCGCGGACGCGGCCGGGGTCGCCGAGGGCACCCTCTTCCGTGCCTTCGGCGACAAGCTCACCCTGATCGGCGCGGTCGCGGTCGAGGGCCTGCACCGGGCCTCGGGCCCGGAGGAGACGCGCGCCGAGCTGGCGGCGATCGACCCCGAGGCGCCGCTGGAGGAGCGGCTCGAGCGCGTCATCGAGCTCGGCCGGCGGCGCATGGCCGACGTCATGCGGTGGATGGGGGTGCTGAGGGCGCTGCACCACCGCACCGGGGCCCGTGACCAGGCCGAGCCCGGGCACGTGCAGGACTTCCGCGCCCGGCTGGCCGACCAGCGAGAACAGCAGCGCGAGGCCACGGTCTCCGGGCTGATCGGCGTGCTGCGGCCCGACGAGCACCGGCTGCGGGTGCCGATCGAGGTCGCGGTGGCGCTGGTCGAGGCCAGCATCGCCGGCACCCACGCCCGCGTCGACCATCTCCTGCCGGCACCGTCGCCGGGCGTCGTCGCCGATGCGCTCGTGCACGGCATCGCCGAGGATCGAGGAGAAAAACACGTGCCCGAGGCCGCCATGTCGAAGAACACTGCGTCCGACAGTCCCCGCGGGGCCGATGCCCGCACCCCCCACCCCCAGGAGCCCTGATGCTCGTCTCCCTGGCGCGGACCTACCTGCGCCCGTACGCCGGCGCCGTCGGCCTGCTGCTGGTGCTCCAGCTGCTGGCGACGCTCGCGTCCCTCTACCTGCCGGCGCTCAACGCGGACATCGTCGACGGCGGCGTGGTGCTCGGCGACACCGGCTACATCATGCGCGTCGGCGGCTGGATGCTCGTGGTGAGCCTGGCCCAGGTGCTGTGCGCCGTCGGCGCCGTGTTCCTGGGCGCGCGGGCCGCGACGGCGCTGGGCCGCGACCTGCGTCGCGACCTCTTCGACTCCGTGCAGGGGTTCTCCGCGCGCGAGCTCGGCCAGTTCGGGGCGCCGTCGCTCATCACCCGCACCACGAACGACGTGCAGCAGGTGATGATGGTCGTGCTCATGACCTTCACCATCATGGTGATGGCGCCGATCATGCTGGTGGGCGGCGTGATCATGGCGCTGCAGGAGGACGTCGAGCTCTCCGGGCTGCTGCTGGTCGTGGTGCCCGTGCTGGGCATCGCGATGGGCCTGCTGATGTGGCGGATGGTGCCGTACTTCAAGGCGATGCAGAAGCGGATCGACGCCATCAACGGCGTGCTGCGCGAGCAGATCACCGGCCTGCGGGTGGTGCGCGCCTTCGTCCGCGAGCGGCGGGAGCTCGAGCGGTTCGGCGCCACGAACGAGGCGCTGTACGACACGTCGCTCAACGCCGGCAAGCTCATGGCGCTGGCCTTCCCGATGGTCATGCTCATCATGAACGCGGCGAGCGTCGCGGTGCTGTGGTTCGGTGCCCAGCGCATCTCCGGCGGCGAGATGCAGGTCGGGGCGCTCATGGCGTTCCTCAGCTACATCATGTACATCCTCATGGCGGTCATGATGTCGACGATGATGGTGATGATGGTGCCGCGCGCCTCCGTCGCCGCCGGGCGCATCAGCGACGTCCTGTCCACCGAGACCTCGGTGACCGAGCCCGCCGCGCCGGTGAGCCTCGCGTCTCTGGCGGACGGCGAGGGCCCCCGCGGCGAGGTGCGGTTCGAGGGCGTCGAGTTCCGGTACCCGGGCGCCGACGAGCCGGTGCTGCACGACCTGACCTTCACGGCGTCGCCCGGAGAGGTCACGGCGATCATCGGCTCGACGGGTGCCGGCAAGACGACGCTCCTCAACCTGGTGCCGCGGCTGTTCGACGTCACCGGCGGCCGGGTGCTGCTCGACGGGGTGGACGTGCGCGACCTGTCGACCGCGGACCTCGGCTCGTTGCAGGGCCTGGTGCCGCAGAAGGCGTTCCTGTTCAGCGGCACGGTGGCGGACAACCTGCGCTACGGCAAGGGGGACGCCACCGAGGCCGAGATGTGGGAGGCGCTGGAGGTCTCGCAGGCGCGTGACTTCGTCGAGGCGCTCCCCGAGGGGCTCGAGGCGCCCGTGGCGCAGGGCGGCGCCACCTTCTCCGGCGGACAGCGGCAACGGCTGGCGATCGCGCGCGCCGTCGTGCGCCGGCCGCGGGTGTACCTGTTCGACGACTCCTTCTCGGCGCTCGACTACAGCACCGACGCCCGGCTGCGCGCCGCGCTGCGTCCCCGGACGCAGGACGCGACCGTCCTCGTCGTCGCCCAGCGGGTGGCGACCATCCGCGACGCCGACCAGATCCTCGTGCTGGACCACGGACGCATCGTCGGGCGCGGCACGCACGCCGAGCTGCTGGCGGACAACGAGACCTACCAGGAGATCGTCTCCTCCCAGATGTCCCTCGAGGAGGCGGCATGAGCACCGAACGGAAGACCCCGGCAGCGGGCGGGCGCCCGGCGGGCGGCCCCCGGGGCGGCGGGCCGATGGGGGGCATGGGCGGCGCCCCCGGCGCCAAGCCGATGGACTTCACCGGGTCCCTCAAGCGGTTCGCGGGCGTCATGCGACCCGAGCGGGTGCGCGTCGTCCTGCTCACCCTGTGCGGCATCGTCTCCGTGGCGCTGACCGTGATCGGGCCGAAGATCCTCGGCGACGCGACCAACGTCATCTTCGCCGGCGCGGTCGGGGCGGGGCTCCCGGCCGGGGCCACCGTGGACCAGGTGGTCGCGGGGCTGCGCGAGACGGGCAACGACACGCAGGCCGACCTGCTCGCGTCGATGCCCGGCCTCGTGCCGGGCCAGGGCGTCGACTTCGACCGGCTCGGGCAGATCCTGCTGTGGGTGCTCGCCATCTACGTCGGGGCCTTCCTCTTCGGCTGGCTGCAGGCGCGCATCATGACGATCGCCGTGCAGAACACCATGCGGCGGCTGCGCGACGACGTGGAGGCGAAGCTGCACCGCATCCCGCTGAGCTACGTGGACAAGCAGGCCAAGGGCGAGATCCTCTCGCGCGTCACGAACGACATCGACAACGTCGCGCAGTCGACGACGCAGACGCTGGCGCAGCTCGTCACCTCCGTGCTCACCGTGATCGGCGTGCTCGGCATGATGTTCTGGATCTCGTGGGTGCTGGCGCTCGTCGCCCTGGTGACGGTGCCGCTGTCCGTGGTCCTCACGATGCAGATCGCCAAGCGGTCGCAGCCGCAGTTCGTGGCGCAGTGGGCGGCGACGGGCCGGCTGAACGCGCACGTCGAGGAGATGTTCACCGGGCACGCCCTGGTGAAGGTCTACGGGCGGCAGGAGGACGCGGCGGCGAAGTTCGGCGTGGAGAACGAGGCGCTGTACGACGCGTCCCGCAGGTCGCAGTTCATCTCGGGCACCATGCAGCCCTCGATGGGCTTCCTGGCGAACCTCAACTACGTGATCGTCGCCGTCGTCGGCGGCCTGCGCGTGGCCTCCGGCCAGCTCTCGCTGGGCGACGTGCAGGCGTTCATCCAGTACTCGCGGCAGTTCACGCAGCCGCTCACGCAGATCGCGTCGATGATGAACCTGCTGCAGTCCGGCGTCGCGTCGGCCGAGCGGGTGTTCGAGCTGCTCGACGCCCCCGAGCAGGACCCGGACCCGGCGGACCCGCGCCGGCCGGAGCACGTGCGCGGGCGGGTCGCGTTCGAGGACGTCTCGTTCTCCTACGACCCCGAGACGCCGCTCATCGAGCACCTCGACCTCGTCGCGGAGCCCGGCCAGACGATCGCGATCGTCGGGCCGACGGGCGCCGGCAAGACGACGCTCGTGAACCTGCTCATGCGGTTCTAC
Organism: Isoptericola peretonis; assembly: GCA_023241745.1. GTDB lineage: Bacteria > Actinomycetota > Actinomycetes > Actinomycetales > Cellulomonadaceae > Isoptericola > Isoptericola peretonis. The sequence continues at coordinate 873,877 of JALQCY010000002.1, read as the reverse complement.
GAGGTGAACGAGGGCCGGATCACGCTCGACGGCGTGGACAGCCGCGCGATGACGCGGGACGACCTGCGCTCGCGGATCGGCATGGTGCTCCAGGACACCTGGCTGTTCAAGGGCACCATCGAGGAGAACCTGCGGTACGGGGTGCGCGACGGCGCGTCGGTGGGCGAGGCGGACTTCCTCGCCGCTACCCGGGCCACGCACGTGGACCCGTTCGTGCGGACCCTGCCCGACGGGTACGCGACGGTGCTGGACGACGAGGCGACGGCCCTGTCGGCGGGGGAGAAGCAGCTGCTGACCATCGCCCGCGCGTTCCTGGCCGACCCGGAGATCCTCGTGCTCGACGAGGCGACGAGCTCCGTGGACACCCGCACCGAGGTGCTGGTGCAGCAGGCGATGAACGCGCTGCGGGCGAACCGCACGTCGTTCGTCATCGCGCACCGGCTGTCCACGATCCGCGACGCGGACACCATCGTCGTCATGGAGCACGGGCAGATCGTGGAGCAGGGCGACCACGACACGCTGCTCGCCGCCGGCGGGGCGTACGCGCGGCTGTACGCGTCGCAGTTCAGCGCCCCCGTCGCCGAGGAGGAGGACGTGGTCGCCGGGCCCGCCGGGGCCTGATCCCCGCCGGCGCGCTCAGGGAAGCACGAGCATCCGGGCGGGCGGCGCCCCCTCGCGCTGCCAGTCGAACCGCGCCTCTCCCACGACGCGCCACCCGCGGTGCAGGTAGACGGCGTGGGCCACGCCGTCGCGGTCGTCGACGTCGAGCACCGGCGTGCGCCCCTGGTCGCGCAGGTGGGCGACCGCGACGTCGAGCAGCGCGCCGCCGACGCCCCGGCCCTGCGCCTGAGGCCCCACGAACAGCACGGACACGCAGCCCAGCTCGGCGACGGGCCGGCCCGCGCCGGCCGACCAGATGGCGCCGTACCGGTCGTCGGGGACGGACGTCACGCTGACGTGCCCGACCGCCCGGCCCTCCACCTCGGCGACCCAGGCCACCTCCTCGTCCGGGCGCACGAGGAAGTCCTCGACCGGGAACGGCAGCGGCCACCGGTGCGGGTAGCCGGACGACGGCTGCTGGGCGGCGAGCGCCTCGACGAGCGCGGGCAGGTCGCCGGGCCGGCGCTCGCGCAGGACGACGGGGACGGACGGGTCGGAGCCGGACGTGTCGGAGCCGGACCTGTCGGAGTCGGGCGTGGCGGGAGCGAGGCGGACGGTGTCGGGGCGCACCCGGAGATCCTGGCACGCGGCCCCGACAGCCCGCCGCTCGTTCCGCCATCGTTCCGCCCCCCGATCGTTCGGGCGGGGGCCTCAGGTGGACACGCTCAGGGTCGCGCCGATCGTCGCCGGGTCGGTGAGGGCGTCGGCGTGCACGCCCGCGAGCCGGGTGCGCGACACCTTGAGCCCCCGTCGCGTGTCGTCGGTCGTGACGTGGGCGCTCGCGCCGGTGTCGTCGTCGACGAGCGAGACGGGGCGCACGATCGTCCAGTCGAGGCCGCTGGCGCGCACCACCTCCTCCTGCTTGCCCGAGTCGGTGAACTGGCGCCCGACGACGAACCGGAACACGAGCTTCCACGTGAGGTCCAGGTGCCGCCACGAGTCGCCCAGGCCGTACGTCGTCTGCACGACGAGCCGGCGCACGCCGGTCTCCCGCATCGCCGCGACCACGACGCCCGTGCCGCGCGAGCGCACGTCCGGCGCGGTGCTCGACCGGCGCAGCCACTGGACGGCGAGCGGGTTGTCCGAGATGCCGAGCGTGACGACGACGGCGTCCTGCCCGGCGACCGCCTTGGCCACCGCCTCGGCGTCGAGGGCGTCGCCGTCGACGGGCCGCACGCTCCCCGGCAACGCGTCCAGACCTGCGACCGGTGCGGCGAACGTGGCGCTCGCCGTCCGGCCGAACGCGGTCACGCGGTGTCCCGCGGCCACGAGCTCACGTGTGAGGGCGAGGCCGCTGCCCCGCGTCGCTCCGACCACCAGCACGTCCATGAGAAGCCTCCTCGTCGTCCCGGGTCCCGTACGGCCCCGGCGTCTGGCTCCAGACTTCCGTGCGGACGACGGACGAACCATGAGGATTTCTCCGAAGATCTTGACCGTTCGTCCGGCCGGGCCGAGGATGGCGCCATGAGCGACGTCGCGACCCTGCTGCCCGTGCCCGGTGCGGGGCGGCCGCAGGAGGATCCCTGGGCCGAGGTGCTGGGCGGCCTCGAGATGGACGCCGTCTTCGCGTCCACCGGGCGGTACACCGAGCCGTGGGGCATCGCGATGCCGGCACTGCCGGGCACGCTGATGTTCCACCTCGTGCTGGACGGCCGTGCCGTCGTGGACGTCGAGGGACGGCGGCACGACCTGGGGCCCGGCGACCTCGTGCTCGTGCCCCACGGCACCGGGCACCGCATCACCGGGGCGGCCGACGACCCTGCGACCGGGCTGTGGGACGTCCCCCGGACCGTGGTCGCGGACCGGTACGAGCAGCTGTGGATCGACGGCGGGGGCAGGCCCGCCACCCTCGTGTGCGGGGCTGTGGGGTTCACCGACCCGGGCGTCGGGCGCCTGCTGGCGAGCCTGCCGCCGGTGCTGCCCGCTCCGGGCGCCTCGGGCGCCGCGGGCACCTCGGTGGACGGGTCGGCCGACGTCGTGGACGGCGCGCCGGACGCCGACTGGCTGCGCACGCTCGTCGCGGCGATCGACCACGAGGTGCGCCACCCGAGGCCGGGCACCGACGTCGTCACCGCCCGCCTGGCCGACGTCCTCCTGGTGCACGTGGTGCGCCGCTGGCTCGAGGCCGAGGAACCCGCGTCGGGCTGGGTCGCCGCGCTCCGCGACCCGGCGCTCGGGCCCGTGCTGCGGGCGGTGCACGCGGAGCCCCAGGGGCCGTGGACGCTCGAGTCGCTCGCCGCCCTGGCGCGGCTGTCCCGGTCGGCGTTCGCCGAGCGGTTCGCCCGCGCGGTCGGGGAACCGCCCATGGCCTACGTGTCCGGGTGCCGGATGGACGCCGCCGCGCGGCTGCTGCGCGACCGGGACCAGAGCGTCGAGCGCGTGGCCCGGGAGGTCGGCTACGACTCCGTGCCGGGGTTCCACCGCGCGTTCGTGCGGCGGCACGGTGTGACGCCGGGGGTGTGGCGGGCGTCCGGCCCGCCGCGCACCCGCCCGGAGCCGCGCGCGCGCTGAGGGTTCCGGGCCGAGGACGCCGGCGGGGGAGAATGCCCCGGTGAGCACCACCGAGCCCGACCGCCTCGCCCAGGTCATCGAGATCACCGACCCCGCCGACCCGCGCCTGCGCGACTACACGGACCTCAAGGACGTGAAGCTGCGCATGGTGCGGGAGCCCGCCGAGGGGCTGTACATGGCCGAGTCGTCGTCGGTGATCCGCCGGGCCCTGGAGGCGGGGCACCGGCCCCGGTCGTTCCTCATGGCCCACAAGTGGCTCGACTCCATGGCGGACGTGCTCGCCGCGCACCCCGACGCGCCGGTGTACGTCGGCCCCGACGACGTGGTGCAGCAGATCACCGGGTTCCACCTGCACCGCGGCGCGCTCGCGGCCATGCACCGTCCCGTCCTGCCGGGCGTGCACGAGCTGCTCGCCGCGGCCCGCGACGGCGCGGGCGCGCGCCGCGTCGCGGTGCTGGAGGACATCGTCGACCACACCAACGTCGGCGCGATCTTCCGCAGCGCCGCGGCGCTCGGCGTCGACGCCGTGCTCGTCTCGCCGCGCTGCGCCGACCCGCTCTACCGCCGGTCGGTGCGCGTGTCGATGGGCACCGTGTTCCAGGTGCCGTGGACCCGGCTGGACTCCTGGCCGGGCGGGCTGCACGCGCTGCAGGACGACGGGTTCACCGTCGCCGCGCTGGCGCTGTCCGACGACTCCGTCTCCCTCGACGACCTGGTCACGGAGCCGCCCGACCGCCTCGCGATGGTCCTGGGCACCGAGGGCGACGGGCTGTCGCGCGCCGCGGTCGCGGCGGCCGACGTCGTCGTGCGGATCCCCATGGCCGGGGGAGTGGACTCCCTCAACGTCGCCGCCGCGTCCGCGGTCGCCTTCTGGGCGACGCGCGCCTGACACGCCGCGAGGGGCCGGGCGTGCTCGCACCGGCCCCTCGTGACGTCGGGCTCTCAGCCCCGCAGCTCGGCGGCCAGGTCGTCGAGGAACACGTCGAGAACGCCGTCACCCAGCTTGACCGGGGCAGCGCCCCAGCGGTTGTCCGGCGGGTCGACGATGACCTGCGCCGCAGCCTCGGCGGAGGCGTCGGCCTGCGCGAGCAGCGCGTCGCGGGTCTCGGCGTCGCCGCGCAGGTCAGCCTCCGCGGCGTCGAGGGTGGCGACCAGCGCGTCGCCCCACAGGTCGGTCGCGTCCAGCCAGGGCGCGGCGTCCGCCACGAACGCCGGATCGACGTCGGCGGACCGGAGCGTCTCCGGGACGACGGCGATCAGCTCCGCCCGGTCCCGCAGCCGGGCGAGCGCGGCGCGCTCGTGCCCGGCGCCCCAGCGCTGCCAGAACGCGTCGACGTCGGCCGTGAGTGCCGGCGCCTGCGGCTGCCACGGGTCGCCGAAGCTCGGCGCCAGGTGGTTGAGGTCCCCGAACGCGAGGAGCGCCCGGGTCGCGGCCGGGTCGTCGCCGGCCAGGTAGCGCATCGCCTCGACCCAGCTCCGGTCGCGGTCGTACCCGCGGTCGTTCCACGCGAAGTCCGCGATCCCGAAGACGGCGACCTTGCTCGCCGCGGCCTGGTTCATCGGGTTCGACACGATGCCGGCCAGGTGGTCGGACAACCCCGGCTCGCGCTTGTCGTACGGGGCGAGCAGCAACCGCCCGCTCGTCTGGCCGTAGTCGTTGACGGGGTAGTTGTCCCAGAGGAACGTCGGCCCGCCGAACACGGTGTCGGCCTCGATCGCCTGGTCGACCGAGATCGCCTGGGGCACCACGTCGTTGCCGGTCCACATGACCACGACGTCGGCGTCCATCTCGCGCAGTGCGGCCTTGTACGGCGACTCGGTGGTGTTGTAGTACTCGGTCGGCACCATCTGCAGCGGCCGGGCGCCGTCGTGCGTCTCGATCCAGCCCTGCTGCACCCGGGTGAGGAAGTCCGCCTGCGCCTCGCCCGCGTTGCCCGGCGAGGGGTCCCCGTAGACCGCCTGGTCGGACTCGCAGGCCCAGCGGGAGTAGTCGATGTCGTCCAGCGGGACGCTGAAGGCGCGCACGCCCGCGTCGTACAGCGCCTGGAACTTCCGCTCCAGGGCCGCCATGTCGTCCTCGCTCGAATAGCAGATGCTGTTGCCCGGCGAGAGCGCGAAGGTGAAGCGCACGTGGTTCGCCGTCGCGGCCTCGACCAGTTCGGTGAGCTCCGCGAGCTTGGCCGCCGGGTAGTCCTCGCGCCACTTCTCGCGGTGGTACGGGTCGTCCTTGGGCGCGTACACGTACGTGTTCGCCTTGACATCGCCGTAGAAGGACAGCTGGTCGAGGCGCTCGGCGTGCGTCCAGGGCTCGCCGTAGAAGCCCTCGATCGTGCCCCGCAGGGGCATCGCCGGGAGGTCCTGCACGGTGGCGCCCGCCACGCTGACGCCGTGCCGCTCGTCGACCAGGAGCTGTTCGAGCGTCTGGACCGCGTAGTACTGCCCGGCCGCGTCGTGGCCCGCGAGCGTCACGGTGCCGCGGGCGCCCTTCGCGTCGACCCGCACGGCGTAGGCCTCGTCGTGGTCGGGCACCTCGGCGCGGCCGAGGGCGGCGCGGACGTCGGGCCGGGAGTCGTCGCCGAGCAGGACCCGGACCTTCCCCCGCGCCGGTCCCCGGTCGTCCGCGTCCCGGGCGACCGTGCGGATCCCGTGCTCGCGCAGGGCCTCGGCGAGGGCGTCCCGGGCCGCGACGTCGGTGTCGTCGTCGACGACGACGTCCACGGTCCGCGGGAGACGGAGGTCGTGGCCCGTGCGGTGCATCTCCTGCGGAGCGGGGCTGACGGTGGGAAGGTCGTCGTGGACGGGCGAGGCGCTCGCGGTCGTGGCGGCGGTCGCACCCGTGGCGAGGAGCGTCGCGACGGTGAGCGTCCCGGCGGCGAGGCGTCGTCTGGCAGTGGTCATGGGAACCTCCATTGGTCTAGACCAGTTCGACCAGCCTCGCGAAGGTCGATGCTCGTGTCAACCGGTAGCCCCGTCGGCGGCCGGAACGGCTGCCGGTGTCCTGGGGCGCGACTCGGTGATCCGCGTCACACGGAATTACGCAACAGGGGGATGACGAAACCCGTAGGTGAAGGTTAGCCTCACCTACGTGAGCCAGACCTTGGCGCCCGCGGCGCCCCCCGTGGTCGAGACCGTCCCCGCCGTCGCGATGGCGGGCCGCGGCCTGCGCCTGTCGTACGACAAGCGCACCGTCGTGGACGGCGCGCAGATCGAGCTGAGGTCGGGCGCCGTGACGGCGCTGCTCGGCCCGAACGGGTCCGGCAAGTCGACGCTGCTGCGCTCGCTCGCCCGGCTGCACCGGCCGGACGCGGGCACCGTCACGCTCGCCGACGGCGACACGCCCGGTGCCGAGGGCGCCGACGCGCTCGCGCTGCACCCCAAGGACTTCGCCCGCCGGGTCACCCTGCTCTCGCAGAGCCACCCCACGCCCAGCGGCGTGACCGTGCGCGACGTCGTCGCCTACGGTCGCCACCCCTACCGGGGCCGGTTCCGGTCCGGCGACCCCGACGGGCCGCGCGCCGTCGCGCACGCCATGGACGTCACCGGCGTGGCCGAGATGGCCGAGCGAGGCGTGGACGAGCTCTCCGGCGGCGAGCTGCAGCGCGTGTGGCTCGCGACCTGCCTCGCGCAGGACACCGGGGTGCTGCTGCTCGACGAGCCCACCACCTACCTCGACCTGCGCTATCAGGTGGAGCTGCTCGACCTGGTGCGCGACCTCGCGACCGAGCACGGCGTCGCCGTCGGCGTCGTCCTGCACGACCTCAACCAGGCGGCCGCCGTGGCCGACCACGTCGTGGTGCTGCACCGGGGCGAGGTGCGGGCCTCCGGCCCCGCCGCCCAGGTCCTCACCGGCGAGCTGCTCACCGAGGTGTACGGCATCCGCGTGGACGTGACCACGCACCCGGACACCGGCCGCACCCGCTGCGAGGCCGTCGGCCGGCACGACGCCCGCGCCTGACGCCCCCGACCCACCGACCTCTCGCCGGCGCGCCCGTCGCCCGGCTCCGTCGCGTCCGCCCCCGGGCGGCGCACCGAACCGAAGGACACCGAGACCCTCATGCGCACCCCCACCCGCTCGCTGCTCGCCGGCACCACCGCCGCCGTGGCCGCCTTCGCCCTCGCCGCGTGCGGCACCACCGAGGACCCCGCGGCGGAGGCCGCGCCCGAGTCGGCGGCCGCGAGCGGCCCGGTCACCTACACGGACGAGCGCGGCGAGCACACCCTCGACGCCCCGGCGACCGAGATCGTGTCCCTCGAGTGGGGCCTGACCGAGAACCTCGTGGCGCTCGGGGTCGAGCCCGCCGGCCAGGCCGACGTCGAGGGCTACAACACCTGGGACACCGTGGCGCCGATCGACGCCGGCACGCCCGACGTCGGCACGCGCGGGGAGCCCAGCCTCGACGCGATCTCCGCCCTGGAGCCCGACCTCGTGGTCACCACCACCGACCTGCCCGAGAACGTCATCACGCAGATCGAGGAGGTCGCGCCCGTCCTCACGCTGCGCGGCTCCGACGGCAAGGACCCGCTGGGGTACATGCGCGAGACCGTGACCACCCTCGGCGAGGTCACCAGGAAGCAGGACGCCGCGGTCGCCGCGCTCGAGGACTTCGACGCCAAGGTCTCCGAGGCGACCGCCGCCCTGGACGAGGCGGGGCTGGCCGGCGCCGAGTTCACGATGGCGGACGGCTGGGTCGCCAACGGCACCGTGTCGGTGCGGATGTTCACCCCCGGCTCGTTCTTCGGCGCGCTCGGCGAAGAGGTCGGCCTGAAGAACGCGTGGACCGAGGGCGGCGACCCCGACTACGGGCTCGCGCAGACCGACGTCGAGGGCCTGACCCAGCTGGGCGACGTGCAGTTCGTCTACGCGGCGAACGACTCCGAGGCCGACCCGTACGTCGACGGCCTCAAGGGCAACAAGGTGTGGGAGCAGCTGCCGTTCGTCGCCGCGGGTGACGTGCACCGCATCCCCGACGGCATCTGGATGTTCGGCGGCCCGCTGTCGGGTGCGGCGTACATCGACGCGCTCGTCGACGCGCTCGCCTGACCCGCGCCCGATGTCGGTGTCCGTCTCCACGCCGCCCGTCGTCCCGGCCGCCGCGCCGGGGCGGCGGGCGGCGCCCGCGCGCATCGTCGCGGCCTTCGCCCTCGCCGTCGTCGCGGTCCTCGCGCTGTCCGCGGTGCACCTCACGCAGGGCACGGCCGACGTCGGGCCGCTCGACGTGCTGCGCGCCGCCGTCGGCGCCGACACCGACGGCACGGTCGCGGTGCTCGTCTCCTCGCGGCTGCCGCGGCTGCTGGCCGGGCTGCTCGTCGGCGTGGCCCTCGGCGTCGCCGGCGCCGTGCTCCAGTCGGTGGCCCGCAACCCGCTCGCGTCCCCCGACACCCTCGCCGTCAACGCGGGGGCGTACGTCACCGTGGTCGCGGCCGCCGCGCTCGGCCTGTCCGTGCCGTTCTACCTGCAGGGCGGCCTCGCCTTCCTGGGAGGCCTCGCCGCAGCCGTGCTGGTCCTCGCCCTCGCGCGCGGCGGCGCGGACGGGCCGACACGCCTGGTGCTCGCCGGGTCGGCCATCATGCTCGCGCTGCACTCCCTCACGATGGTGCTGCTCGTGCTCTTCGAGCAGGAGACCACGGGGCTCTTCGCGTGGGGCAGCGGCAGCATCGTGCAGTCCGGCACCCGCACGGTGAGCATGGCCGCCCCGGTCGTGCTGGCCGGCGTGGTGGGGGCCCTGCTGCTGGCCCGGCGCCTCGACCTCCTCGGTCTCGGCGACGACGCGGCGCGGGTGCTCGGCGTCGACGTGCGCCGCACCCGCGTGCTGTCGGTGCTGGTGGCCGTGCTGCTCGCCGCCATCGCGGTGACGGTCGCCGGCCCCATCGGCTTCGTGGGCCTCGCCGCCCCGGTCATCGCGCGGCTCGTCGGGCGGCGCGTCCCCGGTCTGGGGCGGCACGCCCTGCTGCTGCCGTTCGCGGCGCTGGTGGGCGTGGTCGTGGTGCTCGGGGCCGACGTGCTGCTGCGGGCCGTGCTGCCCGGCCAGGCGTCGGTCGTGGTGCCCACCGGCGTGGTGACCACCGTGCTCGGCGCAGGCATCCTCGTGTGGATGGCCCGCCGCCTGCGTGACTCCGGGGCGGGCGCCCGGGGCGCCCGGGGAGCGCTGGGGCGGCCGCGCTCACGGGCCCGGGTCGTCACCGTCCTCGTGGTGCTCGGCGTCGTGCTCGTCGCGGCGGTGGTCGCGGGGCTGCTGCTCGGCGACAGGGTCGTCCTGCTGGGCGACGTGTCCAACTGGCTGCAGGGCGCGGCCGGCCGCCAGGTGAGCTTCGTGCTCGACCAGCGCGTCCCGCGCGTCCTGGCCGCCGTGCTGGCGGGCGCGGCGCTGGCGCTCGCGGGCACGATCGTGCAGGCCGTGTGCCGCAACCCGCTCGCCGAGCCGAGCCTGCTCGGCGTCACGTCGGGCGCCGGCCTGGGCGCGGTCCTCATGATCCTGCTGGTGCCGGGTGTGGGCATCTGGCCGATGTCCGCCGCGGCCGGCGGGTGCGCGCTGGCGGTCTTCGCCCTCGTGTACCTGCTGTCGTCCCGCGGTGGCCTCGGCTCCGAGCGCCTGGTGCTGGTGGGCATCGGGGCGCAGGCGGGCACCACGGCGCTCATCACGCTCGTCGTCCTCGTCATCGCGCCGTGGGACGTCAACCTCGCCCTCACCTGGTTGTCGGGCTCCACGTACGGCCGCACGCTCGAGCAGCTGCTGCCCGTCGCGCTCGCCCTGGTGGTCCTCGTGCCGCTCGCGGCGACCTACCGGCGTGAGCTCGACGTGCTGTCCCTCGACGAGGACACCCCGCGCGTGCTCGGCCTTCCGGTCGACCGCTCGCGGCTGGTGCTGCTGGGCGCGGCCGCGCTGACGACGGCGGCCGCCGTGTGCGCGGTCGGCGTCATCGGGTTCGTCGGCCTCGTCGCGCCGCACGCGGCGCGGGCGCTCGTCGGCGCCAGGCACGCTCGCGTCCTGCCGGTGGCGATCCTGCTGGGCGCCGTGCTCGTCTCGGTCGCCGACACCCTCGGGCGGGTCGTCATCGCGCCGGGACAGATCCCCGCGGGCCTCGGCACCGCGCTGCTCGGTGCGCCCTACTTCGTCTACCTGCTCTGGCGCAGCCGGGGGCGCGCGGCCGCCTGACCCGCCGGCCGCCCCGAGAGGTTTCGAGTGGGGCCGCACCGAGGGACGATGACGGGGTGAGCGAGCGCACGGCCGCCCCGGTGGTGGTCGGTTACGACGCGTCGGAGGCTGCCGACGTCGCCCTCGCCTGGGCAGCGCGGGAGGCACGTGCGCGGGGCGCCGTGCTGCGGGTAGTGTACGTGCGCGACGCCCACGACACGGACGTCGCCGTCCGCCCGCACGGCGAGAGCCTGGGCGAGAGGGGCGACGGCGGCGCGTGGCCCGTGGTCGAGGAGGCAGCGGCGCGTGCCCGCGACGTCGCGCCCGGCGTGGAGACCGAGACCTTCGTCGAGTACGCGTCGCCCGCCGCCGCGCTCGTGGGCGTCTCCCGCGACGCCGGCGCCCTCGTGCTGGGCGCGACCCGGCACGGAGGGTTGTACGAGGCCGTCCGGGGCACCGTGGTGCTGCAGGTCACCGCCCACGCGCTCTGCCCCGTGGTCGTGGTGCCGGCCGGGGGCCCGCGCGCCGACCTGCCCCCGGACGCCCCCGTCGTCGTCGGGTACGACGGCTCGGAGCAGTCGGGACTGGCGCTCGACGCCGCCACCGACTCCGCGTGGCTGCTCGGCCGGACGCTGCGGGTCGTGGTGGTGTGGCGGCCCGGCGTCGCCGAGTGGGTCGCCTCGCGCGGCCCGACGGAGCACGAGGCCCACGACCTCACCGAGGCCGACGCCGGCCCCGTGCTGGAGCGGGCGCTGGACCGGGTGGAGGAGCGCCTGCGGGGCCACGGGGTGGCCGAGGGGTCGCTCGAGGTGGTCGGTGAGGTCCACGAGGGTCAGGTGGTGCGCGTGCTGCACCACGAGGCCGAGGGAGCGGAGCGCCTGCTGCTCGGCACGCGCGGTCGCGGAGGCTTCGCCTCCCTCCTGCTGGGCTCCGCGACGCACACCCTGGTGCGCACGTCGGCCTGCCCGGTCGTGGTGGTCCGCGCGGCGCAGGCGGCGAGCAGCGCCTGAGCCTGTGACGACGGTCACCATGGCTTGCGGACCCCCGGCCAGGTGAGGTTAGGCTTACCACCGTGACCGAGACCGTCGAGGCGACCGAGCGCGCCGACCAGACCGCGCCGGACGCCGCCCAGGCCTCCGAGCAGCCCTACCGCATGTTCGACGTCACGGTCTCCCGGGTCACCCGGCTGTGCCCGTCGTTCATCCGCATCACGTTCACGGGCGACGAGCTCGACCTGTTCGCCGACAACGGGCGCGACCAGCGGATCAAGTTCCTGCTGCCCGCGCCGTGCGGCGGCTGGGAGTACCTCGACCGGCAGAACCCCGACTGGTTCACGTCCTGGCGGGCGCTGCCCGAGGAGCGGCGGAACCCGCTGCGCACCTACACCGTCCGTGCCGTCCGTCAGGACCTGCGCGAGGTGGACGTCGACATCGTGCTGCACGGCGACACCGGGCCCGCCTCCCGCTGGGCCAACGGTGCGAGGCCGGGCGCGCCGCTCGTCATCATGGGGCCCAACGCCGCGTACACCGACGGGCCGCACGGCGGGCTGGAGTTCAACCCGCCGGCCCGGAGCCACGCCCTGCTGCTCGCCGGCGACGAGACGGCCGTCCCGGCGATCGCCGCGATCTGCGAGTCCCTGCCGGACGACGCCGTCGGCGAGGTCTTCCTCGAGGTCCCGCACCGCGAGGACCGCTGGACGCTGGCGGCCCCCGCGGGGGTGCGGATCTCCTGGCTGCCGCGCGAGGACCGCGAGCACGGCGACGTGCTGGTCCCCGCCGTCAAGGAGGCCGCCGACCGGCTGCTGGCCATGGGCGTGCGCCCCTCGTCGGACGCCCCCGTGGCGCCCGAGCTGCCCGACGTCGACATCGACGCGGAGATCCTGTGGGAGGTGCCCGTCGACGCGACCGGCGAGCCCCTCGCGCAGGACACCGTGCTCTACGCCTGGCTCGCCGGAGAGGCGGGGTCGATCAAGACGCTGCGCCGCTACCTCGTCTCCGAGAAGAGCGTGGACCGCAAGGCGGTCGCGTTCATGGGCTACTGGCGTCGCGGCCGCGCGGAGTGCTGACCGCCCCCCGAGGCTGACCGACGACGCCCCGCTCCCGGCCGTGCAGGCCGAGGGCGGGGCGTCGTGCGTCCGGGCCGGGGCTCAGCGGGAGACGCCGAGCCCCTCGACGACCTCGACGCCCGGCATCGCGCACAGCAGCTCCCCGGGCATGAGCAGCTTGGACCGGCGCACGCCGGAGCCCATCAGGGCGAGCACGCCCGGCGCCGCGAACCGCGAGTCCACGAGCACGCGCCACCCGTCCGGCAGGCCCACCGGCGTGATCCCGCCGTACTCCATCCCGGACTCCGTCGTGGCCCGGTCCATGGGCAGGAACGAGGCCTTGCGGGCGTCGAGCAGCTTGCGCACCCGGGTGTTCACGTCGGCGGACGTGGCGGCCGTGACGACGCAGGCGGCGACCCGTTCGACGTCGCCGCGTCGTCCGGCCACCACCACGCAGTTGGCGGACGCCTCGGGCGGGAGCCCGTGCACGTCGTTGAGGGTCGCCGTGTCGGCGTGGTCCGGGTCGATCTCCGTGACGGCGACGAGGCCCTTGACCCGGTCGTCCTGCGCGGCCCAGGTGCGCAGCGCCTCGGCGACGGGCGGGGCGAGCAGGTCGGGGTGGTCGAGGGCGGCCGCCCACGGCAGGTCGCCGAGGCGGGGGAGCGCGGTGGGGAGCATCGGGGCCAGCGGGTCGCTCATCGCCGGAACGTCCCGGTGAGGACGGCGCGGCCCAGGGTGTGGAAGAAGACGTTGAACGCCACGTGCACGGGCGAGTTGGTCGCGTCCAGGCCGAGCGAGGGCACGTCGAGCGCGTGCACCGCGAACACGTACCGGTGCGCGTGGTCGCCGGGCGGCGGCCCGGCCCCCTCGAACCCCAGGCGCCCACCGTCGCTCGGCACGTGGAAGGCCCCGGCCGGCAGGCCCGAGCCGTCGGGGTCGCCCGCCCCGCGCGGCAGGGACGTCACCGACGCGGGCACGTCCGCCATGGTCCAGTGCCAGTAGCCGGACGGCGTGGGGGCGTCCGGGTCGAAGCAGCTCACCACGAAGGAGCGCGTCCCCTCGGGGGCGCCCGACCACGCCAGGGCGGGCGAGACGTTCGCCCCGTCGACGCTGAAGTCGGCGTCCAGCGGCTCGCCGTCGGCGATGTCGGGGCTCGTGAGGGCGAACGTGGCGGGCACGGGGAGCAGGGAGTACGGGTCGGGGGGCAGCGGTCGCTCGAAGTCGGTGCCTGAGTCCATGCGTGTCATCGTGCCCGACGGCCGGCGGTGCACGCCAGGGCGCGACGCGGGCGCGTCGTGGTACGGTGCTCGCGCAAACCGACCAGACGGTACGCCCTCGGGCGGCGCGAGGAGGCGATGGTGCAGAGGTTCGCAGGCAGGGTCGCGCTCGTCACGGGCGGCACCCGGGGGATCGGCCTCGCCGTGGCGCGGCGCCTGGTCGACGAGGGAGCTGCCGTCGTCGTCACCGGGCGCAAGCAGGAGGCCCTCGACGAGGCGGTCGCCGCCCTCGGCACCGAGCGCGCCTCCGGCGTGGCGGGCCGGGTGGACGACCCGGAGCACCGCGCCGCGGTGCTCGCCCACGTCGCCCGGCGGCACGGGCGGCTCGACCACCTGGTCAACAACGCCGGCATCAACCCGGCGTGGGGCCCGGCGCTGGAGGTGGACCCCGGTGTCGCGCGCAAGATCCTCGAGGTCAACGTCGTGGCCGCGCTCGAGTGGACCCGCGACGCCGTCGCCGCCGGCCTGAGCCGGTCGATCGTCAACGTCGCGTCCATCTCCGGGACGTCGTCGAGCCCGAACATCGCCTTCTACGGCGTCTCCAAGGCCGGCCTCATCAACCTCACGCAGCAGCTCGCCCAGGAGCTCGCGCCCACCCTGCGCGTCAACGCGGTGGCCCCCGCGGTGGTGAGGACGCGCTTCTCGCGCGCGCTGTACGAGGGGCACGAGGAGGAGTCCGCCGGGCGGTACCCGCTGCAGCGGCTCGGCGAGCCGGACGACGTCGCCGGCCCGGTCGCCTTCCTGCTCTCGGACGACGCCGCCTGGATGACCGGGCAGACGCTGCGGATCGACGGCGGCGCGAGCATCGCGCCCGTCGGGTGAAGGATGAGGCCATGAAGACCACGAACGTCGCCGACCGGGTCACCGCCGCGGCCCTGGACCTGTTCGCCACCCAGGGGTACGCGACCACGAGCGTGCAGCAGATCGTCGAGGCCGCGGGCGTCACCAAGGGCGCCATGTACCACTACTTCCAGTCCAAGGACGACCTGCTGTTCGCCGTCTACGACCGCATGCTGGCGCTGCAGAAGTCGCACCTCGACGAGATCGTCGCCGCGGGCGGCCCCGCCGAGGAGGTCGTCCGGGCCGTGTGCGTCGACGTCGTCGAGACGTCGATCGACTTCCTGCCCGAGGGCACCGTGTTCTTCCGCAGCATGCACATGCTCACCGAGCCGCGCCTCAAGGAGGTCACGCGGCGGCGGCGCGAGTACCACGACGAGTTCGCCGCCCTGCTGCGGCGCGGGCAGGACGAGGGCGTCTTCCGCGCCGACGTGCCCCGCTCCGTGCTCGTCGCGCACTTCTTCAGCGACGTGCACTACCTGTCGCACTGGTACTCGCCGCAGGGGCCGGAGACCAAGACCGAGGTGGCGCAGCAGCTCACGGACCTGTTCCTGCGCAGCATCCGGACCACGGCCCCCTGACCACGCACCCCGACCCACGACGAGAGCGACCGAGAGCGACGATGACGACGCTGCCCAACCCTGCGACCGACCCCACGACCGATCCTGCGACCGATCCCACGACCATGCGCGCCTGGCGCGTCACCGGACCCGGCGAGCCCGCCGACGTGCTGCGCCTGGACGACGTCCCGGTGCCTGGGCCGGGACCGGGCGAGGTGGCGGTGCGGGTGCGCGCGGTGGCCGTGAACTTCCCCGACGTGCTGCTGGCGCGGGGCGAGTACCAGGTGCGGCCCGAGCCGCCGTTCGTCCCCGGCATCGAGCTGTGCGGCGACGTCGTCGCCCTCGGGCCCGGCGTCGCGGCGGGGGAGCGAGGGATCGCGCCGGGGGCGCGCGTGGTCGGGTCCGCCATCGGCGTCCTGTCCGAGCACGCGGTGCTGCCGGCCGCCGCCGTCCACCCGGCGCCGGACGCGCTCGACGACGCGCAGGCCGCGGCGCTGACCATCGCCTACCAGACGGCGTGGTTCGGGCTGCACCGGCGGGCGGGGCTGCGGTCGGGGGAGACCCTGCTGGTGCACGCCGCCGCCGGCGGCGTCGGGACGGCCGCGTGCCAGCTCGGCGCGGCCGCGGGCGCCCGTGTGATCGGCGTCGTGGGCAGCGAGGCGAAGGCCGCCGTGGCGCGCGAGGCGGGGGCGGAGCACGTGCTCGTGCGCGGCGACGCGGGCACCCTCGCGGCGCGGGTCAAGGAGCTGACCGGCGGTGCGGGCGTCGACGTGGTCTTCGACCCGGTGGGCGGGGCGTCCTTCGAGCAGTCCACGCGGTGCGTCGCGTTCGAGGGGCGGATCGTCGTCGTGGGCTTCGCGAGCGGCGAGATCCCGCCCGTGCGCGCCAACCACGCGCTCGTGAAGAACTACGCGGTGCTCGGCCTGCACTGGGCGCTGTACCAGCAGCGCCGCCCCGACCTCGTCGACGCCGCGCACGCCGAGCTGACCCGGCTCGCCGCCGAGGGTCGGGTGCGGCCCGTGGTGGCCGACGTCGTCGACTTCGCAAGCGCGCCCGGTGCCGTGCAACGGCTCGCCGGCGGCACCACCACGGGCCGGCTCGTCGTGCGCGTCGCCGACTGAGGCGACCCCTGACCCACGTCCCCTTCGACCACGCGATCCGTACCGCCGACCACCCGGTCGCCGGGACGGATCGCATGGTCGAAGGGGGCGCCCGCAGATCTCGCTCGGAGGAACCATGTCTGCTCAGCCCGTCACGACCGCTCCCGCCCACGCGCTCGAGGGGCGGGTCGCGCTCGTCACCGGCGGGGCGCGCGGCCTCGGCGCGGCGTACGTCCGCGCGCTGCACGCGGCCGGGGCCGCCGTCGTCGTCGCCGACCTGCTCGAGGACGAGGGCGCGGCGCTCGCGGCCGACCTCGGCGACCGGGCGCGCCACGAGCGGCTCGACGTCACCGACGAGCGCGGCTGGGAGCGCGTGGTCGGCGCGACGGTGGCGGCGTTCGGCGGCCTGGACGTGCTGGTCAACAACGCGGGCATCGCCAACTCGGCGCCGATCGAGCACTACACGACGGCCAAGTGGGACGCCGTCATCGCCGTCAACCTCACCGGCACCTTCCTGGGCTGCCGCGCCGTGGTGCCGGTGATGAAGGCGGCCGGCGGCGGCTCCATCGTCAACGTGTCGTCGGTGGAGGGGCTGCGCGGCGGGGAGCGGCTGCACGGGTACGTCGCGTCGAAGTTCGGCGTCCGGGGGCTGACGAAGTCGCTCGCGGTCGAGCTCGGCGCCGACGGCATCCGCGTGAACTCCGTGCACCCCGGCCTGGTGAAGACCGAGATGACGACGCGCATCGACGCCGACGTCGTACCCATCCCGATCGGGCGCGCCGCCGTGCCGGCGGACGTCGCCGGGGCCGTCGTCTTCCTGGCGAGCGACGCCTCGGCGTACGTCACGGGCACGGAGCTCGTCGTCGACGGCGGGCTGACCGCGGGCGTCTGACCGAGGTCAGCCGAGGTCAGACAACGATCCGGGCGACGGCCCGCGTCAGCGCGGCGGTCGAGGCGGGGCCGCCGTGGCCCTCGTCGACCACGATCAGCTCGCTGCCGGGCCAGGCCCGGTGGAGCCCCCAGGCCGTGACGACCGGGCCGGAGATGTCCCGGCGCCCGTGCACGAGCACGCCGGGCAGTCCGGCGAGCCGGTCCGTCCGGCGCAGGATGTCGTCGCCCCCGAAGCCCGAGTGCGCCCAGTAGTGGGTCACGAGCGTGGCCAGCACGTCGCGCGTGGGCGACGTGTGCCAGCGCGGGTCCGGACGCCAGCCGGGGCCGAGGGACACGTGGACGTCCTCCCACCGGCCCCACGCCGCCGCGGCGTGCCGGCGGACGTCGGCGTCCGGGTCGCGTGTCGCCCGCGCGTAGGCGTCGACCACCCGCTCGCCCGGGGCCCGCTCGACCGCGCCGGCGAAGAGCTCCCACTCCTCGGGGAAGACCCGGCCCATCGACTCCGTGACCCACTCGACCTCCGCCGTGGACGTCGTCGTCACGGCGAGCAGGCCGAGCCCGGAGACACGTTCGGGGTGCGCCTGGGCGTAGGCGAGCGCGAGGGTGGTCCCCCAGGACGCGCCGGTGACCATCCACCGGTCGATCCCCAGGTGCTGCCGCAGGGCCTCGATGTCGTCGACCTGCGCCGGCGTGGTGTTCCGGTCGAGCAGGTCCAGGCGGTCGGTCACGAGCGGCCTGCTGCGGCCGCAGCCCCGCTGGTCGAACGTGACGGACTGCTGTCGCCCGGGGTCGATCCGGCGGCGGTGCGCCCGTCCCGCGCCGCTGCCCGGGCCGCCGTGCAGGGACAGGACCGCAGGACCGTCCGGGTTCCCGACCGCCTCGTAGTACAGCTCGTTGCCGTCCGGGACGCGCAGATGGCCGCTACGCACGGGGAGCTCCGAGGGCATCCGGCGACCCTATCCGTCGGCAGGGCGGGCGTCGGACGGTGCCAGGTCACAGGAATGCAACGTTCGTCGGAATGTCGCACCAGGCATACCGGCTAGTCGGTTTTTCGGCTACGGTGTGAGGCAGCCGACACGAAGAGGTGCCGATGTCTCCCGCGATGCCCGACCCCCCACCCCGCTCCGTCCCCCCGGCCGCACCGCGGCTCGAGGTGACGGGCCTCTCCGTCGCGTTCGGCGGACTGACCGCCCTCGACGGCGTGGACCTGGCCGTCCGCGACGCCGAGACGGTCGCCCTGATCGGCCCGAACGGCGCCGGCAAGACCACCGTCTTCAACGCCGTGTGCGGGCTCGTGCGGCCCACGGCCGGCGACGTCCGGATCGACGGCCGCGCCGCCCCCGCCTCGACGACGGGCCTGCTCGCCCGCGGCGTCGCCCGCACGCTGCAGGGGCTCGGCCTCTTCGACGGGATGACGGTGTGGGAGAACGTGCTGCTGCCGGCGACGAGCCGGTCCGGACGGCAGGCACGCGACGGGGCCGAGGCCGCGGCGCGCGCGGTGCTCGACCGGCTCGACCTGCTGGCGACGGCGTCCCGCCCCGTCGA
The DNA here is from genome assembly GCA_023241745.1 of Isoptericola peretonis. Lineage (GTDB taxonomy): Bacteria > Actinomycetota > Actinomycetes > Actinomycetales > Cellulomonadaceae > Isoptericola > Isoptericola peretonis. The sequence continues at coordinate 855,319 of JALQCY010000002.1, read as the reverse complement.
CGCGCTGCCCTACCCGGAGCGCAAGCGCGTCGCGCTGGCCCGCGCGCTCGTCACCGGCCCGCGGCTGCTGCTGCTCGACGAGCCGGCCGGAGGGCTCGGCCGCGAGGACATCGCCGCGCTGGCCGACGTCGTGCGCGACGTCGCCGCGGGCGGCTGCTCCGTGCTGCTCGTCGAGCACCACGTGGACTTCGTCATGGACGTGGCCGACCGCGTCGTCGTTCTGGACTTCGGCCGTGTGGTCGCGAGCGGCACCCCCGACGAGGTGCGCGCCGACCCGGCGGTCGAGTCGGCCTACCTCGGGCTGGTGGCGGCGTGAGGGCCGCGACCGGACGACCGGCCGCCGCGACCGGCACCGGGGCGCCCGCGGCCCCGGGACCCGCGGCGCGCCCGGCGCTCGCCGTCGACGGGCTCACGGTCGGCTACGCGGGCGCCCCGGTGATCGACGGGCTGACGCTCGAGGTGCGCCCCGGCGAGATCGTGGCGCTGCTGGGCGCGAACGGCGCGGGCAAGACGACGCTGCTGCGCACCCTCTCCGGTCTCGTGGCCCCGCGGGCCGGCCGGGTGCTGCTGGACGGCGACGACCTCGCGGCCACGAGCGTGGAGGACCGTGCGCGGCGCGGTCTCGCGCAGGTGCCCGAGGGACGCAGCGTCGTGACCGAACTGACGGTCGAGGAGAACCTGGAGCTCGGCGCGCTGTGGCGGTACCCGGGCCGTGCCGAGCGGCGGGCCGCTGTCGCGCGCGGCTACGACCTGTTCGAGCCCCTCGCCCGCCGGCGGGCGAGCCCGGGACACCAGCTCTCCGGCGGCGAGCGGCAGATGCTCGCCCTCGCCCGTGCGCTGGTCGCCCTCCCGCGCGTCCTGCTGCTGGACGAACCGTCGCTCGGGCTCGCGCCGCGGGTGGTCGCCCAGCTCATGGGCGTGCTGCGCGACGCGGCCCACGGGACCGGCCTCACCGTGCTGCTCGCCGAGCAGAACGTCACCAGCGCCCTGTCCATCGCGGACCGCGGCGTCGTCCTGAGCCTCGGCGCGGTGGTCGTCGACGCCCCCGCCGCCGACCTGGCCGCCGACCCCGCCTTGCGGCACGCCTACCTGGGCTTCTGAGAGCTACTGAGAGGACCTCATGGACCGGCTCGTCCTGCTCGTCTCCACCGGCGTCGCGCGCGGCCTCGTGATCGCGCTCTTCGCCCTGTCCCTCGTCATCATCTGGCGGGCCGCGCGGATCGTGAACTTCGCGCAGGCCGCGATGGCCGTGGTCGCCGTGTACGTCGCGTTCGCCCTGCAGGCGGCCACCGGGTCGTTCGTCGTCGCGCTGCTCGGCGCGCTCGTCACCGGCGCGCTGCTCGGGGCGGCGGTGGAGCGCGGCCTCATGCGGCGGGTGTCGGGCCGCACGCCGATGCCCGGCATGATCGTCGCGATCGGGCTCGTCATGGTGCTGCAGTCGGTCCTCGGCATCCTGTTCGGGCCGAAGCACCGGCCGATGACGCCGGTCCTCGCCGAGACGCCGCTGTCCGTGGGCGGGGTCCCCGTGCTGTCCCGCTACGACCTGTTCGTCCTCGTCGTGGCGCTCGTGGTCGTCGTCGGCCTCGGGGTGCTGTTCAACCGGTCCACCCTCGGGCTCCAGCTGCGGGCCTCGGCGGTGGCTCCGGAGGTCTCCCGCCTCCTGGGGGTCCGCGTGCCGCGCATGGTGACGATCGGCTGGATGCTCTCGTCCGCGGTCGCGGCGCTCGCGGTGCTGCTGCTGGTGCCCACCGAGCTCGGCCTCAACGCCCACTCCGCGGACGTGCTGTTCGTGCACGCGTTCACCGTCGCGGTGCTGGGCGGCCTCGACTCGCCCGCCGGCGCGCTGCTCGGCGGGGTGGTCGTCGGCGTGCTCGTCAGCCTCGTCACCGGCTACGCCTCCGCGGGCCTGGCGCCGCTCGCGGTGCTCGCCCTGCTCACCGTCGTGCTGCTCGTCCGCCCGGGCGGCATCTTCGCCCCGAAGGAGGCCCGGACGGCATGAACCGCCTCACCACCGGCACCCGGGCGGGCCACGTGCGCGCCGTCGTCCTGCGCGCCGTGCTGCTCACGGCGCTCGCCCTCGCCGCCACGTTCGCCCTCGACCCGTTCCGCAACTACCAGCTCGCGGTGATCGCGGCCACCTTCTGCGCGACGGCGGGGCTGACCCTGCTCGTCGGCCTCACGGGTCAGCTCTCGCTGGGGCACGCCGTCCTCATGGCCGCCGGCGGCTACGGGTACGCCCTGGTCGCCGCCCCCGCCGCCGACGCCGGGCTGCCGCCGGCGGCCGGGCTCGCCCTCGGGGTCGTCGGCGCCCTGGTCGCCTCGGGCGCCGTCGGCGGGCTGCTCGGGCTCGCCGGGGCGCGGCTGCGCGGCCCGTACCTCGCGGGGCTCACCCTGGCGCTGGTGATCGCGTTGCCCGCGGTCGCGACCCAGGTGCCCGGACTCGGCAAGGACCAGGGCCTGGCCGTCCCGTTCGTCCCGGTGCCCGGGCCGCTGGCGGGCGTCATGGTCGTCGAGCAGTGGCACGCGTGGGTCGCGATCGTCGTGACGGCCGTCGCCGTCACCCCGCTCGTCGTGCTGCGCTCCGGACGGGCCGGCCTGCGGATGCGCGCGGTGCACGGGGACGAGGTCGCCGCCCGCCTCGCCGGGGTCTCGCCCGCCCGCGTCAAGGTCGGGGCGTTCGTCGCCGGCTCGCTGTCCGCCGGCCTCGGCGGCGCCGTGCTGGCCGTCGTGACGCAGAACGTCGGCCCCGGGCGCTACTCGCTCGCGTTCTCGCTGCTGCTCGTGGTGGCCGTCGTCGTCGGCGGGCTGGGTAGCGTCGGCGGTGCCGCGGCCGGGGCCGCCCTCGTCGTCCTGCTGCCGTGGCTCGTCGACACCGTCGCCTCCGGGCTGCCCGCCGACCTGGAGCAGCGCCTGTCCGGCAACCTCGCCGTCGCGGTCTTCGGCGCGCTCCTCATCGCCGTGACCGTGGCGTGGCCGGGCGGCCTCGCGGCGGCCACCTCCGGCCCGCGCGCCCGCCTCGCCGGTCGGCTGCGCCGCCCCCGCCCCGCCGACCCGCCGTCCGACCCGCCGTCCGACTCCCGACCCGAACCGCGACCGATCACAGAGAGGTGACTCCGATGCGGAATCACACCCCCGTACCCACCCGTGCCGTGCAGGCCACGGCGGCGGCCTCCGCCGTCGTCGTCGCCCTGACCCTCACCGCGTGCAGCAGCCCCGCCGCCGCGACGCCCGGCATCGACGACGAGACCGTGAAGGTGGGCACCCACCAGCCCCTGACCGGCCCGGCGGCCGCCGGGTTCTCGTCGATCTCGGCCGCGACGTCGGCGTACTTCGAGTACGTCAACGCGCAGGGGGGCATCCACGGGCGCACCATCGAGTACGTCGTCAAGGACGACGGCTACAACCCGGCGAACACGCAGTCCGTGGTGCGCGAGCTCGTCCAGGAGGACGAGGTGTTCGCCATCCTCAACGGGCTGGGCACGCCCACGCACTCGTCGGTGCTGGACTACCTCGGCCAGAACGGCGTGCCCGACCTCTTCGTCGCCTCCGGGAGCACCACCTGGAACCAGCCCGAGGAGTACCCGAGCACGTTCGGGTTCAACGCCGACTACGTGGTCGAGGGCGCGGCCCTCGCGCAGTACGCCGCCGACCAGAAGCCGGGGGCCGTCGTCTGCGTGCTCGGCCAGGACGACGACTTCGGCGAGACGTTCCTGCAGGGCGTCGAGCTCGCCCTGGGCTCCGACGGCGTCGCGACGTACCAGACCTACTCGACCTCGAACGAGGACGTCACCGCCCAGATCGGCGCCATGAAGGAGGCCGGCTGCGAGATCAACCTGCTGGCCACGATCAACGGGTTCACCGCGATGGCGCTCGGCACCGCCGCCCAGATGGGCTGGTTCCCGCAGTGGTACGCGTCGTCGTCGGGCGGTGACTACCCGACGCTCGTGGGCTTCCTGGGCGAGGACGTGGGGCCGAAGCTGCTGGAGGGCTTCGTGAGCGCCAACTACCTGCCGAACAGCCCCGGGGGCGACTGGTACGAGCTGTTCCAGCGGATCAACGACGAGTACAACGACGGCGCGCCGTTCGACGGTAACACCGTGTACGGCATGAGCGTCGGCTACCTGTTCGCGGAGGCGCTCGCGAAGGCCGGCGAGGACCCGACGCGCGAGACCCTGGTCGAGGCGGTCGAGTCCGGTGAGCTGGTCGGCAACGGCATCCTGCCGCTGACCTTCGGCGCCGACGACCACGCCGCCTACGACGGCGTCGGCATCGCGGTGGTGTCCGGCGGCGTGCAGGACTTCGTGGGCGCGACCTACCGCGTGGACGGCGAGAGCGTCTCGGCCGTCGAGGCCGAGCCCGTGCCGCTCGAGAACGACGGCATCCCCGCCCCGTAGGCCGTTGTGAGCGCGAATTCGGGGACTATCCGCGGGCGGATAGTCCCCGAATTCGCGCTCACAACGGTCAGGGAACCGGGGCGAACTGGTCCTGGAGCGTGCGCTTGAGGATCTTGCCGCTGGGGCCGATCGGCAGGTGGTCGACGACGTGCACGACGCGCGGGTACTTGAACGCCGCGACACGCTCGCGCACGTGCTCCCGCAGCGCGTCGGGGTCCACCGTCCGGCCGTCCTTGGCCACGACGGCGGCGTGGATCTCCTGGCCGTGCACGGCGTCGTCCAGCCCGAACACGGCGGCCATCGCGACGTCCGGGTGGTCGACCAGCACCGACTCGACCTCCGTCGGATACACGTTGTAGCCGTTGCGGATGATCATGTCCTTCTTGCGGTCGACGATCGTGATGATGCCGTCGCCGTCGACCGTGCCGAGGTCGCCGGTGCGGAACCAGCCGTCGGTCACGACGGCAGCGGACGCGTCCGGCCGGCCGAGGTACCCCTTCATGAGGTTGTGGCCGCGCACCACGATCTCGCCCAGCGTCCCCGGCTCGTCGAGCAGCTCGACGCGGCGCTCCTCGAGCGGGTCGGCCACCGCCACGTCCACGCCCCACATCGGGCGGCCCACGGTGCCGGGGCGGATCGGCTCGCCGACCACGTTGAACGACACGGACGGCGAGGTCTCGGTGAGGCCGTAGCCCTCGTGCACCTCGGCGCCGTACGCGTCGGAGAACGCCTCGAGGACCGCCGTCGGAAGGGCCGCCCCGCCGGAGACGGCGTACCGCAGCGGCGGGCGGTCGGCGCTGCGCCCGGCCGCCTCGATCATGCCGACGAACATCGTCGGCACCGCGGTGAACACCGTGGCGCCGTGCGCCACGAGCAGCCCCAGCGCGGCGTCGGGGTCGAACTGGGGCAGCAGCACGATCGAGGCGCCCACCCGGAAGGCCATGTTCATCACGGCCATCTGGCCGAACGCGTGGAACAGCGGCAGCCCGCCGAAGACGACGTCGTCGGCCCGCAGGTCGAAGGAGTCGATGAGGGAGCAGTGCACCTGCTCGACGGCGGCCAGGTGCGACCCGACGGCGCCCTTCGGGGTGCCCGTGGTGCCCGAGGTGTACAGGATCGTCGCCGCGTCGGTCGGGTGCACCGGCACGTGCCGGGCCACGGGCTCGGCGGCGGCCGCCTCGTCCTCCAGGCGCGGCAGGTCGGGACCGCCGGCCGAGGCGGGCGGCGTCAGCACGGTGACCAGGGGCACCCCGACGGCCTGGGCGGCGGGCAGGGCCTCGCCGAGCAGCGGGGCCGCGACCACCACGAGGTCCGCGCCGCTGTCGCGCAGCACGAACTCGATCTCGCGCGCCTTGAACAGCAGGTGCACGGGCACGACGACGGCGCCGAGCGCCTGGGCGGCGTAGAACACCCGGGGGAAGTCGGGCACGTTGGGCACGACGACCGCGACGCGGTCCCCGCGGCCGATGCCGCGGGCCGCGAGCGCGCCGGCGTAGGCGCGGGTCTGCGCCCACAGCTCGCCGTAGCGGGTGGTGGTGCCCGCGAAGTGCAGGGCGGGGCGCCCGGGGGAGCGCCGCGCGGTCTCGGCCAGGATGCTGGCCAAGGACAGGGTCCCGAAGCCGGGGCCGTCGAGGGCCTCGTCGGGGTCGTGGGTCATGGTCGGTCCTCTCGTCGTCGTCGATCGTGGACTCGTGCTGCGGGTGGGGCCGTCAGGGGTGGAGCTCGGCCCGTCCCAGCGCGCGCAGGTGCACCTCGTCCGGGCCGTCGGCGAGCCGCAGGGCCCGCGCCGCGGCGAACATCTCGGCCAGCGGCTGGTCGCCGGACAGGCCGGCGGCGCCGAAGAGCTGCATGACCCGGTCGAGGATCGACTGCACCGCGCGGGGGACGGCGATCTTGATCGCCTGGATCTCGGTCATCGCGGCGCGGTTGCCCACGGTGTCCATGAGCCAGGCGGTCTTGAGCACCAGCAGGCGCAGCGCCTCGACCTCGATCCGCGCGGTCGCGACCCACTCGCGGACCACGCCCTGCTCGGCCAGCGGGCGGCCGAACGCGACGCGGCCGCGAGCGCGCTCGCCCGCGAGCGCCAGGGCGCGCTCGGCCATGCCGAGGGCGCGCATGCAGTGGTGGATGCGGCCGGGCCCGAGTCGGGCCTGCGCGACGGCGAAGCCCTCGCCCGCGCCGCCCAGCAGGTGCGCCGCCGGGACGCGGACGTCGTCGAAGGTGATCTCCGCGTGGCCGCCGTGGTCGCGGTCGTCGTACCCGAACACCGTGAGCGGCCGCACGACCGTCACACCCGGCGTGTCGCGGGGGACCAGCACCATGGACTGCTGGCGGTGGCGCGGCGCGTCCGGGTCGGTCTTGCCCATGACGATCAGCAGCGCCGCGTCGGGGTTCATCGCACCCGTGGACCACCACTTGCGGCCGCTGATCACGAGGTCGTCGCCGTCGCGGCGGATGCGGGTGCCGATCTGCGTGGCGTCCGACGAGGCGACGTCGGGCTCGGTCATGCAGAACGCCGACCGGATCCGAGCGTCGAGCAGCGGCTCGAGCCAGCGCTCCTGCTGCTCCGGCGTGCCGAAGTGGGCGAGCAGCTCCATGTTGCCGGTGTCCGGGGCGGCGCAGTTGAGCGCGACCGGTGCGAGGCGCGGGCTCCAGCCCGTGAGCTCGGCCAGCGGCGCGTACTGGAGGTTCGTGAGCCCGGCGCCGTGCCGTCCGGCGGGCCCGTCGGGCAGGAAGAGGTTCCACAGCCCCTGCTCGCGGGCGGCGGCCCGGAGGTCGCTCACGACGGGGCGGAAGGACCAGGTGTCGGGCGTCGCGGCGAGCTGGGCGTCCAGGACCGGCTCGGCGGGCAGCACCCGCTCGTGCAGGAACGCGCGGACCTGCGCGGTGAGCCCGGCGGTGCGGGCGTCGGGAGCGAAGTCCACGTCAGGCCCCCGTCCCGGTCGTGGTGCGGCTCGTCCGTGCCAGCCCGTCGGCCGCGAGCGGCTCGACGAGGTCGCCGATGACGTCGAAGCCCTCCCCGACGGTCTCGCCCGCACGGAAGCGGTAGTGGATCCCCTCGAGGATGACCGCGAGCTTGTAGGCGGCGAAGGCGCGGTACCAGCCGAGGTCCGGCAGGACGGCGCCGGACCGCGCGGCGTAGGCGTCCGCGAGCTCGTCGAACTCGGGGTACCCGGCTCCGGCGACGACGGCGCTCGTGGCGCCGTGGCCGTCGGTCACGGCGTTGATGTCCCAGTACAGGCCGAGCATGCCGAGGTCCACGAGGGGGTCGCCGAGGGTGGCCATCTCCCAGTCGAGGACGGCGGCGACGCGGGGGGCGTCGGCCGGCCCGGCGACGATCACGTTGTCGAGCCGGTAGTCGCCGTGCACGACGGCGCTGCGCCCGTGGTCGGCGGGCAGCCGGGTGGCGAGGGCGTCCTGCAGGGCGTCGAGGGCGGGCATCTCGCGGGAGCGGGAGGCGTCGTACTGGCGCCGCCAGGTCGCGAGCTGGCGCGCGAGGTACCCCGCGGGGCGGCCGAAGTCCGCGAGCCCCGCGGCGGCCGGGTCGACGGCGTGGAGGTCGGCGAGGGTCTCCGCCAGCTCGAGGCCGAGCCCGCGCAGCCCCGCCGGCGTCCAGTCGGCGTTCTGCTCCGGGCGGGCGAGCACCGCGCCGTCCACGTGCTCCATGACGAAGAAGACGGTTCCGGTGACCTCGGCGGCCGTGGAGTCGTCCACGAGGTCGACCGTGCGGGGCACGGGGACGGGGGACCCGGCGAGCGCCGAGATGACCCGGTGCTCGCGCGCCATGTCGTGGGCGCTGGACAGCACGTGCCCCAGCGGAGGGCGGCGCACCACCAGGGGCAGCCGGGCGCCGTCGACCCGGTAGGTGAGGTTGCTCCGGCCGCCCGCGATCACCCGGGCTGACAGCGCACCGTCCCGCTCGAGGAGGTCGGGGTGGGCGGCCGCCAGCCAGCGGCTCAGGCCGGCGCAGTCCAGGCCGGGCACGTCGGTCATCGTCGACCCTGCTTTCCGTCGTCGTCGTCGGGACCCGGCGAGCATACCGCGCGGTCGGTATGGTGGCGAGCGTGTCGTTCGCCGAGGTCCGCGCCTGTCCCCGTCCGTGCAGTTCGGGCTGCGCGAAGCGGCTCCTAGTGCGCGCCGGGTCCCGGCTCCAGGGCCGGCGGCTCGAGGACGAGCGGCGCGACGGCGGCACGGAGCCCGTCCGGCACGGGCACCGGGCGCCGCGTCGTCGCGTCGACGAAGACGTGCGTGAACCGGCCGACGGCGATCGGCGCGGCGCCGTCGCCGTCCGTGACCGCGCCGTCGTCGGAGGCCCGCAGGATGTGCAGGTCCCAGGTGAGGCTGGTGCGCCCCAGCTTCCCGACGCCGATCGCGACCTCGAGCGCCTCGGGGTACGAGGCCGACTCGCGGAACTCGCACGACGACGCGACGCACAGCCCGATGACGTCCCCCGCGGGGTCGAGCCCGCCGCGCGCGATCATCCACGCGTTGACGGCCGTGTCCATCGCCTCGTAGTAGACGGTGTTGTTGACGTGGCCGTACTGGTCGTTGTCGTTCCAGCGCAGCGGGAACGGGTGGCGGGCTCGGGCAGGCGCCGGGCGGGACGTGGTGGTGGGTGTCGGCACGGGTGCTCCTCAGGCGACGCGCAGCAGGTGACGGAAGGCGGTGCGGGCGCCGTCGGGGCTGGGCTCCTCGCCCGCGATGAGGTCGGCGTAGGTGAAGGACTCCGAGACGCGCACGAGCAGGTAGGCGAGGGTCGGCGGGTCGATCGCGCCGTCGAAGGGACGGTCTCCGAGCTGCGTGCGCACGAGCCACTCGGCCGTGGCCGTGTAGCGCCGCTGGATCGGGCTCGCCTTGGTGGTCAGCAGGCGCAGGGCGCGGGCGGGCTCGCGGCGCAGGAAGTCGCGGAAGTAGCCGGCGGCGATGAGGTCCGTCGCGAAGTGGGTGAGCAGCGCCGCCACGCGCTCGGCCCCGGCGGAGCCGCCCGCGGCGCGCTCGGCCTGCACGAGCGTCGGGACGGCGAGCGACCAGAGCACCTCCGCGAGCAGGGCGTCCCGGTTCCCGACCCAGCGGAACACCGACGTGCGGTCGACGCCCAGGCTGGCCGCCAGCGGGCCCATGTCGATGCGGTTGCCGGCGACGAACGTCTCGCGGGCGAGGTCGAACGCCCGCCTGGCGTCCGGGTGCGCGCCGGGCACGAGGCGTGCCGACAGGACGGTGGGCGCGGCGTCAAGCCCGACGGCGGCGATCGGGGCGGGCTCGGCCTGCGCGACGGCGGTCGTCTCGTCGATCGGGCCGTCGATCGGGCCGTCGATCGTGTCGGTGTCCGGCATGGCCGCCAGCCTAGTGCGACCGCGGCGCTTCTGTGCAACATCTTGAAATTTGATGCACGGTGGGGCACGCTGAACCCGTTCGACGACGATCGGAGCAACGATGACGTTCACCTCCCCGGCCACGACCGCGCCGCCGACGGCGCCCTCGACCGGCCCCACGACCGATCCCTCCGCCACGCCCACGAGCGCCCGCCTCGACGCCGACTTCTACGGCTTCCAGGACGTGCTCACGCCGCGTGAGCAGGAGGCCGCGCTCGCCGTGCGCGCGTTCATGGAGCGGGAGGTGCGGCCCCTCGCGGACGACTACTGGGACCGGGCGGAGTGCCCGGTGCACCTGTTCAAGCCGTTCGCGGAGCTCGGCTCCGTCGGCGCCGCGTGGGCAGAGACCGCCCGGTTCGAGAACTCGGCCGTGTTCCGCGGCTGGGTCGGCATGGAGCTCGCGCGGGTGGACTCGTCGTTCTGCACCTTCATCGGCGTCTCCAGCGGTCTGGCCATGAGCTCGATCGGCCTGGGCGGCTCGCCCGAGCAGCGGGAGCAGTGGCTGCCGCCGATGGCGGCCGGCGACCTCATCGGGGCCTTCGGGCTCACCGAGCCGCTCGCCGGGTCGGACACCGCCAGGGGGCTGCGCACCACCGCCACCCGGCACGGCGACACCTGGGTGCTGCACGGCGCCAAGCGCTGGATCGGCAACGCGACGTTCGCCGACGTCGTCGTGATCTGGGCCAAGGACACCGCCGACGACCAGGTCAAGGGGTTCCTCGTCCGGCGGGGCACGCCCGGGTTCACCGCCACGAAGATCGAGCGCAAGCAGTCCCTGCGGATCGTGCAGAACGCGGACATCGTGCTCGACGGCGTCGAGGTCGCCGAGGCCGACCGGCTGCAGGGGATCGACAGCTTCAAGGACGTCGCGAAGGTGCTGCGCGTCACCCGCGACGGCGTGGCGTGGCAGTCGCTCGGCACGATGATCGGCGCCTACGAGGCCGCCGTCGCCTACACCGCGCAGCGCGAGCAGTTCGGCCACCCGATCGCCAGCTACCAGCTGATGCAGGACAAGCTCGCCACGGCCCTCGCCAACGTCACCGCGAGCCTCGCCGTGTGCGTGCGCGTGTCCCAGCTGCAGGACGCCGGCACGCAGCGCGACGCGCACGCGGCGATGGCCAAGTCGTTCGTCACCACCCGGATGCGCGAGACCGTCGCGCTCGCCCGCGAGGCGTGCGGCGGCAACGGCATCACCCTCGACACCGGCGTCGCGCGGTTCTTCGCCGACGCCGAGGCCGTGTACACGTTCGAGGGCACCCGCGACATGAACAACCTCATCGTCGGCCGCGAGATCACCGGCCACGCGGCGTTCGTCTGAGCCCTGCGTCACCCCGATCCCGCAGCACCCTCCCCGAAGGAGACACCATGACCGAGGCGTACATCGTCGCCACCGCGCGCTCGCCGATCGGCCGCGCGTACAAGGGGTCGCTGGCCGGCGTGCGCGCCGACGACCTCGCCGCCCGGATGGTCCGGGCCGCCGTCGAGAAGGTGCCCGGGCTCGACCCGGCCCGCATCGACGACCTCATGCTGGGCTGCGGCCTGCCCGGCGGCCGGCAGGGCATGAACCTGGCCCGCATCGTGGCCGTGCTGGCGGGCTGGGACTCCGTGCCCGGCACCACCGTGACCCGGTACTGCTCGTCCAGCCTGCAGACCACCCGCATGGCCTTCCACGCCATCAAGGCGGGGGAGGGCGACGTGTTCGTCTCGGCCGGCGCGGAGTCGGTCAGCGGCATGGCCGTCGGCTCCAGCGACGACATCCCGGGCGTAACCCTCACCAACCCGCGGTTCGCCGCCGCGGTGGAGCGCACCGCCGAGCGCGCCGAGGGCGGCGGTCCGGCGTGGCGGGACCCCCGCGCCGACGGGCTGCTGCCCGACCCGTACGTCGCGATGGGCCAGACGGCGGAGAACGTCGCGGCGCTGCACGGGATCACGCGCGCCGAGCAGGACGAGTTCGCCGCCCGCAGCCAGCAGCGCGCCGAGAAGGCGATCGCCGACGGCTTCTGGGAGCGCGACATCACGCCGGTGCGGCTCGACGACGGCACGGTCGTGAGCGCGGACGACGGCCCGCGCCCCGGCACCACCGTCGAGAGGCTCGCGACCCTCGAGCCCGTGTTCCGGCCGGACGGCACCGTGACGGCCGGCAACGCCTGCCCGCTCAACGACGGCGCGGCCGCCGTCGTCGTGGTCTCCGACCGGGTCGTCGACGAGCTCGGGCTGACGCCGCTCGCGCGCATCGTGTCCACCGGGGTGACGGGCCTGTCGCCCGAGATCATGGGGCTCGGCCCCGTCGAGGCGAGCAGGCAGGCCCTGGCCCGCGCGGGCCTGACCATCGAGGACATGGGGCTGGTCGAGATCAACGAGGCCTTCGCCGCCCAGGTGATCCCCTCGGCGCGCCAGCTCGGCGTCGACCCCGAGCGGCTCAACGTGCACGGCGGCGCCATCGCCGTCGGGCACCCGTTCGGCATGACCGGCGCCCGCATCACCTCGACCCTCGTCAACGGGCTCGAGGCCACCGACCGCCGCTACGGCCTGGAGACCATGTGCGTGGGCGGCGGCCAGGGGATGGCGATGGTCCTCGAGCGCGTCTGAGGCCGGTGCCGCGAGGCGTGCGGTCTCGGGTCGATCGAGGGCCCTAGGAATCCTGCATCCGCGCCCTGAGCACGTCGAGCTCGCACCCCGGCGCGTCCGGGTCGAACCCGTGCTCGATCAGCCAGCGCGACGCCACCAGGCTGCGCAGCGACCACCAGGCGCGGATCACCTCCCGGTCCGCGCCGGGGCCGTAGCCGGCGAGCAGGTCGTCCAGGCGTTCCTCGTGCCCGAGCGTGAGGATGGCGAGGTCGAACATGGGGTCGCCCGGGCCGGCCTCGGACCAGTCGATGACGCCGGTGACCGTGTCGCCCTCGACGAACACGTGGGTGATCTGCAGGTCGCCGTGGACGAACGCCGGTTCCCACGGCCGGAGGGCGGCCTCGGCGATCTCGCGGTTGCGACGGATCACCTCGGCGGGCAGGACGGCGTGGGCGAGCAGCCACGCGCACTCGCCGTCCAGCTCCGCCGCCACCTCGTCGAGCCGGGTGCCCGGCCACGGCGGCAACGGCGCGTCGTGCAGCCTCCGGACGGCGGCGCCCGCCGCCGCCCAGGCCGCCGGCGACGCGGCCGACGGCTCGCCGAGGACGCCGAGCGCCCGGCCGGGCACGGCGGCGATCGCGAGCACGGGCGGCTCGTGCCAGAGGACCGGCGGGGTGGGTACCGGCGCCAGGGCCATCGCCCGCGTCTCGACCTCGGCGTGCTCCGGGTCGCCGTCGACCTTCAGGAACACGTCGCCGACGCGCAGCGTCGCACGCTGGCTGTGGGCGACGACGACCTCGACAGCGTCCGTCCCGTCCATCTCGTCCATCTCGTCATCCTGGCGAGGACGGCCGCCGATGTCGCGGAGATTCCGGGGCGGGTCAGACCCATTCCCCGTCGCGCATGAGCAGGCGGCCGGCGAGCTCGTCCACCTCGCGCCACGCCTGGACGCGCCGCGGCCGCAGCACGAGGTAGACGTCGTGCTCTCCCCCCGGGCGGGGGTCCCAGTCGGCCTGCGCGGCATAGCCCTCGGCGATCTCCGCCGGCGCGTCCGCGACCCGCACCGAGCGCTCGAGGTCGGTGTCGATCATCACGACGTCGCGCGTGCCGCCCAGCGCCAGCCTCGCGGTCCCGGCGGCGAGGAGGTTGCGCCCGGTGCGTGACGTCGCCTCCAGCGCGAGCACCACGCGGTCGTCGATCCACGCCAGCGACAGCGGCACCAGGTACGGCTCGGCCGTGCCGTCGTCGGCCGCCGAGGCGGTGGAGACCCAGGCGTCCCGGGCGGGGGAGCGGAGCATCGCGAGGGTGTCGGCGCGGCGCTGTTCGCGGGGCCGGGGACCGGTGGTGGCCTGCGGGTTCGTCATGGCGCCATCCTGCCCGACCGTGCGCCGGTCGGGCAGGACGGTCCGCTCATGCCGCGGGGACGCTCACGCCCGGGGGACGTAGAGCGCGAGGGACTGCGCGACGAGGGCCGGCTTGTCGACGCCCTCGATCTCGACGGTGACGGTCGAGGACAGGCGCACCCCCTGGGCGACGTCCTCCGCGCCGGTGATCTCCGTCGTCGCGCGGACGCGGGAGCCGGCGGGCACGGGCACCAGGAACCGCACCTTGTCCAGGCCGTAGTTCATCGCCATCGCGACGCCGCCGACCTCGACCAGGGAAGACGCCAGCCGGGGCAGCAGGGACAGGGTGAGGAACCCGTGGGCGATCGTCGCCCCGAACGGGCCCGACGCGGCGCGCTCCGGGTCGACGTGGATCCACTGGTGGTCCTCGGTGGCGTCGGCGAACGCGTCGATGCGCTCCTGCGCGATCGTGAACCACTCGCCCGTGGCCCGCTGCCCGACGGCGTCCGCCAGCGCGGCAGGGGAGGGGACGCGGATCGGGCCGGCGCTCGGCGCGCTCATGCCTTCGGCCCGCCCGCGACGTAGAGCACCTGGCCGGAGACGAACGAGGCCTCCTCCGAGGTGAAGAACGCCACCGCGGCGGCGATGTCCTCCGGCTGGCCCACGCGGCCGACCGGGACGTCCTTGGCCGCCGCGGCGTGGAACTCCTCCGGCGTCATGCCGATGCGCTCGGCGGTCTCGGCGATCATGTCGGTCGCGATGACGCCCGGGGCCACCGCGTTGGCGGTGACGCCGAACTTGCCCAGCTCGATCGCGAGGGTCTTGGTGAACCCCTGCATGCCCGCCTTCGCGGCGGAGTAGTTCGCCTGGCCGCGGTTGCCGAGGGCCGACGTGCTGGACAGGTTCACCACGCGCCCCCAGCCGGCGGCGACCATGTGCGACTGCACGGCGCGGGTCATCACGAACGCGCCGCGCAGGTGCACGCGCAGGACGGCGTCCCAGTCGTCCTCGGACATCTTGAACAGCAGGTTGTCGCGCAGGATCCCGGCGTTGTTGACCAGGACGGTGGGCGCGCCGAGCTCGTCCGCCACGCGGGCGACGGCGGCCTCGACCGCCGCGGCGTCGGCGACGTCCACGCCGATCCCGAGCGCGCGCCCGCCGCCGGCGACGATGCCCGCGGCGGTCTCGGCCGCCTGCTCCTCGAGCAGGTCGAGGACGGCGACGGCCCGCCCGTCGGCGGCCAGGCGGCGGGCGGTCGCGGCGCCGATGCCGCGGGCCCCTCCGGTGACGATCGCGGTGCGGGGCTGGGGTGCCTGCTCGGTCATGCGAGGTCCTCTCCTCGATGGGGTGACGGTGCGGCCGCGGCGACGAGGGCGCGCGGCGGGACGCCGGTGGGCGGCACGGGCACGACCTCCTCGTCGTCGGTGCTGGCGCCCCCCAGTGTGGACCGTGGGGGCGTCCGCATCGACATACCGACTAAGCGGTATGTCGTGTGCAGCGTACAGGACGGCCCGCTCCGGGCGGGCGACCTGCACGGTTGACAGGCGCCCTCGCCGCGACGTCTACTGAAAGTGTTCGAACAGACGTTCGAACGCGACGTCGGACGTCGTGTCGTGCTGGTCCGGTCCGTCTCGGGTACGCCCGTCGCGGGCCCCGGGAGGAGGTCGCGTGACGGTCGTCGCCCCTCCGCGCACCGCGGCCCGTCCGGCTCCCGCCCCGGCACCGGACCGGGCCGCCGCGGCCCGGGCGGCGCTCCGCGCCGCGGAGCAGCGCACGGGACGGGGACAGGCGACGGAGCCGGACCCCCGGCTGCTGCCGGTGCACCCGGACCTGGCCGCGCTCGTGCCCGGCGGCGGGCTGGCCGCCGGCACCGTGCTCGCGGTGCGCGGCTCGACGACGCTCCTGCTCGCGCTGCTGGCCGAGGCGTCCCGGTCCGGAGCGTGGGTCGCGCTCGTCGGCGCTCCGGCGGTCGGGATGCTGGCCGCCGCGGACGCCGGGATCGCGCTGGGGCGGACCGTGCTCGTGCCCGCCCCCGGCCCGGACGCGCCTGCCGCGGTCGCCGCGCTGCTCGACGGCATGGACGTGGTGGTCGTCGGCCCGGGCGCCACGCTGCTGGACGCCGACCGCCGGCGGCTGGCCGCGCGCGCCCGGGAGCGGGGCGCCGTGCTGGTGGCGCAGACGCCGTGGCCGGGCGCGCACGTCACCCTCGACGCGCGGGGCGGCACCTGGTCCGGCGTCGACCACGGGGCGGGCTGGCTGCGCCGCCGCACCCTGAGCGTGCTGCGCACCGGTCGCGGCGCGGCCGCCCGGCCGGTCGAGATCGAGGTGGACGTGCCGCTGCGGGTCGACCGGGTGGTCGGGGGCGAGCCCGTCGCGACGCCCGCCGTCGCGAGCCCTGCCGGCACCACCGCCGTCGAGCGCGCCCCGCTGCGGGTGGCGTGATGACGGAGGTCGTGATGCCGGGCGAGACGGCGGCGGGCGGCACGGCACGCGGCGGGACGACGCAGGACGGCGGGGCGCGGACGGCCGTGCTGTGGGTGCCGGACTGGCCGGTGGTGGCGGCGCTGACGGACGCGGGCCTGGACGCGCACGTCCCCGCCGCGGTGCTCGGCGCCCGCTCGGGCGGGGGGTCGGGTGCGGGGCACAGCGTCGTGGCCGTCTCCGCCGTCGCCCGCGGGCAGGGGGTGCGGCGGGGGATGCGGCGCCGTCAGGCGCAGGAGCGGTGCCCCGAGGCCGTGCTGCTGCCCGCCGACGACGCCCGCGACGCGCGGGAGTTCGAGCCGGTGGCGCTCGCCGCCGAGACGGTGGTGGCCGGCCTCGAGGTGGCGCGCCCCGGCCTGCTCCTGCTGCCGGCGGGCGGGGCCGCGCGCTACCACGGCTCCGAGCTCGCGCTGGCGCAGGCCCTGGTGGGCGCCGTCGCGGCGCGCACCGGGCACGAGAGCCAGGTGGGCGTGGCCGACGGGCTGCTCGCGGCGGTGCTCGCCGCCCGCGAGGACGCCGTCGTGCCCCCGGGCGGGTCGGCGGCGTTCCTCGCCGACCGCCCCGTGGGTGAGCTGGTGCACGCCGTCTGCGACCCGACCGGGGTGGCGGCGGTGCGCGAGGCGGCGGGGCTGTGGTGGCGGCTCGGCCTGCGCACCCTCGGCGACCTGGCCGCCCTGCCCGCCGCGAGCGTGCAGGCGCGCTTCGGCGACCTGGGCACCTGGGCGCAGCGGCTGGCCCGCGGCGAGGACCTGCGCCCGCCCGCCCGGCGCCGCATCGAGGAGGACCTCGCCGTCGCGGAGGAGCTGGACCCGCCGGCGCTGCGGGTCGACGTCGCGACCTTCGCCGCGCGCCGGCTCGCCACCGCGCTGCACGACCTGCTCGCCTCCCGCGGCCTGGCCTGCGGGCGGCTGCGGATCACCGCGCGCACGACGGCGGGCGCCGACCTCGGCGGGGACGACGTCGGCGGGGACGGCGGTGACCCGGAGGGCGCCGTGCTGGAGCGCGTGTGGCGCACGGACGACGCCGCGGCCGGCGGGATGAGCGCGGCCCGGATCACCGACCGGGTGCGCTGGCAGCTCGAGGGGTGGCTCACCGCCGCCTCCGCCCGGCGCGGGGTCCGATCGGAGGGCATGGGCGACCCCGTCGTCGCGCCGATCGCGCACCTCGCGCTGGCGGCCGAGGACGTCGTCCCGGCGACCACGCACCAGCCGGGCCTGTGGGGCGCGGACGCGGGGGAGGGCGAGCGCGCCCGGCGCGCGCTCGGGCGGGTGCAGGGCCTGCTCGGCGGCCACGCCGTGCTCACGGTGGAGCTGCAGGGCGGGCGCGGGCCACGGGACCGGGTGCGGCTGGTCCCCTTCGGCACCGAGGGCGGGGCGGGGCGCGACCCCGGGCTGCCCTGGCCCGGCGCCCTGCCCAGCCCCGCGCCCGCCGGGCTGCCGGACGAGCCGGTGCCCGCGCGCGTGCTCGACGCGGCGGGGCGCGACGTCGTCGTGGACGCCCGGCTCGCGATGAGCGGCGAGCCCGCCGCCGTCGCGTGCGGGGGCGGTCGTGACGGCGCCGGCCCCCGGGGCGGGGACGGCGGCGTGCGGGACGTGGCGACGGTGACGGGCTGGGCCGGCCCCTGGCCGCTCGCGGAGCGCTGGTGGTCCGCCGGCGGGGGAGCACGCCGCGTCTACCTGCAGGCGGTGCTCGACGACGGCCGGGCGTTGCTGCTGGCCCAGTCCGGCGGCACCTGGCAGGTGGAGGCGTTCTATGACTGAGGCGACGTCCGGCAGGCCGCGGAGCGGGTACGCCGAGCTGCACGCCCACTCGGCGTTCAGCTTCCTCGACGGCGCGTCGCACCCCGAGGAGCTGGCGGCCGAGGGCGCCCGGCTGGGGCTCGACGCGCTGGCACTGACCGACCACGACGGGCTGTACGGGGTGGTCCGCTTCGCCGAGGCCGCCCGGAAGGTGGGCCTGCCGACCGTCTTCGGCGCCGAGCTGCACCTGCCCGCCCCGGTCAGCCCCGGGGCGGCGCCGGGCACCGCCGGGAGCCGGCCGGTGCTCGACCCGCCCACCGGCGTCCCCGACCCCCGCGCCA
The DNA here is from genome assembly GCA_023241745.1 of Isoptericola peretonis. Lineage (GTDB taxonomy): Bacteria > Actinomycetota > Actinomycetes > Actinomycetales > Cellulomonadaceae > Isoptericola > Isoptericola peretonis. Next base: position 837,081 of record JALQCY010000002.1, on the reverse strand, counting down.
CCCACCTGCTGGTCCTGGCCCGCGGCGACCAGGGCTACCGGAACCTGTCCCGCGCCGTCGCGACCGCGCACCTGGACGCCGGGGTCAAGGGCAAGGCCCGGTACGACCTCGAGCGGCTCGGCGGCGAGGCGGAGGGCGAGTGGCTGGTGCTCACCGGCTGCCGCAAGGGCGCCGTCCGGCGCGCGCTCACCGCCCCCGGCCCGGGCGGGGGCACGGCCGCGGCGCGGCGCGAGCTCGACCTGCTGGTCGGCGCGTTCGGCCGCGACAACGTGGCCGTCGAGATCACCTCGACCGGCGACCCGCGGGACGCCGACCTGCACGACGCGCTCGCCCGCCTGGCCCGCGACGCGCGCCTGCCGCTCGTCGCCACGGCGAACGCGCACTACGCCCGCCCGCGCGACGCCGACCTGGCGGGCGCGCTCGCGGCCGTCCGCGCGCGCTCGTCGCTGGACGGCCTGGACGGCTGGCTGCCCGGAGCCCCGACCGCCCACCTGCGCTCGGCCGCCGAGATGCGGTCGCTGCACCGGCGGCACCCGCAGGCGGTCGCCGCGGCGGCGGCGCTCGCGGCGGAGTGCGCCTTCGACCTGCGCCTCGTGGCGCCGAACCTGCCGCCCTACCCGGTGCCGGACGGGCACGACGAGGCCACCTGGCTGCGCGAGCTGGTGCGCCGCGGGGCCACCGACCGGTACGGGCCGCGCCCCGGGGCCGGGCCCGGCACGGACGGTGACACGTCGGAGCGCGCCCGCGCGTGGGCGCAGATCGACCACGAGCTGCGGGTCATCGAGGACCTCGGGTTCCCCGGGTACTTCCTCGTCGTCTACGACCTCGTGGAGTTCTGCCGCCAGGAGGGCGTCCTGTGCCAGGGCCGCGGCAGCGCCGCCAACTCGGCGGTCTGCTACGCCCTCGGCATCACCGCCGTCGACGCGGTGAGGCACCGGCTGCTGTTCGAGCGCTTCCTCGCGCCCGAGCGCGACGGCCCACCGGACATCGACATCGACATCGAGTCCGGGCGCCGCGAGGAGGTCATCCAGCACGTCTACGCGAAGTTCGGTCGCACGCACGCGGCCCAGGTCGCGAACGTCATCTCCTACCGGCCCCGCTCGGCCGTGCGCGACGCCGCCCGCGCCCTCGGGTACGACGTCGGGCAGCAGGACGCGTGGAGCAAGTCCATCGAGCGCTGGGGCTCGCTGCGCGGGCCGGACCCGGTCAGCCCGGCGGCCGACGCCGCGGCCGGGGCAGCGCGGGCGCAGGGCGGCGCGCCACCCACCCGGCGTGCCGCCAAGGAGGCGCACGTCGCGGCGCTGTGGGGGAACCTCCCCACGGAGCACGTCGTCGACCCGCTGGCGACGGACGAGGGGGAGGTCCGGCGCGCCGACGACGCCCACGACGTCGTGCCCGCCCGGCGCCCGCCCTCCGCCGAGGAGGAGGGGCAGATCCCCGCCCCCGTGCTCGACCTGGCCGACCGCCTGCTGCGGCTGCCCCGCCACCTGGGCATCCACTCCGGCGGCATGGTCATGTGCGACCGGCCGGTGATCGAGGTCTGCCCCGTGGAGTGGGCGCGGATGGAGGGGCGCACGGTGCTGCAGTGGGACAAGGAGGACTGCGCCGACGCGGGGCTGGTGAAGTTCGACCTGCTCGGCCTCGGGATGCTCACCGCCATCCGGTACGCGTTCGACTCGATCGCCGAGCACACGGGGGAGCACCTCACGCTGCACGGCCTGCCCGACGACGACCCCGCGGTGTACGACCTGCTGTGCGCGGCCGACACGGTCGGGGTGTTCCAGGTGGAGTCGCGCGCCCAGATGGCCACGCTGCCCCGGCTGCAGCCGCGCACGTTCTACGACATCGTCATCGAGGTCGCGCTCATCCGCCCCGGCCCCATCCAGGGCGGGTCCGTGCACCCGTACATCGACCGGGCGCGCGGCCGCGAGCCCGTGACGTTCCTGCACCCGCTGCTGGAGAGCTCGCTGGGCAAGACCAAGGGCGTGCCGCTGTTCCAGGAGCAGCTCATGCAGATGGCGATCGACGTCGCGGGCTTCACCCCCGCCGAGTCGGACCAGCTCCGGCGCGCGATGGGCTCCAAGCGGTCCGTCGAGCGGATGGAGGCGCTGCGCGGCCGGCTCATGGAGGGGATGCGGAAGAAGGGGGTCGACGACCCGGCCGTGCGCGAGGAGATCTACGACAAGCTCAAGGCGTTCGCCGACTTCGGGTTCCCGGAGTCGCACGCCTACTCCTTCGCCTACCTCGTGTACGCGAGCTCGTGGCTCAAGGTGCACCACCCCGCCGCGTTCTACGCGGGCCTGCTGGCCGCGCAGCCGATGGGGTTCTACTCGCCGCAGTCGCTGGCCGCCGACGCCCGGCGGCACGGGGTGCAGGTGCTGCGCCCGGACGTCAACGCCTCCCGGGCGCTCGCGGGCGTCGAACGGACCCCGCCCGTCGCCGAACAGGGGGTTGCGGCCCGTCCGGAGGGCGGGACGGGCGCCGGCCGCATGCTCGGCGGTCGGAACGACCTGTTCGGGCCGGAGCCCGACCCGGCGCTCGCGGTCCGGCTGGGGTTGTCCGCGGTGCGGGGCATCGGCGACGACCTGGCCGAGCGGATGGTCGCCGAGCGGGAGGAGAACGGGCCGTTCCGCGACCTCCGCGACCTCGCCCGCCGGGTCGGGCTCAGCACCGCCCAGCTGGAGGCGCTCGCGACCGGGGGCGCGACGGAGGGCCTGGGTGCCGGTCGTCGCGAGGCGCTGTGGGCCGCGGGGGCGCTGGGCCAGGAGGGACCGGGGACCTTGCCGGGCGTGTCGGTCGGGGTGGACGCTCCGACCCTGCCGGGCATGACGCGGGTCGAGGTGGACGTCGCGGACGCCTGGGCCACCGGGATCACGCCGGGCTCGGCGTCGCCGCTGGAGCACGTGCGCGAGGGCCTGGAGCGGGCGGGGGTGCTCACCGTCGGGCAGGTGTGCGCCACCGAGCCCGGGCGACGGGTGGCCGTGGGCGGCGTCGTCACCCACCGGCAGCGCCCGGGGACGGCGGGCGGTGTGACGTTCCTGTCGCTCGAGGACGAGACGGGGCTGCTCAACGTCATCTGCACGGCGGGGTTGTGGCGGCGCTTCCGGACCGTGGCGCGCGGCGCGCCGGCGATGGTGGTGCGCGGCCGGGTGGAGAGCGCCGACGGCGCGGTCAACCTGCTCGCCGAGCACCTCGCCCCGCTGCGGCTGCCCGTGATGACGCGCTCGCGGGACTTCCGGTGAGTTCATCCGCAGGTCGGCGCCACGCCGCCGGCGGTCCATCCGGGCGTCACCCCGGGCGCGCACGCTCGACCCATGCGCACCCGTCGAGCCGTCGCCGTCGCCCTCGTCAGCGCCGTCCTCATGACCGCGGGGGCCGCCCCTGCCCTCGCCGGGCAGAACGGCCAGGGGCCGCGGCCCGGTCACGGGGACCCGCGTGCCTTCGACCTGCAGGCCCACCGGGGCGGGGTGGCGATGACGGTGGAGAACACCCTGCCGGCGTTCGCGAACGCCCTGGAGCTCGGGGTGAGCACTCTCGAGCTGGACGTGCAGATCACCGCCGACGGATACGCCGTGGTGACCCACGACCGCGACCTCAGCCCGGCCAAGTGCGTCGACACCGCCCCCGCGTTCCCCGGCGACCCCGAGTTCCCGTACGTGCCGGGCCGCGCGTACGTCAAGGACCTCACGCTGGCGCAGGTCCGCACCGTCGACTGCGGGTCGCTGCGGCAGCCGCAGTTCCCGGGCCAGGAGCTGCACCCCGGCGAGCGCATCCCCCTGCTGTCGGAGGTCTTCGGCCTGGTGAACGACTACCGGGCGCGGCAGGTCACCCTGAACGTCGAGACCAAGGTCGAGGCGGGGGCTCCCGAGCAGACCGCGCCGCGCGAGCAGTTCGTGCAGGTCGTGGCGCGGGAGGTGCGCCGGGCGCGGCTGGTCGACCAGGTGACGGTCCAGAGCTTCGACTGGGGCTCGCTGATGCGGATGCGGGAGGTCGAGCCCCGGCTGCCGGTGGTGGCGCTCACCAACGGCCAGCAGTTCCTGCAGCAGGGGCAGGCCGGGGCGTCGCCATGGCTGGGCGGGCTCGACATCGACGACTTCGACGGCTCGCTCCAGGAGCGGTTCGTGGCCGCGGCCGCGTCGTTCGGGGCCGACGCCGTCTCGCCCGTGCACGGCGACCCGCAGGGCGGCGGCGTCGAGGACCCGGGATACGTGCCGTTCACCACGCCCGAGCTGGTCGACGCGGCCCACGACGCCGGCATGCGGGTGGTCCCCTGGACGGTGGACGACCCCGCGACCGTCGAGTCCCTCCTCGACGCCGGCGTCGACGGGCTCATCACCGACGCCCCGGACGTGGTGCGCGGCATCATGGCCGAGCGGCACCTCAAGCTGCCGAAGCCGTACCACGAGCCGCGCCACCGGGCGGGGGCCGGCACCGGCGTCACCGGTTGAGCCGCGGGCGTCACCCCTCCGGATCCCGCTCGGCGGCGGCCCAGGTGCTCCCGTCCGGCGCGGTGAGCCGCACCGCGACGACGTCGTGCGCCGCGCCGTCGAGCGCGACCCCCACGCTGCAGCCGTCGTCACGCACCTCGCAGCGCCCGAGCGCCACGTCCCGCGTCCCCGCGCCGTCGCGGAGGGTGACCACGACGTCGTACGCGGGGGCGTCCCCCGCGTCGCGGACGACGACGAACACCCACGACGGGTCGCCCTCGTACCGGAACGCCGTCCCCACGGACGTCCCGACCGGGTCCCCGGCGGGGACCTGCGGGCCGACCGTGGTGAGGTCCGTCGCGGCGAAGTAGCTCCCGTCGGCGACGTCCAGCGCCTCCTGGTACGACGCCGCCAGCTCACGGTCGGGCGCGGTGGCCGTCCAGACGGCGGCTCCGCCCGCCGCGACGAGGCACGCCCCGGCGACGGCCAGCAGGGCGGTCCGTCGCCCGCGGTGCCGCCGGACGGCGGTCGCCCTCGCCGGCCCGGCCGGATCCGTGGACGCGGTCGCGGCGGGCCCGGTCGAGCCCGGCCCCGGGCCCGTCATCCGGGCCAGCACTCGTCCCTCGAAGCCGGCGGAGGGCTCGCGCTCGGGCGCGAGCAGCAGCAGCTCGTCCGCCGCGGCCGACGCGGCGGACAGCTCGGCCCGGCAGCGGTCGCACGCGGCGAGGTGGGCCATGACGGTGCCGCGCGTGGCGCCGTCGGCGGTGCCGGTAGCCACTGCGGCGAGGTCGTCGCGCAGCGCCGCGCACGGGTCGGGGGCGGAGGGCCGGTCGGTCGTCATGGCGTCGCCTCCCGTGCGGTCGCGAGCTCGTCGCGCAGGTGTCGCAGGCCCAGGCGGATGCGCGTCTTGGCGGTGCCCAGCGGCACCCCGGTCCGCTCGGCCACCTCGGCGCCGGTGAGCCCGAAGACGGACGCGAGCACCACCGCGGTCGCCTGCTCGTGCGGCACGCGGGCCAGGGCGGCGTCCACGGTGGCACCCGTGGCCACGCGGTCCGCGAGCCGGTCGGGCGCGACGAGGGTCTCCGCCATGACGACCGGGTCCACGGGCACGTCACGCCGCACCCGCACGACGTCGATCGCGGCGTGCCGCGCGATCGCCAGCAGCCACGTCGTCGCGCGGCCTCGGCGCGGGTCGAACCCGTCGGCGTGGCGCCACGCGCGCACGAACGTCTCCTGGGCCACCTCCTCCGCGACCGCGGGGATGCCGACCACGAGCAGCGCGAGGCCGTAGACCTTCGCCTGGTGGCGGCGCACGAAGACGGCGGCCGCGTCCGGGTCGTCCGCGGCCATCCCGGCGAGGAGCGCCTCGTCCGACACCGCCATGACCTTCCTTACGACCGAGGGCCGGCCAGGGATCTCTGGTCGCCTGATCTCGTCGGGACGGGTCGTGGAGAGATCCGCGCGCCGCCGGCCCACGTAGGAACGGAGGAGGGAAGGGGCGCGGTGGGGGACGCCGCCGCCGGCTCGGAGAGGAGAGGAACCATGTCCAGTCTGTCGGCCGGCCCGTCCGGCCTTCTCGGTCCGTCCAGGGTCCGCCCGTCGGGGGAGTCCGCGCCACCGGGCGGTGCCCGCGGGCGGACCTGGCGCCTGGCGGCCGGCGGTGCGGTCCTGGCCCTGGTCGCCGCCGGGTGCGGCGGGGACGACGGCGCCCCCGGCGGGGACGGCGCGGCCGCGAGCGCCGGGGGGATGACGCTGGAGATCACCGCCCCGGACGACGGGGCCACCGTCGAGGTGCCGTTCACGGTGGAGCTCTCCTCGAGCGAGGAGCTCGGGCCCACGGAGTCCGGCGCGCACCACGTGCACGTCTTCTTCGACGGGGACGACACCGAGTACCAGGTGGTGGAGGGCGGCAGCGTGGAGATCACCGACCTGCCCGCGGGCGAGCACCAGATCGACGCGTCGCTGCGCAACGCCGACCACTCGCCCGCGGGCGTCGAGACGTCGGTCACCGTGACCGTGGGCGAGGGCGGGACCGGGGACGACGGTGTCCTCCCCGGGTACTGACCCGCGACGCCGGGCCCGCCTCCCGTCCGAGCCGACCGTCGTGCGCAACCCGCGCCCGGCGCGCTGGTTCCACGCGGGCCTCTACGTCACCGTGCTCGCCCTGCTCGGCACGGGATGGTGGCTGCTCCTGGGTCGGGAGGGCAGCCCCAGCGCGGTCGCCCGGGCGACCGGCGTCCCCGACGCCGAGCTGCACACGGTGACCGGCTGGGCCCTCGCCGGCCTGGTGGTGGTCGGGGCGGCGCTCGGCGCCCGGGGGTGGCGCACGTTCTGGCGGGAGTCCGTCCGCTTCCGGCGGGGCGACGGCGCGTGGTTCCGGCGCTGGCCCGCGGCGGTGCTGACCGGCCGGTTCGGCCGCCACGAGGGGCGCTTCGACCCGGGCCAGCGGGTCGCGAACCTCGTGCTCGTGGTGACGCTGCTGGCCCTCGTCGCCTCCGGCGTCGGGCTGGCCCTGGTGAGCGGCGGACCGGTGTTCGTGTGGTTCGCGCGCGTGCACCGGGTCGCGACCTGGGTCGTGACGCCGGTGGTCGTGGGGCACGTCGTCGTCGCGGCCGGCGTCCTGCCGGGCTACCGCGGGGTGTGGCGCGCGATGCACGGCGGCGGCCGGCTGCGGGTGCGGGACGCCGAGCGCGTGTGGCCCGGGTGGACGGAGCGGGCCACCGCGCGCGGTGACGACGGGACGTCCGGGCGGGCCGGCGGGCGGCCGGACGCCTAGCCTGACGGGCATGACGTCCGGGCTGCGGATCGAGCCGGCGACCGACGACCGGTTCGACGACGTGACGACGATGCTCGACCCGCGTGGGCGGGGGCAGGTGTGCTGGTGCCTGCACTGGCGCCAGCCGCCCGGCCTGCCCGTCGACGGCCGCCGCGACCATCTGCGCGACCTGTGCGGGCGCGACCCGGCCCCCGGGCTCCTCGCCTACCTCGACGAGCCGGGACGGCCGGACGACGGTGCCGTCGTCGGGTGGGTGGGTCTCGCGCCGCGGTCGGCGGCGTCGTCGCTGCAGCGCACGCGGGTGCTGCCGCGCGTGGAGCCCGCGGCCTGGCCGACGACGTGGGCCGTGATGTGCTTCGTCGTGCGTCCGGGCCACCGGCGGCGCGGGATCGCCCGCGCGCTCCTGGCCGCCGCGGTGGACCACGCCCGCGACCACGGGGCGCGGGTGGTCGAGGGCTTCCCGGTCGAGCCCGAGCCGGGACGCCGCGTCCCGGTGAGCGCGGCGTTCGTCGGCACGGTCGGTCTGTTCGAGTCGGTGGGCTTCGACAGGGTCGGGGAGACGGCCGCGACCAGCGGCCGTCTGCCCCGGTGGGTGCTGCGCCGCGAGCTTCCCGGCGACCCGACCGCCGCGGGCTGACGGCGCCACGTCACGCGCCCCGCGCCTCGCCCCCCGTCCCGCCGCGCTCCTCGACCGGGACCTCGACCAGGGCTTCGGCCGTGGCCTCGACCGGGGCCCCGCGCCGCCGTTCCCGCCGGCCGCGGGCGAGCTCGGTCTCGAGGGCGTCGAGCGGCTGGGCGAACGGCTCGGCGAAGCGCGCGAGCCACAGCCGCACCACGTCCAGGCCCGCGTCGTCCACGGCGTAGTGCCGGCGCGTGCCCTCGGCGCGCACGGTGACCAGCCGGGCGTCGCGCAGCACCCGCAGGTGCTGGGACACCGCGGGCTGCGAGATGCCCGCCTCGGCCCGGACCGCCGCGACGAGGTCGCCCGCGGGCTGCTCGCCGGAGGCCAGGAGCTCGAGGAGACGACGCCGCACGGGGTCGCCGAGGGCCTCGAAGACGCCCCGCCGGGCCGTGCCGGGCGCGCCGTCGGGCATCAGGCCTCCGGCGCGGTGGTGTAGAACGCCACGGTGCGCTCGGCGGCGGCGCGGGCGGCGTCCGGGTCGTCGCCGTCGACGATCGCGGCGTCGGCCCAGCGCGTCGCGGCGAGGCGGGCGAACGCCACGCCGTCGGGGGAGAGGGACCACGCCTCGGAGGCCTGCGGGTCCAACGGGGCGGAGGGGTCCGCGACGTGCAGGCCCAGGCCCATGAGCGCGAGGTCCCACCCGACGCCGGTGGCGCCCGGGCCGTACTGGTCCCACAGCTCCGGCGGCACGGAGGCCTCGTGCACGAGCTCGAGCACGGTGCCGCGGTCCGAGTCGCTCAGGGACACCTCGAGCCAGGAGACCGAGCCGCCGAACTCCCAGGTCACGGCGAACGACTCCGGGGCGTCGCAGCGCTCGACGGTGCCGCCGGCGTTGCCCTCGAGCTGGTACCGGCCGCCCATGGTCAGGTCCCCGGAGACGGGGAGGAACCAGCGGGGGAGGCGCTCGGGGGACGTGAGCGCGTCCCAGAGGTCCGCGCGGTCGGCGGCGTACGTGCGGCGCGCGACGGCGACCTTGGTGGGCGCTCCGTCCCGCTCGGCGGTGCGGATCTCCCGCGCCACCAGCCCTGCGGTGGCGACCGGGTCGATGGTGATGGTCATGACGGCTCCTCCGGCATCTATAAGCGGACACTTATAGAGAATCACGGATCGGTCGCCGGGGGAAGGGGGGGGCGGCGGGTCACTCGACGGGGGCGACCACGCAGACCTCGAACGTGCCGCGGCCGCGGCGCAGCAGGTAGCGGCAGCGCTCGCCGGCGATCTCGCCCGCCAGCTCGTCCCGGTAGGACCAGCGGACGTCGACCCACAGCAGCGCCCAGCCGACCTCCTCGACGGCGACCAGCTCGGGCAGCACGGCGACGGCCTCGCGCGCCCGCGCCGCGGCCGGGCCCTGCCGGGACAGGTCGAGCACCTCCTCGGGGGACCCCAGGACGGTGGACTTCTCCGGGCCGACGAAGAGGGCCGGCAGGTCATAGCGGTCCGTGACGGCCTCGAGGTCCTCCGCGCCGAGCACCAGGCCCAGGTCGGCGAGGAAGGCGGACAGCGCCTCGCCGTCGTACGAGCTCGTCGGCGTCCCCATCCGTTCACGGTAGCCCCGTGGCAGGATCAGCGCCCATGAGCCCTCGTCGAGCCCTCGGCCCGCTGCCCGCCGTCGCGGCGGTGCTCGCCGTCGCCGCCTGCGCCGCGCCCTCCGAGCCGGCGGACCCCGCGGAGGTGGCCGACGCCGCCGCCCGCTGGGGCGCCGCGCCGCAGCACGTGCTGACGACGTCGGCGGAGGGCTTCGAGGCCGTGCCGATGGCGGCGGGCGCCTACGGTGCCGACGGGTTCTCGCTGGCCTTCAGCGACGCCGCGACCGGCAGCACCTTCCTGCTCACCTCCGTCGGCGGGACCATGACCGCGGAGGACTGCGCCGACGGGCCGCTCACGGACACCTCGGGCGGCTCCGTCGAGGGGGCGGTGACCTGCGCTGAGGACGGCGAGCTCCTGCACCGCACGGCCGGCGAGGCCGAGGAGTACGTCGTCGTGCGCGACGGCTCCGTCGTGCGGGTGTCCGGGACCAGGGCCGACCACGACGCGCTCCGCGAGGCGGCGGAAGGCGTGCGGGTGCCCACGTCCGCCGAGCTGACGGACCTGGTCGCCGAGGCGCCGCCGGCCCAGGAGCCGGTCGAGCGCGGCGACCTGCCTCCTGGGGACGGCGCTCCCGACAACAGCGTGGGCGTGGGCGGCTGACGGCTCCCGGCCGCATCCCGCCGCGCGGCGGGTGCCGGTCACCAGGCCTGCGCGAAGACGTCGGCGAACAGCTCGTCCGGGTCGGCGTCGAGACCCCGGGAGGCGAACCACGTGCACACGTTGCGGCAGTCGCGGTGCAGCAGCTCGGCGCCGAACGGGTTCGCCACCAGGTCGACGACCTGGGGCAGGTCGATGATCACGAGGCGTCCGCCGTCGTCGGCCCCGCCGGCGCTGTCGACGAGGATGTTGTACGGCGACAGGTCGCCGTGCGCCCAGCCGAGCCGCGCGATCACGCCCATCCCGGCGCGCAGCTGCTCGAACCAGTCGGCGAGGAGCTCGGGGCCGGGGCGCGTGCGGGCGAGCCGGGGCGCCGCCTCGACCGCGCCGTCCGCGGCCTCGTGGCCGACGAACTCCAGCAGGAGCTCGGTGCCGTCGATCTGCACCGGGTAGGGCACCGGCGCGCCCGCGTCCCAGAGCTGCGAGAGCGCGAGGAACTCCGCGTCCGCCCACTGGGTGGCGGCCACGGCCCTGCCCCACGAGGACTTGCGGTCCTCGATCGCGCGCTGGTCGCGGGTGCGGCGCACGCGCCGGCCGTCGGTGTACTCGCCGTCGCGGTGGAACTGCCGGTGGTCGCGGCCCCGGTACCGCTTGGCGGCGAGCAGGCTGCGACGGTCCGGGTCGCCGGGCACGGCACGCTCGACGAGGAAGACGTCGGCCTCCTTCCCGGTCTTGAGGACGCCGAGCTCCGTGTCGAGGGCCGCGTCGGCGGTGACGACCCAGTCCGGCCGTGGCTCGGGGCCGCGCTGGCCCTTGGTCACGGACGTCCAGGTGGACCACCGCTGGTCGGCGCCGGGCTCCACGGGGAGGTCGCCGTCGGCGGGCGCGACGAAGGCGGCAGGGGAGAAGGGAGAGGAAGAGGGGGTGGAGAGGGAGGGGGTGTGCTGGTGCACGTGAGGCTCCTGGTCAGGTCGAGGAGCTCGAGCACGGCCCCTCAGGATCGGGTGAAGACCGCCCGCCGGAGGATCTCCGGGAGGGCGCCGGCGACGACGTCGTCCATCGGTCTGCCCTCCTTCGCCTCGGGGCCCGCGTCGATCGCGTGCCGCCTCGGAGGGAAGCATGGCAGCACTCACCGTCGAGGTCCACGCCTTTTCCGGCCCCACTTCGGGCACGCGGCTCACGCCCCCGGACCAGCGCCGTCCGTAGGGTGCGGGCATGGGGTTCGTGCCGGTCGTCCAGGGGGTGCCGGGGGTCGAGGACGTCCTGGTCCGCACCAGCAGGAGGCTGAGCACCACCACGACCCTCGTGCTCGCGCCGCCCCTCGAGCGCCCCGAGCGCCCCGAGAGCCCGGAGCGGAGCGCGTCCGCCCGCGCCCGCGCGGCGCTGCTCGTCGACCCGGCCTGGGAGCCCGACGAGCTCCGCGCCATCGGCGACGAGGTGCGCGCACGAGGGGCGCGCCTCGTCGCGGGCTTCTCGACCCACGCCCACCACGACCACCTGCTGTGGCACCCGCGGCTCGGTCTCGACGTGCCCCGGTGGGCCACGCCGCGGGCGGCGGCGGTGGCGCGGCGGTACCGCCGGAGGCTGCTCGACGAGGCCCGGTCCGACGCGCTGCGCTACGGGGGCGCGGGACACCCGCCCGAGGTGCTCGACCTGCTCGGGCTCGTCCGTCCGCTCCCCACGGACGCGCCCGGCGTGCCCGACCCGGACGGCGCCCTGCCGCCCACCGAGGTGGTGGCGCACGACGGGCACGCCCCCGGGCACGGCGCCGTGTGGCTGCCGCGCAGCCGGGTGCTCCTGGCCGGGGACGTGCTGAGCGACGTCGAGCTCCCGCTGCCGCGCGACGAGATCACGGGCGGCCGGGGCGGGACGCGCGACGTCGAGGACCTCCTCGCCGGTCTCGACAAGCTCGCCCCGTACGTCGCGCGGTGCGCCGCCCTGGTGCCCGGGCACGGGACGCCCACGTCCGACGCGGCGGCGCGCCTCGACGCCGACCGGCGGTACCTCGAGGCCGTGCTGGCGGGCCGCCCCGCCGAAGACGAGCGTCTGGCGCTGCCCGGCATGGCGGAGGAGGACGTGCGGCTGCGTGCCGACGTGGCCCGGTGACGGGGCGTCGCCCGGGTCAGGACCCGAGCGACCCCGCCCAGGCGGTGACCTGCGCCCACACCGGCTGCGTGTCGAAGCCCATCTGCTGCAGCGTGGCCCACGCCACGCCGACGACGGCGTAGAGGCTGACGGGAGTCATGACCAGCCATTCCCGCCACGAGCCGGCGTCACCCAGGATCGGCAGGGAGAGGTTGCCGCCGTCGCGCCACACGTCGTCGAAGGGCAGCACCCGGTAGCGGCGTACCCAGTACGGGGAGCGGAACTTCAGCGGCCACAGGAGCGGGACCCCGGCGGTCGTGACGAGGTCGCCGAGCACGTGCACCGCGCAGCCGAGCGCCACGGCCAACGGCATCCAGTTCCACTCCTCGGGCGCGAAGACGGCCACGCAGGCGGCGAGGAGCAGCGACAGCGACCAGTTCCACCAGCGGCGCCCGCCGGTGACCTTCCACGCGCGCAGCGCGAACGAGATGAGCAGGACCGCCATGATGCCGGGCCCGACCAGCACGGTGCCGAACGCCTCCGTGTCGACCGAGACCATGCCCATCACCCAGGCGATCGCCGTGAAGACAGCGACGCCGAGGATCGAGTGGGTCCCGTTGCGGTGCCCGCCCGAGAGGGAGGCCACCAGCTTGGTGACCCCTTCCGACACCGGCGGCAACGAGTGGGCGATGGTGCCGCTGTGGTGGTCGGCGTCGGGCAGCAGGGCCGCTCCCGCGCAGACGAGCGCCCCCGTCATGACGCCGACGTCGGAGACGGGGTGCCATCCGAACGCGAACGGCGCCGTCGACGTCACCGCGACCCAGGCGGCCGCTCCCGACGCGGCGTGGTGCCCACCCATCATGACGTGCGGCGCTCCTGTCCTCGGCGGCTGCTTCGCCGCCGTCCCGTTCCTCACCCTTGACCGGTTGGTCCGGGCCGGGCAGGACGCTACACGGCGCCACCGACGGTCGCGTCCGACGCCCAGACCTGCGCGGACGCGCCCGCCGGGCCGGCATGCCGGCCTGCGCGAGATCCGACTGTGACGCCGGTCTCCCGGCCCCTGGAAGGGGGGTCGCGGTTTGCGAGTCCCCGCCCCCGCCGTGCTATGTTTTTCCCCGCACCGAGACGGCGCCGAGGCGCTGTCGAGGTCCACTCGTCCGGGTGGCGGAATGGCAGACGCGCTAGCTTGAGGTGCTAGTGCCCTTTATCGGGCGTGGGGGTTCAAGTCCCCCTCCGGACACTCGTTGAGACAGCGACGTCGAAGGCCCCCTGGTCCACAACAGGGGGCCTTCGTCGTTCCCCGACGACGTCACGTGCCGTCGTGGCGGCACTGTGACGTGCACTCACGTGCGGCACACTGGGAGCCACGGTCGACGAGGGGAGTCCACGGGTGGCGAAGCGCTCGAACGAGAACGTCCCCGCCTGGCTGCGGACGTCGGCCGGCTGGTCGTGGCGTCTCATCGCCGTGACGGCGGCCGTCGCGCTCGTGTTCTGGGCGACGGTGCAGGTCCAGCTCGTCTTCGTGGCGGTGTTCCTCGGCCTGGTGTTCGCGTCGGTGCTCAACCCGGTCGCCGACTTCTACGCCAAGGTCATGCCCCGCCCCCTGGCCACCGCCCTCGCCATCCTCAGCGCGTTCCTCGTGCTGGGCGGGCTGCTCACCTACGTCGTCGCGTCGGTGGCGGGGCAGTGGGAGCAGCTGGCCGGGCAGTTCGACACCGGCATCCAGCAGATCCTCGAGTATCTCGAGAGCGGACCGTTCGGCCTGTCGGTCACGGTCGACCAGATCAACGAGTGGATCGACCAGGGCCGGCAGTGGCTGGCCGACAACGCCGACTCGCTCGTCAGCCAGGCCGCGCAGAGCGCCGGGTCGGTGGCCGAGGGGTTCGCGATCTTCGCGCTCGCGATCTTCTGCACCGTCTTCTTCGTCGCGTCGGGCGGCAAGATGTGGCGGTGGTTCCTGGAGCAGATCCCGGAGCAGCACCGCACGCGGTGGCAGGCGGCGGCCGGGGCCGGCTGGTACAGCTTCTCGGGCTACGCCCGCGGCACGGTGATCATCGCCTTCGTCGACGGCGTCCTGGCGTTCATCCTCCTGACGATCCTCAGCGTGCCGCTCGCGGCGCCCCTGGCCGTGCTGGTCTTCATCGGCGCGTTCATCCCCCTGATCGGCGCGCCCCTGGCGATGATCATCGCGGCCGTCGTGGCGCTCGCGGCCAACGGGATCGTCACGGCCCTCATCGTCACGATCGGGATCGCGCTCATCGGGCAGCTGGAGGGGCACGTGCTCCAGCCGCTCATCATGGGCAAGCAGGTCGCCCTGCACCCGCTGGTCATCGGCATCGGCGTCACCGCCGGCACCGTCCTGGCGGGGATCCTGGGCGCGATCATCGCCGTCCCGCTCATGGCCGTGGCGTGGACGGTGTTCTCCACGCTGCGGGGCGACCGCCCGCACCCCGAGCTGGACGAGCCCGCCCGGCTCCGTGACGGGCCGCTCGCCGTCGCCCCCGTCGTCCACGCGACCGCCGCCGATGCGACGCCGGGTGATCGGCGTCCCGCCGACCCGGCCGACGGGGGCTCCGGACAAACAGAGTGAACCGCCCGGCGGCGTCGTGCCACGATGCCCCGATGGAGCCGTTCGTCCTCGCCACCGACCGTGTCCGCCTGTCCGTCCCCACCTCGGCCGACGTCGATCGCATCGCCGAGATCTGCGCCGACCCGGTCATCGCCCGCTGGACGACGGTACCGTCGCCGTACACCCGCGACGACGCCGCCGGCTTCGTCGAGAAGTTCGTCGTCGACGGCTGGGCCGAGGAGAAGGACTTCACCTGGGCCGTGCGCGCCGCGGGCGACGCCGACGGCCCGGTGCTGGGGATGGTGGGCATCTCCCGCGAGGGCGCCCCGGGGGTGCCGCCCGTCGGCGAGCTGGGCTTCTGGTGCGCCCCGGACGCCCGCGGCCGCGGGCTCGTCACCGAGGCGTCGCGGCTCGTCGTCGACTGGGCCGTCGACCCGGAGGGCCTGGGCCTCGGCGTCGTGCGCTGGCGCGCGAACGTCGGCAACTGGGCGTCGCGCCGCGTCGCCTGGAAGCTCGGCTTCCGGTACGAGGGCCTCCTGCGCCGCTTCGGTGCCCAGCGCGGCGTCCTGACGGACTCGTGGGTCGCCTCCTACGTGCCCGGCGACCCGCGCGAGCCCAGCGAGCCGTGGCCCGCCGAGGCCCCGGCGGCCTGACCCTCGCGCCGAGGACCACCCCGAGAACCTGCCTTCCAGCACGCGATCTGTCGCGGCATCCGCTCGAATGACGCGACAGATCACGTGCTGGAAGGCAGGTTTGCGGTTGCCGCGGGCCAGGACGGCGTGGCATCGTCGTCGCCGTCCCCGCGGCTCCCGCCGCGCGTGAGAGGGGACGGCCCCAGGACGAGAGGCGCAGCACGGCGATGACGGGCATCCAGACGACCGCCTGACCGCGTCGACCCCGAGGCTCCCCGCCGAGCACCCCGTGTGCCGGTGCGCCGGAGCGGCGTCGACGCACCCGTCGTCCGCCGTCCCCACCCTCGCTGGAGCCCTGCGTGCCTGCCACCCACCCCTCCGTCGTCCTGCACGACCTCACGTTCTCCTGGCCCGACGGGGCCACCCCGATCGCCGGCGTGTCCGGCGCCTTCTCCCGCGGCCGCACCGGCCTCGTCGGCCTCAACGGCGCGGGCAAGTCCACCCTGCTGCGCCTCGTAGCCGGTCGTCTGCGCCCGACGTCCGGGTCGATCAGCGTCTCCGGCGTCGCGGACTACCTGCCCCAGCGGCTCACGCTCGACACCCGCGCCACGGTGGCCGACCTGCTGGGCGTGCGCGACGTGGTCGACGCCGTGCGCGCGATCACGGACGGCACCGCCTCCGCGGAGCGGCTGGCGGAGCTCTTCGACGTCGTCGGCGACGGCTGGGACGTCGAGGAGCGCGCGCTCGCCGAGCTCGCGAGCGCCGGCCTCCCGGCCGCCGACGGCGTCCTCGACCGCCGCGTCGGCACCCTGTCGGGCGGCGAGGCGATGCTGGTCGCCGTGACCGGCGTGCGGCTGCGGGGCGCCGACGTCGCGCTGCTGGACGAACCCACGAACAACCTCGACGGCGACGCGCGCGAGCGCCTGCACGAGATCGTCCGCACCTGGCGCGGGGCGCTCGTCGTCGTGTCCCACGACCGCGCGCTGCTCGAGCTCGTCGACGACACCGCGGAGCTGCGTACCGGGTCCCTGACGACGTTCGGCGGCACGTACGCGCAGTACGAGGAGTACCTGGCCACGCAGCAGGAGGCCGCCCGCGCCGCGCTGCGCGACGCCGAGCAGACCCTGCGCCGCGAGAAGCGGCAGCGGATCGAGGCGCAGGAGCGCATCGCGCACTCCGAGCGGCAGGGGCGCAAGGACGCCGCGAACAGCAAGTACGTCAAGGCCGTGGTCAACGACCGGCGCAACTCGGCCGAGAAGGCGCAGGGCGCGCGGCGCGGCGCCGCGGCGGACAAGGAGGCGGCGGCGCGCGCGGCGGTCGAGGCGGCCGAGCGGTCGGTGCGCGAGGACGACCGCATCGTCGTCGACCTGCCCGACCCGGGCGTCCCGGCGGGCCGCCGCCTGGCCGTGCTGCGCGGCACCGACGGCCGCGAGGTGGTCCTCGCCGGGCCGGAGCGCGTGGCGCTCACCGGGCCCAACGGGGTGGGCAAGACGACGCTGCTGGAGCGGCTGGTGGGCCCGACGGCCGGCGGGCGGGCGGGCGACGGCGACGGCGTCGGCGTCGGCGTCGGCGCGCAGGCCGAGGCGCTCACCGACCGGGTCGCGTACCTCCCGCAGCGGCTGGACGTGCTGGACGACGCCGAGACCGTGCTCGACGCCGTCCGGGCCGGCGCCCCGCACGTCGCTCCGGGGGAGCTGCGCAACCGGCTGGCCCGCTTCCTGGTCCGGGGCGACCAGGTGGGCCGCCCGGTCGCCACGCTGTCCGGCGGCGAACGGTTCCGCGTGACGCTCGCGCGCCTGCTGCTGGCCGACCCGCCGGCGCAGCTGCTGGTGCTCGACGAGCCCACCAACAACCTGGACCTCGCCAGCACCGACCAGCTGGTGCAGGCGCTGGCCGCCTACCGGGGCGCCCTGCTGGTGGTGAGCCACGACCGGGCGTTCCTCGACCGGATCGGGCTCGACGCGGAGCTACGGCTCGACCGGGAGGGACACCTGCGGCAGGTCGCTCGCGAGGCGACCCGCGGCGCGTAGCGCGACGAGGGGCTCCCGAGCGCTCGAAGCGCCCGGGAGCCCGCGTCCGTGCGGTGTCCGGTGAGTCAGGAGCAGGCCAGCTCGCCGCCCGCGGGCGCCTCGCCGGTGCCGATGAAGCCCACCGTGGTGCTCTGCCCGGCGCCGAGGGAGCCGTTCCACGCCGCGGGGGTGATGACGCCGTCGGCGATCTCCCCGCCCCAGATGGTGGATGTGGTGATGCCGTCGGCCGCGACCTGCCAGCCGGTGACGTCGGCGTCGCCCGCCGTCACCACGATCTCGCCCTGGTAGCCGCCAGCCCACGTGTTCGTCGTGCTGAACGTCGCGGTGCACGCGCCCGGTCCGGGATCGGGGTCGGTCCCCGGGCCCTCGTCCTCGGCGAGGGTCGTAAAGGTCACGGAGCCCGTGGGCTCGGAGACCTCTCCGGTGTTGTCGTTGCGTGCCTGGACCGCCACCACGTAGGTGGTCTCGGGTTCCAGCCCTGTCACGTCGACCATCGGCACGCCGTCCGTGGAGGCGAGGATCCCGCCTGTCGCGGTGTCGATCACGTCGTAGCCGGTGACGCACCCGGTCTGACCGGCGCCCCACATGATGTGGGCCTTCGTGGCCGTCACGGAGGTGGCGGACAGCTCGCCGAGAGGCGTCCCCGGAGCCTGGTCCGGGCACGCCTCGGGCGGGTCGACCGGCCCCGAGCCGTCGCCGATGCCGGTGACCTCGCCGTCGCCCCCGTCGAAGGCCACGTCGGAACAGCTGTAGAAGTTCTCGCTGCTGTCCGAGCGCACCCAGTGGGTGAAGACGATGTGGCGGCCCGTGCGGTCGGCGGGCAGTGTGACGTCCCAGTAGTAGTAGTTGTCGCCCCCGGGGCCGCCGGTGTCCGGCGGGTCGGTGACGGAGTCGATCAGCTCGAGGTCGTCCCAGCCGAGCGGCGCGGTCGGGTCGAAGCCCTCCCGCGTCACGTACACGTCGAACCGGCCGGGGTGCTCGGCCCAGTTGTTGTGCTGGAACTCGTAGGTGTCTCCCGCGGTGAGGTGCGTCGTCGGCCAGTCCGTGCGCGGGGCGTTGAACGCGGAGAAGTCGTACGGGCCGCGGTCGCCGCCGGAGCAGATGGTGCCGTCGGGGATGTACCCCTCGGTGCGCCCGGCCCCGTGGGAGTCGAGGTTGCCGAACCAGTTGTAGTACGCGTTCGGCCCGCCGGCGGCGAGCGCGTCCGCGCACGCCGGGTTGGAGGGGCTCAGGGAGCCGGACTCCGTGACGGCGTCCACCCAGCACAGATACTGCCGGGAGCCGGGGAACACCTCCGCCCCGTGGGCGGCGGCGGGCTGGCCGACGGCGGCGACGATGCCGACGGCGGCCAGCGCGGCTGCTGCGAGTGATGCCGCGAGTCTTCGCATGACGGTCCTCTCTCGTGACTGGGCGTGCGTCCTCGGCGCCCTCGCGTCGACCGTCGTCCACGCGCCGGACGACGTCACCCCGGCTAAACGTTTCGCCCCGCGGCGCCGGTACGGTGTGCGGGTGACGACGCAGCCGACCCCTCCGCGCCCGACCGCCCCGACGACGCCTACTGCCGAGCAGGAGGTCGTGGACATCTGCCGCGACCTGCTGCGGATCGACACGTCCAACTACGGCAACGGCGAGGGACCGGGGGAGCGGCGCGCGGCGGAGCACGTCGCCGGCCTGCTCACCGAGGTGGGCCTGGACGTGGAGCTGTTCGAGGGGGCGCCCGGCCGGACGTCGGTCGTGACGCGCCTGGAGGGAGCCGACCCGACGCGCCCCGCGCTGGTGCTGCACGGGCACACCGACGTCGTGCCGGCGGAGGCCGGCGACTGGTCGGTCGACCCGTTCGGCGGCGAGGAGATCGACGGCCTCCTGTGGGGCCGCGGCGCCGTCGACATGAAGGACATGGACGCCATGATCCTGTCGGTGGTGCGGCAGATGGTCCGCGAGGGCCGCCGGCCCGCGCGCGACGTCGTCGTGGCCTTCTTCGCCGACGAGGAGGCCGGCGGCGTGCAGGGCGCCCAGTGGGCCGTGCGGCACCGGCCGGAGCTCTTCGAGGGCGCCACGGAGGCGATCAGCGAGGTGGGCGGCTTCTCCGTGGAGGTCGGGGGCCGGCGCGCCTACCTGCTGCAGACGGCGGAGAAGGGGCTCGCGTGGCTGCGACTCGTCGCCGACGGGCGGGCGGGGCACGGCTCGCAGGTGAACCACGAGAACGCGGTCACCGAGCTCGCGGCCGCGGTCGCGCGCATCGGGCAGCACCGCTGGCCGTACACGCTGACGCCCACCGTGGAGAAGCTCCTGCGCGGTGTGGCCGACCTCACGGGCCTGCCGTTCGAGGGCGAGGACCCCGAGGCCGTCGACGCCCTCGTCGCTGCCCTCGGCCCGGCGGCGCGGTTCGTGGGAGCCACGGTGCGGCACACGTCGAACCCGACGCAGCTCGACGCGGGCTACAAGGCGAACGTCATCCCCGGACGGGCCGAGGCCACGGTGGACGTGCGGCTGCTGCCGGGCCACGAGGAGGAGGGCATGGCCGCGCTGCGCGAGCTGGCCGGCCCGAACGTGCGCGTGGAGCCGATCCACCAGGACACGGCACTCGAGGTGCCGTTCTCCGGGGACCTCGTCGACTCGATGGTCGCGTCGCTGCTGGCGGAGGACCCGGGCGCCGCGGTGCTGCCGTACACGCTCTCGGGGGGCACGGACAACAAGTCGCTGTCGCGGCTCGGGATCACCGGCTACGGGTTCGCGCCCCTGCGTCTGCCCGGCGACCTCGACTTCGCCGGCATGTTCCACGGCGTCGACGAGCGCGTGCCGACCGACTCGCTGCGCTTCGGCACGCGGGTGCTGGACCGCCTGCTCCGCAGCTGCTGAGGGGTCGCCCGGCCGCGGGGCGGGCGCGCCGGCGTCAGGCCGCCCCGAGCCGGGCCATCAGATGGCGCGTCTGTGTCACGTACCCGCCGCCGAAGAGCACGGCGTGCACCGCCAGTGGGTACAGCTGGTGCAGGCGCACGCGGTCGCGCCAGCCGGGGGCGAGCGGGCTCGCCTCGTCGTAGCCGGCCACGATCTCCTCCAGGTGCGGCGCCCCGAAGAGCGCGAGCATCGCCAGGTCGGACTCGCGGTGCCCGCCGTGGGCCGCCGGGTCGATGAGCACCGCCTCGGCGGAGCCCGCCGGGCCCGGTGCCCAGAGCACGTTGCCCGACCACAGGTCGCCGTGCACGCGGGCGGGCCCCTCGCGGGCCGCCGGCCCGGCGAGCACGCCGAGGCGGCCGCACACCCGCTCGGCCGCGGCGGCGTCCTGCGCGGTGAGCACGCCCCGCTCGCGCCCCTGCGCGACGACCGGCATCACGCGCGCCCGGGCGTAGAAGGCCGGCCAGTCGCCACAGCGCCCCGCGGCCAGGGGCAGCGGGTCCTCGAGGGGGCCGAACCATCCCCGGTCCGCCCCCGGCGGCAGCACCCCGAACCCGTCCGCCCCGGCGCCGTGCAGGACGGCGAGCCGGCGGCCGAGGTCGTGGGCGGCGTCCGGCGTCGGGCGGGCGTTGCCGATCCGCTCCAGGTCGAGGTGGCCGGCGCCCACGTCGAGCACGCGGGCGACACGTGGGCCGCCCGGCACGGCCAGCCAGCGCAGCCCGGCCGCCTCCGTGGCGAAGAACCCCGGCGGTGCGTGCGCGCGCGACTTGCGGAAGGCGTCCACGGTGCGCGGTCAGAAGGTGGGTGTGACCTTGATGATCTTGCGCCGCAGCCACACCCGGCGCTCGCCCCCCATGTACAGGCGGGTGCGCGCGAGCTCCCACCGGCCGTACTCGGCCTCGTCGGTGAGCACCTTGCGCGCGTCCGGGACGCTGGTGCTCCGGTCGAACGTGAGCACCCGGTACTCGTACTGTCCGTGCTTGCGCCAGGCCGACGTCGCGCCGGGGCGCGCGCCTGCCTGCGTCGTCGACGGGATCGAAGTCATCCGCCGTTCCTCCGGAAGTTCTCGCGGGCGGTTTTCGTCTGCCCATTGTGCCCCTCGGGGCGCTACCGTCAGAGCATGACCGCAGACCCGCGTGCCGCGCTGGACCGCTTCGTCGCCGCACTGGAGGCGCACTACCACGCGGTGTCGACCCGCAGGGGGGACGAGGACCTGGCGGTCGACGACGCGTACGAGGTGCTGGCCGACGCCTTCGAGGTCTACGAGGACGCGCTCGCGCAGGTGTACTCCGAGGTGACCCCGTTCTTCCTCGACGACGGTGACGACGAGGACGACGGCGACGACGAGGACGACGAGGACGACAGCGACGACGACGAGGACGACCTCGACGCGGAGCTCGACACCGACCTCGAGGGGTCCGACCTGGCCGGCACCGGGCGCACGGCCGAGGCCGAGCCCCCGGGACAGGCCTACCAGCGCTCGGGGTAGCCGACCTCCGGCGCGGAGACGTCGTCGAGCGCCGCGTGGACCTCGTCCGGCAGGTCCAGGTCGAGGGCGGCGAGGGACGCGCGGAGCTGGGCCGGCGTGCGGGCGCCGACGATCGCGCTGGCGACCGTGTCGCGGGCCAGCAGCCACGCGAGCGCCACCTCGAGCGGAGCGCGACCGAGACCGTCGGCGGCGGTGGCCACGGCCTCCACGACCGACGACGCGGCCGCGTCCAGGTACGGCTCGACGAACGCCGCCAGGTGGGACGAGGCCGCGCGGGAGTCGGCCGGGATGGCGCGCCGGTACTTCCCCGTGAGCACGCCGCGGCCGAGCGGCGACCAGGCGAGCAGCCCCAGCCCCAGGGCGTCCGCGGCCGGGGCGACGTCGCGCTCGGCGCCGCGCTGCAGCAGCGAGTACTCGAGCTCGAGCGCGCTCAGGCCGGTCCCGTCCGCCTCCAGCAGGGTCGCGGCACGGGCGGACGCCCAGCCGGGGTGGTTCGACAGCCCGACGTAGCGCGCGCGGCCGGAGGCGACCGCGAGGCGCAGCGCCGAGACGGTCTCGGCCAGCGGCGTCGCCGGGTCGGGGCACGCGACGAGGAACAGGTCCACGTGGTCGGTGCCCAGCCGGGCCAGCGAGGCGTCCAGGTCGGCGAGCAGGCCCGCGCGCGAGGCGTCCACCCGGGCGCCGGACCGGCCGGCGCGCACGCCGCCCTTGGTGCACAGCACCACCTCGTCCCGGGCCACCTTGCCGTCCAGGAGCGAGCCGATGACGCGTTCGGCGTCGCCGTCGCCGTACGTCGCGGCGGTGTCCACGAGCGTGCCGCCCGCGTCGACGAAGTCGCGCAGCTGCTCCGCGGCGTCCAGGTCGTCGGTGTCGCGCCCCCACGTCATCGTCCCCAGGCCGAGCTCGGACACGCGCAGGCCCGTACGGCCCACCTGACGACGCTCCATGGCGTGCCAGGCTACCGGGAAACCCCGCAGGTCCGGGTAATGTGACCGCCCGTGAATGCCTGGGAAGCGATCCTGCTCGGCCTGGTCCAGGGCCTGACCGAGTTCCTGCCGATCTCCTCGAGCGCGCACCTGCGCATCGTCGGGGAGCTGCTGGGCGGCGCCGACCCCGGGGCCGCGTTCACCGCGATCACCCAGATCGGCACCGAGGCGGCCGTGCTGCTCTACTACCGGCGCACGATCCGCGACATCTGCGTCGCGTGGTGGCGCTCCCTGGTCGGCCGGCTGGGCACCGACTGGCGCTCGCGGATGGGCGCGCACGACCCGCAGGCCCGCACGGCCTGGTACATCGCGCTCGGCTCCATCCCGATCGGCGTGCTGGGGCTGCTCTTCCAGGACCAGATCGAGACGTACCTGCGCAACCTCTGGATCACCGTGACGACGCTGGTCGTCTTCGGCCTGCTGCTCGGCTGGGCCGACCGGGTCGGACGTCGTGAGCGGCGGCTCGACGAGCTGAACCCGAAGCGGGCGGTGGCGTTCGGTTTCGCCCAGGCGCTGGCGCTCATCCCGGGCGTGTCGCGCTCCGGCGGCACCATCACGGCCGGGCTGCTCATGGGCTTCACCCGCAAGGCCGCGGCGGACTACTCGTTCCTGCTGGCGATCCCCGCGGTCCTCATGTCGGGCTTCTACCAGCTCGCCAAGTCGGTCGGGGCCGACCCCGCCCCCGGGTCGCCGGGTGCCGGCGCGACGCTCGTCGCGACGATCGTGGCCTTCGTCGTCGGGTACATCGTGATCATCGGGTTCCTCAAGCTCATCACGACGCACTCGTTCATGCCGTTCGTCTGGTACCGCCTCGGCCTCGCGGCCGTGGTCGTGGTGCTGCTCCTGACCGGCGTCCTCACGGCGAACGGCGGGATCGTCGTCTGACCCGGTGACCCGACCCCCTGGTCTCGGCCGGTAGCCTGGGCGCGTGCGTTCCTGGCCCGCCCCGCAGATCCCCGAGCTCCCCGAACCGGCCGACGGCCGCCGCACCCCCGTCCTGGTGCACGACAGCAGCACCGGACGGCTCGTGGACCCGGCCCCCGGGGAGTCCGCCCGCTACTACGTCTGCGGGATCACCCCCTACGACGCGACCCACCTCGGGCACGCGAACACCTACCTGGCGTTCGACCTGCTGCACCGGGCGTGGCTCGACGCCGGCAAGGACGTGACCTTCGTCTCGAACGTCACCGACGTCGACGACCCGCTGCTGGAGCGGGCCGAGGCGACCGGCGTGGACTGGCGGGACCTGGCGGCCGACCAGATCGCGCTGTTCCGCGAGGACATGACGGCGCTGGGCATGGTGCCGCCCGCCACCTGGACGGGTGCCGTCGAGTCGGTGCCCGAGGTGGTCGCCGCGGTGGAGCGGCTGCTCGAGGAGGGCGCCGCGTACCGCGTGCCGGTCGAGCCCGGTGCCGGCGGGGACGACCCGGGTCTCGGCGACGTGTACGCCGACCTCACCGCCGACCCGGACTTCGGCCAGGTCTCCCGCCTGGACCCCGCGACGATGGCGGCCCTCTTCGCCGAGCGCGGCGGGGACCCGCAGCGCGAGGGCAAGAAGAGCCCCCTCGACCCGCTGCTGTGGCGCCGCGAGCGCCCGGGCGAGCCCGCCTGGGACGGGGCGTCGCTCGGCACCGGCCGACCGGGCTGGCACATCGAGTGCGCCGTGATCGCCCGGGACGGGCTCGGCCTGCCCTTCGACCTGCAGGGCGGGGGAGCGGACCTGCTGTTCCCGCACCACGAGATGTCCACCTCGCACGACCGGCTGCTGGGCGGCGGCGGCGCGGGCGTGCACGTGCACGCCGGCCTGGTGGCCTACCAGGGCGAGAAGATGAGCAAGTCGCGCGGCAACCTCGTGTTCGTCTCCGCGCTGCGCCGCGAGGGCGTCGACCCGATGGCGATCCGCCTCGCGCTGCTGGCCCACCACTACCGCACCGAGTGGGAGTGGACCGACGCCGACCTGGACACGGGCGTCGCGCGGCTCGACCGCTGGCGCACCGCCGTCTCCGGCAACGGCGGCCCCGACGCGACCGCCACCCTCGCCGCCCTGCGCGGCGCGCTGGCGGACGACCTGGACGGTCCGACGGCGCTGGCCGCCGTGGACGCGTGGGCCGACGTCGCGCTCGAGCCCGGCCGGGACACGGCGGCCGACCACGAGGGCGCGCCGGGCGTCCTGGCGCGCGCGGTCAACGCGCTGCTCGGGGTCCGCCTGTAGTCGCCCGCCTGTAGTCGTCCGGCCCGGTCCGTCAGGCCGGTGCGCGGAGCCCGGCGAGCGCGACCTCCAGGAGCGGCTCCCGGTCCTCGGGCGCCCCGACCCGCACGGCATGCTCGACTCCGCACACGAGGTGCATGACGTGCTCGGCGGTGAGGCCCGGCCGGACCGCGCCGTCGGCGGCGGCCCGGTCGAAGACGGCGGTGAACGTCGTCACGATCTCCTGCTTGAGCCGACGGGCGCGGTCGGACTCGTCGTGGGACGCGAGCAGGACGCGCTGCAGGCCGCCGTCCTCGAGCTGCAGGCGCAGCGCCTCTCGGACGAGCAGCTCGAGGCCGGTGATCGCGCTGTCGTGGGAGCTCGCACGCGCGGCGAGGTCCCGCAGCTGCTCCAGCCTCTCCATCGAGAGCGCCTCGACCAGGGCGTGGACCGTGGGGAAGTGCCGGTACACGGTCGCGACCCCCAGACCCGCGTCGCGGGCGACCTCATTGAGGCGCAGCGAGTCCACGTCGCGGCCGCGGGCGGCCTCGAGGATGCGTCGGCGGCTGCGGGCGGCGTCCGATCGGGTGGCTGTCACGCGCCCCACCCTAGACGACAAAGGGATGGGCTATCCATTTCGCGTGCTACCTTCAAGCGGATAGATCATCCGATTGAAGGAGCCGTCATGTCCTGGGACCCTGCCCGCCTGCCCGACCTCGAGGGCCGCACGTTCGTCGTCACCGGCGCGACGGCCGGGATCGGCTACTTCGCCGCCGAGCAGCTCGCCGCGGCCGGGGCGAGCGTCGTGCTCGCCGCCCGGTCGCCCCAGAAGGCCCACCGCGTCGCCGGCACCCTGCGCGACCAGGTGCCGGGAGCGGAGGTGAGCGTCCTGCAGCTCGACCTCGCGTCCCTGGCGTCGGTGCGTCGCGCGGCCGACGAGCTCGCCGGCCTCGAACGGCTGGACGGCATGTTCCTCAACGGCGGCAGCATGGCGATGCGGCCGCGCGAGACCACCCACGACGGCCACCCCACGATCCTGGGGACGCACACGCTGGCCGGGTTCGCGCTGGTGGCCGGGGTGCTGCCCGCGCTGGCGTCCGCGGGACGCCGGCACGGCACCGTCCCGCGCGTCGTGCACGCGTCGACGGGTTTCGTCTCGCGCGCCCGCAGGACGCGGGTCGACGACGTGGCCGCCGTGCCGTCGACGGGCATCGCGGCGTACGTCAAGGCGAAGTCGATCACCGAGATCTTCGCCTCCGAGCTCGACCGGAGACTGCGCGCCGCCGGGCTGCCCGTGGCGTCGATCGTGAGCCGTCCCGGCGTCGGGGTCGACGCCCGGACGCCCGAGCGTGCCGGGGTGCGCGACGCCGCGACCCCCTACCGGCGCAACCCCTTCACGCCGTGGGCCCAGGGCAAGGACGCGGCCGCCTGGTCCGGCGTGCGCGCGCTGACCGACCCCCGTGCCGTCGGGGGCGAGTACTTCGCGCCGCGTGACGGCCGGCGAGGACTGCCCGTGCGGATCGTCCCGCCGGCCCGCACGGCCGCCCCGGGGACGGACGTGGCCGCGCGCGTCTGGACCCAGCTGGAGGCGCTCACGGGCGCCCCGCTGCCGGTGGGCGGCTGACGGACGGCCCGCGTGACCGGGCCGTCAGCCCCGGTCGCCCCGGTCGCCCTTGTCGCCCTTCTCCCCGCCGACGTCGCGCCGGCGCAGGTACCGCTCGAACTCGCGGGCGATGGCCTCGCCGGTCGCCTCGGGGAGCTCGGCGGTGTCCTTCGCCTCCTCGAGCTGCTGCACGTACTCCGCGATCTCGGCGTCGTCCGACGCCAGCTCGTCGACGCCGTGCTGCCACGCCTCGGCGTCCTCGGGCAGGTCGCCCAGGGGGACCGGGGCGGCGATGAGCTCCTCCACGCGGGTGAGGATCGCCAGCGTGGCCTTGGGGGACGGCGGGTTGGCGACGTAGTGGGGGACGGCGGCCCACAGCGACACGGACTGGAACCCGCGCCGGTCGGCCTCGTGCTGCAGCACGCCGACGATGCCGGTGGGCCCTTCGTAGGTGCTCGGCTCGACGTCGAGCACCGCCTGCAGGCCGGAGCTCTCGGTGGTGGCTGTCATGGGGATCGGGCGCGTGTGCGGCACGTCGGCCAGCAGCGCCCCGAGCGTCACCACGGTGCGGACGCCGAGCTCCGCGGCGAGGTCCAGCAGCTCGGCGCAGTACGAGCGCCACCGGAACGACGGCTCGATGCCGTGCACCAGCACCACGGTGCGGTCCGACAGCTCGGCGACGGTGACCGTGGTCGTGGGCCATGTGATCGTGCGCTCCCCGTCCGGGCCCGTCTCCATGACGGGCCGGTTCACCTGGAAGTCGTGGTAGTCCTCCGGGTCGAGCTCGCGCACCTGGCGGGCGTCCCACACCTGCGCCAGGTGGCCCAGGGCCGCCGTGGCGGCGTTCCCGGCGTCGTTCCACCCCTCGAACGCGGCGATCATCACGGTCTGCCGTGCGGCGTGGCGCCCGGTGGTCTCCGGCTCGGTCGTCATCTGTCCAGCGTATACAGCATGGACCCGCGCGGCGGCCGGGTCGGCGTGCCGGATCTCACCGCGGCGCACGGGCGGGTGCTCGCCGCGGCGTCCGTACGATGGACGGGTGCCCGAGACCCTCGCCCCAGCCCCCGCGCCCACCACACCGGCCCTCCCCGCAGCCGTGCTGTGGGACATGGACGGCACCCTCGTGGACACGGAGCCGTACTGGATCGCGGCCGAGCAGGAGCTGGTGGCCGAGCACGGCGGCACCTGGAGCCACGAGCAGGCGCTGCAGCTCGTCGGGAACGCGCTGACGGTCTCGGCGCGGATCCTGCGCGACCAGGGTGGCGTCGACCTGCCCCTCGACGTGATCGTGGACCGCCTGCTCGGGCGGGTCGTCGAGCAGGTGCGCCAGGAGGTGCCGTGGCAGCCGGGTGCGCTCGAGCTGCTCACGGGGCTCGCCGAGGCGGGGGTGCCCTGCGCGCTCGTGACGATGAGCTACACCGCGCTGGCCGAGGAGGTCGTCTCTCGCGGCCCGGCGGGCGCGTTCGTCACGCTGGTCACGGGCGACCAGGTGACGCGCGGCAAGCCCGACCCGGAGCCCTACCTCACGGCCGCCGAGCGCCTCGGCGTCGACGTCGGTTCCTGCGTGGCCATCGAGGACTCGCCGACCGGCATCGCCTCGGCGCGCGCCGCCGGGATCGCGACCCTCGGCGTCGAGGCCGTGGTGCCGGTACCGCACCTGGAAGGGCTCAGCCGGGCGGCGTCCCTGGCGAAGGTGGACGTCGCGACGCTCGCGCGCATCGGCGCCGGCGAGGTCGTCGACCTCACCCTCTGAGAGGTTCTTCGGGGCGCCCGGCCTCCGTCGCGCCGAGCCGCTCGCGCAGGGCCCCCGGCGGGATCACCGGCGGCGTACCGCCGAACTCCGGGCACACCGACTGATGGGCGCACCACCCGCACAGCCGGCTGCGGCGGGGCCGCCAGTCGCCGGTGCGGGCGGCGTCCTGGATCGCCGACCACAGGGCGCGGACCTTGGTCTCCGTCGCCTCGAGCTCCCGCTCGGTCGGCTGCGCGCGCAGCACCTGGCCGTCCCCCAGGTACAGGAGCTGCAGCATGCGCGGAAGCACGCCCCGCTCGCGCCACAGCACCAACCCGTAGAACCGCATCTGGAAGAGGGCCGAGCCCTCGAAGCCGGGGCCGGGCGCGCGGCCCGTCTTGTAGTCGACCACGCGCAGCGCGCCGTCCGGCGCGACGTCGAGACGGTCCACGATCCCGCGCAGGAGCGGTCCGTCGTCGAGCGACGTCTCGACGCGCAGCTCCCGCGCCTCGGGCTGCAGCCGGTTGGGGTCCTCGAGCGTGAAGTACGCGGCGACCAGCCGCCGGGCGCGGCCGAGCCACTGCTCGGGCGTGCTCCCCGCGGCGTCGCCGTCGGCGTCGAACAGGGTGGCGTACCGCGGCTCCGCCTCGACGAGGCGCTCCCACTCCACCGGCAGCAGGGCCGCGGCGGCCTCCGGCGTGCGCTCTCCGGGCGGGGCGTCGTACAGCCGCTCGAGGACGGCGTGCACCACCGTGCCGCGCGCGGCGGCCGACGACGGCGCCTCGGGCAGGCGGTCGACCACGCGGAACCGGAACAGCAGGGGGCAGCGCATGAAGTCGCTCGCGCGCGACGGCGACAGCCCCGGCGCGGACGACGGGGCCCGGACGGCAGGGTCCGGGGACACGTCCGGTGCGGCGGTCGTCGTCATGCGCGCCACCCTACGGCCGGCCGGCGACAGGTCGACGGGAGGGCGGCGCGCCGGACGGACCGTCGTCGCCGGATAGCCTGGCGGCGTGACCTCCCGCTCCCGGGGATGGGTGATCGGCCGCGTCGCGGGCGCCCCCGTCCTCGTCACCCCCTCGTGGTTCCTCGGCGCCGCCGTGCTGACCGTCGTCTTCGCGCCCGCGGTCGCCCGGTCGGCACCGCTCATGACGACGACCGGCGTGATCCTCGTCGCCTTCGCGTTCGTCCTGCTGCTGTTCGCCTCCGTCTTCCTGCACGAGGTGGCGCACGCGCTCGTCGCGCGGGCCCGCGGCCACCGGGTCACGGAGCTCGCCCTGACGCTCTGGGGCGGGCACACCTCCTACACGGGTGCCGGCGCCCGGCCGCTCGACGGCGCGCTGGTCGCCGTGGTCGGGCCGCTCACCAACCTCGCGCTCGCGGCCGCGTTCTGGGTCGCCTTCCAGCTGCAGCCCGCCGCGACCGTGCCGTCGATGCTCCTGTTCGCCGGCGCGTTCTCGAACGCGTTCGTCGGGTTCTTCAACCTCCTGCCCGGGCTGCCGCTGGACGGCGGCCAGATCCTCGAGTCGATCGTGTGGAGCGCGACCGGGTCGCGCTCCCGGGGCACCCTCGCCGCGGGCTGGGCGGGGCGCGTCCTGGCTGTCGGCGTCGTGGCCGTCGCCCTCCTGTGGCCGGCGCTGGAGGGGCGGCCGCCGTCCTGGGTGACCGTCATGTGGGCGGCGCTCGTCGGCGCGTTCCTGTGGTCCGGCGCGGGCGACACGATCAAGGGGGCGCAGGCGCGGGAGCGCGTGGCGGGGCTGTCGGCGCGCGGCCTGGCGGTGCCGGCCGTCGTGGTCCCGGTCTCGACCACGGTCGCCGGCGTCTCCGACGCCGCGGCCCGGCACGCGGGCGCCGTCGTGGCCGTCGTCGGGCCCGCCGGCGAGCCGGTGGGCTGGGTGGACCCCTCCGCGGTCGCGAGCGTGCCCGCCGGCCAGGCGGCCACGACGCCCGTGGAGGCCGTCGTCGTCCCGTTCCCGCCGGGGTCCGCCGTGCCCGCCGACCTGGTGGGGGACGACCTGCTCGACCGGCTGGCCCGCGGCTCCTCCGGGGCCCGGGTGGTCCCGGTCCTCGACGCCGGCGTGCTCACGGGGGTGCTCGACGTCGCGCGGGTCGCGGCCGCCCTGCGTCGGTAGCCGGACGGCGCCGACGGTGCGGCCGGTAGACTCGCCGGTCGTGACCTCCGCCGATCCCGCCGCGCCCGAGAACCTCCCCACCGCCGCCCCGGCCCCCGCGCCGGTCACCGGCGCCACGGGTGCCCACCTGCGGCGCGGGCCGCTGCACGAGGGGGACCGGGTGCAGCTCACCGACCCCAAGGGCCGCCTGCACACCATCACCCTCAAGCCCGGCGGCACGTTCCACACCCACAAGGGCTACTTCCGCCACGAGGACCTCATCGGCCGCCCCGAGGGGTGGGTCGTGACGAACACGGCCGGCGTGGAGTACCTGGCGCTGCGGCCGCTGCTGAGCGACTACGTGCTGTCCATGCCCCGCGGCGCGGCCGTCGTCTACCCGAAGGACGCCGGCCAGATCGTGCAGATGGCCGACATCTTCCCGGGCGCGCGCGTCGTCGAGGCCGGCGTGGGCTCGGGCGCGCTGACGATGTCCCTGCTGCGCGCCGTCGGCGACGCGGGCGAGCTGCAGTCGATCGAGCGGCGCGAGGACTTCGCCGCCATCGCGCGCGGGAACGTCGAGTCGTTCTTCGGGGGCGAGCACCCGGCGTGGCGGCTCTCCGTGGGCGACCTGGCCGACGTGCTGCCCGACGTCGCCGAGCCCGGCAGCGTCGACCGGGTGGTGCTCGACATGCTCGCGCCGTGGGAGAACGTCGACCCCGTGGCCCGCGCCCTCGTGCCCGGCGGAGTCCTGATCTGCTACGTGGCGACCGCCACCCAGCTGTCGCGGACCGCCGAGGACCTGCGCGCCGACGGCCGGTTCGCCGAGCCGCAGGCCTGGGAGTCGATGGTGCGCGGCTGGCACCTGGAGGGCCTGGCCGTGCGTCCGCAGCACCGCATGATCGGGCACACGGGATTCCTGATCACGGCGCGCCGTCTCGCGGACGGCGTCACGCCGCCGGAGCGCACCCGTCGCCCGGCGAAGGGCTCGTACCCGACGGCCGACGCCGACTGGTCCGAGGAGGACCTGGGCGAGCGCCCGGTGTCGGACAAGAAGGTCCGCCGGGTGCGGCGCGACCTCGGCGTGGCCCCCGGCGAGGCGTCGCCCGCGACACCGGACGCCGGCCCCGACGGCTCCGCGCAGGGCTGAGCCGCGGCGCGGACGGGTCACCGGGAGGTCTCGGTCGTGTGAACCTCGCGACCGCTCCGTGAAATGAACCCCCGGACATCCGCGTTGATGTCTAGGGTGTTTGCTCCGGGGGCACCTTCCCGCCCGGGGAGGCGGCCACCCGGGCCGCACGAGAGGGGATGCGATGTCCGACAACCCTGTCCGCCCGGAGCCTCGACCGGAGCAGCCGGCGCTGCCCACCGGACCGAGCCACGACGCACAGCTCGCCCTTCTCGCCGCCAAGAACGAGCGGCTCGCCGAGGCGCTCCGCGCCGCCCGCGACCAGATCGTCGAGCTCAAGGGCCAGATCGACGAGCTCGCCAAGCCGCCGGGGACGTACGCCACGTTCCTCGCGGCGCACGACGACGGCTCCGTCGACATCTCCTCGGCGGGCCGCAAGATGCACGTCCAGGCGAGCCCGGCCCTCGACGTCGACGTGCTGCGCCCCGGCCAGGAGGTCAAGCTCAACGAGGCCATGACCGTGGTCGAGGCCGGCGGGTACGAGCGGACCGGCGAGCTGGTGACGGTCAAGGAGGTGCTCGACCCCGAGCGGGTGCTCGTGGTCGGACGCGCCGACGAGGAACGCGTCGTGCGCCTCGCCGGATCGGTGTCCGGGACGCCCCTGCGGGTCGGGGACGCGCTCACGGTGGACGTGCGCAGCGGGTTCGTGTTCGAGGTGGTGCCCAAGTCGGAGGTCGAGGAGCTCGTCCTCGAGGAGGTCCCCGACATCGCGTACGAGGACATCGGCGGGCTGGGGCCGCAGATCGAGCAGATCCGCGACGCCGTCGAGCTGCCGTTCTCCCACCCCGACCTCTTCCGCGAGCACGGGCTGCGGCCGCCCAAGGGCGTGCTGCTGTACGGGCCGCCCGGGTGCGGCAAGACGCTCATCGCGAAGGCCGTCGCCAGCTCGCTCGCCGGCATGGTGGCGAGCACGCGCGGCGGCGACCCGACGGCGAAGAGCTACTTCCTCAACGTCAAGGGCCCGGAGCTGCTCAACAAGTACGTGGGCGAGACGGAGCGGCACATCCGCCTGATCTTCGCCCGGGCGCGGGAGAAGGCGACCCAGGGCGCCCCTGTCGTCGTCTTCTTCGACGAGATGGAGTCGCTGTTCCGCACCCGCGGCACCGGCCTCTCCTCGGACGTCGAGACGACGATCGTGCCGCAGCTGCTCGCCGAGATCGACGGCGTCGAGCGGCTGGACAACGTCATCGTCATCGGCGCCTCGAACCGCGAGGACATGATCGACCCCGCGATCCTGCGGCCGGGCCGCCTGGACGTGAAGATCAAGATCGAGCGGCCCGACGCCGAGGGCGCCACCGAGATCTTCGGCAAGTACCTCACGCCGGCCCTGCCGATCCACCCCGACGACCTGGCCGAGCACGGCGGCAGCGAGTCGGAGGCCATCGCGGCGATGATCAGCAGCGTCGTGGAGCGGATGTACTCCGAGGACGAGGAGAACCAGTTCCTCGAGGTGACATACGCGTCCGGCGACAAGGAGACCCTGTACTTCAAGGACTTCAACTCCGGCGCCATGATCCAGAACGTCGTGGACCGGGCGAAGAAGTCGGCGATCAAGGACCTCCTGGCCACCGGGCAGCGGGGCATCCGGGTGGAGCACCTGCTGAGCGCGTGCGTCGACGAGTTCAAGGAGAACGAGGACCTGCCGAACACCACCAACCCCGACGACTGGGCGCGCATCAGCGGCAAGAAGGGCGAGCGCATCGTCTTCATCCGCACGATCGTCCAGAAGAAGGGCGGCGACGGCGCGCCGCGCACCATCGACACCGTGACGAGCACGGGGCAGTACCTGTAGGCCCGCACGGCGCACGAGCGCCGCGAGCGCGAGGTCCCCGTCCCCGGGGCCGACCCGGCCGGGTCGGTCCCGAGACGGGGACCTCGTTCCCGCTCCGGGCACCCTAGGGTGGTGGCGTGAGCGTTCGTCGCGTGATGGGGATCGAGACCGAGTACGGCGTCCTGGCACCGGGGCGGCCGATGGCCAACCCGATGCTCATGAGCTCGCAGGTGGTCATGACGTACCGCGCGCTGGTCGCGCGCGCGGGCGCACGGCCGCCCGCACGCTGGGACTACGACGACGAGGACCCCCTGCAGGACGCGCGCGGGTTCCACCTGCAGCGCGCCTCCGCGCACCCCTCGCTGCTCACCGACGACCCGTCCCGCCCGGCGCCCTCGGGCCCGCTCGCGCCCGGCGGGAGCAGCACCCCGGCGTCGGCGCAGGTCGCGTCCGCGGCCGCCCCGGGCGCGCGCGGCCGGGCAGGGGCTCGCGCCGCGGCCCGGCAGCAGCCGGAGGAGGTGGAGCGGCCCACGACCGAGGACTACGACGACCCGAGCGCCGCCAACTGCATCCTCACCAACGGCGCCCGCCTGTACGTCGACCACGCCCACCCCGAGTACTCGTCGCCCGAGGTGACGGGCCCGCGCGACGGCGTGCTGTGGGACGTGGCGGGGGAGCAGGTGATGCTCGCGGCGGTCCGGGCGCTCGCCCAGGTGCCCGGCGGCGAGGTGGTGCTCTACAAGAACAACGTGGACGGCAAGGGGGCCAGCTACGGCACCCACGAGAACTACCTCGTCGACCGCGCGCTGCCCTTCGGCACCCTCGTGGACCTCCTCACGCCCTTCCTGGTGACCCGGCAGGTGTTCACGGGCTCGGGCCGCGTGGGACTGGGGCCGACCGGGGCGGACGCCGGCTTCCAGCTGTCCCAGCGGGCCGACTACATCGAGGCCGAGGTGGGCCTGGAGACCACCCTGCGACGCCCGATCGTCAACACGCGCGACGAGCCGCACGCCGACCGCACGCGCTGGCGCCGCCTGCACCTGATCATCGGCGACGCCAACCTCTTCGAGGTCGCGACGTTCCTCAAGCTCGGGACCACCTCCCTGGTGCTCTGGGTGCTGGAGCACCTGGACGCGCTGACGGAGGCCGGCGTCCCGGCCCGCGCGGAGCTCGCGGCGCTCCGGCTCGCCGACCCGGTGGCGGACGTGCAGCGTGTCTCGCGCGACCTGACCCTCGGCGTGCGCCTCGACCTCGCCGACGGTCGTCGCCTCACCGCGCTCGAGATCCAGCAGGCGTACGCCGACGTCGTGGCGCGGTCGGTCGCGGCGCTCGCGGGCTCCGCGGGCGGGGCGGGACCGGTCGACGACGAGACGAACGACGTCCTGGACCGCTGGCGCTCCGTGCTGAGCCGGCTCGCGACGGACCCCGCGACGTGCGCGCGGGAGGTCGAGTGGGTGGCCAAGCGGCGCCTGCTGGAGGGGCTGCGCTCGCGGGACGGCCTCGCCTGGGACCACCCGCGCCTGCACGCCCTCGACCTGCAGTGGACCGACGTCCGGCCCGAGCGCGGCATCTACCGCCGGCTCGTCGCGTCCGGCGCGGTGGAGCGGCTCGTGGACGACGAGCGGGTGGCGGACGCGGTGCACCACGCGCCGGCGGACACGCGCGCGTGGTTCCGCGGCGAGGTCATGGCCCGGTACGCGGACCAGGTGTCCGCGGCGAGCTGGGACTCGGTGATCTTCGACGTCCCCGGTGCCGCCGCGCTGCAGCGCGTGCCGATGCTGGACCCCTCGCGGGGCACGCGCCAGCACATCGGCGCGCTCCTGGACGCCAGCCCCGACGCGGCTGCCCTGCTCAAGGGGCTGCGCGGGGAGGGCTGACCCCGCGGCCCGCCCGGTTCAGCCCTGGGCGCAACCGGCGTGGACGCCACCGCGCGGTGTCGGTCGCAGCGCATAGGCTGGCGACGCGAGACTCTCCCGGAGCCTCCCTCCCCGGGAGCTCCGCAGCAGCGAAGGAGGCGGACCATGGCCGGTCAGGAACGGATCAACCCGCAGCACGAGGACCGCACGCCCGACGACGACGCGGACGTCCCCGCCCCGGCCGCCCCGGCGGTGTCGGAGCGCGACGCCGAGGTGGACGCCCTCCTGGAGGAGATCGACGAGGTCCTCGAGACGAACGCGGAGTCGTTCGTGCGAGGCTTCGTGCAGAAGGGCGGTCAGTGATCGCCCATGACCAGCGCTGACACCTCGGGACGCCTGCCGGACGCGTTCCTGCGCCCCGGCTCGTCCTCGTTCGTGGACTTCCTCGGGGCGCACTCCCCGGACCTCCTGCCGGGGCGGCGCCTCACCGCCGGCGGTGCGCCCGCGGACGGCCTCGCCCCGCACGCCACGACGATCGTGGCGCTGACCTTCGGCACCGACGACGGCGGCCGCGGCGTGATCATGGCGGGCGACCGGCGGGCGACCGCGGGCAACCTCATCGCCAGCCGCGAGATGGAGAAGGTGTTCGCCGCCGACGCCTACTCGGTGGTCGGCATCGCGGGGTCCGCGGGCGTCGCGATCGAGCTGGTCCGGCTCTTCCAGCTCGAGCTGGAGCACTACGAGAAGATCGAGGGCTCGCTGCTCTCCCTCGACGGCAAGGCCAACCGCCTGTCGACGATGATCCGTGGCAACCTGCCGCTGGCCCTGCAGGGGCTGGCGGTGGTGCCGCTCTTCGCCGGGTACGACCTGGACCGCGGGTACGGGCGGCTGTTCAGCTACGACGTCACGGGAGGCCGGTACGAGGAGCACGACCACCACACGGTCGGCTCGGGCTCGGTCTTCGCCCGCGGGGCCCTGAAGAAGCTGTGGCGGCCGGGGCTCGACGCCGACGCTGCGGTCGGCGTCGCCGTCGAGGCGCTGTACGACGCGGCCGACGACGACAGCGCGACGGGCGGCCCGGACCCCGTGCGCCAGATCTGGCCGGTGGTGACCGTGGTGGACGCCGACGGCGTGCGCCACGTGGGCGACGACGAGCTGGCGGGGACCGTCGAGCGGATCGTGGCCGAGAGGGGAGCGGCGCACCGCGCCGCGCACGGTGACCGCCCGGCGGGCGGTGGGACGCGTCAGCGGAACCAGGGAGGTGCGCGCGCATGACGATGCCGTTCTACGTCTCGCCCGAGCAGCTGATGAAGGACCGGGCGGACTTCGCGCGCAAGGGCATCGCCCGTGGCCGGTCGGTCGTCGTGCTGGCCTACGAGGGCGGGATCGCGTTCGCCACGGAGAACCCGTCGCGGGCGCTGCACAAGATCTCGGAGATCTACGACCGCATCGCGTTCGCCGCCGTCGGCAAGTACAACGAGTTCGAGAACCTGCGGGTGGCCGGCGTGCGCTACGCCGACCTGCGGGGGTACTCCTACGACCGCACCGACGTGACCGCGCGGGGGCTCGCCAACGCCTACGCGCAGACGCTCGGCACGGTGTTCACCACCGAGTCCAAGCCCCTCGAGGTGGAGCTGGTCGTCGCAGAGGTGGGCCCGACGCCGGGCGCCGACCAGATCTACCGGCTGTCGTACGACGGCTCGGTGGCCGACGAGCACGGGCACGTCGTGATGGGCGGTCAGGCCGAACAGCTGGGCGCGCGGGTCGCGGACGCCTGGCACGAGGGCATGTCGCTGGCCGAGGTGCTGGCGCTGGCCGTGCGCACCCTCGGCGCCGTGGGGGCGGACGGCTCCGTCACCGCCGAGGGCGAGGAGCGGGAGATCGCGCCCGGCGGCCTGGAGGTGGCGGTGCTGGAGCGCGCGGGCCGGCGGCGGGCGTTCCGCCGGCTGCAGGGTGCGGTGCTCGCCGGGCTGCTGGACCAGCCGGGCGACCGGGACGGGGCCGAGCAGGTCTGAGCAGGGCTGAGCAGGGCCGAGCAGAGTGGAGGGCGTCGTGGACCGCAGGATCTTCGGTCTGGAGACCGAGTACGGGGTGACGTGCGCCGCGGACGACGGGCGCGGCCTGTCCGCGGACGAGGTGGCGCGCTACCTGTTCCGCAAGGTCGTCGCGTGGGGGCGGTCGTCGAACGTCTTCCTGCGCAACGGCTCACGCCTGTACCTCGACGTGGGGTCGCACCCCGAGTACGCGACGGCGGAGTGCGACGACGTGCACCAGCTCGTGGCGTACGACCGCGGCGGCGAGCGCATCCTCGAGGGGCTGGTCGCGGACGCGCAGCAGCGGCTCGAGCACGAGGGCCTGTCGGGCAAGGTGCACCTGTTCAAGAACAACACCGACTCGGCCGGGAACTCGTACGGCTGCCACGAGAACTACCTGGTGCGCCGCCAGGGCGACTTCTCGCGGCTGTCCGAGGTGCTGGTGCCGTTCCTCATCACGCGCCAGGTGCTCACGGGCGCGGGCAAGGTCCTGGCCACGCCGCGGGGCGCGGTCTACTGCCTCTCGCAGCGCGCCGACCACATCTGGGAGGCGGTCTCCAGCGCGACCACGAGGTCGCGACCGATCATCAACACGCGCGACGAGCCGCACGCGGACGCCGAGAGCTACCGCCGGCTGCACGTCATCGTGGGCGACTCGTCGATGGCGGAGCCCACGACGATGCTCAAGGTGGGCGCCACCGACCTCGTGCTGCGCCTGGTCGAGGCGGGCGTCCCGATGCGGGACCTCACGCTGGAGAACCCGATCCGCGCGATCCGCGAGATCAGCCACGACCACACCGGCCTGCACCCGGTGCAGCTGGCCAACGGGCGCACGGCCACGGCGGTCGACATCCAGTGGGAGTACTTCCACCGGGTGCGCGAGCACGTCGACGCCCACGGCGGTGCGACACCTGTCGTCAAGCAGGTGCTGGACCTGTGGGAGCGGGGGCTGCGGGCGCTCGAGTCGGGCGACCTGTCCCTCGTGGACCGGGAGCTGGACTGGGTCATCAAGCTGCGGCTCATCGAGCGCTACCAGGCCAAGCACGATCTGTCCCTGGACGACCCGCGCATCGCGCGCCTCGACCTGGCGTACCACGACATCTCCCGCACGGAGGGCCTGTACAACCTGCTCGCCGCACGGGGCATGGTGGAGCGCGTGGTGACGGACCTCGAGGTCTTCGAGTCCACCGCCGTCCCGCCGCCCACGACGCGCGCCAAGCTGCGCGGCGACTTCGTGCGCGCCGCCCAGGAGGCGCGCCGCGACTACACCGTGGACTGGGTGCACCTGAAGCTCAACGACCAGGCGCAGCGCACCGTGCTGTGCAAGGACCCGTTCCGCAGCGTCGACGAGAGGGTCGACCGGCTGATCGAGTCGATGTAACGGCGGTCGGGGGCGAGGCACGCGCGGACGCCGACCCCGGGAGCATCGAGTGCCGTGGCAGACTGTCGCGGTGCTCCGCCGCCCGACTCTCCTGACCTCTCTCCTGCTCGGTGGCGCCCTCGTGCTCGGCGGCTGCAGCTCGTCGCTGCTGGGCGACCTGGGGGACGTGCCGTCGTCGCAGGCGTCGGCGGCCCCGGTGCAGGTGTCCGGCGCCGTCGGCGAACCGCCCTCGCTCACCTACGAGCAGCCGTACGACGTGGTGCGCCCCGGCGCCCGCACGGTGTGGCCGGGGTCGGGCGAGCCGGTGGCGGAGGGCGAACCGGTGCTCCTGAACATGTACGCGGAGGACGGGCGCGACGGGTCCGTCGTGTCGAGCACGTACATCGACGCGCCCGCCTGGTACACGATGTCGCCGGAGGCGCTCGGGTCCAACCTCTACGACACGTTGCGGGGCCAGAAGGTCGGGGCGCGCATGCTCCTCGTGGAGGAGGACGACGGCGTGCCGGTGATCCTCGTCGTCGACGTGCTGCCCACGCGCGCCGCCGGCACGGAGGTGACGGTGGCGGACGGGCTGCCCGCCGTGGAGCGGGACACGACCGGCGAGCCCACCGTCCGGGTGCCCGCGAAGCAGAAGCCTCCCGCCGACCTGCAGGTGCAGCCGCTGCTGCGCGGCAGCGGTCCCCAGGTCCAGGTGGGTCAGGTCGTCACCATGCGCTTCACGGCGGTGCGGTGGAGCGACGGCGAACAGTTCGACACCACCTGGACGCCGGGCACCCGCCCGCAGTCCGCGACGGTGGGCATCGGTCAGCTCGTCGACGGCCTCGACCAGGGCCTCGTGGAGCAGACCGTCGGCTCCCAGGTGATGCTCGTGGTGCCGCCCGGCCTCGGCTACGGTGGCACCAGCAGCGACCTCGCCGACGAGACCCTGGTCTACGTGGTGGACATCCTGGACTCGCACTTCCAGGTGACCGAGGAGGACACACCCGGCGAGGGCAGGGGCGACGACGGCGGGGACCCGGAGAAGGCGTCCGGCGAGCAGTCCGGCACGGACGCCGCCGGCAGCGACGACAGCAAGGAAGGGTGAGTCCCGCATGTCCGTGGCCGTCCGCGTGATCCCGTGCCTCGACGTCCACGACGGGCGCGTCGTCAAGGGGGTCAACTTCACCAACCTCCGCGACGCGGGGGACCCCGTCGAGCTCGCGGCCCGGTACGACGGGGAGGGCGCCGACGAGGTGACGTTCCTCGACGTGTCCGCCTCGTCGGGCGACCGCGCCACCATGGTCGACGTGGTGCGCCGGACCGCCGACCAGGTCTTCGTGCCGCTCACGGTGGGCGGTGGCGTGCGCTCGACGGACGACGTGGACCGCCTGCTGCGCGCCGGCGCGGACAAGGTGGGGGTCAACACGGCGGCGATCGCCCGGCCGGAGCTGGTCGCGGAGATCGCCGGGCGCTTCGGGCGCCAGGTGCTCACCCTGTCCGTGGACGCGCGCCGGGTGACGGGCGAGACGGTCACGCCGTCGGGCTACGAGGTGACCACGCACGGCGGCCGCCGGGGCACCGGCATCGACGCCGTGGAGTGGGCGGCGAAGGCTGCGCACCTGGGGGCGGGGGAGATCCTGCTCAACTCGATGGACGCCGACGGCACGACCTCCGGCTTCGACCTGGAGATGCTCGCCGCGGTCCGCGAGCGGGTGGAGGTGCCGCTCGTGGCCTCCGGCGGCGCCGGCGTCCCGGAGCACTTCGTGGCCGCGGCGCGCGCGGGCGCCAACGCCGTCCTCGCGGCGAGCGTCTTCCACTTCGGCACGCTGTCCGTCGGCCAGGTGAAGGAAGCCCTGGCCGCGGCCGGGATCGAGGTCCGGAGATGACCGCGGTCGTCCCCGGGGCCTCCGTCGCGAGCCCCGCACGGAACGGTGGCGGCGGCACGGTGGCCGATGAGCGGTGATCCGGCCCTGACCCTCACGGGGTCACGGCTGCGTCGCTCCGCGACGCTCGTGTGGCGCGGCATGCGCTCCGAGCCCCGCCTGTACGTGCTCGCGGTGGCCGCGTCCGCCCTGTTCGGCGCCGCCACGGTCGCCGTGAGCCGGGCCGTGGGCTGGGCGACCGACGCGGTCGTGGTGCCGGCCGTCGCGGGCGACCCGGCCGCGCAGGACCGGATCTGGCAGGCCGGCCTCGTGCTGGCCGCCGTCGCGCTCACGCTCGCGCTCGGCGTGGCGGGCAGGCGCATCTGGGCCGGGTACGGGTTCGCCGCGATCCAGGCCCACCACCGCCGCGGGCTGACCCGCCAGTACCTGCGCCTGCCCGTGTCGTGGCACCGGGCCCACCCGGCCGGCCGGCTCCTGTCCGGGGCGAGCGCCGACGTCGAGGCCGCCACCGGCGTGTTCAACCCGCTGCCCTTCGCGCTCGGCGTCGTCGTGATGATCGTGGTGGCGGCCGCGATGCTCCTCGCGGTGGACGTGTGGCTCGCGGTCGCCGCGCTGCTGGTGGTGCCCGCCGCCGTCGCGGCGAACGTCGTGTTCCAGCGCCACATGGCCCCTGCCGCGACCCGGGCGCAGCAGCTGCGCGCGGAGGTGGCGGACGTCGCGCACGAGTCGTTCGAGGGCGCCCTGCTGGTCAAGTCGCTCGGCACCGCCGACCGCGAGGAGCGCCGGTTCGCGGAGCGCACCGACGAGCTGCGCGCCGCCAACGTGCGGGTCGGCACGGTGCGCGCGGTCTTCGACCCGGTCATCGAGCTGTTGCCGTCGCTCGGCACGCTCGCCGTGCTGGGCGTGGGCACGTGGCGGGCGTCGACCGGCGCCGTCGACGCCGGGGACGTCGTGACCGCGGCCTACCTGCTGACGGTCATGGCGGTGCCGGTGCGCGCGTTCGGGTGGGTGCTCGGCGAGCTGCCCCGCGCGCTCGTGGGCTACGACCGCATCGCCGCCGTGCTGGACGCCCGCGCGTCCCTCGCGCCCGGCGAGCACGCCCTCCCGCGCGGTGCGGGCGGTCTCGCCGTGCGGCTCGAGGACGTGGGGGTCGACGTGCCCGCCGCGGGCGCCACGGCCACCCTGCTCGACGGCGTGGACGTCGACGTCGCCCCCGGCACCACGGTCGCCGTGGTGGGGAGCACCGGCGCGGGCAAGACCACCCTGGTGTCGCTGCTCGCCCGCCTCAGCGACCCGAGCCGCGGCCGGGTGCTGCTCGACGGCACGGACGTCCGCGACCTCGCCGCGGGGGAGATCCCGTCCCAGGTGGCCCTCGTGACGCAGCAGACGTTCGTCTTCGAGGACACCGTCCGGGCCAACGTCACCCTCGCCGACCCCGGCGACGAGGGCGCCCCCGACGACGCCGCGGTCTGGGAGGCGCTGCGCGTCGCCCGCGTGGACGACGTCGTGCGCGAGCTGCCCGGCGGGCTCGACGCGCCGCTCGGCGAGCGGGGCGCCAACCTGTCCGGCGGTCAGCGGCAGCGGCTCGCCATCGCGCGGGCCCTGGTGCGCAGGCCCCGCCTCCTGGTGCTGGACGACGCCACGTCGGCGGTCGACCCGCG
This sequence comes from Isoptericola peretonis, assembly GCA_023241745.1. Lineage (GTDB taxonomy): Bacteria > Actinomycetota > Actinomycetes > Actinomycetales > Cellulomonadaceae > Isoptericola > Isoptericola peretonis. The sequence goes on along the minus strand of JALQCY010000002.1, from coordinate 794,942 downwards.
GGTCGAGTCGGAGATCCTCGGCGCCCTGTCCTCCGCCGCGGGCGACGCGGGCGGGCAGGCGACGACGGTCGTCATGGTCGCCTACCGCATGTCGTCCGTCGCCCTGGCCGACGTCGTCGTGCACCTCGAGGGCGGGCGGGTCGTGGACGTCGGCCCCCACGCCGAGCTCCTCGCCCGCGACGACGGGTACCGGGACCTCGCCACCGCCTACGAGCGGGAGACCGCGCGCCGGGCCCGGGAGCTGGCGGACGAGGCCGCCGCGGGCGAGACGGCGTCGGAGGAGGCCCCGTGAGCACGTCGCGCATCGCGTCCGCCAGCGAGCTGGGCGTCCTTGCCACCCTGCGCCGCGGGGTGCAGATCTCCCCGCAGATCGTGGACGGCCTGTGGCTCACGCTGGCCCTCGCCGTGCTGGCGGCGGCCGGGCGCGTCGTCGTGCCCGTCGCGGTGCAGCGCACGATCGACGACGGCATCCTCGCCGCGGGCGGTCCGGACGCCGCGCGGGTCGCGCTGCTGACGGGGCTCGCCGCAGGAGCGGTGGTCGTCGCCGGGCTGTGCACGGCCGTGGTCAACGTGCGCCTGTTCCGCCGCACCGAGGCCGGCCTCGCCGAGCTGCGGGTGCAGGCGTTCCGGCACGTGCACGACCTGTCCACCCTCGCGCAGGGGACCGAGCGGCGTGGCGCGCTGGTGTCGCGCGTGACGTCCGACGTCGACACGATCTCCCTGTTCGTGCAGTGGGGCGGCATCCAGCTCCTGGTGTCCACGCTGCAGGTGCTGGTGGCCACGGCGCTCATGGCCGTGTACTCGTGGCAGCTCACGCTCGTCGTCTGGGCGTGCTTCGTGCCCCTGTTCCTGGTGCTGCGCCGCGCGCAGGGCACGGTCAACCGCGCGTACGCGGCGGTGCGCCAGGCCGTCGGGGCGATGCTGGGTGCGATCTCGGAGGCCGTCGTGGGCGCCGAGACCGTGCGCGCCTACGGCGTCGCCGCGCGGACCGGACGGCGCGTCGACGCCGCGGTCGAGACCACGCGCGCGACGCAGGCCCGCGCCCAGCTGCTGGTGTCGTCGGTGTTCTCGAGCGGGGTGCTCGTCGCCAACCTGGTCCTCGCGGTGGTGGTCGTGGTCGGCACGCTGCTCGGGGTCGGCGGGGGCCTGACGGCGGGCCAGGTGGTCGCGTTCCTGTTCCTCGTCCAGCTCTTCACCGGTCCGGTCCAGCAGGCCACGGAGATCCTCAACGAGCTGCAGAACGCGGTGGCGGGCTGGCGGCGGGTGCTGGCCGTCCTGGAGACGCCGGTCGACGTGGCCGAGGCCGCCGACGCCGTGCCCAGCCCGCGCGGGCCGGCCGCGGTGACGCTGCGCGGCGTCCGGTTCGGCTACCCCGGTGGGCCGGAGGTGCTGCACGGCGTGGACCTCGAGCTGCCCGCGCGGCGCAAGGTCGCCGTCGTCGGGCGGACGGGGTCGGGCAAGACGACGATCGCCAAGCTCGTCACCCGGCTCATGGACCCGACCGAGGGCCAGGTGCTGCTCGACGGGGTCGACCTGCGCCGCCTGACGCTCTCCTCCCTGCGGGAGCGGGTCGTCCTGGTGCCGCAGGAGGGGTTCCTCTTCGACGGCACGGTCGAGGAGAACGTGGCGTACGGGCTGCGGCCGGAGCCGACGGGGGACGCCGCCGGGACCAGGGCTCGGGTGACCGAGGCGGTGGAGGCCCTCGGCCTCTCCGACTGGGTCGCCGGTCTTCCCCAGGGCCTCGCGACGCCGGTCGGGCAGCGCGGCGAGGCCCTCAGCGCGGGGGAGCGGCAGCTGGTCGCGATCGCGCGCGCCTACCTCGCGGCTCCCGACCTGCTGGTCCTCGACGAGGCCACGTCCGCCGTCGACCCGGCCGCGGAGGTGCGGATCGCCCGGGCGCTGGACTCGCTCACGTCGGGCCGTTCGACCCTGACCATCGCGCACCGCCTCTCCACGGCGGAGGCCAGCGACCTCGTGGTCGTCGTCGACGACGGTCACGTGGTCGAGGTCGGCGGCCACGAGGAGCTGGCCGCCGCGGGCGGCGTCTACGCGCGGATGCACGCGAGCTGGGTGGCGCAGACGCGCTGACGGGCCCCGGACCCGGGTCCGGCGGCACGTGCGGACGTGTCAAGATGCTCGGGTGCAGACGCCCACCCTCCCCGAAGCATCCCTCGACCCCGCGATCGCCGGCCGGCTCAAGCGGGACGAGCACGGCCTGGTCGCGGCAGTCGTGCAGCAGCACGACTCGGGCGAGGTCCTCATGCTGGGCTGGATGGACGACGAGGCGCTGCGCCGCACCCTGACCGAGGGCAGGGTCACGTTCTGGAGCAGGTCCCGGCGGGAGTACTGGCGCAAGGGCGACACCTCCGGGCACGTGCAGCTCGTCCGGTCGGTGGCGCTCGACTGCGACGGAGACGCCCTGCTCGTGCGCGTCCACCAGGTGGGCGCCGCGTGTCACACGGGCACCCGCACCTGCTTCGAGGCCGGCGGCGACCTCGGCGCCGTCGTCGCCGCGCTCCCGGCCGACGCCTCAACCGATACCTCGGCCGACACCTCGACCGACATCCCGACCCAAGCCCCCCAGGAGGACCGGTGACCACGCCCGCCGTCGCGCAGCCCCGCCCCGCCGTCCGCACCGCCCCCGTGGCGGCTCCCTCGGCGCAGGACCTGGCGTGGGGCGCGACGTGGCCCGGCCTCGGCACGTTCCGCGCCCTGGCGGCCGACCGCCGCGTGATCCCGGTGGTGCGTCGCGTCCTCGCCGACGACGTCACCCCGGTGGGGCTCTACCGCACCCTCGCGCAGGACCGCCCGGGGACGTTCGTGCTGGAGTCGGCGGAGTCGTCCGGGGGCTGGTCCCGCTGGTCCTTCGTCGGTGTCGACTCGCGCGCGACGCTGACGGCACGGGACGGCCGCGCGGTGTGGCACGGCGACGTGCCGGCCGGCATCCCGCACGAGGGGGACGTCGTGGAGGTGCTCGGTGCGGCGCTCGAGGCGCTGCGCACCCCGCCGATCGAAGGGCTGCCGCCGCTCACCGGCGGGCTCACGGGCGCGCTCGGCTGGGACGTCGTGCGGCACTGGGAGCCGACGCTGCCCGCGAACGCCCCGGACGAGCTCGGCGTGCCGGAGGTGGCCCTGAGCCTCGCGACCGACCTGGTGGCGGTCGACCACCACACCGGCACCGCCTGGCTCATCGCCAACGCGATCAACGGCGACGGCACGGACGAGCGGGTGGACGAGGCCCACGCCGACGCCGTGGCGCGGCTCGACGCGATGCAGGCGCGGCTCGCCGCGCCGGCGCCCGCGGTGCCCACGGTGCTGCGCCCGGCGGACGAGGTGGCCGAGCCGGTGCTGGAGTTCCGCTCCACCCGTGACGAGTTCGAGGCCGCCGTGCGCGCCGGCCAGGAGGCGATCCGCGACGGCGAGGTCTTCCAGGTGGTGCTGTCGCAGCGCCTCGGCCTGGACTGCCCTGCCGCGCCCCTCGACGTCTACCGGGCCCTGCGGACCATCAACCCGAGCCCGTACATGTACTACTTCCGGCTCACGGGTCCCGACGGGCGGGAGCTCTCCGTCGTCGGGTCCAGCCCCGAGACGCTCGTGAAGGTGACCGACGGCCACGTCACGACGTACCCGATCGCCGGCTCTCGCCCCCGCGGGGCGACCGTCGAGGAGGACGTGACGTTCGGCGAGGAGCTGCTGGCGGACCCCAAGGAGCGGGCGGAGCACCTCATGCTCGTCGACCTGTCCCGCAACGACCTGGTGAAGGTCTGCGAGCCGACGTCCGTCGAGGTCGTCGAGTTCATGGCCACGCGGCGGTTCAGCCACATCATGCACCTGTGCTCCACGGTGGTCGGGCGCCTGAGGGCGGGCGCGACGGCGCTCGACACGCTGCGCGCCACGTTCCCCGCCGGCACCCTGTCGGGGGCGCCCAAGCCGCGGGCGATCGCGCTGATCGACGAGCTCGAGCCGGCCTCGCGCGGGATCTACGGCGGCACGGTCGGCTACTTCGACTTCGGCGGCAACATGGACATGGCGATCGCGATCCGCACCGCGTGCATCCGCGACGGCCGCGCCTGGGTGCAGGCGGGCGGCGGGATCGTGGCCGACTCCGTGCCCGCGCTGGAGTACGAGGAGTCGCGCAACAAGGCGGCCGCGGCGGTACGCGCCGTGCAGCTGGCGGCCCGGTTCCGGGCGCTGTGAGCGGTGCGCGGCACCGACGAGCGAGGTAGGCAGGCAGGACACATGGACGACTCTCGACGTTCCGCGCACGACGGGGCGACGCACGACGGGGCGACGCGCGACGGCGGCACCCGCGCCGCTCGGGGGCGTGGCCCGTTGAGGGCCCGCTCGCGGGCGGTGTGGTCGGTGGTGGCGGTCGGCGGGCTCACGCTCGCGACGGCGTCGCCGACCTGGGTGAGCACCACCGTGTCGACGGCGCTCGAGCCCACCGTGGACGTCGCGGTCACCGGGACGGCCGCCGCCCCGGCGGTGGGCGCGGCGGCGCTCGTGATCGTCGCGGGCGGCGCCGCCCTGGCGATCGCGGGGCGGGTGGCCCGGTGGGTCGCGCTGGTCGTGGTGGCGCTCGCGGGCGCCCTGGCCGCCGCCTCGGCGGCCGCCGTGCTGCTCGACCCGGTGCCGGCGGCCACGTCGGGCGCGTCGGCCACCGCCGGGGTGACGGACCTCACCTCACCGGTCGCGGTGGCCGTCTGGCCCTGGCTCACCGCGGTGCTGGGCCTGGCGGCAGTCGCGGTCGCGGCCCTCGCGGCGCTGGGGGCGCCGGCCTGGGGCGCCACCTCGGGGAGGCACGAGCGCGCGGCCGCCGCGCAGACGGCCCCGGGGGCGGCTCGGCCGTCCGTGCCGCCCGTGCCGCCCGCGTCGCCCGCGACGTCGACGGAGCGGACGGGCGGCGTCGGCCCCCGTCCCGACGAAGCAGGTCAGCACGACCCCCACGACGCCTGGGACGCCCTGACCCGGGGCACGGACCCGTCGGCGGACCGCTAGGCTGGACCGCGCACCACGTCACGAAAGGGCATCACATTCCATGACCGACAACCGCAACGCCGAGGTCGCCTACCTGCCCCCGGCCGTCCCGCCCACGAACCACGGCCACACCACCGCCGCGTGGACGGCGATGATCGGCATCATGCTGGGCGTGGCCGTCGGCGCCGTCGGCATGCTGCCCGACGTCCCGGGCGCGCTGGTCTGGATCGGCGCGGTGATCGTGGTGGGGGCGCTCGTGCTCGCCGCGGTGCTGCGCAGCATGGGCTTCGGGCAGGCGAAGCCGGGCGTCACGCCCCGGCGCGCGTCCTCCGGCCACTGATCGTTCCCGCGGCGCGCCCCCTCCCTCCCCGGGGAGGTGGCGCGCCGTCGGCGTGCCCGGCCCGGTGCGCGTCTCACGCTCGGAGACGTGTCGGGGCCCTCCCGCGGACGGGCCTACCATGGCAGACAGGCGTCGGTGCGACGTCACGGGACGGGGGAGGCAGACCATGACGGTCCTCGAGGACATCGTCGCGGGGGTCCGCGAGGATCTCGCGGTGCGCCAGGCGCAGACTTCGCTCGACGAGCTCAAGGAGCGCGCGGCACGGCTGCCGGGCGCGCTCGAGTGCTGCGGGCGCCTCCTGTCGGAGGACCGCGTCGCCGTGATCGCGGAGGTCAAGCGCTCGAGCCCCAGCAAGGGCGACCTGGCACCGATCAGCGACCCCGCGGCCCTGGCCGAGGAGTACGCCCGCGGCGGCGCGAGCGCCATCTCGGTGCTGACGGAGCAGCGGCGGTTCGGCGGGAGCCTCGCCGACCTCGACGCGGTGCGCGCGCGGGTGGACGTGCCGGTGCTGCGCAAGGACTTCGTCGTCACGCCCTACCAGGTGTGGGAGGCGCGGGCGCACGGCGCCGACCTGGTCCTGCTCATCGTCGCCGCCCTGGAGCAGACGGTGCTCACCTCGCTGATCGAGCGGGTGCACTCGCTCGGCATGACGGCGCTGGTCGAGGCCCACACGGCGGACGAGGTGCGCCGAGCGCTCGACGCGGGAGCGCGCGTGGTCGGCGTGAACGCACGCGACCTCAAGACCCTTGAGGTGGACCGGTCGACGTTCGCGCGGCTGGCGCCGCTCATCCCGGACGACGTCGTGCGCGTCGCCGAGTCCGGTGTGCGCGGGCCGCACGACGTCCTCGACTACGCCCGGTCCGGCGCGCACGCGGTGCTCGTGGGCGAGGCCCTCGTGACCGACGGCGCACCCCGCCGCTCCGTGGCCGATCTCGTCGCCGCGGGCCAGCACCCGGCCCTGTGGTCGGTCCGCCCGGCAGCCCAGCCGTAATCGCGTCCGGGCGCCCCCGCGGGGGCGCGCCGGCGACAGCACACCAGCGCAGCACACCACCGCACACCACAGCCCCCACCGCCGAGGCACCGACGACCGGTACCCTCGGACGACCCATCATGCAGACCCGCCGAGCGGTGACGACGAGAGACGGAGGACCCGTGCCCGACCAGCCCGTACGGGAGGCGCTGACCGAGAACCTGGCGCACCAGGTGCTCGGCCGGCTGGCGGACGTCGAAGGCCCGTACTTCGGGCAGTTCGGCGGCCGCTTCGTGCCCGAGGCCCTCATCGCCGCGCTCGACGAGCTCGAGACGGAGTACCGCAAGGCGCTCGGCGACCCCGCGTTCACGGACGAGCTCGCCCGGCTGCACCGCGAGTACACCGGACGGCCGTCCCCGCTCACCGAGGTGCCGCGCTTCGCCGAGCACTGCGGCGGGGCCGAGGCAGGACACCGGGTCTTCCTCAAGCGCGAGGACCTCAACCACACCGGCTCGCACAAGATCAACAACGTGCTCGGGCAGGCCCTGCTGGTCAAGCGCATGGGCAAGACGCGCGTCATCGCCGAGACCGGCGCCGGCCAGCACGGCGTCGCCACCGCGACGGCCGCAGCCCTGCTCGACCTCGAGTGCGTCGTCTACATGGGCGAGGAGGACACGAGGCGCCAGGCGCTCAACGTGGCCCGGATGCGCCTGCTCGGCGCCGAGGTCGTGCCCGTGAGCATCGGGTCGCGCACCCTCAAGGACGCCATCAACGAGGCGCTGCGCGACTGGGTGGCCAACGTCGAGAGCACCCACTACCTGCTGGGCACGGTCACGGGTCCGCACCCGTTCCCGGAGATGGTGCGCGAGTTCCACCGCATCATCGGCAACGAGGCGCGCGAGCAGATCCTCGAGCGCACCGGCCGGCTGCCCGACGCCGTCGCGGCGTGCGTGGGCGGCGGCTCCAACGCGCTCGGCATCTTCAACGCGTTCCTGGACGACGAGAGCGTGACCCTGCACGGCTTCGAGGCCGGGGGAGAGGGCGTCGAGACCGGCCGGCACGCCGCCCGGTTCTCGGGCGGGGCCCCGGGCGTGCTGCACGGTGCCCGCTCGTACCTGCTGCAGGACGACGACGGGCAGACGCTGCCCAGCCACTCCGTCTCCGCGGGGCTGGACTACCCGAGCGTCGGGCCCGCGCACTCGTGGCTGCACGACCTCGGCCGGGCGTCCTACGAGCCCGTGACCGACGACGAGGCCATGGAGGCGTTCCGCCTGCTGTGCCGCACCGAGGGGATCATCCCGGCGATCGAGTCGGCCCACGCGCTGGCCGGGGCCATGCGCCTGGGGCGCGAGGCCGCCGAGGCGGGCCGCACGGGCCAGGTGATCCTGGTCAACCTCTCGGGCCGCGGCGACAAGGACGTGGCTACCGCGGCGCGGTGGTTCGGGCTCCTCGACGACCAGGCCGCGACGGACGAGACGGCCACGCCGGAGGGAGACCAGTGAGCACCGCGACCGACACGTCGCCCACCGCCGCGCGCCTCGACGCGCTGCGCGCCGAGGGGCGCGCGGCCCTCGTGGGGTACCTGCCCGTCGGCTACCCCGACGTCGCACGCTCGGTCGAGGCCGTCGTCGCGATGGTCGACGCCGGCGTGGACGTCGTCGAGATCGGCGTCCCGTACACCGACCCCGTGATGGACGGGCCGGTGATCCAGCGGGCCGCGGAGGCGGCGCTGGTCGCCGGGGCCCGCGTCCGGGACGTGCTGCGCGTCGTCGAGGCCGTCGCCGAGCACTCCGGCGGCACGGTGCCGACCCTCGTCATGACGTACTGGAACCCTGTGCTGCGGTACGGGGTGGACGCGTTCGCCCGGGACCTCGCGGGGGCGGGTGGCGCCGGCCTCATCACGCCCGACCTCATCCCCGACGAGGGCGCCGACTGGATCGCGGCCTCGGACGCCCACGGCCTCGACCGTGTCTTCCTCGTGGCGCCGAGCTCCACCGCCGAACGGCTGGCACTCACCGCGCGGGCGTCGCGCGGCTTCGTGTACGCCGCGTCGACCATGGGGGTCACGGGCGCGCGCGAGCAGGTGGGGGAGAGGGCCGAGCAGCTGGTGGCCGACACCCGTGCTGCCGGCGCCGACCACGTCTGCGTGGGGCTCGGCGTCTCGACCGGCGACCAGGCGGCCGAGGTCGGACGGTTCGCCGACGGCGTCATCGTCGGCTCCGCGCTCGTGCGCCCCCTGCTCGCCGAGGATCCCTGGCCGGTGCGTCTCGACGGCCTGCGCTCGGTCGTGGCGGAGCTCGCCGACGGCGTGCGCCGGTCGCGCCGTGCCGGGCAGGAGGAGGCCTCGTGACCACGACGATCCTGGCATCGGTGCAGGCGGCGATCCCCAGCCCGTCGCAGCACACGTGGTACCTCGGGCCCGTCCCGCTGCGCGCCTACGCGCTCGCCATCCTCGCCGGCATCGCCGTCGCGATCTGGATCACGACCAAGCGCTGGGTGGCCCGCGGGGGCGACGCCGACGACGTGCTCGACATCGCGTTCTGGGCGGTGCCGTTCGGCATCGTCGGTGGCCGGATCTATCACGTGTTCAGCACCCCCGAGCCCTACTGGGGCGAGGGCGGCGACCCCGTGCGCGCCCTGTACGTCTGGGAGGGCGGCCTGGGGATCTGGGGCGCCGTGGCGCTCGGCGCCGTCGGCGCGTGGATCGGCTGCCGGCGCAAGGGTGTGCGGCTCAGCTCGTTCGCCGACGCGCTCGCGCCGGGCCTGCTGGTGGCCCAGGCGGTCGGCCGGCTCGGCAACTGGTTCAACCAGGAGCTGTTCGGCGCGCCCACCACGCTGCCCTGGGGGCTGGAGATCTCCCCGGAGGTCATCGAGCAGCTCAACGCGCAGACGGGCACCTCGTTCGCGGCCGGCACGCTGTTCCACCCCACGTTCCTGTACGAGCTGTTGTGGAACCTCGGGGCGGCCGCGCTTCTGGTCTGGCTCGACCGTCGGTACAGGCTCGGTCATGGGCGGGTATTCTGGGCCTACGTCGCGCTCTACACTCTGGGCAGGGTGTGGATCGAGATGCTCCGCATCGACACCGCCGAGCACGTGCTCGGGCTGCGTCTGAACGTGTGGACGTCGATCGTCGTGGGCCTCGGTGCCCTCGTGGCGTTCGTCGTCATCGGCAGGCGCTACCCCGACCGTGAGGACGGGGTCGAGCTGCCCGGCCGGGTCTCCGGCGGGGACGCGGAGGACGACCGGCACGACACCGAGCTTGACACCGAGCTTGACACCACGAGCACCGCGCACGCCGGGGCCGCCAAGGGCGCCTCCGGCCGGGACGACGGCCGCGACAGCGGCGGCGGCCCGAGACGTGCGGACGCGGACGCCGCCGGTCCTGACCAGGGACCGGCGGACCGCGCCTGAGGCTTCTCCGACCGGGGTACCACCCGGGCGGGGCCGCCTGATGTTTCCGACGGGCCGACGATGTCCCGACCACCTTTGAGCATGACGCGCCCGCGTGCGGGCGTGCAGGAGGACGGTGTTGATGACCACGCCGCAGCATCGGGTCGCGCGGCCCTCGGCCCAGGGCCTCTACGACCCCACGGCCGAGCACGACGCTTGCGGGGTCGCGTTCGTCGCGACCCTGCGCGGGACGCCCGGCCGCGACATCGTGGACGCGGGCCTGACCGCCCTGCTGAACCTCGACCACCGCGGTGCGGTGGGTGCGGAGGAGAACAGCGGTGACGGGGCCGGGATCCTCACGCAGATCCCGGACGCCTTCGTCCGCGACGTGGTGGCCGCCGAGCTGCCGCCCGCGGGCCACTACGCCATCGGCATGGCGTTCCTGCCGCAGGAGGAGGGCGAGGCCGACGCGGTCGCGCGCCGCTTCGAGGCGATCGCCGCCGAGGAGAAGCTCGACGTCCTCGCCTGGCGCGACGTCCCGGTGACGGCCGACCTGGTCGGCCCGACGGCGCGCGCGTCGATGCCCCTGTTCCGGCAGGTCGTCGTCGCCGACCCGTCGCGCGAGCTCTCGGGCCTCGAGCTCGACCGGCGCACCTACCGTCTGCGCAAGCGGGCGCAGCACGAGCTGGACCTATTCCTCGCCTCGCTCTCGAGCCGCACCCTGACGTACAAGGGCATGCTCACGACCGCGCAGCTGGAGCCGTTCTTCCCGGACCTGTCCGACCCGCGGTACGCGTCCGAGATCGCGCTGGTCCACTCGCGCTTCTCGACGAACACCTTCCCGTCGTGGCCGCTCGCCCAGCCGTTCCGCCTCGTGGCGCACAACGGCGAGATCAACACGGTGCGCGGCAACCGCAACTGGATGGCGGCCCGGGAGAGCACGATGGCCAGCGAGGTCCTCGGTGACCTCACGCCGCTGCTGCCCGTGTGCACCGAGGGCTCGAGCGACTCGGCCAGCTTCGACGAGGTGCTCGAGCTGCTGCACCTCGCCGGCCGCTCGCTGCCCCACGCGGTGCTGATGATGGTCCCCGAGGCGTGGGAGAACCACGCCGAGATGGACCCGGCGCGGCGCGCCTTCTACCAGTACCACGCCAACCTCATGGAGCCCTGGGACGGGCCGGCGTGCCTCACGTTCACGGACGGCACCCTGATCGGGGCGGTCCTGGACCGCAACGGGCTGCGTCCGGGCCGCTACTGGGTCACCGAGGACGGCCTCGTGGTCCTCGCGTCGGAGGCCGGTGTCCTGGACCTCGACCCCGCCACCATCGTGCGCAAGGGGCGCCTCGAGCCCGGCCGGATGTTCCTGGTCGACACGGCCCAGGGCCGGATCGTCGAGGACGACGAGCTCAAGTCGCAGCTCGCCGCCCAGCGCCCGTACGGCGAGTGGGTCGCGGGCAACACGATCACCCTGGACTCGCTGCCCGAGCGCGAGCACGTCGCGCACTCGCCCGCGTCCGTCCAGCGTCGTCAGCGGGCCTTCGGCTACACCACCGAGGAGCTCAAGATCATCCTGTCGCCGATGGCGAACGAGGGTGCGGAGCCGCTCGGGGCGATGGGCTCGGACACGCCGATCGCGGTGCTCTCCAGCCGCCCCCGGCTCCTCTTCGACTACTTCACGCAGATGTTCGCGCAGGTGACGAACCCGCCGCTGGACTCGATCCGCGAGCAGCTGGTCACGGCGATCGACAGCACCATCGGCCCGGAGCCCAACCTGCTCGAGGAGGTCGCGGACCACGCCCGCAAGCTGGACCTGCCCTTCCCGGTGCTCGACAACGACGAGCTCGCGAAGATCGTCCGCATCGACCGGGACCCCCGTCTCGAGGGCGAGTTCCGCGCGGGCATCGTCCGGGGCCTGTACGAGGTCTCGGGCGGCGGCACGGCGCTGCAGCAGCGCCTCGAGGAGATCTTCGCCCAGGTGGACGCCGACCTCGAGGCCGGCGTCACCCACATCGTGCTGTCCGACCGGGACTCGGACTCCGAGCTCGCGCCCATCCCGTCGCTGCTGCTGACGAGCGCGGTGCACCACCACCTCCTGCGTCAGGGCACGCGCACGCGCATCTCCCTGGTCGTCGAGGCCGGGGACGTGCGCGAGGTGCACCACGTGGCCCTGCTCATCGGCTACGGCGCGGCGGCGGTCAACCCCTACCTCGCCATGGAGACCGTCGAGGACCTGGCCCTGCGCGGCTACCTCGACGTCACCCCCGAGCAGGCGGTCGCGAACCTCATCAAGGCGCTCGGCAAGGGCGTGCTCAAGGTGATGAGCAAGATGGGCATCTCGACGATCATGTCGTACCGCGGCGCCCAGATCTTCGAGGCCGTCGGGCTCTCCCACGAGCTGGTCGACGACTACTTCACGGGCACGACCAGCCGGCTCGCGGGCGTCGGCCTCGACGTCGTCGCGGCCGAGGTCGCGGCGCGCCACGCCGAGGCGTACCCCGCGTCGGGCAACCACAAGCCGCACCAGCGGCTCACGAGCGGCGGCGAGTACCAGTGGCGCCGGGACGGGGAGGAGCACCTCTTCGACCCGGAGACGGTGTTCCGCCTGCAGCACGCGACGCGGACCGGCCGGATGGACATCTTCCGCCAGTACACGCGGCGCGTGGACGAGCAGTCGCGCCGGCTCATGACGCTGCGCGGCCTGCTGCGCTTCACGCCCGACCGCGAGCCGGTGCCGATCGACGAGGTCGAGCCGGTCAGCGAGATCGTCAAGCGGTTCAACACCGGCGCGATGTCGTACGGGTCGATCTCGGCCGAGGCCCACGAGACGCTGGCGATCGCGATGAACCGGCTCGGCGGCCGGTCGAACACCGGCGAGGGCGGCGAGGACCCGGAGCGCCTGTACGACCCCGAGCGCCGCTCGCGGGTCAAGCAGATCGCCTCCGGCCGGTTCGGCGTGACGAGCGAGTACCTCACGAACGCCGACGACATCCAGATCAAGCTCGCCCAGGGCGCCAAGCCGGGCGAGGGCGGTCAGCTGCCCGGGCCCAAGGTCTACCCGTGGGTCGCGCGGACCCGGCACTCGACGCCCGGCGTCGGGCTCATCTCGCCGCCGCCGCACCACGACATCTACTCGATCGAGGACCTGGCGCAGCTGATCCACGACGCCAAGAACGCCAACCCGAGCGCCCGTGTCCACGTCAAGCTCGTCAGCGAGTTCGGCGTCGGGACGGTCGCGACCGGCGTGTCCAAGGCGCACGCGGACGTCGTGCTCATCTCCGGCCACGACGGCGGCACGGGCGCGAGCCCGCTGACGTCGCTCAAGCACGCGGGCACGCCCTGGGAGATCGGCCTGGCCGAGACCCAGCAGACCCTGGTGCTCAACAACCTGCGCGACCGCATCGTCGTCCAGGTCGACGGCCAGATGAAGACGGGGCGCGACGTCGTCGTGGCGGCGCTGCTCGGGGCCGAGGAGTTCGGCTTCGCCACCGCGCCGATGGTCGTCTCGGGCTGCGTCATGATGCGCGTCTGCCACCTGGACACCTGCCCGGTCGGCGTCGCGACGCAGAACCCGGAGCTGCGCCAGCGGTTCACGGGCAAGCCCGAGTTCGTCGTGAACTTCTTCGAGTTCATCGCGCAGGAGGTGCGCGAGCACCTGGCGTCCCTCGGCTTCCGGTCGATCGAGGAGGCCGTCGGGCACGTCGACGCGCTCGACACGCGCAAGGCCGTGGACCACTGGAAGGCCCAGGGCCTGGACCTCGGCCCGGTGCTCGCCGCGCCCCAGGCCGCGCCGGGCGCCGTCCTGCACCAGGTCACCACCCAGGACCACGGCCTGGCCAAGGCGCTCGACAACCAGCTGATCGAGCACGCGCGTCCCGCCCTCGAGGACGCGATCCCGGTGCGGATCGAGCTGCCGGTCCGCAACGTCAACCGCACGGTCGGCACGATGCTGGGCCACGAGGTGACCAAGCGGTACCGCGGCGAGGGGCTGCCCGACGACACCATCGACGTGACCCTCACCGGCTCGGCCGGGCAGTCGCTGGGCGCGTTCCTGCCCCGCGGGGTCACGCTGCGTCTCTTCGGCGACGCGAACGACTACGTCGGCAAGGGGTTGTCCGGCGGCCGGATCGTCGTGCGGCCGGACCGTTCGGCCGTGCTCGAGGGCGCCGCCAACGTCGTGGCCGGCAACGTCATCGGCTACGGCGCGACGTCGGGCGAGGTCCTGCTGCGCGGCCGGGTGGGCGAGCGCTTCGGCGTGCGCAACTCGGGCGCGACACTGGTCGTCGAGGGCGTGGGCGACCACGGCTGCGAGTACATGACCGGCGGCACCGTGCTGGTGCTCGGCCCGACGGGCCGCAACTTCGGCGCGGGGATGTCGGGCGGCGTCGCGTACGTGCTCAACCTGCGCGACGTCGCGATGAACACCCAGGCCGTCGCGAGCGGCGAGCTGCAGGTGGGCCCGCTGGAGGACGAGGACTGGGACCGCGTGCGGGCCCTGCTGGAGAGGCATCGCGAGGAGACCGGCTCGCCCGTGGCGGCCGAGCTCCTCGAGTCCGACGACACCCGCGGGCGGTTCTCGCGCGTGCTGCCCGCCGGATGGGCGCGCGTGCGCGCCGCCCTGGCGGCGGCCGAGGCCGAGGGCACGACGCTGGGCGAGGGCGACGACTTCGACCCGTCGCTGTGGGAGCAGATCATGGAGGTGGCGCGTGGCTGACCCCCGCGGATTCCTGAAGGTGCGGGAGCGCGAGCTCCCGCCGAACCGCCCCGTCGAGGTGCGGCTGCGTGACTGGAAGGACACGCACGCCCACCGCGAGGACGGCCAGCCGTTCCTCAAGGAGCAGGCGGGCCGCTGCATGGACTGCGGCGTCCCGTTCTGCCACCAGGGGTGCCCGCTGGGCAACCTCATCCCGGAGTGGAACGACCTGGTGTGGCGCGACCAGTGGGCCGACGCGATCGAGCGCCTGCACGCCACCAACAACTTCCCGGAGTTCACCGGGCGGGTCTGCCCGGCGCCGTGCGAGACGAGCTGCGTGCTGGGCATCAACCAGCCGGCCGTGACGATCAAGAACGTCGAGGTCTCGATCATCGACGAGGCGTTCGCGCGAGGACTGGTGACGCCGCAGGTGCCCCAGCGGCTGACCGGCTCCACCGTCGCGGTGGTCGGGTCCGGCCCGGCCGGGCTCGCCGCCGCCCAGCAGCTCACGCGCGCCGGGCACACCGTCGTCGTGTACGAGCGCGACGACGCGATCGGCGGGCTGCTGCGTTACGGCATCCCGGACTTCAAGCTCGAGAAGCACCACATCGCCCGCCGTCTGGAGCAGATGGAGGCCGAGGGCACCCGCTTCCGCCCCGGCGTCGCCATCGGCCGCGACATCACGTGGGACGCGCTGCGCCGCCGCTTCGACGCGGTCGTGCTGGCGACGGGGGCCACGGTGCCGCGCGACCTGGCGCTGCCGGGCCGCGACCTCGCGGGCGTCCACTTCGCGATGGACTTCCTGACCCCGGCGAACAAGGCCGCGGCCGGGAACCCCGTCGAGGGGGCCCCGTCGGCCGAGGGCAAGCACGTCGTCATCATCGGTGGCGGCGACACCGGCTCGGACTGCCTCGGGACGTCGCTCCGCCAGGGTGCGGCGAGCGTCACGACCCTGGCGATCGGCAAGAAGCCGCCGCTGGAGCGCCCGGGCAGCCAGCCCTGGCCCACCGACCCCATCGTGTTCGAGGTCTCGACGTCTCACGAGGAGGGCGGGGAGCGCACCTACCTCGCCTCGACGGTAGAGTTCGTGGGCGGCGAGGACGGGAACGTCCGCGCCCTGCGGGTCGCGGAGACGGAGTACCTGCCGGACGGCCGCCGGGCGCCCAGGCCGGGCACCGAGCGGGAGATCCCGGCCGACCTGGTCCTGATCGCCATGGGCTTCACGGGTCCGGAGACGGACGAGCTGGTGACCCAGACCGGGGCGGAGCTCACGACCCGTGGGCTGGTCCGGCGCGGCGACGACTACGCCACCAGCCTGCCGGGCGTCTACGCGACCGGCGACGCCGGTCGTGGGCAGTCGCTGATCGTGTGGGCGATCGCCGAGGGCCGTGCGACCGCGGCCGCCGTGGACGCCTACCTGCAGGGCAGCTCCGAGCTGCCCGCGCCGGTCGGCCCGCGGACGGTCGCGCTGCGAGGATAAGAAGGACAACGACGAAGCAGTACCCGGGGCCGTTCGGGCGCCCGGGCGCCGCCCCGGCTCGCGCCGGGACGGATCGACGACGAGGCTGGAGACATGCGCAGAGCGAAGATCGTGTGCACCATCGGACCCGCGACGGCGTCCCCGACCAAGCTCCGTGAGCTGGTCGACGCGGGCATGGACGTGGCCCGGATCAACAGGAGCCACGGAGAGCAGGCCGAGCACGAGGCCGTCTACCACGGTGTCCGAGAGGCGGCGAAGGAGTCCGGCCGCAACGTCGCAGTCCTCGTCGACCTCCAGGGCCCCAAGATCCGGCTCGGCCGGTTCGCGGGCGACGAGAAGCACTTCCTCAGCGAGGGTGACACGTTCACCATCACCACCGAGGACGTGGAGGGCACCAAGGAGCTCGTCTCGACGACCCACAAGGGGCTGCCGGGCGACGCCCGCGTCGGCGACCCGATCCTCATCGACGACGGCAAGGTGCGCGTGCGCGTCACCGCCGTCGAGGGCCCGCGCGTCGTGACGACCGTCGAGGTCGCCGGCCCGGTCTCGAACAACAAGGGCCTGAACCTGCCGGGCGTCGCGGTCTCCGTGCCGGCGCTGTCCGACAAGGACACCGACGACCTGCGCTGGGCCCTGCGGCTCGGCGCGGACATCATCGCGCTGTCGTTCGTCCGGTCCGCGAAGGACTACGACGACGTCGCGGCGATCATGGCGGAGGAGGGCCGCACGGTCCCCGTCGTCGCCAAGATCGAGAAGCCCCAGGCGGTCGAGAACCTGGAGGAGGTCGTCGCGGCCTTCGACGGCTTCATGGTGGCCCGCGGCGACCTCGCCGTCGAGATGCCGCTCGAGCAGGTCCCGCTGGTGCAGAAGCGCATCGTGGAGCTCGCCCGACGCAACGCCAAGCCCGTGATCGTGGCGACGCAGGTGCTGGAGTCGATGACCACCAGCCCGACGCCGACGCGTGCCGAGGCCTCCGACTGCGCCAACGCGGTGCTCGACGGCGCGGACGCGGTCATGCTGTCCGGCGAGACCAGCGTCGGCGACTACCCGATCATCACGGTGCAGACCATGGCCCGGATCATCGAGGCCACCGAGGAGATGGGCCGGGAGCGCATCGCGCCGCTGGGCTCCTCCCCGCACACGCGCGGTGGCGTCATCACCCGCGCGGCCGCCGAGATCGGCGACTCGCTCGGCGTGAAGTACCTCGTGACGTTCACCCAGTCGGGCGACTCGGCGAAGCGCATGTCCCGCCTGCGCTCGGGGATCCCGCTGCTCGCCTTCACGCCGGAGGAGAGCGTGCGCAACGTCCTCGCGCTCACCTGGGGCACCACCACGTACCAGGTGCCGAAGGTCGAGAGCGTCGACGCCATGGTCGGCCAGGTCGACTCCACGCTGCGCGCGAACGGGCTCGCCGAGCCGGGGGACCGCGTCGTGATCGTCTCGGGCGCCCCCGTGGGCGTGCCGGGCACGACGAACTCGATCCTCGTGCACCAGGTCGGCAGCCACTCGGACGTCTGATCGTCCGCGTCTCGCGACGGCGACGGCCCGCATCCCGCCTCGGCGGGGTGCGGGCCGTCGCCGTACGGGCGGAGGCCCCCTGTGTGTCTCGGGGGCGCGAGACGGTTCGATGGCTGACCTGCGCGTGTGGTTCGATGTACCGCGCGCCCCGGTAGCCCAACCGGCAGAGGCAATCGGCTCAAACCCGATCCAGTGTGGGTTCGAATCCCACCCGGGGCACCATGACGTCTTCGCACCCGCCGCCGGCGCGGGACGTCCGTCGCACGCGTCACACCGAGCACGGGACGCGGCGCCCCCTCGCGGCCACTAGGATGGACGGGTGACCGACGAGAAGCCCAACGACGCGAAGCCCGAGGCGACGGTGCCGCTCGACCTGCCGCCCCTGATCAACCAGGAGCCCGAGGCCCCGAAGACGCCGGAGCGACCCGCGCGTCGCGCCGTGGTCGTCGAGGACGAGGCGCTCATCCGCATGGACGTCGTGGAGACGCTGCGCGAGGCCGGCTTCGACGTCGTCGGCGAGGCGGGCGACGGCGAGACCGCGGTCCGGCTCGCGACGGAGCTCAAGCCCGACGTCGTGGTCATGGACGTCAAGATGCCCGAGCTGGACGGCATCTCGGCGGCCGAGCGGATCGGCAAGGCGCACGCGGCGCCCGTCGTCCTCCTCACGGCGTTCTCCCAGACCGAGCTCGTCGAGCGGGCGCGCGACGCCGGCGCGATGGCCTACGTGGTCAAGCCGTTCACCCCGGCGGACCTGCTGCCGGCCGTGGAGATCGCGATCTCCCGCTACCAGCAGATCGGGGCGCTCGAGTCCGAGGTCGCCGACCTCACCGAGCGGTTCGAGACCCGCAAGCGCGTGGACCGCGCCAAGGGGCTGCTCATGACCAAGATGGGGCTGAGCGAGCCCGAGTCGTTCCGCTGGATCCAGAAGACGTCGATGGACCGTCGCCTCACGATGCGCGAGGTCGCGGACGCCGTCATCGAGCAGGTCGGCGGAGCCTGATCCACACCCCGGTGGCCCGGTCGCAGGACGTGTCCTGCGACCGGGCCACCGGCATTGTGCGACGCTCCGACGGCCGCTATCGTCGCCTGGGTGTCGTGACCTATCTGTGATATTCATGCTTCAACGATCGTGAGCCCCGGGCGCCGCCCGGGCGGGTCCGGAGCGGCGGCGGGACAGATCCCGCCGGGTCGCCGCACGGGCCGACGGTCTTCGTCGAGGAGGTGCCGATGCGTGCAGCGGTCGAGGTCCGGCCGGCCGAGCAGGACGACATGGTCGCCGTCGCGCATCTCGCCGAGCGCGCGGTCGAGGAGTCGCCGACGGCCGTCCAGGGTTCCCCCGCCGACGCGTCTCGGCTGCTCGAGCACCTGAGCGTGCTGCTCGGCGCCGGCGGCCAGGTCATCGTCGCCACCCACGAGGACGAGGTCTGCGGGTTCGCGGTGCTGCGCGTCATCGACCCGCTGCTCTTCGCGACCACGACGAGCCTCTACGTGGACGCCGTCTTCGTCTCGCCCGCCATGCGACGCCGCGGCGTCGGGCACGCCCTGCTCGCCGCGGCCGCGGCCGTCGCGGGGGAGCGCAGCGCCGAGAACGTCTACTGCGCTCCGGCCCCCGGCGCGCGGGGCATGCACCGCTTCCTCGCGCGGCTGGGCTTCGCGCCGACGTCGGGGCACCGCGTGGTGGCCACCGCGACGCTGCAGCGCCGGCTGGCGCAGGAGAGCCCGCGCTCGTCCCGCGCGGCCGTGCGGGTGGGGCGCCGCGAGGCGACGCGCGCCGCGATCGAGGACCTCGTGGCCCGGCGCCGCCGGGCACGTGCCGCCGGTCTGCCCACGGGCCCGGTCGACCTGCGAGCCTTCCAGGCGGAGCGCGACGCGGCGCTGCGTGCGGTGGCGGAGCGGGCCGCCGACCTGTCCGAGGCGGCGGACGCCGAGGTCCTCACCACCCTCGGCGTCGTGCCCCGGCGGGACGGGGCGAGCGAGTCCGTCCCCTCCTGACGCCCGGCCCGCTCGGGGCCCGCTGCGCAAGCCGGCCCGTGCCGGCCCTCAGGGAGCGTCGAGGATCATGCACGTCAGCCGCGCGGTGCACACCCGGCGCCCGTCGTCGTCCGTGACGACGATCTCGTAGGCCGCCGTCGACCGTCCGAGGTGGAGCGCCCGGGCCTCGCCGTGCACCGTCCCCGACCGCACGCCCCGGTGGTGGGTCGCGTTGAGCTCGAGGCCGACGGCGGCGCGCCCCGGCCCGGCGTGCTGCTGGGCCGCGACCGACGCGAGGGTCTCCGCCAACGACGCGGTCGCGCCGCCGTGCAGCAGGCCCGCCGGCTGGACGTTCCCGGCCACGGGCATGGTCCCGCTGGTGAGGTCGGCGCCGACGGCGGTGAGCTCGATGCCCAGCCGCTCGATGAGGGTGCCGCGGCTCGCCGCCGCCCACTGCTCGAGGGTGCGGGGGAAGACGGGCGCGTCGGCCGGGGTGTCAGACATGGGCGATAGGTTGGCACCCGTGACGACCTCCGCGCGAACCGGGACCCGCCCACGCCTCCTCCTGATCGACGGCCACTCGATGGCGTACCGCGCGTTCTTCGCGCTGCCGGACACCCTGGTGACCTCCAGCGGCCAGGTGACGAACGCCGTCTACGGCTTCACGTCGATGCTGACCAACCTCCTGCGGGACGAGCAGCCGACGCACGCCGCCGTGGCGTTCGACGCCGGACGGGTGACGTTCCGCACCGAGCGCTTCCCGGAGTACAAGGGCAACCGCGACGCGACGCCCGAGGTCTTCCGCGGTCAGGTGCCGCTGATCAAGGAGGTCCTCGAGGCGCTGCGGATCCCGACGCTGCAGCGCGAGGGCATCGAGGCGGACGACATCCTGGCGACGCTCGCCCGGCAGGGCGCCGAGGCGGGCATGGACGTGCTCGTCTGCTCGGGGGACCGGGACTCGCTCCAGCTCGTGACCGAGCGGGTGACCGTCCTGTATCCCAAGCGGGGCGTCTCCGAGCTGGCGCGCATGACGCCAGAGGCCGTCGTCGAGAAGTACGGCCTGCCGCCGCACCAGTACCCCGACCTGGCGGCCCTGGTCGGGGAGACGAGCGACAACCTGCCGGGCGTGGCGGGGGTCGGCCCGAAGACGGCGGCGAAGTGGGTCGCCACCTACGGCGGCCTCGAGGCGCTGCTCGACCACGTCGACGAGCTCAAGGGCAAGGCGGCCGGGAACCTGCGGGAGGCGATCGACCAGGTCCGCCTGAACCGCGAGCTGAACGCGCTCCTCGACCAGGTCGAGCTGCCGCTGACCGTCGACCAGCTGAGCCTCGCCGGGTTCGACCGGGAGGCCGTGCACCGCGTCTCGGACACGCTGCAGTTCGGCACGCTGCGCGACCGGCTGCTCGCCGCGGACCCGGCGGCCGAGGTCGACGAGCCGGCCGAGGTGGCGGGCGTCCAGGTCGCCCTCGCGACGCTCCAGCCGGGCGGGCTCGGGGCGTGGCTCGCCGCCCGGGCGGGACGGCCCCTGGGGCTCGAGGTGACAGGCACGGCGACGCCAGGGGCGGGCGACGCCTGGGAGGTCGCGGTCGCGGACGGGCCCGCCGACGGCGGGGAGGGCTCGGCGGCGGTCGTCGACCTGGCGGACGTCTCGCCCGAGGACGAGCGCGCGCTCGCCGCGTGGCTCGCCGACCCGGAGGCCCCGAAGGTCGTGCACGGCGCGAAGGCCGCCTGGCACGAGCTCGCCGGCCGCGGCCTCGACCTGCGGGGAGTGACCTTCGACACCCAGCTCGCCGCCTACCTCTGCTACCCGGACCAGCGGGGCTACGACCTCGCGGACCTCACGGTCCGGCTCCTGGGCCGCGAGCTCTCGGCGGGGGAGCCGGCCGGCGCCGGCGGGCAGGGCGCGCTGGACCTCGCGCTCGACGGCGGGGACGCGGACGACCCGCGTGCCCGGCAGGCGGCGATCCGCGCGGCGGCCGTGGTCGAGCTGGCGGACGCCCTGGCCGGGCAGCTCGGCGACCGCGGGGCCGCCGGGCTCCTCGTGGACCTGGAGCTGCCGCTCACCGTCGTGCTGGGCCGCATGGAGGCCACCGGCATCGCGGCGGACGTCGAGTACCTCACCGAGCTCGAGGGGCAGTTCGCCGGCATGGTCGCCGACGCCGCGGCCGAGGCCTACGACGTGATCGGGCGACAGGTGAACCTCGGCAGCCCCAAGCAGCTGCAGGAGGTGCTGTTCGACCAGCTCGGCATGCCCAAGACGAAGAAGATCAAGACGGGCTACACCACCGACGCGGCGTCGCTGCAGGACCTCTACGTCAAGACCGAGCACCCGTTCCTGGAGCACCTGCTGGCGCACCGCGACGCCACCCGCCTGCGGTCGACGGTGGAGGGCCTCCTCAAGTCGGTCGCGCCCGACGGGCGGATCCACACGACGTTCCAGCAGACGATCGCGGCCACGGGACGGCTGAGCTCGACGGACCCCAACCTGCAGAACATCCCGATCCGCACGGAGGAGGGCCGCCGCATCCGGCGCGCCTTCCGGGTCGGGGAGGGGTACGACACGCTGCTGACCGCCGACTACAGCCAGATCGAGATGCGCATCATGGCCCACCTGTCCGGCGACGAGGGGCTGATCGAGGCGTTCCGGTCGGGGGAGGACCTGCACCGGTACGTCGGCTCGCGCGTGTTCGAGGTGGCGCCCGAGGACGTCACGCCGGAGATGCGGTCCAAGATCAAGGCCATGAGCTATGGCCTGGCCTACGGGCTGAGCGCCTTCGGGCTGTCGCAGCAGCTCACGATCCCCACGAGCGAGGCCCAGTCGCTGATGGACGACTACTTCACGCGGTTCGGCGGGGTGCGCGACTACCTCATCGGGGTGGTCGAGGAGGCGAGGGCCACGGGCTACACCGCGACGATCCTGGGGCGCCGGCGCTACCTCCCGGACCTCACCAGCGACAACCGCCAGCGCCGTCAGATGGCCGAGCGCATGGCGCTCAACGCCCCGATCCAGGGCAGCGCGGCGGACATCATCAAGGTCGCGATGCTCGGCGTGCAGCGGGAGCTGGACGAGCGTGGCCTCGCGTCGCGTCTGCTGCTCCAGGTGCACGACGAGCTCGTCGTCGAGGTCGCCCCCGGCGAGCGCGAGGCGGCCGAGGACGTGCTGCGCAGCCAGATGGGCTCGGCCGTCGAGCTCGACGTGCCGCTCGACGTCTCGGTCGGCGCCGGTCCGACGTGGCACGACGCGGGTCACTGAGTCCCGGCGTCTGTCGCGGCGGCCGGCGTCGCGGGCGTCAGTCCCGGGTGGTGACGAAGACCGCCGTACCCGGCAGGTAGGCGCCCCGTTCCGGGCTCCAGCCGCCCCAGGCGGCGGTGTTCCAGTCCGGCCACTCGGGTTCGACGAGGTCGCGCAGTCGCAGCCCAGCGGCGACGACGTCGCGCACGTGGTCGCCGACGGTGCGGTGGTACTCCGCGTAGCGCACCTCGCCGGCGTCGTCGATCTCGACGTACGGGCGACGGTCGAAGTAGGACATGTGCGCCGTGAGCCCGTGGGCGGAGGGGTCGTCGGGGAACGCCCAGCGCACGGGGTGGGTGACCGAGAAGACCCAGCGGCCTCCGGGTCGTAGGACGCGTGCCGCCTCCGCGTGGACCCGGCCGGCGTCGGCCACGAACGGGATCGCCCCGAAGGACGTGAACACGACGTCGGCGCTGGAGGACGCGAAGGGCAGCGACCGCGCGTCGGCCTGGACCAGCGGTACCGGCACCCCGGTGACGTCGTTGAGGCGTGCCGCGCCGGCCAGCATCCGGGCGGACACGTCGGTCGCGACCACGCGTGCGCCGCGGGTGCGCAGCCAGCGGGAGCAGTGCGCGGCGCCCGCGCCGACCTCGATCACGCGGGCCCCCGCCACGTCGCCGAGCAGCCCGGCCTCCGCCTCGGTGAGGCCCTCGGGGCCCCAGCGGAAGCCGGCGTCGCCGAGGAAGCCGCCGTGCTCGTCGAGGTACTCGGCCGCGTTCTCGTCCCACCACCCGCGCGCGGCCGCGCTGCCGGCGTCGTCCGGGACGTCCTGGTAGCCGGCGTGCGCGATCGGCCGCGGGGCGGGAGGATGGTGGCTCACCCGGTCATCGTGGCACGGGCGCCGGACGGGCGGTCGGCGGCCTTCACCGGGCGGCACGACCGGCGCGTTGACCCGGCGGGGCGCCGTCGATAAGATTGTCGGCGGTGCAGTGCGCCTGAGCGCGTCCTGGAGCGCGGTTCGATCCGCTCCGCGTCACGGCGTCCGCACCAACGACCCTGTCCGTACTACGCCCTGTCCGCATCGGAGCATCTACTCAATGACCATCTCCACCACGAAGTCCGCCCCGCAGGTTGCCGTCAACGACATCGGCACCGAGGAGGACTTCCTTGCCGCCGTCGACGCCACCATCAAGTACTTCAACGATGGTGACATCGTGGAAGGCACGATCGTCAAGGTCGACCGCGACGAGGTCCTCCTCGACATCGGTTACAAGACGGAGGGCGTCATCCCGTCCCGGGAGCTCTCCATCAAGCACGACGTGGACCCGGGCGAGGTCGTCGCCGTGGGCGACGCCGTCGAGGCTCTCGTCCTCCAGAAGGAGGACAAGGAGGGTCGCCTGATCCTGTCCAAGAAGCGCGCCCAGTACGAGCGCGCCTGGGGCACGATCGAGAAGATCAAGGAAGAGGACGGCGTCGTCACCGGCACCGTCATCGAGGTCGTCAAGGGCGGCCTCATCCTCGACATCGGTCTGCGCGGCTTCCTCCCCGCCTCCCTCGTGGAGATGCGTCGTGTCCGCGACCTCGCGCCGTACGTCGGCAAGGAGATCGAGGCCAAGATCATCGAGCTCGACAAGAACCGCAACAACGTGGTCCTGTCGCGCCGTGCCTGGCTCGAGCAGACGCAGTCCGAGGTGCGCTCCACCTTCCTGCAGACGCTGCAGAAGGGCCAGGTGCGCCCCGGTGTCGTCTCCTCGATCGTCAACTTCGGTGCGTTCGTCGACCTCGGCGGCGTCGACGGTCTGGTGCACGTCTCGGAGCTGTCCTGGAAGCACATCGACCACCCGTCCGAGGTCGTCGAGGTGGGCCAGGAGGTCACCGTCGAGGTGCTCGACGTCGACTTCGACCGCGAGCGTGTCTCCCTGTCGCTGAAGGCGACGCAGGAGGACCCGTGGCAGACCTTCGCCCGCACGCACGCCATCGGCCAGGTCGTGCCCGGCAAGGTCACGAAGCTCGTGCCGTTCGGTGCGTTCGTCCGCGTCGAGGACGGCATCGAGGGCCTGGTGCACATCTCGGAGCTGGCCGTGCGCCACGTCGAGCTGCCGGAGCAGGTCGTCAGCGTCGGTGCCGAGGTGTTCGTCAAGGTCATCGACATCGACCTCGAGCGTCGCCGCATCTCGCTGTCGCTCAAGCAGGCCAACGAGGGCATGGACCCGGAGTCCGAGGACTTCGACCCGGCGCTCTACGGCATGGCTGCCGAGTACGACGAGAACGGCGAGTACAAGTACCCCGAGGGCTTCGACCCGGAGACCAACGAGTGGCTCGAGGGCTTCGAGACGCAGCGTGAGGCCTGGGAGGCGGAGTACGCCAAGGCGCACGCCCGCTGGGAGTCGCACCGCGAGCAGGTCCGTGCGGCCATCGCGGCGGACGCCGACGCGGCCGTGAACGACGCGGTCCCGGGCTCCAGCAGCAGCTCGTCCTCCTCGTCCTCGTCGTCCTCCTACTCGTCGGCCCCGCCGGCGCAGGAGGCCGCGGGCACGCTCGCCTCGGACGAGGCGCTCGCCGCGCTTCGCGAGAAGCTCACCGGCAACTGACCCGGCCGGGTCGCCCGCGACCCACCGGCGCCCACGGCGGCCCGTCACCCCTCGGGGTGGCGGGCCGCCGTCGTGCTGCCGGTGTCAGTCGGCGGGCGTGGCCGTGGGGTCCGGGGCGAACTGCGTGGCATAGAGCTCGGAGTACAGCCCGCCCCGGGCGAGGAGCTCGGGGTGGGTGCCGACCTCCACGACCCGTCCCTCCTGCAGTACGACGATCGCGTCGGCGGCGCGGACTGTCGACAGCCGATGGGCGATGACGAGGGACGTGCGTCCGGCCAGCGCCTGGTCCAGCGCCGCCTGCACGGCGGCCTCGGACTCCGAGTCGAGGTGCGCGGTCGCCTCGTCGAGGACCACGACGTCGGGGGCCTTGAGCAGCAGCCGTGCGATGGCGAGGCGCTGCCGCTCCCCGCCGGACAGCCGGTACCCGCGGTCCCCGACCACGGTGTCCACGCCCTCGGGCAGGCTGGAGACGAGATCCCAGATCCGTGCCTGGCGCAGCGCCCGCTCGAGGTCGTCGTCCGACGCGTCGGGGCGCGCGAAGCGCAGGTTCGCGGCCACGGTGTCGTGGAACAGGTGAGCCTCCTGAGACACGACGCCGACCGTGCCGCGCAGGGACGCGGCCGTGACGTCCCGGAGGTCCTCGCCGGCGATCCGCACGGACCCCGACGTCGGGTCGTACAGGCGCGAGACGAGCTGGGAGACGGTGGTCTTGCCGGCCCCCGACGGGCCGACGAGGGCGACCATCGCACCGGCGGGCACGGCGAACGAGACGTCGTGCAGCGTGTCGTGGACGGGGTCGGAGCGCAGCGTGGCCACCGACTCGAGGGACGCCAGCGACACCTCGTCGGCGCGCGGGTACCTGAAGGTGACGTGGTCGAGCTCGACCCCGGCGCCCCGGGACCTGACGGCGGCCCGCAGGTCGGCGGCGCCGGGCTTCTCGGTGAGGGCCGGTTCGAGGTCGAGCACCTCGAGCACCCGCTCGAAGCTGACGAGGGCCGTCATCACGTCGACCTGGACGTTGGACATCGCCGACAGGGGTCCGTACAGGCGTCCCAGGTAGGCCGTCAGGGCGACGACGGTGCCGACGGTGAGCTCACCGGCGATCGCCTGCAGCCCGCCGAGCCCGTAGACGAGGGCGATCGCGACCGACGCGAGGGTCGTGAGGCCGACGCGGAACCAGGTGCCGAGCAGCGCCGTGCGCACGCCGAGGTCACGCAGGCGGCGCACCTGGGACGCGTACCGGTCGCTCTCCCGCTCGGGGTCGCCGAAGATCTTCACCAGGTGGGCGCCGGCGACGTTGAAGCGCTCGTTCATCATCTGACCGGCGTCGGCGTTCAGCTCGTAGCCGGTGCGGGCCAGCGCGGCGAGCCGGCGGCCGAACCAGCGGGCGGGCAGCACGAACGCCGGCACCAGGATCAGGGACAGCAGGGTGAGCTGCCACGACATGACCACCATCGCCGCGAGCGTGAAGACGATCGTCAGGCCGTTGGACACGACGGTCTGGAGCGTGGACGTGAACGCCTGCTGCGCGCCGAGCACGTCGCCGTTGAGCCGCTGCACGAGCGCGCCGGTCCGCGCCCGCGCGAAGAACGCGAGCGGCATGCGCTGGACGTGGTCGAACACCGCGGTGCGCAGGTCGAGGATGAGGCCCTCGCCGACGCCCGCGGACAGCCACCGCTCCGCCACCGCGAGCGCGGCGACCACGAGCGCGAGGCCCGCCGCAGCCGCGGCCAGGCCCACCACGAGGGCCCGGTCACCCGTCGCGATGCCGTCGTCGATGATCCGGCGGAAGAGCAGCGGCGTGACGGCTCCGGCGGCGGCGCTCAGGACCAGCAGCCCGACGAACGCGACGAGGCGGGCGCGGTAGGGACGGGCGAACGCGAGGATGCGCCGGATCGTCGGGCCGGCCAGCCGGTGGTCCTTCACCGACGAGTCGTTCAGGTACGAACGCATCGGGCCTCCGCCGGCCATGCCACCTCCGCTCCGGCCCCCGCCCGGCGCCGGGGCCGCTCATGGCGGGAAGCCTACGCCGGGGGCAGGATGGTCCCCATGCTTCGCATCGGCCTCACGGGCGGCATCGCCGCAGGAAAGTCCGTCGTCGCGCGCCGGCTCGCCGAGCTGGGCGCCGTCGTGATCGACCACGACGCCCTCGCCCGGGAGGTGGTGGCGCCCGGCTCCGTGGGGCTCGAGGAGGTGGCCGAGGCCTTCGGCGACGGCGTCCTCGCCGAGGACGGCACCCTCGACCGACCGGCCCTCGGCCGACTGGTCTTCGACGACGCCGCGGCCCGGTCGCGTCTCGAGGGGATCCTGCACCCCGAGATCCGCCGCATCGCGGCCGAGCGCGAGGCGCTCGCCGGCGCGGCCGACGCGCGCGCCGTCGTGGTGCACGACATCCCTCTGCTGGTGGAGACCGGGCAGGCGGAGCACTTCCACCTGCTGGTCGTGGTGCACGCACCGGCCGAGCAGCGGGTGGCGCGGCTGGTCGACGGGCGCGGGATGGACGACGCCGCGGCGCGTGCTCGCGTCGCGGCGCAGGCCGGCGACGAGGAGCGCACGGCCGTCGCCGACGTCACCCTCGACGGCACGGGGACCGAGGACGCGCTCCGCGCGCAGGTCGACGAGCTGTGGGCCAGGCTCGTCCGCGAGCTCGACGAGGAGGCCGACGCCGTCACGAGCCGGGCCTGACGTCGGCCGGGACGGTGCGGGTCGGGCGCTGCCGGCTTTCACGCCGCGGCGTGTCGGAGGGCCGCCGTACGGTGGTGCCATGCGACCTGTGACCGACCTGCAGCGTGCGGTGGCCCCCTTCGAGGTGGTGTCCGACTACCAGCCCTCGGGGGACCAGCCGACCGCGATCGCGGACCTGTCCGCGCGCGTCCAGGCGGGGGAGAAGGACGTCGTCCTGCTCGGCGCCACCGGTACGGGCAAGAGCGCGACCACGGCGTGGCTCATCGAGAAGCTGCAGCGGCCGACGCTCGTCATGGCGCCCAACAAGACGCTGGCGGCGCAGCTCGCCACCGAGTTCCGTGAGCTGCTGCCCCACAACGCCGTCGAGTACTTCGTGTCGTACTACGACTACTACCAGCCCGAGGCGTACATCGCGCAGACGGACACCTACATCGAGAAGGACTCGTCCATCAACGACGAGGTGGAGAGGCTGCGGCACTCGGCGACGTCGTCCCTGCTCACCCGGCGCGACGTCGTCGTGGTCGCGTCGGTGTCGTGCATCTACGGCCTGGGCACGCCGCAGGAGTACGTCGACCGCATGGTGCGGCTCGACGTCGGCGACGTCGTGGACCGCGACGACATGCTCCGCCGCTTCGTGCAGATGCAGTACACCCGCAACGACACGGCGTTCACGCGCGGCACGTTCCGCGTCCGCGGAGACACGGTGGAGATCATCCCGGTCTACGAGGAGCTCGCCGTGCGCATCGAGATGTTCGGCGACGAGATCGAGGCGATCCAGACGCTGCACCCGCTCACGGGCGAGGTGATCCGGTCGGAGCAGAGCGTCTATCTCTTCCCGGCCACGCACTACGTGGCCGGCCCGGAGCGCATGGAGCGGGCGATCGCGGGGATCGAGGTCGAGCTCGCCGACCGGCTGGCGGAGCTCGAGCAGCAGAACAAGCTGCTGGAGGCGCAGCGGCTGCGCATGCGCACCACGTACGACATCGAGATGATGCGCCAGATCGGCACGTGCAGCGGCATCGAGAACTACTCGCGGCACATCGACGGCCGCGCGCAGGGGACGCCGCCGAACACGCTGCTCGACTACTTCCCCGAGGACTTCCTGCTCGTCATCGACGAGTCGCACCAGACCGTGCCGCAGATCGGCGCCATGTTCGAGGGCGACATGTCGCGCAAGCGCTCGCTCGTGGAGCACGGGTTCCGGCTGCCGAGCGCGATGGACAACCGGCCGCTGCGCTGGGAGGAGTTCGTCGAGCGGATCGGCCAGACGGTCTACCTGTCCGCGACGCCCGGCGACTACGAGCTGTCGATGTCGGACGGCGTCGTCGAGCAGGTCATCCGGCCCACCGGCCTCGTCGACCCCGAGGTGATCGTCAAGCCGACCACCGGCCAGATCGACGACCTGCTGCACGAGATCCGTGAGCGCGTCGACCGCGACGAGCGGGTGCTGGTCACCACCCTCACGAAGAAGATGGCCGAGGACCTCACCGACTACTTCCTCGAGAAGGACGTCCGCGTCCGGTACCTGCACTCCGAGGTCGACACGCTGCGGCGCGTCGAGCTGCTGCGCGAGCTGCGGCTGGGGGAGTACGACGTGCTGGTCGGCATCAACCTGCTGCGCGAGGGCCTGGACCTGCCGGAGGTGTCGCTCGTCGCGATCCTCGACGCCGACAAGGAGGGCTTCCTGCGCTCCGAGCGGTCGCTCATCCAGACCATCGGCCGCGCGGCCCGCAACGTCACCGGCCAGGTGCACATGTACGCCGACAAGGTGACCCCGGCCATGCGGTACGCGCTGGACGAGACCGACCGGCGGCGCGCCAAGCAGGTCGCGTACAACACCGAGCACGGCGTCGACCCGCAGCCGCTGCGCAAGAAGATCGCCGACGTCACCGACATGCTCGCCCGCGAGGACATCGACACCGCCGAGCTGCTCTCGGGCGGGTACCGCAAGGCTGCCGCGTCCGGGCAGGGGCGGGGCAGGGCTCCCGTGCCGGGCTCGCCGAAGGAGGGCGCCGTCACGGGCAACCGGCTCGCCGGCGCGGCCGCGGGGGAGCTCGCGGAGCTCATCCAGGAGCTCAGCGACCAGATGCACGCCGCGGCGGCAGAGCTGCAGTTCGAGGTCGCGGCGCGGCTGCGCGACGAGATCGGCGGGCTGAAGAAGGAGCTGCGGCAGATGCAGGCCGCCACGGCCTGACCGCCGCGGCGGACGCCGGACGCCGACCGGTCTCGTGTCACGTATGCTGGCACCTCGTTGAAGGGGAGTATTCCCTCCGCGGTGACGTCGTCATCACGGCCGGCACAGTCGTCGGCCCGGCGCCACCGGTCTCGTGACCACCAGCCCGCGCGCCATGCGGGTGCGCGGGCGGTACGCGGCGGAAGAGACCTTCGGTCACACTGCTGCGTACCGGAGGTTTCTGCATGGATGTCCCCGTCCTGGTCTGGGTCGTCACCGTCGTCGTCATCCTGGCGATGCTCGCCGTCGACTACATCGGGCACGTGCGCACGCCGCACGCGCCGAGCCTGCGCGAGGCCACCCGGTGGTCCATCGCGTACGTGGCGGTCGCCGTCGTCTTCGGCGTGATCGTGTGGGTCGTGTGGGGCGGCACCTACGGCGGCGAGTACTTCGCCGGCTACATCACGGAGAAGAGCCTGTCGGTCGACAACCTCTTCGTGTTCGTGCTCATCATGACGAGCTTCCGCGTGCCGCGGCTGTACCAGCAGAAGGTGCTCCTGATCGGCATCACGATCGCGCTGGTGCTGCGCACGATCTTCATCTTCCTGGGCGCCGCGGTCATCGAGAACTGGGCCTGGGTCTTCTACATCTTCGGCGCCTTCCTCATCTGGACCGCGATCGCGCAGGCACGCTCCGGCACGGGCCACGACGAGGAGTGGAACGAGAACGCGGTGCTGCGCCTGACGCGCCGCCTGTTCCCCACGACGGACACGTACGTCGAGGACCGCCTCACGACGAAGATCGACGGCAAGCGGTACATCACGCCGATGCTCATCGTCATGATCGCCATCGGCAGCGCGGACCTGCTCTTCGCGGTCGACTCCATCCCCGCGATCTTCGGCCTCACGCAGGAGACGTACCTCGTCTTCGCCGCGAACGCGTTCTCGCTGCTCGGCCTGCGCCAGCTCTACTTCCTCATCGACGGGCTCCTCGACCGCCTCGTCTACCTCAACTACGGCCTCGCCGCCATCCTCGGGTTCATCGGGATCAAGCTCGTCATCCACGCGATGCACACCAACGAGGTCCCGTTCATCAACGGCGGGGAGCACATCACGGCGATCCCGGAGATCACGACGCCCGTCTCCCTGGGCTTCATCCTCGTCGTCCTCACCGTCACCACCGTCGCGAGCCTCGCCCGCTCGCGTGCCGACCGGCGTCGTGAGGACGCGCACATCCACGAAGGGTCCTGATGGTTCACGAACTCCCCCTCTGGTTCGAGTGGGCGTCGCTGGCGGCACTCATCCTGCTGCTGGCCGTCGACCTCGTCGTCGTCGGCCGGCGGCCGCACGTGCCGAGCATGAAGGAGAGCGGCCTGTGGGTCGGCTTCTACGTGACGCTGGCGCTGGTCTTCGGCCTGGTCATGCTCGCGGTCGGAGGCACAGCCCCCGCCGGGGAGTTCTATGCGGGCTGGCTCACCGAGTACTCGCTGAGCGTCGACAACCTGTTCGTCTTCGTCATCATCATGTCGCGGTTCGCCGTGCCCAAGCAGCACCAGCAGATGGTGCTCATGGTCGGCATCATCATCGCGCTGGTGCTGCGCGGGGCGTTCATCCTGGCGGGCGCCGCCATCCTCGAGCAGTTCGTGTGGGTGTTCTACCTCTTCGGGGCGTTCCTCATCTACACGGCGATCAAGCTGGTCGCGGGTGACGACGACGAGGAGGAGTTCAAGGAGAACGTCGCGATCCGCCTCCTGCGCCGCGTCGTTCCCGTGAGCAAGGACTACGACGGCGCCAAGGTGCGCACGGTCGTCGACGGCAAGAAGCTGTTCACGCCGATGCTCGTGGTGTTCGTCGCCATCGGGTCGACCGACCTGCTGTTCGCGCTCGACTCGATCCCCGCGATCTTCGGGCTCACCAAGGACCCGTTCATCGTGTTCACCGCGAACCTGTTCGCGCTCATGGGCCTGCGGCAGCTCTACTTCCTGCTCGGCGGCCTGCTGGAGCGGCTGGTGTACCTGCCGATCGCGCTGGCCGTGATCCTCGGGTTCATCGGGGTCAAGCTCATCCTCGAGGCCCTGCACACCAACACGCTGCCGTTCATCAACGGCGGCGAGCACGTCGGCTGGGCGCCGGAGATCCCCATCTGGCTCTCGCTGGCCGTCATCCTCGGCTCGATCGCGATCGCGACGGTGGCGAGCCTGCTCAAGACGCGGCGCACGGCGGTGCTCGCCGAGGAGCCGTCCGAGACCGGGACGCCGTCCGCCTGAGTCCGGCACGCGCGAGGGCCCCGGAGCAGCTGCCGCCGCTCCGGGGCCCTCGCGCGTCGGCCGGGCCTGGCTCAGGCGGCGAAGCCGCCGATGACGGGCAGGAACTCGCGCGCCGCGCGGTGCGCGACCAGGCCCTCGCGACGCATGGGGTCGGCGTCCAGCAGCGCGAGCGCGGCGGTGGCGTCGTCGGCCTCGACCAGGAGGAGGGCGCCGCCCGGCTCGCCGTCCGGGGTGGCCGGCAGCGGGCCCGACACCCGCAGCTCCCGCCGCGCGTGGAGGTCGTGCAGGAACTCCCGGTGCTCGGGCCGCACCTCGGCGAGTCGTTCGGGGTCGGTGACGTAGACGTACGTGACGGCGTAGACGGGCATGGCGACATCCAAGCACCCGCGGGGCCGCGGCGGCAGGCCGTTCCGTGCCCCCGGGTGGTCGAAGGTGTGACGGATCCCGCCATAGAACGCCTGTACGAATGTCGGCTGTCCGACGTAGGATGCCCGGGTGAGCAACCGCCTCGTCATCTCCGGCGCCCGCGAGCACAACCTCCAGAACGTCGAGCTCGACCTCCCGCGTGACGGGCTCATCGTCTTCACCGGCCTGTCGGGCTCCGGCAAGTCGTCGCTGGCGTTCGACACGATCTTCGCCGAGGGGCAGCGCCGCTACGTGGAGTCCCTCTCCGCGTACGCCCGCCAGTTCCTGGGGCAGATGGACAAGCCCGACGTCGACTTCATCGAGGGCCTGTCGCCCGCGGTGTCGATCGACCAGAAGTCGACCAACCGCAACCCGCGGTCGACCGTGGGCACGATCACCGAGGTCTACGACTACCTGCGCCTGCTGTTCGCGCGCGCGGGCACGCAGCACTGCCCCGTGTGCGGGGAGCCGGTCCGCTCCCAGACGCCGCAGCAGATCGTCGACAAGCTGCTGGAGCTGCCCGAGGGCACCCGCTACCAGGTGCTCGCGCCCGTCGTGCGGGGCCGCAAGGGCGAGTACGCCGACCTGTTCGCCGAGCTGCAGACGCAGGGCTTCGCCCGCGCGCGCGTCGACGGCGAGGTCGTGCAGCTGACCGACCCGCCTGCGCTCGAGAAGAAGCTCAAGCACGACATCGAGGTCGTCGTGGACCGGCTCGTCTCGCGAGACGGCGTGCAGCGTCGGCTCACCGACTCGGTGGAGACCGCGCTGCGTCTCGCGGGCGGTCTGGTGATGGTCGAGCTCGTCGACGCCGGCATCGACGACCTGGACCGGGTGCGCAAGTTCTCCGAGAAGCGGGCGTGCCCCAACGACCACCCGCTCGCCCTCGACGAGATCGAGCCGCGCACGTTCTCCTTCAACGCCCCGTACGGCGCCTGCCCGGAGTGCACCGGCATCGGCTTCCGCCTGGAGGTCGACCCCGACCTGGTGGTGCCCGACGAGGAGAAGACCCTGCGCGACGGGGCGGTGGTCCCGTGGGCTCTGACGTCCTCGGAGTACTTCGAGCGCGTGCTCACCGCCCTCGCGGAGGAGATGAGCTTCTCCATGGACGTGCCGTGGCGCGCGCTGCCGCAGCGTGCCCGCGACGCCATCCTGTTCGGTCGCAACCACCAGGTGCACGTGCGCTACAAGAACCGGTGGGGCCGGGAGCGGCAGTACTCCACGGGCTTCGAGGGCGCGGTCACCTTCCTGGAGCGACGGCACCGGGAGACCGAGTCCGACTGGTCCAAGGAGAAGTACGAGGCCTACATGCGCGAGGTCCCGTGCCCGGTGTGCTCCGGCGCCCGGCTCAAGCCCGAGGTCCTCGCGGTCACCGTCGGCGGCAAGTCGATCTGGGACGTCTGCCGGATGCCGATCGACGAGGCGAAGCACTTCCTCGACGGCCTCGAGCTCGGCGAGCGCGAGCGCGCCATCGCGGTCGAGGTCCTCAAGGAGATCCACGCGCGGCTGGGGTTCCTCGTCGACGTCGGCCTGCACTACCTGTCCCTGGAGCGCCCGGCGGGCACCCTGTCCGGCGGCGAGGCGCAACGCATCCGGCTCGCCACGCAGATCGGTTCCGGCCTGGTCGGCGTCCTCTACGTGCTCGACGAGCCGTCGATCGGGCTGCACCAGCGGGACAACCGGCGCCTGATCGAGACGCTCACGCGCCTGCGGGACCTGGGCAACACGCTGATCGTGGTCGAGCACGACGAGGACACCATCCGTGCCGCGGACTGGATCGTCGACGTCGGCCCCGGTGCCGGAGAGCACGGCGGCCGCGTCGTGCACTCGGGGGACTACGCCGGCCTGCTCGAGGCCGAGGGCTCGATGACGGGCGCGTACCTGTCCGGCCGGCGCAGCATCGCGCTGCCCGCCGAGCGCCGGGCCACGGAGGGCGCGCGCCAGGTCACGGTCGTCGGTGCGCGGGAGAACAACCTGCGCGGGATCGACGTCTCGTTCCCGCTCGGTGTGCTCACCGCCGTCACGGGCGTGTCGGGCTCGGGCAAGTCCACGCTCGTCAACTCGATCCTGCACACGGTGCTCGCGAACGAGCTCAACGGCGCCCGCCAGGTGGCGGGCCGGCACACCCGTGTCACCGGGATGGACCAGCTCGACAAGGTGGTGCACGTCGACCAGGGTCCGATCGGCCGCACGCCGCGGTCGAACCCCGCCACGTACACCGGCGTCTGGGACCGGATCCGCAAGATCTTCGCCGAGACCGAGGAGGCGAAGGTCCGCGGCTACGGGCCGGGACGGTTCTCGTTCAACGTCAAGGGCGGGCGCTGCGAGGCGTGTGCCGGCGACGGCACGCTGAAGATCGAGATGAACTTCCTGCCGGACGTCTACGTCCCGTGCGAGGTCTGCCACGGGGCGCGGTACAACCGCGAGACGCTCGAGGTGCACTTCAAGGGCAAGACGGTCGCGGACGTGCTGGACATGCCGATCGAGGAGGCCGCGGAGTTCTTCGCCGCGTTCCCCGCGATCTCCCGCTACCTCACCACGCTGGTCGAGGTCGGGCTGGGGTACGTCCGCCTCGGGCAGCCGGCGCCGACGCTCTCGGGCGGCGAGGCGCAGCGGGTGAAGCTGGCCAGCGAGCTGCAGAAGCGCTCCACCGGCCGCACCATCTACGTGCTCGACGAGCCGACCACGGGGCTGCACTTCGAGGACATCCGCAAGCTGCTCGGGGTGCTGCAGTCGCTCGTCGACAAGGGCAACACGGTCCTGGTCATCGAGCACAACCTCGACGTGATCAAGAGCGCCGACTGGGTCGTCGACATGGGTCCCGAGGGCGGCTCCGGCGGCGGGACCGTCGTGGCCGAGGGGACGCCCGAGGAGGTGGCCCGGGTCGAGGCGAGCCACACGGGCCGGTTCCTCGCGCCGATCCTCGACGCGCACCCGGCCGTCCCGACGGCCGGAGCGTCGTCCGCGCGTTCCGCCGCCGCGACGTCGGCGTCCTCCGCGCCGCGGGCGCGCAGCTCGGCGAAGAGCGCGGGGAAGGGCACGACCAAGGCGAAGCGGCCCGGAAAGCGCAGCGCCGCCTGAGGCTCTAGCGTGTGGCCATGGGTGCGCACCACAACTACGCCGTGACCGTCGCCTGGCCCGACCTCGGTGAGGTCGCCCCTCCCGGTGGGGAGGCGGGTACGACGTCGTACACGGCGTACTCGCGCGACCACCAGGTGCGCCTGCCCGGCAAGGCGCCCCTCCCCGGCAGCGCGGACCCGGCGTTCCGCGGCGACCCCGCCCGGTACAACCCGGAGGAGCTGTTCGTGGCGAGCCTCGCGCAGTGCCACATGCTGTGGTTCCTGCACCTCGCCGCGGAGCGTGGGCTCGTCGTGCGGGAGTACATCGACGACACGACCGGCACGATGCGCGTCGAGTCGCGCGGCGAGGGTCAGTTCACCGACGTCACGCTGCGTCCGCGGGTGACCGTCGACGACGGCCCGCACGCGACCGACGAGCGGGTGGCGGAGCTCCACCACCGGGCGCACGCCCAGTGCTTCATCGCCCGCTCCGTGAACTTCTCGGTGCTCGTCGAGCCCGCTCCGTTGCGCCGCTCGACGCCCGCGGCGTGAGCCCCCGCCCGGTCCACCGGGCCGGGTGATCTATACCAGTCCGGTCACAGGTTCGTGTGGCCTGTTGACGTGGCGCCGCGGTGTGAATATTTTCCACTTCATCCCTCTGGTGGAGGGGAGATTTTTCCGTGAGCGTCGCGGGACCCCCGCGACCGCTCACCGCCGCGTAGACGAGGAGGTCGGCGCAGGGCCCCGCGCGGGGCAGAGCAGCCACCGGTTGGCGGGGCGCCGACAGGCGCACCCTGACACGAAGGGCATCAACGACGATGACCAGCAACTTCACCACACCCCCCAGCAACCCCACGTCCCCACCCACCCGCCGATCGGTGCTCCGGGCCGTGATGTACACGGCCGCCGCGGTCCCGCTCGGCCTTCCCCTCGCGGCGTGCGCGACGGGCGGCGGGAGCAACGAGGGCGAGGAGAGCGCCTCGCCGACGGGCAACGCCGACCCGAAGAACCCCTTCGGCATGACCGAGAACACGACCGTCGACGCCGTCATCTTCGACGGCGGCTACGGGGTGGACTACGTCGAGTTCGCCGGGGAGGTCCTCGCGGGCCTGCACGCCGGCTCCTCGGTCAAGGTCTCGCCGTCGACGCAGATCGCCACCGAGCTGCAGCCGCGGTTCGTGGGCGGCAACCCGCCGGACCTGGTGGACAACTCCGGGGCCCAGTCGATCGGCTTCAACACGATCCTCGACCAGCTCGAGGACCTCACCGACGTCATCGACGCGCCCAACGTCGAGGGCACGACCATCCGCGACACCCTCTACGAAGGCGTCCTCGCGCCGGGCACCTACGGCGACAAGTTCGCTGCCCTCAACTACGTGCTCACCGTCTACGGCGTCTGGTACTCGGCGAGCCTCTTCGAGCAGAACGGCTGGACGCCACCGACCACCTGGGAGGAGGCGAAGGCCCTCGGGGCCGAGGCCAAGGAGGCCGGCAAGTACCTCTTCCTCTGGGGCACGGAGGCCGCCACCTACTACCAGACCCTCGCGATCGAGTCGGCCATCAAGGAGGGCGGGGACGAGGTCCGTCTCGCGCTCGAGAACCTCGAGGCCGACTGCTGGTCGAACGACGCGCTCCAGGCGACCTTCACGATCATGAAGGAGATCGTCGACCTCGGGTACTTCAAGCCCGGCGGGTCGGGCACCCAGTTCACTGCGGCTCAGGCGCAGTGGAGCAACAAGCAGGAAGCGCTCCTCTACCCGTCCGGGTCGTGGATCGAGAACGAGATGAAGGACCAGACGGCGCCCGACTTCCAGATGAAGGGCGTGCCGAGCTTCTCGGTCACCTCGGGGGCGGCGATGGCACCCACGGCCCTCCACTCGACGGCCGGCGAGCCGTTCATCGTGCCGTCGCAGGCGAAGAGCGTCGCGGGCGGCAAGGAGCTGCTGCGCGTCATGCTCTCGAAGGAGTCCGCGACCAACTTCTCGAAGACGAAGCTCGCGCCGACCATCGTCAAGGACATCGTGCCCGCCGACGGCTTCGGGTCGACGGCGCTGGTCTCCCAGACCGACATGCTGTCCGCGGCGGGGGGCGACATCTTCACGTTCAACTTCGTCAACACCTACGGGATGAACCCGGAGCAGCTGCCGATCTGGAACTCGTTCCTGGACGGCAAGAAGTCGGTCGAGGACCTCACCAGCGAGCTGCAGGCGATCACCGACCGCATCCGTGAGGACGACACGATCGAGAAGATCGAGGTGTCATGACCGCGATCCCCCCGACGGGGCGGACCCTGCCCTCGGCGGAGGGCGGCCCGGCGGGACCCGGTGACGGGCCCCGCCGGGGGCGGCTCGGCAGGGCGTCGTTCGACAGCGTCAGCTTCTTCGTCGTGTTCCTCGGCGTCCCCCTGGTGCTCTTCCTCGTCTTCGTCATCTGGCCGTTCGTGCAGGCCGCCTTCTACGCCCTGACGGACTGGTCGGGCTTCTCGGCGGAGTTCAACGTCGTGGGCCTCGACAACTTCGCCGCTCTCGTCCAGGACCCGCGGTTCGTCAACGCCGTGGGCAACTCGGTGATGTTCGGCATCTTCATCCCCTTCTTCACGATCGCCATCGCCCTGGTCTTCGCGATCCTCATCACGGTGGGCGGCTCGGGTCGCGGACAGGTGCGCGGGGTGCGCGGCTCGGGCTTCTACCGGGTCGTGTCGCTGTTCCCCTATGTCATCCCCGGCATCGCCGTGGGCATCATGTGGCGACTGATCTTCGACCCGAGCAACGGCCTGGTGAACGGCGTGCTGACCTGGCTCGGGCTGGACCGGTTCGAGTCCTTCGCGTGGCTGGGCAACGTCGGCACGGCGATGCCGGTCACGATGTTCGTGGTCGTCTGGGGCTTCGTCGGGTTCTACATGCTCCTGTTCATCGCGGCCATCAAGGGCGTGCCCTCGGAGACCTACGAGGCCGCGCGCATCGACGGCGCGGGGCGGGTCCGCATGTCGTGGTCGATCACCCTCCCGCTCATCCGGGACAACGTGCAGACCGCCTACATCTACATCGGGATCATCGCCCTCGACCTGTTCGTCTACGTCCAGGCGCTCAACCCGCAGGGCGGCCCGGACAACAGCACGCTCGTGATGTCGCAGCAGCTGTTCCGGACGGCGTTCACGGAGGGCAAGTTCGGCTACGCGAGCGCGATGGGGGTGGCGATGGCGATCGTCACGCTCCTCTTCGCGGCCCTCGTGTTCACGGTGAACCGCCTCGCGGGCGGCAGGGACGACAGGGGGCGGCGATGACCGCGGTCACGAGCGCGGCGGCCTCGCCGCCGAAGGTCCGGACCGACGGGCGCCGGGAGCGCGGACGGGGCGGGGACCGCGCCGTCGCGGGCATGTCCCACACCGTCCTGGTGGTCTGGTGCGTCCTCGTGATCGCCCCGATGATCTGGGTGCTGATCGGGTCGTTCAAGACGAGCTCGGAGATCTTCGCCTCCCCGTTCTCGCTGCCGGCCGAGTGGGGCTGGACCAACTACGTCAGCGCGTGGACGGACGCCGAGATCGGCCGCGCGTTCTTCAACACCGTCATCGTGGTGGGGTCGGCCCTCGTGCTGGTCATGCTGCTCGGCGCCATGTGCGCCTACGTGCTGGGGCGGTACGAGTTCCCCGGCAGGCGCGCGATCTACTACCTCATGCTCGCCGGGCTGACGTTCCCGGTGTTCCTGGCGATCGTGCCTCTGTTCTTCGTGCTGGGCAACGTCGGGCTGCGGGGCACGCTGCCCGGCCTGATCGTCACGTACGTGGCGTTCGCCCTCCCGTTCACGGTGTTCTTCCTGTACGCGTTCTTCCGGGGGCTCCCGGAGGAGATCGCCGAGGCGGCCGCGATCGACGGCGCCGGCCACTGGCGCACGTTCTTCCAGGTGATGCTGCCGATGGCGCGTCCCGGCATGGCCTCGGTGGCGATCTTCAACTTCCTCGGCCTGTGGAACCAGTTCCTCCTGCCGGTGGCGCTGAACCCGAACCAGGAGAACTGGGTGCTCTCCCAGCGGCTCGCGGCGTTCGTCTCGTCCGCCGGCTACGCGGTGGACTTCGGGGCGATGTTCGCGGCCGTGGTGATCACCATCGTCCCCGTCCTGATCACCTACCTGATCTTCCAGCGCCAGCTCCAGGGCTCGGTCTCGGCGGGCACGATGAAGTAGCGGCCGGCAGGGCGCCCGGGCGCGCCGGACCGTCGGTGGCCTGACCTACGCTGACGGCATGGCCGACCCAGCGACCTACCGACCGAGACCGGGGGAGATCCCCACGTCCCCCGGCGTCTACCGGTTCCGCGACGCGCACGGACGCGTGATCTACGTCGGCAAGGCGAAGAACCTGCGGGCGCGGCTGTCCAGCTACTTCCAGGACGTCGCGCACCTGCACCACCGCACGCAGACGATGGTCACGACCGCGGCGTCGGTCGAGTGGACGGTCGTGGGCACCGAGGTCGAGGCCCTGGCGCTGGAGTACTCCTGGATCAAGGAGTACGACCCGCGCTTCAACGTGAAGTACCGCGACGACAAGTCGTACCCGTACCTCGCCGTGACGATGGCGGAGGAGGTGCCGCGCGCCCAGGTGATGCGGGGGGCCAAGCGCCCGGGCAACCGGTACTTCGGGCCGTACGGGCACGCGTGGGCGATCCGGGAGACCCTCGACCTGCTCCTGCGGGTGTTCCCGATCCGCACGTGCTCGGCCGGTGTCTACCGTAGGGCGCACCAGACGGGCCGGCCCTGCCTGCTGGGGTACATCGACAAGTGCTCGGCGCCGTGCGTGGGTCGCATCGGCGTCGACGACCACAAGCAGCTCGCGCAGGACTTCTGCGACTTCATGGCGGGGGACACCCAACGGTTCGAGCGCCGGCTGACGCAGCGGATGAACGAGGCGGCCGCGTCGATGGAGTACGAGCAGGCGGCCCGCCTGCGCGACGACATCCAGGCGCTGCGCCGCGCCACCGAGAAGAACGCGGTGGTGCTGCCGGACGCGACCGACGCCGACGTCTTCGCCCTGGCCGGCGACGAGCTCGAGGCCGCGGTCCAGGTCTTCCACGTGCGCGGCGGGCGCATCCGCGGCCAGCGCGGCTGGATCGTGGAGAAGGTCGAGGACGTCACGGACGCCGAGCTGGTGGAGCACCTGCTGCAGCAGGTGTACGGCGCGGTGGAGGACGCCCGCGCCGCGGCGGACGGCGCGTCCGCCGACGCCGAGGTGCGCGCGGCGGCGCGCCGGGAGGCGCGCGACGCGGTGCCGCGCGAGGTCCTGGTGCCGGTGCTGCCCCCGGACCCGGCCCAGATGACGGCGTGGCTGTCGGGCCTGCGCGGCGCCCGCGTGGAGCTGCGGGTGCCGCAACGGGGCGACAAGCGGGAGCTGGCCGGCACCGTGCGGGCGAACGCCGAGCACGCCCTGGTCCTGCACCGCACCCGCCGGGCGGGCGATCTCACGACGCGCAGCCAGGCCCTGCGCGAGATCCAGGAGGCGCTGGGGCTCGAGTCGGCGCCGCTGCGCATCGAGTGCTACGACATCTCGCACACGCAGGGCACCTACCAGTCCGCGTCGATGGTCGTGTTCGAGGACGGGCTGGCGCGCAAGAGCGAGTACCGCACGTTCTCGGTGCGCGGCCCCGAGGGCGACGGCGCGCGGGACGACACGGCCGCCATGCACGAGGTGATCACCCGGCGGTTCCGCCGGTACCTGACCGACCGGCTGGCGTCGGGGGAGGTCGAGCTGGACGACAGCGACGAGCGGGAGCCCGAAGGCCCGCACGGCGGTGCCCGACGACGCTCGGGGGAGGTCGCCGCCGAGGAGCCGGGGGAGCGCAAGCGGTTCGCGTACCCGCCCAACCTCGTGGTCGTGGACGGCGGCCCGCCCCAGGTGGCGGCGGCGCAGCGGGCCCTCGACGAGCTGGGCGTCACCGACGTGGCGCTGTGCGGTCTGGCGAAGCGCCTGGAGGAGGTGTGGGTGCCCGGCGAGGACTACCCGGTGATCCTGCAGCGGTCGTCGGAGGGCCTGTACCTGCTCCAGCGTGTGCGCGACGAGGCCCACCGGTTCGCCATCACGCAGCACCGCCGCCGGCGGAGCAAGGGGATGACGGCGTCGGTGCTGGACGACGTCCCCGGCCTCGGGCCGGCGCGACGCAAGGCGCTGCTGAGCACCTTCGGTTCCGTGAAGCGGCTGCGTGCGGCGAGCGTCGACGAGATCGCGTCGGTGCGGGGCATGGGGCGCCGCACGGCGGAGGCCGTCGTCGCGGCGCTCGCGGGCGACGCC
This sequence comes from Isoptericola peretonis, assembly GCA_023241745.1. Lineage (GTDB taxonomy): Bacteria > Actinomycetota > Actinomycetes > Actinomycetales > Cellulomonadaceae > Isoptericola > Isoptericola peretonis. The sequence goes on along the minus strand of JALQCY010000002.1, from coordinate 752,924 downwards.
GCGGCCGCCGGCAAGGAGCCCGTCGAGGTCGGCGCCCCCGCGCACGGCGCCGGCGACGGCGACGGCACGGGCGGCACGGGCGGCTCGAGCAGCGCGCCGACCGGCCACGACGGTCCCGCCCCTGGCATGCTGGGCGTATGAGCGAGCCGGATCCCATCACCGTCCCGCAGGGCATCCCCGAGATCGAGGCCACGACGCCCGCGCCGGAGCAGTCGGAGCCGGAGGTGCTGATCATCACCGGGATGTCGGGCGCCGGCAGGTCGCGCGCGGCGGGCGTGCTGGAGGACCTCGACTGGTTCGTGGTCGACAACCTGCCCCCGCTGATGATCGTGCCGCTGGTGGACCTCATGACCCGCGCGGGCTCGTCGGTCGAGCGGCTCGCCGTCGTGGTCGACGTGCGCGGCAGGGAGTACTTCGCCGAGCTCACCCGGGTGCTGCTGCACCTGCGCGAGGCCGGCGTGAACTACCGGATCCTCTTCCTCGACGCGCGGGACGAGACCCTGGTGCGCCGCTACGAGAGCGTCCGTCGGCCGCACCCCTTGCAGGGCGAGGGGCGGATCCTCGACGGGATCGCCGACGAACGCCGGCGGCTGGCCTCCATCGAGGAACGCGCGGACGTCGTCATCGACACCTCGGAGCTCTCGGTGCACGACCTGGCCCGCGAGGTCCGCGCGGCAGTCGCGGACGGCGCCCCCGACGCGTTGCGGGTGAATGTGCTCGCGTTCGGCTTCAAGTACGGCATCCCGCTGGACGCGGACCACGTCGTCGACGTCCGCTTCCTCGCGAACCCGTACTGGATCACCGAGCTGCGGCACCTCACCGGTCGCGACGCGCCGGTGCGGGAGTACGTGCTGGCCCGGCCCGGGGCGTCGGAGTTCGTGGACCGGTACGTCGCGGCGCTCGAGCCGGTCCTGGCCGGCTACCTGGCGGAGGAGAAGCGGTACGTGACCATCGCCGTGGGGTGCACCGGGGGCAAGCACCGGTCCGTCGCGATCGCGGGGGAGATCGCCCAGCGGCTGCGCGCGGCCGGTCAGCGCGTCACCCTCACCGCGCGCGACCTGGGGAAGGAGTGACGGCGCCGGCCCCGAGCCCCGGCACGCCCGCGGTGACCGCGCTGGGCGGGGGGCACGGGCTGTACGCGAGCCTGTCGGCGCTGCGGCTCATGTCCGACCGGCTCACCGCCGTGGTGACCGTCGCCGACGACGGCGGGTCGTCGGGGCGCCTGCGCGAGGAGCTGGACGTGCTGCCGCCGGGCGACCTGCGCATGGCGCTCGCGGCCCTCTGCGACGACTCGGACTGGGGACGCACCTGGAGCGACCTGCTGCAGCACCGGTTCGTCTCCGGCGGCAGCCTGGACAAGCACGCGATCGGCAACCTCATGATCGTCGCGCTGTGGGAGCTGCTGGGCGACACCGTCACGGGCCTCGACTGGGTGGGGAAGCTGCTCGGTGCGCGCGGACGGGTGCTGCCCATGGCGTCGGTGCCGTTGGTCGTGGAGGCGGACGTGCGACGCGACGCCGCCCCGGTGCGCGAGACCGTCGTCGGACAGAGCCGGGTGGCCCTGACCGACGGCCGCATCGAGCAGCTGCGGCTGGTGCCGGCGGACCCGCCGGCGTGCCCCGAGGCCGTCGAGGCGGTGCGGTCCGCCGACTGGGTCGTGCTCGGGCCGGGCTCCTGGTACTCGTCCGTGCTGGTGCACCTGCTGGTCCCCGAGCTCGCCCGGGCGCTGCACGAGACCGACGCGCGGGTGTGCGTGACGCTGAACCTCGCCGCCGAGCGCGGCGAGACGCAGGGGCTCACCGCGACCGACCACCTGGAGGCGCTGCACCGGCACGCCCCGGGGCTGCGGGTCGACGCGGTGCTGGCGGACCCGTCGGCGGTGGAGGACGTGGACGAGCTCGCCGCCGCGGCGGAGGCCATGGGCGCGCGCCTGCTCATGCGCCAGGTACGGCGGGGGGACGGCAGCGCCCGCCACGACGCGCTGCGTCTCGCGGCGGCCTACCGTGACGTGTTCGAGGGCGTCTACGGCGACGTCTGACGGGCGCCCCGCCGGCGCCGAGGGTGCTTGCCGCCCGTGGCAGGATGACGCCATGGCGCTGACGGCAGACGTGAAGAACGAGCTCGCGCGGATCAAGGTGACGCGGACGTCGTGCCGCAAGGCCGAGGTGTCGGCGACGCTGCGCTTCTCCGGGGGGCTGCACATCATCTCGGGCCGCGTGGTGATCGAGGCCGAGCTGGACGACGAGGCGGCCGCCGCGCGGCTCCGGCAGTCGATCACCGAGCTGTACGGGCACACGAGCGACCTCATCGTGGTGCAGGCCGGCGGCCTGCGGAAGAACAACCGGTACGTGGTGCGCGTGGTGCGCGACGGCGAGTCGCTCGCCCGGCAGACCGGGCTGCTGGACTCCCGCGGGAGGCCGGTGCGAGGCCTCGCGCCGGAGGTCGTGTCGGCGGGGGTCGCCGAGGCGGAGGCCGTGTGGCGCGGGGCGTTCCTGGCTCACGGGTCCCTCACGGAGCCGGGCCGTTCCATGGCCCTGGAGGTCACGTGCCCCGGCCCCGAGGCGGCGCTGGCGCTCGTCGGCGCGGCGCGGCGCCTGGGCGTGCAGGCGAAGTCGCGCGAGGTCCGGGGCGTGGACCGGGTCGTGGTGCGCGACGGCGAGGCCATCGGCGAGATCCTGCGCCGGATGGGTGCGACGACGACGCGCGAGGTCTGGGAGGAGCGGCGCGCCCGCCGCGAGGTCCGGGGGACGGCGAACCGGCTCGCGAACTTCGACGACGCCAACCTGCGGCGGTCGGCCCGGGCGGCGGTGGCCGCCGGCGCCCGGGTGCAGCGCGCGTTCGAGATCCTGGGCGACGAGGTGCCCGAGCACCTGCGCCAGGCGGGGGAGCTGCGGCTCGCGCACAAGCAGGCCTCCCTGGAGGAGCTGGGGCAGCTCGCGGACCCGCCGCTGTCCAAGGACGCCGTGGCGGGGCGCATCAGGCGGCTCCTGTCGACGGCCGACAAGCGCGCGCTCGAGCTCGGGCTCCCGGACACGGAGTCGGGTCTGAGCCTGGAGCTCCTGGACCTCTGACCGGCCCCGTCTCTATGGTCGGACCACACGTCTCACGGCGGCGCGAGGGTCAGCGGTCGCACCGATTCGGGTATAGGCTCATGACGTCAGGTGACGACGACGTGACCCAAGGCTGACCGCCCGGAGGAAGACGTCGGGTGGTGCCGGGGTCGCGACGTACTCATCAGCGCGCCCTTTCGTGGCGTGCGGAAGTCGGCATCAACCGTGTGCGCCGGGATCTCACCGGCGCGCCCTGAGGAGGGCAATCGTGACCATCCGCGTCGGGATCAACGGCTTCGGTCGGATCGGACGGAACTTCTACCGCGCTCTCGTGGAGTCGGGTGCGGACATCGAGGTCGTCGGCGTCAACGACCTGACCGACAACAAGACTCTGGCCCACCTGCTCAAGTACGACACGGTGCTCGGCCGCTTCCCCAAGTCTGTCGACCACGACGACGAGAACATCATCGTCGACGGCGTGAAGATCCGTGCGCTCGCCGAGCGCGACCCCGCCAACCTGCCCTGGGGCGAGCTGGGCGCGGACATCGTCATCGAGTCCACCGGCTTCTTCACCGACGCCACCAAGGCGAAGGCGCACATCGACGCCGGCGCCAAGAAGGTCATCATCTCCGCCCCGGCGAAGAACGAGGACGCGACCTTCGTCATGGGTGTGAACAACGACCAGTACGACGCGGCCGCGCACCACATCATCTCGAACGCGTCCTGCACGACGAACTGCCTCGCGCCGCTCGCCAAGGCCCTCAACGACTCGATCGGCATCGAGCGCGGCCTCATGACGACGATCCACGCGTACACGGGCGACCAGAACCTGCAGGACGGCCCGCACAAGGACCTCCGCCGCGCCCGCGCCGCCGCGCAGAACATCGTGCCGACCACGACGGGCGCCGCCAAGGCCGTCGCCCTCGTGCTCCCGGAGCTCAAGGGCAAGCTCGACGGCTACGCGCTGCGCGTGCCCGTCATCACCGGCTCGGCCACGGACCTCACCTTCGAGGCTCCGAAGGAGGTCACGGTCGAGGAGGTCAACGCCGCGGTCAAGGCCGCCGCCGAGGGCCCGCTCAAGGGTGTGCTCGAGTACGTCGAGGACGACATCGTCTCGTCGGACATCGTCACCAACCCGCACCAGAGCATCTACGACGCCAAGCTCACCAAGGTGATCGGCAACCAGGTCAAGGTCGTCTCCTGGTACGACAACGAGTGGGGCTACTCCAACTCGCTGGTGTCGCTGACGGTCTTCGTCGGCGAGAAGCTCTGACGACTCCGGCGCCCGACACCGCTCGAGCGTGAGTCACGACGTCCGCGTGCGCGCCGAACTCCGGCCGCGCACGCGGACGTCGTCATGTACGGACCCCGCGCCCGGCCGCACGGCCGCCGGCGACTGGAAGGACAGGTGTGCCCCATGAAGACCATCGACGCCCTCGGCGAGCTGCGCGGCAAGCGCGTCCTCGTCCGCTCGGACTTCAACGTGCCGCTCGACGGCACGACCATCACGGACGACGGCCGGATCAAGGCGGCTCTGCCCACGCTGCGGCGCCTCGTCGACGCGGGCGCCCGCGTCGTCGTCACGGCCCACCTCGGCCGACCCAAGGGCCAGCCGAACCCCGACTACTCCCTGGCCCCGGTCGCGGCCCGCCTGGGCGAGCTCCTCGGTCAGGACGTGGCCCTGGCCGCCGACGTGACCGGCCCCTCGGCACGGGAGACCGTCGACGGCCTCGGCGACGGCCAGGTCGCGCTGCTGGAGAACGTGCGCTTCGACGCCCGCGAGACGTCGAAGGTCGACGCCGAGCGCGAGGAGCTGGCCGGCGAGCTCGCCGCGCTGGCCGACGTGTTCGTCTCCGACGGCTTCGGCGTGGTGCACCGCAAGCAGGCCTCGGTGTACGACGTCGCGAAGGTGCTCCCGGCCGCCGCCGGCGATCTCGTGCTCCGCGAGGTCGAGTCGCTCTCGCGCGCCACGACGGACCCCGAGCGGCCGTACGCCGTCGTGCTGGGCGGCTCGAAGGTCTCCGACAAGCTCGGCGTCATCGAGAACCTCCTCAGCAAGGCCGACCGCCTGCTCATCGGCGGCGGCATGGTGTTCACCTTCCTCGCCGCGCAGGGCCACTCCGTGGGCTCGTCGCTGCTCGAGGCCGACCAGGTGGACACCGTGAAGGGCTACCTCGCCCGCGCCGCCGAGTCCGGCGTGGAGATCGTGCTGCCCACCGACGTCGTGGCCGCCGACTCGTTCGCCGCCGACGCCCCGCACCGCACGGTCCCCGCCGACGAGATCCCGGACGGCACCATGGGCCTGGACATCGGCCCGGACTCCGGCGCGCTGTTCGCCGGCAGGCTCGCCGACGCGAAGACCGTCGTGTGGAACGGACCGATGGGGGTGTTCGAGTTCGACGCCTTCGCCGCCGGCACGCGTGCCGTGGCCCAGGGCATCGTGGACGCGACCGCCGCGGGCGCGTTCTCCATCGTCGGTGGCGGTGACTCCGCGGCGGCCGTGCGCGCGCTCGGGTTCGACGAGGCCGCCTTCAGCCACATCTCCACGGGCGGCGGCGCGAGCCTGGAGCTGCTCGAGGGCAAGGAGCTCCCCGGGCTCGCAGTCCTCGCCGACTGATCGTCCCCATCCGAAGCACGAGAGAGAACGAGGAGCCCATCGTGGCCACCACCCGCACGCCCCTGATGGCGGGCAACTGGAAGATGAACCTGGACCACACCGAGGCGATCGCCACGGTGCAGAAGCTCGCCTGGACGCTCAAGGACGCGAAGCACGACTACGAGGCGGTGGAGGTGGCCGTCCTGGCCCCGTTCACGGACCTGCGCTCGGTCCAGACCCTCGTGGACGCCGACAAGCTCGAGCTGCGCTACGGGGCCCAGGACCTGTCGACGCACGCGTCCGGCGCGTACACGGGCGAGATCTCCGGGCCCATGCTGGCCCGCCTGGGCTGCACGTACGTCGCCGTCGGGCACTCGGAGCGCCGCGAGTACCACGCCGAGGACGACGCGCTGGTGAACGCCAAGGTGCGCGCCGCCTTCGAGCACGGGCTCGTGCCGATCCTGTGCGTGGGCGAGGGCCTGGAGGTCCGCAAGGCCGGCGAGCAGGTCGCGTACACGCTGGCGCAGGTCGACGCCGCGCTCGCCGACGTGCCGGCGGAGCACGCCGCCACCGTCGTCATCGCCTACGAGCCCGTGTGGGCCATCGGCACCGGCGAGGTCGCGACCCCCGAGGACGCGCAGGAGGTCTGCGGCGCGATCCGCGGCCGCCTCGCCGAGCTCTACGACGCGGACCTGGCCGGTGGCGTGCGCGTGCTGTACGGCGGCTCGGTGAAGTCGGGCAACGTCGCGCAGATCATGGCCCAGCCGGACGTCGACGGCGCCCTGGTCGGCGGTGCGAGCCTCGACCCGGTCGAGTTCGCGAAGATCGCCCGCTACCAGTCGCACGTCGCCTGACGCGACCTCGACAGGACGGGTCGAGCCCGTCCCACGGACGCCTCCCGGGATCGTCACGCGGTGGAAACACCGGTGTTCGCCTCGGGAGGCGTCCGTCACTTACTCTTGACCCGGCCGGGACGACGTCCCGGCACCGAACCCGTCCTGCGGGACGGACGACGAACGAGGACACCGAGGACACCGTGGACGCGTTGCAGATCATCCTTCAGGTTCTCCTGGTCATCACCAGCGCCTTCCTGATCCTGCTCATCCTGATGCACAAGGGCAAGGGTGGTGGCCTGTCCGACATGTTCGGCGGGGGGATCTCGAGCGCCGCCGGGAGCTCCGGTGTCGCCGAGCGCAACCTCAACCGGATCACGGTGAGCTTTGCGCTCGTCTGGTTCGTCGTGGTCGTGCTGCTGGGTCTCATCACGAAGGTGAGCTGACCCGGTACGACGGTTCACGACGATCGTCCGTGGGCGTACGCCCACTGAGTCGAAGGTGAGGACGACAGGACGTGGCTACTGCCGGTCATGCGATCCGGGGTTCGCGCGTGGGCGCGGGACCTCTGGGCGAGTCAGAGCGCGGCGAGGCGGCACCCCGGGTGCGGGTCTCGTACTGGTGCGCGAACGGGCACGAGACGACGCCGAGCTTCTCGGCGAACGAGGACGTCGAGGCGCCGGAGTTCTGGGACTGTCCGCGCTGCGGATTTCCCGCCGGCCTGGACGCGGCGAACCCGCCGGAGCCCGTGCGGAACGAGCCGTACAAGACCCACCTCGCGTACGTGAAGGAGCGCCGGTCGGAGGAGGACGGAGCGGCCCTCCTCGAGGAGGCTCTCGCGACGCTGCGGGCCCGCCGCACGGGCTTGCGCCAGGCGAGCTGACGCGCGGAGACGGGGCCGCGGGCGCGCCGGGTGTCCATCTGTCGAGACGGGGGACCCGGGCGTAGGCTTTCGGCATGTTCGAGGAAGGACAGCTCTACGCCCCCGTCACCGAGGACGAGAACGGCGTCACGGTGCACCTCACGGACGACCACCCCGGCGCGAACGACCCGGAGTACCGGCGCCGGCGGGAGGTCATCGCCGGACCCGCGCTGCGCTGGAAGCCGGGCGACCCCGTGCCCCGGGTCGAGTACACGGACGCGGAGAACGCGATCTGGCGCACCGTGTGCGCCGAGCTCGCGCCGAAGCACGAGCGCCTCGCGATCCGGGGGTTCCTCGAGGGCAAGGAGGCCCTCGGCCTGCCCACCGACCGGGTGCCGCAGCTCGACGAGGTCAGCGCGAGCCTGGAGCCGCTGAGCGGCTTCCGCCTGCACCCGGCCGCGGGCCTGGTGCCCCTGGACCAGTTCTACGGCTCGCTCGCCGACGGCGTCTTCCACTCCACGCAGTACCTGCGGCACGGCTCGCAGCCGCTCTACACCCCGGAACCTGACATCATCCACGAGGTGGTCGGCCACGGGAACCTGCTGGCCAACCCGGCGATCGCCGAGGTCAAGCGGCGTGCGGGCGAGGCCGCCCGGCGGTGCGAGACCGCCGAGGGACTGCAGTTCGTCGCGGACGTCTTCTGGTTCACGATCGAGTTCGGCGTGATGTACGAGGACGGGGAACTGCGCTGCTACGGTGCGGGCCTGCTCTCCTCCTACGGCGAGATCGAGGAGTTCCGGGGCGCCACGATCCTGCCGCTGGACTTCTACTCCATGGGGACCGTCGAGTACGACATCTCGCACTACCAGCCGACGCTCTTCGCGTGCGACGGGATGAGCGAGCTCACCGAGCGGGTGGGGGAGTTCTTCGCCGAGTTCGACGACGAGACGCCCGCCCGCCTGCTCGCGGACCGGCAGCGGTCCGCCATCTAGAGGACCGGCCGGTCCGACGGTCCGATGCGGGCCGTCAGGACGCGGGCGTGGCAGCGGCGGCGTCCAGCAGCCACAGCGTGCGCTCGGTGCCGCGGGCGCCGGCCGCCGGGACGTCGACCACGGGCTCGCCGCCGAGGGCCGCGGCGGCCTGCGCCGCCTTCTCCGCGCCGGCGGCCACGACCCAGACCTCGCGGGCACGCCGGAGGGCGTCGAAGGTCAGGGACACGCGCTCCGGCGGCGGCTTCGGCGAGCCGTGCACCCCGACGGTGGCACCGCGGGCGTCGAGGCCCTCGTGGCCCGGGAACAGCGACGCGACGTGGCCGTCCGGTCCCATGCCGAGCAGCAGGACGTCGAACTCCGGCACGGCGACGTCTGCGGCTTCGGTCGCGAACCGTGCGAGCTCCGCCGCGTAGGCGCTGGCGGACTGCTCCGGCGTCTCGACGGTCTGGTCGCCGACGACGGCACCGAGAGCCGGCATGGCGTGCACGTGCTCCGCCGGCAGACCGGAACCGGCGACGAGCGCGTCCACCAGGGCGTGGCGCGCCTGGGTCTCGTTGCGGTCGGGGTCGCCGTCCGGCAGGAACCGCTCGTCGCCCCACCACAGGTGCACGCCCGACCAGTCCACCGCGGCGCGCAGCGGGCTGGCGGCCACGGCCTCGAGGGTCTTGATGCCGACGGTGCCGCCGGTCAGGACGGCGTGCACGGGCGTGCGGACCGACTGCGCGTCGAGGAGCCGGGTCAGCAGGCGGGCGGCGGTGGCCTCGGCGAGCACGGCGGCGTCCGGGTGGACCACGGCGAGCGGGGCGGCGCCCGGGACGGCGCCGGTCATGCGCCCGCCTTCACGGTCTCGACGCGCGCGACGCCCTTCGTGAGGACCTCCCCGTACAGCTCGTCGGGGTCGAGGCGCCGCAGCTCCTCGATGAGCGCCTCGCTCAGCGCGCGGATGGGCAGCGCCATGCGCCGCACCGGCTTCGCGGGCTGGGTGATCGACACGGTGCGGCCGTCGGGCCGGTCGAGCACGATCGGCCCGCTCTTGCGCTCCAGGGTGACGCGGGTGATCGCGTCGTCGCTGTCGGTGCGCACCACGGTGGCGGGGCAGCGCAGGCGCTGGCCGAGCCAGGCCGCCAGCAGGTCGAGCGACGTGTGCTGCTCCTGGCCCTCGACGCGGACCGCGGTCACCGGCTCGAACGGCGGCTGCTCGACGGCGGCGGCGATGAGGCCGCGCCACAGGGTGACGCGCGCCCACGCCAGGTCGGTGTCGCCGGGACGGAACGTGCCGGCGAGCCGGTGGAGCATCGCGACGGGGTCGGCAGCCGTCGTGGTGTCGGTGATGCGTCGCTGCGCCATCGCGCCCATCGGGTCGGCCGACGGGTCCTCCGGCCCGCCGGTCGGCCACCAGACCACGATGGGGGCGTCCGGGAGCAGCAGCGGCATCACCAGCGTGTCGGTGTGCTCGAGCATCTCGCCGTCGGCGCGCAGGACCACGACCTCGGACGCGCCCGCGTCGCCGCCGACGCGGATCTCGGCGTCGAGCCGCGGGGCGGAGCCCTGCCGCTGCGCGAGCGGGGCGACCACGACGACACGGCACGGGTGCTCGTGGCTGGCCTGGTTCGCCGCGCGGACGGAGTCCTCGATGTCGGCCTCCTCGGCGACGACGACGAGCGTCAGGACGCGGCCCAGCGCCACGGCGCCGCCCTCGTCGCGGAGGTAGGCGAGCCGCTTGCCGACCGCGTTGGTGGTCGTGTCCGGCATGTCGATGATCATCGGGGCTCTCCTCGGTGAGTGCGGCTCGCCGCGGCGGCGTCGTCGTGGGGTGCGCCCGCCGGGGGCGCGGCGGCGGGGGTCACGGGCGCCGCCACGACCGGCCGTCGCGGGCCATCATCGCGTCGGCGGACGGCGGCCCCCAGGTGCCGGAGGCGTACTCCTCCGGCTTGCCCTTGCCCGCCCAGTACGACGTGATCGGGTCGAGGATCTTCCAGGACAGCTCGACCTCCTCGCGCGTGGGGAAGAGCGGCGGGTCGCCGAGCAGCACATCGAGGATGAGCCGCTCGTACGCCTCGGGGGAGGACTCGGTGAACGAGTGGCCGTACCCGAAGTCCATCGTGACGTCGCGGACCTCCATCGCGGTGCCCGGCACCTTGGCGCCGAACCGGAGGGTGACGCCCTCGTCGGGCTGCACGCGGATGACCAGCGCGTTGTTGCCGAGGTCGGAGGTGAGGGAGGACTCGAACGGCAGGTGCGGCGCCTTCTTGAACACCACGGCGACCTCGGTGACGCGGCGCCCGAGGCGCTTGCCCGTCCGCAGGTAGAACGGGACACCGGCCCACCGCCGGTTGTCGATGTCGAGCTTGACCGCCGCGAAGGTCTCCGTGGTGGAGTCCGGGTTGAAGCCCTCCTCCTCGAGGAAGCCGGCCACCTTCTCGCCGCCCTGCCACCCGGACGCGTACTGGCCGCGGGCCGTGTGGCGCCCGAGGTCGCGGGGCAGGCGCACCGAGGACAGCGCCTTGATCTTCTCGGCGCGCAGGGCGTCGGCGTCGAAGTTCACCGGCTCCTCCATCGCGACGAGCGCGAGGAGCTGCAGCAGGTGGTTCTGGATGACGTCGCGGGCGGCGCCGATGCCGTCGTAGTAGCTGGCGCGGCCGCCGATGCCGATGTCCTCGGCCATCGTGATCTGCACGTGGTCCACGTAGTGGTTGTTCCAGAGCGGCTCGAACATCTGGTTCGCGAACCGCAGGGCGAGGAGGTTCTGGACCGTCTCCTTGCCGAGGTAGTGGTCGATCCGGAACACGGACTCGGGGTCGAAGACCTGGGACACCACGGCGTCGAGCTCGCGCGCGCTCTCGAGGTCGTGCCCGAACGGCTTCTCGATCACGACGCGGCGCCACGCGTCCGGGGAGGACTTGGACAGGCCCGACTCCGACAGCTGCCGGCACACGACCGGGAAGGCGCTGGGCGGCACGGACAGGTAGAAGGCGTGGTTGCCCCCGGTCCCGCGCTCGGCGTCGAGCTGCTCGACGGTCTTGCGCAGCCGCTCGAACGCGGCGTCGTCGTCGAACGAGCCCTGCACGAAGCGGATGCCCTCGGCCAGCTGCCGCCAGGTCGCCTCGCGGAAGGGGGTGCGGGCGTGCTCCTTGACGGCGTCGTGGACGACCTGGGCGAAGTCCTGGTCCGCCCAGTCGCGGCGGGCGAAGCCCGTCAGCGCGAAGCCGGGCGGCAGCAGGCCCCGGTTCGCCAGGTCGTACACGGCGGGCATGAGCTTCTTGCGCGACAGGTCGCCCGTGACCCCGAAGATCACCAGGCCGCTGGGGCCGGCGATGCGGGGGAGGCGCAGGTCGAGGGGGTCGCGCAGCGGGTTGTGCTCGGCGGTGATCTTGGCCGGTCTCACGTGGTGGGCACCGTTCTTCGTCGTGCGGGCGGGGAGGTGATGCGGGCCCGGCGCGCCACGGCGCACCGGGCCGTCGGGTCAGCCGGCCTGGGCCTTCAGCCCCGCCGTCGCGGTGTCGAGGAGCTCGGTCCACGAGTCCTCGAACTTGCGCACCCCGTCGGTCTCGAGGTGGTCGGTCACCTCGGTGAGGGAGACGCCGAGCGACTCGATCGTCTCGATCGTGCGTCGAGCGGCGTCCGCGGTGCCGCGCACCGTGTCGCCCGTGACGACCCCGTGGTCGGCGAAGGCCTGCAGGGTCGGCTCCGGCATGGTGTTCACGACGCCGTCGGTCACCAGCTCGGACACGTACAGGGTGTCGGGGTACTCCGGGTTCTTCACTCCGGTGGAGGCCCACAACGGACGCTGCGGGTGGGCCCCGGACGCCGCGAGCGAGCGCCACTCGCGCGTGCCGAGGAACTGCTCGTACGCCTCGAAGGCGAGCCGCGCGTTCGCGACGGCCGCCTGCCCGCGCAGGTCCAGCGCCTCGGGCGTGCCGATCTTCTCCAGCGCCCCGTCGACGGAGGAGTCCACGCGCGAGACGAAGAAGGAGGCGACCGACCCGATCGGGGCGAGGTCGATGCCGTCGGCCCGTGCCTGCTCGAGCCCGATCGCGAACGCCTGCATCACCGAGCGGTAGCGCTCGATCGAGAAGATCAGGGTGACGTTGACGCTGATGCCCTGGGCGAGGGTCCGCGAGATCGCGTCGAGGCCGGGCACCGTCGCGGGGATCTTGATGAAGACGTTGGGACGGTCCACGGTGCGCCACAGCCGCTCCGCGACGACCACGGTCTTGTCGGCGTCGTAGGCGAGGCGGGGGTCGACCTCGATGGACACCCGGCCGTCCACGCCGTCCGTCGCGTCGTAGACCGGGCGCAGCAGGTCGGCGGCGGCGCGCACGTCGTCCGTGGTGATGGTCTCCACGGCCGCGTCGACGTCCGTGCCGGCGAGCTCGGCCAGCTGGGCGTCGTACGCGTCGCCCACGGACAGGGCCTTGGCGAAGATCGTCGGGTTGGTCGTGACGCCGACGACGCCGCGCTCGGCGACGAGGGCCGCCAGGTTGCCGCTGCGCAGGCGCTCGCGCGAGAGGTCGTCGAGCCAGATGGACACCCCGGCGCCGGTCAGGTCGGTGATCGGTGCGGGGACGGTGCTCTGCGTCATCGGACGTCCTTCCAAGTCGGAGGCCCCCCGCGGCCGTTGCCCGACGGGGGCCGGGTGGGGCGCCGCCGGGCGGCGCCCCACCTGGAATCTACGAGCGGTCAGGCGGCGTCGCCAGCGCCGCGCACGGCGGCGAGCGACTCGCGGGCGGCGGCCGCCACGGCCTCCGCCGTGATGCCGAACTCCCGGTACAGCGTCTGGTAGTCCGCGGACGCGCCGTAGTGCTCGAGCGACACGCTGCGGCCGGCGTCGCCGACGACGTCGCGCCAGCCCTGCGCGATGCCCGCCTCGACGGACACGCGCGCCTTCACCGCGGACGGCAGCACCGACTCGCGGTACTCCGCGTCCTGCTTGTCGAACCACTCGCGGCTCGGCATCGACACGACGCGGGCGGCGACGCCCTCCGCGGCGAGCTGCTCGCGGGCCTGCACGGCGAGCTGCACCTCGGAGCCGGTGCCGACGAGGATCACGTCGGGGGTGCCGGTCGCGTCGTTGGTCGCGTCGAGCAGGGTGTAGGCGCCCTTGAGGGTGCCCTCGGCGCCGGCGAAGCCGTCGGCGCCGCGCGGGAACGTCGGCACGTTCTGGCGGGTGAGCACGATGCCGGCCGGGTTCGAGGTGTTCTCGATGATCCCGCGCCAGGCCCAGGCGGTCTCGTTCGCGTCCGCCGGGCGCACGACGTCGAGGCCGGGGATGGCGCGCAGCGCCGCGAGGTGCTCGACCGGCTGGTGCGTCGGCCCGTCCTCGCCGAGGCCGATCGAGTCGTGGGTCCACACGAAGGTCGTGGGGATCTCCATGAGCGCCGCGAGGCGCACCGAGGCGCGCATGTAGTCGGCGAACTGGAGGAAGGTGCCGCCGTACGGCCGCGTCAGGCCGTGCAGCACGATGCCGTTGAGGATCGCGCCCATGCCGTGCTCGCGGATGCCGAAGTGCAGGGTGCGCCCGAACGGGTTGCCCGGGAACTTCTTGGTCGCGTGCTCGACCGGGATGAACGACGGCTCGCCGTCCATCGTGGTGTTGTTCGAGCCGGCGAGGTCGGCGGAGCCGCCCCAGAGCTCGGGGAGCACGTCCTTGAGCGCGGTGAGGACCTTGCCGGACGCGGCACGCGTGGCGACGCCCTTCTCGGACGCCTCGAAGACGGGCAGCTCGTCGGTCCAGCCCGCCGGCAGCTCGTGCGCGGCGAGGCGGTCGAGGAGGGCGGCACGCTCCGGGGCGGCCGTCCGCCAGGCCGCGTACGAACGCTCCCACGCGGCGCGCTGGTCGGACTGGCGCTCGGCGACGGAGCGCGTGTAGGCGAGCACCTCGTCGTCGACGGCGAACGTGGCCTCGGGGTCCAGGCCGAGCGCGACCTTGAGGCCGGCGACCTCGTCGGCGCCCATGGCGGAGCCGTGGATGCCGCCCGTGTTCTGCTTGGTGGGCGACGGCCAGCCGATGATGGTGCGCAGCGCGATGAACGACGGCCGGTCGGTCTCGGCCTTGGCGGCCTCGACGGCCGCGGCGAGGGCGTCCACGTCCTCCGCGTAGCCCGTGCCGCCCTGCGTCCAGTCGACGCGCTGGGTGTGCCAGCCGTAGGCGGCGTAGCGGGCGAGGACGTCCTCCGTGAAGGAGATGTCGGTGTCGTCCTCGATGGAGATCTTGTTGTCGTCCCAGATCACGACGAGGTTGCCGAGCTTCTGGGTGCCGGCGAGCGACGAGGCCTCGGAGGTGACGCCCTCCTGGAGGTCGCCGTCGGAGGCGATGACGTACACGTGGTGGTCGAACGGCGACTCGCCGGGCGCGGCGTCGGGGTCGAGCAGGCCCCGCTCGCGGCGGGACGCGAACGCCATGCCGACGGCGGAGGCGAGGCCCTGGCCGAGCGGGCCGGTCGTGATCTCCACGCCCGGGGTGTGGCGGTACTCGGGGTGACCGGGGGTCTGGGAGCCCCAGGTGCGCAGGGCCTCGAGGTCCTTCAGCTCCATGCCGTACCCGGCGAGGAACAGCTGCAGGTACAGCGTGAGCGACGAGTGCCCGGCGGACAGGACGAACCGGTCGCGGCCCACCCAGTGGGGGTCGGACGGGTCGTGGCGCAGCGTCTTCTGGAACAGGAGGTACGCCGCGGGGGCCAGCGAGATCGCGGTGCCGGGGTGGCCGTTGCCGACCTTCTCGACGGCGTCGGCGGCCAGCGCCTTGATGGTCTTCACCGCGCGGTCGTCGAGCGTGCTCCACTCGAGCGGGGCGACGACGGGGTCGAACGCGTTCACAGATGTGCCTCTTTCCTGCCCGGAGCGGGCCCCGGGTGATTGCTGCTGCTCTGCCGGTACGGGGCGCCGGCACGTCGGACGCCGCACGGGTCCTCGACGCGACGGCGGGGCACGGTGGCGAGGGGCCGACCGGGACGGGCCGAACCGCTGTTCACCGTTGTGCAAGCACCACCCTAGCGCCGCGCATTCCCACCACGCCTGTCCCGGGGCGTTCGTCCCACCAGGTGAGCCGCGGGCGGCACCCGCCGGAAGAAGTCCGGGGAGATGACACGGTCGCGGGCATTTCTCACAGGTCGCACGCCGCCGCCCGGGCCGCCCGGCCAGGCACCTCGGCGTACGATGAGGCGGCGACCGTCCCCCGTCGCACGAGCTCCCCGGACCCCCAGCCGAGAACGGACCAGCACGCGCGTGAGCACCACGAGCACCACGACGCCCCACCCGTCGACGCCCACCCGTGCCGCCGTGCGGGCCGAGCGGGAGCGCGCCGATGCCGACCGGGCGGAGCGCCGCGACGGCGCGGCGGACGGGCGTGAGCGACCCGGCAAGGGCTGGCGCGACCGGGTCGGCGCGTACGTCGCGCTGACCAAGCCCAGGATCATCGAGCTGCTGCTCGTCACGACGCTGCCCACGATGATCCTGGCCGAGGGCGGGCTGCCCGACCTGTCGCTGGTGCTCCTCACGCTCGTCGGCGGGACGCTCGCCGCGGCGTCGGCCAACGTCTTCAACTGCTACCTGGACCGCGACATCGACCAGGTGATGAACCGCACCAAGCGGCGCCCGCTGGCCACCGGGGAGATCACCCCGCGGGCCGCGCTGGTGTTCGCCACCGCGCTGGGCGTCGTGTCCCTGCTGTGGTTCGCCCTGCTGGTCAACGTCCCGTCCGCGTGGCTGACCTTCGCCGCGATCGCGATCTACGTCGTCGGCTACACGATGATCCTCAAGCGGCGCACCCCGCAGAACATCGTGTGGGGCGGCATCGCCGGCTGCATGCCGGTGTTCATCGGCTGGGCGGCCGTGACGGGGTCGCTCAGCTGGGCCGCCGTGGCGCTGTTCGGCGTGATCTTCTTCTGGACCCCGCCGCACTACTGGCCGCTGTCGGTGAAGTTCAAGAAGGACTACGCCAACGCCGGCGTGCCCATGCTGCCCGTGGTCGCGACGGACCGTCGGGTCGCCGTCGAGATGGTGGCGCACACCGCCGCGATGATCGTCTGCTCGCTCGCGCTCGTGCCCCTGGCGGGGATGTCGTGGTTCTACACGGGTGTCGCGCTCGCCTCCGGTGCCTGGTTCCTGTGGCTCGTGATCGCGATGCTGCGCCGCGCCGGGCACCCCGAGCGCGGCAAGCTCGGCGCGATGAAGGTCTTCCACGGCTCGATCACGTATCTCACGGTGCTGTTCATCGCGGTCGCGGTGGACGTCTTCCTGCCGTTCTGACGGTCGTCCGCGGCAGTCGTCCGCGCGGGGCATGATGGGCCGGTGCCCGACACGTCTCCCGTCCCGACCCTCTCGTCCGCGCTGGCGGGCGCGCTGCAGGACTATCTCGCGCACCTCGGCGTGGAGCGGGGCCTGTCCGCCAACACCGTGGCGGCCTACCGCCGCGACCTCGGCCGCTATGCCCGCCACCTGGAGTCGACCGGTCGGACGGGCCTGGACGGCGTCGGGGAGCGCGACGTCGAGGACTACGTGCTCGTCCTGCGCCAGGGGTCGGACGGCGGCGCGCCGCTGTCGCCGTCGTCGACGGCCCGCGCCCTCGCCGCGGTGCGCGGCTGGCACCGGTTCGCGCTCGCCGAGGGCCTGAGCCGGACCGACCCCTCCTCCCAGGTGCACGCGCCCAGCGCGCTGCGCCGGCTGCCGCACGCGCTGTCCGTCGACGAGGTGGCCCGGCTGCTGGACGCGGCAGGCACCGGGGACGGCGCCGTGCCCCTGCGCGACCGGGCCCTGCTGGAGCTGCTCTACTCCACCGGCGGGCGCATCAGCGAGGTCGTGGGGCTCGACGTCGACGACGTGGACGGGCTGCTCGGCGAGCGCGACGGCGCGGCCGCCGGCGGGGACGCGGACGCGCGCAGCGCCGGGTCCGTCCGGCTGCGCGGCAAGGGGAACAAGGAGCGGGTCGTCCCCGTCGGCTCTTACGCGCGCACCGCGCTCGAGGCCTACCTCGTGCGCGCCCGGGCGCCGCTGGCGGCGGCGGGGCGGGGCACCCCGGCGCTGTTCCTCAACACGCGGGGGGCCCGCCTGTCGCGGCAGAGCGCGTGGTCGGTGCTGCAGGCGTCGGCGGACCGCGCCGGGCTCACGCAGCACGTGTCGCCGCACACCCTGCGGCACTCGTTCGCGACCCACCTGCTCGCGGGCGGCGCGGACGTCCGCGTGGTGCAGGAGCTGCTGGGGCACGCGTCCGTGACGACCACCCAGATCTACACGATGGTGACGCGCGAGGCCCTGCGCGAGGTGTACGCGGCGGCGCACCCCCGGGCGCTCGGCTGACGCTCCCCGCCGCTCGACGACAGCGGCGTCGGCGAAGGGCGGCGCGCCCGGCGTGCCGCCCGGGCCCGGAGGAGCCCTGGGGTAGCGTGACGCAGGTGAGCGAGGGACTCGGGAGCGACACCATGACGCAGACGACCACGAGCGACGACTCACCGGCCGCGGCCCCCGCGACCAGTCCCGCCCCCGGCAGTCCGGGCGGTGGCCCGACGGGTCCGGCGGAGGAGCCGCGCACCGACGTCGTCGGGCGTCCGTTGCCCGACTTCCGCGAGCCGTCGCCGTTGGCGTCGCACGGGCCGGCGCGGATCGTGGCGATGTGCAACCAGAAGGGCGGGGTCGGCAAGACGACCACGACGATCAACCTGGGTGCCGCGCTCGCCGAGTACGGCCGCCGGGTGCTGCTCGTCGACTTCGACCCTCAGGGCGCCGCGTCGGTGGGTGTGGGGGTGAGCCCGCACGACCTCGACCTCAGCGTGTACAACCTGCTCATGGAGCGGGACGTGACGTTCACCGACGTCCTGCAGGCCACGAACATCGAGGGCCTCGACGTGCTGCCGGCCAACATCGACCTGTCCGCGGCGGAGGTGCAGCTGGTCGGCGAGGTGGCCCGCGAGTCGGTGCTCGCCCGCGCCCTGCGGCCGGCCCTGGACGACTACGACGTGATCCTCGTCGACTGCCAGCCGTCGCTCGGCCTGCTGACCGTGAACGCGCTGACGGCGGCCCACGGGGTGCTCATCCCGCTGGAGTGCGAGTTCTTCGCCCTGCGCGGCGTCGCCCTGCTCGTGGAGACGATCGAGAAGGTGCGCGACCGCCTCAACCCGGCGCTCGAGATCGACGGCATCCTGCCCACGATGTACGACTCGCGCACGCTGCACTCGCGCGAGGTGGTGGCGCGCGTGCACGAGGCCTTCGGCGACACGCTGCTGCACACCGTCATCGGTCGCACCGTGAAGTTCCCGGACGCGTCCGTCGCGGCCGAGCCCATCACCAACTACGCCCCGACGCACGCCGGTGCCGCCGCGTACCGGCAGCTCGCGCGGGAGCTCGTCGCCCGTGGTGACGCTGCCTGACGTCGCCGCGGAGCCCGGCACCACGGACGCCCCGTCCGCCGCGCCGGGCTTCCAGGTGCACCTGGACAACTTCACGGGGCCCTTCGACCTGCTGCTGTCGCTCATCGCGAAGCACGAGCTCGACGTCACCGAGGTGGCGCTCGCCGCGGTGACGGACGAGTTCGTGGCCCACATCCGCGCCGCCGACGAGGCCGCGCGGGAGGCGACGGCCCGTGGCGAGGAGCACCCGTCGTGGGACCTCGGCACGGCGAGCGAGTTCCTCGTGGTCGCGGCCACGCTGCTGGACCTCAAGGCGGCCCGCCTGCTCCCGGGGGTGGTCGAGGAGGACGCGGAGGACCTCGAGCTGCTCGAGGCGCGCGACCTCCTCTTCGCCCGGCTGCTGCAGTACCGCGCCTACAAGCAGGTCTCCGGCATCCTCGCCGAGCGCCTCGAGACCGAGGGGCGCCGGGTGCCGCGCTCGGTGCCGCTCGAGCCGCACGTCGCCGCGCTGCTGCCCGAGCTGGTGTGGACGCTGGACGGCGCGCGCCTCGCCGAGCTCGCGGCGCGGGCGCTGGAGCCCAAGGCGCCGCCGGTCGTGGGGCTCGACCACCTGCACTCCTCGACCGTGAGCGTGCGCGAGCAGGCCGGCGTGCTCGCGCAGCGGCTCCGGCGGGAGCACGCGGCGACGTTCCGGGCGCTCGTCGCCGGCCAGGAGCGACTGGTGGCGGTGGCGCGGTTCCTCGCGCTGCTGGAGCTGTTCCGTTCCGGCCGGGTCGCGTTCGAGCAGGCGACGGCCCTGGGGGAGCTGACCGTGCGCTGGACCGCCGGCGACAGGGCCGACGAGGACGACGGCGCGCTCGCCGCAGGGTTCGAGGAGTTCGACGGGACCGACGGGCAGGACGGCGGCGGGTCGGGCGTGACGGAGGTCGTGGCATGACACAGGAGACGGACGTGACCGCACCGGAGGCCGGGTCGGCCGACGACCGCCAGGACGCGCCCGTCCTCGAGGTGGACGTGGACGACCTGCCCGGCGGCCTCGCCGCCGCGCTCGAGGCCGTGCTCATGGTCACGGAGGCGCCGGTGCCGGTCGAGCGGCTGGCGGCGGGCGTCTCCCGGCCGGTGCCCGAGGTGGCCGCCGTGCTCGAGGAGCTGGCCGCCGAGTACCGGGGCGAGACCGGCGGGCGCCCCCGCGGCTTCGAGCTGCGGGACGGCGCCGACGGCTGGCGCGTCTACTCCGCGCGGGCCCAGGCCGACGTGGTGGGCGCGTTCGTGCTGGAGGGGCAGTCCTCGCGGCTGAGCCAGGCCGCGCTGGAGACGCTCGCCGTCATCGCGTACCGCCAGCCCGTGACGCGCGGGCAGGTGTCGGCGGTGCGCGGGGTGAGCGTGGACGGCGTGGTGCGGACCCTCCTGGCCCGCGGGCTGATCGCCGAGACCGGCCAGGACCCGATGACCGGCGCGGTGCTGTTCGGCACCACGGGGGAGTTCCTCGACCGGATGGGCTGGTCCTCGCTGGACGCCCTGCCGCCGCTCGCGCCGCACCTGCCGGACGTCGAGGAGGCGATCGGTCTGGACCCGTCCTCGGCCCTCCTGCGAGGGCGGGCGGAGGACGGGTCCGGCGCCTGACCGCCGGGGCGACCCGCGGGTCGTCAGGCGATGGTCGCGTCGACGGTGACGTCGACGTTGCCGCGCGTGGCGTTCGAGTACGGGCAGACCTGGTGGGCGGCCTGGACCAGGGCGTCGGCGGTGGGCTGGTCGACGCCGGCCATCTCGGCGTGCAGCGCGACGGCGAGGCGGAAGCCGCCGTCGTCCGTCGGCAGCAGGGAGACCTCCGCCACGACGGCGGAGTCGGCGACGGGCGCATTCTGCCGTCGCGCGACCAGCTTGAGCGCGGAGTGGAAGCACGCGGCGTACCCGGCGGCGAAGAGCTGCTCCGGGTTCGTCGCGCCGCCCGCGCCGCCCATCTCCTTGGGGATCGCGAGGTCGACGTCGAGCAGGCCGTCGTCGCTCCGGGAGCGACCGTCCCGTCCCTCGCCGGTCGCGGTGGCGACTGCCGTGTAGAGCGCGCTCATGATGGATGCTCCTTCTGAGGTCGTCCAATGTAGAGTAACTAGTTCGTCTACTAGATCATGCAGCGGCGTCCGCCGCAAGACCCGACGAGCGACGTGAGAGATTGGTGTGATGGGTACGAGGTCAGCGGAGGCGGGCGACGGCGGCCGGACCGAGGCGGTGGCCCCACGGCGCGGGGACGTCCGGGCGCGGATCCTCGACGCGGCGCGCGTGCTCTTCTACACCGAGGGGATCCGCGCCGTGAGCGCGGACAAGGTCATCGCGGCGGCCGGCGTGTCCAAGGTCACGTTCTACCGGCACTTCCCGACGAAGGACGAGCTCGTCGTGGCCTACCTCGACGCCATCGCCACCTGGGAGCGGGACCTGCTGGAGGGGCTGCGCGACGAGCACGCCGGCGACCCCGCGGGCTCCGTCGCCGCGCTGGCCGAGGCGCTCGGGGCGGTGGCCGGCGAGCCCCGGTTCCGCGGGTGCGCGTTCGTCAACGCCGGGGCGGAGTACGCCGACCCGGAGCACCCGGCGCGCGCAGCGGTGGCGCGCCATCGCGCCTGGTACACCGCGTTCCTCGCCGGTCTCGCCCACGAGGCGGGGGCCGACGACCCGGCGGCGGCCGCCGCCGAGCTGATGATGCTCCGCGACGGGGCGATGGTGTGCGGGGACGTCGGTGACGCCGACGTCGTCGGCCCGCGCCTCGCGGCGGGGTTCGCGGCCGTCCTGGCCGCGCACCGGGCCGCCGCGGACCCCGCCTGACGGCCCGTCGTCGAGCGCCCCCGGCCCGACCTGAGAGAATCGGGCCCTATGAGCACCGAACGCCGCGGCGGGAGCCGCCGCACCAGCCGCCCCCAGGGACCCGCGCAACGCCGGCAGCGCCCCCAGCGCCCGGGCGGCGCCGCCCCCTCACGACGACCCGCCCCCGCCCGCTCCGGCGAGCCCGACCGTGACGTGCACGTCGCCGACGGCGTCCGTCTGCAGAAGGTCCTGGCGCAGGCCGGGCTCGGCTCGCGGCGCAAGTGCGAGGAGCTCATCGCCGAGGGGCACGTCGAGGTGGACGGCGTGCTGGTCACCGAGCTCGGCGTGCGCGTCGACCCGGCGAAGGCCGTCGTCCACGTGGACGGCATGCGCGTGCAGCTCGACGCGTCGAAGATCACGGTCGCGCTGAACAAGCCGCTCGGCGTGGTGTCGACCATGAGCGACCCGGAGGGCCGCCCCACGCTCGCGGACCTCGTCAAGGACCGCCCGGAGCGGCTGTTCCACGTGGGGCGTCTCGACGCCGACAGCGAGGGTCTGCTGCTGCTCACCAACGACGGCGAGCTCGCGAACCGGCTCGCGCACCCGCGCTACGAGATCCGCAAGACCTACCTGGTCACCGTCGCGGGCGGCGAGTTCTACCCCCGCCACGGCAAGCAGCTGACCGACGGCGTCGAGCTCGAGGACGGGCCCGCCCGCGCCGACAAGGTGCGCGTGGTCGACGCGGTGCCGGGCGCCACGATGCTCGAGGTCGTGCTGCACGAGGGGCGCAACCGGATCGTGCGCCGGATGCTCGACGCCGTCGGCTTCCCGGTCACGCGGCTGGTCCGCACCCGGATCGGCCCGATCGCGCTGGGCGACCTGCGCGTCGGGCGCTCGCGGGTGCTCGGCCGTACCGAGCTCGGCACGCTGATGCGCGACGTCGACATGTGATCCCGCCCGTCCCCGATCCCCGCAGGCACCGCGCCGCCCGCGCGGTGCCGCAGCAGCACAGCAGCAGCGTCAACAGAAGGTGAGCTCACACGTGGTCGTCATCGCCGTCGACGGTCCCTCCGGGTCCGGCAAGTCCAGCGTCTCGAAGGCGGTGGCGGCCCGGCTGGGGCTCGCCTACCTCGACACCGGCGCGATGTACCGGGCCGCGACGCTGTGGTGCGTCGACGGCGGCACGGACCTGACCGACCAGGCCGCCGTGGCGGACGCGGTGCGCGCGATGCCGCTCGAGATGGGCGTCGACCCCTCCGCGCCGACGGTGCACCTGGACGGGCGGGACGTCGCCGAGGCCATCCGCACCACCGAGGTGTCCACGGCGGTGTCGCAGGTCGCCACCAACCTCGACGTCCGCGCCGAGCTGCGCCGCCGCCAGCGCGCGATCATCGAGGCCGAGGGCGTGGAGGACGGCTTCTCGGGCGGCGCGGGCATCGTCGCCGAGGGGCGCGACATCACGACCGTCGTCGCCCCGGACGCCGACGCCCGCGTGCTGCTCACCGCGAGCGAGGAGGCACGGCTGCGCCGCCGGTCCCTGGAGGTGCACGGCGCCGCGGACGCCTCCGCCGTCGAGGCGACGCGCGACCAGGTGCTGCGCCGCGACCGCGACGACTCGACGGTGAGCCAGTTCCAGGTGGCCGCCGACGGCGTCGTCACGGTGGACTCGTCCGACCTCGACTTCGAGCAGACGATCGACGCCGTGCTGGCCGTCGTCGCCCGCGTCACCGCCTGACGGCTCCGCCGGCCCTCGAGACCCCCGTCACCCGCGGTGACGGGGGTCTCGTTCGTGACACGTGCCCGGTGCTGGGAGAATGGTCGCCATGACCTCATCCGCCGACGGCTCCGTGCCCGCTGCCGAGCCCACCGACGACACCACCGCCGCCCTCGGCGCCGAGCCCGCGCCGGAGCGCGCGGGCGAGCCCGCGCGGGACGCCGTGGCGGAGGTCCTCGAGTCCGAGGGGGACGACGCGGCGCGCGAGCGCGCCCTGCGGGCGGGCCTGGAGGACTTCGACCTCGACGAGGCCGACCGCGCGCTGCTGGACGCCGAGTGGGACGAGGAGGCGGGCGGCCCGGGCGAGGCCCCGCTGCCGGTGCTCGCCGTCGTCGGCCGCCCCAACGTCGGCAAGTCGACCCTCGTCAACCGCATCCTCGGGCGCCGCGAGGCCGTCGTCGAGGACACCCCGGGCGTCACCCGCGACCGGGTGAGCTACCCCGGCGAGTGGGCCGGGCGCGAGTTCACGCTCGTGGACACGGGCGGCTGGGAGGTCGACGTCGCGGGCATCGAGTCCAAGGTCGCCGAGCAGGCCGAGGTGGCCGTCGAGCTGGCCGACGCCGTGATCTTCGTCGTCGACTCGACCGTGGGCGCGACGTCGACCGACGAGCGCGTCGTGGAGCTGCTGCGCCGCTCGGGCAAGCCGGTGATCCTGTGCGCCAACAAGGTGGACGGCCCGTCGGGAGAGGCCGACGCCGCCTACCTGTGGGCGCTCGGCCTGGGCGAGCCGCACCCCGTCTCGGCGCTGCACGGCCGCGGCACGGGCGACCTGCTGGACGCGGCGATGAAGGTGCTGCCCCAGGTCTCCGAGCGCGGCGAGCTGCGGCCCGCTGGACCGCGTCGCGTCGCGCTGGTCGGCCGCCCGAACGTGGGCAAGTCGTCGCTGCTCAACAAGCTCGCCGGGTCCGAGCGCGTCGTCGTCGACGAGACCGCGGGCACCACCCGCGACCCGGTCGACGAGCTCGTCGTGATCAAGGGCGTGCCGTACTGGTTCGTCGACACCGCCGGAATCCGCCGCCGCGTGCACCAGACGCGCGGGGCGGACTTCTACGCCTCGCTGCGCACCCAGGCGGCGATCGAGAAGGCCGAGGTGGCGGTGGTGCTCGTCGACGCCTCGCAGCCCATGACCGAGCAGGACACCCGCGTCATCTCCCAGGCCGTCGACGCCGGGCGCGCGCTCGTCATCGCGTACAACAAGTGGGACCTCATGGACGAGGACCGCCGCCCCTACCTCGAGCGCGAGATCGAGAAGGACCTGGTGCAGGTCCAGTGGGCGCCCCGCGTGAACGTCTCCGCCCGGACCGGCTGGCACACCGACCGGCTGACCCGCGCCCTGGAGACCTCGCTGGAGTCCTGGGACACCCGCATCCCGACCGGCCGCCTCAACGCCTTCCTCGGCGAGCTGGTCGCCGCGCACCCGCACCCCCTGCGCGGGGGCAAGCAGCCGCGCATCCTGTTCGGCACGCAGGCCTCCACCCGCCCGCCGCGGTTCGTCATCTTCGCCACGGGGTTCCTGGAGGCCGGGTACCGCCGGTTCATCGAGCGCCGGCTGCGCGAGACCTTCGGCTTCGAGGGCTCGCCCATCGAGATCAGCGTGCGCGTGCGCGAGAAGCGGCGCCGATGAGCCGCCGATGAGCACCGCCCCGCTCGGCCAGAGGGGTCGCCTGCTGCGCCTGGGCGCGGCGCGCGACACCTCCGCCGTGCGCCACCTGGTGACGTTCCTCGTGGTCACCGTGGCGACGGTGCTCGTGACCCGGTTCCTCCTCGCCGCCTCCGGGTACCCGCAGGTGGGTGGGGGCGGGCTGCACGTGGCGCACGTCCTGTGGGGCGGGCTCGGGATGGCGCTCGCGGTGGTGGTCCTGCTCTCGTGGGTGGGGCCGGCGCTGCGGTCGGTGGGCGCGGTGCTCGGCGGGATCGGCTTCGGCCTGTTCGTCGACGAGATCGGCAAGTTCGTCACGTCCGACAACGACTACTTCTACGAGCCGACGGCGGCGCTCATCTACGCGGTCGTGGTGGTGCTCGTGCTGCTCGTCGAGGCGTTGCACGGCCGGCGTGCCCACCATCCGGCGGAGTACCTCGCGGTGGCGACCGACCGGGCCGTCGCCGGCGTCGCGGGCGGGTTCACCGACGCCGAGCGGGAGGAGGCGCGCACCCTCGTGGAGCGCGGCCGCGGCGAGCCGGGGGCCGCCGAGGTCGCGGCGCTCGTGGAGACGATCCCGAGGGACGGGTCGGCGGTGCCGGACCCGGTGCGGGCGCTGGTGCGCCGGTCGTCCGCCTGGTTCGCCGGCGCCATGGAGCACCGGTGGGCGGCCGCCGTCGTGACCGTGGTCGTCCTGACCACGGCGGCCGGGTCGCTCGCCGTGGGCCTGCGCGTGCTGACCGGGGGAGTGGACGTGCCGACGTGGGTCGGGGCGGGCATCGTCCTCGCGGTGGCCGCCACGGTGGCGTGCGTGGTGACGGGCGTCGTGGTCGGGCACGGCGACCACCGCGCCGGGGCCGTGTGGGTGCGCCGCGGCGTCCTCGTCAGCCTGCTCGTCACGCAGCTCCTCGCCTTCCGCGCGGTCCAGTGGGTGGCCGTCGCCGGCCTGGTCGTGGACCTCCTGGTCCTGGCCGCGCTCGGAGTCGCCCTGGGGCGGGACGACGAGCGACGGACCGCGCCCTCCGGCCGTCGGCGAGCCGCGTCGCGGGACCTGTCGCGCTGACGGGCGGCCGGTGAGACGTGCACCACTCCCGCTTGCCAGCACCGCCGGAGCCGTGGCACGGTCGGCGTGACGAGCGAACAGCTCGCGTGCTCTGGGGTCGGTGAAATTCCGAGCCGGCGGTGAAAGTCCGCGACCCGGTCACATCCTGTGACCGGTTGACCAGGTGGAACTCCTGGACCGACGGTCAAAGTCCGGATGGGAAGCGCACGCGACGGCTCCCCGTCCGGTCCGTCACCGGCCCCCCGTGGGTCGGGCCACCCGTCGTGGTGGACGTCGCGACCGGCCGGCGTGAGCACGTCCGACCCTGCCTCCCGCCCTCCCCGGGGTCCGCGACCGGACGACAGGGGCAGGAAGATGACGCAGCCGGCCGAGGCCGCGGTGGCCACCACAGCAGAGCGCGCAGCGATGCGGCGCGCGCTCGAGCTGGCCGCCCAGGTCCCCGCCCGCGGTCCGAACCCCCGAGTGGGATGCGTCCTCCTGGGCGCGGACGGGGCCGTCCTCGCCGAGGGCTACCACCGCGGGGCCGGCACGCCGCACGCGGAGGTCGACGCCCTGCGCCGCGCCGCCGCGTCGCACGGCGCGGCGGCCGCGCACGGCGCGACCGCCGTCGTCACCCTCGAGCCCTGCAACCACCACGGCCGCACCGGCCCGTGCGCCGACGCCCTCCTGAACGCCGGGGTCGCTCGCGTCGTGCACGCGCAGCACGACCCCAACCCGGTGGCGTCCGGGGGTGCCGCCCGGCTCCGCGCCGCGGGCGTCGACGTGCTCGGCGGCCTGCTGGCGGACGAGGCGCGTGCCCTCAACGCCACCTGGACCCGGTCGCTCGAGCTGGGCCGCCCCGTCGTCACCTGGAAGCTCGCGGCCAGCCTCGACGGGCGGGCCGCCGCCGCGGACGGCACGTCCCGCTGGATCACCGGCCGGGCCGCCCGGCAGGACGTGCACCGCCTGCGCGCCGGGGTCGACGCCGTCGTGGTCGGGACGGGCACGGCGCTGGCCGACGACCCCGATCTGACCGTGCGGCACGTGCCCCTGACCGGCCCGCAGCCGGAGCGGGTCGTCGTCGGTCTGCGCGACCTGCCGGCGTCGTCCCGCCTCGCCCGCGCGGCGGCGGCAGGCGAGCCCGTGACGCACCTGCGCACCCACGACCCGCACGAGGTGCTGGAGACCCTCGGGTACCGCGAGCACCGGCACGTGCTGCTCGAGGGCGGCCCGGCCCTCGCCGCGGCGTTCTGGCGCGCCGGCCTCGTCGACGAGGTGGTCGCCTACGTCGCACCCGTGCTGCTCGGCGTCGGCGCCCCCGCCGTGGCCGACCTCGGCATCGGCACCATCGCCGACGCCGCGCGCCTCGACCTCCTCGACGTCGCCGTCCTGCAGCGGGACCCGGCCGACCCCACCGACACCCCCACCGTGCGGCTCACCCTGCGGCCGCGGAAGGAGCGCTGAGCCATGTTCACCGGAATCGTGGAGGAGCTCGGCGCCGTCGTGGCCGTGCGCGAGCACGCCGACGGTGCCCGCCTGACCGTCGCGGCCGACGCCGTGCTGGACGGCACCCGGCCCGGCGACTCGATCGCCGTCGACGGCTGCTGCCTCACCGTGGCCGAGCTCGGGGAGCACGACGGGCGGCCGGTCTGGACCGCCGACCTCATGGCCGAGACGCTGCGGCGCACCGGTCTCGGCGCCCGGCGCCCCGGCGACGGCGTCAACCTCGAGCGGGCGCTCGCGGCGGGCGGACGGTTCGGCGGGCACGTCGTGCAGGGGCACGTGGACGGCGTCGGGACCGTCCTCGCGCGCACGCCGGGCACGCAGTGGGAGGTCGTGGAGATCGCGCTGCCCGCCGCCCTCGCGCGGTACGTCGTGGCGCAGGGGTCGATCGCCGTCGACGGCGTGAGCCTCACCGTGGTGAGCGTCGGAGCCGACGCGTTCACCGTCAGCCTCATCCCCGAGACCCGGACGCGCACCACCCTCGGCCGCCGCGCGGTGGGGGAGACCGTCAACCTGGAGGTCGACGTGCTGAGCAAGTACGTGGAGCGGCACCTCGCGCTCGGGCCGGTCGGCGCGCCCCGCGAGGCGGCCGAGGCCGGAGCGGCGCGATGAGCGCGACGAGCGTGGTGTCGAGCGCGACGACGACGCAGGCGGCGGTCGAGCGCGCCGCGCGCGCGATCGCCGACGTCGCCGCGGGGCGGCCCGTCGTCGTCGCCGACGACGCCGACCGCGAGAACGAGGGCGACCTCATCCTCGCCGCCGACGCCGCGACCCCCGAGCTCATGGGCTTCCTGGTGCGGCACACCAGCGGCCTGGTCTGCGTGGGGGTCGCCGGCGAGGCGCTCGACCGGCTCGGGCTGCCCCTGATGGTCGAGACGAACCAGGACGCCTACCGCACCGCGTACACCGTCACCGTGGACGCGGCGGCCGGCGTGACGACGGGCATCTCCGCCGCGGACCGGGCGCGCACCGCGCGCCTGCTCGCCGACCCGGCGACGTCGCCCGCGGACCTCACGAGGCCCGGGCACGTGCTGCCCCTGCGCGCCCGGCCCGGCGGCGTCCTGGAGCGGCGCGGGCACACCGAGGCCGCCGTCGACCTGGCCCGCCTCGCGGGCCGCGGCCACGCCGGCGTCCTCGCCGAGCTGGTGCACGACGACGGCACCATGATGCGGCTGCCCGCGCTGCGGGAGTTCGCGGCCGAGCACGGCCTCACCCTCGTCAGCGTGGCCGACCTCGTCGCCTACCGGAGGGCCACCGAGGTGCTCGTCGAGCGAGTCGCCGTGACGACCCTGCCCACCCGCCACGGCGAGCTCACCGCCGCCGCCTACCGGGACACCCGCACCGGCGACGAGCACGTGGCGCTCGTCGCCGGGTCGCTCGACGCCCTGGCGGACCAGGACCACGACCAGGATCACGGCCCGGACCGGCTGTCGGGCGCCGGCCGCGGGCCGGTGCTGGTGCGCGTGCACTCCGAGTGCCTCACCGGCGACGCCTTCGGCAGCCTGCGCTGCGACTGCGGCCCGCAGCTCGACGAGTCGCTGCGCCGCGTGGTCGCCGAGGGCCGCGGCGTCGTCGTCTACCTGCGCGGGCACGAGGGGCGGGGGATCGGCCTCGCCGCGAAGCTCGCCGCGTACGCGCTGCAGGACTCCGGGCGCGACACCGTGGACGCCAACCTCGACCAGGGGCTGCCCGCCGACGCCCGCGACTACACGGCCGCCGCGCACGTGCTGCGCGACCTCGGGGTGCCGCACGTACGCCTGCTGACCAACAACCCCGCGAAGGTGGACGGCCTCGTCGCCGGGGGAGTGGACGTCGTCGAGCGGCTGCCGCTCGACCTGCCGTCCCATCCGCGCACGCTCGGCTACCTGCGCACCAAGCGCGACCGCATGGGTCACCACCTGCCCCACCTGGACGCCGACCCCGAGGGGCCCGCGACCGACCACCACACCGGAGGAACGATGCCCGACCCGCTGACCGCCCACGCCCCGCTCGCCGCGGGGGCCGCCCGATGAGCGGCGCCGGCGCCCCCGCAGCCGCCCCGGTCGACTGCTCCGACCTGCGGGTCGCCGTCGTCGCCGCCAGCTGGCACGAGCGGGTCATGGACGGACTGCTCGCCGGCGCCATGCGGGCGTGCGCCGACCACGGCGTCGTCGCGCCGCGCGTCGTGCGCGTACCCGGGTCGTTCGAGCTGCCCGTCGCCGCGCAGGCGCTCGCGGCCGCCGGGTACGACGCCGTCGTGGCCCTGGGCGTCGTGATCCGCGGCGGCACGCCGCACTTCGACTACGTGTGCTCGGCCGCCACGGACGGCCTGAACCGCGTGGCGCTCGACCACACCGTGCCCGTCGGCTTCGGCCTGCTGACGTGCGACGACGAGCAGCAGGCCCTCGACCGGGCCGGGCTGGACGGCTCGCGCGAGGACAAGGGCTACGAGGCCGCGGCCGCCGCCCTCGCGACGGCGAAGGTGCTCGCGGGCGTCCGCGAGACGCCGTCCGCGGCCACCCACGTCGATGCAGGAGCAGTGCCCGACCTGGGGTAGTATTTCGGTCGGCCCTCCGGGGTGACACTCGTGTCATCAGGCGGGCCGACGGGCTGTGGCGCAGCTTGGTAGCGCACCTGACTGGGGGTCAGGGGGTCGCAGGTTCAAATCCTGTCAGCCCGACAGATGTGATTTCTCGAGACACTGGGGAGACCCGGACCTACGGAAGTAGGTCCGGGTCTTTCTTCGTCTGCCGGCCGGCACCGTCGCCGCGGGTAGCGTTGTCCCGTGAACCGTCGCCGCAGGGTCTTCCCCAGCCCCTCCGCCGCGACGCGTGCGCGCTACGCCAAGCGGCGGCGACGACGACTCGACCGGGTCGACAACGACCTCAGCACGGCGCAGTGGAACGGTCTCGTCGCGGAGTGGGGCGGCTGCGCCTACTGCGGTGCGACCACCACGGCGCTGCAGAAGGACTGCGTCCTCCCGGTCGCGCGCGGCGGCCGCTACACGCTGGCGAACGTGGTCCCCGCCTGCGGGTCGTGCAACGCGAGCAAGCACCACAGCGAGGTCTCGGGATGGCTGCGCCGCAAGGGTCTCGACGAGAGCGCCTTCCTGCTGCGGCACGCGGAGGTCCTCAGGGCGCTGCTGCCCGCCGGCTGAGCGGTCGCGGAACCCCCACCCGGCTGTCCACGCCCGGGGACCACGTGACGACCGGCACGGTCGACGGCGCGGGGAGGCCGGCGGCCGTCAGGAGCCCGCCCGTCCCCGTCGCGTCCCCGGCGAGGGAGGCCCGGTGCAGGGGCCAGGGCGGGTGCGCGACGGGGACCCGCCAGAGCCTGCCGCCCCGGACGACGTAGGCGTTCCACCTGCCGGTGACCGCCGTGAGCCACGCGCTCGGTGCGTCGATGCGCTCGGCCGGGCGGACGGTGAGGTCGAGGTCCCCGTGACGGGGGTGGTGCCCTCGGTAGACGACGGCGTTGTCGTGCCGCTCCGCCCCCGCGGGGTACCGGCGGTACGGCAGCCCCACTGTGCGCAGCGCCGCGACCATGGCCGCCCGCGGGCACAGCAACGCGAAGAACCAGAGCCCGTCGGTCCCGCTGGCCGGGTGGCGGACGTAGGTGCGGACGTTGATCTCGGCGAAGTCCGACCACCCCGGCACGGGCGGCAGGACCGACGCCCGCACGTCGCGCATCAGCAGCGGGGTGACGGCGACCCAGGCGCTGCCGTCCACGACGTCCACCTCCAGGCCGGCCGGCAGCAGCCGCTGGACCTCGCCCGGCGGGCAGGCCCAGTGCAGGAACGTCACCGCGGCCCAGCGCTGCCGGCTGGTCACCAGGCGGACGGCGTGCGGGGGTGTGGTCGACGGCATCGGCGCCTCCTGTCGGCAGCGTCGCAGGGCCGGGCCTGGCTCGCCCGCGGGCCGCGTGGCCCGTCGTGGCCCGTCGTGGTGCGAGCGGGCGGCGACGGGGGGACGGTGGTCTTGCTCGCGTCGAGCAGTGGCGTGCCAACCCCGACCAGGTCGAGGGACGCACCGCGTGCCCTCGGACGGGAGCGATCCATGTTCTTCCACCGTCAAGAGCTGCAGCACCAGGCCAAGCCGGACAAGCCGGACGCCGTCTACGCCCGCAAGCTGCAGGAGGTGCTGGGCGGGCAGTACGGCGAGATCACCGTCGCGATGCAGTACGGGTTCCAGTCGTGGAACACGCACCTGCCCGGCAAGTACCGCGACCTGCTGTTCGGCATCGGGGCCGAGGAGTTCGGCCACGTCGAGATGCTCGCGACCATGATCGCGCAGCTGCTCGAGAAGGCCCCGGTCGGCGCCGTCGAGGGCGCCGTGCAGGACGACCCGACCGTGGCGGCGGTCGTCGGCGGCACGGACCCCCAGCAGGCGATCGTCGCGGGGGCGGGCGCCCGGCCCGTGGACTCCAACGGCAACCCGTGGTCCGCCGGCTACGTGACCGCCAGCGGCAACCTCCTCGCCGACTTCACGGCCAACGCCAACGCGGAGATGCAGGGCCGGCTCCAGGTGGCGCGGCTGTACCACATGACCGACGACCCCGGGGTGCGCGACCTGCTGTCGTTCCTGCTGGCCCGCGACACGATGCACCAGAACCAGTGGATCGCGGCCGCCCAGGAGCTGCGGGACGAGGGCGTCGAGGAGCTGCCCGTGCCCAGCACGTTCCCCCTCGGCAAGGAGGACCGCGACGTGGCGTACCAGTACATCAACTTCTCGGACGGCGAGCAGGCCTCGCAGGGCAGCTGGGCGAGCGGCCCGACGCCCGACGGCAAGGGCGAGTTCGAGTACGTGGCCGAGCCGCCCGCGGGCGTGCCGATGCCGCCACCCACGAAGCCGGACGAGCGGCTGCACGGCACCGCTCCCGGGCCCACGGGTCTCAAGAAGGCCGCGGGCACCGTCAAGGACGCTCTGCACAAGGGGTGAGGACCATGACCGCCACACCAGCCACACCTGCGTCGGGAGCCGCCGCCAGCGCCGACCACGTCCGGCGACGGCCCCACCAGTACCTCGCGCTCGTCATCGGTGTCGTCTACCTGCTCGTGGGGATCGCCGGGTTCGCCGTCACCGGATTCGACGACTGGACCGTCCACGACCACTCGCAGACGCTGCTCGGGTTCGCCGTGAACCCCCTCCACAACGTGGTGCACCTGGCCATCGGCCTGCTGGGTGTCCTCCTGTGGAGCAGGCCCTCGGCGGCCCGCACCTACGGGTGGATCCTGTTCGTCGGGTACGGGGCTGCCTTCGTCTACGGGCTGCTCGTCGTCGACGACCCGCAGGCCAACGTGCTGAACATCAACGGGGCGGACAACGTGCTGCACGCCGTGAGCGCCGCGGCCGGTCTCCTCATCGCCCTGTGGCCGGCCCGGCGGAACGTCTCCGGCGAGGCTCGCCACCCCAGGACGCCCTGATCGGCGCCCAGGGACACCGGGTCGTCGAGCCCGAGCACCTCGCGGTGCGCGAGCTCGGCGACCCGTCGGCCGATACCGTGCTGCTCGTGCACGGCATCGGCGTCTCGGCACGCTACTTCCGCCCGCTGGCGACCGCACTGGCGGCGGACCACCGGGTGCTCGTGCCCGACCTCCCGGGCTTCGGGCAGAGCCCCCGTCCGGACCGGCCGCCGACGGTGGAGGAGCTCGCGCGGCTCCTGCTGCGGCTGCTCGAGCTGCGGGGGGCGGGCCGCGCCACGCTCGTCGGGCACTCGATGGGGGCTCAGGTGGTGGCGGCGATGGCGCGCCGTGCGCCAGAGGCCGTCGGCGGCGTCCTCCTGGTCGGACCGGTCGTCGACCCGTCGGCCCGCTCGGCGCCCGCGCAGGGCTGGCGTCTGCTGCGCGACTCGTTCCACGAGCCGCCCCGTGTCAACGCGGTGATCGCGAGCGACTACGTGCGGACCGGGCCGCGCTGGTACTCCGCGGTGCTGCCGCACATGCTCGCGTTCGACACCAGCGCGGCGGTGGCCCGCGCCGACGTCCCCGTGCTCGTCGTCCGGGGGCAGCACGACCGTGTCGCGTCGCGTGCGTGGTGCCGGGCGCTCACGGACACGGCCCCGCAGGGCGAGCTGCGCGAGGTGCCCGGCACCGGGCACGTGGCGATGGCGACCGATCCCGGGCCGGTGTCGCGCTGGGTCCGGGAGCTGCGGGCCACCGACGGCGAGTCCGGGGACCGGCAGGGCCGGGCGCGACGGGGCGGGGCGACGTGACGGGCGCGTGGGAGCGCGCCCGGTGGTGGGGGGCCGACTACGCGTACGCCGCCGGTCGGCAGGTCGCCGGGCTGGCGTCGCGGACGGGGCCGGACGCGTACACCCGTCCGTCGCCGGCACGCCGCCCGCCGGTGCTCCTGCTGCCCGGGGTGTACGAGAGCTGGCGGTTCCTCGAACCGCTGGCGCGCGAGCTGTACCGGCACGGGCACCCGGTGCACGTCGTCGCGCCGTTCGGCCTGAACCGAGGCAGCGTCCCCGACATGGCCGACCTCGCGGCGACGGCCCTCGTCGACGAGGGCCTCACCGGCGCGGTGGTCGTGGCGCACAGCAAGGGCGGGCTGATCGGCAAGAGCCTCATGGGGCGCGCCGATGTCGGTGACCGCGTCCTCGGCATGGTCGCCGTCAACACGCCCTTCTCCGGCTCGCCGTACGCGCGCTGGCTCCCGCTGCGCAGCGTCCGGGCCTTCCTGCCCGACGACGAGGTCATCGCCGCGCTGGCCGCCCGGCGTGCCGACAACTCCCGCATCGTCTCCGTCGCGACCCGGTTCGACCCGCACATCCCCGGCGGCAGCGCGCTGCCGGGGGCACGCCACGTGCGCCTGGCGACGCCCGGGCACTTCCGGTCGCTGACGGACCCGGAGCTGCCGGGCGTGCTCCTGCGGGAGCTGCGCCGGCTCGCGTCGGTCCCCGACGCCGGACCGGTATGACCTGGGTCATGACTCCGTGCGGCGCTGCCGCGCCGACGACGCCCACCGGGTGAGCGCGTAGACGACGGCGCCGCCCGCGAGCAGGATGCCGGCCAGGGCCCAGTGCTGGGCCTCCTGCTGGGTGAGCAGCAGCAGGCAGGAGGCGATCGCCAGCACGGGGATCGCCGTCGGGGAGCGGAAGTGGGCGTGGTCGACCGGGTCCCGGCGCAGCACGAGGACCGCGACGTTGGTCGACAGGAACACGAAGAGCAGGAGCAGGACGACCGTGGACGCCAGGTCGACCAGCTCGCCGGTGACGGCGAGCAGGACGGCGAGCGCGGTGGTCGCGAGGATCGCGAGGCCGGGCGTGCGCCTCCTGGGCAGCACCCGGCCGAGCGCCGCAGGCAGCAGCCCTTGGTGCGCCATCCCGTAGGTGAGCCTGCTGGTCATGATCATCGTGAGCAGCGCGCCGTTGGCGACGGCGACGAGCGCGACGGCGGCGAACAGCTCGGGGGAGACGAAGCCTGCGGCCCGGACCACCTCGAGCAGCGGACCCGTCGAGGCGGCCAGCTCCTCCGGGGGCACGACGGCCGGGGCGACGAAGCCGAGCAGCACGTACACCGCGCCCGCGGTGCCCAGGGCGCCGAACAGCGCGCGCGGGTAGACCCGGGAGACGTCGCGGATCTCCTCGGCGAGGTTGGCGGAGGTCTCGAAGCCGACGAACGAGTAGAACGCCACCAGCGCGCTGCCCAGCACGGCGAGCCAGACGGAGGTGTCCGCCGGGGGAGCGAACGCGCCGTCGAGGTCGGCGTCGCCGCGCCCGATCACCCACGCTCCCAGGACGATCACCAGCACCAGCCCCGCGGACTCGACGGCTGTCATCACGACGTTGGCCCGCAGCGACTCCTTGATGCCCCACGCGTTGACCAGCGCCACGAGGACCAGGAACGCAATGGCGGCGGGCACCTGCGGCACGTCGAGGAACGCGGTGAGGTACTCGCCGGTGAAGGCCAGCGACAGCCCGGCGGCGCTCACCACGCCGGCGGCCAGCATGCAGAAGCCGACCAGGAACGCGACGAGCGGGCTGCGGAACGCCTTCTGCGCGTACACGGCGGACCCGCCCGCCTGCGGGTACTTCGTGACGAGCTCCGCGTACGAGAACGCGGTCAGCATCGCCATGGCGAGCGCGACGGCGAAGGACAGCCACACGAGGCCGCCCGCCTCGCCGGCCATCTCCCCGATGAGGGCATAGACGCCGGCGCCGAGCACGTCGCCGAGGATGAAGAGGAAGAG
The DNA here is from genome assembly GCA_023241745.1 of Isoptericola peretonis. Taxonomy (GTDB): domain Bacteria; phylum Actinomycetota; class Actinomycetes; order Actinomycetales; family Cellulomonadaceae; genus Isoptericola; species Isoptericola peretonis. The sequence goes on along the minus strand of JALQCY010000002.1, from coordinate 717,332 downwards.
CAGCGGCCCGGTGACGGCCCGGCGCAGTCGAGGTGCAGCGGTATCGGTGCTGGTCATGTGCCGAGTGTGGGACGAGGCGGCCGTGCACGCCCGTCGGTTCCGCTCGCGGGCCTCCGCGCATAGACGAGGCTGATGGGCGCCATCACCGATCCGCCCTTCACACCGGGCGCTGTGCTCGGTTGGCTGTGTCTCGCGCACCGCGACGACGCGGGCGCGACACGGCGTCCGAGGAGATTCAATGACGAGTCCGACCGTCGAGGCATCACGCGCCGCGGGCCGCAGCGCCGGCGTCCGGCAGGCGATCCTCCTGCTCGCCGGCAGCTGCCTGCCGGTGCTCGGGGCGGTGCTGATCACGCCGATCCTGCCGCAGCTGTCGGCGGTGTTCGCCGGCGAGCCGGGCGCCGACGTGCTCGTGCCCATGATCGTGGCGATCCCCGCCCTGATGATCGCGCTCTTCGCGCCGTTCGCCGGGCAGGTCGTCGACCGTCTGGGCCGCAAGCGGCTGCTCGTCGTCGCGATGGTGGCGTACGCGTTCGTGGGTACCGCCCCCGCCTACCTGGAGTCGCTGCAGCTCATCCTGCTCACCCGGGTGGGTGTCGGGATCACCGAGGCGGCCATCATGACGGTCTGCACCACGCTCATCGTCGACTACTTCCACCAGGAGCAGCGCCGCAACCGCTACCTCGGCCTGCAGACGGTCGCGACGACCCTGGCCGCGACGGTCTTCATCGTGCTGGGCGGGGCGCTCGGCGTCGCCGGGTGGCACACCCCCTTCTGGGTCTACGCGGTGAGCCTGGTGATCGCGGTTCCGATGATCTTCCTGCTCTGGGAGCCCGCGCGCGGCGCGGCGTCGACCGTGGCCGAGTCCGGTGGGCGCACCCCCGTCCCGTGGCGGCACCTGCGGCTGCCCCTCGTCGTGGCCCTGTTCGGCGGGTTCACCTTCTACGTGATGCTCATCGAGACCAGCTACCTGCTCGTCGACGGGGGTGTGGACGCCGGTGACACCGCCGCGATCGGTGCGGTCGCCGCGGGGGCGTCCCTCGCCACCGCCGCGGGTGCGCTGAGCTTCCCCCGCCTCGTCGGGCGCGGCCACGGCGTCGTCCTGCCGCTCGCGTTCGGCCTGCAGGCGGTCGGCATGCTCGTCATCTGGCTCGGCAGCGGCGTCCCTGGGGTGGTGGTCGGCGCGGTGGTCGCCGGGGTCGGCTCGGGCGTCCTCCTCCCGTCGATGCTCACGTGGGCCCTGGCAGGCGTCCGGTTCGAGGAGCGTGGTCGCTCCACGGGCTGGTGGAACGCTGCCTTCTTCCTGGGCCAGTTCTCGACGCCGATCGTGGTGGGCGGGCTGGTCGCGGCCGTGGGCACGCTGTCCGCCGCTGTCGCGGTCGTCGGCGTCGCCTGCGCCGTGGTGGCCGTGGCCCTGGGCGTCCACCTGAGGCGGACCGCGCGTCGGGCATGATGGTCGGATGCCCGACGACGCCCGCGGCGGACTGCGCGTGACGTCCGCCCTCCTGATCCCGGAGCGGGAGCTCTCCTGGCGCTTCTCGCGTTCCTCGGGCCCCGGCGGTCAGGGGGTGAACACGGCGGACTCGCGGGTCGAGCTGTCGTGGGACGTCGCTGCCTCCACGGTCCTGACGGAGGCGCAGCGGGCACGGATCCTCGAGCGGCTGGCGTCGCGCGCCGTCGGCGGGGCGGTGACCGTCGTGGCGTCGCGGCACCGCGCGCAGCTGCGCAACCGGGACGACGCCCGGGACCGTCTGGCCGCGCTCGTCGCCGAGGCACTCGCGCCGCCCGGCCCGCGTCGGCGCGCGACGCGCCCGACCCGCGGGTCCGTCGAACGGCGGATCGACGGGAAGAAGCGCCGCGCGGCGGTCAAGCGGTCGAGGCGTCCCCCGCTGGACTGAGGGTCGTCAGGCCCCCTGGCCGACGCCGCGGTCGGGCTCGCCCATGTCCCCGGTGGCGGGGACGCCGTCGGCGAGCGCGTAGTGCAGGTACACGGTGCCCGAGGGCCCGGCGGCCGGTGGCTCGAGGAGCGTGAGGTTCGTGGGCACGGCGCCCTCGGCGAAGACCTTCTTGCCGACCCCGAGGACGATCGGGTGCACCCACAGGTCGAGGCGGTCGAAGAGCCGCTCGCGCAGCAGGGTCTGGACGAGGTCCAGGCTGCCGACGACACGCACGTGCTCGTGCCGGTCGCGGATCTCGCGCACGGCGGCCGGCAGGTCCGGGCCGAGCTGCGTGGACCCCGCCCAGGAGAGGTCGGGCGTGCCGCGGGAGGCGACGTACTTCGGGACGCGGTTGAAGAGGGTCGCGATGCCGTCGTCCGGGCCCCCGGACTGGTGGGGCCAGTAGGCGGCGAAGATGTCGTACGTCCGCCGGCCGAGCAGCAGGGCGTCCGTGCCCTCGGCGTAGGCGGCGTCGATCTGGGCACCGCCCACGTCGTCGAGCAGCGGTGCCTGCCAGCCGCCGAACGGGAAGCCCTCCGGGTCCTCGTCGGGCCCGCCGGGGGCCTGGGCGACGAGGTCGAGGGTCGCGAACAGCTCGAGATGGATGAGGCCCATGATTCCTCCTGGCGGGCGGGGTCCCTGGTCGTGAGGGGAGACCGCCCGCCGGGCCCGGAATCATCGCACCGCGTCAGGGTCGTGGCGCGACCGCGTTGTCGACCGTCGGCCCGTCGATCACGGGCCCGTGACCGGTGAACACGATCCGGGACAGCCAGACGAGCCGGCCCGGGTCCTCGTTGACGTGGTCGGGCTGCCAGGCGTGGTAGACGTACCACCAGTGCGCGCCGACCTTGATCGGCATGCCGTGCCCCGACCCGGCTGCCACGTCGTTGCTGGCCAGGATCGGGCCGTCACCCTGCTTGGTCCACGGACCGGTGATCGTCGGAGCGCTCGCCCAGCACACGCCGTAGGTGTCGTTCCAGTACTCGCCGGTCGAGTAGAAGCAGTAGTAGCGGCCCTTGTGGACGATCACCGAGGCGCCCTCGATGGTGTAGGTCTCGTACGGCTGGTCCATCCCGAACAACCGGCGCCGTTCGCCGACCAGCTCGAGACCGTCCTCGGAGAGGCGCTGCAGGTAGATGTACGACGGGAGGCCGTCGTGGTTGCCGTCGTTCTTCCACAGCAGCCAGAGCGAGCCGTCCGTGTCCCGGAACGGGGAGGCGTCGATGCTGCCGCCCTCGGTGGACTGGTCGATCAGCGGCGCGGAGCGCTCGTCGACGAAGGGGCCGGCGGGCGAGTCGGAGACGGCCACCGAGACGGCCTGCTGGTCGAGGTCGGCACGCCAGGCGGTGTAGTAGGACAGGTAGCGGTCGCCCACGGCGATCACCTCGGGAGCCCAGTGGCGACCAGGCCGGCACCACGGAGCGAGGCGTGGCATCCCGTCGCCGACGGGTGCCCAGGAGACGAGGTCGGGCGAGGTGAGCACCGGCATCACGCCCGCCGCCCCGTTGGTGGCGTAGAGGTAGAACGCTCCGTCGGCGGCGAGCACGGCGGGGTCAGGGTTGTTGGTCGGCACGACCGGGTTGCGGTACCCGCGTGGTGCGGCGGCCGCGCCCGGCGCCGCGCTCAGGGCGACGGCGGCGCCGAGCCCGCCGACCGCGGCGAGAACTGTGCGGCGGGTGATGGTCTCGCTTCTCCGGGAGTGATGCAACGTTGCTCCTCCAGCAATGGGGTGGTAGCCGAGGCATCGTTGCCAGCGGCGTCCGAAATGATACAGCGTTGTCTCACGGTCGACGAGGTGAGGGCGCGGCTCGACCGGAAGAGCGACAGGACAAACCTTCCACTGGGAAGTTTTGGGAGTAGGCTCTGCGCAGGCTTCCGGCGTGATGTGACGCGCTTCTGCGCTTCGATCGGCGGAAGTCGGACCATCGATCACGCCAAAGGAGCTCCAGATGTCCAGCACATCCGTGCAGCTGTACTCGCTGCGGGATGCCGTCGCGGCCGACCTCGACGCCGCCGTCGCCCGCGTCCGCGAGATCGGGTACGAGCAGGTCGAGCCGTACGCGTTCGTCGAGCGCGTCGCCGACTTCGAGCGCGCCCTCGCCGCGACCGGCCTCGCCGCGCCGTCGGGGCACGCCGCCGTCATCGACGCCGCCGACCCCGACGTCGTCTTCGACGCCGCCGCTCGCCTCGGCATCGGCATCGTCATCGACCCGTTCGTGCCGACCGAGCGCTGGCAGACCGCCGACGACGCGAAGCGGATCGCGGACCGCGTCAACGAGCTGACGGTCCGTGCCGCCTCGCACGGCCTGCGCTTCGGCTACCACAACCACCAGTGGGAGTTCACGAACAAGGTCGACGGCCGCACGGTCTTCGAGATCTTCGCCGAGCACCTCGCCCCCGAGGCCGTGCTCGAGGTCGACACCTTCTGGGCGACCGTGGGCGGCGCCGACGCGCCCGCCGTCCTGAAGACCCTCGGGGACCGCGTCGTCGCCATCCACGTCAAGGACGGCGAGGTGTCCGGCGACATCGCCACCGTGCTGCCCTCCAGCGAGAGCGCGCTCGACGTGCCGCCCGCGCTCAAGGCCGCCTACGAGAACCAGGTGCCCGCCGGCCAGGGCGACGTCGACGTGCCGGCGATCCTCGCCGCGGCGCCGCAGGCGATCCGCGTGGTCGAGTTCGACTCCTACGCCGGCGACGTCTTCGAGGGCATCGCGGCGTCGCTCGCCTGGCTGCAGGAGAACGACAGGTGAGCCGCGTGGGCGTCGGCATCATCGGTGCCGGGAACATCTCGACGCAGTACCTCGAGAACCTCACGCAGTTCGCCGACGTCGAGGTCCGCATGGTCGCCGACGTGCTGCTCGACCGCGCGCAGGCCCAGGCGGAGAAGTACGGGGTGCAGTCGTCGGGCACGGTCGAGGAGCTGCTCGCCCGCGACGACATCGAGATCGTCGTGAACCTCACCATCCCGGCCGTGCACGCCGAGGTGGGCCACCAGATCGTGGCTGCCGGCAAGCACGTGTGGAGCGAGAAGCCGGTCGCGACCGACCACGCGTCGGCCGCCGCGCTGCTCGCCGCGGCCGAGGCCAGGGGCCTGCGCGTCGCGTGCGCCCCCGACACCGTGCTCGGCGCCGGCATCCAGTCGGCGCTGCGCGCCATCGCCCGCGGGGACATCGGCGAGCCGCTCACGGCCACGACCATGTTCCACGTGCCGGGCCCGGAGGCGTGGCACCCGGACCCCGACTTCCTGTACGCGACGGGTGCCGGCCCGCTGTTCGACATGGGGCCGTACTACGTCACGACCCTCGTGCACGCGCTCGGCGGCGCCTCGCGCGTGCAGGCCGTGTCGTCGAAGTCGGTCGAGAAGCGGACGATCGCCTCCGGCCCCCGTGCCGGCGCGACCTTCCCCGTCGAGGTCCCGACCCACCACGCGGCGCTCATCCAGTTCCGCGGCGGCCAGTCGGCGCAGTCGACGTTCTCGTTCCAGCACGCCCTGCCGCGCGCCGGGTTCGTCGAGATCAACGGCACGACGGGCACGATCGTGCTGCCCGACCCGAACGTGTTCGACGGCGACTCCACCCTGTGGCGGTACGGCCAGGACGAGCCCGAGACCATCCCCGCGACCGGGTCCACGTGGGGCCGCGGGACAGGCGTCGTCGAGCTGGCACGGGCGATCCGCGCCGGCCGGCCCGAGCGGGCGTCCGGCGCCCTCGCGCTGCACGTGCTCGACGTGCTCCTCGCGATCCGCGACGCGGCCGACTCGGGGACGGCGGTCGACCTGGCCGCGGCCGTCGACGCGCCGCCGCCGCTGCCCGAGGACTTCGACCCGGCGGCGTCGACCTTCTGACCTTCGCCGCCTGCCTTCCAGCACGCGATCCCTCGCGCCATCGAGCCCGATGGCGCGAGGGATCGCGTGCTGGAAGGCGGTTCCGCTCGCCGGTCAGGCGTCGGCGGCGTCCCCTGCCGGGTGCGTCGGGGAGGTCGGAGACGTCGGCGGAGGAGGGGGCACCAGCCGCTCCAGCAGCTCGAGCACCCGCGCGCCGTCGACCGCCTCGGGGTCGAGCAGCCACTGCACCTGGATGCCGTCCGACGCCGCGATCGCCAGGGCGGCGAGGTCGCCGGCGTCGACACCGGGGTCGATGCGGCCCGCCTCCTGGTCCGCGCGCACCTTCTCGGCGAGGTCGGCCCGGAGGCGCGCGAACCGGGCGCGGACGAACTCCCGTGTCACCGGGTGCCCCTCGCCCACCGCGTCGCCGGCGAGGGTCGTGTAGAGCTGGACCAGCCCCGGGACCTCCCGGTTGAGCACCGCGCTCTCGCGCATGCCCCCGACCACCGACCTCGGCGGCCCGCCCTTGCCGCCGCGCTGCGCCTCGTGCTCGTGGTAGACGGCGACGAGCAGGTCGTCGCGGCTGGGGAAGTAGTGCCGCAGCGCCGCGTGAGAGATGCCGAGCGCGTCCGCGACCGACCGCAGGGAGGACGCGTCCACCCCCTGCTCCGCGACCATCCGCAGCACCTGGTCCAGGATCTGCGCCCGCCGGGCGTTCCCCTTGGCGTAGCCGCGCCGGGGCGGCGCGTCGTCCTGCCGTGCGTCCCCCGGTGCGCTCACGCCGCCAACCTACCCGGAGCGTCGCGCTACCGGAGGGAGCCAGGGTTCCACTCGACGACGTGTGCCGGGGCGGACCGGCCGTCGCCGGTGGGGATGTCGCAGCGGACGAAGCGGTCGCCGACGCGCTCCAGCGCGCACGAGGGCGGCGAGACGGTGGCGCCCGCACCGATCTCGGCGGCGAGGGCGGGTCCGGGAGTCAGTGCGACCGTGGCCACGAGACCGAGGGCGCAGAGGGTGGGAACGAGACGGATGACGGACATGGGAAGCCTCCAGAGAGCGTCGTTGACGCGATCGTGTCCCCGGCGCGTACCCCGCGGCGTCGGGATCTGCCCCTGAGATCGCGCCCCCGACCCCTGAGGCCCCGTACGGTGCGATCCTGGAGGCATGTCCGGGACCGCCGGCCCGCCGACGACGCTCGTCGGGCGAGGGCCGGAGCTCTCCCGCCTGACCTCCATGCTGATGGCGGCGGCGGAGGGTCCCGCACGCGCCGTGCTCGTCGAGGGCGACGCCGGGGTGGGCAAGACGGCGCTCGTCGAGTCGGCGATCGAGGCCGCCGTGGCCGGGTCGCCGGTGCCCCTGACCGCGCTCCGTGCGCCCTGCCTGCCCCTCACCACGGTCTCGAGCCCCTTCCTGCCCCTGCGCGAGGCGATCCGGGGGAGCACCTCCGGGGGCCGGGCGCACGCCCGTGACGACGGTGGCGACGGGCGTCACGGCGAGCTCCTCGAGGACGCGGGCACGGCCCGGCTCGACGAGTGGCTCGACCGGCTCGAGGGCCTGGGACGCGCCGACCGCGTCGTCCTCTTCGTGGACGACCTGCAGTGGGCGGACAGCAGCACCCTCGACGCCCTGCTCTACCTCGTCGCGGGCGCGCGCCGCGGCCCGCGCGTCCTGCTCGCCACCGTGCGCAGCGGCGAGGACTCGCCCGAGCAGCGGGTGCGGCGCTGGCTCGCGGACGTGCGGCGGATGCCCGCCTGTACCGAGCTCCGGCTGGCCTCCCTCGACCGCGTCGCCACCGCCGAGCAGCTCGCCCAGCTCCTGGGCGCCCCGCCGCACGAGTCCCTCGTCGAGGACGTGTACGCGCGCGGCCACGGCAACCCCTACTTCACCCGCCTTCTGGCCGACGGGCTCGCCGCGGACGCCCGGCACGTGCCCGACTCCTACTCCGCGGACCTGCGCGACGCGGTGACAGTCGCCTGGTACCGCCTCGGGGAGCAGGAGCGGGAGGTCGCGGAGAGCCTGGCCGTGCTGGGCGCACCGGCGCAGCCCGACCGGGTGGCGCGGGTCTCCGGCATCGGGGTGGGCATGGTCCGGAAGGCGGCGGCCGCGGGCGAGCGCGCGGGACTGCTCACGGCGGGTCGGCACGGGTCCTTGTGGTTCCGCCACCCGCTCGGCGCGGAGGTCCTCGAGCAGTCGCTCGACGACGCGCGGCGCCATGCCCTGCACGGCGCGTGCGCGGCGGTCGCCGCCGAGGCGGTCGCCCGCGCGGAGGACGAGCCCGGCGGCGCCGACGTGCGCGACGTCGTCGCCCTCGCCGATCACGCCTACCGGGCCGGGGACACGGCACGCGCCTACCTGGCCGCCGTCCGGGCGGCGGACGTCGTCGCCGAGCGCGGCGGAGCCGCCGAGCAGCAGCGCCTGCTCGCGCGCGCCCTCGACCTGCACCCGCTGGTGCCGGGAGCCCCCGAGTCACGGCGCGCCCTGCTGGAGCGGTCACGGACCGCCGCGAAGGATGCGGGCCTCCTCGAGCAGGAGCTCGGCTCGGTCGACTCCCTGCTCGACGTCGTCGACCCCGTGGTCGAACCGCTCGTCGTCGCCCGCCTGCTGGTGCGGCGGATGCACCTGGAGTTCTCGACGGGGCGTGCCTTCATGAACGTCGCCGACATGCGCGAGGCCGTGCGGCTCGCGGGCACGCAGCCCCGCAGCGGCACCTATGCCCTGGCGCTCGCCGAGCTCGCCCACGCCGCCACGTGGCACGACGTCGACGGGCTCGAGCCGAGGGCGGCCGAGGCGCTGGAGATCGCGCGGGAGGCCGGCGACGACGACGCGCTGGCCTACGCCCTCGCGGCGAACGCCGTCGTGGCCGTGCTCGCCCAGGACGCCGAGGCCGGCGTCGCGTTCGGGCGTGAGGGCGCCGCGGTCGCTGCCCGGGCGCGCAACTGGTGGGCCTACTGGCACTGCGTGCTGTGGGAGTGCAACGCCGTCGAGACGGGCAGCTCGACGACGTACGCCGAGATGCTGGGCGCCGCCCGCGAGCGGATGGTCGAGCTCGGGGCGCCGCACCCGTTCGTCGCCGCGTTCTGCGCCGACGAGGCCGACAGCTGGCTCGCGGTGGGCGAGTGGCGGCGTTGCGTCGAGGTGCTCCGCGTCGCGCTCGGCGCCGATCCCGGCCCCATCGCCGACGTGAAGGCCCGGCTCTGCGCCGCCCGGCTCGCCGCGCTCCAGGGGCGTGCGGACGAGGCGGCCGCGCACCTCGCCCGCGCCGAGGAGCGGTTCGGCGACCTGTCGATCTTCGTCGCGCTCCCGTTCGATGCCGTGCGTGCCGAGGTGCGGCTCGCCGCCGGCGACGCCTCGGGGGGCTTCGACGCGGCCCTGCGGGGCCTGACCGGCGACGGGCCCGCCCCGACCATGACGGAGTGGCTCGTCCCCCTGGCCCTGCGGGCGCTCGCCGACCTCGCCGCGCAGGCCCCGGCGGAGGGGCGGGACGACGTCGTCGCGCGGGTCGACCGCTTCCGGGAGGACTACCCGCACGTCGTGCGCGACATCGGTCCCTCGACCCCGCTGCTGGAGGCCCAGATCGGCGGCCTCGAGGCCCTCGCGGGCGCCGAGGCCGCACGGGCCCGCCGCGCCGACGACGGCGGCCTGTGGGTCGCGGCGGCGGATGCCCTGGCCGCGGGCGAGCTGGCCTGGGGTGCGGCATACGCCTGCCGCCGCGGGGCGGAGGCGTACCTGGACGCCGGGTCGCGGTCACCCGGGGTCGCGCTGCTGCGCCGCGGGCTGGCCGCGGCCGACCGGCTGCAGGCCCTCCCGGACCTCGAGGCCCTGCGCGACCTCGCCGCACGGGCGCGCGTCCCCCTCGAGGCCCCGGCCGAGGCCCGCGTCCCCGACGGCGTCGTCCCCGGGATCACCACCCGTGAGCGCGACGTGCTCGCCCTCGTCGCCGTCGGTCGGACCTACGCCGAGATCGCCGACGCGCTCACGATCACGGAGAAGACCGTGAGCACGCACGTCTCGCACCTGCTGGCGAAGTCGGGAGCACGCACCCGCGTCGAGCTGGCCGGACTGGTGCGCCGTCGTCCCTGACCCGGAGGTCGGGAAGGCCGGGCGTCACTCGTCCAGCCAGGCCTGCACCTGCACGTCGTCGGGCATCCGGGCGTCGCCGATGACGTGCGGCACGACGCGCGAGTAGTAGTCGGTGACCGGGCCGTCGGACTCGCGCACCAGGCAGCCGGCGGACCGGCCGCCGACCATCCACGAACCGAGCACCACGCGGTTGCCGTCGAAGTCCGGCAGGCGCGTGTACTGCTGGTACACGAGCGGCTGGTCGCCGTAGGAGCCGTCGTTGACCTGCTCCAGGTCGTGGGCGTGCACGTGCACGTTGTCGCCCTCCCGGCCCCACAGCGGCTTGGCGACCCACTCGGTGAGGTCGCGCGGCTCGCCCAGGTAGGCGGGGAGCAGGTTCGGGTGGCCGGGGAACAGCTCCCACAGCACGGGCAGGATCGCCTTGGTGGACAGGAGCAGCTTCCACGGGGGCTCGATCCACCGCACGGGACGCCGCTCGTGCCCGTGCAGCACGTGGGCGCCGAACTCCTCGCGGAGCATGTCCTCCCACGGGTACAGCTTGAACGCGGCGTGCACCGTGAGGTCGAAGTCGTCCACGAAGCGCCGCCCGCGGTCGTCGTCGTCCCACCCGAGGCTCTCGATCCCGTGCCCGTACGTGGCGAGGCCGGCGCTCGCGGCCGTGTCGCGGAGGTAGGTGACGGTCATCTCCTCCTCGCCGGAGTCGTCCGCCGTCGAGTGCAGGAAGTGCACGCCCTCGGGGTAGCGTCCCGCCGCGGCGGCCTCGCCCCACCACCGCACCAGGCGGTCGTGCACCGAGTTCCACTGGTCGAAGCGCGGGAACACGTCCTCGAGCCAGCGCCACTGCGCGACGGCGGTCTCCACCAGCCCGGTCGGCGTGTCGCCGTTGATCTCGAGCATCTTCGCCGGGCCCTCGCCGCCGTAGGCCAGGTCGAAGCGGGCGTAGACGGACGGGTCGCCGCGGTCGAGCGACTTCCGCGCGAGGGCGAGCGCGCCGGCGGGCAGCGCCAGGTCGTCGTCGGTGTAGCGCCGCAGCATCTCGCGGGCCGCCTCGAGGCACATGCCGTACAGCTCCTCGGTGGCGGCCTCGAGGCGTTCCACCTCGGCCATCGTGAAGTCGTACCAGGCGGACTCGTTCCAGTAGACGACCTCGCCCTCCTCCCCGTGCAGGCCGGTGGTCGGCGTCACGGGGAAGACCAGCCCCTGGGAGACCACGGTGTCGCGCCAGCCGGCGCGCGGGGCGATCGCGTGGCGGCGCATCAGGCGATGCTGGCCACGACGACCAGGGCGACGGCCACGATCACGCCGGCGCTCACCGCGGCGAGCGGGGCCACGGGACCGGGGACGGTGACCTCCTCGCCGAGGGTGCCCGGCGTCACGAGGTCGACCAGGCGCCACGCCAGGGACTGGAGCAGGACGCCGAGCACGCTGAACGCGGCCGTCCAGGCGAGGGCGGCGCCGAACGCGGAGTCGGCGTTCGACCAGATCGCGGTGAACACGATCGCGCCCTGCGCGACCATCCAGGTCGCGGCGACCAGGGCGGCCGAGTGCGACGTGCGCAGGTGCTCGCCGAGCCGGCCGGGGGTCAGCAGGTCGAGCACGAACCAGGAGGCGACGAGCACGAGCGTGCCGACCAGGCAGTAGACGACGCCGTAGCCCAGGGCGGGCAGGAGGTCGGTCATGGCGGAGGGTTCTCCTTCGGGTCAGGGGGGCGGGGTGCGGGGCGGGCGTCAGGAACCGACGTGGCCGCTGCCGCCGAAGCCGCCGCGGGAGATCGTGCCGCCGTCCGACGAGACACCGCCCTTGGACGACGAGCCGGACAGCTTGGTGGAGTCGAAGGACCCCGCGCTGGTCGCGTAGGAGGCGCCGACGGCCGGCGCACGGCCGCCGGACCGCAGGTAGTACCAGTAGAAGCCGGCCGCCGGCGTGCCGGTGCCGTGGTAGTCGTCGTCCTCGTCGCACTCGTCGTCGTCGACGCGCAGCTGGGTCTCCGGGTCGACGCAGATCGCGCGGTTGTCCGCGTCCTGCGAGCCGCAGCCGGTGAGGGACGCCGCGACGACGGCGGTCACCCCGAGGGTGACCGAGGCGCTGCGCATGCGACGGACGGGGTTGGTCACGAGAGGTCCTCCTGCGGGACGGGACGGGGTCGGGGAGATCGGTGCCGCGCCGCGCCGCGGACGAGGGGCACGCCGGCGGCGACCGAGACGGCGACCACGAGCAGCGAGACGGCGCTCAGGTCGAACAGTGCCAGGACGAGGACGCCGCCGAACGCCACGGCCGCGACGCCCGGCACGACGACCCGCCACAGCGGCCGGGCGCCGACGCCGTCGGCCCAGGGGAACCGGATCGTGGCGACCGCCGTCGCCAGGTAGTAGGCGGCCACCAGCACGGACGTCGCGGCGACGGAGTCGGCCAGGACGGCGTCGGACAGGGTCACGAGCAGCACGTAGATCCCGGCGGCGGCCGCGGTGAAGACCCATGTCGCGGTGGACGGCGTGCCGTACCTCGGCGACACGTCCGCGAGGCGCGGCGAGCCGACGCCGTCGCGCCCCATCGCGAGCATCGTGCGGGTGGTGGGCAGGATCGTGGTCTGCGCCGACGCCAGGCCGGACAGCAGGACGGCGGCGACGAGCACCTTGCCCCCGGTCGTCCCCATGAGGTCGCCGGCGAGCACGGCGAAGAAGTCGTCGTCGGCCACGGCGGCGAGCCGGTCGGCGCCCGCCCAGCTGATCGCCGCCCACGTCACCACGACGTACAGCAGCACGAGGATCCCGTTCGCGGCGAGCGCTGCGACGCCGGGCGTCCGGCGGGGGTCGTCGGACTCCTCGTTCGTGGAGAACGACGAGTCCCAGCCCCAGTACAGGAACACGGCGGCGAGGAACGCCGTGGTCCAGCCGCCGACGCCCCCCGCGCCGCCTGCCTGCAGCGTGGGCCAGGCGAGGTGGTCGGCCTGTGCCAGGGCGCGGCCCGCGAACCACAGGAGCGCGACGAGCTCGACGACGACGAGCGCGGCCTGGAGGCGCGCAGCCACCTGGACGCCGCGGTAGGCGAGCCATGCCATCGCCGCGATGCAGGCGGCGCCCGCGGCCGCCTGGGCGACGCGCGAGCCCGCGAGGGAGGACGCGCCCACGAGGTCGAAGGCGTAGACCGCGCTCACCTGGGCGAGGTTGGCCATGACCAGCAGGCACGCGGCGATCGTCAGCCAGCCGGCCATCGCGCCCGCGCGCGGCCCGAGGGCCCGCTGCACCCAGGCGTAGGTGGTACCGCAGTCGGGCAGCTCGCGGTTGAGCTCGCGGAAGCAGAGCGCGACGAGCACCACCGGCACGGCGGACAGCACCAGGGCGGTCGGGGCGGCCGTGCCGACGGCCGCGACCAGCAGGCCCACGGAGACCGCGAGCGAGTACGCCGGGGAGGTGGACGCGATGCCGAAGGCGGTGGACCCCAGCCGGCCGACGGCCCCGGCCCGCAGCTGCCCGCCCGGGCGGGCGGCGGCGGGGGCGAGAGTCATCGTCCGGTCACCGCGGCTCGGCGCTGGTGGTACTCCTCGACCGACGTCGGCACGGGGACCTCGAGCTTCTCGCAGACGGCCGTGAGCATCTCGCGCACGTCGTCGACGTCGTCGATGAGCTCCTCCTGCTCCTGGTGCGAGAAGAGGTGCGGGTCCTGGACCAGGCGGGCGGCGAGCCGCGCGGTGGCGACGGCGACGAGCGCGACGCTCGAGACCATGAGCCACATGCTCACCACGCGGCCGGCGGCCGTCGCGGGGGACAGGTCGCCGTAGCCGGTGGTGGTCGCCGTGGTGACCGCCCAGTAGAGGCTCGACAGGTAGCCCGTGCCCTCGGCGACGGCGAAGGCGGCGGCGCAGAGGGTGACGTTGACCGCGAGGGCGGCCACGACCCTCCGACCGGAGTCGCACAACCACGACACTGCCCGCGCCAGCCGGTGCACCACGCTCGCTCTCCCTCGCGCCGGACGTCCTCGACCGGTCTCCCTCGGGCGAGGGCGTGCGGGCGGCGCGGGCGGCAGCATAGGGGGGCCGCGGGTGCGGTGTCGATCCTGTTCACCGCGGCGCCGGGCCTCGCCGTCGTGCGTGCATCGGCAGGTCGGCGTACCACCTTCACATGTCATCGACCAGGAGCGGCGAGGCGACGCTGCGCACGATCACCACGGACATCCCGGCACGTCTCGACCGGCTGCCGTGGTCACGCTGGCACTGGATGATCGTCATCGGGCTGGGCACGGTCTGGATCCTCGACGGGCTCGAGGTGACGATCGTCGGCAACCTGTCCGAGGCGCTCAAGGGTGAGACCGGCCTGGGCCTGACCAGTGCGGACATCGGCCTCGCCGGCGCGGTGTACGTCACGGGATCGTGCCTGGGCGCGCTGGTCTTCGGCCAGCTCACCGACCGGTTCGGGCGCAAGAAGCTGTTCATCCTCACGCTGCTCGTGTACCTCACGGGCACCGTGCTCACGGCGTTCTCGATGAACCCGATGTACTACTTCGCGATGCGGTTCGTCACCGGGCTCGGCATCGGCGGCGAGTACGCGGCGGTGAACTCGGCCATCGACGAGCTCATCCCCGCGAAGTACCGCGGCCGCATCGACATCACGATCAACGGGTCATACTGGCTGGGAGCGGCCGGCGGCGCGCTGCTGACCATCCCGTTGCTCAACCCCGAGCTGATCCCGGCATGGCTGGGCTGGCGGCTGTGCTTCGCGCTCGGCGCCGTGCTGGGGCTCGCGGTGCTGTTCGTGCGGCGCCACGTCCCGGAGAGCCCGCGCTGGCTGTTCATCCACGGCAGGGAGGACGACAGCGAACGGATCGTCGGGTCCATCGAGGAGCGGGTCCGTGAGGAGGACGGGGTCGAGCTCGCCCCGCCCGAGGGAAGCCTGCGGATCAAGCAACGGCACACCGTCAGCCTCGCGACGGTCGCGCGCACCGTGTTCACCCAGTACCCGCGCCGCACCGTCCTGTGCCTCGCGCTGTTCATCGGCCAGGCGTTCCTCTACAACGCCTTCTTCTTCACCTTCGGCGACACGCTGCAGACGTTCCTCGGCGTCGGCCAGACCGGCGCCTACATCGCGCTCTTCGCGGTGAGCAACTTCCTCGGCGCGCTCGCGCTCGGCCCGCTGTTCGACAAGGTCGGCCGGGTGCGGATGATCTCGGGCACGTACATCGTCTCGGGCGTGATGCTGGCCGTGGCAGGCCTGATGATCGGCGGGCTCACCGCCTGGACGCTGACCTTCTTCGGCATGGCGATCTTCTTCGTCGCGTCCGCGGGGGCGAGCTCGGCGTACCTCACCGCGAGCGAGGTCTTCCCGATGGAGACGCGGGCGCTGTGCATCGCCTTCTTCTACGCGGTCGGCACCGCGGTGGGGGGCATCACGGGCCCGCTGCTGTTCGGGCGGCTCATCGAGTCCGCGAGCGAGGCGGGGGACATCGGCGGCATCGCCGTCGGTTACTACATCGGCGCGGCGCTGATGATCGGCGGGGGCGTGGTCGCCATGTTCCTCGGCGTGGGGGCGGAGCGGCGGTCCCTGGAGGACATCGCGACGCCGCTCTCGGCGAGGGACGCCGAGGGCGCGGACGACTGACCAGCGCATTCGGGAGATGGATACCCCTGGGGGTATTCTTTTCCCATGACGGACAACAGCACCGCACCCGACGGACTCCCGACGACCCGTGGCCCGCGGCGGATCCTCGTCGTCGGGGGAGTGGCCGGCGGGATGAGCTTCGCCGCGCGGGCGCGGCGGCTGGACGAGTCGGCCGACATCGTCGTCCTCGAGCGCGGTGCCCACGTCTCCTTCGCGAACTGCGGCCTGCCCTACCACGTCGGGGGCGAGATCCCGGAGGCCGACGCGCTCCTGGTGCAGACCCCCGCCTCCCTGCGGGCGTCGCTCGCGCTCGACGTGCGCACCGGCCACGACGTGACCGCCGTCGACACGCGACGGCGGGTCGTCACGGCCACCACCGCCGACGGCGACGTGGAGCTGCCGTACGACGCGCTCGTGCTCTCGCCCGGCGCACGGGCCGTGCGCCCGCCGGTCGACGGGCTGGACTCCCCGCGGGTGCGGACGCTGCGCACGGTCGACGACGCCCGGGCGCTCCGCTCCCGGGTGGACGGCGGCGCCCGCCGCGCCGTCGTCCTGGGGGCCGGGTTCATCGGCGTCGAGGCGGCCGAGGCGCTCGCGCTCGCCGGCGTGCACGTCACCCTGGTCGAGCTGGGCATGCACGTGCTCCCGCCGCTGGAGGACGAGGTCGCGCACGCCGTGACGGCCGAGCTGCGCCGCCTGGGCGTCGCGGTGCGCACGGGGGTGGCGGCCCGGGCCGTTTTCGCCGGCGACGACCACGACGTCGTCGAGCTGGGCGACGGCACGTCGGTGCCGGCCGACGTCGTGGTGCTGTCCGCCGGCGTGCGGCCGGACACCGCGGTGTTCGAGGCGGCCGGCCTCGAGTGCGAGGGCGGCGCCATCGTCGTCGACGCGCACGGCCGGACCTCCGCACCGGGCGTATGGGCCGTCGGCGACGCCGTGACACAGGCCGACGCCGTCACCGGGCTGCGCCGGCCCGTCGCGCTCGCCGGCCCGGCCAACCGCGCCGGTCGCCTCGTGGCGGACGACGTCGTGCGCCCCGGCGCGGCGCGCCCGCTGCCCGCCCCGCTCGGCACCGCGATCGTGCGCGTCGGCGACCTCACGGCGGCCACGACGGGCGCGAACCGGGCCGCCCTGAGCAGGGCGGGGATCGCCTTCTCCACCCTGCACCTGCACCCGAACCAGCACGCGGGCTACTTCCCGGGCGCGAGCCAGGTGCACCTCGTGCTGCACGTGCGCGCGGACGACGGGCTCCTGCTCGGCGCGCAGGCGGTGGGCCGCGACGGCGTCGACAAGCGCGTCGACGTGCTCGCCACCGCGCTGCGCGCGGGCATGACCGTTGCCGACCTCGTGGACCTCGACCTCGCGTACGCCCCGCCCTACGGGCAGGCCAAGGACGCGGTGAACCTCGCCGGGATGGTCGGCTCCAACGTCCTCGACGGCACGCTGCGCCTCTGGTACGCCCAGGACGTCGACGCCGTCCTGGACGACGCGCTCGTGCTCGACGTCCGCACTCCGCAGGAGGTCGCCACCGGCCACCTGCCCGGCGCGATGCTCGTGCCGCACACCGAGCTGCGCGCCCGGGTCGAGGAGGTGCGCGCCGAGGCCGCCGGGCGGCCGGTGCGCGTGCTGTGCGCCTCGGGCGTGCGGTCCGCGATCGCCCACCGGGTCCTCGCGCAGTCCGGCGTCGACTCCGCCTCCCTCTCGGGCGGGATGCTCACGCTGCGCGCGGTGCTCGGCGACCGCGCCGACGACCGGCTCGTCGTGCCCGAACGGGTCGCCGCCTGAGCGTCCGCGACGCGCCGCACCCCGCCCTCGACCCCGACCGACCGCGACCCGTCAGCCCGACCACGTCCCCGGAGGACCACGATGCTCACCACCGACAGCGACGCCCAGCGCCGCATCCTCAACCGGCTCCGCCGCGCCCGCGGCCAGCTCAACGCCGTCATCGACGCCGTCGAGGACGGGCGCTCGTGCCGCGACGTCGTCACCCAGCTCGCCGCCGTCTCCGCCGCGCTCGACCGTGCCGGGTTCGCCGTGGTCTCGACGGCCATGAAGGAGTGCCTCGCCGACCCCGAGGGCGAGGGCCGCGGCGAGGACGGCCTGACCACCGAGGAGCTGGAGAAGCTCTTCCTCACCCTCGCGTGAGCGACCGACCGACCGAGACGACCACCACCCGAAGGAGACCCCCCGTGTGCTACCCCGTGACCTGCCAGGAGTGCGGCCGGACGACCTGGAGCGGCTGCGGCCAGCACGTCGACGACGTCCGTGCCGCCGTGCCCGCCGCGCAGTGGTGCCCCGGCCACGACGAGACGCCCGCCGCCGGCGCGGCACCCTCGACCGGAGGTTTCCTGGCGCGCCTGTTCGGGCGCTGAGCGGCCCGCGCGCCCGGCGCGGACGAGGGCGCGACCCGTCGGTGCCGCGGGATGTCGAGAACGTGCGGCCGGCTCCGTCCCCGGGGCGAGAGGCGGTGACAGGCACCGCCCGCGACGACAGGATGGGCTCATGGCCAAGTACCTGCTGCTGAAGCACTACCGCGGGATCCCCGAGCCGGTGCCCGGCACCGACGTGCCGATGGACCGGTGGACGCCCGACGAGATCAGCGACCACATCGCCTTCATGGACGGGGTGATCGACGACCTGAAGCGGCGCGGCGAGTTCGTCGACGCGCAGGCGCTGTCCCCGCGGGGGGAGTTCGTGCGGTACGACGGGGAGGGCAGGCCCCCGGTGACCGACGGGCCGTTCGCCGAGACGAAGGACCTCATCGCCGGGTGGATGGTCATCGACGTGGGCTCGCGCGAGCGGGCGCACGAGGCGGCGGCGTTCCTGTCGTCGGCGCCCGGCCCGGGCGGCCGCCCGCTGCACGAGTGGATCGAGGTGCGCCCGTTCCTCACCGACGCCGCCGAGGTCACGGGGTGACCCAGGCCGGACGGGGCCTCGCGGCGGGCGAGGCGCTGAGGACCCTGGGCCCCCAGGTCCTCGGCGTCCTCGTGCGCCGCGGCGCCGACTTCGCGACGGCCGAGGACGCCGTGCAGGAGGCGGTGCTGGAGGCCTTGCGCCGTTGGGACGCGCCCGGGGGCGGCACGCCCGCCGACCCGAAGGGCTGGCTCGTCACCGTCGCGTGGCGCAAGTTCGTCGACGCCCGGCGTTCCGCCTCCGCCCGCGCGCAGCGCGAGATCCGGGTGACCCTCGAGCCGCCGTCCGGCCCCACCGAGCAGGCCGACGACACCCTGCTGCTGCTCAGTCGCTGCTGCCACCCGGCCCTGACCCCGGCGTCGTCGGTCGCCCTGACGCTGCGCGCCGTCGGCGGGCTCACGACCGCCCAGATCGCCCGGGCGTTCCTCGTGCCCGAGCCGACGATGGCGCAGCGGATCTCCCGTGCCAAGCGCACGGTGACGGGCGAGCGGTTCTCGCGGGCCGGCGACGTCCGCGCGGTGCTGCGCGTGCTCTACCTGATCTTCAACGAGGGCTTCACCGGCACGGCGGGCGACGGCGCCGGGCCGTCCGCCCCCGTCGACCTCGCCGAGGAGGCGATCCGGCTGGCCCGGCAGCTCGTCGCGGCGGTGCCCGACGACGCCGAGGCCGCCGGCCTGCTCGCCCTCATGCTGCTCCACCACGCGCGCCGCGGGGCGCGCACGTCGCCGTCGGGCGAGCTGGTGCCGCTGGACCGACAGGACCGTGGCCGGTGGGACACGGCGGCGATCGCCGAGGGCGTCGCCCTCGTGCAGGGCGCCCTGGCCCGGGACCGGCTCGGGCCCTACCAGGCGCAGGCCGCGATCGCGGCGCTGCACGACGACGCGGCCTGCGCCGACGAGACGGACTGGCCGCAGATCCTCGAGTGGTACGACGAGCTGGCGCGTCTGGAGCCCACCAACCCGGTGGTGGCCCTTAACCGGGCGGTCGCCGTCGGTCATGTGGACGGGCCGCTCGCCGGCCTGCGCCTGGTGGAGGCGCTCGACGCCGGCCTGCCGAGGCGCGACGCCACGGCCGCCTACCTGCACGAGCGCGCGGGCAACCTCGCCGAGGCGGCCCGGCTGTACACCGTCGCGGCGGACGCGGCCACGAGCACCGCAGAACGCACCCACCTGACGACGCAGGCGGCGCGGCTGTACGGATCCTGACCCGCGGGCGCGCGGGGGCGGTGGACGAGTCGTCAGCGAAGGCCGAGGCGGTACCACCGGGGCGACGTGCGGTTCATCGGCCAGCCGAGCCCCGCGGTCTCCGCGGGCCGGACGTCCAGCAGCTGCCAGCCCGGGAACGCGGCCAGGATCTCCGGCTGCGAGACGCCCTCGACGAGCCGGCGCACCCGCGTGGCGCCGAGGGCGAACATCAGGAGCGTCGCTCCGTCGCGGGCGAGCGCCGTCACCCCGCGACCCACGGCGGTGCGCGGCGCCGAGGCCCTGGAAGCAGCCGACGTCGAGAAAGAGGTCGAACGTCCCGAGCCCGGCGGACGCCAGGTCGGTCACGTCCCCGACGACGTAGGTCGCCCCGGGGCCGGTCGTCCGGCGCCGCGCCTCCTCGACCGCGCGGGGGACGGCGTCGATCCCGACCGTCTCCCACCCCCGGTCCGCGAGCTGGGCGTGGCGCTCCCACGGCCGGACACCCAGCCGGTAGGCGAGCGAGTAACTGGCCATCGTGGACCTCCGCACGGGCGACGGTGCCAGTGGACCACGTCGTCGCCACCCATGCCGGGTCTCAGCGTGCAAGGGCCGTGACGCCCCGGGTGGTGCCGCTCAGCCGCACTCGTCGCAGACGCCGGTGGCGGGCAGCACCGTGAAGCAGGTGGGGCAGATGATCTCGACGGGCTCGGGCGCGGCCGGCTTGCGCGCGGGGGCGGCGCTCGCGGCCTTGCGCCGGGGCGCGGCCTTCGCGGCGGGGGCGGACGGGGCGGCGGCCACCGGGGCGATCACGTCGAAGCCGTGCTTGCGCAGGATGGTCGCGTCGTCGCACTTGGCGTCGTCGAGGTCCTCGACCGGGGCGGGCCGGCCGGTCGCGTACTTGTGCGCGACGCCGAGCAGCGCCTTGGAGTCGTACATCCGGTCCTCGTGGAGGAAGGTGTGCCCCGGGGTCCGGGTGTAGCCGTAGACGCCGACGAAGGCGTCGGCGCCGCGGTCGTCGTGCTCCTCGATCGCCTGAAGGATGTGCTGTCGGGTCACGCTCGAGAAGGTAGCCACAGGCTCAGGCTAGTCGCGTCCGCGGGCGGCGATGACCGCCGGGGCCCCACTGTGGCGAGCGCCGCACCCGGGCGGCCGTTCCCCCGACGATCACGACGTGTCGATCGAGGGGGGACCGGGGCTATGGGTCGTACGTCCCCACGGGCCGCGCCGACCGGCGCGGCTGCTGCTCTCAGTACCCCGCGGCCCGGTCGACGACCCCGACCGGCTCCGCGGCCGCGACGAAGGCGGAGAGGTTCTGCTCGATGCGGGCGCGCAGCAAGGGCTCGATCATCTCGGCGGTGTCGGCGGTGTGCGGGGTGATCAGCGCTCGCGGGGCGTCCCACAGCGGGTGCCCGTCGGGCAGGGGCTCCGGGTCCGTCACGTCGAGCCCGGCGGCGCCCAGGCGCCCCGAGGCCAGGGCGGCCGTCAGCGCGTCGGTGTCGACGAGCCCGCCCCGTGCGACGTTCACCAGCACGGCCCCCGGCTTCGTCACGGCCAGCTCGGCGGCACCGACGAGCGCCCGGGTCTCGGCGGTGAGCGCGGCGGCCACCACGACGACGTCCGCCTCGGCCAGCTCGGCCGCCAGATGCTCCGTGGTGACGGTCCGCTCGGCACCCGGGACGGGCTCGGCACGCCGCCGCACCACGACGTTGCGCGTGCCGAAGGGCGCGAGCAGGTCGAGGAACGTCCGGGCGATCCCGCCCGCGCCCAGGACGAGCACGTTCGCGCCGAACAGCGTGGTGCCCGCCGGCTCGCCCCAGGTGCGGGCACGGGCGCGCTCGGGCAGGTGGCGCAGGGACGCCAGGGTGAGGGCGAGCGCGTGCTCGGCCACCGGGCGCGCGAACGCACCCTTGGCCGACGTCCAGGTGATGCCCGGGCCGTCGAACATCCCCGCGTCGGCGTAGGAGTCGACACCGGCCGACGGCAGCTGCACCCACCGGGTTCCCGGCGCGGACCCGAGAGCGGACCGGAGGTCCGCGAGGTCGCCGCCGAACCACAGGAGCCCCTCGGTGTCCGGCCCGACCGGGACCACGCGGGCGCCCGCCGCTGCGACCGCGGCGGCCACCCACTCGGGCGTCCGCGGTGCTGCGCTGATCCCCGGCGCGCTCATGCCGTCACGCCGGCGGTGCCCGCCGAGGCGTCCGCTCGGCCGCCGCCGACGACCTCGAGCGCCCATCCCGCCGTCAGGGTCGACTCCGCGACGACATTGTCGCCGTCACGGCGCACGGTGAAGGTCACCGGCTCGCCGTCGGTCCCGCGCACCTCGACCGTGCGTGACCAGCCGTTCTCGTCGGAGGTGTGGACCAGCAGCGTGAGCCCGTCGAGATGGTCGCCGTCGGGACGCTCCTCGTCGGCCCCGAGAGCGATCACCGCGCCGGGACGCACGTACACGGGCAGGGAGTCGAAGTCGTGGTTCTCGCGGAGCCACCGCCCGCCGGTGACGCGCTCGCCGGTCAGCAGCCCGACCCACTCACCGCCGGGCAGGTAGAGGTCGACGTCTCCCTCGGCGCTGAACACCGGCGCCACCAGGAGGTCGCGGCCGAGCATGTACTGCCGGTCGAGGTGCGGGACGGCCGGGTCGTCGGGGAACTCCATCAGCATGGGCCGCATGATCGGGGTGCCCGTCCGGTGTGCCTCCGCCCCGGCCTCGACCAGGTAGGGGGCGAGCCGGTTCTTGAGCCGGGCGAACTTCCGGGTGACGGCGACCGCGCTGGTCGGCAGCGACTCGTCCTCACCGAACATCCACGGCACCCGGTACGAGCCGCTCCCGTGCATCCGGCTGTGGCTCGAGAAGAGGCCGAACGCCGTCCAGCGCTTGAAGACCCCGGCGTCGGGCGTCATCTCGAAGCCGCCGATGTCGTGGCTCCAGTAGCCGAAGCCGCTGAACGCCAGCGAGAGCCCGCCGCGCAAGGTCTCGGCCATGGACGCGTAGGACGCGGTGGAGTCCCCGCCCCAGTGCACCGGGAACTGCTGCCCGCCGGCCGACGCGGACCGGGCGAACAACACCGCCTCGCCGACACCACGCTCCTCAGCGAGGACCTCGTGCACGGCCTGGTTGTAGAGGTGGGTGTAGTAGTTGTGCATCCGCTCGGGGTCGGACCCGTCGAAGTACTCGACGTCGACCGGGATGCGCTCGCCGAAGTCCGTCTTGAAGGCGTCGACGCCCTGGCGCACGAGCACCCGCAGCTTGTCCTTGTACCAGGCGGTCGCCTCGGGGTTGGTGAAGTCGACCAGCGCCATCCCGGCCTGCCAGCGGTCCCACTGCCACACGGAGCCGTCACGGTTGCGCACGAGGTAACCCGCGGCCATGCCCTCGTCGAACAGCGGCGACTGCTGGGCGATGTACGGGTTGATCCACACGCACACCCGCAGGCCGCGCTCGTGGAGCCGGGCGAGCATCCCCTCCGGGTCGGGGAAGACGCGCTCGTCCCACTCGAAGTCGCACCAGTTGAACTCGCGCATCCAGAAGCAGTCGAAGTGGAAGAGGCTCAGCGGGATGTCCCGCTGCGCCATGCCGTCGATGAACGAGCTGACGGTCGCCTCGTCGTAGTCGGTGGTGAAGCTCGTGGACAGCCACAGGCCGTAGGTCCACGCCGGGATCTCGGCCGGCCGCCCGGTGAGCGCGGTGTAGCGCTCGAGGATCGTCTTCGGGTCCGGTCCGTAGATGACGTAGTACTCGAGCGTCTCGCCGGGGACGGAGAACTGGACCCGTTCCACCGCCTCCGAGCCCACCTCGAAGGAGACGTGGCCGGGGTCGTTGACGAGCACGCCGTACCCGGCGTTGGTGAGGTAGAACGGGACGTTCTTGTACGCCTGCTCGCTGGAGGTGCCGCCGTCGTAGTTCCAGATGTCGACGGTCTGCCCGTTCTTGACCACCGGGCCGAAGCGCTCGCCGAGCCCGTAGACCAGCTCCCCGACGCCCAGGTCCAGCTGGTCGAACATGTAGCTCGTGCGCCCGTCGCGCTCGAGCTGGATCGGCCCGTGGTCGACCGCCGCGCCCGGCGCGACGTCCGCCCACGCGGCCGACTTGCCGCCGCTGCGGGTCAGCTGTCGGCCACGGGCACGAAAGCTCATCTCCCAGGTCTTGCCCACGGCGAGCTGGACACTGAGCTCGCCCGAGACGAACGTCGCGACCCCGTCCTCGACGGTTGCCTTGCCCACCCCGTCCGTGGTGTCGAGCTGGAGGCGACGCGGTTCCGGCTTCCCCTTGTGGTGCGTGTGCCGCACCCGCACGACGTTCTCCATCGGTGCGTCGACGGTGGTCGTGAGGACCGGGAGGTTGAGGGTGTCGCCCCGCTTCTCCACGACCTTGGTCGGGGCGATCGCGCGCAGCTGCGAGGCGTCCGCCGCGATGCGGTCGACCTCGCGCGCGTAGTGGATCGCCACCCCCGGCCGGGCGTGCCAGAAACCGTCGGTGAACTTCATGCGTCGGAACCTTCCATCGGGTGTCGCGTTCGAGGGGGGAGGATCGGTGGCGGCGCCGTGGATCCCGCCAGGTGCAGCTCGCCGGGGAGGAGCTCGTGGACCACGGCCGCGGCGGGGTCGGCGAGTCGGTCGAGCAGCATGTGGACGCTGTGCCGCCCGAGCTCGGGGCCGGGAGCGACGACCGCGCTGACGGGCGGGTCCGCGGTCGAGATCGCCTCGGCCGACGTCGCGAGCCCGAGCACCGACATCGAGCCCGGCACGCTGCGACCGCCCCCGACGAGGCCGTTGACGAACCCGTACAGGGCCGCCTCGTTCAGCGCGAGGACCGCGGTGACGCCGGGATGGTCGGCCACCAGCCGGGCCGCGGCGACGTGGCCCGAGCGGGGATCCTGCGCCGACCTCACGACCACGGGGTCGAGCCCTCGCCGCCGGGCCTCGTCCAGGTAGGCGGCCTCGGTGCGGGCGACCGGGCCGTAGCCGGCCAGCGCCGGGCCGAGCTCGCCCAGGAAGAGGGCGACCCGCTGGTGGCCGAGACCGAGCAGGTGGTCCAGCCCGGCGGCGACCATGCCGGCGAAGTCCATGTCGACGAACGCGAGCCCGTCCGGGGCGGCGGTGCGCCCGACGAGCCCGAACGGTGTCCCCAGCCGCTGCAGCACCGGGACGCGGGGGTCGTCCGCGGTGACCTCCATGAGGAGCACGCCGTCCACGAGGCCCCCGGCGACGTAGTCCTCCAGCTGCGCCGCGTCGTCGACCGGCCACAGCACGACGTTGAAGCCCCGCTCGTTCGCCGCCGAGGCGGCCGCTGTCACGACGGCGAGGGCGGTGCTGCCGAGCCGGTGGCTCAGTGCCGGGAACGCGAGCGCGACGATGCGACTGCGTCGGCTCGCCAGCGCCCGGGCGAGGACGTTGCGCCGGTAGCCGAGCGCGGTCATCGCGGCTTCGACGCGGGCTCGCGTCGCCGCCGCGACGGGCTTGGTGTCGTTGACGACGAAGGACACCGTCGTCAGCGAGACACCGGCGCGGTCGGCCACGTCCTGCATGGTCACCACGGCGGGCCTCCTGAGTGTGGTCTGGGCTGGTGCGGGGGCGGCGCCGCGTCGGTGGCCGGAGGGTGCCCGGACCTCGTTCGGCGGAGTGCCGCGATCGATACAAGCACACCGGGAGGGGGTCGGTAAAGCGCTTTGACATCGCGGGACGGGCCTGCTTAACCTCCCCGTCGACGTCGCGCGGCGGCCGTCACCGCCGCTCGGTGCAGCGCGGCCCGGTGCCGCGGACTGACACGAGCGGAACTCGAGCGAAGGAGCTGGGACAGTGCGACGGAACCACCGAGCGGGTGCGGTCGCCGCGTCGGCCGCGGTCGTGGCACTCGCGTCGACGGCCTGCGGGGGAGCGGGTGCCGCGTCGGACCCGGGAACGCTGACCGTCACCGACACGATGTCCGACACGAGCGCGCCGATCTACGACGAGATCTACGCCGAGTGCGCCGCGGACCTGGGCGTGAAGGTGCGCTCCCACCATGTCGCGGGGTCGGGGCTCATCGCCACGGTGCTGCAGCAGGCGTCGTCGGACACGCTGCCCGACGTGCTCATGCTGGACAACCCCGACGTCCAGCAGATCGCCTCGTCGGGAGCGCTGAGCCCGCTGACCGACTACGGGATCACGGGGGACGGCTTCCCCCGGGGCGTCCTCGACGCCGGCACGTACGACGGTGAGCTGTACGGCATCGCCCCCGTCGTCAACACGGTGGGGCTCGTCTACGACGCTGACCTGCTCGAGGAGGCGGGCATCGAGCCGCCGACCACCTGGGGCGAGCTGCGCGACGCCGCCGCGCGCCTCACGACCGAGGGCCGGTACGGCATCGCGTTCAGCGGCGCCAACACGTTCGAGGGGACGTGGCAGTTCCTGCCCTTCATGTGGAGCAACGGCGGTCAGGAGGACGACCTCACCTCCCCGCAGGTCACCGAGGCGCTCGACTTCGTGAACGGGCTGGTCCAGGACGGGTACGCCTCGGCGAGCACGGTCAACTGGTCCCAGAACGACGTCAACGACCAGTTCCTCGCGGGCAAGGCGGCGATGATGGTCAACGGTCCGTGGAACATGCCGAGCCTCGATGCCGCCGAGGGACTCCGCTACGCGGCCGTGCCGCTCCCCGTGCCCGAGGAGGGCGACACACTCGCCGCCCCCCTCGGGGGTGAGGCGTTCACGGTCCCGCGCACCGGGGACCCGGAGAAGATGGCGCAGGCGGGCGCGTTCGTCGGCTGCGTCACGGCCGGCGAGAACCAGCTCGCCATGGCGACGGGGCGCGGCGCCGTCCCCTCGGACACCGAGGTCGCGGCGGAGGCCTCCGCCGAGAACCCCGTCGTCGCAGCGTTCGCCGACACCGTGCTGACCGCGCGCGCCCGGACCGCCCTGCTGGGGCCGGACTGGCCGCACGCCGCCACCCAGATCTACACCGCCGTGCAGCTGGCCCTCACGGGCAGCGAGCCGCCGGCGGACGCCCTCGAGCGGGCGGCGCGGAACTGATGCGCCCCGCTCCCGCACGTTCCACCCGAGAGGACATGCCGCGATGACCAGCACCCTCGCCGCCGGACCGGCGCGCGCAGCCGCTGCCCCGGACGTCGTCGCCACGAGGCGCCGGAGCGCGCGCTCGCGCGAGCGGCTCGCGCAGTGGGCGTTCCTCGTGCCGGCGATCGTGTACGTCGTCGTCTTCTTCGGCTACCCGATCGTCAAGAACCTGGTGATGGGGTCGCAGGACTACTCCGTGCGCACCTTCGTCTCGGGCGAGGCGCCGTGGGTCGGGTGGGCCAACTACGCGGAGGTCGTCTCGAGCGGCATCTTCCGTACGACGCTGGTGAACACCGCGCTCTTCACGCTCGGCTCGATCGTCGGCCAGTTCGTCATCGGCCTGCTGTTCGCGCTCTTCTTCAAGCGTCGCTTCCCGCTGAGCAACCTCCTGCGCTCGCTCCTGCTCCTGCCCTGGCTGCTGCCGATGATCGCCGGCACGGCGGTCTGGCGCTGGATCCTCGACCAGGACGGCGGCGTCCTCAACGAGACGCTCCGCTCGCTGCACCTGATCTCGGAGCCGATCCACTGGCTGACCAGCCCGGACGTCGCCCTCGTGGCGGTGATCCTGGTCAACGTGTGGGTGGGGATCCCGTTCAACATGACCCTCCTGTACAGCGGGCTGCAGAGCATCCCCGACGAGCTGTACGAGGCCGGGGCGCTCGACGGCGCCACCGGGTGGAAGGCCTTCTGGCACATCACCTGGCCCAACCTGCGCGCGGTCGTCAGCGTCGTCCTCGTGCTCGGTGTCATCTACACCCTCAAGGTGCTCGACATCATCCTCGGCCTCACCGGCGGGGGCCCGGCGAACGCCACCCAGACGCTCGCCACGGACTCCTACCACCGCTCCTTCCAGGAGTTCTCCTTCGGCACCGGCGCCGCCGTCAGCAACATCCTCATCGTGGTGTCGCTGGTGTTCGCCCTCGTATACCTGCGCGTCAACCGTCGCGCCGTGGATGAGTGAGGTTCGACGTGTTGCAGACCACCGACGCCCGCAAGCTCGGGCACACGATCGTCGGCATCCTGCTGCTGGCGTTCATGCTCTTCCCTGTCTACTGGATGGTGAACGTCTCCCTCCAGGGCGGCGGCACCGCCGCGAACAGCTCGTTCTTCCCCACCGACATCACGTTCGAGGGATACCGGCGCGCGCTCGAGGACCAGACCGGAAACCTCGTCACGAGCATCGTGGTGGCACTGGGCAGCGTCCTCGTGACGCTCGCGATCGCCACCCCGGCCGCGTACGCCCTGTCCCGGTTCCGGCTGCGAGGGATGGGCGTCTTCCTGTTCGCCCTGCTGCTCGCCCAGATGATCCCCGGGATCGTGATCGCGAACTCCCTGTACAGCCTGTTCAACAGCGTCGGCCTGCTCAACACCCACGTGGGGCTGATCCTCGCCGACGCCACGCACGCCGTGCCGTTCGCGATCCTCATCATGAGCGCGTTCATGCGTTCGATCCCGCCGGCGCTCACCGAGGCCGCGCGGGTCGACGGCGCGGGACACCTCCGCGCGTTCTGGTCGATCGTCGTGCCGGTGAGCCGCAACTCTCTCATCACCGCGGGCCTGTTCAGCTTCCTGTTCGCGTGGAGCGACTTCATGTTCGGTCTGACGCTCACGACGGGGGCGGACATCAAGCCGATCACGCTCGGCATCTACGACTATCTCCAGGGGAACGTGCAGAGCTGGGGGCCGGTCATGGCCACGGCAGTGATCTCCTCCCTCCCCGCGATCGTCCTGCTCGTCGTCGCACAGCGGTACATCGCCGCCGGGGCGCTCGGCGGTGCCGTGAAGTGAACCCGGCGGCGGTCACGCCGCGAGGACGTGGGAGGTCGCGTCGGCCGGCCGGCGCGCCTCGACCCGGCGGTGCCGGAGCGCGCCCGCGGTGACCACCGCGACGACGGCCAGCCCGCCGCCGGCCAGGGCGGCGCGCACCCCGACGACCTCCATGAGGAGGCCGAGCAGGGGCGGCCCGGCCAACCCCCAGGCCGTGCTCGCCGTGCGCCAGACGCCGAGGACGCGTCCCCGCATGGCGGGTGCCGGGTCGGTCTGCAGCACGGTGGCTCCCGCCGTGTCGGAGACCGACTCGACCACCGCCATCGGGCCGACCACGACGAGCAGCACCGCGAGGGTGGGTGACAGGCCGGCGACGACCTGCAGGCCCGCCCCCACGGCGGCGAGGACGGCCACGGTCCGGACCGTCGGCCGGCGCAGACGACCCGCGAGGAAGGCCCCGAGGATCCCGCCGGCCGCGAGCACCACGGCGACCGTCGAGTAGTCCTGCGCCGTGCCGGCGAGGGCTCCCGTGACGAGCACCGTGAGCGTCAGGGTGTAGTTGCGCCCGAGGACGGCGCTCACCGCGGTCACGGCCAGCAGCGCCACCAGCCGCGGCCGGCCGGCCACGTACCGGACGCCCTCGAGCCCACCGCCGCCGGCGGCCCTCGGAGCGGACCGCGGCGCGACCGACACGGAGCTCGGGTGGGAGCGGAGGAAGGGCACGACGGCCGCGACCGCGAGGAACGACAGGCCGTTGGCGGCGTAGGCGGCGCCCGGTCCCGCGAACGCGACGGCCCCTCCGGCGACCCCGACGCCGGCGAGCCTGCCGACGTTGTGGATCACCGAGCCCAGGCCGATCGCGGACGGGACGTCGTCCGTCGGGACGAGGTCGTTGCCGAGCAGGGCGGAGGCGGGGCCGTCGACCGTCGCGACGACGCCGGTCAGCGCGGACAGGCCGAGCAGGACGGCGAGGCTCAGGGCGTCGGCCTGGACGAGCACCGCGGTGCTCAGGGCGATGACGCCGAGGAGCACCTGGCTGGTCGTGACGACGACCTTGCGCGGCCACCGGTCGACGACCGCGCCGCCGACGACGCCGAGCAGGAGCCCCGGCCCGGCCTGCACCGCGAGCGAGAGGCCGGTCGCCGCGGGGGACCCGGTGACCTGGAGCACCAGGAGGTTCTGCACCGTGAGCTGCATCCAGGTACCGGTGCTGGAGACGAGGTTGGCGCCGGACCACCAGCGCATCGGGCGGTGGCGCAGAGCACGCCACGGCGAACGGCCGGTGGCGGCGGTGCGGGGGGAACGGGCAGCACGCGGCGCGCGCAGGCGCGCACCGGGGAGGGAGCGAGGCACAGAGGACTTTCGAGAGGGGACCGCCGCAGAGCGGGGCGCGGGGACGCGCGGGCGGCGACCCGACAGTGAACCAGGTGCTCGGGGAAGCGCTCCACCTCCGGGGGCTTCCGTGACGAAGGTCGCTGCTGCGCGCCGCGGCCGGGGGCCGGGGCGTCGATCCCTGGCTAGGATCGACCGGTGCGTAGGAAAGCCCTTACCAGCGGGATCGACCAGCCTCTCCTCGACGGCCAGAGGCCGGTGCGCTCGGTGCTGCGCCTGCTGGCCACGCAGCCGCGCCGGATGACGGTCGCCCTCGCCGCGTTCGCGGTGAAGGAGACGCCGCTGTGGTTCCTGCCCGTGATCACCGGCGCCGTCATCGACATCGTCGCGGGCGGCGGCACGGTGGCGTCCGTGCTGCTGTGGTTCGCCCTCGCGGTCGCCCTCCTCGCGCAGAACTACCCGAACCACATCGTGTACACCCGCAACTTCATGACGGTCGTGCGCGGCACGGGCGCCGCCCTCCGCAACGCCCTCGTGGAGCGGCTGCAGGCGCTGTCGATCGGGTACTACTCCCGCGCCAGCTCCGCCGTCGTGCAGAGCAAGGTGGTGCGCGACGTCGAGAACGTCGAGCTGATGCTGCAGCAGGTCACCCACCCGCTCCTGTCGGCGACGATGGTGATGATCGGGGCGATCACCATGACGGCGATCAAGGTGCCCGAGTTCCTGCCCGTGTACGCCCTCGCCATCCCGACCGCGCTGCTCATCCGCCGCACGATGACGCGGCGCTCGCAGGCGCGCAACGAGGAGTTCCGCCGCGAGATCGAGGGCTTCTCCAGCCGGGTGGGGGAGATGGCGTCCCTCATCCCCGTGACGCGCGCGCACGGCCTGGAGCGCACCGCCGCCTCCCGGGTCGCCGACGGCGCGGAGGAGGTGCGGCGCGCGGCGCTGCGCCTCGACCTGCTCAACGGGCGCGTGGCCTCGGTGTCGTGGGTGGCGATGCAGCTGCTGGGCGTGTGCTGCCTCGTGCTCGCGGCGATCGTCTCGCTGACGGGCGTCATCGCCGTGACCCCTGGCGAGGTGGTGCTGCTGTCCACGTACTTCGGCCTCCTCACCCAGGGCCTCACGCAGGTGCTCAACCTGGTGCCGGTCACCGCGCGCGGGGTGGAGTCGGTGCGCTCGATCGCGGAGGTGCTCGCCGAGCCCGACCTCGAGCGGAACGAGGGGCGCCGGCACGTCGGCGAGGTGCGCGGCCGGCTGCGCCTGGAGCGCGTCTCGCACCGCTACCCCGAGGCGTCGCAGGACGCGCTGCACGACGTCGACCTCGAGGTCCGCGAGGGGGAGACGGTCGCCTTCGTGGGGCCCTCCGGCTCGGGCAAGTCGACGCTGCTGAACCTGGTGCTCGGGTTCGTGCGGCCCACCTCGGGCCGCGTCCTGCTCGACGGCGCGGACATGGCGGAGCTGGACCTGCGCACCGTGCGCCGCTCGGTGTCCGTCGTGCCGCAGGAGTCCGTGCTGTTCGAGGGCACGGTCCGCGAGAACGTGGCCTACGGCCTGGACACCGCGGGCGAGGACGGCGCCGCGACGGACGCCCGGGTGCGCGCCGCGTTGCGGGACGCCAACGCGCTCGAGTTCGTCGACGCCCTGCCGGACGGCTGGGACACCGTGGTGGGGCAGCAGGGCGCGCGGCTGTCGGGCGGCCAGCGGCAGCGGCTGGCGATCGCCCGCGCCCTGGTGCGCGACCCGCGCATCCTGTTCCTCGACGAGGCCACGAGCGCGCTCGACCCGGAGGCCGAGGCCACCGTCCGCGACGCCCTCGACCGGCTCATGCGCGACCGCACCACGCTGGTCGTGGCCCACCGGCTGTCGACCGTGCGGGCGGCGGACCGCATCGTGGTGCTCGAGCACGGCGCGGTGGTGGAGGTCGGGTCGCACGACGACCTCCTGCGTCGCGACGGCCGGTACGCCGCCCTGCACGCGGCGCAGTCCGGGGCGGCGTAGTGCCCGGCGCGGCGGGCCGGCCCGCCGCCTCAGCCCGCCTCGCGCAGCCTCGGGAGGGCCTCGACGACGTCGTCGAGCTCGCGCAGGGCGCCCTCGCCCGAGCTGAGCACCACCACGAACTCCGTGACCCCCGCGGCCGCGTACCTCGCGACCAGCCCGGGGAGGTCGGCGACGCCGTGCTCCCGCAGCCGCAGCTGCACGGTGCGCCGGATCTGGGCCGGGTCGCGGCCGACGTCGGCGCAGTGCCGCTCGAGCACCTCGCCCAGGGCCGCCACCTGCTCCGGCGTGCTGGACGTGTCGTTCCACGCGTCGGCGTACCGGGCCACGAGGCGCAGGGTGCGCCGCGGCCCCGACCCGCCCACCCAGATCGGCGGGTACGGGCGCTGCACGGGCTTCGGCTCGGCCACGGCGTCCGTGAGCCGGTAGTGCTGCCCGTGGAACGTGGTGCGCGGCTCGGTCCAGAGCGACCGCAGCACCCGCAGGGACTCCTCGAGCCGGTCCATCCGGGCGCGCACGCTGCCGAGATCCAGCCCGTACATGGTGTGCTCGTGCTCGTTCCAGCCGGCGCCGATCCCGAGCTCGAGCCGCCCGCCCGACAGGTGGTCGACCGTGGTGGCCAGCTTGGCCAGCATCACCGGGTGCCGGTAGGAGTTGCCGGAGACCATGCACCCGAGCCGTACCCGCGAGGTGGTCACGGCCATCGCCGCCTGCATGGCCCACGCGTCGAAGATCGGGCGGGAGTCGTCCGCGCCCAGGGAGGCCAGATGATCCATCACCCACACGTGGTCGAACCCCGCCTCGTCGGCGGTGCGCCACACGTGCCGGAAGGTGGGCACGGGCGCGTCCTGCGTGAGCTTGACCCCGAAGCGCAGCGGGCGTGCGGAGGTCGGTCGCGGTTCCATCGCTCCATCCTGGCGGGTGGACGCGGATGGTGACCATCCACGACGTCGCGCGGCACGTCGGCGTGTCCGCGGCCACCGTCTCGAACTACCTCAACCGTCCCGAGAAGGTCGCGCCCGCGACGACGGCCCGCATCCGCGCCGCGGTCGAGCAGCTCGGCTTCGTGCCGAGCCTGTCGGCACGCCAGCTGCGCTGGCAGCGTTCCGGCATCGTCGGGGTGTCGGTCATCAACGCGTCCAACCCGTTCTTCGCCGACGTCGTGACCGCCGTCGAGCGCGTGGTCGCGCGGGCGGACCTCACCCTGGTCACGGGAAGCACCCACGAGTCCCCCGACCAGCAGGAACGTCTCGTGGCGCTCTTCGAGCAGCTCCGGTTCGACGGCATGGTCGTCGCGCCCTCCGACGAGCAGATGGCGGCCCTGGTGGCCCGCAAGGAGCGGGGGAACCCCGTGGTCGTGGTCGACCAGCAGGACCCCGCGGGCCGGCTGTCGACCGTCTCGCTGCGGCACCGGGAGGGAGGACGCCTCGCGGCGCAGCACCTGGTCGACGGCGGACGCCGCCGCCTGCTGGTCGCCACCGGCACGGCCCGCGTGCAGCAGACGCGCCGCCGCCTGGAGGGCGTGCGCGACGTCGTCGGGGCGACGCCCGGGGCGACGCTGCGGGTGGCGTACGCGGACGACCTGAGCCTCGAGGAGGGCGCCCAGGTCGGGCGGCGGATCGCCGCCGCCGCCCCGGACGAGCGGCCCGACGCTGTCCTGGCAGGCAACGACATGCACGCCCTCGGACTGGCGCGCGCCCTGCTCGACGGCGGGGTCCGGGTGCCCGGGGACGTCGCGCTCGTGGGGTACGACGACATCCCGTTCGCGACCACCGGCGCCGTGCCCCTGACCACGGTCCGCCAGCCGGCCCGCGAGATCGGGACCACGGCGGCACAGATCCTGCTGCGGGAGATCGACGACCCGGCGGCGCCGCGCGAGGAGGTGCTCTTCGACCCGGAGCTGGTGGTGCGGCAGAGCACCTGACCCGCGGTCGGGGTCGCGGTCGTCAGCCCACCGCGGGATCGCCCTCCAGCACGGTCAGGTACGGGGCGATCACGGGGAAGACCCACAGGAACAGGGCCACCACGACGGCGGCCACGAGCACGACCGACTGCACGACGCGCCAGAACGTGCTGCCCGGCAGGTGGCGGAAGATCCACGCGTACATGTCCCGGCCTCCTCAGCGGACCTGTTCGGGGGTGCCGTCGGCCCGGTCCATCCAGCCGACGAACGTGGCGTACGTGATCCAGCGGTGGTCGTTGCCGAGCTCGCCGAGGGTCAGCGAGTGGCAGGTGGTGAGCGTGAGCAGACGCTCCGTCGGCTGCTCGTCGGGGTGGTGCGGCACCGGCGCCACCACGTCCACCTGGTCGGGGGTGACGATCTCGTGGTCGGTGACCTCGTAGACGTACCAGGTCGTGGCCGTCTCGACGATGACCTGGTCGCCCTTCTCCAGGTCGTCGACGTGCCGGAACGAGTTGCCGTGGGTGCGGCGGTGCCCGGCGAGCGCGAAGTTGCCCACCTCGCCCACCTGCTGCGACGCCTCGTAGTGCCCCGCCATGGCGCGGTCGAGCACGTCCATGCCCGTGCCCTCGGCGATGGGCATCGCGTTGTTCGTCAGCCCGTACCAGGCCGGCACGATCAGCGTGCCGATCGTGGCGCCGTAGGGCGACTTGTCCGGCACCGGCGGGTCGTCGGTGCGCAGCTGCGCGGCCTCCACCAGCTCGGGGTTGGCGGGCGGGAGCGTGGCGCGGAACTCCGTGAGCACCTTGTCGGCCTGGGCGGTCGCCTCGACCGACGTCCACCACAGCTGCCAGACCACGAAGAGGCCGAGCACCACCCCCAGGGTGATGAACAGCTCCCCGATGCCGCCGACCACGGCGCTGCCCACCCCGCGGCGTCGGGCGGGTCGGGCGTGGGCAGGACTGGTCACGTGCGCGATGCTACGTGGTCCGCGGGCAGGTCGTGGCCACTGTCGCGGGGGCCGCGGGCCGTGGGAGCCTGGTCCGGTGACCAGCGACGAGACCTCCCAGGGACGCGCCGCGCGGCTGCGCCGGCGGTGGGACCGCGAGGCGGGCGGCTACGACCGGGCGTTCGCCGCCGCGGAGCGGAGGATGTTCCCCGACGTGCGCCACCGGCTGTGCGCGCGCGCCGAGGGGCGCACGCTCGAGGTCGCCGTCGGCACCGGCCTCAACCTCGAGCACTACCCGCGGGCGGTGACGGCCGGCGCCCCAGGAGGTCTCGTCGGGGTCGAGTGGAGCCCCGGCATGCTCGACGTCGCCCGCCGCCGCGCCGCCCGGCTCGGGCTCGACCGGGACGTCGACCTCCGGCTCGGCGACGCGCAGGCCCTCGACCTGCCGGACGACGCCTTCGACACCGTGGTGTGCACGTTCTCGCTGTGCGCCATCGCGGACCACCGACGTGCCCTCGCCGAGATGACGCGCGTGCTGCGGCCGGGCGGCCGCCTCCTCCTCGCCGACCACGTCGCGTCGAGCGTCTGGCCGCTGCGCGCGCTGCAGGCGCTCGCCGACCTCGTGAGCGTGCCCCTGGCAGGAGAGCACTTCGGCCGCCGCCCGCTGCGGTGGGTCACCGAACAGGGTCTCGCCGTCGAGGAGCACGAGCGCACCCGGGCCGGGGTGATCGAGCAGGTCGTCGCGCGCCTCCCGGCGGGCGCCCCGGTCAGGGGCTGACGACCAGCTCGGTGTCCCCGCGCGCGGGGACCTCGGCGACGTCGAGCCGGGTCACGAGCGCGGCGGGCGGTCCCTCGCGCAGGAAGTCGAGCATCGCCGCCACGGCGTCGGGGTCGCCCTCCACCTCCGCCTCCACGGTGCCGTCGGGCAGGTTGCGCACCAGGCCGCCGACCCGGAGCCGCGCCGCCGCCTGAGCGGTCGCCCAGCGGAAGCCGACGCCCTGGACGCGGCCGTGCACGCGCACGCGCCGCCGTACCGCCGTCGTCATCCCGACCTCCCGTGCCGTCGCCGCCGCGTCAGTCGAACATGTCGCCGATGTCGCCGATGTCGTCGAGGATCCCGCCCAGCACCATGCCGCCGAGGACCGCGCCGAAGACGTCCGAGCCGCCGCGGCCCACCTGGCGCCGGCGCGGGTCGCCCTGCCACCCGCCGCCGGGACCGCCGCCGTTGTAGCCGCCGTCCCAGCGCTGCCCCTGCCCGGACCGTGCGATGTCACGGTGCGCCAGCGTGGCGGCCTCGGCCGCGAGGGCCGCGCCGCGACGGGCGGCGGCGACGCCGCGCTCCGGGTCCTGCGCGGCGCGCGCCTGCGCCACCTCGCGTTCGGCCTCCGCCAGCCGGGTCCGGGCGTCCGGGCCCACGGGGGCGCGGTAGTCGTCGACCACGGAGCGCGCCGTGGCGAGCTGTCGCTCGGCGTCGTCGAGCGCCGGCCCGAGCCGGGCCGCCGCCCGCCGGGCGCGGTCGTCGCGCTCCGCCTGCTCGGCCACCGCGTCGTCGAGCGCCGTGTTCGCCTCCCGCACCCGGGTGAGCGACCCGACCGGGTCGCCCGGCTCGCCCGGGGCGGGCAGGGTGCCGAGGGCCTCCTCGAGGGCCGCGACGGCGGCGTTGATCCGACCCGCACGCCGGTCCGCGGGCAGCGCGCGCGCCTCGGCCAGCTCGGTCCGGGACTCGGCGACGATCGCCCCGAGCGCGGCCTCGGCGCGCAGGGCCTCGGCCTCGTAGTCGTCGACGGCGCGCAGCAGACCCTCCGCGCGGCGCACCGCCTCCTCGGCGGCGCGGGCCGCGGCGCCGGCCTCGGCCACCTGCTGGGTCGTCAGCCGCTTGCGGGCCGCCGCCGCGCTGCGCCCGGCGAACTCGAGGAGCCGCTCCGCCTGCTCGGGGTTGTCCGCCACCGGCAGCAGGGCCCTCTCGGAGTACTGAGCACGCAGCCGGGCGAGGTCCTCGCGGGCCGCCGGGACGGTCTCGCGCACGCGCGTCAGCTCCGCGTCCACGCGGGCGACGGCGTCGGGCGTGGAGCGGACCGTCTGGCGCAGGCCCGCCAGCCCGCGGTCGAGCTCGTCCAGCGAGCCGTCCGCCGAGCGGCACAGGTCGACGATCCGCGCCGACCACTCCCGTCGCTGCTCGTCGGTGTCCGGGACGTGGTCGTGCAGCAGCTGGTTGAGGTGGAACGCCTCGGCGAGGCGCTCGCGGGCGCGCCGCAGGGTGGGGGCGAGCTCGCGGGTCTCGCGGTCGCCGAGCTCCGCCTGGGCGAACGCGAGCTCGTCCTCGGCGAGGCGTGCCCGCTCGTCGGCGCGCACCAGCGCTGAGCCGGCCTCCACGCCGAGCCGCTCGAGCTCCGCCTGGTGGTCCCGCGCGCGGCCGGCGGCCGCGCGGCGGCGTCGCGCCGTCCAGACGGCCACCGCCGTCACCAGCACGACCACCACGACCAGCCCTGTCACGATCCCGACGACCTGCCCCGCATCCATGTGGGGCATCGTATGGGACGGGCGGGGACGGGCACGGCCCGGTCGGGACGAGCCCGACCGGGCCGCGGCGGCCCGCTGACCGCCCGGGAGCGGTCAGCCCCGGCGGCGCGCGACCCGCAGGGCGACCAGGACGGCCGCCCCTGCCAGCACGACCACGCCGCCGGCGATGCCGAGCACCACCGCCGGCTCGGAGGCGCCGGCACCCGTCCCGCGGTCGGCGGGGTCGTCGGCAGCGCCCTGGGCGGCGCTCCCCGCCTCGTCGGCGGCGGACGCGGGTGCCCCGCACCCGGTCTCCTCCCCGGCGGGCGCGGTCGTCGCGGGGGCCTCGGCGGCCCCCTCCGGCGGCGCGTACGTGAAGGAGAACTCGCCCGAGGTCGGGTGCCCGTCGGCCGAGACGATCCGCCAGTCGACGGTGTACTCGCCGGCGGCGCCCAGCGCGACCGGGACCGACACGGTCCGGTCCTGCGTGGTCGGGCAACCGGTCGCGTGCTGGACGCCGTCGGCGTCCGTCACGCTGACGACGGTGCTGGACCCCTCGGCGGACAGCTCGAGCACCACGTCGTCGAAGGTCACCTCGACGGTGCTCGGCGCCTGCGTGACGGTCTCGCCCGTGCCGGGCACCGTGCCGACGACCACGTTGTGCGCCGCCGCGGGTGCCGCGACGGCCAGCGTGCCCGCCAGCGCGACGCCGAGCGCGCCGATGGCGGCGACCAGGGTGCGGCGGGCCGTCATCGCTGCTCCGCGCGGCCGCGCGTCCGGACGAGCGCGGCGACGCCGGTCACCGCGCCCACGAGCCCGAGGCTGAGCCCGGCGGCGCCGAGCGCGAGAGGCAGGGTGCCCCCGTCGTCCTGTGCCGCCGCGCCGGCGGACGCGTCGTCCGGCGCCGCGGCGGCAGCCCCCGTCCCGCCGTGCTGGTCGCCGGTGGCCGGCGCGACCTCCAGCACGGGCGCCGGGTGCTCGGGCTCGGTGTCGCCGGAGGCCTCCTGGTCCCACGCGACGACCTCGCCGTCGGAGTAGGTCTGCGTGGCGGGCAGGACGATGGCGTCGACGCCCTCGGGGACCGCGCCCGCCGACACGGTGAAGCGCAGGAACTCCCCGGGGGCGATGGCGGCCTCGGGGTCGTCGGCGGTCCACTCGATGCTCGCGGGCGCCTCGGTCACGGTGGTGCCGTGCACCTCGACCGGCTCGGGGAGGGGAGCCCGGGTGATCGTCGCGGTCCAGCCGGGCACCGGCTCGACGGAGACGCTGGTGAAGGGGGAGTCCTGCGGGAGGTCGACGGTGAGGCCGGTGGTCGAGGCGTCGGCCGACTCGTTGGGCACCTTGAAGGTGAGGGTGGCGTACGAGCCGGCCTCCGCCGCCCCGGGGGTCACGGTGACGTGCGCGGACGCCGCGGTCGCACCCAGGACGAGGGCGGGCACGGCGAGGGCGGCGGCACCCGCGAGGCGGCGGGCTCTGGCGGGCACCACGGCCCGGGGGGTGCTGGCCGTGCCGGGTCGCGGCGGACGGGGGGTCGTGGGCATGGCGGTGTGCTGCATGTCTGCTCCGGTGTTCGTTCGGTCGGGGACGACGAGGGGCCCGCCCCCGTCCGACGTCGGACCGGGGCGGGTTCAGGCGGTGCGCGCGAGCGCGCCGCGGAGCAGCGGTGGGCCGCGCGACGGCGGCCGGCGGTGCGCGTGCCGGGTGTGCGGCCGCCAGGCCGCGCCGACCACGACCCCGGCACGGGAGGCCACGGGGAGCGCCGGCGCACCGCGGACGAGCATGGCGACGTGCCGCAGGTGGGCGACGACGTTCTCCGCCGCCCGGTCGCCCGCCGCCAGCAGCAGGGCCGTGACGAGGACGGCCGCCGCGTGCGCGGCGAGCATCCACGTGGCCGTGCCGGGGCCGTCGGCGTGGTGCAGGGGCGGGCTGACGGCCGTGGCGGCCGGGAGGGACCCGGGCCCGAGGTCGTGGCCCGCGTGACCGGCGAGCGCCGTCGCCGCGGCCGACCCGTCCGGGCGGGTGTCCGCGGCACCGAGCACGGACAGGGCCGCGTGCTGCACCAGCTGCAGCGCGACCATGGCGGGCAGCAGGCGCGCGGGCGTCAGGCGGTGACGGGCCGTCCACACGGCGACCGGCGCCGTGAGGGCCAGGACGACGAGCCACCACAGGGGTGCGCCGGGGAGCGCGCCGCCCGCCAGGAGGTGGGCGGCCGCGGCGATGCTGAGCGTCGTGCCGGCGACGAGGAGCTCGCGCACACGACGGACGACCACGGGCACCCCCGCACCCTACCCGGCCGGGACACGCCGGGCGGGCGACGGGCACGGACGCGGCACGCCGCTCGCCGGGACGTGGGCTACGGTGGCGCCGAACGACACGGGGTGCCTCCCGACGCCGGCCACGGCCGCCGTCGGGGCGCTGAGATCACACCCGTCGAACCTGATTCAGCTAGCACTGACGAAGGGATGTCGAGATGACCGTGCGCGCACGTCACGACAGCTCCGCCGGCCACGACCCGGCCCTGCCCGCCACGCCGACCACGCCCACGCCCGCCGGGGCCGGGACGCCGCCCACCCCGCCCGGGCCGAGCAGGCCGCGGGTGCTCGCGATCGCGGGTTCCGACCCGTCGGGCGGCGCCGGCATCCAGGCCGACCTGAAGTCGGTCGCCGCGGCCGGCGGGTACGGGATGGCGGCGCTGACCGCGCTCACCGCCCAGAACACGCGCGGCGTGCGGTCGGTGCACGTCCCCCCGCCCGGGTTCCTGCGGGCCCAGCTCGACGCGGTCGCCGACGACGTGACGATCGACGCCGTCAAGATCGGCATGCTGGCCTCCGCCCCGGTGGCCGAGGTGGTGGGCTCCTGGCTGGACGACCTGCCCCGCGGCGCGACGACGGCGCGGCCCGCGCTGGTGCTGGACCCGGTGATGGTGGCCACCAGCGGCGACCGGTTGCTGGACCCCGCCGCGGAGCGCGCGGTGCGCGACCTGCTCGGGCGCGTGGACGTCGTGACGCCGAACCTGCCGGAGCTCGCCGTCCTGGCCGCCGAGCCGCCCGCCGCCGACTGGCCGGCGGCGCTCGACCAGGCGCGCCGGCTCGCCGCCCGGCACGGCGTGCTGGTCGTGGCCAAGGGCGGCCACCTGCCCACCGCCGCTGTCGGCGCGAGCGGCGCCGTCGACGTCGGCCGGCCCGACGGGGGAGCGCCGGACGCGCTCGTCGGCCCGGACGGCGTGCTGCTGGAGCTCGTCGGGCGACGCGTGCCCACGACGTCCACCCACGGCACCGGATGCTCGCTGGCGGCCGGGCTCGCGACCCGGTTCGCCCGCACGGGCGACTGGGCGCGGGCGCTGCGCGACACCAAGGAGTGGCTCACCGCCGCGATCGGGGCCGGGGAGGCACTGCGCGTCGGCGGCGGGCACGGCCCGGTCGACCACCTCGTGGGGCTGCACCCGCAGACCCCGGCCTCCGCCGTCGCGCCGCCCGCGCCGGTCCCGGTGCCGGACGCCGCCGTAGGCCCGGCCGCCGACGTCGTCGACCGTTGGTGGCAGGACGCGGCCCCGGTCCGCGCGGCGATCGACGACCTGCCGTTCGTGCGCACGCTGGGCGACGGGACGCTGGACGCCGACGCGTTCCGGGAGTACCTGGAGCAGGACGCCCTCTACCTGCGGGAGTACGCCCGCTGCCTCGCGCGGGCGAGCGAGCTCGCCCCGACCCGCGCGGAGCAGGCGTTCTGGGCGGGCGGCGCGCACGGCGCGCTCGTGACCGAGCTGGACCTGCACACCCGGTGGCTGGGCGGCGAGCCGCAGGACGTCCCCGAGAGCCCGACGACCCGCGCCTACCTCGAGCACCTGCGGGAGGCGGGCGGCGACTACCCGACGCTCGTGGCCGCCGTCCTGCCCTGCTACTGGGTGTACCAGGACGTGGGGGAGCGGCTCGCGGCCCGCGGCGACGCCGGGCACCCCTACGCCGCGTGGCTGGGCACCTACGCCGACGACGCGTTCGCCGAGGCGACGAGGCAGGCGGTGGAGATCCTGCGCCGGGTGGCCGCGGAGGCGGACGACGCGACGCGGGAGCGGATGGCGGCGGCCTTCCGGCGGGCCTGCGAGCACGAGCTGGCGTTCTTCGACCAGACGGGCGCGGCCGCCGGCGCCGGGACGGCGGGGACCCTCGTGGGGTGAGGCGCCGGGGCGGCGGCTCCCGGTATCGACCGTGCCACGAAACGGGGCGGGGTTGGGCAAGCGCTTGCCACGTGTCGGTGACCGGGGCAAGAATGTCGGGGGTCGGTGACAGAATGGCTGTGATGCCCGACACCACGCGCGCACCGCGCAGCAGCAGCCGAGGCGCCAGCAGCGCCGATCCCTCCGACAGTCCCCGGGGGAGCTCCGCCTCCTCCGCCTCCTCCGCCTCCTCCGCCTCCCGTAGGCCCGCGGAGCCCGGCCCGCCGGGCCGGACGTCAGGCCGGTCCTCGGGCCCGCCCGGCGCAGACGCCGGGTCGGGCCCCGGGGCAGGCGCCGCCCCGGCCGCCCCCGTGGGCTCGCACCTCTCGACGATCGCCTCGGTGCGCCGGCTGTACCCCTACGTCCGCCCGGCGATGCCCCGGCTGGTCGGCGGGCTGCTGTCGGCGCTCGGCGCCAGCCTCGCCGCGCTGGCGATCCCGCGCGTGCTGCAGGCGCTCGTCGAGGGCCCGCTGGCCGAGGGCGCGGCCGCCCACGACCTCGGCGCCCTCGTCGTCCCGGTCGTCCTCGTGCTCGTCCTGGGCGTGGCCGAGGCCGGCTTCGTGCTGCTGCGCCGCAACCTCGTGATGTACCCCGGCACGCGGATCGAGGCGGAGATGCGCATGGCGCTGTTCCGTCACCTGCAGGACCTGCCCGTCGCGTTCCACGACCGGTGGCCCGGCGGCCAGCTGCTGAGCCGCATCATGGGCGACCTCGGCCTGCTGCGCCGCTGGCTGATCTTCGGGCTGCTGCAGCTCGTCGTCAGCGCGGTGACGATCGTCGTGGGCGTCGGGATCCTCCTCGCCACCGCCGGCTGGCTGGGGCTCGTGTACCTGGCGGGCGCCGTCCCGGTCACCGTGATCGCGTTCCGTTTCTCGCGGCGCTACCGGGTGATCGCCCGGCTCTCGCAGGACCAGTCGGGCGACCTGGCCACCACCGTCGAGGAGTCCGTGCACGGCATCCGCGTGCTCAAGGCCTTCGGCCGCGGCCGCGACGCGCTGGAGTCGTTCACCGGGCAGGCCGAGGAGCTGCGCCAGACGGAGATGCGCAAGGCCGGCAACCAGGCCACGGTCACGACGTCGCTCCAGCTCATCCCCGAGGTCACGCTCGCCGTGTGCCTGGTCCTGGGGTCGGTCCTCGCCGCCCAGGGGCAGATCACCCTCGGCGACCTCGTCGCCTTCTTCCTGACCGCCGCCGTGATCAACGGCCCCGTGATCGACCTCGGCATGACGCTGTCGATGACGCTCAACGCCCGGACGGCGGTCGACCGCTTCTGCGAGGTCATGGAGACGCCGAACCCGCTCCCCGACCCCGCCGACCCCGTCGAGACGGGGCCGGTCCGCGGCCACGTCCGGCTGCGCGACGTGAGCTTCCGCTACGAGGACTCCGCCGTCCCCGTGCTGGACCACGTGGACCTGGACCTCCCGGTCGGCACGACGACGGCGCTCGTGGGCCTGACCGGCTCCGGCAAGTCGACGCTCGCCATGCTGGTGCCCCGGATCTTCGACGTCACCGGCGGCGAGGTGCTGCTCGACGGGCACGACGTGCGGACCATGCGCCGCCACGACGTGCGCCGCGCCGTCGCGGTCGCGTTCGAGGACCCGACCCTCTTCTCCGCCTCCGTGCGCGACAACGTCCTGCTCGGCGTCCCGGAGGACGGCCCCGACGCCGTCCCCGCGGAGGAGCGGGAGCGGCGCCTGCACGAGGCGGTCGAGGTCGCGCAGGCCGGCTTCGTGGCCGACCTGCCGCAGGGCGTCGAGACCCGCATCGGCGAGGAGGGCCTGTCCCTGTCCGGCGGCCAGCGCCAGCGGCTCGCCCTCGCCCGGGCGATCGCCGCCCGGCCGGCGGTGCTCGTCCTCGACGACCCCCTGTCCGCATTGGACGTCGCCACCGAGGAGGCCGTGACGTCCCGCCTGCGCGAGGTCCTCGACGGGACCACAAGCCTCGTGATCGCGCACCGCCCGTCGACCGTGGCGCTCGCGGACCGGGTCGCGGTGCTGCAGGACGGGCGGGTCACCGCCGTCGGCACCCACCGCGACCTGCTCGCCACGGACGCGCACTACCGGCACGTCATCTCCAGCCTCGAGCAGGACTGGGAGGACGCCGACCACCCCGACGCCGTCACTGAGCCCGACGCCGAGCCGGAGACGACCGCCCCGCAGGCCCAGACCGAGGAGTCCGAGCGATGAGCCGCCCGTCCGCACCCACCACGCCTGCACCCGACGGGCCGCGGCGGCCCACCGACGCCGACGCCGACGACGCCACCCGCCTGGACCGGGCGACGTCGCGCGCCGTGCGGTCGCGGTCGATGCGCCTGCTGGGCTCCATGCTGCGTCCGCGCCGCAAGGCGCTGGCCCTCGCCGGCGTCCTGGTCGTCCTGTCCACCCTCGGGCAGGTGGCCGGGCCGTGGCTGGTGTCCGTCGCCATCGACTCGGCGGTGCCCGACCTCATGGACGGCGACGCGCGGACGCTCACGATCGTGGGCTCCGCGTACCTGGTCGCCGCCGTGGCCGGCGGGCTGTGCGCCGGCGCCTACGTGCGCCAGGCGGCGCGCATCGCCCAGGGCGTGCTGCTCGACCTGCGCCGGCGCGTCTTCCGGCACACCCAGCTGCTGTCGCTGGAGTTCCACGAGTCGTACACCTCCGGGCGCATCATCAGCCGCCAGACGTCCGACCTCGAGGCGCTGCGGGAACTGCTCGACGGCGGCCTCACGGGCGTCGTCTCGTCGCTCATGCTGATGATCTTCACGGGCGTCGCGCTCTTCCTGGTCGACCCCGTGTCCGGCCTGGTGCTCGTCGTCGCGCTGGTCCCTGCGTGGCTGCTCACCCGCTGGTTCCAGAAGCACTCGCAGCTGTTCTACCGCCAGCAGCGCACCACGTCCGCGCGACTCATCGTGAAGTTCGTCGAGACGATGACGGGCATGCGCGCCGTACAGGCGTTCCGCCGCGAGTCCACCACCGAGGCCGAGTA
Organism: Isoptericola peretonis; assembly: GCA_023241745.1. Lineage (GTDB taxonomy): Bacteria > Actinomycetota > Actinomycetes > Actinomycetales > Cellulomonadaceae > Isoptericola > Isoptericola peretonis. The sequence continues at coordinate 673,138 of JALQCY010000002.1, read as the reverse complement.
CCACCGGCTCGGCGAGGAGTACCGCGACGCCAACCTGCGGATCTTCAGCGTCAACGGGCGCTATCAGCCGGGCCTCGTCCTCATCGGCAACGTCGCCGTCGCGGCGGCGCTCGCCGTCGGCGGGTGGCGGGTGTACTCGGGCGCGCTCGACGTCGGCGTGCTGGTCGCCGCCCTGCTGTACGTGAAGCGGTTCTTCCAGCCCATCCAGCAGCTCGGCATGTTCTACAACTCGTTCCAGTCCGCGACGGCGGCCCTGGAGAAGGTGTCGGGGCTCCTGGCGGAGGAGCCGACGGTCGTCGAGCCGCGACGGCCCGTGGCCTTGCCGCGCGCGCGGGGCACCCTGCGGCTGCAGGACGTCACGTTCCGCTACGGCGACGGGCCCGTGGTGCTGCCCGACCTGGACCTCACCATCCCGGCCGGGCAGACCGTCGCGCTGGTCGGCACCACGGGGGCCGGCAAGTCCACCCTCGCCAAGCTGGTGACCCGGTTCTACGACGCGAGCGAGGGGCGCGTGCTGCTCGACGGCGTGGACGTGCGCGACCTGTCGACCACCGACCTGCGCCGCGCCGTGGTCATGGTGACGCAGGAGGCGTACCTGTTCAGCGGCTCGGTCCGGGAGAACATCGCCCTCGGGCGGCCGGGCGCGTCGCAGGAGGACATCGAGGCGGCGGCCCGCGCGGTCGGGGCGCACGAGTTCATCATGGACATGCCCGAGGGCTACGACACCGACGTCAACAAGCGTGGCGGGCGCGTCTCGTCCGGTCAGCGGCAGCTGCTGTCGTTCGCGCGGGCCTTCCTCGCGGACCCGGCGGTGCTGGTGCTCGACGAGGCCACGAGCTCGCTCGACATCCCGGGCGAGCGACTGGTGCAGCACGGGCTGCAGACGCTGCTGGCCGACCGGACGGCGATCATCATCGCCCACCGCCTGTCGACGGTCGCGATCGCCGACCGGGTGCTCGTGATGGAGCACGGGCGCGTGGTCGAGGACGGCACCCCGGCAGACCTCGCCGCCGGGGACGGGCACTACGCCGCCCTCAACGCGGCCTGGCAGGACTCGCTCGTCTGACGACCCTCGCGGCCGAGCGTCGCCGGGCCGGTCGGGACGAGTCCCGGACCGGCCCGGCGACGGCGCTCAGTCCCGCCAGGGAGCCCAGCCGTCGTCGCCCGCGAGGTACGCCTCGCGGGTGTGCCCGGCGGCCTCGGCGTCGGTCAGCCGGGGCCGCGCCGGGCTCGTGACCGCGCCCGGGCCGCTGTTGGCGTGCTCCGCGTTGCTTCCGGGGTACCAGTCGAACCCGGACATCGTGGTCCAGACGTCGTCGCCGCGCAGGTGCGCCCCCAGCCACGAGTCGCGGACCACGACCCGCGGGTCGGTGTCCGGGTTGCTGCTCGGGTGCCACGGACGGCCCAGGTAGTACGTGCCCGGGCCTGCGTTCGTGAGGAACCGGGTCCCGGTCACGAGGAACCCGTGCGCGAAGCCGGAGGACGTGCTCGGCGCGAAGACGTACCCCGAGGGCGTGCTGTCGCGGCGGAGCGCCTTGATGGTCGAGTCCTCGATGACCGCCGTCGCGCGGCCGAACACGAAGTCGACGTCGCCCTCGACCCAGCTGTTCGTCACGTAGACGCGGGCGGGCACGTCTGCGCTCGGGGTGTCCAGGTAGAGGGTGTCCTGGTTGCCGAGGAAGCGGACGTGGTCGAAGACGACCCGGTCGGCGCGGGTCTTGACGGCGACGGCCTGGTGCCCGGACAGCTCGGGGTGGGCGGCCTCGTCGAACGCGTTCTCGAAGGTCACGTGGCGCGCCTCGAAGCCGGCGCCGGACACCGTCACCGTCGCGCTGCCCGTCGTGCCCCAGGTGCCGCCGCCGGGCTTGGGGGTGCCCGCCGCGCGGTCGTCGGTGATGACGACGTCCTCGGGGTCGCCGGTCGCGCCCACGATCGTGAGGTTGGTCTTGGCCGATCCGATGTCGACCCGGCCGTGGTAGGTGCCGGGCCGGACGAGGATCTCGACGCGGCCGGTCGACCCCGACGGCGCGAGGTCGACGGCCTGCTGGATCGTGGTGGCGTCACCCGTGCCGTCGGCCGCGACCACGAGGCGCGTCGCGGCGGGGGAGACGACGGGCCGCGGGGCTGCCGCCGACGCGGACGGCGCCCCGGCCAGTGCGGCGCCCAGCGCGAGCACGCCCGGCAGGGCCAGGACGGAGCGGCGGCGGACGGTCCGTGGGCCGTCGGGGGCGGGGTTCTCCTGAGCTGCGGGCAACGGTGCCTCCTGGGATCGGCGGGTCGGCGACGACCCGGACGGTGCTCGGCGGTGAGAAACCGGTTGCTGAGCATCGTGGCACGCGTGGCTGACGGGTGGCAAGCGGTCGCGGCAGCCCGCGTGGCGGGTTCAGGCGCGGGGCGTGAGACCGGCGAAGAGCGCGTCCACGATCCGGTCGACGACGTCGTGCGTCACCGGCTCGTGCGTCACGAGCAGCAGGTAGTACAGCGGCCCGGACAGCGTCACCATCGCGAGCTCGAGGTCGGCGTCCGCGGCGATCTGGCCCGCGGACCGGGCGGCGGCGAGCCGGGCGACCGTCTTGGCCTTCTGGGGTGCCGCGAAGCGCTCGACGAGCGCGGCGGCGACCTCGTCGTCCCGCTGCGCCTCGGCGACGAGCGCGCGGAACAGCGGCGCGACCTCGTCGCTCGCGAGGAGGTCGACGGCGTCGTAGATCTGCCGCTTGACGTCCGCCACCACGTCGCCCGTGTCGGGGTAGTCGAGGCTGCTGGCGTGCAGGGTCAGCACCGAGTCGAGGAACAGGGCGCCCTTCGAGGACCAGCGGCGGTACACGGTGTGCTTGCCGACGCCGGCGCCCGCGGCGACCGCCTCGATGCCGAGGTTCGAGTACCCGACCTCCCGGGCGAGGGCGACCGTCGTGCGCATGATGCGCTCGGTGCGGTCGTCATGGGCGGACGTGCGGGGAGCCGGCATGGTCACGACCCTACCGGAACGGCACGTGCCGTTCTTGACGTGGTGGCGGCGCACGGGCATGCTCTCCGATATCGGCACGGCACGTGCCGTTCTATGGGGCGCCGGTGGTCGGGGCCCGGAGAGGGGGCGTGGTGGTGAGAACCGTGCGTCCGGACGTGGTGGCGTTGCGGATCGAGGGGCTCGCGAGGTCCTTCGGCGCCAAGGTCGCGGTCGAGGCCGTCGACCTCGAGGTGCCCCGGGGGTCGTGGTTCGGGCTGGTCGGCCCCAACGGCGCCGGGAAGTCGACGACCCTGGCGATGGCGACCGGGCTGCTGCGGCCCGACTCCGGGCGGGCCGAGGTGTTCGGCGTCGACGTCTGGTCGCGCCGCGCGGACGCGCAACGGCTGCTCGGCGTCCTGCCGGACGGGCTCGCGCTGCCCGAGCGGCTCACGGGCCGCGAGCTGCTCCGCTTCACCGGGCTGCTGCGGGGCATGGCGCCCGCCGACGTGGAGCGGCGCGCGGGGGACCTGCTGGGCGTCCTGGGGCTGGACGACGCGCCCCGGACCCTCGTCGCCGAGTACTCCACCGGGATGCGCAAGAAGATCGGGCTCGCCGCGGCGCTCCTGCACGCGCCACGGCTGCTGGTGCTGGACGAGCCGCTGGAGGCGGTCGACCCCGTCTCCGCGGCGACGATCAAGGGGCTCCTGCGGCGGTACGTCGACGACGGCGGCACGGTCGTGTTCTCGAGCCACGTCATGGCGGTCGTCGAGCAGGTGTGCGACCGGGTCGCGGCGATCGTCGACGGCCGGGTCGTGGCCGCCGGGACGACGGCCGAGGTGGCGGCCGGCGCAGGGCTCGAGGCGCGCTTCGTGAGCCTCGTCGGCGGACGGGGCCGCCGGATCGAGGAGGGGCTGCCGTGGTTGCGGCCGTGATCCGGACCAAGCTGGCCGTGCTGCGGCACTCCGCCACCGGCCCGCGCGCGGCCGCGACCGCGACGGGCGGCATCGTCGGGCTCTTATTGGCGGCGGCCGTCCTCGCCGTCGCCGCCGGCGGTCCGCCCGTCACGGCGCCCCTGTCGGCGGAGCGGGCGTCCGACCTGCTCGCCGTCGCCCTCGCCGTGTGGACGCTCGGATGGTTCGTCGGCCCGGTGCTCTTCGGCGGCGGGGACGAGTCCCTTCGCCCGGAGCACTTCGCGCTGCTGCCGCTCGGGCGTCGCCGGATCACCGCGGCGCTCGGGCTCGCCGCGTTCGTCGGGGTCGCCCCGACCGTCACCCTGGTCGCCCTCGGCAGCCTCGTCGTCCTGGCCGCCCGCTCCGGCCACGGGGCGGGCGCCCTCGCCGTCGCGGTGGCCGCGGCCCTCGCCCAGCTCGTCGCCACGGTGATCACCTCCCGCCTCGTGACCGCCGCGGCGAACCAGGTGATGGGTTCCCGGGCGGGCGCCGGCGCCGCCGGGGTCGTCAGCGCGGCCCTGCTGGCCGCGACCCATTCGGCCTGGGTGCTCGCGCCCGTCGCCGGGACCATGACCCGCGACGGCCTGCCGGACACGGTCGCCGCCGGGCTTCGCGCCGCCCCGTCCGGCTGGGGTCTCGCGGCGGTGGAGGCGGCGGGGCGCGGGGACCTCAGGGGCGTCCTCGCGGCCCTCGGCGGGCTCGTCGCGCTCGCGGTCGCGGCCTGGTGGGTCTGGTCGTTCCTGGTGGGCCGACGCCTCACCGCGCCGCGGGTCCGGCGGGCGACGGGGCGGGCCGGGGGCGCGGGGCGGCGCGCCCGAGGGCCTGTCGGCGCCGTCGTGGCCCGCGAGCTGCGCACCTGGTCGCGCGACCGGCTGCGCGTGCATCTCGCGTGCTTCGCCGTCTGCTACGCCCTCGTGCTGTGCCTCCTTCCCGTCGCGGTCGGGTCCTGGGTCTTCGTGCCGTGGACGGGCCTCGTGCTCGCCGTGTGGCTCGCCGCCGTCTCGTCCAACCTCTACGGCGACGACGGCACGGAGCTGTGGGTGAAGCTCACCGTGCCGGGCGGCCTGTCCCACGACGTGCGGGGGCGGCAGCTCGCCTGGCTGGTGGTCGCGGCACCGCCCGCCCTGGTGCTGAGCGTCGGCGGCGTCGTCGCGTCGGGCCAGGGCTGGGCCGTGGTCTGGCTGGCCGCGCTGCTGCCCGCGGTCCTGGGCGGTGGGTCCGGCGTGGTCGCGCTCGCCTCGGTGCTGCGGCCGGTGCCGCTGCCCGACCCGCACCGTCGCGGCGGCAACCTGCTGCAGAACGGCGTCGACTTCACGCAGGTGCTCGTCGTCCTCGCGCTGACCGCGGTGAGCGCCCTCCCCGCGGTGCTGGCCGCGGCACGGGGCCCCGGGTGGGCCGCACCGGTCGTGGGCGTCACGACCGGGGCGGTGCTCGCCTGGGCGCTCGGCGGGCTCGCCGCGCGGCGGCTGGAGGCGACCGCTCCGGAGCTCTTGCTGGCGCTCCGCACGGGCACCCGCGGTCCCCGCGCCGCGCCGTCCGCACCGCGCCGTCCGGGTCAACGCAGGCTGCCACCGGTCCGACCCGGTGGGCGGCCTGCAGGCGCGCCGCCCGTCCGGGACGTGCTCGCCCGGGTCGGCCTCGACCGCGCGCCGGCGGGGCGACGTCTCTACGTCCTGGTGACCCTCACGGTGTGCTGGGTGCCGCTGGCCGCGCAGGGCGTCGTCCCGGCCGCGCTGCTCCGCGCGGGCGTCGGGGCGGACGACGTCGAGCCGTCGTGGTTCCTCGCCCTGCACGTGCCGCCCCACCTGGCCTGGCCGGCGGTCGCCGCGATGGTCGTGCTCGGTCTGGCCCTGCTCGTCAGCGGCCTCGCGGTCGGCTGGCAGTACCTCCGGCAGACCCGCCGCGGGTGAGGCCGCCGCCGACGGAGAGCCGGACGGGGTCGACGATCGTCTCCAGCTCGCGCCGTACCCACCAGTCGCCCGAGCGGCGCCGCTCGTCGGGCGTCGTGTACCGGTAGCGGAACAGGCGGAGCCGCACCCAGCGCGGGTGGGCACCGTCGAACGGGTCGTGGCGCAGCAGGCGCAGGGTGGCCGGGTCCGCCTCGAGGAGCCGACGGCACAGCTCCGGGATCCACGGCCCCGAGACGCCCAGGGGCACGAACCACAGCACCCAGTCCAGCCGCAGGTGGTACGGCGCCACCTGCGGCGGGCGGCGGCCCACGTCGCCGGGCTTGCCACGGAACCCGTACTCGCGCCAGTCGTCGGGACCCGGGCGTTCCGCGAGGGTCCCCTCGACGACCACCTCGTCCCGGCGGCGGGTCACGCTGCCGAACGCGCCGTAGGCGTTGACCAGGCGCAGCGGCTCGAAGCTCGCGTTCATCCTCTGGTGCCGCGACACGAGGTTCACGGCCGGGCGCACCGAGGCCGCGGCGAGCACCAGCACGACCAGGCTCGCCACCACGAGGTAGCCCAGCGGCACCTCGGGCACGGCGGCGTCGGCGCTCGCCGACGTGCCCGGGACGAGCCCGCCGAGTAGGGCGCGCCACACGTCGTCGGAGACCATGGCGGCCCCGAGCACGATGGTCGCCCAGTTCAACCAGGCGAAGTTGCCGGTGAGCACCAGCCACCCCTGGGTGAGCACGACGACGGCGCCCGCGACGCTCGGCAGGGGCTGCGGCAGCCACAGGAGCCAGGGCACGAGCAGCTGCGTCACGTGGTTGCCGACCACCTCCGTGCGGTGCCACCACCTCGGCAGGTGATGGGCGTGCCAGCTGAACGGGCCGGGCATGGGCTGCGTCTCATGGTGGTAGTCGAGAGCCGTGAGATCGCGCCACGCCGGGTCGCCGCGCCACTTGATGAGCCCGGCCCCGAGCTCCAGCCGGAACAGCAGCCAGCGGGCGGCGAGCACGAGCAGGAAGGGCACGGGCACGGCAGGGGAGCCGAACCACGCGGCGAGGAACGCCAGCTCGCACAGCAGCGTCTCCCAGCCGAACGCGTAGAACCGCTGCCCCACCGTGACGATCGACAGGTACGCCGCCCACAGGGCCAGCAGCACGAGCGTCGGAACCCACCAGGGCCCGGCCTGGGGGAGCCCGACGACGACCGCGGCGCCGCCCGCGGCCCCGAGGCCCGCGACCACCACCAGAAGCCGGTCCGAGTAGTGCAGGTGGAAGAGCGACGGCGCGTCCCGGAAGCGCACGCGGGCGGTGAACCGCCGCACCGGCAGGAGACCGCGCTCCCCGAGCAGCGGGCGGAACTGCCCGAGCGCCTGGAGGAACGCCAGGCACAGCAGGGCGCCGACGCCACGCTGCAGCACCTCGCGGGCGACGTCGTAGTCGGCGGACGCCCACCACCCGTCGAGCAGACCCGCGAGCCCGGCCGGCAGGTCCGGCGGCAGCTGCGCAGACATGGCTCCACGCTAGGCGTGGGCGGCGATGCCCGCCTCGACCAGCCGCTCGACGAGGGCGTGCGCCGCGGGGGTCGGTGCCCCGACGGTGAGCGCCAGCACCTGGCGGGTGGCCCCGGGAAGGTGCTGCGCGACGACGTCCGGGTTGCGGTGCGCCCGCAGCGCCAGCGACGGCAGCAGGCTCACCCCGGCGCCGGACGCGACCAGCGCCTGCACCGCCACGTAGTCGTCGGTCTCGAAGGCGATGCGCGGCACGAACCCGCCGGCCGCGCACCGGGCGACCAGGTCGGCCCGGCAGCGCTCGCAGCCGGCGATCCAGGCCTCGTCGCGCAGGGCCGTCAGCGCCGGCGGCGCCTCGTCCGCGACGCCGGCGTCCGCGCGGCGCACCAGGGCGATCGGCTCGGTGTGCACCACCGTCACCTCGAACCTCGACAGGTCCATGGCCGGACGGTCGGGCTGCGCGTCGGTGTGGCGGAACACGAGGGCGACGTCCACGTCCCCCGCCTGCAGGGCGGCCACGGCCTCGGGCGGCTCGGCCTCGACCAGCCCGACGCCGAGCCCCGGGTGGGCGGCGCGCAGGCCGGCGACGGCGGCGGGCACCAGGGTCGCGAGCGCGGAGGGGAACGCGGCCAGCCGCGCGCGCCCGGCCCGCAGCCCGACGAGGGCGTCCAGCTCGCGGCGCGCCCCCTCGACCCGGCCCAGGATCTCCTCGGCCCGCGCCGCCAGGAGCGAGCCGGCCTCCGTGAGCCGGACGCCGCGCCCGGCCCGCTGCAGCAGCGGGATCCCCGCCTCGGCCTCGAGCCGCGCGAGATGGTGGCTCACCGACGGCTGCGCGTAGTGCAGCTCGCGGGCCGCGCCCGTCACCGAGCCGGTGCGTGCGACGGCGGCGAGGACGCGCAGCCGGGTGAGATCCAGGTGGGGTGGGGGAGCGGGCTCGACGGACACCCGCCCAGCCTACGGCCCATCCATCGATCACCTCGATGAGCGCAAGTCGGAACAGGCATTGGACCTATCGGTTCCTTCGCGGTGATCCTGCTGTGATGACGACCTCGTCCCCGGTGCCCGACGCCGTGCCCGCCGCCGTGCCGTCCGTCGCGCCCCCCGCCGCGGCCGCGGTCGTGCCCGAGGCGCCCGCCCCGCCGACGATGCGCGACGTGCTCGCCGCGGCGCGCCGGATCGACGGGCTCGTGGTCCGCACACCCGCCCTGGCGCACCCGGAGCTCGACCGGGCCGTCGCGCACGCCGGCGCCGACGGCGCGAGCCTGGTCGTCAAGCACGAGAACCTGCAGCACACCGGGGCGTTCAAGGTGCGGGGAGCGCTCAACCTGCTGCTCGGCTTCGACGAGGCCGAGCGCCGCCGGGGCATCGTCGCCTACTCGACGGGCAACCACGCCCAGGCGCTCGCCCACGCCGGGCGCCGCACCGGCACGGCCTGCACGATCGTCATGCCACACCACCCGAACCCGGTCAAGGAGCGTGCGGTGCGCGACCTCGGGGCCGACGTCCTCCTGCACGGCGAGACCTTCGACGACGCCCGCGTGCGTGCGGCCGAGGTGGCCGCCGCGACCGGGGCACGCCTCGTGGGCGCCGCCAACGAGCCCGTCCTCGTGGCCGGCGTGGCCACCGCCACCCTGGAGCTGCTGCAGCAGGCGCCCGACCTCGACGTCCTGGTGGTGCCCGTGGGCGGAGGCTCCGGCGCCGCGGCCGCGTGTCTCGTCGCGGCGGCGCTCGCCCCCGGCCTGCGGGTCGTCGCCGTGCAGGCGAGCGCCTCGCCCGCCGCCCACGACTCCTGGCGGGCCGGCGAGCTGCGCACCGCCGCCAACGCGACCCGCGCCGAGGGGCTCGCCGTCGGGTGCGGCTTCGCCCTCACGCAGCAGGTGCTCCGCGACCACCTCGAGGACTTCCTCCTCGTGGACGACGACGCCATCGCCGCCGCCCAGCGGGCCTACCTCACCGGCGCGCGGACCGTCGCCGAGGGCGCCGGTGCCGCGGCCCTCGCGGCCGTCCTCACCCACCCGGACGCGTTCGCGGGGCGTCGGGTGGGCGTGGTCTGCTCGGGCGGCAACGCGAGCGAGGCCGAGCTCCGCCGGGCCCTGGGCTGACCGGCCTGCACGCGCGCCCGGGGATACGCTGCCGGGCATGGCCCGCTACTTCGACGTGCACCCGGTCGACCCGCAGCCGCGAGCGATCGGGCAGGTCGTCTCGATGCTGGGCGACGGTGCGCTGATCGCCTACCCGACGGACTCCGGGTACGCCCTCGGCTGCCGGGTGGGTCAGCACGACGGCACGGAGCGGATCCGGCAGATCCGGCACCTCGACGCGCAGCACCACTTCACCCTCGTGTGCCTCGACTTCGCCCAGCTCGGCCAGCTCGTGCGCCTCGACAACAACGCCTTCCGCGCCATCAAGGCCGCCACCCCTGGCCCCTACACGTTCATCCTCCCGGCCACGCCCGAGGTGCCGCGGCGCCTCGCGCACCCCAAGAAGAAGACGATCGGCGTGCGGATCCCGGACTCCCGGGTCGTGCAGGCGCTGCTGCGCGAGCTCGGCGAGCCGCTGCTGTCCTCCACGCTGATCCTGCCGGGTGCCGAGCAGCCGCTCACGGACGGCTGGCAGGTCAAGGAGGAGCTCGACCACGTCGTCGACGCCGTCGTCGACGGGGGCGAGGTGCTCGCCGAGCCGACCACCGTCGTCGACTGGTCCGAGGGGTATCCCGACGTGGTCCGCCTCGGGGCGGGGGACCCGGCGCGGTTCGAGTAGGGAGCGGCACGCGGACCTCCCCGCCCCCGGCCCCCGTGCCGCGGTTAGGGTGCTGCCCATGAGTGACCGCGGACTGGCCCTGGCCCGAGAGAAGATGCAGGCGGAGGGCGTCGCCCCCGCCGCGATCGAGACCTTCACGCGCTTCTACCACCTGCTCTCCTCGGGGGAGACGGGGCTGGTGCGCGAGTCCGACGTCGAGCCCCTGGTCGACCTGCCGCGGCACGCGGACCTGGACGTCTCCGACGCCGACGCGCAGGCCGCGCTCGCGCGGACCGCGATCATCAAGCTCAACGGCGGGCTCGGCACGTCGATGGGCATGGACCGGGCCAAGTCGCTGCTCACGGTGCGGGACGACGCGCCCGACGACGAGGGCGGGTCGCTGACGTTCCTCGACGTCATCGTGCGCCAGGTGCGCGCCGCGCGGGACGCGACCGGCGCCCGGCTGCCCCTGGTGCTGATGAACTCCTTCCGCACCCGCGACGACACGCTCGCCGCGCTCGCCCCGTACGACGACCTCGCCGTCGACGGCCTGCCCGTGGACTTCCTGCAGAACCGCGAGCCCAAGCTCCTCGCCGACACGCTCGAGCCGGTCGAGTGGCCCGCGGACCCCTCGCTCGAGTGGTGCCCGCCGGGGCACGGCGACCTGTACCCGGCCCTGCACGCCTCCGGCGTCGTGCGCGCCCTGCTGGACGCGGGCTTCCGGTACGCGAGCGTCTCGAACTCCGACAACCTGGGCGCGGCGCCCGACGGCGCCATCGCGGCCTGGTTCGCGGCGTCGGGCGCGCCGTACGCCGCGGAGATGTGCCGCAAGTCGCCCGCCGACGTCAAGGGCGGCCAGCTCGTGGTGCGCAGGAGCGACGGGCGCATCGTGCAGCGCGAGACGGCGCAGACCCACCCGGACGACGTGGACGTCTCGCTCGACCCGGCGGTGCACCCGTACTTCCACACGAACAACCTGTGGTTCGACCTCGAGGCCCTGGCGGCCGAGCTGGACCGCACCGGCGGGGTGCTCGAGCTGCCGCTGATCCGCAACGAGAAGACGGTGGACCCGACCGACGCGTCCTCGCCCGCCGTGGTGCAGATCGAGTCCGCGATGGGCGCGGCCGTGGCGGTGTTCGAGGGGGCCACCGCGATCGAGGTGGGTCGCGAGCGCTTCCTGCCGGTGAAGACCACGGGCGACCTGCTGCTCATGCGCTCCGACGTCTACGAGCTCACCGGCGACTACCGGCTCGTCGCGCAGGCCGAGGCGCCCCTCGTGCGGCTGTCGAAGACCTACAAGACGATCGCGCGCTTCGACGAGCGCTTCGCCGCGGGCGCGCCGTCCCTGCGGTCCGCGTCGTCGCTCAACGTCGAGGGGGACTGGACCTTCGGGGCCGGGGTCCGCGCCGAGGGCGAGGCCGCGCTGCCGGACGTCGGCGAGCCCGCCACTGTCCCCGACGGCGCCACCGTCACCGCGGACGGCGTCGACGGCTGACCCTCACCCCAGGGCGTTGTGAGCGCGATCTCGGGGACTATCCGGCCGCGGATAGTCCCCGAGATCGCGCTCACAGCGCTCAGGAGGCGGGGAGGTCGACGACGCGGTCGGCGCCCGGCGCAGGGACCAGGGCGCCGGCCGAGGCGGCGGCGAGGTCGTCGCGCAGCCGGGGGAGCGCGCCCGGGGGGACGAGCAGGGCGAGGCGCGCGACGGCGGCGTACGTGGGCTCCTCCAGGACGGCGCCGTGCGTGGTGGCCCAGTCGCGCAGGAGGTGGTCGACGCGGCCCGCGTCGGCGTGCGGGACGTCCACGGTGACCTCCGTGAGGATCTCGCGCCGCAGGAGCAGGCCCTCGGCCGCGGCGTGGTCCAGGGCCTCGGCGACCGCGCCGGAGTAGGCCCGCACCAGGCCGCCGGCGCCGAGCAGGACGCCGCCGAAGTACCGCGTGACGACCGCCACCACGTCCGTCAGCCCGCGACGGCGCAGCACCTCGAGCATCGGCACGCCGGCCGTGCCGGAGGGCTCGCCGTCGTCGGACGACCGTTGCCGGTCGGCGTGCGTGCCGACGACGAGGGCCACGCAGTGGTGGCGCGCGTCCCAGAGCTCCTTGCGCAGCCGGGCGACGACCGCGTCGGCCTCCTCGACGGTCCGCGCCGGCGCGACGTGCGCCAGGAAGCGGGACTTCTTGACCACCAGCTCGTGGTCCACGGGGCCGGCCAGGGTGCCCGGGAGCGCTGCGGGGGCGGGACTCTCGGGCGGGCTCACCGCACGAGGCTACGACCTCCGGCGACACGCCGGCCGGGCTCCCTAGAAAAAGTGTGCCAAGCGCCAGGATCGACCCATGGCACGCGACGACACCGACGCCCCGACATCCGCCCACGCACCCGCCACCCGCTATCCGCGGCCCACCGTGTCGCTCGACGAGGCGGAGTGGGTGTGGCGCGAGCTGTCGGTGGAGGCGCTGCGTCCGGGCGGCAAGCCGGAGGTGGTGCGGCTGGCGGTGATCGCCGGGCTGACCCGCGCGACGGGCGCCCGGTACGGCGACCTGTTGCGCGTGCGGGCCGAGGACCTCGACCTGGGCCCCGACCCGGAGGCCGCGGCACGGCGCGGACGCGTGGGCGGCGCCCGTGACGCGGGGGAGGGGAGGGTCGTGCTGCGGCACGGCAAGCACCGCACGGTGCGCGAGCACCGCCTGCCCCCCGAGGTGGTGCTGCTGCTGCGGCACTGGATGGTGGTGCGCACGGAGCTGGCGGCCGAGCTGGAGGGGTCCGTGCCCCGGGCCCTGCTGCTCACGGTGCACCACACGCACGACCACGGCACGACCGTCGCGAGCGGCCTGCCCATCACCCGGCAGGGGCTGGTGCTGTCGTGGCGGCGCTTCGTGCACCGGACGAACGCGCGGTACGGGGCAGTGCGGGCTCCGCTGCCGACCCGCTTCGAGCAGGTGCGACGGGCCTGGGTCGACGCGGGAGTGCCCGACCTCGGCCGGGAGCTGACGCCGCCCGACGACGCGGAAGCGGCCCCATCGGCAGTTCCGGAAAAATAGTGTGCCAAGCACTCTGAGACACCACCGTGCGATCCGCTCGGACCTCACCTAGCAGGGACGGCAGGACCCGCGGCCGAGGACCGGCCGCGGGTCTCCGTGCGGGTACGGACCGGTCGGTCAGGCCGTGGCGATGCCGAGCAGCGGCGCGCCGGGGGAGTGCGACGGCAGCTCGTGGAAGCCGTACCGGTCGTAGAAGGCGCGGGCGCGCGAGTTGTTCGGGTCCATCCCGAGGTGCACCCCGGGCACTCCACGCTCGGCGAGGGCCGCGCGCAGGGTGTCCATGAGCTTCCGCCCGAGGCCCCGGCCCTGGTTCTCGGGGAGCAGGTCGATGTGCAGGTGCGCGGGATAGCGGTCGAGCTCGTCGTCGGTCAGGCCCCGCACCATGCGCCCGGGATCCTTCCCGGCGTCGAGCAGCGCCGGCTCGGGGAAGCCGGGCTCGCGGCCGGACGGCGCCGGGCCCGGCTCGGGGTGCCGTGCGGCGAAGCCGGGGCCCCACTCCCGCTCCCACCAGGAGACGAACGCGCGCGTGTCAGGGACGCCGATGACATAGCCCGTCAGGCGCCCGTCGTCCACGCGCAGGACGTCGTCGGCGGGATCGGTGGCCGCGTCGGGTCCGTCGTTCGGCCGGACGACGACGAAGGCCAGCTCGGGCGCGTAGTCGACGTAGGGCAGCGCGAACACCTCGGGCATGAGGAGGTCGTCCGAGTAGAGGCCGCGGGCGTCGGAGCCGCCTGCGGCGGTGCGGACGCAGACCTCGGCGACGGCGGCGCGGTCGGTGGCACGGTAGGTACGGATCACGGGGGCCATCATGCCGGAGGGGCGCCCCGCGTCGACATCGCGCGGCGCCCCTCCGGCATCCCGGCGGGCGGGCCTACTTCTTCTTCGCGGCAGCCCTGGCGGGAGCCTTCGCCGGAGACTTCGCGGTCGACGTGGCGGCGGACTTCGTCGCGGACTTCGTGGACCCCGTGGACCCCGTGGTGCGCGCGGCGGCCTCGCCCGCCTGGCGCGCGGCACCCTTCTCGGTGCTCGCCCCCGCGGTCGACAGGTCGCCGCCGGCGCTCTCCAGGTGCGCGCGCACGAACCAGTGGAACAGCTCGAGGTCGTGCAGATGGCCGATGAGCAGGTCGTTGGTGACGTCGTCCAGCTCCTCGGTGTCCTTCGCCGCCTTGCGGTGGGACGAGATCACGCCCTGGTACACCTCGTCGAGCGCGCCCAGGTGCTCGATGGCCCCGGCGCGCCGGAGCCCGTAGTCGTCCCAGGTGCGGGCGGCGACCAGCGCACCCGGGGTGCCCACGGGCGAGGTCCCGAGGGTGGCGATCCGCTCGGCGATCGCGTCCGTCATCGCCCGGACGGCGTCGACCTGCGGGTCGATCATCTCGTGCACCGCGATGAAGTGCGGTCCCACGACGTTCCAGTGCACGTGCTTGAGGGTCAGGTGCAGGTCGGTCAGGGAGTTGAGTCGCTCCTGCAGGATGGCGGCCACCTCGGCGCCCTGCTCGGGCGTGAGCGAGGGCACCGTGTAGCGCGGCGTGTTGCGGTCAGCCATCGGGGGTCTCCGTCCTCGTCGGGTCGGCGCGCCAACGGTCGCGGTCAGCGCGCCTCGCCATCGTCACGCCGCACGGCGGTCCACGCGAGCGCAGCCAGGGCTGCGACCCCGAGGCCCACGAGCCAGGGGACGGGGCGTCCGGCCAGGGCCCACGCGGCGCCGCCGGTGGCGAGCGTGACGACGACGACGACGGCGTCGCGCACCAGCGTGCGTCGGAGCGCGGCGAGCTCCACCCGGTCGGTCGGTGCGACGTGGCCGGCCCACCAGCCCAGCCGGGTCGCCAGGTACCCCCAGGGGGCGAGCCAGAGGGCGGCCGGGTCGAACGGTGCTGAGGTCGACCCGAGCAACATCAGGGCCGCTGCCACGAGGGCGACGTGCGCCGGGGCGGGGCCGGGGCGGACCGCCGACCAGCCGGCCAGCACCAGGGCGACGACGACCGGCAGCTCGGTCACCAGGCTGGTCCGGGTCCCGGCACCGACGACGAGCACCAGCACCGCGACGACGAGCGCGGCTCGCAGCGCCCAGCCGGGCAGCCGGCGGCCCAGCTCGACGCCGACGACCGGCAGCGGGCGCCCCGTGGCGTGCCGCGACCGCCACCAGGAGCGCAGGCGGGTGCGCACCGCCGTGACCGCCGTCGTGGTCATCGGGCGCCCACCCCGCCGCGGTGGTGGCGCTCGTCCGCCCGAACGAGGGCCTCGAGCCGCAGCGCGGCCTCGCGGCGCGCGTCGCCGGCCCAGCGCACCACGGGCACGCCCTCGGCGGCCATGCGGCGCAGGCGGTCGTCGCGCTCGGCCCGCGTGACGCGCCAGGCGAGGCGCATGTGCTCCTCCCGTGCGCCCCGGACGTCGGGCAGGGTGTCGACGAGGACGACGGGGTGCCCGGTGGCGCGCCAGGCGCGGACGAGCTCGACGGGCTCGTCGTCGAGCACCGTGCTGAAGAGGTACACGATCGCGTCGCCGGGGACCTGCGGTGCGCGCAGGCGCCGCTGGGGGGTGCCGCGCGGGCTGCTCAGTGCGAGCGCGTGGAGCACCCGGCGCAGGTGCCGGCGGCCGGCCGCCGGCGGGAGCGGTCGGCGCCGCCGCCCGAGGTCGTCGACGCCCACCCGGTCTCCGGCGTTGACGAGGGCCGCGGCCACCGACGCCGCGGCGTGCCGCGCCAGGTCGAGGGAGGTGGGCTCGTCGACGCGCTGCGCCCCGGTGCCGCGCCAGGTGCGCAGGTCCGGGCCCACGTCGTCGCGGGAGTCGACGACCAGCACCGCGGTCGCCTCGGCCGTGGCATAGGTGCGCCGTACGTAGAGGGTCTCGAGGTCGGGCGACCGGCGGGCGGTGGTGCGCCAGTCGATCCGGTGGAGCCGGTCACCGGGCGCGAAGGGGTGCACGTCGCGCAGCTCGCTGCCGTCGCCGAGGCGACGGGAGGTGTGCGGACCGGTGAGCCCGCGCAGGCGGCGCGGCACCGGTACGCGCCCGAGGGGCATGGCGGTGGGCAGGACGAGGCGGTCGGGAGCGGTGACCGAGACCGGGTCCTCGGCGGTCGTCCCTGCGACGCCGTAGCCGCGGGCGTCGACGTGGAAGGTCCGTTGCGGCCCGGTGCGCACGGTGCTCAGCGTGAGCGGCAGCTCGCGGGTGCTCGCCGCAAGGACCATCCCGGTGGGCCGGTGCCCCGGTGCGGCGACGCGGGCGTGGACCAGCTCGGCGCCCGGCGGCGGGTCCAGCCGCAGCAGCGCCGTCAGCGCGCCGGGCGCGGTCGTGTCGGCGGTGGGCTCGACGGCGACGACGGTGCCCTTCCCCGGCTCGACCGGCCGGCGCGGCCACAGGGCGCTCACGAGCGGCGCGGCACCCAGGAGGGCGACGTCGGCGCGTCCGACGAGCAGGCCCAGGCCCAGCAGGAGCACGCCCGTGCCGACGGCGGCCGCTGCCTGCGGGGTGCGGCGCCACACGGTGCCGGTCACGCGCGCGTCATCCTTCCCGGCCCACCGTGGCCGGCCCGGGCACGGACGCGAGGAGCTCCGTCACGACGTCCTGCGCCCGGACCGCGGACGCCCACGCGGTGGGGGTGAGGGTCAGGCGGTGCGCCAGCACCGGCACGGCGACGCGCTTGACGTCCTCGGGAAGGACGAAGTCGCGGCCGTCGAGCACCGCGACGGCGCGGGCCAGGAGCAGCAGGTTCTGCGAGCCGCGCGGGGAGGCGCCCACCTCGAGCGCCCCGTGCGTGCGGGTGGCGGCCGCGAGGTCGACGCAGTAGCCCGCCACGTCGGCGTCCACCTCGGTGGTCTCGACGCCGGCCTGCATCGCGAGCACGGTGGCCGCGTCCACCACGGGGCTGACGGCGGCCGCCTCCTGGCGCCGCGCGACACGGCGCAGCAGCACGTCCTGCTCCTGGCCGCGGTCCGGGTAGCCGACGGCGAGGCGCACCATGAACCGGTCCAGCTGCGCCTCGGGCAGCGGGTACGTGCCCTCGTACTCCACGGGGTTGGACGTGGCCATGACGTGGAACGGGCTCGGCAGCGGCCGGCTGGCGCCGTCGACGGAGACCTGCCGTTCGGCCATCGCCTCGAGCAGCGCGGACTGCGTCTTCGGCGGGGTGCGGTTGATCTCGTCGGCGAGGAAGAGCCCGGTGAACACGGGCCCGGGCCGGAACACGAACTCGCGCGAGGCCGGGTCGAAGACGGACGACCCGGTGATGTCGCTGGGCAGCAGGTCGGGCGTGCACTGCAGCCGGGAGAAGTCGA
The DNA here is from genome assembly GCA_023241745.1 of Isoptericola peretonis. GTDB lineage: Bacteria > Actinomycetota > Actinomycetes > Actinomycetales > Cellulomonadaceae > Isoptericola > Isoptericola peretonis. The sequence continues at coordinate 655,787 of JALQCY010000002.1, read as the reverse complement.
GCCCGAGCGCCGTGGCCAGGGAGCGCGCCGCGAGGGTCTTGCCGAGGCCGGGCACGTCCTCGAACAGCACGTGCCCGCCGGCGAGCACGGTCGCGAGGGCGAGCTCGAGCGTGTCGCGCATGCCGACGACGGCGGTGCCGACCTCGTCCAGCACGCGCCGGCCGAGGGCTGCCACGTCGGCGACGGGCAGGGGCGGGACCGCGGGGTGCTCGACGGTCATGGGTGGGCCTTCCTGTCGGGGCGGGCTGGGCAGGTCACGGTGCGGTGGGCGGGGGAGGCGCCGCGTCGGGGGCCGGGGCGTCCAGCGCCTCGATCGCGTCCAGCCACCGGTGCACCTCGCCGCGGCCCACCTGGCGCCGCGAGGTGAGCCCGTCGACGACGTCGGTGCCGAGCAGCCGGGCCGCGGCCTGTGGCCCGCCGGGGGCGGAGAGGTCCACGCCGTGGTCGGCGAGCCGCGTGGCGGCGAGGGCACGCACCCGCCGCAGCACGCGGTCGCCGACGGCGCCGCTGCGCGTGAAGGTGGCCCACCCCAGCTCGCTGACGTCGTTGCGGGCGCCCTCGCGCCGGTCCGCGGGCAGGTCGGGCCAGGGGGACTCGTCCCCGTCGTCGAGCCGTCGCCACAGCAGGGTCACGGCGGTGACGACGACCACGAGCAGCGCGGCGTGCAGCAGGTCCAGCACCCCGGTGAGCCCGAGGAGACCGACGGCCGCGAGCGCCGGGAGCACGGCGGTGAGGGCGGCGCGCGGCAGCCGGGGGCGGGTCATGCGCGGCCTCCGGCGTCGTCGTGCCCGGTGGGGCGTGCCGGCTCGCGCCCGCCGGACGGGCCGGGCTCGAGGGAGCGGGCGATGCGGGTGAGCGCGGCGCGGGCCTGGTGGACGGCGTCGGGTCCCACGGGGCGGTCGGTGAACCGGGCGCGCTGGTACAGGCGGCGGAGGGTGTCGACGTCGCGGGCGGGCACGGTGCGCCGGTCGCCGTCCCGCGTCCCCGGGAGGGGCGCGGTGAGGAGGCGTGCGGTGAACTCGGTGGGGGTCTGCGCGGGGTCGCGCACGGTGCCGTGCCGGGCGGCGGCGTCCTCGAGGGCGACCCAGGCGGCGACGACGGCGTCGTGGGGCGTGGCGGCGTCGTCGACGCGGGCGAGGGCGAGGCTGACGGCGTCCTGCAGCTCGGGCAGGGCGAGGCCGGTCGCGGTGCCGACGGTGGGGGCGCCGGGGGCGAGGTCGTCGCCGTCGTCGTCCTCGGGGCCGGCGAGGGAGCGCAGGACGCGGCGGGCGAGGAGCACGAGGAGGAAGACGACGAGGACGGCCCCGGCCACGCTGAGGGCGACCACGATCCAGGTGACGACGTCGTCGGAGGGTTCGGGCCGGTCCCGGGGGACGATCTGGCTGGGCGGCCGGGGCTGGACGGGGTCGCTGGCGAGCGGGGCGGGCAGCACGGTGTCGGGGAGGCGGAGGCGCCAGGGGGTGGCGGTGGCGGCACCGAGCACGACGAGGGCGGCGAGCAGCGCGGCCGCCACGGGCGCGACCGCGCCGCGGGCGACGGTGCGCCGGCACGTGGCCGCGCGGCGGGTCCGCGTCGGTGGGGCTGCCATGCGCCTGACGCTATCGGGTGCGGGGGCGGCGGCGCAGGCGTGTCGTGGCCGGTGGACGGGCGCGTCAGCCCGTGGTGGCGTCCTGGTGGGTGAGCCGGGCGGCGTGCATGCCGGCGACGCCGGCGGCGACGAAGGCGGCGGGGTCGCCGTCGAGGCTGCGTCCCATGGTGGACAGCCGGGCGGGGGAGCGGCGGAGGGCGTCGAGGAGGGCGGCGTCGGCGGGGACGTCGACGAGCCGGTGCCGGGCGGTGGCGTCGGCGAGCGTGGCGGCCTGGTCGTGCACCTGGCGGGTGAGCTCGGCGCCCCAGGCGGGCAGGGCCTCTAGGTCGGCGGCGGGGCGGGGGACGGGGACGTCGGCGGCCGCGAGCGCCACGCGGCCGTAGGCGGTGAGGCTGTGGTGGGAGACGCCGCGGTGCCGGTCGCGGGGGTCGGCGCCGGAGACGCGCAGGGAGGCGACGGGGCGGCCGGCGAGGACGGCGGCGGCGTTGACGGCTTCTCCGGCGGCGACGCCGGAGAAGCCCCAGCGGGTGCCGGTGCCGAGGTTCCCGGGGCCCTGGGCGACGACGACGAGGTCGGCGTGGGCGACGTGGCGGGCGGCGAGGAGGCCGGTGTGCACGGTCACGGCCTCGAGGTCGCCTCCGAAGGCCTGCCCGACGGTGACGGTGGCGGCGAGCCAGCCGGTGTCGCGCAGGGTGGCGACGGTGCGGGAGAAGGCGGCGGGCAGGGCGCCGCCGTCGGTCATGACGTAGGCGACGCGGGGGTGGGGGCGGCCGGCGAGGTCGGCGGCGTGGCGGGCGCCGGCGACGAGGGCGGGCAGGGCGGAGTGCAGGTCGGCAACGACGACGGGCAGGCCGGCGAGGTCGTCGGCGTCGCGGAGGGTGTCGTGGTGGTCGGACTCCTGCTCGTCGACGCCGAGCACCATGGCCTGCAGGGGGGTGTAGCGGGCCTTGACGAGGTGGCCGGGCCCGGGGGGCGGGTCGGCGGGCAGCCCCATGGGCAGCCCGGTGGGCGTGGTGGTGGCGCCCCCGGCGGGCCCGACGACGAGGGCGTACCCGCCGGTGCCGAGGCCGCGGGCGAGGGCGGAGACGTTGAGGAGGAGGCGGTCACCCTCGTCCGGGTCGCCGACGAGGGCGGTGTAGGCGAGGCCGCGGACCTCGCCGGGGCCGGTGGTGGCGTCCTTGCTCGTGGCGGTGACGGGCAGGGGGGCGTCGAGGCGGACGATGACCTCGCGGGCGCCGGTCCAGGTGGCGCCGCGAGCGGTGACGGTGCCGGTGCGCCAGGTGACGTGGCCGGGCCCGGCCGGGGTGTCGCCGTCGGGCGTGGCGGGCTGGGGCTGGTTCGGCGCTGTCGTCACCCGTCCGAGGCTACCGGCGACTACCGTGGGGCCGATGCCTGCGAACCCTGTCGACCCGCCCGCGGGCCCTGCGTCCTCGTCGCGGGGCACCCCTCCGGCCGAGCGTCTCCTGAACCTCGTGATCGCGCTCGTGAACACGAGCGCGTCGATGACGAAGCAGCAGGTGCGGGCGGGGGTCGCGGGGTACGGCGACGCGCCGTCGACGGAGGCCTTCGAGCGGATGTTCGAGCGGGACAAGGACACGTTGCGAGCGCTCGGGATCCCGATCGTCACGGTGGACGCGGGCGGGCACAGCGACGAGGTCGGCTACCGGATCGACAACGACGCGTACGCGCTGGGGGCGGTGGACCTGACGCCGGCGGAGCTGGGCGTGGTGGCGCTGGCGGCGCAGCTGTGGTCGGACAAGACGCTGCGCACGGACATGTCGCGGGCGATGACGAAGCTGCGTGCGGCGGGCGCGGGCGAGGTGGCGGCGGACGCCGTGGCGGGCCTGGCGCCGCGGGTGCGGGCGGCCGGGGACGCGTACGTGCCCCTGCTGGAGGCGGTCTCGGAGCGGCGGGACGTGTCGTTCCGGTACCGGGCGGCGAGCACGGGGCAGGAGCTCACGCGCCACGTGGAGCCGTGGCGGATCGCGGCGCGGGGCAGCGGCTGGTACCTGGTGGGCCTGGACCGGGCACGGGGGGCGGCGCGGGTGTTCCGCCTGTCCCGGATCGTCGGGAAGGTACGGGTGGGTTCGCAGCCGGGGGCGTTCGACGTGCCGGAGTCGGTGGACGTGGACGCGATGCTGGGCGAGCGGGTCGGTGTGCTGCAGCGGGCACGGCTGGCGGTGGTGCCGGAGCGTGCGCAGGCCCTGCGGGCGCGCGCCGTGCCCGCGGCCGCCGAAGGACCCGATGGACCCGACGGACGCGGCGGCGACGGGCCCGAGGACGGGGACGGGCTGGGGCGGACCGACGGGCGCGACCTCGTCGAGGTGGAGTTCCGCAGCCTGTCGGCGTTCGCCGACGAGGTGGCCGGGTACGGCGCGGCGGTCGTGGTGCTCGCGCCGGCCGCGCTGCGCGCGGACGTGCTGCGCCGCCTGCGGGCGGCGGCCGCGCTCGACCGGCCGGCGACCGACGACACGGAGGAGGGGACCCATGCCTGAGCGGGCGGACGACCGGCTGGTGCGGCTGCTGGGGCTCGTCGCGTTCCTCGACGGCGCGGGGCCGGTGCGGGTGGACGAGCTCGCCGAGCGGTTCGGCGTGACGCCGCGGCAGGTGCGCGAGGACGTGGACGCCCTGTGGGTGTCCGGCACCCCCGGGTACATGCCCGACGACCTCATCGACTTCGACGCGTTCTCCCTCGAGGGCGGCGTCGTGTCCCTCACGCAGGCGCGCGGCATGACCCGCCCGCTGCGGCTGGGCACCCGCGAGGCGGTGGCGCTGGTCGCGGCGCTGCGGGCGATGCACGCCTCCCCGGCGGTGCAGGCGGACCGGCGACGCGCCGCCGTCGTGGCGTCCGCTCTCGACAAGCTCACGGCCGCGACGGGTGAGGCCGCGGGGGCCGTGGACGTGCAGCTCGCGGGCGACGGCGACCCCCAGGTCGTGGCCGCCGTCACGACGGCCCTGGCCGAGGGGCGCCGCCTCCACCTGCGCTACGTGAACGCCGCGGACGTCACGACCGAGCGGGACGTCGACCCGCTGCGCCTGCTCACCCAGGACGGCGCCATGTACCTGGTGGGGTGGTGCCTGCGCGTGGACGGGAGGCGCACCTTCCGGGTGGACCGCATCCTCGCGGCCCGGGTGCTGGACGAGCCGGTGGCGGCCCACGACGTCACGGTGGCGGGGGACCTGGGCGCCGACGTGTGGGCGTCGGTGGCGCACCGCGGCGCCCCCGCGGCCACCCTGCGGCTCGCGTCCGCGGCCCGGTGGGTCGCCGAGGAGGTGCCCGCGGAGTCGGTGCGCGACCTGCCCGACGGCACGGTCGAGGTGCGCCTGCGCGTGACCAACCCGGCGTGGCTGCGCCGCCTGCTGCTCGCCAACGCGCCCGACGTCGTGGCCGTGGACCCGCCGGACGTCGCGCACGAGGTGGCGCACGCGGCCCGCGCCGCCCTCGACGCGTACGCCGCGACCGGCACCGACGAGCCCGTAGGCTGACCGGCATGTGGGGCTGGATCTGGGCCGGGCTGGTGGTCGGCACGCTCGTCGGCGCGTTCTTCCTGGGACGGCACCTGTGGCGCGCCGCGCGACGGGCGCTGGCCGAGGCGTCCCGCGCCGGAGAGGTGCTCGGCTCGGCCGCCGACCGCATGTCCGCCGCCGTCGCGGAGGCGGAGGCACAGCGCGCCGACACGTCCCCCACGCTCTTCGACGACCCCGTCGTGCTGCGCGAGCGCGTCGCCGAGCTCCGGCGCGCCCGCGCGGCCCGCGCCGCCGTCCGCCGCGAGCGCCAGGCCGTCACGTGGCGCCGGTGGGACTCCGAGAGCTGGCTCGCGCGACGCACCGCCCAGAAGGCGGCGAACTCCGGGAACGCCGCGCCCGCCGGACCGCGGCGGGACACCCGTGCGTCACCGTGACGCAACCTCCGAGCCGCCCGGGACCCACTAGGGTTGACCCGACGACACTCCGCCCCCCCCGGGCGGACGAGAACGAGGAGCCATTCTCATGGGCATGCTCAAGCCCTGGCACATCATTGTGCTGGTGGTCGTGATCCTGCTGCTGTTCGGGGCGCGCAGGCTCCCCGATCTGGCGCGCAGCGTCGGCCAGTCGCTGAAGATCTTCAAGAAGGAGGTCAAGGACCTCACGGACGACGGCAAGCTCAACGACTCGAACGAGCCGCCGTACGAGACGACGACGTCGACCGGTACGTCCACCACGGGCACGGCGCCCGGGCAGACGCCCCCGCCGACGACCCCGACCTCGCCGACCTCGCCGACTGTGGGGCCCGGCTCCGCGACGGAGCAGGTCCCGGGCCACGTCGACCCCCACCACCCGCGGGGGTAGTCGGTGCCCGGAAACACCCGGGACCCCGAGGGGCGCATGCCCCTGCGCGAGCACCTGCTGGAGCTGCGCAAGCGGCTCTTCCTCGCCGCGTGCGGCCTCGTCGCGGGTGCCGTCGTCGGATGGGTCCTGTACGAACCGCTGCTCGCTGCGCTCCAGTCCCCGCTCGAGACGGCCGCGCAGGAGCAGGGCAAGACGATCGCGCTCAACTTCACCGGCATGGCGTCCGCGCTCGACATGAAGGTCAAGGTGTCGCTCTTCCTGGGCGTCATCGTGACCTGCCCGTGGTGGCTCTACCAGCTGTGGGCGTTCGTCACGCCGGGCCTGACGAGGCGCGAGAAGGGGTACGCCTACGGGTTCCTCGGGGCGGCCGTCCCGCTGTTCCTCGGCGGCGCGGCCCTCGCGTGGTGGGTGCTGCCGCACGCCGTGGACATCCTGGCGGGCTTCGTGCCCGACGGGGCGGTCAACTTCACCGACGCGCAGGGGTACCTGAGCTTCGTCATGCGGCTGGTGCTGGCGTTCGGCATCGCGTTCGTGTCGCCCGTGCTGCTGGTCGGGCTCAACCTCGCGGGGCTGCTGCGCCACGAGGCGCTCGCCAAGGGCTGGCGGTGGGCCGTGCTCGTCGCGTTCGTGTTCGCGGCGGTGATGACGCCGACGCCGGACGCGCTGACGATGATCTTCGTGGCGCTGCCGATCTGCGTGCTGTACTTCGGAGCCCTCGGGCTGTGCGTGCTGCACGACCGGCGTGTCGACAAGCGCAGGGTCGCCCCCACTGTCTGAGCCGGGTCCCGCCCCGCGTCGCCTGGGGGTCGTCGTCAACCCCACGGCAGGCAAGGGCAGGGCGGCGTCCGCGGGTCTGGGCATCCTGGCCGGGCTGCGGCGCGCCGGGCACGACGTCGTCGACCTGACCGCCCCCGACGCGGGCGCGGCCCTGGCCCGCGCCCGCCGTGCCGTCGACGGCACGGTCGGCGTAGGCGGCCGGGGCGCGCCCGTCGACGCCCTGGTCGTGGTGGGCGGCGACGGCATGGTGCACCTCGGGGCGCAGGCCGTCGCGGGCACGGGCGTGCCGCTCGGCATCGTCCCGGTCGGCACGGGCAACGATTTCGCGGCGACCCTCGAGCTGCCCGTGCGCGACCCGGCGTCCGCGGGCGCCGCGCTGTGCCGGGCGCTCGACGCCGGCCCCGCCGGCCTGCGCTCCCTGGACGCGGCGTTCGCGACCGGCCCCGGGCTGGAGCCCGGGGGCCGCTGGCTGGCGGGGGCCGTCTCGGCCGGCCTCGACGCCGCCGTCAACGCGCGGGCCAACCGTCTGCGCCACCCGCGCGGCAGCGCCCGGTACACCGTGGCCGCCGCGCTCGAGCTGGTGCGCTACCGGCCCTGGTCCTACCGGCTGACGTTCGACGGCGTGGCCGACCTCGACGACCACCCCGCCCTCCTCGCCGTCGCGTCCCGCGGCGGTCGCCGGTCTGCCGACGGACGGGTCGACGGCGGCGCCCGCGGCCCGCGGCGGTCGCGAGCCGGTGACGTCCTGCACCTGAGTCCCGGCCCCGCGGGCACGGCGACCTGGACGGGGCGGGCGGCTCTCGTCACGGCCGCGAACGGACCGCGGATCGGGGGCGGCATCCGCGTCGCGCCGGGCGCCTCCCTCGACGACGGCCTGCTCGACGTGCTCGTGGCCACCGACCTGTCCCGCCCGGGCGCCCTCGCCGTCTTCCCGAGCATGTTCACCGGCGGGCACGTTCGCCGGCGCAAGGTGCACGTCGTGCGGGCCCGCGCCGTGACCATCGAGCCCGGCCCCGACGCCTGGGTCGCCGGAGAACGGGCCCTGCCCGTGGCGCACGCCGACGGCGAACGCCTCGGGCCGCTGCCGCTGCGGGTCGAGGCCCGCGCCCGCGCCCTGCAGGTGCTCGTCGCTCCCGGCAGGGGGACCGGCGCCTAGGCTGACGGTATGACCGCCCAGCACAGCCCCGCCGAGCCGAGCCCTGCAGAGCGGTACGCCGCGTCGCGGGCCCGCAGCGCCCGCGACCGCGCCGACGCCGAGGGCGAGCTGCGTCAGTTCCGGCAGGTCGTCGGGTTCGAGCTCGACCCGTTCCAGGTCGATGCCTGCGTGGCGCTCGAGCAGGGCCGCGGGGTTCTGGTGGCGGCCCCGACCGGTGCCGGCAAGACCGTGGTCGGCGAGTTCGCCGTCCACCTCGCGCTCGCCCAGGGCGGCAAGGCGTTCTACACCACGCCGATCAAGGCCCTGAGCAACCAGAAGTACACCGACCTCGTCGCGCGGCACGGGACGGCGAACGTCGGCCTGCTCACCGGGGACACGTCGATCAACGCGGGCGCCCCGGTCGTGGTGATGACCACCGAGGTGCTGCGCAACATGCTCTACGCGGGCTCCTCCGCCCTCGACGGGCTCGCCTACGTCGTCATGGACGAGGTGCACTACCTCGCGGACCGGTTCCGCGGCCCGGTCTGGGAGGAGGTCATCATCCACCTGCCCGACCACGTGCAGCTCGTCTCCCTGTCCGCGACGGTGTCGAACGCGGAGGAGTTCGGCGACTGGCTCGCCACCGTGCGCGGCGACACGGCCGTAGTGGTCAGCGAGCGCCGTCCGGTACCGCTGTGGCAGCACGTCGTGGTGTCCGCCCCCGAGCCGCGCGGGGTGCCGCGCCTGATGGACCTGTACGCGGGGCACGTCGACCCGACCGACCCGGGCACGAACCCGCCGATCAACCCGGACCTGCAGGCGATGTTCCGTGTCTCGGCGAGGGCCGACGCCTCGGCGGGGCGGCACGGGCACCGGGGCCGGGGCGACCGCGGCTTCCGGGGCGGCGGCGGGCGGCGCCCGGGCGGCGCGAGCCTCGTGCCGTCCCGGCGGACGCCGCCGCGGTTCGCCGTCGTGGACTCCCTCGACGCGGACGCGCTGCTGCCCGCGATCTACTTCATCTTCTCCCGCGCCGGGTGCGACGGGGCGGTGCAGCAGTGCCTGCGCGCGGGCCTGCGGCTCACCGACGCGGCCCAGGAGGCGGAGATCCGGCGGGTCGTGGAGGAACGCACCGCCACGATCCCGCCCGAGGACCTGGAGGTGCTCGGGTACTGGGAGTGGGCGCAGGCCCTCTCCCGCGGCGTGGCCGCCCACCACGCGGGGATGCTGCCGGTCTTCAAGGAGACGGTGGAGGAGCTGTTCTCCCGCGGCCTGGTGAAGGTCGTCTTCGCCACGGAGACGCTGGCGCTCGGCATCAACATGCCGGCCCGGTCGGTGGTGCTGGAGAAGCTCGTGAAGTGGGACGGCACCGCCCACCAGCCGGTGACCCCCGGGGAGTACACCCAGCTCACCGGGCGTGCCGGGCGGCGCGGCATCGACGTCGAGGGGCACGCGGTCGTCGTGGACCACACGGGCCTGGACCCGGTGGCGCTGGCCGGCCTCGCGTCCAAGCGGCTGTACCCGCTGCGCTCCAGCTTCCGCCCCACGTACAACATGGCGGTCAACCTCGTGGGGCAGGTGGGCCGGGAGCGGGCGCGCGACGTGCTGGAGACCAGCTTCGCCCAGTTCCAGGCCGACCGTGGCGTCGTGGGCCTGGCGAAGCAGGCGCAGGCCCACGCAGAGGCCATGGAGGGGTACGCGTCCGCGATGACGTGCGACCGGGGCGACTTCGCCGGGTACATGGAGCTGCGGCAGGCGATCAAGGACCGGGAGAAGGAGCTCTCGCGGGCGGCGACGGGGGCCCGGCGCGCGGACGCGGTCGCGTCGTTCGAGAACCTGCGTCGGGGCGACGTCATCGAGGTACCGTCGGGGCGGCGCCGCGGGTACGTCGTCGTGCTGGAGCCGGGCCGTGACGACCGCGGCTTCGACGGGCCCCGGCCCACCGTCCTCACGCAGGAGAAGCAGGTCAAGAAGCTCACCCTCGCGGACGCGCCTGACGGCGTGCAGGTGGTCGGGGTCGTCCGCATCCCGAAGTCGTTCAACCCGCGCCGCCCGGACCAGCGCCGCGACCTGGCCTCGAGCATGCGCAACGCGCTCGGTGCGTTCTCCGGCGACGCGGGCACGGGCCGCGGTCCCGGGCGCCGCGGCGGGTCGTCGGGCGGGCGGGCGGGACGCCGGTCGGACGCGGCGTCCGACGCGGAGCTGCAGCGGCTGCGCGCGGCCCTGCGCGCCCACCCCTGCCACGGCTGCCCGGACCGGGACGAGCACGCGCGGTGGGCGGAACGCTGGGAGCGGCTGCGCAAGGAGCACGACCAGCTGGTGCGTCGCGTGGAGGGCCGCACGGGATCCATCGCGCGCGTCTTCGACCTGACCTGCGACGTGCTGACCCAGCTGGGCTACCTGGCGCCGTCGACGGACCCCGCCGCGGGCGAGGCGGCGGGCACGGGTCCCGGCGTCACGGGGCTCGGCGTCACCGACGACGGGAAGTGGTTGGGCCGGCTGTACGCGGAGGACGACCTGCTCCTCGCGGAGTGCCTGCGCCGCGGCGTCTGGGACGACCTGGACGCCGCCGGGCTGGCGGCGGCCGTGTCGACGGTCGTGTACTCGGGCCGGCGCGAGGAGGCGACCGAGCCGTACGTCCCGGGGGGGCCGCACGGGCGCCTCGCGCAGGTGCTCGACGCCACCACGCGCGTCTGGTCCGAGGTGACGGACCTGGAGGCGCAGCACCGGCTGGAGGCCACCGGGCCGCTGGACCTCGGCCTCGTGGCGCCGGTGCACCGGTGGGCGTCGGGGAAGAACCTGGACGCCGTGCTGCGCGGCACGGACGTGGCGGCGGGCGACTTCGTGCGCTGGTGCAAGCAGGTGCTCGACGTGCTCGACCAGCTGGCGAAGGCGGCCCCCCGCCCCGCCCTGCGCGCCACGGCCCGCAAGGCGCAGACCGCGGTGCTGCGCGGCGTCGTCGCGTACTCGAGCGTGTGACGAACCCGTGTGGGTCGCGTGGCGGCCCGGTGCCATAGAGTGCAGGCCGTGACGTCCACCCTGTATCGCAACGGAGCCGTCCACTCGTCCGCCGACCCGTTCGCCGAGGCCCTGCTCGTCGACGACGGCGTCGTGACCTGGATCGGCGCGGAGGACACGGCCGCCGGGCTGGCCGCCCGCGCCGACCGCGTGATCGACCTCGACGGCGCGCTCGTCGCGCCGGGGTTCGTCGACGCGCACGTGCACCTGCTGGAGACAGGGCTGGCGGCCGAGTCCGTCGACCTCACCGCTGCCGGCGGCGTGACGTCCCTGGCGGCCGCGCTGGACGCCCTCGCCCGCGGGGCGCGCGAGCTCGAGGCCGCCGATCCCGCCGGCGAGGAGGTGCTCCTCGCGTTTGGGTGGGACGAGCAGGCGTGGCCCGAACGGCGCGCGCCCACGGCGGACGAGCTCGACGCCGCCTGCGGCGGGCGGCGCGTGTACGCCGCACGGGTCGACGGGCACTCCGCCGTCGTGTCCGGGTCGTTCGCCCGCGTCGCGGGGATCGACGGGTCCGCCGGCTGGGACCCGTCCGGGATGGTGACGTCCGACGCCCACCACACGGCCGCGGCCGTGGTGCGCCAGGTGTCGCCCGCCCGGCGCACCCGCGCCTACCGCCGGGCCCTCGCCGACGCCGCCGCCCGCGGCATCGTCGGGGTGCACGAGATGAGCGAGCCCAACATGGACACCCGCGACGGGCTGCGCGAGCTCGTCGAGCTCACCGCGGACCCGGCCGGCGCGCTGCCGCACGTCGTCGCCTACCGCGGCGAGCTGTGCGCGACGGCCGACGACGCCCGGCAGGTGCTCGCCGAGCTGCCCTTCCTCGCCGGCATCGCGGGCGACCTGTGCGCGGACGGGTCGATCGGCTCGCGCACCGCGGCGCTGCGCCACCCGTACAGCGACCTCCTGGCGGCACCGGGGGGCGCCGAGCCCACCGGCCGGCTGTTCCTGACGGGCGAGGACATCGCCGCGCACCTGGCCGCCTGCTCCGCGGCCGGCACGCAGGGCGGCTTCCACGTCATCGGGGACCGCGCGATGGACGAGGTGGTGCGCGGGCTGGAGCTCGCCGCCGCCGAGCACGGGCCGGGGCCGCTGCGCTCGGGGCACCACCGCATCGAGCACGCCCTGTTCGTGGACGCGTCCGCGCTGGCCGCCCTGCTGCTGTACGGGGTGGCGCTGTCGGTGCAGCCGGCGTTCGACTCGGCGTTCGGCGGCAGCGACGGCATGTACGCCTCCCGGCTGGGGCCGGCGCGCGCGTCGACCCTCTCGCCGTTCGCGGACCTGGCGGGCGCCGGCGTGCCGCTCGCGTTCGGCTCCGACACCCCGGTGACGCCGCTCGACCCCTGGCAGGCGGTGCGGGCCACGCTCACCCACGAGGACGCCACCCAGCGCATCTCCGCGCGGGCGGCGTTCCGCGCGCACACCCGTGGCGGGTGGCGGCTCGCCGGCCTCGACCACACCGGCGCCGGCGAGCTGCGGGTGGGAGCGCCGGCGCACCTCGCCGTGTGGCGGGCGAACGCCCTGACCGTGCAGGCGCCGGGGGACCGCCTGTCGGCGTGGAACCCGGAGGCGCGCGCCGGGCAGCCGCTGCTGCCCGACCTGTCCGACGGCGAGCCCGAACCCGTCTGCCTGCAGACCGTGCGCGACGGCGTCGTCCTGCACGACACGTTCGACTGACACCGACCGGCCCGCCATGCCTTCGAGCACGCGATCCGTCGCGGGAACGACCGGCTTCCCGCGACGGATCGCGTGCTCGAAGGCATCCGGACTGCCCGACGTCGACGCACAGTCACGTACCCTGCGGGGGTGTTGCACGTGAGCCCGACCCCGCTCGAGGAGCCCTCCGACGGCGGAGCCGCCCACGCCCTGGGCGACGGTCGCGACGAGGGCGCCGTGCCGCGCGCGACGACGGCGACGGGGGACCGGTGGGCCAGCCGCCCCGCAACGCTGCTGCTCGCCGTCGCGGCGGCCGTCTGCCTGTGGGCGTCGTTCCCCGACGTCGGGGCGTGGCCCCTGGCGTTCGTCGGGGTCGGCCTGCTGTTCGCCGCCCTGCGTCGCGACGGCCGGCGCGCCGCCGGCTGGAACTTCCTCGTGGGCCTGGTCGCCGGGGTGACGTTCTGGCTGCCGCACATCTGGTGGGCGAACTTCGCCACGGACACCGTCCCGTGGGTGGCGCTCTCGGTGCTCGAGGCGCTCTTCCTCGCCGGCTTCGGCGCCCTGTGGACGTGGGCGCGCCGCTGGGGGTGGGTGCGCCGGCACGCACTGTCGCAGGCCGGGGTGTTCGCGGTGCTGTTCGTCGCGGTGGAGCAGTGGCGCTCCGAGATCCCGTTCGGCGGCTTCCCCTGGGGGCGGCTCGCCTGGGCGGTCGCGGGCGCCCCGACGGGCCGCGCCGCCTGGCTGGGCGGCACGACCCTCGTGTCGCTGCTGGTCGCCGCGGCGGGGGTGCTGCTCGCGCTCGCCGTCGGCAGGGTGCTGCGCACCCCCTGGGGCCAGGCGGCCCCGCGGCGCGGTGCGGCTGCGAGCGCCGGGGCCCTCGTCGTCGTGGCGGCCGTGCTGGCGACCGGCCCGCAGCTGCTGCCCCTGGCGCACGACCCGGGCACCCGGGAGGTGACGGACGTCGATCCCGCCGACCCGGGGCACGTCGGCACGGTGGTGGACGCCGGCACGGCGACCGCCGAGGCGGGGGTGCTGCGCGCCGGCGCCGTGCAGGGCAACGTGTCCGAGCCCGGGGAGGGGTCGTTCGCGAACCGCGCGGAGGTGCTGAACAACCACCTGGCGGGCACGTACGCGATCGCGGACGAGCAGGCGGCGGGCGACTTCGGCGACCGCGACGGCATCGACGTCGTCCTGTGGCCGGAGAACGGCTCGGACCTGGACCCGCAGACCACCCCCGAGGTGGGCGCGGCGATCGACGACGCGGCGACGGCCGTGGGCGCGCCGATCCTCGTGGGCGCGCAGGAGTGGCCGGACAGCGGCGGCCGGTACAACGTGGCGCTGCTGTGGGAGCCGGGCGCGGGGGTGACGCAGCGGTACGCCAAGCAGCACCCGGCGCCGTTCGGCGAGTACATCCCGATCCGCGGGTTCGTGCGCCTGTTCAGCGCCCAGGTGGACCGGGTGACGACGGACATGATCCCCGGCACGGAGCCGGCGGTGGTCGAGCTGCCGGTGGACGGCGGGGCGATCGGGCGCGACGCGGGCGCGACGACGGTGCCGATGGCGACGGTGATCTGCTTCGAGGTGGCGTACGACGAGATCGTGCGCGACGCGGTGCAGCGCGGGGCTCAGGTGCTGGTGGTGCCGACCAACAACGCGTCGTTCGGGTACACCGCGGAGTCCACGCAGCAGCTCGCGATGACGCGGCTGCAGGCGATCACGACGGGTCGTGCGGCGGTGCAGGTCTCGACGGTGGGCGTGAGCGGCGTCGTCGCGCCGGACGGGACGCTCGTGGCGCGCACGCAGCTGTTCACGCCCGACCACTGGGTGGCGGACCTGCCGCTGCGCACGGAGCTGACGCCGGCGGTGCGGGCCGGCTACTGGCCGGGCTGGGCGGTGGGGGCGGCGGCCGTCGTCCTCGTCGTCGGCGGGATCGTTTCCGCCGTGCGGGCACGCCGGGTCTGACCCGGACGCGAGAAGGGCGGGCACCCCCCGGGGGGTGCCCGCCCTTCTCGCGCGTGTGGAGCCTGCGTCAGGCGCTGCGGCGCAGCTTGCCGGCACGCAGGAGCTCGAGGCGCTCGTCGAGGAGCTCCTCGAGCTCGGAGACGGTGCGCCGCTCGAGCAGCATGTCCCAGTGGGTGCGCTGCGGCTTGGTGGCCTTCGGCTCGGGCTTCTCGGCGTCGCGCAGGAGCGCCTCCTCGCCGCACCGGCACTCCCACACCGGCGGCACCTCGGCCTCGGTGGAGAAGGGCAGGATGATGGTGTGACCGTTGGGGCAGTCGTAGTGCGCCTGGAACCGGGGGGCGAAGTCCACGCCCTCGTCGGACTCCATGCTCTTGCTGCCGATGCTCATGCCGCGCAGGGACCGGTCGGGCATGTCGTCCTCCTGGGGTTCGGTGGGAAGGGGCCTGAGGATCCAACGCCGCCCCGCCGGTGGATGTTCCGGCGGGCCGTGAAGGTCCCGTGAAGCACGGTCCACACCGGTGTCGGTGACCAGCAGAGGATCAGCTGGTGACCGGGCAGGGTGGCGGTGGACGTGACGGTTGCCCCCTCAGGCTGGCCAGTCGGCGCGCCGGACGCAACTCGAGACCGCCCTGCGGGCACCCTTTGTGCGCGACGTCACGGCCCGGGGCGGCCGGGAACAACCGGGCGGGTGCCGCGGTTCACCGCCATGTACATGCAAACGCATGGACCTAGGCTTCAGGGTCAGAGTCCACGAGCAGGGAGCGCAGCCGTGCAGTTCGGAATCTTCTCCGTCAGCGACGTCACCACCGACCCGACGACCGGCCACACGCCGGACGACACCGAGCGGGTGCGCGACATGCTCACCATCGCCCGGCACGCCGACCAGGCCGGCCTGGACGTCTTCGCCACGGGCGAGCACCACAACCCGCCGTTCGTCGCGTCCTCGCCCACCACGATGCTCGGCTACCTCGCGGGCGTCACCGAGCACATCACCCTCTCGACGGCGACCACCCTGATCACCACGAACGACCCGGTCCGCCTGGCCGAGGAGTACGCGATGCTCCAGGTCATCTCGGACGGGCGCATGGACCTCATGATGGGGCGCGGCAACACCGGCCCCGTGTACCCGTGGTTCGGCCAGGACAT
Source organism: Isoptericola peretonis (assembly GCA_023241745.1). Classification (GTDB taxonomy): domain Bacteria; phylum Actinomycetota; class Actinomycetes; order Actinomycetales; family Cellulomonadaceae; genus Isoptericola; species Isoptericola peretonis. The sequence continues at coordinate 640,182 of JALQCY010000002.1, read as the reverse complement.
CCGCCAGGGCATCCCGCTCGCCATCGAGAACTACGCGCTGCTGCGACGCCTGTGGACCGAGGAGGTCGTGGACTGGGAGGGCAAGTTCCGCACCCCGCTGCAGGGCTTCACCTCCACCCCGCGGCCGCTGGACGGCGTGCCGCCCTTCGTGTGGCACGGCTCGATCCGCAGCCCCGAGATCGCCGAGCAGGCCGCGTACTACGGCGACGGCTTCCTGCACAACAACATCTTCTGGCCCATGCACCACACCCGGCAGATGGTGCGGTTCTACCGCCAGCGGTTCGAGCACTACGGCCACGGTCGCGCCGACCAGGCGATCGTCGGGCTCGGCGGGCAGGTCTTCATGCGCAAGCGCTCGCAGGACGCGTGGAACGAGTTCCGGCCCTACTTCGACGAGGCGCCCGTGTACGGGCACGGCCCGTCGATGGAGGACTTCACGCAGCAGACGCCGCTCACGGTCGGCTCGCCGCAGCAGGTCATCGACCGGTACGCGTCGTTCGTGGACGAGGTCGGCTACTACCAGCGCCAGCTGTTCCTCGTGGACCACGCGGGGCTGCCGCTGAAGACGGTGCTCGAGCAGATCGACCTCCTCGGCGAGGAGGTCGTGCCCGAGCTGCGCAAGATCGTCGAGGCCAAGCGTCCCGCCGACGACGTGCCGCTGAACCCGCCGTCGCACGCCGAGCGCGTCGCGGCCGCCCGCGCCGCGGGCGAGGCCGGGGCCACCCACGTCGGCGACACCGCCGACCCGTACACCGGTACCGTTGCCGAGGGCATCCAGCCCGCGACCCCGGGCACGGCAGGCACCACCCAGCAGGAGGCACGCGCATGACCACCCCGTTCACGCCCGCAGGGAGCGCCGGCGAGCGCACGCTCGCCGTCGTCTCGGCGGGGCTGTCGCAGCCGTCCTCGACGCGGCTGCTCGCCGACCGGCTCGCGGACGCCACCGTGCGCGAGCTCGAGGACGCCGGTCACACGGTGCGGGTGGAGACGATCGAGCTGCGCGACCTCGCCCACGCGGTGGTCGACGCGATGCTCACCCGGTTCCCGACCGGCGACCTCGCCCGCGCGCTGGAGACGGTGACGGGCGCGGACGGCCTCATCGCCGTCTCGCCCGTGTTCACCACGAGCTACTCCGGCCTGTTCAAGTCCTTCTGGGACGTCGTCGACCCCGACTCCGTCACCGGCCTGCCCGTGCTGCTCGGCGCCACCGGCGGCACCTCCCGCCACTCGCTGGCGCTCGAGTACGCGATGCGACCGCTGTTCACGTACCTGCGCGCCGACGTCGTGCCGACCAGCGTGTTCGCCGCCACCGACGACTGGGCCGCGAGCGCCGACGACCCCGCCGCGGGGCTGCCGCGGCGCATCTCCCGGGCGGGGCGCGAGCTCGCGCAGCGCGTCGCCCACCGGCAGAACGAGGGCCCGGCGGACCCGTTCGCCGCCACGCCCAGCTTCACCGAGCTGCTCGGCGGGAGCTGACGGCCCCGGGGCGGCGCCCGCCCGCCGGACGCCGCCCCGGGCACCTGTGGCGACCCCATAGGCTGGGAGCATGCGCGTTCTCGTCTCCGGTGGGGCCGGCTACATCGGCTCGCACACGGTCCTCGCCCTGGTCGCCGCCGGTCACGACGTCGTCGTGGTGGACGACTTCTCCAACAGCAAGCCCACCGTCGTCGGGCGCCTGGAGTCGCTGTCCGGCAGGCACATCCCCGTGCACGCGTTCGACCTCACCGACGCGGACAAGACCGAGCGGCTGTTCGACCACGAGCAGATCGACGCGGTGATCCACTTCGCCGGGTTCAAGGCCGTCGGGGAGTCCGTCGCCAAGCCGCTGCAGTACTACCGCAACAACCTGGACTCCACGTTCGCCCTGGTCGACGCGATGAACCGGCACGGGGTGACGAAGTTCGTGTTCTCGTCCTCGGCCACGGTGTACGGCGAGAAGGCGCCCGTGCCCTACCAGGAGGACTACGAGTTCCTGTCGTCCTCCTCCCCGTACGGGCAGACCAAGGTCATGGTGGAGCGGGTGCTGTCCGACGTCGCGCACATCACCGAGGGCTGGAAGGTGGCGCTGCTGCGCTACTTCAACCCGGTGGGCGCGCACGCGTCGGGGCAGATCGGCGAGGACCCGCAGGGCATCCCGAACAACCTCATGCCGTTCCTCGCGCAGGTCGCCGTGGGCAAGCGCGACAAGCTGGTCGTGTTCGGCGACGACTATCCGACCGTCGACGGCACGTGCGAGCGCGACTACCTGCACGTCGAGGACCTGGCCGCCGGGCACGTGGCCGCGCTGGACCACCTGGACGCGATGACCGAGCCGGTGCGCGCGTTCAACCTCGGCACCGGGACGGGCACGTCCGTGCTGCAGATGCTGCACGCGTTCGAGCGGGCCGTCGGGCGCGAGCTGCCCTTCGAGGTCGGGCCGCGCCGCGCCGGCGACCTCGCCGCGTTCTGGGCCGACCCGACCCGCGCGCAGAGCGAGCTCGGGTGGCGTGCCACCAGGACGATCGACGACATGTGCGTCGACACCTGGCGCTGGCAGTCGGCCAACCCGCAGGGCTTCCCCGACGCCTGAGCGGGTCCTGGGCGGGTGCTGGGCGGGTCGCGGTCTTGCGGGACGCACCCCGTCGCGCCACGATGACGGCATGCCCGACCGCAGGAGCGACCGGCGGCCCGTGCGCGGCCGCGACGACGCGCACGAGCGGGCCGAGGTGCGCTGGGACCCCGGCGCCCGGTACCGCCCGTCCGTGCTCGCGGGCCTGCCCTCGCTGAAGCCGGCACCCACGGCGCCCGCACCCACCGCGGCGTCGACCACCGGGCGGCTCGCGGGGCGGCTGCGGCGCGGCCCGCTCGCCCGCACGGCCGTGTTCGACCGCGACCTGTGGCGCCCGGTCCAGCACGTCACCACCGGGCTGGTGCGCGTCGTCGGACGCGCCCCGGGCCGCTGAGCCCGCCGCGGTGTCCCGGCGCGAGCTGGTCGTGCTCGGCACGGCGAGCATGGTGCCCACCCGCGCCCGCAACCACAACGGGTACGTGCTGCTCTTCGACGACACGGCGATCCTGTTCGACCCGGGGGAGGGGACCCAGCGCCAGCTGACGCACGCGGGCGTGTCCGCCACGGACCTCACCCGCATCGCGATCACCCACCTGCACGGCGACCACTCGCTGGGCCTGGCGGGCGTCGCGCAGAGGCTGTCGGGCGACCAGGTGCGCCACACGGTGCCGATCTCGTTCCCGGCCTCGGGGGAGCCGTGGATCCGTCACCTGCTGGACGCGAGCGCCTACGACCACCACGAGCGGGTCGCGCTGCAGCCCGTGACGTTCGCCGACCCGCCTCCGCACGGCGAGAGGGTCGTGACCCTGCCCCGCGTCGACGGCGAGCGCGGCGCCGGCCCCGGCGCGCCCGTCCTCACGGCCCGCCCGCTGGACCACCGCATCGACGCCGTCGGCTACCGCCTCGACGAGCCCGACGGCGTCTCGGTGGACCCGACGGCGCTCGCCGCGGCGGGCGTGCCGCCCGGCCCCGCCGTGGGCCGGCTGCTGCGCGACGGCGTCCTGCAGCTCGAGGACGGCCGCACCGTGCGCCGCGACGCCGTGTCCGTGCCCCGGCCGGGACAGTCGTTCGCGTTCGTCATGGACACCCGGCTGTGCGACGCGGCGGCAGAGCTCGCCCACGGGGTCGACCTGCTGGTGGTCGAGTCGACGTTCCTGCACCGCGACGCCGACCTCGCCGACCGCTGGGCGCACCTCACGTGCCGGCAGGCCGCGATCGTCGCGGCCCGCGCGGGCGTGCGCCACCTCGTCCTCACGCACTTCTCCCAGCGCTACCGTGTGCCCGACGAGCTGCCCACCGAGTTCGAGCGCGAGGCCCGCGAGGTGTTCGACGGCGGCCTCACCGTCGCGGCCGACCTCGACCGCGTCCCGATCCCGCCCCGCCGCCGGCCCTGAGTCGCCGGCCCTGACCTGTTGTGGGCGCGAGCCACGCCGCCGTCCGTCGACGGACAGCGGCGCGCCTCGCGCCCACGACGGCTAGACGACGGCTACAGGACGGCGGCGACGTCCCGGTGCTCCAGGGAGTGCGCCTGGGCGACGCCGGCGTTGGTCACGCGCCCGTCGTGCACGTTGAGGCCGTGCGCCAGCACCGGGTCGCGGCGCAGGGCCTCCCGCCAGCCCTGGTCCGCGAGCGCCACGGCGTAGGGCAGCGTCACGTTCGTCAGGGCGTACGTGGACGTGCGGGGCACCGCGCCGGGCATGTTGGCCACGCAGTAGAAGAGCGTCTCGTGCACGGCGAACGTGGGGTCGTCGTGCGTGGTGGGGCGCGAGTCCTCGAAGCAGCCGCCCTGGTCCACGGCGATGTCCACCAGCACGGCGCCGGGCCGCATGCGGGCGACGACGTCGTTCGGCACCAGCACGGGCGCCTTCGCACCGGGGACCAGGACGGCGCCGATCACGAGGTCCGCCTCCAGCACCGCCTCGGTGAGCGTGAGCCGGTTCGACGCGAGCGTCTGCACCCGCCCGCCGAGCTCGCGGTCGGCGGCCTTGAGCGCGTCGGCGCTGGTGTCCAGGAGGGTGACGCGGGCGCCCAGCCCCACGGCGATGCGGGCGGCGTTCATCCCCGACACCCCGGCGCCAAGGATCACCACGTGCCCCGCGGGGACGCCGGGCACCCCGCCGAGCAGGACGCCGCGCCCGCCGGCGCCGCGCAGCAGCGTGGCCGCGCCGACCTGCGGGGCGAGGCGGCCCGCCACCTCGGACATGGGGGCCAGCAGCGGCAGCCGCCCGTCGGGGGTCTGCACCGTCTCGTACGCGACGGCCGTGACCTCGCGCGCGAGCAGCTCCTCGGTCAGTGCCTTGTCGGCCGCGAGGTGCAGGTAGGTGAACAGCACCAGGCCGGGCCGCAGCCGGTGGTACTCCTGCGCGACGGGCTCCTTGACCTTCAGCACCGTCTCGGCCTCGCCCCACACCGTGTCGGCGTCGGCGACGACCCGCGCCCCGGCGGCCCGGTACTCCTCGTCCGTGATCGCGGAGCCGAGACCCGCCCCGGCCTGCACGGCGACCTCGTGCCCGTGGGCGACCAGCTCGTGCACGCCGGCGGGCGTGATCGCCACCCGGTACTCGTGGTTCTTGACTTCCTTCGGGACGCCGATGCGCATGGTGAGTCCGCCTTCGTGGCTCGTGACCGTGGCCCGCGGCTCGTGGCCCGGGTCGATGGGCAGGTCGCAGGGCGTGTGACCCCGCTCACACCCCAGTGTGCCGGGCCGATTCGGCCACGCGCCACGAATCCGCACATCCTTCGGTAGATTGGCCGCATGCCGACAACAGGCCCGTCTCGGCCCGTGCCACGCCAGCCTCGACCGAAGGATGTTCGACCCGACCCGTCCTGGGGCTTGGACCGCCGCGGGCCGGAGCCCGTGCTCCTGGACGACGTCGACCAACGGCTCCTCGCGGCGCTCGCGGAGGACGCGCGGATCCCGAACAACGCGCTGGCGGCCAAGGCGGGGGTGGCGCCGTCCACGTGCTTGACGCGGGTGCGCCAGCTCCGGGAGCGGGGCGTGATCCGGGGCTTCCACGCCGACGTGGACCCGGCGCGCGCCGGGCACCCGCTGCAGGCGATGATCGCCGTGCAGATGCGCGGCGCGGCCCGCACCCGCCTGAGCGGCTACCTGCAGCGGCTCGCGGAGCTGCCGGGGGTGCTGAACGTCTTCCTGCTGGGCGGCGCGCACGACTTCTTCGTGCACGTGGCCGCGGCGGACTCCGACGCCCTGAACGAGTTCGTCATCGAGCACCTGTCCACCGACCCGGACGTGGCGCTCACCGAGACCAACCTCATCTTCCAGCACGCGCGGGCGAGCTGGTACTGACCGTCGGGCACCCTCGGGCATTCTCGGGCACAGTCCGGCACGGTCACGCCGTCGTCAGCCAGCGGTGCAGCTCGACGGCGAGCGCGACGGGCGCGTCGAGCTGCACCAGGTGCCCGGCGCCGGGCAGCAGCCGGGCGTCGGCGTGCGGGAGCGCGTCGGCCAGGCGCTGTGCCCGGTCGGCGGGGATCCACGTGTCCTGCTCGCCCCACAGCACGCGGGTGGGCACGTCCAGCGCGCCGAGCAGCGGCTCCAGCTCGGCCGTGTACCGCTCGTCGGCCTGCGCGACCTGCCGGTAGAACGCGGCCTGCCCCTGCGCGCCGGTCCAGGGGGCGACGAGCGCCTCCAGGTCCTCCGGGCGCAGCGGGCGGTGCGCCGCCGTGCGCACGTACGCCTCCAGCGCGCCACGGTGCACCGCGGCGGGCGTGGCGGAGAACACGTCGGCGTGCTCGCGCACCAGCGAGAAGTACGGCGAGCCCCACGGGCGCAGCGCCACCACGTCCACCAGGCACAGCGACGCGTACCGGGCGCCGTGCAGCAGCGCGGCGCGCAGGCTCACCGCACCGCCGTAGTCGTGCGCGACGACGTGCGGCCCCACGGCCGGATCGGCCCGACCGGCCCGGCCGTCCCGACCCTGGTCGTCCCAGGCGGGCGCCCAGTGCTCGAGCAGCGCGGCGAACAGCTCACCCTGCACCCCGAGGTCGACCGGGTGCTCCGGTCGCCGGGACGAGGCCCCGTAGCCGGGCATGTCCCACAGGTGCACCGTGAACTGCGCGGCCAGGGCGCGGGCGTACGGCTCCCACAGCCACGACGACCACGGGGTGCCGTGGCAGAACACGAGCGGCGGCCCCGAGCCGAACGCCGTCCAGGCGACGTCCCGCCCCCGCCACGCGAAGCGGCGCTCCAGCAGCGGCTGCCGGAGGCCCGGCGTCGTGCCCGACGGTGCGGGGGTCTCGTCCATCCGGGGAGGCTATGCGGCGGGGCTCAGGTCGAGGGTGAGGAACACGCTGTACGGGTCGGGGCCGTACGCGTCGAACGGTCCGCACGGCTCGAACCCGTGCCGCGCGTACAGGCGCCGGGCGGGGGCGAAGAACTCCTGCGGCCCCGTCTCGAGGCTGACCCGCGCGTACCCGCGCTCGCGCGCCACGTCGAGGAGCCGCGCGAGCACCGCGGTCGCCACGCCCCGGCCGCGAGCGCCGCGGGCGGTGCGCATCGACTTGACCTCGCCGTGGCCGGCCGGCCGCCCGGCACCCGCTGCCGCGGGGGCGAGCTCCTTCAGCGCCCCGCACCCGAGGAGCGCGCCGTCGGCGTCGCGCGCCGTCAGGAACGTCACGCCCGGGGCCAGCAGGGCGCCGACGTCGAGCGCGTGCACCGACTCGGCGGGAGACGTGGCGTGCATGTCGGACAGGTGCTCGGCCAGCAGGGCGCGCACGTCGGCGCGGCCGGGGGAGTCGGGGGCGACGATCACGCCACGATCCTCGCCGTCGCATGTTTCGCGCAGGTGTCCACGGCCGCCGCAGCGGGGTGGTGGGCGTCCGTCAGCCCAGACGGCCGGCCAGCAGCGCGTCGCCCAGCCGGGTGCGGGTGTGCAGGACCCGGTTGCCCTGCCGCTCCGACGACACGAGCCCCGCCTCGCGCAGCACCGTCGCGTGCCGGCTGGCCGTCGCCGGCGTGAGGTCCAGGGCCCGCGCCAGCTCCGTGGTCGTGCGGGTCGTGTCGAGGACCTCCAGCGCGCGAGCCCGGGTCGGCCCGATCAGCTGCGCCATCCGTTCCTGGTCCCCGGCGCCGCCACCGCGGGCCAGCCAGCCCGGCGCCGGGTCCACCGGGTACACCAGCACGGGGTCGAGGGCGTCGTCCTCCAGCACCACCGGCGCCAGCACGCAGAACACCGACGGCACCACCGTCAACGGCCGCCCGTGCAGCACCACCGTCCGGGACACCGGGTACCAGCCGGTCCACCGGCGGCCGTCGCGCCGCAACATCGGGTCGAAGCTGCCCACCAGGCCCTGCAGCCCGCCGTGCCGCAACGCCGCGTCGCGCGCCGCCCGGTCGGTCGCGAGCGCCGGGGCCGTCGCCGGCGCGTACGGCGCGACCGCCACCTCGTGATACCGGCACAGGGCGCCCGCCAGCCACCGCATCGCGCGCGCCTCGCCGCTCGCGATCCGGCGGACCCACGGCGGCGCACCGGCCGGGAACGTCATGGCCAGCTCGCGGGCCAGCCGATCCCGGGGTGTGCTCGCCACCCGGTCCGCCGCCGCCTCGATCCCGCCGTCCGCGGGCGTCGGAGTGAGGAAGTCCGGGAAGTACGACGCGAACGGCGCCAGCCGCGCCAGGGCCACGACGGTCCTCGTCAGCCCCGCGTCGGCGACCCGCCGCCGCACCTGGGCGCGCCACGGGTCGAACACCGCCGCGCTCTGCCGGTTCTGCAGCAGGTGCAGGCTCAGCACCGTGTCCCACGTCGCGTCCGCCCGTCCCGGGACACGCAGCCGCACGAGGTCCTCGGCCGTGAGCTCGATCGTGAGCATGGTCACCACCTTCGTCCGCCCCACCACGGTAGTCGCCCCCAGCACCCGCCACGGAGTTTTCGCCCTCGTCGAATGTCGGGGCCCGCCGTGTCGCCGGGCGCGGGCCGTCCCTCTCCCGCCCTGTACGACGCGGCCGCCTGGACGGGCGTGCCGGGGCCCTCGGGCCGCCCCCCGCAACGAGGAGAAGCCCCGTGGACCTCCAGGTCGACCCCGCCACCGTCGTCCTGCTGGTCGCCGTCGCCTTCGCCGCCGGATGGCTCGACGCCGTCGTCGGCGGCGGCGGGCTCGTGCAGGTCCCCGCCCTCTTGCTCGCCCTGCCGACGGCCCCGGTCGCCACCGTGCTCGGCACCAACAAGCTCGTCGCGATCACCGGCACCTCCGGCGCGGCCCTCACGTACGTCTCGCGGGTGGGCCTCGACCGGCGGCGGGCGCTCGCGGCCGCCGGGCTCGGGGTGCCCACGGCGCTCGCCGGCGCCGTCACCGCCTCCCACCTGCCGCGGGACGCGATCACCCTCGTCGTGGCCGCCACGCTCGTCGGCGTCGGGGCCTGGGCGGTCGTCGCCCGCCCCGGGGACCGGCCCGCACCCCCGCGCGACGCCGCGCCCGAGCCCCCGTCGCCCCCCGAGCCGGCCGCGCCGCCGGCGCCGGTCCCGCGCGGGCGGCACCGGGTCGTGGTGCTCGCCGTCGGGGCGTGCGCCGTCGGGTTCTACAGCGGCGTCGTCGGCGCCCGCACCGCCCTCGCACGCGGCTCAGGGTTCGTCCGCGTCGTCCTGCTGCTCGTGGTGACCGCCCTGGTCGTCAAGATCGTGCACGACCAGTGGCTGACCCGCTGACCGCTCAGGGGGCGTGGACCGTCGGGTCGTCGCGCAGCACGTCCAGCAGCAGCGCCAGCATCGCGTCCGGACGCTCCAGGGCCGGCAGGTGCCCCGCCCATTCCAGCACCGACAGCTCCGCCCCCGGCACCGTCGCCGCCACGTGCCGTGCGCACGCACGCAGCATGTCCATGTCGTGCGCCCCCTCGACGACGAACGTCGGCACGTGGATCCCCGCCAGGTCGACCTCGACCGGGCTCGGCCCCGGCTCCGGCACCCCGGCGGCGCTCGCGGCCGCGTCGGCGGCCAGCTGCACCTCGAACGCCTGCCGCTGCATCACCGCGAGCGCCTCCCGTGCCGCGTCGTCGGCGTCCGGCCCGAGCCACGTCGTCACGTTGAGCCGCACCGCGCCCTCGACGTCGCCGGCCTCGAGCAGCCGCCCCTCCTCGGCGTCGAACGCGTCGGAGGCCTCCGTGTCGGGGACGCCCGGGGCCGCCGGGCACAGCAGCACCAGCTCACGCACCCGGCCGGGGTGCGCCGACGCGAGCTCGAGGGCGACCTTGCCGCCGAACGACGCGCCCACCACCGCGGCATCCTCCACGCCCAGGTCGTCCAGCAGCGCCGCCAGGTCACCGGCGTTGGTGTACTCGGGCCCGCCCACCGGCAGCGGAGAGTCGCCGAAGCCGCGTAGGTCCGGGCGGATCACCCGGAAGGGACCGCCCAGGGCGGGCGCGAGGCCGTCCCACATGCGGCGGTCGGCCACCCCGGCGTGCAGCAGCAGGACGGCGGGCGCGCCGGGGTCACCGGCGACGTCGTGTACGAGGGTCATGCGCACAGGCTAGGGGTCGCCGCACCACCGCGGCACCAGCCGGCACCTGCGCGGACGCGCCGCAGCAGGATCAGAGGAGGTCCAGCCACGGATGCCCGGGCCGCACCTGCGCGACGGCGTCACGGAGCCACCGGCGCTGCCGGTCGTCGAGCCGAGGAAGGAGCGTCGCGGCGTCGACGCGGTCCTTCCCCCGGACCTGCGGGTGCTTCATGAACAGCGCGATCTCCGGGCACAGGTACCGCAGCCCGTCGTCCGCGACCCACGTGACCTCGTCCAGCGGCGCCGAGTGCCCCGGCAGCTTCTTGTTCGTCCAGCGCCCACCCTCCTGCGGGGTCAGCGGCACGTCGAGCACCCACGGAGACTGCGCGTTCCTGCGCACCCACAGGGAGCTGCCCGGGCGCACGTCGCGGAACCGCTCGTCGAAGGGACGCAACCACCCCTGGTCCATGTTCCACGTCGTCCACCGGTCCGCCACGAAGCGACGGAAGGCCTCGGCGTCCGAGGCGAAGATCGAGACGTCCAGGTCCTCGTGCGACCGGGGCACGCCGGTGTACCTCTCGACCGCCCAACCGCCGACGACCCACCAGGGGCGCCCGAAACCCTCCATGAAGCCGACGACCGACGACGGGTCCAGCGCGTCCCAACCCCCGTACCAGCGGTGGAACTCCGCCGGCGGCAGGTGACCCACCTCAGCCACGCCCGCCGTCCGACAGATCCTCCAGCACCGGGGGAGAGACCCGGAAGTCCCCCCACCGGGCCCACAGCACCCGCACGCGGACCACCACGATCCCCGGGTCCGTCAACGACGCCACGAACTGCGGGAACTCCCGCCCGTACGCCGCCGCGCACCGCTCGCGGTCCGGCCCCGCCGGGACGTCCGCCACGCCCTGCACCTGCAGCGTCGTGCCCTCGCGGCCACCCACCACCACGGCCACCCGCGGATCCCGCGCCACGTTCGCCACCTTGCGCGACGACGCCCGGGCGTCGAAGACCAGCTCACCCGCGTCCGTCACCGCCAGCGGCAGGTACGCCGCCTGCGGCCCACCGTCCGGCCCCAGCGTCGACACCACGCCGTCGCCCACCTCCCGCACGTGCGCGACCAGCCGACCCAGCGCGGACCCCTGCAGCACCGACGACGTCATGGGCCGGACCCTAGCCCGACCGGCCACCCGCCCCCACCAGGGTTCGCCCGTCGACCACCGACAGCACCGCCCCCGCCGCCCCGGCCCGCTCCACCACGCACACCTGCTCCCAGCCACCGTCCGCGCCGCCCGCCACCGACACCAACCGTTCCCGCTGAGCCGCCCACCGACCCCAGTGGCGCGCGAACGCCTTCGACCGCACCACCCGGCCCCGCGCCACCTGCCCCGACAACGCCTCCGCGCGCTCGACGTCCACCATCACCAGCACCGGACGCCACCCACCCCGCCGCGCCAGCCACGCCCACCACCGCCGGCGCGCCGCCGACGTCGCCGGGTCGTGCACCACCAGCGCCCCGGCGCCGTCACCGATCCCGCCGGAGCCCCACCCGGAAGGTCCCGCCAGCACCGTCCGGACCACACCCCACACGTGCCACGCGTGCACCACCGGCCGGTAGACCGCGTACGGCACCCGCCGCGGCACCCGCGCCCTCAGCCCGCGCCGCGCCTGCTCGCTGTCCAGCACCCGCACGCCCGGCCGCAGGCCCGACACCCACGCCAGCGCCGTGCTCTTGCCAGCACCCGGCACACCGCCCACCAGCACGAACGTCGCACCCTCGTCGGCACGCCCTGCGGCACGCCCCACCGTCCGACCCGTGGTCCCCGCACAGACCGTCGTCATCCGCCGCGCCCACCCCTTCCGTGTCGATCCCGTCCCGATCCCGTCCCTCGGACGGGGGCGCCCCAGCGTGCCAGGTCCACATGAGCGCCCGATGAGACCGCCCAGGGGCGCGAGGACGCACGCTCGCACGGTCCCGGGCACGCCGCCCCACCGCCGGCGACCGAAACCGGGTGGCACGATGCCCGGTATGGCCCGCACCACCGCCACGCCCCTGCCCGCCACCGACCTGCCCCTCGTCGCAGCCCCGATGGCCGGCGGCGCCACCACCCCCGACCTCGTCGCCGCCACCAGCGGCGCCGGCGCTCTCGCCTTCCTCGCCGGCGGATACCAGACGCCCGACGCCCTCGCCGAACAGCTCCGCGTCGCCCGCGGCCTCGCCCGCGGCCTCGGCCGCCCCTACGGCGTCAACGTCTTCGTCCCTCCACCCCCAGGCACCGCACCCGACCCTGCGGCGCTCGCGGCCTTCGCCCGCCGTCTCGCCCCGGACGCCGCCGCGCACGGCGTCGACCTGGACGCCGCCCTCGGCTCGCTCCCGGCCACCGACGACGACGGCTGGCGGGCCAAGCTCGACCTCCTGAGGCACGACCCGGCACCGGTGGTGTCGTTCACGTTCGGCCCTCCGCCGGCGGCCGACGTCGCGGCCCTGCGCGCGGCCGGTTCCGCCGTCCTCGTCACCGTGACCACGCCCGCCGAGGCGGTGGCCGCCCAGGAGCTCGGCGCCGACGGGCTCGTCGTGCAGGGGCCGCGCGCCGGCGGGCACAGCGGCACCTGGGACCCGGCCCGTGCGGTCGGCGACGGCGCGACCTCCGACGTCGTGGCGGCCGTCGTCGCGCGCACCGGGCTGCCCGTGGTCGCCGCCGGGGGAGTGGACGGGGGACCTGCCGTCGCCCGGCTGCTGCACGCCGGGGCGCGGGCCGTTGCCGTCGGCACGCTGCTGCTGCGCACCGACGAGTCGGGCGCGTCGGCGACGCACCGCGACGCGCTCGCCGACCCGCGGTACGACCGCACGGTGGTCACGCGGGCTTTCACCGGCCGGCCTGCGCGCGCCCTGCGCAACGGTTTCGTGGGCAGGCACGACGAGCACGCCCCCGTCGGGTACCCGCAGGTGCACCACCTGACGCGCGAGCTGCGCCGGCGGGCCGCCGCGGCCGGCGACGCCGAGCGGCTGCACCTGTGGGCCGGCACGGGCTACCGCAGCGCCCCCACCGGGTCCGCGGCCGACGTCGTGCGCGAGCTCGCCGCCGGACTCTGACGCGCCGCGCGCCGTGGCCCCCGCGCCGGGCGCGTTCGCTAGGTTGCACGTCATGACCGCCGCTGCCCGAGCCGTTCAGGACGGCCTCGCCACGGCTGCGTGACGTCAGAGGCGGCATCGGCGACGTCGGGACACGACTCGAGGAGGAGACCGTGACAGGACGATTCGAGGGCCGCGTGGCCCTGGTGACGGGCGGCGCCCACGGGATCGGCGCGGCCACGGTGCGCCGGCTGCACGACGAGGGGGCGACGGTGGTCGTCGCGGACGTCGACCCCGACGCCGCACGACGGGCGGTGGACGCCCTCCCGCCCCGGGCCGGTGGTGCACCCGCGTCCGTCGTCGGGTGCGACATCAGGGATTCCGCGTCGGTGGACGCCGCAGTGGCCACGACGCTGGAGCGGCACGGGCGCCTGGACGTGCTCGTCGGCGTCGCCGGCGGGACCGGCGTGCACGCGGGGCTCCTGGACGGCATGGACGACGCGACCTGGGCGGCCGGCGTCGACCTCAACCTGGCAGGGCCCGCGCGCTGCGTCCGCGCCGCGGCGCCGCACCTGCCGCGCGGCGGCGCGATCGTGCTGGTCGGCTCCGTCAACGGCCTGCAGGCGTTCGGGGACGAGGACTACTCCGCGGCGAAGGCGGGCCTGGTGTCGCTGGCGCAGAACCTCGCGGTGCGGCTGGGACGTCGGGGCGTGCGGATCAACGTCGTCGCGCCGGGCACCGTCCGGACCCGGGTCTGGACCGACCGCGCCGACCCGGACCGCCTCGCCCCGCTGTACCCGCTCGGGCGGGTCGGCGAGCCGGAGGACGTCGCCGCGGCGATCGCGTTCCTCGCGTCCGACGACGCGGCCTGGATCACCGGAGTGACCCTGCCCGTGGACGGCGGGGTCCTGGCGGGCCCGCTGGCCCACTTCGAGACGCTCGGCGGCGGGGGAGACCCAGCGGCGGATGTCAGCGATCGTTGACATTGGGTCTGATGTTACTTAGCGTTGACATGTGTGCGGATGTCGTCGGTGGTTGACATCCCGATCCGGGAGCGAGCCGGCGGGGGAGGGGAGAGGGCCGTGATCGTCGCGAACGCCGAGGAGCTCGGCTCCGTGCTGCGGCGCGCCCGCAGGGACAAGGGGATGACGCAGGCCCAGCTGGCCGCCGCGGTCGACGTCTCCCGCCAGTGGGTCATCGCCGCCGAGGCCGGCGCTCCCACGGCGCGGCTCGACCTCGTGCTCGACGCGCTGCGTGCCGTCGACCTGGTCGTCGACGTGGTGACGGACGAGCCGGACGACGCCCTCGACACGGTCCTGGGCCGGGCGCGTGACTGATCGCGGGGCCGACCGGCTCGACGTCTGGCTCGACGGCGTCCACGCGGGCAGCCTCCGGCGCGGGCGAGGCGGGGACGTCACCTTCACGTACACCGCCTCCTACCAGGCGCTCCGCTCCGCGCCGTCCCTGTCGGTGAGCATGCCGCGGCACGTCACCGAGCACGGACCGGACGTGACCATGCCGTGGATCGACAACCTGCTCCCGGACAGCGACACCGTGCGCGCCCGCTGGGCCGCGCAGTTCGACGAGCGGCGCCCGACGGCGTTCAACCTGCTGCGCCACATGGGCGCGGACTGCGCCGGGGCCGTGCAGGTCGTGCCGGCGGGGGAGCAGCCCCGGGACGGGGCCGGGAGCACGCCCCTGTCTGACGCGGAGATCGCCGCCCACCTGCGTGACCTGCGGGCGGACGACAGCTCGTGGGCGTTCGAGCAGCACGGCGGACGGTTCTCCCTGGGGGGCCAGCAGGGCAAGTTCGCGCTGGCCCGCTCCGCCGACGGCACCTGGCACCAGCCCACCGGCCGCGGCGCCAGCACCCACATCTTCAAGATCGGCATCGACGGGGTCGCGCACTCGGCGGCCGCCGAGCTCGTCACCATGCGCGCGGCCCGCACCCTCGGCCTGCCGGTCGCGCGGGTCGGGTCGGCGTGGTTCGAGGACCAGGCGGCCGTGGTCGTCGAGCGGTTCGACCGCCTGCCCGCCGCGAGCGGCGCGACGCGCCGGCTGCACCAGGAGGACCTGTGCCAGGCATTGGGGCTGTGGCGCTCCGCGAAGTACGAGGCGGACGGCGGACCGGGCGTGCGCGCCGTCGCCGACGTCGTGGCCCGGTCCGTCGACCGGCGCGACCTCGCCCGGTCGCGCGACGACCTGGCGCGGTCCGTGGTCTTCAACTGGGTGGCCGCCGGCACGGACGCCCACGCCAAGAACCTGGCACTCCTGCACGTCGGGTCGCGCACCGCGCTCGCACCCCTGTACGACCTGGTCAGCGCGAGCCTCCTGTGGCCGCCCGACGAGATCCGCTACCGGGGCCGGCTCGCGATGAAGCTCGGCGGCGAGTACCGCCTGCGCGCCCTGGGCGTGCGGCACGTCGAGCGCGCGGCCGCCGACCTGGGCGTCGACCCGGGCTGGCTGACCGACGTGGCCGCCGGGTACGCCGCGGCCTGGCCCGACGCCGTCCGGGACGCCGTGGCGGGCGACCGCGACCTCGTGGCCGACGCCGTGGCAGGGGAGTTCGTCGACCGGGCCGCCTCCCGGGCTGCCGACGTCGTCCGGTCGCTCGGTGCCGCCGGAGGCGGGGGAGAGGCGCCCCGTCGGCCTGGCGCGGCCTGGGTGCCGCCGCACGAGCGCGCGGGACGCCCGGTGGCCGGGCACTGGCGGGCACGCCCGGGCCGATGACCTGCGCGACACCGGGCGGCCCGGCGGGTCACCGGGCGATCTCCGCAGGGCGGTCGCCAGGGGACAGCGCCCGGTTCCATACCAAGGCAGCCACGGCCACCACTGCCGCAACGTCGCACATGACGGCGACACCGGAGCTCAGGAGTGCCGCACCGAGAGTGTTCCCGACCGCGATCCCGCGGTCCGGTCGTCCGTTGGTCACGAACCGACCGCCGCATGGGCGTCGTCGTCGGGAATGGCGTCGCGGCCCGAGGTCTTCAGCTCGACGACGAACGCGGCCACGAGGAGGCTCCGACGTTCTCCGGCGGGCCGCCGCATTCTGTGCTTCCACGGCGAACCGATAATGCACATTATGTCATTAGGAGGGTCGATCGGGCCCCGATCCCGCTCCCTCACTCCGGCAGGCCGGTGCGGCCGGTGCGGCAAGGCCGAGCCCCGTTCCGACGCCGACACGTCTGCTTGTGCGGCGCGCCCGCGGCCCTCACCGCTCGTGTGCGACGGGTCGCGCCGGGCCGGCACGTCGGTGCGTGCCGGCGTCACGGTCCGTCACGGCGTGCGCCGATACTGACGCCGCCGTCGACCGTTGACGTCCTGACGGCACGGCGACGACGTCGCCCTCGGGTCCCGACCCTGCCGTCCGCGCCGACGGTCCCCCGGAGACGGCCATCCCTGGCGCGGATGCCCGGAAATGCAGGCCGGACACCCGGATGGATGGTCCGACCGGTCGGTGGCGCTGCTCGGCCGCTTCGTGCGGGCCGACCCAGCGAGACCCTGGCGATGTCGACCGCCGCACGCTACGATGATTCGGACATACCTCTCAAACCATTGTGTATGACACAACACAGTGGTCTTGCGGGTGTTGATCCCAGGGCACCCCACACCGGTCGCTCGCGCCGCCGCCCGCCCCTGCCGTGTCGGCGCCACCGCCTACCGTGAGCAGCATGGCCACGTCGTCCACCGAGCTCGCCTACTGGGTCTTCCCCACCGCGACCGGGCACTATGCCCTCGTGTGGCGCGAGCCGGGCGTGGTCGTCGGTTCCACCCTCCCCTACGAGTCGGCCGCCGACACCCGCGGCGCCGTGTCCCGGTGGTACCCGGGGGCGCGAGAGTCCGTGCCCGGTCCCCCGATCGCTGCTGCCGCCACCGCGGTCACCCGGCTGCTCGAGACCGGGACGGGCGACCTCGGGGACATCCCCCTGGACCTCCGCACCGTCCCGGACTTCGACCGCCGCGTCTACGAGGTGGTGCGCACCATCGCTCCGGGTGCCACGCTCAGCTACGGCGAGGTCGCCGCACGGCTCGACGCCCCCGGTGCGGCGCAGGCGGTCGGTCAGGCGCTCGGCCGCAACCCGTTCCCGCCGATCGTGCCGTGCCACCGCGTCCTGGCCGCGGGCCGCCAGGTGGGCGGGTTCTCCGCACGCGGCGGGCGGCGCACCAAGCTGCGCATGCTCGAGGTCGAGGGTGTGCACCTCGAGCACCCCACCCTCTTCGACGTCTGACCGCCGCCGCCTGTGGCCCTGTCGGTGCTGCCCTCTAGCCTGGGCACGACCATGGCGCGCGTCGCCGCAGGTCACCGGCGTGCGGGTCGTCCGCGTCGCTCGCGGAGAGGTCTGGAGGAACTGATGGTCGCCCCGCCCCGGCTGGACCGCGTCGCCGTCGCGACCGCCGTGGACCGGTACCTGGCGACGGTGCGCGTGGAGAGCGTCCGCGGGGTGCTCTCCCCCGCCACCGCGCGCAGCTACGACCGCGACGTGCGGGAGTTCGCCCGGCTCGTCGGCGCCGACCGGGTGCTGGACGACGTCACGGGCGAGGACGTCGACGACGCCCTGGTGCGCTACCAGGCCTCCCCCGACCTCCGGTACACCGACCCGGCCCGCAAGGGCGCGCCCGGCCGTTCGGTCGCCACGGTGAACCGCTTCCGCCAGTCGGTCAGCCGCTTCTTCGCCCACGCCGCCCGCCAGTGCTGGGTGCAGGCCGACCCGATGCAGTGGGCGGCGCCGCCCGCGCGCTCGCGCGACCGCCTGCGCGTCGAACGGACCGCGCTGTCGGCGTCCGCTGCGGGTGCCCTCCTCCAGGCCACCGCCGCGGACGGAGCGCGGCAGGGCCCGGTCGGCTCCGGGAGCCGGGCGGCTCGCAAGGACCAGGCGCTCGCCCAGCGCGACCGGCTCGTGATCGCCCTGCTGCTCGTGCTGGGACCTCGCGTCTCCGAGCTGGCCCGCGCCGACGTCGCCGACTTCACGCGCGAGCCCCAGGAGACGCGGTGGCGCATCGTCGGCAAGGGCGGCACGACCCGCACGGTCGCGCTGTCGCCGCCGCTGGCGTCCGCCCTGGAGGACTACCTCCGCGACCTGCGGCCCCGGCTCGCGGCCCGGCGGCCCGACGACCCCGACGCCCAGCGGGCCCTCCTGCTCACCTGGCGCGGGCGCCGCGTGGACACCCAGGCGGTGCGCGCCCTCCTGGGGCGGGCGGTCGAGCGCATGCCGGCTCCCTACCGGCGCCCGGCGACTCCGCACGCGCTGCGGCACACCACCGCCACCTTGCTCGTGGCGGAGGGCTGGGACGTGAAGGTCGTGGCCGAGCTGCTCGGCCACCGCTCCATCGCGACGACCGGCGTCTACCTCGACCGCATCGAGGGCGAGCTCGCCGCGGCGATCCGCTCCCACCCGCTCTCCGCGGGGCTCGCCGTGGCCTCGTCCGGGGGCGCGGACGGTGGGTGACATCACCGACGTACCCGACAGTTCGGCGCGCGCCGCCCCCTCCCGCTGGCTACGGTGAGCCTCGTGCCGCCTCGCCTCCCCCGCCTCCGCAAGCCCGTCCGCGTCCAGGTCGACTGGGCCGCGTTGCGCCGCTACGCCACCCGGGGGGCGGTCGTCGCGGCAGCGGTGCCGGTCGCCGCGGCCGCCACGGTCATGGGGCTCGAACGCTTCCGACGGCACCAGTACCCGCTCGACAAGCCGTTCCCGACGTCTCCGCCCTCGTCCACGAAGGTCGAGGACACCACGGCGACGGTGTACACGTTCGGCGCGGACCTCTACGCCGCGATGCTGGAGGCGATCCGGGGCGCGCAGCGTGAGATCTTCCTCGAGACCTACATCTGGAAGAACGACGAGGTCGGCCACCAGTTCAAGGAGGCGCTCGCGGAGGCGTCCGCCCGAGGCGTGGCCGTCTACGTCGTCTACGACGGGTTCGCGAACCTCGTGATCCCCCGGAGCTTCTACGACATGCCCGCCGGGGTGCACGTGCTCCGCTTCCCGGCGATGCGGCCCGGGCTGCTCATGCTCGACGTGCGCCGCTCGGGCCGGGACCACCGCAAGATCCTCGTGGTGGACGACGACGTCGCCTTCGTCGGCGGCTACAACATCGGCTCCCTGTACGCGACGCAGTGGCGGGACACGCACCTGCGCCTCACGGGTCCGTCGGCGTGGGAGCTGCGCAACGCCTTCGTCGACTTCTGGAACCGGTGGCGCGGTCCCCGCCAGCCGGTCCTGCAGGACGTCGGCTCGCCGCTGTGGCTGCCGCGGCTGCGGGCGGCGCGCAACGCGCCGTCGGAGCTCGTGTTCCCCATCAGGGGGATCTACCTGGACGCGATCGACCGGGCCTGCTCGCACGTCTACATCACGCAGGCGTACTTCATCCCGGACGAGGACATCCAGGCCGCCCTGCTCGCCGCGGCCGCCCGGGGCGTGGACGTGCGCGTGCTGGTGCCTGAGCGGTCGAACCACGTGGTCGCCGACTGGCTGGCCCGCGGCCACTACGCGTCGTTGCTGCGCGGCGGGGTGCGGATCTTCCTGTACCAGGGGGCGATGATCCACGCGAAGACGGCCACGATCGACGGCCGCTGGACCACCGTCGGGACGGCCAACATCGACCGGCTGAGCCTCACCGGGAACTACGAGATCAACCTCGAGGTCGTCGACGACGGGCTCGCCGCCCAGCTCGAGGACGCGTTCCGGATGGACCAGTCCAACTCGCGCGAGCTCACCCTCGCCGAGTGGCGGCGCCGGCACCCGCTCTCGAAGGTCGCCGAGCGGCTCATGTCGCCGTTGCGCCCGCTCCTCTGACCCGGCGCAGCCCGCCGACGAGGTCTGACGAGGAAGTCAGCCGGCGGTGCGGGCCCGGCGGCGGGCGGCGAGCTCGTCGCCCTCGTGCGTGGCGGGCTCCTCGTCCTCGAGGGACTCGGTGGGCATCGACGACAGAGTGCCCTCGATGTCGCGCCAGACCCGCCCGACGGCGATGCCGAACACACCCTGGCCGCCCTGGACCAGGTCGACCACCTCGTCCGGGGACGTGCACTCGTACACCGAGGCGCCGTCGCTCATGAGCGTGATCTGTGCCAGGTCCTCCACCCCGCGCTCGCGCAGATGGGTGACCGCGCTGCGGATCTGGTGCAGGGAGACGCCGGTGTCGAGGAGACGCTTGACGACCTTGAGCACCAGGATGTCCCGGAAGCTGTACAGCCGGTGGGTGCCGGAGCCGGTCGCGGGGCGGATCGAGGGCTCCACGAGGCCGGTGCGCGCCCAGTAGTCGAGCTGGCGGTACGTGATCCCCGCGACCCGGCAGGCCGTGGTGCCCCGGTACCCCGTGGCGGCGTCCTGCTCCGTGAGGTCCTCGCCGAAGAGGAGCCCCTGGGCGCCGTGCGGCACCGACGCACCCGTGGGGACGCTTGCCTCACCGCTGCTGTTCACTGTGCCTCCTGGTATGTCGAGTCCACGCTAGGTCGCCCCCGGGGGGTCGTCAACGACGTCGGCACCGAGCGCGACCGCGTGTCGCACTCTCTCGGCCCCCGCCAGGCGGCCCCGAGCCCGACCTTCAACTTTCGACCATGACTCGAAGGTTCACCCCTACGGTAACCGAGCCGACCCTCGACCTCGGGTCGAAGGTTGTGCCCGGTGTGGCGACCTCGTCGCGTCAGGGCGGGGCGTCGTCAGGACGGTCTCCCCCGTTCGGGGGTCCGGGCTCGTGCGGGCCGCCCGGTGCGGTGAAGTCCGCCGCGGTCGCGTGGTCGAGGAAGTCGCGGAACCGCTCGACCTCACGCTGCTGCTCGACGTCCACCACCTCGACGCCCGCCACCGCCACGACCTCGGCCGAGCACAGCACGGGGCTCCCCGTGCGCACCGCCAGCGCGATGGCGTCCGACGCGCGCGAGTCCAGCCGGGTGCCGTTGGACAGGATCAGCTCCGCGAAGAACACGCCGCCGTCCAGCGCCACGATCTCCACCCGCTCCAGCTCGACCCCGACGGCGCCGAGCAGGTCGCGCAGCAGGTCGTGCGTCATGGGGCGCGGCGTCACGAGGCCCGCCTGCGCCATCGCGATGGCGGACGCCTCGCGGGCGCCGATGACGATGGGCACGGCCAGGTTGGCGGCGGCGTCCAGCAGCAGCACCACGATCTCCTGGTCGTGCTGCTGCTGACGCACCCCGAGCACCTCGACGGGCACCATGGGGGCGTCGCTCGGGTCGTCGGGTTCCACCGATCCACGGTACGTCCGCGAGGTCCCGCACGTCGCCTGGTAACGCCGCGGGATCAGGTCGGGGAGCGCTGGGTCAGACGAGGTCGCCGGTGCCCTGTCGCACCCACGTCGAGTGCAGGCGTGCGAGCAGCTCGCCCACCTCGGCCGCCAGCTCCGCCCCCTGGGCGCGGGCCGACGGCGTCTGCTGGCTGCGGTACGGCGCGACGAGCTGGTCCACCAGTCCCACGTGCCGGTCCGCGGACGCCCGCAGCGACCGCAGGTGCCGGGGCTCGATGCCGTGCTCGGCCAGCCGGGCGGCGATGCGCACGACGTCGGGCGCGCCGGAGTCGAGGCGGCTTCCCGTGCCGGCGTGCAGCACGCCGGCGGACACCAGAGCCTGCACGAACCCGACCGTCGTGCCCGTCGCCTCGGCGACGGACTCCACCGTCCAGCGCCGCCGCGCGACCTCGGGCGCTCCCCCCGCCTCGGCGAGCCGGGGTGCCGGACCGGGGGCGGGCTCCCCCGCGTCCATCTCGGCGAGGCGTTCCTTGATGACCTTCAGCGGCAGGTAGGAGTCGCGCTGCTCCGTGAGGACGAACCGCAGCCGCTCCACGTCGGCGGGGCTGTACTGGCGATAGCCCGACGGGGTGCGGACGGGGTCGATGAGCCCCTGGTCCTCCAGGAACCGGAGCTTGGAGTGGGACACCGCCGGGAACTCGGGCCCGAGCTGGCCGAGCACGTCGGAGATCCGCATCGTCGCCTGGCGGGAGATCCCCCGCGGCCAGGGTTCGGGCGCGTCCTGGCCGGCCGGCTCCTCGCCGTGCGCGGCCTGCGCCGCCGTCACGACGCGGGCGCCTGCGGATCCCGCGGCGCCTGCGGGCTGGCGTGGAACGACATGCGGAACTTGCCGATCTGCACCTCGTCACCCGTGGTGAGCGGGGCCGCGTCGATGCGCTCGCGGTTCACGTACGTCCCGTTGAGGGACCCGATGTCCCGCACGACGAACCGGTCGCCCTCGCGGACGAACTCCGCGTGCTTGCGCGACACCGTGACGTCGTCCAGGAAGATGTCGGCCTGCTCGCTGCGTCCCGCGACCGCACGGGCGGAGTCGAGCAGGAAGCGCTCCCCGACCGCGCCCGACCCGTACTGCACCACGAGGAGCGCAGAGTGCCGCGGCAGCGCCGCCACCGCGGCGGCCTCCTCCGCCGTGAGCGGGATCCGGAACGACTGCTCCTCCGCGGGCGCGCCCACACGTCCCAGGTGCGCGGTGGTGTCCGCGGCCGCCTGGTGCGGCGGAAGAGCGCGGGGGTCCGTCATCAGTCCTCCTGTGAGGTCGGGCCGGGTGAGCCGGGCGACGCCGTCGCCGGTCGCGGAACCCGGTGACCGGTGACCGTGACGGGCCCGCTGTGCGTCCGACGTGCGCCGTCGTCCGACAAACCTACCCCGACCGGGCCGCGGCCGGAAAGCCCGCTCGCCCCTGGGGCGGGGCCGTCCGCGCACGTCATCCGCGCTCCCGCTCGGGCTCGGCGTACTCGGGCTCCTGCGGCGGGGTCACCGCCGTGATGCTCACGTCGTCCTGCTGGGTGGTCGTGGCCTCCGCCCCGGCGGTGCGCACCGTCGCCAGCGCGCCGCCGGGGATCTCCAGCGCCCGGTCCATGGTCTCGGGGTCGCCGATCACGGTCCACTCGTACGGGGACGACAGGGTGGTCCCGTCGACGACGATCGCGTCGCCCTCGTCCTCGAACCAGGTCGACGTGACGAGCCGCACGTCGTTGAGCTCGACGACCTCTGCCCCGGCGTTGCGCAGCTCCTCGAGCACGTTGAACATCTGGGAGGCCTTCAGCACGGCCGCCGGGTCCTCGACGGTGATCTCCACGCCCGGGCCCTGCGCAGGCAGCCGCCCCGACAGGATCCCCTCGGACTCCGCGCGCTGCTGGGCCAGCTCGAGCGCCGACTGCGCCTGCCCCGACCCCGAGCGCAGCTCGTCCCGCGTGGTCTCCAGCCCCGCGACCTCGTCGCCCAGCTGCTGTGCGCGGTCCGTGACCTCGTCCAGCAGGCGCACGAGGTCCTCCTGACGGGCGGAGGAGAGCTGGTCGGACGCCGACTGCTGGACCTGCACCACCAGGGCGAAGCCCAGCGCGGCGCACAGCACCCCCGCCAGCACCTGGGACCGCGTCGCGCGGGGACGCAGCGCGGCGCCGAGCCGGCGCCAGCCGCTGGGCCCGGTGGTCGGCTCGGGCCCGCCCGGCGCGTCCTCGGTCGCGTCGTGCGCCGTCACGGGCGCGCCAGCCGGCGCCTCAGGCTCGGACGGCTCGCCCGTGCCGTCGTGCGCCTCGCCCTCGTCCGACGACTCGGTGGCGCCGGGTCCGGCGGGCACCTCGTCGTCGTCGCGCTCGCCGGCAGGCGTCACGTCCTCCGCGGCGGCGATGTCGCCGGTGGAGTCCTCCTGCTGCTCGTGCACCGGCGCGACCTCGTCCGGCTCGTGGGTCTCCCCCGCCGCCTCGGACCCCTCCAGGGTCCCGGTGGCCTCGGCGTCGTCAGTTCCCTCGACGTCCTCGGGGAGGACCGGGACGTCCGCGCTCTCGGTGACCTCGCTGGTGACCTCCGGGGTCACCTCCTCGGCGTCCTGCGCGGTGTCGGCGTCTTTGCCGGCCTCGCCGTCGGGCCCGGTGCTCTCGTCGAGCACAGTCGCGTCCTCCGGCTCGGGCCGCGCTGCGTCGGCGCGCTCCTCGTCCGGGACGTCGGGTCGGTCTCCCGTGTGGTCGCTCATCCGCCGCTCACGCCTTGAAGAGGTGCCGGCGGATCGCCGCCGCGTTGGAGAAGATCCGGATGCCGAGCACCACCACGACCGCGGTGGACAGCTGGGCGCCCACGCCCAGCTGGTCGCCGAGGAACACGATGAACGCCGCGACGAGCACGTTGGACAGGAACGACACGAGGAAGACCTTGTCGTCGAACAGCCCGTCGAGCTTGGCCCGCAGACCGCCGAACAGGGCGTCCAGCGCGGCCACCACCGCGATCGGCAGATAGGGCTGCAGCGCCACCGGTACCGTCGGCTGCAGCACCAGACCGGCGACCACGCCGATCACGAGCCCGATCGCGGCGATCATGAGCTTTCCTCCTCGGTGTCGGACGACGGAGTCCCGGACGGCGCGTCGGACGGCGAGGAGTCCCCCGTGCCCGACCGCTCCGCATACCTGAGCGTCTGGTTCCCCACGCCGGGGAGCGACAGGTCGCTCTGCGGGGTGAGGCTCGACTGGATCCCGTACCGCGAGCCCAGGAGCTGCAGGTACGCGGGGGCGCCGGACCGAGCGTACGCGGTCTGCATCGCCTCGGAGTCACCGATCGCCCGGATGGTGTAGGTGGGTCCCGGCAACGGCACCAGGTCGACGAGGATCGCGTCGCCCGCGTTCCGGATCGCCGACAACGACGTCAGACGCTGGTCATCCACCGACACCGCCTCCGCCCCCGCCGCCCACAGCGCGTTGACGACCGTCTGCACGTCGGCGTCACGCACCCGGGCGCTGGGGTCCGGGTCCGAGACCGACTGAGCAGCGTCGCCGTCGGACAGCGTCACCACCAGACCCGGTCCGGACACCGCGGCCGAACCGCTGACCACCCCGTCCAGCAGTAGCGTCTGCAGCAGCGCCGGGTCCTCGCTCGCGAGGGCGGTGTTCTGCAACGACTCGATCTCCTCGCTGAGGGTCACCGACCGGCGCTGCAGCCCCTCGACCTGGGCCCGGCGGTCCACGATCTTCTGCTCCAGCACCTCCCGCGCGGCCGCCACCTCGGCCTGCGGCGCGCGGAGCTGCTGCGCCGCGGACACCGTCAGCAGTCCCAGCAGGATGGCGACCAGCACCAGGAGCACGGCCCCCGAGCCCCGGCTGCCCGACGGCAGCCCGGCACGCTCGGCGGCCGCACGACGCTCGGCGGCCTCCGCGTACCCCGGGTCCAGGGGCTTCTCCATGACCTCGACGAGCAACGTCATCGACTCGTCGGGGCGCCGACGCCCCGACGGGCGCACCGGGGCCGTCATCCGTTACCGTCCTCGGCCCGCCCGGCGCTCGCGGGCCCGAGCAGGTCCCGGGCCTGGCGCACGTACTGCACGCCGGCCACCCAGTAGAGGCCCACGCCCCACCACGTGAAGGCCCACCCGACCACGTGGGCCGCGGCACCCACGGCGCCGGGCGTCGTGGCCAGGAGCAGCAGCGGGAAGGCGTACAGGAGCGCGAACGTGCCGGCCTTGCCCACGAAGCTGACGGGGAGCGGCCCGTAGCCGTGCCGGGCGAGCACCGGGAGCAGGCACGCGAGCACCACGTCGCGCGCGACGATCACCACGAGGATCGACAGCGGGATCACGTCCCGCCAGGTCAACCCGATCAGGGTCACGAAGATGAACAGCCGGTCCGCGGCCGGGTCGAGCATCTGGCCCAGCCGCGTCACCTGGTTCAGCCGGCGCGCCAGCACCCCGTCCAACCAGTCCGTGAAGCCGGAGAAGGCCAGGACGCCCAGGGCCCACACGTCCTCGCCCACCACGATCAGCACCGCGAAGACCGGCACCAGCGCCAGTCGCAGGAAGCTCACCAGGTTCGGGATCGTGAAGACCCGGCTGCTGATCTCCTGACCCTCGTGCACCCGCACATCCTACGCACCGGGCACCGCCACAGTGGGCGAACTCACCGCGCCCTGCCGGACGCCCCGCCCGCCGACCGCGTAGACTGGAGCCACCTTCGGAGTTCGTCGTGCCTCCCGCGTGTTCGTTGCGCCCCGTCCAAGAGCGGGGCTGGTGTGTGTCCGGGACTGAGCGACCGCCTCGCCCCTCGGCGACGCAGGACTCCTCCCCCCACCGACGGAAGCGGCAACCGCCTTGAGCATCCCTGACTCCACCCTGCCCATCGAGCAGCCCACCGAGCTCGCCCCCACCGGTTCGACGATCGAGCCCACCGCCGAGCCCACCGCCGGCCCCACCTTCGCGGACCTCGGCCTCCCGGCCGCCCTGCAGGCCGCCGTCGACGACCTCGGCTTCACGACGCCGTCGCCCATCCAGGCCCGCGCCATCCCCGAGCTCCTCTCCGGGCGCGACATCACGGGCGTCGCCCAGACCGGCACCGGCAAGACCGCCGCCTTCGCGATCCCGCTCCTCGCGGCGCTCGACCCCCGCGCCTCCGTCGCCGGCGGTCACGTCCAGGCGCTGGTCCTGGCCCCCACCCGCGAGCTCGCGCTCCAGGTCGCCGAGGCCGTCGAGTCGTTCGCCACCCACCTGCCGGGCGTGCGCGTCACCTCCGTGTACGGAGGCTCCCCCTACCAGCCGCAGCAGCGGGCCCTGCGTGACGGCGTGCACGTCGTCGTCGGCACCCCCGGCCGCGTCATGGACCACATGGAGCGGGGCACCCTCTCCCTGGACGGCGTGAAGTTCCTCGTGCTCGACGAGGCCGACGAGATGCTCCGCATGGGCTTCGCCGAGGACGTCGAGACGATCTTCGGCCAGGCCCCCGCCGAGCGTCAGGTCGCCCTCTTCTCCGCGACCATGCCGCCCGCCATCCGCGCCGTCGCCGCGACCCACCTCAACGACCCCGTCGCGATCGCCGTCTCCCGCCAGTCGTCCACCGTGTCGACCGTCGAGCAGACCTACGCGGTCGTCCCGTTCCGTCACAAGATCGGGTCCCTCGTCCGGGTCCTCGCCACCTCCGACGCCGACGCCACCATCGTCTTCACGCGCACCCGCAAGGACGCCGAGGAGGTGGGCGCCGCCCTCGTGGAGCGTGGCATCTCCGCCGCCACGATCTCCGGCGACGTCGCCCAGAAGGAGCGCGAGAAGATCGTCGAGCGCCTCCGCTCCGGCTCGGTCGACGTCCTCGTCGCCACCGACGTCGCCGCCCGCGGGCTCGACGTCGACCGCATCGGCCTCGTCGTCAACTTCGACATCCCCCGCGAGGCCGAGGCCTACGTGCACCGCATCGGCCGTACCGGCCGCGCCGGGCGCACCGGCCGCGCCCTGTCGTTCGTCACCCCCCACGAGCGCGGCAAGCTCAAGCACATCGAGCGGACCATCCGCGCCTCGCTCACCGAGGCCGAGATCCCCTCGCCGCGCGACGTGTCCCAGCACCGCGCAGGCCGGCTCCTCGACGCCGTCGCCGCGCGCATCGAGGCCGGCCGCCTGGACCTGTACACCGACCTCCTGCGCCAGCACCCCCTCGCGCAGGCCACGGACGGCGACACGGACGGCGACACGACGGCCCCCGTCGCGACCGACGACGCGGTCCTGCAGGTCGCGTCCGCGCTCCTGGCGCTCGCGGTCGGGGACGACGGCCCCCAGCAGCGTGCGGCCCAGGAGGAGCACGAGCGCGAGCGGGCCGAGGCGAAGGGCGGGCGCACCCGCGAGACCCACCGCGCGGAGCGCACCGAGCGGGACGGCGACCGTACAGGCCGTCACCCCCGCTCCGACCGCGACGACCGCGGCCGCGGAATCCGGCGTCCCGCGGCCGGTACCCGGTACCGCATCTCCGTCGGTCACACGCACGGCGCCCAGCCGCGCGGCATCGTCGGGGCCCTCACGCACGAGGGCGGCCTGTCCGGCAGCGACATCGGCAAGATCGACATCTTCGGCAACTTCTCGCTCGTGGACATCTCGCGTCCGCTCGACGACGCGGACATGAACCGCATCGGCCGCGCGCACGTGGCGGGCAAGGCGCTGCGGATCTCCGTCGACCAGGGTGCGCCCGAGCGTCGCGCCCCGCGCACGGAGCGCCCGCGGACCGACCGCCGCCCGGTGCACAGCGCCTGACACGACCCGGGCCCGGAGGGCCACGACGAACGCCCGCGCACCGTACGGTGCGCGGGCGTTCGTCATGCTCGGGGTCGTGCGCGATGCCCGGCCCGGGCACGTGGACACGCCGCGTCAGGAACGGTCGGGGGCCTCCCCCAGCCCGACGACCAGGCTGCGCAGCCGGCGCGCCTCGGCCATCCCCCGTTCCCCGTCCGCCCGCTGGATCCCCATCACGGCGAGGGTGCCGCCGTCGGCGAGGTCGAGGCGCACCCAGGGGTCGTCCGGCCCTAGCCGGACCTCGACGATCTCGGCCCAGTCGAGGTCCCTGGACTGCACGAGGTTGCGTACCCGCAGGCGCTCCGGCGACGGCACGGCGTGGACGCCCCCGAGCCGCCACAGCAGCCAGGTCACGCCCAGCGCGAAGACGACGAACGACACCCGGTTCACGGCCGCCGCGCCCAGCGGGCCGCTCGCCGTCAGGCCCACCACCAGGCTGCCCACCGCGGCGAGCACCCACACGACCCAGGCAGCGACCCTCCCCCACAAGGGACGGAAGACACGGAAGCGGTCGCCGTCCCGGGCCGGACCCGCGCCCGCCGTGCCGTGCGACGCGTCGGAGCTGCTCATGCCCACCACGCTGCCACTCTCAGCGGGTGTTCGACAGCGTGACCGCCGAGACGCCCCCGGCGGCCGGGATCACAGCCGGCTGGCGTGGATGGAGGTGACGATGATGCCGCGAGCACCGACCTCGTACAGCGCGTCCATCACGCGGTTCGTCTCGGACCGCCTGACCATCGACCGCACCGCCGCAGACTCGCCGTTGTGCAGCGGCGAGACCGTGGGCGACTCGAAGCCGGGCGTCACCGCCACCGCGGCGTCGACGAGCTCCATCGGCACGTCGTAGTCCATGAGGACGTACTCGTGCGCGGTGATGACGCCCTGGAGCCGGCGGGTCAGGACGTCGAGCCCCACCGGCTCCTCGACGTCGCTGCGGCGGATCAGCACGGCCTCGGAGCGCAGGATCGGCTCGCCGAAGACCTCCAGCCCCGCCGCCCGGAGCGTCGTCCCGGTCTCCACCACGTCGGCGATGAGGTCCGCCACGCCGAGGCGCACCGAGCTCTCCACGGCGCCGTCCAGGTGCACCACGGCCGCCGGCTCGACGCCCCGCTCCGCCAGGTACGCGCGGACCAGCGTCGTGTACGACGACGCGACCCGGCGGCCGGCGATCTGCTCGACGGTGGTCATGGTGCCGGCCGGCGCGGCGAAGCGGAACGTGGACCCCGCGAAACCGAGCGGGAGGTGCTCGACCGCGTCGGCCCCCGAGTCGAGCAGCAGGTCGCGGCCGGTGATCCCGACGTCCACGGTGCCGGACCCGACGTAGACGGCGACGTCACGCGGGCGCAGGAAGAAGAACTCGGCCCCGTTGTCCGGGTCGGCGAGGACCAGCTCACGGGTGTCGCGACGCTGGCGGTACCCCGCCTCGCGCAGCATGTCGGAAGCGGGGCCGGACAGGGAGCCCTTGTTGGGGACGGCGATACGGAGCACTGCGGATACCTCGTTCTGATCAGGTCGGGTCGTGACGAGCGGCTGGGCGCGCGCGACGGACCGCGGGGCCGCACCTGGTGGTGCGGCCCCGGGCCGGGCGCTCACAGATGCGCGTACACGTCCTCGAGCGTCAGCCCCTTGGCCAGCATCAGCACCTGCAGGTGGTACAGCAGCTGCGAGATCTCCTCCGCGGCCGCCTCGTCGGTCTCGTGCTCGGCGGCCATCCAGACCTCGGCCGCCTCCTCCACGATCTTCTTGCCGATCGCATGCACGCCGGCGTCCAGCTCGGCCACGGTCCCCGACCCGGCAGGACGGGTCGTGGCCTTCTCGGTCAGCTCGGCGAACAGGGAGTCGAACGTCTTCACCTGCACAGCCTAGACGCCGGGACCCCGCCCTCGTGGCCGGGTCCCGTTCGTCGGGACTGCGCCACAGTGTTCTCAGGACGCTTGGCACACTATTTTTACCGAGAGGCGCGAGCCGTCGAAGGCTGCTCTGGCGGCTCGCTCAGTGGCTGTGGCGTGTGGCCAGGTCCCGCAGCGCCGCGATCTCCGCCGGGACGTCCTGCGCCCCGTAGACCGCCGAGCCCGCCACGAACACGTTCGCGCCCGCGTCCGCCGCCCGGTCGATCGTGTCGCGCGACACTCCCCCGTCCACCTGGATCCACACGTCGAGCCCCGACTCCCCCACCGCCTGCCGGGCGCGCCGGATCTTCGGCAGCGTGCCGTCGATGAAGGACTGCCCGCCGAACCCTGGCTCGACCGTCATCACGAGGATCATGTCGATCTCCCCCAGGAGGTCGAGGAAGGGCTCCACGGGCGTCGCGGGCCGGAGCGCGAGCCCCGCCCGCGCGCCCAGGCGGCGCAGCTCGCGGGCCAGCCGCACCGGAGCCGTGGCCGCCTCCGCGTGGAACGTGACGGACGCCGCACCCGCCTCGGCGTACGCCGGGGCCCAGCGATCCGGGTCGTCGATCATCAGGTGGGCGTCGAGCGGCACCGGCGAGACCTGCGCGAGGCGCTCGAAGACCGGCAGGCCCAGCGTCAGGTTGGGCACGAAGTGGTTGTCCATCACGTCCACGTGGGCGTAGTCGGCGGACGCGATAGCCCTCAGGTCACGCTCCAGGTTCGCGAAGTCGGCCGACAGGATGCTGGGGTTGATCAGCGCAGGCATGCGCCCAGCCTAGGCGCGGCACCCACTACGCTCGCCCCGTGCCATCGCTCCCCTCCCCCGCCGGCCCGGGTTCCTCGTCGTCGCCCGCGTCGCCGGCGCAGACCCCGGAACCCCGTGCGCTCGTGCGCCCCGCCGTCGCCGCGGACCTCCCGACGGTCGCGGCCATCCTCGAGCCGTACGTCACGGGCACCGCCGTCACGTTCGACGAGCAGGCCCCGGACCTCCCCACCTGGCGCCAGCGGCTCGTCGACCTCGACGCCCGCGGGCTGCCGTTCCTCGTGGCCGAGGTCGAGGGCGCCGTCGTCGGGTACGCGTACGCCGCCCCGTGGCGCGCGAAGGCCGCCTACCGGTACACGGTGGAGGACACGATCTACCTCGCGCCCGCCGCGCAGGGCCGGGGGGTCGGGTCGCTGCTCCTGGCGTCGCTGCTGGAGGCCTGCACGCGTGCCGGCGTGCGCCAGGTCGTGGCGGTCGTCGCCGACGACCCCGCCGCCGCGGGATCCCTGCCGCTGCACCGTCGGTTCGGCTTCGAGACGGCGGGCGTGCTCCGCGACGTCGGCGTCAAGCACGGCCGTGCCGTCAGCACCACGCTGCTGCAGCGCACGCTCGCCTGAGGCCCGCGGCAGGGCGTCGGCTCAGCGCGCGCGGCGCAGCAGCGTGAGATGCATCGCGTCCGTCCCGTGCACGTGCGGCCACAGCTGCACGTCCAGGCCGTGCGCTCCCCCGTCCGGCGCCCCCAGGTCGATCTCCGCCCCGGGCACGAGCACCTCGCGCAGCGCGGCCCGCGCGTCGAACCGCTCGGCATCGTCCCGGCGGCGCAGCACGTCGTCCACCACCAGCCGGGTCTCGGCCAGGTGGGGCGAGCAGGTCACGTAGGCGACGACGCCGCCAGGGCGGACCGCGTCGAGCGCGGAGGCCAGCAGCTCGCGCTGGAGCACGGTCAGCGCGCCCAGGTCGGCGGGGGTGCGCCGCCACCGGGACTCGGGGCGGCGGCGCAGGGCGCCGAGGCCGGTGCAGGGGGCGTCGACGAGCACCCGGTCGTACGCGCCGGGCTCCTCGGCCCCGAGCTCGCGGCCGTCACCGGTGCGCACCCGTTCCACGACGCCGGCGGGCACCGCCCGCAGGGCACGCTCCACGAGCCGCGCCCGGTGGGGCTGCACCTCGTTGGCCACGAGGGTGGCGCCGCGACCCGCTGCGAGGGCCGCGAGCAGCGCGGCCTTACCGCCGGGGCCGGCGCACAGGTCGAGCCAGCGGGAGTCGGGCCCCTCGAGCGGCGCGGACGCGAGGGCGAGGGTGACGAGCTGGGAACCCTCGTCCTGGACCCCGGCGCGGGCGTCGGCGACGGCGGGCAGGGCGGCAGGGTCGCTCCCCCCGGCGAGGACGCGCGCGGTCGGTGCCCAGCGGCCGGCCTCCAGCCGGACGTCGGCGTCCCGGGCCTCGTCGTGGAGCTCGTCGGAGCCGGCGAGCCCGGGCCGGACGACGAGCGTGACACGGGGGGCGGAGTTGTCCGCGTCGAGCAGGTCGCCGATCTCGTCCGGGCCGCGTCCTTGGCCCGCGAGCGCCTCGCGGAGGGCGCGGGTGATCCATACGGGGTGCGATCTCGTCGTGGCGAGGCCGGTGACGGCGTCGGGCGCCTCGTCGGTGAGCCGGGCGAGCCAGTCGTCGAGGGTGGTGCGGCCGACGGCACGCAGGACGGCGTTGACCATCTGGGCGGGGCCGGCACCCACGCGGTCGCGGGCGAGGGCGACGGTCTCGGAGACGGCGGCGTGCGACGGCACGCGCATGCCCAGGAGCTGGTGGGTGCCGAGGCGGAGGACGTCGAGGACCTCGGGGTCGAGCTGGTCGAGGGGCCGGGAGACGCAGCGGGCGAGGACGGCGTCGTAGCGCCCGCGCAGGCGCAGCGTGCCGTAGGCGAGCTCGGTGGCGAACGCGGCGTCCCGCCCGGAGATGCGGCGCTCCCGCAGCAGCGGTGGCAGCACGAGGTTGGCGTACGCGTCGGAGCCGTCGACCTGGCGCAGCACGTCGTAGGCGGCGGTGCGGGCGGGGTCGGTGCGGCGGCGGCGCTCTCCGGGCGCCTGGGCGCTGCGGTGCACGTCCCCCCGGGAGCGGGCGGCGCCGCGCTGGCGGCCCTTGGCGTCGCGGAGGGCGTCACGACGGGGGTCGCGGTCGCCGCCGCGGCGGTCGGTGCTCCGGTCGGCGCTCATCGGGCGTCCTGCCCGAGCCGCAGGTCGCCGTCGCCCGTGAACAGGCCGCGGGCGCCGCGCGCCCAGTCGGCGGCAGCCATGGGCTTCTTCCCCACGGGCTGCACGTGCCCGAGCTCGACGGCGTGCGTGGCGGTGCCGACGAGGACCTCCTTCTTGCCGGCCCGCACCTGGCCCGGCGACAGGTCCGTGACGTCGGGCCGGGGGGTGACGGGGCCGAGGCCGAGGCGGGCGCCGGGGGCGGCGTCCGGCCCGGGGGTGGGCGGCAGGGTGGTCCACGCCCCGGGGGCGGGGGTGACGGCGCGGACGCGTCGGTCGACGGCGAGCGCCGGGTCGTCCCAGCGGACCCGGGCGTCGTCGGTCGTGACCTTGGGCGCGAGGGAGGCGCCGTCGGCGGGTTGCGCCTGGGGCGCGAGGGTGCCGTCCTCGAGCGCGTCGAGGGTGGCGACGAGCAGTCCGGCGCCGCTGCTGGCGAGGCGGCCGAGCAGGTCGCCGGAGGTGTCCCGGGGGCGGATGGTCTCGGTGGCGGTGCCGAGCACCGGGCCGGTGTCCATCCCCTCGTCGAGGAGGAACGTGGTGGCTCCGGTGACCTCGTCCCCCGCGAGGACGGCGTGCTGGACCGGCGCGGCGCCGCGCCAGGCGGGCAGCACGGAGAAGTGCAGGTTCACCCAGCCGAGGCGGGGCACGGCGAGGACGTCGGGGCGCAGCAGGTGCCCGTAGGCGACGACGGGCGCGGCGTCGACGTCGAGGTCGCGCAGGCGTGCGAGGAAGTCCTCGCCCCGCGGCGGGTCGGTGAGGACGGGGACTCCGGCCTCCTCGGCCGCGAGGCGGACCGGGCTGGGCACGAGCCTGCGGCCGCGTCCCGCCGGGGCGTCGGCCCGGGTCAGGACCGCGACGACCTCGTGGCGCGAGCCGAGCAGGGCACGAAGGGCGGGGACGGCGGGTTCGGGGGTTCCGGCGAAGAGCAGGCGCACCACCCGATCGTAGTCGGGCCGTCGGCCCGACCCGTCTCACGAGGGCGCGGTGACCGGCAGGCCCAGCGCGCTCAGGGCCGCACGCAGGGCGGGGGTGTCGGTGAACCGGACGGTGCGGAACCCGAGGCTCTCGGCGGCGGCGACGTTGGCGGGGCTGTCGTCGACGAAGACGGTGCGCGACGGGTCGACGTCGTGGGTCGCGACGAGGTGGGCGAAGATCGCGGGGTCGGGCTTGGCGAGGCCCACTCGTCCGGAGACGACGACGTCGTCCATGAGCCGCGTGGCGGGTGCCGCGGGGGCGGCGTGCTCGAAGAGCTCGGCGGACCAGTTGGTGAGGCCCAGGAGGCGCAGGCCGGCCGCCCGCAGCTCGTCGACGAGGGCGGCGGACCCGGGCACCGGGCCGGTGAGGGTCCTGGCGAAGTTCGCGACGTACTCGTCCAGCAGGGGCCGGAGGTGCGGCCGGTCCGCGAGCGCCGCCCGCGCGTCGGACCAGGTGCGGCCGGCGTCCTGGGCGTGGTTGAAGGCGGGGAAGTCGATCTCGGCCATCCAGGCGTCGACCTCGGCGCGCGGCCGGCCGGGGAACCCGGCGTACGGGTCCCAGCCGACGAGCACGTTGCCGAAGTCGTACACCACCGTGTCGAACGAGGCGTGGGGGTCGGGGGTCATCTCTAGAGCATCTCCTTGGGGTCGACCTGCACCCGGACCGTGCCGCCCTCCCGGCGGGCGGAGCGCACGGCGAGGGAGGCGCGCAGCTGCGCGGCGAGCTCGGCGCCCTGCGCCAGGGGGACGCGCAGCACGGCACGCACCTGGGGGTCGAGCGTGGCGCCGCGTCGCGGTTCGGCGTCGGGTAGCTCGACCGGGCCGAGCACGGTGTCGGGACCGGCCAGCCCGACCCGCGCGACGACGGCGTCCACGGCCTGACGGTCCCCGGTGACGGCGGCGACGCGGACCGCGGGCGGCAGGTCGAGCTCGCGGCGCTCGGTGAGCTCCCGGTCGGCGAGGCCCGCGGGGTCGTAGCGCACCAGCGCGCCGGTGGGGGTGGGGGCGGCGTCGCCCACGAGGAGCACCTGTCCCCCGGCGTGCGCGGGGTGCACGAGGGCGGCCGCGGCGAGCCACCGGTGCAGCGCCTCGGTGGCGGTCGCGAGCCCCGTCCCTGCGGTGGACACCGCGGCGTCGAGGAGGAGGGCGGCGGCGTACCCGCCGTCCGCGACGGGCTCCGCCCCCGGGGTCGCCACGACGAGGGCCGGCTGGGCCCCGACGCGGTCGAGCACGCCCCCGGGCGCGGAGGAGGCGGACACGCGCACCGTCGTGCCGGGGAACGCGCGGCCGAGCTCCTCGGCGGTGCGGTCGGAGCCCACGCGCACGGCCCGCAGCCGGGTGTCGCCGCACTCGTCGCAGCGCCAGCCACCGGCCAGACGCCCGCACCAGGAACACTGGGGCGCCGCGGTGGGTCGTGTCATGCCCAGCGGCCCGTGGCAGGCGGCGCACCGCGCGGCCGTGCGGCACCGCGCGCAGGCGACGACGGGCAGGTACCCGGTGCGCGGCACCTGCACGAGCACCGGCCCGCGGGCGAGGCCGTCGCGGGCGGCGCGCCATGCGGCCGTGGGGAGGCGAGCGGCGGCACCCGGACCCTCGGCGGCGAGCTCGACCGAGGTGAGCGCCCGCACGCGGGGGGCGCGGGCGCGGACGACGTCGCGGGGCGCGGCGATCTCCCGCGCCCACCCGGAGGCGAGCAGCGCCTGCGCCTGGACGGTGCGGCCCGGGGAGGCGAGCAGGTACGCGGCGCCCTCGAGGTCGCTGCGCAGCGCGAGCACGTCGCGGGCGTGCGGGTACGGCGCGTGCGGCTCCGCGAGGGTGTCCTCGCCGTCGCCCCACAGCACGACGAGACCGAGGTCCGGCACCGGCGCGAACATGGCCGCCCGCGTCCCGACGACGACGTCCGCGAGGCCGTGGCGGGCGCGCAGGAACGCGCGGTACCGCGGTGCGGGCCCGTCGTCGGCGAGGAGCCGGACGACGTCGTCCACCCCCGCCTCCCCGAGGGCGGTGACCACCCGTTCGACGTCGCGGGCGTCGGGCGCGACGATGAGGACGCGCCGCCCGCCGGCGATCGTGGCCCGCGCCGCCTCGGCGACCGCGGCCGCCCAGTGCGGCACGTGCGCCGGCCCGTCGCCGGCGGGGGGCGCGAGCCCGGGCAGCGGCGTCCACACGGCACGGGGCGCCTCTCCGGCCAGCAGGTGTCGGCAGAACGCCTCCCCGCCCAGGTACGCCGACCAGGCGGACACAGCCCCGGGGAGGGCACCGGACACCGTGTCGGTCCCGGGCCCCGCGTCGGAGGCCGCCGCCGGCCCGTCCTCGGCGTCGTCAGCCCCTAGGCCGGCGAGCACCTCCTTCTCCACCCGCGCGTGCCGCGGCGGCACGGCGAGGCGCAGCACGTCGGCGAGCGTGCCGGCGTAGCGGTCGGCCACCGCGCGGGCCAGCCGCAGCACCGCCTCCGAGAGCACCGGGTCGGCCGAGACCACCCGCTTGAGCGGCACGAGCCGCCCGTCGTGGTCGGACGTCTCCCGCCGCTCCACCACGTACCCGGCCACCTCCTGCGGCCCGAACCGGGCACGCACCCGCACGCCGGGCCGCGCGTCGTCGGCCATCGGGGCGGGCACCAGGTAGTCGTACGGGCGGTCCAGGTGCGCGGGCTGCAGGTCGAGCACCACCCGCGCGACGGGCAGCTCGTCGGCCACGGGCGTGGTGCCCAGGGCCGCCTTGCCGGGCCTTCCGGACCGGGCGCGGCCCTTCGGCGCGTCCTTGCGCGGACCAGGGACGTCGTCGAGCCCGAGCAGCGCGGGCTGCTCGGGCTCGGGGATGTCGCTCACGGGGCCATCCCATCATGGGCAGCCGACCACGGGTTGCACGGCCATGTCCACGGCTCGACCGAAGCGCGGCCCCCTGCGGTGCTCGGCCGACGACAGCCGCAGGACGAACGCGGGGCGTGGCGGCGAGGTGTCCTCGCGCGGACGTATCCTCCCGAAGTGGAGGGCGCCGTGGCGCCCGTGAACGCGTCCGCGCGAGGGAAGTCGCCGCCACGCGGAGGTCGCCGCCGTGACGACGCCTCGCGAAGGATCAGACCGCAGCCCGCAGCGCGTCGACGCGGTCCGTGCGCTCCCAGGTGAACCCGGGCAGGTCGCGCCCGAAGTGGCCGTACGCGGCGGTCGCGGCGTACACCGGGCGCAGCAGGTCGAGGTCGCGGACGATCGCGGCGGGCCGCAGGTCGAAGACCGTGCCGATCGCGGCGGTGATCCGCTCGACGGGCACCGTCTCGGTGCCGAACGTCTCGACGTACAGGCCCACCGGGTGCGCCTTGCCGATCGCGTACGCCACCTGCACCTCGCAGCGGCGCGCCAGACCCGCGGCGACGACGTTCTTCGCCACCCACCGCATCGCGTACGCCGCGGACCGGTCCACCTTCGACGGGTCCTTGCCGGAGAACGCCCCGCCGCCGTGCCGGGCCATGCCCCCGTACGTGTCGACGATGATCTTGCGGCCCGTGAGTCCCGCGTCCCCCTGCGGACCGCCCACGACGAACTTGCCCGTCGGGTTGACGATGAGCCGGGCGCCCTCGGTCTCGATCCCGGTCTGCTCCGCCACCTGGGCGAGGACGGGGCCGATCACCTGGTCGGCGACCTCGCGCTGCAGCTTCTCCTGGACGACGTCGGCGTCGTGCTGGGTGGAGAGCACGACCGTGTCCACGCGCACCGGCCGGTCGCCGTCGTACCCGACGGTCACCTGCGTCTTGCCGTCGGGCCGCAGGCCGGGCAGCTCCCCCGAGCGCCGCACCGCGGCGAGGCGTTCCGCCAGCCGGTGCGAGAGCCAGATCGGCAGGGGCATCAGGGCCGGTGTCTCGTCCGAGGCGTAGCCGAACATGAGGCCCTGGTCGCCCGCGCCCTGCGCGTCCAGGGGGTCGCGCTCGATGCCCGGGCCGGACGCGTCGTCCCGCTCCTCGAGGCTCTTGTCCACGCCCTGCGCGATGTCGGGCGACTGCTGACCGATCGACACGGACACGCCGCAGGAGTCTCCGTCGAAGCCGATCGCCGACGACGTGTAGCCGATCCGGCGCACCACCTCGCGCACGATCTGCGGGATCTCGACGTACGCGTCCGTGGTGACCTCGCCCGCCACGTGCACCAGGCCGGTCGTCACCATCGTCTCGACGGCGACGCGCGACCGCGGGTCCTGGGCGATCAGCGCGTCCAGGATGGCGTCGGAGATCTGATCGCACACCTTGTCCGGGTGGCCCTCGGTCACGGACTCGGACGTGAAGAGGCGCAGCGCATCGGTCATGCGGCACAGCCTACGGGCAGAGGCCGTCAGCACGAGGCCCGCAGGCCGCGAAGCGTCTCACATGCCGGGTGAATCTCAGATGCTGGGCAGCGCCTTCGCCACGACGTCCCAGATGGCGTCCGCCACCGCACGCTTCGTGCCGGACGCCTCGGCGACGACCTCGCCCTGCCCGTCGAGCACCGTGACCGCGTTGACGGGGGCGCCGAACCCCCGGCCCGACCCGACGGCGTTCACCGCGAGGAGGTCGGCACCCTTGCGGCGGGCCTTGCTGCGCCCGTGCTCGAGCACCGAGCCGCGGGCGTCGCCGGTCTCGGCGGCGAAGCCCACCACGAGCTGGCCGGCGCGCAGCCGGTCGCGGGCGAGCTCCGCCAGCACGTCCGGGTTCTCGACGAGCGCGATGGGCGCCGGGCCCTCGCCCGGCACCTTCTTGATCTTCGACCCGGGGACCTCGGCCGGGCGGAAGTCCGCCACGGCGGCCGCCATCACGACGACGTCGGCCTGCCCGGCGGCGGCGCGCACCGCGTCGCGCAGCTGCGCGGTGGTCTCCACGGGGACGACCACGGCCCCGGCGGCCCGAGCGGAGGCCGCCACCGTCTCGTCGACGTTCGCCGCGACCAGCGTCACGTCGGCCCCGCGGGCGCACGCCGCCTCGGCCAGCGCCGCGCCCTGCCTGCCGCTCGAGCGGTTGCCGATGAAGCGCACCGGGTCGATCGGTTCGCGCGTGCCGCCCGCGGAGACGACGACCGCGCGCCCCGTCAGGTCGTGCTGCGTCGCGTCATGCGCGAGGTCGTGCGCGGCGTCGGCCGCCGGCGCGGGGCCCTGCCCTGCGGCACGGGCCGCGTCGAGCGCGACCCGGGCGATCTCCTCCGGCTCGGGCAGCCGGCCGGGACCCGTGTCGGCGCCGGTCAGGCGACCGCTGGCAGGCTCGACCACGATCACGCCGCGCTCACGCAGCGTCGCCACGTTGGCGCGGGTGGCGGGGTGCTCCCACATCTCGGTGTGCATCGCGGGAGCCATCACGACCGGGCACCGCGCGGTGAGCAGGGTCGAGGTGAGCAGGTCGTCCGCCCGGCCGGTCGCGGCACGGGCGAGCAGGTCCGCCGTCGCCGGTGCCACCACGACGAGATCGGCACCCTGCCCGAGCGCGACGTGCGGCACGTGGGCGACGTCCTCGAAGACCTCGTCGGTCACGGCCTCGCCCGACAGCGCCTCGAACGTCGGCGCGCCGACGAAGCGCAGGGCCGACGCCGTCGGGATCACCCGGACCGCGTGGCCCTCCTCGCGCAGCAGGCGCAGCAGGAGCACCGCCTTGTAGGCGGCGATGCCTCCGCTGACGCCGAGCAGGATCCTCATCGCGGGCTACCTCGTCGCGACCCTCGTCGACGGCGAACCGTCAGAAGGTGATCTCGTCGCCGGGGTCGGTGGCCGTCGTCGTCGCGTCGGGCTTCTCCTCGACCGGGTTGGCCACGAGCAGGCCCTCGTTGATCTCGCGCATCGCGATGGACAGCGGCTTCTCCTGGTTGCGGGCCTCGACGAGCGGGCCCACGTTCTCCAGCAGGCCCTCGTTGAGCTGCGAGTAGTAGGCGTTGATCTGACGGGCACGCTGCGACGCGTACAGCACGAGGCCGTACTTCGAGTCGATGCGCTCGAGCAGCTCGTCGATGGGCGGGTCGGTGATGCCGATGGGCTGGGCCACGGTTCCGGCCATGGGTCACACTCCAGACAAAGATCAGGGACGGGACGTCGGGGTTCAGCGATCCATCCTACCCGCGCTCGGGCCGTGGACCTCGTCGCCGCCTAGCCGGCGACCTGCGGTGCGGCGGACGTCACGCCCATCACGCGGGCGAGCTCGTCGGTGGCGCGGGTGACGTCGTCGTTGACGATCGTCACGTCGAACTCGGACTCGGCCGCGAGCTCGGTGCGCGCCGTGCGCAGACGCCGCGCGCGCTCCTCCTCGTCCTCCGTGCCGCGGCCGACCAGCCGCCGCACCAGCTCGTCGAAGCTCGGCGGGGACAGGAAGACGAACCGCGCCTCCGGCATCGAGTCCCGCACCTGGCGCGCGCCCTGCAGGTCGATCTCCAGGAGCGTGGGCACGCCCGCCGCCAGGTGCTCCTCCACGGGCCCGCGCGGCGTGCCGTAGCGGTTGCGCCCGTGCACCACCGCCCACTCCAGCATCTGCCCGTCGGCGACCATCCGGTCGAACTCCTCGGGCGAGACGAAGAGGTAGTGCACGCCGTGCACCTCGCCGGGGCGCGGCGGCCGCGTGGTCGCCGACACCGACAACCACACCTGCGGGTAGCGCGCCCGGATGTCGGCGGAGACCGTGCCCTTGCCCACTGCCGTGGGGCCGGCGAGCACGGTCAGGCGGGCCGGCGCCGATCCCTGGTCCGCGGTGACGGGGACTTCGTGCGGTGCCGGACGGCCGGCGGGTGGTGCGGAAATGTCAGCCAAACCTCTCGATGAGCGCCGAAGCCTGGTGCGGCCCGAGGCCACGGACACGGCGGGTCTCGGCGATCCCGATCTCCTCCATGATCGCCCGAGCCTTCACCTTACCGACACCGGGGAGCGACTCCAGCAACGAGACGACCTTGAGCTTGCCGACGATGTCGTCGGTCTTGCCCTTCTCGATCACGTCCTTGAGCGAGCCCTGCGAGTACTTCAGCCGGTTCTTGATCTCGGCGCGGACGCGCCGGGCCTCGGCCGCCTTTTCGAGGGCCGCAGCACGGTCTTCCGGGGAAAGAGGGGGGAGAGCCACGCAAGTCACCTACTCTGTCGAGCCGCTGATGAGGGAACTGCTCCCTCGAAAGTAGCCACGACCTGCGAGGGCGGCAATCCGTAGGGCAGTTCGCCCCACCCTCGAACGCGGAGGAAAGCCGCATACCGGACCGGACGTCGTCGCAGGTGGGGCGCGGTGCGCGAAATCCGCTCGTCGGCGACGGTCGACCCGCCCTACCGTCGTCGGCATGCCCGTCCCCCGCACCGACCGTGACGACCCCGCCGACGGGTGGTTCGGCGAGAGCGTCGCCGCCACCTACGACGCGTCCGACGACCGCGAGTTCGACGCCGCCGTCGTCGAGCGCACCGTCGACGTGCTCGCCGGTCTCGCCGGCGACGGCGCCGCGCTCGAGCTGGCCGTCGGCACCGGCCGCCTCGCCGCGCCGCTCGCGCAGCGCGGCGTGACCGTGCACGGCATCGAGCTCTCCCGGGCGATGGCGGCACGCATCGCGCTCAAGCCCGGCGGCGACCGGGTGACCGTGACGATCGGCGACATGACGAGCGCCCGGGTGCCCGGCGAGTTCGCCGTGGCCTACCTCGTGTTCAACACGATCGGGAACGTCACGACTCAGGACGGGCAGGTCGACTGCTTCCGCACCGCGGCCGCGCACCTGCGGCCGGGGGGTCGCTTCGTCGTCGAGGTGGGGGTGCCCCCGCTGCGGCGGATGCCGCCCGGGCAGGACACCGTGCCTTTCACGGTCGCGCCCGACGCCGCCGGCGGTGGCTACGTCGGGTTCGACCGGCTCGACGTGGTGACCCAGGAGTTCACGTCGAACCACGTCACCGTCGGCCCCGACGGCGTCGGACGCTTCCGGTGGTTGCCGTTCCGGTACGTGTGGCCGGCCGAGCTGGACCTCATGGCCCGCATCGCCGGGATGCGCCTCGTGCACCGGTGGGAGGACTGGGACGGCACGCCGTTCACCGCCGGGAGCGAGCGGCACGTGTCCGTCTGGCAGGTTCCCCCGGCGGCCTGACCCCGCCGCCGGACCGGCACCACCCACCGGCGCACCCGGCCGGACCCGCGACGACGACGGGCCCGCTCCCTGGCAGGAGCGGGCCCGTCGGCGGTGTCGCGCGGTCTCAGCCCCGCAGGGCGGCGCGCGCGTCCGCGGCGGCCGCGGCGGCGGCCTCGCGCAGGCCGCCCGCGCACGGGCCCGCGGCGAGGACGCCGCGGGACGAGGACGCCAGGACGTGGCGGCGGGCCGGACCGAAGACGGCCGCGAGCTCCCGCTCCCCCGCGCCCTGCGCGCCCACGCCCGGCGCGAGCAGCGGCCCGTTGACCGCCACCAGGTCCGTGCCCGTCTCGCGCGCGGCGTCGCCGACGGTGGCACCCACGACGAGACCCACCGAGCCCATCGGGTCGGCCCCCGCGTTCAGCACCGCCGCCTGCGCGGCCACCGACGCGGCGACGCTCACGCCGTCGGGCCCGAGGGCGTGCTGCACCTCGTGCCCCTCCTTGTTCGAGGTGAGGCACAGCACGAAGATCCCCCGCCCGGTGCGGGCGGCCAGCTCGGCAGCGGGCGCGAGCGAGCCGAAGCCCAGGTACGGCGACACCGTCACGGCGTCGCCCGCGAGCGGGGAGCCGTCCGCGAGGAACGCGTCGGCGTACGCGCCCATCGTCGAGCCGATGTCGCCGCGCTTGGCGTCCACGATCGTCAGGGTGCCCACGGCCCGCGCCGCGGCGATCACGTCCTCGAGCGCCGCGACCCCGGCCGAGCCGTGCCGCTCGAAGAACGCGGCCTGCGGCTTGAGGGCCGCCACCCGCCCGCCGACCGCGTCCACGACGCGCAGCCCGAACTCCCGGACCCCGGCGGCGTCGTCGCCCAGGCCCCACGCCTCGAGCAGGGACGCGTGCGGGTCGATCCCGACGCACAGCGGGCCGTGGGCGTCCATCGCCTCGGCGAGCC
Organism: Isoptericola peretonis; assembly: GCA_023241745.1. GTDB lineage: Bacteria > Actinomycetota > Actinomycetes > Actinomycetales > Cellulomonadaceae > Isoptericola > Isoptericola peretonis. The sequence goes on along the minus strand of JALQCY010000002.1, from coordinate 597,267 downwards.
GGGCGCCGAACGGGACGACGCCCGCCCGGCCCGTGCCCCCGCTCACGCCGGCACCCTCGCCGCGGTGGCCGCCGGGACCGCGTCGCCCGCGAGCCGGGCCCGCGCCGCAGCCTGGTGCTCCTGGAGGCTCGCGACGTCGAACGGCCCGCCGCGCACCGCCTCGATGCCCTGCACCGCCGCGGCGAGCTGGTCCACCGTGGTGATCATCGGCTTGTCCGCCGCGGTGGTGGCGGCCCGGATCTCGTAGCCGTCGGCGCGCGCGCCCTGGCCGGACGGGGAGTTCACCACGAGGTCGACCTCGCCGTCGGTGATGAGGTCGACGATCGTCGGCTCGCCGTCGGCCCCGCGGCCCTCGGAGAACTTGCGCACCACGGTGCTGCCGATGCCGTTGCGGCGCAGCACCTGGGCGGTGCCGGACGTCGCCAGCACCTCGAAGCCCAGCTCCGCGAGCCGCTTGACCGGGAACACGATCGAGCGCTTGTCCCGGTCCGCGACGGACACGAAGACGCGGCCCTGGGTCGGCAGCCCGCCGAACGCGGCGGCCTGCGACTTCGCGAACGCGTGGGGGAAGTCCTTGTCGAAGCCCATGACCTCGCCCGTGGAACGCATCTCCGGGCCGAGCACGGTGTCGACGACGAGCCCCTCGGCCGTGCGGAACCGCTTGAACGGCAGCACGGCCTCCTTGACGGCCAGCGGCGCCTCGAGGTCCAGCGTGCCGCCGTCGCCCTCGGCGGGCAGGACGCCCGCCGCGCGCAGCTCGGCGATCGACTCGCCCACCATGACCCGGGCCGCCGCCTTCGCGAGCGAGGTACCCGTCGCCTTCGACGCGAACGGCACGGTGCGGGACGCGCGCGGGTTGGCCTCGAGCACGTACAGCACGTCCGAGACCAGCGCGTACTGCACGTTGAGCAGGCCGCGCACGCCCACGCCCTTCGCGATCGCCTCGGTCGAGCGGCGGATCCGCTCGATCTCGGCCGTCGACAGGGAGACCGGCGGCAGCACGCAGGCCGAGTCGCCGGAGTGGATGCCGGCCTCCTCGATGTGCTCCATGACGCCGCCCAGGAACAGCTCCGTGCCGTCGTACAGGGCGTCGACGTCGATCTCCATCGCGTCGTCGAGGAAGCGGTCGATGAGCAGCGGGGCGGGCAGCAGGCCGCCCGCGGTGCGCTCGTCAGCGGCGGCGGCCGCGAGCGCCCGCTCGACGTACTCGGTGAGCTGCTCGGCGGAGTAGACGATCTCCATGCCGCGGCCGCCCAGCACGTACGACGGACGCACGAGGACCGGGTAGCCGATGGTCTCGGCGATCTCGCGGGCCTGCCCGAGCGAGCGGGCGGTGCCGAACGCGGGGGCGGGCAGGCCGGCGTCGAGCAGGACCTGGCCGAAGATGCCGCGGTCCTCGGCGGCGTCGATGGCCTCGGGCGACGTGCCGAGGATCGGCACGCCGGCGTCCGCCAGGCGCTGGGCCAGGGCGAGGGGCGTCTGCCCGCCGAGCTGCACGATGACGCCCTTGACCGGGCCGGCGGCGAGCTCGGCCTCGTAGACCTCGAGGACGTCCTCGAAGGTCAGCGGCTCGAAGTACAGCCGGTCGGAGGTGTCGTAGTCGGTGGAGACCGTCTCGGGGTTGCAGTTGACCATGACGGTCTCGTAGTGGTCGGACAGCGTCAGGGCCGCGTGCACGCACGAGTAGTCGAACTCGATGCCCTGGCCGATCCGGTTCGGCCCGGAGCCGAGGATGATGACGGCCTCGCGCTCGCGGGGGGCGACCTCGGTCTCGGAGTCGTAGGACGAGTAGTGGTAGGGCGTGCGGGCGGCGAACTCGGCGGCGCAGGTGTCGACCGTCTTGTAGACCGGGCGCACCCCGAGGGCGTGGCGCACCTCGCGGACGGTGGCCTCCCCCGTCGGGCCCATGCCGCGCAGGCGGGCGACCTGCACGTCGGAGAGCCCGTGCCGCTTGGCGCGGCGCAGCACGTCCTCGGTGAGGGTGGGGCCGGCGGCGACCTCGGCGGCGACCTCGTTCATGAGCAGGATCTGGTCGAGGAACCAGGGGTCGATCTTGGTGGCGTCGAACACGGCCTCGAGGGTGGTGTGCCCGGCGACGACGGCCCGCAGCGCCTGCTGCACGCCCACCATGCGGTGCTCGGTGGGGCGCACGATCTCGGCCAGCAGCTGGTCGAGGTCGGCGCCCGAGGGCACCTCGCCGTCCCAGTGGAAGGAGACGCCGCCCTTGTCGATGGAGCGCAGCGCCTTGCCGAGCGCCTCGGTGAAGTTGCGCCCGAGGGCCATGGCCTCCCCGACGGACTTCATCGTGGTGGTCAGCGTGGGGTCGGCGGCGGGGAACTTCTCGAACGCGAACCGGGGCACCTTGACGACCACGTAGTCGAGCGTGGGCTCGAAGCTGGCCGGGGTGACGCGGGTGATGTCGTTCGGGATCTCGTCGAGGGTGTACCCGACGGCGAGCTTGGCGGCGATCTTCGCGATCGGGAAGCCGGTCGCCTTGGAGGCGAGGGCCGAGGAGCGCGACACGCGCGGGTTCATCTCGATGACGATGACGCGCCCGGTGTCGGGGTCCACGGCGAACTGGATGTTGCAGCCGCCGGTGTCGACGCCGACCTCGCGGATGACCGCGATGCCGATGTCGCGCAGCTTCTGGTACTCGCGGTCGGTGAGCGTCATCGCGGGGGCGACGGTGACGGAGTCGCCGGTGTGCACGCCGACGGGGTCCACGTTCTCGATCGAGCAGACGACCACGACGTTGTCGTCCTTGTCGCGCATGAGCTCGAGCTCGTACTCCTTCCAGCCGAGGATCGACTCCTCGAGGAGCACCTCGGTCGTGGGCGAGTAGTGCAGGCCCTGGCCGACGATGCGGCGCAGGTCCGTCTCGTCGTAGGCGAAGCCGGAGCCGAGGCCGCCCATGGTGAACGAGGGGCGCACGACCATCGGGTAGCCGAGGTCGGTGGCCGCCGCGACGGCCTCCTCCACCGTGTGCACGATGACGGAGCGGGCGGACTCGCCGCCGCACTTGGCGACGACGTCCTTGAACTGCTGACGGTCCTCGCCCTTCTGGATGGCGGGGATGTTGGCGCCGATGAGCTCGACGTCGTACTGCTCGAGCACGCCGGCCTCGTCGAGGGCGATGGCCGCGTTGAGCGCCGTCTGCCCGCCGAGGGTCGGCAGCAGGGCGTCGGGGCGCTCCTTGGCGATGATCGTCGTGAGCACCTCGGTGGTGATCGGCTCGACGTACGTGGCGTCGGCGAACTCCGGGTCGGTCATGATCGTGGCCGGGTTCGAGTTCACGAGGACGACGCGCAGGCCCTCCTCCTTGAGCACGCGGCAGGCCTGCGTGCCGGAGTAGTCGAACTCGCAGGCCTGGCCGATGACGATCGGGCCGGAGCCGATGACCAGGACGGAGGAGAGGTCGGAACGGCGGGGCATCAGTTCTCCTTCTCGGCGGTGGGGCCGGCGGCCAGCGCCGCCAGGGCACCGTCGGGGACGGTCACGGGCTCGCGGCTCGTCATGAGCGCGACGAAGCGGTCGAACAGGTAGGCGCTGTCGTGCGGGCCGGCGGCGGCCTCGGGGTGGTACTGCACGGAGAAGGCGGGCACGTCCAGCGCGGTCAGCCCTTCGACGACCTGGTCGTTGAGGCCCACGTGGGAGACGATCACGCGGCCGTAGCGGCGGCCGTCGGTGCGCTCGTCGTCGTAGGGGGCGGTGCTGACGGCGTCCACGGGCGCGTCGACGGCGAACCCGTGGTTGTGCGCGGTGACCTCGACCTTGTTCGTGGTGCGGTCCATGACGGGCTGGTTGATGCCGCGGTGGCCATAGCCGAGCTTGTAGGTGCCGTAGCCGAGCGCCCGGCCGAGGAGCTGGTTGCCGAAGCAGATGCCGAAGAACGGGATCCCCCGGTCGAGCACGCCGCGCAGCAGCTCGATCTCGTGCGTCGCCGACGACGGGTCGCCGGGGCCGTTGGAGAAGAACACGCCGACGGGCGAGCCGTCCGCGGGCAGCAGGGCCTCGACGTCGGCGACGGTCGCCGACTGCGGCACGACGTGGACCCGCACGCCGCGCTCGGCGAGACGCGCGGGCGTCATGGCCTTGATGCCGAGGTCGACGGCGACGACGGTCGCGACCGGCTCGGCGCCGGCGAACTCGCCGGACGGCTCGACGACGTACGCCTCGGCGGTCGTGACCTCGGGGGCGAGGTTGGCGCCGGCCATGGCCGGGGAGGCCTGGACCTCGGCGACCAGCTCGGCCACGGGGCGCTCCACGCTGGTGCCGCCGGCACCCTGGCTCATGAGGGCGTCGCCGGAGAAGATGCCGGCGCGCATGACGCCGAGCTCGCGCAGGTGGCGCGTGAGGGCGCGGGTGTCGACCTCGCTGATGCCCACGACGCCCTGGGCGGCGAGCTCGTCCTCGAGGGTGCGGTCGGCGCGCCAGGACGACACCCGGCGGGCGGGGTCGCGCAGCACGTAGCCGGAGACCCAGATCTTGCCGGACTCCGGGTCCTCGTCGTTGACGCCCGTGTTGCCGACGTGCGGGGCCGTCATCACGACGATCTGCCGGTGGTAGGACGGGTCGGTGAGCGTCTCCTGGTAGCCGGTCATGCCGGTCGAGAAGACGATCTCGCCGAAGGTGGCGCCCCGGGCGCCGTACGCGCGGCCGCGGGCGACCGTGCCGTCCTCGAGGACGAGCAGGGCGGCGGCCGGCGCGGGCGCCGGGGCGGGTGGGGTGAGGGAGCTGGTGGTCACTGCTCGTCCTTCGGTGCGGGGGTGGAGGTCATGAGGTGGCGCACGGCGTCGACCAGGCGGGAGCGGTCGGGCTCGTAGCGCGTGCGCAGGCCGGTGTCGAGGACGGCCGCGGACACGTCGTCACGCGCGGGGTCCTCCCAGGTGACGACGACCAGGCCGTCGGCGCCGACGTACTTGCCGGCCATGCCCGGGGCGAGGCCGACGCCGCGCAGCGTGGCGACCGGCGCGAAGACGTCGGGGGCGCCGTCCCGCTCGACGAGCACGCCGGCGTCGTGCACGGACACGTGGGCGGTGGAGCGGTCGCCGAGGTGGTGCGCCCCGACGCGGGCGAGCCAGTCGCCTGCGAGCGTGGAGGACACGTAGGTGGCCTCCAGCGGGCCGAGGCGCAGGGTGCCGAGGTCCTCGGGCACCTCCGGCGGCACGGGCACGGTGTGCCGGGTGCGGGCGGCGAGCCGACGCCGCCCGGTGAGGATCACCAGCAGCAGGGCCACGCCGACCACGACCCAGATCCCGACCGCGACGGGCATGGGGAGGTTCATCGCACGCCTCCCCGCGCGGCGGCCGGCGCGGGCGCCGCGACGGGCGCGCCGTCCGCCACGGTGGCCCGGCCCCGCAGGAAGGTCGCCACGACGCGACCGGGCAGCTCGCGGCCCGCGAACGGCGTGTTGCCGCTCGCGGTGGCCTGCGCGGCGCCGTCGACGGTGCGGGTCGCGGACGGGTCGACGAGCGTCAGGTTGGCCGGCTCGCCGACCGCCACCGGGCGCCCCTGCGTGCCGTCGATCCGCCCGATGCGCGCCGGGTTGGCCGACATCACGCGCGCGACGTCGGCCCAGGTCAGGCGTCCCGCGTCGACCATCGTGGCCTGCACGACCGACAGGGCGGTCTCCAGCCCCGTCATGCCGAACGCGGCGGCCCCCCACTCGCAGTCCTTGTCCTCGCGGGTGTGCGGGGCGTGGTCCGTGGCGACGATGTCGATCGTCCCGTCCGCCAGGCCGGCGCGCACCGCCTCGACGTCCGCGGCCGTGCGCAGCGGCGGGTTCACCTTGAACGTCGGGTCGTACGTCCGGGCGAGCTCGTCCGTGAGGATCAGGTGGTGCGGCGTCACCTCGGCGGTGACGTCGATGCCGCGGCCCTTCGCCCACCGCACGATCTCCACCGAGCCCGCGGTCGACAGGTGGCACACGTGCAGCCGCGAGCCGACGTGCTCGGCGAGCAGCACGTCGCGGGCGATGATCGCCTCCTCCGCCACGGCCGGCCAGCCCGCCAGCCCGATCTCCGCGGAGACGACGCCCTCGTTCATCTGGGCGCCCTCGGTGAGCCGCGGCTCCTGCGCGTGCTGGGCGACGACGCCGTCGAAGGCCTTGACGTACTCCAGGGCCCGGCGCATGAGGATCGGGTCGTGCACGCACCTGCCGTCGTCCGAGAAGACCCGCACGCGGGCGGCCGAGTCCGCCATGGCCCCGAGCTCGGCGAGGCGCTCGCCGTCCAGGCCGACCGTGACGGCGCCGACCGGGTGCACGTCGACCCAGCCGGCCTCCTGGCCGAGCCGCCACACCTGCTCGACGACGCCCGCCGTGTCGGCCACCGGGGAGGTGTTCGCCATGGCGTGCACCGCGGTGAAGCCTCCCGCGGCGGCGGCGCGGGTGCCGGACGCGACCGTCTCGGCGTCCTCCCGGCCGGGCTCGCGCAGGTGGGTGTGCAGGTCGACCAGCCCGGGCAGCAGCACGTGCCCGTCAGCGGCGATCTCGACGGCGCCCTCCGGGACGGCGGCCGCGCCCGGGGCGGCGATCTCGCGGATCACGCCGTCGGCCAGGACGACGTCGGCGGCCTCGCCGCCGAGGGGGCGCGCGCCCCTGAGCACGACGGGCGGCACGGAGGTGGTGGTCACAGGGCGGTCCCTTCGGTGGTGCCGGACAGCAGCAGGTAGAGCGCGGCCATGCGCACGGCGACACCGTTCGCGACCTGCTCGACGATGACGGCGCGCTCGGAGTCCGCGGCCTCGGCGGAGATCTCCAGCCCGCGGTTCATCGGGCCGGGGTGCATGACGATCGAGTGCGGGGGCAGCACGGCCAGCCGGCGGGCGTCGAGGCCGAAGTACCGGGTGTACTCCAACGGGCTCGGGAAGAACGCACCCGCTCCCCCGGACATCCGTTCCCGCTGCACGCGCAGCATCATCACGGCGTCGGGCTGCCAGTCGGCGAGCGTCGCGTCCAGGTCGTAGGACGTGCGGCACGGCCAGCTCTCGACGCCGACGGGCAGCAGCGTGGGAGGCGCCACGAGGGTCACCTCGGCGCCGAGCGTGCGCAGCAGGCGCACGTTCGCCCTCGCCACCCGCGAGTGCAGCACGTCGCCGACGATCGCGACCCGCAGGCCCGCCAGGTCGGCGCCGACGCCGTCGTCCCCGCCGCGACGCAGGCCGCCGCCGCGCCCGCCGAGGTGCCGACGGATCGTGTACGCGTCCAGGAGCGCCTGCGTGGGATGCATGTGGGTGCCGTCACCGGCGTTGAGCACGGCCGCGTCGAGCCAGCCCGCGTGGGCCAGCTGGTACGGGGCGCCGGAGGCCCAGTGGCGCACGACCACCGCGTCGGCCCCCATGGCGTGCAGGGTCAGCGCCGTGTCCTTGAGCGACTCGCCCTTGGAGACGCTCGACCCCTTCGCGGAGAAGTTGATGACGTCCGCCGACAGCCGCTTGGCGGCCGTCTCGAACGAGATGCGCGTGCGGGTGGAGTCCTCGAAGAAGAGGTTCACCACGGTGCGCCCGCGCAGCGTCGGCAGCTTCTTGATCTCCCGGGACTGCGTCGCGGCCATCTGCGCCGCGGTGTCCAGGAGCTCGATCGCCTCGTCCTTGGCGAGGTCGGCGGTGGACAGCAGGTGCCTCATCGCGCCCCCTCCTCGGCGGCCGCGGCGGCGCCGGGCTCGCGCCCGCTGATCACCACCGCGTCCGTGCCGTCCACCTCGGCGAGCAGCACGCGGACCCGCTCGGTCTGGGCGGTCGGGAGGTTCTTGCCCACGAAGTCGGGGCGGATCGGCAGCTCGCGGTGGCCGCGGTCCACGAGGCAGGCGAGGCGCACGGCCTGCGGGCGGCCCAGGTCGCCGATGGCGTCGAGCGCGGCCCGGATGGTGCGGCCGGAGAACAGGACGTCGTCGACGAGGACGACCGTCTTGCCCTCGATCCCCGCCGCGGGGAGCCGGGTGACGCCGACGGCGCGGGTGGGCTGGCGACGCAGGTCGTCGCGGTACATCGTGACGTCCAGCTCGCCGAGGTCGCGCTCGGGGTCGAACCCCGGGTCGATGCTGGCGAGCCGCTGCGCAAGACGGGCGGCGAGGGTGACGCCGCGGGTGGGGATGCCGAGCAGGACCACGTCCTGGGCGCCCTTGGCGCGCTCGACGATCTCGTGCGCGATGCGGGTCAGAGCACGGGCGACGTCGCTCGCGCCGAGCACGACGGTCCCCTCGGGGACGTCGTGCGGGTCGGGTGTTCCGGGCATACCGGTGCCAGCAGCCACTGGCGACCTCCTTCTCCGCCTCACGGGACGGTGTTAAAGGGTGTCGTTCCTGACGCCGTCCACTCTATCCCGTCGCCCTCCCCCGGCCGGTGGGCGTGCCCACGATGCGGGCGCGGCGTGCGTCACACGCGCTCGGGCCCGGGTCCGAGACACAGAGCAGGCGGTCGCCCCCGGTGTCGGGAGCGACCGCCTGCCCGGCGTCCGGACGGTGAGGTCGGACGGTCAGATCAGCAGCGTCGGCTTGAGGTCCACCAGCCGGCCCAGGAGGCCGTTGACGAACGACGGCGAGTCGTCCGTCGAGAGCTGGCCGGCCAGGTCCACCGCCTCGTCCACGGCGACGGCGTCGGGGACGTCGTCGTTGTACAGCAGCTCCCAGGTGCCGATGCGCAGCAGCGCCCGGTCCACCGCGGGCATCCGCTCGACCGTCCACCCCTGGGAGTAGGTGGCGAGCAGCTCGTCGATGCGCTCGCGGTGCTCGGTGACGCCCTCGACGAGGTCCACCGTGTACTGCGGTACCGCCGCCTCGGTGTGCGGCTCGATCACGCGGTCGGCGACGAGCACCTGCGGGTCGAGCCCGCGCTGCTCCGCCTCGAAGAGGATGTCGACGGCGCGCTTGCGCGCCTTGGTCCGTGCGCCCATGTCAGCAGCGCCCGATCAGTCGTTCACGCGGCCCAGGTACGACCCGTCACGCGTGTCGACCTTGACCTTGGTGCCCTGCTCGAGGAACAGCGGGACCTGGATCTCCGCGCCCGTCTCGAGCGTGGCGGGCTTGGTGCCGCCGGTGGACCGGTCGCCCTGCAGGCCGGGCTCCGTGTAGGTGATCTCGAGGACCACCGAGGACGGGAGCTCGACGTACAGCGGCGTGCCGTCGTTCGAGGCGACCATGAGGTTCATGCCCTCGAGCATGTAGTTGCTCGCGTCGCCGACGGTGGCGGCCGGCACGGTGATCTGGTCGTACGTGTCCGTGTCCATGAACACGTAGTCCGCGCCGTCCATGTACAGGTACTGGAAGTCACGGCGGTCCACGCTCGCGGTCTCGACCTTGATGCCGGCGTTGAACGTCTTGTCCACGACCTTGCCGGACAGGACGTTCTTCATCTTGGTCCGGACGAACGCGCCACCCTTGCCCGGCTTGACGTGCTGGAACTCGATGATCGACCACAGCTGACCGTCGATACGGAGCACGGTGCCGTTCTTGATGTCGTTGGAGGTAGCCACGTTCTTGTTCGTCCTCGGGGTCGGGGTACGGAGCAGATGTCGACGTTCCGGGCCGCAGAGGGCCCGGAACATTCTACAGCCGGGCGAGCAGCACGTGACCGGCGATCCCGAGGGCCGCCGACCAGACGAGCGAGGCGAGCGTGCCCACGACGAACCGCTCGCTCGCCACCGGGTGCTCCCGCAGCTCGGAGAACCGGCCGAGACCCTTCACCGCGACGACGACGGCCACGCCCTCGGGGTAGCCGGCGAGTAGGGTGCCGGTGACGGCCAGCCGCTCGAGCAGCCCGATCCAGGTACCGCCCCGCAGCACCGCGACCGCCTCGGCCGCCACCTGCGGCTCGCGCTCCGCGTGCCGCAGCACCCACGGCACCAGCCAGGCGCCGCCGCCCACGCTCGCCGCCAGCCCGACGACCCACACGGCGACATCGGTCGCCACCGCCGCGAAGCTCACCGCTCGCACTCCTCCCCGTCGTCCCCGCCCTCTGACGCCTCGCCCGCCGCAGGCTCCGCACCCGCTGCACGCAGGAGCCGCGCCGCGAGAGGCCGCGCCGCGGACTCCTCGGACCACAGCGCCGCTCGCAGCCGCTGGCTCACGGCCTGCTCGCTCACGCCCAGCGCCGCGGCCGACGCGCGCTGCGGAGCCGGGCCCCGCTGTGCCACGAGCGTATCCACGGCCTCCCACCCGGCGGCGGAGCGGCGCGCGACGACGGCGCCGAGCAGGTGCAGCAGCGCCTGCGCGTCCCCGGCGATGGTGGCGCGCGGTTCCTCCTCCCCGCCGACGACGGCGAGCGGCACGCTCGGGCGCCCCCGCCGCTTGGCACGGTCGACGGCGGTGCGCGCGCGCACGAAGGCGGGGCCCGACGCCTCGCGCGACGACGCGGGCAGCGGGAGGTCGACCGTGCCGAGCCCGATGCCGACCGACCAGCCGCCGTCGCGCACGAGGTCGAGCGCGAGGTCGACGGCCAGCCCGGCGCCGTCGTCGTCCGCTGCGAGCACCCCCTGGACCTCGTCGCCGACCGTGCGGTCGAACGGCAGCACGACCCCGGGACGTCGCTCCGTGCGGCGCGCGATGCGCGCCAGCACCTCGGGGACCCGGTCCGCCGCCCCCGTGCTGCCGCGCTGGTCCGCCGTCACCACGATCATGGGGTCAAGAATAAGCCCTTGATCTTACGCCAACAAGGCTGGGGCCTGGAGTTCCCTCCAGGCCGAGCCCTTGAGTCGGGCGTGTTCAGCCCTGGAGCTTGTGCGCCAGCGCCGTGAGCGCCAGCCGGTACGAGTCGAACCCGAACCCTGCGACAGTGCCCGTCGCGATCCCCGCGACCACGGAGTAGTGCCGGAACGACTCCCGGGCGGCGGGGTTCGACAGGTGCACCTCCACCAGCAGCAGCCCGGACGACGTCACCTGCGCGGCCGCGTCGCGCAGCGCGTAGCTGTAGTGGGTGAAGGCCGCCGGGTTCAGCACCACGTGCGCCCGGGCGTCGACGGCCTCGTGGAGCCAGCCGACGATCTCGGACTCGTCGTCCGTCTGCCGCACGTCGACCGTGACGCCCAGCTCCCTGCCCCAGACCGCGGCGTCCCGCTCGAGGTCGGCCATGGACGCGTGGCCGTAGATCTCGGGCTCGCGCACGCCGAGCCTGCCGAGGTTGGGACCGTTGAGGACGAGGACGTGTGTCATGGCCCGAGGGTACGGCGGCGCCCCGTCGTGCGTCCCGCAGGTCCGCGCACCGCTCAGAGGTCGTCGCCGGCCCCGGTCCCGACGAGGAGCCGTCGCGGACCCGGGCCGTCGTCCCCGAGGGAGTCGTGCGGGTTGGCCAGGACGCACCGGCTCAGGGACAGGCACCCGCATCCGATGCAGTCGGTGAGGTCGTCGCGCAGCCGCTCCAGCTGCTCGATGCGGGCGTCCAGGTCGGCGCGCCACGCCGTGGACAACCGCTCCCAGTCGCGCACGTTGGGCGTGCGGTCGTCCGGCAGGGTCCGCAGCGCCTCCGCGATGCGCGCCAGCGGGACGCCGACCCGCTGCGACACCCGGATGAACGCGACGCGGCGCAGCACGTCCCGCCGGTAGCGGCGCTGGTTGCCGGGCGTGCGCCGGCTCGTGATCAGCCCCTGGCGCTCGTAGAAGTGCAGGGCGGAGACCGCGACGCCGCTGCGTGCCGCGACCTCGCCGACCGTGAGCTCGACGTGGTCCCACGGCACCTTCTCGGTGGCCCTCTCGGCGCTCTTCTCCGACATCGTCCGGTTCCCTTCGCCAGAGGCATTGACCTCAACCATAGTTCAGGTCCGAGCATGACGGGATGGACGCCATCCGACACCACAGCTACGGCCCGCCCGAGACCCTCGTCCTCGAGCAGGTCCCCGATCCCGTCCCGGGCCCCGACCAGGTGCTCGTCGCCGCCCGCGCGCACGGGGTGCACCTCCTCGACACCACGCTGCGGCGCGGGGACGGGGCCGGGCCGCTGCCCGCGCCCCGGCTGCCGGCGATCCCCGGGCGGGAGGTGGCCGGCACGGTCGTGGCCGTCGGCCCCGGCGTCGACCCCGCCTGGCTCGAGACCCGCGTGGCCGCCCACCTCGGGGCCACCCCGGAGGGCGGCGGGTACGCGCGGCTCGCCGTCGCCCCGGTCGCCTCCCTGCACCGCCTGCCCGAGCGGCTGGACCTCGCCGACGCCGTCGCCATGATCGGCACCGGCCGGATGGCGCTCATGACGCTGGAGGTCGCCGGGATCGGGCCCGACGACGTGGTCGCGATCACCGCCGCGGCCGGCGGCCTCGGCTCCCTGTTCGTGCAGTCCGCGCTCGAGGCGGGAGCACGCGTCCTCGCGCTGGCCGGCGGCCCCCGCAAGGTCCGCGCCGTCCGGGGCCTCGTGCCGGACGCCGGGCCCCGGCTCGCCGTCGTCGACGTCACCGCGCCGGCCTGGGCCGAGCAGGCCCGCGCCGCGCTCCCCCGCCTGGACGCGGCCGCCGCCACGGTCGCGATCGACGGCGTCGGGGGCGAGGTCGGAGGCGCCGCCGCCGGCCTGCTCGGCCCCGGCGGGCGGCTCGTCGTGCAGGGCTGGGCGTCGGGCCGGCCGAACCCCGTGGCCGCGAGCGCCGTCACCCCGGCCGGCGAGGCGGTCCAGGTGCGCGCCGTCGTCGGTCCGGGTGCTCCCGCGTTCGGTGACCTGCGGTCCTACCAGCGGTGCGCCCTGGATCGCGCCGCGTCGGGCGCCTGGCGTGTGCTGACGCACCGGGTGGCCTTCGCGGAGGCGGCACGCGCCCACCGAGAGCTCGAGGAGCGGCGCACCGTGGGCAAGGTCGTCCTCGGATGACCGCCGCCGGCGCCCTCCTCGACGCGCGGGCGCAGCGCACGGTCCTGGTCGGGATGGTGGCCTACCTGGCGCTGGGCGCGTTCGAGGCGCTGGCGGTGTCGACCGCGATGCCCACCGTGGCGGCGGAGCTCGACGGGCTGCGCCTGTACACCTATGCGTTCGCGGCGAGCTCCGCCGCCGCCGTCGTGGGCATGCTCGCGGCGGGCCGGTGGACCGACCGCCGCGGCCCGGCGGCGCCCCTGCGGGTCGGCATCGGGCTCTTCCTCGCGGGACTGCTGGTCGCCGGCCTCGCGCCGAGCATGCCGGTGCTGCTGGCCGGCCGCACGCTCCAGGGCCTGGGGACCGGGATGGAGGGTGTGGCCTTCTACGTGCTGGTCGCCCGGGTCTTCCCCGAGCAGCGGCGGGCCACGGTGTTCGCGTGGTTCGCAGCGGCGTGGGTGGTGCCGGGTGTGGTGGGACCGCTCGTCGCGGGCGTGGTGACGCAGTACCTCGGGTGGCGGTGGGTCTTCCTCGCCGTCCCCGTGCTGGCGGTGCCCGCGCTCCTCGCGCTGCGGCCAGGTCTCGCGGCGGCGAGGGACGCCTGGTCCGGGCCCGACGGGGCGGCCGCCGCCGCGTACGCGGCCGGGACGGGACGCGGCGCCTGGCGCGACGTCGTGCGCCCGGTCCTGCACGGCGCTCGCGGGCTGGGCACGGTGGTGCTGGTGCGCGCACTGGTGGCGGCGGCGTTCGTCGGGGCAGAGGTGCTGCTGCCCCTGGCGCTGACCCGTGAGCGCGGGCTCGCACCGACGTTCGCCGGCGCGGTCCTGACCCTCCACGTGCTCGGCTGGTCGGCGGGCTCGTGGCTGCGCGGCCGCGGCCTCGGCGGGCTCACCCACGCGGGGTTCCTGCGCCTCGGCGCCGCGTCCCTGGCGGCGGGGACCGCGGGGGTGGCCCTCCTGACGGTGCCGGGCGTGCCCCTGCCCGTCGCGGCGGCGCCGTGGGTGCTCGGCGGGCTCGGGATGGGGCTGTCGTACCCCACCCTCAACCTCCTGGTGCTCGAGCTCGCCCCGGCCTCGGCCCAGGGTGCGGCGATGTCGGCGCTCCAGGTGGCCGACGCGCTGGCCTCGGCCCTCGCGCTGACGGGCACGGGCGCCCTGCTGTGGGCGCTGCACGACCGCGTCGGGGTCGCGGCGTACGCGGCGTGCCTCGCCCTGGCGGCGGCGCTCGCGCTCGCGCCGGGGGCCCTCTCCGGTCGCACCCGGCCGTCCGGTCGGGTCGGGCCGGGTCCCGGCGTCACGACCGGCGTCACGAATTCGCTCGCCGTGTCGTCGAGGAGGAGGGATGCTGCCGATGAGGATGCCGTCCCGGCACGGTCCTCCTGAGAGCACGACCATCCTCCGTCCGTCCTGCGTACCCGGGAGCTTCTGATGTCCGTGACCTCCGATCCCCTCCAGCCCTCCGTCTCCGCCGGTTCGCTGCGCTCCGCCCTGGGTGCGGCCGTGCCCGTCGTCGCCCCGGAGGACGACGGGTACGCCGCCGCCCGGGCGATCCAGGCCGGCGGGGTGGAGCATCGCCCGGCAGCGATCGTGCGTCCCACCGACGCACCGGAGGTGGCCGCGGCCGTCCGGTTCGCGCGCGACGCCGGCGTCGAGGTGTCGGTCCGCTCGGGAGGGCACTCGGTCTTCGGGCTCGGTGCGGCGGACGGGTCCGTCGCGCTCGACCTGCGCGGCCTCGACGGCGTCGAGATCGACGTCGAGGGGCGCACCGCCTGGGTGGGCGGCGGGATCACCGCGGGCGCGTACTCGCACGCCGCTGGTGAGCACGGTCTGGCGACGCCGTTCGGCGACACGGGCGGGGTGGGCGTCGGCGGCATCACCCTCGGCGGCGGCATCGGCCTGCTGTCCCGGTCCCTCGGCATGACGATCGACAGCCTGCTGGGCGCGGAGGTGGTGACGGCCGACGGCGAGGTGGTGCGCACGGACGCGGACCACGAGCCCGACCTGTTCTGGGCATTGCGCGGTGGCGGGGGGAACTTCGGGGTCGTGACCCGGTTCCGGTTCGCGCTTCACGAGGTGTCGCAGGTGGTGGGCGGGGTGCTGCTGATGCCGGCCACGCCCGAGAGCGTCGCCGGCGTCGTCGCGGCCGCGGACGCCGCGCCCCCGGGGCTGACCGTGATCGTCATGGTCATGCCGGCGCCGCCGATGCCCATGATCCCCGACCAGTGGCACGGACGCGTCGTGGTGATGGCGAACGCCTGCTGGTCCGGGCCGCGCGACGAGGCGGACGCGGCGCTCGCCCCGCTGCGCGACGTGGCCGCGCGAGCGGGCGGGGCGCTCCTCGACGGCCTGCGACCCGCTCCCTACGCCAGCCTGCTCGAGGGCGGGCCGCCCGGCGGCCCGGTGGTGGCCACGGGACGCTCGTTCTTCGCCGACGGGGTGGACGAGACCGCGGCCGCGCACCTGCTGGAGCAGCTCGAGTCCTGCGACGCGATGATGCGCGCGGCCCAGCTGCGCGTGCTGGGCGGGGCGGTGGCGGACGTCCCGGCCGACGCGACGGCCTACCCGCACCGCGCGGCGCGGATGGTCGGCAACGTCGCGGCGGTGGCTCCCGACGCGGCCACGGCCCTCGGGTACACGCCCTGGGTCGACGCGCTGGCCGGGCGCCTGCGCCAGGGCGACGCGGCATACGTGAACTTCAGCCTCGACGGCGGGGAGGCCGCGGCGCGGGCGGCCTATCCGGGCGCCACCTGGGACCGGCTCCGCGACGTCAAGCGACGCTACGACCCGCAGAACCTGTTCCGCGGCAACGTCAACGTGCCGCCGGCGTGACTCACCGCGCTCGCGCGTCGATCTCGTCGCGGCGGGCGAGGACCAGGCGGTCGACCACGTCGTCCGGCAGGGGCGCGTCGGCCTGGAAGGAGACCGACCCCTTGGTGGTGCGGAAGGGCTGGAGGTCGTCCGCGAGCGCCGTGACGACGTCGGGGCTGAAGGGGTAGAGGCCCAGGTGGGTGCGGGTGACCATGACGCTGACGAGGGGGCTGCCGCGGTAGCGCAGGGCGGGCATCCCGTAGCTGCGCCCCTCCTCCACGTCCGGGACCAGGGCGCGGGCGCGCTCGTAGACGCGGGCCACGGCGTCGCGCTCCGGGCCGGACAGGGTGGTCAGGTAGTTCTCGACGTCTCCCATGGGGACATCGTGCGTCACGTCGGGCGGCGCCGCGCCGTCGAGGATGCGGGGGCGGAGGGTCCGACCCCGGGAAGGATGAGCCCCATGCCACGGACGGACAGCCCCCTACGACGACGCGCCCCGCACCGGCCTGCGACGACCGACGCCGACCTCGAGGACCTGCGGCGGGTCGCGTTCGGCGCCGCGTACCGGATGCTCGGCAGCGTCACCGAGGCGGAGGACGTGGCCCAGGAGGCGATGCTCCGCGTCGCGCCGACCGGCGACGTCGACGCCGCGGTGGTCAACCCGGCCGCGTACACCACCACGGTGGCCACGCGGATCGCGCTGGACGTGCTGCGCTCGGCGCGGGTGCGCCGCGAGTCGTACGTGGGCGAGTGGGTGCCCGAGCCGCTGGTGGGAGACGTCGTGGCGGCCGGGTCGGCGGGCCGGGAGGCGGCGGCGCACGCCGAGCTCGCCGACGACCTGTCGACGGCGTTCCTCGTGCTCCTGGAGACGCTGACGCCCGCCGAGCGGGCCGCGTTCCTGCTGCACGACGTGTTCGGCTACCCGCACCGGGAGTCGGCGCACGTGATCGGCACCACCGAGCTCGCGGCGCGGCAGCTCGCGTCGCGCGCCCGGCGGCGGGTCGCGGCGCGTCGTGCGGACGACGCCGCGCCCGCGAGGCCCGACCCGCACGCGGCCGAGCTGGTGCGGCGGTTCATCGCCGCCACCGAGGACGGCGACGTCGACGCGCTGCTGGAGCTGCTGGCGGACGACGTGGCGCTCACCGGCGACGGCGGGGGCAACGTGCCGGCCGGGCTCGCGGTGTCGCGGCCGGTGTCGGGGCGCGTCGCGGTGGCGCGGCTGCTGGCGGGGTTCGCCCGCCGGGGCGCGCCGGCGCGGCTGGAGACGACGGTGGTCAACGGCGCGCCGGGCCTCATCGCGTACGCCGACGCGTCGGTGGGCGGCGGCGTGATCGGCACCTATGCGCTCGAGGTGACCGGCGGGCGGATCTCGCGGATCGACGGGGTGATCAACCCGGAGAAGCTGCGTCATCTGGCGCCGCTGGCCGACCTCGAGGCGGTCGCCGCGGCGATCAGGGCCGCGGCGCAGCACCGGCGGGCGGCGCAGGGTCCCGACGCCCCACCGTCACCCGGAGCATGAGCAGCAGTCCCGCGAGGACGACCGCGACGATGCCGAGGGTGCCCCAGATCGTGGCGCCGGTGAGCGCGACGAGCAGCGTCCACATCGACGGGGCCAGGAACGACACGGCGCGGCCGGTGGTGGCGTAGAGCCCGAAGATCTCGGACTCGCGCCCCACCGGGGCGACCCGGGCGAGCAGCGAGCGGGAGGCGGCCTGCGCCGGTCCGACGAAGCAGGTGAGCGCGAGGCCGGCCACCCAGAACACGACCGGGCCCAGCGTGTGCAGCGCGACCACGAGCAGGCCGCAGACGACCAGCCCCGTGAGCGAGCCGATGATCACGGCGCGCGGGCCGAACCGGTCGTCGAGGCGCCCGGCCAGGATGGTGCTCACGCCCGCGAGCAGGTTGGCGGCGATGCCGAAGAAGATCACCGCCTGGTCCCCGAACTGGAACGAGACGGCGGCGATGACGGCTCCGAAGGTGAAGACGGCGGAGAGGCCGTCCCGGTAGACGGCGCTCGCGAGCAGGAACTGGAACGTCGGACGGTCGTCGCGGTAGAGGACGGCGACGTCGCGGGCCAGCACGGCGTAGCCGGCGAAGAAGCCGACCCGCGGCCGGTCGGCCGCGGGCGGCGCCTCGGGCACGTAGCGCAGCAGGGGCCAGGCGAAGGCCACGGCCCACAGCGCGCAGCCGAGCGCGATCGCCCGGTAGGCGAGGCCGTCGTCGGTGGGCATCCCCCACCAGTCGAACGCCGTGGCGACGACCACGATCACGAGCGCGAGGATCCCCCCGAGGTACCCGAGGCCCCAGCCGAGGCCCGAGACCCGGCCGATCGAGGCGCGGGTGGAGACCTGGACGAGCATGGCGTTGTAGTTCACGCCCGCGATCTCGCTCGCCACGCTGCCGAGGGAGACGAGCGCGGCGCCCAGCACGAACCAGACCGGGTCGGCCCGGACGGCGAACAACGCCGCCATGGACGCCACCATGACGAGCGTGGCCCCGCCCACCCAGGCCTTGCGCCGCCCCTCGACGTCGGCGCGCTGGCCCAGCACGGGCGCGAGCACGGCCACCAGGACGCCGCCCAGGGTGATCCACAGCCCCAGGCCGCTGGTGAGGCCCGCGAGCGCCCGCTCGTGCACCGGGTCGGTCGCCGGGAGCGCCGCGACCCCGGGCTGGAGGAAGGCGTCGCTCGTGAGGTAGAGCGCCGTGAAGACGAACGTGACGATCACCGTGTTGAACGGCTGCGTCGCCCAGTCCCACAGGGCCCACGAGACCACCTGCCGGCGCGGCACCCGGGCCCCGGCGCCTGAGGGGCGGTCCGGCGCGGCCTCCGCCGTCCCCCCGGACGCGACCGGACCTGCGGGCGGGGTGGCGGGGCCCGCGGGCTCCGGCGCGGCGGCGTGGTCGCTCATGACGGTGCAGTCTGCCGGACGGAGGTGTCCGGGCGGGAGGGTCCGTGCGCCGCGTCGTCGCCGGCACGTCACCGCTCGGCCACCCGGGCGTCACCCGCGGGTGCCACCGTCGAGGGGGTCGACGACGCCGTCGGCCACCGCCGCAGCAGCTCACCGGAGGGAACCCGCCCGTGACCACGCCGCCGTCCCGCGCCCCCAGCCCGTCCCCCGCCCCTCGCTCCCCTGCACCGGCGCCCGCGGACCGCACGTGGGCCGCCCACTACGACGCCCTGGCCGGCGTGGAGCTGCCTCCCGGTCCGTACACGCAGGTGAGCGAGTGGGAGCGGCGCTCGCTGTACCTGCTGGGCCGCGACCGCTACCGCGGCTTCGGCGACGTCGTCGAGCTCGGCTCGGGCGGCGGCGGTTCCACCCTCGCCCTCGCCCAGGGGCTGGCCGAGAACCCGCGCTTCGACCGGACCCGCGACCGCCTGCACGCCTACGACTTCTTCCGCGTCGGGAGGGGCACGTTCGCCAGCCCGAAGTTCTTCTCCGACGGCGAGCCGGGGGCGGACGGGTCGTTCCTCGCCGACTTCCGCGACCACCTGGCGGACTACCTCGACCTGCTGGAGATCCACGCGGGCGACCTCGAGCAGACGTCGGCCTCCGCCGGGGACGCCCCGGTCGAGCTGCTGCACGTGGACGTCGCGAAGACGGAGCGGGTCTTCCGCCTCGTCGCCGGGCGGTTCCTCCCCCGCCTGGTCCCCGGCTCGACGGTCCTGCACCAGGACTTCGCGAGCCCCCGGCTGCCGTGGCTGCACCACAGCACCGGCGCCCTGCTGCCGTGGATCGACGTCGTGGGCCCGCCCGTCCGGTCCACCCTCGCGTTCGTCGTCCGCGAGCCGATCCCCGCCGACGTGCTGGCGGGCATCGCGCGCCAGGAGGCGGGCCTGGACGAGCAGCTGGCCCTCATCGCGGACGTCCAGGGGCTGCTCGGCGCCGACTGGACCGGAGGCATCCCCTTCCGCGACGTGCTCGAGCTGTCCAAGGCGTTCGCCGCCCTGCACGCGGGGGACCCCGAGCGGGCGTGGCGCCTCGCGGAGCCGTTGCAGAACGTGCCCTACCTCGCCGAGCGCCGGGCCGACCACTTCGACCAGCTGCGCCGCGCGCTCGCGGAGCCGGCGACGCGCCGCTCCTGACGAACCCGGGCGCCCCCGTCCGGCGCGCCCGGACCCGAGCCCCCGGCTACGATCACGGCTGTGCACGCCTCTGCCCCGGACCCGTCGGCGACGGAGCCCCCGGCACCGGCCGGCGCCCCGGAAGGCTGGGGCACGGACCGCCTCCTGGGCGAGGAGTTCGAGGAGAGGACGCTCGGGCCCGCGACGCTCGTGCGGGCGCGCGCCCGGCCCGGCTCCCCCCGCGCGGTCGTGCTGCACGTGCATGGGTACAACGACTACTTCTTCCAGTCCCACCTCGCCCGGGCCGTCGTCGCCGCGGGACACGCCTTCTACGCCGTCGACCTGCGGCGCTCCGGCCGCTCGCTGCTGCGCGACGACGGCGCCCGGCCCACCGGCCATCCCCTGCCGGCGCACTACGTGACCAGCATGCGCGAGGCGGGCTCCGACCTGTCGGCCGCCGCCCGCGCCGTGCGGGACCTCGAGCCCGGCCTGCCCCTGGTGGTGCACGCGCACTCCACCGGCGGCCTCGGCGCGACCCTCTGGGCGCACGCCGTCCGCGACCACCCCCGCGACGGCCCGGACCTGCTCGCGCTCGACTCCCCGTTCTTCTCCCTCGACGGCTCGTGGCTGCAGCGGGCGGGCCGGGCCCGGCTGCTGGAGGTGCTCGGCCGGCGGCGGCCCCTCGCCGTCATGAGCGCCCACCCGTCGGTGTACGCGACGCACCAGCACGCGTCGCACGGCGGGCGGTGGGAGTTCGACACCGCCCTGAAGCGCCTTGAGGGCCTGCCGGCCCGGGCGGGCTGGCTGCGGGCCGTGTGCCGGGCCCAGGCCCGCCTCGCGCGCGGCCTCGCGGTGCCCGTCCCCGTCCTCGTGGCGCACAGCGACACGTCGGGCCCCGACCGCCCCGGCAACCCGCGCCTCGACGCGCAGGACACGGTGCTGGACGTCGCGCGCATCGCGGCCCTGTCGCCCCGCGTCGGACGCGACGTGCGGCCGCTGGTCGTGCCCGGCGGGGTGCACGACCTCGCCCTCTCCGCCGACGGGCCCCGCGCGGCGTACCTCGAGGGCGTCCTGACCTGGGTCGCGGAGCGGCTGCCCGACGTCCGGCCCCGGCCCGAGGAGGCACGCGCATGAGACCGTTCGTCCCCCACCCGTACCTCGACCCCCGCGGCGCCGACGGCGCGCCGGTGCCGGTCCTCGCCCTGGCGCACCGCGGCTTCTCCCACGGCCACGCCAACCTGGAGAACTCGCTGGCGGCGTTCGACGCCGCCGTGGACCTCGGCTTCCGGTACGTCGAGACGGACGCGCACGGCACGGCGGACGGCGTCGCCGTCGCCCTGCACGACGCCTCCCTGGACCGCACGACCGACGCGTCGGGACGGGTGTCGGACCTCCCCTGGGCCGAGGTCCGGCGCGCGCGCATCGGGGGCACCGAGCCGGTGCCGCGGCTGGAGGACGTGCTCGGCACGTGGCCGGACCTGCGCGTGAACGTCGACGTCAAGGAGGACTCCGGGGTCGCGCCGACGGCCGACGCGATCGAGCGGACCGGCGCGCACGACCGCGTGTGCGTCACGTCGTTCGACGCGCGCCGGCGCCGCGCCACCCTCGCCCGCCTCTCGCGCCCGGTGGCGACCTCGGCCGGTCGCCGTGAGGTCGCCGCCTTCCTCGCGGGGGCCCGGCTGCGGTCCGACGCCCTGGCGCGCCGGGCGCTGCGCGGGGTGCACGCGCTGCAGGTCCCGGTCACGGAGGGGCGCCTGCCCGTCGTGGACGCCGCGACCGTCGCGGCGGCGCACCGCGCGGGGCGGCAGGTGCACGTGTGGACCATCAACGACCCCGCCGAGATGCACCGCCTGCTCGACCTGGGCGTCGACGGCCTCGTCACCGACCGCGCGGACCTGCTGCGCGACGTCCTGCGCGCCCGCGGGCTCTGGGACTGACGGGGCAGCCCGGTCGCCGGGCTCCCCGCGCCGGGCCGTCAGGCGCGGCCCGACCCGCCACCGACGGGTGGCGCGTCGATGCCGCTGAGGTCGAGCCCCCAGGCGTCACGCACGAGCCGGTGGCCGTCCGCGGTGAGGTGCAGGCCGCGGCCGGTACCGCGCCGCGCCACCCAGCCCGCGCCGAGGAACCGCGCGCCCACGGCCGCCCCGAGCGCCCCGGCCAGGTGGTGGCGCCGCTCGGTCCAGTCGAGGCACGCGCGCGTCGTGGCCCTGCGGGCCCGTCGCGCACCGTCGACGTCCACGCCGAGCCCGCGCAGCCCGTCGGCCCCCGCGTCCGTGAGCGTCAGCGCCTCGGGGCCGGTCAGCCAGCCCGCGCGCAGCCAGGCGTCCGCCAGCCCGACGCCGAGGCGCCCCGCGAGGTGGTCGTAGCAGAACCGGGCGCCCGCGAGGCGGTCGGCCTCCCGGCTGCGCCGGTACCCCGACACGGGGGCCGGGGCGGCCAGGGCGCCCAGCGCCTCCAGGGCGTCGGCCACCTCGGGGCCGGCCAGGGCGTAGTACCGGTGGCGCCCCTGCGCGCGGCGGACCACCAGGCCCGCCTCCACGAGCACCGCCAGGTGCTCCGACGCCGCCGGGGCTCCCACCCCGGCCGCGCGCGCCAGCTCGCCCGCCGGCCGTGCCGTGCCGTCCATGAGCAGGCCGACCATCACCGAGCGGGCAGGGGCGCCGAGCGCGCGCCCGACGCCCGTGAAGTCCCGGTCCCTGCCGGTCCCCGTCGCCGTGTCCACGCCCCGACGGTACGACGCCGAGGGTTCGGCCGACACCGAAGCGTCCCGCGCCTACGGTCGGCGCATGACCCCCACCCCGAGCACCACCCGTCCGCAGGACCTCGAGGTCGTCCTGGCCGCAGGCGCCGGCGCCCTCGCCGGCCTCGGCGAGTCCCTGGGCCACGCCGGCGTGAGCCTGGAGGGCGGCGGCGTGACCACGCACGACGGCACCCGCGTCGCCCACTTCCTCGTCGACGACGGGCCTCGCGCCCTGGCGGCGCTCGCGGCCGCCGGCATCGGCCCCGCCGTCGCCCGGGACGTCGTCATGACCCGGCTGGACCAGGACGTGCCGGGACAGATGGGCGCGTTCGCGCGGCGGCTCGCCGACGCCGACGTCGCCGTGCAGGTCCTGTACAGCGACCACGCCGGCAGCCTCGTCCTGCTCGTGCCGGACGAGGACCTGCCGGCCTGCCGCGCCGTCGTGCGGGAGTGGGACCGGGAGCGGGACGCCCGCCGGGCGCCCTAGAGGCCCAGCTGCACGGCCACCCCGGGGCGCCCCGTCGGCGGCTCCTTGGAGATCTCCGCGTAGGCCGCGGCGAGCAGCGTCGGGTCGGGACCCTCGAGGCGCGTGGGCCTCGCGACGTCGTCCAGGACGACGAAGCGCAGCAGGCTGCCCCGCGTCTTCTTGTCCCGCTGCATGGCGGCGAGGAGCTTGTCCCACCGGTCGCCGCGGTAGGTGGTGGGCAGGCCGAGCGACGTGAGGATCGCGCGGTGGCGGTCCACCACGGCGTCGTCGAGCTTGCCGCCCAGGCGCGCGAGCTCGGCGGCGAAGACCATGCCCACCGCGACGGCGGCGCCGTGCCGCCACTGGTAGCGCTCCGTGAGCTCGACCGCGTGGCCCAGGGTGTGACCGTAGTTGAGGATCTCGCGCAGCCCCTGCTCCGTGAGGTCCTCGCCGACCACGCGGGCCTTGACCCGCACGGACCGCTCGATGAGCTCGGCCAGCACGGCCCAGGTCTCCTCGGTGGCGTCGGCGCCCTTCCAGTCGCGCAGCTCCTCGGCGTGCCCCTCGACGAGCTCGAGGATGCGCGGGTCGGCGATGAAGCCGGTCTTGACGACCTCGGCCATGCCGGCCACGAGGTCCCAGCGGTCGAGCGACTCCAGGGCCGCGAGGTCGCACAGCACGCCGGCGGGCGGGTGGAACGCGCCCACGAGGTTCTTGCCCTCGGCGGTGTTGATGCCCGTCTTGCCGCCCACGGCCGCGTCCACCATCGCGAGCAGCGTGGTGGGCACGTGCACGACCTTGATGCCGCGCAGCCAGGTGGCGGCGACGAAGCCGGCGAGGTCCGTCGTCGCGCCGCCTCCCACGGAGACGATCGCGTCGGAGCGCGTGAAGTCCGCCTGGCCCAGCACCTGCCAGCAGAACGCGGCGACCTGGGCCGTCTTCTGCTCCTCGGCGTCGGGCAGCTCGACGGCGAAGGCCTCGTAGCCCTGGGCCACCAGGTCCTCGCGCACCGCCTCCCCGGTGGCCTCGAGCGACGCCGGGTGCATGACGAGCACGCGGCGCACCCCGTCCCCGAGCATCGTCGGCAGCTCGCCGAGCAGGTGCCGTCCCACGACGACGTCGTACGGCTGCGTGCCGTTCACGGTCACCCGGACCGTCATGCCTGGACCTCCTGTGCTGATGGGTCTCCCGCGCCCGGCGCCGCAGCGCCGACGACGCCGGCGTACACCTGGGCGGCGACCTCCTGCGGAGGTCGCTCGTCCGAGACGACGTGCACCGTGGCGAGCCGCTCGTAGGTGGGCCGGCGCAGCTGCATCAGCTCGACCCACCGCGCGCGGGGGTTGCCGACCAGCAGCGGACGGGACTGGTTGAAGCCGACGCGCGGCGCGGCGTGCGCCAGCGAGACGTCGAGGAACACGACCACCCCGCCGCCGGCGGCGTAGCCCTCGAGGGCCCGCTGGGTGTGCTCGTCCATGACGGCACCGCCGCCGAGGGCGAGGACGCCCGGGTGGCAGGCGAGCGCCGTCGTGACGGCCTCCCGCTCGAGCTCGCGGAACCGCGGCTCGCCGTCCTCGACGAAGATGTCCGCGACGGCCTTGCCCGCGGCCCCCTCCACGTCCGCGTCGGTGTCGCGGAAGGCGACGCCGAGCCGCTGGGCGAGGAGCCGGCCGACGGTCGTCTTGCCGCTGCCGGGCGGGCCGATGAGGACCGCGGCCGGGCTCGCGCCCTGGACGCCGGCGCTCATCGCAGCAGCTCGGGGATCGAGGCGAGGTAGGCGTCGGCGTTGCGCCGCACCTCGGCCACGGAGTCGCCGCCGAACTTCTCCACGACGGCCTGCGCCAGCTCGAGCGCCACCATCGCCTCGGCCACGACGGCGGCGGGCGGCACGGCGCACACGTCCGAGCGCTGGTGGTGCGCGGTCACGGCCTCGCCCGTCGCGACGTCCACGGTGGCGAGCGCGCGCGGCACCGTGGAGATGGGCTTCATCGCGGCGCGCACCCGCAGGACCTCGCCGTTGGTCATGCCGCCCTCGATGCCCCCGGCGCGGTTGGACCGCCGCCGGATGCGGCCGTCGTCGCCGCGCTCGATCTCGTCGTGCGCGGCCGAGCCGCGGCGACGGGCGGTGCGGAAGCCGTCGCCGACCTCGACGCCCTTGATCGCCTGGATGCCCATGAGCGCCGCGGCGAGCCGCGCGTCCAGGCGCCGGTCGCCGTGCACGTAGCTGCCGAGGCCGGTGGGCACGCCGTAGGCGAGCACCTCCACGACGCCGCCGAGCGTGTCACCGTCCTTGCGGCACTCGTCGATCTCCGCGACCATCGCCGCGCTCGTCGTGGCGTCGAAGCAGCGGACCGGGTCGGCGTCCAGCGACGCGACGTCGTCCGGCGTCGGCAGGTCGGCGCCCTCGGGCACCTCGACCGGGCCGATCGCCACCACGTGCGACACGAGTCGCACGCCCACCGCCTGCTCGAGGAACCGCGCCGCGACCACGCCGAGCGCCACGCGCGTCGCCGTCTCGCGGGCGCTGGCCCGCTCCAGCACCGGGCGGGCGTCGTCGAAGCCGTACTTGCGCATCCCGACGAGGTCGGCGTGCCCCGGGCGGGGGCGGGTGAGGGGCCGGTTACGCGCGATCTCGCGCTCGTCGCCCGTGCCCGCGTCGACCATCAGGGACTCGCGCGGGACCGGGTCGGGCGACATCACGTCGGTCCACTTGGGCCACTCCGTGTTGCCGATCTCGAACGCCAGCGGCCCGCCCTGCGTGACGCCGTGCCGGAGCCCGGCCAGGACCCGGACCTCGTCCTGCTCGAACTTCATGCGGGCGCCGCGGCCGTAGCCCAGCCGCCGGCGCGCCAGCGCCGCCCGGAGGTCGTCGGTGACGACCTCGACGCCGGCCGGCAGGCCCTCCAGCACCCCGACGAGTGACGGACCGTGCGACTCCCCCGACGTCATCCAGCGCAGCATGCCTGCGATTCTTCCACGCCCGCGCGACGGGTCCGTCCGGTGGCCACCGTGCGGACGCCCCGGCCGTGGGCCGGGTCATGGACAGGCCCGGCGGCCCTCAGGAGGCCCGGGACGGGGCCGCGGGCGCGAGCGCGCCGGCCAGGGCGGCGTCCATCGCGGCGACGGGCGCGGGCCGCCCGGTCATGAGGCGCACCTGCTCCGCCGCCTGGTGCAGCAGCATCCGCTCGCCGCCCACGGCGGTGCCCCCGGCGGCCGCCCAGGACGCCGAGAGGGCGGTGGGGCGCGGGTCGTAGACGACGTCGAGCAGCACGCCCCGGGGCGCGCCGCCGTGCGCGGCCAGCGCGGAGGCGACCGGGTCGGCGGCGTACGCGGGCATCGTCGAGACGACGACGTCGGCGTCGAGCAGGGAGGCGAGCGACGCCGTGGCGTCCAGCACCTCGAAGCGCGGCGTGACGCCCATGCGGGCCGCCGCCTCCTGCAGGGCCGTCGAGCGGCCGAGGGAACGCACCAGGACGCGCGGCGACGTGCAGCCGAGCTCGCCCAGGGCCGCGAGCGTGGAGGCCGCGGTGGCGCCGCCGCCGAGGACGACGGCGGACGCCGCCCCCGCGTCCTTGCCGCGCCCCTGGGCGGCGAAGCCCTCGCGGAGCGCGGTGACCAGGCCGTAGACGTCGGTGTTGGTGCCCGTCAGGGTCACGCCGCACCGCGCCGGCGCCACCAGCACCGTGTTGACCGCCCCCACGGCGACCGCGAGCGGGTCCACGTGGTCCACCAGGTCGATGACCGCGTGCTTGAGCGGCATCGTCACGCTCAGCCCCGCCCAGCCGAGGTCGAGCCCTCGCACCAGCTCGGGCAGCGACTCGACGGTGGTGTCGATCGCGGAGTACTCCCAGCCCTCCAGGCCGAGCGCGTCGTAGGCGGCGGTGTGCAGCACGGGCGACAGCGAGTGCGCGACCGGGTGGCCCAGCACCGCCGCGCGTCGGAAGACGGTCATCTCAGCCGGCGTTCTCCGCGGCCCACTTCTGGTATTCGGCCTTGTAGTCCGCGAATTCGCTGTAGGAGTCGGTGAACTTCGTCTCGCCGGTGTCGAGGTTCACCGTGACGTACCAGATCCAGTCACCCTCGGGCGGATCGAGGACCGCCTTGACGGACTCCGTGCCGGGGTTGCTGATGGGCGTCGGGGGTAGGCCGACCTGCTTGCGCGAGGCGTAGGGGAAGTCCTCGTCGTTGAACTCGTCGACCGTGATCTCGCTGGCGGGCTTGCCACGACCGTACGAGTCGATGGCGTCCAGTCCGAGCGGGGAGTCGCGGTCCAGGCGGTTCTCGATGACCCGTGCGACCTCACCGCGATAGCCGTCGGGGGCCTCCTTCTCGACCAGCGACGCCTTGTTCAAGACCTCCTGCCAGTCGGCCTCGCTCACCCCGAGGCCCTCCAGCTCCTTCTTCGTCTGGTCGACCATCGCCGTGAGCAGAGTCGTGGCGTCGTCGCCCGGCTGCACGCTGTACCGCTTCGGGAAGAGCCAGCCCTCGGCATTGCCGTCCGCCTGCTTCGGCAGCCCGAAGGACTCCGGGGCCTCGAGCGCCTTCCTCAGCTCGTCGGCCGTGATGTCCGTGACCGAAGCAACCTTCTCCACGATCTGGGCCACCGTGTATCCCTCGGGGATCGTGACGTCGGTCTGCACCTTCTCGTTCTTCACGAGGGCCGCGACGGCGTCCGACGCCTTCATCTCGACCTGCAGCTGGTACGTGCCCGGCTGGATGCCCGCCGCCGCGGGGTTCTCCCCGAACGCCTGGGTGAACGCGCCGGTGCTGGCGACGACGCCGGCGTCCTGCAGCACCGCCGCCATCTCACCGCCCGTGGCGCCCTCGGGGATGACGACCTCGACCGGGTCGCCGCCCGGCCCGGGATAGTCCTCGGCCTGCGAGCCGAAGAACGGCAGGTCGCCGACGAGGGAGTCCATGCGGTCCCACAGCAGGAAGCCCCCGGCGCCGACGAAGCCGAGCACCACCACCAGCACGATCGCGGTGCGCTGCCGGCGGCGGCGCTTGCGCTTGGCCGCGGCGCGCTTGCTCGCCGCGGAGCGACGCCGCGAGGGCTGCGGGGGCGTCTCCTGCAGGGCGGGATGCTCGAAGAGGTCCGTCACGCCGGGTACTTCCTTCTGACAGGGCCTGAGGTGGGCACGATGATGAGGTGCTGCATTCCGGGCTGGTCAGGCGCCCGGAGGCCGCGCCTCGACGAGCTCGCCGGCGCGCTCCCCCGCCGACCGCTCCACGTCGAGTGCAGATTGCAGAATGATAACGGCAGCGGCCTGGTCGACGACAGACCTGTGGGTCTTGGTGCGTCGCCCGGCAGCGCGGAGCTGTGCGTGGGCGGTGACCGTCGTCATGCGTTCGTCCACCAGGCGCACCGCCGCAGGCGCGACGGCTGCGGCCAGCCGGGCCGCGAACTCCCGGGCGTCGGCGGTCGCGGCGCCCTCGGCGCCGGACAGGTGGCGCGGCAGGCCCACGTACACGACCGCGGCGAACCGCTCCTCCACCTCGGCCGCGATGCGGGCGACGTCCGCGGTCACGGCCGGGGTTCCGTCGGCGGCCCGGGGCACCTCCAGCGCGCGCGGCACCGTCTCGACCGGTGTCGCGACGAGGCCGTCCGGGTCGCTGCCGGCGAGGCCGATGCGCGCCTTGCCGACGTCGACCCCGAGCCGCGCGCCCCGCGGCAGGCCGCCGGAGGCGCGGTGCTCGGGCGACGACGGTCCGGTCACGCGTCTGCCTGGGCCGCGCGGACACCGTCGGCCACCCCGGCGAGCGCGCCGGGCAGCGCGGTGGCATCGGTACCGCCGCCCTGGGCCAGGTCCGGCTTGCCGCCGCCCCCACCGCCCAACGTCTTCGCGGCCGCCTTGACGAAGTCGCCGGCTCGCAGGCCCGCGTCCCGGGCTCCCGCGTTCGTGGCCACGACCACCAGGGGCCGGCCCCCGGCCACGCCGCCGACGGCGACGAGCACCGGCTCGGCGTCGCCGAGGCGCCCGCGCACGTCCAGCGCGAGGGCGCGCAGGTCGTCCGCCGAGCCGACCTCGCCGGCGTCGTGGGTGACGACACGGACGTCGCCGACCCGCGGGGCCTGCGCGGCGAGCGCGCCCGCCGCGGCGAGGAGCTGCGTCTGACGCAGTCCCGCGAGCTCCTTCTCCGTCTCCTTGAGCCGCGTCAGGAGCGAGCCCACCCGGTCGGTCAGCTCGTCCGGGCGCGCGCCCAGCAGGCCGGTGAGCTGGCCCACGAGGGCGTGCTCCTTGGCCTGGAAGCCGTACGCGCCGTCGCCGACGAGGGCGTCCACGCGGCGCACGCCGGAGCCGATCGACGCCTCGCCGAGCAGCGCGACGCGCCCCACCTCACCGGTCGCCCGCACGTGCGTGCCGCCGCACAGCTCGCGCGACCAGTCGCCGCCGATGGACACCACGCGCACGGTGTCGCCGTACTTCTCGCCGAACAGCGCCATGGCGCCCAGCTCGCGGGCGCGGTCGAGGGACATGGTGGCGTCCGTGACCTCGAGGTTCTCCGTGAGCCGGGAGTTCACGCGCTCCTCGATCTCGCCGAGCGCGTCCGAGGGCACGGGCGTCGGGGACCGGAAGTCGAAGCGCACCCGGCTGGGGGCGTTCTCGGAGCCCGCCTGCGTGCGGTCCGGTCCGACCATCTCGTGCAGCGCCTTGTGGATCATGTGCGTGGCCGAGTGGGCGCGGCTGATCGCCACGCGGCGCGCCACGTCGATCGTCGCGGTGCCGGGGTCGCCGAGCGCCACCGTGCCCTCCACCAGGCGGCCGCGGTGCACCGACAGGCCCTTGACCGGGCGCTGCACGTCGTCGACCTCGATGGTCGCGCCGCCGTCGAGCACGATCGTGCCCTGGTCGGCGAGCTGGCCGCCAGCCTCGGCGTAGAACGGCGTGCGGTCGAGCACGACCTCGACGTCCGCGGGCGCCGTCGCCGCGGGCGTGGGGACGCCGTCGACGAGCAGGCCCGCCACCGTGACCGCGGACTCCGTGTCCGTGTACCCGAGGAACTCGACCGGCGCGGTCAGCTCCTTGGACAGGGACTCGTAGGAGCGCAGGTCCGCGTGGCCCGTCTTCTTGGCGAGCGCGTCCGCGCGGGCGCGCTGCTTCTGCTCCGCCATCAGGTCGCGGAACGCCTTCTCGTCCACCCGGACGCCCTGCTCGGCCGCCATCTCGAGCGTGAGGTCGATGGGGAAGCCGTAGGTGTCGTGCAGCTGGAACGCCTCGGCGCCGCCGAGCACCGGGGTGGCGCCGTCGGCCGACGACTTCGCGCGGCCCACCGCCGTGTCCAGGATCGTCGTGCCCTGCGCCAGGGTGCGGCGGAAGGCCTCCTCCTCGGCGTACGCGACGTCGCTGATGCGGCCGAAGTCCGCCTCGAGCTCCGGGTAGGACGCCTTCATCGCGTCCTTCGACACGGGAAGGAGGGACGGCATCGCGACCTCGTCGACCCCCAGCAGGCGCACCGCGCGCACGGCCCGGCGCACGAGGCGGCGCAGCACGTACCCGCGGCCCTCGTTGGAGGGGCGCACGCCGTCGCCGATGACCATGAGGGACGAGCGGACGTGGTCCGCGATCACGCGCATCCGCACGTCGTCCTCGGGGTCGGCGCCGTACCGCTTGCCCGTCAGCTCCTCCACGCGCTCGATGACGGGGTACACCTCGTCGATCTCGTAGAGGTTCTGCTTGCCCTGGAGCAGGTACGCGATGCGCTCCAGGCCCGCGCCCGTGTCGATGCTCTTGTGCTCGAGCTCGCCCAGCAGGGGGTAGTTCTTGCCCTGGCCCTCGCCCCGCAGGAACTGGTCGAAGACGAGGTTCCAGATCTCGAGGTAGCGGTCGCCTCCCGGGTCGACCGTGCCGCCCACGGCCTCCGGGCCGTACGCCGGGCCACGGTCGTAGTGCCACTCCGCGCACGGGCCGGCCGGGCCCGGCTGGCCGGTGTCCCAGAAGTTCTCCTCGCGCGGCAGCCGCACCACGTGCTTCGGGTCCAGCCCGACGCCCCGCGTCAGCGCCTCGTACGCCTCGGTGTCCTGGTCCCAGATCGTGACCCACAGGCGGTCGCCGTCGAGGCCGTACCCGCCGTTGCCCTGGTCGGACGTGAGCAGCTCCCACGCGAAGTCGATGGCCTCGCGCTTGAAGTAGTCCCCGAACGAGAAGTTGCCGTTCATCTGGAAGAACGTGCCGTGCCGCGTGGTGCGGCCCACGTTCTCGATGTCGTTGGTGCGGATGCACTTCTGCACGCTCGCCACGCGCGGCCACGGCGCCTGCTCGGTGCCGAGGATGTACGGGATGAAGGGCACCATGCCGGCGATGGTGAAGAGGATCGACGGGTCCGGCGAGACCAGCGGCACGCTGGGGACGATCGCGTGGTCCTTCGACTCGAAGTAGTCGAGCCAACGCTTGCGGATCTCGGCGGTGCGCATGGTGTCCTTCAGTGATGTCGAGGCTGTGTCGAGCCGGTGGGCTGGTGACGGGCAGGACGGTCGTGCGGCCGCCCGCCGGGGGCGGCCGTGCCTATTCTCCCGCCCGCCGGGGGGTGGTCGGAACGAGATTTCTCAGAACGAGTAGCCGAGCTCGGCCTCGTCGGCGGCGATCTCCGCCTCCGGGTCGGGGGCGGGAGCCGCGTGCCGGGGGTGGCCCGAACCGCGGCGCAGGTCGGCGGGCCGCAGCCCGCTCGCCCGCACGTCGTCCGGGTCCGGCTGACCCTCCGCGAGCAGGGCCGCGGTGAGCTCCGCCTCCCGTGCGGTGCGGGCCTGGGTGAACTCGCGACGGAACGTGGCCACGAACGTCTCCGCGCGTCGTCCGGCGTCCTGCGCCGCCCGCTCGGCGCGGTCGACGACGGCCACGGGCGCGTACTGGGCCACGATCTTGCGGCCGCGCTGGACGACGACCACGGTGACGACGACCCCGACGCCCACCCAGAACAGCCGGCGCATCAGCGGGCCGCCTTCTCGGACCCGCCGTCGCGGCTCGAGCGGGAGGCCCGCGCGAAGGCCTGGCGCACGCCGTAGGAGAACGCCGCGACCTTCACGAGCGGACGGCCGAGCGTCGAGGCGTAGAGCCCCGCCAGGGCGGACACGTTCTCGCTCACCTGGGCGGCGGAGGTGGTGATGGTGTCGACCTTGACCAGCTGGTCGTTCGTCGACGCCACCGTGGTGGCCGCCTCGTCGAGGATCGGCACGGAGTGCTCCGTGACCTCGCGGATGGAGCGCGTCGTCTCGTCGAGCACCCGCCCCAGCTTCACGAGCGGGATCGCGAGCAGGCCCACCAGCAGCACGAACGCGACGGCCGCGATGAGCCCGGCCACGTCACCCATCGACATCAGATCTCTCCTCGCACAGGCGTCAGACGGTCGGCAGTCACCCTATCCCGGGCGACCTGCGGTGGGACGGCGGACGCCCCGCCCCCCGCGCAGGCGGGTGACGGGGCGTCCGGTACGGCGATGCGCAGGGTCAGCGCGCGTAGAACTCGACCACGAGCTGCACCTCGCAGGTCACGGGGACCTCGGCGCGCTTCGGCTTCCGGGTCAGCGTGGCCGACAGCTTCTCGAGGTTGACGTCGAGGTAGCCCGGGACGGCCGGCAGGACGTCGCGGTGCGCACCGGCGGCGGCGACCTGGAACGGCGTCGTGGTCTGCGACTTCGGCTTGACCTGGACGGTCTGGCCGGGCTTCACGCGGAACGACGGGCGGTCGACGATCTTGCCGTCCACCAGGATGTGACGGTGCGTCACGGCCTGGCGGGCCTGCAGCATGGTGCGGCCGAAGCCGGCGCGCAGCACGAGCGCGTCGAGGCGCGTCTCGAGGTCCTCGACCATGACCTCACCGGTCAGGCCCGGGTGCTTGCGGGCGTCCTCGTAGACCTTGAGGAGCTGCTTCTCGCGCAGCATGTACTGGGCGCGCAGGCGCTGCTTCTCGCGGAGGCGGACCGCGTAGTCCGACTCGGTGCGGCGGCGGGCGCGGCCGTGCTCACCCGGGGGGTACGGGCGCTTCTCGAAGTGGCGGACGGCCTTCGGGGTCAGCGCGAGGCCGAGCTTGCGGCTCAGGCGGACCTGGCGGCGCGACTTGGTGACAGCGGTCACTGGTTGCTTCCTGTCCTGTGGTGATGGATGAGGTCACACCCGAAGCCGGCCCGCGAGGGGCGGTCGGGTGCGGGACCAGCCGATGGAGCGTCCTACTCCGGGACGGTCCGGGATACCGGACGAACCGAGGTGAAGGAGTGCTCACGGGGCCGAGGTCCCAGGCGGTCGCCGGAAATCGGCAACCTGAGCATCTTACCGCATCGCGCGGGGCCGGCCGACGTGGCGCCCCTTGTCGCCGCGAGCGTCAGCCGCTTGACTGTGCCTCGCCGGTCCCCGCCGGCGCCCGTCGCGACGAAGGAGTCCGCACGATGTCTGCGCCCACGCTCTCGCCCCGCTCCGCGGAGGTCGTCCGTTCCACCCTGCCCGTGGTCGAGGACTCCATCGACGACATCACCGCGATCTTCTACCGGACCCTCCTGGACCAGCACCCCGCGCTGGTGGGCACCATGTTCTCCGCCGACCGCCTCGCCGACGGCACCCAGCAGCGCGCGCTGGCCTCGGCCATCGCCTCGTGTGCCGCCCTCCTCGTCGCCGACGAGGACGCCGACCCGCGGGAGCTGCTGGCCCCCGTCGCGCGCCGCCACCGGGCGGTCGAGGTGCAGCCCGCGCAGTACGACGTGGTCCACGAGCACCTGTTCGCGGCGATCGTCGAGGTGCTGGGGGACGCCGTCACCCCCGAGGTGGCCGCCGCGTGGGACGAGGTCTACCGGGCGATGGCGGGCGCGCTGATCGAGCTCGAGCGTTCCTGAGCGCCCGCGGGGCTCCGTCGCTGGGCACGGTCAGGCGCCGTCGAGGATCTCCCGGATCCGGGTGAGGCGGTCGGTGACCTGCTTCTCGAAGCCGCGGTCGCTCGGCGCGTAGTAACGCCGCCCGGCCAGCTCGTCGGGCAGGTACTGCTGCGCGGCGATCGCGTGCGGCGCGTCGTGGGCGTACCGGTAGCCCTTGCCGTGGCCGAGGCCCTCCGCCCCGGCGTAGTGCGCGTCCCGCAGGTGCGCGGGCACCACGCCCACCTTGCCGGCCCGCACGTCCGCGAGCGCCGCGTCGATGCCGGCGTAGGCCCGGTTCGACTTCGGCGCCGTCGCGAGGTGCACGACCGCCTCCGCGAGCACGATCCGGCCCTCCGGCATCCCGATGAGCTGGACGGCCTGCGCCGCGGCCACGGCCGTCTGCAGCGCCGAGGGGTCGGCCATGCCGATGTCCTCCGCGGCAGAGATCACCAGCCGGCGCGCGATGAAGCGCGGGTCCTCCCCCGCGGCGACCATGCGGGCCAGGTAGTGCAGGGCGGCGTCCACGTCGGAACCGCGGATCGACTTGATGAACGCGGAGACGACGTCGTAGTGCTGGTCGCCGTCCCGGTCGTAGCGCACGGCGGCCACGTCGACGGCCCGCTCGACGGTGTCGAGGTCCACGGGCACCGGGTCGTCGGCGGCGCGCCCCGGGCCGGCGTCGGCGAGGGCGGCGCCCGCCGCCGCCTCGAGGATCGTCAGCGCCTTGCGTGCGTCGCCGCCCGCCATCCGCACCAGCTGGTCCTCGGCGTCGTCCGCGAGCTCGACCGCCCCGCCCAGGCCGCGCTCGTCCGCGACGGCGCGCCGCACGAGCGCCCGGACGTCGTCGGCGGTGAGGGGCTTGAGCGTGAGCAGGAGGGAGCGGCTCAGCAGCGGGGAGTTGACGGAGAACGAGGGGTTCTCGGTGGTGGCCGCGACGAGGGTGACCCAGCGGTTCTCGACGCTGGGCAGCAGCGCGTCCTGCTGCGTCTTGGAGAAGCGGTGCACCTCGTCGATGAAGAGCACCGTCTCCTCGCCGCCGCTGGCGAGCCGGCGCCGGGCGTCCTCGACGACCTGGCGCACCTCCTTCACGCCGGCGGTGACGGCCGAGAGCTCGACGAACCGGCGACCGGAGACGGTCGCGACGAGGTAGGCGAGCGTGGTCTTGCCCACCCCGGGCGGGCCCCAGAGGATCACCGACCCGGGCGCGGCGCGACGGGCCGACTCGTCGTCGGGCTCCACCAGCCGGCGCAGCGGCGAACCGGGCACGAGCAGGTGCGCCTGCCCCGCGACCTCCTCGAGGGCTGCCGGTCGCATCCGCACGGCCAGGGGTGCGCTCGAGCCGGCGCGGCCGGTTGCCGGCGTGCCGCGGGTGCCGGTGAGCGCGGCGTCGAACAGGTCCATGCGCCTCAGCCTACGGAGCGCCACCCACGCGCCCGGCCGGTCCGGTGCCCGCGGCGGGTGTGACGTGACTCGCCCTAGGGTGGGCGCATGGACGCCGACGTGGTGGTCGTCGGGGCGGGCCCCACCGGCCTCCTCCTGGCCGGGGACCTGGCGACGGCGGGCGCGCGCGTGACGGTGCTCGAGAAGCGGCCCGCCGGCCTGAGCAACCTCACCCGGGCGTTCGCGGTGCATGCGCGGACCCTCGAGGTGCTGGACGCCCGGGGCCTGGCGGACGAGCTGGTGGACGGCGGCCGGCAGGTCCGCCGCATCCGGCTCTTCGGGCGGGTCGACGTGCGCCTCGACATGCTGCCGGGGCGGTTCCCCTTCGTGCTCGTCACCCCGCAGTTCGAGGTGGAACGCCTGCTGCGCCGTCGCGCCGAGGACGCCGGAGCGACGTTCCGGCACGACGTCCGCGTCACCGGGCTCGCCCAGGACGAGGCCGAGGTCGCGCTCACGACGGTCGACGAGGACGGGGCCGGCGCGCGGGTGCGCTCGCCGTGGGTCGTCGGCACGGACGGCGTGCGCTCGACGGTGCGCCGGGCGGCGGGGGTCCCGTTCCCCGGGGAGACGGTGATCCAGGCGATGGTGCTGGCCGACGTGCGTCTCGGACGCCCGCCGGAGGACGCGCTCACGGTCGCCTCGGCCGGCGGCGCGCTCGGCTTCCTCGCCCCGTTCGGTGACGCCTGGTACCGGTTCATCGGCTGGGACGAGGCGCTCCACCCCGACGACGACCGCCCGGTCGACCTCGACGAGGTGCGCGCCCTGGCGCGGTCCACCCTCGGGGACGACCACGACATGACCGAGCTGCGGTTCGCCACCCGGTTCGCCGCCGACGAGCGGCAGGCGCCGCGCTACCGCGCGGGGAGGGTGCTGCTAGCCGGCGACGCCGCGCACGCGCACAGCCCGGCGGGTGGTCTCGGCATGAACACGGGGCTCCAGGACGCGGCGAACCTGTCATGGCGGCTGTCCGCCGTGGTCCGGGGCGCCGACGAGGGCGTCCTCGACGGGTACGCGGCCGAACGCCACCCCGTCGGCAGGCAGGTGCTGCGCACCAGCGGCACGATCCTGCGGGTCGCCACCCGCCGGGGTCCGGCGGCGTCGGCCCTGCGCGCGGCCGCGGCTGGCGTCCTGGCGCGCGCGGCGCCCGTGCGACGGCGCGCCGCCACGACGGTCTCGGCCCTCGGCGTGCGGTACCCGGCTCCGCCCGGCGCGCATCCGGCTGCCGGCCGCCGCGTGCCGGACGTCGCCCTGGTGCCCGGCGGGTCGGGGGGCCGGCTCGCCGAGGCGCTGCGCGCCGGGCGGTTCGTGCTCGTCGCGCCCGCCTCGGGCCCACCGGCGGACGTCCCCCTGGCGCCCGGCGAGCTCTCCGCCGCCGACCGGGCGGTCGTGCGCCGCGCCGACGGTCGTGACACGACGCTGCTCGTGCGCCCGGACGGCTATCTCGCCGACGCGCGGTCGCCCGGAGCGACGTCCGACGGCGCTCAGGGCCGAGAGCTCTCGAACTCCTGGACGAGGCGGAATCCCAGCCGCCGGTAGACGCGACGGGCGGCCTCGTTGTGGGCGTACATGCCGAGGGTCACCATCGGCGACTCGGCGAGGCCCGCGCGGGTGGCCGCGGCGGTCACCGCCGCGGCGATCCCCCTGCCGCGCCAGTCGGGGTCGGTGCCGATCGACCCGAGGGTCCACGGGCGGCCGGGGACGCGACGCGACGCCCCGGCCACGGCCCGCACCACGCCGTCGTCGTCGCGCCAGCCCCACCAGCGGGAGCGGGGCTCGTCGACGGACAGCTCACCGTGCGGGTTGGACACCGCGAGGCACGCCGCGACCTCGGCCCGCCCCTCGGGACCCGCCAGCTCCTCGACGCGCTCCTCGGCCCGCTGCACGGCCGGCGGCCCGGTCGTACAGAACCAGTCCCAGGCGTCGAACGGAGGGCGGTCGAAAGGGACCGGGACGCCGTCGCGGGGCGCGCGCGGGGCCGCCAGCGCGGCGTGGGTGCCGCGCGGCGCGGACGCACGCACCACGGGGCCCGGCGCGCCGCCACCCCGACGCAATTCGGCGTCGGCGGCGAGGATGAGGCGCGCGGCGCCCGCGGCGCTCCCGACGGCCAGGACGCTCACCCCGGCGCCGTCGTGGTCGACGGCGAACGGGCGCCCGCCGTCGAGGCGCTCCCGCCAGCGCAGGCGCACGACGAAGGCGTCGTCGTCGCACCAGGCATGGCTCGCGACCCACCCGCCGTGCGCGTGCTCGGCGACGACCACGGGGTGCTGCGCCCAGCGTGCGGGCAGGCGCACCCCGGCCACCTCGGTGACCGGGGAGAGCGCCCGCCCGTCGAGCGCGAGCGTCACTCCGCCGGGGCCGGCGGGGCGGCGTCCACCCCGGCCTCCTTGCGCTGCTCCGGCGTGATCGGAGCGGGGGCGTCCGTCAGCGGGTCGTACCCGCCGCCCGACTTCGGGAATGCGATGACGTCGCGGATGGACGGCGACTTCGTCAGCAGCGCGACGATGCGGTCCCAGCCGAACGCGATGCCGCCGTGCGGCGGGGCGCCGAACTTGAACGCGTCGAGGAGGAAGCCGAACTTCTCCTGGGCCTCCGCCGGACCGATGCCCATGACGTCGAAGACCCGCTCCTGCACGTCACGACGGTGGATACGGATCGAGCCGCCGCCGATCTCGTTGCCGTTGCACACGATGTCGTAGGCGTACGCGAGCGCGTTGCCCGGGTCGGACTCGAAGGTGTCCAGCCACTCGGGCTTCGGCGAGGTGAACGCGTGGTGCACGGCGGTCCAGGCCGAGTGGCCCAGGTCGACGTCGTCGTCCTCACCGGTCGGCTTGAACAGCGGCGCGTCCACGACCCACACGAACGCCCAGGCGTCCTCGTCGACCTGACCGGTGCGGTGCGCGATCTCGAGGCGGGCGGCGCCGAGCAGGGCCCGCGCCTCCGCCGTCTTCCCGGCGGCGAAGAACACCGCGTCGCCCGGCTGCGCGCCGGTGGCGGCCGCGAGGCCCTCGCGCTCGGCGTCCGACAGGTTCTTCGCGACCGGCCCGCCCAGCGTGCCGTCCTCGCCGTAGGTCACGTAGGCGAGGCCCTTGGCGCCCCGCTGCTTGGCCCACTCCTGCCAGGCGTCGAACTGGCGGCGCGGCTGCGAGGCTCCCCCGGTCATGACGACGGCGCCCACGTACTCGGCCTGGAAGACGCGGAACGGCGTGTCCGCGAAGTAGTCCGTGAGCTCCACGAGCGGGTTGCCGAACCGCAGGTCGGGCTTGTCCGTGCCGTACAGGCGCATCGCCTCGGCGTACGTCATGCGCGCGATCGGCGTGGGGATCTCGACGTCGATCAGCTTCCACAGCGCGACGAGGACCTGCTCGGCCAGGGCGATGACGTCGTCCTGGTCGACGAAGCTCAGCTCGACGTCCAGCTGGGTGAACTCCGGCTGCCGGTCGGCGCGGAAGTCCTCGTCGCGGTAGCAGCGGGCGATCTGGTAGTAGCGCTCGAGACCGCCGACCATGAGGAGCTGCTTGAACAGCTGCGGGCTCTGCGGCAGCGCGTACCAGGAGCCGGGCGCCAGGCGCGCGGGCACCAGGAAGTCGCGCGCGCCCTCGGGCGTCGAGCGGGTCAGCGTGGGCGTTTCGACCTCGACGAAGTCGTGGGCGTCCAGGACGCGGCGGGCCGCGGCGTTCGCGCGTGACCGGAGCCGGAGCGCGTGCGCCTGGGACGGCCTGCGGATGTCGAGGTAGCGGTGCTTGAGGCGCGCCTCCTCGCCGATCACCTCGGTGTCCGCGAGCGCCGTCGAGACCTGGAACGGCAGCGGCGCCGACTCGTTGAGGACGACGACCTCCTTGGCCACGACCTCGATCTCCCCCGTCGCGAGGTTCGGGTTCGCGTTGCCCTCCGGGCGGCGTCCCACCTCCCCGGTCACCTGCAGCACGAACTCGGCGCGCAGCGGGTGCGCCACGGCCTCGTCGCGGATGACGACCTGAGAGATCCCCGAGGCGTCGCGCAGGTCGATGAAGGCCACTCCCCCGTGATCCCGGCGCCGATCGACCCACCCCGTGAGGGTGACGGTCTGACCGATGTGCTCGGCCCGCAGAGAGCCGGCCGTGTGGGTGCGGAGCACGGAGTGTTCCTTTCGAACGGGGGTGGGGGGCGGCGACGCCGGCGGCGACGCAAGGGCGCGGTGGCGCCCGTGCGAGTCTAGTCGGTGGCCCGGCCCCGACCGCGAGGAGATTCCCA
This sequence comes from Isoptericola peretonis, assembly GCA_023241745.1. Lineage (GTDB taxonomy): Bacteria > Actinomycetota > Actinomycetes > Actinomycetales > Cellulomonadaceae > Isoptericola > Isoptericola peretonis. The sequence continues at coordinate 557,935 of JALQCY010000002.1, read as the reverse complement.
TGGCGCCCCGCATCGCCACCACCACCGCCGTCGACCGCGACGAGCTGCTGGACGTGCTGCGTGCACGCCGCCACGGCGTGCTCGTGACCACGCGTCGCGACGGAACCCCGCAGCTCAGCCCCGTGACGTTCGGCGTGGACGACGCCGGCCGCGTCGTCGTCTCGACCTACCCCGACCGGGCGAAGGCGGTGAACCTGCGCCGGCGCCCGCAGGCGTCGTTCCTTGCCCTGGGCGACGACTTCGACGACGCGTGGGTGCAGGTGGACGGCACGGCCGAGGTGATCGACGCGCCCGACTCCGTGGAGCCGCTCGTGGAGTACTACCGGGCCGCCGCGGGCAAGGAGCACCCGGACTGGGACGAGTACCGGGAGGCGATGCTGCGCCAGGGCAAGAGTGTCGTGCGGATCACGATCGACCGCTGGGGACCGGTCGCGACCGGCGGCTTCCCCGCCCGCCTGGTCGAGGGCCCCTGACGCCGGCCGGCGCAGCGGCGACCTGAGACGCTGCTCACACCCGGTACCGGTCGTGCCGGGCGGGTCGTAGCGTCGGTGCCATGGCGACGTTGCCCGACCCCGTGTGGCCCGTGCTGGTCCTCGCGCTCGTCAGCGCGGGAGACGCGCTGTTGTGCGTCAAGCCGGTGGCGTTCATCGCGCAGTGCTTCCGCGACGTCGACTTCCCGGAGCGCTGGTGGTGGGTGATGCCGTGGATCAAGGCCGCGGCCGCCGCCGGGCTGGTCGCCGGGATCTGGGTGCCGTACCTGGGCCTCGTGACGTCCGTCTGCCTGGTCGTCTACTTCGTCCTGGCACTCGCCTTCCACGTGCGCGCGCGGGACTTCGGCCGCAACTTCTTCGTCAACGCGACCGGGATGTTCCTGCTGTGCGTGTTCGTGCTGTGGTTCTCGTTCCTGCGCTGACAGGGCCTTTTCCGTTCCTCAGAAGAGCACCTGGTCGACCCCGGCGCCGGCCACCTCGAGGCCGCCGCCGTCCCGTGGCATCCCGGCGAGCGCACCGGCCGGGTAGTCGCCCTCGTCGTGCGGGCGCAGCTCGTCCGAGAACCGTCCGGTGGCACCGGAGCGGGCGCGGTGCCCGGAGGAGCCGAAGCCGCGCTCGTCGAGCAGGGGCTCCACCCGGTCCCAGAGCCACTGCCGGTACGCCTCGAGAGCGTACGTGCCGCGGGCGAAGACGCGCCGGTACCCGGGGACGGCGCGGGGGTGCTCGCGCTCGAGCCACTGCAGGTACCACTCGCGGGTGCCGGGCTTGAGGTGCAACGGCACCACGGTGACACCGGTCGCGCCCGCGTCGGCGATCGCGTCGAGCAGGCGCCGCAGGTGGTCCCGGGAGTCGGTGAGCCACGGCAGCACCGGCGCCACCATGACGCCGCACGGCAGCCCCGCGGCCCGGACGGCGCGGACCAGGTCGAGCCGGGCGCGGGGCGTCGGCGTCCCCGGCTCCACCGACTGCTGCAGCTCCTCGTCGGCGAACGCGAGCGAGACGCCCAGGCCGACCTCGACCCGTCCGGCCGCCTCCGCGATCAGCGGCAGGTCGCGGCGCAACAACGTGCCCTTGGTGAGGATCGAGAACGGCGTCCCCGAGTCCGCGAGCGCCCCGATGATCCCCGGCATCAGGCGGTAGCGCCCCTCGGCCCGCTGGTAGGGGTCGGTGTTCGTGCCCAGCGCCACCGGTTCCCGTCGCCAGGACGGCTTCGCGAGCTCGGCGCGCAGCACGGTGTCGACGTTCATCTTCACCACGACCTGCGAGTCGAAGTCCTTGCCCGCGTCGAGGTCCAGGTACTCGTGCGTAGGACGGGCGAAGCAATATCTGCAGGCATGACTGCAGCCGCGGTACGGGTTGACGGTCCAGCCGAACGGCATGCGCGACGCCGCGGGCACCTTGGACAGCGCGCTCTTGGCCATCACCTCGTGGAACGTCACGTCCGCGAACTCCGGCGTCCGCACGCTGCGCACCAGGCCCAGCCGCGCGAGACCGGAGCGCTCCAGCCCCGGCAGCGCGCCGTCGTCGGCCGCGATCGCCTGCCCGTCCCATCTCACGCACCCATTAGAACACGCGTTCGAACAGGCTCCAAGCGTCCGGGCGTCAGCAGCTCAGGAACGAACGGGCACCCCGGTGTGCGGGGCCGTGTGCGGGACGGAGAAGAGCCCGCCGGGGCCCTGCAGCGTGAGCGCCGGGACGGGCGCCACGGCGAGGTCGGCGGCGCGGTAGCGCTTCAGGTCCCCTCGGTAGACCACGGTGCCCGGCACCTGCAGGAGCGTCTGGGGGCGCACCTGCCAGCGCGGGATGCCGAGGTCGCACACGCCCGCGTCACGCAGCACGTGGTAGACGAACTCGGAGCAGAAGAAGCGGCGGTCGTCCTCCGACCCGCGCCCGAGCAGACCCGTGAGCAGGCCCGGCGCGTTGTAGGCGTACGTGTGGCTGTCCAGCACGAACTCGGCGACGCGCGCGCCCACGGCCTCACGCTGCTCCGGGGTCACCGGGACCTCCAGCACCACGCCCGGCAACCGGTCCATCGTGCGGTACAGCTCGTCGTCGAGCCGTTCCCGCTTGAAGCAGCCCACGAACGGGTTCGACGCCCGGCGGCGCCCGAAGCTGAACATGAACTCGAGGTCGGCGTCGAGCGCCAGCGCCGCGTGGGTGTACTCGTCCCGCGTCGCCAGACGGATCGTCCTGGACAGGACGGTGCTGCTGCGGGACAGGACGACGTAGATGCTCACGGCGCTCACCGTAGCGCCCCGCGGGCCAGGTTCGGCCAGGTCATCGGGCGAATCAGGGGCGGAATCAGGGACGCCTCAGGGTCTCGGGGGGACAACCCCCGTGGGACGGCCCCCGCTCAGTTCCGTCCCGCGGCACGGTCCACCCCTCGGCACCGGTCCTCCGGCCGGGCCTGGCCGCGCAGAGGAGTTCCCATGATCACCGTCCAGCGTGCCTTCAGCAGCTTCTCCGTCGACGACCTCGACGCCGCCGAGGCGTTCTACCGCGACGCCCTCGGCCTGGTCGTCGAGCGGACCCCGATGGGGCTCGAGCTCGACGTCACCGGCGGGACGCCCGTCTTCGTGTACCCGAAGGGGGACGCCCACCAGCCGGCGAGCCACACCGTGCTCAACCTCGTCGTGCCGGACGTCGGCGCCGCGGCGTCCGAGCTCCACGGCGCGGGCGTCGAGCTGGTGCGCTACCCCGGCTTCGCGCAGGACGCCGACGGCGTCGTGCGCAGCGACGACCCGCGCCAGGGTCCGACGATCGGCTGGGTCCACGACCCGGCGCGCAACGTCGTCGCACTGATCGAGGGCTGACCTCGGGCGGGTCAGCCCGCCGCGGCAGGGACGACGCGCGGGAACAGGTCCTGCGCCGGCGGCGCCCAGGTGGCGGCGTCGGCGTCCACCTGCTCCCCCGAGCGGATGTCCTTCACCTGGTCCGGGCCGGCCGAGCCGTCGTCGCCCGGCAGCCCCGGGAACCACACGAACGGGATGCCCCGCCGGTCGGCGAACTTGATCTGCTTGCCGAACTTCGCCGCGGTCGGCGCGACGTCGACGGGCACGCCCCGCGCGCGCAGCGCCGCCGCGACGGCGTCCGACTGCGCCCGGTGCTCTTCGTCCGTCACCGCGACGAGCACCGCCGTCGGCACGCCGCGGGTCGCGGCGACCAGCCCGGCGGACAGCAGCCGCGAGACGAGGCGCGAGACGCCGATCGACAGCCCGACGCCCGGGTAGGTGTTCTTCCCGTCGGACGCGAGGGTGTCGTAGCGGCCGCCCGAGCAGATCGAGCCGAGCTGCTCGTGGCCCACCAGGACCGTCTCGTAGACGGACCCGGTGTAGTAGTCGAGCCCTCGCGCGATCTTCAGGTCGGCGACGACCACGCCGGGCGCCCGGCGGGCCGCCGCCTCGACGAGCGATCCCAGCTCGGCCAGGCCCGTCTCGAGCAGCTCGGTGACCGCGTCGTAGGAGCCCGCGAGCGCCCGGACCCGGTCGACGACGCCGACGTCGTCGCCGGAGATCGCGGCCAGCTCGAGGCACGCCTTCGCCTGCTCGGCGGTGGCACCCTGCTCCGTCTGCAGCAGTTCGCCGACGGCGTCCGGGCCGATCTTGTCGAGCTTGTCGACCTGGCGCAGCACCCCCTCGACGTCCTCGAGGCCCAGGCCGCGGTAGAAGCCCTCGGCGACCTTGCGGTTGTTCACGAGGATGCGCACCTCGGGCACGCCGACCTCGCGCAGGGCGCCGAGCGCCTCCGCCATGACGAGCGGCAGCTCGACCTCGTAGTGGTAGGGCAGCTCGCCCGCGCCGACGACGTCGATGTCGGCCTGGACGAACTCGCGGAACCGGCCGTCCTGGGGCCGCTCGCCGCGCCACACCTTCTGGATCTGGTAGCGCTTGAACGGGAAGGCGAGCCGCCCGGCGTTCTCGAGCACGTAGCGCGCGAACGGCACGGTGAGGTCGAAGTGCAGGCCCAGCTGCTTCTCGGACCGGTCGGCGGGGGCGCCGCCGTCGCTCTCGTCCTCCTGCAGCCGGCGCAGCACGTAGACCTCCTTGGAGGTCTCCCCCTTGCGCAGCAGCTGGTCGAGCGGCTCGACCGCCCGGGTCTCGATCCCCGCGAAACCGTGCAGCTCGAAGGTGCGGCGCAAGGTGTCCAGGACGTGCTGCTCCACGACGCGACCGTCGGGGAGCCATTCGGGGAAGCCGGAGAGCGGGGTGGGGCGTGCCATGGGCCCCATCTTCCCAGACGTCGGGACCGCGCCGGGCTGCCGTCCCGTCCCGGGTCAGCGCAGGTGCGGGCGCAGGTACGGGTTGGTCGCCAGCTCCCGTCCCACGGTGGTGGTCGGGCCGTGACCGGGCACGACGGCGAGCCCCGGGTCGAGGCGGCCCACCACGTCGCGCAGCGTGCGCGCCATCGTCGCGGCGTCGCCGCCGGGCAGGTCCGTGCGACCGACCCCGTTCGCGAAGAGGACGTCGCCCGCGAGGACGACGTCGTCGGCGACCAGGAGCGTCGAGCCCTCCGTGTGTCCCGGCGCGTGCAGGGTGCGGAAGCGGACGGCGCCGGCGACGAGCTCGCCAGGGGCGTCCGGCCCGGTCGCTCCGCCGACGCCGAAAGGCTCGACGACGGTGGGCGCGCGGTAGTCCTCGGCGCGCCGACCGGTGCCCGCGAGCGCCTGCGCGAGGGCACCGCTCACCCCGGGTCGCCGCCGTCGTCGCGCGCCGGGACGCCGAGCCCGAGCGTGCCGAACGGGTCCGCGAGCCGGTAGGCGTCGGCCGCGTGCAGCCGCAGCGGCACGCCGTACCGCTCGCAGAGAGCCGCGGCGTCCCAGGTGTGGTCGACGTGCCCGTGGGTCGCGACGACGGCGCGGGGCACCAGGCCGCGTTCCGCGACGATCCGCTCGACGTCGGGGGCGACACCGGCCCCCGCGTCGACGATCACGCAGTCGGCGTCCTGGGCCGCGGTGCCGGCCACGACGACGCAGCAGTTGGTGGCGAAGACCGGGGCGACGACGAGGAGGATCTGCACGCCGCCACGCTAGCGGCCGGAGGTCGTGCCACGGCACCGGCGGCCCTGCGGGTGTGACCTGCGCCCCGGCCTCTAGACTGTCCTCCGCGCGCGGAAGTTCCCGTGCGGTGACCGGGACGAGGCGAGGAGGTCCCCGACGGTGGCGGGCACCAAGCGCGAGCGGGACAACGCCCGCAAGCGGCAGGAGAAGTGGGATCAGCGGCAGGCGCAGGCGCGTGCCCGGCGGCAACGGACGGCCGCGATCGTGGCGATCGTCGCCGTCCTCGCGCTGGTGGGCGGCGGCCTCGTGGTGGCCAACCTCGGCAACGCCGCGGGCCAGGGCTCACCGACGCCGCAGGCCGAGGGGCAGTGCCCCGCCGCGTCCACGGGCGCCCGCTCGGGCGGTGAGCTGCCCGACCCGGCCAGCGCCGAGGGGCGCACCTGGACCGCGACGCTCGAGCTGTGCGCGGGCGGGACCGAGTCGCCCGTCGTGCTGGAGCTGGACGGCGCCGCCGCGCCCCAGGCCGTGGCGAGCTTCGTCTCGCTGGCCGAGCAGGGCTACTACGACGGCACGTCCTGCCACCGGCTCACCACCTCGGGGATCTACGTGCTGCAGTGCGGCGACCCGACGGGCACCGGGGGCGGCGATCCCGGATACTCGTACGGCCCGATCGAGAACGCCCCGGCCGACGACGTGTACCCGGCGGGCACCGTCGCCATGGCGCGCGTCGGGGGCGACGGCGAGTCGATGGGCTCGCAGTTCTTCGTCGTGTACCAGGATTCGACCATCCCGTCCGACGCCGCGGGCGGGTACACGGTGCTCGGCACCGTCACGTCCGGCCTGGACGCCGTCCAGGCAGTCGCTGACGCGGGCGTCGCGGGAGGTGCCGGCGACGGCGCTCCCGCCAGCCCCGTCATCATCGAAGGAGTGGAGACCCAGTGAGCGAGAGCACCCCCGGCTCGACCGGCCCCGAGGAGACCCCGGCCGGCACCGAGGAGACGGCCGAGACTCCATCGCAGACGACCCCGGACGAGGCGCTCGCGCCGACGCCGGTCCCCGAGCAGGCGGCTCCCCCCGCCTCCGACGAGGCACAGGCGCCCGCGCCCGACGCCGGGTCGGACGCGGCCACCGACGAGGCCGTGACCTCGCACGCGGACACACCGGCACCGGAGGAGGCCGCCGAGGCGACCGAGACGGCCCCGGAGGACGCCCCCGCGCCGACCCCGGCGGAGGCTGCTCCGGCAGCCCCCAAGCCGTCGGCCGTGCCGAAGCCCTCGCGGCTCGCCGGTGCTCCCAAGCCCTCGGCGCTGCGCCGCCCGGGCGCGCCGACCCCCGCGGACGTGCCGCCGGCGGAGTCCGCCACGCCGGTCACGCCCGTGGTGCCGCCGGCGCTCGACGCCGCGGCGGCGGCCGCCGCCGAGGCGTTCGGCCGCGTGGACGACGACGGCACGGTGTACGTGCGCGAGGCCGCCGGCGAGCGGCAGGTGGGCCAGTTCCCCGGGGTCTCCGCCTCGGAGGCGATGAGCCTCTACGTGCGCCGCTACCTCGACCTCGACGCCAAGGTGGCCCTCTTCGAGACCCGCCTGGACAGCGCCGACCTGTCCGTGCGGGAGATCGACCAGACCCTCACGAAGCTCGCGGAGGAGACCGGGGAGCCCGCTGCCGTCGGTGACCTGGACGCCCTGCGTGCCCGCGTCGAGGGCCTGCGGACGCGCGCGGCAGAGCGTCGCGCGGCGCTCGAGCAGGAGCGCGCGGCGGCCAAGGCCGAGGCCGTGGCCGCACGGACGTCGATCGTCGAGTCGGCCGAGAAGATCGCCGGCACCGACCCCGCCAAGATGCAGTGGCGCCCGGCGGGCGAGGAGCTGCGCGCCCTCCTGGACCGCTGGAAGGACGCACAGCGCAACGGGCCGCGCATCGACCGACCGACGGAGGAGTCCCTCTGGAAGCGGTTCAGCCACGCCCGCACCGCGTTCGACCGTGAGCGGCGGCACTTCTTCGCCGACCTGGAGCAGCGCAACTCCAGCGCGAAGGCCGAGAAGGAGAAGCTCGTCGCCGAGGCCGAGGCGCTGCAGACCAACACCGACTGGGGCGCGACCGCCGCCGCCTACCGCGACCTCATGACCCGCTGGAAGGCGGCCGGGCGCGCCAGCCGGAAGGACGACGACGCGCTGTGGGCGCGGTTCCGTGCGGCGCAGGACGCCTTCTTCGGCGCCCGCGACGCCGAGAACGCCGCCATCGACGCCGAGTACGCGCAGAACCTCGAGGTCAAGGAGGCGCTGCTCGTCGAGGCGGAGGCGCTGCTGCCGGTCACGGACCTCGCGGCCGCGAAGGCCGCGCTGCGTGATCTCCAGGAGCGCTGGGAGGAGGCCGGCAAGGTGCCCCGCGGCGACGTGCAGCGGGTCGAGGGTCGGATGCGGGCCGTCGAGACGGCGGTCCGCGGTGCCGAGCAGGCTCGATGGGACCGCACCAACCCCGAGACCCGCGCGCGGGCCGAGGGCGCGGCCGCGCAGCTCGAGGCGGCCATCGAGGGCCTCGAGCGCGACCTCGCCGACGCCCGTGAGTCGGGCGACGCCCGCCGCGTCGAGGAGGCCGAGACGGCGCTCGCCGCGCGGCGCGCCTGGCTCGAGCAGGTCGTGCGCGCCGCGGAGGAGACCCGCGGCTGACCGTCGCGCGCACGTGCACCAGAACGGGGACCGTCCGGCGAGGGCGGTCCCCGTTCTCGTGTGCCGGGCGTCGCGACGGGCCGTCCACAGGGGGCGAACCGTCGACGCCCCGCACGGGTAACTTCGCGGACGTGAGCCAGTTCGCGCCCTCGTCCCCCGCACCGCTGCCCGCTGCCGCGTCCGCGGGCACGCGCGCGGCCGACGGCGAGGGCCGGCTCGGCGACCTGCTCGCCACGCCTGCCCGCCCGGCCGGGGCGCCGGTGCGCCCCCGGGACGTGGGCGGCCGGGCGGCATGGCAGGTGCTGGTGCGCGACGGTGCCCTCGAGGTCGTCCGGGGCGACCTCGCCGTCCCCACGGGCACGCCGGTCGCCCCCGCCCTGCGGGCCTCGCTCCTGGCGGCGGAGGCGCCGACGGGTGCGGTCCTCGCCGGGCGGAGCGCCGCCTGGGTGCACGCCGGACGGCCGGCTGCCGGCCCCACCGGCCCGCCCCTCGACGTCACCTACCCGGCCGGCGGGCACCGGCCCGAGCTCTGGGGCGCCGGCCTCGTCTGGCAGTCCCCGCTGCTGCGCGACGACACGGTCCGGCTCGGCGGGGCGCGGGTGACCACGCCGCTGCGGACCGCCGTCGACGTGGCTCTGCACGTGCCGGGCGACCAGGCGGCGGCATCCCTCGTGCGCGTCGTCGTCGACGTGTGCGGGCTCGACCTTGACGACGCCGCGACCCTCCTTGAGCGCCGGGTGCGCGCCGTCGGACGGCCACGGGCCCGAAGGGTTCTGGACCGGGCGCGCGCCCTGCCGTCCGAGCACGCCGGTGACCCTCCCGGTGACCTGCCTGGTCACGGAGCGCGCGTCCCTTGGTGCGGCCCCGGGCCCGCTGCCCTAGGTTGAGGCGCATGGCCACTGCCGCTCCCGCCGTCGAGCTCGACGCCGCCGGCCGCACCGTGCGCGTCTCCAGCCCCGATCGTGTCGTCTTCCCGGAGCAGCCCGGCCGGCCGGGCCTCACCAAGCGCGAGCTGGTCGAGTACTTCCTGTCCGTGGGCGACGGGATCCTCGGCGCACTCCTGCACCGCCCCACGACCCTCGAGCGGTGGCCGAAGGGCTGGTGGCCCGAGGCGGTGATGGCGACCCGCGCCGACAACCGCGGCGACGCGTTCTACCAGAAGCGGCTGCCCAAGGGGGCGCCCGACTGGGTCGAGACGGCCACGATCGCGTTCCCGAGCGGGCGCACCGCCGACGAGGTGGCGCCCACCGAGCTCGCCGTCGTCGCCTGGGCGGCGAACCTCGGCACCATCACCTTCCATCCCTGGCCGGTGCGGCGCGACGACGTCGAGGCCGTCGACCAGCTGCGCATCGACCTGGACCCGCAGCCCGGAACCGACTTCGACGACGCGGCGGCCGTCGCACCGCACCTGCGCGAGCTGCTCACCGAGCTCGGCCTCACGGGCTACCCGAAGACCTCGGGCGGGCGAGGCATCCACGTCTTCGTGCCGCTCGCCCCGCGGTGGTCGTTCCAGCAGGCGCGCCGGGCCACGATCGCGGTCGGGCGCGAGCTGGAGCGGCGGCTCCCGGACCAGGTCACCACCAAGTGGTGGAAGGAGGAGCGCGGCGAGAAGATCTTCGTCGACTACAACCAGATGGCGCGCGACCGCACGATCGCCTCCGCCTACTCGGTGCGGCCCAACAAGCGCGCCACGGTCTCCACCCCGCTCGAGTGGGACGAGGTGGGTGACGTCCACCCGGACGACTTCGACGTCACGACCGTCCCCGCCCGGTTCGCCGAGCGCGGGGACCTGTTCGCCGCGCTCCGCGCCGACCGTGACCCCGCGCTCGACTGCTCCCTCGACGCCGCGCTGGACCTCGCGCGCCGGGACGAGGAGGAGCACGGGCTCGGCGACCTGCCCTACCCGCCCGAGTACCCGAAGATGCCGGGCGAGCCCAAGCGCGTGCAGCCCAGCCGCGACACGGACCGCAAGCGCACCTGACGCGCTAGCGGGCCGGGGTGTAGCGCAGGAAGACGGACCCGTCACGGAGCGTCTGGCTCTCCGCCAGGCGCAGGTCGGCACGCATGTCGTCGGGCAGCACGCGCAGGCCCGCTCCGACCACGGCGGGCACCACGCGCAGGGTGATCTCGTCGACGATCCCGGCACGCAGGGCCCCGGCGGCCGTCGTCGGGCCGGAGACCTCCACGACCCCGTCGGTCTCCGCGACGATCTCGCCCAGGCGGTCGGTGGTGAGGCGCGGTTCCAGCCTGGTGCGGGGTGCGTCGACGGCGGCGAGGCTGTCCGAGCAGACGACCTTGTCGATGTCCTTCCACAGCTCGGCGAACTCGTCCGCCGCCGCGCTCTCGCCGGGCGTCCACGTGTCCCACACGCGCATGGCGTCGAACATGTGGCGACCCACCACGAAGGTCCGCACGTCCCGGACCTGGTCGTTGATGAACGCGTGGACGGTCTCGTCCGGCGCGCCCCAGTCGAAGTCCCCGGCCGCGTCGGCCACGTAGCCGTCGAGCGAGCAGCTCATCAGTCCGTATCTCAGGGTTCCCATGCCCCTTCGACCTCCCTCGGTCGCGCAACTCATCGGCGGGTGGAGTCCCGCCGGCCACGGCTCAGTCGGTACCCGGCGCCCCGGGCAGCAGGCTGGCCAGGTCGTAGCCGACGGGCTCCTCGAGCTGGTCGTACGTGCACGACGCGGGGTCGCGGTCCGGCCGCCAGCGCTTGAACTGCGCGGTGTGGCGGAAGCGCGACCCCTCCATGTGGTCGTAGCCGACCTCCAGCACCCGCTCGACGCGCAGCGGGGTGAAGGACAGGTCCTTGCCGGCGCTCCAGCGCGACTGGGCGCCGGGCCGCCGCTCCCCCGCGCTGCCGTCCGCGACCGCCGGATCCTGCCAGTCCGCCCACGGGTGCGCGGCCGCGTCCTCGGTCCCGGGCTCGACGACGAGGGGCGCGAGCTCGGCGTGCAGGGCCGCCCGACGCGCGGCGGGGAAGGACGCCGCGACACCGACGAACTGCAGCCGGCCGGGGCCGTCGCCGGTGCTCCCGTCCCCGTCGTACAGGCCGAGCAGGAGCGAGCCGATCAGCGGCTTCTCGCTGGTCGACGTCTTGTGCAGCCGGTAGCCCGCCAGCACGACGTCGGCGGTGCGGGCGTGCTTGATCTTCAGCAGGACGCGCTTGTTCGGCTGGTACGGGTCGCCGAGCCGCTTGGCGACGACGCCGTCGAGCCCGGCGCCCTCGAACGCCGCGAACCAGTCGCGGGCGACCGCGGCGTCCCGCGTGCGGGGCGTCGCGTGCACCCTCGGGCCGTCGAGACCGAGCCCGTCGAGCGCCTCCAGGCGCTCGCGCAGAGGGCGCCCGCCGAGGTCGTCCTCGCCGAGGGCGAGGACGTCGAACACGACGAGGCTGGCCGGCGTCTCGGAGGCCAGCAGCCGCACCCGCGAGTCCGCGGGGTGGATCCGCTGACTCAAGGCGTCGAAGTCGAGGTGGGCCGCGGTCCCCGCGGCTCCGTCGCCCGGACGCGCGACGACGATCTCGCCGTCGACGACGCAGCGCTCGGGCAGGGCGTCCAGGACCGCATCGACGACGTCCGGGAAGTAGCGCTGCATGGGCCGCGCGTTGCGGGAGTCGATGCGCACGTCGTCGCCGTCGCGGAACACCAGGGCGCGGAAGCCGTCCCACTTGGGCTCGTACACCCAGACCGGGTCCCCCTCCGGCTGGGCCGGCACCTCGGGGACCGACTTGGCGAGCATGGGCAGCACCGGCGGCTGGAGCGGCAGCGTCATGCTGGCGAACCTACTCCGAGCCTGCGACGTGCACCTCTGCGCGCCGCCCGGTCAGGCGTCCGAGGCCTGCGCGACCTCGTGCTCGGAGGCCTTCGTCCCGGTGAGCCGGTAGACGTCGAAGACGCCGTCCACCTTGCGCACGGCGGTGAGCACCTGCTGCAGGTGCCCGGGCTCGGCCATCTCGAAGACGAACTTCGACAGCGCGATCCGGTCGGAGGAGGTCGAGACCGTCGCCGACAGGATGTTCACGTGATAGTCGGACAGCACCTTCGTCACGTCCGACAGCAGGCGTGACCGGTCGAGCGCCTCGACCTGTATCTGCACCAGGAACATCGTGTTGGCCCCGGTGGTCCAGGAGACGTCGACCATGCGCTCCGGCTGCGCCTTGGCCAGCTGCTCGGCGTTGGCGCAGTCGCCCCGGTGCACGCTCACCCCGGCGCCGCGGGTCACGAAGCCCACGATGGAGTCGCCGGGCACGGGGGTGCAGCACTTGGCGAGCTTGACCCAGATGTCGTCCACGCCCTTGACGACGACCCCCGGGTCGCCGGTGCGTCCGCGGCGCGACGGGCGTCCGGGACGCGCCGCCTCGGCGGCGTCCTCCTCGGTGCCCTCGGCGCCGCCCAGCGACTTGACCAGGAGGTCGACGACGTGCGGCGCGGACGCATGCCCCTCGCCGACCGCCGCGTACAGCGCGGACACGTCGGCGTAGCGCATGTCGTTCGCGAGGCCGACGAGGGCCTCGTGGCTGAGCAGACGCTGGATCGGGAGGTTCTGCTTGCGCATCGCCTTCGTGATGGCGTCCTTGCCCTGCTCGATCGCCTCCTCGCGCCGCTCCTTGGTGAACCACTGGCGGATCTTGTTGCGGGCGCGCGCCGACTTCACGAACGCGAGCCAGTCGCGGGACGGCCCCGCGGACTCCGCCTTCGACGTGAGGATGTCGACGGTGTCGCCGTTCTGCAGCGTCGAGTCCAGCGGGACGAGCCGGCCGTTGACGCGCGCGCCCATCGTGCGGTGCCCGACCTCGGTGTGCACGGAGTAGGCGAAGTCGACCGGGGTCGCGCCGGCGGGCAGGGCCATCACCTCGCCCTTCGGCGTGAAGACGTACACCTCCGCGCCGCCGATCTCGTAGCGCAGCGAGTCGAGGAACTCGCTCGGGTCCGCCGTCTCCCGCTGCCAGTCCACGAGCTGGCGCAGCCACGCCATGTCGTTGGCGCGCGGGTCGTCCGTGGCGGCCTTCCCGGCGGGCGCCATCTGCTTGTACTTCCAGTGCGCCGCGACGCCGTACTCGGCGCGGCGGTGCATGTCGTGCGTGCGGATCTGGATCTCGACCGGCTTGCCGCCCGGGCCCACGACCGTCGTGTGCAGCGACTGGTACATGTTGAACTTCGGCATCGCGATGTAGTCCTTGAACCGGCCCGGGACCGGGTTCCAGCGCGCGTGGAGCGCACCGAGCACCGCGTAGCAGTCGCGCACCGTGTCCACCAGGACGCGCGTGCCGACGAGGTCGTAGATCTCCGCGAAGTCGTGCCCGCGCACGATCATCTTCTGGTAGATCGAGTAGTAGTGCTTGGGCCGGCCCGTCACGGTGGCCTTGATCTTGGCGCTGCGCAGGTCGGCCGAGATCTGCTCGCGCACCACCGAGAGGTACTCCTCGCGGGCGGGGGCGCGCTCGGCCACCAGGTGCACGATCTCGTCGTACACCTTGGGGTAGAGCGTCTGGAAGGACAGGTCCTCCAGCTCCCACTTGATCGTGTTCATGCCCAGGCGGTGCGCCAGCGGGGCATAGATCTCGAGCGTCTCGCGCGCCTTGCGCTGCGCCGAGTTGCCTGACACGTACTTCCAGGTGCGGGCGTTGTGCAGCCGGTCCGCCAGCTTGATCACCAGGACGCGGATGTCCTTGGCCATCGCGACGACCATCTTGCGCACGGTCTCCGCCTGCGCGGCGTCGCCGTACTTCACCTTGTCCAGCTTGGTGACGCCGTCGACGAGCATGGCGATCTCCTCGCCGTACTCCCGCCTCAGCTCGTCCAACCCGTAGTCGGTGTCCTCGACCGTGTCGTGCAGCAGGGCCGCCGCGAGCGTCGCGCCGTCGAAGCCGAGCTCCGCGAGGATCGTCGCGACGGCGACCGGGTGCGTGATGTACGGGTCGCCGGACTTGCGCTCCTGGCCCCGGTGGCACTGCTCGGCCGTCGCGTAGGCGCGCTCGAGCACGGAGAGGTCGGACTTCGGGTGGTTGGTGCGCACGGCCTGGAGCACCGGCTCCAGGGCGGGCGTGGTGGGCGGCGCGCCGCGCACGCCGAGGCGCACCAGTCGGTTGCGCACGCGCAGCCCCGACCCCGGGCCCCGCGCGGACGGTGCGGAGCCCTGCGCCGCGGAGGCGCGCGCGACCTTGGTCTCGTCGCTCATCTGCGCCTCCTTCCGCAACCACCGTGGGGTCACCGCCGGTCGGGACGGCAAGTCTACGACTCCACGCGCAGCAGAGCCTCGACCGTACGGCCCGGAAGCATGTCGCGTCCTCCCAGGCCGGCGAGCTCGAGGAGGAACGCGAGGGCCACCACCCGGCCGCCGGAGCGCTCCACCAGCTCGGCCGCCGCGCGCGCCGTGCCACCGGTGGCGAGCACGTCGTCGATCAGAAGAACACGGGCACCCGCCTCGAGTGTTCCCGTCCGCAGCTCGATCGCCGCGGAGCCGTACTCGAGGTCGTAGTCGACCCGCTCCACGGGGGGCGGCAGCTTGCCCGCCTTGCGCAGCGGCAGGAAGCCCACGCCGAGGCGGGTCGCGAGCGGCGCGCCCAGCAGGAAGCCGCGCGCCTCCATACCGGCCACGACGTCCACGCCGCCGTCCGCGTCGACCAGGCGGGCGAACGCCTCCACGACGTCGGCCAGCGCCCGCCCGTCCGCCAGCAGCGGGGTGATGTCGCGGAACACCACGGGCGGGTGCGGGTAGTCCGGCACGTCCCGGATCAGGGCGCGGATCTCCGCCGCCCGGTCGGGACCGAGGCCCCGCAGCCGGTCCAGGACGATGTCGTCCCGCGGCTCCGGGGCGCGCCGGGCGCCGTCGTCCGACGGGTCGAGGCCGGTGTCCGCCACGTTCTCTTCCACGGTGCCGCCCGGCTCAGTGGCCACGCTTGCGGCGCGGCTGGGCCTGGTTGCCCTGGTGCTGCCCCGGGATGAGCTGCGCGGACCCGGTCGTGTACGCGGCGACCTCGGCGTCGTGGCCGCCGTCGGCGACCAGCCCGGCACGGGCCTCGAGCACCGAGCGCGTGTGCTCGGCGATCCGGGGCTCTCGCGTGCGCAGGGCGACGTCGAGCGGCGTCGCGAGGAACAGCGAGGAGGCCGCGCCGACCGCGATACCGACGAACAGGGACAGCGACAGGTCGCGCAGCGTGCCCGCACCGAGCAGGAAGGCGCCCACGAACAGGATGCTCGCCACCGGCAGCAGCGCGACGACGGAGGTGTTGATCGACCGCACCAGCGTCTGGTTGACCGCCAGGTTGGCCCGCTCCGCGTACGTGCTGCGCGTCTGGGTCAGCACGTCCGCCGTGTTCTCGCGGACCTTGTCGAAGACGACCATCTTGTCGTAGAGGGAGAAGCCGAGGATGGTCAGGAAGCCGATGATCGTCGACGGCGTGACCTCCCAGCCGATCGCCGCGTAGACGCCGGCCGAGATGAGCAGGTCCGCGAGCATCGCCACGATCGCCGCGACCGACATCCGCCAGGCCCGGAAGTAGACGGCCATGAACAGGGCCGCCGCCACGATGAACACCACGGTGCCCCACAGGGCACGCATCGAGACGCCGGCGCCCCAGGTCGGGCCGACGAACGACGTCGTCACGGCGGACTCGTCGACTCCGTACGCCGCGGCGAGGTCCGTGACGAGCTCGGCCTCCTGCTCCTCGGTCACCTGCTCCGTCTGGACGCGCACGGACGACCCGCCGACGATCGCCACCCGCGGCTCCTCGTCCGGCAGCACGGTGTGCACGGCGTCGACGGCGAGCTGCTGCTCGGTCGAGGCCACGTCGTTGACCGTGAACTCCGTGCCACCCCGGAAGTCGATCCCGAGCGTGAGGCCCTTGAATCCGATCACGGCGATCGACGCGAGGGAGAGCAGGCCCACGATCGTGAACCAGCGCTTGCGGCGCTGCACGATCGGGTACGACCGGCGCCCCGTGTAGAGGTCGTTGCCCCACTGGGCGAAGTGCATGCCGGCCATCAGCGGCTCTCCTCGTTCTCACCGGTCGCCGAGGGCGACGTGCCGTCCTCGGTCACCGAGTCAGGTCCCGCTCCTGGTGCGGCGCCGGGACCCGGATCGGCCCCCGCGGCCGCGGCACGTCGCTCTGCCGCGCGACGCTCCGCGATCGTGAGCCGGCGGCCGGACACGTCGTCCGGCGGACCGGCCGCGTCTCGCGCCCCCGTGCGGACCGGCTCCGGGCTTGCGGCCGACGCGTCGCGCACGGCCGGGTCTGCCGGCTCGGCGACGACGGTGCGGGCGGTCTCGGGCGTCCCTGCCCCGGCCGCAGCCGGGGCGGCGCCCGCCACCGCGGGCTCCGGCGCCCGGACCCGGCCCGCACCCACGTACCGCGGGCCGGAGCCCGCGCGCAGCCGCTCGGGCGACAGGCCCGACCAGAGGTGGCCGTCCCGGAAGAACGGGATCTTGGTGAGGACCTCCATCATCGGGTGCGTGAACCAGAAGACGACGGCCACGTCGATGATCGTCGTGAGACCCAGCGTGAACGCGAAGCCCTGCACGCCGCCCACCGCGAGGAAGTACAGGATGATCGCGGAGATGAGGTTCACGGCCTTGGCCGCCAGCACGGTGCGGCGGGCACGGGACCAGCCGCGCTCGACGGCGTAGGACAGGGTCCGCCCGTCGCGCAGCTCGTCACGGATGCGTTCGAAGTACACGATGAACGAGTCCGCCGTGAAGCCGATCGCGACGATGAGGCCTGCCACGCCCGCGAGGGAGAGCCGGTAGCCCATCCCCCAGGACAGCAGGGCGATCGCCACGTAGGTCATCACGCCCGCCACGACGAGCGACGCGACGGTGAGCAGGCCCAGGGTGCGGTACTGCATCAGCGAGTACACGACCACGAGCGCCAGGCCGATGAGCCCGGCGATCATGCCGTTGCGCAGCTGCTCCGAGCCGAGGGTCGCGGAGATGACCTCCTGGCTCTCCACCGTGTACTGCACCGGCAGGGCGCCGAAGCTCAGCTGGTTGGCCAGGGTGGCCGCGCTGTCGCGTGTGAACGAGCCGGAGATCGTGGCCTGGCCGTCGGAGATGATGACGCCCGGGTCGAGGGACGGGGCGGACACGACGAGGCCGTCGAGCACGATGGCGAACTGGTTGCGGGGCGCCTCGAGGCTCTGGAGCCGCGTGGTGGTCTGGCGGAACTCGACCGTGCCCTCGCTGTCGAAGTTGAGGAAGACGCCCCACTCGTTGGTGGTGGTGCCGTTGGGCCCCGGGACGAGGCCTGAGCTGGCCGAGGAGATGTGGACGCCGTCCACCTCCATCGGGCCGAGGACGTACTTCAGCTGGCCGTCCTCGGAGCACGTGACCAGCGTCGCGTCGGGGTCGTCGCCCCCGCCGCCCTGCAGGTTGGCGGGGTCGGTGCAGTCGAGCTGCTCGAACTCCTGCTGGATCTCCGGCGTGATCTGCGCCAGGTCGCTGGGGTCGGTCAGCTCGGACACGTCGCCCTCCGCAGGGGTGGGCGACGGCGACGGCTCCGCGGAGGCGTCGTCGCCCGACGTCGCGGTCGCGGTGGGCGTGGCCGACGGGTCGGTGTCGGCGTCGACGGACACGGGCGCGCCGGCGCTCTTGCCGCTGGGGCTGGTGTCGGCGTCCTCGTCGGCCGCGGCGTCGTCGCCCGCGCCGTCCGGGGCGGCGTCACCGCCGGCCGAGGGCGAGGCCGACGGCTCGGGGGTCGGCACGCCGGCCGCGTAGGTCAGGACGGGGCGGAAGCGCATCTGGGCCGGCTGCGAGATGAGGTCGATGGTCTCCTGCGACACCTCGCCGGGGATGCCGACGACGATGTTCTGCGACCCCTGGGCGGTGATCTCCGCCTCGGAGACGCCCGAGGAGTCGATCCGCTGCCGGATGACGTTGATCGACTCGTCGATCGTCTCGGAGGTGACCTCCGAGCCGTCCGTGGTGTCGGCCTTGAGGATCAGCTGCGTGCCGCCCTGCAGGTCGAGCGCCAGGCCCGGGGCGAGGCTCGCGCCGTCCGGGTTGTCGTCGGACTTGGCGTCCCAGAAGACGCCGGCACCGAGCGCGAGGAACGGCAGGACGATCGTCAGGATCGTGAAGACCACGAGGGTGCGTACCGGACGCGACCGCTTCGTGCGTGAGTTCGCCAACTTCTGTCTCTTCCCGTCTGCGCGCCGCCGGTGTGCCGGCGCGTGATGGCGCCGGCCGGGATGGTCCCGACCGGCGCGGTGTCAGGCGAGCGGGCGCGAGCGCCCGCCCTCCCATGTCGCTGCTGTCACTTCGTGGCGCCGCCGGCCTCGCCCTCGTCACGACGCTGCTGCTCCCGGTACTCCCGCTGCGCGGTGTCCAGGCTCGACAGGTCGTCGGGGACGTCGACGTGGTCGTCGCCGGAGGTGATCGTACCGGTCCCGGTGGAGTCGGTTGTGACGTCGGTCTCGTCGGCCGCTTCGGTGGCGTCCTCGACCGGCGTGTCGACACGCTTGGCGATCGCGGCGCGGAGCCAGCGGGTCTGGCTGCCGGGCGTGGACTCGATGGTGACGGTGTCGCTCGCCTCGTCGATCTCCACGACGGTGCCGAACAGCCCCGAGCCGGTCATGACCTCCTGGCCCGGCGCGAGCTGCGACCGGAACTCCTGCTGCGCACGCTGCTGCTTGCGCGACCGCGAGCTCATGAAGAACATGAGGCCCGCGAGGACCACGAACAGAATGATGATGGAGAAGTCCACGGAGCGTCCTTGTCTGTCGCTGCCCGGCGGTCGCTGTCCGACAGCCGGGCGTCGGTGGGCGCGCCGGTCGGCACGCCGAGCACAGGGATCGGCCTGTCCGTGACCCTGCGCGTACGGGCCCCAACGAGCACGGCACCCGTCGAGTTCCGGCCCGCCGTCGATGGCCGGGCCGACTTCAGTCTAGGCCGTCAGCCGGCCCGCTCGGGCTCGCCCCCGGCGTCGTCGAACAGGGTGCCGCCGAGCGGCGCGCCCCACGCCCCGGCAGGCGCCTCGAGGCCCAGGTGCTCCCAGGCCGCCGCCGTGGCGACCCGGCCGCGGGGCGTGCGCCCCAGCAGACCCTCGCGCACCAGGTAGGGCTCGGCCACGGTCTCGACCGTGTCCGGCTCCTCCCCCACGGTCATCGCGAGGGTGCCCAGCCCCACGGGGCCGCCGCCGAACCGCCGGCACACCGCGTCGAGCACCGCCCGGTCGAGGCGGTCCAAGCCGATCGGGTCGACCTCGTAGACCTCCAGCGCGGCACGTGCCGCGCGCAGGTCCAGCCGGCCGTCGCCGCGCACCTGCGCCCAGTCGCGCACGCGGCGCAGCAGCCGGTTCGCGATGCGGGGGGTGCCGCGGGACCGGCCGGCGATCTCGTGCGCCGCGGCGTGCGCGATGTCCACGCCCAGGAGGCCCGCCGAGCGGAGGATCACCCGCTCCAGCTCCGCGGCCTCGTAGAAGTCGAGGTGGCCGGTGAAGCCGAAGCGGTCGCGCAACGGGGCGGGCAGCAGGCCGGAGCGCGTCGTGGCACCGACCACGGTGAACGGCGGCAGCGCGAGCGGGATCGCGCTGGCCCCGGCCCCCTTGCCGACGACGACGTCGACGCGGAAGTCCTCCATCGCCACGTAGAGCAGCTCCTCCGCCGGACGCGCGAGGCGGTGGATCTCGTCGATGAACAGCACCTCGCTCTCCTCGAGCGAGGAGAGCACGGCCGCCAGGTCGCCCGCGTGCTGGATCGCCGGGCCGCTGGTGACCCGCAGCGAGGTGCCGAGCTCCGCCGCGATGATCATGGCGAGCGTCGTCTTGCCGAGCCCCGGCGGGCCGGACAGGAGCACGTGGTCGGGAGACGCCTCGCGCGCGAGCGCGGCCTGCAGCACGAGGGAGAGCTGGTCGCGCACCACGCGCTGCCCCACGAACTCGTCGAGCTTCTTGGGCCGCAGCGCCGCCTCGGCCGCGCGCTCGACGTCGTCCGCGGAGGAGGTCACGAGCCGCTCCCCGCCGTACTCCGGCTCCAGCGGCTCAGCCACGGCGGCCGCCGAGCGACCGCAGCGCCGCGCGCAGGGTGGCGGCCACGTCGATCGGGCCCTCGTCGTCGGCCCGGTCCGCGAGCACCCGCTCGACCGTGTCCTGGGCCACCTTGGCGGCCCAGCCCAGGCCGACCAGCGCCTCGACGACCTGGTCGCGCGCGGGGTCCGCCCCGCCGGCCGGGGCGACGGCGGGCGTCGGCGCGCCGGCGTCCGCGGACGTCGGGGCGCCCAGCTTCCCGCTCAGCTCCAGCACCAGGCGCTGCGCGCTCTTGGGGCCCACGCCGGGCACGCGGCGCAGCGCCGCGAGGTCCTCGGACGCGACGGCGCGCCGCAGCGCGTCGGGCGTGAGCACGGCGAGCATCGCCAGCGCGATCCGCGGTCCGACCCCCGACACCGACTGGGCGGTCTCGAAGACCTCGCGCTCGTCGGCGTCGGCGAACCCGAACACCGTCATCGAGTCCTCGCGCACCACGAGCGTGGTGTGCAGCTGCGCCCGCTCCCCTACCCGCAGGCCCGCGAGCGTCCCGGGAGTGGCGTGCACGAGGTAGCCCACACCGCCGACGTCGAGCACGGCCCGTTCCAGCGTGACGTGCGTGACCGTGCCGGTCAGGGAGGCGATCACCAGGGTCCTTTCGTCGGGCGGGCCTTCCGTCGAACACCCGTACGAGGCGTCACTGTAACAACCGGCGCCGACGCCGTCGGCCACGACACGAGCGGGGCCGCCCCTGCGCCGTCCCGCGGGTCAGCGCGACGACCGGGACGGCGCCCCCCGGTGCTTGCCCTTGCGGGCGTCCTGCTCGGCCGCCGCCCACGCGCGCTGCGCCGGCGTGAGCTCGTTCCGCTCGCCTCCCTGCAGCGCGCCCGCGGGACGCCACAGGTGCGTCACCGCGAGGGCCAGGGCGTCAGCGGCGTCGGCGGGGCGGGGCAGGTCGTCGAGCCCGAGGATGCGCGCGACCATGCGCTGCACCTGCTCCTTGCCCGCCCGGCCCGAACCGGTCACCGCCGCCTTGACCTCGCTCGGCGTGTGCATCGCCACGGGGATGCCGCGGCGCGCGGCCGCCACCATCGCCAGCCCGGCGACCTGGGCGGTGCCCATGACGGTGCCGAGGTTGTGCTGGGCGAACACCCGCTCGACCGCCACGACGTCGGGCACGTGCCGGTCCAGCCACTCGTCGAGACCGGCCGCGACGTGCAGCAGCCGGAGGTCGATGCTCGTGGCCGGGTCGCTGCCCACCACGCCGACGTCGACGAGCCGCGCCCGCCGCCCCGGCAACGAGTCGACGACACCGACACCGCACCGGGTCAGCCCCGGGTCCACCCCCAGTACACGCACGTCGTCACCCTCTCACCGGAACGGCCGAGGTCGTTCGAGGTTCGCCGGGGTGGTCCGGGATCGGGCGAGGTCACTCCTCGTCGAGGGCCGCCATGACGTCGTCGGAGGCGTCGAAGTTCGCGTAGACGTTCTGCACGTCGTCGCTGTCCTCGAGCGCGTCGATGAGGCGCATGATCTTGCGGGCGCCCTCGACGTCGACCTCGACCTGCATCGACGGGTGCCAGATGGAGTCGGCGGAGTCGTACTCGATGCCCGCGTCCTGGACGGCGGTGCGCACGGCGACGAGGTCGGTGGCCTCCGAGAGGACCTCGATGACCTCGCCCTCGTCGCTGACCTCCTCCGCGCCGGCGTCCAGGGCGGCGAGCATGACGTCGTCCTCGGTGACGCCGTCGGCCTTGGGCACGACGACGAGGCCCTTGCGGGAGAAGAGGTAGGACACCGAGCCCGGGTCGGCCAGGTTGCCGCCGTTGCGTGAGAACGCGAGGCGCACCTCGGAGGCGGCGCGGTTCTTGTTGTCCGTGAGGCACTCGACGAGGACGGCGATGCCGTTCGGCCCGTAGCCCTCGTACATGATCGTCTGGTAGTCGACGGCGTCGGCGCCCTCGCCGGAGCCGCGCTTGACCGCGCGGTCGATGTTGTCGTTCGGGACCGACGACTTCTTGGCCTTCTGGATCGCGTCGAACAGCGTGGGGTTGCCCGCCGGGTCACCGCCGCCCGTGCGCGCGGCGACCTCGATGTTCTTGATCAGCTTCGCGAAGAGCTTGCCACGCTTGGCGTCGATGGCCGCCTTCTTGTGCTTGGTCGTGGCCCACTTGGAGTGACCTGACATGCGCTCCCTAACTCCTTCGCGATGCTTGGACGAGCCGGACGAACAACCCGTGCACACGCGCGTCCCCCGTGATCTCCGGGTGGAACGCGGTGGCGAGCAGCCGTCCGTGACGTGCTGCGACGATCTTACCGGCGGCGGGCCCGACGGCGGAGCCGTCCGCCCAGCGGTCCGGGATGCGCGCCAGCACCTCGACGTCCGGGCCGGCGTGCTCGACCCACGGGGCGCGGATGAACGCGGTGCGCACCGGGCGACCCCCCGGGAGGTCGGAGATGCCTCCGACCTGCAGGTCCGCCTCGAACGAGTCGACCTGGCGGCCGAACGCGTTACGACGCACGACGACGTCCATGCCGCCCAGCGTGCGCTGGTCGGCCGTGCCGCCCTCGATGCGGTCGGCGAGCAGGATCATGCCCGCGCACGACCCGAACACGGGCAGCCCCTGCCCGATGAGGCGGCGCAGCGGCTCGGCCAGCTCGAACAGGCGCAGCAGCTTGTCGATCGTGGTCGACTCCCCGCCCGGCAGGACGAGACCCTCGACGGCCTCGAGCTCCGACACACGGCGCACGCCGACGGCGCGCGCCCCGGCCTGCTCGAGCGCGGCGGCGTGCTCGCGCACGTCGCCCTGGAGGGCGAGCACCCCGACGACGGGGCGGCCGTCGACACCCGCCGACGCGGTCACCGCCCGAGCTCCTCGGGGTCGGACGGCTCGTCGTCGAACTGGGTGCCGAGGTGCCGCACGGTGCCGTCCCACCCGCGGGCGAGGGCGTCGACGACGTCGGGCAGGACGGTCGGGAACACCTCGCGGGTCTCGGCCCGCAGCTCGGCGGTGGTCAGCCACCGCATCTCGTCCAGGACGCCGCGCTCCTCGGCGGTCCACCCGTCGTCCGTCGGCTCGTGCCCGTCGTCCACGCGCGCGAGGAAGAAGACCTCCTGCTGGCGGCAGGTCTCGGCGAAGAAGTGGAAGTACGCGTCCCGGGTCAGCACCGGGCCCACGAGGTCGCTCGACGTGAGCTCCAGCCCGGCTTCCTCCCGCAGCTCGCGCAGCGCGGCGTCGACCTCGCTCTCCCCCGCGTCGATGCCGCCGCCGACGGTGAACCACCAGGACCGGTCGGGCTCGTCGGCGTCGTGGCCGCGCACCAGCAGCACCCGGTCCTCGCCGTCCAGCACGATGACCCGGGCGGCTCGGCGGTGCCGCAGCCCGTCGGGCCCGCGCACCCAGTCGGGGCCCAGGGATGCCGAGGTCACCAGGCGCCCCTCGCCGGCCGGACCTGCGCGGGCCGCTCCTCGACGCCGACGTCGTGGTGCGCCGCCGACCGGTCTCGAACCTGGACGGCGAGCAGCAGAGGGCGGGCATCCATGCCGCACATGCTAGTCACGGTCTGCCACCTCCCGACGCCGCCGGTCGAGGACCGGAGTCCGCGCTCGTCGTCGGGAGGCGGCGGTCGGTCAGGACGGGCTGCCAGGGTGCGGAAGCCACCCTCGGCTCACCCGCGAGGCCGTAGGCGTCCGGTCGGGACGGCGGTGAGCGGATCCTCCGGCCAGGGATGGCGGGGGTAGCGAGCCCGCAGGTCGGCTCGGACCCGGGGATAGCCCCGCTTCCAGAACGAGGCGAGGTCGCTCGTGATCGCGACCGGACGCCGCGCGGGCGACAACAGGTGGAGCACGACCGGGACACGACCGTCCGCGACGGCCGGAGCGGCGGTCCAGCCGAACACCTCCTGCAGCTTCACCGCGAGGACGGGCGGCTCGACGCCGTCGTACGCGAGTCGGACCTCGGAGCCCGACGGGACCCGGAGACGTTCCGGCGCGAGCTCGCCGAACCGGGCCGCTGCGGGCCACGGCAGGAGCCGCCGGAGCGCCGAGGCCACGTCGATGCGAGCAAGGTCGCGCGAGCTGCGCACCGAGGCGAGCTCGGCGCCCAGCCACTCCTCGAGGTCGGCCAGCAGCGCGCCGTCGTCGACCGCGGGCCAGGGGGCGCCGAGGTGGGCGTGGCAGAACGCGAGCCGCTCCCGCAGGGCGAGCGCCCCCTCGGACCAGCGCAGCACGGACAGTCCGCTGCGCCGTATCCCGTCACGGACCGCTGCCTGGACGAGCAGCGGGTCGGGGTCGGCCAGCGGGACGTCGCCGAGGACGATCGCGCCGAGTCTCTCGACGCGCCGCGTCACGACCCGGCCGTCGTCCCAGCGGATCTGGTCGGTGGTCGAGACGAGGTCGCCCGCGACGTCTCGCGCGGTCTGCTCGTCGATCGGCGCCGCGGCGCGGATCGTGGCGTCCGCGCGACCGGGTGCCCGGTCGGCCGTCGCGACGGCCAGCCAGGTCGTGGTCCGCAACGGCGACTGCGGATCCAGCGCCGCACCCGTCCCACCGGACATCTGGTAGGTCGCCGAGCCGCTCCCCCGGACCCGCGCGACCCGGTCCGGGTACGCGAGCCCCACCACGATCCCCGCCGCGAGGTCGTCCGGGACCCCGCGCGTCCCCCGGACATCGGGTCCGCCCGACGGCCCGCCCGTCGCCGTGCCTCGGCCGAGGCGCTTCGTCTCCTCTCGCCAGCGGGCCGTGGCCGAGCGGTCCTCGCCCCGACGCAGGGCGCGCCAGCGCGCCGGGAGGTCGTCGCCGAAGGAGCGGCCGGAGTCGTCCGAGAGCATCGCGACGACCTCGCGGGCCCGGTCGGCACCGACCCGCGGGGCCCCGTCGAGCAACGCACGCGCGAGGCGAGGGTGCGCCCCGATCGACCTCATCCGGCGGCCCCGCTCGGTGATGCGGCCGTCGTCGTCCACCGCGTCGATGCGGCGCAGCAGCTCGGTGGCCGCGGCCATCGCGGGCGCCGGCGGCGCATCGAGCAGCGCCAGGCCGGCACCGGCAGGCGCACCCCACGCCGCGAGGTCGAGGGCGAAGGCCGCCAGGTCGGCGATCGCGATCTCCGGCGCCGGATGATCGTCGAGACGGGCGTGGTCGGTGGCCGACCAGCACCGGTAGACCCGGCCCGGCGCCTCCCGCCCGGCGCGGCCGGCGCGCTGGTCGGCCGACGATCTCGACACCCGGCAGGTGACCAGTGCCCCGAGGCCGCGGGCCTGGTCGGTGCGCGGCTCGCGGGCAAGTCCCGAGTCGACCACGACCGTGACCCCCGGCACCGTCAGCGAGCTCTCCGCGACCGACGTGGTGACCACGATCCGGCGGGTCGCGGCCGGCGCCAGCGCGCGCTCCTGTTCCGCCCTCGACTGGCGGCCGAACAACGGCAGGACGTTCTGCCCGGCCAACCGTCGGGTCACGCCGCCGATCTCGGCCTCCCCCGGGACGAACACGAGGACGTCGCCGTCGTTCTCGGCCGTCGCACGCCGGACGACGGCCGCGACGTGGTCCAGCAGGCGCGGGTCGACCCGCCCACCGGGAAGCAGGGGCGTGGGCAGCGGTGGTGGGAGCCACTCGGTCGCGACGTCGAACAGCGCGGCAGTCGCCGTGATCACGGGCGCGGGTTCGTCCGCCCCCAGCACGCGGCTCAGCCTGACGGTGTCCGGCGTGGCCGAGGTCGCGACGACCGCCAGGTCGTCCCGAAGATTCGCCCGGATGTCGACGCAGAGCGCGAGCAGCAGGTCCGCGTCGAGGTGCCGCTCGTGGCACTCGTCGATCACGACCGCCGAGACGCCCCGCAGCTCCGGGTCCTGCTGCAGCCGCCGCACCAGGAGCCCCGTCGTCACCACCTCGACGCGCAGCCCCGTGCCGCCGCTGCGCTCACCGCGCATCGCGTAGCCGATCCGCCGCCCGAGCGGTTCGCCGACGAGCGCCGCCAGCCGGGTCGCGGCCGCGCGGGTCGCCATCCTGCGCGGCTCGGCGACGATGATCGTGCCCCCGAGCGCGTCGGCCAGCGCGAGCGGCAGCAGCGACGTCTTCCCCGAGCCGGGCGGCGCGACCAGCACCGCGGTACCGCGCTCCCGCACCGCGTCGACCGTCGCGGGCAGCACCGCACGGACCGGCAGATCTGCGCCCGGCACCGACGGTTCAGGCAGCACGGAGGAACGGTATGACTTTTTCTCCCGCTCCGCCAGGAAGGGAGCGACCGCGCGCCGCCATCCCCCGTGAGGACTACCGAGACTGCCCACACCACGGGGATTCGCCGCGCCGAGGCCTCCCATAGCTTCTCTGACAGCGGCGCCAGGGCGTCGCGGCCGCAGAGAGCTGGAGGAATCTTGAGGACGATGCGACGGTCAGCAGGAACCGGGATCCCGCGAGGGTTCCCCAGGGCGGCGATCGCCGTGGCGCTCACCGTCGCCGCGGTGGCGGCCTGCGGCGCCACCCCGGAGGTCGAGGCGACGAGCGGGGGCGCAGCACCGGTCGCCGACGCCACGGCCCCCACGACGCACATCACGTGGGGCACGTGTCCGACGCCGGCCGAGGGCGCCGGTCGTGACCCCCGACTCACCTGCGGAACGCTGAAGGTCCCGCTCGACCACGAGAACCCCGGCGGCGAGACGATCGAGGTGGCCGTCTCGAGGCTGCCGGCAGCGAAGCCCCAGCACCGCCGCGGCGTCCTGCTGCTGAACCCGGGCGGCCCCGCGTTGCCGGGCCTGGACACCCCGGGGGACGTCGCGCCGACCCTGCCGCGGTCGGTGCTCGCGGCCTACGACCTGATCGGTTTCGACCCGCGCGGGGTCGGCCACAGCACCCCGCAGAGCTGCGGCCTGGACGACCCGTCCCTCGCCGGTCTCTTCCCGTACCCGGCTGCGGACGGCTCGATCGGTGCGAACGTCGACCACGCCCGCGCCGACGCCGAACGGTGCGCGACGAACGCCGGCGACAGGCTCCGCCACTTCACGACGGCCAACACGGCCCGCGACATGGACCGCATCCGCGCTGCGCTCGGTGAGGAGAAGATCTCCTACTGGGGCCGGTCCTACGGGACGTACCTCGGCGCCGTCTACCTGTCGTTGTTCCCGGAACGCGCCGACCGGGTGGTCCTCGAGGGCAACGTCGACCCCACGAAGGTCTGGGCCGCCGCGAAGGACAACTGGGGCAAGGCCATGGCCGAGCGCTTCCCCGACGCGGCACGGGTCGCCGCAGCCCGGAACGCCACGCTGGGGCTGGGTGGAACCGTCGACGAGGTGACCACGACGTACCTCGCGCTCGCGGACCGCCTCGACCGCACCCCCGCGACCGTCCCGGGCACGTCGCTGGCACTGACGGGTTCGGTACTGCGCACCGTCACCTACAGCCTCCTGCTGCACGACGAGTCCCTCCCGACGCTGACGCAGTTCTGGAAGGCGGCCGCCGGGCTGGCCGACGGCACGCTCGGCGAGGCGGACGGCCGGGTGCTGCAGCAGGTGTTCGCCGCGCCGCCGCCGACGCCCGGGGTGCCCGCGGACAACCAGGCCACCATGTTCCTGGCACTGACCTGCGGCGACGCGCGGTGGTCCGACGACGTCGACGAGTACGCCCGCCGTACCGCCGAGGACCGCGCGGCCTGGCCCCTCAGCGCGGGGATGCCCGCCAACATCTGGGCGTGCGCGTTCTGGCCTGAGCCGATCGAGGAGCCCGTCCGCGTGACCGGCACGGGACCGCGCAACACGCTGATCCTGCAGAACCGCAGGGACAACGCCACGCCGTGGGAGGACGGCCTCGGGCTGCACCGGGTGCTCGGCCGGCGAGCGGCCTTCGTCGGCGCGGACGCCGGCGGCCACTCCGTCTACGGCCAGGGCTCCACCTGCGTGGACGAGGCGACGGTGACGTTCCTGACCACGGGACGGCTGCCGGGCACCGTGGTCCGCTGCACCGACGTCACCCCGCGGTGAGAGTGGTCGACGGCCCCGCGGACGCCGTGTCCGCGGGGCCGTCGATCAGGTCCAGGAGCAGGCCGTCACCAGCCGCGCTGCGCCAGCCGGACCGGCTCGGGCTCCTCCTCGACGTTGATGCCGACCATCGCCTCACCCAGGCCCCGGGAGACCTTCGCCAGGACGTCGGGGTCGTCGTGGAACGTGGTGGCCTGGACGATCGCCTTGGCACGCGCGACCGGGTCGCCCGACTTGAAGATCCCCGACCCCACGAAGACGCCCTCGGCGCCGAGCTGCATCATCATCGCCGCGTCGGCCGGCGTCGCGATCCCGCCTGCCGTGAACAGCACGACCGGCAGCTTCCCGGCGCGCGCCACCTCGGCCACGAGCTCGTACGGAGCCTGGAGCTCCTTCGCGGCCACGAACAGCTCGTCCTCCGGCAGCGACGACAGGCGGCGGATCTGGGCGCGGATCTGCCGCATGTGCGTGGTCGCGTTGGAGACGTCGCCCGTGCCCGCCTCGCCCTTGGAGCGGATCATCGCCGCGCCCTCGGTGATGCGGCGCAGGGCCTCTCCGAGGTTCGTCGCGCCGCACACGAAGGGCACGGTGAACTGCCACTTGTCGATGTGGTTCGCGTAGTCGGCCGGGGTGAGCACCTCCGACTCGTCCACGTAGTCGACGCCCAGGGACTGCAGCACCTGGGCCTCGACGAAGTGCCCGATGCGGGCCTTCGCCATCACGGGGATCGAGACGGCGTCGATGATGCCGTCGATCATGTCCGGGTCGCTCATGCGGGCCACGCCGCCCTGCGCGCGGATGTCGGCCGGCACCCGCTCGAGGGCCATGACGGCGACCGCGCCGGCGTCCTCGGCGACCTTCGCCTGGTCGGGAGTGACAACGTCCATGATGACGCCGCCCTTGAGCATCTCGGCCATGCCGCGCTTGACGCGGGCCGTGCCGACCTCGCCCGCGGGGATCTGGCCGTTGCCGGTGGTCTCGCTCAACTCACGCCTCGCTCGTGTCGAAAAAGGGAAGGCGTGACCGCTGTCACGCTGGTCCCATCCTACGTTCGACGCTCAGCCTTCCGTGAGCCCCTCCGGCATCTGGTCGTCGAGCTCGACGGTGTGCGGCAGCGCCGCGTGCCCGCTCAGGCGCAGCAGCCGCACGTACCAGGTGCGCCGGGCCCGGCGGGCCTGGGCCACCGCCTCGTTGTGGAACCGCCGGGCGAGCTGTGCGCGGTACCAGGCCGCCGCGAGCTGCCCGACCAGCTCGTCGCCGGGCGGCTCGGCGCGCAGGTCCCGCAGGAACTCGTCGTCGCCGAGCGCCGACCGCAGCGTGGAGGACAGCTCGCTCTCGGCGCGCTCCCGGCCCACGCCGAGGCCGTCGAGCGCCAGCTCGCGCCCGGGCGGGGCGGGCGGGACGACGTCCTCCACGACCGCGAACGCCGCGTCGGCGACGAGCACGGCGCCGGCGGGGTCGAGCAGTCCCGAGGACGCCAGGTCGATGGCCGCGCCCGCGCGGCGGGCGAGCTGCGCCTGGAGCGCGATGCGCGACGCGACGACCTTGCGGTGCAGCCGGTCGAGGCGCGACGCCGAGATCCAGGCGAGCCACACCACCACCGCGGCGACCACGACCACGAGGAGGGCCAGCTCCGACCAGGTCATGCCTCACCTCCCGCGGCCCGCCGGGTGCGCAGCCATCCGACGGCGGACTCGACCCTGGAGGGCGTCACCGGGGTACCCAGCGCCTCCCCGGCCGCGAGCGCCATCTCGTAGACGGCGAGCACCTGCGCCGTGACGGCCGACCAGTCGAACCGGCGCACGAAGGCGGTGGCCTTGGCGCGGCGCGCCGCCGTGCCGTCCGGGTCGTCCAGGGCGGCGAGGATCGCGACCGCCAGGTCCTCGGGCTCGCCCGTACGGAACAGTCGGCCCGCGGCGCCGTCGTCGAGCACCCGGCGGAACGCGCCGAGGTCGGAGGCGACGACCGCGGTGCCCGCGCTCATCGCCTCGACCAGCACGATGCCGAAGCTCTCGCCGCCTGTCTGCGGGGCGATGTAGAGGTCGGCCGAGGCGAGCAGCGACGCCTTCTCCTCGTCGCTCACGCCGCCGAGGAACTCGAACGACCGGGCGTGCGGGCCGAGCGCCTCGAGCGCCGCGTCCCGGCCGTCGTCGCCCCGGCCCGCCACGAGGAACCGCGCGCCGGGGAAGCGCTCCAGGACCCGCGGGGCGGCGGCGGCGAGCACCTCCAGGCCCTTGCGCGGCTCGTCGAGCCGCCCGAGGAACGCGATCGTGGGGGCCACGGGCGTGCCCTGCCACGCCGGGTCCGGCCCGGCGTCGGCGAACGTGTCGACGTACACCCCGTTCGGGATGACGACGGCGTCGCCTCCCATGTGGTCGATCAGGGTGCGGCGCGCGTCCTCCGACACGGCGATGCGCGCCGCGATCTTCTCCAGCGACTGGCGCAGCAGGGGGTAGGCGACCTGCAGCGCCCGCGAGCGCTCCTGCGAGGTGTGGAACGTCGCCACGACCGGCCCCTCGGCCAGCCACAGCGCGAGCATGGACAGGCTCGGCACCATCGGCTCGTGCAGGTGCAGGACGTCGAACTCCCCCGCCTCGAGCCACCGGCGCACGCGATTGGCCGTGCGGGGGCCGAAGGTCAGCCGCGCGACCGAGCCGTTGTAGCGGACGGGGATCGCCCGGCCGGCTGCGGTGACGACCTCCGGGACCGGGGTCTCCTCGTCGGCCGGTGCCAGGACGGACACCTCGTGCCCGGCGCGCTGCAGCGCCTGCGCGAGGTCGCGGATGTGGAACTGCACCCCGCCCGGGGCGTCGAAGGAGTACGGGCACACGATGCCGACGCGCAGGAGGCGGGTCGGCGCGGCGTCGGCCGTGGGGACGGGGGCGGCGCTCATGCCTCGCCCGCCTCCGCCCGGGTGCGCGCGTACCGCTCGGCGTCGAGGTCGTCGACGAACACGCGCTGCAGCATGTGCCAGTCCTGCGTGGACTCCTGCAGCGTGCGCGCGACGGCGTCCACCCAGCCCTGCGTCATGCGCACCACGCGCTCCTGGCGGCGCAGGCCCGAGTCGTCGGGCACCGGGACCGCCGGGTAGAACCGGATGACGATGCCCCAGGCCGTGCCCGCGGCGCGGCGGCGCTCCCCCGTGAGCCGCTCGTACGTGATCCCGACGGGCACCAGCGGCACCTTGGCCGCGACCGCCAGCGCCGCGGGGCCGGCGGCCACGCGCGCCCGGTGGCCGCACAGGTCGACCTCCACGCCGGACGACGTCAGGTCGCGGTCGGCGAGCAGCGGCACGAGACGGTTGCCGCCCGTCGCGCCGCGCACGAGGTTGCGGAAGACGTCGGAATCGCCCAGCGGCAGCACCTCGATGCCGATCGAGCGGCGGAACTCGACGAACTCGACGAACAGCTCCTCGGGCTTGAGCCGCTCCGCGACCGTGAGCACCGGCGCGATGTGCGGGGTCGCGTACGCCCCGGCGAGGTCCCAGTTGCCCAGGTGCGCGAGCGCGAGCGAGACCCCTTGCCCGTCCGCGACCGGGCCCGCCACGTTCTCGTAGCCGTCGACGCGCACCCGCGCGGTGATCTGCTCCGGCGTCGCGCCCTGCAGGGTGAAGGCCTCGCGGAAGTACCGCATGTACGAGCGCATGCCCTCGCGGGCGAGGCGGCGCAGCTCGGGGGCGTCGAGGTCGGGACGCACGCGGGCGTAGTTCGCCTCCAGCCGGCGCACGCCCTCCGTGCGCCGCAGCCAGGTGAGGTCCGCGACGACGGTGAACGCCGCGCGGAGCACCGGCTCGGGAACCTTGGGCGCGTGGCGCCACGCGAACGTGTACAGCCGGGCGACGTCGAACCGCATCAGGCCTCCGGGTCGGGGGTGGCTTCGGTGTGCGCGGTGCGCGACAGCTGACGGCGTACGGTCGCGACCCGCTGCACCACCGTGACGAGGCTCGCGACAGCGAGCAGCGTGAGCATGACCTCGGCGACGACGACCGGCACCCCGACCTGGGTGAGCACCACCGCCAGGAGGGCGACCAGCAGCCGGTCGCTGCGCTCGGCGATCCCGACCGCCGCGGTGGCGCCCACGCTCTCCGCCCGCGCCCGCGCGTAGGGGACGACCGAGCCGAGCACGAGGCAGGCCAGCGACGCCGCCACGCCCCACGTGGCGTACGGGAGGTCGGGGTGCAGCACGAACCACAGGGTGATGCCCGCGAACACCGCGCCGTCCGACACCCGGTCGAGCGTCGAGTCGAGGAACGCCCCCCAGGGCCCCGAACGCCCCGACAGGCGCGCCATGACGCCGTCGAGCGAGTCGGTGAGGACGAACAGGCCGATGAGGAGCCCGCCGAGCAGCACGTGACCGGTGGGCAGCAGCGTGAGCGCCAGGGCGGACACCACCACGGTCCCGGCGATCGTCACTGCGTCCGGCGACACGCCCCAGCCCAGGAGCACGCGCGCCAGCGGGGTGAACAGTCGCTGCATCGACGCACGGAGCCCGCCGAGCATCAGCGACCCCCCTCGGACGTGGACCCGGCGCCCGACGGCCACGCCGCGGCGAGCCGAGCGCGGGTGTCCGCCAGCAGCTCGGGCAGGGCCTTGGTCTGGCCGGCGACGGGCAGGAAGTTCGCGTCCCCGAGCCACCGCGGCACGACGTGCTGGTGCAGGTGCGCGGCGATGCCGGCGCCGGCCACCTCGCCCTGGTTCATGCCGATGTTGTAGCCCGCCGGGGAGTAGACCGCACCCAGGGTGCGCACGGCGGTCTGCGTCATGGCCGCGAGCTCGGCCGTCTCGGAGTCCGTCAGGTCGACATAGTCCGACACGTGCCGGTACGGCAGCACCATGAGGTGCCCGGAGTTGTACGGGTACAGGTTGAGCAGGGCGTAGCACTCCGCCCCGCGGGCGACGACGAGCCCCTGCTCGTCGTCGCCCGCCGGGATGCGGCAGAACGGGCACTGCCCGACCGTCCCGTCCGCCGGCTTGTCCTGCCCGCCGATGTAGACCATCCGGTGCGGCGTCCACAGTCGTTGCAGCCCGTCCTCGGGCGGACCGAAGTCGCCCGCCGGAACCGTCGTCGCATCCTCGTCCGACATGCGCCGCTCAGACCTGGGCGCGGTCGCGCACCGCCGCGACGATGCGCTCGATCGCGTCGGCCACGGGCACGCCGTTCTCCTGCGTCCCGTCCCGGAACCGGAACGACACCGCCCCCGCCTCGACGTCCTCGCCGCCCGCGATGAGGACGAACGGCACCTTCTCCTTGGACGCGTTGCGGATCTTCTTGCCGAACCGGTCGTCCGAGAGGTCGACCTGCGCCCGGATGCCGCGGGCCTTGAGCTGTGCGACGACGTCCTTCAGGTAGTCGTCGAACGCCTCGGCGACCGGCACGGCGAGCACCTGGACGGGCGCGAGCCAGGCCGGGAAGGCGCCCGCGTAGTGCTCGATGAGCACGCCCATGAACCGCTCGATCGAGCCGAACTTCGCGGAGTGGATCATCACCGGCTGCTGCTTGGTGCCGTCCGGCGCGGTGTACTCCAGGCCGAACCGCGCCGGCTGGTTGAAGTCGTACTGCACGGTGCCCATCTGCCAGGTGCGGCCGATCGCGTCCTTGGTCTGCACCGAGATCTTGGGGCCGTAGAACGCGGCACCGCCCGGGTCGGGCACCAGCTCCAGGCCGGTCTCGCGACCCACCTCCTCGAGCACCTTCGTCGCCGACGCCCAGTCCTCGTCCGAGCCGACGAACTTGTCCGGCTTGGAGTCGTCGCGGGTGGACAGCTCGAGGTAGAAGTCCGTGAGCCCGAAGTCCGTCAGCACGCTCATCATGAAGTTCAGCAGGTGCTTGACCTCGCCGGGCGCCTGCTCCGGGGTGACGTAGGAGTGCGAGTCGTCCTGGGTGAGGCCGCGCACGCGCGTGAGCCCCTGCACGACGCCCGACTTCTCGTACCGGTACACGGTGCCGAACTCGAACAGCCGCAGCGGCAGCTCACGGTACGACCGGCCCCGCGAGGAGAAGATCAGGTTGTGCATCGGGCAGTTCATGGCCTTGAGCCGGTACTTCGATCCCTCGAGGTCCATCTCGGGGAACATCGTGTCGGCGTAGTACGGCAGGTGGCCCGACGTGTGGAACAGCCCGTCCTTGGTGACGTGCGGGGTGCCGACGTACTCGAAGCCCT
Organism: Isoptericola peretonis; assembly: GCA_023241745.1. Taxonomy (GTDB): domain Bacteria; phylum Actinomycetota; class Actinomycetes; order Actinomycetales; family Cellulomonadaceae; genus Isoptericola; species Isoptericola peretonis. The sequence continues at coordinate 523,701 of JALQCY010000002.1, read as the reverse complement.
CCTCGATGTGGCGGCGACGGACGTAGTCCTCCATCTCCCGCTTGATGACGCCGCCCTTGGGGTGGAACAGCGGCAGGCCGGAGCCGACCTCGTCGTGGAAGGAGAACAGGTCCAGCTCCGCGCCGAGCCTGCGGTGGTCGCGGCGCTCGGCCTCGGCGAGCCGCTCGAGGTATGCCTTGAGCTCGTCCTTGCTGGGCCAGGCCGTGCCGTACACCCGCTGCAGCATCGGGTTCTTCTCGCTGCCGCGCCAGTAGGCGGCGGCGTTGCGCATGAGCTGCACGCCGTTGCCGATGAGCTTCGTCGAGGGCAGGTGCGGGCCGCGGCACAGGTCCTTCCAGACCACGGCCTCGCTCTCGCGCCCGGCGCCACGGACGTTGTCGTAGATCGTCAGCTCCCCGCCGCCGACCTCGACGGACGAGCCGTCCTCGTCGGACGACCCGCCCTTGAGGCCGATGAGCTCCAGCTTGTACGGCTCGTCGGCGAGCTCCGCGCGGGCCTCGTCCTCCGTGACGACGCGCCGGCGGAAGGTCTGCCCCTCCCGGATGATGCGTGCCATCGCCTTGTCGAGGGCCTTGAGGTCCTCCGGCGTGAAGGGGGTCTCGACGTCGAAGTCGTAGTAGAACCCGTCGGTGACGGGCGGCCCGATACCGAGCTTCGCCTTGGGGTTGACCTGCTGCACGGCCTGGGCCAGCACGTGCGCGGCGCTGTGGCGCAGCACGGCGAGGCCGTCGGGCGAACCGATCGTGACCGGCTCGACGACGGTGCCCGCCGCCAGCTCGCGCGACAGGTCGAGCAGCTCGCCGTCCACGCGCATCACGACGACGTCGCGACGGTCGGCGAACAGCTCGGTGCCCGTCGTCGGCGTCTGCACCGTCACCTGGTCGTGGTCGGGGTTCGGTGGCATCGGCGAGGCGACGTCGGACACGTGCTGCTCCTTGCGGGTCGTGAGCGCTGCGTCGTGCACGGCAGCGGTCGGTCGGGACCGTCCGGCGCGGAAGGCGCCGGGCACGGTCGTGGGGCGCCACCACCGGTGACGCCCCACGATCGTACTCATCCGCGTGGGCCGGGACGGCGCCGCGCGCCGACGGGCCGTCGCGGGCGACCCGCTCAGACGCCCGGCCTGCCCTCCGGCCGGCCGGCGGGACCGTCGTCGTTGCGCTTCCTGGCCTCCTCGGCCGCCTTGTCGACGTAGCCGTCCACCTTGTCCGGGGTCACCTTCTTGATCTGCTCCGCGGCCTTGTCAAGGTTCTCGTCGGTCGCGAGGTCCTTGAGCTTGTCCTTCGCCTTGTCGAACAGGCCCCCGGGGCCCGAGCCCTGGCTCATGATGCTCCCTCCGCTCGCTGACGGCCGGCCTCGCATCGGCCCGACCGTCTCCCAGACCATCACGACCGGCGTGCCGGCGCGAGCGCGCCCCGCCCACCCGACGGGGAACGACCCCTCGATGGCTTGTGAAGCAGTTCACAAGCCGCGCCGTGGCGCGGATGATTAGTGTGGTCTTACCATAGAGACGGCGCCGAGACCCGGAGCCACCAGACCCGGCCGCACACCACGCGACCCGGACCCGGAGGGGACCATGACCACCACCCGCACCACCCAGCGACCGGTTCGCATCGTCGGCCTCGTCGCCCTGATCGCCGGCATCCTGATGATCGGTGCCGGCGCCGCCACCTGGACCACCGTCAGCAGCCAGCTCGCCGCCCAGGACATCACCGTCTCCGAGGACGCCGCGTTCCTCGGCGGCTCGACGGTCGACGGCCCGCTCACCGCGTACGCGCAGGCCCAGGTCATCGACAAGCACGCCCTCGAGGCCACGGGCGGCCAGACCTACGCCCAGCTCGAGCAGGACGACCCGCTGCGCGCCACCGCGATGAACGCCTCGTTCCTGCGGGCCTCGCTCTTCACCTCCGTCGTCGCGTACGGCGTGAGCGCCCTGGTCATGGGGCTCGGCCTGCTCTTCGGCCTCATGGGCTGGTCGCTGCGCCGGCTCGCCGCCGAGCCCGCCGTCGCCACCGTGGCGGCCCCCGCCGCCGCCGCTGCCCCGGCCCGGGGCCGGCTCCACCCGGCGGTCTGACTCCTCCCGACGCGACGGCCCGTCCCGGAACCCGGGGCGGGCCGTCGCGCGTCACTGGTGCGCCCAGGAGACGCCACAGGCCTGGACGCGCCACCATGGACCCGTGCCCGCCGTCCCCCCTCCGGACCCCCGACTCCCCGAGCGCCCCGGGCCGGACTCCCCCGACTACCCCGCCGCCGCCCGCGCCGCCGGGACCATGACGGCGCTCGACGCGCACCTGGTCGAGTGCCGCGCGTGCCCCCGCCTGGTCGCCTGGCGCGAGGAGGTCGCCCGCGAGCGCCGCGCCGCGTTCCGCGACGAGCGGTACTGGGGGCGGCCTGTGCCCGGCTTCGGGGAGCCCGGCGCCCGGGTCGTCGTGGTGGGACTGGCACCGGCCGCGCACGGGGCCAACCGCACGGGCCGCATGTTCACGGGCGACCGCAGCGGCGACTTCCTCTTCGCCGCCATGCACCGCACCGGCTTCGCGAACCAGCCCACGTCGGTCTCGGCCGACGACGGGCTCGCGCTGCACGACATCCGCGTGACCGCACCGGTACGGTGCGCGCCCCCGGCGAACAAGCCCACCCCCGAGGAGCGGCGCCGGTGCGCCCCGTACCTGGCGCGCGAGCTCGAGCTGGTGGGCTCCGGCGTACGTGTCGCGGTGGCCCTCGGTGCGATCGGCTGGCAGGCGTTGCTCACGACCCTCGCCGAGCAGGGCTGGGCGGTGCCCCGGCCGCGGCCGACGTTCGCACACGGCGCCGAGGTGACCCTCGCGCGGGCCGGCGGGCCCGACGACGTCGGCGCTGGCGCGCCCGCGCTCACCGTGCTGGGCTGCTTCCACGTCTCGCAGCAGAACACCTTCACCGGCCGTCTCACGCCGGCCATGCTGGACGCCGTCCTGCTGCGGGCCCGCGAGCTCGCCAACGCCTGAGCACCCTGCCCGCCGGCGCACAGGGGAATTGGTGCGGCCCTGGCCGCGGCACCCGCTAGTGTCCGCTGGTGATCACCATCCTCACCGGGCCGCCGGGCGCCGGGAAGACCACCGTGGCGGCCCTCCTCGCGGTCGAGACCGAGCGCCCCACCGTGAACCTCACGACGGACGTCTTCTACCGGTCCGTCGTGACCGGCTTCGTGCCGCCGTACCTCGCCGGGTCGGAGCACCAGAACGCCGTCGTGGCCGACGCGATCGTGGGCGCGGCGACCGCGTACGCCCGCGGGGGCTACGACGTCGTGCTCGACGGGGTCGTCGGGCCCTGGTTCCTCCCCCCGTTCCGCGCGGCCGCCGCGCGCGAGGGCTGGGACCTCGCGTACGTCGTCCTGCGCCCGGGCCTGGACGAGACGCTCGCCCGAGCCACCGACCGCGCGGACGCCGAGCTGCGCGACGAGGCCGCGGTGCGCAGCATGCACGCGGCGTTCGCCGACCTGGGCGACCTCGAGCCGCACTGCCGCGACACGACCGGCGAGGACCCTTCTGCCACGGCGGCGGCGCTGCGCGCGGCGCTCGACGCGGGGGCGTTCCGGCTGCCCGTGCCCGTGCCCGCGCCCGAGCCCGGCCTCGACGCCGACGCCCGTGTCGACCCGCCGCTGCGCGCCGACGAGGCGACCACGCTGCGTGGCTACCTCGACTTCCACCGCGACACGCTGCGGTGGAAGACCGCCGGGCTGACGGCCGAGCAGCTGCGCACGCCGCACCCGCCGAGCCGGCTGACGCTCGGCGGCCTCGTCAAGCACCTCGCCTACGTGGAGTCCCACTGGTTCTCCGCGATGCTCCACGGCGGCGAGGTCGTGGCCCCGTTCGACACGGCCGACTGGGACGCCGACCCGGACTGGGAGTTCCACTCCGCGGGCGACGACTCCCCCGAGGAGCTGCGGCGGATCCTCGACGTCGCGGTGGCCGACTCCGACCGGCGCATCGACGCGGCACTCGCTGCCGGTGGGCTGGACGGCACGTCCGTGCGGGAGTCGGGGCGCCCCGGCGAGGGCGCGTTCAGCCTGCGCTGGATCCTCGTGCACATGATCGAGGAGTACGCGCGGCACAACGGCCACGCGGACCTGCTGCGCGAGGCCGTCGACGGGGCCACCGGGGAGTAGCGGGCCGCCCTGCCGCACCGTCGCCGGCGCCGGGCACGCGGCGTCGAGGGTGGCGCGAGCCCCCGAGAATCACGTCGACCGCACGGTGCGCCCGTGCCAGACTCCGCGGACATGTCTGCCGACGAGCTGCCCGACACCACGCCCCGCCTCCGCGCGGGTCGGGTGCTCCGTGTCCGCGAGACGGCCTGCGACGTGTGGTGCGACGGCGCAGTCGCCTCGGTCGCGTTCGCGCCGATGTTCCCCTCGCCGCGCGTGGAACGGGTCTCGCCCGGCCATCTCGTCGCCGTCGCGACCCGCGTCGACGGCAGGGAGGTCGTGGTGTGGAGGTGGTACGACGCGGTGGTCGTCGGTCACGAGAGTGACGGGTCGGTGCGCCTGTGGGAGCCCGCCCATGGCGAGATCGCCGCGACGCCCCGGGCCGGCTACCGCCCTCAGGAGCCCGGCGCTCGGGCCTACGCGTCGGCGGGCCTCCCGGGCGCCGACTGGTGGGTCGCCGAGGCGGTGGGCTCCGCGGATGCCGTGCCCGCCGTCGACCTGGACGAGGTCGGCGCCTTCTGCTCCCGCCACGGGCTCTGGTCGGCGGCGTTCGGCTGAGGCGGGTCGCTCGCTCGTTCCTGGCGACCCGTCACGCGGTCGACCGCGCCTGCGCCCGCGCCTCGCGGCGCGGGCGCAGCAGGTACTGCTCCGTCGTGTAGCCGATGACGACCGCCAGGATCACGACCGGCGCCATCGACGGCGCCGCCGACCCGAGCAGCATGACCACCAGCACCGTCGAGGAGACGGGGAACGGGAGCGTCGCGGCCGTCGCCGCGGCCATGCCCGCGGCGAGCGCGGGCACCGCGCCGTAGCCCGGCAGGCCGGCGACCAGCACGCCTGCGGCCGCCCCCAGGAGGACGGCGGGGAAGATCGGCCCGCCGCGCAGCGTCGCCAGGGAGACCGCGTAGGCGACGCCCTTGAGCACCAGGAGCGCGACCAGCGCGCCGATCCCCCACGCCGCGGGGTTCGCGGCGAGCGCGGGCAGCAGCGCCTGGCCCGACAGGGCGACCTCCTCGGGCGACCGGCCGGTGACGAGGGCGTACGCCGACGCGCAGACGGCGACCGCGAGGGCCCCGACGACGGCCGCCCCGAAGGGCTGTCCCGAAGCCCTGCGCGCGACGGCTTCTGCCGCGCGGTGCACCAGCCGCACCCCGACCGCGACCGCGACCGCCACCGGTACGGTCCACAGGACGTCGGCGAGGTCCGGGCGTGCCGGTGCGTCGATGTCGGGCAGCGTCAGCGACGGGATCTCCAGGCCGGTCCACGTGCCCATGCCCGTGAAGACGAGGGCGCCGACGCCCGACGCCAGGAGGCTCGGGAGCACGACGGCGGCGAGCCTCGCCCCGGCCAGGCCGGCCATCGCGGTGGCCTCGACGACGAACACCGCCCCCACGATCGGGCTGCCGAAGATCGCGGAGAGCGCCGCCGCCGACCCTGCCACGGCGAGCACCTGCCGCACCGGGTCCGTGAGGTTCGCGTCCCACGGCCGCATCAGCACCAGGGCCAGCGCGGCACCGATCGCCAGCAACGGCCCCTCGGGGCCGAGGACGGCGCCCAACGGCAGTCCGGCCAGCGCGGCGAGCAGGACCCCGGGAACGTAGGACGCGGGCACGGGGCCGAGGCTCAGCCCGTCCACCGGCACGTGGCCGCCGTGACCGGGCAGGGAGCGGACGGCGAAGCCCACCGCCACACCGGCCAGGGCCAGCCACGGCAGCGGCCACCACCACGGCGGGCCGTCCAGGCCCCACAGCGCGGGCAGGTCCTCCCACACGAGGTGCGTGAGCCCGTGCAGCGCCGCGAGGAACGCGAAGGCCGCCAACGACACGGGGATGCCGATCAGCGCGGAGATCCCGAGCAGCTGCACCAACGGCCGCCCTCCGGGCGTGCGCTGCGGGTCGGCGGTGGTCACGGCTGCTCCTCGTGGTGCGGCGTCCAGGTGTGCGTGGTGGCCCGCGAGCCTCGTCGCGAGCAGGGACGGCGACCGGCGCCGCCGGCCCCCTCCCCGGGAGTGCGGTGGTGTCCCGTCAGCCGAGCAGCTTCGCCTTGGCCGCGGCGAACTCCGCGTCGGACAGCACGCCGGCCGACTTGAGGTCGCCCAGCTGCTTGAGCTGGGCGATGAGGTCGTCCTGCGCGGGCGCCGCCGCCACCTGGGCCTGCTGCTGGGCCTGCAGCTGGGCCTGCTGCTGCTGGGCGTACGCCTGCTGCTGGGCGAGCTGGGCCTCCTGCGCCTGCTGGGCCTGGTACTGGTCCGCGGCGTAGCGCTGCTCGTCACGGGCGACCGCACGCCGGTTCATGGCGCGGCTCGTCGCGTTCGCGGTCCCGGTGATCACGGCCGTGCGGGCCATCGTGCCGATCAGCCCGGGCCGTCCCATCCGTCGCATCGGGGGCATGTCAGTTCTCCTTCTCGATCTCGCCGGCGAGCGCGTCGATCGCCTCCGCCGGCACCCGGGTCCAGTCCAGCACCTGCCCGCCCGCACCTTGCACGGCTCCCGCCAGGCCTCGCGCCCACGTGTGCTCGAACACGATCATCCCGACGGCCGCTCCCGGCGCAAGCTCGGCCGCGATGTCGTCGGCGTCGTCGGCCGCGAGGAGCCCCGCGGGCTCGCCGACGATCCGTGCCAGCTCGTCGTCGCCGCCCTCGCTGGCCTCGAGCCACTCGACGGTGCCGTCCTGTGCCTTGCGGACGAGCAGAGCGTCGAGCACGTCGATCGTGCCGCCGTCGACGAGACGCGCGAGCTCGGCCACGATCTCGCCCTTGAAGTCGCTCTGCGGGAACTCGATGAGCACGAGCTCCACGGGTCCTGTGGGTCGCATGTCCTGCCTCTCGGTCGGTCGGTCGGTCCGGGCGGGCGTCGCAGGGCCGCCGCCCGCGCCCGTCCTGCGGCACACTCTCGCACCGCACCGCACGGTCCGCATGCGGGGCACGGCAGGTCGTCCGCGCCCGCTCCCGGGGCGCGAAATCGCAGGTCATCGGTCACGATGTGCGTGACCGGAGCACGGGGTGAGGGAGGCGGCACCGATGGCGGTACCGAAGGGCGGCGTCAGCGAGGGGACCACGGGGACCACGACACCCGCACGCGCACCCGACGACGGCCCCAGGACGGTGAGCCGTCGGGTCGAGCTGGCCGCCACCGTGCTCCTCGCGCTCGCGACGGTGGTGACGGCCTGGTCGGCGTTCCAGAGCACCAAGTGGTCGGGGGTGCAGGCGAACAGCTACGCCGCCGCGGGGGCGGCGCGCGCCGAGTCGACACGGGCCTCGACCCAGGCCGGCCAGCTGACGACCATGGACGTCACGGCCTTCGCCGCCTGGATCGACGCCGTGGCCGCCGAGACGCGCGCGGGCAGGGACTCGGGGCTCGGCGACGACGGCTCCTACGTGCCCGTGGACGGCACCGAGTCCGAGTTCCTCTACACGCGGTTCCGGCCCGAGATGGTGCCGGCGTTCGACGCCTGGCTGGCGACGGACCCGCTGCACGTCGACACCGCGCCGCGCACCCCGTTCCTCATGCCCGAGTACCGCCTCGAGGCACAGGAGCGGGCCGAGGCCGAGCTGGACAGGGCCGAGGGCCTGTCCGACGTCGCGCGCCGGGCCAACCAGAACGGCGACAACTACGTGCTGACCTCGATCCTCTTCGCCTCCGTCGCCCTGTTCGCGGCGCTGAGCACCAAGCTCGTGCACGGCACGGCTCGCCGCGGGCTGCTCGGCGTCGCGGCGGTGCTGTTCGTCGTCTCGACGGTCGTGGTGCTGTGCTTCCCCAAGCAGCTCTGACGAGACAGGTGGCCCCGGCGGGCCGCGATGTCCGCGGATGATCGACTTTGTCCGGTCCTTCCCCGCGGCGCCCCGCGTGGGCCAGGATGCGGGAGTGACAGCCGCTGCGACGACGCCCTCAGGGACCACCGAGACGAAGGACGCGACCACGGGGGCCGCCGGTCCGCACGACCCCCGGCTCGTCCCGGCCCGCCGCTGGACGCGGGAGCGGTGGGTCGCGTCGGCCGACGCCCTGCTGGCCGCCACGCGGCCCCACGCCTCGCCCAGCGGGTCCCTGATCACCCTGCCGGGCCCGGTGAGCGGCTCCGGCGCCTGGAGCGACGGGCTGGAGGGATACGCGCGCACCTTCCTGCTCGCGGCGTTCCGCCTGCGCGGCGAGGACGGTCGCGACCCGGCAGGCCTCCTCGAGCGGTACGCCGACGGGCTGCGGCACGGCACCGACCCGACGGGCGACGAGCGCTGGCCGCGCGTCGACGAACGGCGTCAGGCCGTGGTCGAGGCCGCGTCCGTGGCGATCGGGCTCGCCGAGACCCGGCCCTGGCTGTGGGACCGTCTCGACGACGGTACCCGGCAGCGGACGGTCGACTGGCTGGCCGGCGTCGTGGGCACCCGCGGGTACACGAACAACTGGCTGTGGTTCCAGAACGTGATCGAGGCGTTCCTCGCCACCGTCGGCGGTCCCTGGGCGCAGGCCGACCTGGACCACAACGCCGAGACCGCGGAGTCCCTGTACGTGGGCGACGGCTGGTACTCCGACGGGCGGGGCCGCGACGGCCGACGCCAGAACTTCGACCACTACGCGGGCTGGGCCTGGCACGTCTACCCGCTGCTGCACGCCCGAATCCTGGGGCGGCCGCTGGAGGCTCTGCACGCCGAGCGCCTCCACGCCTACCTCGACCAGGCCCGCCACCTCGTGGGGTCGCGCGGGGCGCCGATGCTGCAGGGCCGGTCCGTGACGTACCGGCACGCCGTCCTGGCCCCCTTCTGGGCGGGAACGCTCGCCGACGCGACGCCCTTGTCCCCCGGCGCGACCCGCGCGCTCACCGCATCCGTGGCCGAGCACTTCCACGCCGCGGGCGCCGTCGACGAGCGGGGCCTCCTGCCCGTCGGCTGGCACCGCCGGTTCGACCGCGTGCGCCAGCTCTACACCGGCGGGTCGTCCCCGTACTGGGCGAGCAAGGGGTTCCTCGGCCTGCTGCTCGGCCCCGACCACCCCGTCTGGACGGCGGAGCCCGAGCTCCCGGAGGCCTGGCGCGAGCCGCACGTCGTGGCTCTGCCCGCTCCGGGGTGGCTCGTGAGCGCGACGCCCGCCGACGGGATCGTGCGGCTGCTCAACCACGGCTCCGACCGCGCGATCGAGCACCCGCTCGCCCCCCGCGCCGACGACCCGTTCTACCGTCGGCTCGCCTACTCGGGCGGGACCTCCCCGCAGCTCTCGGCGCGCGACGTCGCCGCTCCCCTCGACTCGCACACGGCGCTCCTGGACGCCCGGGGCGTGCCGTCGCACCGCGACGCGGTCGAGCGCGTCCACCTCGACGACGCCGTGGCGGTGTCCCGGTCCCGGGTCTGCTGGCTGGCGGTCCCCGGCCGCGACGGCCACGGCGCCGACGGGCCGGACGGCGAGCAGGACCGCGGGCACGGCGACGACGCCGGCTGGGCGGGGATGCGGCTCGGCCCCGTCCTCACCACCGCCTCCGCCGTGCGTGGGCCCGACGAGGTGCGCCTCGCCTGGTGGACGCCCGCCACGACGTCCGTGTCCGGCCGGGCGCCGCGCCCGGGCACCTCCACGGCGGACCTCGACCGGGACGCCGCCTGGCCCACCGACCCGGGCCCGTGGACGCTGCACGTGGGCGGCTGGCCGCTCGCGGCGACGGGCGACGGCGCGCTGCACGTCGAGCGGTCCGAGGACCGGGTGCGGGTGGTGCGCGACGACGGGACGACGTCGGGCGTGCGCGCGCTGCCCGTCGGGACCGACGACGCGGGCCCGGACTCCCGTGCGCTGCCCGACACGCCGCTCGACACGGCCGGGGCGGCGCGCCGGGCCGGCACCGACCCCTTCGGAGCGGCGTCGGCCGTCCCCTGGCTGCGCACGTCGGTCCCCGTGGGGCCGGGCGAGGTCGTCGCGGCGCTCGTCGTCCTCACCGGCGACGAGGCCGCACCACGCCGGCCCGCGCCCGCGGTGCACGTGCGGAGGGCACCGGACGGGACGCCCGAACGGATCGAGGTGCGGTGGCCGGACGGTCGCGTCGACGGCGTGCCGACGGGCCCGTCGACGCCGAGCACGATCGGGGCCTCGTCGTGACCCGGCCGACCGCGGCCTTCGCGATGCGCGACGCCGCCCTGCTCCCCGACCTGTTCGGCGACGACGCGCTGGCCCGTCTGCGCGCGGTCGCGGACGTCGCCCCCGACGTCCTCACCAGCACGGCGGCCGCGGCCGAGGCGCTGGGCGACGTCGACGTGCTCGTCACCGGCTGGGGCGCGCCCCGCCTCGACGACGACCTGCTGCGCCGCGCGCGGCGGCTGCGCGCCGTCGTCCACGCCGCGGGCTCGGTCAAGCCGATCGTCACCCCCGCCGTCTGGGAACGTGGCGTGCTGGTGTCCAGCGCGGCTGCCGCCAACGCGCAGCCGGTGGCGGAGTACACGCTCGCCATGGTGCTGCTGGCGGGCAAGCGGGTGCTCGAGGCGGCCGACGTCTTCGCGGCGCACCGCTCGTTCGGCGGCTGGGAGCTGCCCCGCCCGATGGGCAACCACGGCCTGACGGTCGGTGTGGTCGGCGCCTCCCGGATCGGCCGGCAGGTCATCCGGCTCCTGGAGCCCTTCGACGTCGAGGTCCTGCTGCACGACCCCTGGGTGGACTCCCGCGCGGCCCGTGCCCTGGGAGCCACCGCCGTCACGCTCGACGACCTGGCGCGCGCCAGCGACGTCGTGACGGTGCACGCGCCCGACCTGCCCGAGACCTACCGGATGATCGGGGCGCGCCAGCTGGCGCGCATGCCCGACGCCGCGACGCTGGTCAACACCGCGCGCGGCCGGCTGGTCGACACGCCCGCCCTCACGCGTGAGGTGGTGTCGGGTCGTCTCCGGGCGGTGCTGGACGTGACCGACCCGGAGCCGCTGCCCGCCGAGCACCCCCTGTTCGACGCCCCGGGAGCGCTGCTCACGCCGCATGTCGCCGGCTCGCTCGGCAACGAGCTGCGCCGGCTGGGCGACCTCGCCGTCCGCGAGGTGGAGCTCCTGGTCGCAGGACGGCCGCTGGAGCACGAGGTACGCCCCGAGCACCTGACCAGGACGGCCTGAGGCCGGCGGCGCGCGAGGCGCCTCAGGCGGCCGGGGCCGCCGCGGCGGCCCCGCACGACTGCCGGACCGTGAGCCGCGGGAGCAGGTCCACGTGGCGCGGGGGCCGGCGCTCGCCGTCCTTCTCGGTGATCCGGTCGACGAGCACCCGCAGCGCCTCCTGCCCGAGCTCCCGGCGCGGCGGCGAGACGGTGGTCAGCGGCACCGCGGCGAGGCTCGCGTTCTCGTCGTCGTACGCCACGACCGCGAGATCCTCCGGGATCCGCATCCCCCGGTCCAGCGCGCTCTCGACGAGCCGTGACGCGTGGTCGTCGGTGTGCACGAGCACCGCCCGGGTGCCCGTCGCGACGCAGCGGTCCAGGAGGTCCTCGAGCTCGGCCCGTAGCGGACCGGGGTCGGTGCCCTTCGAGAGCGAGACGTCGGGCCCGGGCGCGAGCCCCAGCCGCTCGACGGCCGTGGCGAACCCCTGGCGCACGTGCGGCGCCGTCGGGGTCTGGTCGTAGACCCCCAGCGCGACCCGCTCGTGCCCCAGCCGCTGCAGGTGCTCGACGGCGACGACGGCCCCGTGCGCGTGGTCGGTCCGCACGAGGTCCAGCTCGCTGAGGCTGGTCAGCCCCTCGATCCTGCGCTCGACGAGCACCACGGGGACCGCCACCGAGCGGAGCCACCCGGCGAGCTCCTCCGGGCTCCGGCCGCGCGTGGTCGGGGCGATCGCGAGACCCCTCACGCCGAGCGACACGAGCCGGTCCACCTGCGCCGCCTCGACGTCGGGCCGGTACTGCGACACCCCGAGCACGAGCCGCACGCGCAACGACGGGGCGATCGCCTCCATGCCCCGCACCACGGCCGGGAAGTGCGCGTCGGTGCTCGGGACGACGAGCCCGACGAGCTCCTGCGCGGCCTGGGGCCCCCGCGCGGACGTCAGGGCGATCGCGCCGCCGTGCACGCGGGCGAGGTGCCCTGCGCGCTCGAGCTGGGTGATGTCCCGCCGGATCGTCACCTCCGACACCCCGAGCTGCGCGGCGACGTCCGCCGACCGGACGCTGCCCCGCAGCGTGACCTCGCGCAACAGGTACTCGTGACGCGCTCGCGGCAGCCGCACCGTGACCTCCCCGTCCTCGTCGGCGGTCGTCCGCGACCGCCGGGCTCGGCTGCACTGTAGCCGGAACGGTCAGCCGCCGACCGCTTTTGTCTGGTTGCGTCCACCGCCGACTCCCGGCTCCCACCATGTGCGTGTCAGTCGCAAGAGCTCGCTCACCGTCACGAAGGAGTGACCCCCGTGGTCGATGTCAGTCGACGTACCGTCCTCACCTCCGCGCTGGCTGCCGGAGCAGTCGCCGCCCTCGCCCCCCGTTCCGCGAGCGCCCAGCCTGCCTCGTCGGCCCCCGTCGCCCTGACCGGGCACGACCCCGTCGAGGTCCGGTGGCTCGAAGGGGGCACGCCCGCGGCCCTCGCCGCCGGCGCCACCTGGGGCGTCCCGTGGCCGCGCGGGGCGCTGCCCGGAGACCAGCGGTTCGCCCTCGCCACCGCGTCCGGCGCGGACGTCCCGGTGCAGACGTGGACCACGGCCTGGTGGCCCGACGGGTCCGTGAAGTGGACCGCGCACGCCGTGAGCGGGTCCGCGCCGCGTGCCGAGTCCTACCGCCTGACGCCCGGGACCCCGGCCCGCGGCGAGCACGCGATCACGGTGCAGGAGGACCCCGGCCGGATCGTCGTGGACACGGGCGTCGTGCAGGTCGAGTTCGGCCGCCACGGCGACAAGGTGGTGCGCGCGATCCGGCGCGGCGGCGCGGTGCTCGCGAAGGACGGTCGCCTGGTGCTGCAGCGCCAGGACGTCGCCGACACCGACCGGGGCGCGAAGGTCGGCTTCGAGGAGTTCGCCGGCACCGTGGACACGGTGACCGTCGAGCAGTCCGGCCCGGTGCGCGCCGTGGTCAGGGTGGAGGGCAAGCACCGCAAGGGGCGCCGCGAGTGGCTGCCGTTCGTCCTGCGGTTCTCGCTGTTCGCCGGCTCCGACGGCGTCCGCCTGATGCACACGTTCTTCTTCGACGGCGACGAGGACCGCGACTTCATCACCGGCCTGGGCGTGCGGTTCACCGTGCCGATGCGCGGCGAGCTCTACGACCGGCACGTGCGGTTCGCCGGCCCGGACGGCGGTGTGCTCGCCGAGGCGGTGCGCGGCGTCACCGGGCTGCGTCGCGACCCCGGCGCGGCCGTGCGCACCGCCCAGGTCGAGGGCCGGGCGCTGCCGGACCCGTCGACCTGGGACCCACGGGTCACCTCCCGGCTGCACTGGATCCCCGCGTGGGGCGACCACAGCCTGTCGCAGCTCACGGCGCACGGGTTCGAGATCCGCAAGCGCACCGGCTCGGGGCACTCGTGGATCAGGGTGGACGCCGGGACCCGCGCGCCGGGGCTCGGCTACGTGGGGACGCCCTCGGGCGGGCTCGCCTTCGGGATGCGGGACTTCTGGCAGCTGCACCCCACCGAGCTGGAGATCACGGGCGCCGCGTCCGACGAGGCGGACGCCACGGTGTGGATGTGGTCGCCGCGCGCCGAGGCGATGGACCTGCGGTTCTACCACGACGGCATGGGCCAGGACACCTACCCCGAGCAGCTCGACGCCCTCGAGATCACCTACGAGGACTACGAGCCCGGCTTCGGCACCCCGTACGGCGTCGCCCGCACCAGCGAGCTGATGTTCTGGGCGCTGGCCGCCACCCCCACGGCCGAGCGCTTCGCCCAGCTCGCCGAGGCCAACGCCACGCCGCCGCTCCCCGCGAGCAGCCCCGAGCACAACCACTCCGCCGGGGTGTTCGGGTCCTGGTCGCCCGTCGACCGGTCCACGCCGGCCAGGGCGGCCGTCGAGGACCGTCTCGACGCCATCCACCGCTACCACCTGGAGCAGGTGGACCAGCGCTCCTGGTACGGGTTCTGGGACTACGGCGACGTCATGCACTCCTACGACGCGGACCGGCACCAGTGGCGCTACGACGTCGGCGGGTACGCGTGGGACAACTCCGAGCTGTCGACCGACCTGTGGCTCTGGTACCACTACCTGCGCACCGGCGACGCCGCAGCGTTCCGGCTGGCCGAGGCCATGGGCCGGCACACCGGGGAGGTGGACGTCTACCATCTCGGGCGGTGGAAGGGCCTCGGCACCCGTCACGGCGTCCAGCACTGGGCCGACAGCGCCAAGCAGGTGCGCATCAGCAACGCCAACTACCGCAGGCACTACTACTTCCTCACGGGCGACGAGCGCTCGGGCGACCTGCTGCGGGAGCTCGTCGACTCCGACCGCACGTACCTGGTGCTCAACGCGAGCCGCAAGGTCGACGGCTCCACCGGCGAGTACGACCCCGACCCGACGGCCCTGCCCCTGGGCACGACCACCGACTGGGGAGCGATCGCCGGCGCGTGGCTCACCGAGTGGGAACGGGGCGGCGAGGAGGCGAGGGACCGCCTGCTCGCGAGCGCGCGGTCGATCGCCCGGCTGCCGAACGGCTGGGTCCAGGGCGGCACCACCTACGACCTGGCGACGGCCGAGTTCAGCTCGGGGCCCGACAAGTCGGTCTCCGTGGGCAGCCTGAGCTCGGTGTTCGGCCTCGTCGAGGTGATGACCGAGCTGCTCGACCTGGTCGACGAGCCCGAGGTCGAGGCGAAGTGGGTCGAGTTCTGCCGCCTGTACAACGGCACCAGGGCGGAGCAGGAGGCGGTGACCGGCGCGAGCTGGGGCAGCCTCAACCTCAAGCAGTCGTACGCGCGGGCCACCGCGTACGCCGCCGTGCGGCTGGACGACGCGGCCCTCGCCGCGCGCGCCTGGAAGGAGCTCCGCACCGGGCACGCCGGGTACCCGGACGACCACGACTGGGGCACGCGCCGTGTCGAGCCGCCCGCCGTCCTGCACGCGGTCGACGAGGCGGACTTCTCCACCAACGCCAGCGCCCAGTACGGGCTGGCCGCCATCCAGTGCCTCGCCCTGGTCGGTGACCGCGCATGACCACGACATCTGCACGCTTTTGTTCGATGACGAACTGCCCCGCCCTGACGCTGGCAGCATCGTCGCAACGTCATCGCCGTCGAGGGACGGCTCGGTGCGCAAGGAGGCACACATGTTGACCACGCCAGGGAGGTCGGGCCGCAGCGGCTCGCCCCGGGGAGACCGACGCCGCGCGGGCACGGCCATGGTCGCCGCAGGGGCGCTCGCCGCGCTCGCGGCGTGCTCCGGCGGGGACGCCGGCGGAGACGAGGAGGTGACCCTGACGTTCGCCTGGTGGGGTGACGCCTCGCGCGCCGAGCGGTACGAGAAGTCGATCGACCTGTACGAGGAGCAGAACCCAGGCGTGACGATCCAGACGTCGTACGCGGGGTTCGGCGACTACTGGACGGCCCGCAACACCGAGGCCGCGAGCGGTTCGCTGCCCGACGTCATGCAGATGGACGTGTCCTACCTGTCGCAGTACGGCGCGACCGGGCAGATCGCGCCCCTGGACGAGTTCACCGAGAGCGGGGCCATCGACATCTCGTCGTTCCCGGAGTCCGTCATGCCGGCGGCGAAGGTGGACGGGAAGATCTTCGGGATCCCCACCAGCACCACCGGGTTCACCAGCTTCGTCAACACCGGCCTCGTCGAGGAGCTCGGCGTCGAGATGCCCGAGGACGGCGTCACCTGGGACGAGTACGACGCGTTCCTGACCGACGTCGGGAAGGCCGGGGCGGAGCACGACCCCGTCGTGGGCGGCACCGTCGCGTACACCCAGGTGTGGTCGGTCTTCGAGGTCTGGCTGCGACAGCAGGGCAAGGCGCTGTACACGCCGGAGGGTGAGCTCGGTTTCACCGAGGCCGACCTGACGGCGTGGTGGGAGCGCGCGGAGCCGCTGTTCGCCGACGGCGGCTTCGCGGACCAGGGCAGGGTGGAGCAGCTCGAGGGCGAGGACCTGCTCGGCATCGGAGAGGCCGGCAGCGAGATCAGCTATCTCAACTTCCTCGTGCGCTACTCCGAGGGCAGCGCGCAGGGCGACTTCGCGATGGTCCTGCCGCCCACCGACGACCCGGGCAACAGCGGCCTGTACCTCAAGCCGTCGCTCGAGCTGTCGATGTCGGCGAACACCGAGCACCCCGACGAGGCGGCGAAGCTCATCGACTTCCTCGCCAACGACCCCGAGGTGAGCAGGGAGTTCGGCCTCTCCCGCGGTGGCCCCATCTCCCAGGAGGCCGCCGACGCTCTCGAACCGAACGAGCTCGACCAGAAGATGCTCGACTACCTCGATCGGCTCGCTGCCGTCGTGGGCGACACTCCCCCGCCTCCGCCCGAGGGCGCCGGCGCGCTCGAGGTCGAGTTCACGCGCATCGCGCAGGACATCGCCTTCGGCGAGACGCCCGTCGACGACGCCGTCCAGGAGTTCTTCGGCCTGGCACCCGGCGTCCTGGGCTGACGGCGGCGCCCCGGTCCACCGGCGGGTCAGATCCGCCCGCGGACCGGGGTGCTCGAGGTGCTGGGGGCGTCGTCGGGCATCACCATCTCGGCGCGGACGCCGAGCAGGCGCACCTCGCGGCCGGGTTCCATCCCGGCCGCGAGGTCGAGCACGGCGGCCGTCACCTCCTCGAGCGATCGCGTCGGGGCGGGCAGCTTCCGCGAGAACGTCCGGGTGAAGAACGGCGCGTAGCGCACCTTCAGACCGACCCGGAACACCGGCCGCCCCTCGGCGGCGGTGTCGGCGTGCGCCTGCGCGGCCAGGACGCGCAGCGCGTCCTCGACGGCCTCACGCGTGGTGAGGTTGCGCTGGAACGTGGTCTCCCGGCTGTGCCCGCGCGCCACCCAGGGCGTGTCGTCGACGACGGCGGAACCCTCCCCCCGGCCCAGCTCCCCGTACCAGGCGCCCAGGCGAGGGCCGAACTCGGCGACGAGGACGGCCTCGTCCGCCGCCGCGAGCTGCTCGACGGTGCGGATGCCGTGCCCCGCCAGGCGCCGGGACACCTTGGCCCCCACGCCCCACAGGTCGACGACGGGCCGCGCCCCCATCACCTCGAACCAGTTCGCCCGGGTGAGCCGGAACACCCCCGCGGGCTTGCCGAACCCGGTGGCGATCTTCGCGCGCACCTTGGTGTCGCCGATGCCGACCGAGCAGTGCAGCCGGGTCGCGTCGAGCACGGCCCGCTGCACCCGGCGGGCCACGGCCTCCGGGTCGTCGGCGTCGCTGCCCAGGAACGCCTCGTCCCAGCCGAGCACCTCCACCACCATGCCGAGGCCCCGGAGCGTGTCCATCACCGTCGCGGAGGCCGCGTCGTACGCCTGGTGGTCGACCGGGAGGATCACCGCGTCGGGCACCTTGCGGGCCGCGACGCGCAGGGGCATCCCCGAACCGACGCCGTGCACGCGCGCCTCGTAGGACGCGGTGGAGACGACCGCGCGCTCGGTCGGGTCCCCCCGGCCGCCGACGATCACCGGCCTCCCGGCGAGCTCCGGGCGCCGGAGGACCTCGACCGCGGCCAGGAACTGGTCGAGGTCGACGTGCAGCACCCAGCGGGAGCGACGCGGTCCCATGCTCCGAGTCTGCGGCAGCCGTCCAGGGCGTGCGAGGCGCACCGGCGGGCGCGCGGCCCGGCGCCCCGCGAACGGGTGACGACCGGGTGACGACCGGGCGAAAACGCCGCAGCAGGCGCATCCGTGGGCCCGCCAGGCCCTCTCTCCCAGGGCGGCCACCCGGTCGCACCCGTCCCCGGAAGAGAGCACCACCATGTCCGTCTCCGCCACGGTGCGCCGCACCACCACGAGCACCACCCCTCCGCCGACCACGCCGACCACCCCGGCCACGCCGACCACCCCGGCCACGCGTCGCCGGTCGCCGAACGCGCTCGCCGAGCAGGTCGCGATGCGGCTCGACGTCGCCGTGACCGCGCTCGCCCGGTTCCTCACCCGGTGGTCCGTGCCGGCGCTGCGCGTCGCGCTCGGCCTCGTGTTCCTCGGCTTCGGCGTCCTGAAGTTCTTCCCCGGCGCCAGCCCGGCCGAGGAGATCGCGGGCCGCACGGTCGAGACGCTCACCCTCGGCCTCGTGCCCGGCACCGTGGCCGTCGTCGTGGTCGCCGTGATGGAGTGCTTCATCGGGCTCACCCTGGTCACCGGCCGGCTGCTGCGCGCGGGGCTGCTCGTCCTCGCCGTCGCGATGGCCGGCATCCTGTCCCCCGTCGCCCTGTTCGGCAGCGAGCTGTTCGGGGACGGGATGAGCCTGCTCGGCCAGTACATCCTCAAGGACGTGGTGCTCGTGTCAGGGGCTGCCGTCGTCGCGGCCGTCGCCCTCGGCGCGCGCCTGCGGCACGAGGGCTGAACACCGGCACGAAAGATGACGCCGCTGAGGCCTCCCGGCCGGAGCCGGGAGGCCTCAGGGACGCCGTCGTCCGGGTGGCGCGTCAGCCCTTCACGGAGCCCGCGAGCAGCCCCCGCACGAAGTACCGCTGCAGGGCGAAGAACACCACGAGCGGCAGCAGCATCGAGACGAACGCCCCCGCGGTGAGCAGGTGCCACTCCTGACCGCGGTCCCCCGCCATCGCGGCCAGGGCCGCGGTGAGGGGCTGCACGGTCCGGGAGCCGCCCGAGAACGTCAGGCCCACCAGCAGGTCGTTCCAGACCCACAGGAACTGGAAGATCGCGAAGCTCGCGATCGCCGGCAGCATGAGCGGCAGCACCACCCGGAGGAAGACCGTCACGTGCCCGGCGCCGTCGATCTGGGCCGCCTCGATCAGCTCGCGCGGGACCTCCGCCATGAAGTTGTGCAGCAGGAAGATCGCCAGGGGCAACGCGAAGATCGTGTGCGCTACCCAGAGCGACAGGAAGGGCAGGACGTCCGCGACCTGGGTGCCCGAGAAGATGCGCAGCAGCGGCACGAGCGCCATCTGCAGCGGCACCACCTGCAGCGCGAAGACGCCCACGAACACCCAGTCGCGTCCCGGCCACCGCAGCACCGAGAACGCGTAGGAGGCCATGATGGCCAGGCCCAGGGGCAGCAGCGTCGCGGGGATCGCGATCACCAGCGAGTTCTGGAAGTACACCGCGAGGTTCGTCGAGGTGGACCCGCCCAGCACGCGGGCGTAGTTCTCCAGGGTGAACGACGGGTCGGTGAACGCGTGCCACCACCCGCTGGAGCGGATGTCGGCCTCCGGGCGCAGGGAGGAGACGAACAGCCCCACGGTCGGGACGGTCCACAGCACCGCGATGACGATGGCGATCGCGCTGCCGACGCGGCTCGTCACCATCGCCCGGAACCGTGCCGCGCTCGTGCGGCGCGCGGGCGCCGGCGGACGGGTCGCCACCTCCGGCGGCCTGGTCGTGATCGTCGCGCTCATGCCCGCACCGCCCGGTTCCGTGCCATCTGACGCACGTTGTAGACCACCAGAGGAATCACCAGCAGGAAGATCAGCACGGCCATGGCCGACCCGATGCCGTTGTCGCCGAACACGAACGACCAGTCGTACATCTCGTTGGCCAGGACCTGCGTGTCGAACTGCGCCCCGGTCATCGTCCGGGTGATGTCGAAGATCTTGAGCGTCGCGATCGAGATGGTGGTGAGCACCACGACCAGCGAGGGGCGGATGCTCGGCACGGTGATCCGGACGAACAGCTGCCAGGCGTTGGCGCCGTCGAGCCTCGCCGCCTCCACGACGTCCTGCGGCACGGCCTTGATCGCCGCCGACAGGATGACCATGGCGAAGCCGGCCTCCGTCCAGACGAGCACCGCGATCAGGAACAGCGTGTTCAGCGGCGAGTCCTGCAGGAACCTCACCGGGTCGCCGCCGAGCCAGACGATCACCGCGTTGAGCAGACCCGTCTGCTCCTGGGCGGCACCCCGGTACTCGTACACGAACCGCCAGATGATGCCCGCGCCGACGAACGAGATCGCCATGGGCAGGAAGAGCAGCGACTTGGCCGCGGACTCGAACCGCGACCTGTCGATCAGGACGGCATAGACCAGCCCGATGGCGGTGGCGCACAGCGGCGTCAGCACCACCCACGCGAGCGTGTTGCGCAGGGCCACGACGCCCCCGGGGTCGACGAACACGTGGGCGTAGTTGGCCCAGCCGACGAACGTCTCGCTACGGGCGTCCATGAACGACATCCACAGCGTGCGCAACGCCGGGTAGACGAGCCCGACCGCGAGGAGCAGGAGGGCGGGGCCGCCGAACAGGAGCACCATGACGCCGGACCGGCCGCGGCCGCGCAGGCGCTCGGCGAGACGGGCGGTCAGGAGCAGCAGCGCGACGACGGCGGCGAACGCCACGATCGCCAGCACGAGCTGGCCGTTCTTCGAATACAGCAGAAAGCTCAACGCGACCTCCGGGGTCCGAGCCGCCCCGGGCCGGCGCCTGGGCGCCGGCCCGGGGACGTGCTCACTTCGGCCAGCTCGACTCGATGGACGCCAGGGCCTTCTCGGTGTCCACGCGGCCGTCGACCCACTCCGTCATCGCGGTCCAGAAGGAGCCCGCGCCCACCTCGGAGGGCATCAGGTCGCTCCCGTCGAACCGGGCGACCGCACCCTCGTCCTGCATGAGGTCGAGCGTGAGCCGCAGCACGTCGGAGGAGGCGTTCGCCGGGTCGACGCCCTGGTTCGGGCTCACCACACCACCGATCGAGACCCTCGAGTTCGCCCACTCGGGCGACGCCAGGTAGGCCTGCACGGCCTGCGTCGCCGCGCCGTCGTCGAACGCGCCCACGTAGTCGCCGGCGACGAGCAGCGGCCGGTCCTCGGCCTCGTCCGCCGGGAGGTAGAACGCGAAGATGTCACCGTCGGGGCCCACCTCGGTGCCCTCCGGGAGCTGCGCCTCGAAGAAGGACGCCGCGCGGAAGAGGAAGCAGTTGCCGTCCAGCACCTGCAGCCCGGCCTCGGCCCAGGGCGTGGTCGCGACCGACCGCGGGTCACCGATGCCGCCGTTCACGCGCTCCGGGTCCTGCAGGATCGCGCCGGCCCGGTCCACGGACGCCACGATCTGCGGGTCGTCGAACGGGATCTCGTGGTTCACCCACTGGTCGTAGACGTCGGGCCCGGCCTCACGGAGCACCATGTCCTCCACGAAGTCGGTGGCCGGCCAGCCGGTCGCGCCCCCCGACTCGATGCCGGAGCACCACGGCTTGACCGTCTCGTCGCCCTGGTCGGCGGCGATCCGGTCGCTCAGCGCCATGAGCTCGTCCCAGGTGGTCGGGACCTCGTAGCCGTTCTCCTCGAACGCGGACGGCGAGTACCAGACGAACGACTTGACGGAGCCCATGACCGGGATGCCGTACAGCTCGTCGTCGATGGTGCCGTAGCTCAGCCAGTCTTCGGTGTAGTTCTCCTCCGCCGCGGCCTGGGCGTCCGCCCCGGCGGGCGCGAGGTGGCCCTCGGCCTGCATCCGCGACAGCAGACCGGGCTGCGGGAAGATCGCCAGGTTCGGCGCGTTGCCGCCCTCGACCTGCACGAAGATCTGCGACTCGAACTCGTTGGTGCCGTTGTGCTCGATCGTGATGCCCGTGCACTCGGTGAAGTCGGCCCAGGACTCCTCGAGCTGGTCCGCCTCCTGGTCGGAGATCGTCGAGGAGATCGTGACCGTCTCGCCGTCGAACGTCCCGTACTGCTCGAACGCGCCGCAGTCGCCGCCCGCGGAGTCGCCTCCGCCTCCTCCGAGGTCGTCGCCCGCACAGGCGGACAGGGCGAGCGCAGAGACCAGCCCGCCCGCCACCACCGCCGAGACACGTCGTGCCCTGGTCCTGTTCACGATCACTTTCCTCGCCTCTTCTTCGTCGACGAGCGCGTGCCGTCCTCGGCACGAGCCAGCGCCTATGTAAGCGCTTGCGTCGACGGATGGCAAGACCGTGTCCAGGATGCGGAGGTGCGCGGCACGCGACGTCAGCCGGCGGCGGTGCGGACCGGTGCGACCGAGCGGCGCGGCACCCAGGTCACGGGATAGAGCACGTCGGGCCCGACCGCGGCGCCCGCGAGCATCTCGAGGACCAGCGTGGCGCCCACCGCGCCCTGGCCGGAGGCGTCCTGGGCCATGGTGGCCAGGCCCACGAGCCCCCCGAGGTCGTGCCCGTCGATGCCCACGACCGACATGTCCTCGGGCACCCGGACGCCCCGGTCCTCCAGCTCCGCGAGGACCCCGAAAGCCATCTCGTCCGAGTGCGCGTACACCGCCGTCAGGCCGGGGTCGCGGTCGAGCAGCCGGGCCGCGGCCGCGCGGCCGCCCTCGACGGAGAAGTCCCCGTGCTCGACGGGTCGGTCGTCGCGATCGATCACCGTGTCGGCGGCGGCGAACCCCGCCTCGGCGCCCTGTGCGCGCTCCACCGCCGGCGACCACGGGACGCTGTGCGTCGGCGTGCCCTGGACCTGCCCGATGCGCCGGTGCCCGCGCGCCACCAGCTCCTCGACCACCATGCGCGCCGCCCCGACGTCGTCCATGTGCACCCGGACGTGCCCGGGCGGGCCGGCGCCGACGAACACGAGCGGCACGCCGAGACCCTCCAGCGCCGCGAGCTCCTCCTCGGACACCGGGAGGCCCACCACCAGCACCCCGTCCACCCGGCGGCGCAGCACCGTGGGGTCGATCGACGCCCGGCTCATCGACGCGTCGAGCATCAGGGCGTGCAGCAGCACGTCGAAGCCCGCGGCGCGCAGGGTCCGCTCCGCCCCCTCGATGACATGACCGTGGAACCACCGGGAGACCGACGGGGTCACCAGCCCGATCGTGCGCGTGTGCCCGCTGGCCAGGGAGGACGCCGACGGGCTGGCGATGTAGTCGAGCTCGGCGGCGGCCTGCAGCACCCGCGTGCGGGTGGCGGCGGCGACGCTCGGCAGGCCCCGCAGCGCCCGGGAGACCGTCGCGGTCGACACCCCGGCACGCCTCGCGACGTCGTCGATGCGAGCGGCCATGCGCCACAGTGTGCCCCGTGCGTCTCGCCGCGGCCCGCCCCACGTCCGGATCGTGAGACCTCGCCGCGCGGAGCGTGCGCCGCGGGAATCGCCCTGCTCCCGGGCGCGTTGGCGTCGTCGTCCGCGAGCGCCGCACCGGAGGTCACATGAACGCCGTCCCCGCACCCACGTCGCACGCTCCGGCCGGCGCACCGGTCGCCGTCGCGCCCGAGCCGTCCGAGGAGGTCCTCGACGACGCGCGCTGGTCGTCCCTCACCGGCGCGCACGCACACCTGGCCGAGGGCAACGAGCTGGTGCGGCGCTACCCCGTCGACGTCTCCCCGTTCGCCGCGGTCCGCTCCTGGGAGGACCCCGACGTGTGGGACGCCGTCGTCGATCTCGTGGGCCACGGCGCCGAGTTCCCGACCCCGCCGGAGTCCGTCACGCTGCCGGCCGGCTGGGAGCGCCTGATGCTCCTCGACGGCGTGCAGCTGGTGGACACGGACCGGCTGGCCGCGCGCCCGGACGAGGAGGCGGTGGAGCTGGGAGCAGCGGACGTGCCCGACATGCTGGACCTGGTCGAGCGCTCGCGGCCGGGGCCGTTCCTGCCGCGCACGTATCTCATGGGCCGCTACGTCGGGCTCCGCCGGGAGGGGCGGCTCGTCGCGATGGCCGGCGAGCGCCTGCAGCCGGAGGGCTGGACGGAGATCAGCGCCGTCACGACCGACCCGGCGCACCGCGGCCAGGGCCTGGCCACGCGGCTGGTGCTCGACGTCGCGCACCACGTCCGCGCGCGCGGCGCCCGACCGATGCTGCACGCGGCGGCGGGCAACGTGCACGCGGTCCGCCTCTACGAGCGGCTCGGGTTCCGGGTCCGCACGCACACCACGTTCGGCGTCGTCCGCACCCCTCGCCCGTAGCGCGGACGACGCAGGGCCGGCGCGACGGGCGGGCGTCAGCCGACGGACCGCCGGTGGCGCTCTGCGAGCTCCTGGTACTCGATCGCGTTGCGGCGCACCCGCTCGGCGCCCTCGGCGTCCAGCTCGCCGCGGTCCTTCGCGGGCACGCCGACGGCGAGATGACCGGCGGGGATCTCCTGGCCCTCGCGCACCAGTGCGCCGGCCGCGACGAACGCGCCCTCGCCGACGACGGCGTTGTTGAGCAGGGTGGCGCCCATCCCGACCAGGCTGCCGTCGCGCACGGTGGCCCCGTGGATGATCGCGCCGTGGCCCACGCCGACGCCCGCGCCGATCGTCGCCGGCACGCCGGTGTCCGTGTGCACCACGCAGTTGTCCTGGAGGTTCGATCCCTCCCCGAGCACGATCGCGTCCATGTCGCCGCGGAGCACCGCGCCGTAGAACACGCTCGCCCGCGGGCCGATGCGCACGTTCCCCACGACGGTCGCCGTCGGGGCGATCCAGGCCGTGGGGTGGATGTCGGGAGTGTGACCGTCGAAGGGGAGCACCGTCGCCATGCCCCGGACCCTACCGGCGCGTGGCGCCCGTCGTCCGCCCGGCCGTGCGCAGGCGCACGCCCAGCAGGTAGAGCTCGCAGCCGAGGCACAGCCCGACCGCGGCGTTCAGGCCGGCCGCGACGAACGCGATCCCGGCGGCCCACGGGACGGCGGCGGGCACGCCGAGGAGACCGAGCACCACGCCGGCGCCGGTGACCGCGAGGCCGACGAGCTGGGCGAACCGGGGCGGGCGGCGGTCCTCGAGCTCCACCGGTGGCGCGATCCGCGGGCGGACGAACGTCCGGAAGAGCCATCCCTGCACGGTGCCCTCGGCGCCGCGCACGGCGCCCAGCAGGAACCCGGCGGCCACGAGGGCGAGCAGGGCGAGGCCGGCCCGGGACGGCCCGAGCAGGACGACGACGGCGAGGAGCCCGGCGGTGATGCCCGCCCCGACGCGCGGGCCGCGCGGGTCGATGCCGGTCGGGGCCGGCGTGGTCGTGGTGTCGCGGGGCATCGTCTTCTCCTGCGGGTCGGTCGACGGTGACATCGGGCGGCGGCGGCCGGTCAGGGTCTTTCCGCACCCGACAGCGCGGCGTCGAGCGCGCGGCGTGCCTGCGCGGGCGACATCCCGCCGCTGGCACGCGCGGCGTGCGCCCCGGACCCGTCGAGCACCAGCACCGTCGGCGTCCTGAGCACGCCGAGGTCGCGTACCAGGTCGAGGTGCTCCTCGACGTCCAGCTCGTGGTGCTCCACGCCGGCCTCCCGGTCGGCGAGGTCGCGCAGCACGCGGGCGGTGGCACGGCAGGGGGCGCACACCGCCGCCGACAGCTGGACGAACGTCGCACGCTCCCCCAGGTCGAGGCCGCGGGCCGCCCAGTCGACCGCCGCGCCCTGCCGGACGGGCACGGTCCGGACGCTGCCCTGCCGCCGGCGCCAGAACGCGCCCACCACGACGGTGACGAGCACGAGGGCGCCCAGGACGCCGAGCTGAGTGGTCATGCGTTCCTCTCGTGCTCCGGTGCGGACGTCGCACATCATCGCGCCCGTCGGGGACGCGGTCCAGCACCGGCCGCATGCCGGACCTGACGCCGGGGCCGTCTACCGTGGAGGTCGTGAGCCAGGACGTGAGGCACGACGCAGGGCACGACGCAGGGCACGGTGCCGACCACCGCTTCCCCGAGGCGGCGGAGATCCGGGAGCTGCTCGACCAGCTGCGGCGGCTGGTGCTGACGTACAAGTTCGGCATCGACGAGGTCATGACCAAGATCTCGATCCTGCGGGACGAGTTCCGGCACATGCAGAACTACAACCCGGTGGAGCACGTCGGCTCGCGGCTCAAGTCCCTGGAGTCGATCGTGGCCAAGTGCCGCCGCAAGGGCATCCCGCTGACCCCCGACGGCGTGCGCGAGAAGATGTTCGACGTCGCGGGCGTGCGCGTCACCTGCAGCTTCGTGTCCGACATCTACAAGGTGCGGGACATGCTGACGAACCAGGCCGACCTCACCGTCCTGGAGGAGCGCGACTACATCGCGCACCCCAAGCCGAACGGCTACAAGTCGCTGCACCTCATCGTGCAGGTGCCCGTCTACCTGTCCGACCGGGTGGAGCACGTCATCGTCGAGATCCAGCTGCGCACGATCGCGATGGACTTCTGGGCCAGCCTCGAGCACAAGATCTACTACAAGTACGCGCGCGACGTGCCGCGCCACCTCACCGACTCCCTCAAGCTCGCGGCCGACGTCGCCGCCTCCCTCGACAGCTCCATGGAGCGCATCCACGACGAGGTCACGGCGATCGCGGGCGCCGAGGAGCCGGTCGAGCAGCGCGACGCGCTGCTCACCCCCGAGGAGATGCTGCGCAACTTCTGGAGCGCGGCCGAGGTCGAGGGCGACGCGCCGCGCGGGTCGCGGCAGGACTGAGCCGGGCATGGGCCCCACCGAGCACCACATGACCAAGCGCCGCTGGATCTCGGTGGCCGCCGGCACCGGCATCACGCGGCACCTGGTGGCCGGGCGTCGCGACCCGGCGCACCGCGACGGCTGAGGGATCGGCCTCCGGCTCACACGGGGCGCAGCCGCCACCGGTCGGGCACGATCGTGAACACCTGCCGGTAGACCGCGGTCCCGATCAGCACGCCCAGGGCGATCGACACGATCGACCCGGCGATGGTCGGCAGGCTCGCGGACTGGACCGTGCCCCCGCTGGCGGTCTGCGTGATCCCGATGAGCCCGGTCGCCCCGGGGACCAGCAGCCAGAACGCCGGGAGGAAGCAGACGACGGCCGGCGGGGCACCCCTCAGCGTCTGGACGAGGTAGGCGACCAGGGTCAGCACCGTCGCTCCGAGCAGGCCGCTGTAGACGCTGCTGGTCAGCACCGCGCCGGCGAGCTGGCCACCATAGGCCGCCAGCAGGACGACGGTGAGGAACGCGAGCGAGCGCGGCGGCCCGCAGTGGTACAGGAAGATCCCGAGGGAGAAGAGCAGCACGCCAAGCCACGGCTGGAACGCGCCGAGGGACGTCGCCGTCGACGCGAGCGCGGTCGACGCGGGCACCCCCGTCATCGAGAGCGCGGCGAGGATCCCGAAGGCGAGGAACACCAGCTGGGCGATGCCGGACACGAGGCGGCTCGCCCCTGCCACCACGTCGCCGGCCGCGAGCTCCTGGACGCCCGTGGTCAGCGCGGCGCCCGGCAGCAACGTGACCAGGGCGGGCACCAGCACCTGCAACGGCTCGCTCACCACCGTGGTGTGCGCGAGACCGAAGACCACCAGCGCCAGCACGAACGCCGTGGCGACCGGGAAGAGCACCGCCGCGTAGGTCCCCGGGCGCACGACCAGCTTGACCGCCCCGACGAGCGCCCCGAGCACGAAGGCGTAGAGCAGGCTGACCGCGTCACCCCCGAGCAGGACGAGGCCGAGCCCTGTCGCCGCCAGGCCGTGACCCAGCGTCCGCACCCACCCGCGGAAGCGCGGCGGCGCTGCGGCGATCCGGCCGAGCTGCTCGATGCCCTCGTCCGCGTCGAGCTGCCCCGCGACCGCGCGGTCGACCACGGCGTAGACCTGCGCGGCGCGGTCGAACCTCACCTCACCGCCCGGAGACTCCGCGACGTCGAACCGGGTCTCGGTGTCCCCGGGCATCCTGATGAGGATCAGGGTCGGGAACACGAACATGGCGGTCCGCGGTGAGCCGAGGGCGACGGCGACGCGCTTGAGGGTGCGCTGGATGTCGGTGGCGGCGGTCCCGATCGACAGGAGGGCGCTGCCGAGCAGCACCAGGAACTCCTGCAGCCGCTCGGACGCGGTGTCGACCACCGGCTCGACCTCGAGGGACCTGCGGCGCAGCGTGAAGGCCGGCAGGTGCAGGCGCCAGCGTCGCGCGCTCATCGCGTCGCCCCCATCGTTCGTCCACCGGCTCGACCCCGGACCGCGTTCGACACCCTAGGGTCGGGCGGCGACGGCGACCACCGGGCGGTGGGGGGCGTCAGAGGTCGGGACGGCCCTGGCCCGGGCCGTCCCGACGACCGACCGCCCGGTCCATGCGGTCCTGCGCCGCGAGGAGCACCGGCGTGTTGTCCGTCGCGTAGGCGTCGTACGCCCCCACCCGCTGCACGACCTCGAAGCACAGGCCGCCCACGCGCGGGGTGTAGAAGTGCCACAGCTCCCCCGCGTCGGAGCGGTCGAACAGCAGCTGGTGCTCCCGCAGCGTCGCGAGGACCGCGTCGTCGAGCGCGAACCGGGCGCGCAGGTCGTCGTAGTAGTTGCCCGGCACCGGCACGGGCTCGAGCCCGCGCTCGCGCGCCCTGCGTGCCACGGCCACGACGTCGTCGCAGGCGAGGGCGACGTGGTCGGGGTGGGTGACGCCCGCCGGAGAGACGTTCAACGAGAGGCGGACCCGCCCGTCCGGGGTGCGCATCACCTGGCTGTGGACCAGCCCGTGCGGCCCCGCCGCCTGGGTGGCCGACGGCGACTCGAGCCCGAGCACGCTGGTGCAGAACAGCACGGCCTCGTCGTGCGCGTCGCGCCCGTGGGACACGTTGACATGGTCGATACCGCCGATCCCGGGGGCCTCGCCGGGCACGTGCGGGCGTCCGTGCTCGAACTCCGCGACCCATGCCGGCTCGCCGCCGAGATCGCGGTCGTTGAGGAACACCTCGATCCCGCTCGGTGCCATGAAGCCCGGCATCTCGAGCTCGCCGGCCTGGGTGCGTCGCGCCGCCGGGCCGACGGCGAGCGCGCGGGCGCGGTCGCGCACCGCGGCCGCGTCCGGCACCCGGAACCCCACCCCGGCCAGGTGCGGCCGCTGGTCGCGGGCGTGCTGCTCGTTGAGGACGATCCGCGCGTCCCCGGCCGACCACAGGCGGACGGGCTTGGTGCGGTGCTGCCCCCGGAACGTCATCCCGAGCCGTTCGAGCAGCTGCTCGACCTCCCCGGTGTCCTCGGCCTTGACCTCCACGTAGTCGTAACCCGAGGGCACCGCCGGGTCCGCGATGCGGTGCAGCGACCCGGGGCTGCCGGGCAGCCGGGCGGCACGGTCCTCGAGCCACACCAGGGACCGCAGCGCATGCTCGGCGGTGCGGCGCGTGTCCGCCTGCCGGAAGACGTCGTTGAAGACCTCCAGGGAGAGCGGTCCGGCGTAGCCCGCGCGCGCCACGTGCGCGACGAACCGGCCCAGGTCCCAGGAGCCCTCGCCCGGGAACAGCCGGTGGTGCCGGCTCCACGACAGCACGTCCATGGTCAGTGCCGGGGCGTCGGCGAGCTGGACGAAGAAGATCTTCTCCCCCGGGATCTTCTCGATCTCCGCCGGGTCGTGGCCGCGGGCGAGGATGTGGAAGCTGTCGAGGCACACGCCCACGGCCTCGTGGTCCGCACGCTCCACCACCCGCCAGGAGCGGCGGTAGTCGTCGATGTACCGCCCCCAGGCGAGCGCCTCGAACGCGACGCGGACGCCGTGCTCCGCAGCCAGGTCGCCCAGCCGCCGGAGCTGGTCGGCGGACACCTGGTCGGAGTCCACGGTGGCGGTCGCGACGTTGCTGCACACGAGCATCAGGTCGGTGCCGAGGCGCCGCATGGTCGTGAACCGTTCGCGCGCCCGCCGGAGGTTGTCCTCGAGCAGCGGCGGGGCGACGCCCTCGAAGTCCCGGAAGGGCTGGTACATCTCCAGGCGCAGCCCCAGCCTGTCGGCGAGCGCCCGGATCTCCTCGGGGCTGCGGTCGCTGACCACGAGGTCGGGCTCGAAGATCTCGACCCCGTCGAAGCCCGCGTCGGCGCAGGCGTACAGCTTGTCCTCGAGGCTCCCGCTGAGGCAGACCGTGGCGATCGACGTGCGCATGCCGGTTCTCCGTCCGGAGGGCGAGGGGGCGAGGGTCGGGATCATGTGTCGGCGAGCCGGGTGAAGTGCGCCCGCATCCGGGCGTCGTCGGGCTCCAGCCCGGTGATGAGGCGGAGGCTGTCGGCCGCCTGGCCGACGGCCATCGCGCCTCCGTCGAGCGTGGCCAGCCCCCGGGCGCGCGCCCGCCGCACCAGCTCTGTCTCGAGGGGCCGGTACACCACCTCGGCCACCCAGGCGTGCGGCTCGAGCAGGTCCACGTCGAACGCGACCCCCGGGTGGGCCGCCATCCCCACGGGCGTGACGTGGACGACGCCGTCGACCCGGGGCAGCCAGTCCTCGGGGGAACCACCGCTCCCGAGGAGCCTGTCGCCGTCCGGGTCGGCGAACCGGGCGAGCAGCGCGTCGGTCGCCGCGGGCGCGACGTCGTGCACGACGATCCGGGCGAAGCCCATGTCGACGAGGCCGGCGGCGGTCGCGAGGCCGGCACCGCCCGCACCGACCTGCAGCACGGTGCCGCGGCCCGGGCGCCCGGCGAGGAACCGTTCGAGGGCCGTGCGGAAGCCGGAGCAGTCGGTGTTGTGCGCGACGCGGCCGACGGGCGCGAACAGGACCAGGTTGGCCGACCCGACCCGCCGGACGGCGGGGCTGAGCCGGGTGACGTGGTCGAGGACGGCCTGCTTGAACGGGTGGGTGACGTTCGCCGCGTGGAAGCCCGCGTCCTCGAGGGCCCGCAGCTCCACGGCGAGGTCGGCGTCCGGCCGGTCGGCGAGGTCGACGACGCGGTACTCGTAGTCGAGGCCGAGGTGCCGGGCCTCCTCCATGTGCAGGGCCGGGGAGAGCGACGACCCGATGCCGTGCCCCAGCAGCGCGACCCGGTAGCCGCTCATGGCTCGCGGGCCCGGCGACGCGGTGCCCGCCCGGTCATGGCGCGGAGTCCCGCATGGACTCGTAGACGGCGAGGGAGTCACCGTCCAGGTTCTCCCGGAACCAGGCGTCGGCCTGCTGCGCGAACGCGTCCCGGTCGACGTCGTCGACGATCTCGATGGCGCCCTCCTGCTCCCAGCCGTCGAGGATCTCCTGCTCCGCCTGCTCGACGCAGCCCGGCATCTGCTCCACCGCCGCGGCGACCGCGTCGTCGAGCGCCGTGCGCTGTTCGTCGCTGAGGTCGTCGTAGGACGGAGCTGCCACGATGAGGTTCGAGTTCTGCTGGTGGCCGGACATGCTCAGCACGTCCTGCACCTCGACGAGGTTGGTGGCGTCGATGTTCGTGAGCGGGTTCTCCTGGCCGTCCACCACACCCTGCTGCAAGGCCAGGTAGAGCTCCTCGTAGGCCACCTCGGTGGCGTCCGCCCCCAGCGCCTGCGCGTTGAGCAGGTACTGGCCCGAGCCCGGGAACCGCATCCGCAGGCCCTCGAGGTCGGCGGGCTCGCGGATCGGCGTGTTCGCCGTGAAATGTCGTGCACCGGCCGACCAGGCGCCGAGGATCGACACGCCTCCGGACGCGTCCTTGAAGTCCTGCACCAGCTGGTCGGCCGAGCCCTCGGTGAAGTACGCGTCGAGGTGCTCCGCGTCGTCGAAGCCGAACGCCGCGTCCAGCACGCCCGCCGGCTCGTACACCGCGGCCAGCGCGGACGCGCCCTGGACGTCGATGTCGATGTCGCCCGACTGCACGGAGGCGATCCGGTCGGCGTCGCCGCCGAGCTGGCTGTTCGGGAACAGCTCGACGGTGAGGCCGACGTCCGCGGCCTCCGCCTCGTCCTTGATGACCTGCGCGCCGCACGTGTGCTGCGGCTGGTCCTCGGTGTAGCTGTGCGCGAGCGTGAGGGTGACGTCCTGGCCCTCGGACGTCTCTCCCCCCTCGCCGCCGTTGCTGCAGGCCGCGAGCGCCCCCAGCGGCAGGCCGACGGCGGCGACCGCCACCACGGTGCGGCGGGTGCGACGGGTGCGGTTCATGACGGGTGTCCTTTCGGTCGCTGCCGGCGTCGTCGTCGGCAGGTCGGACGGCGGGCGGGCTCACAGGCCCAGCTGGGCGGGCAGCCACGTGGCGATGCCCGGCACGAAGATCACCCCCAGGCAGCAGACGACCAGCGGGGCGGTGAAGGGCAGCGCGCCGCGGAAGACCTCGCCGACCGCCACCCGCTGCGTGGAGCTCAGCACGTACAGCACCGTGCCGACCGGGGGCGTGAGCAGCCCGATCATCAGGGACACGATCATCACGACGCCCAGCACGATGGGGTCCACGCCGAGCTGGACCGCGATGGGCATGAGGATCGGGACGACCAGCACCAGGGTGGCCGTGGCGTCCACGACCGTGCCCAGCAGGAGCATGAGCAGCATGACGAGCAGCAGGAACACGGTGCCGTCCTGGGTGAGCCCCAGCACCAGCTCGGCCAGCGCCTGCGGCACGCGCTCGCGTGCCAGGACGTACCCGAGCAGCGACGCCGAGGCGACGATCAGCATGATCGCGGCCGTGGTGAGCGCGGTCTCGACGAGGATCCGCGGCAGGTCCCGCATCTTGAGCGTGCCGTAGGAGAAGCCGAGGACGAGCATGTAGGCGGCGCCGACGGCGGCCGCCTCTGTCGGCGTGAACAGCCCGCCCAGGATGCCGCCGAGGATGATCACCGGGGCCAGGATCGGCAGCAGCACCCGGCGGCCGGCCCGGGCGAGCCGCGCCCGGGAGAAGCCGACGTGCTCGATCCCCTGATGCCGGCGCACCAGGACGAACACGACGAGGCACAGGCCGGCGGCCATGAGCAGCGCCGGGACCACCGACGCGGCGAACAGCGCCCCCGTGGAGACGGCGGCCTGCCCGGCGAAGATGACGGCGGGGATGCTCGGCGGCATGACGGGCGCGATCAGCGCCGCCGCGCCCACCACGCCGAGCGCGAAGCGCCGGGGGTACCCGTGCCGGAGCATGGGCGGGATCTCGACCTTGCTCAGCGCGGCGGCGTCGGCCACCGCGGAGCCGCTCATCCAGGAGAAGCCGAGGCTCACGCCGACGCTGACGTACCCCAGACCACCGCGCACCTTGCCGAGCAGGGCGAGCGCGAAGTCGAAGAGCCGGTCCGCGATGCCGGCGTGGTTCGCGACCACGCCCAGGAGCACGAACAGCGGTACCGCCAGGAGCACGAAGTTGCCGGTGGCGTTCGCGACCAGCCGCATGGGCAGGCCGAGCGACTGGCCGTCGATCACCAGGTAGGCGAGCCCGGGCCCGAGGAACGCGAACGCGACCGGCACCCGCAGGGCGAGCAGCAGCAGGATGGCCACCAGGAGGAGCAGGACCGTCATGCCTGCACCTCCCCGGTCGCCGGAGCGGGCGCGTCGTCGCCCTCGGACCCTGCGAGCGGCGCGCCCCGGGCGATCCCCACGGCGCGCGCGACCGCGCGGATCGTGGTGCTCACGAGCCCCACGAGGGTGATGGCGTACACCCAGGACATCGGCAGGCCGAGCGCCGGCGAGGTGAGGAAGCCGGCCGAGGACACCAGCTCCCAGCACGCCCAGGCGAACGCCGTCGCGATGACCGCCACCAGCAGCAGGGCGAGCACCTGGATCGCGCGGACCAGTCCGGGACGCGGAAGGTTGTCCACGAGCTGGAGCGCGATGTGCCCGTCGCGCGTCACCAGCACCCCTGCGGCGCCGAAGGTGAGCCAGATCAGCGCGAACTCCGACAGCTCGCCGGTCCACACCACGTTCGGCACAGGGACGAAGCGCTGCGCCGCCTGGTACAGGACGAGCAGGAAGATCATCGCCACCGCGAGGCAGACGACGCCGAGCTCGAGGGCGGTCAGGATGCGGACAAGGCGCTTCATGGGCTGCTCACGTCCCCGCGCTCGACCCCGTTCACGTCCACGCCGACGTCCTCCTTCCGGTCCGCGCCACACGTCGTCGGGTGGCGGGTCGAGCCGCACGTCGTCGTGCGGCCGAGGTCCTGTGGCAACCGTAGGAACGGGACGACAACTGGAGCAAGAGGTTGCCATGGTTGCCATCGCGTGGCTTGATACGAGGGTGGAGCCCACGATCTACGACGTCGCACGGGCGGCCGGCGTCGCGGCGTCGACCGTCTCCCGGGCCTTCAACAAGCCCGGTCGCGTGAACGCGGCGACCCGGGAGCGGATCATGTCCGCGGCGTCCGGGCTGGGCTACGCCCACCGCCCGCAGAGCCGTGCCCTGCCGGCGGGCGGGCGCCACCGCACCATCGCGATGGTCCTGTCCGACATCACGAACCCGCACTTCTTCGAGCTCATCCGCGGCGCCGAGCAGCGCGTCAAGGCCGCCGACGCGACGCTCGTCATCGTCAACGCCGAGGAGTCCGAGCGGATCGAGGAGGCGCAGGTGCGGGACCTGTCGGCGGCGGTCGACGGGTTCGTGCTCGCCTCGAGCAGGCTCCACGACGAGCGCCTGCGGGAGCTCGCCGAGCACCATCGCGTCGTGCTCCTCAACCGGGAGGCACCCGGCCTGGCGAGCGTCGCCCTGGACACCACGTCGGGCTGCCGGCAGATCCTCCAGCACCTCGCGTCGCTCGGGCACCGGAGCCTGACCTACTGCGCCGGGCCGCCGGGGTCGTGGATGGGCGCGGCCCGGTGGGCGGCCCTGAGCGCCGGTGCCGAGGAGCACGGGCTGACCGCGCACCGCGTCGGCCCGTACACGCCGAACGTCGCCAACGGCGGCGCCGCGGGCGACGGCGCCCTGCGGACGGACGCGACCGCCTTCGTCGCGCACAACGACCTGCTCGCCATCGGCATCGTCCGCCGGCTCGCGCAGCGCGGCGTCCGGGTCCCCGACGACGTCAGCGTGATCGGTTTCGACGACATCTTCGCGGCCGAGTACGTGCACCCGTCCCTGACCACCCTCGGGGGCCCGGGGGCGCACGCCGGCCGGCTCGCCGTCGAGCTGCTCATCGACCAGTTCGCGGGCGTGGCCGCACGCGACACGGAGCAGATCCGGCTGCCCACCCAGCTCGTACTGCGCGAGTCCTCGGGCCCTGCGGCATGATCGAGTCGTCTTGCTGACTCGACCACGGTGACGACCACCTGCAGCACCGGTGCGCCCGTCGCCAGACAGGAGAGGCACCGTGCGCAGCATTGCTCGTCGCAACGTCGCGACTGGCGCAGCGGCCGCGCTGTTGACAGTCACCTTCGTCGGCACCGGCCAGGCGGCCACCACGGCCGACGACCCACCTCCGGACAGCAGCTTTCAGAAGGTCACGCTCAACGATCGCCCCGGTGAGCCGATGGACCTCGCAGTGCTGCCCGACAACGACGTCCTGCACGTCACCCGGGCCGGCGACGTCTGGCTCAACGAGTCGGACACCGGGGTCAACCGCAGGATCGCGCAGCTCGACGTCTACCAGCACGACGAGGAGGGGCTCCAGAGCATCGCCGTCGACCCGGGGTACGACGGCAAGAAGAACCGCTGGATCTACATGTACTACTCGCCGCCGCTGGACACGCCGGTCGACGACCCCACGACCCCCGACGTCAACGAGGGCGACGCGCCCTTCACGGGCGAGCCGGAGGACTTCGAGCCGTTCGAAGGGCTCATCCGGCTGTCGCGGTTCGAGTACCACCGCGGCGAGATCGACCTCGGCTCCGAGGAGCAGATCATCGACGTCCCGGTCGACCGCGGGATCTGCTGCCACGTCGGCGGCGACATCGTGTTCGACTCCGAGGGCAACCTCGTCCTGTCCACCGGGGACGACACCAACCCGTTCTTCTCCGACGGCTACGCCCCGCTGGACGACTCGCCGGGGACCAACCCCGCGTTCGACGCGCGGCGCACGTCGGGGAACACGAACGACCTCCGGGGCAAGCTCCTGAGGATCACCCCTCGGCCCGGCGGCGGCTACACGGTCCCGGACGGCAACCTCTTCGAGCCGGGCACCCCGGACACGCGGCCCGAGATCTACGCCATGGGCCTGCGGAACCCGTTCCGGATCGAGGTCGACCCGGACACCGACGCGATCTACGTCGGCGACTACTCCCCCGACGCCGCCGAGCCCGACCCGGACCGCGGCCCCGCGGGGCACGGCAGGTGGGCCGTCGTCCGGGAACCGGGCAACTTCGGCTGGCCCTTCTGCGCGACGCCCGAGCTGCCGTACGTGGACTACGACTTCGCGACCGGCGAGTCCGGCGAGGAGTTCGACTGCGCCGCGCCCGTCAACGACTCCGCGCACAACACCGGTCTCGC
The DNA here is from genome assembly GCA_023241745.1 of Isoptericola peretonis. Classification (GTDB taxonomy): domain Bacteria; phylum Actinomycetota; class Actinomycetes; order Actinomycetales; family Cellulomonadaceae; genus Isoptericola; species Isoptericola peretonis. The sequence goes on along the minus strand of JALQCY010000002.1, from coordinate 487,619 downwards.
CGAGCTGCCGCCGGTGGTGCAGCCGGACGTCTGGTACTCCTACGGGGTCTCGCCGGAGTTCCCCGAGCTCAGCGCGGGCGAGGGCGACGGCATCGGTCCGATGGCGGGCCCGGCGTACCGGTTCGACCCCGCTGACCTCCGTGGGCCGAGGCCGGTCGCCTGGCCGCGCTACTACGACGGCCTGCCGCTCTTCTACGAGTGGACGCGCGACTACGTCAAGGCCATGCACCTCGACGACGCCGGCGGGCTCGCCGGGATCGAGCCGGTGCTGCCCTCGGTCGTGTTCGACAACCCGATGGACATGGAGTTCGGTCCGGACGGTGCCCTCTACGTCCTCGAGTACGGCGACGGCTACTTCGCGGAGAACCCGGACGCCCAGCTGGCACGGATCGACCACGTCGGCAGCGGCGGGAACCGCAGCCCGGTGCCGGTCGTCGGCACCGACGTCACCTCGGGCCTGCCGCCGCTGACGGTGACGTTCTCCAGCGAGGGGACGACCGACCCGGACGGCGACGCCCTCCGCTACGCGTGGGACTTCGACGGTGACGGCGACGTCGACGCGCGCGGGCCGGACGCGACCCACACCTACGACGAGCCGGGCGTCTACCGCGCCACCCTGACCGTGACCGACGTCGGCGGCCGGGACCGCGGACGGCACGCCTCGGCCGACGTCGACGTCGTGGTGGGCAACGAGACGCCGCAGGTGAGCTTCGTGACCCCGGTCGACGGGCAGGGGTTCGCCTTCGGCGACACGGTGACCTACGAGGTCGAGATCAGCGACGACCAGCCGGTCGACTGCGCCGCGGTGGAGGTGACCTACATCGTCGGGCACGACGACCACGGCCACCCGCAGACCACCGCGTCGGGGTGCACCGGGTCGATCGCCACCACCGTGCCGTCGGGCCACGACCCCGAGAACGACACCCTCCGGGGGGTCTTCGTGGCCGAGTACACCGACCCCGGCACCGACGGCCTGCCCGGGCTGACCGGTACCGACGAGGTGGTGCTCGTCCCCGCGGGGTGACCCGCACGACAGGTGCCCGGCCGCCGCGCTCCGGCCGCCGGGCACCTTCCCCCTCCGTACTCCCGAAGAACCAGATACCTCGACGAAGAGGAGTCGATCATGTGCTACGGCTACGACGGCGACGAAGCGTTGCGCCGTTCGCTCGACACCCGGGACGCCCCCGCGCCCGGGGCCCTGTCCCGCCGGACGCTGCTGAGGGGCGCCGTCACGGGCGCGGCCGGGCTCGCCCTGACCGGCACCGCGGCCGGTGCCGCGGCGGCCGCCCCGCACGGACACCGGTGGCCGGCCCACGGCCGCCGCGTCCCACCCGGGCGCATCTCCCTGCAGCTGTGGACCGTGCGCGAAGGGCTGGGCGAGCCGTGGGGTCCTGGCAGCTACGACGAGACGCTCACCGCCGTCGCCGAGATGGGCTACCCCCGGGTGGAGCAGGCGCTCGGCTACTTCGGCCGGACGGCCAGGGAGCTCCGCGCCTTCTACGACGACCTCGGTATCCGGGCGTCGTCGTCGCACGACGGCATCTCGGACTCCCGGGCGGCCGTGCACGAGAAGTTCCAGAACGCCGTCGCCCTCGGCCAGCGCTACGTCGTGGTGCCTTTCCTGGACTCGGCGTCCCTGTCGGACTGGCAGCAGTGGGCCGAGCAGATGAACGCCGAGGCCCGCGTCGCACGGCAGTACGGCCTGGCGTACGGGTACCACAACCACGCCCACGAGTTCACCACCGACCTCGGCGGCGGTGTCACGCCCTGGGACGTGCTGACCTCGACGCTCGACCCCCGGTACGTGCACCTCGAGATCGACATCTACTGGGTGGTGACGGGAGGCGTGAACCTGGGGCTCTCGAACGACGCCGCCCAGCGGTTCGCCATCCGCACCATCCAGCGGTCGCCGCTGCGGGTCCGGCAGTACCACGTCAAGGACCGGCACACCACCGGCCCGGAGGAGACGAGCCACGCCGACCTCGGCACCGGCTTCATCGACTTCGAGCGGTTCTTCCGCGCGCACCAGGTGGAGGAGTACATCGTCGAGAACGACACCCCGGACGTGACCTACCTCCAGACGGCCGACGTGGGCTACGACTACCTCAGGAGGATCCGCTTCTGACGACCGGCCCTGCACTGCAACGCACCGCCCGAGACGTGGCGAACGCCTCGTTCGTGAAGGCCGGGCGTGACACGCTCACGTCGTGCGCGCCATGGAGCGGGCGGCCCGCAGGCCGAAGACGGTCGCAGGGCCGATCGTGGAGCCGGGACCCGGGTAGGTGCGGCCCATGACCGACGCGGACGCGTTGCCGGCCGCGAAGAGGCCGTCGATGACCGTGCCGTCCTCCCGCAGCGCCCGCCCGTCGGCGTCCGTGACGACGCCGCCCTTGGTCCCGAGGTCGCCGATGACGACGCGGTAGGCCGTGAAGGGCCCCTTCTCGATCGGCCCGAGGTTGGGGTTCGGGTGCACGAGCGGGTCGGAGTAGTAGCGGTCGTAGGCCGAGTTCCCGCGCCCGAAGTCGCCGTCGACGCCCGAGCGGGCGAAGCCGTTGAACCGCTGCACCGTGGTCCGGAAGGTCGAGGGGTCGACGCCGATGGCTGCGGCCAGCTCCTCGAGGGTGCCTGCCCGGTGCATGATCCCCGCCGCCTTCATCGCCCTGGTGGCGCGCGGGTCCATCGCGAACGTCTGGAGATAGCGGCGCGTCGCGCGGGCGTCGAAGATCAGCCAGTACGGGCCGTCCTTGTCGTGGGCGAGCATGTGGTGGCCGAGGTCGACGTACGACTCGGACTCGTTGGCGAACCGCGCGCCCTCCGCGTCCACCATGATCGAGTACGGCATCGACCGCTCCCCCACGATGAACGCCGGGGTGCCGCCGGGCGGCGCCTCGATCGACGCACCCCACCAGGCGTCGTCCATGAGCTCGAGCGCCGCGCCCGCCTCCCCGGCGATCTCGATGACCCGGCCGACGTTGCCCGGGTTCCCCGAGGGGTTCCCGTCGATCCCGTGGTGCTTCTGCCGCCAGTCGGGGTTGGACTCGAACCCGCCCGCGGCGAGCATCACCCCGCGCGTCGCGCCGACGGTCACCAGGCGCCCGTCCCGGCGCACGCGAACGCCCACCACGCGGCCGCCGTCGACCACGAGCTCCTCCAGCGGCGAGGAGAGCCACAGCGGCACCTCCCGCTCCACGAGCAGCACCCGGCCGAAGGACGTCATCAGCGCGTTCCCGATCCCGACCAGACGCTTGCCGGTGACCACGCCGCCCAGGGCACGGAACACGAAGCGGGCGCCGCGGACGAACCCCGACGGCGTCGACCACGCCCGGCCCAGCAACCACACGTCGTCGGTCTTCGCCGGAAGGGGAACCGCGGAACGGAGCGTGTCCCACCACTCCCCGAGCGGCCGGGAGTCCAGCGGCTCGATCTCGATCGACCGCCCGATCTTGCCGCCGGGCAGCTCCGGGTAGTAGTCGGGGTAGTCCTTGCCCCGCGCGAACCGCATCCCGTGCCGCTCCGCCGTCGTCACGAGGTCCGCCACCCCGTCGACGAACGCCTCCTTGCGCTCCCGCGAGGTCGAGCGCCCGACGTCGCCGACCGTCTCCTCGAGGTACGTCAGGGCTTCCTCGCGCGAGTCGCCCGCGCCGTCACGCTCCATCAGCGGGTTACCGGGCATCCACAGGCCGCCCCCCGACATCGCCGAGCTGCCGCCCCACTTCTCCGTGCTCTCCACGATCAGCACGCTCAGGCCGGAGTCGACGGCCCCGAGGGCGGTCGCGAACCCCGCCGCTCCGCTGCCGACCACCACGACGTCGTAGGTGTGCTCGAACTCCAGGCTGCTGGCACCGGTCACGGGACACCCCTTTCATCCGGACACCGCTGTCCGGTTCGAGTGACCCGATCTTGCTGCACCCTGCGGCACACGTCAATGCCACCCGACGCCGAGCTGCCGCTGCGAGTCGGGTCCGGGCGGGCTACCGGTGCGGCCGACGGGTGACCCGCCGGCCGCACCTGGTAGCCCCGCGACGCCGCTAGGCGCCGGAACCCTCCTTGAAGAGCCGCGGCAGGAAGTCGATGACCGACTTCTGCCAGACGTCCCAGCTGTGCGGGCCCGGGATGATGGGGGCGAACTCGTGGTTCACGCCGCGCGCCTCCATCGCCGCGATCAGCTGCAAGGTCGGGCCGTACGTGAAGTCCTGCACGTCACCTGAGTACACGCGCAGCAGCCTCGTCCCCTCGTTGATGGCCTCCACGTCGGCGCTCGCCGGCGGGGCACCGAACGCCGACATGGCGCCGATGTAGCCGAACTCGCCCGGGTGCGCCCAGAGCGTGCTCAGTGTCTGGCCGGAGCCCATCGACAGGCCCGCGAGCGCCCGCCGGTGGGGCTCGGAGCTGACGTTGTAGTGCTCCTCAGCGGCCGGCACCACGCGCGTCGTGACCTCCGTGGGGAAGTCCACGCCGTTCCCGTTGGCCATCACCACCACCATGGGCACGGTCGCGCCCTGCCGGTGGTGGTTGTCGAGGATGCGGTCGACGTGGCCCACCTCGATCCAGTCGGTCCACGTCTGCCCACCACCGTGCTGCAGGTAGAGCACCGGGTACGGCTCGGCACGTTCCGGGTCGTAGTCCGGGGGCGTCCACACGTACGCGGAGCGCTCCTGGTCGCCCGCGGTGCTCGTGTAGCGCATGACGCTCACGTCGCCGCGCTCCTCGGCCGGGACCTCCGCGGTGTACCGGCCGCGGAGCGTGTCGCCCTCGACCGTGAACGTGCTCCACGTCGGCTCCGAGAGCACGCTCGTCGGGTTCGCCTCGTCCTTGTGGTCCACGCCGTCGGCCACGAACTTGTAGTAGTACGAGCCGCCCTCGACCGCCAGGGAGAGCCGCCACGACCCGTCGTCCTGCCGGACCATGTGCGTGCGCGGCCAGCTCCCCGCCGGACCGAAGTTGCCCCAGACGGTGACGTTGTTCGCGTCGGCGTGCTCGGGGCCGAGCTCGAACGTGACCACGCCGTTGTCGTCGACCCACGGGGTCGGGGTGGCCCCCGGAGCCGGCAGCTGGTGCTCGACGAAGGGCAGGTGGCCCTCGCTCGGGCCGTCGTCGTCGACGTCGCGGAAGACACGCTGCGCGAAGTCGTGCAGGTTCTTCTGCCACGTGTCCCAGGTGCCACCGGTCTCCGGATCAGACCCGTCGGGCCGGAAGTCCACGCCGGCACGCGTCAGCGTCTCGGCCAGCGCGACGGTGGCGTCGTACCCGGGGTCGGTGACGTTGCCCGCGTACAGGCGGACGTCCGTCGACGCGTTGATCTGCTTCGCCTTGCCCGGGGTGAACCTGACGTCGGAGCCGCCCGAGAACGAGCCGAGGTGCGCGAAGTCGCGCGGCTGGTGGACGACGGCCCGGAACGCTTGCGCCGCACCGCGGCCGATCCCGGCGATCGCGCGGCCGGTCCCGTCCCGAGAGACGTTGAGCTCGCGCTCGACCGCGGGGAGCAGGTTCTTCGGCAGGCCGGCGGGGCCCGTCCGGTCGCCGTCACCCATGACCACCACCATCGGCTCGGCGTCGCCGCCGAGCGTGAGGTTGTCCATGATCTGCCCGGCGCGTCCCAGCTCCGCCCACTCGCGATAGCCCTGCCCCTCGTCCTGCAGCAGGTAGAGCACCGGGTACGGCTCGGCGCGATCCTCGTCGTATCCCGGGGGCGTCCACACGAGGGCCTCGCCGCCACGGTGCGGCCCCGCGCCGTACCGGAGCGTCTCGAGCGCACCGCCCCCCGGCACGTCCGCGAGCCACTCTGCGCCGGGACCGGGAATGAACAACGTGCTGTACGTGGGCTTGGACGACACCTCCTGAGGGGCGTCGGGGTTGCGGAACACGACCGCGTCCTGGTCCGCGGAAGGACGGGCGGCGTACTGGTAGTAGTACAGGCCGGGCTCGAGGGGGCCCACGGTCGCCGTCAGGTTCGCCCCGCTGGACCCCATGTTCAGATCGGTCCACGCCTTGCCCGGGCCGAAGTTCCCCTGGGCGGCGACCAGCCCGTTCTCGATCCCGGTCGCAGCCGTCACGGCCGCCGAGGGCACCGTGAAGCGGTAGACGTCCGAGATCGGGTTGTTCGGCACCTCGCCCACCCATGGGTCCGCGCTCACCGCGTCGGCGGTCGCGGGTTGCGCCACACCGAGCGTCGCGGCTCCCACCGCCGTCGCCGCCAGGGTGGCGAGCGCTCTTCGTCGGCGCCGGATCGGTCGGACGGTCGCACGTGCCTGAGATTCCATCGCCATCGACTTGCCTCTCATCCGCAGTTCGATCTCTCTTCGAGCACGACGGACCGACCCACGACAGCGCCCCGAGAAGGGCGCCCCGCGGTGCGGCCTGGCCCCCGCAGGAGGCCCGGGCCGGGCGGGCCACGATGCCCGACACGCAACGCTAGGCGCACCATATGCAACCGTCAACAGATCGACGGCGGCGGACCGGCGGTACGCGACCGGGGCCACCCTGGGCGCCGACACCCGTTGACACCCTTCTCGAACGTCCGTACTTTACCGATACACAACGGCCCGGTAGCACGGACTCGAGGAAGAGACGCCGGTGACTGATCGACGACTACGCAAGGACGCGGCGCCGCGTCGACTCCCTCACGACGAGACGTGCCGACGTCACTTCCTCGACCGCGTCGACGGTCGCCGGCGCCCCGGCGTCGACCCGGCGCAGGAGCAGCTCCATGATGCGGCCCGCCATGGAGTCGTTGCCCGGGTCGATCGTGGTCAGGCGCGGGACGAGGTACTCGCCCTCGAGATCGTTGTCGAAGCCGACCACCTGCACGTCGTCCGGCACCCGGCGGCCCAGGTCGGCGAGCGCCCGCAGCACGCCCATCGCCGCCGCGTCGGTGAGCACGAAGACCCCGTCGAACGCGACGCCGTCGCGCTGGATGCGCATGATCGCGGCGTAGCCGTCCGCGGTGGTGAACGAGTCGGCGTCGACGACGAGCCGCTCGTCGACCGGGACGCCGGCCCTGGCGTGGGCCTGGCGGTACCCCCGGGTACGCAGGGTCGCCATGCTGTCGACCCCCCGGTCCGGACGGCCGCCCACCAGCGCGATGCGGTGCGAGCCCCCCTCGATGAGGGACGACGTCGCCAGGTCCGCTCCTCCCACGTTGTCCATCATCACGTGGTCGAACGGGCCGGCGAGGCGGCGCTCCCCGAGGAGCACGACGGGCACCTCGAAGCCGGCGGCGGCCAGCGCGGCGGTGTCGAGCTGCACGGGGCTGAAGACGATCCCGTCGTACGGCTTGACGCGGGCGGGAGAGATGGCCGCCAGCTCGCCCTCCCGGCTGGCACCGGTGCGCTCGATGATGACGTGGTACCCGCGAGCCTTCGCCAGCGTGTCCAGGCGCGCGGCGAGGTGGGCGTAGTAGGGGCCGTCGAGGTGCGGGACGAGCAGGCCGATCGCCCCGCTGCGCCCGTTGCGGAGATGGCGAGCCGTCGCGTTCACCTGATAGCCGAGACGTTGGACCACCGCGAGCACCCGGGCGCGCGTGTCCCTGCTCGCCCCCGGTCGCCCGTTGATGACGTTCGACACCGTCATCTTCGAGACGCCGGCCTCTCGCGCCACGTCGCTCATCGTCACCACGACGCCCATCATGCCTGTCGGCCGATGGGGCCACGTATCGCTGCCGAGCGTTCACCACGTCACCGGACGAGGAGAAGCACACCGTCGTGAAAAACATCCTGTACTCGAAGCGGCTCGCGCCCTATATCTTCATCCTGCCGTTCCTCGTCACGCTCGCCGTGTTCTGGGTCGTCCCGCTCGCCAGGTCGTTCGTGATGAGCACGCAAGAGGTGCTCTACGGCCAGGCGACTTTCATCGGCGCCGCCAACTACGAGCGCCTCTGGGGAGACCCGATCTTCTGGCAGGCGATGTTCAACAGCCTGCGCTACATGGTGCTGACCATCGTTCTCCTGGTGCCGATACCGCTGGTCCTCGCGGCGATCGTCAACTCGAAGATCGGCAGCCCCCGGGTCAAGGCATTCTTCAAGGCGTCGATGTTCGTCCCCGCGCTGACGTCCGTCGTCGTCGCCGGCATCGTCTTCCGCCTGATCTTCGCCGAGTCCGACTCCGCGATGATGAACCAGGTCGCCGCGTTCTTCGGGTTCGGTCCCGTCCGATGGCTGCGAGCGGACGTCTCCGGGCTCGTCGCCCTCCTCGCTCTCGCGCTCTGGCGATGGACCGGCGTGAACATGATGTACTTCCTCGCCGGCATGCAGTCGATTCCGACGGAGTACTACGAGGCGGCCGCGATGGACGGGGCCGGCAAGGTCCGGCAGTTCTTCCACATCACCGTGCCGAACCTCAGACCCACGGTCGTCTACGTCGTGACGATCAGCATCTACGGCGGCCTCGCGATGTTCCTCGAGAGCTTCATGCTCTATGCCGGCAATGCCTCCCCGAACAACCAGGGCCTGACCGTGGTCGGGTACCTCTACCGCAAGGGCATCGAGGAGAACGACCTCGGCTTCGCGTCGGCCGTCGGCGTCGTCCTGCTCGTGATCATCATGGCGATCAACCTCACGTACCTCTTCTTCAGCGGCACGTTCAAGAAGGAAGCGGCGTGATGGTCGCCCCACCGCCCGCAGTGCAGAGCACGCCTCCCCGCCCTCGCCGCCGCGCCGGCCGGGACGACCGTGGCGAGCGCTCGACCGACGCCCGCGGCCCGCGCCTGTCGCACACCGCCGGCTCGTGGATCCAGGCCGGGCTCCTCGTCGTGATCGCCGCGATCGCGCTGGTCCCCCTCGTCGCGATCTTCGTCGGGACGTTCCAGGACGGCAACGACGTGATCCGGCGCGGGATGTCCTTCGACGTCGACGTCAGCGCGCTGAACCTCGACAACTACGTGATGCTGTTCACCGACTCCGGGGCGTATTTCCAGTGGTTCGGCAACAGCCTCGTCCTGACCGTGGTCCAGGTCGTGCTGACGCTCCTCGTCAGCTCGTTCGTCGCCTACGGGTTCGCCATGTACGACTTCCCGGGGAAGTCGCTGTGGTTCGTCATGGTGCTCCTCGTCATGACGGTCCCGTTCGAGATGCTCATGCTGCCGCTGTACGTCCAGGTGAACGACATGGGGCTGGCGGACACGTACACCGTGATCGTGCTGCCGTTCCTCGCGCAGGCCGTGACGATCTTCTTCTTCCGGCAGTATTTCCTCGGGATCCCGAAGGACCTGCTCGAGGCAGGGCGTGTCGACGGCGTCACCGAGTTCGGGATCTTCTTCCGCATCGTGCTCCCCATCTCGAAGCCCGCCATGGCGGCGATGGCGATCCTCAACGGGATGATCTGCTGGAACAACTTCCTGTGGCCGCTCCTCGTGCTGCGCACGCCCGAGAAGTTCACGCTGCCCATCGGCCTCAACACCCTCCTGACGCCGTACGGCAACAACTACGAGCTGCTCATCATCGGCGCGTTCTTCTCGCTGATCCCGATCCTCATCCTCTTCCTCGCGTTCCAGCGGTTCTTCATCGAGGGAATGACCGCCGGCGCCGTCAAGGGTTGACCTTCCCCACCAGAACGGAGAAATGCCATGAGCAAGATCCGCGCCATCATCTCCACGGTCGTCGCGGCGACCGCCGCCACCGCCCTCGCCGCTTGCACCGGCGGCGGCGGCGCCGCCGAACCGACCACCAACGCCGACGGCTCCACGACGCTGAACATGTGGACGTTCGCCGACGTGCACGCGGCGTACTACGAGTCGATGGCCGAGCAGTGGAACGAGGCGAACCCCGACAAGGAGATCCAGCTCGAGGTCACCGTCTACCCGTACGACGACATGCACAACAAGCTGCAGCTCGCGCTCAACTCGGGCGAGGGCCTGCCCGATGTCGTCGACATCGAGGTGAACAAGTTCGCCGACTTCGTCCAGGGGTCGACGCCTCCGCTCGTGGACCTCACGGAGGCCGCCGCCCCCTACAAGGACGACGTCGTCCAGGCGCGCCTCGACCTCTACAGCAAGGACGGCCGCGTGTACGGCTTCCCGACGCACGTGGGAGCCTTCGTCGCGTTCTACAACACCGAGCTGCTCGAGGGCGCCGGGATCGACTACACGACCATCAAGACCTGGGACGACTTCCGCGAGGCGGGCGTCAAATACCACGAGGCCACGGACAAGGCGTTCGGGGTGGCGAGCACCAGCGTCAACTTCACGGAGCCGCTCATCACGGCGCAGCTCGGCGGGCAGTTCTTCGACGGCGAGGGCAACGTCCAGGTGAACAGCCCCGAGGTCGTCGAGGCCGTCTCGATGATCCAGGAGATGAAGGACGCCGGGGCGGTCTCGACGATCCCCGGCGGCAGCCCGGACTCGGAGGAGGCGTACGGGGCCATCAACAAGGGCGACTACGCCGCGATCGTGTACCCGGCCTGGTACACATCCCGCTACGTCGACTACATGCCGGACCTGGCGGGCAAGGTCGCCATCGCCCCCGCGCCCGCGCAGGACGACGCGGTCGTCCAGACCATCGGCGGCGGCGGCACCGGCACGTCCATCCCGGTCGCCTCGCCGAACCAGGACCTCGCCGCCGAGTGGCTCGCCTTCGCCAAGCTGTCGCCGGAGGCCAACGTCGCCGTGTGGGAGGAGCTGGGCTTCGACCCGGTGAACATGTCGGTCTGGGAGGACGAGGAGGTCACGAAGAACCCCGAGAACAAGTTCAACAAGTACTTCCAGACCAACCTGTTCGACGTGCTGGGCGAGGTCAAGGACGGCATCGGGCACCTCGAGTCGTTCAGCGACCCCAGCTGGCCGAGCGTGGACAGCGCCTTCACCACGGTGACGCTCAACGACGTCTACGAGAACGGCATGCCCGCGCAGGAGGCCCTCGACAAGACGCAGGCGACCCTCCAGAACGAGCTCGGCCAGTAGGTCCCGCCCACCGCGCGCGGGCGGGCGTCCACCGCCCGCGCGCGGCACTCCCCCCCGATCCGTCCGACCCAAGGAGATCCATGCTGTCCGCCACCGTGACCGTCGACCCCGCGTTCGTCGTCGGGCCCGTGCGTCGACGCACGTTCGGCTCGTTCGTCGAGCACCTCGGACGCTGCGTCTACACGGGCATCCACGACCCGGCGCACCCGACGGCGGACGCCGACGGGTTCCGCCAGGACGTGATCGGCCTGGTCCGCGAGCTCGGCGTGTCCACGGTGCGCTACCCGGGCGGCAACTTCGTCTCCGGCTACCGGTGGGAGGACGCCGTCGGACCCGTCGCCGACCGTCCTCGCCGCCTCGACCTCGCGTGGCACTCCACCGAGCCGAACCTCGTGGGCGTCGACGAGTTCATGCGCTGGTGCGCCAGGGCGGGCGTCGAGCCGATGATGGCGGTCAACCTCGGCACCCGCGGGGTCCAGGAGGCGCTCGACCTGCTGGAGTACTGCAACGTGCCGGGCGGCACGGCCTGGTCCGACCTGCGCCGCGCGAACGGCGCCGAGGACCCGTACCGCGTGAAGATGTGGTGCCTGGGCAACGAGATGGACGGCCCGTGGCAGACCGGGCACAAGACCGCCCACGAGTACGGCCGCCTCGCCACCGAGACCGCGCGCGCGATGCGACAGGTCGACCCCGACCTGGAGCTGGTGGTGTGCGGGTCCTCCACCTCGCGCATGCCGACCTTCGGCAGCTGGGAGCACACCGTGCTCACCGAGGCGTACGAGCACGTCGACCACGTCTCCGCCCACGCCTACTACTACGAGGACGACGGCGACCTGCCGTCGTTCCTCGCCTCCGCCGTCGACATGGACCACTTCGTGGACTCCGTGGCCGCGACCGCGGACGCCGTGCGCGCGGCCGGCAAGCACACCAGGCGGATCCACATCTCGTTCGACGAGTGGAACGTCTGGTACCAGCAGCGCGCCGAGTCCCGGCCACCGAGCGGCGACGACTGGCCCGTCGCCCCCGTGCTGCTCGAGGACCGCTACAACGTGGCCGACGCCGTCGTGGTCGGCAACCTGCTCATCTCCCTGTTGCGGCACACCGACCGGGTGCACGCCGCGTCCCTCGCGCAGCTCGTCAACGTCATCGCGCCGATCATGACCGAGCCCGGCGGTCGGGTGTGGAAGCAGACGATCTTCCACCCGTTCGCGCTCACCGCGAAGCACGCGCGGGGGGAGGTGCTGCAGCTCGCCGTCGACTCCCCGAGGCACGAGACGGCGAGGTTCGGCGACGTCGCGACCCTGGACGCCGTCGCCACCCACGACCCCGAGACCGGCGACGTCGTCCTGCTCGCCACCAACCGGTCCGTGACCGAGGACCTCGTGCTCGACGTCGACCTGCGGGGCTTCCCGGGCCTGCGCGTGGTCGAGGCGCTCACGCTCGCCAACCCCGACCACACCTGGTCGGCCACGGCCGACGACGACACGTCGGTGCTGCCACGACCCAACACCTCCGCGAAGGTCGCCGACGACCGCGCCCGCGCCGAGCTGCCCCCCGTGTCGTGGTCGATCGTCCGCCTCGCGCGCTCGTGACGGGCTCGCAGGAACACCGGGAGCGCGCCCTGCGCGACGCTCCCGGCCGGCCACGTGGAGTGGCGACCAGCGGAACCGGACCGACCGAGGGGACCCCGATCACGAGACTGCGCAGCGCGGAGTGGTACGAGGGCGACGACCGCAACGCCTACCTGCACCGGGCGTGGATGCGGCGGGGTGTCCCGTCCAGCGCGTTCGACGGCCGGCCGCAGATCGCGATAGCGAACACCGCGTCCGACCTCACGCCGTGCAACGCCCACCTCGACGAGGTCGCCCGGTCGGTCAAGAACGGCGTCTACGAGGCCGGCGGCATCCCGCTCAACCTGCCGGTCGTCTCGCTCGGGGAGACGCAGGTCCGCCCGACGGCGATGCTGTGGCGCAACATGGCGGCCATGGCCATGGAGGAGATGTTCCGGGCCAACCCGATCGACGGCCTCGTGCTGCTCGGCGGGTGCGACAAGACCATCCCGGCCCTCCTCATGGCCGCGGCATCGGTGGACCTGCCGGCCGTCGTCGTCCCTGGCGGGCCCATGCTCAACGGGCACTTCCGCGGGACGCCCCTGGGCTGCGGGACGGACGTGTGGAAGCTGAGCGAGGAGGTCCGCGCCGGGCGCCTCGGCCGGGACACGTTCGTGCGGTCCGAGTCCTCGATGATCCGCAGCCGAGGGCACTGCAACACCATGGGCACCGCGTCCACCATGGCCGTCATGGCGGAGGCGCTCGGCACCACCGTCCCGGGCGTCGCGGGCACGCCCGCCGCGGACAGCCGCCTCCTGGAGGCCGCGCACGCGTCCGGGCGCCTCGCCGTCGAGCTGGTCGAGAGCGGTCGCACGATCGGCCAGGTCCTCAGCCGCGGCTCGTTCCTCAACGCGATCGTCGCCCTGGCCGCGATCGGGGGGTCCACGAACGCCGTCGTCCACCTGCTGGCGATCGCCGGCCGGCTCGGGATCGACCTGACGCTCGACGACTTCGACAGCGTGGGCGCCGACGTGCCGCTGCTGGTAAACCTGCAGCCCGCGGGCACCTACCTGATGGAGGACCTGTTCCGGGCGGGGGGCCCGCTGGCCGTCCTCGAGCAGGTCAAGCACCTGCTCGACCCGTCGGCGATCACGGTCACCGGCCGGCCGCTCGTCGAGCACCTCACCGGCAACCCCGTGTGGGACACGGACGTGATCGCGCCCCCTGCCGCCCCGCTGGTCGAGAACGCCGGGATCGCCGTGCTGCGCGGCAACCTCGCCCCCGACGGCGCGATCGTCAAGCCCGCGGCGGCCAGCCCGGAGCTGCTCCTGCACCGAGGCCGCGCCGTCGTCTTCGACTCGGTCGAGGACTTCCACGCGCGCATCGACGACCCGGACCTCGTCGTGGACGCCACGTCCGTGCTGGTGCTGCGCGGGTGCGGGCCCCGGGGCTATCCGGGGATGCCCGAGGTCGCGAACATGCCGCTGCCGGCCCGGCTGCTGGAGCAGGGCGTGCGCGACATGGTGCGCATCTGCGACGGGCGCATGAGCGGCACGGCGTACGGCACCGTGGTGCTGCACGTGGCGCCCGAGGCGGCGGCGGGCGGCCCCCTCGCCCTCGTCCAGGACGGCGACGAGGTCCTTCTCGACGTCGCCGGGCGGCGCCTCGAGCTGCTCGTGCCGGACGAGGAGCTCCGTGCACGACGTGCACCGCAGGCCACGGTCGCAGCGTTCGCCGAGCCGGTGCGCGGCTGGGAGCGCCTTTACGTCGACCACGTGCTGCAGGCGGACAAGGGCGCCGACCTGGACTTCCTCGTCGGGGCGAGCGGATCACAGGTCGCCCGGGAATCCCACTGACGGCGTGCGTGGCCTCCGCCTATGCGAGGCCACGCGCGGCGAGGTTGGACATCAGCGCCCGGGCCCCGAACTCCCAGGGGTCGCACTTCTCGGCGTGCCGGACCCGGTTGACCAGCCCGCCCAGGCGGTCGGTGCTGATCCTCACGACGTCCCCCGGGTGGTGCGTGAACCCGGCCGCCGGCTCGTCCCGGTCGACGTACGGCGCGAACATCGTGCCGAGCATGAGCGCGGCGCCGTCGGGATAGCGGTGGTGCGGCCCGATCAGCTGCTCGACCAGCTGCTGGGGGTCCCGGGAGATCCGCGACATCTCCGAGGTGTCCGCGAGGCTGAAGCCGTCCTCCCCCTCGATCTCGAGCCGGACCGGCAGCTCGCGGACCGCGCCGAGGTCGAAGCGCTCGTCCAGGAGCCGCACGAACGGGCCGACCGCGCACGAGCCGTTGTTGTCCTTCGCCTTCGGCAGGAGCAGTGCGGACCTGCCCTCCACGTCGCGGAGGTTGACGTCGTTGCCGAGGGTCGCGCCGACGACCCGGCCGCTCGACGCGACGAGGAGGACCACCTCGGGCTCGGAGTTGTTCCACCGGGACTCGGCGAGCACCCCGACCGGCACCGCGGTGCCGACGGCCGAGAGCACCTGGCCCTTGGTGAAGATCTCGGCGTCGGGTCCGATGCCCACCTCGAGGTACTGGCTCCACATCCCCTCGGCGACGAGCAGCTGCTTGAGGCGCGTCGCCACCGGTGACCCGGGGCGCAGTCCGCGGATGTCGGCACCGATCTCGCGGGTGAGGCGCCGGCGCACGCCGTGCGCCGCCTCGGGGTGCCCCTGGACGCGTTCCTCGATCACGCGCTCGAGCATCGACTCGACGAAGGTGACGCCCGCCGCCTTGACCGCCTGCAGGTCGATCGGTGCGACCAGGTGCGGTCGCGACGGGTCGCGGTCCTCACGGCCCGTGTTGTCCAGCAGCTCGTCGAGCTCGGCGACGCGTCGTCCGGGCACGGCCCTCACGGCGGCGACCGGGTCCGGCGCCTCGCACAGGTCGCGGACGGTCGGGAACGCCGCGCTCACGTCGTAGGCATGACCGTCCCGGACCACGACGGGCGAGGGCCCGTCGACGGAGGGGTCCCAGATGCGACCGACAAGCACCGCGTCGTCGGCATCCGTGGGCAGCGCGAACCTTGCGCCGCCGTGCCACGGCCGGCCGTTCTCGCGCCCTTCCGTCGAGATCATCCGTCATCAGCTCCGTGATCGAGGTGGTGCAACATGTCCGACCGCCCGCAAGGGCCGGCACATCCGGAAGGTCCAACTGACGCAACGCTATTCGCGCGATATGCAACGCGTCAACCATCCTGCGCACCGCTTTGCGCAGGCTGCAATGGTCGACCAGACTCTCCAGTGCTCCGGACAGCCGCGGAGCACCCGCCCGGAAACAAGGAATCCCACGTGGCACAGTCGGTAGAGCGGGCGCTCGCGCTCGTGCGTCGCAGCGCAGAACGCCCACTGAGCCTCGGCGAGGCCGCGGAGCTCCTCGGCGTCCACAAGTCGTCCGCCCTGAGACTGCTCCAGACGCTCGAGGCCGCAAGGTTCGTGCGACGCACCGGGGCGGGCACGTACGTGCTCGGCAGCGGGGTCATCGAGCTGTCCGAGATGGCGCTCGGCTCCATGGACCTCCGTCAGGCGGCGCACCCGCACCTCGTGGACCTGCAGCGACGCACCGGCCACACGGTGCACCTTGCGCAGCTCACCGGGGACGAGGTCGTCTACATCGACAAGGTCGACAGCCCCGCGTTCGACAGCGTCAAGCTCCCCTCGCGCATCGGCCGTGCGGTGTCGATCTACGCCTCCGCCGTCGGCAAGATCGTCCTCGCATACCGCACGCCCCAGGAGCGCGACCACCTCCTGCGGAAGGTGGAGTTCGTGCGGTTCACCCCCACCACGCTCGCCACCCGGGAAGCGCTCGACGAGGAGCTCGAACGGATCCGCGACGAGGGATGGGCCCGCGACGCCGGGGAGCACGACAGCTACGCCCTCTGCGTCGGCGTCCCCGTCCGCGACTCCCGGGGCGAGGTGGTCGCCGCCCTGTCCCTCACGGCGATCGAGGTCGTCGCCACGCTCGAGGACCTCGAGCAGCACGTCCCCCTCCTGCTCGAGGTCGCCGACACCATCTCGCGCGAGTACGGCTACACGCCGACGCCGTAGCCAGGGCAGCTCCCCCGCAGGCGTCCGTCACCCCGTGCCTCCCCGCCCGGTCGGGACCCGTGCGAGGAGCGGTCGCCGGCTGACGAACGCTGTCACCTGTTGGTGCAGCAGTCCCTCCAGGTCTTCAGCGGGTGTCTGCGCCTGACGCGGCACCGAGCTCCTCCGCCGGCGAGGCGACTGAACGGAAGCGGAGAGCCATGATGAGCATCACCGCCGTCGTCACGAGATAGAAGCCGTGAAGGAACCACACGGGTCCGAACGGCAGGCTCGCCACGTAGATCGTGTACACGACGTTGCCGACGTTGGCGAGAGCGAGGGACACCCGACTGTAGGAGGCGAGGTCGCGCGACCGGACTGCCTTCACGACCATCGGGAGGTTCGCCGAGGCGAACAGCACGGTCGACAGGACGCCTGCGAAGGCTGTCAGATTCATCGGGACACCACCGGGGCGAAAGGACGGCTCACCGCTGCACGGTCGCCGGGTGATCCGGGCCGTGCAGCCACTCCTCGAACGTGGTCGCCGCCTCGACACGGTCGACAAGGTGCACGGCGACCTCGCGGGCGGCGACCGGACGCATCAGGACCCGCGGCATGACGGCGACCGGACCAGAAGCGACCATCCGTTCTTGCGCGAGCTTGCCGGCGTCGTACGACGCGTCGATGTCGTCGATACCGACGATGGACAGGACGACATGATGTCCCACGCCAGCAGAGGTCTCGGCTGCGAGCTGGGTGCGCGTCACCGTCTGGAAGAAGCGGCGAGCCCTGGACGCCGACAGCGTCGTCTGGTTGGTCACGTCGACCAAGGCGTCCACGCCGTCGAGAGCGTTCGAGATCCCGCGTCCCGTGAGGAGGTCCACCCCTGTCGTGCGACTCAGCGGGACCACCAGGTGGCCGCGAGCCTGCGCCGTGTCCACCACGTGCGTGCCGACGGTCCCTGTCGCTCCGGCTACTGCGATCTTCATGGCTCCTCCGTCAGTCTGGTGCCCTGGGGGCCGCGCGTTCCGACGCCACGGCGGATGAGAATCCTCGACATGCCTCTCCCAGGGGGTGGGCGATCCGATCGAGGACGCACCAGGGTCGACAGCGCAGCTCTCCCCGATGTGACAGTGCAAGCCACCTCGACCGCCGTCCCGGTCGCCGCCGCACCGCCACGAACGAGCGCCGTCACGGACCGCGCCGACGGTCGCCCGTGACGCCGGACGAACGGCGTCACGGGCGACCGGTCGACGTCAGAACGCCTGCCCCGTCGGCCGGATCAGGATCTCGTTGATCGACACGTGGGGCGGCCGGGTCACCGCGAAGAGCACCGCGTCGGCGACGTCCTGCGGGTCGAGGATCCGCATCTCTCCGGCGATCCTCGCGGCGAGGTCGCGCATGGACGTGTCACTGAGATGGCTGGCCAGCTCGGTGTCCACCATGCCGGGCTCGACCACCACGACGCGGACGCCCTGCGGCGCTACCTCCTGGCGCAGGGCCTCCGAGAAGGCGTTGACACCGTGCTTGGTCGCCGCATACACGCCGGACCCGGCCGAGGCCGTGCGCCCCGACGTCGACGAGGTCTGCACCAGCGTTCCCCGGCTCGCGACCAGGTGCGGAAGCGCGGCGTGCGACACATGCAGAGTGCCCAGAAGGTTCGTGCGGGTCATGCGCTCCCACTCCCCCGGGTCGGCGTTCTGCACCAGACCGTTGAGCATGACGCCCGCGTTGTTGACCACGACGTCGAGCCCGCCGAGCAGCTCGGCGGCGGCGGCCACCCCGGCTCGCGCCGACGCCTCGTCGGCGACGTCGAGCGTCAGAGGCGTGATGGTCCCCGCAGGGCCGCCGGACCGGGAAGCAATCTCCTCGAGGCGACCCATCCGGCGTCCCGCGGCCACGACGCGAGCTCCCGCACCTGCGAACGCACGCGTCATGGCTGCACCGATGCCCGACGACGCGCCGACGACGAGCACTCTGCGATCCCTCATGTCCATCTCTCGCTCCTCAGATATCTAAAGTGACCGTGCGGTCATGTTCGACGCTACACCAACCTGACCGACGGGTCATGTTTCTGCTAGCGTGCACGGCGAGGAGGTGGTCGTCGTGCGAGCAGACGCCGTGCGGAACCGCGAGGCCGTGGTCGTCGCCGCGGCGAGCGTGCTGGCGGACGCGGGACTGAACGCGTCGGTGGCGGAGATCGCCGACCGCGCCGGCGTCGCCAAGGGCACGGTCTTCAGGCACTTCGCGTCCAAGGACGACCTCGTGGCGGCCGTGGTCGCCGGCCTGATCGACGACCTCGCCGCGCAGGCCGAAGGGATGCTCGCCGGGCCGGACCCTCTGCAGGCCCTGCACGACTTCCTGGCTGCCGGGACCGAGCTGCAGGCACGGGACCAGGCCTTCTGTGAGCTCGCATCGACAGCCGAGCTCGTGGTCCCCGGACTGGCGGAGCGGCGGGAGCGCCTCGAGGAGGTCGCCGATCTCCTCGCTCTCCGGGCACGAGAGTCCGGCGCGGTCCGCGCAGAGATCTCCGGTCGCGACGTGATCGGGCTGATGACGGCCGCCTATCAGGGCGCCTGCGCGACCGGCGACCCGCAGCGCTGGCCCTATTTCCTCTCGCTTCTCGTCAGCGGACTTCGTCACGCTGACGCCTGAGTCGACCTGGTCGCACGACGCCCGGGTCACGGACACCGCAGGGCCCCACGCCGCCAACGCCCGATGAACGACGCGCACCGTCTCCTGAAAGTGAGCCGACGCAGCTCGCTCGAGGTCGGCGCACCGATCACCCGCCTGAGCGGACGTTCAGCCCAGAGCTCGAACCCGATGTCGACCAGCAGCCGCTCTTCCCGTTTGCTCAACATCTGAACCTCCGTGCCGGGTGCGCCAGGCTCCGGCGATGGTCGCAGGATCGACGCGCATGGGGCCCGCGCGTCGGGCGTCACATGACACGACCGCGCTTCCGACCGATCCGTGACGGTGGACCGGCGACCGAACGCCCCAGACGGAGAGCAGGCCCAGGGCAACGAGTCCTGCGCGCTCCGTGGGACCGGGCCCGTGCCGCTGTCACGCACGGCCCCTCTCCTCGGTCGGACGGTCATCAGGACATCGGGCGGTGCGCCCGGAGCGTCCGCCGACCGACGGAGGAGAGCACCATGCCCGAGATCCCGCTCGTCGTGCTGCTGCACGGGGCGTTCGCCGAGTCCGCGAGCTGGTCGGGCGTGATCGCCCGGCTCCGCGCGCGCAACGTCGACACGCTCGCCCTCGCGAACCCCCTGCGCAGCCTCGTGACGGACGCGCAGTACCTGCGCGACGCCGTCGGCGACGCCGGACGTCCGCTCGTGCTCGTCGGCCACTCCTACGGCGGCATGGTGGTCACGGAGGCGGCGGCCGAGGGCCTGGGTGACGTCGCGGCCCTCGTCTACGTCGCCGCGTTCGCCCCCGACACCGGCGAGAGCGCAGTCGACCTCGCCGGGCGGTTCCCCGGGAGCACGCTCACCGACACGCTCGAGAGCACCTCGCTCGTCGACGACATCGACGACCTCTGGATCCGCCCGGACGCCTATCCCGCGCAGTTCGCCGCGGACGTCCCCGAGGAGGCCGCCTACGTCGCCGCACGGACGCAGCGCCCGGTCACGGACGTCGCACTGAACCAGGCGCTGCTCGCCGGCGCGCCGGCCTGGAAGACGGTCCCGTCGTGGTTCGTCTTCGGCTCCGAGGACCGCAACATCCCGGTCGCAGCGCATCGGTGGATGGCAGAGCGTTCCGCCGCACGCGGGGTCGACGAGGTGGAGGGCGCCTCGCACGCCGTCGCGGTCTCCGCGCCGGACCGGGTCGCCCGCACCGTCCTCGCCGCCCTCGCGGCGTCGCGCACTGCTGCGGCCTGACAGGCGACCCGGAACCGCGAGGAGGCGACGATGATCACCACCACCGCGCTCGGTCCTGTCTCGACGGTCGAGGCCGGACCGCTCACCGTCGGGTACGTGGAGGCGGGCGACCCCGCCGGGCCCCCCGTGGTGCTCCTGCACGGCTACCCGTATGACGTGCACAGCTATGTGGACGTCGCAGCCGTCCTGGCCGCCGAAGGGCTGCGCGTCGTCGTGCCCTACCTGCGCGGGCATGGCCCGACGAGGTTCCGCGACCCCGGCACGATGCGCTCGGGCCAGCAGGGCGCGCTGGGCTCCGACCTCGTCGCGCTCCTCGACGCGCTCGGCATCGGCTCCGCCGTGCTCGCCGGGTACGACTGGGGCGGCCGCGCCGCATGCGTCGTCGCAGCCCTCTGGCCGGAGCGCGTCCGCGGCCTCGTCTCCGTGAACGGCTACCTCGTGCAGGACGTCGCCGCCGCACAGGCGCCGATCCGGCCCGACCTGGAGGCCGGGTTCTGGTACTTCTGGTACTACACGACTGAGCGCGGCAAGCGCGGGCTCACCCAGAATCGCAGCGAGATCGCCCGCGTCTTGTGGACGCGCAACTCGCCCGAGCGCTGCTTCACCGACGCCGAGATCGCGCGGGCCGCCGAGGCCTTCGACAACCCCGACCACGTCGACGTCGTCATCCACTCCTACCGCCACCGGCTCGGCCTCGCGCCGGGCGATCCGGCGTACGAGGACATCGAGCGACGTCTCGCGACGCTGCCCCGGATCGACGTCCCGACCATCACCCTCGACGGGCTCGCCGACGGCAACTTCCCCGCGAGCGACGGGTCTGCAACGGCCCGGTTCTTCGGCGGCCCGCGCGAGCACCGCCAGGTTCCCCACGCGGGCCACGACCTGCCCGCGGAGGCGCCCGACGCGTTCGCGCGCGCCATCCTCGATCTGGTCGGGGGCGGCGCAGAGGGGTAAGGCGGGCGAAGGCGGGACCTCGGAGCGTGCGTCGTCCCGGCCTCGCACAGCGGCAGAGGGGCGGGGAACCGGCGCCGAAGATCTCATTCCTGGCGACGGCACGCAGCTCGGCACGATCACCTACCGACGACCGGCTCGGCCGGTCCGAGACGAAGCAGAGGAGAACCACCATGGGAAAGCCCCGTTCAGACGCATGGAAGACCGCACAGACGATGCTGCTCGACGCCGCACCGCCGTTCATCCCTGAGGGCGCCCACGCGATGACGTTGGTCATCGAGTACCCGGCCGGGGATGGGGGCGCACCACCGCACCGGCACCCCGGGCCCGCCTTCGGCGTAGTGCTCGAGGGCGAGATGCTGATGGAGCTGGAGGGCGAGCCCGAGCGGGTCGTCCGAGCAGGCGAGGCCTTCTGGGAGCCGGGCGGCGACCTGATCCACCTCCAGGACGGCAACAACCGTGACGACGTCCCACTGCGATTCGTGGTCACCTGCCTGTGCCCCCCGGGCGAGCCGATGTTCACCTTGGTCGACGAGGCCGAGCTGGCCCGTCGCCAGGGCCGCGACGCGCGGGAGGAACGGTGAGCGCTCTCGTGAGCGGACTGTTGACCTCCGTCGTCGGCGAGCTTCGGCACGAGCCGACCGCCGTGCGTGTCCGCGCCGCGCTCGCCGGCGCGACAGCCGTCGACAGCGTCCAGGCCGTGCTGGTGTGGGAACCGGGCCAGGTCGTACCCGCCTACGCCGTGCCCGAAGCGGACATTCGCGCCGGCCTGTCCCCCGCACCTCCCCGGGGCGGCGACGGGCGGGCGGCCCACACCCCCGGAGGGGAACCAGTTCTCGTGATCGGCGAGGGCCGCAACGGGTCTGGGCTGCGGCTCGACGACCCGGACCTGACCGGCTACGTCCTCCTCGACTTCACGTCGTTCGACGCCTGGTACGAGGAGGACGAGCCGATCTCGGCCCACCCGCACGACCCGTTCCACCGGATCGACGTGCGTGCCAGTTCGCGCCACGTCCGACTCGAGCTGGACGGCCATCTCCTCGCGGAGTCGTCGCACGCGATGATGCTCTTCGAGACGCTGCTGCCCACGCGCTACTACCTGCCGCGCGAGGACGTCGTCGTCCCGCTCGAGCCGAGCGACACGCACACGGCCTGTGCCTACAAGGGTCGGGCGGCGTACTTCTCCGCCCGGGTCGGTGACCGGCTCGTCCGCGACCTTGCCTGGACGCTCCCCGAGCCTCTGCCGGAGGGAGAGCGTGTCGGCGGACTCGTCGCATTCTTCAACGAGCACGTCGACATCGTGCTCGACGGGCGCCGGCTCGAGGCACCGGTCAATCCGTGGCGTCCAGCCGGCATGCGAAGGGCGGACCGGGGCACGTCGGGCGACGCTGCCCAGCCAGGAGGGTGAGCTCGGATCGCGAGGTCACACATTGCGCCCGTCGTCATCAGCAGCCGTGAGTGCCGACATCGTCATGCCCCCCGATCTGCGAGCCGCCCCCCGATGTCCTTGCGCGAGCTGATGCCCAGCTTCGAGAAGACCTTGCGCAGGTGCCACTCGACCGTGTGGGCGCTCAGGAACAGCTGAGTGCCGATCTCGGGGTTCGTCAGCCCGTCGGCAGCCAACTGCGCAATTCGTGCCTCTTGTTGCGTCAGGTCTGACCCCACGTTCTGCCCCGACGGCTTGGGCATCTGGACTCCCACGGCGGCAAGCTCGTGGCGGGCGCGCTCGGCGAACGCCACGGCGCCGAACTCGCTCAGCATCCGATGCGCGACGTCGAGCATCCGCCGCGCCTCGGAGCGCCGACCCGAACGACGCAGCCACTCCCCGAACAGCAGGTGCGCCCTGGCGACGAACATGCGCGTGCCGCTGCGCTCGAACCTGTCGATCGCTTCCCGATAACGTCGGTCGGCATCCCGTTCCTCGCCGACCATGGCAGAGACCAGGGCCGCGATCCCGAGGGCCCAGTCGGTCCCGCTCGCCGCGGCCATCTCGACGATGTGCCTCGCCTCGGCTGTGGCGTCGCCCGGCCGGCCGAGATGTGCCGCCGCCCAGACGAGCTCGACCATCGCGTTGGACGACAAACCCATCTCCGTGGGGTACGACGCGCCTCGCCGCGCCGCGTCGTACGCCTCCTCGTAGCGACCCAGCCCGTTGTACAGGACGGCGGCCGCCCAGCCGGTCGCCGTGGAGACCTTTCCCTCACCACGCAGCAGGAAGTCGTCGGTGACCGTCTGGATGGTCCGCAGCGCCTGCGACTCGCTCCCCTTCCACGGGTCCACGACCAGGGCCGCGTAGTGGGCGAGGACGTTGCTGCCGGTGACGTCGCCCAGGTTGGCCGCCTCGGCCACGAGCGAGTCGGCCACGGCGAGCTCCCCGGCGAACACTCGGTTGGACAGCCGCAGCAACAACGCTGACGGGAGCACCGCGAGCGCTCCCGTGCCACGGGCCAGCTCGACGAGGGAACCGGAGAGCGACGACCAGGTGTCGAAGTCCCACGCGCCGTGGGCCGCACGGCACACGAGCGGTAGCCAGCCGAGCGCCTCGTCCGGCGACAGGGCGGCCGTCCGGTAGTCCGCGAGCGCCCGCTGGAGCTGCGGAAGTCCCGCCGCGTACCCGTCGACGATCACCCGGGACAGTCCGACGAGGAGCAGGTCGGATCGAGTCGGCGTGCCCGGGGTCGTCATGCTCAGCACCGACGAAGCAACCTGCTCGATCGACCCGCCGGCCAGCTTCCCGGCCGTCAGCGCCGCGTACATGGCGTCGCGGTAGGTCTCCTTGGCCAGGTCCGGGTCGAACTTCTCGAGTCGTCCTGCGGCGGAGAGCAGCAGCGGGAGTCCCTTGCCGGCGCTCCGGGAGAAGAACTGCAGCCGGCCGCGCACCAGATCGGTCCGGGCCTCGTCGTAGTCGCTGAGCGGGCTGAGGCCGGCGATGTCGAGCAGCTCCAGCGCCTCGTCGTACGCGCCGGCCTGACTCTTGGCCTGCGCAGCAGCGAGCGCCCGTGTCCCCCGGAGCGCGGGATCCGGGGTGAGCCGGGACGCGCGGTCCAGGAACGCCGCGGCGGCCGCGACCCCACCCCGCTGCATCGAGCGCGACGCCGCCTGCTCCATCTGCGTCGCGACGCTCTCGGCCGGCTCGGGCGTGGCGCTGGCCAGGTGCCAGAGCCGACGGTCGGGGTCCTGCGCCGGGTCGATGGCGTCCGCCAGCGCCTGGTGCGCGCGTCGACGCTCCTGGGTCGTCGCCCCGCGGTAGGCCGCCGAACGGACCAGCGGGTGCCGGAACCGCACCATGCCGCGGCTGGTGACCAGGCCGGCGCGTTCCGCTTCCAGGGCCGCCTCGTCGACGTCGATGCCCATGTCCTCGCCCGCGCGTTGCAGCAGCGCCAGGTCCCCCACCGGTTCGGCCGCCGCGACGAGCAGCAGGAGGCGCGTGGCCGGCGCGAGCTTCTCTATCCTGCGCAGGAATCCCTTCTCGATGCGGCTGGCCAGCGGCTGTCCCGCGCGCCCGTCCGGGTCGGCGACGCTCGACGACGTCCGCTCCCGGGGAAGCTCCAGGATGGCGAGCGGGTTGCCTCGGGCCTCGGCGAGGATCTGCTCACGGATCCGGTGGTCGAGCGGGCCGGGTGCGACCACGTGCAGGAGTGCGCGGGCGTCGTGGTCCGCAAGGCCCGTGACCTGGAGCGTCGGCAGCCGGTCGAAGGAATCCCGTCGCGCCGGGGCACGCTCGCCGAACACCAGGACCACCCGCTCGGCCACGAGGCGACGCGCGACGAAGGCGAGCGTCTGTGCCGAGACCTGGTCCAGCCATTGGGCGTCGTCGACGAGGCAGACGACGGGCGCGTCCTGCGCGGCGTCCCCCACGAGACTGAGGACGGCGAGCCCGACCAGGAACCGATCGGGAGGGCTCCCGGCGCTCATCCCGAACGCGGTCTCGAGTGCGGCCCGTTGCGGCGCAGGGAGCTGGTCGAGACGGTCGATCAACGGAGCGCACAGCTGGTGCAGCCCCCCGAAGGCCAGCTCCGTCTCCGACTCCACGCCGGTGACGCTGATGATCCTGAACCCCCGCGCGCTGCTTCTCGCGTGCTCGAGGAGCGCGGACTTGCCGATGCCCGGTTCACCGCGCAGGACCAGCGACGCACCCTGGCCGTCTCTGGCAGCCGCAAGGAGACCGTCCAGCACTGCGCATTCGCGACGTCGACCGAGAAGCGTCCCCGACGCCTCCCCCACTCGCTGCATGGTCACTGAGATTAGCCTGCCTCGCCCGACGCCGAGGGCGTCGAGCCAGCGGTCCACGCCGCGCGGCGCCCGGAGCGTCGGCGTCGATCGTCCCGCCTGGGGCACGCTCATGCGGCCAGCGCGGCAGTCGCATCGTGGCGCGCGCCGGCAGGCATCCTCGAGGGTGCCGACGCGAGGCTCAGCACGGGGCGCACGTGGTGGACGAGGAAGCGTTCCAGACTCTCGAACTCACCCGTACGGCTCGCCATGAGGAACGCTGCCACGAGGTGGCGGTGGGACCGAGGCTCCACCGCGGAGCGCTCCGTGCCCCTCTCGACGCGCCACCGGGCTCGGCTGACCAGCTGGCGCGCGTTGACGGCGCTGGTCCGCAGCAGCCGCGAGACGTCGGCGTAGGAGTAGTCGAACATGCTCCGCAGCAGGTATGCGGCGAGCTCCGCGCGGCTGAGACGCGCCATGATCACGGCGAGGGCCTGCGCGACGGCGGCTGACTGGTCGGCCTGGCCGGACGGGTCGTGCGCGACGTCGCCCGGATCGGGCGCGACGGTCTCGCTCGGCGCCTCGTGGCGGTGGTGGGCCGACTGGATGACGTTGATGGCCAGTCGGGTAGCCGTCGTGGTGAGGAACGCCTCGGGGTTCTTGACCGTTTCCCTGTCGGTGCGCTGCCACCGCAGCCATGCTTCCTGCACGACGTCCTCGGCGCTCGAGGCGTCTCCGCCGGTGACCCGGTAGGCGACGCGGAACAGGCGCGCGCGCTGAGAGACGAAGAACGAGATCGCCTGCTCCAGCTCGATGTCAGGCGCCGGCGGGCACGTTCCTGGTTCGCTCGTGGTCGTAGTCGTGGTCGTGGTCGTCGTGTCAGTGCTCGGTGCGTACATGTCGGACTCCTTGGGCGAATGACCGTCACCCGTCAGGGCGATGGATTCACCTTTCGTCCGCAGCACCGATCACCGCGCCACGCGAGTCCGTGGTCGGGTGCGTGGGCGAGTCCGTGGTGGGTTACCACGGACCAGGGGCGATCACACGTCGGCGCGGGTCGTCGCCATGCCGTGGCGCCCACGGCTCCTGGCCGGCCGACGGTTCAGACGGACGTCTGAGCTCCGCGGGCCCGGCCGTCCGCGTCGATGCCGGCGAGCGCTCCGGGCAGCTCCCGACGCGACGAGATCCCGAGCTTCACGTACACCTTCCGCAGGTGCCATTCGACGGTGTGCGGGCTGAGGAAGAGCTCCGCGGCGATCTTCGGGTTCGTCATGCCGTCCGCGGCCAGGGTGGCGATCTGCGCTTCCTGGGCGGTGAGGTGTATCGCAGGTTCTGCGCTGCGAGCCCGCACCTGGTCGCCCGTGGCCAGCAGCTCACGGCGTGCCCGCTCGGCGAAGGCGCTCGCCGGCATCTCCTCGAACATGCGGTGCGCGGCCCGGAGCTGTTCCCTGGCGTCCGCGCGCCGGCCCTCGCGGCGCAGCCACTCGCCGTACAGGAGGTGGGTCCGCCCGACCTCGACGACGACCCGGTCTCGCCTCAGGTGCTCGAGGGCGCTCCGGTACAGGCCGTCAGGATCGTCCCCTCTGCCGAGGAGAGCAGCGCACCGCGCCCGGATCCCGCGCGCCCAGCCCGTGTCGGTCGGCCGTACGAGCGTGTCGAGGCGAGCGAAGGAGTCCTCGGCCCGGTCGAGCTCGCCGCAGCGCACGGCGGCCTCGATGTGTTCGACCAGCGACAGGCCCTTGAAGTTGAACCCGTCGTGGTCGATGCCCGACTGCGAGGCGGCGAGGGCCTCCTCGTACCGGGCGAGGCCGTTGTACAGCACGCCCTGGACGTAGCCCGTCACGCCGAGGAGGGAGACCTCGCCTCGTTCGGTGGCTCGATGCCGGGCCTCGTCGATGAGCGCGGTGGCGGGGCCTTCGACACCTCGCCACGCCGCACGGACGAGGGCGGCATAGGCGTGGGGGGCGTTGCCGGTCGCGATGGCGATCGCGTCGGCTTCGTCGATCAGGCTCGCGGCCCGCGTGAGGTCGCCGTGGTGGATGTCCACGCCGCTCGCATAGATCAGCGCCGGCGGCAGCACGCC
Source organism: Isoptericola peretonis (assembly GCA_023241745.1). Classification (GTDB taxonomy): domain Bacteria; phylum Actinomycetota; class Actinomycetes; order Actinomycetales; family Cellulomonadaceae; genus Isoptericola; species Isoptericola peretonis. The sequence goes on along the minus strand of JALQCY010000002.1, from coordinate 460,025 downwards.
GAGGGCTCCCACCTGTCGCGCCAGGCGGACCGCGCGTGCCGAGAGGACGTCCCAGGCGTTCAGGTCCCACGCGTGGTGGATGAAGGCCTCCAGCGCGACGGGCACCAGCAGCAGCCACCTCATCGTGGCGTCGCGGCCGTCGAGCTCCTCGTGGGCGAACGGCTCGAGCGCGGTCCTCAGTGCCGGCACGCCCGTGGCCGGGCCGTCCGAGAGCAGCAGGGCCACCGCGTCGAGGAGGACGTCGGACGGGGCGGAGCCTGGCGCAGCGGCGCCGAGGGCGCGCGCCGCCGACGCGGCGGCGACGGCGCCGGCCCGACCGTGGAGCCGGCCGGAGAACACGGTCGCGCTGATCGCCTCGAGGTAGGTCTCGCGCGCCAGCGGAGAGTTCTCCGTCGCGAACGTCGCCGCGGCGTCCAGGAGGAGCGGAGCCGCCTCGTCGCTCCTGCTGCGCGCGAACAGGACCCGCGCGCGGAGGCGGGTGAGTCGCGCACGGTCGAGCACGCTGAGCGGGCAGAGGTCCGCGACGGACGCCATCTCGGTGGCACGGTCGGGCGCCGCGGCGGAGAAGTGTGCCTCTGCGGCGGCGAGGGCCCGGCGGCCCCGCAGCCGCGGGTCGGGCGTCAGGGCGGCTGCCCTCTCGAGGAGCACTGCTTCGGCGGCCATGCCACCGCGTTGCCGAGCGCGGTCAGCTGCCTGCTCCAGTGCCTCGGCCACGCCCTCGTCCGGCCCGTCGCACGACTGTGCGGCGTGCCACGCCCGCCGGTCGGGCTCCAGCCTGGGGTCCGTGCCGGACGCGAGCGCCCGGTGCACGGTGCGGCGCTCCTGTGGCGTCGCCGCACGATAGACGGCGGAGCGCGCGAGGGGGTGGCGGAACCGGATCGTCTCTCCGAACTCGATGAGCCCGGCGGCCTTGGCCGGCGCGGCGTCCGGGGTGAGTCCCAGGTAGGCGGCCGCTCTGAGCAGCAACCGGCTGTCGCCCACGGGCTCGGCAGCCGCGAGCAGCAACAGCGTCCGCGTCGACGCGGGGAGCGAGTCCAGCCGGCGGGCGTAGTCCTCCTCCACGCGGCTCGAGACCGACGAGGTGTCGGCGGCGTCCAGGCCGTAGACCAGCTCCGCGCCGCTGCGACCGCGCGAGAGCTCGAGCAGGGCCAGCGGGTTGCCGTGGGCCTCCGCGACGAGCCTCTCGCGGACCGGGCCGTCCAGGCTCCCGCCGACCGCGATGTCGAGCAGCTCGCCGGCCGATACCGGGTCGAGGCCCTCGACCCGGATCTCCGCGAGCCCGGTCAGGGCAGTGTCCCCCTCGGGCTCGCGAACGGCGAAGACCATCGCGACCGCCTCCGCGAGGAGCCGCCGGGCCACGAACTCGAGCGTCTGGCGCGACACCTGGTCCAACCACTGCGCGTCGTCGACCACGACGAGCACCGGACGGGGCTCTGATGCCCGCGTGAGCAGGGTCAGCACGGCCAGCCCGACCAGGAACCGGTCGGGCGGATCACCGGCAGCGATGCCGAAGGCGACCTGCAGGGCGTCGCGCTGCGGCCCCGGCAGGGCAGCGACCTCGCGGAGGAAGGGAGTGCACAGCTGGTGCAGGCTGGCGTAGGCGAGCTCCATGTCGGCCTCGACGCCCTGCGCCCGGGTCACCGTGATTCCCGACGCCTGCGCCGTCGTGTAGTCGAGCAGCGCCGTCTTTCCCACTCCGGCCGCCCCACGCAGGACGCGAACCGCCGAGTCACCGCGACGAAGTCGGACGAGCAGGTCGTCCAGAGCCGCACGCTCAGGGTGCCGTCCGACCAGCTTCGGCAGCGACTTGGTGCTCATCGGACTCCTGGGCTCGCGACGAGCGCCACGTCCGTGTCGCCCTCCGGCGCAGATTACCCGGGTTGTCACAGGTGGCGCCGCCGCACGGTCGACCAGGACGACCACACGTCTGTCTCAGGAGGAATCGTGTCTCCACGCATCCATCAGCTCGCCACCTCGGTCCTCGTGATCGGGACCGGAGGTTCAGGACTTCGGGCCGCGATCGAGCTCGCAGAATCGGGGGTCGCCGTGCTCGCCGTGGGCAAGCGGCCGGCGTCCGACGCCCATACCTCGCTCGCCGCGGGTGGGATCAACGCCGCACTGGCGACGACCGATCCCGCGGACACCTGGGAGCAGCACGCCGCGGACACGCTTCAGGAGAGCTACTTGCTGGCCGACCCGCGGACGGTTCAGGTCGTGGCTCAGAACGCGCCGCGGGGCATCGACGACCTGGAGCGGTACGGCATGCGGTTCGACCGCCAGGAGGACGGACGGATCGCGCAGCGATACTTCGGCGCGCACACCTACCGGCGTACCGCGTTCGTGGGCGACTACACCGGGCTGGAGGTGCAGCGGACGCTGGTGCAGCGTGCGTCCCGGCTGGACATCCCCGTGCTGTCGACCGTCTACATCACGCAGCTGCTGGTGAACGACGGCGTGGTCTTCGGCGCGTACGGGTTCGACCTCACCGACGGGTCGCGGTACCTGATCCACGCCGATGCCGTGATCCTCGCCGCGGGCGGGCACACCCGCATCTGGCGACGCACGTCGTCACGCCGCGACGAGAACACGGGCGACTCGTTCCGCCTCGCCTCCGACGCCGGGGCCAGGCTTCGTGACGCCGAGCTCGTGCAGTTCCACCCGTCGGGACTGATCGAACCGGAGAACGCGGCGGGCACCCTCGTCAGCGAGGCCGCACGCGGCGAGGGCGGAGTCCTGCTCAACAACCTCGGCGAACGCTTCATGGCGCGGTACGACCGCGAGCGCATGGAGCTGTCCACGCGGGACCGGGTGGCGCTCGCCTCGTACACGGAGATCAAGGCGGGTCGGGGGAGTCGAGCCGGCGGCGTCTGGCTGGACCTCTCCCACCTGCCGCGCGAGACGATCCTCACCCGCCTGCCGCGCGTCTATCAGACGCTGCTCGAGCTGCAGATGCTGGACGTCACCCGCGACCCCATCGAGGTCGCCCCGACGGCGCACTACTCGATGGGTGGCGTCTGGGTCCGCCCCGAGGACCACAGCACCGACGTCGACGGGCTCTTCGCTATCGGTGAGGCCTCGAGCGGGTTGCACGGGGCGAACAGGCTCGGCGGGAACTCGCTCATCGAGCTCCTCGTCTACGGTCGGATCACCGGGGCCGCAGCCGCCGAGTACTCGGCCGGGCTCGCCACGCAGCGGCGGTCGCTCGGGGCGATCCGAGACGCCGACTCGTCGATCGACATGCTGCTCGGCGCCGACGGCGACCAGAACGTCCGGGCGATGCAGCGCAGCGTGCGCGACCTGATGACCGAGCACGCGGGAGTCGTCCGCGACGAGGTGGGGCTGCGCGCAGGCCTCGACGCCCTGGACGAGGTCGAGGACCGGATGTCCCGCGCCGGCGTGCACATCGACATCGCCGGATACCAGGACCTCGCGCACGCGTTCGACCTCCGGTCGGCCGTCCTCGCCGCCCGCGCGACGCTGGAGTCCGCGCTGGAGCGCAGGGAGTCACGGGGATGCCACAACCGGTCCGACCATCCCGGCCTCGACCCGGAGCTGCAGGTCAACCTGGTGTGGTCCCCCACCACCGGTGTCCAGCGGGAGGCCGTCGCGCCGATCCCGACGGACATCGCTGAACGGATGCACCACGTCTCGGCCGACGGGAAGTTGGTCGAGTAGCGGCTTCCCGGCCGGCGTCGCCCTCGACACCCGCGGTTCCGCGGATGTCACGACCGGGATCGACGCCCGGTCGATCAGTGCGACGACATCCGCCGTCCCGCGAGGGTCCTCCCCCGCGGTTCCGCGCCGAACAGGAGACTCCCCATGACCGTCACCACTCGCTCCGCGCTCCGCAGGGCACGGCGGAGGACACGCCGCCGAGCCGGTCTGGCGATGCTGGTCAGTCTGTTCACCATCGGCTCCGCCGTCACCCTTCCCGGAGCGGCCGACGCCCACTCCAGCGAGCGCCACGGGCCGAAGCCCACGATCGTCCTGGTCCACGGTGCGTGGGCCGATGCGTCGAGCTGGACGGGAGTCGTCCGCGACCTGCAGGCCGACGGGTACCGCGTCGTCGCGCCGGCGAACCCGTTGCGGGCCCTCGAGGCGGACTCCGACTACCTCGAGACGCTCCTCGCCACCATCGACGGCCCGATCGTCCTCGTCGGCCACTCCTACGGGGCGGCGGTCATCACCAACGCCGCCACGGGCGACCCGGCGGTCCAGGCCCTGGTCTTCGTCAACGGTTCGGTGCCCGCCGAAGGTGAGACGGTCGCCGAGCTCGCCGGTCCCGACTCGGCCCTCTCCGCGCCCGACCCGACGACGGTCTTCGACTTCGTCCCCGCCGCGCTGCCGCCCACGGCCCTGACCGACGTGTACCTGAAGCCCACGACAGTCCTGCGGTCCTTCGCCGCCGGCCTGAGCCGCGACCGCGCACTCGCCCTGTGGGCGACACAGCGGCCGATCACGTTCGGAGCACTGAACGAGACCTCCGGAAAGCCCGCGTGGGAGTCGATCCCGAGCTGGTACCTGATCGGCACCCAGGATCGCGTGATCCCCTCGAGCGCCCAGGAGGCCATGGCCGACAAGGCCGGATCGACCGTGGTCCGGTACAACGCCGGCCACCTCGGCCTCGTCACCCATCCCGCTCAGGTCGCCCGGACCATCACCGCGGCGGCCCGGGCGACCCGCTGACCGTCACCCCTCCCCGAAAGGACAGAACCATGAGCAACCACTACCTCGAGCCGGAGGCGCAGGCGATCGCCGACGCGACCGCGCAGCCGCCCTACTTCTACGAGATGACGCCGGACGAGGCAAGAAAGGTCCTCGACGACCTCCAGGCCCTCCCGACCTCCAAGCCCGACGTCGAGGAGGAGTGGATCGTCGTCCCGGCCCAGGCCGGCGAGGTGCACGTGCGCATCGTCAAGCCGGTGGGAGCCCCCGACACGCTGCCGGCGATCCTCTACATGCACGGCGGCGGCTGGGTCCTCGGCAACGCCGGGACGCACGACCGCCTCGTGCGCGACCTCGCCACCGGCGCGAACGCCGCCGTCGTCTTCGTCGAGTACGACCGGTCGCCCGAGGCCCGGTACCCCGTCGCGATCGAGCAGGGCTACGCGACCGCGCAGTGGATCACCGCCCACGGAGCCGACCTGGGCATCGACCCGTCGCGCATCGCCGTCGCCGGCGACTCCGTGGGCGGCAACATGGCCGCGGCGCTGGCGATCGTCGCCAAGCAGCGTGGCGACGTGACGTTCCTGCACCAGTCGCTCTACTACCCGGTGACCGACGCCGCCCAGGACACCGGCAGCTACGTCGAGTTCGCCGAGGGGCCGTTCCTGCTCGCCAAGTCGATGGCCTGGTTCTGGGACGCCTACCTGCCGGACGAGTCCCAGCGCGACGAGATCACCGCCTCGCCGCTGCGGGCCACCCTCGCGGAGCTCGAGGGCCTCCCGGAGGCGTTCGTGATCGTCGACGAGAACGACGTGCTGCGTGACGAGGGCGAGGCCTACGCGCGCAAGCTCATCGAAGCCGGCGTCCGGACCACGACCGTCCGGTACAACGCGACCATCCACGACTTCATGATGCTCAACCCCCTGCGGCCGTCCGCCGCCTCGAGCGGCGCGATCGCCCAGGCCGTCGACATCCTCCGCTCCGTCCTCCACGCCCGCTGAGCAACCACATCACGACAGGAGATCCCCATGAACAGCCAGAAGCCGACCGTCGTGCTCGTCCACGGCGCGTTCGCGGAGTCCGCGAGCTGGGACGGCGTCATCGACCGCCTGCACGAGCTCGACATCGAGACGATCGCGGTCGCCAACCCGCTGCGCAGCGTGGCCGGCGACGCCGCCTACGTGCGAGACGTGATCGCCGGGCTCGGCACGCCCGTGCTGCTCGTCGGCCACTCGTACGGCGGCATCGTGGTCACCGAGGCGGCGGCGGACAACCCGGCGGTCGTCGGGCTCGTCTACGTCGCCGGGTTCGCCCCCGACCACGGGGAGAGCGCGTCCGAGCTCTCGACCCACAGCCCGGGCAGCACCCTCGGAGAGGCGCTCACGGCGTACCCGCTGTCCTCGGGAGGCAACGAGCTCACGATCCGGCTCGACGCCTTCCACGACCAGTTCGCGGCAGACGTGCCGCTGTCCGTCGCCCGGACCATGGGCCGCACCCAGCGTCCCGTGACCGAGCTGGCTCTCAGCGAAGGCCTGCCCACCAGCTCGCCCGCCTGGCAGACGCTGCCGTCGTGGTTCGTCTTCGGCGAGCTGGACCGCAACATTCCTGCGGCGGAGCTGCACCTCGAGGCCCAGCGTGCGGGAGCCCGCGGCGTCAACGAGGTGATGGGCGCGTCGCACGCCGTCGCCGTCTCGCGCCCCTACGAGGTCACCAGCACGATCCTCGAGGCGCTCAGGGAGCTCAGGACGACCGGCGCCGCGGCTGACGCAGCCTGATCGGACACTCCACCCGCCTCTGACGTCGTCGACGGACGGTGCAGACGCCCGCGGTGGCCGGGAGGCCGAGCCACCGGGTGCCGTCGGCGTCCTCCACGACACCGACGACGACCGCCGGCGCGGCAAGGGTTCTCGCCGAGCGGGACGGTCGTGCACCACGAGTGGTGCTCCGCGACGTGGTGAGGATGCCAGGCCGTCGGGCGCGTGCCGACCTGGCCCAGGGACGAGACCGGCGTGCGGGCCAACACAACCGCGCGCCCCACGGCAAGAACGCCTCCGACCGGTGGTCGAAGGCGTTCTTCCGGTGCCCGAGCGGGGCACGCCCGGGCACCGGACAGCTCGTCGCCTCGAGGGGGAAGACCCGGGACGACGAGCGTTCGGTCAGCGGCCGGAGCCGGCGAGCCACCCCTCGTAGCTCGTCGTGCCCAGGACCGCGTCGGGGCCGGGGACGAGGCTGTCGTCCTGGAGCTCGGTCCCGAAGTAGGTGGCGTGGGGGTCGCCCACGATCTCCCGCTCGTCACCCGTTCGGGCGAGCGCGGCAGCGATGAACTCGGACATGCGGACCTTCTGGGGCCCGCCCGTCTCGACGATCCCGTTCACGGGCTCGCCGGCCGCCGCACGGCCGACCGCCGTGGCCACGTCGTCGGAGGCCATCGGCTGGTAGAACGCGGTGGACAGGTGGGCCTTGCCGTCGATCGTCGAGGAGTTGGCGATCGCGGTGGAGAACTCGAAGAACTGGGTCGCGCGGACGATCGTGTAGGGGATCCCCGACTCGACGATCAGCTTCTCCTGCGCGACCTTGGCGCGCAGGTAGCCGCTGTCCGGCAGCCGGTCGGCCCCGACGATCGACAGGGCGACGTAGTGCTCGACCCCTGCTTCCTTCGCCGCGGCGATCAGGTTGGTGGTCGACGTCACGAAGAAGCTCATGACGTCGTCGTCGGCGAACGACGGGGAGTTGGACACGTCGATGAGAACGTCCGCCCCGGTGACCGCCTCCGTCACTCCCTCGTTGGTGATGGTGTTGCAGCCGGTCTGCGGTGCGGCGGGGCTCGCGTCGTGCCCGTGGGCGTTGAGCTTCTCGACGACCTTGGAACCGATCAGACCGGTCCCGCCGATGACGACGACCTTCATGGGAAACACCTCTCTGGGATCTGGATGATGAGGAGGTGCGCCGAACGTCTCGCACCCCTCTGCACCACTGACCGAGCAGCAGCGCCTGGCGTGACAGGGGACGGTGACGAGCGGGTCCAGTCGCTCTCTGCTTCCGGCTGGCCCTGTGGAGAGCCCCGGTGAAACCCTGTGAGTCCCGTCCTTACCTGCGACTCGACCCTCCGCCTGTCGTCACGTTCGACCGTGGAACGGTCTCGCCTGTGACGTGCCGGACGGAGTCGGCCCTGGGCGCTGCCGACGCGGGAAGCGAATGACGAAGGCCCCCTGGTCAGCGTTTCCGCTGACCAGGGGGCCTTGCTCACGGGTGGGCGATACTGGGTTCGAACCAGTGACCTCTTCGGTGTGAACGAAGCGCGCTACCACTGCGCCAATCGCCCGGTGCGTGGACGATATTAGCCACAGACCGGGCGCCGACTCAAACCGGCCCGCCGCGCGACGTCCCTCGACGAGGGTCAGGGGTCGATGCGCTCGCGGCAGTGCCGTTCGAACACCTCGCGCGCGGCGCGGGACACCTCGCCGACGGCCACGTCGGCACCGTCGAGCCACACCACGGGCTGCACGTTGCGGCCGGACGACGTGAGGACCAGCTGGGCCCGGCCCTCCGTCACCTCGTCGAGCACGGCGAAGGGCAGCTCGCCCTCCTTGGCCTCGCGGACGGGCAGCCCTTCCTCGGCCGCCCACTCGAGCGTCAGCGCGCGGGTGATGCCGGCCAGGCAGCCCGAGTCGAGGGTCGGCGTGACGAGCTCTCCGTCGCGCTCCACGAAGACGTTCGAGCCCGTGCCCTCGCACAGGTCGCCCACGGTGTTGGGCAGGATCGACTCGTCCCCGCCCTTGCCGACGGCGTCGGCGAGCGCCACCACGTTCTCGGCGTACGACGTCGTCTTCAGCCCGGCGACGGCGGACCGCTCGTTGCGCGGCCAGGGCGAGCGGGCCGAGCGGGACGTCGGGGCCATGGCGGACGCCTGCGCCGCCACGACGACCGTCTGCGGCGCGTCGACACGCCCCGACCCGAGCGGGCCGACGCCGCCGGTCACGGTGATCCGCAGCCGGCCGTCGAACGGGCCGTCGGCCTTGACGGCCTCGGCGAGCACGGCGTCGATCCCGTCGCGCACCTTCTGCTCGTCCGGCGCCGCGAGGCCCAGGCCGGTCGCGGACCGCGCGAGGCGGCGCAGGTGCCTCGTCAGCGCGAACGCCCGCCCGTCGAAGACGGTGCACGTCTCGAAGACGCCGTCCCCCACGGTGATCCCGTGGTCGACGGCGCTCAACGCCGCCTCCCCCTGCCCGACGAGGCGGCCCTCCGCCCAGATCACCAGACTCATGGGGCCAGTGTGCCCGACATCACTGCCCGGCCGCGCCGTGCCGGCGGTGCGAGTTCACCCGGGCGTTCACCCCGGCCGTCCGTAGCGGCGCGGCGCGCTCCCGCCTCACTATCGAAGAACGGGTCGCGACGGCGCGACCCCCGGGCTCGAGGTGGTCCCCATGAGACAGGTCTTCCGCATCCTCGCCTACGTCGTCGCCGCCGGCGTCGTCGTCCAGGCCGCCGTGATGGTCTACGCGATCGCCGGCCTCGGCCTCTTCGTGGACCAGGGCGGCGTCGTCGACCAGGCCGCGATGGAGCAGTCCATGGCCGGAGACCCCCTGTTCCCGGAGGACGTCGGGCTGATGCTCCACGGCATGACCGGGATGATCGTCCTCCCGGTCGTCGCGCTCCTGACCTTCGTCGCCTCGTTCTTCGCGGGAGTGCGGGGCGCGTGGCGGTGGGGCCTCGCGATCCTCCTGCTGGTGGCCCTCCAGGCGACGCTCGGCATCGCCGGCCACAGCATCCCGTTCCTCGGGGCGCTGCACGGCGTCAACGCGCTGCTGCTGTTCAGCGTCGCGCTGTACGCGGGATGGCGGGTCGCCGCCCGCGACCGGGCCACCCACCCGGCTCCCGCCGTCACCGCCCCGGGGCCGGTCCCGGCCGGCGGCGTGACGTCCTGAGCCGCCGGGACGATGGCGCCCGTCCGCCCGTCGGTGCTGCGGCGCGTCGTCGCCGGGCTCGTGGCGGCGGCCGTCCTCGTCCCGCTCGTCCTGCTCTGGCAGACGAGCCGCGCGCCCGGGCGGTTCGCGGTGACCGAGGCGGGGGCGTTCGAGCGGGGCAGCGGCCCGCGCGTCACAACCCTCGACGGCCATCCCGGTCATGCCGACCACGGCACGGGCGACCCGGCGGGCCCGGCCGCGACGGTCGGTGTCGACGACCTGGTGGCGCCGGCCGGGCCGGCGGACGTCGTGCGGACCCTGACTGCCCGCGCGGAGCGGGTCGAGATCGCACCGGGGCGCGTGATCGACGCGTACACGGTGGACGGGACGACGCCCGGCCCGACGCTGCACGCCACCCAAGGGGACCTCGTCGAGGTCACCCTCGTCAACGAGAGCGTGCCCGACGGCGCCACCCTGCACTGGCACGGCGTCGACGTGCCGAACGGGGCGGACGGCGTCGCGGGGGTCACGCAGGACGCCGTCCCGCGCGGCGGCTCGCACACGTACCGGTTCGTCGCCGCCGACGCGGGCACGTACTGGTATCACTCGCACCAGGTGTCGCACGAGCAGGTGCGCCGTGGCCTGTTCGGGGCCCTGGTCGTGGCCCCGACGCCCGGCACGACGGCGGCGGGCGGGCCCGAGGTGGCTCGGCTGCTGGACGGCGCGGTCGACGTGCCGGCGGTGGTGCACCGGTACGGCTCGCAGCGCACCGTGCAGGGCGTGGTCGGGGACCTGCCGGTCGAGGCGGCGCCCGGGCGCGCCGCCCGCGTCCGCGTGATCAACACCGACGACGCCGTCCTGCCGGTCTGGGTGAGCGGCGCGGCGTTCCGCCTCCTCGCGATCGACGGCACCGACGTCCACGGCCCTCCCGAGGTGGAGGACGCGGCGGTCGTCGTGCCGGCCGGCGGGCGGGCGGACCTCCTGGTCGTCGCCCCGCTGGACGGGACGGCCGCGCGGGTGGAGCTGGGCGGGGCGGGCGCCGTCGTCGTCGGCCCGGCCGGCGCGGACGCGACACTGACGCGCCGGCCGGCGACGACGCTCGACCCGCTGACATATGGCGCCCCTGCCCCGCTCGGCCTCGACCCGGCCGACGTCGCGCGCTCCTTCGACTACGTCATCGGACGCGCCCCGGGCTTCCTCGACGGGCGGCCCGGCATGCACTGGACCGTCAACGGGCACACCTACCCGGACGTGCCCATGTTCGAGGTCGCGGAGGGCGAGGTCGTGCGGATGCGGATCGCCAACCGCAGCGGGGTGCCGCACCCGATGCACCTGCACGGCCATCACGTCCTGGTCATGTCACGCGACGGAGAGGCCGCGAGCGGCAGCCCGTGGTGGACGGACTCCCTCGAGGTCGGCGACGGCGAGACCTACGACGTGGCGTTCGTGGCCGACAACCCGGGGATCTGGATGGACCACTGCCACAACCTGCCCCACGCCGCCGAGGGCCTGGTCGCGCACCTCGCGTACGAGGGGGTCACGACGCCGTACCTCCTCGGCCACGCCACCGGCAACGAGCCGGAGTAGCCCGTCGGCCCTCAGCGTCGATAGGTCAGGTGGGCCACCTCGGGCGTGATGCGACCGCCCGCCGGGCGCAACCGGTGCTGGCCGACGCCGTCGAACAGGCGGACGCCGGCGACGTCGAGCACCACCGGCGCCACGTGCAGGCGCAGCTCGTCGATGAGGTCCAGGGCGAGGAGCTGGTTGACCGTCGTCGCCCCGCCGGCGACCGAGACGTCGCGGTCACCGGCGGCCTCCCGGGCCCGTTCCAGGGCCTCCTGCGGCCCGCCGGTGACGAAGTGGAACGTGGTGCCGCCCTCCATCTCGAGCGGCTCGCGCTCGTGGTGGGTGAGCACGAAGACGGGCGCGTGGTACGGCGGGTCCTCGCCCCACCAGCCGCGCCAGCCGAGGTCCCACTCCCCGCGTCCGGGGGTGAACATGTGGCGTCCCATGACGAACGCCCCCGCGGCCGTGATGGTGTCGATCTCCGCCCGGTGGGACTCCGCGTGCTCGAACATCCACGCGTGCAGCAGCTCGCCGTCCCCCACGCCGTCGCCGAACGGCTGCTCGCGGGACTGGTTCACCCCCGCGGAGACTCCGTCGAGCGAGATCCCGATGTCGCACGTCACCTGTGTCATGCGGGTGGGACGGTCGTGGGGCCCGGGACTCATCGGTCCGTCGCGCCGCCGGGTGCCGACGCGAGCCCGACCAGCCGGGAGGCCTTGAGCTCGGTCTCGTCCCACTCCCGCGCCGGGTCGCTCCCCCAGGTGATGCCCGCGCCCGTGCCGAACCGCAGCATCCCGCCACCGGGCCCGTCGGACCACCAGAACGTGCGGATGCCGACGGCGAGCTCGGCGCGACCGGCGTCGCCGTCCACCCAGCCCACGGCACCGCAGTACGGGCCCCGTGGGGCCGGCTCGAGCTCGGCGATCAGGCGCAGGGCGGACGACTTCGGCGCCCCGGAGACCGACCCGGGAGGGAACGTCGCCTCGAGCACGCCGGCCCACCGTCCTGCGGCCCCGCCGGCCCCCGACGCCGGGAGCTCGCCCCGCACCCGCGACACGAGGTGCGCCAGGCCGGGGTGCTCCTCCACGGCGAGCAGGTCGGTCACCTCCACCGTGCCGGGCAGGCACACGCGTTGCAGGTCGTTGCGGACGAGGTCCGTGATCATGACGTTCTCGGCCCGGTCCTTGTCCGTGAGCCCGGCGGGCGTGCGGGCGGTGCCCTTGATGGGTCCCGAGCCGAGGTGCGCCGCCCCGTCGGAACCCTCGTCCAGCGAGAGGTACAGCTCCGGCGACGCGCTCACGACCCACACCGGGTCGAGCCCGCTGGACGCGGGCACGTGCACGGCCGCCGCGTACGGGGCGGGGTTGCCGGCGGCGAGGCGCGCGGCGAGGGCTGCGGCGTCGGGCTCGACGGCACGGCCGTCGTCCGTCGTCGAGGCCCCGAGCGGCGCGGAGAGCACGCGACACACGTTCACCTGGTAGACGTCGCCGCGGCGCACACGCTCCCGGACCGTCCCGACCGCGCGGACGTAGTCGTCCCTGCCCAGCGAGGTCTGCCAGGCGGACGCCGCGGGGCCGCGCCACGCGTCGCCGGTGCCAGGGCGGGCCGGCGCCGGCTCGACGTCGGCGAACCGCCACGCGCGCGCCCGCCCGCCCGTGCGTGTCGCGCCGTCGCGACCGAGGTCGGCCTCGAAGTCGACGACGACGAACCAGAGCCCGTCGTCGAGACGCTCCGGCTGATCGGACAGGTCGACGCACTCGACGGCCCGCGTCGCCCGGCGTCCGGCGAACGTGGCCCAGGAGGTCGGCTCGTGCACAGGAGCACGCTAGTGCGTCGGAGCACGACACCCGGGCGGCCGGCCCCGTCATGGCACCGCGGGGCGATTGGACGGACCGGCAGGGGTCCACTAATGTTTGGGGCGCGCCAGAACGGCGGGCACCGCAAGGTGCCTTGGTTCCTGGTCGTGCGGATGTGGCTCAGTTGGTAGAGCATCACCTTGCCAAGGTGAGGGTCGCGGGTTCGAATCCCGTCATCCGCTCGGAGGCCCACTCTCTGATCGACTCGTAGCGAGCGTCGGGAGAGCACGTCTCAAGGTGGGTTGGCCGAGAGGCGAGGCAGCGGCCTGCAAAGCCGTATACACGGGTTCGAATCCCGTACCCACCTCGCAGCACGGGCGATTGGCGCAGCGGTAGCGCGCTTCCCTGACACGGAAGAGGTCACTGGTTCGATCCCAGTATCGCCCACCAGCATCACGAAGCCCCCGACCGGGACCCGGTCGGGGGCTTCGTCGTTCTCCCCCGGCCGCAGCCGTTCCGGGCAGCGTCGCAGGTCACACGCTCGCGATTGGACCAGCGCGCCCGCGGTCGAGTAATGTTTCTCAGGCGCCGAGAGGCAGGGGAAACCCTGGCGGACCGGCCGTGCGGATGTGGCTCAGTTGGTAGAGCATCACCTTGCCAAGGTGAGGGTCGCGGGTTCGAATCCCGTCATCCGCTCCGAGCTCTGTACTCCCGCCCCTCGCAGGCAGGGAGCGCAGCAGCCGCCCGGGCGATTGGCGCAGCGGTAGCGCGCTTCCCTGACACGGAAGAGGTCACTGGTTCGATCCCAGTATCGCCCACCAGCACGAGGTCGTCCCGGAAGCCCGGGGCGGCCTCTCGTCGTTCCCGGCGCGGCACCACCCCCGTCGCCACCGAGCCGGCCCCGGCGTAGCGTCGTGGTCATGTGCCGCAACATCACCACCCTGCGGGGGCTCGAGCCGCCCGCCACCGACGAGGAGATCCTGGCCGCCGCGGAGCAGTTCGTCCGCAAGGTGACGGGTGCCCAGCGCTCCGCGAGCGCCGCCACGCGTGAGCCGTGCGAGCAGGCCACCGCGGAGATCGCGGAGATCGTCACCCGGCTGCTCGGCGAGCTCCCCGCCCGCCGCCAGCCGCCGCGAACGGTGCCGCCGCTGCGCCGCGAGGAGGTCCAGGCCCGCATCGCGGAGCGCCAGGCCGCCCGCGAGGAGCACGAGCGGATGCACGAGCTCGGGATCGCTCACACCCACTAGGCTCCTGCGGGTGGATCACCCCTCTCCTGGCCCGGTCGACGAGCGACTCGACTCCCCTGCCGCGGTCTCCGCGACGATGCACCGGGCCAAGGCGAACGCGAGGGCGTCGCACGTCACGGTGGGGCAGGTGCGGCACGACGTCGGCGGCGCGGTGGAGATCGACTGCTCCTGCGGGATGGTGCTCACCAACGGACCGGACTGGTCGCTGGACGAGCACATCCGGCTGCACCGCGCGGAGGCTCGCTACGTGGCGCTCAGCGCCGTGGCGCCCGCGGGGATGCCGCGGCTGGTCCCCGTGGGGGCCGACCGCCTGCCGCTCTGACGCGTCAGAGCTCGTCCGGGTCGTCCCAGGAGACGCCGCTCGAGGCGCCCTCGATCGGCCCGAGCTCGGCGGCGGAGAGGGAAGCCGGCGCCTTCGCCGCGTCTCCCCCGGGCCGCGGGTCCCGGTACTGGTCGTCCTGCGGGCGGCGCCGGGGTGCCAGCCTGGCCTGCGAGGCGATCGACTCGTCCAACCTGTCCACCGGCGCCGGGGGTGTGGCGTCCGTGTCGTGCGTGTCCATGCCCCAGGTCTAGCAGGCGGCGTGTCGGGTCGCCCGCGCTTGGCACACTATTTTGATCGACGGTGTCGCCCGGAGCACGCTGCGAGAGACAGCGCCGGCCGATCCGCCGGGCCCCACCGCCCCGGGGATCCGTCCCCCGGACGCGAAGCCGCGAAGATCGGTGCCGGTGGCTAGAGTGTCCGCCGTGACCGCTGCCGATGCAGGCCTCGCCGACAGGGCGGCACCCGGAACCCCACCCCCGCTCCCCCGGACGCGGGACCTGTGGCCGGGGCCTCGACCCCTGGTCTGGGCGCCGCGGGCCCACACGGTCGAGGTCGTGCTGCCGGAGACCGGAGAGCGCCTCCCCCTGCGGCTCGTCGGCGCCCACGAGCCCGGCTACTGGCGCGCCGACGCGGAGCTCGCCGTCGGCACCGACTACACCTTCTCGATCGACGGTCGCGAGCCCGTCCCCGACCCGTGCAGCACCTGGATGCCGCACGGCGTGGACGGCCCGTCCCGCGTGCTCGACCCGCACTTCCCCTGGTCGGACGGCGACTGGCGCGGCGCCGACCTCGGGCTCGGCGCCCTGTTGCGCGTCGACCTGCCCAGCTTCACGCCCGAGGGCACTCTCGACGCCGCGGCCGAGCACCTCGAGGACGTCGCCGCGACGGGCGTCACGGGCGTCGAGGTCTCCCCCGTCGCCGCGTTCGACCCCCGCCGGGGCCCCGCCGCCGGCGTGCGGCTCTTCGCCGTCCACGAGCCGTTCGGCGGCCCCCGGGCGCTGCAGCGGTTCGTCGACCGGGCGCACCGGCACGGGCTCGCCGTGGTCCTCGACGCCCCGCACCGGTGGGCCGTGGCCGACGGCCTCGGCCTGCACGCGTTCGGCCCCTACGCGGCCGGGTCGCGCATCGGCCCGCGCACGGGCGCCCGCCCCGGCCCCGCGGGCTCGGACAGCCCGCGGCTCAACCTCGACGGCAGCGGGAGCCGTGGACCGCGCGACTTCCTGGTGGCCGACGCCGAGCGCTGGCTGCGCGACTTCCACGTCGACGGGCTCCTGCTGGACGTCGAGTCGCTCGTCGACCGCTCTGCGGTGCCCTTCCTCGGCGAGCTCGCCGAGGACGTCCACCGGCTCGGCGAGCGGCTGGAGCGCCGGTTCTCCCTGCTCGTCGACGGTCCCGGGCGCAGCGACCGGCTCACCACGGTCGTGCACGAGATCCTGGCCGCTCCCGGTGACGACGACCGCGCCCAGGACCTGCGCCGGCTCGCCCAGGAGGTCTTCCCGCCCATCCCCGAGACGCCGTGGCGCCCGCCGAGCCTGCGCCGCGCCCACCGGGCCGCGCAGCGCGCCTCGTCCGTCCTCGTCAGCGACCTCACGCGGCTCCCCGCGGCGAACCGCTCGGTGCCCTGGACGTCCGCGGCCCAGGAGGACGCCGAGGACGCGCGCGGGGGCGCCGCCGCGGCGACCGACGACGACCGCGCCTGCCTGCTCACGTTCGCGATCCTCGCGGGCACGCCGCCGGTGCTCGACACGGAGCACGTCCCCGTGCCCGCGTCCGACGCCCGCGCCCGGCGGCTCGTGGCCTGGACCCGCACCCTGGTGGGCCTTCGCCCCGTGGCCTCGGCCGACCGTGACCTCGCCGTCGAGATCCGGACCGAGGGCACCGCGCTCCTCGGCAGACGCGGCCGGACCGCCGTCGCGCTCGCCACGGGCACGGAGCCCGCCACCCTCGACGTCTCGTCGCTGCCGGACGACACCCGGCTCGTCGCCGCGTGGGACCCCGACGGCACGAGTCTCGTCGACGGCGTGCTGCACCTGCCGGCCCGGTCTCCCGTGGTGCTGCTCGCCGGGGAGCCCGCACAGGCCGGTCCCGCAGACCGGTGACGTGGCCCGCGGCGGGCGGCGCGCTCAGGCCTGCGCCAGGCGGCGCCCCTCCTCGGCCAGCGCGCCCAGGCGCGACAGGGCCCTGAAGTACTTCTTGCGGTAGCCGCCGCGCAGCATCTCCTCGGAGAACAGGTGCCGGCCGGCGTCGCCCGCGAGCAGCACCGGCACGTCTCGGTCGTACAGCCGGTCCACCAGGACGACGAGCCGCAGCGCCACCTCCTGTCGCTCCACGGGCCGCACGCCCGTGAGGGCCACGAGCTCGACGCCGTCGAGCAGGGCGCCGTACCGGCTCGGGTGCACGGTGGCGAGGTGGGCCAGCAGGTCCTCGAACGCGTCGAGGACGGCGCCCGGGTGGCCGGCCGCGGCGCGCTCCACCACGTCGGCGGCGAGCGGTGCCGCGTCGGTGACCACGGCTCGGTGGCGGTAGTCCTCGCCGTCCACCCGCAGCACCTCGAAGCGCGAGGAGAGCGCCTGGATCTCCCGCAGGAAGTCCTCGGCGGCGAACCGGCCCTCGCCCAGCGCCTCGGGCAGGGTGTTCGACGTCGCGGCCAGCGCGACGCCGCGGTCGGCCAGCTCGCGCAGCAGGCGCGACATCAGCACCGTGTCGCCCGGGTCGTCCAGCTCGAACTCGTCGATGCAGACCAGCCTGCGGGTCGCCAGGGCCTCGACCGTCGGGAGGAAGCCGAGCGCCCCCACGAGGTTCGTGTACTCGACGAACGTCCCGTACGCGACCGACCCGTCGCCCAGCTCGGCGGTGACCGCGTGGGCCAACGAGGTCAGCAGGTGCGTCTTGCCGACACCGAACCCACCGTCCATGTAGACGGCGGGCACGGCCCGGCGCCGTCCGAACAGCGCCCGGAGCCCCGACGCCCGGGCCGCGCCGATCTCGCCGGCCACCTCCTGCAGGCGGGCCGGGACGGCGGTCTGGCTGGGGTGGGCCGGGTCGGCGCGGTAGGTGGAGAACCTGGCCCGGGCGAAGTGGCGCGGCGGCACGAGGTCCGCGAGCAGCCGGTCCGGGGAGACGGTCGGCCGCACCGCCGCGAGGGACGGCACCGCCCCGTCGGGGTCGGGGTCCGAGGGCGTCGCGGCCTGGTGGTGCGTGAGCGTCACGACCGTCAAGGCTACGCCGCGTCGGTACGCTGACCGCTGTGAGATCTGCCACGACGCCTCTCGACGTCCTCGTCCCCGGGCCGGAGCACCTGGCCGCCGACCCCGCCGAGCGCCGGCTCCAGGAGCTGTACGCCGCGGGTCCCGGCCCGTGGGTCCGGGCCAACTTCGTCAGCACCGTCGACGGTGCCGCGTGGGGGCCGGACCACCTGTCGGGGTCGATCAACGACGACGCCGACTGGCGGGTGTTCCGGGTGCTGCGCTCCGTCGCCGACGTCGTCCTCGTGGGCGCGGGCACGGCCCGGCACGAGGGGTACACCGCGCTCGACCGGCCCCGCGGCCTGCCGGGCGACGGGCGGCCGCTCGAGCTCGCGCTCGTCAGCCGCTCCGGCCGGGTGCCGCAGCAGCTCACCGAGGGCGACCGTCCACCGCTCGTCCTCACCGGGGCGGCGGGCGCACGGACCGCGACGCGGATGCTGCCCGCCGACCGGGTGATCGTCGTGCCCCAGGCGGACGACGCGGACGAGGTCGACGTCCGCGCCGGCCTCGTCGCCCTCGCCGCCCTCGGCCTGGCGCGGGTGCTCTGCGAGGGCGGCCCCACCCTGCTCGCCACCATGCTGGCCGCGGGGCTCGTCGACGAGCTGTGCGTCACGACCAGCCCGTGCCTCGTCGGGCCGGGCCCGTCCAGGATCGTCGCCGCCTCCCCGGCCGGCGCGCCCGGACAGGAGCAGCCGGCGGCCGGCGTGCCCTCGCCGCCGGTCCCGGCGCGCCTCGCGCGCCTGCTGCACGCCCCGGGAACCGGAACCCTGCTGGCGCGCTGGCTGCTGCGCTGATCCCCGCCGGCCGACCCCCTGCCCTCGCATCCGGCCCGTCGGGTGGCTACGGTGCTGGCATGCCGACGACCGTCGTCCTCACCGAGGACGCCCTCACCGACGCCGACGTGGCGCACATCCTGTCCCTGCACGACGAGCGGGCCGAACGCTACCGCGTGCTCGTCCCCTCGGACACCGACCGCAACGTGATCGCCGCGATCATCGACCACCTGTGGGTGGGCGAGCTGCGCGAGGCCGGCCAGGACCTCGTGGGCAAGGAGCCCAGTCCGGAGCAGGCGAAGGTGACCGCCGCCGAGCGGCTCGAGCGGTCGCTCGCCGCGCTGCGCGCCGCCGGTGTCGCGGCCGAGGGCACGGTGACCGAGGAGGACCCGCTGCCCGCCCTGAGCGCCGCCGTCGCCGCGCAGGGCGGCCCGGACGGCGTGCAGGACGTCGTCGTCGTCACCTACCCGCACGTGGTCGCGGACACGTTCCGCAACGACTGGGCCTCCCGGGCGCGCGAGCACCTGCAGGTGCCCGTGCTGCACCTGTACGCCGGCACCAGCGAGATCGGCGACTGATCCCTCGGTCCCCTGACGTGCCCGCGGGTCGAGCTGTCCGACACCGGTCGGACAGCTCGACCCGCGCGGAGTCAGCGGACCTGGTGCCCGGCGCCCTCGATCGTGGCGCGCACCAGCTCGTCCATCGAGTCGAGGAACGGCTCCTCGTCGAGCAGCCCGTGGTCGACGGCCGCGACCGACAGCTCGGTGCAGCCGAGCACCACGACCGACGCCCCGCGCTCGACCAGGCGGGCGGCCACGCCGCGCAGCGCGTCCGGGTCGGCCGGGCGGCCGGCCTTGACCTGGTCGTAGATCACCGCGTTGACGACGCCCTGGTCGTCCGCGTCGGGCACGACGACGTCCACGCCGTGCGCGGCGAACGCGTCGTCGTACACCTGCGACGCCACCGTGCCGGCCGTGGCGAGCAGCCCGACCCGCTCGAGCCCCGGCACCCGCGCGCGCGCCGCCGCGACGGTCACGTCGACGATCGACACGAACGGCACGGTGATCGCGTCGAGCACCTGCTGGGTGAAGTAGTGCGCCGTGTTGCACGGCATCACGAGGAACCGCACGCCGAAGTCCTCCAGGCGGCGGGCGTCCCGCGCGAGGACCGGGCCGGGGTCGGCCGCGGACCGGCCGAGCACGAACTCGGTGCGGTCAGGGATGGTCGCGTGGTTGAGCACGACCAGGTCCACGTGGTCCTGGTCGCGCCCCGCCACGGTGCGCTGCACGACGCGCTGCAGGAAGTACGCGGTGGCCAGGGGGCCGACGCCGCCGATGACGCCGACGGGACGGTCCTCCCCCGTCCCGTCGGCGCCACCGGCGGTCGTCACGAGCCCTCCCGGGCCGCCCGCGGGGCCTCGGGCCCGGTCCAGGCCAGCGCCCGCGACTGCGCCACCGGGTAGTGCCGCGCGTACTTGCGGAACTGGTTGAGCTGCGCCACCAGCAGGTAGGCGACCCGGCGCGGGTCCCACTCCTTGCGGTACCACAGCGGGTTGGACGCGCGCCGGCCCAGCTGCAGGCGGCGCGTGCGCGAGCGCAGCGCCGGGTCCGCGACGTACCGGCGCAGCAGCGCCCCCGGCAGCACCGTGTACAGGTGCTCCGTGGTCACCGCGCCGTCGCCCGAGAGCGGCACGTCCGGCCCGAGCACCGCGCGCGGTTCGGGGTCCAGGCCGCGCAGATGCTCGTGCACGTAGAACTTCACCGGGTTGGCGCCCGTCGCCGTGACGTAGTAGTTCGAGCGCCCTAGCCGCGGGTTGAGCTCGAAGAACACGTAGCGGCCGTCCCGCGGGTCGTACTTGAGGTCGAAGTTCGCCACGCCGGTCCAGCCGACGTGCTCGAGCAGGCGGCGCGCCTGCTCCACGACCTCGTGCTGGGTCCCCGTGACGATCGCCGCCGGGTTGCCGAGCGCCCCGGGGGCGTGCTCCTCGAGCAGCACGTGCCCGAACGACGAGAACCGCACCTTGCCCTGGGCGTCGCTGTAGCAGGTGAGGATCCGCATGCCGGAGTCGTCGCCGGGGATGTAGTCCTGCACGACGAACGTGCCGACGTACCCGGCGTCCCGCACGCGGGCGAGCAGGTCGAGCAGCTCGGCGCGGGTGTCCACGAGGAAGACCTTCTTCTTCCCCGGGAACTCGACGTCGTGGTAGGCCGCCGTGCTGGCGGCCTTCGCGATGACGGGGAACGTCAGTCCGCTGGTGTCCGGCTCGGCGCCGGAGGCGACGTCGTGCACCACGGTGGTGGGGTGCGCCAGGCCGAGCTCGGCGCACAGCGCCCCGAACTCCTCCTTGTCCGTGAGGCGCAGCAGCAGGTCCTCGCCCACGTAGGGGATCACGTAGCGGTCCTCGAGCTGCTCGCGGTGCTGCACCAGCATGCGCACGAGCCAGTCGGCGGACCCGACGGCGACGAGGTCGGCGTCGGGGTGCTGGTCGGCGATCCGGCGCAGCCGCGCCACGATCGCCTCCGGCTCGTCGATGCGCGGCTCGGCCACGTGCTCCAGGATGCGCGAGTGCCGCACCAGGCCGGTCGAGGCGCCGGACACCACGACCGAGCGCACGCCGTAGGCCTCGTGGAACGCCCGGGCCAGGCTGTACGCGCCGATGTCGCCGCCGAGGACGACGGGCTGCAGCCGACGCTGCGGGGTCGGGTGCGTCACGATGCCTCCTTCGCGCCGGCCGCCACGCCGGCCGCGGTGTTCGCCGCGTAGTTCCGGCGCAACGCCTCCAGCGGGTAGAACTGCCGGTACTTGCGCACGTGGTTGAGCATGGCCGTGAGCACGTACAGCCTGCGTCGCGGCGAGGCGTCGGCCTTGTACCGCAGCGGGTGCACGGTGCGTCCCGAGCGCTGGAGCCGCACCACGCGGGCGCGCAGCTCCGGGTCCAGCACGTAGGAGCGCAGCAGCCGCTTCGGCACGACGGCGTACAGCACCTCGCGGTCGGCCGTGACGGGCTCGCGGCGCACGCCGTGCACCACGTCGTCCACCAGGGTCTCGGTCGGGTTCTGGCCGCCCGCCGTGAGGTAGTAGTTGTTGCGCCCGATGCGCGGGTTCTGCTCGAAGAACTTGAACACGCCGTCGCGCGGGTCGAGCTTGACGTCGAAGTTCGCGAACCCGCGCCAGCCCGTGTGCTCGAGGATCCGCTGCGCCGCGTCGAGGATCTCGGGGATCGGCTCGACGATCATCGCCGAGGGGTTGCCCCGGGCGGCCGGCGTGCGCTCCTCGAGCAGCACCTGCGCCGACGAGCGCAGCGTCACCCGCCCGCTCGTGTCGGCGTACGCCGTCACCGAGCGCATCCGCGTGTCGTCGCCGGGGATGTTCTCCTGCACCAGGAAGCGGCCGCGGAAGCCTGCCTCGCGCAGCGAGATCATGAGGCGGTCCAGCTCGGCCGGGGTCGCGATCTCGTAGATCTTCTTCTTCCCGGCGAACTGCACGTCGTGGTAGTCCGCGCTGCTCGCCGGCTTGGCGATCACCGGGAAGTCGAACCCGACGGGCAGCGGCTCCCAGCCGGGCTCCGCCGCGCGGGCGAAGTCCTGGATCACCGTGGCCGGGGTGGGGATGCCGAGCTCGGCGCACACGGCCTGGAACTCCGCCTTGTCGGAGATCCGGTCGATGAGCGCGGCGTCCGCGAACGGCACCACGTACCCGGCCGCCTCGAGGGCGGCGCGGTGGTGCACCAGGACGCGCACCACCCAGTCCATGTTGGTGAGCAGGACCAGGGTGCGGCCCGGCCGCGCCAGGCGGCCCGCCACGTCCTGCAGGGCCGCCACGATCTGCTCGGGCGCCGTCCCGGACAGCTCGGTGTCGATGATGCCGGAGTGCGCGATCGGGCCCGGCTCGGCGAAGGCGACGACCGTGGTGCGCACGCCGTAGCGCTCATGGAACGAGCGCGCCAGGGCGTACACGCCGATGTCGGAGCCGACGACGACGGGCTGGAACCCGGGGTCCGCCGCGGGACCGGCCCCCGGCGTCGTGCTCCCGGTGCTCATGGTGCTCACGGGTGCCCTCATGCCTCCTGCTCGGCGCGGTCGCCCGACCACTCGGTGTGGAAGGTGCCCTCGCGGTCGGTACGGCGGTAGGTGTGCGCGCCGAAGAAGTCCCGCTGCGCCTGGATCAGCGCCGCGGGCAGCCGCTCCGCGCGCACGCCGTCGTAGTACGCCAGCGACGACGAGAACGCCGGAGCCGGCACCCCGTTGAGGGCCGCCTGCGCGACGACACGCCGCCAGGCCGCGAGGCCGTTCGCGACCGCGCCCGTGAAGTACTCGTCCGCGAGCAGCAGCGGCAGCTCGGCGTCACGCTCGTACGCCTCGGTGATGCGGTTGAGGAAACGCGCGCGGATGATGCAGCCCCCGCGCCAGATGCGGGCCATGGCGCCGCGGTCGACGTCCCAGCCGTACTCGGCGGAGGCCGCCGCGATCTGGTCGAAGCCCTGCGAGTACGCGACCACCTTCGAGGCGTACAGCGCGAGCCGGACGTCCTCGATGAACGCGTCGCGGTCGGTGATCTCCCACGTCCCGGCGTCGGCCGGCAGCGCGGCCCGGCCGGCCGCCCGCTGGGGCACCGAGCCCGACAGCGCGCGGGCGAACGTCGCCTCGGCGATGCCCGTGATCGGGACGCCGAGGTCGAGGCCGTTCTGCACCGTCCAGCGGCCGGTGCCCTTCTGCTCGGCCTGGTCGAGCACGATGTCGACGAACGCGCTGCCGGTGGCGGCGTCCACGTGCTGCAGCACGTCCGCGGTGATCTCGATGAGGAACGACTCGAGGTCGCCCGTGTTCCAGTCGGCGAAGATCTGCCCGATCTCGGCCGCCGACGCGCCCAGCCCCTGCTTGAGCAGGTCGTAGGCCTCGGCGATGAGCTGCATGTCGGCGTACTCGATGCCGTTGTGCACCATCTTGACGAAGTGTCCGGCGCCGTCGGGCCCCACGTAGGTGCAGCAGGGCGTGCCGTCCACCTTCGCGGAGATGTCCTCGAGGATCGGGCCCAGGCTCGCGTAGGACTCACGCGTGCCGCCGGGCATGATCGACGGGCCGTTCAGCGCGCCCTCCTCGCCGCCGGACACGCCGGTGCCCACGAAGTGCAGGCCCTTGGCGCGCAGCGCCTCCTCGCGGCGGATCGTGTCGGGGAAGTGCGCGTTGCCGGCGTCGACGACGATGTCGCCCTCCTCGAGCAGCGGCACGAGCTCGTCGATGACGGCGTCCGTCGCGGCGCCCGCCTTCACCATGACGACGACCTTGCGCGGGCGCTCCAGGGAGGCCACGAAGTCGGCCATCGACTCCGACGCGACGAAGTCGCCCTCGTGCCCGGCGTCCGCGATCAGCGACTCGGTCTTGGCGTACGACCGGTTGTGCACCGCGACCGTGTACCCGTGGCGCGCGAAGTTGCGGGCGAGGTTGCGGCCCATCACCGCAAGGCCGGTCACGCCGATCTGGGCACGAGCTGTCATCGTTTCCCTGCTTCCGTCGGTTCTCGGTTCGGTCGGGCATCGTGCCGGGCGCGATCGGGCTGCGCCTCGATCGGGCGCGCGCCCCGGCCCGGGAGCCGGGACCAGCGTAGTCGGCGCCGCGACCGAGGTGTACGGACCATCACGATCCGGACACGACCGGCACCCCGCGACGCGTCCTTCACCGGTCCGCGGGCCCCGCGCCGTACGGTGGCAGGCGTGACCGGCGATCGCACGGGCGACCCCAGGCAGGATCCCAGGCAGGTGCCCGCCCCGTTCGCGGCCGCGCTGGCGTCCCTGCGCGAGCGGCGGCTGCGCGGCGAGGTGCACCTGGCGGAGATCCCCGGGCCCACGCGCGTGGCCCCCTACTCCGTGGCGCTCGAGGGCGAGGTGACCGAGCCCGACGGCGAGGAGGTCGCCACGGGGCGGTTCGTCGTGCTGCACGACCCGGACGGCCAGGAGACGTGGCAGGGCACGTTCCGGGTGGTCACGCTGGTGCGCGCCACGCTCGAGCCGGAGCTCGCGGCGGACCCCCTCCTGGCCGACGTCGCGTGGACGTGGGTCACGGAGTCCCTCGCCGCCGCGGACGTCGAGGTGCTGGCGACCGGCGGCACCGTGACGCGCGTCCTCTCCCGCAGCTTCGGGGCGCTGGGGGCCACCCCGGACGCCGTGGACCTCGAGATCCGCGCCTCCTGGACGCCGACCGACACCGACCTCGGCACGCACCTGGCCGTGTGGGCGGACCTCATGGCGACGGCGGGCGGGCTGCCCCCGCTGCCCGAGGGCGTGACGGCCCTGCCGGCCCGGGCGCACCAGCGCCCGCAGTCCCGACCGCCGACGCGACCGAATACCGTGGGGCCATGAGCTCAGCAGTCCCCCCGACCGCCACCGACGTCGTCCCGCTCACCGAGCCCGCGGACGGCGTGGGGCGCGTGGTCGACACCCCGGCTGCCCTCGACCGCGTGGTCGAGCGGTTCGCGGCCGGCACCGGTCCCGTCGCCGCCGACGCCGAGCGCGCCTCGGGCTACCGCTACGGCCAGGCGACCTACCTGGTCCAGCTGCGCCGCGCGGGCGCGGGGACGGCGCTGCTCGACCCCGTCGCGCTGCCCGACCTGTCAGCGATCGGCGAGGCGGTCGGCGACGCCGAGTGGGTGCTGCACGCCGCGTCCCAGGACCTGCCGGGGCTGACCGAGCACGGCCTGCGGCCGGCGCGGGTCTTCGACACCGAGCTCGCCGCCCGGCTGCTCGGCATGGAGCGGGTGGGGCTGGCGGCCGTCGTCGCCGAGCTGCTGGGCCTGGGGCTCGCCAAGGAGCACTCCGCCGTCGACTGGTCCACGCGGCCGTTGCCGGACGACTGGCTGCGCTACGCCGCCCTCGACGTGGAGGTGCTGGTGGACCTGCGCGACCGCCTGGCCGAGCGCCTCGACGTGGAGGGCAAGGCGGAGTGGGCGGCGCAGGAGTTCGAGGCGGAGCGCACCGCCGCCCCGCCCGCCCCGCGCCCCGAGCCGTGGCGGCGCACGTCGGGCACCCACACGCTGCGGGACCGTCGCCAGCTGGCCGTCGTCCGCAGCCTCTGGCAGGCACGGGACGCGAGCGCCCGCGCCCGCGACGTCTCCCCCGGCCGGGTGCTGCCGGACCGGGCCATCGTCGCGGCGGCGCGGGCCCTGCCGCGCACCGTGCCGCAGCTCACGGCCCTGCCCGAGTTCACGGGCAAGGCCACGCGTCGCCGGGCTCCGGCCTGGCAGCGCGCGATCGACGAGGCGCTCGCCCTGCCCGACGACCGGCTGCCGAGCCAGCGCGGCCCCCGCACGGACGGCCCCCCGCAGCCCCGGACGTGGGCGGACCGAGACCCGGTCGCAGCACGCCGTCTCGCGACGGCCCGCGAGCTCCTCGCGACGATGTCCGGCGACCTGCACGTGCCGGTCGAGAACCTCCTGCAGCCCGACGCGCTCCGCCGCCTGTGCTGGACGCCGCCGGACCCCGCCCGTTCGCCCGAGATCGCGGACTTCCTCAAGGGCCGTGGCGCCCGGCCGTGGCAGATCGAGCTGGTCGCCGCCCCCCTCGAGAGCGCCTTCGCCACCGCGTCCTGACCGCTCCCCATGGCGGTGATACCCGGTCTCAGGATGGTCTACTCTTGTTACCGGTACTCGCGGTAGCGTGTACCTCGCCGGCCCTGCGGGTCGCGCCCCAGAGCGGCGTCGCTCGTCGGACGCCGAAGTCCCGACCACCCTCAGTGGATGGAGCTGCCATGAGCACCCGGAACCCCGCCCGCCGCGCGCTGCGCGACGTCGTCTTCGTCGAAGGCGTGCGCACGCCGTTCGGCAAGGCCCGCCCCGACGGCCTCTTCGCCGAGACCCGCGCGGACGACCTCGTCGTCAAGGCGGTGCGCGAGCTGCTGCGCCGCCACCCGGAGCTGCCGGGCGAGCGCGTGGACGAGGTGGCCGTCGCGGCCACCACCCAGCAGGGCGACCAGGGGCTGACCCTCGGCCGCACCGTGGGCATGCTCGCCGGCCTCCCGCAGACCGTCCCCGGCTTCGCCATCGACCGGATGTGCGCCGGCGCGATGACGGCCGTCACGACCACCGCCGCCGGCATCGCCACCGGCAGCGCGGACGTCGTCATCGCGGGCGGCGTGGAGCACATGGGCCGCCACCCGATGGGCTTCGACGCCGACCCCAACCCCCGCTTCCTCTCGGAGCGGCTCGTGGACCCCGAGGCGCTCAACATGGGCGTCACGGCCGAGAACCTGCACGACAAGTTCCCGCACCTCACCAAGGAGCGTGCCGACGCCTACGCCGTGAACAGCCAGGCGAAGTACGCCAAGGCGCTGGCCAACGGCGACGTCGGCCCGGAGATCGTGCCCGTCGCCGTCCGCTCCACCGAGCAGGGCTGGGGCCTCGCCACCGCCGACGAGCTGCCCCGACCGGGCACGACCGTCGAGGGCATCGCGAACCTCAAGACGCCGTTCCGTCCCGGCGGCCGCGTCACCGCGGGCAACGCCTCCCCGCTCACCGACGGCGCCACCGCCGCGCTGCTGGCCTCCGGCGACACCGCGGCCGAGCTGGGCCTGCCCGTCGCCATGCGGCTGGTCTCCTCCGCCTTCGCGGGTGTCGACCCGTCGATCATGGGCTACGGCCCCGTCCCCGCCACCGACAAGGCGCTGGCCCAGGCGGGGCTGACGATCGACGACATCGGCCTCTTCGAGATCAACGAGGCGTTCGCCGTCCAGGTGCTGAGCTTCCTCGACCACTACGGCATCGCGGACGACGACGAGCGGGTCAACCCGTACGGCGGCGCCATCGCCGTGGGCCACCCGCTGGCCAGCTCGGGCGTGCGCCTCATGACCCAGCTGGCACGCCAGTTCGAGAAGCACCCCGAGGTGCGGTACGGCATCACCACCATGTGCGTCGGCCTCGGCCAGGGCGGCACCGTGATCTGGGAGAACCCGCACCACGCCGACTACTCCGGTCACACCAGCACCCCGGCGGACGAGGAGAACTGAGACCGATGACGAACCCCACCACCTCCGCGCCCACCTCCGCACCCGAGGTCCGCGCCGAGCGCGTCACCCACTCCCTCGTGCGGGACGTCGAGCTCGCCGGCGGCGCGGGCACCCTCGCCCTCGTCACGCTCGACAACGGCCTGGACCACACCAAGCCCAGCACCCTGGGGCCGGAGGGCATGGCGGAGCTCACCGCTCGCCTCACCGAGCTCCAGCAGCGGGCGGGCCGCGGCGAGATCGCCGCCGTCGCCGTCACCGGCAAGCCGTACTTCCTCGCCGCGGGCGCCGACCTGCTGCAGGTCTCCACCGTCACGTCGCACGACCAGGCGCTCGAGCTGGGCCGCTCCGGCCATGCCGCCTACGAGCTGCTGCACACGATGGGCGTCCCCACCTTCGCGTTCGTCAACGGGCTGGCTCTCGGCGGCGGCCTCGAGGTCGCGCTGAACTGCGACTACCGCACCGTGGCCTCCGACGCGCCCGCCCTCGGCCTGCCCGAGACCGGCCTGGGCCTGGTGCCCGGCTGGGGCGGCGCGTACCTCGTGCCGCGCCTGGTCGGCATCGAGAAGGCCGTGGACGTCGTCCTCACGCGGCCCGCCGCGCAGAAGCCCTTCAAGCCCGCCGAGGCGGCGAAGATCGGCCTGGTCGACGAGCTCTTCGAGGCCGCCGACTTCCTCGAGCAGTCGATCCTGTGGGCGTCGCGCGTGCTGCGCGGCGAGGTCGAGGTACCCCGGCGCGAGCTCGACCCGCAGCCGGTGTGGGACGCCGTCGTGGCAGCCACCCGCCAGCGGCTCGACGCCGTCGTCGCGGGCTCGCGCCCCGCGCCCTACCGCGCGCTCGACCTCCTCGCCGCCGCCCGCACGGCGACGCGCGAGGAGGCGTTCGCCGCCGAGGACGAGGCCCTCGCGGACCTCATCATGTCCGACGAGATGCGCGCCAGCGTCTACGCCTTCCAGCTCGTCTCGAGCGGCAAGAAGCCGGTCGGCGCCCCCGACAAGGGCCTCGCCCGCCCGGTGACGCGGGTCGGCATCGTCGGCGCCGGCCTCATGGCGGCGCAGATCGCCCTGCTCGTGTCCCAGCGCCTCGGCGTGCCGGTCGTCATGCGCGACCTCGACGCCGAGCGGGTCGACAAGGGCCTCGGCTTCGTCCGCTCGACCGTCGAGAAGCTCGTGGGCCGGGGCCGGATGTCGCCCGAGGCGGCGGCCCGCATCGTCGCGAGCGTCACCGGCACCACCGAGATCGGCGAGTTCGCCACCTGCGACGTGGTGATCGAGGCCGTCACCGAGGTCATGGGCCTCAAGAAGAAGGTCTTCGCCGAGCTCGAGGGCATCGTCTCCCCCGAGACGATCCTCGCGACCAACACCTCCGCCCTGTCCGTCACCGAGATGGCGGCGGACCTGGCGCACCCGGAGCGCGTGGTCGGCATCCACTTCTTCAACCCGGTGGCCCAGATGCCCCTGGTCGAGGTCGTCAAGGCGGAGCGCACCTCCGACGAGGCCCTCGCCACCGCGTTCGCGATCACCACGAAGCTGCGCAAGACGGCGGTGCTCGTCGCCGACCGCCCGGGCTTCGTCGTCAACCGGCTGCTGGTGCTCGTCATGGGCAAGGTGGTCGAGGCGATCGAGAACGGCACCTCCGTGGAGGTCGCGGACACGGCGCTCGCGCCGCTCGGCCTCCCGATGCCCACGTTCGAGCTCTTCGACCTCGTCGGCCCGGCCGTGGGCCTGCACGTCCTCACCTCGCTGCGCGAGGACCTGGGCGACCGCTTCCCGACCTCGCCGGGGCTGGAGAAGCTCGTGGCCGAGGGCACGCGCGTCGTGCTCGACCGGCCCGCCCCCGGCCTGCCCAAGCCGGTCGACCCCGCGATCCAGGCCGTGTTCGGCGACGCGCTCCCGGCAGGAGCGGAGGGCCGGCACGGCACCCCGGTGCTCGACGCCGCGGGCGTCCTCGACTCGGTCCTCACGGCCCTCACGGTGGAGGTCGGCCACATGCTCGACGAGGGCGTCGTGGCCGGGGCGCAGCAGATCGACCTCTGCATGATCCTCGGCGCCGGGTGGGGCTTCCACACGGGCGGCATCACCCCGTACCTCGACCGCGCCGGGTACTCCGCGAAGGTCCTGGGCCGGCGGATCCTGCCCGACGGCGTCGCCAACGTCCCCGAGGCCGTCGCCTGACACGCCCTCCTCGGAGACCCTGAGCCGCACGGCTCACGAACCGCCGGTGGCCCGGTCCCGTCGGGACCGGGCCACCGGTGTCTACGGCCCGGCCGGTCACCCGGGGTCGCGCACGGCGCGCCGGACCGCCTCCACGGTCCGCGCGACGTCGTCGTCGTCCGTGGACCAGTTGCTCACCGAGACGCGCAGGACGTCACGGCCCTGCCACCGGGAGCCCGAGATCCAGGTGTCGCCGTCGGCGACGAGGCGCTGACCCGCGGCGCGTGTCCGGGCGTCGTCCGCGAGCGCGAGGCACACCTGCGTGTAGACCACGTCGTTGACGACCCGCACCCCGTCGATGCGCGACATGCCTTCGGCGATCGCGCGGGCGTGGCCCGCCAGCCCCGCGACCAGGCCGCCGAGGCCGTCACGGCCCAGCGAGCGCAGCGCCGCCCACGTCGGCACGCCGCGGGCGCGCCGGGAGAGCTCGGGGGCCTTGTCGTA
Organism: Isoptericola peretonis; assembly: GCA_023241745.1. Taxonomy (GTDB): domain Bacteria; phylum Actinomycetota; class Actinomycetes; order Actinomycetales; family Cellulomonadaceae; genus Isoptericola; species Isoptericola peretonis. The sequence continues at coordinate 429,860 of JALQCY010000002.1, read as the reverse complement.
CGGGTTGCCGGGGCCCGGCGCGTCGACGAGGTACGCCGTGTGCACGCCGAACGCCGCACGCACCGGCACCGGGTCGGCGACGATCGCGATGCCGCAGTCATAGGGCACGTTGAGGGTCTTGTGCGCGTCGGTGGCCCAGGAGTCGGCGTCCGCCATCCCCCGCACGAGGTGCGCGAGCTCCGGCGCGGCGGCCGCCCACAGGCCGAACGCCCCGTCGACGTGCACCCAGGCGCCGTGGTCGTGCGCGAGCGCGACGGTCTCGGCGAAGGGGTCGAACGAGCCGGAGTGCACGTTGCCGGCCTGCAGCACGACGATCGTCGGCGTCCCCGGCGCCCCGGCGGCGAGCGCGGTGGCCAGCGCGTCGGCGCGGATCCTGCCCTGGTCGTCGGCGCCCACGACCGTCGGCGTGCCGAGCCCGAGGTAGCGCAGCGCGAGGTCGACGGAGTCGTGGCGCTCCGCGCCCACCAGCACGCGCACGGGCGGCCCACCGACCAGGCCGCGCTCGTGCACGTCCCACCCGGCACGGGCGAGCACCGCTCCGCGAGCAGCGCCGAGGCCGGTGAAGCTCGCCGTCGTCGCGCCGGTCACGAACCCCACGTCGGCGCCGGCGGGCAGGCCCAGCGCGTCGAGCACCCAACGCCCGGCCGCCTCCTCCACCGCGACCACGCCCGGCGTCGAGAACCGCATGCCGGCGTTCTGGTCCCACGCGCTCACGAGCCAGTCGGCGCCGAGGGCGGCGGGGAGCGTGCCGCCCATGACCCAGCCGAAGAACCTGCCCGACCCGATCGCCATGAGGCCCGGCTCGACCCGCGAGGCGAGCTCGTCCACCACACCGTCCGGCGCGAGCCCCCGGTCGGGCAGCGGCCCGGCGAGCGTCCGCCCGACGGCATCCGCGTCGGCACGAGGCGGGACGGGGCGTTCTCCGACGTCCTCGAGCCAGACCCGCGCGTGGTGGGCGGCACGGTCCAGCGCGCCGTCGAAGTCCTTGCCTCGCGCCGTCATCCAGGTGCTCCTTCGCGACCGGCCTCGGGTTCTCCAGCGTACCGAGGTGTCGCCCCGGTCGTGCTGGTCCGCGACGGTCCGGCCGGGCGAACTTCCTGCGACGACGCGCGCGTGTGACACTTCCCCGCATGAAGCGGACGATGGGAGTCGAGGAGGAGTTCCTCCTCGTGGGCGATGACGGACGACCGGTCGCCAAGGCCACCGAGGCGCTGGACGCCGCCGACGAGAGCGCACGTGCCCCGCAGGTGCCGGGGGCGGCGGGCGGGGCGCTCGAGACGGAGTTCATGGAGGAGCAGCTCGAGACCTCGACGCACCCCCGCAGCGAGCTGTCCGACCTCGCCGCCGAGATCCGGGCCGGGCGTGCGCGGGCCCAGCGCGCCGCGGACCGGGTGGGGGCGCAGATCGCCGCGCTCGCCACGTCGCCCTGGCCGTTCGAGGGCACGACCGTGGCACGTCTGCGCTACCTGGAGGCCCGGGCCCGGTTCGGGCTCACCGCCCGTGAACAGCTCACCAGCGGGTGTCACGTGCACGTCGCGGTGGCCGACGACGCGGAGGGCGTGGCCGTCCTCGACCGCATCGGTCCCTGGCTGTCGGTGCTGCTGGCCCTGAGCGCCAACTCCCCCTTCTGGCAGGGCGAGGACTCCGGGTTCGCGAGCTACCGCTCCCAGGTGTGGGCCCGCTGGCCCACGTCAGGGCCGGCGCGGTCGTTCGGTTCGGCCGAGGCGTACCACGAGGCGGTCGACGCCATGGTCGCCACCGGCACGATCCTCGACCAGAACATGGTGTACTTCGACGCCCGCCTCTCGGCCCGCTACCCCACCGTCGAGATCCGCGTGGCCGACGTGTGCCTGGACGCCGACACGGCCACCCTGCTCGGCGCGCTCGCCCGCGGCCTGGTCGAGACGGCGGCACGCGAGGCGGCGGACGGCCTGCCCGCGCCCGTGCTGCGCACCGAGCTGCTGCGCACCGCCTCGTGGCGCGCCGGACGCTCCGGCCTGTCGGACGACCTCCTGTCGCCGCACACGTGGCGGCCCGCGGGGGCCCACGACGTCGTCGGGGAGCTCGTGGCCCACGTCCGCGACGCGCTGGGCGACGCGGGCGACCTCGACGCCGTCACCCAGCTGCTCGGCAGGCTCTGGTCGTCCGGGGGCGGCGCGGCGCGGCAGCGGGCGTGGCACGCCGAGGCGGACGGCGACCTGCGGCGGGTGGTCGAGCGGGCCGTCGAGGTCACGCACGCCTGACCGCCGGGGCGGTGGGCAGGTGGGGCGCGCCCGTCAGTCGTCCCAGCCCATCCGCAGCACCTCGAACGCCGTGGCGTGCGCCACGCCGAGCCGCGGCCCGGTGTCCGACGTCATCCGGGCGAGGAACTCCGCCGGGTCGAAGTCCTCCCAGCCGAGGCCGTCGAGGTAGGCGGCGTGCGCGCGCAGCGACGCCACGCCGGCGTCGAACGTGGCCGTGACGTCCACGGCGTGCTCGGCCCCGGGCGAGCCCGCGACCCACACCTGCCGGACGCCGCCCCACGGCTCCAGGCCTTCGCCCTCGAGCTGGTCCGCGAACACCCAGCGGTTGCCGGCGTCGCGCACGGCGTCGACCACGGCGCGGCCGGCCGCGACGTGGTCGGCCTGGTTGAGCATCCCGCCGGGGAACGTCTCGCGGTAGTTGCCGGTGATGACGACCTCGGGGCGGTGGCGCCGGACGGCTCCCGCGATCGCCCGGCGCAGCGGCAGGCCGTACTCGATCACGCCGTCGGGGAAGCCGAGGAACTCGACGTCGTCCACGCCGACGACCCGCGCGGAGGCGATCTGTTCCGCCTCGCGGACGCGGCGCGCCTCGTCGGGGCGCATGCCGTCGATGCCGGCCTCGCCGCTGGTCACCATCGCGTACCGGACCGTCTTGCCCTGGCCGGTCCAGCGCGCGACCGCGGCAGCCGCGCCGAACTCCATGTCGTCCGGGTGGGCGACCACCGCGAGCGCCGTCGTCCAGCTCTCGTCGAGCGGCTGCAGCGGGGGCGGGTGGTGCGGGCGGTCGGACGTCGTCGGCGTCGTCATGGCGCCACGCTAGCCGCGGTCGCATGGTCCGGCCCTCCGGCGCGACGGCGAGGGCGCGCGGTCAGTACGTCGTGAGCCCGTGGGCCCGGAAGACCTCGCGCACCGCCTCGGTCCCCTCCGGCGTCGGCGGCTCGGTGCCGTCGAGCTCGTAGTCGCGGCCGAGCGCGGCCCACTTGTCGCGCGCCATCTGGTGGAACGGCAGCACCTCGACCCGCTCGACCGTGCCCGGGCGGACGGACTCGAGGTCCGCCGCGTGCCGCGCGACGGCCGCGACGTTCGCCGGGTCGTCGGTCAGGCCGGGCACCAGCACGAACCGGACCCAGACCGTGACGCCACGCTCCGCGAGGCGGCGGCCGAAGCGCAGCGTCGGCGCGAGGGAGCGCCCGGTGACCCGCCGGTAGGTGTCCTCGTCGCCCGACTTGATGTCGAGGAGGACCAGGTCGGTGTCGTCGAGCATCGCGTCGGTCGCGTTCGCGCCGAGGAAGCCCGAGGTGTCGAGGGTCGTGTGCACCCCGAGCTCTTTCGCGCCCCGCAGGATCCGCCCTGCGAACGCGGGCTGCATGAGCACCTCCCCGCCCGAGAGGGTGATCCCCCCGCCGGTCGCCGAGAAGATGCCCCGGTACCGCGCCACCCGCGCCAGCAGGTCGTCCGCGAGGACGGGCTCGCCGTCCTTCATCGCGAGGGTGTCGGGGTTGTGGCAGTACAGGCACCGCAGCGGGCAGCCGCTGAGGAAGACGGTGAGCCGCGTCCCCGGGCCGTCGACGGCGGTCACCAGCTCCCACGAGTGCACCGAGCCGAGCTCGCCGGAGCGCATCATCGCCAGGCGGTCGGACCGGTCCACCTCCGCGGGGTCGACGGTCTCGATCCCCCGCAGGCCGGCGCCGGCCCGGCGCCGGGAGGGGGCGTCCAGCAGCACCGGGCCGGCAGTCATGGTCAGAGCCCCCCGTGGAAGGTCCGCGACAGCACGTCCAGCTGCTGCTCGCGGGTCAGCCGCACGAAGTTCACCGCGTAGCCGGAGACGCGGATCGTGAGCTGCGGGTACTTCTCCGGGTGCTCCATCGCGTCCTCGAGCGTCTCGCGCACGAGGACGTTGACGTTCATGTGGTAGCCGTCGCCGCCGACCGAGGCGTCGAGCAGGCCCGCGAGGTTCGCGACCTGCTCGTCGCGGGTGCGGCCGAGGCCCGACGGCACGACGGTGTTCGTCAGCGAGATGCCGTCCTGCGCCTGGTCGTACGGCAGCTTCGCGACCGACAGGGCCGAGGCGAGCATGCCGTGCGTGTCCCGGCCGTTCATCGGGTTGGCGCCCGGGGAGAACGGCTCGCCCGCGCGGCGGCCGTCCGGGGTGTTCCCGGTGGCCTTGCCGTAGACCACGTTGGACGTGATCGTCAGCACCGACTGGGTCGGCACGGCGTCGCGGTACATCCGGTGGCCGCGGATCCTGGCCATGAACGACTCGACGAGGTCGACGGCGATGGCGTCGACGCGGTCGTCGTCGTTCCCGTAGGCCGGGTAGTCGCCGTCGATCAGGTAGTCCACGACGATGCCGCGCTCGTCGACCACCGGCGTCACCGTGGCGTACCGGATGGCCGACAGGGAGTCCGCGGCGACCGAGAGCCCGGCGATGCCGCAGGCCATGGTGCGCAGCACGTCCTTGTCGTGCAGGGCCATCTCGAGTCGCTCGTACGCGTACTTGTCGTGGGACCAGTGGATGCAGTTCAGGGCCTCGACGTACGTCTCGGCCAGCCAGTCCATGGTGCGGTCGAACCGCGCGCGCACGTCGTCGTAGTCGAGCGGCATGCCCGGTGCGACGGCGGGGAACGCCGGCGAGACCTGCGTGCCGGTGACCTCGTCCTTGCCGCCGTTGATCGCGTACAGGAGCGCCTTGGCGAGGTTCACGCGGGCGCCGAAGAACTGCATCTGCTTGCCCACCGCCATCGGGGAGACGCAGCACGCGATGGCCGCGTCGTCGCCCCACGCCGGGCGGATCTGCTCGTCCGACTCGTACTGCACGGCCGACGTGTCGATCGAGACCTGGGCGCAGAACTCCTTGAACCCGCGCGGCAGCCGCGGGCTCCAGAAGACCGTCATGTTCGGCTCGGGCGCCGGCCCGAGGTTGTACAGGGTCTGCAGGAAGCGGAACGAGCTCTTCGTGACGAGCGGGCGGCCGTCCTCGCCCATCCCGCCGATCGTCTCGGTCACCCAGGTCGGGTCGCCCGAGAACAGCTGGTCGTACTCGGGGGTGCGCAGGAAGCGCACGATGCGCAGCTTGATGACGAAGTCGTCGACGATCTCCTGGGCCTCCGGCTCGGTGAGCCGGCCCGTCTGCAGGTCGCGCTCGAGGTACACGTCGAGGAACGTGGACGTGCGCCCGAGCGACATCGCGGCGCCGTTCTGCTCCTTCACCGCGGCCAGGTAGCCGAAGTAGAGCCACTGCACGGCCTCGCGCGCCGTCGTCGCGGGCCCGGAGATGTCGTAGCCGTAGGACGCGGCCATCTCCTTGAGCTCGCCGAGGGCCCGGATCTGCTCCGCGTGCTCCTCGCGCTCGCGCGCCACCGACTCGCTGAACGGCTGGACGTCGAGGCCCAGCTTGTCGACCTTCTTCGCCGCGACCAGCTGGTCGACGCCGTACAGGGCCACCCGGCGGTAGTCGCCGATGATGCGCCCCCGGCCGTAGGCGTCCGGGAGGCCGGTGATCACGTGCGAGCTGCGGGCGGCACGGACGTTCGGCGGGTAGACGTCGAAGACGCCCTGGTTGTGCGTCTTGCGGTAGGACGTGAAGACCTTCTCCAGGTTCTCGTCCACCGGGTACCCGTACGTCTTCAGCGCGCCGGCGACCATGCGCCAGCCGCCGTTCGGCATGATCGCGCGCTTGAGGGGGGCGTCCGTCTGCAGCCCGACGATCAGCTCGGCGTCGCGGTCGATATACCCGGGGCCGTGCGCGGTGATCCCTGCGGGGGTGTGCGGGTCGACGTCGTAGACGCCCTTCTCCCGCTCGGCCGGGAACATCGCGGAGAGCCTCTCCCACACGCCGGCGGTGCGCGCCGTGGGCGCCGCGAGGAACGCGGCGTCGCCCGTGTACGGGGCGTAGTTGCGCTGGATGAAGTCGCGCACGTCGATGCCGTCGCACCACGGGCCCGGGGTGAAGCCCTGCCAGGCGGTGGTCGTGGTGGGTGCCGCGTCGGTGGTCATGGGGAGCCCCCTCCTTTTGAGGTCTGACCACATCCTATTCGTGAAACCCTTCACAAGCGAGAGCGGGCGGCTGTGACGTCGCAGACACCCTTCGAGCACGCGATCTGTCGCGGGAACCGGTCGGTTCCCGCGACAGATCGCGTGCTCGAAGGTCAGCTCAGGACGGCGCCGGGCGGGGAGGCCGCGAGAGCGATCGCCTCGCGGGTCGTCGGCGCGACGACGTCGGGCCGGTCCGGCCCGTCCCACGACCGGCCGTGCGACACCCACACCGTGCGCGTCCCGGCGGCCCGGCCGACGGCGACGTCGGCGTGGGCGGCGTCGCCGACCATCCAGACCTCGCGGCGGTCGACGTCCGCGACGCCGAGCCGGTCCAGGGCGATCTCGACCATCCGGGGGTCGGGCTTGGCCACGCCCTCCTCCCCCGACACCACGACCGCGTCCACGTGCTCGTCGAGGCCGCAGCGTGCGATCTTGCCCCGCTGCTGGGCCGAGGTGCCGTTGGTCACGACCGCCACCGGGTGACCGGCGCCGCGCAGCACGTCGAGGGAGAACAGGACGCCGTCGTAGAGCCGCACGCGCTCGAGGACCCCGGTCCGGAACCGCCCGATCGCGCCCGGCACGTCGTCGGCCCAGCCGAGGCGGTCGATCAGCACCCGGGCGAGCGCCTCCTTGGAGCCGTGACCGCCCTCGTCGACCTCGAGGATCGCCGCCAGGTCGTCGGCGGACGCGCCCGCTGCGGCCACGGCGCCGGAAGCCCACGCCTCGAAGGCGCCGGCACGGTCCACCAGGGTGTTGTCCAGGTCGAAGAGCCAGATCATCGGCCGACCGTACCGGGTCGCCGGCCGGCGCAAGAGGTCGTCTCGGCGCGCCGGCCCTCGGACGCCCCGGGCCGCTCAGTCGCGGGCGAGGGCCGCCAGGGCGTCGCGCACGGCGTCCTCGGCCCGCATCCGCTGCTGCGTGAGGATCTGGTCGCGGCTGGCGTGGTCGAGGAACGCCACCGGCAGCCCCACGTGCACGAACGGTGTGCGGACGCCCTGCTCCCCCGCCCGCTGGGCCGTCATGGCCCCGACGCCGCCGTCGACGACGCCGTCCTCGATCGTGAGCACGAGGTCGTGCTCGCCCGCGAGCTTCACCAGCGCCTCCGGGACCGGGAGCACCCAGGTGGGCGCGACGACGTCGACCGCCAGGCCGTGTGCGGCCAGCGACTCCCCCGCCGCGAGCGCCGTGCCCACCATGGAGCCGACGCCCACGACGAGCACCCTGCGGTCGTCGGCCACGCTGCCCGCGCCCGGCACGTGCCGGGCGACGACGTCCACGCCGTCGAGCTCCTCGAGGGCGGGGACCGGGTCGCCGAGCGCGCCCTTCGGGTAGCGCACCACCGTGGGCGCGTCGTCGACGTCGACCGCCGCGCGCAGGGCGGTCCGCAGGGTCGGCTCGTCGCGCGGGGCCGCGAGCCGCAGGCCGGGGACGATGCGCAGCATCGCCATGTCCCACATGCCGTTGTGGCTGGCGCCGTCGTCGCCCGTGACGCCGGCGCGGTCGAGGACGAACGTCACGCCGGCCCGGTGCAGCGCCGCGTCCATGAGCACCTGGTCGAAGGCACGGTTGAGGAACGTCGCGTACACGGCGACCACCGGGTGCAGCCCGGCGAACGCCATGCCGGCGGCCGACGTCGCGGCGTGCTGCTCGGCGATGCCGACGTCGAAGGTGCGGTCCGGGAACTCCTGGCCGAAGGGCGCCAGGCCGACCGGGTGCAGCATGGCCGCCGTGATCGCGACGACGTCGGGCCGGTCGTGGCCGATCTTCACGATCTCGTCGGCGAAGACCTTGGTCCAGCCGAACCGCGACGGGGCGACGGGCAGCCCCGTCTCCGGGTGGATCCGCCCGACGGCGTGGAAGCGGTCGGCGACGTCCTGCTCGGCGGGCGTGTAGCCGCGCCCCTTCTCGGTGATGGCGTGCACGATCACGGGCCCGCCGTAGGCCCGGGCCCGGCGCAGGGCGTGCTCCATGGCCGCCACGTCGTGCCCGTCGACCGGGCCGACGTACTTCAGCCCGAGGTCCTCGAACATGCCCTGCGGGGCGACGACGTCCTTGAGGCCCTTCTTGAGGCCGTGCAGCCAGTCGTAGGCGAAGCGCCCGGGCGCGCCCGTGCGGTGCAGGGCGCGCTTGCCCCACGAGAGGAAGGCCTCGTAGCCGCGCGTGGTGCGCAGGGTGTTGAGGTGGTTCGCGACTCCACCGATGGTCGGCGAGTAGGACCGGCCGTTGTCGTTGACGACGATGACGAGCCGCCGGTCCTGGGACGCGGCGATGTTGTTGAGCGCCTCCCAGGCCATGCCGCCGGTGAGCGCGCCGTCGCCGATGACGGCGGCGACGTGCCGGTCGGGCCGGCGCTGCACGGCGTTGGCCTTGGCGACGCCGTCGGCCCACGACAGGGCGGTGGACGCGTGCGAGTTCTCGACGACGTCGTGCTCGGACTCCGCGCGCGAGGGGTAGCCGGACATGCCGCCCGCCTTGCGCAGCGCGGAGAAGTCGTGCCGGCCCGTGAGGAGCTTGTGCACGTACGCCTGGTGCCCCGTGTCGAACACGAGGGTGTCGCGCGGGGACGCGAACACGCGGTGCAGCGCGATCGTCAGCTCGACGACGCCCAGGTTGGGCCCCAGGTGGCCCCCGGTGCGCGACACCTGGTCGACCAGGAAGGCCCGGATCTCCGCCGCGAGCTGCGTCGTCTGGTCCGGCGACAGCCGGCGGACGTCCTCGGGCGAGCCGATACCGCTCAGCAGGCTCATGCGTTCCTCCCCGTTCATAGCCACACCACAATAGGCGGTCCGGAGGGGTCCCACGGCCCGCGGGCCCCCACGCGCGGGCGCGGCAGGGGGTAGTTTCGACCTGCCGACGGGAACACGTGACCGCCGGCGAGCGTTCGGCAGAAGGACGACCCAGGAAGCTCGTCCTCTCCCGACACCATCTCCCAGGGGACACCTGTGCGCTTTCTCGACGGGCAGCAGCCCACCACCGACCTCACCTACGGCGACGTCTTCATGGTCCCGTCCCGCTCGGACGTGACCAGCCGCTTCGACGTCGACCTCGCCACGGACGACGGCACCGGCACGACGATCCCGGTCGTCGTCGCGAACATGACGGCCGTGGCCGGCCGCCGCATGTCGGAGACCGTCGCCCGGCGCGGCGGGATCGTGATCATCCCGCAGGACATCCCGGTGGACGTCGTCGCCGACGTCGTCGCCGACGTGAAGTCCAAGGACCCCGTGATCGAGACGCCCGTGGTCGTGGCGCCCACCGACACGGTCTCCACCGTGCTGACCCTGCTGGGCAAGCGGGCGCACGGGGCTGCCGTCGTGGTCGCCGACGGCAAGCCCGTCGGCGTCGTCACCGAGGGCGACTGCGCCGCCGTCGACCGCTTCGCCCAGGTGCACCAGGTCATGTCCGACGACGTCGTCGCCCTCGACGCCGCCGCGATCGAGGCCGACGGCCTGGAGGCCACGTTCGAGCGCATGCACGCCGCGAAGGTCCACCTCGCGCCCGTGCTGCGCGACGGCGTCCTCGCGGGCGTCCTCACGCGCAGGGGCGCGGTGCGGTCGTCGGTGTACCGGCCGGCGCTGGACGCCGCCGGCCGGCTGCGGATCGGCGCGGCCGTCGGCATCAACGGCGACGTCGCCGCCAAGACGCGGGAGCTGCTCGACGCAGGCGTCGACGCGCTCGTCGTGGACACGGCGCACGGGCACCAGGGCAAGATGCTGCAGGCGCTCGAGGCCGTGCGCTCGGTGGACCCGGGTGTGCCGGTCGTCGCGGGCAACGTCGTGACGGCCGCCGGCGTGCGCGACCTCGTCGCCGCCGGCGCGGACATCCTCAAGGTGGGCGTCGGCCCGGGCGCCATGTGCACCACGCGCATGCAGACCGCCGTCGGCCGTCCGCAGTTCTCCGCGGTGCTGGAGTGCGCGGCCGCCGCGCGCGAGCTCGGAAAGCACGTGTGGGCCGACGGCGGCGTGCGCCACCCGCGCGACGTCGCGCTGGCCCTCGCGGCGGGCGCGTCGCAGGTGATGATCGGCTCCTGGTTCGCCGGCACGTACGAGTCGCCCGGCGACCTGCACGACGACGGCACCGGCCGCCTGTACAAGGACTCGTTCGGCATGGCGTCGGCGCGGGCCGTGGCCGCGCGCACCGCCGGGGCGGGCTCCGCCTTCGGCCGCGCGCGCAAGGCCCTCTACGAGGAGGGCATCTCCACCGGGAAGATGTACCTCGACCCGCTGCGCCCGGGCGTGGAGGACCTGCTGGACGAGATCACCTCGGGCCTGCGCTCCAGCTGCACGTACGCCGGAGCCCGCACGCTCGCGGAGTTCCACGAGCGCGCGCTGGTGGGCGTCCAGTCCGCCGCCGGGTACGCCGAGGGCATGCCGGTCGCCACGAGCTGGTGACCCCTGCCCCGCGCGCCGAACAGGGGGTTCGGGACCGTCCGTCGCTGCGGACGGTCCCGAACCCCCTGTTCGGCGGTAGGAACCGCATGGTCGGCGTTAGCCTCGGGCGGTGACCGTTGCACCGTCGGCCGGCGCCGCCCGCGCCCAGCTCGCGGCCCTGGCCCAGGACCGCGCCTTCCTGTCCGACTGGGGGCTGGCCCGCGGCGACCTCGACGCCGCCTCCGCGCGCCCCGCGGCCGTCCTCGTGCTCTTCGGCGTGCTGGACGACCTCGCCGCCGACCACGACGCCCAGGCCCTCGCCGTCGCGCAGGACCTCGACGTGCTGCTCCTGGAGCGCGCCGCGACGCTCCGGTCGCACGCCGGGCAGGTCGCGTTCCCCGGTGGGCGGGCGGAGGACGGCGAGTCCCCGGTCGACGCCGCGCTGCGCGAGGCCGTCGAGGAGACCGGGCTGGACGCCGGCGGGGTCGAGGTGCTGGGCACGCTCGCCGAGCTGCCCATGCCGGTGAGCAACCACCTCGTCACGCCCGTGCTCGGCTGGTGGGCCCGGCCGTCCACCGTCGGCGTCGTGGACGTCGCCGAGTCGTCGCACGTCTTCCGCGCCCCCGTGGCCGACCTGCTCGACCCGGGCAGGCGCGTGACGACCGTGCTGCGTCGCGGTGGCCGCGAGTGGCGCGGCCCCGGGTTCGAGGTGGTCGACGCGGACGGCGTCCCGCACCTGGTGTGGGGGTTCACCGCGGGGATCCTCGACGCCGCGTTCGACCGTCTCGGGTGGGCCGAGCCGTGGGACCGGGGTCGCGAGCGCGAGCTCTGAAGTTCCGCCCCGGCCGGCCGCCACGCGGGTGGGTCCGCGTCGGCGATGATGTCCCGGTGCCCGCCGCAGAGATCGACGTCGACGTCCCGCTGACCCGCGCGCTGCTCGCCGAGCAGCACCCCGACCTGGCCGACCGGCACCTGGAGATCGCCGCGCACGGGTGGGACAACGTCATGGTGCGGCTCGGCGACGACCTGGCGGTCCGGCTCCCCCGCCGCGCGCCGGCGGCACGCCTCGTGGAGCACGAGGCGCTGGCGCTGCCCGCCCTGGCGGCGCGGTTGCGGGCGGAGTCCCCCGACGTCGTCGTCCCGGCCCCCGTGCGCGTCGGGCGGCCGAGCGGCGCGCTCGGCTACCCGTGGCCGTGGGTCGTCGTGCCGTGGGCGGGCGGGACGAGCGGCGAGGCGACGGCCGTGAGCGGCCGCACCGCCTGGGCCGGCACGCTCGGCCGGCTGCTCGCGGCCCTGCACGTGCCCGCCCCCGACGACGCGCCGCGCAACCCCGTGCGCGGCATCCCGCTGCAGCGGCGGGCCGAGGCGCTCGACCCGTCGGCCTTCGAGGCGCGGCTCGCGCACGTGCCCGTCGCCCGGCACGACGCCGCGCGGCGCGTCTGGCGCCAGGCCCTGGACGCCCCCGCGTACGTCGGGGACCCGCTGTGGGTGCACGGCGACCCGCACCCCGCCAACCTCGTGGTGGAGCCGGGGCACGCTGGTCGCCCCGATCGCCTGGCCGCCGTCGTCGACTGGGGCGACGTGACGTCCGGCGACCCGGCGTCAGACCTCGGCGCCCTCTGGCTCGTCTTCGACGCGGCCGGGCGGGCCGCCTGCGTCGCCGCGGTCCAGGAGCACGCGAACGGCGGTCGGGGGTGGGACCGCGCGACGTGGGACCGGGCCGCGGGCTGGGGACTGCTGTATGCGACGAACATGCTCGCGCACGCCGACCTGCACCCCCGCATGCTGCCGATCGGCCGGCACGCCCTGCGGGCACTGCTCTCCGAGGCGGCCTGACGGCGGGCACAGCACGGCGGCGCGTCCGCTGGGAGCAGGAACGCGTCCGGCCGGCGGGGGCGCGCCGCGCGGGTGCCGCCGGAGGATCGGGTCGTCCGTCTGCTGCTTCTCCCACCGGCCAGGAGGCCCCATGTTCATCGCGATCCTCGACTTCAGGACTGCCGCCACCGACCGCCCTGCCGCCCTCGCGACGTTCGACGCGGAGGGCGACCTGGTGCGCGCCATGCCGGGCAACGTCGCCTTCCGGGTCTACGCCGCGCGTGACGACGACACGGCGACCGCTGTGGTCCACGAGTGGGACGACGAGGCCTCGTTCACCGGGTACCTGCGGTCCGACTCCTTCGCGCGATCGACCGGGACGATCCGTCCGATGATGATCGGCACGCCCGTGAGCAGGCGCTTCCGTGCCGATCTCCTGGAGACGGTGGCCTGACCGGCGCCGAGTCGGGGCCCTACGATCGGTGCGTGCGAGACCGTCGATGAACCGAACGGCGTACAGCTTCGTCCGCACGTTCGCGCCGGAACCCGCTCGCGACCTGTGCTCGGACCGCCACTACCTGCTCTACGCGTCAGCCGGGACCCTCCGGCTGGAGGCGCAGGGGCAGACCTGGCTGCTGCCTCCGGCGCGCGCGGCCCTGATCGAGGCGGGCCGGCCGATACGGGTGGGCATCCCACGGCCGGCCACCACCGCGTCCGTCCTCTTCGACACCGGATGGGTTCCCGTCCCACCGGCTTCCTTGACCGTCTTCGACCTGGACCCGCTGGCTCGCGCGCTGCTCGCCGAGTGCCGCGTGTGGGGCGATTCCGACGAGCCGCTCACGGCGTACGCGGAGACGTTGTTCGCCGCGCTCTCCGCCGTGACCTGGCGGCTGGCTCGGCGGCCCAGCCCGGTCGTCGTGCCCGCGGGCCGGTCACCGGAGCTGCGCCGCGCCCTCGCGCTGACGGAGCAGCGGATCGGCGACGCGATCTCCTTCGAGGCGGTGGCCGCCGAGGTGGGCCTTGCCCCACGCTCGCTGGCGCGGCGGTTCGAGGAGGAGGCCGGCATGACCTGGCGGGCAGTGCTGCGTCGGATGCGGGTGACGGCCGCGATCGAGCGGCTCGCTGCGGGCGACACGCCGGTCACCGACATCGCCTTCGCGGTCGGATACGGCTCGCTGTCCGCCTTCAACGTCGCCTTCAAGGAACTGACCGGCCGCACGCCGAGGGAGTACCGGGCCAGCTTTCGGCCGTGACCGGGCGGTCGTCGCCCGGCGGCCCGACAGCTCAGCCCCGGGCAGAATGGCCCCATGGCGAGCGACACCCGGCGGACCACCTGGACAGATGCCGACCCCCACGCCGTCGTCGCGGCCGTCGCCCGGCCCGCGCGCCGGCGGGACGCCGAGACGCTGCTCGCGCTGATGGGGCGTGCCACGGGCAGGCCGGCGCGGATGTTCGGCCCCTCGATCGTGGGCTTCGGCGAGTACCGGTACGCCTATGCCAGCGGTCGCTCCGGGCACGCGCCCGCGGCGGGCTTCTCCCCGCGGGCGTCCGCGAGCGTCGTCTACCTCACCGACGGCGTCGAGGCGCACGCCGCTGCCCTCACTCGGCTCGGCCCGCACTCCACCGGCGTGGGATGCCTCTACCTCAAGGACCTCGAGCAGGTCGACCTCCGCGTCCTCGAGGAGATCGTGGCCGCGTCGTACGCCACCCTCACCGCGGGCACGTACGGCCTGCGGGCGCGCGAGGACGGTCCGGACCGCGGTTAAGGGCCCGAGGACGACGCCGCGCGCGGCCCACCGCAGGCGATCCGGTCAGACGGGCTCGGCGGCCGGTACGAGCGTGGCAGCCAGAACCTGCCACCTCTCGTCGGCGCGCACCCAGAGCCGCGTGTAGGTCAGCCGCGCGGACACCGCGGTGCCGCCCTGGATCGCCTCGACGGCGGCGACCAGCCTGGTCGCCCCGCTCGGCCCGTGCTCCTGGACGTCGAGCGACTCCTCCTCCAGGCGGGTGATCTGCAGGAGACCCGAGCGGTAGCTCTCCAGGTCGTCCTCCTTGGAGAACACGGACCCGTCCGGCCCGGCGCCGACGCACCGAGGGTGCAGCAGCGCGTCCAGGGCATCGACGTCGCCGGCACGCTGGGCGGCCTGGAGCGCGCGCTCCGCAGCAAGAAGGCTCATCGCGCGAGTCTAGGCACCGGGCCCCGCCCGCGACGGGCGCCTCGCGGGCGCGGCGGCAGGGGCAGGGTCCGCTCCCCGGGTCGCCGGACGACGCCGGTCAGGCGACGGGGACGGCGGCGGGCGAGGCCCCGGCCGCGACGAGCGCGTCGGCCACGGCCCGGCGGGCGCGGCCGTGCGCCGCCGGGTCGTCCAGGAGCACGGACGCGAGGTCGGCGCGGTCGAGCGCCGCGTCCACGACGAACACGAGCTGCTCGGCGTCCGTGCGGCCGGCCAGCTCCCCGCGCTCCACGCCCTCCCGCACGAGGCGCACCAGGTAGGCGTCCCAGTCACGCAGCGCGGTCACCACGGCCTCCCGCACGGGGCCCGGGGTCCGGGCGTCGACCTCGGTCGCCACGGCCCGGAAGAAGCAGCCTCCGTCGAAGACCCGGGCCCGGGAGTAGTCGAGCCAGGCCAGGACCGTGCCCCACAGCCGGGCGAGGCCGGGCTCCTCGTCGAGGGCGGGCACCACGACCGCGGCACGGAAGACCTCGCGCGCGTGCGCCACGACGGCGAGCTGCAACCCCTCCTTGGACCCGAAGAGGCCCGCGATCCCGCTCTTGTTCACGGGAGCCACCGCGGCGAGCGAGCCGAACGTCAGCCCCTCCAGGCCCTCCACGGAGGCCGCCTGGACCGCCCGGTCGAGGACGGCGCGGCGGGTGCGGTCGCCGCGCAGGCGGCGGCCGTCGGTGGCGGCGGGGGCTGACGTGCTCATGCAGACGAGTGTACGACCGTTCGTTCAGTGATACTGTGCGAACGATCGTACAGTTTCTAGCCTGGAGGTCGTCGTGCCCTACGTCCCCGCCGCCGTCAGCACGGGCTTCCGCGTGCTGTCCGCGGTCGCTCCCCCGCTCGCCGTCCGCGCGGCCGCCCGCGTCTTCTGGCACTTCGGCCCGCCCGCCCCCGTCCGGCCCGCCGACCGCGCCGTCCACGACCGCGCCGAGCGTGGGGCCCTCGACGTCGACGGCGAGCGCATCGTCACCTACCGCTGGGGCGACCCTTCCGCGCCGACCGTCCTCCTCGCCCACGGCTGGCGGAGCCGGGCGTCCCGGTTCGCCCCCCTCGTCGTCGCCCTCGAGGAGGCCGGGCTGGGTGTGGTGTCGTTCGACGGCGTCGCCCACGGCGACTCGACCGGGCACCGGATGTCCGCCCTCGACCAGATGGCGGCGATCCGCGCCGTCCACGAGACCGAGGGCCCGTTCACCGCCGTCGTCGGGCACTCCCTCGGCGGCCTCGCGTCGGGCCTCGCCCTCGCCGAAGGGCTCCCCGTCGACCGGTTCGTCTCGGTGTCGACGATGACGGGCTTCGACGCCGTCGCCGAGTCCTTCCTTCGCCTCGTCGGGCTGCCCGCACGCCTGCACGACCGGTTCTGCGACCACGTCGAGCGCACCTTCCCCGGCGACGTGCGCGACGTCCGCGCGCGGGTCGACCTCGTGGCGCACCCCGTCCCGGCGCACGTCCCGACCCTCTTCGTGCACGACGACGACGATCGGATGTCCCTGCCCGACGGGGCGCGGCGCCTCCACGCCGCCGTGCCCGGGAGCGAGCTCGTGGTCACCCGGGGCCTGGGGCACAACCGGATCCTCGACGACCCCGCCGTCGTCGACGCCGTCGTCTCCCACGTCACCGCCTCCGTCGCGGCCGCCTGAGCACCCGGGCACGACGACGGCGCCCCGCCCCTCCGCACGGGAGGGACGGGGCGCCGTCGGTGCCGGGGCCGTCAGACGACGCTGCCGGTCGCCCGAGCCTGCGGTTCACTACGGGCGAGTGCCTCGTTCCTCGGCCCTCACCCTGCGCACCTCCGCCTCAGGCGACGAGCGAGCGCAGCACGTACTGCAGGATGCCGCCGTTGCGGTAGTAGTCCGCCTCACCGGGCGTGTCGATGCGCACCACGGCGTCGAACTCGACCGTGGAGCCGTCCGCCTTGGTGGCCGTGACCTCGACCGTCTCCGGGGTGGCGCCGTCGTTCAGCGCGGTGATGCCCGCGATGTCGAACGTCTCCGTCCCGTCCAGGCCGAGCGACCCGGCGTTCTCGCCGGCCGGGAACTGCAGCGGCAGCACGCCCATGCCGATGAGGTTGGAGCGGTGGATCCGCTCGAACGACTCGGTGATGACCGCCTTGACGCCCAGCAGCGCGGTCCCCTTGGCCGCCCAGTCGCGCGACGAGCCGGAGCCGTACTCCTTGCCGCCGAGCACCACGAGCGGGGTGCCCTGCGCCGCGTAGTCCTGCGCCGCGTCGTAGATGGTGTCCTGGGCGTTCTTCACGAAGTTGAACGTGAAGCCGCCCTCGACGCCGTCCAGCAGCTGGTTCTTGAGGCGGATGTTCGCGAACGTGCCGCGGATCATGACCTCGTGGTTGCCGCGGCGCGAGCCGTAGGAGTTGAAGTCGCGGCGGCCGACGCCGTGCTCGGCCAGGTACACCCCGGCCGGGCTGTCCGCCTTGATGGAGCCGGCGGGCGAGATGTGGTCCGTCGTGACCGAGTCGCCGAGCTTGGCGAGGACCCGCGCGCCCGAGATGTCGGCGACCGGCTCGGGCCGCGCGCCCATGCCCTCGAAGTACGGGGGCTTGCGCACGTAGGTGGACTCGGTGTCCCAGGAGAACGTGTCGCCCTCCGGGGTCTCCAGCGCGCGCCACCGGTCGTCGCCGGTGAAGACGTCGGCGTAGTCCTTGGTGAACATGTCGCGGTCGATCGACGAGTCGATCGTCGCCTGCACCTCCTCCGGGGAGGGCCAGATGTCGCGCAGGAAGATCGGGTTGCCCGCCTCGTCGCGACCCAGCGGGTCGGACTCGAAGTCGAACTCCATGGTGCCTGCGAGCGCGTACGCGATGACCAGCGGCGGGGAGGCCAGGTAGTTCATCTTCACGTCGGGGTTGATGCGACCCTCGAAGTTGCGGTTGCCGGAGAGCACCGAGACCACGGAGAGGTCGTGCTCGTTGACGGCCTCCGAGATCTTCTCGTCCAGCGGGCCCGAGTTGCCGATGCAGGTGGCGCAGCCGTAGCCCACCAGGTGGAAGCCGAGCTTCTCGAGGTAGGGCCAGAGGCCGGCCTTCTCGTAGTAGTTCGTCACGACCTGCGACCCGGGCGCCATCGACGTCTTGACCCAGGGCTTGGCCTCCAGGCCCTTCTCGACGGCCTTCTTCGCCAGGAGCGCCGCGGCGAGCATGACCGACGGGTTCGACGTGTTGGTGCACGACGTGATCGACGCGATGGCGACGGCGCCGTGGAACAGCTCGAACTCCGTGCCCTCGGAGTCCGTCACGGGCACCGTGCGACGCACCTGGGCGTGGGTCGACGGCGAGTCGGAGGCCGGGAAGGACTCCTTCTCCGCCTCGTCCACGGAGTCGATGACCTCGGAGGCGTAGTTCGGCAGGTCGCGGGCGAACGCGGCCTTGGCGTGCGAGAGCTCGATGCGGTCCTGCGGGCGCTTCGGGCCGGCGATCGACGGCACGACGGTGCCGAGGTCGAGCTCGAGGTACTCGGAGAACTTCGGCTCGACGTAGCTGTCCGAGCTCGGGTCCAGCCAGAGGCCCTGCTCCTTGGCGTACGCCTCGACGAGCGCCAGTTGCTCGTCGAGGCGGCCGGTGAGGCGCAGGTAGTCGAGGGTGACGTCGTCGATCGGGAAGATCGCGGCGGTGGAGCCGAACTCCGGGCTCATGTTGCCGATGGTGGCGCGGTTCGCGAGCGGCACCTGGGCGACGCCGGCGCCGTAGAACTCGACGAACTTCCCGACCACGCCGTGCTGGCGCAGCATCTGGGTGATCGTGAGCACCACGTCGGTCGCGGTGACGCCGGCCGGGATCGAGCCGGAGAGCTTGAAGCCGACCACGCGCGGGATGAGCATCGACACGGGCTGGCCCAGCATGGCCGCCTCGGCCTCGATGCCGCCGACGCCCCAGCCGAGCACGCCGAGGCCGTTGACCATCGTGGTGTGGGAGTCGGTGCCGACGCAGGTGTCGGGGTACGCGCGCAGGACGCCGTCCACCTCGCGGGTCATGATCGTGCGGGCCAGGTACTCGATGTTGACCTGGTGCACGATGCCGGTGCCTGGGGGGACGACCTTGAAGTCGTCGAAGGCCGTCTGGCCCCAGCGCAGGAACTGGTAGCGCTCGTGGTTGCGCTCGTACTCGAACTCGACGTTGCGGGCGAAGGCGTCCGCCCGGCCGGCGACGTCGATCTGCACGGAGTGGTCGATGACCATCTCGGCGGGCGCCAGCGGGTTGATGCGCTTCGGGTCGCCGCCGAGCTCCGCGACGGCCTCGCGCATCGTGGCGAGGTCGACGACGCAGGGCACGCCGGTGAAGTCCTGCATGATCACGCGCGCGGGCGTGAACTGGATCTCGGTGTCGGGCTGGGCGTCGGGGTCCCAGGACGCCAGGGCGCGCACGTGGTCGGCGGTGATGTTGGCGCCGTCCTCGGTGCGCAGGAGGTTCTCGGCGAGGATCTTCAGGGAGTACGGGAGGCGCTCGGCGCCCTCGACGGCGGAGAGGCGGAAGATCTCGTAGGACTTCCCGCCGACCTCCAGCGTTCCCTTCGATCCGAACGTGTCCACGCTGCTCACTACGGCTCCTTCTGCGGGGCTGGCCGACGGCGGCACCGTACGCGCTGCGGCGCGACGTTTCCGACGCCGTGGTTGTGGGGGCTCCGCCCAGCGTACGCCGGGCACCTGACCAGCATAGCCCATATATCTTGACGTCAAGATATCTCGGCGTCAGGTCCCGCCGCGACCGGCTCCCGAATGTTTCCGTACGGCGCACGGGAACAAGCGCCAGGGGACGGACGTTGTGCTGCTGCCCTCGACCGGAAGGACGCCCGATGCCCTCGCCCTCCCCTTCGACCGACCCCACGACCGACGCCACGACCGCCCCCACGACCGCCGGGACGGCGCAGCCACCCGTCCTCGGCCCGCTGACCGCCCAGGCCCGACGCCTCGCCGACCTTGGCGTCCTGCCCGGCGACGTCCTGTCCCCCGCCGCGCTGCTCGAGGCCGCGGCGGCCCTGGAGGCCACGGCCCCCGCCGGCTCCCTGCTCGTCGTCCACCCCCGCGTGCTGCCGCCGTCGCGGCTCGCGCCGCACCTGCGCCGCACCGTGACCGTCCGCGGCCGCCCGGTGGAGCGGGAGGGGTTCGTCGTCGTCGACATGCCCGACGCGGACGACTTCGCGCCCGTGCCCGGCCTCGACGTGCCGGGCGCCGACGTCTACGCCGTCGCCGCACCCGACCGCGGGGACGAGATGGCGAACTGGTCGCCCGAGGAGGCCCAGCCGGCGATCGCGGCGGTCGGCCGCAGCCCGCTCACCCTCTCCGAGGGCGTGCAGTGGGTGCTGCAGGCACCCGACGCCCTCGCCCGGAACCGCTGCTTCATGACGATCGGCTCCAGGCTGCGGAGGCCGGACGGCTCCTACGACGCGCGCACGCCCGCCGTCTGGATCTCGAACGGCACCGGCCGGGACGGCAGCGAGCGACGGGGCGCCCCGAAGGTCGGCTGGTGCTGGTGGCGCAACCGCCACACGTGGCTGGGGTTCGCCTCGACGACGGGCCGTCTCGGCGGCTGACGACGGTCAGCCGGCCGGCTCGACCGTCGCGATCTCGACCTCGAGCCGGCCGTGGTCGACCCCCGCGGGGAGCGCCACGACGCTCGTCGTCCAGACGAGGTCGTCGGTGCAGGCTCCGCGCTCGTCGCGTCCGAGCTGCACCCGCACGCGGTCGCCCTCGGCCGTGACCGAGGTCGGCCGCCACGGGCACGACCCGCTGCCCGCCGCGTACACGGCGAGGCGGCCGTCGTCGCCGAGCAACCAGCCCGGCTCCCCGTGCGGGGGCGCGGCCGCGACCCCGGCGGGCAGCCCCGGATAGGACGCCAGCACCAGCCGAGCGGGCTGCCGCACGAGCAGCGCCACCACGACGGCGAGCAGCACGACCACGACGACCACCAGCAACCGCAGGGGCAGCCATCGCCGCGCGCTCCGACCCCCCGTACCGCCCATGGCGAGACCGTAGCGCGGGGCGCGGTCGCCGGTCAGTGGTCGAGGACCGCGACCGCCTCGACGTGGTGGGTCATCGGGAACAGGTCGAGGGCGCGCAGGCCGCTCAGCGCGTACCCGTGGTCGGCGAGGTAGGCGACGTCGCGCGCGAGCGCCGCCGGGTCGCAGGCCACGTACACGACCCGCCGCGGGGCGCGGGCGGCGATCGCGTCGACGACCTTCCGGCCGGCGCCGGCGCGCGGCGGGTCGAGGACGACGAGGTCGGCGTCGCCCAGGGGGGCACCCGTCGCGTCGCCGTCGGCGAGGACCCGGTCGACGGCTCCGAGGTGCAGCTCCACCTGCGGGAGGTCGTGGGCGTTGCGGCGCGCGTCCTTCACGGCGCGCGCGTCGCCCTCGACGGCCATGACGCGGCCCGAGCCGCCGACCGCCGCCGCGAGCGGCACGGTGAACAGGCCCGCGCCCGAGTACAGGTCGAGCACGGTCGCGCCGTCGGCGTCCCCGACGGCGTCCAGCACGGCCCCCGTCAGCAGCTCGGGAGCCTGCCGGTGCACCTGCCAGAAGCCGTCGGCCGCCACGCGGTAGCGGTGCTCCGCGCCGCCCGCCCGGACCGTCTCGGCGACCGCCCGGCGCGCGTTCGGGCGGGTGTCGCCGCGGCCTCGGCGCCAGGGGACGTCGTCGACGAGCAGGACCGGGTCGGAGCCGTCGGCGGGCGCGACCAGCTGCAGCTGGGCCCCGGGCTGCCAGCGTCGCGTCCACACGCCCTCCGCCTCCGCGAGCGCGGCGACCGCCTCGGTGGCCAGGGGCATCGCCTCGAGCGGCACGACGTCGTGCGAGCGGAACCGCCGCATCCCGGCGCGCCCGTCGGCGTCGGCCACCAGGTCGACGCGCGTGCGGTACGCGAGGCCGCCCCGCTCGTCGTCGCCGGGCGCGGCCTCGACCTCGACCTCCCGGTCGAGGTGCGCGAGGCGCTGCAGCTGCTCCGCGAGGACGGCGGCCTTCCACCGGCGCTGCGCCGGCGGCGCCACGTGCGCCAGCTCGCCGCCGCCCACACCGCCCGGACCCGCCTCGGGCCACGCGGACGGCACGCGGTCCGCGGACGCCTCGAGCACCTCGACGGCGTCCGCGCGCCAGAACCGGGAGCCCGTCTCCGTGACCCGGGCGCGCACGCGCTCGCCGGGCAGGGTGTGCCGCACGAAGACGACGCGGCCGTCCAGCCGGGCCACGCAGTGGCCGCCGTGCGCGACGGGACCGATCTCGAGCTCGACCTCGCGGCCCACCTCGGGGTCCGGGGCGGTCGGTCGGGGGCGCGGTGCGGAACGGCGAGGTCGAGGCATGGGCACCATTCTCCCCCGACCGGCCGCGGGGTCCGGACGAGGGATCAGAACCGGGGACCGCGGGGCGACGTGCCCTCCAGGCCGGTCTGGCCCGCCGACGAGGACAGCTGCCACGGCACCGACGCCACCACGACGCCCGGCGTGAACAGCAGGCGGCCCTTGAGCCGCAGGGCGGACTGGTTGTGCAGCAGCTGCTCCCACCAGTGACCGACCACGTACTCGGGGATGTAGACCACGACCAGGTCGCGCGGCGAGTCCCGGCGCACCGAGCGCACGTACTTCAGCACCGGCCGGGTGATCTCGCGGAACGGGGAGTCCAGCACCCGCAGCGGCACGGGCAGGTCGAGCGCCTCCCAGCGGGCGCGCAGGTCGGCGATCTCGTCGGCGTCCACGCCGACGGTCACCGCCTCGAGCACCGACGGCCGCGACGCCCGTGCGTACGCCACCGCCCGCATGGTCGGCTTGTGGATCTTGGAGACCAGCACGATGGCGTGCACGCGGCTGGGCAGGGCGCGGGCGCCGGCCACGTCGTCCAGCTCGAGCTCGTCGCGCACCCGCCCGTAGTGGGCCCGGATCCCCTTCATCAGCGCGAAGAGCACGCCCATCGCCAGCAGGGTGATCCACGCGCCGTGCGTGAACTTCGTCGCCAGCACGATGACCAGCACCGTCGCGGTCATGACGAAGCCGACGCCGTTGACGAGCCGCGAGCGCTGCATGCGCGAGCGCTCGTGCGGGTCCGGCTCCTTGCGCAGCGCCCGCGTCCAGTGCCGCAGCATGCCGAGCTGGGACAGCGTGAACGACACGAACACGCCCACGATGTACAGCTGGATGAGCCGGGTGACCTGGGCGTCGAACGCGACGATGAGGACGATCGCCGCGACGGCGAGCGTGATGATCCCGTTGGAGAACGCGAGCCGGTCGCCGCGGGTGTGCAGCTGACGCGGCAGGAAGCCGTCCTTGGCGAGGATCGAGCCGAGCACCGGGAACCCGTTGAACGCCGTGTTGGCCGCGAGCACCAGGATGAGGCCCGTCACGATCGAGACGGCCACGAACGCGGGCGTGAACCCCTGGAACACCGCCTCCGCGAGCTGGCTGATCACCGGGTGCTGGTTGTAGTCCTCCGGCAGCGGCTGCCCGCCCGACGTGAGCTGGTCGTGCGCGTCCTCGACGTACTTCACGCCGGTGGCCTGCGACAGCAGCAGGATCGAGATCATCATCGTGGCCGAGATGCCACCCAGCAGGGCCAGCGTCGTCGCCGCGTTGCGGGACTTGGGCTTGCGGAACGCCGGCACGCCGTTGCTGATGGCCTCCACACCGGTCAGCGCCGCGCAGCCGGACGCGAACGCCCGCGCCAGCAGGAACGCCCCCGCCAGGCCCGTGAGCCCCTGGTCGAAGCCCGCCTCGGGCGTGATCTCGAAGCCGGCGCTCTCGGCGAGCGGCAGGTCGTCGGCGAAGTACCGGATCGCGCCGACCACGGCGAGCAGGCCGATGAGCGCCATGAAGCAGTAGGTCGGGATGGCGAAGACGGTGCCCGACTCGCGCACGCCGCGCAGGTTCATGACCGTGAGGATCACGACCACGGCCACGGCGAACAGCGCCTCGTGCCCGCGCAGGAAGGGCAGGGCCGACGCCGCGTACTGGGCCCCCGACGAGATCGACACGGCCACGGTGAGCACGTAGTCGACGAGCAGGGCCGACGCGACGCCGATGCCGGCCGACGGGCCGAGGTTCGTCGTCGCCACCTCGTAGTCGCCACCGCCGGAGGGATAGGCCCGCACGTTCTGGCGGTAGGAGGAGACGACGACCAGGAGCACCACCACGACCCCGAGCCCGACCCACGGGGAGATCGTCGTCGCGGCGATGCCGGCGACGGCGAGGGTCAGGAGGATCTCGTCGGGCGCGTACGCCACGGACGACAGCGCGTCCGAGGCGAACACCGGCAGCGCGACCCGCTTGGGCAGGAGCGTGTGCCCCAGGTTCTCGCTGCGCACGGGGCGCCCGAGCAGGAGCCGTTTGGCAGCGTCCGCGATGTCCGACACGTCGAGCAATGCTATGCCCGCCCGGCGCGGTCGGCGCGCGCCGCCCGGTCGCGATGACCGCGCGTCGTGCGAGGTATAGCGTTTCGCCCGTGCACTTCGTGATCATGGGCTGCGGCCGCGTCGGCTCGACGCTCGCGCAGACGATCGAGTCCCGCGGCCACTCGGTGGCCGTCGTCGACCAGAACCCCGACGCGTTCCGGCGGCTGCCGGCCGGCTTCTCCGGGCAGAAGGTGACCGGCGTGGGATTCGACCGCGACACCCTCGTCCAGGCCGGCATCGAGGACACCTACGCCTTCGCCGCCGTCTCCGACGGCGACAACTCCAACGTCCTCGCGGCGCGGGTCGCCCGCGAGACCTACGGCGTCGAGAACGTCGTCGCGCGCATCTACGACCCGCAGCGCGCGGAGATCTACCAGCGGCTCGGTATCCCGACCGTCGCGACGGTGCGCTGGACGGCCGACCAGGTGCTGCGCCGGATGCTCCCGTTCGGGGCCACCGACGAGTACCGCGACCCCTCCGGACAGGTGCGCCTCGCGCAGGTGGACTACCACCCCCGCTGGGCCGGCACCACGGTGCACCGCATCGAGGAGGCGATCGGAGCGCGCGTCGCGTTCCTCTCCCGGTACACGGACGCCGTCCTGCCGACGGCGGGGACGGTGCTGCAGGAGAACGACGTGCTGCACGTCCTCATGCGCGGCGACGACGCCGCCGCCGTCGAGCGGGTGCTCACCCACGAGCCGCGGCAGGAGGACAGCTGATGCGGGTCGTCGTCGCCGGGGCCGGTTCGGTGGGCCGGTCGATCGCCCGAGAGCTGCTCTCGCACGACCACGAGGTGGTGCTGATCGACAAGAACCCCGCCGCGATGCGGGTGGCGCAGGTGCCCGAGGCCGACTGGATCCTCGCCGACGCCTGCGAGCTGTCCTCCCTGGAGGCCGCCGACGTGACCGGCGCCGACGTCGTCGTGGGCGCCACCGGGGACGACAAGGTGAACCTCGTGTTCTCCCTGCTGTGCAAGACGGAGTTCGGCGTGCCCCGCACCGTGGCGCGCGTCAACAACCCGAAGAACGAGTGGATGTTCGACGGTTCGTGGGGCGTCGACGTCGCGGTGTCGACGCCGCGGATCATGACGGCCATGGTCGAGGAGGCCGTGGCTGTCGGTGACCTGGTCCGGATCTTCACGTTCCACCAGTCCGGCGCCGACATCGTCGAGGTGACGCTGCCGGACGACTCGCCGCTCGTGGGCGCTCGCGTCGGTGCCGTCACCTGGCCCACCGACACCGTGCTCGCCTGCATCGTGCGGGGGGCGCAGCCGCTCGCACCGACGGTCGACGACACGCTCGAGGTGGGCGACGAGCTCGTCCTCGTCATGGGCAGCCAAGCGGACGAGGAGTCGCTCCAGCACCTCCTCACCCACGGCAGCCCGTCCGCCCCCGCGATCGCCGACGGGGCTCCGCTGGTGGCGCCCGAGCAGCCCGTGCCCGAGCTGGGCCCGGAGGAGGACGACCTCTAGGACTGCTGCTCGGGGCGCGGCGCCTCGGCGGGCGCCTCGTGGTCGGCGTCCGCCGGGGCGTGGGCCCCGCGCACGACGACCCAGGTGAGCCACAGCACCAGGCCCCACAGCGGGACACCCAGCACCAGGTGCGCGGTGCCCAGCCAACCGACGCTGTCGGCGAAGTACAGCGGCACCTTGACCGCGAGGCGCAGCGCGAAGAGCCCCGCCCAGAACCACGTGGCGAGGGTGTAGCGCCGCAGGAGCACCGGGTCCTTGCGCCACGCCACCAGGGCGGCGAGCGGGCTCGGAGCGGCGGCGCCGTCCGCCCCGGGCGCAGCGGCCCCGGCGTCGTCCGTGGTCGCGTCGGTGGCACGGGCACGCTCGGACGAGACGTCGGCGAAGCCGCCGCGGACCGCCTCGACGACGAGCCCGACGACGGGCCAGCGCAGGGCGAGCGACGCCAGGATGGCGGCCAGGTACGCCGCGTTGGTCCACAGGCCCCACACGTAGAAGTTCTGGGCCTCGCCGGAGCGCCACGCCCAGAACACGCCGACGCCGATCCCGAGCAGCCCGCCGAGGGCCTGCGTGATCGGCGTGCGCTGCGCGAGCCGGGCGACGACCGCGACCAGGGCGGCGCCGACGGACGCGACCAGCGCCCACGTGAGCGCGGAACGCTCGTCCCCGCCCATCGACGCGACCACGTAGATCACCACGAAGAGCAGGCCCGGCAGCACCGCCTCGATCACGCCGCGGACGCCCCCCACGGCCTGCCCGAAGGAGAACGACTCGCCCGTGACCGCACGCACCCCGCGCCCGTCGGCGGCTCCCGTCGACCTGCCCGCCGCGCGGGTCCCGTCGCTCACTCGCCGGCCCGCGCGCGCAGCTCGTACCGGGGGTTGAACATGGTGCGCCGACCGTCGACGTCGCACACCAGCCCGTCGACGCGGATACGCCGACCCGGGTCGATGCCGGCGATGGACCGGCGGCCGAGCCACACGAGGTCGAGCGAGCCGGAGCCGTCGTACAGCTCCGCCTCGACCGTCGGGACGCCCTCCCGGGGCCGCAGCACGACGGAGCGCAGCACCCCGGCCGAGCTCGCCCGACGACGGTCGCCCAGCTGGGCGACCGGGGTGCAGCCGCGATGGGTCGCGGCCTCGTGCCGTTCCTCGTCGGCGGCGACCTCGTCGGCCGAGGCCAGCGCGTGCTGGACGGCGGTACGCAGGGACATGAGTGGCTCCAGGCTGATGGACGGGTCGACCGGGCCCGGTCGGTTACCGGATCTCGGTGATCTCCGGCCCGCGGGACAGCGGGTCGAACGACGGTGTCTGCGGCGCGGCCCCCTCCGGACCGGCGGCGGTCGCGCCGGCCTGGTCCGCGGGGGCGTCCCCCTGGCGGGCGCTCTTGGGCAGCGTCAGCGTGAGCAGGTCGCGCGGCGGCCGGGGGTTGCCGTCACGCACCACGACGACGTTGGCGAACACGGACTCGAGGGGCTTCGCGGCCTCCGCGTCCACGGCCGCACGACCGGACAGGACGCCGCGCAGGAACCAGCGCGGCCCGTCCACCCCGATGAAGCGGGCGGGGCGCACGGCCGCCTTGCCGTCGGGGGCGGTGGCGGGGATGCGGGCGATGAGCTCGCGCCCGAACACTCCGGGCACGTCGTCGACGGTGCCGCCCTGGCGGGTGATGGACGTCCCGATCTCGGCGCGCACCTCGTCCCAGATCCCCTCCGTGCGGGGGGCGGCGAAGGCCTGCACCTGCAGCCCCGACCCGCCGAGGGTCGCGGAGACCCCGGTGACCTTCTGGGTCTTCTTGTCGACCTCCATGCGCAGCTCGAGGCCGGGCAGGACGGGCAGCCAGATGGCGCCCAGGTCCACGCGGGGTCCCATGCCCGTCACCTGGCTGGAGTCGAACGGTCCGCGCTCCGGGCGCTCCGGTGCGCCCCCGTCCTCGCTGCCGGCGGTGGGCGCTGCGGCCTCCTCGGGCGCGGACCCGCGGGCCTCGTCGGCCCCCAACTTCGACGCGTTGCGCCGGAACAGCCCCACGGAGGATCTCCTTCTCGTCGTCCTGCTGGTCGGTGGTTCGCCGATGCCCTGAAGAAGGTCCACGACCGCCGATCCGGTCCTTCTCCCACAGTAGACCGGATCGGCGACGCCTCCGGTCCGCGGGCCTCAGCTTCCGGCGAAGCCGCCGGACGAGCCGAAGCCGCCCTGGCCGCGGTGCGAGCCCGGCAGCGTCGTCGCGACCAGGAACCGCGCGTGCTCCACCCGCTGCACCACGAGCTGGGCCACCCGGTCGCCGCGCCGCAGGTGCACCGGCTCCGCCACGTCGGTGTTCAGGAGGATCACCTTGATCTCGCCCCGGTAGCCGGCGTCGATCGTCCCGGGCGCGTTCACCACGGTCACGCCGTGCTTGGCGGCCAGGCCGGACCGCGGGTGCACGAACGCGGCGTAGCCCTCGGGCAGCGCGATCGCGACCCCCGTGGGCACGGTGACCCGACCCTGCGGGGGGATCTCCACGTCGACGGTGGTCACCAGGTCGGCGCCGGCGTCGCCCGGGTGCGCGTACGCGGGGGTGGGGACGTCGTCGAGCAGCGTGACGAGCACGTCGACCGTGCTCGCGTCGACGCCCTCGGGGCTCGCCTCGGGGCTCACGTCGCGGCTCGGGGGCCGGCTGGCGGTGTCAGGCACCCGGGAAGCGTAGCCGACACGACCGCCCCCGCCGTCCTGGGATGATGGGCCCATGAGCGAGTCCCAGCCCGACCTCTCCCCCGTCACCGGCCCGGCCTTCCGCGAGCGGCTGTCGCCCGGACCCGCCGCCTGGTGCGGCGCCGTCGGGCTGGGCGTCATCGCCGGGGTGGCGCTGTACCCGCTGGCGCACACGCTCGCGGTGGTGCTCGGTGCGCTGGTGGCGGCCGGCACCCTCGTCGCGCTCGTCGCGACCGCGCCGGTGATCGAGGTGTCCGGCGGACGGCTGCGCGCGGGCAAGGCCCAGATCGCCGTGGACCTCCTGGGCGAGGTCACCACGATGGACGACGCCGACCAGATGCGCACCGCGCTCGGCCCGGCGCTCGACGCCCGCGCCTTCGTCTGCCTGCGCGCGTGGGCGCGCACCGGGGTGCGCGTCGACCTGCAGGACCCGCTCGACCCGACGCCGTACTGGCTGCTGTCGACGCGCCGCCCGCAGGAGCTCGCCGCCGCGCTCGGCCGCTGAGCCCGGGGACGACGAAGGCCGTCACGTCCTCGACGTGACGGCCCGTGTCGTCCGTGGTGCTGGCGCGCGGCGCCCGACGGCTCCGGTCAGGCGGCGCACTCCGTGCAGACCATCTGGCCGTTCTTCTCGTAGGCCAGCTGGCTGCGGTGGTGGACGAGGAAGCAGCTCGTGCAGGTGAACTCGTCGGCCTGGCGGGGCAGGACGCGGACCGCGAGCTCCTCGCCGGACAGGTCGGCGCCGGGAAGCTCGAAGCCTTCCGCGGCCTCCGTCTCGTCCTCGTCGACGACACCCGACGACTTGTCGGAACGACGCGCCTGGAGCTCCTGGATCGAGTCCTGCTCCACGTCCTCGTCGTTCTTGCGGGGGGCGTCGTAGTCGGTTGCCATCTGTGTGGTCACGCTCCGTGGTGTCGGGATCGGTACGCGCTGATAATGCTCGGTGACCGGGTTTTGTTCCCGGTCGGCCCACGGATTGTGCACCATTTCGCGCGGGCGCGCGACACCGCGGGCTGTTCGCCGTGTCACACTGCCGCCATCGCCCTCTGACCTGCGTCGATGCCGCCGCTTCCGGCGGTGTTCGCCGGGAGCGTGACACAGGGCTGACACGGTTTTTCATCCCTCGGGGCAACCGCGGCACGACCGAACCTCGCCAGGTGTCGGCCGCCCCGTCAGCGGGGCGCCGCGCGCCCGTCGCCGTCGGCGTCCGCGGCCTCGAGGAGGTGCACCAGCTCGTCCACGACCGGGCCGGCACCGGCGACCGTCATGGTGCTGCTCGCCCGCCGCCCTCGCAGGCCGCCCAGCCACGCGCCCGCCTCGGTCGCGACGAGCCCCCCGGCCCCGACGTCCCAGGGGTTGAGCCCGCGCTCGTAGTAGAGGTCCAGCGCGCCCTCCGCCAGCAGGCACAGGTCGATCGCCGCGGCGCCGAGACGTCGGATGTCGCGCACGCGGGGCAGCACGCTCGTGAGGACCTGCGCCTGGTGCGCACGCCGCTCGGCGGAGTACCCGAAGCCCGTGCCGACGAGCGACCCGGCGAGCGACGCCGGCCGGCTCACGTGCAGCGCCCTCCCGTCGCGCTCCGCGCCCCCGCCGAGGGCCGCCGTCCAGGTGCGGCCGTCCACGACCGAGTGCACGCAGCCGGCGAGCGCCGTCCACCGCTCGGGGTCGGGCGGCCCGGCCACCACGGCCACCGAGACGGCGTACGACGCGACGCCGTACAGATAGTTCACGGTGCCGTCGATCGGGTCGAGCACCCAGGTGAGCCCGGAGGTGCCGGGGACGTCGTCGCCCTCCTCGCCGAGGATCGCGTCGTCGGGCCGCTCGACCGCGAGGCGAGCCCGCAGCAGCTCCTCCGACGCGCGGTCCATCGCGGTGACGGGGTCGACCGCGCTCGACTTGGTCGCTGCGACCTCGACGCGCTCCGGGCGCCCCTCGCGGACCAGCGTGCCCGCCTCGCACGCGAGGCTGCGGGCCAGCGCACGCAGCTCCTCGACGTCGACCCCGTCCGGCACGGGCCCGCCTCCCCCGCCGGCGGCCTCGCCGGCGGTCCGGTGGTCCAGGGTGCGGGGCGTCTCGCGTGGCGTCACCGCTCCATCCTGCCCGACCCGCGCCCCCACCGGGCGGTCCAGCCCGCGCCGGGACGGGGCACGGTCCAGCCCCGCGCGAGGGACACGACACGGAAGCCGAACACGAGGACGACGACGCCGAGCCCGGTCCCCAGCCCGAGCACGCCGAGCTGCCACAGCCCGGCCGTGATCCCGGCCCCGATCAGTGCCGGCACCGCGTAGAGCTGGCGGTCGGCGAAGACGAGCGGCACCTCCCCCACGAGGACGTCGCGCATGATCCCGCCGCCCACCGCGGTGAGCACGCCCACGACGACGGACGCGAGCACCCCGGCGCCGAGGTCGAGCGACTTCGTCGTGCCCTGCAGCACGAACAGCGCGAGGGCCGCCGCGTCGAGCACGAGGATCGAGCGGCGCATGCGTTCGAGGCCGGGATGGAAGAAGAAGATGATCACGCCGGCCGCGATCGCCGCCGTCACGAGCTTCCAGCTCGAGATGCCCACCGGCGGGGTGTCGCCGATGAGGACGTCGCGCAGGATCCCGCCGCCGAGCCCTGTGACCCACGCGAGCACGAGCACGCCGAACACGTCGAACCGCTTGCGCACGGCGGCGAGGCCCCCGGAGACCGCCGCGACGAAGACGGCGACGAGCTCGAGGTAGGAGACCGGGCCGGAGGTGAACGCGTCCACGGGACGTCATCCTCCCAGGCCCTCGACCCCGGGGCGCGCCGGCACCGGCGTCAATCGGCGGCACACCGACGCGCCTGCGTCCCCCGGCCGCGTGCCGGTGGCACCCTCGAACCGGCGGACCCGCCCCCGGCGGAGAGACCCGTGGGCGACCTGAGGGAGGAATCATGGCCGAGCTCGAGCTCGTGAGGCTGCACGAGGACGGTGAGCGCCTGGTCCTGCGCGGCCCCGACGGCACCGAGAGCACCCTGCCCATCTCGGAGGCGCTGCGCGCCGCCGTGCGCCGGGACCGTCCGCGGACCGAGGCGCTGCGCGCCCAGGCGGCGACGAGCCTGCGCCCGCGCGACCTGCAGGCGCGCCTGCGTGCGGGTGCGACGGTCGAGGACCTGGCCGAGGAGTCCGGCCTGCCGGTCGAGCACGTGCAGCGCTACGAGTGGCCGGTGATGGCGGAGCGCGACCACGCCGTCGCCCAGGTGCGCGCGCACCGGCTGCCCGGTGACGACGAGACGACGACGCTCGGGGAGGTCGCCGACAAGCGGCTCGCCGCCCGCGGCGTGCCGACGTCCGAGGCGCACTGGTCCGCCCGGCGCGACGGCTCCGCGCCCTGGGTGGTCGAGGTGCGGTTCTCCGCCGGCGACCGGGACCGGTCCGCCCGGTGGACGTTCGACCCCAAGGGCCGCGTCGTGACCCCGCTCGACGACGAGGCGCGCTGGCTCGGCCAGCCGGACGACCCGGTGTCCCCGGACGTGCTCGGCGTGCCGGCCGTGTCGGGTCGTGCCACCGCGCCACGCCGGCACGTCGAGGACGACACGACGGCGCTGCTCCTCGACGACCTCGCCGGACGCCGCGGTCAGCGACCGGCGGAACGCCACCGCTCCCCCGCGCCGGGCTCCCACGACGACGCCCCCGCGACGTCGGAGGGGGTGCCGGTCGGTCGCGTGACCGCGCCGGGCGGGCCCGGGGCGGACGCGGGCCGGAGGAGCCCGGCGTCCGAGGTGGACGAGGAGACCGGCGAGCAGGCCGGGGCCAGCGTCGTGGACCTCGGCTCGCGACGCTCCGGGATGCGGGCCGCCGACCGGGCCCCGGACCGCGCGACGCACCCGTCCGGCGCACGGCGACCCGTCCCCGGCGTGCCAGGCCCTGACGCGTCCGCCGCCGGCGACGCGCCCGGTGACGCCCCGGACGCCGGACGCGCCGGCGCCGACGAGGACGTCGTGGAGGACGCCCCGGCGCCCGGCGGCCCGCCCGCGCACGGCGCTCCGGGCCCCCAGCCGGCCGCGCCCGCGCCGCGCAACGACAAGCCCACGTCGGCGCGACGGGCGGGGCGCAAGGGCCGCGCCCAGGTGCCGAGCTGGGACGAGATCGTCTTCGGCGGCGGCCGCCCGTCGTCCTCCTGAGCGGGGCTCAGCCGGCGAAGGGGTCCAGGTCCAGCTGACCGGTGCCGGCCGACCGCCGCCGGGCGTCCGCCGCCGTCATCCGCCGCATGTGGTGGCGCCTGCACAGCACCTCGTAGTGGACCGGGGCGGCGTCCTGGCCGCCCGCGACGTCCCCGACCACCACCTGGTCGCCCTCCACCACCATCACGCCGCCCACGGTGCGCGCGTTGTGGGTGGCGCGGGCCCCGCACCAGCACAGCGACCGGACCTGGAGCTCCTCCACGCGGTCGGCGAGCTCGATGAGGCGCGCGGCGCCGGGGAACAGTCGCGTGCGGAAGTCGGTCGTGATGCCGAACGCGAAGACGTCGAGCTCGACCTCGTCGACCAGGCGCGCCAGCTGCTCGACCTGCGCCGGGGAGTAGAACTGCGCCTCGTCGCAGACGAGGTAGTCCACGACGCGGCCGTGCTGCCGCTCCGCGGCGACCACGTCCCAGAAGTCGGTGTCGTCGGTGACCTCGCGGGCGTCGACCTCGAGACCGAGGCGGGACGACAGCCGGGACGTCCCGGCGCGGTCGTCGCGCGTGAAGATGAGCCCCGAGCGCCCGCGCGCCGCGTGGTTGTGGTCGGTCTGCAGGGCCAGCGTCGACTTGCCGCTGTCCATGGTCCCGGAGAAGAAGACGAGCTCGGCCATGGGCCAGATCCTGTCAGACGTGCGCTCCTCGGCCGGCGTGGCGACCGGTCACTGGCCCACGCGGCCGTCGACGCACTCGCGCAGCAGGTCCGCGTGGCCGCAGTGGCGCGCGTACTCCTCGACGTGGCTCAGCAGGAGCTCCCGCAGCGTGATCTCGCCCCCGGGCTCGGCGCCGAGGTCGGACAGGCCCTGGTTGGTCGCGCCGAGGTCGGACAGGCCCGCGATCATGCGGTCGGTCGCCGCGCGCTCCTCGCGCCAGCGGCGGAACGCCTCCTCGACCACGGCGGCGTCGGCGACCGCGCCGTCCCAGTCGGCGTCGCGGTGCTCGGCCGTGCGGTACAGCCAGGGCGCGTCCTCGCCGGTCATGATGCGGCGCACGTGCCGCTCGTCCTCGGTGAGGTGGCGCACCAGGCCCAGCAGCGACATGGTCGACGGCGGCACCGCGCGGCGCGCCAGCTGCTCGGCGTCGAGGTCGGCGCACTTGAGCTCCACCGTCAGCCGGTTCACGCGCAGCGACTCCAGGAGGACGGCGCGCTCGTCCACCAGCTCGGCGTCGCTCTCGCGCGGGTCGTCGTCCGGGTCCACCCACATGTCCGGGTAGACGGTCGCCCGGGTCCACCGCGTGGCCGGTGTCCCGGTCCGCTGCTCCTGCCGCTGGTCGTGGGGCTCCATCCCGGCATCGTGGCACCGGTCGCCGCGCGCCGCCACGAGATTCCGCCCGGGCGCCGGTAGCGCGGCCCCTGCGGGCCCTACGCCTGGGCGACGAGCAGCGGGACGACCATCTCGGTGGCCGTGAGCGACCCGTGCACCCCGGGCATCTCCCGGGCGGAGGCAGGGTGCAGGCGGGAGTCCACGACGGTCGCGGCGCCGCGGGCGGCGACCAGCACGTCGCCCACGGCGGGCAGCACGTGCTCGGCCACCGGCCCCAGCCAGCCGGCCGCCACGGCGTCGTCCCGCAGCATGACCAGCGCGTCGTCGCCGAGCACGGCGGCCCACCGGGCGGCGACGTCCCGCGGGTCGACGTCGGGCGCCACGTACACGTGGGCGGCGCGCGGCTCACCCCCGAGGAGCGCGACGTCCCGCGCCAGCTCCGCGTTCGCGGCGACGTCGTGCTGGTGCGCCGGGTCGGCGGTGATCTGCCCGTGGTCGGCGGTGACGACCACGAGGGTGCCCGCCGGGACGGAGCGCACGAGCCGGCGGAGCTCGGAGTCCGTCTCCTCGAGGGCGTCGCCCCACTGCCAGGAGGACGGACCGAACTTGTGCCCCGTCTTGTCCACGGCGCCGTGGTAGAGGTACACGAGGCCCGGCTCCCGCAGCTCCCGCACCGTCGTGCCCACCTGGGCGTCCAGGCCCTCGGCCGGCACGTAGCGCGGGCCGCGGAGCGCGGCCCGGGTCATGCCCGACCCCGCGAACCGGGCCGGGCCGGGCGAGGTGACCCGCAGGCCGCCCTCGGCGAGCCTCTGCAGCACCGTGGGCTCCCGCTGCAGCGCCTCGGGCTCCGAACGCATCGGGCCCGACAGCTTGGTCCCGGGGCGGTAGGGGTCCGACTGCTCCGTCCAGGAGACCGTCGTGGCCAGCCCGCCCGTCGCCGGGTTGCGCTGCGTGTAGCCGAGCAGCCCGGTGCGGCCCGGCGACGTCCCGGTGCCGAAGGTGGCGAGCGCGGCCGCCGTCGTCGAGGGGAAGCTGGACAGCACCGACCGGCCGTCCGCGGCGAGGGAACGCAGGAACGGCGCATGCCCACCGCGCTCGGCGAGGTTGGCGAGGCCGAGCCCGTCGACCAGCACGACGACCGCCCGGCGCACCCCGCTCGGCAGGCCGAGCGCGTCGCGGCAGTCGGCCGACCGCAGCCCGGTCGACGTCGTGAGGTCGACGCCCAGGGCGCCGGCCACCGCCGGCAGGACGGCGGCCAGCGAGCCCGTCCCGTACGAGGGCGCGAGGAGTCCGTCGGGCAGCGCGACCGAGGTCGTCATCGGGAGGTGCGCCCGCCGACCCCGGTGGCGCCGGACAGCGCGCGGGCGAACGCGGCCGCCCGGCGCAGGGCGTCGCGCCCCTCCGCCGCGCCGCTGACCCGCACGACGACGTCGTCCGGCGTCAGCTGGCCCGAAAGGCCGTGGTCCGCCTCGCAGGCCGGGTCCGGGCACTGCACCGGCTCGAGGTCGATGCGGGACACGGCGCCCCAGCCGATCGCGAGCGTCAGCTCCGAGGCGCTGTCGCCGGGAGAGTGCTGCGCGGGCTCGTCCACGACATGGGTGAGGACGACCGAGCGGATCTCGCTCAGCGGCACGGCCTCCGTGGTCGCCGCGGCGGACGACGGGTGGGCGGCGTCGCCCTCGTGGTCGTCGACGTGCGCGGTCACGAGTCGCGAGGGGGTGAGCGCCAGCACCGTCAGGTGCCGTCGCACGGTGTCGTCGAAGGTGGTCTCGGCCTGCACGAGGTGGGCGAGGACGTCCTCGTCGGCGAGGGCGACGTCCAGGACGTCCTCCACCAGATCCGGGTAGTACCCGGCCCGGCGCACGTGGGCGGACAGGTCGGCACGGTGGTTCTCACGAGCGGTGGCATGCGGCACCCGCGCATTCTCCCACTGCCGCCGCGGGGGTGACCACTACCCGGGCTCGGGCCTCTCAGTGCCGGTGGCCGTGCGCGGCCTCCCCCACGGGCGTCGCGCCCGGGCGCGACCACTGGGCGGTGGGCCGGCCGCCCGACCAGTCGTTCCCCGCGCCGTCGGCGTCCGCGCGCCAGAACCACCCGGGCCCCCGGCCCTCCGGCCAGCCCTCGGGGTGGTCCTGCCAGGACTCGAGGCGCCCGCGCGGCGTGAGGTCGAGCAGCGCGAGCGCCGGCATCGTGGCCTCGCAGCCGCGCCCCGTGAGCGATCCGGTGAGGTACACCCGCTCACCCCGCCGCAGGAAGCACACCCAGGTGCCGGTGTTGTCCCCTCGCACGACCTCGTCCTCGACGGCGGCCACGGAGTACCAGTGCTGCGGGTAGCCCATGAACTCCACGAACGGCGCCAGCTCGGCGTAGGGCGCCTCGGCGAACACCGCGAACGACACTCCGCGGGCGATCAGGTAGACAGGGTCCTGCACCGCGACGTACGTGAGCGTGCAGCCCGCGCACTGGTCCTCGATCGCGGCGCCCGCATGCCACATGTGCTGGTAGACGACCAGCTCCTCGCGCCCGGAGAACAGGTCCAGCAGCGTGGTCGGGCCGTCGGGTCCCACCACGGCGCTGCGCGCGTCGACCTCCGTCATCGGGAGTCTGCGCCGGGCCGCGGCGATCGCGTCGGCCTCGCGCGTGTGCGCCTTCTCCCGCACCAGCAGGCCGGCGCGGGCGGCGCTCCAGGCCGCCCGGTCGGCCACCGGCGGGACGGCGGGCGCCGCGGGGGCTCCGGTGGTGGACCTGGAAGTGATGTCGTGGGTGGTCATGGTGCGCTCCTCGGTCGTCGACGGTCCTCACGAGGACGACGAACGAGCAGTGCCCGGACCGACACTCAGGCGGGCAGGGCCCGGCGCGGCGCGTCGGCCCGCTGGGCCGCCGACCGCAGCCGCACCGTGGCGTGCAGCACGCTGACCCCCGTGGACCCCACGACGACCGGGTAGAGCTCCAGGGACGCGAGCTCGGGCAGGTCGTCGGCCATCACGGAGACGCGCGCGAGGACGTCCTCGAGGGCGTCGATGTCCGCCGCCGGCGCCCCGCCGTACCCGAAGAGCCGCGGGGCGGCCCGCACGGTGCGGACCATCGCGGCCACGTCGACGTCGGTCAGCGGCGGGATGCCGTACGCCACGTCGTCGAGCAGGTCGGTCGCGTCCCCCGCGAGCCCGAAGGAGACCTTCGGGCCGAACAGCGGGTCCTCCCCCGAACGGATCACGCACGGCACGCCGACGGGGGCCATCGACTGCACCTCCATGGCGGGCTCGGCGTCCCCCAGCACCTCGCGCGCCACCTGCCGCATGCGCTCCACGTCGGCCCGCAGCTCCGCCGGGTCGGCGATGTCGAGGCGGACCCCGCCCAGGTCGGTCCGGTGGCGCAGCGCCGCCGACGCGGTCTTGAGCGCGACCGGCCAGCCGAGCGCGTCCGCCGCCGCCACGGCCTCCTCGGCCGTGCGCACGGTCCGCGAGGGCCACAGCCGCAGCCCGTAGCAGCCGAGCAGCTCGGCCGTCTCGTCCTGATCGAGCGTCAGCCCGTCGCCCCCCGCGCTCGTCGACGAGGCCAACCGGCCCTCCACGAGCCGCCGGGCCCGACGGGCGTCGACCCCGTCCGGCCGCACGTGCGCGCCGCGGTCCTCGGTGCGCCAGCGCGCGTACGTGACGACCTTGCCGAGCGCAGTCACCGCGTCCTCCGGGGTGGAGAACGCCGGGATGCGTACGGGGGTGCCGTCTGGGCCGGTGGCGGCGAGCTCGTCGGGCAGCCCGCTCAGCCCCAGCATGGACGCGACGGTGGTGCGGCCGGTGCGCGCGGCGGCCTCGGCGACGGCGCGCGCCACGGCGCCCGTCCGCGGCACGACCACCGGGACGTCGACCGCGACCACGACGTCGCAGGCCCCCGGCGCGTACAGGGCGTCGGTCACCTGGGCGATCTGCTCGTCGGTCGCGTCGGGCGGCAGGAAGTCCGACGAGGCGGCGACGACCAGCCCCGCGGCGGCCGCCGCCTCCGCGACGAGCGCGGCGAGGGCGGCCGACGACGCGAGGATGCCCACCCGCCCGCCGGTCGGCAGGGGCTGGTGCGCCAGCACCTGCGCCACGTCCATGAGCTGGTGGGTGTTCTCCGCCCGGATGACGCCGGACTGTCGCAGCATCTCGTCGAGCAGGCGGCGCGGAGCCCGCGTGGCACGCACCGCGTGCCCGGGCGGCACGACCTGCCCCGAGCGTCCGGCGACGACCACGACGACCGGCTTGACCGCCGCCAGGCGGCGCGCGATCCGCGAGAACTTGCGCGGGTTGCCGATGGACTCGAGGTACAGGCAGACCACCGCGGTGGCCGGGTCGTCCTGCCAGTACTGCATGAGGTCGTTGCCGGACACGTCGGCGCGGTGGCCCGCCGACAGCAGCGCCGAGACGCCGAGCCCACGGCGCTCGAGCGTCCGGGTGAGGGTGACCGCCGCCGGCGCCGACTGGCAGAACATCCCGACCACGCCGGCGCGCGGGGCCCGCTCCGCGAGGCTGGCATGCAGCCGCGCGCCCGGCGTCGTGGTGAGCAGGCCGAACGACGCGGGCCCCACCACGCGCATCCCGGCCGCGTGCGCCGAGCGGACGAGGTCGCGCTGGCGCGCCAGCCCGTCGGGGCCCGTCTCCGCGTACCCGGCGGCGAGCACGACGACGCCGCGCGCACCCCGCTCCGCGAGGCGGCCGACCGCGCGGGAGACCTCCGACGGGGGGACTGCGAGGAGCGCGAGGTCGACGTCGCCGACCTCGTCCCAGGACTCCGCGGCGGTGACGCCCGGGGCGTCCGGCACCGGGCGCGGCGCGCCGAGCACCGTGAGCTCGGTGTCCCCCGGGTCGGCCACCGCCGCGTCCACGACCCGCTGCGCGAGGTGGTGCTCCGGAGCCGGCGCCGGACCGGAGGGCCCCGGGCCGACGAGCAGCACGCGGCGCGCGGTGAGCAGCGCCTGCATGGACCGGGCCTCCGCGCGGTGCTCGCGGTCGGCCATCACCGCCCGGGACCGCTCGGTGGGGTCGAGGTCGAAGGCGACCGTGACCACGCCGTCGTCCAGGTGCTGGCTGACCGCGTACCCGGCGTCGCGGAAGACGGCGAGCATCGAGGAGTTCTGCGGCAGCACGTCGGCGGTGAAGCGCAGCACGCCGCGCTCGCGGGCCGCGGCGGCGACGTGCTCCAGGAGCACCGAGCCGAGACCCTTGCCCTGCATCGCGTCGGCGATGTTGAACGCGACCTCGGCCTCGGCGGGCGACACCTTGTCGTAGCGCGCGACGCCGAGCACGTCCTCGCGCGGCCTGCCCTCCTCGTCCGCACCGGGACGCACCGCGACCAGCGCCACCCGGTCGTGCTGGTCGACGTGGGTCAGGCGGGTCAGCTCGCGCTCGGTGAGACGGCGCACGGGCGCGAAGAAGCGGAAGTAGGCCGACCGCTCCGACTGCGCCTCCTGGAAGCGCTGGATCGCGTCGGCGTCCTCGGGGCGCAGGGGCCGCAGGTGCATGGTGGTGCCGTCGCGCAGCACCACGTCCGCCTCCCAGGCGACGGGGTAGCCGGCGGGCGTCTCGGCAGGCTGGTCGGGTCCGTCCACCCTGGCAGGTTATCCGCGCCGGCCGGTGGCGGGGCCGCAGGCCGCGCGTCAGAACCCCGGCTTCGGAGCCACAGCAGCAGCTCGTCCTCGCGCGCGACGGCCTCCCCTGGGCTCCAGGAGCCGAGCCCCCGGGGAGTCCGCCAGGCGAACGCGCCCCTGTCGCCCCGGCCTCCACGGCTCGGGGTCGCGGTGGCGCTAGGCTTCGCTCGAACGCCAGTGCGTACGGCCCGGTCGCGCGCACGCCCGTGATCCCGCACCGCCAGCCACACACCAGGAGCCGCACCGCATGGCGCGCAAGAGCAGCAGCGCACCCCCCACCGACGAGCCGTTCGACGAGAAGATCGTCGACATCGACGTCGCGGCGGAGATGGAGGCGTCGTTCCTCGAGTACGCGTACTCCGTCATCTACTCGCGCGCGCTCCCCGACGCCCGCGACGGCCTCAAGCCCGTGCACCGCCGCATCCTGTACATGATGTCGGACATGGGCCTGCGCCCCGACCGCGCCCACGTGAAGTCCTCGCGCGTCGTCGGCGAGGTGATGGGCAAGCTGCACCCCCACGGCGACACCGCCATCTACGACGCGCTGGTGCGCCTCGCGCAGGACTTCTCCATGCGGCTGCCGCTGATCGACGGGCACGGCAACTTCGGCTCGCTCGACGACGGCCCTGCCGCCCCGCGGTACACCGAGGCCCGGCTGGCGCCGCCGTCCATGGCGATGACCGCGGGTCTGGACGAGGACGTCGTCGACTTCGTCCCGAACTACGACAACAAGCTCACCCAGCCGTCGGTGCTGCCGTCGGCCGTCCCGAACCTGCTGGTCAACGGCGCCTCCGGCATCGCCGTCGGCATGGCCACGAACATGCCGCCGCACAACCTCGTCGAGGTCGTGTCGGCCGCGCAGCACCTGCTCTCCCACCCCGACGCGACGCTCGACGACGTGATGCGGTTCGTCCCCGGGCCGGACCTCCCGTCCGGCGGCAAGATCGTCGGGCTCGAGGGCGTCCGCGACGCGTACCGCACGGGCCGCGGGTCGTTCCGCACGCGTGCGACCGCCCGGATCGAGAACGTCACCTCGCGGCGCAAGGGGATCGTCGTCACCGAGCTCCCGTACGGCGTGGGCCCGGAGAAGGTGATCGAGAAGATCGCCGACGGCGTGAAGGCCAAGAAGATCCAGGGCGTCACCAACGTGCAGGACCTCACGGACCGCAGCCACGGCCTGCGTCTGGTCGTGGAGGTGAAGACGGGCTTCGACCCCGACGCGGTGCTGGAGCAGCTCTACCGCACCACCCCGCTCGAGGACTCCTTCGGCATCAACAACGTGGCCCTCGTCGACGGCCAGCCCCGCACGCTCGGGCTGCTGGAGCTGCTGCGGGTGTGGGTGGCCCACCGCATCGACGTCGTGCGCCGGCGGTCGGAGTTCCGGCTCGCCAAGCGGCAGGAGCGCCTGCACCTGGTCGAGGGCCTGCTGCTCGCCATCGTCGACATCGACGAGGTCATCCAGGTCATCCGGTCCTCCGACGACGCCGGTGCCGCGCGCGAGCGCCTCATGAGCGTCTTCGACCTGTCGGAGCCGCAGGCCACGTACATCCTCGACCTGCAGCTGCGTCGCCTGACCAGGTTCTCCCGCATCGAGCTGGAGAAGGAGCAGTCGGAGCTGGAGCGCGAGATCGCGGAGCTGCAGGAGATCCTCGCGGACGACGCCCGGCTGCGCGCCGTGGTGGGCGCCGAGATGGCCGAGGTGGCCTCCACCTACGGCACCCCGCGCCGCACGGTGCTGCTCGACTCCGCGGGCGGTGCCACCGCGCCGGCCGCGACGAACGGCCGCAGCAAGGCGCCCGCGATCAGCCTCGAGATCGCGGACTCCCCCACGCGGGTGCTGCTGTCGGCGACGGGGCTCCTCGCGCGGACCAGCGGCGAGGCGGCCGACGCCACGCTCGAACGGTCCGGGCGCCGGCACGCCCACGACGCGATGCGCGGTGACGTCGCGACGACCACGCGCGGCGACGTGGGGGTCGTCACGACCGTCGGCCGCCTGCTGCGGGTGTCCGTGCTGGACCTGCCTGCCCTGCCGCCGATCGACGGGCCCCCGTCGCTGTCGGGCGGGGTGCCGTTCAGCGAGCTGGTCGCCCTGCGGCCGCAGGAGGCGCCCCTCGCCGTGGTCTCCCTCGCCGAGGACGCCCCGACGGTGGCGCTCGGCACGGCGAACGGCGTGGTCAAGCGCGTGTCGCCGGCCGACGCGCCGAAGAACGGCGACGAGTGGGACGTCATCTCCCTCAAGGACGGCGACCGCGTCGTGGGCGCCGCCCCCGTCGGCGACGACGACGAGCTGGTGTTCGTCGCGTCCGATGCGAGCCTGCTGCACTTCGACGCCTCCGCCGTGCGGCCCCAGGGCCGGGCGGCCGCGGGGATGGCGGGCATCCGCCTCGCCGCCGGACAGCGGGTCGTCTTCTTCGGCGCCGCGAGGGCCGCGACGCGGGACCTGCACACGGTGGTCACGGTCGCCGGCACCTCGGGCGCCCTGCCGGGTACCGGCGGCGGGTCGGCCAAGGTCACGCCGTACGAGCTCTACCCGGGCAAGGGCCGCGGCACCGGCGGCGTCAGGGCCCACCGGTTCCTCAAGGGCGAGGACGGCCTCGTCCTCGCCTGGGTGGGCGAGGGCCCGGCGCGTGCGGTCGGCTCCGGCGGCCAGCCCGTCGAGCTGCCCGAGAGCACCGATCGCCGCGACGGCTCGGGCCAGCCCCTCGCCGTGCCGGTGGCCGCGATCGGCTGACACCCTGCCTTCGGGCGCGCGACGGGTCGCGCGCCCGAAGGGCCGTCAGCGCGAGAGCGCGTCGACGATCACGGCGCCCAGGTCCGCCGGTCGCGTGAACATGGGCCAGTGCCCGGTGGGCAGGTCGACGATCTCGTAGTTCCGGTGCCGGGAGAGCTCCGCGACGAACGGATGCCCCTGGGCGACGAGGTCCCGCAGGACGTCGCCCGACATCTCGGACGCGACGACGGTCGAGGGGATGTCGAGGCGGCGTTCGTCGTCGCTCAGCCGGTGCGGCTCGCGCACGGTGGCGCCGGGCTGCGGGACCGCGTGGGCCGCCATGACGTCGGCGCGGATCTCCTCCGTCATGCCGCGCAAGGAGTCCTCCTCGAACTCGTCCCAGTCGAGCGGGTACTCGACGGCGTCGGCAGGGAAGTCGGCGTTCACCGCCTGCCCGTCCGCCGCCGGGCCGGTGTCCACGTAGACGATGTGCGCCACCCGCTCGGGACGGACGTCCGAGGCCGCGTACACGAGCCCGCCGCTGGCCGAATGCCCGACGAGCACGAGGGGCGCGTCACCCGGGACGGCGTCGATCGCCGCCACGACCGCAGCGACGTGATCGGCCAGATGGATGCCCGACCGGTCGGCGTCCTTGGACTCGAGTCCGGGGAGCGTCACGGGGTGCGTGGTGTGCCCGGCCTCCTCCAGCACGGGGACGACGTCGTCCCACGCAGAGCCGTCCAGCCAGAACCCGGGTACCAGGATGATGTCCATGGCCCGAGACTAGGTGTGACCTCCGACACGGCCGCTGCTTGACTGTCGAGGTGCCCGCCGACCCGCTCCTGCACCCCGACTACGAGTTCTCCGCCGACGCCGCCCGCCTCGACGCCGGCCGGGTCCATCTCCTGCTGACCGAGCACGCGTACTGGGCCGCGGGGCGCGGCCGCGAGGTCCAGGACGCCGCGATCGCCGGCTCCCGCAGCTACGCCGTCTACCACCGGCCGTCGGGCGCGCTGGTCGCCTACGCCAGGGCCGTCACGGACGGCGCCACGTTCGCCTGGCTCGCGGACGTCGTCGTGGACCCGGTCCACCGCGGCCGAGGCCTGGGCACCGCCGTCGTCGCCGGGGCCGTCGCCGACCTCGAGACCCTGGGCCTGAAGCGGATCGTGCTCAAGGCGTCGGACGACGGCCGCGGCCTCTACGAGCACCTCGGCTTCGCGCCGTTGGACGACCCGGCTCCGTGGATGGAGCGTCGACCGGAGCTCGGCAAGTAGTTGCCATTCTGGAAAGTACTTTCTAGGATTCAGCCCATGACCGCCGCGTCCGAACCTGCCCCGCACGGCGACGTCGCCCCCGGAGACGCCCGCGCCCTGCTGGACCGTGCCGCCGCGCTCGACCCCGGCACGCCGCGCGACCGGCACCGGCACGCGCTCGCCCTGCTCGCCGGCGGGGTGGTCATGGCGGCGGTGGCAGCCGCCGGCGCACTCACGGACGGCCTCGGCTGGACGATCGGCACCTGGGCCCTCGCCGTGCTCGTCCTGCTCGGGATCGGCCGGCTCACCGACCGCGCCAGTCGTTCGACGCCCCGCGGCATGGAACGCGCCGCCCGGGTCGCCTCGTGGACCGGGTTCGGCATGATCGTGGTCGGCCGACCGGTCCTCGATCTCGTCTACGGCGCGGGCACTCCTCCGCCGCTCGGGGGCGCGCTGCTCGGCGTCGCGGTCCTTCTCCCCTTCGCCGTCGCGGCGCACCGGATCCGGTGGGGCGCCTGGATCCCCCGGGGGCAACGATGAGCGACCCGGCTGCGCAGCCGGCATGCGGCCGGGCGGTCGCCGGAGGCCGTGGGTGACCGAGCACCCGCGCCACCGGCTGGATCCGGTCGTCCACGCGCCGGTGCGGTTCAGCATCGTCGCCGCGCTGGCGACGGTCGACGAGGCGGAGTTCGCCGCGGTCCGCGACGCCGTGGAGATCTCCGACTCCGTGCTGTCCAAGCAGGTCGGCACGCTGGAGGAGGCCGGGTACGTGGCCGTGCGCAAGGGCTTCGTGGGCAAGCGGCCCCGCACCTGGCTGCGGCTCACTCGGGAGGGCCGGGACGCCTTCGGGCGGCACCTCGCCGCCCTGCGGGCGATCGCCGAGGGCGGCACCTAGGCCACAGCAGAGCGGCCGCCCTCTGAGCTCGCGCCGGTCGCCGCTGCGGCTCAGGCCTGACGAGCGGGCCGCAGGCGCGCGAGCACGCCTGCGACCAGGAGGGCCTGGCCCGC
The DNA here is from genome assembly GCA_023241745.1 of Isoptericola peretonis. Classification (GTDB taxonomy): domain Bacteria; phylum Actinomycetota; class Actinomycetes; order Actinomycetales; family Cellulomonadaceae; genus Isoptericola; species Isoptericola peretonis. The sequence goes on along the minus strand of JALQCY010000002.1, from coordinate 385,575 downwards.
GACGTAGGTGAGCATCACCCAGAACCCGGACGCCGGAGGGGCGAACCAGTCGGTGAACGCCCCGAGCGCGATCATCGCGTCGGAGACGAGGAAGACCGCCCCGCCGACGCCGGCGAGCGGGTGCACGCCCGTAGCCAGCACCGCCATCGCGACGAGGCACGCGCCGTACACGACGACGGCGGCGAGCAGCGGCCCCGGGGCGCCCGGGGCGCACGCCCCGACGAGCGCCGCTGCCGCGGCCGCGTACGGCAGCAGGAGCACGGGCCGGCGGGCGACGCTCGCGCGGCGGGCCGGCCAGAACGCGACGACGTACGCCACCTGAGCCAGCAGGAAGAAGCCCACCATGACGAGGAACGACGCGTCCCCGTCGAACGCCGCGGGCGCCGTGTCCCCCAACCAGGACAGGCCGAGAGCGACCAGCACCAGGCGCACCAGCCGGCTCCGGGGCACGGGCGCCGCGCACCAGAGGGTGATGGCGAGCAGGGGCATCAGGCAGCCCTGGGTGACACGCGCCCACGTGCTCGCCTCCGCCAGCTGCGCCACCAGGTGCAGCACGGTGAGCATCCCGAGCGCGACGGCGGCCGCGCGGGAGGTGACGGTGGGCAGGAGCCGCTGCGGCGGCACGGGGAGCAGCCCGGGATGAACGACGTCGGTCACGCGCGCAGCCTAAGCCCACGCCGTCGCCGCACCGAATTCCGGTCGGGCGACCAGGCGGCGCCGCGGCCACGCCCGGGTCAGAGATCGACCCGGGGCCCCGGCTCAGAGCTCGATCGACAGCAGCCGCGACCCGTGCCGCTTGACGTAGCCCAGGCTGGCGTACAGCCCGTGCGCGCCGCTGGGGTTCTGCGTGTCGACGTCGAGCGCCGCGGCTGCCATCCCGTCCGCGGCGAAGGCGCGCATGCCCGCGCCGAGCAGCGCGACGGCGACCTTGCGCCCCCGGTAGGCGCGACGCACGCCCAGGATCTCCGTGTAGCCGAACGGGTAGCCCCGCACCGCGAAGTCCTCGGTGTACCGCGCACCGACGTGGTAGCCGACGACGAGCGGCTCCCCCGCCCGCAGCGCCGCGGCCGTCTCGGCGTCGGTCCCGGCGTCGGCGAGCAGCGCGTCGACGTCCGGGGTGGGGTCGAGGACGACGAAGGACCACTCGGGGGCGTACGTGCTGCGCCCGCTGCGCCACTGCGCCGCGGTCATCGGCTGGCTCCCCCAGTGGTCGCGGAACGCGTCGTTGTGCGCGAGCCGGGTGGCCTCGTCGAGCGCGTCGTCGAGGGGTACCAGGCGCAGGCCGTCGTCCGGCTGGACCTCCGGGACCGGCCGGGCGTCCATGTCGCGCAGGTCCCGCTCCAGGTCGGAGTAGTACCGGCGCGGCGTGAAGCCCGCACGCTCGTAGAGCCGCACCTTCGCCGTCGGCGCGTCGTCCTCGATGAAGCCCGCGATGCGCGCCGGGACGTCCTTGCCGGAGGCCGCGAGCAGCTGACGGGCCCGCCCGACCTGCCACGCGAACAGGTCGCGCCCGATGCCCTCGCCGCGACGCCCGGGGTGCACCGCGCCCCAGAGGAAGGCGCGCACCAACCGGGTGTCGCCGGGCATCGACTCGACGTACCCGTAGGCGCGCAGGTCGCCGTCCGCGTCGAACCCGAGCACCGTGTCGTCCGCGAGGTCGTGCCAGGGCGCCTCGAGGATCTCCACGATCTCGGGCAGCGACTCCCGGTACGGCTCGCGGTCGGCCTGCGCGACGGTGTTCCGCAGCTCCAGGAGGGCGGGCGCGTCGTCGCGGGTCGCGGGGCGCCAGCTCAGTCCGCCGGCGGTCGGAGGCAGCAGCACGGCGGGGGCGGCCGCACGCTCCGCGATCGGCGCGAGCCGGTCCGTGGTCTCGGTCGACATGGGCTCACCGTAGGACCGCGCCGGCAGAGCCCGCACTATCTTTTGGGTCGCCCCGTCGAGCGTCACCGGACCACCTTGCCCGCACCGGAGCGATGTGTCACCGTGCAGCGTCCTGACCTGCACGGATCCTGGAGCGCGCATGACCGACGACGTCCCCGCCCTGTACGAACGCCTCGACGCGCGGTTCGGGGCCGTCAACGGCGACAGCCGGCTGGAACGGCTCTGGACCGGCGGCCGGTGGACCGAGGGCCCGCTGTACGTGCCCGCCGGCCGCTACCTGCTGTTCAGCGACATCCCGAACGACCGTGTCCTGCGCTGGGACGAGACCGACGGCTCGGTCAGCGTGTTCGAGAGCCCGGCGGGCTACGCCAACGGCCGCACGATCGACCGGCAAGGGCGCGTCGTCACCTGCCAGCAGGGTGGGCGGCGCGTCGTGCGGACGGAGCACGACGGCTCCCTGACCGTGCTGGCGGACCGGTGGGAGGACAGGCGCCTCAACAGCCCGAACGACGTCGTCGTGGGGCCCGACGACGCGGTGTGGTTCACCGACCCGCCGTACGGCATCACCAGCGACTACGAGGGCGAGCGCGCGCACCAGGAGATCGACGGGTGCCACGTCTACCGCGTGGTCCCGCGCTCGGGCCTCGTGACCGCCGTCGCGACCGACTTCGAGCGTCCCAACGGCCTGGCGTTCTCCGCGGACGGGCGGCACCTGTACGTCGCGGACACGCACCGGCGACACGTGCGCGTGTTCGACGTCGAGGACGGCCTGCTCACGGGCGGGGCGGTCTTCGCCGAGCTCGACGACCGCCCGGACGGCATCCGCCTCGACACCGCCGGTCGCGTATGGGTGGCCGCGGGGGCGGCGGTGAGCGTCGTGGACCCCGACGGCACCCTGCTCGGCCGGATCCACCTGCCCGAGGAGGTGTCGAACCTCGCCTTCGGCGGCCGCAAGCGCAACCGCCTCTTCGTCACGGCGTCGACGTCGGTCTACTCCGTGCTGCTCACCGTGAACGGCGTCCCGCTGGGCTGATCGGAGGCTGGGCACGCACGCCACGGGCGCGGGGCCCGCCGTTACGCTGCACGGGTGACGACCACGCTCGATCCCGCCGCCGACGCCCGGTCCACCGCCCTCCGCGACGCCCTGCGCACCCGCGTGGTGGTGGCCGACGGCGCCATGGGCACGATGATCCAGGCCGCCGACCCGACCCTCGAGGACTACGAGGGGCACGAGGGCTGCAACGAGATCCTCAACGTCTCCCGACCGGACATCATCCGCTCGGTGCACGACGAGTACCTCGAGGTGGGCGTCGACGCGATCGAGACCAACACCTTCGGCGCCAACTGGTCCAACCTGTCCGACTACGGCATCGACGACCGCATCCGCGAGCTCGCCCGGGCGGGAGCCGCCCTGGCCCGCGAGCGCGCGGACGCGTTCGCCACGGCCGACCACCCGCGCTGGGTGCTCGGCTCGATGGGCCCGGGCACGAAGCTGCCCAGCCTCGGGCACACGACGTACTCCCACCTCCGGACGACGTTCGCCGAGCAGGCGGCGGGGCTGCTCGAGGGTGGCGCGGACGCCCTGCTGGTGGAGACCAGCCAGGACCTGCTGCAGGCGAAGGCCGCCGTCACGGGCTGTCACGACGCGATCGCCGAGGTCGGCCGGGACGTCCCGGTGATCGTCTCGGTGACCGTCGAGACCACGGGCACCATGCTCATGGGCTCGGAGATCGGCGCCGCGCTGACCACGCTGCAGGCGATCGGCGTGGACGCGATCGGGCTGAACTGCGCCACCGGGCCGGAGCAGATGAGCGAGCACCTGCGCCACCTGGCCCGGCACAGCGAGGTGCCCGTCACCTGCATGCCCAACGCCGGGCTGCCCGAGCTGGGACCGCACGGCGCCGTGTACCCGCTGACGCCGGCGGAGCTGGCCGCCGCGCACACCCAGTTCGTCCGGGAGTTCGGGCTGGGCCTGGTGGGCGGCTGCTGCGGCACCACGCCGGAGCACCTGAAGCAGGTGGTCGAGGCGGTCCGCGGCGCGGCGCTGCCCGAGCGGAACCCGCAGCGCGAGAACGGCGTCGCCTCCCTGTACTCGCACACGGACCTGCGCCAGGACACCTCGTACCTGGCGATCGGCGAGCGCACCAACGCGAACGGCTCCAAGGCGTTCCGCGAGGCGATGCTCGAGGGCCGCTGGGACGACGTCGTCGACATCGCCCGCGCCCAGACGCGCGACGGCGCGCACCTGCTCGACGTGTGCGTCGACTACGTGGGTCGTGACGGCGTGGCGGACGTGAAGGAGGTCGTCTCGCGGCTCGCGTCCGCCTCGACGCTGCCCCTGGTGATCGACTCCACCGAGCCGGCCGTGCTCCAGGCCGGGCTCGAGCTGCTGGGTGGGCGCGCCGTCGTGAACTCGGTGAACTTCGAGGACGGCGACGGTCCGGGCTCGCGGTACGACCGGATCATGCCGCTGGTGCGCGAGCACGGCGCCGCCGTCGTCGCGCTGACCATCGACGAGGAGGGGCAGGCGCGCACGAAGGAGACGAAGGTCGCGATCGCCACCCGCCTCATCGAGCAGCTCACCGGCGACTGGGGCATGCGGGTGGACGACATCATCGTCGACGCCCTGACCTTCCCGATCGCCACGGGCCAGGAGGAGACCCGCCGGGACGCCATCGAGACGATCGAGGCGATCCGCGAGATCACCACCCGCTTCCCGGGGGTGCACACCACGCTCGGCGTCTCCAACGTGTCGTTCGGCCTCAACCCGGCGGCGCGCACCGTGCTCAACTCCGTGTTCCTGCACGAGGCGACACAGGCCGGACTGGACTCCGCCATCGTGCACGCGGCGAAGATCCTGCCCCGCAACGCCATCCCGGACGAGCAGTGGGAGGCCGCCGAGGACCTCGTGTGGGACCGGCGCCGCTACGACGAGGAGGGCAACCTCGTCCACGACCCGCTGTCGCACCTGCTCGAGCTGTTCTCGGGCGTGGACGCCACGGCGCTGCGCGACCAGCGCGCCGCCGAGCTCGCCGCGCTCCCCGTGGGCGAGCGGCTGGAGCGGCGGATCGTCGACGGCGCGCGCAAGGGCCTCGAGGAGGACGTCGACGAGGCTCTCGCGGACGGGATGAAGGCGCTCGACATCGTCAACACGCACCTGCTGGGCGGCATGAAGGTGGTGGGCGAGCTGTTCGGCTCCGGCCAGATGCAGCTGCCCTTCGTGCTCCAGTCCGCCGAGGTGATGAAGACCGCCGTGGCGCTGCTCGAACCGCACATGGAGAAGGTCGAGGGCGGCGAGGAGAGGTCCAAGGGGACGGTCGTGCTGGCCACCGTGCGGGGCGACGTGCACGACATCGGCAAGAACCTCGTGGACATCATCCTCACCAACAACGGCTACACCGTGGTGAACATCGGCATCAAGCAGCCGGTCTCCGCGATGATCGAGGCCGCCGAGGAGCACGACGCCGACGTCATCGGCATGTCGGGGCTGCTGGTGAAGTCGACCGTCGTGATGAAGGAGAACCTCGCCGAGCTCGTCTCCCGGGGGCTCGACAAGCGCTGGCCCGTCCTGCTGGGCGGCGCGGCCCTGACCCGCACGTACGTCGAGGACGACCTCGCCTCCGCGTTCCCGGGCACCGTCCGCTACGCCAAGGACGCGTTCGAGGGCCTGCGCCTCATGGAGCCGCTCGTGGCGATCGCGCGCGGCGCCGACCCGGAGTCCGTCGGCCTGCCCGCGCTGCGCAAGCGCCGGCACGGCGTCGTCACCGTCACCGAGACCGCACCCGAGGATCTGCCGGCCCGCTCCGACGTCGCCGAGGACAACCCCGTGCCCGAGCCGCCGTTCTGGGGCACGCGCGTCGTCAAGGGGATCCAGCTCGCCGACTACGCCGCGTTCCTCGACGAGCGCGCGACGTTCATGGGCCAGTGGGGGCTCAAGCCCGGGCGGGGCGACGACGGCGCCTCGTACGAGGAGCTCGTGGAGACCGAGGGCCGGCCCCGGCTGGCCGCGTGGCTCGAGCGGGTACGCACGGACCAGATCATGGACCCCACGGTGGTGTACGGGTACTTCCCCGTGTGGTCCGACGGCGACGACGTCGTCGTGGCCCACCACGACGGGCCCGACGGCGGCTCCGGCGGCGAGCCGGGCACCGAGCGCCTGCGGTTCCGGTTCCCGCGTCAGCGCCGCGACCGGCACCTGTGCCTGGCCGACTTCGTCCGTCCACGGTCGTTCGCCGAGGAGGCCGGCCGCTTCGACGTGCTGCCCGTGCAGCTGGTCACCGTGGGCGACGCCGTCTCCGGGCACACCGCCAAGCTGTTCGAGGCGAACGCCTACCGCGAGTACATGGAGCTGCACGGGCTGTCCGTGCAGCTCACCGAGGCGCTCGCGGAGTTCTGGCACTCCCGCGTGCGTGACGAGCTCGGGTTCGCCGACGAGGAGCCCACCGACGTCGAGGGGCTGTTCAAGCTCCAGTACCGCGGCGCCCGGTTCTCCCTCGGCTACCCCGCCTGCCCCGAGATGGAGGACCGCCGCAAGGTGGTCGAGCTGCTGCGTCCCGAGCGCGTCGGCGTCACGCTGTCCGACGAGCTCCAGCTGCACCCGGAGCAGTCCACCGACGCGTTCGTCTTCCACCACCCGGAGGCGAAGTACTTCTCGGTCTGATCTCCCGGTCCGGCAGGGACACGGGGGTGGGTGCCACGAGACGCCCGGGCGGGCCGAAGGCCCGACCATGACACATGTCACCGGTGCGTCGTGCGAAACGCCCGGAAGCCGGTGACACCGCGCCCTACTGCGCCGCCCTCGTGGCCGGTGGAATGGTCCCAGCACACCGGACCGACCCGGACACCCGACCACAGGAGCGCGTCATCATGGACCTCGTCGAGAACCTCCAGAACCTCGTCGGGCAGGTGCCCGAACTCGTGCAGCCCTTGATCGTGGCGGCCGCCGGCGCGATCCCCTTCGTCGAGGGCGAGGGAGGCGTGGCGATCGGCATCCTCGGCGGGATCCCCCCGGTCGTGGCCGCCGTCGCGGCGATGGTCGGCAACTTCCTCAGCGTGGCGGTGCTGGTGCTGCTCGGCTCCGGGGCGCGCAACGCCGTCGTCTCCCGGCACCGAAGCTCGCGGGCGCGGGCGGCCGTCACCGTCGGGGGCGGCGCGTCAGCCGCGGAGGCTCCGCGGCCGGACGACGGTCCCGGTGACACCCGCGCGGCGGCCCGGCGGGTGAAGTTCCAGCGCGCCTACGAGCGCTACGGGGTCCCGGGAGTGAGCCTGCTCGGCCCGCTCGTGCTGCCGACCCACTTCACCGCCACCATGCTCGCGGCCACCGGGATCGGCAGGGCGCGCATCCTGGTCTGGCAGGCCGCGGCGATCGTCCTCTGGACGACGGCCACCGCGCTGGTCATCACCGGCGTCCTGCAGGCCGTCCGCTGACGGCAGGGCGACCGGTCGGCGCGGCGGCCCTACGCCTCGGCGGGGACGTCCCCTCGCAGGATCGACGTCATCTTCTTGCCTCGCGCGACCTCGTCGACGAGCTTGTCCATCCAGCGGATCTGCTGCATCAGGGGGTCGTCGATCTCCTCGACGCGGACGCCGCAGATGACGCCGGTGATCAGCGAGGCGTCCGGGTTCATGCCGGGGGCCCGGGCGAAGAACGTCTCCAGGTCGACCTCGTCGGCGACGGCCTTCTCGAGGCCCGCGTCGTCGTACCCGGTGAGCCAGGTGAGGACACGGTCGAGGTCGTCGGTGCTGCGCCCCTTGCGCTCCACCTTCTGCACGTACAGCGGGTAGATGCTGGCGAACGTCATCCGCCGGATCCGGTCCGCGACCATCGTCGTCTCCTGTCGTGTCGGGCGGTGCGGGCTCGCCTCGAGGCTACCGCGCGGGGAGCGCCGTGGGCACGGCCCCCGGCTGGTGCGCGGCGGCACGCTCGAGCCGCACCACGAGGGCGACGAGCCCGGCGGCGAGCGGGACCAGCACCAGGTTGCCGACCAGCATCGGCCGCAGGAACGGCAGCCCGGCGACGAGGCTCGTCAGCAGGCCGTCGAGGCCCTCGGGGTAGAACGTCCCCCGCCCCAGCCACCACACGCCGGCATTGGTCCACACGTAGAAGAACAGCGAGCTCCCGACGCCGAACCCGAGCGCGCTCAGCCACCGGCCGCCGCCGCGCACGCGGCCGGCCCACCGGGCCCCCACCCCGATGACGGCCCACGCGGTCCAGGTGAACACCAGCACGGAGGAGTTGCCGAGCAGGACGTCGCTCAGCGCGACGACCACGAGGGGCACGAGCATCGCGAGGCGGTGCCGCAGCAGCCCCGCCGCGGCGAAGGCGGCGGCGGTCGAGAGCTCCAGATTGGGCGGTGCGCCCAGGTCGGTCTTCACCAGGCGCCAGACGACGGCGCCCGCGACGAGCAGGACGGCGAGCGCCGGACGCCACCAGCGGTGCAGGAGCTCCCGCGCCGCGAGGGGCGACTCGAGCCGGGACGCGGGCGCGGTCACTGCTCGACCTTCTCGAGCTTCCAGGTGATGGTCTGGCCGTCCTTCGTCTCGAGCGAGCCGGCGCCGACCTGCGCCATCTCGTCGTCGACGTACAGGCCCCAGAACTCGGTCTCCGGGTCGGCCTCGCGGCCCTGGATCGTGGTGACGTACGCCATCTCGCCCGCGCCCTGCACCTGCGCGTCCGGGTCCTTCTCCTGCAGCAGCTCGAGAGCGGTCTTGCCGTCCTCGCCCTCGTAGGAGAACTCGCCGACGTTCTCGGCCACCTGCTCCGTGGCGTCCGCCGACGCGGAGACCGAGGGCGACGCGCCGTCCGTCGACCCGCCGTCCGAGCACCCGGCGACGAGCCCCGTGGTCAGGGCCAGCGCGGGCAGGAGTGCGAGCAGTCGTGGCGCCGTCGGGCGCGGTGCGGTCTTCACGGCCAGAGGGTACCCATCTCCCGAGGTCGCCCGCCGCTGGGGCCGCCATCCGGACGGCGGGGTCCCGCAGGTTCAGGCGTCGATGCGCGACTGGTCGAGCTGCCCCGCCCCGGCCACGATGAACTCCTTGCGCGGGGCGACGTCGCTGCCCATCAGCAGCTCGAACACCCGCTCGGCGGCCTCGGCACCCTCCACGGTGACGCGGCGCAGGGTGCGGTGGCGCGGGTCCATCGTCGTCTCGGCGAGCTGGTCGGCGTCCATCTCCCCCAGGCCCTTGTACCGCTGGATGTCCTCCTTGTACCGGCGGCCGGCGCGGTCCAGCTTCTTCAGCGTCGCGGTGAGCTCGGCCTCGGAGTACGTGTACAGGTACTCGTTCTTGCGGCGTCCGCTGCCGAGCACCTCGATGCGGTGCAGCGGCGGCACCGCCGCGAAGACGCGGCCCGCCTCGAGCATCGGGCGCATGTAGCGGTAGAAGAGCGTGAGCAGCAGGGTGCGGATGTGCGCGCCGTCGACGTCGGCGTCGGTCATCAGCACGATCTTGCCGTAGCGGGCGGCGTCGAGGTCGAAGGACCGCCCGGAGCCGGCTCCGAGCACCTGGATGATGGCGGCGCACTCCGCGTTGCGGAGCATGTCGCTGATCGACGCCTTCTGGACGTTGAGGATCTTGCCGCGGATCGGCAGCAGCGCCTGGAAGTCGCTCGAGCGCGCGAGCTTCGCCGTGCCGAGGGCGCTGTCGCCCTCGACGATGAACAGCTCGCTGCGGTTGACGTCGTCGCTGCGGCAGTCCGCGAGCTTGGCCGGCAACGACGACGCCTCGAGGGCGTTCTTGCGCCGGGAGATCTCCTTCTGCTTGCGCGCCGTGACGCGGGCACGCATCTCGGCGACGACCTTGTCGAGGAGCAGCGCGGACTGCGCCTTCTCGTCGCGCTTGGACGACGTCAGCAGCGCCCCGAGCTCCTTCTCGACGACGCGGGAGACGATGGCGCGCACCGGTGCGGTGCCGAGCACCTCCTTGGTCTGCCCCTCGAACTGCGGCTCGGCGAGGCGGACGGTCACCACGGCCGTGAGCCCGGCGAGGACGTCGTCCTTCTCGATGCGCTCGGCCGCGTCCTTCGTGGAGACCTTGAGGCGCCGTGCGTTCGCCTCGATCTGCTTGCGCACGGTCTTGAGGAGGCCCTGCTCGAACCCGGACAGGTGGGAGCCACCCTTGGGCGTCGCGATGATGTTGACGAACGTGCGCACCTCGGTGTCGTAGCCGCCGCCCCAGCGCAGGGCGACGTCCACCTCGCAGTCGCGCTGCACCTCCTGCGGCGTCATGTGACCGCGGGAGTCCAGCACCGGCACCGTCTCGGTGAAGTGCCCGCTGCCCCGCAGCTGCCATGTCGACGTGACCGGCGCGTCCGGGGCGAGGAACTCCACGAAGTCGACGGCGCCGCCGTCGTGCTGGAAGACCTCCTCGTGCGGTCCGCTCTCGCCCGGCGTGCCGGGCAGGCCGCGCTCGTCCCGGACCGTGAGCTTGAGCCCGGGCACGAGGAACGTCGTCTGGCGGGCCCGCGTGACCAGCTCGTCGTAGCTGAACACCGCCGTCTTCGGAAAGACCTGCCGGTCGGCCCAGTACCGCACCCGCGTGCCCGTGACACCGCGCTTGGCCTTGCCGACGACGCGGAGCTCGCTGTGGTCGGTGAACGGCGTGAACGCCGAGTCCGGCGACGGGCCGGCCGCCGGGTCCGCGAAGACTCCCGGCTCGCCGCGATGGAACGTCATGCCGTACGTCTTGCCCCCGCGGTCGACCTCGACGTCGAGCCGCGCGGAGAGCGCGTTCACCACGGAGGCGCCGACGCCGTGGAGGCCACCGGACGCGGTGTAGGAGCCGCCGCCGAACTTCCCGCCCGCGTGCAGCTTGGTGAAGACCACCTCGACGCCCGACAGGCCGGTCTTCGGCTCGATGTCCACCGGGATGCCGCGGCCGTCGTCCTCGACCGTCACGGACGAGTCGGCGTGCAGGACGACGCGGATCGCCGTCGCGTGCCCGCCCAGGGCCTCGTCCACCGAGTTGTCGATGATCTCCCACAGGCAGTGCATCAGGCCGCGCGAGTCCGTGGACCCGATGTACATGCCGGGGCGCTTGCGCACCGCCTCGAGGCCCTCGAGGACCGACAGGTGGCGCGCGGTGTACCCGGACTCGGAGGTGGCTGTCACGGGAACGAGGGTAGACGACTCGAACGCCTGTTCCGCGTCTCCACGCCGTCGCCCGGTGTGCTCCACACCGCTATGCCGGGAGCGAACCCGCCCTCCGCGGGGGATGCTCCGGGCCACCGGTCTGGTTGGATGGAGATGTGAGCACCACGACGACCGAACCGACCCAGCCGCTGACCGCCGCCGACCGCTGCGACCGCTGCGGCGCCCAGGCGTACGTGCGAGTGGTCCTGCCCGTCGGAGAGCTCCTCTTCTGCGGGCACCACGCGCGTGCGCACGCGGGCGCCTACGAAGGCGTCGCCGTCCACGTCCAGGACGAGACCGACCGGCTCCACGCCGAGCACGGGGCGCGCTGACCCGCCGACCCCGGCCACGACAGACCCACCACGAGAGCCCCGCACCTGCCCGGTGCGGGGCTCTCGTGCGTTTGCGACGTTCGCAGCGTCCGAGCCCGGTCGCGGCGAGGATCACCCGCCGTTCACCCGACCAGGGCGTCCTCGTGGGAGCTCCGGGCCCCTCCCTGTCCTCGGTACCGTCCCGAGCACCTGGAGAGTCCCATGACCGGCACCGTCCCCGTCCCGACCCGCGACCTGTCACGGTCCGCACGCCTCGCCGCGGCTCTGTCCCGCGACCTCGACGGCGAGGTCCTGCGGCCCGGCGAGCCCGCCTACGGCGCCGCGCTCCCGGGGTTCAACCTCGCGGTCGTGCACCAGCCGGCGCTCGTCGTGCGCGCGGCGTCGGTCGCCGACGTCGCCCGGACCGTGCGCGCGGCAGGCGCGCACGGCTTCGGCGTCGGTGTCCGTTCGACCGGGCACGGGGCACCGCCCACGGGTCCCGACGACGTCCTGCTCGACGTGTCGCGCCTCGACCGGCTCGAGCTCGATCCCGACGCGCGCACCGCCACCGTGGGGCCCGGCGTGCCGTGGCACGCCGTCCTCGCGGCCGGGGCGCCCCACGGCCTCGGCGGCCTGTGCGGGTCCTCCCCGCACGTCGGTGTCGTCGGCTACACGCTCGGCGGCGGCCTCGGACCGCTGGCCCGCACGTTCGGGTTCGCGGCCGACCACGTGCGCGCGCTCGACGTGGTCACCGCCGCGGGGGAGCTCCTCACCGTGACCCCGACGGCTCACGAGGACCTGTTCTGGGCGCTGCGGGGCGGGGGCGCGCTCGGCGTCGTGGTGTCGATGACGTTCGACCTGTTTCCGCTCCGCACCGTGCGCGCCGGGACGCTCTGGTTCGACGTCGACGACGCGCCCGCCGTCCTGCACCTGTGGCGCGAGCTCACGGCGTCGCTCCCCGACGAGGTCTCGACGTCGGTCGCGCGACTGAACCTGCCGCCCCTGCCGGACCTGCCCGAGCCCCTGCGCGGACGCCCCGTCCTCGTCGTGCGCTACGTGCGGCACGGCGACCCGACGGCAGGGCACGACCCTCTCGTCGAGGCGCTGCGCGGCGTGGCGGCACCCCTGGTCGACACGGTCGGCGACCTGCCGTACGCGCAGATCGGCGCGGTGCACTCCGACCCGGACGACCCGATGCCCTTCGTCGAGCGGGGCGGCCTGCTGCGCGAGCTCACCGAGGAAGCGGTCGACGCCTTCCTCGGCGCGGTCCCGCCCGACTCCCCCGTGCTCGCGGCGGAGCTCCGGCTCCTGGGCGGGGCGGTCGCGCGGCCGCCGGCGATCCCCAACGCGGTCGGGGGTCGCGACGCCGCGTGCACCCTGTTCGTCGGGGCCCTCGACGCCCCGGTGGGTCCGCCGGACGTCGCCGCGCACGTCCAGGCGGTGCACGACGCGATGGCCCCCTGGACCACGGGCGGCACCCTGCTCAACTTCGCCGGGCCGCGCGACGAGGTCTCGGCCGGCCTGGTGCGGGCCGGCTACGGCCCGGCCGTGCACGACCGGCTCGTGGCGCTGAGGCGCAGAATCGACCCGGAGGGCGTCCTGGAGCCGTCCGCGCGCTGGTCGGTCCGCGGCGCCGCCTGACCCGCCCGGACACGCGAGAGCCCCGGTACCGAGCGGTACCGGGGCTCTCGCGTGTCGACGGTCGGTCAGTCGAGGTAGTCGCGCAGCACCTGCGAGCGCGAGGGGTGGCGCAGCTTCGACATGGTCTTCGACTCGATCTGCCGGATCCGCTCGCGCGTCACGCCGTAGACCTTGCCGATCTCGTCCAGCGTCTTCGGCTGACCGTCCTGCAGGCCGAAGCGCATGGACACGACGCCCGCCTCACGCTCCGAGAGGGTGTCGAGCACCTGGTGCAGCTGCTCCTGCAGCAGCGTGAAGCTCACCGCGTCCGCCGGGACGACGGCCTCGGAGTCCTCGATCAGGTCGCCGAACTCGCTGTCGCCGTCCTCGCCGAGCGGGGTGTGCAGCGAGATGGGCTCGCGGCCGTACTTCTGGACCTCGACCACCTTCTCGGGGGTCATGTCCAGCTCCTTGGCCAGCTCCTCCGGGGTGGGCTCGCGGCCCAGGTCCTGGAGCATCTGACGCTGCACGCGGGCCAGCTTGTTGATGACCTCGACCATGTGCACCGGGATGCGGATGGTGCGGGCCTGGTCGGCCATGGCGCGGGTGATCGCCTGGCGGATCCACCACGTGGCGTACGTCGAGAACTTGTAGCCCTTGGTGTAGTCGAACTTCTCGACCGCGCGGATCAGACCGAGGTTGCCCTCCTGGATCAGGTCCAGGAACAGCATGCCGCGACCGGTGTACCGCTTGGCGAGGGAGACCACGAGGCGCAGGTTGGCCTCGAGCAGGTGGTTCTTGGCGCGCTTGCCGTCGTGCGCTATCCACCGCAGGTCGCGGTACATCCGGCGCTCGTCGGCGCTCGCCTTGGTCTTGTCGTAGTCGGCGTAGTCCTTGGACAGGCGCTCCTCCGCGAACAGGCCGGCCTCGATGCGCTTCGCGAGCTCGACCTCCTGCTCCGCGTTCAGCAGCGCGACCTTGCCGATCTGCTTCAGGTAGTCCTTGACGGGGTCCGCGGTGGCACCGGCCGTGACGACCTGCTGCGCGGGCTGGTCGTCGTCGTCGGTGTCCGAGACGACGAACCCGGTCTCCTCGTCGTCCTTGCCGTCCTTGCCCGCGGCGGTCCGGCCGCCCCTCGTGGCGGTCGAGCGCTCGGCCGTCTCGTTCTCCGACTCGTCGGCCGCGTCGTCGAGCTCGACCTCCTCGACACCGTCGGGGGCCGGCTCGTCCTTCGCGGCAGCCTTGCGGCCGCGCGTGGTCTTCGCCTTGGCCGCGGCGGGCTTCGCAGCCGCGCCCTTCGAGGCCGTCGAGCGCGAGGCCGGCGTGGCCGCCGCGGACTCGTCCGTCTCCTCGTCGGCCGCGGGGGCCGTGGACGACGTGGTGACCTTCGAGGTCTTCACGGCGCTCGCGGACGGCCGCGCCGTGGGGGCCTTGGCACGGGTCGCCGTGCTGCGGCTCGTGCTCGCAGCGGCGACCTTGGTCGCCGTGGGCACACCGATCTCGACGCCCGCGGTCGCGAACGCGCGCAGGACCGCCTTCAGGCGCTTCGGGTCCGCCACCGCCGCGTTCTCGCAGGCGGCACGGAAGCTCTCGGCGTCGACCCGGCCGTCGGCGGTGCCTCGAGCGAGCAGGCCCTGCAGGGCAGGGTGCTCGAACTCGCGGGGAAGTGCAGGGTTCTGCGCAGTGGACGCCACAAACCGACCTTTCGGCATTCGAGGGGACGGTGCACCGCCGTCAAGGCCTCCGACTCGGACTGTCGTGGCTCAGGCGGACACCCCTATTGTACCGGCGACATCCACGACGGTGGGGCACCACGGGCTCCTGCGCCCAGTCCCGTACCCACGTCGTCCCGTCTCCGGTCCTGGCACAACGTGCCGGGTGCCACGAAGATTCCCGCGGTACCGGGCGGAACGTCGACGCGCGACCTGCCGGAGCCGCGCCACGCCGAGAGACCCGGACGGTCGCGAGCGTCACACCGGCCCGCGCGGCGACAGGTGCCGTCGTCACGGCTTGACCGCCAGCACCGGGCACGGCGCCTCGAGCAGGATGCGCTGCGCCCCCGACCCGAGGATCAGCTTGCCGACGGGGCTGCGACGGCGCAGGCCCACGACGATGAGCTCGGCCCCCGCGTCGTGCGCGGTGCGCACGAGGTCCTCCGCCAGGTCGCCGGTGCCGCCCACGACGGTGAACGGGAGCCCGGCGGCGACGAGGTCCTCCTCGACCGCCCGCTTCCCGGACCCGTCCTCGTCACCGGTCACGACGACCGTGAGCGGGACCGACCGCTCGTGCGCCTCGCGCTTCGCTGCGGCGAGTGCCGCCTGTCCCTCGGCCGTGCTCAGGAGTCCGACGACGATCGCCATGGGGGCACGCTACCCGACGCGGGGCTCGGTCACACGAGCCTCGGCGCCCGTCCCCGCCGCGCTCACCCACCCGGGCGGCACCGCGGCCTCGAGCACCCCCGCGAGCAGCCCGGCGAGCCGGTGCGACGGGTCCCGGCGAGCGGACTCGCGCACCCGGCGCGCGGCGAGCCACCCGTCGCCCCGCCACCACGCCAGGAAGGCGAGCAGGGCCAGCGCTGGGGCGTGCCACCGACGCGGCGCGGCGGCCACGAGCTGTTCGAGCACCAGCCGCGCGGCGTCGGCCGTGGCAGGGTCCGGCGGGACCCCGACCCTGGGGTCCACGACGCGGGAGATCGCGCGGGCCGTGGCGACCTCGACCTCACCGCTCGCGGACCCGGCGCCGCGGTCGGCTGACCCGTCCGCGCCGCCACGCGCACCGGCCCCCACGGTGCGGTCGGCCGCCTCGCGCCCACCGGGGACGAGGGACAACAGGACGGCGTCGCGCACGGGGACGTCGGCGAGCGCCGCGGCGAGGCGGCCCAGCCGCGCCGGCGGGAGCATCACCTCGCCCGCGGGGAACGCCCGCAGCTCCTCCGCGGCCTGCCGCACGAGGTCGCACCACACGCCGTACGCCTCGGCCCGCCACGTGCCGACCGGAACCGGGACGGTCCCCGGACCCGTGGCCGGCATCCCGTGGTCCCGGGGCACGTCCGGGGTCGCGTCCCGGGCCGCCGCACGCGCCCGGTCCGCGCGGGACGCCGCTTTCGCCGCACGGTCGCGCACGGCCGCGGCCGCGGGACGGATCCGGTGGGCCTCCTGCTCCGAGTCGGCGATCGCCCGGCCCGCCACCACGAACGCGGCGCCGACCTCGCCGTGCTCGAGCTCGGCGCCCGGTCGTCCCGCCGGCGGGCAGCAGGACGGGTCGTCGCAGTCGAGCCCTCGGTAGCCGTCGGGGGTCACGATCCAGGCCTCGATGTCGGCGACGGCGTGCAGCACGTCGTCGAGGGCGCCCACCACCGCGTCGGCACGCGACCGGACCCGCTCCCGGGGACGATCGGTGTACAGCACGACGAGCGCGAGCCGCGTCGCGACCCGGCCCGCTGCTCGGGCGACGGTGCGGGCGTCGAGCCCGTCGCCCGCGAGCTCGTCGAGCGACGTCCGGGCGACCAGCCCCACTCTCCCGTCGTCCGTGACGCACACGACGACGCAGCAGTCGCGCGGGCGGAAGCCCAGCAGGTAGGGGACGGCGGCGAGCAGGTCGCGCGACGAGCGCAGCAGGACCGGCGGGTCGAACGGGGAGCCCGGTCCCCCGGCGGGGTGGTGGGCGTAGGTGGCTTCCATGACGCGATTCCATCCCCCGCCGCGCGTCGTCGGGGGCGTCCCGCGGCCGGTTGTGGACGGACCCCGGCTGGGGGCATGCTCCCCGGCAACGGCCACGGGAAGGCGTCGCGCGAGATGGTCGCGCGCACCCGGCCCTCGGCGGCACGTCGCCCTCCGACGTGCCGCTACGGTGGGCGCCGTGCGAACGCTCCCCCGCGACCGTCGAGGTCCCCGAACCGCCGCCGTGGTCGGGGCGCGCGGCCGGGGCGTGGTGACGGCGTCGCTCGCCACGACCCTGGCCGCGACGCTCGCGCTGACCGGCTGCGGCGTCCTCGGCACCGACGCTCCCCCCGGCGACGCGACCACGACGGGGCACGACGACTCCGGCGTCGGGGTGCGCGGTGGCGACGGCGGCCAGGACGGCCAGACCGGCCGTGAGCCCGCGGACGGTACGCCGCTGCCCACCTTCGACCCCGGCACGGCGGTGGGCGCCTACGCGGACGGCTTCCCGCGCGAGCTGCTCGGCGCACCGGAGGACGCGACGGTGCTGGCCAGCTCGGCCACCCCTCGCGACGACGCCCTGACGGACGTGACCCTCAACCTGAGCACCCCGCGCAGCACCCAGGAGGTCATCGACCAGCTCGCCGAACGGCTGCGCGAGGCAGGCTTCAAGGAGTCCGGGACGTCGACCGTCTCCGGGCTGACCGCCCAGACCACCTTCGGCCGCGAGGCCACGCCGAAGGGGAAGAAGGGCGCCGGCCCGGTGATGGAGTCGGTCACCCTCGGCGTCCTCGACGACGGCGAGCGCCGGCTCGTGTCGGTGAGCGGCTCCCTCGTCGCCGGCTGACCGCTCGACGGCCCGCGTCGCCGAGCCGCTTAGGCTGTCGGCATGCCCACCGCAGCGACCCTGGTCGACCTCGAGAACCTCCGTCACGATGTCGACACCCAGGTCGAACGGCACCTCGCGGAGCTCGCGCGGGAGGTCGGCGCCGTCGGCGGACGGGCCACCGCGCTGACCGACCAGGCCGCCGTCCTGCTGCGCGGCGGCAAGCGCCTCCGGGCGGCGTTCTGCTACTGGTCGTACCGGGCGCACGGCGGCGCCGCAGAGGGCCCCGAGCGGGACGCCGTCGTGCGGGCGGGCGCGGCGCTCGAGCTGTTCCAGGCCGCCGCCCTGCTGCACGACGACGTCATGGACGCGTCGGACACGCGCCGCGGGGAGCCCACCGCGCACCGCGCCTTCGAGGCCAGGCACGCGGCCGCCGGCTGGTCCGGCTCGGCGGCGCGGTTCGGCGTGTCCGCCGCGATCCTGCTGGGCGACCTCTGCCTGGTGGCCTGCCAGCGGGAGATCGCCGGCGCCGTCGCGGGTCTGCCCGCCGACCGGGCGACGGCCGCGCGGGCCCTGTTCGACGCCATGCAGACCGAGGTCGTCGTCGGCCAGTACCTCGACGTGCTGGTGCAGGCCGAGCCGTGGGGGCAGGACCCCGCGACCGACGAGGAGCGTGCCCGAGCCGTGCTGCGCGCCAAGTCGGCGCGGTACTCGGTGGAGCGCCCGCTCGTCCTGGGTGCGCTCCTCGCCGGGGCCGCGCCGGGCGGCGTGGAGGCCGTCTCCGCCGCCGGCCTGCCGCTCGGGGAGGCGTTCCAGCTCCGCGACGACGTGCTCGGCGTCTTCGGCGACCCGTCCGTGACGGGCAAGCCCGCCGGCGACGACCTGCGCGAGGGCAAGCGCACGGTCCTGGTGGCCCGCACGATGGCCTCTGCGAGCCCGGCCGACCGGGACCTCCTCGTCGCCCGGCTGGGCGACCCGCAGCTGGACGCCGCCACCGTCGAACGGCTGCGCGGCGTGATCGCCGGCTCGGGGGCCCTCGACGGCGTCGAGACCCTCATCGACGCCCTGGCGGACGGGGCGCTCGACGCGCTGGCCGCGGCCGGGCTCGAGGAGCCCGGCCGGACCGTCCTGCTGGACCTCGCGCGCGCCGCCGTGGACCGGGCTGCCTGAGCCCGCCCGCCGGCGCCTCGCCCCTCGGAGCCTCGTCCGTCCGAGCCTCGTCCGTCAGAGCCTCGTCCGTCAGAGCAGGGCCTGGGCCACCCGCCGCACCTGGGCACGACGCCCGGCGCGCAGCTCCCGGATCGGAGCACCGCCGATCGACGGCTCGGTCTCGAACAGCCAGCGCAGGATCGCGGCGTCGTCCATGGCGGCGTCCGACAGCAGCAGGATCGTGCCCCGCAGCGTGCTCAGCACGTGCGGCGCGCCGTCGTCGGTGACGAGGAAGGCGGCGGGGACCTGGAAGGTGTTCCGCTCGCCGCGCTTGATCCCGACGAGCGTCCGCTCGGAGACCAGCCCGCGCACCTTGCTCACCTCGGTCCCGAGCACCTCCGCGACGTCGGGCAGGGTGAGCCACTCGTCCACCAGGGACTCGAGGGCGGTGCGGTCGTCGGTGCGGCTGCCGGGGTCCGGCGCGGTCGTCTCACTCACCGGGCCAGCCTACGGGCCTGCCGATCCGGCCGCCCCTACACTCGTCGCGTGGCCATCGCGACGACCGACCCGCTGCTCGGCCGCCTGGTCGACGGGCGGTACGAGATCGTCGCGCGCGTCGCGCGCGGGGGCATGGCCACCGTCTATCGCGCCACGGACCGCCGCCTGGACCGCGAGGTCGCGATCAAGGTGATGCACCCCCACCTGGCGGACGGCGTCGACGGCGCCGCCTTCGTGTCCCGTTTCCGCCGGGAGGCCCGCGCGGCGGCCCGGCTCACGCACCCGGGCGTGGTGGCGGTCTACGACCAGGGCGTCGACGGCGACACCAGCTACCTCGCGATGGAGTACGTGCCCGGCACCAACCTGCGGCGCGAGCTGCACACGTCCGGCGCCCTCACGCTGGGCCGCACGCTGGACGTCCTCGCGCAGGTGCTCGCCGCCCTCGCCGCCGCGCACCGCAAGGGCCTGGTGCACCGGGACGTCAAGCCGGAGAACGTCCTGGTCGTGGGCGACGGCGAGGGCGACGTCGCCCCGGACGCCGCGGTGAAGGTGGCCGACTTCGGGCTCGCCCGGGCGGTCACCGAGGTGACCACGACCACCACCGGCACGGTGCTGGGCACGGTCGCCTACCTCGCACCCGAGGTGATCACCAGCGGCAGCTGCGACGCGCGCACCGACGTCTACGCCGTCGGGGTGCTCGCGTACGAGCTGGCCACCGGGACGCTCCCCTACGCCGGCGAGACACCGATCCAGGTCGCCTTCCACCACGTGCACGAGGACCTTCCGGCGCCGTCCGGCCGCGTGGACTGGCTGCCCGGGGGCCTCGACGCGCTGGTCGGCACGTTCACCGCCCGTGACCCGGCGCTGCGTCCCGCCGACGCGGGCGTGGCGCTGGAGGCCGTCGAGACGCTCCGCGCCTCGCTCGACCCGGAGGTGCTCTCCCGGCGCGCCGAGCCGGCCGGCCCCCGTGCGGCGGAGGCGGCGGGTCCCGCCGCCCCGGGCGCTCTCGCCGGGGGCGCCGAGGGCACCGACGTCGCGGAGGGCACGGACGCGGTCGACGAGATCCCCACCGCGTTCTTCCAGGAGGTCTCCCCCAGCGCGCCGTCGCAGCCCACCGATCTGCTCGTCGAGCAGCCCACCGAGGTCTACCGCCGGCCGTCCCGGCGCCGGCGGGCTGTCGCCTGGGCCTTGACGCTCGTGCTCGTGCTCGCCGGCGGAGGGCTCGGCACGTGGTGGTGGTTCGCCGACGGGCCCGGCGCGTGGACGTCGGTGCCGACGGGCGTGGCCGGCGTGCCCGCGGACGACGCGCGCACGACCCTCGAGCGGTCGGGGCTCGACACGACCACCAGCCGGGCGTTCCACGACGACGTCCCCGAGGGGTCCGTCGTGACCACCGTGCCCGCGCCCGGCGACCGCGTGCGCACCGACGGCTCCGTCGAGCTCGTGGTCTCACGAGGGGTGCAGATGCTCACGGTCCCCCGCGAGCTCGTCGGCGCCGACCGCAAGGACGCCACCGCCGCGCTGAAGGACGCCGGGTTCAGCGTCGGCGAGCCGACCGACGCGCACGACGACGAGGCCCCGCGCGGCGAGGTGCTCGACGTCTCGGTGGCCGAGGGGTCCCGCCAGCGTCACGACACGGTCGTGACGCTGACCGTCTCCGACGGCCCCGCGCCGGTCCAGGTGCCGCAGGAGGTGGGCAAGGAGAAGGACGCGGCGGTCGCCGACCTCGAGGGCCTCGGGCTCGTCGTGAAGGTGGGCGACCCGGAGTACTCCGAGGACGTCCCGAAGGGGCACGTGCTGGCCCAGGACCCGGAGCAGGGTGCCACCGCGCACCGCACGGACACCGTGACGCTGACGATCTCGCAGGGGCCGCCGCTGGTCGAGGTGCCGAACGTCGTCGGCAAGCGCAGCGAACCGGCCCGCAAGGCCCTCGAGAAGGCCGGCTTCGAGGTGAAGGAGAACGCCTACCTGGGCGGCCTGCTGGACACCGTCCGCTTCCAGGACACCACGGGCGAGGCGCCGAAGGGCAGTACCGTCACGCTGACGGTCTGGTGAGCGGGCGCGTCACCAGCTCGTGAGCATCTCCGCCACGCGGAACGCCATCTCGAGCGACTGCTGGTGGTTGAGCCGCGGGTCCACGAGGGTCTCGTACCGCAGCGCCAGGCCGGCGTCGTCGATCTCCTCGCTGCCGCCGAGCACCTCGGTGACGTCGTCCCCCGTGAGCTCCATGTGCAGGCCGCCCGGCACGGTGCCCAGCGCGCGGTGCACCTCGAAGAACCCGGTGACCTCGTCGAGGACGTCCGAGAACCGGCGCGTCTTGTAGCCGCTGTCCGACGTGATGGTGTTGCCATGCATCGGGTCGGTCACCCAGGTGACGGCCACGCCCGCGGCGGTGACCTTCTCGACCACCTCGGGCAGCACGTCGCGCACCTTCCGGGCGCCCATGCGGGCGACGAACGTCAGGCGCCCCGGCGCGTTGCCGGGGTTGAGCCGCGCCGCGAGCGCGAGCGCGTCGTCGGGCGACGTCGTCGGGCCGAGCTTGACGCCGATCGGGTTGGCGACGCGCGAGAGGAACTCGACGTGCGCCCCGTCGAGCTGCCGCGTGCGCTCGCCGATCCACAGGAAGTGGGCGGAGGTCGCGTACGCCTCCCCCGACCCCGCGTCGACCCGGGTGAGGGCACGCTCGTAGTCGAGGATCAACGCCTCGTGGCTCAGGTAGAACTCCACCGAGCGCAGGGCGTCGAAGTCGGCCCCGCACGCCTCCATGAACCGGATCGCGCGGTCGATCTCCGAGGCGGTGCGCTCGTACCGCGCGTACGCGGGGTTCCGCATGAACCCGCGGTTCCACTCGTGCACGCGGCGCAGGTCGGCGTGGCCGCCCTGCGTGAAGGCACGCACCACGTTCGCCGTCGCGGCGGAGATCCGGTAGGCCTGCTCGAGCCGCCGCGGGTCCGGGGTGCGCGAGGAGTGGGTGAACTCGTGCCCGTTGACCATGTCGCCCCGGTAGGCGGGCAGCGTCACGCCGTCGCGCGTCTCCTCGTCGGACGAGCGTGGCTTGGCGTACTGCCCCGCCAGCCGGCCCATCTTCACGACCGGCGTGCTCGCCCCGTGGGTGAGGACGACGGCCATCTGCAGGATGGTGCGGATCTTGTTGCGGATGCGGGTCGCGTTCGCGTCCGCGAACGTCTCCGCGCAGTCCCCGCCCTGCAGCAGGAACGCCTCGCCGCGGCCCGCGGCGGCGAGGCGTTCCGTGAGCAGACGAGCCTCCGCCGGCACCACGAGCGGCGCGGCCTGCGAGAGCCGGCCCGCCACCGCCGCGAGCGTCTCGGCGTCGGGCCAGACGGGCTGCTGGCGCGCCTCGAGGGCCCGGAACCGGTCCAGGCCCTCGGGGTCGCTCCCGGGCGCCACGGTGTCGACGGCGGTGGTCATGCGGGCTGCTCCTGCCTCTGGCTGCTCGGTCTGCCTCGGTCGCGCGGCGTCAGTGCGCGGCGGGCTTCGCGGGCACCAGCGGCTGGCCGATGCCCTCGAGGATCTCGCCGAACCAGGGCGTCGAGACGTCGAACGCCTTGCCGCCCGCGATGCGCGGGAAGGCGATCGCCTTGAGCCGGTCGCCGTCCTCCTCGTCGTGGCCGATGACGCCGGCCTCGCCGCGCAGGGCGCACTCGACGGCGAGGTCGGTCATCGACTTGATGAGGCGCAGGTCCTCGGCGTTCGCAGCGGCGGCGCGCGAGTAGTAGCCCGACTTCTGCACCATGACCTTCTCGGCGCCCAGCTTCTCGGCGAACTGCTTGGCGAACCACTGGCCCGGGTTGATGGTGTCGAGCTTGACGTGCCCGAACGGGTCGCGGGGCACCTCCTCGCCGGCGGCCTCGAGCTGCTCGACGATCTCGTTCATGCCCGCGCCCTCGGACAGGAAGATGTTGACGTTGCCGATCTCGTCCATGACGCCGCGCAGGCGGGCCGCCTCGGCGTCGATGTCGATCTCGAGCTCCGGCAGGAAGACGGCGTGCACGTCCCAGCGCTCGCGCGTCAGGCCGAGGGCGGGCGCCCACTCCTGGGCGTCGAGCCACTTGCGGTACTCCTTCGCGGCGGCGGCGGTCAGCCAGCCGCAGTGGCGGCCCATGACCTCGTGCACGATGAGCATCCGCGGGCCCGAGCGGTGCTCGCCGATGACGTTGGCCGCGAAGCCCGCCGCCTCCTCGGCCGCCGTCCAGGCGCCGAGCGACTGGCGGATCGGCACCACGTCGTTGTCGATCGTCTTGGGCAGCCCGACCACGGTGAGCTCGTAGCCGTTGTCGTGCAGGTAGGCGGCGAGGTCCGCGGCGGTGGTGTTGGTGTCGTCGCCGCCGATCGTGTGCAGCACGTCGACGCCGTCGGCCTTGAGCCGCTCGGCCGCGACCTCGAGCGGGTTCTCGCCCTCCTTGACCAGACCGCGCTTGACGCAGTCGGCCGCGTTGGTGAGCTTGACGCGCGAGTTGCCGATGGGCGAGCCGCCGAAGCGGTGCAGGATGCCCGCCTGCTTGCGACCCTCGGAGTCCACCACGATCTTCGTCCCCGTGAGGAGCCCGTGGTAGCCGTACTGGTAGGCGATGATCTCGATCGACGGGTCGAGCTCCGTGTACCGCTCGATGAGGCCGCCGACGGCGGAGGACAGGCAGGGCGCGAAGCCGCCGGCGGTCAGGAGAGCCACGCGACGAACCGACATGACAGGGGCTACCTCTCGGTGGGGGACGAACAGCGGTTCCATCCTAAGAGCAGCACGCGACCGCCATCCCCGGCGTCCACCGGACGGGCCGGGCGTGCCCGCCGGCCCGGGCACGTGCGATGATGTCGTCGAGCCTCCCCGCCGTCCCGGCGCCGGGAGGCTCTTGCGTATGACGACACCTCAGGAACCCACCGCCCCGGCCCTGCAGGACCTCTGTGTCCGCCGCGCGTCCGGGGCCGACCGCGACGTCCTCGAGCGGCTCTGGCTCCTCTTCCGACACGACATGTCGACCGTGTCCGGCGAGCTCCCCCGGGCCGACGGCCGGTTCCGCGACGACCGCCTCCTCGCCGCGCTCGACGACCTCCGGGGCGACGGCGCCCCGGCGCGGTGGCGCGCCCATCTCGCGACGACAGGCTCCGCGGACGGGCAGGGCGGGAGCCCGGTGGCGTTCGCCCTGGTCCGCGGTCTCGACGCGCCGGTGCGCGTGCTGTCCGCGTTCTTCGTGGTGCGCGCCGCACGCCGCGGCGGCGTGGGACGGGACGTCGCGGCTGCCGTGCTGGGGGAGGTCCCGGGCGCCTGGGAGATCGCGTACCAGGACGCCAACGCGGCCGCCGCCGCGTTCTGGCCGCGTGTCGCGACCGACGTCGCGGGCGACGCGTGGGCCGTCGACCACCGGCCGGTCCCCGGGCGGCCGGACCTGCCACCGGACGCCTGGCTCTCGCTGACGGTCGCCTGATCTCCGGCGGCGGCCCCGGCCGAGGCCCGCGGGCCGCCGCCAGGGCCGGCTCAGACGCCGGCGGGCGGGTCCTGCGGCGGCTCGGGGTGCTGGGCGGCGGCCGCGAGGCGGGCCTTCATGGTCGCGGCGTACACGTCGACGTACTCCTGGTCGGACAGGCGAAGGATCGCGTACATGATCTCGTCGGTCACCGACCGCAGCACGAACCGGTCGTTCTCCATGCCCCGGTAGCGGCTGAAGTCGAGCGGCTCGCCGAACACCATGCCGATGGGCATCGGCTTGGGGACGGACCGGCCCAGCGGCTGGGCGACGTCCGTGCCGACCATCGCGACCGGGACCACGGGGGCGCCCGACTCGAGCGCGAGCCGCGCCACGCCGGTCTTGCCGCGGTACAGGCGACCGTCCGGGCTGCGCGTGCCCTCGGGGTAGATGCCGAAGAGGTCGCCCTCGTCCAGCACCCGCAAGCCGGTCCGCAGCGCCGCCTCGCTGGCCTTGCCCCCCGACCGGTCCACGGGGATCGTGCCGACCCCGCGCATGAACCCGGCCACGAGCCGCCCGCGGATCCCCCCGCCGGTGAAGTAGTCGGACTTGCCGAGGAACTGCACCTGCCGGTCGAGCACGAGCGGCAGCACGAACGAGTCGATGACGGCGAGGTGGTTGCTCGCCAGGATCGCCGGCCCCGAGGACGGGATGTTCTCGACGCCCTTGGTCCAGGGGCGGAACGCCAGCCGGAGCCACGGCCCCACCAGCACGTTCTTCATCACCCAGTAGAACAACGGTCCTCCTCGCCCAGTGTCGCACGGCACCCCGGTCAGCGGCCCGCCTGCGACGGACCGTGGCGCCGGCGGGCGTCGCCACCGACACGAAGCATCGCCCACGACAATAGAGTGAACCCATGCCCGTACCGAACCCGGACGCCGAACCGGACCTGCCGGACGACGACCTCCCCGACGACGCCGTCGAGGCGCGGTGGGCCGACATCGTCGCGCAGCTGGGGCCGCTCGCGGAGCCCCGGGAGGACCCGGAGGGCGTCGGGGCGGGCGACGCGACCGGCACCACGGAGGCCCCGGACGACGCCCGCACCGGCCCCGACGCGGGCGCTCCCCGCGCCGTCGGGACGGGGCCGCGCGACTGGCCCGTGACGCCCGAGGTCGAGGCCCTGGATGAAACGGAGTCTCACTTTACGCCGCCGGACCCGGAACCGGTGCTCTCCCGCGACCCGCTGCTCACCCTCGCGTGGACGCTCGTGGTCGGCGTCCCGGTGCTGGTCGTGGTGGGCGTCGTCCTGCGCGCGGCCGTCCCCGCGCTCCGGCTGCCCGGCTGGTCCGGCCCGGTGGCGGGGGCGCTGTTCCTCGCCGCCCTGGGCGTGCTCCTCTGGCGCATGCCCCACCACCGCGACCCGGACGACCACGGCACGGGCGCCGTCGTCTGACCCGGCCGGCCGACCCGAGCGCCGGGCGTCGGCGACGTCAGCGGCGTGCGAGGTCGGCGGCGCCGATGATGCCCGCCTCGTTGCCGTGCTCGGCGAGCTCGATCTGCGCCACGGGCCGGTGCCCCAGGGCGGAGAGCTGCGCCTCGTACGCCTTGCGCACGGGCAGCAGCAGGAGGTCGCCGGCCGCGCCGACACCACCGCCGATGACGATCAGCTCGGGGTCGAGCAGGGCGGCGACGGAGGCCGAGCCCTCGCCGATCCAGCGGCCCAGCGTGGCGAGCAGCTCGACCGCCAGGGGGTCGCCCTCCTGGGCGGCCCGGGTGACGTGCGGCCCCTCGAGGTTCGCGACGTCGCCGCCGGCCAGCTCGAGCAGCCGTGCGGCACGAGCGGGCTGGGCGATCGCGGCCTGCTTGGCGTCGCGGACCAGGGCCGTGCCCGAGGCGTACTGCTCCCAGCAGCCCTCGTGCCCGCACCCGCAGTAGTGCCCGCCCGGCACGACGCGCATGTGCCCGACCTCGGCGGCCACGCCCCACTTGCCGCGGACCAGCTCGCGGTCCACCACGATCGCGCCGCCGAGCCCGGTGCCGACCGTCAGCATGAGCATGTCCGTCGCCGCGCGGGCGGCGCCGAACCGGAACTCGGCCCAGCCCGCCGCGTTCGCGTCGTTCTCCACGACCACCGGGACGTCGAGGTCGATCAGGCCCTCGATCCGCTCGGCCAGCGGGTACTCCCGCCACGCGATGTTCGGCGCGAACTGCACCGCGCGGCGGTCGGGGCTGACGAACCCGGCGGCGGCCAGCCCGATCGCGCCGACCTCGAACTCCTTGGCCAGCTCCGTGCAGGCGTCGGCGATGGCCCGGTCGATCCCCGCCACGTCGTCGGCGACGGTCTCGCGGCGCACCTTCGCGAGGATCGTGCCCGCCTCGTCCACCACACCCACGGCAATCTTCGTGCCGCCGATGTCGACTCCGATGGCGTGCATGCGGGAACCTCACGTTCATGTGTCGGGACGCCGCGTCCGCACGGCGCGTCACCCGGTCGCCGTCGGGACGCGGGGGCGCGCGGTGCGCGCAGGGACCAGACTAGCCATCAGGAGCGCAAGGGTGCGACGCTCGACCGTCACCGAACTGTGTCCCGGACCACGCGTGAGACCCGGTATCGTGACGGCCCGGGGACGAATCCCCGGCCGATGCACTCAGTGGACGATGGAGTCAGCATGGACGAGATCACCATCCCGCAGGCGGTCGAGCTGCCTGCCACGTCGAACCTCAACGACCTCCTCGCCACCCGTGTGGCGAGCGACCCGCGCGCCACGCTCGCCGAGCGCCCTTCCGGCGACGGCTGGCAGCCGGTGACGGCCGCGCAGTTCGACGCCGAGGTGGTCGCCGTCGCGAAGGGGCTCGTCGCCCGCGGCGTACAGCCGGGCGAGCCGGTCGGGATCATGTCCCGCACCCGGTACGAGTGGACGCTGCTCGACTTCGCCGCCTGGGCGGCGGGCGCGGTGCCCGTCCCGATCTACGAGACGTCGTCCGCCGAGCAGGTGGAGTGGATCCTCACCGACTCCGGCATCACGGTGCTCGTCGTCGAGGACCCGGAGCACGCGGCCACCGTGGCCGAGGTGGCCGACCGAGCCCCCGCGCTGCGCGAGGTGCTGACGATGGCCGACGGCGCGATCGCCGACCTCACCGCCGCGGGCGCCGACGTCCCCGACGAGGAGATCGCCCGCCGCCGGGGCATCGCCGACCTGGCCGACGTCGCGACCATCATCTACACGTCCGGCACCACCGGGACCCCCAAGGGCGCCGAGATCACCCACGGCAACCTCGTGCTGCTCGCGGTGAACGCGGTGGCCGCGGTGCCCGAGGTCTTCAAGGACGGCGGGCGCACCCTGCTGTTCCTGCCCCTCGCCCACGTCTTCGCCCGCTACATCGAGATCCTCGCCATCGCGAGCGGCACGGTGCTCGGGCACTGGTCCGACCTCAAGACCGTCACGGAGGGCCTCGGGGCCTTCCGGCCCACCTACATCCTCGCGGTGCCCCGCGTGTTCGAGAAGGTCTACAACGCGGCGGAGCAGAAGGCGGCCGCCGGCGGCAAGATCAAGATCTTCCACTGGGCGGCGGCGACCGCCATCGAGTACTCCCGGGCGCTCGACACGCCGTCGGGCCCGACCCTGTGGCTCCGGCTGCAGCACAAGGTCGCCGACGCGCTGGTGTTCTCGAAGCTCCGCGCCGTGCTCGGCGGCCAGGCCCACTACGCCGTCTCCGGCGGCGGGCCTCTCGGCGGGCGCCTGGGGCACTTCTTCCGCGGGCTCGGGGTGACGATCCTCGAGGGCTACGGCCTCACCGAGACCACCGCGCCGACCAGCGTGAACCGACCCGACGCGATCAAGATCGGCTCGGTCGGGCCCCAGCTGCCGGGCTGCGGCGTGAAGATCGCGCCCGACGGCGAGGTGCTGCTCCGCGGCATCCAGGTCTTCCGCGGCTACCACAACAACCCCGAGGCCACGGCCGAGGCGTTCGAGGACGGCTGGTTCCGCAGCGGCGACCTCGGCGTCCTGGACGACGACGGGTTCCTCACCATCACGGGGCGCAAGAAGGAGATCATCGTGACGGCGGGCGGCAAGAACGTCGCCCCCGCGCTGCTCGAGGACCGCATCCGCGCCCACGCGCTGGTGAGCCAGTGCGTGGTGGTCGGCGACAACCGACCGTTCATCGGCGCGCTCATCACGCTCGACGCCGAGGGCCTGCCCGGCTGGCTCAAGATGCACGGCAAGCCGGAGGCGACGCCGGCCCAGGCGGCGACCGACCCCGACGTGCTGGCCGCGCTGGACGCCGCCGTCACGCGGGCCAACAAGGCCGTCTCGAAGGCCGAGTCGATCCGCAAGTTCGCCGTGCTGCCCGGTGACCTGACCGTCGAGAACGGGTACCTCACCCCGAAGCAGAGCGTGCGCCGCCACGTCTTCGTCAAGGACTTCGCGGCGGAGATCGACGAGCTCTACGTCGACACCCGGCAGAAGTCCGCGAGCTGACCTGCTGACGCCGCGAGCGTGCCGACGCAGATCCCGGGCCGACGTCCCGGGGCCCCGCGTCGGCACGCTCGTCGCGTGTCGGTGGCCGTCGCTACGGTCCGGGCATGCCGAGCGCCACCCCACCGTCGACGAGCCCGTCGGGCCCGCCCATGCTCCAGCCCTCGTTCGAGGACCTCGGCACCCCGCTGAGCGACGTCACCTTCGTGGTGGTGGACCTCGAGACCACCGGTGGTCGCGCGGCCGACGGCGGCATCACGGAGATCGGCGCCGTCAAGGTGCGCGGCGGGGACGTGCTCGGCGAGCTGCAGTCCCTCGTCAACCCCGGCCACCCGGTACCGGCGTTCGTGGCCCGGCTCACCGGCATCACCACCTCGATGGTGGCCACCGCTCCCCCGCTCGAGCTCGTGCTGCCGAGCTTCCTCGAGTTCGCCCGGGACGCCGTGCTGGTGGCGCACAACGCGCCGTTCGACGTCGGCTTCCTGCGGGCCGCGTGCGACCGGCTCGGCTACGACTGGCCCGGGTTCCGGGTCGTCGACACGGTCCCGCTCGCGCGACGCGTCGTCACGCGCGACGAGGCGCCGAACCACAAGCTGTCGACGCTGGCCGCGCTCTTCCGGGCCCGTGTCACCCCCGACCACCGCGCGCTGGCCGACGCCCGCGCGACGGTCGACGTGCTGCACGCCCTGCTGGAGCGGATGGCCCCGCTCGGGATCACGCATCTCGAGGACCTCGCGACCGCGACCGACCCGGTGCCGCCCGACGTGCGCCGCAAGCGCACGCTCGCCGACGGCCTGCCCGAGGCGCCGGGGGTCTACCTCTTCCGGGGCCCCGGCGACGAGGTCCTGTACGTGGGGACCTCGACGAACCTGCGCAAGCGCGTGCGGTCGTACTTCACGGCCGCCGAGAAGCGCGGGCGCATCACGGAGATGGTGCGGATCGCGCACGCCGTCACGCCGGTCGTCTGCGCGACGCCGCTGGAGGCACAGGTCCGTGAGCTGCGGCTCATCGCCGAGCACGCCCCGCGGTACAACCGGCGCTCCAAGCACCCCGAGCGGCAGACCTGGGTGCGCCTCACCGACGAGGCGTACCCCCGGCTGTCGGTGGTGCGGGAGGTGCGCGCCGGCACCCCGCACATCGGTCCGTTCCCGTCCCGCCAGGCGGCCCAGGCCGCGGTCGACGCCCTGCACGACGCGCTCCCGCTGCGGCAGTGCACGGCGCGACTGCCCCGCGTGGCCCGGGTGGCGGGCAGCCCGTGCGCGCTCGCCGGCATGGGCCGCTGCTCCGCTCCGTGCACAGCCACCCAGGCGCCGGACGCCGCGTACGACCACGTCGCGGCCGCCGCGCGAACGGCGCTCACCGGCGACGCGTCCGTCGTGGTGGACGCCCTCGCCGCACACGTGGGCAGGCTCGCGGCCCAGGAGCGCTTCGAGGAGGCCGGTCGCGTGACCCAGCGGCTGCGGGCGTTCGTCCAGGGCGCGGCGCGCGCGCAGCGACTCGACCCCGTGACCCGCTGCGCGGAGCTCGTGGCGGCACGGCCCACCACGGCGGGCGGCTGGGAGCTGATCGCCGTGAAGCACGCGCGCCTCGCCGGCACGGCGGTCACGGGCCCCGACGAGGACCCGCTTCCGGTGGTGGACGCGTTGCGGGCGACGGCCGAGGCAGTCTCGCCTCCCGTGCCCCCGGCACCGGCGTGCCACCCGGAGGAGGCCGCGCTCGTGCTCGCCTGGCTCGACGAGCCCGGCGTCCGGCTGGTGCACGTGAGCGACCCGTGGGCCTGCCCGGTGCGCTCCGCCGCCGAGCACGCCGACCTCGGTGCCGTCTCCACGACCGTCGCCGGGCTCTGGGGCGAGCCGGCAGAGCCCGTCGACGCCGTCGACCCGGTCGACCCCGTCGCGGACCCGGCACCGGTGGCTACGATGACGGCATGCTGACCGCGATCGTGCTCATCGACACCGAGGCCGACCAGATCCCCGAGGTCGCCGTCCAGGTCACCGACCTCAAGGGGGTCAGCGAGGTCTACTCCGTGACCGGGAAGGCCGACCTCGTCGCGATGGTCCGGGTCCGCGAGCACGAGGAGCTGGCCGACGTCATCGCCGACGGCATCAGCAAGGTGCCCGGCGTGGTGCGGACCGAGACCCTCATCGCGTTCCGCACCTACTCCCACGTGGACCTGGAGCAGGCGTTCGCCCTCGGCCTCGACGACTGACCGGTCCGCGCACGGGCCCTGGCCGGTCCCCGGGGGGTCAGTCCTGCGTCGCGGCGACCCAGCCGTCCAGCACGCGGGCGGCGGCGCCCTCGTCGACCCTGCGCTCCACGAGCCGCATCCCGGCGGCCAGCCGCTCGACGAGCGACCCCTGACCCGTGCCGGGCAGGCTCCCGTCGGCGACCATGCCCGCGGCGGCGTTGAGCAGCACGGTCTCGCGGACCGGCCCGCGGTCCGTCCCGTCCAGCACCCGGCGCGCCACGCCCGCGTTGTGGGCCGCGTCCCCGCCCCGCAGGTCGGCCACGTCGATCCGCTGCAGGCCGAGGTCCGCCGCCGCGTCGAGACGGTGCTCGGTGACGACGCCACCGCGGACCTCCCAGACCGTGGCCCCGCCGGTGGCGGCGAGCTCGTCGAGCCCGTCGTCGCCCCGGAAGACCAGCGCGTCGGTACCCCGGTTCGCGAACACACCGGCCATTAGCGGCGCCATGCGCGCGTCGGCGCACCCGACCGCCGTCGCCCGGGGCTGGGCCGGGTTGGTGAGCGGGCCGAGGAAGTTGAACGCGGTCGCGATCCCGAGGTCGCGGCGCACCACGCCGGCGTGCCGCATCGACGGGTGGAACAGGCCTGCGAAGCAGAAGGTGATGCCCACCTCGCCCGCCAGGGCCGCGACGCGCGCGGGGGGCTGGTCGAGGCGGATCCCGAGGGCCTCGAGCACGTCCGCGGAGCCTGACGACGAGGACGCCGCGCGGTTGCCGTGCTTGACCACCCGCAGCCCGGCGCCGGCGATGACGACCGCCGCCATCGTGGACACGTTGACCGTGTGGTGCCGGTCGCCACCGGTGCCGACGATGTCCACCGTCGGGCCGGGGACCTCGATGCGCGTGGCGTGCGCGAGCATCGCGTCCGCCAGTCCCGTGAGCTCCGCCGCGGTCTCCCCCTTCGCGCGCAGCCCGACCAGGAGGCCGGCGAGCCGCGTCGGCGGGACCTCCCCCGACATGACCTCGTCCATGGCCCACGCGGTCTCGGCGGCGGTCAGGTCACGCCCGGCGACCAGCTCGGAGAGGATGCCGGGCCAGGTGGGGGCGGAGGCCGGGTCGGTCGAGGCCACGGTGTGGTCCCTTCGGTGTCGGTGCCGGCACCCCGTCAGGGACGAGCCCCTCGGCGGGTCAGGCGGCGGCGGTCAGGAAGCCGGCCACGGTGCGCTGCAGCTCGATCGCGTCGAGCGGCCTCGGCACCACGGCGTCGGCGAGCGACCACGATGCTAGCCACCCGTCGTCCGGCCTGCCGGTGAGGACCACGACGGGCGGGCAGTTGTACACCTCGTTCTTGAGCTGGCGGCACAGCCCCATGCCGCCGGCCTTGTCCGCCTCGCCGTCGAGCACGAGCAGGTCCCACCCGCCGCGGTCCGCCGCGGCGACGAGCGCGGCGGCCGTCGCGACCTCCGCCCACGCGATCTCCGGTGCGTGCGCGCGCAGCCGTGGGCCGACCGCCGTACGCACCTGGGCGCGCACCGTCCGGTCGTCGCTGTACAGCAGGACGCGGGGCCCCCTGGCCGCCGGGCCGCTCGAACCGGTCGGCGTGAGCCGGCTGGTCGGGCGTTCCGTCGTCTGATCCGTCGTTCGATCCGTCAACTGAGGCTCCCCTTCGCGGACGTGCACGGCACCGGGCACGGTCACGACGCCCGGTACCGGCCGCGCGGCCGCCGGACGTCGGCGTTTGCTGGCATCGTGGCACACTCGCGTCACCTCGGGCAGCCGCCGAACGTGGTCTTTTACTGGCACTCTGCAGCGATGCGTCATTTCGTAGCGGCAGAGTGGCGAGTTTCCGCAGATTCTGTGCACATCGACTTGGCGCAGCGCCCGCCCGGGTGGCTCGAACCGGCCGTATGTCGGCCATAATGGCTGACGTGTCGACCGCAACGGCTGCTGCCCCCCATGCCCACCAGCACGTGAGCGTCAACCGTCCGAACCCCGTGTCGGTCGGGACGATCGTCTGGCTCGCGAGCGAGCTCATGTTCTTCGCCGGCCTCTTCGCGATGTACTTCACCGTCCGTTCGGTGATGCCCGAGGCGGAGTGGGCCGCCGAGGCGGACAAGCTCAACATCACCTTCTCGACCATCAACACCACGGTGCTGGTGCTGTCGTCGGTGACCTGCCAGATGGGCGTGTGGGCCGCCGAGCGGTTCAAGCCGGTGCGCTCCGGCTCCCTCCTGCAGGTGAACAAGTGGGGCATGCACGAGTGGATGACGCTCACCTACCTCATGGGCGCGTTCTTCATCGGCGGCCAGATCTTCGAGTACACCGAGCTGGTGCACGAGGGCCTGACCATCTCCTCCAGCCCGTACGGCTCGGTCTTCTACCTGACCACGGGCTTCCACGGCCTCCACGTGCTCGGCGGCCTCGTCGCCTTCCTGTTCCTCCTCGGCCGCTCGTTCGCCGCCCGGAACTTCGGCCACCACGAGGCCACCACCGCGATCGTCACGTCCTACTACTGGCACTTCGTCGACGTGGTGTGGATCGCCCTGTTCGCCGTCATCTACCTCCTGCGCTGAACCCCCCGGCCGGCGTCGCCGCCGGCCCCAGACCCTGCACCTTCGATCTGCGAGACGAGGATCATTTCGTGAAGGCACTCGCCGCCCGCAGGCACCACCGGCTGGCGCCGGTCGTGCTGCTGTTGCTGGCGCTGCTGGTCACGGGCGGCGTCTACGCCGCCCTGGCCCCGAGCCCGGCCCAGGCCGACACCGCCAGCACCGCGGACATCGAGACCGGGAAGAAGCTCTTCCAGGCCAACTGCGCCACCTGCCACGGACCGAACGCGGAGGGCACCACCGAGGCCCCCTCGCTCGTCGGCGTGGGCGCGGCCGCGGTCGACTTCCAGGTCTCCACCGGTCGGATGCCCATGCAGATGAACGGGCCCCAGGCCGAGGCGAAGCCTCGGCAGATGGACGAGGAGCAGACCGCCGCCCTGGCCGCGTACGTCGCGTCCCTCGGCGCCGGCCCGGCCATCCCCACCGACGAGCAGGTGGACGGCAGCAAGGGCGACCCCGCGAACGGCATGGCCCTGTTCCGCACCAACTGCGCGATGTGCCACAACGCCGTCGGCGCCGGTGGCGCGCTGTCCGAGGGCAAGTTCGCGCCGCCGCTGTGGGACACCTCCGGCCGCAACGTGTACCAGGCGATGCTCACCGGCCCGCAGTCGATGCCGGTGTTCAACGACGCCAACATCACCCCTGACGAGAAGCGCGACATCATCGCGTTCCTCGACGAGCAGGACCAGGGTTCGGCCGGTGGCCTCACCCTTGGTTCGCTCGGACCGGTCAGCGAGGGCCTGTGGGCCTGGATCATCGGCATCGGCCTGATCATCGGCGGCGCGGTGTGGATCGGAGCGAAGTCCTCGTGAGCGAGAACCAGAACCCCCAGGGCCCGTCGCGCGACGTGGCCCGGCACGACGGCGACGGAACGGTCGCCCAGACCGACCGCTTCGTGGACCCCGGCGTCCCGGAGCACCACCCGCGCCTGGCCGACGTCGATCCCAAGGCCGCCAAGCGCAACGAGCGGATCATCGCGCTGCTGTTCGCGATCTCCTGCCTCGGCACCATCGGCTCGGTGGTCGCGTACTTCGCCGTGCGCCCCGACGGCACCACGCCCGGCGTGCGCATGTCGACGGTGCTGCTCGGCGTCGCGATCGCCGTCTCCCTGTTCGGCATCGGCTTCGCGGCCGTGCACTGGGCCAAGACGCTCATGTCGGCCAAGGAATACACCGAGGAGCGGCACTCGAGCAGCAGCTCCGAGGAGGTCCGCGGGGCCGTCCAGCAGCAGTTCAAGGACGGGCTCGAGGACTCCGGCATCGCCCGCCGGCCCGTGCTCAAGGGCGCGGTCGTCTCGGCCCTCGCACTGTTCCCGCTGACCATCGCCGTGCCGCTCGTCTCGAGCGTCGGCGGCGACTGGAACGTCGGCAGCTTCCGGCACACGATCTGGAAGAAGGGCACGCGCCTCGCGTACGACCCCTCTGGCCGGCTCATCAAGGCCTCGGACCTCACGGTCGGCTCCGTCGCTCACGTCATCCCCGACGTGCCGGCCGAGGAGCGCGAGTCGCACGAGTGGATCACGGAGAAGTCGAAGGCCGTCGTCCTCCTCGTGCGCATGGACCCGCGCGACCACAAGCGGGACCACCGCGAGGGCGCCTCCTACGACGGCATCGTCGCCTACTCCAAGATCTGCACCCACGTCGGGTGCCCGGTCGCCCTCTACGAGCAGCAGACGCACCACCTCCTGTGCCCGTGCCACCAGTCGACGTTCGACGTCGCCGACGGCGCCAAGGTGGTCTTCGGTCCTGCCAAGCGCCCGCTGCCCCAGCTGCCCATCACCGTCGACGACGAGGGGTATCTTGTAGCTGAGGACGACTTCAACGAGCCCATCGGCCCGAGCTACTGGGAGCGCCTGAAGTGAGCACCACGACCACTCCCCCCGTCGCGGCGGAGCCGAGCACCCCGATCGGCAAGACCGCGGACTACCTCGACCAGCGGACCAAGATCGGCGTGCTCACCAAGCAGCTCGTCCGCAAGGTCTTCCCGGACCACTGGTCGTTCATGCTCGGCGAGATCGCGCTGTTCTCGTTCGTCGTGCTCCTCATCTCCGGTGTGTTCCTGGCGATGTTCTTCGACCCCTCCATGGCGCTCACGACCCACCACGGGCCGCCGGCGATCATGGACGGTCAGCTGATGTCCGTGGCGTTCTCGTCGACGCTCGACATGTCGTTCGAGGTGCGCGGCGGCCTGCTCATGCGGCAGATCCACCACTGGTCGGCGCTGATCTTCGTCGCCGGCATCGTGGTGCACATGATGCGCGTCTTCTTCACGGGCGCGTTCCGCAAGCCCCGCGAGCTCAACTGGCTCGTCGGCACGCTGCTGCTGATCCTGAGCCTGGCGGCCGGCTTCTCCGGCTACTCGCTCCCGGACGACGTGCTCTCCGGCAACGGCCTGCGCATCACCGACGGCGTCATCAAGTCGATCCCGATCATCGGGTCGTACCTGTCGTACTTCGTCTTCGGCGGCGAGTTCCCGGGCGAGCACATCATCCCGCGCCTGTTCACGGTGCACATCCTGCTGGTGCCGGCCCTGATCCTGGCGCTCATCGGCGTGCACCTGTTCCTCATGGTGCTCAACAAGCACACGCAGTACCCGGGCGGCGGCCGCACCGACAAGAACGTCGTCGGCTACCCGGCCGTCCCGGCGTTCGCCACGAAGATGGGCGGCA
Source organism: Isoptericola peretonis (assembly GCA_023241745.1). GTDB lineage: Bacteria > Actinomycetota > Actinomycetes > Actinomycetales > Cellulomonadaceae > Isoptericola > Isoptericola peretonis. The sequence goes on along the minus strand of JALQCY010000002.1, from coordinate 349,144 downwards.
ACTTCTTCATCATCTTCGGCGTGCTGGCCCTCATGGGCGGCACGATGGCGATCAACAACGTGTGGAACTACGGCCCGTACGACCCCTCACCGGTGTCCGCGGGAGCCCAGCCCGACTGGTACATGCTGTTCCTCGAGGGATCGCTGCGTCTCATGCCGGGCCAGGCCGAGATCGTCACGTGGGGCGACTTCACGCTCTCGCTGAACATCCTCATCCCGGCGGTCGTCATCCCGGGCCTGCTGTTCACGTTCCTGTTCGTGTACCCGTTCGTCGAGGCCAAGGTGACGGGCGACCACCGCGAGCACCACGTCCTCGACCGGCCGCGCAACGTCCCCACCCGCACCGGGCTGGGCGTCGCCTTCCTCACGGCGTTCGTCATCCTGGCCCTGGCCGGGTCGAACGACCTCATCGCCACGCACTTCGCGCTGTCGATCAACACGATCACCTGGGTCTTCCGGATCCTGTTCTTCGTCGGGCCGGTGTTCGCGTTCTGGGTGACCAAGCGCATCTGCCTCGGCCTGCAGCGCAAGGACCGCGAGCTGGTGCTGCACGGTCACGAGACCGGGCGCATCGTCCGGTTCGCGAACGGCGAGTACATCGAGGTCCACCGCCCGCTCGACGAGCAGGAGCGCTGGCTGCGCGTCAACTACGAGGCGCGACGGCCCCTGGAGGTCGAGCCCGCGACGGACGCCCGCGGAGTCAAGCGCAAGGGCTACAAGAAGGACAAGCGCTGGCAGAAGCTGTCGCGGTTCTTCTACGAGGACCGGGTGGAGCCCGTGACGCCGGCCGAGCTCGCCGCGGCGCACGCCCACGGCGAGCACGACGAGCTCGAGCCGGCCCACGAGGCCCCCGCGCTGGTCTCGGGGTCCGGAACCGCCGAGCGGGAGCACTGAGTCTCCTGCAGGCTAGAACGGTGGCCCGCGCACCTCTCCCCCGATCCCTGGGGGATGGTGCGCGGGCCGTCGTCGTTCCCGGCCGGTGAGCCCGACCGGTCCCCAGCTCTCGACGACGTCCCCCACGCACGCCGACCCCGACGTGCGGTACGCAACCGGAGGTATCTCAGCATGGCTGTCTACACGCTGCCTGACCTGCCCTACGACTACAGCGCCCTCGAGCCGCACATCAGCGGCAAGATCATGGAGCTGCACCACGACAAGCACCACGCCGCGTACGTCACGGGCGCGAACACGGCCCTGGACAAGCTCGCCGAGGCCCGCGAGTCCGGCGACCTCGCCGCGGTGAACCTGCACGAGAAGAACCTCGCGTTCAACCTCGGCGGCCACACCAACCACACCGTGTTCTGGCACAACCTGTCCCCCGAGGGCGGCGGCCAGCCCGAGGGCGAGCTCGCCGAGGCCATCAAGGACACCTTCGGCTCGTTCGAGAAGTTCCAGGCCCAGTTCACCGCCGTCGCCACCGGCATCCAGGGCTCGGGGTGGGCCGTGCTCGGCTGGGACTCCATCGGCCAGCGCCTCGCGATCTTCCAGCTCTTCGACCAGCAGGCCAACGTGCCCGTCGGCATCGTCCCGCTGTTCATGCTCGACATGTGGGAGCACGCCTTCTACCTCGACTACCTCAACGTCAAGGCCGACTACGTCAAGGCCGTGTGGAACATCGCGAACTGGCAGGACGTCGCCGCCCGCCTCGAGCGCGCCCGCACCCAGACCGCCGGGCTGATCCTCCCCGCCTGAGCGTCAGCGACCCGGTGTCGTCAGCGGCCCGGTACAGCGCCGAAGGGGCCCGCACACGCTCGTGTGCGGGCCCCTTCGGCGTGTCCGGCGACTACGGGGCGACGATGTCCTCCGCGGCCGGCGCCTCGATGTCGAGGGCCTCGCCCCAGGCGCTGAACTCCCAGTGCGTGACCAGCTCCTCACCGTCCACCGTCATGGTCATGTCCATCTCGAGCGGCAGGTCGTCAGGCCCGATCCGGTACACCAGGCCGACCTCGCCGAGGCTCTCCCCCAGGTCCGCGACGGCGGGCGCGCCCGCGCCCTCGGCATCGATCTTCGCCGGGTCGATCGTCATGGTGTAGACGTCGGTCGTGACGCCGTCGACGTCCTCGGTCCCGGTGTGCTCGAACGAGGAGACCGCCTCGGCCATGCCCTCGGCCTGGGAGGCCGCGTCCATCGAGCCGACGGAGTCGAGCAGGCCGGCGGTCGACGCGTCCTTGCCCAGGTCCTCCATCGACATCTTCTGGTAGGTGCCGTCGCCGGCCCCGACGTACATCGCCCCGTCCACGAGCAACAGCTCGATATCCATCCCCATCAGTGACATGGACATCCGCATCGTGGTGTCCTCGAGCGAGGTCCCGTACCCGACGTCAGCGGTGGTGACGCTCTCGTCGAGCCCTGCCAGCTCCGCCATCTCACCCTGGTAGGTCATCTCGATGTGCGACGTCGAGGCACCCTCCTGAGCCGCCCGCATCCGCTCCGCGAGCTCCACGAGGTCGTCCACGGGCGCTGCCTCCGCCTCGACCGCCTCCGCCCCGGAGTCCGACGCGGCCGGCGCTGCCTCGCCCCCGGTTCCCTCGGCGTCACCGCACGCGGTCAGGGCCAGGCTCAGCAGGCAGGCGGACAGCAGGGCCGCGGGGTACTTGACGGCGTCGCGCACGGCGCGCTCCTTCACATCGAGGGGTAGAGACACCATCCCAGCACACGCGGCCGGCGCTCGGGAGGCACGGAGCGATTCGGTACTCGATCGTTGCGGACGGTCCCCTCGTGCCGTCCACCGGCCATCTCCGGTCCACCCACGAATGCCGAAGGGCCCCCGCTCGTGATGAGCGGGGGCCCTTCAGGACGGGCGCGGATGTCAGTGCGCGTGCTGTCCGCGGCTGAACTCGAACACCCAGCCGACGAGGCCGATCACCCCGAGGGCGAAGCCGATGTACACGACCCACCAGCCCACGGCGAGACCCAGGAAGGCGACCGCCGCGGCGGCGGCGATGGCCAGCGGCCACCAGCTCCACGGCGAGTACACGCCTTGGTCGCCGGCACCCTGCTCGATCTCACCCTCCTCGTCGTCCTCCGGGCGGGCGTCGATACGACGTGCGGTGAGCGCGAGGTACGCGCCGACCATCGCCATCAGAGCGCCGACCAGGGGGAGGCCGAGGTATCCGACGGGCTCGCTGAAGTCCGAGAGGAGGCCGTAGACCACCCCGACCACCACGAAGAACGGGGCGAGGAACAGGAAGAGCTTGATCTCGATCTTCACTTGCGGTTCTCCTCCTCGTCGGGACGCTCGTCGTCGATCACGGTGGTGGACGACCGCGCGGCGTCCGACTGGGCGCCGTCACGGCGCTCCTCGACCAGCTGGCGGTGCCCCTGGCGGTCCGGGTCGCCGTAGACCTCGTCGAGGCCTCCGTGACCGGGCGCCTGCTCCATCGCCGCGACCTCGGGGTGGTGGAGGTCGAAGGCGGGCGACTCGGAGCGGATGCGCGGCAGGGAGGTGAAGTTGTGTCGCGGCGGCGGGCAGCTGGTGGCCCACTCGAGCGAGCGACCGAAGCCCCACGGGTCGTCCACGGTGACCCGCGGCGCGTTGCGCCAGGTCGTGTACACGTTCCACAGGAAGGGCAGCGTCGACGCCGCGAGGATGAACGCCCCGATCGTCGAGACCTGGTTCTCCCAGGTGAAGCCCTCCTCGGGCATGTAGTCGGCGTACCGGCGCGGCATGCCCTCGACCCCCAGCCAGTGCTGGATGAGGAACGTCATGTGGAATCCGACGAACAGGAGCCAGAAGTGGATCTTGCCCAGCCGCTCGTTGAGCATGCGCCCCGTGAACTTCGGCCACCAGAAGTAGAAGCCGGCGAACATGGCGAACACGACGGTGCCGAACACCACGTAGTGGAAGTGCGCCACCACGAAGTACGAGTCGGACAGGTGGAAGTCCAGCGCGGGGCTCGACAGGATGATGCCGGTCAGACCGCCGAACAGGAACGTGACGAGGAAGCCGATCGACCAGAGCATGGGTGTCTCGAAGGTGAGCTTCCCCCGCCACATCGTGCCGATCCAGTTGAAGAACTTCACGCCGGTCGGGACGGCGATGAGCATCGTCATGAAGGCGAAGAAGGGCAGCAGCACGGCCCCGGTGACGTACATGTGGTGGGCCCACACGGTCACGGAGAGCGCGGCGATCGCGATGGTCGCGTAGACCAGCGTCTTGTAGCCGAAGATCGGCTTGCGGCTGAACACCGGGAAGATCTCCGACACGATGCCGAAGAACGGCAGCGCGATGATGTACACCTCGGGGTGGCCGAAGAACCAGAACAGGTGCTGCCACAGGATCGCCCCGCCGTTGTCGGGGTTGAACACCTGCGCGCCCAGTCGCCGGTCGGCGCCCAGCGCGAACAGCGCGGAGGCCAGCGGGGGGAAGGCCATCAGCACGAGCAGGCTCGTGACGAGCGTGTTCCACGTGAAGATCGGCATCCGGAACATGGTCATGCCCGGGGCGCGCATCGTGATGATCGTGGTGATGAAGTTGACGGCACCGAGGATGGTGCCGAAGCCCGCCAGCGCGAGGCCGAACACCCAGAGATCTCCGCCTAGCCCTGGACTGAACGTCGTGTTCGACAAGGGTGCATAGGCGAACCAGCCGAAGGAGGCCGCGCCCTGCGGAGTGAAGAAGCCCGCAGCCGCGATGAGGCCGCCGAAGAGGAACAGCCAGTACGCGAACATGTTGAGCCGCGGGAACGCGACGTCCGGAGCACCGATCTGCAACGGCATGATCACGTTGGCGAAGCCGGCGAAGAGCGGCGTCGCGAACAACAGCAGCATGATCGTGCCGTGCATCGTGAAGAGCTGGTTGTACTGCTCCTTGCTCTGCACCACCTGGATGCCGGGCATGAAGAGCTCGGCACGGATCAGCAGGGCCAGGACACCACCGATCGCGAACCACACGAACGAGGTGATGAGGTACATGTACCCGATCGTCTTGTGGTCGGTGGAGGTGATCCACTTGACCACGGTGCGACCGAGGTTCTGTCGCTTCGGGGCGAGGCCGGGAACGACCTCGGCGCCGTAGGTGCTTTCGGTGATGGCGGCCATCAGTTCTCGACCTCCGGGAGCGTCTCGTCCTGCGAGAAGTTCGCGTCGTGCTGCTGGCGGTTGAGGTCGAGCCCGAGCTCGCCCGTCTGGCCCGCGGCCCGCAGGTCGTCCATGTGTGCGTCGTACTCCGCCTGGGAGACGACCTTGACGTTGAAGAGCATCCCGGAGTGGAACTCGCCGCACAGCTCGGCGCACTTGCCGGCGTACGTGCCCTCACGGGTCGGTGTGACCTGGAAGGTGTTCGTCCGGCCGGGGATCATGTCCTGCTTGTACAGGAAGGCGGGGATCCAGAACGAGTGGATGACGTCCCGCGAGTCGAGCGTGAACTCCACCGTCTGGTCGACCGGCAGGTACAGCGTCGGCACCTCCTGCGAGGTACCCGGCGTGCCGTCGAGCTCGTCGTCGACCGTCTGTCCGCCGACGTCGAGCAGGTGCTGGCCCGTGTCGTAGACGCCGTCGCTCAGGTAGTTGAAGTCCCAGCTCCACTGCTTGCCGATGACCTGGATGTCCACGTCCGGCTCGGCGCTGGTGTCCTGGACGGCCGACATGTCGCGGTCCGTGTAGAAGAACAGGACGAGGACCATGATGATCGGCACTGCCGTGTACATGATCTCGAGCGGCATGTGGTAGCGCGTCTGGACCGGGAGCTGGTGGTCGTCGCGGCGCTTGCGGTACGCCGCGACGCACCACAGCATGAGGCCCCACGTGATCACACCGACGATGAGCGCCGCGATCCAGGAGCCGACCCAGAGGTTCGTCAGTCGCTCGGTCTGGTTGGTCACCTCCCCGTCGCTGTAGCCGGGCAGGTATCCGCGCTTGACGGAGTCGCTGGCACAACCGGACGCCAACACCACGACGGCGCCGGCGATCGCCGTCGCGCGCAGGATGGCCCGCCGGGTGCGGGTGGGGCTCTTCGAGTGCAAGGGAGGCCTTTCACGTCACGTCCTACCGAACGCCACGGCCCCTGACGGGCAACAGGCACGCGGACAGGACCTTCGTCCTCGATGAGATGCAGCCTAGCGCGCCCGGAGCAGGTTCGACGCCGCGAAAGCCCCCTCGGGACGTGACTCTTTCCGCACCGGACGTCCACAACTTCTGGTTGCCCACAGACCCCTGGCGAGTGTCAGATCGTTGTGCGGCGGTGTCAGATCGTCCGGACCCCGCGCCTCGCCCCGGCGGAGCACCCCGGCGCCGCGAAGATGGCACGATCGTGCCCCGGGCACCGCTCGCGCGCCCGGCCGGGCGCCCCCCGTCGGCCGCCCGGACACATCTCGCCACCTCGGAGCGCACCTGTGACGGACACCACCGGCCCGGCCGCGGGAGACTCGCCCGCGAGCTCCCGCGCGCACCTCGACAACGGGGGCGGCGCGCCGTTGCACCCGCTGGCGCGGCAGGCGCTGCTGCAGTCACTCGACGAGGGCTGGGCCGACCCGCACCGCCTGCACACCGAGGGCCGCCGGGCGGCCCGGCTGCTCGACGGCGCGCGGGAGGCCGTGGCGGGCGTCCTGGGAGCCCGCACCGAGGAGGTGCGGTTCACCGCGAGCCACGCCGCGGCCCTCCACGCGGCGGTGCTGGGCACCGCCGAGGCGCGCCGCCGCACGGGCGGCGACGTCGTCGTGGCCGCCACCGAGCGAGCCGCCGTCCTGCACGCCGCGTCTGCTGCCGCGGTCGTGCACGGTGGCGAGCGGCACGTCGTGGGCGTCGACCTGCTCGGGCGGGTCCACCTCGACGCCTTCCGCGCCGCGGTGGCGAGCCCCGGGGTCGCGCTCGCCGCGCTCCAGCACGCCAACGGCGAGGTCGGGACCCGGCAGCCCCTGGCCACCGCGCACGACGCCGCCCGCGCGGCGGGGGTGCCCCTGCTCGTGGACGCCGGTGCGAGCCTGGGGCACGACGACCTCCCCGAGACCTGGGACCTGCTCGCCGCGCACCCCGCGGACTGGGGCGGACCCGCCGGGGTGGGGGTGCTCGCCGTCCGCCAGCGGGTGCGGACCGTTCCCCCCGGCCCCGAGGACGCCGACCCGTGGGCGCCCGGTGGTGTGAGCGTGCCGGCCGCGTTCGCCGCCGCGGTCTCCCTGCAGGCCGTCGTCGCCGACCGGGCGGCGCAAGACGCGCGGCGCCGCGCCCTCACCGACCGCGTCCGGGGCGCCGTCGCGGGGATCCCCGACGTCGAGGTGGTCGGCGACCCGGTCGACCGGCTCCCCCACGTCGTGACCTTCTCCTGCCTCTATGTCGACGGGGAGGCCCTGGTGACCGAGCTGGACCGCGCGGGCTTCGCCGTCGGGTCCGGCTCGGCGTGCACGGCGAGCACCCTCGAGCCCTCGCACGTGCTCGCCGCGATGGGAGTGCTCACCCACGGGAACGTGCGGATCGCCCTGGACCGGTCGACGAGCGAGCAGGACGTCGACCGCTTCCTGGCGGTGCTGCCTGGCGCGGTGCAGCGCGTACGCGACGTGCTCGGGGTGGGCGGGCTGTGAGCGGGCCCGGCGCCGACGACCGGCCAGGGTCGCGGGGCGTCGTCGTGGACGCGCGCGGCCTGCGCTGCCCCCTGCCCGTGATCCGGCTCGCCGCCGCGGCCCGCGACCTGGCGCCCGGAGCGCTGGTCACGGTGCTCAGCACCGACCCGGCGGCGCGCCACGACGTCCCGGCGTGGGCACGGATGCGCGGGCACACCATGGCCGACGAACGGCACGCCGACCCGTCGCCGACCGCGGCCCCGGGCGAGGCCGGACAAGCGGAGGGCGATCGCCCGACCTGGGCCCTGACCGTCCGGCTGGGCCCGGGCGGCTGACGCACGCCGCGACCGCCGCGGGCACGGCCACCGCCCTGGTACGACGACGGCCCGGCCGCCATCAGGCGACCGGGCCGACGGACGACCAGCGACTCAGCTGAAGGAGCCGCCGCAGGCGCAGGAGCTGCCGGCGTTCGGGTTGTCGATCGTGAAGCCCTGCTTCTCGATGGTGTCCGCGAAGTCGATCTTGGCGCCCTCCAGGTACGGGACGCTCATGCGGTCCACGACGACCTCGACCCCGTCGAAGTCGCGCAGCGCGTCCCCGTCGAGGAGGCGCTCGTCGAAGTAGAGCTGGTAGATCAGGCCGGAACAGCCGCCGGGCTGGACGGCCACACGCAGACGCAGGTCGTCACGGCCCTCCTGCTCGAGGAGGCTGCGGACCTTGTCGGCGGCGACGTCGGACAGGTCCACGCCGTGCGTGGCGATCTCGGTGGTGTCGGTCATGCTTCCTCCAACAGACGTGCCGGTACGGCTGTTCCCGATCCTACGCGCGAATCCGCGTCACGCGATGACGCGGGTCACAGGCGCGTCCACGGCACCTCGGACGGACCGCCGTCAGGCCCACGACGGGGCCCAGGTCCGGGCCACGCGCGCCGTCGAGGCCGGGACGTCCGTCCCCGTCTCGTGGACGCCGCTGACCCCCGCGCCCGACCACTCGCGGCGCGAGACCTCGCTGCGCCCCGCCAGCACCACGACCGGCACCGCGCGGGGCCCGGCCGTGGCCACGGCGGCCTGGACCGGCCCCTCGCGCAGGGACGTGCCGTCCAGCGCCGGCACGTGCACCACCACGAGGTCGGCCCGCCCCGCCGGCCCGGCGAGGGCGCTCTCCGCCCGCCCCTGCGCACCCGCCACGGTCGAGAGGCCGAGCGCGTCGAGCGGGACGAAGACGCCGGGCGACGCGAGCCCCGGGACACCGGCGGACGCGGCGTCGGTGGCGGGCGCCGGTCCCGGCAGGACGACGGTCTCGACGTCGCACCGTGGCGCGGCCTCGCGCCACGCCTCCGCGAGCACCGGAGCGAGGGCGGCGCCGTCCTCGCCGACGCAGATCAGCACGTGCATCCCGCGATCGTGGCACACGGCGGCGTGGGCCGGTGCCGCGACCGCGGCCCTCCCGCGCGGCCCGGGCCGGACGGACGAGCGGCCCGGGCCGGACGGACGGACGACATGACGTCCACGGTCGCTGTGGAAACATAGGCGGGGTGACCACCCTGCTGAACGACACCGCGGGCACCCCGACCGGCTTCGCCGAGCCCGCACCCTCCGCGCTGCTGCTCCTCGGCCAGGGCCGCGACCTCGCCTCCGAGCGTGGCGTCGAGTGCACCGGGGCGCTGCCCTCGCCGTCCGACCCGGACCTGGTCGAGCGCGCCCGTGCCGCACGGGCCGCGCTGGGCGAGCGCGCCTTCGTGCTCGGGCACCACTACCAGCGCGACGAGGTCATCGACTTCGCCGACGTCACGGGCGACTCCTTCAAGCTCGCGCGCGAGGCCGCGGCCCGCCCCGAGGCGGAGTTCGTCCTCTTCTGCGGCGTGCACTTCATGGCCGAGAGCGCGGACATCCTCACCTCCGACGCCCAGCAGGTCGTGCTGCCCGACCTGGCCGCCGGCTGCTCGATGGCGGACATGGCGGAGATCGGCCAGGTCGAGGAGGCCTGGGCGGTGCTGCAGGACGTCGGGATCGCCGACGACACGGTGCCGGTCACCTACATGAACTCCTCCGCCGCGATCAAGGCGTTCACGGGCCGTCACGACGGCACGGTCTGCACGTCGTCCAACGCGCAGGTCGCGCTGCGCTGGGCGTTCGAGCGCGTCGGCGGAGTCGACGGCACCGGCAAGGTCCTCTTCCTGCCCGACCAGCACCTCGGCCGCAACACCGCCGTCCTGCAGCTGGGCCTCGGCCTGGACGACTGCGTGGTCTACGACCCGCGCAAGCCGCTGGGCGGCCTCACCGAGCAGCAGCTGCGCGACGCCCGCATGATCCTGTGGCGCGGGCACTGCTCGGTGCACGGACGGTTCTCCGTCCGCAACGTCGAGGACGTCCGGGCCCGGGTGCCCGGCGTCACGGTGATGGCTCACCCCGAGTGCAAGCACGAGGTGATCGCCGCGGCCGACGAGGTGGGGTCCACCGAGTACATCATCAAGGCTCTCGAGGCGGCCGAGCCCGGCAGCGCCTGGGCCATCGGCACCGAGCTCAACCTGGTGCGCCGCCTCGCCAAGGCGCACCCGGACAAGCAGGTGCACTACCTCGACTCGACCGTGTGCTTCTGCTCGACCATGAACCGCATCGACCTGCCGCACCTCGTGTGGGCGATGGAGTCCCTGGCCGACGGGCGCGTGGTCAACCGGATCGTGGTCGACGCCGACGACGCCCACTGGGCGCGCGTCGCGCTCGACCAGATGCTGGCGCTGCCGGGGATCTGACCGGCCACAAGGACGGAGCGGCGATGAGCACCGACGGCGGGCTCCACATCGGCATCCTGGTCTTCGACGACGCGGAGGAGCTGGACGTCGTCGGGCCCTTCGAGGTGCTGGCCGCATGGGAGCAGCACTCGGACCTCAAGCCGCACGTGAGCACCTTCTCGCGCGACGGCGAGGGCGTGCGCCTGGCCAACGGGCTCCGGCTCGTCCCGGCACGCTCCGCCGACGACGTCGGACCGCTGCACGTGCTCGTGCACCCGGGAGGCTGGGGCACGCGCGCCCTGGCCGCGGACCCCGTCCACCTGGAGTGGCTCCGGCAGGTGCGCGCCCAGACGCCGGTGCTCGCGAGCGTGTGCACCGGGGCGCTGGTGCTCGCCGCGGCGGGGCTCCTGGCCGGCCGTCCCGCGACGACCCACCGCGACCACTACGACGAGCTGGCCGCGCTGGACCCGAGCGTGGTCGTGGACACCGAGGCCCGCTATGTCGACGACGGCGACGTCGTGACCGCCGCGGGCGTGTCGGCCGGGATCGACATGGCGCTGCACCTCGTGGCACGCCTGGAGTCGCCGGGGGCCGCCCGGGCCGTCCGTCGGACGATCCAGTACGACCCCGCTCCCCCGGTCTGACAGGCCGTCGGCGCGCCCAGCGGCGGCCAGGTACCTGATACCGCACGTCGCCGATATAACCTTCCCCGGGTGACCCGAATGATCCATCTCACCTGGGCGTCGCTGCGGCCCCGCAAGCCGGTCCCCGGCCAGGGCCTGCTCGACCCGTCCGTGACCCGGCTGCGGGTGCACCCGGGCGACCTCGACCTGTACCTGCACGTCAACAACGGCTCGTACCTGCAGATGATGGACGTGGCACGGTCGAACTTCATCGCGGACCTCGACGGCTTCGCCAAGATCGGCGACCGCAAGTGGTACCCCGTCGTCGCCGCGTCGACCATGACGTACAAGCGCTCGCTCCAGCTGTGGGACCGCGTCGAGATCACCACCCGCGTGCTCGGCTGGGACGAGCGAGTCGTGTACATCGAGCAGGTCTTCACGTGCCGCGGACAGCTCTACGCGCGCGGCTACGTCGCCGGCCGCTTCCTCGGCCCGGGCAACGCCCGCATCCCGGCGCCCGAGGTCGTCGCGCTCATGGGGGGCGACGCCCCCGCGCGGAGCCCCGAGCTCCCGGACGACGTCGCGGCGTGGGCGCGGGCGCTCGACGTCGCGCACCGGGACACCGGACTGGTGTGAGCCGCGGCCGCCCCGCCGGACCACCGCGGACCCGGCCGGCGCCGGGTCAGTGGAAGGTCGTGGCGTAGTAGGTCTGCCGGTCCACGCTCTCCACGGTGACGTCCTGCGTGCGCTCGAGGCGGCGGCGCAGGTTGTCCGCGAAGTGCAGCGAGTCGTCGTTGAAGCGGGAGACGTCGTAGGCGCAGACGACCCGGTGCTCGGCGAGGTGCGCGACGAGCGCGTCGATCATGTCCATGAACGTGCGCGTCGCCCGGCGCCCGGGGTGGGCCAGGGTGAACCCGACGTACCAGACCGCACCCCGCGCCGCGTGCTCGGGATATCGCGCGGCGAAGAACTCCGGGCTCACCCAGGGCACGGCCGCGAGGTCCGTCGCGAGGGTCGTCAGGCCGACGGGACGTCCGTGCGGGTCATGAGCCAGGAGCTTGAGCACCCGCGGGTCGGCCATCTCCTCGTCGAACTCGTCACGGTGGAGCACGTGCCGTGCCGCCGCCCGCGTGCGCAGCGGCTCGAACGCCTCGAGGTAGAGCCCCCAGAACGCCTCGGCCACGTCGGCCGTCAGGGCCGTCTCGAAGGTGACGTCAGCGCGCACGGCCCAGCTCCTCCCAGCCGACCCGCCTGAAGGTCGCGACGACGACGGCACAGACCGGGAGGGCCTCGCAGGCCAGTCCCGTGATCATCTCGCCGTCGGGCCGGTAGACGCCGCCCCGGGTGGCCGACAGGTCCTCGAGGCTGTGCAGGAGGTCGATCGCCACCTGCTCGTGCGACGGCCCCTCGTGCTCGACGAAGAGGCCGGCACCGCTGCCGTCGTCCCGGCGCGACCACGCCACCCCGGCCCAGGCCTCGTGGCCCGGGAGCGAGGCGTGGGCCGACGCGTACACGCAGTAGAGACCGTCCCCGTGCTCTCCGGAAAGCTGGTCGCGGCCGTCCACCTCCACGACGGTGCTGCCCGGCGGGACGACCGAGCTGAGCCGGATGAGGTTGAAGTCCCCCACCCCGGCGCTGCAGAGGGCCGCGTCGAACGCGGCAAGAGTCGTTCGGCCGGTTCCCGTGCCGGCACTCACGCGAATCATCAGGGGCTCCGTCATGACGTCCTCGGGATCGGCGGGTCGGTGGTCCGGCGAGCGTGGCCGGAGGCGGCGTCCAGGAGGTCCAGGACCGGCCGGAGCACGGCGTCGGGCGTCGCACGGCCCTTGGTCAGGAAGACGGTACGGCCCAGCCGGAGGTCCTCGCGCTCGAGAGAACCTACCTCTGCGCCGGAGTACACCACGAGCGGGATCCGGTGCAGCCGTCCACTGCGCCGCAGGTCGGCGACGAGATCGTGGCCCGTCCCGTCGGGCAGGCGCAGGTCCAGCATCACCAGGTCGGGCTCCTCCTCCTCGGCGATCGCCGTGCGCGCCTCGGCCAGGTCGCGGGCCTGGCTCACGACGAGGCCCGCGTTCTCCAGGACCGCCGACAGGACCGTCCGCAGGTCGGCGTCGTCCTCGACCACCAGGACGCGCCCGTGGGTGGACCGCAGCCGGATGACGTCCCGCACCGTCGCGGCGAGGCGCTCGGGGTCGACGGGCTTCACGAGCCAGCCGTCCGCGAGCGCGGCGGTCTCCCGGGCGGAGGACGGCAACGTGCCGGACACGATGACGACGGGGACCTGGGCGGTCGCGGCCGACCGGCGCAGCCGGCGGAGCACCTCGGCGCCGCTCGTACCGGGCATCGCCAGGTCCAGCACGACCGCCGCAGGGTGTTCTTCCTCGACGACCTCGAGCGCTGCGCCCCCCTCGGTCACGCCGACGACGCCGTAGCCCCGGGCCTCGAGGACGTCGCGCAGCACGTCCACGACGTACGGGTCGTCGTCGACCACGACGACCCGGCTCGACGCGGCGTCCGGGAACACGGCCGGCGCCGGACGACGGTCGGCGTCGGGGGTCTCGGGTGCCGCCGCGTCCCGCCGGGTGGCGGGCACGCGCGGCAACGTGAGCCGGAAGCTCGACCCACGACCGTCGCCCTCGCTCACGGCCCACACCCTGCCACCGTGCCGTTCGACGATGCTGCGGGCGATGGCCAGACCCAGGCCCGTGCCACCCCTCTCGCGCGCGTCCGACGCGTCGACCTGCTCGAACCGGCGGAACACCGCCTCGAGCTTGTCCGGCGGGATCCCTCGTCCCTCGTCGTCGACGCGCAGCTCGACCAGGTCTCCCACGGGGCCGGTGGCCACGGTGACGACACCGCCCCGCGGGGAGAACTTGACGGCGTTGCTGACGAGGTTGGTCAGGGTCTGCACGATGCGCTCGCCGTCCACGCGGAGCACCTCGCGGCTGGGCTCGGACCTCAGGGCGACCCCGGCCTCGTCAGCCATGATCGACACCTGTTCCAGGGCGGCGTCGACGAGGGCGTCGACCCGGTGCTCCGCCAGCTCGAGCTCGGTCGTGCCCGCATCCATGCGTTCGACGTCGAGGATGTCGTCCACGAGACGGCCGAGCCGCTCGCTGCTCGTCAGGGCGATGTGCACCATCCGTTCGGCCTGCTCGGACGACCGGTCCAGGACCCCGCTGTCCAGCAGTCCGAGCGCGCCGCGGATCGAGGTGAGCGGGGTGCGCAGCTCGTGGCTCACCACGGACACGAACTCGTCCTTGATGCGCTCGACCTCGCGGCGCTCCGAGACGTCGCGGAACACGACCACGGCGCCGCGCACCGAGCCTGCGGAGCGCAGCGGGCTCGCGGTGACCTCGACGGGCACCTCCTTCCCGTCGGACCTGAGGTAGACGTCCTGCTCCGCCGTGGCGGTGACGCCGTCCCGGACGGCCTCGGCGATGTAGCAGCCGTCTGCGGGGAAAGCCCGCCCGTCACCCCCGGGCGCGTGGAAGCTCTCGTGCGCGTCGCGTCCCACGAGCTCCGCTGCGGTGGCACCGAGCGTGCGAGCCCCCGCATCGTTGATGAACGTGACACGGCCCGCGGCGTCGACACCGTAGATGCCGTCCGCGACGGACTCCAACGTCCGTTCGCGCTCGCTCGCGAGAGCGCGGAGCTGCGCGGTCCTCTCCTGGACCCGCCGTTCGAGCCCGTGCCGCAGCGACTCGTTGTCGATGACGACGAGGATCTGACGCACCGCGACCGCGACCAGGACGAGGGCCCACAGGACGTTCGCGACCGCCGGGAAGTCACCGCTCGACTGCCCGACGCGCACGAGCGCAGCAGCCAGGAAGAGGCCGAAGGTGACCACCGTGCCGAGCACGGGCGAGCCGTCGGCTCGCTGCACCGTCACCGGGCTGCCGGAGGCGGCCGGGTGACGGGCGGCCACGGCGATGGCGAGGTAGCCGCCCACCCACCCCACGTCGACCGGGCTGCCGAAGCTGAACCCGCCCCGGGCGGTGAGCAGGGCGAACGCGACGTCCGCGACGGCGTAGAGGACGAACCCGACGCCGACGAGACCGAGCGGCACCCGTTCCGCGGCCGGGGAGCGGGTCAGCACCAGCACGGCGAGGGTGGCGAGGAGGGAGTCGACGATCGGCAGCGCGTAGGCGGCCAGCGAGGGCTCGGCGGCGAACCCCTCTCCCGCCATCGTGACGCTGAACACGGCGATGTACAGCACGGAGCCGCCGACGACGACGCCGTCGAGCAGCATGCGCACCAGCTCGTGGCCGCGCGGGCGCACGGTGGGGAAGAACGCCAGCCCCACGACGCCCAGCAGCAGGGCCGCGACGTACGCGGCGTCCCCGGTCTCCGGGTCACCGACGAGCACCGCGTACACGTTGCCGAGAAGTCCGACCACGCCGCCGAGCGACAGCAGTCCCCACGCACGCCGACGGCGACCGACCGACCTGACGGCCCTCCACCCGCAGCTCAGCGCCGCGACGACGCCCGCCCCCGCGATCGCGGCCCGGGAGAGCTCCGCACCCGACGACTGCCCCGCCAGCAGCACCGCGAGGACGACCACCGCCACCGCGGCGCCCCAGCACCAGCGCACGAACGCGGCGTGCGCCCGTGCCGTCGCCCGTCCCGCGTCAGCCATGGCCCCGAGAGTAGGAGAGCTTCGGCCACTTCGCCCAGGATCGCAGGCCCCGGGCGACAGAAGGCGGCCACCGCCGTCCGGAGGTACGGTCGTGCGAACTCGGGTGAACGGACGGGAGGCGCGGTACGTGGCGACGGGGGGCCGGCGCGTGGTGGTCATCGACGACGATCCGTCGATCCGGGAGGTCGCTGCTCTCGCGCTGACGGCGGTCGGGGGGCACGAGGTGCACACGGCGGGCGACGGCACGGAAGGACTCGAGGTCGCGCGGCGGGTGCGGCCGGACGCGATCCTGCTCGACGTCATGATGCCGGTGCACGACGGGCCCGCCGTGCTCGGCCGGCTCCGTGCGCTGCCCGAGCTCCGTGACGTCCCCGTCGTCTTCCTCACCGCCAAGGTCGGGACGAAGGACATCTCGCGGCTGGACGGGGTGGGTGCGGTCGCCGTGATCACCAAGCCGTTCGACCCCCTCGGCCTCGCGGGCGAGCTCGCAGCGGTGCTCGGGTGGGACGCGTGACGGGGTCACCCGACGAGTCGACCGACGGGTGGGACGACGCGCTCCGGGTTCTCGCCGGACGCGCTCACATGCGTAACCGCGTGCGGGCCCAGCGGATCGCGGAGCTGCTGTCCGCGCCCTGGGAGCGGGACACGGCAGTACGCGAGGAGGCCGCCCACCTGTGCCACACGGTGGCCGGCTCGGCCGCGACGTTCGGCGAGCCTGGGCTCGCGGACGCGTGCCTGCTCCTGGAGACGGCCCTGCGCGAGGGCCGCGACCACGACGTCATGCCCGCCCTCGACGTCCTCAGGTCGCGCGCGTCCGGGGACCGGTCACCCGAGGCCTAGAGCTCGTCGGCATGCCGTCGCAGGCGGAGCACTGTGAGCCGTGGAGTCAGTCGAGCAGCTCCCCGACCCCACGGAGCGCCTCCTCGACCGCCTCGGCGTCCGCCCCACCCCCGTCCAACGCCTCGAGCTCGGCCACCAGCCGCCTCGCGGAACCGGGGTCGCCGGCACGCACCGCGAGCTCGGCGAGGTAGGCGAGGGCCGGCGCCAGCTCGGCGACGGGCGGCGGGGACGCACCGGCGCGGGCCCGGCGCACCGCGCCGCCCAGGGTCTTGCGGGCCTGGGCGACGTCACCGTGCGAGTCGCCGACGACGACGGCGTTCTCGGTCGCCCGGGCCAGCGGGCCGCCGCCGCCCGTGGTCCAGGTGGTCGTGCCGCCCTCCCCCTCGACGACCGGTGCCTCGGGCGCCCGGGAGACCCGCACCCAGTTGCCGGCCGGGTCCACCAGGCTGAACCCGCTGAGCCCCGCGTTGTTCGCCCGCCGCCGCGGCCTCGTCACCCGCGGCGCGCCCGACACCGGCAGCCGCCCGAACAGCGTGCGCAGGCCGGCCGCGAACACCTCGTAGACCGCCTCGGTGTCGGGCACCGCCACGACGCACGACGAGTGGCTCTGCTCCGGGTCCCAGCCCGGCATCCCGTAGTACTGCAGCTGGAGGCCGCCACGGCCGAAGGCCACGATCGGGTTGGGCCGGCGCTGCCGGTAGGTGACCTCGAGCCCGAGCGCGGTCCAGAAGGTGACCAGCTCGTCGAGGTCGGCCTCGTCGCCTCCGCAGGGCAGCAGCGGAACCATGATCGCCCGGGCGACGGCGTCCTCGAAGCCCTGGGTCGTCGCGTCGTCCTGCGTCATCGCGCCGCTGCCCTCAGCCGTCGAGGTCCGCGACCTGGCGCAGCAGCAGCGCCTCGGCGAGCACGACCTTGCGCAGCTCGCCCAGGTGGACCGACTCGTCGGCGCCGTGCGCCCGGGAGTCCGGGTCCTCCACACCGGTCACGAGCACGGCCGCGTCGGGGAAGAACTCGAGCAGGTCGGCGATGAACGGGATGGACCCGCCCACGCCGATGTCCACCGGGTCGGTCCCCCACGCGGCGGCGAACGCCGACCGGGCGGCGCGCATCGCCGCGGAGTCCTCCGCGGCGTGGAACGACCGCCCCTGCTCGCCCGGGTGCCACGTGACGCGAGCCCCGAACGGCGCGTGGGCCTCGAGGTGCGCCCGCAGCGCGTCCTCGGCCGCCTGCGGCTCCTGCCCCGGCGGGATCCGCAGCGACAGCTTCGCGGCCGCGCGCGCCGCGATGGTGTTCGAGGCGTGCGCGACGCTCGTGGCGTCGATCCCGATGACGGACAGCGCCGGCTTGGTCCACAGCCGGCCGGCGATGGTGCCCTCGCCCGCGAGCGCCACGCCGTCCAGGACGGACGAGTCGGCGCGGAAGTCCGCCTCGTCGTAGTCGACCTCCGGCTCGGGCCCGCTGACGAGGCCGGCCACCGCCACGTTGCCGGCATCGTCGTGCAGGGTGGCGATCAGGCGGGCGAGCACCGTGTTCGCGTCCAGCACCGGGCCACCGAACATGCCGGAGTGCACCGCGTGGCCGAGCACCTCGACCTCCACCACGCCGTCGACCAGGCCGCGCAGCGACGTGGTCAGGGCGGGCACGCCGACCTTCCAGTTGGTCGAGTCCGCGACGACGATGACGTCCGCCGCGAGCAGCTCGCGGTGGTCCGCCAGGAACTGCCGGAAGCTCGGCGACCCGGACTCCTCCTCGCCCTCGACGAAGACCGTGATGCCGATTGGCAGGTCCTCGCCGTTCCCGTCCGCCAGCGCCGCGAGAGTCCGCAGTGCGCCGACGTGCGCGACCAGCCCCGCCTTGTCGTCCGCGGCGCCCCGGCCGTAGAGCCGCTCGCCCACCTGGACGGGCTCGAACGGGTCCGTCGCCCAGCCCGCGGCGTCGCCGGGCGGCTGGACGTCGTGGTGGGCGTACAGCAGCACGGTGGGGGCGCCCTCGGGCGCGGGCCGCCGCGCGACGACGGCCGGCGCGCCCGGCGTCCCGTCCGGGCGTGCCGAGCGCAGGACGCGCACGTCCGGCAGGCCGGCGTCGCGCAGCAGCGCGGCCACGGCGTCGGCGCTGGCGGCCACGTGGGCCTGGTCGAAGGCGGCCGCCGAGACGCTCGGGATCCGCACCAGGCGCTCGAGGTCGGCCTGGAGGGCGGGGAACAGCCGCTCGACGTGCGCGCGCAGGGTGGTGGCGTCGTCGTGCGGCAGGGCGTGCGGGGTGGCGTGGTCGGTGTCGGTCACGCGGCTCACGCTACCCGCGCGCTCGACTACCCTGGGAGCGTGTTCTCCCGCAACAAGTCCGGCGCGACGCCGCCGT
The DNA here is from genome assembly GCA_023241745.1 of Isoptericola peretonis. GTDB lineage: Bacteria > Actinomycetota > Actinomycetes > Actinomycetales > Cellulomonadaceae > Isoptericola > Isoptericola peretonis. The sequence goes on along the minus strand of JALQCY010000002.1, from coordinate 330,461 downwards.
CCCCCGACTCCCCCGATCCCGTCGACACGGCGGCCGAGATCGAGCAGGCGGGCGCGCCCTCCGGCAAGGGCCGCCCGACGCCGAAGCGCAGCGTGGCCGAGGCCGCCAACAAGCGGCCGCTCGTGCCGAACGACCGCAAGGCGGCGACGAAGGCGGCGCGGGAGAAGGCGCGCGAGCAGCGCAACCTCGAGTACAAGGCCATGCAGACGGGCGACGAGCGCCACCTGCCGCCGCGCGACAAGGGGCCGCTGAAGCGCTACGTGCGCGACTTCGTGGACGCCCGGTGGAACCTCGGCGAGTTCTTCCTGCCCGTCGCGTTCGGCTTCATCGTCCTGAACTTCATCTTCATGCAGAACATCACGATGGCGAGCATCGTGCTGATGCTGCTGTACGCCGTCGTGCTGGTCACCATCGCCGACGCGTTCCTGCTGTGGCGCGGGCTCAAGAAGCGCCTGCGGGCCAAGTTCGGCGAGGTCCCCCGCGGCACCATGATGTACGCCGTCATGCGCGCGTTCCAGATCCGCCGCTCGCGCCTGCCCAAGCCGTCGTCGAAGAAGCACGGCGTCTGGCCCGAGTGACGGCCCTCTGACCAGGCGTCCTAGGGTGGACGCATGGTCAACTACCGGTACCTCGGCAACAGCGGTCTGAAGATCTCCGAGATCACCTACGGCAACTGGCTCACCCACGGCTCCCAGGTCGAGAACGACGTCGCCACGCAGTGCGTGCGAGCCGCCCTCGACGCGGGCATCACGACGTTCGACACCGCGGACGTGTACGCGAACACGAAGGCCGAGCAGGTGCTCGGCGACGCCCTCGCGGGCGAGCGGCGTGAGTCGCTCGAGATCTTCACGAAGGTGTGAGGCTTTGGCCTACCGGTCTGTGTACCGTCGGCGGTGTGAACAGCGCCGTGGAGTCGCACCATGACCGCTAGCATCCCGACATGGCCAATCTGACCGACGACCTCATCGTCGTCTCCGCGACGGCGCAGAACCAGAGCAGTTCCAGCGCCTGGCGCGACGCCATCTGCCCGAACTGCGGTCGTGCACAGTGTCTCGTCGTGGCCGCCGCGAAGGCACGCAAAGCTGACAACCTTCCCCCGGAGGATGCGATCTTGTGGCTCCGGTGCATCTCCTGTCGGATGGGGATCGTCATCAACGGGGATGTTCAGTCGCCCGGTGCTGATGCTGTCGGCGGAGTTCGCGGGCTGCCTTCCGACGTCGCGGACGCGTGGAACGAAGTACGCGTCAGCCTCGCAGGCGGAGCAAACACCGGCGCCGTGATGATGTGCCGTAAGATTCTCTTTCATGTTGCCGTCGAACACGGCATGAATGAGAAGACCGACAAGGGACGGGCGCCCACCTTCGCCCAGGTGCTCGACCACCTCAGGGACGTTGGTCTAGTCACCCCGCCGATGATGCCGTGGGTCGAGCGAATCAGGGACGTCGGCAACGAAGCTAACCACGAACTCCCTGCAACCTCGCTCGCAGAGGCGACACGGGTCGCGACGTTCACCCACCAGCTGCTCGTCCTGGTCTTCCAGATGGCGGCCGAGATGGTCGAAGCCCTCGGATCGCACGACTGAAGCTCACGGGCAGGCCACGGGCCGCTCCGGACGCTACTTGAGGCGCCGGCTACTCCCCACCACCGGAACGCGAACCCTCGATCTTCTCGCCAAAGTCAGTGAGCCGAAGGTATGGCCGCATGTGGGGATCGGCGAACTGGTACGTATACCTGTTCCTAGATCCCGTTCGCTTGAGCACGGCACCGTGCTTCTCATCCATCAGCGCCGCGAGTGCCACATGAAGGAACTGGTATGCCTCGCGCGGACCGATCTCGCCCTCCCAGGCGGCAATTACGTCAGCACTCTTCCAAGTTCGCCGATCAGAGTTTGCCAGAATCCGCAGGATGGTCTTGCGCGGCTGGATGTCTCCACCTCGCTCTACCGCGCGGTCCACCTTCTCCGCGTACGAGCGATCGACAGCCTTGATCGCACGCTTAAGACCTCGGTCGATGTCGGCGTCAACCAGCACCGCGTCGGGCTGCGTGCGAGCCCATCGGCTCAGTTGGAGCCCTAGCAGGTGTGCGAAGAAGGGGAAGCCATCGCTGTAGAACACGAGGTCGTTGAGCACGCTGGAGTCTGCCCGGACGCCTAGCAGCCGGAATCCTCGCGTGAGAATCTCGCGGATCTCCTCGTCCGGCATCCTGGGGACCCCGACTTCCGTGATGCGACGACGGAACGAGCCTGAACCAGCGATCAGGGAGGGCGCGTCGTCGGCGATACCGATGACGACACACTTGATGTCTCCCGTGGCGCTTGCTCGGTCGGAGAGCAACTCCATCGTTTGGGCGACGAGGAGGCGGGTCTCGTCATCCTTGACGTTCTGGAAGTTGTCGAGCACCAGGATTCGGACGTCCGACGCCTGCATCGCGGCGACCAGTGCGTCGATTAGGGGCTTTTCGACAACCTCATATTCGCTCGACTTCCCGCGACTTCCGGTAAGCGTGCCCTTGATCGTCACGAGCATCTTCAGCGTCGCACCGGCTTCCGCCTGGGCACTCGCGGACCTGGTCGAGGTGCGCCTGATCTCCTTGACCTCGACCAGCTTCCGCAGCGCGTCCTCAAGAAGATCGACGTACGACTTGGACGAGATGCACTCGACGACGACCGTCTTCATCAACTCGTCTTCCGCGGCGTACCGCATCAGCGAGGACTTTCCGACGCCCGTGTCGCCGAAGATGACGACCTGGCCGCCTTGCTCCCGAAGTGCATCGCGGAGGATGTCCTGAAGGCCGGGGTTGCCGTCGAGGTCCTCTTCGTTCCGCCGCTCGAACATCTCGCGTGACACGATGGTCTTCGGCGTGAAGACCTGCTCGGGGCTCCGCTTCGACATGGACACTCCCGTTCGCGATGGCTTGACGTGCGCGACCGTACCGTAGGTCAGCGGCGGCAGTGCGTGTTCGGCCGCGGCGAGCCGCGTCTAGTCTCAGGGAATGCACTATCGCTACCTCGGCCACAGCGGCCTGAAGATTTCCGAGATCACCTACGGCAACTGGCTCACCCACGGCTCCCAGGTGGAGAACGACGTCGCGACGCAGTGCGTCCATGCCGCCCTCGACGCGGGCATCACGACGTTCGACACCGCGGACGTGTACGCGAACACGAAGGCCGAGCAGGTGCTCGGCGACGCCCTCGCGGGCGAGCGGCGTGAGTCGCTCGAGATCTTCACCAAGGTCTACTGGCCGACCGGCCCCGGCGGCCCCAACGACACCGGCCTGTCGCGCAAGCACGTCATGGAGTCGATCAACGGCTCCCTGAAGCGCCTCGGCACCGACTACGTCGATCTCTACCAGGCGCACCGGTACGACACCGAGACGCCGCTGGAGGAGACGATGCAGGCGTTCGCCGACATCGTCCGCCAGGGCAAGGCGTTGTACATCGGCGTCTCCGAGTGGACCGCCGACCAGATCCGCGCCGGTGCCGCGCTGGCGAAGGACCTCGGCTTCCAGCTCATCTCCTCCCAGCCGCAGTACTCGATGCTGTGGCGCGTCATCGAGGACGAGGTGGTGCCCGCGTCGCAGGAGTGCGGCCTGTCGCAGATCGTCTGGTCGCCGATGGCGCAGGGCGTGCTCTCGGGGAAGTACGTGCCGGGGCAGCCCCTGCCCGCCGGCTCGCGCGCGACGGACGACAAGGGCGGGGCGCGGATGATCGAGCGGTTCATGCGCGACGACGTGCTCGAGCGGGTGCAGAAGCTGCGCCCCGTGGCCGACGAGCTCGACCTGTCGATGGCCCAGCTGTCCGTCGCCTGGGTGCTGCAGAACGACAACGTGGCCGCGGCCCTGGTCGGCGCGTCGCGGCCCGAGCAGGTCGCGGAGAACGTCAAGGCCTCGGGCGTGACCATCCCGGCCGAGCTCATGGCGCAGATCGACGACGTCCTCGGCGACGTCGTCGAGCGGGACCCGGGCAAGACCGCGGAGAACGCCCCGGCCGGACGCGTGGCCTGACTCGATTGAGCGCCCGCTGTCGCCCCCCGGCCGGGTCGTGACAGCGGGTGCTCCGTCGCTCGTGACAGCGGGTGCTCCGCCGCTACCGTGACGTCATGGTCGGCCCGGCACACCGGCGCCGCGGGCTCGGCGAGGCCCTGGGCTGCGCCGCGTCGGCGACCTTCTACCGCCAAGACCTCACGACGGCCGATCAGGAGGCGGTCAGCGGCCGGTGAGCCCGGTCGGCACCAGCCAGCGCCAGCGCACGGTGGCCTGCACCACGGGGCCCACGCCGAACGCGTAGGCGATCGTCGCCCAGCCGAAGGTGCCGCCCAGGAGCACGCCGACGAGCACCACGCCCACCTCGATCCCGGTGCGCACCAGGCGCACGGACCAGCCGGTGCGCTCCACGAGACCGGTCATGAGGCCGTCGCGCGGGCCCGGGCCGAGCCGCACGCCGATGTAGGCCGCGGTGGAGACGCCGTTCAGGACGACGCCGCCGACGGCGAGGGCGATCGCGGCCGCCGGGCCGGGGTCGGGCACGAGCCGGGCCACCGCCGCGAGGCACGGTCCGATCGCCAGGCTGATGACCGCGACGTTCGCCACGGTGCCGAGGCCCGGCCGCTGCCGCAGCGGGATCCATGCGAGCAGCACCAGCGCCGACGTCGCCGCGACGACCCAGCCGAAGCCCAGCCCGGTGCTGCGCACCACGCCCTGATGGAGCACGTCCCAGGGCGCCCCGCCCTGACCGGCGTGCAGCAGCATCGCCATCGACCACGTGTAGCCGAGCAGGCCGAGCACGAGCTGGGTCCCGCGTCGCAGCGGCCCCCACTGCCCGGGCCGCTCGGGCGGGCGGCTTCCGGACGGACGACGGCGGGCGGGCACGGTCGGCATGCTCATGCCCACACCCTCGCGCACAATGGCCTTGCCATCCATAGCCATTGGGGTGACAGTGGCCCGGTGACCGTCGCCGCCTCCCGCCCGTCCGCGCCCGCACCGTCCGCCGTCAGGCAGGTCTCCCCCGCCGCCACGGCGCGGCTGCTGGGGGACTGGCGGGCCGGGGGGCCCGCGTACCTGGCGCTGGCGGACGCGCTGCGCGCCGCGGTGCTCGCCGGGAGCCTGCCGCCGCTCACCCGGGTGCCGAGCGAGCGGGAGCTCGCCGCGGCCCTGCGGGTCTCGCGCACGACGACGTCCGGTGCGTACGCGCGCCTGCGCGAGCTCGGCTTCCTCGCCAGCCGCGTGGGCTCCGGCACGGTGACGACGCTGCCCCGGGGCACCGGTGCCGTGCGCGGTCGCCTGCCGGCCGCCGCGGGGGACGCACCCGCGGGCTCCCCCGGCGCCGCCTCCGAGCCCGTGCTCGACCTCGCCCAGGCGACTCCCTCGGCCACGCCGGCGCTGCACGACGCCTACACCGCCGCGCTCGAGGTGCTGCCCGGCTACCTCGGCACCGGCGGCTACGCGCACCTCGGGATCGAACCGCTGCGTGTCGCGATCGCCGACCGGTACACCGCGCGCGGCGTGCCGACCACGCCCGACCAGATCCTCGTCACGACCGGCGCGCAGCAGGCGATCTCCGTGCTCACGCACGCGTACGTCGGCCTGGGCGAGACCGCCGTCGTCGAGTCCCCCACGTACTTCCACGCGCTGGAGCCGGCGCGACGGCTCGGCGGGCGGGTGGTCGGCGTGCCGGTGGGCGACGTCGAGACCCTCGCGTCCGCCGTCCGGCGGACGCGCCCGCGCCTCGTCTACCTCGTGCCCGACTTCCACAACCCCACCGGCGCGACGATGTCGGCCGACGCGCGCGCCGGGGCACGCGACCTGGCGGACCGGACGGGCGTCATGGTGGTGGGCGACGAGACCCTCACCGACCTGGCGCTCGACCCGGGTGCCGCGGTGTCCGCGCCGTTCGCGGGCGACGGCCGCTCGCCGCACGTGGTCACCATCGGCTCGGCGTCGAAGTCGTTCTGGGGAGGGGTGCGCGTCGGCTGGGTGCGCGCCGACCCGCAGGTGGTGCGCCGGCTCGCGCGGGTGCGCCAGTCCGCCGACATCGCGACACCGGTGCTCGAGCAGCTCGCCGTCGTCGAGCTCCTGCGGCGGGTCGACGACGTCCTGCCCGGCCGGGTCGCCGAGCTGCGGGCCCGTCGCGACCTGCTCGTCGGCCTGGTCCGCGACGCCCTCCCCGGATGGCACGTGCCCGTGCCCGCCGGGGGCCTGTGCCTCTGGGTGGACCTCGGGCAGCCGCTCGCCCAGGCGCTCGCCGCGGCGGCCCTGACCCACGGGGTGCAGGTGACCCCCGGCCCGGCGTTCACCCCCGACCGGTCGTCCCGCGACCGGCTGCGGCTCACCTTTACCCGGGAGCCCGGTGACCTCGAGGCGGCCGTGCCCCGGCTGGCGCGCGCCTGGGCCCAGGTGACCTCGGGCAGGTGACCTCGGGCAGGTGACCTCGGGCAGGTGACGTCGGGGCAGGTGACGTCGGGCAGGTGACCTCCGGCACGCCGCTCGCGGACGACGACGGCGAGCCGGGCCCACCCGCCGTCAGGCCGCGGGCAGCCGTACGCCCGGGGTCGCCTGCGTCCCGTCGTTCAGCAGGCGGGCCAGCACCGCACCGCCGGCGGACAGCTCGCGCCAGTGCTCGCCGAGCCACTGCTCGGCGTCGTACTGCGTCGTGAAGACGGGGCTGGGGACGGTCAGCTCGCGGCCCTCGACGTCGTCGAGCGCCCACTCCCAGCGAGCGCGGATCACGCGTCGCTCCTCGTGATGCTCCCGGCCGCGACGGAGCCGCGCGTGCGGGTCAGGGCGCGGTTGACGCGCGAGGGCCAGAACGGGCCGGAGTAGATGAACGACGTGTAGCCCTGCGTGAGGTCGGCGCCCGCGCGCAGGTAGGCGCGCACGTCGTCCGGGCCCGCGATCCCGCCGACGCCGATGATCGCCGGGTCGGGCCCGAGCCGCTCGCGCAGCCGGCCCACGACCTGCAGGCCGCGCTCCAGCAGCGGCGGCCCGGACAGCCCGCCGGGGCCGCGGTCGTGGCCGATGGTGGTGTTCACGGCGACGACCCCGTCCAGGCCGAGCTCGGTGACGAGGTCCGCCACGGCGTCGACGTCGGCGTCCGCGAGGTCGGGGGCGATCTTCACCAGGAGCGGCACCCGCCGCGTGCCGGCGGCCGCGGTCGCCTCGTCGGCGGCGGCGCGCGCCGCGGTGAGGATCGGGCGCAGCTCGGCCGTGGTCTGCAGGTCGCGCAGCCCGGGGGTGTTCGGCGACGACACGTTGACCACGAGGTAGTCGGCCCACGGCGCGAGCTCGCGCGCGCAGGCCGCGTAGTCGTCCGCGGCCTGCTCGGCGGGCGTCGTCTTGTTCTTGCCGATGTTGGCGCCGACGACGACGGCGCGGCCCGCCGGGGTGGCCCGCAGCTCCCGGAGCCGGGCCGCGGCGGCCGGGGCGCCGTCGTTGTTGAAGCCCATCCGGTTGCGGATCCCCCGCACGTCGAGCTCGCGCCACATGCGCGGCCGCTCGTTGCCCGGCTGGGGGCGCGGCGTCACGGTGCCGATCTCCACGAACCCGAAGCCGAGCATCGTCAGGCCGCGGATCGCCCTCGCGTTCTTGTCGAAGCCGCCGGCCAGGCCGAACGGCGCCGGCACGGTGCGGCCCAGCACCTCGATGCTGCCCGGCCCGCCGGTGCCTCGCCCCAGGTACGGCGCGAGGGCGCCCTGGACCACGTCGCGCAGCACCGGGACGCGCCCGGCGCACGAGATCGCGCCGAAGGCGAGCTCGTGCGCCCGCTCGGGGTCCATCCGGCGGAAGACGCCGTTGAACAGCAGGGTGTAGGGGCTCATCGGACCTCCGGGTCGGGGGCTGCGGGCCCGAGGGGCCCTGTCGGCTCGGTCGGTTCAGGCGTCGTCGGTGCGGCGTCGCGCGTCCCGCGCGGGCGGGTGCGCCACAGCCACCACAGCCCCACGAAGGGCAGCACGAGCGGCACGTAACCGTAGCCCTGCCCGAAGCCGGACCAGACGGTCGTCTCGCCGAACACGTCGGGCGAGGTCACGGACGCGGCGCCGACCGCGAGCACGCCGACGGCCTCGAAGCCCACGGTGACCCACGCGACGACGCGCCACCGCGGCCCGCCCTTCGCGAGCGCCACCGTCGCGAGCACGTACACCACGGCGGACAACGTCGACAGCGAGTACGCGACCGGCGCCTCGGTGAACTTGGTGGCCAGCTCGTACGAGGAGCGGCCGATCGCGGCGAACGCCAGGATCCCGTAGACCGTGACGAGCAGCCGCCCGAAGCCGGAGCCGGTGCGCCGACCCGTGCGGTCCGGCGTCGGACCGCCCGGGACCGTGCCCGGAGCCGTGCCGCTCATGCCGCGCCCCAGATCTGCCAGAGCCGCCAGACGAGGAAGCCGACGGTGAGGGCCGCGACGGCCAGCACGACGGAGGACCACTTGGTGCGCTCCGCGAACGCCCAGATCGCCGCGACGGGCAGCACCACCAGCGCGGTGGCGACATAACCCCAGAACAGCGGGCCGTCAACGGGGTGGTCCTGCGTGGCCATGAGGACGCCGGCCACCACTGCCTGGACCACGACCAGTGCCTCCACGACGGCGGCGCCGAAGAGCTGGCGCAGCACCACCGCCCTGTCCTGGACGACGAACCACAGCGCCCAGCCGGCGAGCACGGCGCACGCCAGCAGGACGACGATCAGGAGGGGAAGGACCACGCCCGCAGACTACCGGCCGTGCGAGCTGGACCACGCGGCAGGCTGGTGCCCCGGGGACGGGGATAGCATCGGCGGGTGGCAGACCTCACCCTCACCGCCAAGAATCCCACCGCTCTCAAGGTCGACGCGCTCGTCGTCGGGACCTGCTCCACGTCCGACGGCGTCGCCGTCGTCGCGGACCAGCTGCCCGACGCGCTCGTGCGCCAGATCGAGACCCTCGCGCCCCGGCTCGGCGTCACCGGCTCCCCGGACGAGGTGCGCCGCCTCCCCGCGGGCGACGGCGTCGCCGCCGACGTGGTGGTGCTCGCGGGGCTCGGCGAGCGCGCCCCCGACGGCACGTTCTCGCGCGAGGTGCTGCGCTCGGCCGCCGGCGCCGCGACCCGCGAGCTCGCGGGGACCGACACGGTCGCGGTCGCGTTGCCGGCGGTCGACGAGGACGAGCTCGCCGCCGTCGTCGAGGGCGCCCTGCTGGGCGCGTACTCGTACACCCGCTACCGCACGGGCAAGGACACGAAGGCCGCCGTGGGCAGCATCCAGGTGGTCACCTCGTTCGCCCGCTCGGCGCGCGCCAAGGCCGCCGTCGCGCGCGGCGAGGTGCTGGCCGCCGCCGTGCACGGCACCCGCGACCTCGTGAACGACGCCCCGAACGAGCTCTACCCCGCCGCCTTCGCGGACGCCGCCAGGGCGGCCGTCAAGACCCTCGGCGTGAAGGGCGTCAAGGTCACGGTGCTGGACGACAAGCAGCTCGCCGCGGGCGGTTACGGCGGCCTCGTCGGCGTCGGCCAGGGCTCCTCGCGCGGGCCCCGCCTCGTCAAGCTCGTGTACGCCCCGGCCAAGGCCACCCAGAAGGTCGCGATCGTCGGCAAGGGCATCACCTTCGACACCGGCGGCATCTCCCTCAAGCCGCCGGCCAGCATGCCGACCATGAAGTCCGACATGGCGGGGGCCGCCGCGGTGCTGCACACGGTGCTGGCCGCCGCACGCCTGGGCCTGCCCGTCGCGGTGACCGGCTACCTCTGCCTCGCCGAGAACATGCCCGGCGGCAACGCCCAGCGCCCGGCCGACGTCGTGACGATCCGCGGCGGCAAGACCGTCGAGGTCACCAACACCGACGCCGAGGGCCGCCTCGTCATGGCGGACGGCCTCGTCGCCGCCGTCGAGGACGGGCACGACATCGTCCTCGACATCGCGACCCTCACCGGCGCGCAGATGGTCGCGCTCGGCAACCGCACCTCCGGCGTCATGGGCACCGACGCGGTCCGCGACGAGGTCAAGGCGGCCGCCGACGTGGCCGGCGAGGCGTTCTGGCCGATGCCGATGCCCGCCGAGCTCAAGGCCGGCCTCAAGTCGACCGTCGCCGACATGGTGAACTCCGCGCCGAGCCGCTGGGGCGGGATGCTCTTCGCCGCGCACTTCCTGAAGGAGTTCGTGGGAGACACCCCGTGGGCGCACCTGGACATCGCCGGCCCGTCGTACAACGAGGGCTCGTCGTTCGGGTACACGCCCGCCGGCGGCACCGGCGTGGGCGTGCGCACGATGCTCGCGTTCCTCGAGGGCCGCTCGGAGCGCTGACCCGGCCCTGCATCGTCTCGCGACGGCGTACCGGAGGGCGTTCGCGAGGCGGTAGCCGCCGGAGGGCGCCCGGAACGGTTTCGCGGCCGCCACCACGACCGGGGCGAGCTCGGCCATCGTGCCCGGGTCCTCCCCCACCAGGACGCCGCGCACGAGCTCCGCGTCGTCGGCGGCCGTCCACGGCGCCTCGACCACGCCGGCGGTCAGGACGTCCAGCCCCGCGTCGGCGAGCGCCGCCTCGAGCCCGCCCGCGGGCCGCAGCGGACCGTCCGGCCGCACCTCCTCCTCGAAGGCCTCGGCGACGGCGCGCTCGACGACGTCGAGGTCGTTGCGGGAGCCCTCCGCCCAGCAGGCGAGCCCCACCCGCCCGCCCGGCGCCAGGACGCGTGCGGCCTCGTGGAGCGCGTCGCGGGTGTCCTCGGCGAACTGCAGCGCGTTCACCGCCAGGACGACGTCGAAGGCGGCATCCTCGAACGGCAGGTGCTCGGCGTCGCCCTCGAGGACGGTGGCACCCGGGAGACGACGACGCGCGTGCGCGACCATCTCCGGCGCCGGGTCGACGCCCGCGGCGACCGAGCCGGCCTCTGCGAGGTGGGCCAGCAGCTCGCCCGTCCCGCAGCCGACGTCCAGCACCCGCGTACCGCGGACCACGCCGGCCGCCCCGGTCAGCGGGTCCCAGACCGGCCCGGCGAACGCCCCCCAGTGGTGCGCCCACGCGTCGGCCACCGCCGACCACCGCTCCGCCCCGCCGCCGTCCATGGCTCGCCCCGCTCCCGTCGCCCCTCAGCCCTTGCGGCGCTGCGCCGACGTCCAGTCGCGCATGCGCTGCGGGTACCCGGTGAACCGCACGTTGTAGACGGGAACGCCGAGCGACCGCGCCACCTCGAACCCCGTGCGCTCGTCCGGGACGCGCCGGCGCGTCCACTCCCCCGTCGTCGCGACCAGCAGCACCGTCGTCGGGGTCTGCGCGTTCGGCGGCTCCACGTACGCCTCCACGCCCACCCGGGTCCGGACGAACTCCTGCAGGTGCGCGACGGTCTCGCCCCGCGATCCCGAGGACGACGGCGCACCGGGTGCCGGCGACGACGACCTGCCCAGCAGGCGTCCCAGCGAGGTCCTGAGCGACATGGCGCGAGACTACCGCCGCGGCCGGTGCCATGGTCGGGAGACGTCCTGGAGACCGACCGGAGGTGTCCTGGAGGTCATGGAGCGGTCAGGTGTACCCAGCGTCACACCAACCGGGGGCCCCGAACGATTGGGGCCGACCCCGTCGAGGTGACAAGATGGCAGGCAGTGACCAGAACGCGGCAACCAGAGGTGTCGCGAGCCGGCAGGACCGGCTCGCCTCGGCACGTCGCCTGACCCACTGATCGAAGGAGACTCCACAGGTCATGTCTGAGAACGTGCAGCTCCCTGCACTCGGCGAGTCCGTCACCGAGGGCACCGTCACCCGATGGCTCAAGGCCGTCGGCGACACCGTCGCCGTCGACGAGCCCCTGCTGGAGGTCTCGACCGACAAGGTCGACACGGAGATCCCGTCGCCGGTCGCCGGCGTGCTCGAGCAGATCCTCGTCGAGGAGGACGAGACCGTCGAGGTCGGCGCCACCCTCGCCGTCGTCGGTGACGGTTCCGGTGCGGGCGGCGGCGACGCGGCCCCGGCCGCCGAGGCCCCCGCCGCCGAGCCCGAGGCGCCCGCCCAGCCCGAGCAGCAGGCCGCCCCGGCCGAGCAGCAGGCCGAGCAGCCCGCCGAGCCCGCCCCCGCCGCGGAGGCCCCGGCCGCCGAGGCGCCCGCCGCCGGCGGTGGCGAGGGCACCGAGGTGACCCTCCCCGCCCTGGGCGAGTCCGTCACCGAGGGCACCGTGACCCGTTGGCTCAAGGCCGTCGGCGACTCGGTGGAGGTCGACGAGCCCCTGCTGGAGGTCTCGACCGACAAGGTCGACACCGAGATCCCGTCCCCCGTGGCCGGCACCGTGCAGCAGCTCCTCGTGGAGGAGGACGCGACCGTCGAGGTCGGCGCCGTCCTGGCCGTCATCGGCTCGGGTGCCGCGGCACCTGGCGCGCCTGCCGAGCCCGCGCCGGCCCCGGCCGAGACGAAGCCGGCTCCGGCTCCCGAGCCCGTCGGCGCCCCGGCGAAGCCCGAGGAGCCGGCTGCGGCCCCCGCCCCCGAGGCGGAGGCTCCGGCCGCTCCCGCACCGGCTGCGCCGGCCCCCGAGGCCCCCGCCGCCCCGGCCGCCGCCGCGAGCAAGGGCTCGTACCTCACCCCCCTGGTGCGCAAGCTCGCCGCGGAGAAGGGCGTGGACGTGGCGACGGTGCAGGGCACCGGCGTCGGCGGCCGCATCCGCAAGGAGGACGTGCTCGCCGCCGCCGAGAAGGCCGCCGCCCCGGCGCCGGCCGCGGCAGCCCCCGCGGCGCCTTCCCCGGCCCCGAAGCCGGCCGCCGTGCCCCCGGTGTCCCCGCTGCGCGGCACCACGGAGAAGATGTCGCGCCTGCGCAAGATCGTCGCCGAGCGCATGGTCGAGGCCCTGCACACGCAGGCCCAGCTCACGACCGTGGTCGAGGTGGACGTCACCAAGGTGGCCAGGCTGCGCGGCAAGGCGAAGGAGTCGTTCAAGGCCCGCGAGGGCGCGAACCTCACCTTCCTGCCGTTCTACACGCTCGCCGCGGTCGAGGCGCTCAAGGCGTTCCCGAAGATCAACGCGTCGATCGACCAGGACAAGGGCGAGATCACCTACCACCCGCAGGAGAACGTCGGCATCGCCGTCGACACCGAGCGAGGCCTGGTGGTCCCGGTCATCAAGAACGCGGGTGACCTCAACCTGGCGGGTATCGCCCGTCAGATCGGCGACCTCGGCGCCCGCACGCGGGCCAACAAGGTCGGGCCGGACGAGCTGTCCGGTGCCACGTTCACGATCACGAACACCGGCTCGGGCGGCGCGCTCATCGACACGCCGATCGTCCCGGGCGGTCAGGTCGCGATCCTCGGCACCGGCACCATCACCAAGAAGCCGGCCGTCGTGACGGGCCCGGACGGCGAGGAGACCATCGCCATCCGCCAGTTCGCGTACCTGTTCCTGTCCTACGACCACCGCCTGGTCGACGGGGCGGACGCCGCGCGGTTCCTCACCGCGATCAAGGCACGCATCGAGGAGGGCGCGTTCGAGGCCGAGGTCGGCCTCTGACGCACGCGTCGTCCTGACGTACGCGTCGTCCTGACGTACCAAGGGCGCCCCGGCCACGGCCGGGGCGCCCTTCGTGCGTTCACCGGCAGGATGCCGCCGTCCGCGGCCGGACCCGGCCGAGGACCGACGTCGTCAGTCGACCTCGGCGACCCGCCAGCCGTCAGCGGTCCACTCCATGCGGAGCGTGGCGCTTCGGACGGCGCTCTCCGGGACGACGACGGCGCCGTCGGCGGCCTCCTGCTCGTGCGCGCCGACGACGTACCGCACCACGACCCGGGCCTCCTCGCCGTCGCGGCTCTCCGTGCGCACGCCCTCCACGTGCGCCTCGGCGCCGCGCACGTGCGTGCCGGCCTGCGCGACGTCGTCGAGCAGCGCGGCGTCGGCCCGGTGGGCGGGCGACCCGGGCACGTCGACTCCCGCCAGGCCGTCGGCGGCGCCCGCCCCGTCCCCGGGCGCCGCCCCACCGCTCAGCAGGGCGATCCGCCGGTGGGTCAGCTCGGCGGCGGCGCCCGCCGGATCCGCTCGGTCCTGGGTCGGGTCGGTCACGGCGTCCGGCGCGGCCTCCACGACCGCCGGCGGCGCGATCGTCGCGGGCGGTGCCTCCCGGGGCTCGTCGGGCAGCCGCACCTGCACCGCGACAGCGGTCAGCACCGCCACGAGCCCGAGCGCACCCGCCACGCCGAGCACCGGGCGCCACCGGCGGAGCATCCCCGCGCGCCGGCCCGCCCCGCGGGGTGCCGGCGCGCGGCGAGCGGGCCCTCGCCGGTCCGACAGCGGCCGGGGCGAGCCGTGGCGCACGGCTGCGCGCCGGGCGGCACGGGTGCCCTTCGAGATCGCGGGTGCCTCCTGCCCGGCGCCCGGACGCCGGACGGCCCGCCGTCGCGGGGGCGCCACGGCGGACGCCGCCGCGACGGCGCGCGTCGTGGCCCGCCGTCCCAGCGCCGCGGCCGCGAGGGCCGCAGGCTCGGGCAGGCGGACGGGCTCGGGCGTCACGGCGGCGTCGGCCTGCGCGGCCAGGGTGCCCGCCTCGGGCCGGACGCGCGGGTCGGGGGCGGCCGCCGCCGCGAGGACGGCGCGCAACGCGGTCGCGTCGTCGTCGGAGCGGTCGCCGAGCAGCTCGGTGACGAGGGTGGCGAGCGCGTGCACGTCGTCGGCGTCCTCGTCCGCGTTCTCGGGCCGCCCGACGCCGGACGCGTCGAGGGTGAGCCGCGGCCGGAGCATGGGGTCGCCGGTCGCGCCGAGGACCACGTCCTCCGCGCGGACCCCGCCCTGCCGCAGGCCCTCGCTGTGCAGCGCCGCCAGCCCCCGCGCCGCGGCGACGAGCACGCCCGCCGCCTCGTGGGACGTGAGCCGGCCCCGCACGGCGAGCACCGTCGGCAGGTCGGTGGCGGCCCCGCCGCGCCGGACGGCCAGCGTGCCGTCGTCGCGCACGTCGAGCGCGGCGACGGGCTCCAGGCACGGGTGCCGCAGGTCCGCGAGCGCGCGCACCCGCTCGAGGAGCGCCTCGCGGGCGCCGGCGTCGACGGGGATCGGCAGCGACTGGGTAGGCACGAGGCCATCGAACACCCTCGCGGACGTCGGCCTCCGGCGTCATCCACAGGCGGTCCGGGGGCCGATCACCTCACAGGGCGACGCGGCGCCCCTCCCGCGCGGACACGCGCGCGGCGTCCAGCACCTGCGCGGTGCGCACGGCGTCGGCGGGGTCGACGGGAGCCGCCTCCTCGCCCCGCAGCCACGGTCCCAGGGCCCGGTAGAAGTCGGCGTGCCCGCCCGGCGCCGCCGGGACCGGCCGGCGGTCGCGCCCGCGGGTGAACCAGCCGAGCGAGCCCTCCGGGGCGTCGTCGTCGAAGACCTCGAGCGGCGAGGCGTCCTGCTCGAAGGTCGTGACCAGGTAGGCGCCGGCCGATCCCAGCACGCGGGTGCGCGGGCCCGGCGCGCCCACGACGGAGCCCGCCCACAGCCGGGACACGACGCCGACCGTGCTCGCCGCCCGACCCCCGCCGGCCTGGTGCTGCAGCACCAGGAAGACGTCGTCCTCGGTGGGCGTCGTGAGCTTGCGGGTCTGCGCCCAGACGGACTCCACGGGGCCGAAGAGCTGCGTGGCCGAGTCGACCAGGTGCGGCCCAAGGTCGAGCAGCAGGCCGCCGCCCACCGGGTCGTTCTCCTTCCACCGCTGGCGCGGCGTGGGGCGCCAGCGCTCCCACCGGCGCTCGAACGTGTGCACGTCGCCCAGGTCACCCGCGTCGAGCAGGCCCGCGAGGGTGAGCTGCTCGGGATCCCACCGCCGGTTCTGGAACACCGTGAACGGCGTGCCGGTCGCGGCCGCCTCCTCGACGACGGCGCGCGCCTGGTGCCCGTCGAGACCGATCGGCTTGTCCAGCACGAACGGGATCTCGGCGCGGGCGAGCGTCGCCGCGTGCTCGGCATGCAACGCGGTCGGGCTCGCCACCACGACGAGGTCGTAGGCGCGGCGCGCGGCGACCAGCGCGTCCAGGTCGGACAGGAGGCGGGCGCCGGGCCAGTCCCCGGCCGCCTGCGCGCGCCTGCCGGGGTCGCGGGTGACGACCGCCGTCACGGGCAGCCCCGCCTCGGCGGCCAGCCGGCCGTGGATCTCCCGGCCCGCTCCCCCGTACCCGACGATCGCCAGGCGCGGCGGCGGTACCGCCGTCGCGTCGTCCGTCGCGCCCGCAGCTGCCGTCTCGTCCGTGACCATGGCTCCCATGGTGCCGGACGCCGCCCTTATACCGCCCGCGTGCCACGCGGGGACGACGTCGCCCGCCCCAGTCGGGACGGCCACCACACGCGGTCGCCGACGTCGTGCACGAGCGCCGGCACGAGCAGGCTGCGCACCACGAGGGTGTCGACGAGCACTCCGAACGCGACGATGAAGGCCAGCTGGGCGAGGAACAGCAGCGGGATCACGCCGAGCGCGGCGAACGTCGCCGCGAGCACGACACCCGCCGACGTGATGACCGAGCCGGTGACGGCGAGGCCGCGCAGCACTCCGGGCCGCGTCCCCACCCGCAGGCTCTCCTCGCGCACGCGCGTCATGAGGAAGATCGAGTAGTCGACCCCCAGCGCCACGAGGAAGCAGAAGGCGTACAGCGGCACGGCCGGGTCGGCGCCGGGGAAGTCCAGCACGTGGTTGAACACGAGGGCGGCGACGCCGAGCGCGAACCCGAACGACAGCACGTTGGCGGCCATGAGCAGCACGGCGGCGAGGACGGAGCGCAGCAGCAGCACGAGGATCAGCAGGATCACCGCGAGCACCACCGGCACGATGACGCGCAGGTCGCGCTGCCCGGCGAGCTGGGTGTCCAGCCGCTCGGCGGCCGCCCCGCCGACCAGGGCCTCCGGGCTCACGTCGTGCACCGCGGTGCGCAGGTCGGCGACGGCGTCGACCGCGTCCTGGCTGTCCGACGGCGCCTCGGTGGTGACGTCCACGCGCACCTGCCCGTCGACGACGAGCGGGTCGCCCTGCGCGGGCATGCCCGGCGCCGTCGCGGGCTGGTCGGTGACGACCGTCGCGGCCGTGATCCCGGCGCTGCCCTCGGCGGCCTCGACGACGGCGTCCGCGTCGGCCTCCGGGGCGACGACGATCGCCGGCTGGGCCGAGACCCCCTCGAAGTGGCGGGTGAGCACCTCCTCGCCGTCGACCGAGTCGACCTGCGTGAGGAACACCTCCGAGTCGCCGGTGCCGCTCGCGTCAAGCGTGGGGACGAACGCGGCCCCTCCGGCCAGGACGACGGCGGTGACGATCCATACGAGCCGGTCGTGGCGGCCGACGAACCCGGCGACCCGCGACCAGACGCCGTGGTCCGCGACGTCGACGTGCGAGTCGTCGGCGGACGGTGCGGGCACGTCGCCGCCGGCCGTCGCCTCGGCGGTCGGGTCGACGGGGGCCGGGGCCTCGGGCGCGTCGGAGTGCCGGCCCAGCGCGTGCGGCACCCGGGGCCAGAACACCCACCGGGCACGACGGCCGCCGACGAGCAGCATCGCGGGCAGCAGCGTCATGGCCGACAAGAGGGCGGCGACGATGCCGATCGCGGCGACGGGCCCGAGGCTGCGGTTGGACGACAGGTCGGACAGCAGCAGGCACAGCAGACCGACGATCACGGTGCCGGCGCTGGCCGCGATCGGCTCGATCGACGCCCGGACGGCCCGCCGCATCGCGGTGTAGGGCGACGCCGTGGCCCGCAGCTCCTCGCGGTACCGGGCCACGAGCAGGAGGGCGTAGTCCACGGACGCGCCCACGACGAGGATCGACAGGATGCCCTGGGACTGGCCGTTGAGGGTCAGGACGTCGTTCGCGGCGAGGTGGTAGACGACGAGCCCCGCGAGGCACAGCGCGAGCACCGCCGTGAAGATCACGACGAACGGCAGGACGGGCGAGCGGTAGACCAGCGCGAGGATCACGAGGACTGCGCCGAGCGCGACGAGCAGCAGGACGGTGTCGATGGCGCCGAACGCGCTCACGAGGTCGGCGACGAAGCCCGCCGGGCCCGTGACCCAGGCGTCGAGGCCTGTCCCGGCGAGGCCGCCGTCGGCCACGTCCGCGGCGGCAAGGGCTCGCAGCGCGCCGACCGCGAGCTCCGAGACGCTCGACTCCTCGGCCCCGACGTCCTCGGAGGCCTGCGCGGCGTCCAGGGAGACCACGACGAGCGCGGCCTGACCGTCCTCGGACGGGACGACCACCGGGTCCGCGACGCTCACGTCCCCCACGGTGCGCGGCTCGTCGCCCGACGTGCCCTCGAGCGGCGCGTCGGGGATCGCCTCGGCGAACGCCTGCACGTCGGCGAGCTGCTCGCGCGTGAGCGCGGAGCCGTCCGACGTCTCCGCGACGACCAAGGCGGGCAGCGTCTCGGAGTCGGTGAACTCCTCGGCCAGCTCGGCGGCCTGCGTGGACTCGGCGCTCGCCGGCAGGAACGCCGCGTTGTCGTTCGTCTGGACGCTGCTCAGGCTGCCCTGGGCCTGCCCGCCGAACGCCCCGATCGCGAGCCAGACCCCGATCGCTGCCAGAATGACGAGGCCCCGTAGCAGGCCCCGTCCCCGATTGCCCCGCGCTTGATTGCTCAGCATGCTGAGTATTCTCGCAGACCCTTCCAGGAGGTCGCACGTGCAGCACGACGAACGGCGTGACGCGCCGTCCTGGCCGGACGGCGTCGACCCGACGAGCGACGAGCCCGCCGACTGGCCCACCGGCCGGCTGCTGTTCACCGTGGTACGCCGCATCGAGCACGACTGGAACGCGCACCTCGCCGGGTGGGACCTCAACCATGCGGGATTCCCCGTTCTCCTGCACCTGTTCGCGGGCCCCCGCACGCAGCGCGAGCTGGCGGCCCTCAACGGCGTCACCGAGCAGACCATGAGCCGGGTCGTCGCGCGGCTGGAGCGGGCGGGCCACGTCACCCGCGGCGACGACCCGCGCGACAGGCGACGGCGTGCCGTCACCGTCACCGACGCCGGGCGGCGCGCGGCCGCCGAGGCGGGCAGGCTGCAGCCCGCCGAGGACCTCACCGGCCGCGGCCTCGACGCCGACCAGGTGGCGGCGCTGCGTGAGATCCTCGTCACCCTCGTGCGCGCGCAGCGCGAGGCCGACGAAGACTAGCCTCGGCCGGGTGGACGTGATGACGCTGCCCGGACTGACCGACTACCACGACGCGTGGGAGCTCCAGCGCCGCGTGCACGCCGACGTCGTCGCCGGCGACCGGCCCGACACCCTGATCGTCGTCGAGCACCCCGACGTCTACACCGCCGGGCGGCGCACGCACCGCGACGAGCGCCCCACCGACGGCACCCCCGTGGTCGACGTGGACCGCGGCGGCAAGGTGACCTGGCACGGCCCCGGCCAGCAGGTGGTGTACCCGATCCTGCGGCTCGCCGCACCGATCGACGTCGTCGCCTACGTGCGGGCGCTCGAGGAGGCCGTCATGGAGGTGTGCGCCGGCCTCGGCGTCGCGACGATCCGCGTCGAGGGGCGCACCGGCGTCTGGCTCGCGGCCGAGCCCGAGCGCCGGGAGCGCAAGGTCTGCGCGATCGGGGTCCGCACCGCGAAGGGCGTCACGATGCACGGCATCGCGCTCAACTGCTGCCCCGACCTGAGCCGCTTCGAGCGCATCGTGCCGTGCGGCATCACCGACGCCGACGTGACGTCGCTGACGATCGAGACCGGGGCCGTCGTCACGCTCGACGACGTGCGGGCACCGCTCGTGGACGCCCTCGCCCGGCACCTGGACCCGCTGCGGGCCGCGGCGTCCCCGTCCGGCGTCCTGACGGGTGTTGCGGAGGTCACGTCCACACGGTGAGCACGTCCCGGCCGGGCGGACCGCTCCTCCCGTAGTCTGACGAGGTCCGGCGCGGTGCCAGGCCCCACAGGCCAGGTCCGCCCGGCGTCCACCTGCTCGACGACGACCGGGAGACACCCGTGACGATCGCACCCGAGGGCCGCCGCATGCTGCGCGTCGAGGCCCGCAACGCCGCCACCCCCATCGAGAAGAAGCCCGAGTGGATCAAGACGAAGGCCACGATGGGTCCCGAGTACCGGGAGCTCAAGAGCCTGGTGAAGGGCGAGGGCCTGCACACGGTGTGCGAGGAGGCGGGCTGTCCCAACATCTTCGAGTGCTGGGAGGACCGGGAGGCCACGTTCCTCATCGGCGGTGACCAGTGCACCCGCCGCTGCGACTTCTGCCAGATCGACACCGGCAAGCCGGCCGACTTCGACGCCGACGAGCCGCGCCGCGTCGCGGAGTCCGTGCGCACGATGGGCCTGAAGTACTCGACGATCACCGGGGTCGCCCGCGACGACCTGGCCGACGGCGGCGCCTGGCTGTACGCCGAGACCGTGCGCCAGATCCACGCGCTCAACCCGGGCACCGGCGTCGAGCTGCTCATCCCCGACTTCAACGCCATCCCCGAGCTGCTGGACCAGGTGAACGAGTCCCGGCCGGAGGTCATGGCGCACAACGTCGAGACCGTGCCGCGCATCTTCAAGCAGATCCGGCCCGGGTTCCGCTACGACCGTTCGCTGTCGGTGCTCACCCGCGCCCGCGAGGCCGGGCTCGTCACCAAGTCGAACCTCATCCTCGGCATGGGCGAGACGATCGACGAGGCGCGCGACGCGCTGCAGGACCTGCACGACGCCGGCTGCGACCTCGTGACGATCACGCAGTACCTGCGCCCGTCCCTGCGCCACCACCCGGTGGACCGCTGGGTGCGCCCCGAAGAGTTCGTCGAGCTGTCCGAGGCCGCCGAGGAGATCGGCTTCCTGGGCGTCATGGCCGGCCCGCTGGTGCGCTCCTCGTACCGCGCCGGGCGCCTGTGGGGCCAGGCGATGACGCGCCGCGGCCTGCCCATCCCGGAGTCGCTGGCCCACCTGGCCGAGCCGACGACGGCCCGTCAGGAGGCCGCGAGCCTCCTCACCCGTCCCGCGCACTAGACTGGACGACCATGGCCCGCACCAAGTCCGACGCCGGCGTGCCCGCCGACGCCACCGGTAAGCAGAAGAAGCCCAAGAAGCAGCGCTGGTACCACCAGGTGTGGGCCGCGTACCAGATGACGCGCAAGCAGGATCCCACGGTCACGTGGCTGATCCTCGGCGTGTTCGTCGGGGTCCTCGCCGTCGTCGCGGCGGTCGTGCTGCTGCTCGACCTGCCGACCGGCTTCCAGATCCTGTACATCGTCGTGCTCGGCGTCCCGTTCGCCGCGCTCGGCGCGATGTTCACCCTCACGCGCAAGGCCGAGAAGGCCGCGTACACCCAGATCGAGGGCCAGCCCGGTGCCGCACGCGCGGCCCTCGGCACCGTCCGCGGCGGCTGGGAGTTCGCGGACGAGCCCGTCGCGATCAACCCGCGCACCCAGGACTTCGTGTTCCGCGGCGTCGGGCGACCCGGCGTGGTGCTGGTCAGCGAGGGTCCGGCGCACCGCGTGCAGCGGCTGCTGGAGGACGAGCGCCGGAAGACCGCCCGCGTCCTGCCGAACGTGCCGATCACCCTCATCCAGGTCGGCAACGAGGAGGGGCAGGTCCCGCTGCCCAAGGTCGCGAAGAAGGTGCAGAAGCTCAAGCGGAGCCTCACCAAGCCCGAGGCGGACCAGGTCAAGAAGCGTCTCCGCGCGCTCGGCGGCGCCCGCCTGCCGATCCCCAAGGGTGTCGACCCGATGCGCGCCCGCCCCGACCGCAAGGGTCTGCGGGGCCGCTGAGCGGGTCACCCCAGCACGTCCGGCATCGGGCCGGGTCGCCGCGCGCGACCCGGCCCGACCTGTGTCCGCGCGTCGTGCGGCGTCGTGCGTCCGGGACCGTCGAGGGTGCGGGCGTCAGCGCCGGACGAGGACCGTGCCGGCGGCGCGGTCGTGCAGGCCGCGGCCGTCGGCGTCCCACACGACGGCGGGGATGACGAGGCACAGCAGCACGGTGCGGACCGCGCCGCGCGCGAACCCGGGCGCGACGCCGTCGGGCGCCCCGAGCGTGCGCACCTGCAGACCCAGCAGCCGGTGACCGATGGTGAAGCCGACGGTGCTGACCAGCAGCAGGTTCTCGAGCGCGAAGACGAGCAGGGTGACCCACGAGTCGAGCGCGGCGAACGACGCCGGGCTCGTCAGCAGATAAGCGATCAGGGTCGCGACGGCCCAGTCGACGAGGAGGGCCACGACCCGCCGTCCGAGCCGGCCCAGCGAGCCCGGACCGGTCTCCGGGAGCCCCAGGCGCCCGCCCCCGGCGGCGTCCTCCCGCCGTCCGCCCTCGAGCCACGACCCGACGTCTTCCCTCGACATGTCATCCCGCGGCGCCATGCCCTCAGGGTACGCATCCGGATCGCCTCGCCCGTAACCTGTCGGAAACATATGCGCCACGCCGGAGAAACGCCGCCGCCATACCGTCGTGGACGCTGAGCGGCGAGCGCGAGCCCGCCGCCCTCCATCCTTCGCCCACCGTCCGGCGGCACGACCGAGCGGCACCATCCACGCAAGGAGCGCATGCATGTTCACGAACGCCGAGGAGGCCATCGCCTTCACCCGTCGCGAGGGGGTGGAGTTCATCGACGTCCGGTTCATCGACCTGCCGGGTGTGATGCAGCACTTCAACATCCCCACCGAGCAGTTCTCGGAGG
Source organism: Isoptericola peretonis (assembly GCA_023241745.1). Classification (GTDB taxonomy): domain Bacteria; phylum Actinomycetota; class Actinomycetes; order Actinomycetales; family Cellulomonadaceae; genus Isoptericola; species Isoptericola peretonis. Next base: position 307,915 of record JALQCY010000002.1, on the reverse strand, counting down.
ACTCGTTCACCGAGGGCCTCATGTTCGACGGGTCGTCGATCCGCGGCTTCCAGGCGATCCACGAGTCGGACATGAAGCTCGTGCCCGACGTCACGACGGCGTACCTGGACCCGTTCCGGAAGCGCAAGACGCTCATCATGAACTTCTCGATCGTGGACCCGTTCACGGACGAGCCGTACTCGCGTGACCCGCGCACCATCGCCGCCAAGGCGGAGGCGTACCTCAGGTCGACCGGCATCGCGGACACCGCGTTCTTCGCGCCCGAGGCCGAGTTCTACATCTTCGACGACGTCCGCTTCAAGACGTCGTCCAACGAGGGCTACTACCACATCGACTCCGTCGAGGCCGCGTGGAACACCGGCCGCGAGGAGGAGGGTGGCAACCTCGGGTACAAGACCCGCTACAAGGGCGGCTACTTCCCCGTCTCCCCCAACGACCAGTTCGCGGACCTGCGCGACGAGATGTGCGCGGCCCTCGCGGAGGTCGGCCTCGACGTCGAGCGCGCGCACCACGAGGTGGGCACCGCCGGTCAGCAGGAGATCAACTACCGGTTCAACACGCTGCTGCACTCGGCCGACGACCTGATGAAGTTCAAGTACGTCATCAAGAACGTCGCCTGGCAGGCCGGCAAGTCCGTGACCTTCATGCCGAAGCCGATCTTCGGCGACAACGGCTCGGGCATGCACTCGCACCAGTCCCTGTGGCTGAACGGCGAGCCGCTGTTCTACGACGAGAAGGGCTACGGCGGCCTGTCCGACATGGCCCGCTGGTACATCGGCGGCCTGCTCAAGCACGCGCCGTCCCTGCTGGCCTTCACCAACCCGTCGGTGAACTCCTACCACCGCCTGGTGCCCGGCTACGAGGCCCCCGTCAACCTGGTCTACTCGGCCCGCAACCGGTCCGCGTGCATCCGCATCCCGGTCACCGGTTCCTCGCCCAAGGCCAAGCGCGTCGAGTTCCGCGTGCCGGACCCGTCGGCCAACCCGTACCTCGCGTTCGCCGCCCAGCTCCTCGCGGGCATCGACGGCATCAAGAACCGCATCGAGCCGCCGGCGCCGATCGACAAGGACCTGTACGAGCTGCCCCCCGAGGAGCACGCGCAGATCGCCCAGGTGCCCGCGTCCCTCGGCGAGGCCCTCGACAACCTCGAGCGCGACCACGAGTTCCTCACCCAGGGCGACGTCTTCTCCGAGGACCTCATCGCCACCTGGATCGACTACAAGCGCAACCACGAGATCGACCCGATCCGCCTGCGCCCGCACCCGCACGAGTTCGAGCTCTACTACGACATCTGACCGGCGGCCCGGATAGGCCTCCCGGAGTCGCCGGAACGGCGGCTGACCTGCACGAACGTCCTCCGACGTCGCGCAGCGTCAGCCGCCGTTTCGCGTGCTCCGGCGGGAGTCCGCCCCGCGCCGGCTACGGAAGGCCGATGAGTCCTGCGTGCGAGCGCCGTCGTGGGTGGCATGAGCACCTTCGTCTTCACCGTCGCCCTGCCCACCACGGACCGTCGGCGCGCGTACGCGTTCGCGCGAGGGATGGGGTTCGAGACGCCGGGAGAGCGTGCCGAGGACGGCGTCCCCGAGCCGCTCCAGGTGGTCGTCAACGACCACGCACGCGTCATGTACATCCCGACCGGCGGCTTCGGCTGGGTCACGGCCGGGCGCGCGACCGCGGAGCCGGGCACCGTCGAGTGCCTCCTGAGCATCGCCGTCGACTCGAGCGAGGAGGTGGACGACCTGGTGCGCACCGCGGAAGGAGCGGGCGCCCAGGTCGCGTCCGGGCCCGAGCAGCGCCCATGGGGCTACATCGGCACCTTCGCCGACCCTGACGGCCACCTGTGGCAGATCATCTGCCCCGTCGACTGAGGACGGGAGCGCCAGCGCGGCGCAGCGCGCCGGTACGCGGACCGTCACCGGTCGCCGTGCGGCCCGCCGTCGTCGGCCGGCGTGGCGGCGTCGCCACCGTGCTCCTCGTGCTCCTCGTGCTCCTCGTGCTCCTCGTGCTTGGCGTGCTTCTTCCCGAACGGCAGCACGTGCATCACCGCAACGACGACGGCGCCGACGATCACGCCGACGACGGCGGAGCACAGCGTGTTCACCAACCAGGCGAGGAACCCGCCGATGGCGGGCACGGCGTGGGCGACGGCTTCCTCGAGGTGGTGCACGAACGCGTACGGGGCGTGCCAGCCGAGCTCGTCGGTGCCGGTCAGCAGGATGTGACCACCCACCCACAGCATCGCGACGGTGCCCACGACCGAGATCACGGCGAGCACCTTGGGCATGCCGCTCACGAGCCCGCGGCCCACGCGCTGGCTCACGCGTGACTCCCTGCCTGCGAGGGCCAGGCCCATGTCGTCCATCCGCACGATGAGACCCACCACGCCGTAGACGATCACGGTGATCGCCAGGGCCACGACGAGGAGGATCACCAGCCGCGAGAAGAACGGTTCGTGCGCGACCTCGTTGAGCGCGATGACCATGATCTCGGCCGAGAGGATGAGGTCGGTGCGCACGGCGCCCGCGACGAGGCTCTTCTCCGCCTCCGGTCCGACCGTCGCGGCCGGGGCGTCGTGGTCCGTATGACCGCGAAGCCGGCCCCAGATCTTCTCCGCGCCCTCGAACGCGAGGTAGGTGCCGCCGAGCATGAGGATCGGCGTCAGCAGCCACGGCGCCCACTGGCTGAGGATCAGGGCCGCCGGCAGGATGATCAGGACCTTGTTGCGGATCGAGCCCCGGGCGATCTTCTTGACGATCGGGATCTCGCGGTTCGCAGCCACGCCGTGCACGTACTGCGGGGTCACGGCGGTGTCGTCGACGACGACGCCCGCCGCCTTCGCCGTCGCCTTCGCGGCGGCCGCCCCCACGTCGTCGAGCGACGCGGCGGCCAGCTTGGCGATGGCGGCGACGTCGTCGAGCAGCCCGAGCAGACCGGCGCTCATGCCCCCGCTCCCTCGGGACGAGGACGGACGGGCGGGGCGCCGGCGGGCGACGGCGGTGACATGCTCATGGACATATCGTGCCGCACGCTCGTGCGTGCGCGGGCCTCGTCTCGGCGGGACATCAGTCCTCGCCGTAGAAGACCCGCTCCACGACGGCGCGGGCGCGGCGTGCGGTGCGCAGGTACAGCTCCTCGAGCTCCCCCCCGGTGCCGACGTCGCCGAGCAGGGCCGCCACGCCGGACAGGTCCCGCGAGTCGTGCGGCAGCTGGTCCGTCTGGGCGCCCGTCGTGCGCCCCGACCAGAGCACGACCGCGGACCGCAGCCGGGACGCAAGCACCCACGCGTCGCGCAGCTGGGCGGCGTCGTCGGGGTCGAGCAGGCCGGCCGCGCTCGCGCCGTCGAGCGCCGCCACGGTGCCGGTCGTCCGGAGGGCGGGCACCTCGGCCGCGTGCTGCAGCTGCAGCAGCTGCGCCGTCCACTCGACGTCCGAGACACCGCCACGGCCGAGCTTGAGGTGCCGCGCGGGGTCGGCGCCGCGTGGCAGCCGCTCCGCCTCGACCCTCGCCTTGATGTGCCGCACCTCGCGCAGCCGCGCGTCGTCGAGACCGCCGTCCGGGTAGCGGAGCGGGGCCACGAGCGCCTCGAACCGGGCCCCGAGGGAGTCGTCGCCGGCGACGTCACCCGCCACCGGACGAGCGCGCAGCAGCGCCTGCGACTCCCAGACGCTCGACCAGCGGCCGTAGTACTCCGCGTAGGAGTCGAAGGACCGCACCAGGGGGCCCTGCCGGCCCTCCGGGCGCAGGTCCGCGTCGACCGGCAGCGCGGGCTCCGGACCCACCTCCGACAGCAGGCCCCGCAGCCGGGTCGCGACCCGGGACGCGAAGTCCTGGGCGAGCTTCGGCTCCGCGCCGGGCAGCGGCTCGTGCACGAACATGACGTCCGCGTCGGAGCCGTAGCCCATCTCGCGGCCGCCGAGGCGCCCCATCGCCACGACGAGCAGCCGGGTCGGGTTCGCGTCCCGGCCCGGTCCCAGCCCCAACTCCGTACGGGCCGCGTGCTCGGCCACCCGCAGCCCACCGGCGAGGACGACGTCGGCCGCATCCGAGATCGCGGCGGCGGCCGCGACCGGCTGCAGCAGCCCGAGCACCTCGGCCGCGCCGGTGCGGGCCAGCTCGCGGCGGCGCAGCGCGCGCAGCCGCTGCGCCGCCGGCTGCGGCTCGTCCGCCCGCGTGAGGAGGGCGTCCGCCTCGGCGGTCAGCCGCTCGGCGCCGCGCGGCTCGAGGCCCGAGGTGTCCGCCAGCCACCGGACCGACTCCGGCGACCGCGCCAGCGCGTCCGCCAGGTAGGTGGACGACGACAGCAGCTGGGTCAGGTGGTAGGCGGCGTTCTCGGAGTCGCGCAGCAGGCGCAGGTACCAGGGGGTGGTGCCGAGCGCGTCGGACAGCTTGCGGAAGGCCAGCAGCCCGGCGTCCGGGTCGGCGCCCTCGGCAAACCAGCCGAGCAGCACCGGCAGCAGCTGACGCTGCAGCGCCGCGCGACGCGACGTGCCCGAGGTGAGCGCGCTGACGTGCCGCAGGGCGCCGTCCGGGTCGCGGTACCCGACGGCGGCGAAGCGCTCGCGCGCCACGTCCGGCGACAGCGAGAGCTCGGCGTCCGAGAGCTGCGCCGACGCGGGCAGCAGCGGCCGGTAGAAGACCTCCTCGTGCAGCGCCCGCACCTCTCGGCGCGTGGCGCGCCACCGTTCCAGCAGGCCCTCCGCCCCCTCCGCGCGCATGCCGAGCGACCGTGCCAGGCGGCGCAGGTCCTCCTCGGCCGTCGGCAGCAGGTGGGTGCGACGCAGCCGGAACAGCTGGACGCGGTGCTCCAGCGCCCGCAGGAACCGGTAGCAGACCGCCATCCGGGCCGCGTGCTCGCGCCCCACGTAGCCCCCGGCCGCCAGCATCGCCAGCGCCGCGAGGGTGTGGGGGGAGCGGATCTGCGGGTCGGCGCGGCCGTGCACGAGCTGCAGCAGCTGCACGGTGAACTCCACGTCCCGCAGGCCGCCCTTGCCGAGCTTGATCTGCCGGTCCGCCTCGGCCGCGGGCACGTGGTCCTCCACGCGGCGGCGCATCGCCCGGGCGTCCTCCACGAAGCGTTCGCGGTGCACGGCCGACCAGACGAACGGGTCGACGGCGGCACGGTACTCGCGCCCCAGCGCCGCGTCGCCGGCGACGGGGCGGGCCTTGAGCAGGGCCTGGAACTCCCAGGTCTCGGCCCACCGCTCGTAGTACGCGAGGTGGCTGGCGAGCGTCCGCACCAGGGGGCCCTGCGCGCCCTCCGGCCGCAGCGCCGCGTCGACGGGCCAGAGCGCGGGCTCGGCGGAGGCGCCCGAGCACACCCGCTGCAGCCCGGTGGCGAGGCGGGCCCCGACGTCCAGCGCGGTCCTCTCGTCGAGCTCGCCGCCCCCGGGGAGCTCCCCCGGCTCGCACACGTACACGACGTCGACGTCGGAGACGTAGTTCAGCTCGCGACCGCCGGTCTTGCCCATGCCCATCACGGCGAGCCGGACCCCGGCCCCGTGGTCGTCGAGGTCGGCCCGCGCGACGGCGAGAGCGGCCTCGAGGGCGGCGGACGCGAGGTCCGCCAGCGCGGCACCGACGACGGGCATCCGCGTCAGCGGCTCGGTCGCGGTGAGGTCGTCGGCGGCGATGGCCAGCAGCCGCGCCCGGTAGGCGCGCCGCAGCGCGTCCGTGGCGGTCCTGGCCTCGGGGTCGGGCCACCCCTCCCCCGGCGTCGCGCCGGGCGCGGCCGCGACCGGCACCTCCGCGTCCGGGTCCGCACCGACGGCGCGCAGCAGCGCGGCGCGCACCTCGTCGGTGCCCGAGGTGGTCCGCGGGCCCGGCTCCCCGCCGTCCTGGCCCTCTGCCGCGGCGCCGGCCCCGCTGGCGACCTCGCCGGCGTCGGGGGCATCCGCGGCCGCGCCGTCGGGGACGGCGAGCACGTCGAGCAGGTCCGGTCGGCGCACCACCTCGTCGCCGAGCGCGGAGGAGGCGCCGAGCACCGCCACCAGCCTCGCGCGCGGGCGGTCCGGGGCGTCGGGGTCGAGCAGCGCGCCGAGGCGCGCGCCCGCACCCGGCGCCTCGACGAGGCGCACCAGCTGCAGCAGCGCGAGGTCCGGGTCGGCGCACGACCCCAGCGCGGAAAGCAGCACGTCCTCACGCCCCGGGCCCTCGAGGACCGCCTGGAGCCCCGCGTCGGACCACAGCGACGCCGAGCGCGTGAGATCCGCGAACCCGGCGTGCAGCAGCCGGCCCGTGAGGGTGGAGCGCCGTGCCGTCACAGGAACTGCAGGAACCGGTGCAGCTCGTAGGGCGTGACCTGGGCGCGGTACGCGTCCCACTCCTGCCGCTTGTTGCGCAGCACGAAGTCGTACACGTGCTCGCCCAGCGTCTCTGCCACCAGCTCGGAGCGCTCCATGAGCTCGATCGCCTCGTCGAGCGACTGCGGCAGCGGCGCGATGCCGAGCGCGCGGCGCTCCCGGTCCGTCAGCTCCCACACGTCGTCGCCCGTGGCCTCGGGGAGCTCGTAGCCGTCCTCGATGCCCTTGAGGCCGGCGGCCAGGAGCACCGCGAACGCGAGGTACGGGTTGGTCGCCGAGTCGAGCGCGCGGTACTCCACGCGGGCCGAGTTGCCCTTGCCCGGCTTGTACATGGGCACGCGCACGAGCGCCGACCGGTTGTTGTGGCCCCAGCAGATGTAGCTCGGCGCCTCCGCGCCGCCCCACAGCCGCTTGTACGAGTTGACGTACTGGTTCGTCACGGCCGTGATCTCGGCCGCGTGCACCAGCAGGCCCGCGATGAACTGCCGCGCCGTCTTCGACAGCTCGAACTGGGCGCCCGGCTCGTGGAACGCGTTGCGGTCGTCCTCGAACAGCGACAGGTGGGTGTGCATGCCGGAGCCCGGCTGGTCGGCCATCGGCTTGGGCATGAACGACGCGAACACGCCCTGCTCGAGCGCCACCTCCTTGACCACCGTGCGGAAGGTCATGAGGTTGTCGGCCGTGGTGAGCGCGTCCGCGTACCGTAGGTCGATCTCGTTCTGCCCCGGGCCGGCCTCGTGGTGGGAGAACTCCACGGAGATGCCCATCGACTCGAGCATGGTGATCGCCGCACGGCGGAAGTCGTGCGTGCTGCCCCGGGCCAGGTGGTCGAAGTAGCCGCCGTTGTCGACCGGGACCAGCGGCTCGTCCGGCGACTTGATCTGGTTGAACAGGTAGAACTCGACCTCGGGGTGCGTGTAGAAGGTGAAGCCGCGGTCGCTGGCCTTGGCGAGGGCGCGCTTGAGGACGTTGCGGGAGTCGGCCAGCGACGGCTCGCCGTCCGGGGTGAGGATGTCGCAGAACATCCGCCCGGTGCCGTGCCGGTCGCCGCGCCAGGGCAGCACCTGGAACGTGGTCGGGTCGGGTTTGGCGATCATGTCCGCCTCGTAGACCCGCGTCAGCCCCTCGATGGAGCTGCCGTCGAAGCCGATGCCCTCCGTGAACGCCTGCTCGAGCTCGGCCGGGGCGACCGCCACCGACTTCAGCACCCCGAGCACGTCGGTGAACCAGAGCCGGATGAAGCGGATGTCGCGCTCCTCGACCGTGCGGAGCACGAACTCCTGCTGCCTGTCCATGGACCCATCCTGCCCGAGAAGTGTTAAGAGCAGGTGTCGTGACCGGGGGCCCGCCCCACGACCGGGCCGTCTACCCGATACCGCAGGTCGCTGGCATAGGCTGCCGCCATGGCGAACCCCGGTCCCGACGCCCTCGCAGCCGCTCCCTCGGCCGCCGCCGACCTCACGCGCCGCCGGCGCGTGCGGGTGCATCATCTGGCCGAGGCGAAGGAGCGCGGCGAGAAGCTCACCATGCTCACGGCGTACGACGCCGTCACGGCGCGGATCTTCGACGCGGCGGGTCTCGACCTGCTCCTCGTGGGCGACTCCATCGGCAACACCATGCACGGGCACGCGACGACGCTGCCCGTCACCCTGGACGACATGATCCCGCCGGCCCGCGCCGTCGCGCGCGCGGCCGAGCACGCCCTCGTCGTCGTCGACCTGCCGTTCGGCACCTACGAGGCCGGCGCCGAGCAGGCCCTCGCCTCCGCGGTGCGCGTCATGAAGGAGACGGGCGCCGCGGCGATCAAGCTCGAGGGCGGCCACCGGTCGGCCGCGCAGATCCGGGCGCTCACCGACGCCGGCATCCCGGTGGTCGGGCACCTCGGTTTCACGCCGCAGTCCGAGAACATCCTCGGCGGGCCGCGCGTGCAGGGCCGGGGCGACGAGGCGGCCGAGATCCTGTGCGAGGACGCGCTCGCCGTGCAGGACGCCGGCGCGGTGGCCGTCGTCCTCGAGATGGTGCCGGTGGAGGTCGCCGCTCGCGCCACCGAGATCCTGCGCATCCCGACCATCGGCATCGGCGCCGGCCCCCGCGTGGACGGCCAGGTGCTCGTGTGGACCGACATGGCCGGGATGACGGACTGGTCCCCGCGCTTCGCCCGCCGGTTCGCCGAGGTGGGGAACCTGCTGCGCCAGGCCGCGCAGGACTACGCCGACGAGGTCCGCGGGGGCACCTTCCCGGACGCCGCCCACTCCTTCGAGCGCTGACCGCGGGCCGCGCCCGCGGCCGGCTCAGGGCTTGCCCCGCCAGTCGGCGTCCTCGTCCTCCCACTCCTCGTTGCGGCGGCGGGCGGAGTCGAGGGCGTTCCGGGCCGCCTCCCGCGTGGGATACGGGCCCATCCGGTTGCTCCAGCTCGAACGGTCGCGGCTCTCCTCGACCTCGCCGGTCTTGGTGTTGTACCAGTACTGGACCGGGCTTGTGTCGCTCATAGGACGATCCTGCATCAAGATGGGGACCATGGTGGAGGCAGCACAGCCGGTCGCGTTCGGCATCGACATCGGCGGCTCGGGCATCAAGGGGGCGCCGGTCGATCTCACGACGGGCGAGTTCGCCGACGAGCGGCGTCGGATCCCCACCCCGGAGAAGTCGACCCCCGAGGCCGTGGCGGGGGTGCTCGCCGAGCTGGTGGACTCCTTCTCCCTGCCGGCCCAGGTGCCCGTGGGCGTCGCCTTCCCGGCCCCGATGGACCACGGCGTGGTCCGGTTCATCGCCAACCTCGACCAGTCCTGGACCGGCGTCGACCTGCCCGCCCTCGTGCGCGACGCGACCGGCCGCGACGTCATGGCCGTCAACGACGCCGACGCCGCGGGGGTCGGCGAGCAGCGCTACGGCGCGGCCCAGGGGCGCGACGGCGTCGTCCTGGTCGTGACGCTGGGCACGGGGATCGGCTCCGCCCTCCTCGTGGACGGCGTGCTGGTGCCCAACACCGAGCTCGGCCACCTGGAGATCGACGGTCACGACGCCGAGTCGCGGGCCGCGGAGTCGGCCCGGGAGCGTCACGACCTGTCCTGGCACGACTGGGCCCGCCGCCTCCAGCGGTACTTCGAGACCGTGGAGATGCTGCTCTCCCCCGAGCTCATCGTCGTCGGCGGCGGCGTGAGCAAGCACCACGAGAAGTTCCTGCCCCTGCTCGACCTGCGCGCGCCGATCATCCCCGCCACGCTGCGCAACCGCGCCGGCATCGTCGGCGCCGCGGCCCTCGCCGCGAGCGGCCGGGACCACTGAGGGTCCGCGGCTCCTGCTGTCAGCCCGCCAGGCTGTGCGGGGCCGGCCTGGCCGGCTCCGGGCTGCGGGCGGCGCTCCAGTCCACGGTCGCGTCGGAGGGCACGTCCAGGTCGAGCATCCGCAGCACGTCCAGCACCGCGGCCGGCGGCCGGTGCATGGAGACCCGCAGGCCCTCGTCACGCCCGATCCGGCAGAGCTGGACGAGGAAGGCGACCCCGGCTGAGTCGATGAACGTCACGCGCGACGTGTCCACCACGACGGGAAGATCACGCTCGAAGGCCCGTGCGAGCGCCGCGCTCGCCTCGTTGCGCAGGGCGATGTCGATCTCGCCCCACATGTCGACCACGCTCACGTCGGCTCGCTCCACGAGGGCGATGCCCCCGGCCTGCGCCTCGTCGGTGAAAGTCACTGCCACACCTTCGTCCCACGTTCTGCGTCCTGCGCGCCTTGGTCTCGAGCGCTGCGTTCGGACTTGCGACCTCGTTGTCGCGACGTCCGACACGGTACACCCGACTCACCCCCCGGCGGAACCTCACCTGACGGATCCTTTACCGGCTGTTCACACACTCCCGGCGACGACGGCACCAGGCTGCGGGAAGTAGTGGCCGTTGTCGAGATCGGCGAGCAGGCCGGGACGAGCGGGTTCCCAGCCGAGGACCCGACGGGTGACGAGGTTCGACACCGGGTAGCTCTGCGCGACGACGTTGGCGAGGAACCCGAAGTGCCCCGGCAGCATCAGCTCGTCCAGCGGCACGCTCACCGCGGGTAGCCCCAGCCGGCTGCCGATGGCCTCGGCGATCTCACGGACGGGGATGCCGCCGTCGCCCACCGCGTGCCAGTACCTGCCTGCCGATCCCTTCTCGAGCGCCAGGCGGAACACCGCGGCGGCGTCACGGGCGTGCACGGCGTTCCAGAAGTTGGCACCGTCCCCCGGGTAGCCGGAGAAGCCCTTCTCCTTCGCGAGCGCGATGAGCACGGGAAGGAAGCCGGCCCGGTCGGTCGTGCTGTGCGCGATGTTGGCGATGCGCACGACCGAGGAACGCACGCCCCGTTCGGCGAGGCCGACCACGGCGGCCTCCACGACGTTCCGGGCCCGCAGGGTGCCCTGGTGCTCGTCGTCGACGGGGAGGGCCGCATCCTCCTCGGTGGCCGGCCGGTCCAGGATCCCCGCGTTGCCGGGCGAGCCGATGCTCCCCGCGGCGACCAGAGGCTTCCCGGTTCCCGCGAGCGCCTCACCGTCATCCCCGCGGCGCGGGTGTTCGAGGCCCAGCATCCGGACGTGGTCGTGGACGTGCAGCGCCTGGAGTGGGACGACCAGGCCGCGATGCTGCTCGACGGCCGCGTCGACGTCGGGTACGTGCGGCTGCCGATCGACGAGACCGGCCTGCGCCTGTCCCCGCTCTACACCGAGCCGCTCATGGCCGTGCTGCCGACCGGCCACCGGTTGGCAGGCAAGGAAGAGGTGAGCGAGGCGGACCTGTCCGGCGAGCCCCTGGTCTGGCACGGCGACGCGAGCACCCAGCCCACCAGACGCCCGCACCCCGACTCAGGGCTCCGCGTGCGCGGTGTCGAGGAGAAGCTGGAGCACGTCGCGGCAGGCCGCGGCATCTCGTTCGTGGGGCGCTCGGAGACCGTGTTCTACTCGCGCCCGGACATCAGCTACGTGCCCGTCCCGGACCTTCCCTCCGCGCAGATCCATCTCGCGATGGCGGCCGCGCGTACCTCGCCGTTGGCCGACGACTTCTTCGCCGCGGCTCAGGCGACGGCTGACGTCACGGCGGAGTGCGGCAACGACGAGATGTGGCAGCGTGCCAACGACACCGTCGCGCGCCACGGCTGAGCAGCTCGACCGACGACAGCAGCAGGACGCGACGCCTCGACTCAGTCCTGGCAGGTGACGTCGGACTACGCACCGCGCGTGGTCCGGACGTGTCCGCCGCTGGTGATGCTGGTGATCCCCTGAACCTCTCGAAGGAGACGCCATGTCCTCGCATACGATCCGGTCACGCCGCGTCGTCGCGGCTTTGGTCACGATGCTCGTCGCGATCCTCGGCCTGGCTCCGCTGACCGCATCAGCGGGATCCGCGGGCGCCCCCGCCGCCGTCGCCGAAGGCCGCACCACGGCGTCCAAGCCCACCGTCGTCCTGGTCCACGGGGCGTTCGCCGACTCGAGCGGATGGACCGTCGTGGCCGAGCGTTTGCAGGACGACGGCTACCAGGTCCTGGCGTTCTCGAACCCGCTCCGCGGCATCGAGCACGACTCCGAGTACCTGCGGACGTTCCTCGAGACCGTCGAGGGCCCGATCGTCCTGGTGGGCCACTCCTACGGCGGTGCGGTCATCACCAACGCCGCCACCGGGAACGACCAGGTGGAGTCGCTCGTGTACGTGGCCGGCTACGCGCTCGACGAGGGAGAGACCGTCGCAGAGGCGAACACCCTGGGCGGCGGCCACACCGACGTGATCGACCACCTGGTGCTCCGTCCGTTCCCCGAGGCCGGCGAGAACAACGCCGACGCCTCCATCGACCCGGAGTGGTTCCCGCGGTTGTTCGCCCAGGATCTTCCGCGGCGTCTGGCCGAGACGATGGCCGCGTCCCAGCGACCGGGTGCCCTCGCTTCGCTCATCGCCCCGTCAGGTGAACCGGCGTGGAAGTCGATCCCGAGCTGGTACATCGTCGCGAAGGACGACCGGATCATCCCCCCGGAGGCGGAGCGGGTCATGGCGAAGCGCGCCGGTGCGACGACGGTGGAGATCCGCAGCTCGCACTCGGTGATGATCAGTCACCCCTTCCAGGTGCTGCACGTCATCAAGAAGGCCGCGAGGTAGCGGCCGCTGTCCGCACCCGCTCATGACGGGCCCTGCCTGCGCCGCACCGAAGCCGGTCGGGGTCCGTCATGAGCGGGCTCAGCGGGCGGCGGCTCCCGCCTCGGGTGAACTTTGCACCTGGGCGCGCACCGGTGGGAGCGCTTCCCTAACGTGTGCTTCGTGCACGGCACCGGCGGCCTGCTCGGCCGCGAGAGTGAGCAGCGACGGGTCGCCGATGTGATCGGAGCGGCCCGCAGCGGGCACGGCAGCGCACTGCTGGTCCTCGCAGAGCCCGGCATGGGAAAGACGGCGCTGCTCGGCGACGCATCCCCGAGCGCCGGCATGCGCGTCCTGCGCCTGGACGGATACGAGTCGGAGTCGGACATGCCGTACGCGGCCGTCGGGCGGCTGACCGGACAGCTGTACGAGCACATGGCGGAGATCCCGGAGCGGCAGCTGCTGAGCCTTCGGGTAGCGGCGGGCGCCCCCGACGGACCACCCCCGGACCGGTTCCTGGTGGGCCTCGGCGTCCTGAGCCTTCTCGCTGCCGCGAGCACCGGCGGCGGGTTGATGTGCACTGTCGACGACGCGCACCTCCTCGACCGGGAGAGCCTCGAGGCGCTCGCGTTCGTCGCACGCCGCCTCGGCGCGGAACGCGTGGCCCTGGTCTTCGCCGGGCGCCCGGAGCGCGAGCTGGAGACGGTGCTGCGCGGGGTTCAGCTCCTCAGGCTCGCGGGTCTGTCTCCCGAGCCCGCGGCGGCCCTGCTCAACCGGGCGGAGGCCGGGCCGTTCACGCCGACCGCTACGGCCGCGATCGTCCGCGTGACGGGCGGCAACCCGCTGGCCTTGGTGGACCTGGCGGGCGATCCCCTGCTGCGGGAGATGACCGACCTCGGTCTCGGCCCCGAGCCGGTGCCCGTCGGGCAGCACCTCGAGGCGCACTACCTGCGCCGCGTCATGCACCTGCCCGGCGAGTCGCAACGATGGTTGCTGCTCGCGGCGACGGACTCCACAGGCAACCTCGAGCTGCTGGAGGTCGCCGGCGCCGCGCTCGCCATCGACTCAGCCCGCGGGGACGACGCGGAGACAGCGGGCCTCGTCCACCTCGAACCGGTCGTCGGGTTCCGGCACCCCCTGGTCCGCTCCGCGGTGTACGGGTCCGCGTCCCGAGCGGAGCGCCGCAGGGTCCACGGGGCGCTGGCGGAGGCCGCGGGAAAGCTCGGCCTCGTCGAGTCCGAGGCGTGGCACGCCTCGCGCGCGGTGAGCGGAACCGACGAGGACATCGCGGCACGCCTCGTCCACGCCGCCGACCTCGCGGCCCAGCGCGGCGGTTCGTCCTCGAGGGCAAGCATCCTCGCCCGCGCGGCCGAGCTCACGCCTGCCGGGCCGCTGCGCGGCGAACGCCTGGTCGGCGCCGCCGAGGCAGCGCTGGAAGCGGGGGCCGCCGATGTCGCCGGGCGTCTGCTCGCCGACGTCCGGGACGCGGAGGTCGACCGTTTGACGCGCGGCCGCGCGATCCTCGTCCGCAGCGCCATCGCGCTGTTCGTCGGCGATCCCGACGGCGTCCGGGCGTCGACGGCCGAGCAGCTCCGCGCGGCCGACGAGTTCCGCGGGCACGACGTCGAGCGGGAGCAGCGGGCCCTGCTCCAGGCGTTCGAGCGGTGCAGCAGCGCGGACCGGCTCCTGGTCGGCGTCGACGTCCCGACGCTGGGGCGCCGGATCGCGGAGGGGGCCGAGACCCCCGGTCCCGCGAGCGTGATCCTCCGGGGGATCGCCGCGCTGATACTGGAGCCGTACGAACGTGCCGTCGGCCCGGCCCGCGCGGCGTTCGACGCGATCATCGCCCTCCCCGAGCGCCAGATGCTGCACCTCGGCACCCTGATCGCGGCGCTCGGGGCGTTCCTGTGGGACGACACCGGGCGTCGCGCCGGCCTGGAGCAGGCGATGCGCGCCGCCCGGGACGCGGGCGCCCTGCAGGCGCTCGACACCCTGCTCTGGGTCGGTGCGCTCGCCGAGCTCATGGGAGGCACGGTGACCCGTGCCCGCTCGTACGACGCCACGGTTCGCGAGGTCCGCCGGGCCATGGGTTACGACGGCGAGAACGTGATCAACGCCGCGGTCATGGCGTGGACCGGTAGTCCCGAACCCACGGTCGACGCCGTCGGGCGGGGCGCCGCCGCGGCCGGGTGGGGAGGGGTCGAAGCATCGACGACCGCCGCGCTCGCCGCCCGCAACCTCGCCGAGCGGCGCTACGGCGCCGCGTTCGAGCGCCTGCACCCCCTCGTGACGACCCCCTTCCTCCAGGTCACCCCGCTCCACTACGCCGACTACGCCGAGGCGGCGGCCCGGAGCGGTCACCCGGAGGACGCGACGCGAGCCGCCGCCGAGCTCGACAGGCGGGCGCGGGTGAACGGTTCCGCGTGGTGCCGCGGGCTCGCCGAGCGGGCCCAGGCCCTCACCGATTCCCCGGACACCGAGGCCCACCACGTGGCGTCGATCGAGGCCCTTGGACGGACCGGCGCGGAGGTCGAGCTCGCCCGCTCACACCTCGTGTACGGGGAGTGGCTGCGGCGGGCCCGCCGACGACGCGACGCCACCAGCCAGCTCCAGCTGGCCCTGGACCACGCCACCCGCAGCGGAGCGACCGTCTTCCATGACCGGATCCACGCCGAGCTCGTGGCCACCGGCGCCACCGCGACCATGCCGACGCCCCTGCCCGGCCACGACCTGACGGCGCAAGAACGTGCGATCGCCACGATGGCAGCGTCCGGACGGACGAACGCCGAGATCGCGGCCCGCTTGTTCCTGAGCCCGAACACCATCGACTACCACCTGCGGAAGGTGTTCCAGAGGCTCGGCATCACCTCGCGCCGGCAGCTCGCCGAGCACCTCGGAGCCGGCACGCCGTAGCTCGCGGTGTCGGACTACGAGAACCACGTGGTCCGCGAGAGGTCGGAACACCGAGACGCTCGAAGCGTCTTCGTCTGATCCACGCAAGGAGCCCACCGTGCCCTACATCACCGCCGACGACGGCGCCGAGATCTTCTACACCGACTGGGGTACCGATGGGCCACCCGTCCTCCTCAGCCACGGCTGGCCCCTCAACTCCGACGCCTGGGCCGCGGCCGCCCTCTTCCTCGCCGAGCACGGTCACCGCGCCATCGCGCACGACCGGCGCGGGCACGGCCGCTCGAGCCGCACGTGGGACGGCAACGAGATGGATACCTACGCCGACGACCTGGCGTGCCTGATCGACGCGCTCGACCTTCGCGACGTCACCCTGGTCGGCCATTCCACCGGTGGCGGCGAGGTCGTGCGGTACGTCTCCCGACATGGCACCGACCGGGTCGCTCGAGTCGTCCTGGTGTCCGCCGTCCCACCGCTCATGGTGAGGACGGACGACAACCCCGACGGCCTGCCGATCGAGGTCTTCGACCAGATCCGTGCGGGCGAGCGAGCCGACCGGTCACAGCTCTACCGAGACCTGGCCGACGGGCCGTTCTTCGGGCACAACCGCCGCGGGGACGTCGACCAGGGTTTCCGCGACGCCTTCTGGCTGCAGAGCATGGCCTGCGGGCACCGCGCCGCCTACGAGTGCATCGCCGCCTTCTCCACGACGGACTTCCGTCCCGACCTCGCCAAGATCGACGTCCCCACCCTCGTGGTCCACGGCGACGACGACCAGATCGTGCCCTACGAGGTCGGAGGCCAACGGTCGGTCGAGCTCATCGCCGACGCCCGACTCCTGACCTATCCGGGCAGCGGACACGCCCTGCCCGACACCGACCGCGACCGGCTGCACGCGGACCTGCTGGCGTTCCTCGACTCCTGAAGGAGACCTCCCACCATGAGCTCCGAACCTTCGGACAGCACAAAGCCCGACACCGTCGTCCTCGTCCACGGCCTGTGGATGACACCCCGCAGCTGGGAAGGCTGGGTCCAGCACTACCAGCAGAAGGGGTTCACCGTCGTGACCCCGGCCTACCCCGGGTTCGAGATCGAGGTCGAGGCCCTTCGCGAGCACCCGCAGATCATCGCGGACCTGACCGTCCCCGAGACCGTCGAGCACCTCGCTGGCGTCATCGGTGGCCTGGACCGCCCGCCGATCATCATGGGGCACTCCTTCGGGGGCACCCTCACCCAGATCCTCCTCGCCCGAGGGCTCGGAGCCGCCGGCGTGGTCGTCGACTCCGCTCCCACCGAAGGCGTCCGGGTCAACCCGCCCTCACAGGCGAAGTCGCTCTTCCCCGCGCTCAAGAACCCCGCGAACAGGCACCGCGCCGTCGGGTTCACGCCCGAGGAGTTCCACTACGCGTTCACCAACACCCTCTCGGCGGAGGAGTCGCGTGCGACGTGGGAGCGCTACGCGATCCCGGCACCCGGCCGCTGGGTCTGGGACTACGGCCTCATCGCCAACTTCAAGCCCGGCCACCAGGAGACCTGGGTGGACTTCGGCACCGACCGCGCGCCCCTGCTGTTCATCGCCGGCCAGGACGACCACATCATGCCGCCGTCCGTGAACCGGTCGAACGCCAAGCACTGGGAGAAGTCGCCGGCCGTCACCGAGTACTACGAGTTCGAGGGCCGGGACCACTGGACCTGCGCCGCCCCGGGGTGGGAGCAGGTCGCCGACCACGCGCTGACCTGGGCTCTCGAGAACGCCAACAGGCCGGAGCCCGCCACGGCGTGAGCAAGCCCGACCGGAGGGCGGGTTGCCGGCCGACGTCGAGCGTCGGCAGCTCGCCCTCCGAGGGCTGGTAGCCCAGGTCACCGGGGGTCGAGCGGTGTGAAGCGGACGAGCCGGTCTGTACGCCGGGTTCTGTTCCCGCGCCAGGTTGCCCCGGCACGGGCGACGGTCATCCATCTAGGCCCTGCGTTGCCGCAGGGCTCGAGCGGTCTACCCGGGAGCTCGGGCGGGCCGCCCTCGAACGCTCCCTGTCTGACCTTGCTCCAGGTGGGGTTTACCGAGCCGCGACCGTCACCGGCCGCGCTGGTGGTCTCTTACACCACCGTTTCACCCTTACCGTCACCGGTCTCCCGGCGACGGCGGTCTGCTTTCTGTGGCACTGTCCCGCGGGTCACCCCGGGTGGCTGTTAGCCACCACCTCGCCCTTCGGAGCCCGGACGTTCCTCGGCGACGACGCCCGAGGGCACCGCCGACGCGACCGTCCGACCGACTCGTCCGCGCCGCACAGTCTATGCGGACTCCCGGTCGGCTCAGACGTCCACCGTGTAGCTCAGGGAGAGCTCGTCGCCCGAGCGCCCGCGGATGCCCCAGCTCTCGGCGGGCGACTCGATCACCACGAGCTCGACGTCGTCGGCCGGCACCCCCAGCGCGGGCGCGACGTCGTCGTACACGCGGCGGATCAGCTCGCGCTTCGCCTCCCGTGAGCGACCGGTGAACGCGACGATCTCGATCACCAGGTACTCGTCGGAGCGGGGCGAGACGAGGTCGCCGTCCTCCAGCAGCAGGAACCGGTGGAACCGCTTGTCCTCGGGGATCCGCCAGGCCCCGACCAGCGCCGCGTGCAGCGCGTCGGAGACCTCCCCGCGCCGCTGACCCCACACCCGTCGGTTGCCGTAGACCTTCACCTGGACCATGCGCGACGACGCTAGCGGTGACCGACGCCACTGTCATCGCGCCGTCCGGCAGCCGAGAACCCCGCCGTAGGGTGTCGGGGTGCTGATCTGCCTGCCGCCCTCCGAGGGCAAGACGCCCGCGCCTGACGGCGCCGCCCCGGTCGACCTGGCGCGCCTCACCGCGGCGGAGCGGCTCACCACCCAGCGCGGCGCCGTGCTCGAGGCGCTGGCGTCGGTCAGCGCCCGTGACGACGCGACGACCGTGCTGGGGGTGGGCGCCTCGCTCGCCGCCGAGGTCGCGCGCAACGTCGACCTCAAGAGCGCCCCTGCCGCGCCCGCCGCGCGCGTGTACACGGGAGTGCTGTACGCGGCGGCGGGCCTCGCCGACCTCGCGGACGACGCCGCCCGCGACGTCCTGGTGTTCTCGGGCCTGTGGGGCGTGGTCTCCCCCGCGGACCTCGTCCCGGCGTACCGGCTGTCCATGGGCGCCGACCTGCCCGGCGTCGGCAGGCTCGCCACGGCGTGGCGGCCCCACCTGTCCGCCGCCCTGGACGCCCGGGCCGCGGGAGACGTCGTCGTCGACTGCCGCTCGGCGACCTACCTCGCCGCCTGGAAGCCGGCCACCACCGGCGACGCGGCGGCGGACTGGGTGACCGTGCGCGTGGTCCGGGAGGCCGACGGCAGGCGCACGGTCGTGTCCCACAACGCCAAGCACACCCGCGGCGTGCTCACGGGCCACCTGTTGCGCCGCTCCGGGCCGGCACCCACCAGCGCCGCCGAGCTCCTCGACGCCGCCCGCGAGCTGGACGGGCAGGTCATCGGCACGGAGGTCGGCACCGGCCTGTCCTACCGGATGCTCGAGGCGACCCTGCACGACGCCGCCACGCGCCGGGGCCCCCGGACGCTCGAGGTCGTCATCGCCTGAAGCACCCTGCACGGCGCCCGCCGGCGGGTCACACTGGCCGCATGGCCTACGACGAGGTGCTCGCCGCGCGGGTCCGCGACGCCGTCCGCGAGCGTGCCGACTTCGTCGAGCGGCGGATGTTCGGCGGTGTCGCGTTCATGGTGAACACCCACATGGCGGTCGGCGTCGGCGAGGACGAGCTGATGGTCCACGTCGGCACCGAGGGGCACGAGCAGGCCGTCGTGGACGGCGCGCACGAGATGCGGATGGGCGAGCGCACGATGCGCGGCACGGTGGCGGTGGGCCCCGACGTCACCTCGGACGACGACGCCCTGCACTCCTGGGTCCACCGCGGCGTGGACCTCGCGCTCGCGCTGCCGCCCAAGCCGCCGAAACAGCCCCGGACGTAGGCGCGGGGCCCGGCAGCCCTCAGGCGTCGCTCGGGAAGCCGACCGCGACGACCTCCGCCAGGACCGGTGCGCCGTCGCCGGCCAGGTCGAACCGCAGCACGGTGAGTGAGCCGGGCGGCACGCGCAGCCGCTCCCGCACCGGCGGCGGCGTGTCCAGGGCCCGACCGATCAGGGCACGGATCGCCCCGGTGCCGCTCACGACGACGGCGGTCCCGGACGGGTCCGTCGCCGCGACGACGTCGCGCAGCCCCGCCCAGGGGCTCTCCCCCGGCTCGGCGAACCGCTCGTCGGGGCGCACGTGCTGCCCGATCCGGCGCCCGACGGCGGCGGCCGTCTCGAGCGCCGACGCCGGAGACGCCGCGACGAGCGCGCCGGCGCGGGGCAGGTCCGGCCACAGTTCCTTGCCGACCCGGAACACCGCGTCCGCCGCGCGTGCCGCCTGGAGTCGGCCGCGCGACGTCAGCGACGGGCCGGGCACCCGGTCGTCCGCGGAGGCGCCCGCGGAAGCCGGCTCGGCCTCCCCGTGCCGCACGAGCACGACGGTGCGGAGGCCGGCCGCCAGGGGGCTCGCCCCGGACGGTCCCGCCATCAGGCCCCCGCGCCCTCGTCCGCCGGGCGCACGAGGATGCGGCCGCACTCCTCGCACCGCACGACCTGGTTCGCGGGTGCGGCCTTCACCGCCGCGAGGTCGCTCGGGTTGAGCTCCAGCCGGCAGCCCTCGCAGCGGCCGCCGCGCAGGGCGGCGGCGCCGAGGCCGCCGAGCTGCGCGCGCAGCTTGTCGTAGAGCGCCACGAGCCCGGCGTCGAGGCCGGCCGCGAGGGCCTCGCGCTCGGCCTTCACCTTGGACCCGGTCGCATTGATCTCCGCCCAGGCGGCGTCGCGCTCGGCCGTCGCCCTGTCCTTGGCCGCCTGGAGCTCGGCGTGCGCCGCCTCGACCTCGGCGAGCGAGCCCTGGTGCGCCTCCAGGCGCTCCATGACCTCGAGCTCCGCATCCTCCAGCACGGACTGGCGCCGGGCGAGGGACTCGAGCTCGCTCACCAGGGCCTGGGAGTCCTTCGCCGACAGGGCGCCCGAGTCCAGCTTCTGCTGGTCGCGCTGGGCGCGCGAGCGCACCTGCGCGACGTCCGACTCGGCCTTGGCGAGCTCCCGCTCGAGGTCGGCGACCGCGGTGCGCGAGTCCACGAGCGAGGTGTGCAGGTCGGCGATCCGCCCGTCCAGCTCGGAGAGCGTGGCGAGCGCCGGGTGGTTGCGGCGCTGGTGGACGAGCTGCTGCAGCCGCGTGTCGAAGGCCTGGACCTCGAGCAGTCGGCGCTGGTCCTCGGGCGGTGCAGTGGCCACGGGTGGGTCCTCTCGCGTGTGTTCAGCTGGTCAGGGCGGCTTCGGCGGTCACCGGGAGGTGCTCACCGCGGGGTGCTCGGCAGCCGAGCGGTCCACGGGTCGGTGCCGTGCGTGCTCACCCTGGTGGTCACCGTACCCTCTGGCAGCCCCGCGACAAGATCCTCCGCGGCGTACCGGAGCCAGGGCCACTCGCTCGCGAAGTGGGCCACGTCCACCAGATAGGGCGTGGCCCCCGGGGCGCCGGCGGAACGGGCCTCGAAGGCGGCCCGCTCCCGCAGCTCCGAGGCGGGGTGGTGGCGCAGGTCGGCCGTCACGTACACGTCGACGGCCGCGGCGCGCACGGCGTCGAACAGCGAGTCGCCCGAGCCGCCGACGACGGCGGCCGTCGAGACCGGCGCGTCCAGGTCGCCCGCGACCCGCACCCCCTGCGCGGTCGCCGGCAGCGCCGCCGCGACCCGCTCGGCGAACGCGCCGAGCGTCGACGGCCCCGCGAGCCGGCCCACGCGGCCGATCCCGCGCTCGACCCCGTCGGCGTCGTCCCGGGCGACGAGCGGCCGCCGGTCGGTGATCCCGACGAGGTCCGCGAGGGCATCCGCGACCCCGCGCGGCGCGGCGTCGGCGTTGGTGTGCGCCACGTACAGCCCGCAGCCCGCGCGCAGCAGGCGGTGCACCACCTCGCCCTTGAACGTGGTCGCAGCCACCGAGTGCACGGGACGCAGGAACAGCGGGTGATGGGTGACCAGGAGGTCGGCGCCCCAGTCGATCGCCTCCTCGACCACGTCGGCCACCGGGTCGACGGCGAGCAGCACCTTGCGCACCGGTGCTGCGGGGTCGCCGGCCACCAGGCCGACGGCGTCCCAGCCCTCCGCCGTCGACGGCGGGTAGAGGCCCTCGAGGGCCGCGACGACGTCGGCGAGCGTCGGGGCGCTCGCGGCTGTGGCATCCATGCGCCCGACCCTAGAGGGGAAGACCGTCAGCGTGCGCCGTCGGCGCTCTCGAGGCCCTCCACGTCACGGCAGAACCTCCGCACGGCGGCGTCGAACTCGGCGGGCCGCTCGAGGTTGGTCACGTGGCCGCAGCCGGGGATCAGCACGAGCCGCGCGCCGGGGATCATCCGCTCGAGCTGCCGGGCGACCCGGACCGGGGAGCGGGCGTCGAGCTCGCCCCACAGCAGCAGGACGGGCACGGCGACGGTCGGCAGCACGTCGGTCAGGTCTGCCTCCGCCATGAGCGCCAGCGCGTGCCCCATGCTCCGCGGCCGGACGTCGCGGGCCATCGCCTCCAACAGCGGCACGTGCTCGGGCGGTGGGCCTGCGGCGAAGAGACCCGGCATCGTCGGGTCGAACGCGCCAGGCTCGGCGTCGAGCATTCGCTCCACCCCCTCGACGCGGGCGGCCACCTCCTCGGGAGGGAGCGAGCCCTTCCAGCCCGCGTACCCGCCGGTGAGGACCAAGGACGTCACCCGGTCCGGGTGCCGCCGGTACAGCTCGAGCGCGACCGTGGAGCCCCACGACAGGCCCACCACGTGGGCCGGGCGGCCCACCGCTTGGTCGATCACGCCCGCCAGGCAGTCCGCGTAGTCGGCCAGACCGAAGCCCTCCGGGACGTCGTCGGAGCCGCCCGCGCCCGGCTCGTCCCAGGCGACGACCGTGAACTCGCCCGACAACGACTCCAGCTGCGGCGTCCAGCCACGGCCGTCCTCGGCCGCGCCGTGCACGAGGACCAGCGGCGTCCCCGAGCCCGCGCGCCGGTAGACGATCCCCAGGCCGTCGACGAGGGCCTGCTCGACCCGGATGCTGCCCATGGCACCGTGCCGCCGTCCGTCTCAGGTCCGCGTCGGCCGGCGCGGAGCTCGCCTCGACGCTAGCCGCACGCCCCCGGCCACGCCCGCGCTCACGCCCGGCGGCTACCTGGTGCGGCTATTTGGCGTCGGCGTAGGAGTCCACGGTCGCCACGGTGAGGGGAAAGTCCACCGGGAAGTCGCCGAACAGCAGGCGGCCGGCCTCCTCCGCCGCGGCGCGCACCTCGGCCGCCACGGCGTCGGCGAGCTCGAGCGGCGCGTGCACCACCACCTCGTCGTGCAGGAAGAACGCGAGGTGCGGCCGGTCGGCGAACGGGGCCGGGGCGAGGCCCGGCCGGGCGCCCGGCGCCGCCCCCAGCGCCCAGAGGCGCCGGCGGATCGACGCCAGCCAGCACAGCGCCCACTCGGCGGCGGTGCCCTGCACCACGAAGTTGCGGGTGAAGCGGCCCCACGACCGGGTGACCGAGCGGGCGCGGGCGGCCGCGTCCGCCCCGGCGTCGTCGGCGAAGGCCCCCGCCTGCGCCTCGTCCCACGCGGAGCCGGGGCCGGGCGAGGACCGGCCGAGCCAGGTCGTCACGACGCCCCCGCGCTCCCCCGTGCGGGCGGCGTCCTCGACGAGCGCGATCGCCCGCGGGTACTCGCGGCCGAGGCGGGGCAGCACCTGGGCGCTGGCGCCGGTCGTGCCGCCGTACATGGCGCCGAGCATCCCCACCTTCGCGAGCTCGCGGGTGGGGACCACTCCGGAGGCGACGATGCCGGCGTACAGGTCGCCCTCGCGCCCGGCGCCGGCCATCGCCTCGTCCCCCGCCATCGCCGCCAGCACGCGCGGCTCCAGCTGGGCGACGTCGGCGACCACCAGGCACCAGCCCGGGTCCGCCACGACGGCCCGCCGCACCCCCTTGGGCAGCTGCAGCGCGCCGCCGCCCGTCGACGACCAGCGCCCTGTGACGACGCCCCCCACCACGTACTCGGTGCGGAACCGGCCGTCGGCGACCCACTCGTCGAGCCAGTGCCAGCCGTTGGCCGTGAGCAGCCGGTAGAGGTTCTTGTACTCCAGCAGCGGGGCGACCACGGGGTGCTCGAGCTTCTCCAGCTCCCACTTGCGCAGGCTCCGTGCACCGACGCCCGCGTACTGCATCGCCTTGAGCAGGTCGGGGTGCGAGTCGGGGTTCAGCGACGGCGGCGCGTCCAGGGCCGCCCGGATCTGCCGCGCCAGCTCCTCCAACCGCGCCGGGCGGTGGCCCTCCGGTGGGCGCGGTCCGAGCGCCTCGGTGAGGATCGCGTCGTGCACGTCGGACCGCCACGGCAGGCCCGCGTGGTGCATCTCGGCGGCGACGAGCGCGCCCGCCGACTCGCCGGCCGCGAGCAGGCGCAGCCGCCCCGGGGCGGACGAGCCCGCGACCGCGTCCTCCTGCCGCCGCAGCTCGGCCCGCGGGTCGGTGCCGGCGGCCGGTGCGGGCTCCGGCGCGGCGGGTGCCGCCAGGTCGAACAGGGAGTCGTCCTGCGGCGCGCGACGCGCCCCCGTGGCAGGCACGGCCCCGGCCGGCGTGGGCGCCATCGCGTCCCAGGGACCGGGCGGCGCGGTCGCGAGCGCCGAGCCCGCGGCGGGCACCGAGCTCCGCAGGATCCGGTGCACCAGCCGCAGGTCGTGCGAGCGCTCGACGCGGACGCCCGCGCGGAGCAGCCCGAGGTACCAGCGGTTCGTGTCGTCCCACGTCCAGCGCGGGAGGGGACGCTCGTCGCGCGCGCCCCCCTCGGACGCCGCCACCAGGGACGCCAGACCTGCCGCCGGCACGGCGCGGGGGGCACCGTCGTGCACCCGGACCGTGCCGTCGGGGTCGCGGGACAGGACGACGTGCACGCGGCCATCCTGCCCTGCGCCACCGACGGCCGGGACGCGGGTCAGGCGGGCGGGACGCCGGCGGCCGCCGCGAGCTCCGCGGCCTCGTCCAGACGGCCGATCTCTGCCCGGGTCATCGCGGGGTTGGCGCGGCGGAGCGCGACGGCCCCGTCGAGGTGGTCCCGGTACTCCGGGCCCGTGGCCGCCACGAATGCCGCGAGCAGGTCGCGCGCGAGGGGCGCGACGGCGTCCACGGACGCCTCCCCCACCGTGGCCGCCCCCGGCTCGAGCGCGGCGAGCGCGAAGATCAGCGCCGTCGCCGCGACGTCCAACCCCGCAGGCCCGGGACGCGCGTCCGTCCAGTCGATGACGACGGGCCCGCGGGTGGACAGGATCACGTTGAACGGGTGCAGGTCGAGGTGCAGGAGGGTCCCGCCCTCCCACGGCACGGCGTGCAGCCGGTCGTGCAGCGAGGCGAGCAAGGTGCCTGCCTCGGTGACGTCGTAGCCGCCGGCGAACAGGGCCTCCCCGAGCGTCGGGCCCGCCAGCCGTTCGAGCACGATGCCCGCGCCGTCGACCCCGAGGACGGCGGGCGCCGGGAAGCCGGCGTCGACGACGGCGGTGAGCAGCGCCGCGTCGTCGCCTGCCGGCCGGCCGTTCCGGTAGCGCCGCAGCACGCGGTCGTCGTCGAGGGCGAAGACGTCGGCGTCGCGACCGGCGGCGAGGAGCTCCATGCGCCAAGACTGGCAGAGCCCACGTCCGGGCACCGCGGCGTCCGGTTCCGCGCGCGACGACGTCGCCGATGTGGTGCGCTGGCCCGGTCGGCGCCGTCCGGCCACACCCACCGCGCGAGGAGGACCTATGACGACCGAGCAGCCCGTCGAGACCGTCGACGTCGTGGTGATCGGCACCGGGCCGGGCGGTGAGGACGCCACCGGGCGGCTCGCCCGCGCGGGGCTGGACGTCGTGGCGGTGGAGGCACGCCTCGTCGGCGGGGAGTGCCCGTACTTCGGCTGCATCCCGACGAAGATGATGGTCCGTGCGTCCGACGCGCTCGCCGAGGCGAGGCGCGTCGCGACGCTCGCCGGCCGCGCCGACGTCGAGCCCGACTGGGCGCCCGTCGCGCGCCGGGTCCGGGACGAGGCGACGACCGACTGGGACGACACGGTCGCCGTCGAGCGGCTGGAGAAGGCGGGCGCGCGGGTGGTGCGCGGCCGCGGGCGGCTGACGGGCCCCGGCGAGGTGGCCGTGGCCACCGCGGACGGCGAGCGCCGGTTCCGCGCGACGCGGGGCGTGCTGCTCAACCCGGGCACCGAGCCCGCGGTGCCGCCGGTCGAAGGCCTGGCGGACACGCCCTACTGGACCAACCGCGAGGCGGTGCGCGCCAGCGAGGCGCCGGCGTCCCTCACCGTGCTGGGCGGGGGCGCCATCGGCTGCGAGCTGGCCCAGGTGTTCGCCCGGTTCGGCACCTCCGTGGAGGTGGTGGAGGCCGGGCCGCGGCTGATCCTGCCCGACGAGCCCGAGGCGAGCGAGCTGCTCGCCTCCCGCTTCGCCGCCGAGGGCATCGGCGTGCGCACGGGCGCCCAGGTGGTGCGGGTGGGCCACGAGGGTCCCGGCTTCACGCTGACCCTCGACGACGGCACCCAGCTCGTCTCGGAGCGCCTGCTCGTCTCCGCGGGCCGGCGCACGGACCTGCGGGCGCTCGGGGTCGCGAGCGTCGGGATCGACGACTCCGGTCGTACGATCGCCGTCGACGACCGGATGCGCGCCGCCGACGGCGTGTGGGTGATCGGCGACGTCACGGGGCACGGCGCGTTCACCCACGTGTCCATGTACCAGGCGCGCATCGCGGCCGCGGACATCCTGGCGGCGGGCGACGACGGAGGCGGCGGAGACGAGCGGGCCGACTACCGGGCCGTCCCGCACGTGACGTTCACCGACCCGGAGATCGGCGGCGTCGGGCTCACGGAGGCCGCGGCGCGCGACGCGGGGATCGCCGTCCGCACGGGCGTGACCGACCTGGCGTCGTCGTCGCGCGGCTTCGTGCACGGTCCGGGCAACGAGGGCCTGGTCAAGCTCGTCGAGGACGCCGACGCCGGCGTCCTGGTGGGCGCGACGGCCGCCGGCCCGGCGGGCGGCGAGATCCTCGCGATCCTCACCCTCGCGGTGCAGGCACGGGTGCCCGTGGCGGACCTGCGGCGCATGATCTACGCCTACCCGACGTTCCACCGCGCGATCGAGAGCGCGCTGGCCGACCTGGCCGACGTCTGACACCCGGACGGAGGGACGGGCGGTCGACGGATCCGACGACGGGCCGGTCTCGGTGCTGTGCGGCACGAGCCGCGGCCACATATCCTGTGATCGCTCATGACTGAAATGACCGAGATCGCCGGACCGACCGCGCCGCCGCCCGCGGACGCCCACCACGAAGCCCCGTCCGCCCGGCGGTGCGCCTCATGACCACGGACGAGCCGCCCGAGGGGCCCGCAGGCGCCCACGTGGTCCTCGGCGGGAAGTACGTCCTCGGCGACATCCTCGGCACCGGCGGCACGTACACCGTCTACGAGGCCACGCGCCTGCCCGCCCCGGACGACGGGCAGGGCGGGGACGCCCGCGACCCGGGCGACGGCACGGAGACGGAACCAGGGCTCCTGGTGAAGGTCCTCCACCCGCACCTGGTCGAGGACGAGGCGGCACGCGCCGCCCTGGCGCGCGAGACGGCGGCCTCGGACCTGGTGGACCACCCGGGCGTGGCGAAGGTGCTCGACACCGGGGAGGACGAGGTCGCGGGCGCGAACGTGCCCTGGCTGCTGATGCGGCGCCTTCCCGGCGTCCCGCTCTCCGAGCTGGCGGCCGGCCAGGGGCTGCCCTGGCCGGAGGCGCTGGCCGTCGTCGGGGGGCTGCTCGACGGGCTCGCCGCCGTGCACGCCGCCGGGCTGGTGCACCGCGACGTGAGCCCGCGCAACGTCGTCGTCGGCTCCCGCGACGACGGCGGCACGACGGTCGGGCTGCTCGACCTCGGCCTCGCCGCACCCGGGGGCGGCGACGGGGACGGCGACCGGGTGGTCGGGTCGGCGTCGTACATGTCGCCCGAGCAGGCCCAGGGCAAGCCGCTCGACGCGCGCAGCGACCTCTACTCGGTCGGCGCCCTGGCCTACTTCGCCCTCACCGGGCACCCGCCGTACGAGCGGGCGCGGCCCGCCGACGTCCTGCGCGCCCACGTCGAGGCGCCCGTTCCCGCGCCGTCGGCGCGTCGCGCCGCGGTGCCCCCCGCCGTGGACCGGTTCGTCGCGCGGGCCATGGCGAAGAGCCCCCTCCGCCGGTTCCCGTCCGCCGAGGCGACGGGCGCGGCCGTGGCGTCCCTGCTCGGCGCGGGCGGTACCGCCGTCCTGGGCGCCCCGGCGAGCCCCGGCGAGCCGGACGCCGACCAGACGCAGACGCTGGGCCAGATCGCCGCCGACGACCCGCACCGGACGGCCGTCATCGGGGTCGCGGGCGCCGCAGCCGCCGGGGCCGCGCTCGCCGCCTACGACGACGCCGAGTTCCAGAGCACCCGGCAGCTCGGCGCGATCGGAGCAGCCACGCCGTCCGATCCCGCTGCCGAGCCGCCCGCCGGGCCGCCCGCCGAGCCGCCGACGGAGGAAGCCGTCGAGGCGGAGCCGTCCGAACCGTCCGGGTGGCGCGCCTTCTTCTCCCGCCGCTGGGTCGTCGTCGTGCTCGCCCTGCTCCTGGCGGCCGCCGTCGCGGGGGCCGTGGCCTTCTGGTCCATGCGCGAGCCGGGTGACGAGGGGCCCACCGTGCCGGTCACGCACAGCCCGTCGCCGTCGCCGAGCGCGACGCGCTCGCAGCCCACGACGGACCCGCCCGAGGAACCCACGACGGAGCCGACGTCCCGTCCTACGCGGACCTCGGACCCGACGCCCACCGCGACGTCCACCTCGACGCCGAGCCCGACGCCGAGCCCCACGCCCTCGGACGAGCCGACCGAGGAGCCCACGCCGACGGACGAGCCGACGCCGACCGACGAGCCGACCGAGGAACCCACCCAGGAGCCGACGCCGACCGACGAGCCGACCGAGGAACCCACGCAGGAGCCGCCCCCGTCCGAGGAGCCGGCACCGTCGTCAGCGCCCCGGCCCACCGGCGACGCGGCCGACGGGGGCGCCGGCACGGCGGTCCGACAGGGCTGACTCCGACAGGGCTGACTCCGACAGGGCTCACACCGACAGGGCTCACACCGACAGGGCACGACGGAGCCGGCGTCGCGGACGCCGGCTGGGAGCGCGATGGTCAGGGACCCGGTTCTCTCTCGTCGCGCACCCCTCGCCCGTGGGCACCGCGGGGTGGACCGTCCTCGACGCGGGTGCTGGTCGAGTCCTGACGGGGCGGGCTGCCCTGGCTGTGCTCGCGGGCGAGCCCCTTCTCGCCGCGGCGATCGGCCTCGCCGTAGACCTGCTCGCCGGGACCCGGCTCGGTCTCCACGTGCTCCATCATCACGACCTCCGGGTGGTGGAGGTCGAAGGCGGGCGACTCGGAGCGGATGCGCGGCAGGGAGGCGAAGTTGTGCCGCGGCGGCGGGCAGGAGGTCGCCCACTCGAGCGACCGGCCGAAGCCCCACGGGTCGTCCACCGTCACCTTCGGCGCGTGCCTCCAGGTCGTGTACACGTTCCACAGGAACGGCAGCGTGGAGGCGCCGAGGACGAACGCGCCGACCGTGGAGACCTGGTGCTCCCAGGTGAAGCCGTCGTTGGCCGCATAGTCGGCGTACCGGCGCGGCATGCCCTCGATGCCGAGCCAGTGGTGGATGAGGAACGTCGTGTGGAAGCCGACGAACAGGAGCCAGAAGTGGATCTTGCCGAGCCGCTCGTCGAGCCGGGTGCCCACGAGCTTCGGCCACCAGAAGTAGAAGCCCGCGAACATCGCGAACACGACGGTGCCGAACACCACGTAGTGGAAGTGCGCCACCACGAAGTACGAGTCGTGGACGTGGAAGTCCAGGGGCGGGCTCGCCAGGATGATGCCGGTCAGGCCGCCGAAGAGGAACGTGACGAGGAAGCCGATCGACCACAGCATGGGCGTCTCGAAGCTGAGCTTCCCGCGCCACAGCGTGCCGATCCAGTTGAAGTACTTCACGCCGGTGGGGACGGCGATGAGCATCGTCATGAGCGCGAAGAACGGCAGGAGGACCGCCCCCGTGGTGAACATGTGGTGGGCCCAGACCGTCATGGAGAGCCCCGCGATGGCGATCGTCGCGAAGACGATGCCCTTGTAGCCGAACAGCGGCTTGCGGCTGAACACCGGCAGGATCTCGCTGATGATCCCGAAGAACGGCAGCGCGATCACGTAGACCTCCGGATGACCGAAGAACCAGAACAGGTGCTGCCAGAGGAGCGCCCCGCCGTTCTCGGGGTTGAAGATCTGCGCCCCGAGTCGCCGGTCGGCGCCGAGGGCGAGGAGCGCGGACGCCAGGACGGGGAACGCCATGAGCACGAGGAGGCTGGTGATCAGCGTGTTCCAGGTGAACACCGGCATCCGGAACATCGTCATGCCCGGCGCCCGCATCGTGATGATCGTGGTGACGAAGTTGACGGCACCGAGGATGGTGCCGAACCCGGCGAGGGCCAGCCCGAAGACCCACAGGTCGCCCCCGACCTCCGGGCTGAAGGACTCGCGGGACAACGGCGTGTAGGCGGTCCACCCGAAGGAGGCCGCACCCTGGCTCGTGAAGAACCCGCTCACGGTGATCACGCCCCCGAAAAGGAACAGCCAGAACGAGAGCATGTTGAGCCGGGGGAAGGCGACGTCCGGCGCGCCGATCTGCAGCGGCATGATCACGTTGGCGAACCCCGCGAAGAGCGGGGTGGCGAACAGCAGCATCATGACGGTGCCGTGCATGGTGAACAGCTGGTTGTACTGCTCCCGGCTCTGCACGAGCTGGATCCCCGGCTCGAACAGCTCGGCGCGGACCGCCAGCGCCATGAGGCCGCCGATGCAGAAGAAGACGAACGAGGCGGCGAGGTACATCCGGCCGATCGTCTTGTGGTCGGTGCTCGTCACCCAGCGGAGCGCCGCCCGGCCCAGACCGGGTCTGGCGGACGCCGCAGGCGACGACGGGCGAGTTCGGGTCTCGAGCACGAGCGCCTCCGAGGTGTCGGTCAGGCGCGACGTTCTCCACGCGACGGGCACCGTCCTCGTGCCCTCCCGCCAGCGTACGACCGAGTCCACGAGCTCACCGGGCAGCATCCCGCGCGCGCTATGTCTCGCGCGGCCGTGCGAGGACACGGCCCGGGTCGCATGATCGGAGCGCGTGCCGCACCGTTCGCCGACAGGACCCCCGCCATGGACATCTCGCAATACCCGTTCGAATACGCTCGCCGGGCCTCGGCGATCCTCGGGTCCGGCATCGAGACCAGCATCACCGTGCGCCAGCACGGCCTGACGGTGCGGGCGGGCAGCAGCACCGACGCCGCCGCCCGCTGCGACCAGGCCGAGTCGATGGCGGAGAGCGGACCGTGCGTCGACGCGATGGACCGGCACACGGCGTGCGTGGTGCCCGAGATCGACGACGGCGAGGGCTGGGAGGACTGGCGCGAGCAGGCGGACCACGAGGGCTTCGTCTCCGCGCTGGCCGTGCCGGCACACGTCGAGGACGGCGTCGACGTGGCCCTGAACCTCTACTCCCGCAGCGCGGACCCCTGGACTCCCGGCCTGCTGACCGCCGCCGACGGCTACGCGCAGCTGGTCGCCTCGACGGTGCGCCTGCACCTGTCGCTCGCCGAGCTGGAGGACGCCGCGGCCGGTTTCTATCGGGGCATGTCCGACGCCATGGTGGTCGAGCGCGCCGTCGGCGCCATCATGCAGACCAACGAGTGCTCCGCGGACGCCGCCCGACGGGTCCTGCACTCCGCCTCGTCCCACCGCAACGTCGGCCCGCGCGAGGTCGCCGAGACGATCCTTCGCGCCCTGGTCGTCACGGAGGACCCCGGGCCACGGCCGGAGCCTGACGCCGCCGGCCGCTGAGCGCGTCGAGCGCGGAACGCTTGTCGACGACGAGCACGGCGACGCCGGCCTCGGCGATCTCGAGCGCGGCGGTGGCGAGCGGGTGGGGTGCGGGGAACGGTTCCTCCTGCGGCGGTCGACTCCTGACCGCCTCTCGACCGCCTGGCGGCGCGATGTGTGACACGGGCCGGTAGCCTGCCCCCGAGGGCGCCACCGACGATGCGCGCCCGCGAGGCCCAGGAGCTGCGATGAGCGCCAGTCCCCTCCCCCACCTGGTCGGACGCGTCGACGAGCGGGCAACGCTGGACGAGGTGCTCGCGTGCGTCCGGCGCGGGAGCTCGGCGGTGTGCGTCCTGCGGGGCGGTGCGGGGGTCGGCAAGTCCGTGCTGCTCGACTACGTGGCCGCGCAGGCCTCGGGGATCACCGTGACGCGGGCGCTCGGCGTCGAGGCGGACATGGAGCTGGCGTACGCCGGCCTGCAGCAGCTCTGCGCACCGTTCCTCGGGCAGGCCGACCGTCTGCCCGAACCGCAGCGGGACGCCTTGCAGGTGGCCTTCGGGACGGCGGCGGGCGACCCACCCGCCCGGTTCCTCGTGGGTCTGGCCGTGCTCACCCTGCTCACCCGCGCCTCCGAGGCCCGGCCGGTGCTCGTCGTCGTGGACGACGCGCACTGGCTGGACCGGGCGTCGTTGCTGACGCTCGAGTTCGTCGCCAGGCGACTCCTGGCCGAGTCCGTCGCCCTCGTGGCCGCGGTGCGCGACCCCGAGGGGTCGGCGGCGCTGGCCGGCCTCGACGAGCTGCGGGTCGACGGGCTCGACCCCGCGTCGGCCGGCGAGCTGATCGACTCCGCCGTCGACGGACGGCTGGAGGCGCGGGTGCGGGACCGGGTCGTGGCCGAGACCCACGGGAACCCGCTCGCGCTCCTGGAGCTCTACCGAGGGCGGAGCGCCGCCGAGCTGTCCTACGGCCTGGACGCGACGCGGCCGGAGGCTGTCCCGGACCGCGTGGAGGAGGACTTCGCGCGCCGGGCAGGCATGCTCCCCTCCGCGACCCGGAGCCTCCTGCTCGTCGCCGCCGCGGAGCCGGCCGGCGACACGAGGCTCCTGCTGCGGGCGGCGGAGCACCTGGGCGTCGTCCCGGACGCCGCGCCCGCCAAGGCGGCCGGTCTCGTCGAGTTCGGGGACGCCGTCCGGTTCCGTCACCCGCTCGCCCGGTCCGCGGTCTACCGTTCCGCGAACCCCGCCGAGCGACGCGCCGTGCACAGCGCGCTGGCATGGGCGTCCGACCCGGTCCACGACCCCGACCGGCGCGCCTGGCACGCCGCGCAGGCGTGCGACGGCCCTGACGAGGAGGCCGCGGACGGCCTCGAGCGGGCAGCCGACCGCGCCCGGCGACGCGGAGGCATCGCCGCAGAAGCGGTGCTGCTCGAGCGGGCCACCGACCTCACGCCTGAACCGGACCGACGCGGGCGCCGCGCCCTGACGGCGGCCGAGGCACACTTCTCGGCGGCGGCCCTCGACCGGGCGACGGCGATGGCGACCGTGGCCGACCTCTGCCCGCTCGACGCGACCGATCGCGCCCGCGTGAGCAGGCTCCGCGCCCGGGTGCTCTTCGCGCGCAGCCGGAGCGACGAGGCGGCGCCGCTCCTGCTGGATGCCGCCGCTCAGCTCTCCGCGGCCGGGTCGCCCCTCGCTCGGGAGACCTATCTCGAGGCGATCAGCGCGGCCGTGTTCTCCGGGCGCGTCCACGGCCCTGCAGGTGTCGCGGCCGCGGCGACGGCGGCGACCGCCGCCCGGCGGCCCGGCGCCGCGCTGGGCACCAGCCCGTCGGACTCCCTGCTCGACGCGATCGCGACGCTCCTGGCCGACGGACCGGAGCAGGGCGTCGGCGCGGTCCGGGCTGCGCTGGGCCCGTTCGCGCACGAGGAGCTGGACGGCCCGGAGTCCACCTTGCGGTGGCTCCTGCTGGCGCCGGTCGCGCTGGAGGCGTTCTTCCACCACGCGTGGGACTTCGTCGCCTGGGACGAGATCTCGGCGCGCGCCGTGCGCCTGGCACGTGGCATCGGTGCGCTGGGCGTGCTGCCGACGTTGCTCGTCTACACGGCCGGTGTCGACGTCTTCCACGGCGACCTGGACGCCGCGGCCCGGAAGATCGAGGAGGCCGACGTGATCGCGAGCGCGACCGGGAACGCCCCGTTCACGTACGCGTCCCTCGTCCTGACGGCGTGGCGCGGCGAGGAGAGGCCGGCCCTTGCCCTCTTCGACGACGCGCGGACCCGCGCGACCAGGCGCGGTGAGGCCTCGTTGCTCGCCGTCACCGGCTACGTCCAGGGCGTGCTGTGCAACGGGCTGGCGCGCTACGCCGACGCGCTCGACGCCTCCCGCGCGGTGGTCGAGCACGACGGCTTCAACTTCGTCGGCCTGTCGTTGATCGAGAACGTCGAGGCGGCCGTGCGCTGTGGCGAGCCCCACCAGGCCGCGAGCTCGTTCGCCCGCCTGGACGCGCTCACCCGCGTGGCCGACACCGGGTGGGCGCGAGGCATCCGGGCGCGGTGCCGGGCGCTCCTGAGCGAGGGCGACGAGGCCGATCGCCTCTACCGCGCCGCCATCGAGCACCTGGACGAAGACCGCGTGACCGCCGAGGTCGCCCGCGCCCACCTGCTCTACGGCGAGTGGCTTCGCCGGGAGGGCCGGCGTCGGGCCGCAAGGGAGCACCTGCGCACGGCCTACGACCTGTTCGCCGCGATGCCCGCCGCTGCCTTCGCGGAGCGGGCGCGGCGAGAGCTTGCCGCCACCGGCGTCAAGGTCCGCGCACCGGCGGAGGCGATCGGCGCACGGCTCACGCCGCAGGAGGCCCAGATCGCGGCGCTGGCAGCGGAGGGGATGACCAACCCGACGATCGGTGCGCACCTGTTCCTCAGCCCCCACACGGTCGAGTGGCACCTGCGCAAGGTGTACACGAAGCTCGGCATCGGCTCGCGCCGGGAGCTCGCGGGCGTCCTCGCCCTCACGGCCGGGGGCACGCCCGCCCGGGTGTGAGCACGGCCAGTCCCCGTCGCTCTCCACGCGAAACGGAGACTCACCGGCCACGGACCGACCACGCATCGGACCACGCGACCGCGGGGCGCGGTGGGCCACGCCACGTCGCCACGGCGCGGGCGGCTCCGTCACCTTCCGGCGGCGTGGCCGGCCGCCGACGTCGTGGACCCTGCCGACCGCGCCGACCTGGCCGACCTGGCCGACCTGGCCGACCTGGCCGACCTGGCCGACCTGGCCGACCTGGCCGGCACGATCGCCGAGATGCTCGGGGTGCTCCTGGCGCGGCTCTCCGGCGGCGAGCTCGCGGCGTTCCTGCTGCGCCGGGCCTTCGACTACCCGTACGACGAGATCGCGCGGCTCCTGCGCACGAGCGCCGTCAACGCGCGCCAGCTCGTCCGTCGCGCGGTGGTGCCGCGCGTCGCGCACGGTCCGGCGCGGGCACCGGTCGAGCCCACCGTGCACCGACACCTCGTGTCCGCCTTCCTCGTCGCAGCGCGGGAGGGAGAGATCGGCGCTCTGGAGGCTCTGCTGGCAAGCCGGGGTGTCCGCGGGGCGGTGGACGCGACGGCCGTCAGCCCGCCGTGGTCTCGCGCACCGCGACCTGCGTGAGGGGGGCGGTCGGGAACACGACCTGGGTGAGCGTGGTGAGCCCGCCGCAGGCGTACACCTCGAGCACGCACCCGTCGACGACGACGGTCACGTCGACGGTCTCGCCGACGTCGTGCAGCGGCGCGGTGTCGACGGAAGGGAACGCCGGGTGGAACGCGGTGTCCCCGCTGCGTCGGCGGTCGCTGACGAGCGTCCGTGCGGCCGCGTCCACGGTGAGGACCACCTCGTCGGGCCCGTCGCCGTGCAGCACGATCTCGTGCCTCCGGCGACCATCGGCCGGCAGCCTGAGCTCGTGGACCGACAGCCCCTCGCGGGCCTCCTCGGGGAGCACCGGCCGCTGGGCGACGCGATCCCGTCCGTCCGACGTCCGCACGAGCGTCAGCTCGCGGGCCAGCGACATCGTCGAACGCCACGGCGAGGTGGGGGTCTCGTTGGCGTAGTCCCAGTTGCTGGCCCAGCCGACGGTGAGACGCCGACCGTCCGAGACCCCGTTGAACGACACGGGCGCGTAGTAGTCACGGCCGTGGTCGAGCCAGTCGGCGCCGTGCGGTCCGTCGCCCGGCCGCTCCGGGGTGAAGGTGGTGCCGTCGAAGTCGCCGACGAAGTACTGCGCGCCGGAGCCGCCGGCGACGCCGCCCGGGTTGAGGCTGACGATCATGACCCAGCGGGTGCGACGCGTCCCCCGGACGGGCAGCGGGAACAGGTCGGGGCACTCCCACACGCCGCCCGTCGCGTGGGCGGGCCCGAACGTGGACAGGTGCTCCCAGTGCTTGAGGTCGGCCGAGCGGTACATCACGACCTGGCGGTCGGTCGCCTCGACGGCGACCATCACCCAGTGGCCCTCGCCGTCCTCCCCGTCGTACCAGAACACCTTGGGATCGCGGAAGTCGGCGCTCCCCCGGTCGAGCACCGGGTTGCCCGCGTACCGGGTCCACGTCCGCCCGTCGTCGAGGCTGTAGGCGAGGGACTGCGCCTGCCGGCCCGCGAGCGTGGGGTGCGCGGGCCGGTACGCGCTCGTGTAGACGGCGACGAGCGCCGTCTGCCCCGGCCCTGCGAAGCCGGCCGTGTTCTTCTCGTCGACGACGGCGCTGCCGGAGAAGATCTCCTCGGTCGCGGTGTGCCGGATCGCCACGGGCTGTTCGGTCCACGACACGAGGTCGTCCGACGTCGCGTGTCCCCAGGACATGTTGCCGTGGGTGGCGCCGTGCGGGTTGTTCTGGAAGAAGAGGTGCCACGTGCCGTCGTGGAGCACCAGCCCGTTCGGATCGTTCAGCCAGGTGTCACGGGCCGTGAAGTGCGCGGCCGGGCGCAGGTGCGCGGTGGCGCGGTCCTGCGCCCGGTCGACGGTGGTGTCTGTCACTGATCGGTCTCCATGAAGCGGTCGTAGGCCTGCTGGTAGGTCGCGGTGACCTCGTCCACGCCGAGGCTCTGGAGCTGGGAGACGTAGCCGTCCCACTCGGCGTCGACCGCGCCGTCGACCACCCAGCTCGCGAACTTCTCCTTGACGAGGGTCTTGATGTCGGTCTCGGCGAAGGCGACCTGGTCCAGCTCGTCGTTGGAGAGCAGGACCGGCGGGTACTTCTCGTTCGCCGCGAACGGCTCGTAGAACTCGCGCACGAGCTCCTGCCGCTCCGCGGCGCGCGGCTCCGGCGCGACGACGGTCTCGAAGTCCTCCGCCGTGGTGACCCGCGGTCCCATCGGGGCGACCTGCTGGCGCCGCTCACCCTCCGACGTCCCCTCCGGGGCGGGGATCTGCACCAGAAGGCCCGACCCGGGGTCCTCCTCGAGCGTGACCCCGACGGGACCCCACGCCGCCTCGGCGGACATCACCGGGTCGTAGAGCCGGTCGGCCCAGCGCATCGTGGCCGCCGGGTACTCGTTGGCGCGGGTGATCGCCATCGCCCCGCGGCTGATCTCCTGGTTGTTGGTGACGCTCGCGCGCTGCTCGCCGTCGACCCCCTCGAGGACGCCGACGATGGCGTAGTCGCCCAGCCGGTCGGTGCCGACCATCTCCTCGAGCTCCCACCAGTAGAACGAGCCCAGCACGGGCGTCTTCGCCTTGCCCTTCGCCAGATAGGCGACGTCGTCCTGAGAGAACGACTCGGGGTCGATGAGCCCGTCGGCGTACCACTCGCCCAGTCCCGCGACGCCGGCGCGGTACTCGTCGGTGTTCGCGGTGAACTCGACCTTGCCGTCGCGCACGATCCGGTGGTCGTTGTTCTCGGGCTGCCCGCCGAGCGCGGTGACCAGGTCCCACGGGTTCGCCGCGAACGAGTCGGGGCGGAAGCTCAGCGGGATCTCGTCGGCCTTGCCGTTGCCGTTCGGGTCCTCCGTGGCGAAGGCCGTGAGCGCCCGGTGGTACTCCTCGACCGTGCGCGGCATCTCGAGGCCGAGCTTTTCGAGCCACGCCGTGTTGATGAACAGGAAGTTGGGGTACGGCAGGATGCCGAGCTCCTCCACCGACGGCAGGGTGTAGATGTGCCCGTCGGAGGCGGTGACGGCGGCACGGATGTCCGGTCGCTCGTCGAGGAGCGCGGACAGGGTCGGGGCGTGCTCGTCGATGAGGTCCTCGAGCGGCAGCAGCGTCCCGTTGGTGCCGTTGTCCACGACCTCGGCGTCCGTCAGGCCGGAGTTGAACAGCACGTCCGGCAGGTCGCCGGAGGCCAGCATGAGGTTCTTCTTCTCCTGGTAGACCTGGTCGGGCAGGTTCTCCCAGTCGATCGCGATGTTCGTGTCCTTCTCCCACCGCTGGACGAGCTCCATCTCGGAGTAGTCCGGGGCGAGCGGGGACTTCGACCCGCCGAACGTGAGGGTGAGCGTCTCGTCGACGATCGGGAGCCCTTCGGCGTTGAACCCGAAGTCGGCGGACGAGTCCGTGATCTCGGTGGACTGCGGGGACCCCCCGCTGCAGGCGGTCAGCGCCAGCAGGCTGAGGGTCGTGACGGCAGGGATGACAAAACGGCGGTGTCTCATCGGTTCGCTCCTCGCGATTGCCATGGTGAATGGATGGGAAAGGTGGGGTCGGCGCCGTGGCGGCGCCCTGCGGAAAGGTGCCCGCCGGTCAGCTCTTGACCGCGCCGAGCAGCGCTCCCTTGGTGAAGTGCTTCTGCATGAACGGCAGGGCGACGAGGAGCGGGATCGTCGAGACGACGATCATTCCGTACTTCATCAGCTCGCCCAGGCGCTGGGCCGCGGCATAGGAGTCGACGGCCCCGGCCCCGCCGGCTGCGGTGACCTCCGACTGGATCAGGATGTTGCGCAGCACCAGCTGGAGCGGGTACTTGTTCTCGTCGTCGAGGAAGATCAGCGCGTCGAAGAACGCGTTCCAGTTGGCGACGAGGTGGATCATCACCATCAAGGCGATCAACGGCTTGGACAGGGGCAGCACGATCCGCCAGAAGAACCGGAAGTCGTTGGCCCCGTCGAGCTGCGCCGCGTCCCGCAGCTCGTCCGGGACGTTGCTCTCGAAGAAGGTGCGGGCGATGATCAGGTTCCACACCCCGACCGCGCCCGGCAGGACGACGGCCCACATGGTGTCGAGGATCCCCAGCTCCTGCACGACGAGGTACCGGGCGATGAGCCCGCCGTCGATGAACATCGTGATGACGAACAGCAGCATGAGGAACGTGCGGCCGAACAGGTCACGCCGCGAGAGCGCGTACGCCCCGCACAGGATCGTCGCGACGCTCACCGCCGTCCCCGCCACGGTGTAGAGCACGGAGTTCGCGAAGCCGCGCAGGATGCCCGGGTCCGACAGGATCCGCGCGTATCCCTCGAGGGTGAAGCCGCTGGGCCACAACCACACGTCGCCGTTGAGGATCGCCGACGGCTCGCTGACCGACGCCACGACGACGAAGTACAGCGGGTAGAGGATCACGAGGATCGCGCTGAGCAGGGTGACGGTCACCGCGACGGTGAACGCCCTGTCCGCTCCGGACTCGCGCTGCCGGGGGTGCCGGCGCAAGGCCTGCGGTTCCGGGGTCGGGGCCGTCGTCTCGACGGCGGGTCGGGTGGTCGTCATGGCGTCATCACCACAGGCTCGTCTTGTTGGCCCGGCGCGCGACCCAGTTGAAGGTCAGCAGCAGGGCGAGGTTGATGAGGGAGTTGAAGAGCCCGATCGCGGCCGAGTAGCTGAACTGGGCGCCTTGCAGACCGGTCTTGTACACGTACGTCTGGATGACCTCGGACGTCGGGAGGTTGAGGTCGGTCTGCATCAGCAGGACCTTCTCGAACCCGAGGTTGAAGAGGTTCCCGATCGCCAGGATGAAGAGGATCGTGATGACCGGCAGGATCCCGGGGATGTCGATGTGCCACATCCGTTGCCACTTGTTCGCGCCGTCCACGCGGGCGGCCTCGTGCAGGGCCGGGTCGATCGCCGTGAGGGCGGCGAGGTAGACGATCATCGAGAACCCGGCGTTCTGCCAGATGTCCGACCCGATGTACAGGGGCCTGAACCATTCGGGCGACCCCATGAAGAAGACGGGGTCACCGCCGAACGCCGTGATCGCGTTGTTCACGATCCCCGAGCGCGGGGAGAAGAGCAGGAAGATCATGCCCACGACCACGACGACCGAGATGAACGACAGCGCGTAGAGCACGGTCTGCGTGAACTTCTTGAACCGGTCCCCGGCGAGCTGGTTGACCATCAGCGCCAGGACGATCGG
The DNA here is from genome assembly GCA_023241745.1 of Isoptericola peretonis. Taxonomy (GTDB): domain Bacteria; phylum Actinomycetota; class Actinomycetes; order Actinomycetales; family Cellulomonadaceae; genus Isoptericola; species Isoptericola peretonis. The sequence goes on along the minus strand of JALQCY010000002.1, from coordinate 268,341 downwards.
CACCGGGAAGGCGACGAGCAGGCCGAGCGCGTTCACCGTGAGCGTGTTCACCATGAGCCGCTCGAACTGGAACGACTCGACGAACCGGGTGAAGTGCTCGAGCCCGACCCACGGGCTGCCGGTGAAGCCGTCGACCGGGTTGTAGTCCCGGAAGGCGATCTGGGCGCCGAACATCGGCCAGTACTTGAAGACCAGGACGTATGCGACGGCCGGGGTAAGTAATACGTATAACTGCCAGGACCTCAGCGCCTTCCGCCACCACGGCGTGCGGCGCGCGACGATCGTCGTCGAAGCCTCTGCTTGAGCTGTCATGGGTGCACCTTCGCACTCGCCACCGATCCTCTGGAGACCAGTGAGCACTCGATGGGATGGTCGTTCCCCTTCGCCGGTCGCGCGCCGAGAAGGGACTCCAGGGCGCTGCGAGCCATCTGCTCGAACGGCAGCGCCACGGTCGTCAGCCCCGGATCCAGGTAGGGCGCGAGCGTCTCCTGGTCGTCGAAACCGACGATCGAACAGTCGGCAGGGACTCGGAGGCCGAGCGACTCCAGGGCGCGGTACGTGCCCCAGGCGGTCCGGTCGTTGCCGCAGAAGATCGCGGTCGGCACGACGGGGCCGTCCATGAGCTCTCGCGTCAGCGACAGGCCGTCCTCGACGACACCGCCGCCGTAGCGCACGAGCCGCTCGTCGAACTCCAGGCCGGCCTCGTCCAGCGCTCGGCGATACCCGGCCAGCCGGCCGATCCCCGCGGGCAGGTCGCTCTCAGGCGGCTGGATGTTGACCATGGCCACACGCGTGTGCCCGGCGTCCAGCAGGTGCCGCGTGGCCGTGTAGCCGCCGAGCTCCTCGTCGGGGAAGAAGCTCGGCACGGCGCCGTCCGCCTCCCGCGCGTTGAGCACGACGGCCGGTGTGTCCTGCAGGGCGGAGGGCAGCCGCACCACGCGGTGGTACATCGAGCCGTACACGACGCCGCGCACGCGGTAGGAGCGCATCATGTCGATCGCCGCCTCCTCCAGCGCGTCGTCGCCGAAGGAGTCGACGCTCAGGATCACGTGCCCGGTCTCCCAGGCCAGCTCCTGCGCCCCCTTCAGCAGGCGACCCGCGAAGGGAGCGCTGGCCACCTCGTCGGAGACGAAGCCGATCAGCCCGGACTCGCCGCTGCGCAGCGACTTCGCGAACGCGTTGGTGCGATAGTCCAGCTCCTGCACCGCGTCCAGGATCCGCTGCCGGGTGGCGTCGGAGACCCGCCCTCGGCCGGCGCCGTTGAGGACGAGCGAGACGGACGCCTGCGAGACGCCGGCGAGGCTGGCGACGTCCCACATCGTCGGCTGCTTGGACGAACCGTTCGTGCCGCGCGACATGCTGCCACCTCCTCGTAGTCCGGGCGCCGTCCCGAGGTCATGCGTATAACCTCTGCGCTGCGTAGGACATTAGAGGGAGTTCCCGAACAGTGTCAACACTCCCGTGGATCGCTCGCGGCCCGGCCTGCGCTCCGAGCCGCTCCCCGCGAAGACGACCTCACCAGGACTCGCCGAGCCGGGCCCCTGTACTGCGATGTCCCCGGCAACGATCGCGACGAGCTGGAGAGTGAGAACGCATGACGATCCTCGACGAGGTGGCGCGGGACGCATACCTCTACGCGTACTCGATCGACGAGGCGTACAAGTCCTGCACGAGACGACGATCGAGCCGGGCCGGCCGCTGAACGAGTTCCAGCTGCTGCGCGACCTGGCCGACGGCACGTACACGGCGCACCCGACGATCACCAACGACACCCTGCACCTGCAGGGCCGGTTCGACGTCGGCGCGGAGCCGGTCGTCGCCACGATCCCCGACCACGACGAGGGCCGGTACTGGATCCTGCACACGATGGACCTCGGGCACTACACCTCCGCCATGATCGGGTCGCGGACGCGCGGCACCCGTGGCGGCCGATTCCTCTTCGCCGGCACCGCGTGGGACGGCGACGTCCCCGAACGGATCGACGAGGTCGTGCGCTCGGACTCCGACCTCATCAAGGTCATGGGCCGCATCATGACGACCGGCGGGGCGGACCTGCAGGCCGCCCGCTCCCTCCAGGACCGGTGGGAGCTCGAGACCCTGTCGGCGTTCCTCGGCGCACCCGGACCCGACCCGGTCGTGCGGCAGTACTGGCGCAGACGGACGCGGCCTGGCTCGCCAAGTACCGCGACGTCGGCCTGGAGGCCGGCAGGACCACCTTCACGGACGAGCAGCTCGAGGCCGCCGGACGCGGCGAGCGGCTCGCCATGGCGCACCTGCGCGAGATGGCGCCGACGATCACGAACGGCGCGAGGTCGCTCGGCACCCGCGCCGACCTGCAGGACGGCGCGCGCGACCTCTTCGCCATCGGCACGCTCGTCGGGCAGTGGGGCCTGCCCCCGGTGGAGTCCGTCTACGTCAAGATCGAGGAGGGCTCGGACGGCCTGCCGATCAACGGGTCGCACGGCACGACCTATCGGGCCCGCTTCCTCCCGCCGGACGTCAGCGAGTTCTGGTCGTTCACGGTCTACGCCGGCGACGACCGGCTCATGGCGCACAACGCCCTCAACCGGCACAGCCGCGCCGACCGTACCCTGACCCCGGACGCCGACGGGTACTTCACCATCGAGCTGCGGGCCGACGTCGAGGGCGGCGGCGAGGACCCGAACCTCCTGCCCATCCCGGAGAAGGACGCCTACCTCATCCTGCGCCTGTACGGACCGAGCCAGGAGATCCAGGACGGCCACTCCACGACACCCGTGTTCGAGGTCGTCGGCTGACTCGCCCGGACGCCCTTGCGCGCGACCTCGACGCACCTCCGAGCCCGAGCCCTGACGAGGCCTCTGACCGACGTCAGCCGGATGCGGTGCAGGCGGCGCAGGTGCCGAAGAGCTCGACCTGGTGCGTGATGTCGGCAAATCCGTACATGGCACCCACATCGCGCGTCCATCGCTCGACGCTCGGGCCGTCGATCTCCTCGGCCCGGCCGCACACCCGGCACACGAGGTGATGGTGGTGGTTGCGCGTCTCGCACCGCCGATAGAGGTTCTCGCCCTCTCCCGTCCGCACCGTGTCGAGCTCGCCGGCGTCGGCCAGACGCTGCAAGCCGCGGTAGACGGTGGCGAGACCAACCTTGTCGCCCCGGTCGAGCAAGGTGCGGTGGATCTCCTGCGCGCTGCGGAACTCCGTCAGATCGTCGATCGCCTCGTTCAGCGCCGCTCGCTGGCGGGTCATCCGTGCCACGGCGGTCACCTCCTTCACCCACGGGAACACCCGAGGATCTCACAGGAATCCGTCGCCGTTCCGCCCCGTGCGGTCGCGGCGTCGCCGGTGCGGCTCAGGCGTCCCCGTCGCAGACCAGTCCACCCCGCAACGCGCTGAGGTTGGCGCGCATCACGTCGACATAGTCGGCGTCGGCGCTCGAGCGCCCCTCGAGCGGGTCGAGCTTGTCAGTGGCGATACCGAGGTCGGCAGCGAGAGTCTCGGCGACCTTCGGGCTGGTGATGACCTCGAAGTAGATGGTCGTGACGCCCGCGTCCTGAACGACGGACCGGACGTGGCGGAGCCGGGCGGGCGACGGTTCGACCTCGGGATCGAGACCGACGATGCCGACCTGGTTCAGGTCATATCGCGCGGCGAGGTAGCCGAAGGCCTCGTGCGAGGTCACGAGCGTGGCACCGGCGCACGGGGCGAGAGCGGTGCGGTACTCCTCGTCGAGAGCAGCCAGCTCGACCGCGAGCGCCTCGGCGTTCGCCATGTAGTCCGTGGCGTGCTCAGGGTCGGCCGCGGAGAGCTCGTCCGCGACCTGACGGGCGGCCTTTGCCAGGCGGGTCGGATCCTGCCAGAAGTGAGGGTCGACGGCGTCGCCCTGCAACCCGGTCGGCGCCGTCCCGTCGTCCCGGCCGGGTCCCGGGCCTGCGGCCTCGGCGGTGTCGACGAGGTGCTCAGGCTTCTGGGATGCGACCGCCTCGTCGGTGGCGGTCTGCATGCCCGACAGGTACACGACGACGTCGGCGCTGCCGAGCTGACGCACCTTGGCGGGAGACAGCTCCAGGCTGTGCGGGTCGGCGGCGGGAGGCGTGAGGTTGGTGACCTTCGTATGCACGCCACCGACCTGCTCGGCGACGAACTGCAACGGGTAGAACGACGCGACCACCTCGACGGAGTCGTCCGCCGGCGACGGCGCGCAGGCGCCGAGGGCACCGGAGGTCAGGACGACGGCGAGCAGTGCGGAACAAGGGCGGCCGGTGCGGGAGGGCATGGCGGTGGAGCTCCAACGGGTGGTGAGACGGTAAGGGAGATGGGCGAGGTGAGACGGCGGAGGCACCGGGGAGGTGCCGCCGCCGTCTCCGTCACGACGTGCAGCCCGGACGTGCTGGCGCGTCAGTGCGAGTCGCCCTCGTCCTCCGCGTGCTCGTGCTCCTCCTCGGCGTGCTCGTGGTCGTGCTCGTCAGACTCGCCGAACTCGGTGGAGCCCTCCTCCACGTTGCCCGAGATGCCGTTGATCTCGTTGGGCTCGACGTCGAGCTCGACGGTGTTCCACACCTCACCGGTCTCGATGTCGACGGCGCTGATGGACTTGTTCGCCGGGTCGGTCACGTACGCCGAGCCGTCGAGCATGAAGATGGCCGGGCGCGGCTGCTGCCACTCGACCGGCTCCTCCCACTCGTCGATGACGGGGATCGACTTGGTGACCTTGGCGGTCTCAGGGTCGATCACGTGAATCCGGCCGTCGGTACCGAGCACGAGCGCCTCGCCGCCGTCACCTCGAGCCAGAGACCTGAACGTGTAGCTGGACGGCAGGTCGACCAGCTTCAACGTGCCCGTGGCGGTATCGGTGAGCGACACGCGGGTGGGCCGCTCGAGCTCGGCGTCCGGGTCGGACTTGTAGTCGCCGAGCACGACGCTCGACTCCTCGCTGCCGGCCTGGTTGCCGATCCGCCCGTAGGCGTCGGGGCTGTCGACCTTGGTGATGTCCCCGTCCTTGACGATCAGGACGCCGTCCTCGCAGCCGGCCAGCACGACCTCGTCTGCCGCGACAGCCTCACCATGGATGCCGGGGCACTCGTCCGAGGCTGCGATCTCCTTGCCGTTCTTGTCGAGCACGCGCAGGCCGGTGCGCGCGTCCTCGGTGCCCTCGGAGACGATGAGAGAGCCGTCGGACAGCTCCACCGCGACGCCGTGGTGCGCCTCCGGGGTGGTGTGCTCCCGCGTCTCCCGCTCCGGGTCGGCCACGGCGGCGGAGTCGAACATCTCGACGTGCCCGGTGCCGTCGTCGAACAGCGCGGTGCGGCCGTGGTGCACCACGACGTGCCCGGGCGTCGTGGCGTCGAACATCGTGTCGGTGAGCTCGGGGTCGGCGGTGTAGTAGTGCGCGTGGTCCCCGTGCGGCTGTGCCCACGCACCGCCGTCCAGGAGCTGGAAGCCGCCCGTGGTGGACACCAGGAGGTGGCGGCCGTCGCCGACGCCGTTGATCCGGTTGAAGCCCTCGAGCTCGAAGTCGCCGACCTCCTCCAACGAGGCGGCGTCGAGCACCCGGATACCGCCCTCGTAGGTGATGGCGATGCGGGGCGTGTACGTGGCCTCTTCCGTGGCCTGCGCCTGCTCCTCGGCAGGGCTCTCCGGCGCCGACGAGCCCGCGCCGGACCCTGCTTCTCCCGACGAGCACGCCGTGAGCGCAACGAGCGGCAGGACCAGCCCCAGGGACACGAGCGCCCTGGAGCGCGTCCGATTCGGTGCAATGAGAGTCATGAGGTGGTGGGCCCACGGCAGTCCGGCCGTCGTGGTGCCCTCTCCTTTCTGGTGGTGTCTTCCTGGCCGTTGGGACGACCAGGAGGGAATCTAACACGAACGAGAATCGTTCTCGTTTACGGGTGGTTCGTGCTCGGCGACACAGCGGGCGCAGACTCCGGTCACCTCGACCACGACCACCACGTCGGTGAAGTCGTGCTGCGAGCCGACTCCGGTGGCCCGGTGCACGACGACGCCCGCCGGAACCTCGACGGCAGATCCACAGGCGCGGCAGAGGACGTCGTGGTCGTCGGACACGCGGAGCACTCGATAGCGCGCTTCGCCGTCGGGCCCGTGCACGGCGTCGACCGCGCCGGCCGCAGCCCCGCGCGGGTGAACGCCTGCGCGGCACTGCTCGGGCCCGGCTCGCGGGAAGTCTCCACAGAGCTGGCCCTGCCGTCAGCTCAGCCCGGATCCACCAGGCCGCGCCGAACAGCGCGGGCCAGCCTCGGGGGCACTCGAACGGTGCGCCCGCCCACGACGACAGGCACCAGTGCGACCTGCGGCGCCTTCCACTGCGAGCAGGCCGTCGGGGACGCGCTCTTCGCGGTCGCCGCGATCGGGGCGATCGTCGTCACACTCGTCGCCGGTACCGCCGTGGCACCGTCCGAGATCCCGCTCGCCGTGACGGTCGCCGTCGCCGGACTGGGGCCGGTCGCGCAGATCGCGGACCTGCTGCGCAACAGCGGGACCCTCCGCGCGGCTGCTGCGCGGATCGCCGACGTCCTCGATCTCCCACCGTCCGTCGGTGCGCCCGACCACGCCCCGCGCCCCGGAGCCTCGGCCCCCCTCGGTCGGCGTGACCACGCCGACCGCACGACGACGCCCTCGGGCGCGACCTCCGACGGGGACGACAGCGAGGCGGGTCTGGTGCTCGAGCGCGTCTCCTTCTCCTACGACGGCAACCACCCCGTGCTCGACCGCTTCTCCCTGCACGTGCGACCGGGCGAGGTGGTGGCGCTCACCGGACCGTCGGGGGCGGGGAAGACGACGGCCGCCCGGCTGGTGCTGCGACTGCGGGACCCGGACGGTGGCACGATCTGCGTGGACGGGACGGACGTCCGCACCCTGCCCGATGACGTGCTGCGCCGGCTCGTCGCACTCGTCCCGCAGTCCTCGCCGTTGCTGCGCGGCACGGTGCGGACCAACATCCTGCTCGGCGCTCCCGACCATGCGACGCGGCGCTCCGGCGGGCCGCGCACGACGCCGGGCTGCTGCGGCCGGACGTCGGGATGCCGCTCGGGCTGGAGACGCCCGTGGGCGAGCACGGGTACGGGTTGTCCGGAGGACAGCGCGCGCGGGTCGCCGTCGCGCGAGCGCTGCTGCGCGGACCGCGGGTGCTGGTCCTCGACGAGGCGACGGCGTCGCTCGACCACGGGGCCGACGGCGCGCTGATGGAGCTGCTCGGCGGCTCGCGGGACCGCGCGACGCTCGTCATCGCGCACCGGCGGTCCACCGTCGAGGCGGCCGACCGGGTCGTACGCCTCCCGGGGCCGTGGTGAGCGGCGGCAGGTCCGGTGCCCGAAGCGACCACGGGCTCGTCGACCTGGCGGGTGCCGGTCCACCGGTTCTGCACTGCCTCGATCCGGGCCGCGGCAGGGAACCGTCGCTCGGTCCAGAGGCGAACCGCTTCAAGCGGGGATGGTGGGCCCGGAGGGACTCGAACCCCCGACATCCACGGTGTAAGCGTGGCGCTCTGACCAGCTGAGCTACAGGCCCTGGGCAGCGCAGGCAAGGATACCGGGCGCGAGCGCCCCTCGCGCACGCCCGTCCTCGCAGGTCAGATCTCCGCGAGCGCCTCGCGGTAGGCGTCCAGGTCGCGCCGCTGCCCGCGCGGGTTCACGACCGACCAGCGCACGATCCCGTCGCCGTCGACGAGGAACGATCCGCGCAGCGCGTGCCCGCTGTCCCGGTCGAAGACGCCGTAGCCGTCGGCGACGGCGCCGTGCGGCCAGAAGTCGCTGAGCAGGTCGAAGCCGAAGCCCTCCTGCTCGTGCCACGCCTTGAGCGCGAAGACGGGGTCGGTCGAGACGGCCAGGAGCCGCACGCCGGCCGCCTCGAAGTCCTCGATGTTGTCCCGCAGCTCGCACAGCTCCCCGGTACAGATGCCGGAGAACGCGAACGGGAAGAACACGAGCAGCACCGGCTCGCCCCGCAGGTCCGCGAGGTGCACGGGCGTGCCGTGCGTGTCCGGCAGCGTGAAGTCCGGCGCGGGGTCACCCGCGCGCCACCGCACGGCCGTGGAGCCGTCCGTCACCGGTTCAGCGGCCGCGGCCGCGATAGGCCAGCTTGGTGGCCGACCAGTCCGGCGCGACGGCGAACGTGCTCGTCGCATGGAGGCCCGCCGTCGTCGCGGCCTCCTGGATCTCGTCGTGCGCGACGTGGCCGTCGCGACCCGGCTTCGGCGTCAGCAGCCAGATGAGGCCGCTGTCGTCGAGCACCGTCAGGACGTCGACCAGCATGTCGGTCAGGTCGCCGTCCTCGTCACGCCACCACACGATCACCCCGTCGGTGACGTCGTCGTAGTCCTCGTCGACCAGCTCGCTGCCGACCACGGACTCGACGTCGGCACGCAGATCGCCGTCGACGTCGTCTCCCCACCCGAACTCCTGCACCACCTGTCCGGGTGCGAACCCGAATCGTGCTGCCGGGGATTCCGCCTGCTTACCCACGTTGGACCTTCGTTCCTCTCTGCTGACCTTCGCCGACGCGCGCACGGCGCGCTCCTGCCCGTGTGCGCCAACGTAGTCCACCGGAAGCGGCGGCGCCCGGCAACCCCCGGAGCGCGCCGTTTGCCGGATCACGGCTCCGACAGTGACCTCGGCAACATCCGTGGGGCCGGGCATGACGTAGATCACGGATCCTTGACCGCGCGATGGTGTTCCCCCGGCCCGTCTGGGGACACAATGAGTGTGACCACCCGTTCGGGTCCGCACCGTCGCGACCACGCGACGTCGCGCCCCCACGGCGGGATGCCTGACACGGGCCGGTGGCGGCGACCATGTGCCGCACCGTCCGAAGATGAGAGAGGTTGCTGGTGGCTTCGTACGACGAGACCGGACCGTTGATCAACGGCCTGCTCAGCGCCGTCCCGGACATCGACCCCGCCGAGACCGGCGAGTGGGTCGAGTCGTTCGACGGCCTGATCGACGACAAGGGCGGCCCGCGGGCGCGCTACGTGATGCTCAACCTGCTGCGCCGCGCGCGCGAGCGCAACGTGCACATCCCCGCATCGGTGGCGACGCCCTACGTCAACTCGATCGCCGTGCACGACGAGCCGTACTTCCCGGGCGACGAGGCGATGGAGCGTCGCTACCGCTCGTGGATCCGCTGGAACGCCGCCGTCATGGTGACGCGCGCGCAGCGGCCCGACGTGGCGGTGGGCGGCCACATCTCGTCCTACGCGTCGGTGGCGACGCTGTACGAGGTGGGCCTCAACCACTTCTTCCGCGGCAAGGACCACCCGGGCGGTGGCGACCAGGTGTACTTCCAGGGGCACTCTTCCCCCGGCCAGTACGCCCGCGGGTTCCTCGAGGGCCGCCTCAGCGCGGACCAGCTCGACGGGTTCCGTCAGGAGAAGTCGCACGCCGGTGGCGGCCTGCCCTCCTACCCGCACCCGCGCATGCTGCCGGACTTCTGGGAGTTCCCGACGGTGTCGATGGGCCTCGGCCCGGCCTCGGCGATCTACCAGGCGTGGACCAACAAGTACCTGCACAACCGCGGGATCAAGGACACGAGCCAGCAGGACGTGTGGGCGTTCCTCGGCGACGGCGAGATGGACGAGCCGGAGTCGCGCGGCATGCTCCAGCAGGCGGCGCACCAGGGGCTCGACAACCTGACCTTCGTCGTGAACTGCAACCTGCAGCGCCTCGACGGGCCCGTCCGCGGGAACGGCAAGATCATCCAGGAGCTGGAGGCCCAGTTCAAGGGCGCCGGCTGGAACGTCATCAAGGTGATCTGGGGCCGCGAGTGGGACGCGCTGCTCAACGCGGACAAGGACCGCGCCCTGGTCAACCTCATGAACGCCACGCCCGACGGCGACTACCAGACCTACCGTGCGGAGTCCGGCGCGTTCATCCGCGAGCACTTCTTCGGTCGTGACCCGAGGACGAAGGCCCTCGTCGAGAACATGACCGACGAGGACATTTGGAACATGAAGCGCGGCGGTCACGACTACCGCAAGATCTACGCCGCGTACTCGGCCGCGCGCGCCCACACGGGGCAGCCGACGGTCATCCTGGCGCAGACGGTCAAGGGCTACGCCCTGGGCTCGAGCTTCGCGGGGCGCAACGCCACGCACCAGATGAAGAAGGTCAAGAACGAGGACCTCAAGGCGCTGCGCGACAACCTGCGCATCCCGCTGACGGACGAGCAGATCGACGCCGACCCGTACCTGCCGCCGTACTTCCACCCGGGCATGGACGACGAGGCGATCCAGTACATGCTGGAGCGCCGCCGGCACCTGGGCGGCTTCGTGCCCGAGCGCCGGTCGACGCAGAAGCCGCTGACGCTCCCGGAGCCGAAGTCCTACGAGATCCTCAAGAAGGGTTCCGGCACCCAGCAGGTGGCCAGCACGATGGCCTTCGTGCGCCTGCTCAAGGACCTCATCAAGGACAAGGAGTTCGGCAAGCGCGTCGTGCCGATCATCCCCGACGAGGCTCGGACGTTCGGTCTGGACGCGATCTTCCCCAGCGCGAAGATCTTCAACACGCAGGGGCAGAACTACCTCGCCGTGGACCGCGAGCTCATGCTGAGCTACAAGGAGTCCGAGTCCGGCCAGATCATGCACACGGGCATCAACGAGGCCGGTTCGGCCGCGGCCTTCCAGTCCGTCGGGACGTCGTACGCGACCCACGGCGAGGCCATGGTGCCGGTCTACATCTTCTACTCGATGTTCGGCTTCCAGCGCACCGGCGACCAGTTCTGGGCCGCCGGCGACCAGCTCGCCCGCGGGTTCATCATCGGCGCCACGGCCGGCCGCACCACCCTGACCGGCGAGGGCCTGCAGCACGCCGACGGCCACTCGCCGCTCATCGCCGGCACCAACACGGCGATGGTGCAGTACGACCCGGCCTTCGGGTACGAGATCCGCCACATCATGCGCGACGGCATCGAGCGCATGTACGGCGACGGGTCGGACGGTCGCGACCAGAACGTCATGTACTACCTCACCGTGTACAACGAGCCGATGGTCCAGCCGGCGGAGCCGGAGGACGTGGACGTCGAGGGCATCCTCCGCGGCATCCACCGGATCTCGACCTCCGCCGCCGAGGGTCCCAAGGCCCAGCTCCTCGCCTCCGGCGTGGGCGTGCCGTGGGCGCTCGAGGCGCAGCAGCTCCTCGCCGAGGACTGGGGCGTGTCGGCCGACGTGTGGTCGGTGACCAGCTGGAACGAGCTGCGTCGTGACGCGCTGGCCGCGGAGAAGGACGCGCTGGTGCACCCGACGGCCGAGCCGCGCACCCCGTACGTGACGCAGAAGCTGTCGGGCGCCCAGGGCCCGTTCGTCGCCACCAGCGACTACGACCACCTGGTGCCGGACCAGATCCGCGCCTGGGTACCGGGCGACTACGCGGTGCTCGGGGCGGACGGCTTCGGCTTCTCCGACACCCGTGCGGCCGCGCGTCGCTTCTTCCTCATCGACGGGCCGTCGATGGTGGTCCGGACGCTGCAGCAGCTCGCCCGCCGCGGCGAGGTCCCGGCCGACGTCGTCGCCAAGGCGGTGGAGAAGTACCGCCTGCTCGACGTGAACGCCGGCACGTCCGGCGTCGCCGGCGGCGACAGCTGACGCCGAGATAGAGAGCCCTCTCCCGCGAGATAGAGAAGCTCGGACGGGACCCCAGCCGGCTGGGGTCCCGTCCGAGCTTCTCTATCTCGCGGGAGAGGGCTCTCTATCTCGGCGTTGTGGGTTCTCTATCTCGGCGTGGTGGGCTCGCGGGCGGCGATGGTCCGCGCGAGCTCGGCGCGCAGCTCCTCGGTGCCTTCCCGCAGCGCGAGCGACTCCAGGTGCTGGCGCGCCTCGGCGACACGGTCCGCCTCGAGCGCGGCGAGCACGAGCTGGCGGCCCACCTCCGGCGTGTGCTCCCGGGCCCGCCAGTGGCCGATCCCGAGACCGAGGGCCTCGGTCGGGGCGCCCGCCTCCCGCAGGATCAGCAGCCCCTCGGCGAGGGCGTCCCCTGCGGGGTCGCGCTCGGCCGCGGTCGCCAGCCGGCGCGCCGCCCCCTCCGGGTCGTCGGCCACGGACAGCCGACCCAGCTCGAGGAGCGGGCGCCACGCCCGGGGGTGGCCGGCGAGCTCCTCTGCGAGGGACCAGACTGCGAGGTCGGCGGCGCGTTGCTGGGCCGCCTCGTCCGGCGGCGCGGTGAGCGGATCCTCCGGGCTGGTGGACTCCGCCGCGCGACGGCGCACGATCTCGGCGAGGGCGTGGAACGCGCGCGCGTCGTTGGGGTCGTCGGTCAGCATGGCCCGCAGGGCGTCCTCGTGCACGGTGTCACCGCGCTGCTGCGACGCCGAGGGCCGGCGCGCCGCCACCGTGGAGGCGGAGAACGGCCGTCGGAGCAGCTGTCGGAGCCGTGGCAAGAGGGCCATGCCCCGACACTATCCAATGAGCCCCGTGCCGGCCGGGCCCGGCGCGACCCGGCGTGATTTGTGCACTCCCCACAACACCGCCCGTATCCTCGACCCATGACGAGCAGCCGCACGCCGACGCCCACCCACCACGGGCCCCACCTCCCCGACGGCGGCACGGACGACGGCGCCACCCCCGTCACCCGGGGCGAGAACGTGCAGCGCGTCCGGGAGGGCATGGGGCTGCTCACGTCGACGGCGATGCGGCGGCTCGAGGAGGAGGTGCACTGGTACCGGCAGCTGCCGGCGGAGGACCGCTCGTACGTGGCCCTGGTCGCGCAGTCCGGCATCAACGCGTTCGTGAGCTGGTTCGCCGAGCCGACCCCCACCCCCCACGGTGTCGGCGAGATGTTCGCCGCCGCGCCGCCCGAGCTCACGCGCTCCATCTCGCTGCAGCACACGCTGCAGCTCGTGCGCCTCATGGTCGACGTCGTCGAGCAGCACTCCGACGAGATCGCGGCCCCGGGCTACGAGCGGGAGCTGCGGGAGGCGGTGCTGCGCTACTCCCGCGAGATCGCGTTCTCGGCCGCCGAGGTCTACGCCCGCGCGGCGGAGGTCCGCGGCGCGTGGGACGCGCGGCTGGAGGCGCTGGTCGTGGACGCCCTCGTGCGCGGCGACGGCGACGACTCGCTCCGCTCGCGCGTCTCGGCGCTGGGATGGAGCGGGCGCGGCCAGGCCCTCGTCGTGGTGGGCGAGGCGACCACGAGGCTCGACGACGTCCGCACGGCGGAGCTGCGGCGGCTCGCCCGCCGCGCGGCCGGCGACGCCCTGGTCGGGATCCACGGCGACCGGCTCGTCCTCGTGCTGGGCGGGGAAGGTGACCTCGTCGCCGCGGCCACGTCGCTGCTCGACCGGTTCGGTCCCGGCCCGGTGGTGATCGGCGGGGTCGTGCCGGACGTGTCGGACGCCGCCGCGTCCGCCGCCGCCGCGCTCGCCGGACTGGCCGCCGCGCCCGCCTGGCCCCAGGCGCCCCGGCCCGTCCTCGCCGACGAGATCCTGCCGGAGCGCGTGCTGACCGGCGACGTCACCGCGCGCCGGACGCTCGTGGCGCAGGCGTTCCGGCCCCTGCAGGAGGCCTCCGGCGCCGTGCTCGAGACCCTGTCGGCGTACCTCGGCACCGGCCGGTCGCTCGAGGCCGCCGCCCGCCGCCTGTACGTGCACCCCAACACGGTCCGCTACCGGCTGCGCAAGGTCTCCGAGATCACCGGCTGGGACCCGCTCGACGCCCGGGAGTCGTTCGTGCTGCAGATCGCGCTGGCGCTCGGCCAGCTCGAGGTCGCCCCGGCCGGCTGAGCCGCCCGCGCCGCGCTTGGAGGATTCCCACAATCGGCTTCCACGAGGTTCGTGCGGGTCGCGACGACGCACCCCCGGCGCGGGGTGGCACCGTGGGCACGTGCTCGCCGTCGTCTGCCCTGGACAGGGCTCTCAGACCCCCGGGATGCTCAGCCCCTGGCTGGAGCTGCCCGGCACCGCCGACCTGCTCGACACCTTCTCGGCCGCGGCCGGGACCGATCTCGCCCAGCACGGGACGACGTCCGACGCGGACACGATCCGCGACACCGCCGTGGCCCAGCCGCTCATCGTCGCGTCGTCGCTGCTCGCCCTCCGGGCGATCCTCGACGGGCGTCCCACGACCGAGGTCGTGGACGTCACGGCCGGCCACTCGGTCGGGGAGCTCAGCGCCGCCGCCGTCTCGGGCGCGCTCGACGACGCCGGGGCGGTCGGGTTGGTGTCCCACCGCGCGCGGGCGATGGCGGAGGCCGCCGCGGCCGCGCCGTCCGGCATGAGCGCCGTCGTGGGCGGCGACCCCGACGAGGTCCTCGCCGCCATCGAGGCGGCCGGGCTCTTCCCCGCCAACGTCAACGGGGGCGGCCAGGTCGTGGCCGCCGGCGACCCGGAGCGGCTCGCCGCGCTGGCCGCCGACGCGCCGGCGCGCGCCCGCGTGATCCCGCTGCAGGTCGCCGGAGCGTTCCACACCCCCTTCATGGAGTCGGCCCGCATGGCCTTCGAGCGGGTCGCCACCGGCTGGCTCGCCACCGACCCGCGCCTGCCCCTGCTCTCGGACGCCGACGGCGCGTCGTACGACACGCTGGCGCCCGGAGCGCACGGGTACGGCACGGCCACGGACGTCCTCGCGCGTCTCGCCGCCCAGGTCACCGCGCCGGTCCGCTGGGACCTGTGCCAGGCGACGCTGGCCGAGCGCGGCGTCACGGCGATCCTCGAGCTCGCCCCGGGCGGCGTCCTCACCGGCCTCGCCAAGCGGGCGCTCAAGGGCGTCGAGGCCGTCGCCGTGAAGTCCCCCGACGACATCGAGGCCGCGCGCGACCTCATCGCCCGCCACTCGGTCGCCGCCGGGGCCGGGGCCCCCGCGTGAGCCAGCCGTCCCCTGGGCCGCGCCGCACCCTCCGGCAGGCCGAGCCGGTCCGCTTCTCGCGGATCCTGGCCGTGGCCGGGGAGCGGGGTGAGCGCGTCGTGACGAACGACGACGTCGCCGGCCCGATCGACTCCTCGGACGAGTGGATCCGCCAGCGCACCGGCATCGTGACGCGTCGGCGCGCCCGGGCCGACGTCGACGTGCTCGACCTGGCCGAGGCCGCGGCGCGCAAGGCGCTCGACGCCGCCGGGCTCACCGGCGCGGACGTGGACGTCGTGATCCTGTCCACGGTGACCTACTTCCACCAGACGCCCGCCGGGGCCGCCCTGCTCGCCGACCGGCTCGGCGCGACGCCAGCGGCGGCCTACGACGTCTCGGCCGCCTGCGCCGGCTACGCCTACGGCATCGGCCAGGCGGACGCCCTGGTGCGTTCCGGCGCCGCGCGGCACGTGCTGGTCGTCGGGGCCGAGAAGATGTCGGACTTCATCGACCCGACGGACCGGTCCATCTCGTTCCTGCTGGGCGACGGGGCCGGCGCGGCGGTCGTGGGGCCCTCGGACTCGCCGGGCATCGGCCCGACGGTCTGGGGCTCCGACGGCGGCAAGGCGCCGGCGATCCGGCAGACGCACGCCTGGTCCGCCCTGCGCGACGACCCGGCGGCCGGCTGGCCCACGCTGCGCCAGGACGGCCCGACCGTGTTCAAGTGGGCGAGCTTCCAGATGGCCCCGGTCGCCGCCAAGGCGATGGCTGAGGCGGGCGTCGAGCCCGAGGACCTCCAGGTCTTCGTGCCGCACCAGGCGAACATGCGCATCATCGACCAGCTGGTCAAGCAGCTGGGGCTTCCCGAGAGCGTCGTCGTGGCGCGTGACATCGCCGACACCGGCAACACGTCCGCGGCGTCGATCCCGCTCGCGACCGAGCGCCTCCTCGCCGAGGGGCAGGCCCGCTCCGGCGACCTGGCCCTGCAGATCGGCTTCGGTGCCGGCCTCGTCTACGCGGCGCAGGTCGTGGTGCTGCCCTAACCTGCGGTGTCGACCCCGGCCGGATCGCCGCCCGGGGTCGAGACCGACCCCCGTGGTGCGGGACAATCGCACCGCAACACCCCCACGGTGCCGGACGGCCGGTACCCCGTTCAAGGAGAGACGCACCCCATGGCTTACACCTCCCAGGAGATCCTCGAGGGTCTTGCCGAGATCGTCGCCGAGGAGACCGGTCTGCCGACCGACGCCGTCGTGTCGGAGAAGTCGTTCACCGACGACCTCGACATCGACTCGCTGTCGATGATGACGATCGTGACCCACGCCGAGGACAAGTTCGGCGTCCGCATCCCCGACGACGAGGTCAAGAACCTCACCACGGTCGGCGACGCCGTCTCGTACATCGAGGGTGCGCAGGCCGCGTGACGCCGCGGGGCGTCCGCCCCGTCGCGCGGGCGGGCCGGTGACCCCGGCCCGCCCGGCAACCTGATCCACCCGTACCGCTCTCACCTCAGGAGTGACCCCCATGACTGCCGCACCCGCCTCGCGCGACGTCGTCGTCACCGGCCTCGGCGCCACCACCCCTCTCGGTGGCGACGCCCCCAGCACCTGGGCAGCCGCCCTCGCGGGAGAGTCGGGCGCGCGCACCCTCGACAACGACTGGTCGGAGAAGTACGGGATCCCGGTCACCTTCGCCGCCACCCTCAAGGTGTCGCCCGACCAGGTCCTCTCGCGGCCCGAGACCAAGCGCATGGACCCGTCCACGCAGTACGCGATGGTCGCGGCCCGCGAGGCCTGGCAGGACGCCGGCGCCCCCGAGGTCGACGGCGAGCGTCTCGGCGCGGTCGTGTCGTCGGGCATCGGCGGCATCTGGACCACCCTGGACGGCTGGGACACCCTCAAGGAGCGCGGCGCCCGCCGCATGCTGCCCATGACGGTCCCCATGCTCATGCCCAACTCTCCGGCGGCGTACGTCTCGCTCGAGTTCGGCGCGAAGGCCGGGGCGCACGCGCTGGTCTCCGCCTGCGCGTCGGGCGCCGAGGCGATCGGCTACGGCGTCGACATGATCCGCGCCGGCCGCGCCGACGTCGTCGTCTGCGGCGGCACGGAGGCCACGATCCACCCCATGCCGATCGCCGCGTTCGCGGCGTCGCGCACCCTGTCGCTGCGCAACGACGACCCGCAGGGCGCCTCCCGGCCGTACGACGTCGACCGCGACGGCTTCGTGATCGGCGAGGGCGCGGCGATCGTGGTGCTGGAGACCGCCGAGCACGCGGCCGCCCGCGGGGCCCGCGTGTACGCGAAGATCGCCGGCGTCGGGCTGTCGTCCGACGCGTACCACATCACCTCCCCCGACCCGGAGGGCACCGGTCAGGTCTCCGCGATGCGCCGGGCCCTCGAAGACGCCGGCGTCACGTCGCGCGACGTCGTGCACGTCAACGCGCACGCCACCTCCACCAAGGTGGGCGACCTCACCGAGACGGCGTCCATCCGCACCCTCATGGGCGGCGAGGCGGACCACGTGCGCCTCTCGGCCACCAAGTCCATGACCGGCCACCTGCTGGGCGGCGCCGGCGCGCTCGAGACGTTGTTCGCCGTCAAGGCGGTGGCGGAGCGGCTCGCCCCGCCCACCATCAACGTGGAGAACCCGGACCCCGAGCTCCAGGTGCCCCTGGTGCGTGACACGCCGGAGAAGCTGCCCGACGGCGACATCGTCGCGCTGAACAACTCCTTCGGCTTCGGGGGGCACAACGTGGCCCTCACCATCACGAACGCCTGACGAGGCGCGCCCGGCGCACGACGACGCCCCGCCACCTCTCGCGAGGTGGCGGGGCGTCGTCGTGCGTGCGGTGGTGGGGCGGGACTAGCCGACCCGGTGCAGCCAGCGCACGGGTGCCCCGGCGCCTGCGTAGCGGAACGGCTCCAGCTCGTCGTCCCAGGCCGTGCCGAGCGCGAGGTCGAGCGCCTCGCGCACGCCGCGGCCGTCGTGCGCGGAGTCCAGCGCCGCCCGCACGCGGTCCTCGGGCACGACGACGTTGCCGTGCACGTCCGTCATGGCGTGGAAGATGCCGAGGTCGGGGGTGTGCGACCAGCGTGCGCCGTCGGCGCCGTGGCTGGCCTCCTCCGTCACCTCGTAGCGCAGGTGGTCCCAGCCCCGCAGGGCAGAGGCCAACCGGGCACCCGTTCCCTGGGTGCCCTGCCACGAATACTCGGCACGGAACAGTCCGCGGCCCGCCGGCTGGGGTGTCCAGTCCAACGAGACGCGTCCCCCGAGCACGGTGCCTGCCGCCCACTCGAGGTGAGGGCAGAGCGCACGGGGTGCCGAGTGCACGAACAGCACACCGCGGGTGATCGCACCAGCCATGTTGTCCTCCCTGGTTCCGAGGTCCGTCTTCCCCTACGTCCTCGAACCGGTAGGCCTGCTGGCCAGCGAGCTCCGACGGTGTGTCGTCTTGACACATCCTGCCCGATGGCGGGCGCCCGTGCGAGAGGAAACGCGGACTTGAGCAGCCCTTGAGGAGATCAGAGCCGCTCGCGCAGCTCCCGCATGGCCTTCTTGCGCGCGGTGCGCTCCAGGCGGTCCAGGTAGAGCGTGCCGTCCAGGTGGTCGCACTCGTGCTGCAGGCAGCGCGCCATCAGGCCCGTGCCCTCGACCTCGATCTCGTTGCCGTCGAGGTCGTTGCCGACGACGCGGGCATACCAGGCGCGGGTGGTGGGGTACCAGAGACCGGGCACCGAGAGGCAGCCCTCGTCGCCGTCCTGGGTCTCCTCCGAGAGCTCGACGATCCGGGGATTGAGGACGTAGCCGATCTCGTCGTCGACGTTCCAGGAGAAGGCCCGCAGACTCACGCCGATCTGGTTGGCCGCGAGCCCCGCGCGGCCGTCGGCGTCGACGGTCTCGACCAGGTCCGCCACGAGGGACCGGACCCGGTCGTCGACGGTCGTGATCTCGTCGCAGGGTGTGCGCAGCACGGGATCGGGCAGTACCCGGATGTCTCGCATCGCCATGGCCGCATTCTCCCACGTCGCGGACGGCTGGAGGCGCCGATTATCACGGTTTGATAACGTGCCGAGCGATGCTCCGACCGATGACTGAGTCAATGCCACCGCCCCTGCCGAGCCCTCGACGGGTGGCGCCCGAGGCCGGCCGGCCCAGGCTCGCCGCGCTCGACGGCCTCCGCTTCCTGGCGGCGATGGCCGTCCTCGCCTACCACTACGTGGCGGTCAACCACTCCGCCTGGGGCGCCCCGACCGACGAGTCGTTCCCGCACCTGCAGCCGGTGGTCGCGTTCGGGTCGTTCGGCGTGCAGCTGTTCTTCGTCATCAGCGGCTTCGTCATCCTGATGTCCGCCTGGGGGCGGAACGTGACGTCGTTCACCGCGTCCCGGGTGGGCCGGCTCTTCCCGGCGTACTGGTTCTCGGTGGCAGCGGTCGTCGCGCTGCTCGTGCTGGTGGCGCCGGGCCGCAAGGACGTCGGCGTCGCGGAGACGGCCGCGAACCTCACGATGGTGCAGCGCGCGTTCGGGGTGCAGGACATCGAACCGGTCTACTGGACGCTCTGGACGGAGCTGCGGTTCTACGTCCTCATCGGGCTGCTGCTCGCGATCGGCATGACGCGCAACCGGCTCGTCGCGTTCGCCGCGGTGTGGCCGGTGCTCGCCGCGATCGCCGTGCGGACCGACAGCGAGCTGTGGTCCACGCTGCTCGTCGGCAGCGACGCGCCATTGTTCGCGGGCGGCATGATGCTGTACCTCCTGACGAAGGAGCGCCGCTCCCTCGTGCTGTGGCTCGTCCTCGGGCTCAACGTCGCGCTCGCGGGGGTGGTGTCCGGACGCAGCCAGTCGCTGCGGATCGCGAACAGCACCGACGTCACGATCGGGCCCGAGACGTACTGGGCGGCGATCCTCGCCTGCTTCGCCCTGGTGGCCCTCGTCTCCCTCACCCGGATCGACCGCCTGTCCTGGAAGTGGCTCACCCTCGTCGGCGCACTGACGTACCCGCTGTACCTGTTGCACTCGTCGTGGGGGCAGTGGCTCATCGCGCAGTGGTACCCGCACCTGCCGGCGTGGGCGACGTTCACGCTCGTCACGGCAGCTGTGCTCGGCGTCGCCTATCTCGTCCACCGGTTCGTCGAACGACCCCTCGGGCCGCGGCTGCGACGGGCTGTGGCCCACGACCTCGAGCGCACCTCCCGGTACCTGGGCCGGAAGCCTCAGGAGGTGCGGGACGCTCGCGCCCCGGAGCCTGAGCCCGTCTCCACCCGCTAGTCGCGCAACTGGTCGCCCAGGACGTCGCGCAGCACCACCGCCTGGTTGTGCCGCTCGTCGCGGGCCCCGTACAGGAGCGTCACGACCTCGTGGTCGCGCACGAGCGAGACCAGCTCCGCGACGGCCGGGTTGTGGTCGAGCTCGACCCGGTAGCGCCGCGCGAACTCGTCGAACCGGGACGGGTCGTGGCCGAACCAGCGGCGCAGCCCGGACGACGGCGCCACGTCCTTGAGCCACTCGTCGACGTGGGCGTCGGCCTTGGACCGGCCCCGCGGCCACAGGCGGTCCACGAGCACCCGTAGCCCGTCGTCGGGGCCCGGGTCGTCGTACACGCGCCTGATCTCCACCGCCACCCGACCAGGAGACCGCGGGGCGCGGCCCCGCGCACCCGGGGCCGGTCCCGGTATGCTCGCCGCGCGCCCCGTTAGCTCAGCTGGTCAGAGCAGGAGACTCATAATCTCTCGGTCGCGGGTTCAAGTCCTGCACGGGGCACCGGACGCCGTATCACCAGGCCGTGCGGGGGTACGCGCCCCCGCGCGGACCCGCTACAGTCCGGGGCCATGCTCCGCGTGCTGCCGATGCTGGCCTACCTCGCGCTCGTCGTCTACGCCCTGGTCGATGTGGCCCAGTCCGACGAGGAGGACGGCGGCGGGATCCCGAAGGGGTTGTGGATCCTCATCATCCTGCTGCTGCCGTTCGCCGGCTCGATCGCGTGGCTCGTCGTGAGCCGCCGCGCCCGTGCGCGGCGCCGCCCGGCGCCGCGGACGGGGTTCCCGGCCGGGCCCGCCGCGGCCGCGCAGTACCCGGGCCGTCGTCGCACCTGGGAGACCGACGCCCCGGCCGACGCCACGGGCGCGGACCCCGACGACGACCCCGAGATGCGGTGGCTGCTGGAGCAGGCGCGCCTCAAGCGGGAGCGCGAGCAGGCCGCTCGAGACGCTGGTGGGGATGCGGCCCGGGAGGCGGCGCCGCGAGCCGAGGAGGACGGCCGCGGGGCCACGGCAGGCTGAGCCGCAGGTGCGGGCCTCGCTTCGCACGGGCGATCGGTACGGTGGCGCCATGTGGTTCCGCCGCTCTCCCCTGCCCGCCGACGTCCGCCGCACCCTTCCTCTGGCCCGCGGCGAGCGGGTCCTGGCGTCCGCCGAGCTCCCCGACGACCGCTGGGCGGTCGCGACGACCGCCGACCTGGTCGTCGTCGGGCCCGGCCCGCAGGACGTCGGCACGCGTCGCCCGTGGTGCGACGTCGACCGGGGAACCTTCGATCCCGAGCGGTCCGAGCTGGTGGTCGAGTGGGTCGACGCCGCGGCCGACACCGTGCTGCGCCTCGTGGACGCCGAGCGCACGTCGTTCCCCCAAGCCCTGCGCGAACGCGTCCAGTGGTCGGTGGTGCTCGCCGAGACCGTCACGGTGCCCGGCGGTGGCGAGGTGAAGGTCGCGGTACGGCGGACGGCGGACGGCGGGCTCTTCTCCCAGGCGGTCGCCGGCGCGGGAGTCGACCTCGGGAATCCCGCGGTGGCCCGAGTGGTGGACGCCACGGAGTCCAGGGTCCGGGGGGCGTCCGGACTACCGGCCTGAGCCTGGTATTGTTCTTTCCGGTCCGAAGGCCGCAAGGCGGACGACCACGCGATCCCGCGTAGCTCAGCTGGCAGAGCATCCGACTGTTAATCGGACGGTCGTTGGTTCAAGTCCAACCGCGGGAGCAACCGAGAAAGGCCCCTGACCTGCACCGCAGGACGGGGGCCTTCGTCGTGCCGGGACGAGGGCCCGGCACGACACCTTCACGGCAGCTCGTCGCCCGCCCACGGGTACGAGGGCTGTGCCCCGGACCCCCGGACGGCGAACGCGCCGACCCGCGCGGCGAGGTGCGCCGCGTCGACGAGGCCGCTCCCCCGCGCGAGCTCGCCCGCCAGCGCGCCGACGAACGCGTCCCCGGCGCCCGTGGTGTCGACGGCGTCCACGCGCGGCGCGGGAACGGAGACGACGTCGCCGTCCGCCCCCAGGCCTCGAGCCGCGACGAGCGCACCCTGCGCGCCGCGGGTGAGCACGACGGAGGGCACGCCGAGCGCACGCAGCCGGCCGACCACCTCGTCGTCGGGCAGCTCGCCGGACACGCCGGGGCCGGTGCCGCCGTCCCTGTCGAGCAGCCGGAGCGCGGCGTGCGCCTCGTGCTCGTTGACCACCAGCGGGTCGGCCCGGCGCAGCACCGCGGGGTCGACCTCGATCACCGGCGCCAGGTTGACCACCAGGCGGCCACCGGCCAGGTGGGCGGCGGCCTCGACACCGTCCCGCGGGATCTCGCCCTGCAGCACCACGACCGCCGCACCGGCGAGCAGGTCCGCGTGCCGGCGGACCAGGCTCGCGTCCACGGCCGCGTTGGCGCCCGGGATCACGACGATCGAGTTCTCGCCGTCGGCGGCGACGGTCACCACCGCGACGCCCGTGCTGCCCTCGACGACCGTCAGGCGGTCGAGGTCGACGCCGGCGTCCCGCAGGCCGGAGGTGGCCGCCTGCGCGAACTCGTCGTCGCCGACCGCCCCGACGAACGCCACCCGCGCCCCCAGCCGTGCCGCGGCCACCGCCTGGTTGGCGCCCTTGCCGCCGGGGAGCACGGCGAGGTCGCGGCCCAGCACGGTCTCTCCCGGCGCCGGGTGCACGGCGGTACGGGCCAGGAGGTCGGCGTTCGCGGAGCCCACCACGACGACGGACCCGTCGGATCCGTCCTGGTTCGTCGGGGCGGTGGGGACGGCGGGGCGGGCGGTCATGGTGTCTCCGGGGCGTCGGGTGTCGGGCGGTCGGGGCGATCGGCGGTCAGAGCCGCAGCAGGCGCTCGAGCAGGTGCGGGGCCAGGGGCGAGCCGGTGGCGAGCACGACACGCGTGCGGGCGCCCGGCACGTCCGGGTGGCCCGCGTACAGGCCGCGCAGGTCGCAGAGCGTCTGCCCGCGGCCCGGCCCGCGGGTGTCGTCGACGACGACGGGCACGCGCGGCGCCACGGTCGGCCGCACGCCGCCGACGGCGATCGCCGCCGCCAGCGGGTCGTGCAACGCCGAGCAGCGGCGCCCGAAGGTGGCCACGTGGAAGTCGAAGTACAGGTCCAGCACGTCCCCCAGCCACGGCGCCAGCGCGGTGCCCGCCTCGAGGAGAGCCTTGCGGTCGGTCTCCTCGAGCAGGTCGGCCATGGTCACGTCGAGCGGCACCAGGGTGACGTCCCAGTCGGCGGCCAGGACCTCGGCGGCCGCCTCCGGGTCGCAGGCGATGTTCGCCTCGGCGACCGGCGACACGTTGCCCGGGTGCAGCGCGGCGCCGCCCATGACGGTCAGGTCGCGCACCCGCTCCGGGAGCGTCGGGTCGGCGCGCAGCGCGAGGGCGAGGTTGGTGAGCGGTCCGACGGCCACGACCCGCAGCCGTCCGGCGTGCTCGTGCGACAGCCGGAGCAGCAGCTCCACCGCCGACTCTTCCGCGGGTGCCCGGCCCGAGGGCGGGAGCACGACGTCGCCGACGCCGTTGGCGCCGTGGACGTGGGGCACGCCGCCGCCGTACTCGCCGGCCAGCGGGTCGTGCGCCCCGACGGCGACGGGCACGTCGCCCCGGCCGGCGAGCGCCAGCAGGTCGAGGGTGTTCACCGCACCCTGCCGGGCGCCGACGTTGCCGCTGACGCTGCCGACCCCGACCAGGTCGATCTCGGGCGAGGCGAGCAGGTAGGCGAGGGCGAGGGAGTCGTCGACGCCGGTGTCGCAGTCGAGGTAGAGCGGGGCGGGCGACGGGCTGAGCTGGGTCACGGAACGTCCTTCGAGGTCGTGGGAACGGGGTCCAGTGTCCCGCACTCCCCGGGAGGGAATACGCGGCCCGGGCGCCGTCCTTGTGCCTCACGTGCCCACGACCGGTCATGTCTCCGTCGGCCTGCGCTCCGAGCGCGGCCCGATCCTCCTGTCCCTGATGCTCGCGACGGCGCTCGTCGCCCTCGACGCGACCATCATCGCCACCGCGTCGGCGACGATCGCCCGCGAGCTCGGCGGTTTCGACCAGCTGCCGTGGCTGTTCTCCACCTACCTGCTCGCCCAGGCCGTGAGCACGCCGGTGTTCGGGCGCCTGGCGGACGTGCTGGGCCGCAAGCGGCTGATGCTCGCCGGCGTCGCCCTGTTCTTCGCGGGCTCGGTGCTCGCCGGCCTCGCCCCGACGATGGGTGTGCTGATCGCCGGGCGGGTGCTCCAAGGGCTGGGCGCCGGCGCCGTCATGCCCGTGTCGATGACGATCGCGGCCGACATCTACACGCTCGAGGAGCGGGCCAAGACCCAGGGCTACCTCGCGTCCGTGTGGGCGATCTCGGCCGTCGTCGGGCCGACCCTCGGCGGCGTGTTCTCCGAGTTCACGAGCTGGCGCTGGATCTTCCTCGTCAACGTCCCGCTCTGCGCCCTCGCCGCGTGGATGCTCGCCCGCCGGTACCGGGAGGCCCCGCGCGAGGGGGCGCGCCAGCCCATCGACTACCTCGGCGCCGCGCTGCTCGCGGGCGGCAGCACCATGCTGCTGCTTGGCCTGCTCGAGGGTGGCACGCGGTGGGGCTGGGGCTCGTTGCCGTCGGTCGTGATCTTCTCCGCCGCGGTGCTGCTGCTCGCGGCGTTCGCCGTGCAGGCCCGCCGGACGCGGCACCCGATCGTGGACCTCGCCATCCTGCGCCGGCGCGTCGTCGGCGTCTCCACGGCCGTCTCGCTGCTCGTCGGCGTCGTGGTCCTCGGGCTGTCCACCTACGTGCCGATCTACGCCCAGGGCGTGCTGGGCACCGGTCCGCTCGTCGCCGGGTTCGCGCTCGCCGCGATGACGGTGGGCTGGCCGCTGTCCGCGTCGAACGCCGGGCGCTTCTACCTGCGGATCGGGTTCCGGCTCACCGCGGTGATCGGCACGACGCTCGTGGTGGTCGGGTCCCTCCTGACGCTCCTGCTGGACGCCGGTTCCTCGGTGTTCGCCGTCGCCGCCGCGTGCTTCGTCATCGGCGCCGGCATGGGGCTCACCGCCGTGCCGACCCTCATCGCCGCCCAGTCGCAGGCCTCGTTCATGGAGCGTGGAGCGGTGACCGGCACGAACATGTTCGCCCGGTCGCTCGGGTCCGCGGTCGGGGTGGCCGTCTGCGGCGCGATCGTCAACGCGCGCGCCACCGTCGGCGCGGACGGGACGCCGGAGGGCCCCGGCCTGATGTCGGCGATCCACCTGGTCTTCGTGCTGCTGGTGGCCGTCGCGGCCGTCCTGGTCGTCCTCGCCGCGCTCATGCCCGCCGACCTGCAGCAGGCCCGTGAACGCCGGGCCGGCGTCGAGGGCGCCGCGACCGCCTGACCGTCCTCGACGTCGCCCGGCCGGCTGACCGGCCGTGGTCGAAATCCCCTTGAGCGGCGCGACGACCGCTTGCTAGCCTCCGGGAGGCCGTGCAGGAGATCGAGGAGGTGGTACCCGTGAACGAACCGACGTGGGTGCTCCTCCTCGAGGACACGGTCGGACGATAGGTCGTCCGGGAGCGCCGCCCATCGCGCAGTCCCGAGAGGCACGACCATGAACGCCGCACCGAGTCCGACCCCGAGCCCCACCCTGACCTTCTCCTCCGAGCAGCGGCTCGACGACGGCGTCCGCGAGCGCCGCTTCTCCCTCGGCGAGATCCCCGGCATCCTGTGGACGCCGGCCACGACCGGCTCCGCCCCGGTGCCCCTGATCCTGCTCGGCCACCCCGGCGGGCTGGACCGGATGTACCCCCGGCTGGCCTCCAGGGCCCGGCACGCCGCGGCCGACGGCTTCGCCGCGGCCACGATCGAGAGTCCCGGCGCCGGCGACCGTCCACGGCACGCCGACGTCGACCGGGCCCGCGCCGACCTCCGCCACGCCCTGGCCTCCGGCGCGCCGGTCACCGACGACCTCGTCGACCGGCTGGTCCTCCCTGTGACGGAGCGGTCGGCCCCGGAGTGGCGGTCCGCCCTGGACGCGCTCCTCGCCCTTCCCGAGATCGAGGGTCCGGTCGGGTACTCCGGCGGGCTGATCGCCGTCGGCGTCCGGCTGGCGGTGGTCGAGCCGCGCATCGTGGCCGCCGGGCTCTTCGCCGGGAGCTTCGTGCCCCGCGCCACGTTCGACGAGGCCCGCCGGGTCACGATCCCGCTGCACGTCCTGCTGCAGTGGGACGACGAGGGGAACGACCGCCGGGCGGCCCTGGAGCTGTTCGACGCCTTCGGCTCCGCGGAGAAGACGCTGCAGGCCAACCTGGGCGGCCACACGGGCGTCCCGGCCTTCGCCGGCGACGACGCCGCGAGGTTCTTCGCGCGGCACCTGAGGTGAGTCCGGGTCCGCCGTCCGCCGACCGCTAGGGTCGGCGGGGTGGGAGTCCTGTCGGCGCGGGGGCCGGAGATCGTGCTCGAGACGGAGCGTCTACGGCTGCGGCCCTGGCGCGTCGCCGAGGCCCTCGTCCACCGCACGCTCTGGACCGAGCGCGACCCCCGCGTCCCCGCTCATCGCCGCATCGACGCCGACGGGCGCCCCACCCTCGAGGATGTCGAGGGCTGGATCCGCGACGGCTCCCGCGCGGGGTCGCTCGGGCTGCTGGCCACCGAGCTGAAGGCCACCGGGGAGGTCGTCGGCTACTGCGGGCTGATCGACGGCGCCCTCGGACCCGACGAGCCGGAGCTGGCGTTCGAGCTGCTCCGGAGGACCTGGGGAGCGGGCTACGCGACCGAGGCCGCCGGGGCCGTCGTCGGCTGGGCGCGGGAGTCGGGCCACGCACGACTGTGGGCGACCGTCCGCGACTGGAACGTCGCGTCGCGCCGGGTGCTGGCCAAGGTGGGCCTCGTCGAGACCGCCCGCGTCGAGCCGGACCACGTGCACGGCGACGTGCTGTTCATGACTCGCGGCCTGTGACGACCGGGCCTGCGATCGCCTGATCCCTCAGCCGCCGTCGCGGAGCGCGCGCCGCTGCTGCTCGATCGCGAGCAGGTCGGTGAACGCCTGCTGGAAGGCGGCGGGGTCCTTCTCCTGGTCCAACCGCTGCAGCCGGCTCTTCGCGTCCGCGATGCGGCGCGTGAGCCCGAGGTCCACCAGGGCCCGCACGACGTCCGCCACGTACGCGCCGATGACCTCCTCGCGGTCCTCGGGCACCGGGGCGACCGCCAGCTCCGTGACGAGCGGCGCCACCGTCTCCGGCGCCTGCTCCACCACCGCCTCGACCCAGCGGCCGCCGCCCACGTCGCGGCCGGCGGCGGCCCCGCCGGCGGCCCGGACGGCGTCGTGCACGGCGCGCCAGGCGGGCACCCCGAACGCGTCCTCGCCCAGCTCGTCGAAGGCGTCGGGCACGTGCTGCGGGTACTGCAGGACGACGACCAGCGCCTGGCGCTCGAGCCTGGCCACCGGGTCGCGGGGGTCGGGGGCGGCGAGGACGGGCGTCGCGGTGGCGGCCTCGGGCTCCGGCCGGGCGTCCCGCCGTTGGTCCGTGCGGGCCCCACGGGACGGCGTCGAGGCCGCACGCGCCACCTCGCGGCGCACGTCCTCCGTGTCGATGCCGATCCACCGGGCCAGCGAGCGCGCGTACCCCAGCTGCATCGACCGGTCCCGGATACCCGCGACCAGGGGTGCCGCAGCGCGCAGCGCCCCGACCCGGCCCTCCACCGTGTCGAGGTCGAACGTGTCGAGCGTGGTGCGGATGACGAACTCGAACAGGGGCTGCCGGCCGTCCACGAGGGCGCGCACCGCCTCGGGGCCACGGGCCAGGCGCAGCTCGCACGGGTCCAGGCCGCCCGGCTCGACGGCGACGAACGTCTGGGCGTGGAAGCGCTGGTCCTCGCCGAACGCCCGGACGGCGGCCTTCTGCCCGGCCGCGTCGCCGTCGAACGTGAAGATGACCTCGCCGCCCAGGGACGCGCCGGAGGCCAGCTGCAGCCCGCCGCCCGCCGTCGTGTCGCCGAGCAGGCGACGCACCACCTTGGCGTGGTCGGCCCCGAACGCCGTGCCGCACGTGGCGACCGCGGTGTCCACCCCCGAGAGGTGCGCCGCCATGACGTCGGTGTAGCCCTCGACGATCACCACGCGCTTGCCCTGCGCGATGGACCGCTTGGCCAGGTCGATGCCGTACAGCACCTGAGACTTCTTGTAGAGCGACGTCTCGGGGGTGTTGAGGTACTTGGGCCCCTGGTCCTCGTCGTACAGACGCCGGGCGCCGAAGCCGATCACCGCGCCCGTGACGTCGCGGATCGGCCACACGAGGCGTCCGCGGAAGCGGTCGTAGATGCCGCGCTGCCCCTGGCTGACCAGCCCGGAGGCCACCAGCTCGGGCTGGGTGAAACCGCGGCCCTGCAGGTGGCGCAGCAGCGCGTCCCAGCCGGTGGGCGCGTACCCCACGCCGAAGTGCTCGGCGTCCGCGCGGTCGAAGCTGCGCTCCGCGAGGAACGCCCGCCCGGCCTGCGCGCCGGGGCCGAAGAGCTGCTCGGCGTAGAACTCGGCGGCCACCTTGTGCGCCTCGATGAGCCGCTGCCGCTTGCCCGGCTCCTCGCGCGGGCCGCGGTCCGCCGCCGCCCCGGTGCGCGAGTCCTCGTACCGCAGCTGCACGCCCGCCCGGTCCGCCAGGTACTCGACGGCGTCGGTGAACCCCATGCCGTCGATCTTCTGCACGAAGGAGATGACGTCGCCGCCCTCCCCGCACCCGAAGCAGTGCCAGCGGCCGACGCCGGGGCGCACGTGGAACGACGGGCTCCGCTCGTCGTGGAAGGGGCACAGCCCCTTGAGCGAGCCGACGCCGGCGGGCTTGAGCGTGACGTGCGCCGAGACGATCTCCTCGATCCGCGCACGCTCGCGGACCGCCTCCACGTCCTCCCGCTTGATCAGCCCCGCCACGGGCCCGAGTCTATGCGCGCCCGGCGCCGACGAGGTCGGCCCTCCCCAGGCCCCGGTCGAGGGCCTCGGCCAGCGCCGCCCGGGACGCGGCGCAGCGCTTCGCGTACGCCGCCGGAGACACCCCGAGGGCTCGGGCGAAGTCGGTGCTCAGGTGGGCCTGGTCGTAGTAGCCGACGGCGGCCGCGACGTCGGCGAGCGGCCGGCCAGGGTCCGCGGCGACCAGCTCCGCGGCCAGGTGCACGCGATGGCGCTGCAGCACCCACTTCGGGCTCACTCCGACCCAGCCGGCGAAGAGACGCTGCAGGGACCGTGTCGTCGTCCCCGCGACCGCGGCGAGGTCGCCGACCCCCGCGTCGGGCCCGAGCTCCCCCGCGACCACGGCGCCCAGCACGCGCGCGATCCGTGGCAGGACGTCGGCCGAGCGCCGGGTGCGGCGGCGGCCGGCCACGGCGCGCAGGACCGGGGTGACGGCGGCGACCGCCGCGGCGTCGTCGCCGGCGCGGGCGGCGGCCACGGCCCGGCGGCCCGCCTCGTCGACGTCGTCCGTCGTCACCCCCGCGGCGGCGAGGGCGATGCCCGCGGGAAGGACCAGTCCGGGGCGCACGGCCGACGGGTCGTCGAGCAGCACCCGCAGCGCGCCGGGGCGCAGCTTGGTGCCGAGCACCGCGCCCGACCCCCGCAGGGTGCGCGAGAACAGCCCGCCGGGGACGCCGTGCACGGCGAGACCGTCGGCCTCCGCGACAACGTTGGCGTTCGGGTGCGGGATCACCACCTGGGTGAACTCGGCCCCGCGAGGCAGGTCCCACCGGACCACCCAGTGCCGCTCCACGAGGTCCGCGAGGTCGGGCGCGGGCTCCAGGCGCACCAACGCGAAGCCCCGCCGCGCCGCGGCCGGGTCGACGAGGCCGTGGGTCGACGCCGTCGGGTTGCCGCGTTCGAACACCTGTCGCATTCCTCCAAGACTGCCCCTCCCCACCGACACCAGCATGGGGAAGGTACGCCGGCACCGCCGGAAGACCGCTGGAGGGAGAACCATGGACCTGTCACCGCTGCACCCGAACCTCACGGTCGCCGACCCGCGCGCCGCCATCGACTTCTACGTCGCCGGCCTGGGCGCCGAGGTGATCGACACGATCACCGCCGGCGACGCGATCATCCACTCCGACCTGCGCATCTCGACGGAGCGCGGGTCCTCCACGTTCACCGTGGCCGCCGCGTTTCCCGCCGAGGGCGCGGTAGCGCCCGAGGCGGACGGCCCCACGACGGGCTCGTTCACCCTGTACGTGGACGACGCCGACGCCGCGCACGCCCGCGCCGTCGCGGCCGGGGCCACCAGCACCCAGGAGCCGGGCGACTGGTTCCCCGGGTTCCGGCAGGCCGCAGTGCGCTGCCCCGCCGGCCACCGATGGTTCTTCGCCCAGGTGGCCGACCACGTCACACCCGCGGACGTCCAGCGCGCGAGCGACGCCTGGATGGCGGACCAGCAGGCCTGAGCGCCGCCGTCAGGGCTGACGCACGAGCCGGTCGTGCCACTGCAGGGCCGAGACGTCCGTGAGCGAGGCGACCTGGTCGACGACGACGCGCAGGCGCGCACCGTCGTCGGCCGCGGCACGCCAGTCGGCGGCGAACGGCGGCTCCAGGACGTCAGGGGCACGGTCGGTCAGGACGTCGACCAGCTCCGCGACGATCTCGCGCTGGGCGCCGTACACCGGCTCGGCCTCGCGCGGCGCCATGACGTACGCGACGGCGACACCCTTGAGGGCGAGGATCTCGTCCGCCGTCTCGGGCGGAACCACGAGCCGCGCCACGTAGCGGGTCAGGGGACCGTCGCCGAACACCTCGCGCGTCGCGTCCTGGGCCGCCCCGCTGAACCGGCCGATGAGCTGGCTGGTCGCGTCCTTCAGCCGGGCCAGGGCGCGGCGCGAGCCGTCGAAGTCCGTCACCAGGTAGCCCGTGTCGCGCAGCCGGCACAGCGCCGCGTCGATCGCGTCCGGCTCGTGCCAGGCGCCGTACCAGGCCCGCACGTGCGCGGCGACGCGGGCCCGCTCGTCCGCGTCGTCCAGGACCCGCAGGTCGAGCCGGCCGCCGACGACGGCGTCCTCGACGTCGTGCACGGAGTAGCTGATGTCGTCGGCGAGGTCCATGACCTGCGCCTCCATGCACCGGGCCCGGCCGCGGGGAGCCCCGCGTCGCAGCCACTCGAAGACGGGCCGGTCGTCGGGGTAGACGCCGAACTTGGGCGTGGGGGCGCCGTCCGGCCGGGCGGGGCCGGCGCCGAACCCCCAGGGGTACTTCACGCTGGCGTCCAGGCTCGCGCGCGTGAGGTTGAGGCCGCGGGGCGACCCGTCGGCCGCGAAGATCTTGGGCTCGAGCCGCGTGAGCAGCCGTAGCGTCTGGGCGTTCCCCTCGAAGCCCCCGATCCCCTGCGCGACCTCCGCGAGCGCCCGCTCGCCGTTGTGCCCGAACGGCGGGTGGCCCAGGTCGTGCGTGAGGCAGGCGGTGTCCACCAGGTCGGGGTCGCAGCCGAGCGCCCGCCCCATCTCCCGGCCCACCTGCGCCACCTCGAGCGAGTGCGTCAGCCGGGTGCGCACGAAGTCGTCGCTGCCGGGCCCGAGCACCTGCGTCTTCGCCCCGAGACGGCGCAGGCCGGAGGAGTGCACGACGCGGGCGCGGTCGCGCTCGAACGCCGTGCGGTGCTTCGACTTGGGTGGCTCGGAGTACCAGCGCTCGGTGTCGGCGTCCGAGTACGACCCGAGCCACTCCTCGCCCGTGTCCGGGCGCGCCGCGGGGCCCATCACCTCGGCGTCGAACGCGTCCTGCTCGAAGGTCTGCACGCTGGCAGCCTAGCGAGCGCAGCCGACGCGGCCGCGCGTCACGGCGTGGGGGCCAGGCGCCCGCGGTAGACCGCCGTCCGCAGCTCCTGCTCCCACTCGGCGTACCGGGGCATGCCCAGGTCGCGGGCGACCGCCAGCTCCGCCTCGACGTCGTAGGGCACGCGCACGTGCTGGATCGAGAACGGCCCCGGCTCCGGGTCGTCGGGCCGGCCCTCGAGAACCACGTAGGCCGGGGTCGGGTCGTCGAGCGGGTTGCCCACGCTGCCGGTGTTGAACAGGGAGCGCCCCTCGAAGACCTCCAGGTAGGCGTCGTGCACGTCGCCGTACCCGACGACCGTCGGCTCGGGTCCGGGACCGGTCAGGTCGGTCGCGGCGAACATGCCCGCGAACTCCTCCGGCGTGTGGTGGAAGTGCACGCGCGTGTGCACGCTCACCGCCGACGCGTGGAACAGCCGCACCCGCCGGCCGGACAGGAGCAGGTCGTGGCTCAGCGGCTTCGCGGCGAGCCACGCCCGCTGATCGTGGCGCAGCTCGTCGCGCCACCACACCATCTCGGGCGGGCCGTCGTCGGTGATCTGGGGCAGGAAGTCGTCCCAGTTGCCGCGGACGTCCGCCTCGCACACCTCGCGCAGCCGGTCGACGACGGCGCTCCCGCGCGGTCCTTTGCCCGCGTCGTCGCCGAGGTTGACCACGCGGGCGATGCCGCGGGCCGCGACGTCCGCGAGCACGGCCTCCAGCGCGCCGAGGTTGCCGTGCACGTCCGAGACGACGGCGATCCGCTCCAGTCCTCCAGCCACGCGCCCATGCTGCCATCCCCGGTGCCGACGGGTCGGCCCGGTCGAGGGTCAGGCGAGGGGTCAGGCGAGGCGGACGACGGCGACCCCGGGGCCGTCGCCGGCGACGTCCAGGCCGTCCGCCGTGGGCCGGACACCCAGCCCTCCGTACAGCACCTCCGGGCCGGCCCCCGGGGCGAGCAGGCGTCCCGGCAGCCGCACACCCGGCCAGGGCGCGCGGGCCAGCACCACGAGCACGCGCTCGTCGGGCGTCTCGCGGAGGTAGGCGACGGCGTCGTCGTGCACCGCGGCCCAGCGCATCCCGCCGTCACGCAGGGCCGCGGACGACGAGCGCAGGGCGGACAGCCGCCGGTACACCTCCAGCGTCGCGGCGTCCCAGCGGGGGCCGCCACCGCGCGCCCCCTGGTCCCAGGCCATCGTCGTGCGGGCGTGCTCGCCGTTCGTGCCCGTCGCGCCCACCTCGTCCCCCGCGAACACCACCGGCGCACCGGGGTAGGTGAACAGCAGGGTCGCCGCGACCTCCACCAGCTCTCGCGACCCGACGATCGAGCGCAGCCGCGGGGTGTCGTGCGAGCCCAGCATGTTCCACTGCGAGGCCGTCACGCGCCACGGCACCAGGGCCGCGACCTCCCGCATCGTCTCCACCATCGCGGCCGCCGGGCGGCGCGGCACGGGGACGGGCAGGTCGAGGAACGGCACGTCGGACCCGTCGGGCACGAGCCACGACCAGGCCGGGCGCGTGAAGCCCGCGTAGTTCATGCCCGCGTGCCAGCCGTCGCCCGCGAGGTCCGCCGCGGCGTCGTGGAAGTGCTCCGCGACGAGCGCGCCGTCGGGGCGCTCGGCGAGGATGCGCTCGCGCAGCGCCCGCGCGACGGCGTGGGTGCGGTCGACGCTCCCCCGTCGCCCGGTCATGTTCGCGACGTCCACGCGCCAGCCGTCGAGCGCGAACGGCTCGCGCAGGTACCGCGCGATCACGGCGTCGTCGCCGGTGACCATCCGCCGCCACGTCTCCTCGGAGCCCCAGTCGAGCTTGGGCAGCGACCCGTGGCCGAGCCAGCCGACGTACGGGTCCGTGCCCTCGGGCCGGGCGACGTCCGGGCCGCCGTCGTCCCAGAGGTACAGCTCGCGCTCGGGCGCGGTCGGGTCCTGGAGCGCCCTCGCGAACCACTCGTGCCCGTCGCCCGTGTGGTTGGTCGTGATGTCGCCCATGAGCCGCATCCCGCGCGCGTGCACGGCGCGGGCCAGCCGCGCGCACGCCGCGTCGCCGCCGAGCAGCGGGTCCACGTGGTCGAACGTCGCCGCGTCGTAGCGGTGGTTCGACCGGCCCGGGAAGACCGGGGTGAGGTACAGGGTGCGCACGCCCAGCGCCTCGAGGTGGTCGAGATGCCCGACGACGCCGTCGAGGTCGCCGCCGAACAGCTGGGTCCCGGCGAGCGCCCCGGTCCCGGCGGGCTCGTCGTCCCAGGCCGCGGGCACGGCCCAACCGGGCGCGTCGCGAGCGTCGGCCGCCGCGGAGCGGGCGAACCGGTCCGGGAACACCTGGTAGGCGAGGCCGTCGCGCAGCCAGCCGGGCGCGGGGGCGTGGGTCGTGACGCGGAAGCTCGCGGCGTCGGGCACCTCGCGGTCGTGCACGCCGCGCCCGTCGAGCCAGCGGTACCCGCCGGGCACGTCGAGGAAGAACCGGTACGACGTCACCGGGTGGTGCACGACGACGTCGGCCGCGTACCAGTCCTCGTGCTCGTCGCCGCCGTCGCGGCGGGCAGGCAGCAGCCGCGGCTCGCCGTCACGGACGGTGTGGACGCGGACGTCCCGCACACCTGATTCCTTCGGCACCCGCACGCGCACGGTGACCTCGTCCCCCAGGGCGGGGGTCGCCGTCGGGGCGTACGCCGCCGACCCGTCGTGGTGGGCGTGGTCGAGCAGGATCCGGGCGCGCTCGTGGCGGTCGGTGGTCATGTCGTCCTCTCGTCGGTCCGGCGGGCGCGGTGCCCGCCGAACGACGCGAGGACGGTTCAGCGGCGGTGGCGCCCGATCGCCCACCCTGCGGCGAGCGCGATCGCGATCCCGACGGCCTGTCCGCCGAGGATCACCTTGTTGAGGTCCAGCACGGGCTTCCAGGTGGTGCCCTCGGCCGAGACGACGAACACGCCGAGCGGCTTCACGCGCAGGCCGTAGCCGCCGCCCCCGCCGCCGCCCTCGCCGTGCCCCTCGCCGTGGGCCTCGCCCTGCAGCTCGCCCTTGGCGTCGCCCTGGGCCTCGCCCGAGGCGTCGCCGTGCGCCGAGCCGCCGCCGGGCGACTCGCCCGCGGGCTCCTGGGCACCCTCGGCGGCCTCCGCGCCCGCGTCCTGGCCTCCCGAGCCGAAGCTGAACGACCGGCGCCAGCCCGGGACGCGGCCGTCGCCGGCGCCCTTGCCCGTCCCCCGGCCGGAGCCGGTGCCCGAGCCGTTGCCCGCGCCGTTCGCGGAACCGGCGCCGCCGCCCCCGCCGGCGCCGGTGCCGATCCCGCCCCACACCTTGGCGACGGGGACGATGAGCTGGCCCTCGTGCTGATAGGCCTCGCCGTACGCGCGGCGCACGGAGAACGAGTCGTCGGCGGCGTCGGTGAGCCGCGCGAGGTCCGGGACGTAGCTGCGCGTGTCGTCGGTCATGAGGCTCAGGCTAGGACCCGGGTGTGACTGCCGCCACAAGGACCGCGGGTGGTCCTCGCGGCGGCAGCCGGTCAGCCCTTGACCGAGCCCGCCGTGAGCCCGCCCACGATGTACTTCTGGAGGAAGAGGAACAGGGCGAGCACGGGGATCGCCGACAGGACGGCGCCCGCCGCGAAGAGCCCCCAGTTGGCCTCGAGCAGCGACGAGACCCAGCCGTACAGCCCCACCGCGAGCGTCCAGTTGGACTCCGACTGGAGCACCACGCGCGCGATGATGAACTCCCCGAACGTGCTGATGAAGCTCAGCAGCCCGACGACGGCGAGGATGGGCGTCACCAGCCGCAGGATGATCGTCCAGTACACCTGGGCGTGCGTGGCGCCGTCGATCTTGGCCGCCTCGTCGAGCTCGCGCGGGACGGTGTTGAAGAACCCGTACATGAGGAACGTGTTCACGCCCAGGGCTCCGCCGAGGTACACGCAGATCAGGGCGATCTTCGAGTTGAGCCCCAGCACCGGCACCACCTCGCCCAGCGAGATGAGCAGCAGGAAGATCGCGACGAACGCGAGCATCTGCGGGAACATCTGGATGATCAGCAGGGACGTCAGGCCCAGCCGCCGCCCGGCGAACCGGAAGCGGGAGAACGCGTAGGCCGCGGCCGCGCCCATGAGCACCGTGCCCACGGCCGTGGCCACGCCGATCACCAGCGTGTTGCCCATCCAGGTCCAGAACTTCGTGTCGCCCAGCTCGGCGTAGTTCACCCCGCTGACCTGAGCGAACAGGTCGTTGGAGCCCGTCAGCGTCCCCGTGGGGGACAGCGACGCCGACACCACGTACACGATCGGGAAGACGGCGTACAGCACCGCCAGCACGCCCACGACGTGCCGCCAGCCCAGCTCGCGGGCCCACCGCCCGGCAGGCATCCGGTGCCGCAGCACCTGCCCGCCGGGCCCGTCGGTCGCGGGCCCGGTCGCCCGCTCGGTCGCCGTCGTCATCAGCTCAGCTCCTCGAGCTTGCGGGTCTGCCGGAACGCGATCGCGGAGATGACCCCGACCACCACGAAGATCACGATGGACAGCGCGCTGGCGAGGCCGTAGTCGCGCGGCGCCGAGCCGTCCAGGCCGGAGACGTTGTAGACCATCGAGATCAGGATGTCCGTGTGCCCCAGCGGCACCGAGGCGTCGTCGAACCGCGGGCCGCCGCCCGTCAGCATCTTGATCAGGGTGAAGTTGTTGAAGTTGAAGGCGAAGCTCGAGATGAGCAGCGGCGCGGTGGCCACCAGCAGCAGCGGCATCGTGATCGACCGCCACGTGCGCCACTTCCCCGCGCCGTCGATCCGCGCCGCCTCGTACACGTCGCCCGGGAGCGACTGCAGGGCGCCCGTGCAGATGAGGAACATGTACGGGAAGCCGAGCCACAGGTTCACGCCCAGCACCGACAGCTTGGCGAGCCAGGGGTCGGTGAGCCACGGGATCGCCGCGCCCCCGAGCAGCACCTGGTTGATCACGCCGAAGCTCTTGTTGAGCATGCCGGACCACAGCAGGGCCGCGAGGAACCCCGGCATCGCGTACGGCAGGATCATCAGCGTCCGGTAGACCTTGCGCCCGCGCAGCCGCGGGTCGTTGAAGACCATCGCCAGGAACATGCCCAGCGCGAACGTCGTGACCACCGACAGGACGGCGAACGCGAACGTCCACAGGAGGATCTTGACGAAGGGGCCGGCGTACCGGTCGTCGCCGAACGCCGTCGCGAAGTTCTCGAAGCCCACGGTCACCCGCCAGCCCACGGGCAGCGTCTCGCCGTCCGCGGACTCGAACTGGCCCTCGTCGTTCGGCGTGTACACCACGCCCGTCGACGCGTCGGTCATCGTGTCCGCGGCCTCGTCGTACTCCAGCACGGGCTGGAAGACATAGCCGGTCCGCGCGTCCTGGGTGCGTACCGAGCCGTCGGCCGCGTCGTCCGAGACGGGCACCCGCAGCGTGGTGACCTCCTGCTGGCGCTGCAGCACCGCCTGGCGGTCCAGCACCGTCCAGCCGGGCACCGCCGTGACGGCACCCTCGGAGACCGTCGCGTCGGGCGCGGCGTCGAGCGGCTCGTCGGCCGTGCCGACCTCCACCGCGCCGTCGCGCGTGACGGCGAACCCGAGGTCGCCGTCCCCCGACTCCACGACGGTCAGCGGCAGCGCCGGCGAACCCTCCACGCGGCGCTCGTTCTGCACCAGGAGGGCGTCGATCGCCTGCTCCTTGGTGGAGTTGTGGCCGTCACCGTAGTTGGTGAAGGCCACGTACCCGGTGTACCCGATCACGTACACCTGGTAGACGAGCAGGAACGCCAGCCCCGGGAGGATGTACTTCAGGGGCAGGGCCCGCTTGGTGAAGTACACCCAGTTCGCGGCGACGAGCAGCGCCACCATGGCCGCGAGGATCCCCCACGACCCGGCACGCCACGCGGCGAGCACGCCGAAGACGCCGAGGGCATCCACGAGCGCGATGAGCACGAGCTTGACGGCGAAGCCGGCTCCGGAAAAGGTCCCGGAGCCGGCGTCGGCGCCCTTGTAGCGGGCACGCGACATCAGCCGAGCGCACCCTCGATGTCGGAGACCATCTTGTCCCAGGCCTTGACCGGGTCGTCAGCCTTGCCCGAGATGATGCTGGCCTCGGTGACGCCCCAGAAGGACCAGACGGAGCCCATCTCCGGGATGGACGGCATCGGCACGGCCTGAGCACCGACCTCGCGGAAGCCCGCGACCAGCGGGTCCGCCGACGCCGCGTCGGCGGCCTCGACCAGCGCCGGCGGGCGGCCTCCGGCCTCGAACAGCGCGGTCTGCGCCTCCGACGTCGACATGTAGTTGACGAGGAAGTCGTTCGCGACGAGCGCGTTCGCGCTCTGCGCGCTGACGTAGAAGCCCTGCACGCCCACGAACGGCTGCGCGGGCTCGTCGCCCGGCGCCGGGATCGGGTCGACGGCGAGGTCGAGGTCCTGGAACTGCTCGAGCATCCACGGGCCGCCGATGACGAACGGCGACTGACCCTTGGCGAAGGCCTCGACCGCGATGTCGTAGGAGATGTCGATGCTGAGGTTGCCCTCCGCGCCCTGCTCGCCGAGCCAGGTGGCGTAGGCCTCGCCGTTGTCGCCGCCGAGGGCGAGCTCGGGACGGTACGAACCGTCGTCGTTCTGCTCGAAGACCGGGGCACCGAACGACGTCTGGAACGGGTAGTACGTGTACGGGTCGCCCTTGTCGCCGTCCGACTGGATGAGGAACGGGAACTTGGTGTCGGCCTTCTTCCCCGCGGCGACCATGTCGTCGTAGGTGGCGGGGGCCTCGGGGGCGAGCGCCGTGTTGCGGATCAGCGCGATGTTCTCGATCGCGTAGGGCAGGCCGTAGACCTGGCCGTCCTGGGTGAAAGCCTCCACCGACACCGGGATGAAGTCGCCGGCCTTGTCGCCCAGCTCGATGGGCTGGACCACGCCGTTCGCGGTGAACTCGCCGAGCCAGTCGTGCGCACCGACGGTGATGTCGGGGCCCTCGCCCGTGGGGACCTGCGCGAGGAAGTCCGCACGGATGTCCTCGAAGTTCTTCTGGACGATCTCGACGTCGACGCCGGACTCCGCCTCGTACGCCTCGGCGGCGGTCTGGACGGCGGCCTCGCGGGTCTCGTCGACCCAGACCGTGAGCGAGCCCGAGGCCGACGGCGCGGCGCTCGGGTCGGCGCCCTCGTCGGCGGACGAGCCGCCGCTCGGCTCGCCGGCGCCGCACGCCGTCAGGGCCAGAGTGGTGGCCAGGGCCGAGGCGAGAAGGATGCTCCTTCGCATCGTGGTTACTCCCAGCTGTCATCGGTGGACGGCCCGTGCGACTCGTCGCCGCGGGGCCCTTGATGCCCACAACGTACGGATCGTTGCAGCATGATGCAAGATCTTGCGATAACTTTTCAGCAACGCGTCGCGACGAGGAAGCATCGCGCGGACGACGACCACCGACCGGCCGCCGTCTCACTCCAGGACGAGGAGGTCCCGTGTCCCCTACGATTCCTCGGGTGCGCACCCGATTGAGCGACCTGGCAGAGCAGGCAGGCGTGTCGACGGCAACCGTGTCGCGCGTGCTCAACGGCAAGCCGGGCGTGGCGAGCTCCACACGACAGGCCGTGCTCGCCGCCCTGGACGTGCTCGGCTACGAGCGCCCCTCCGCGCTGCGCGGTCGCTCCGCCGGCCTGGTGGGGCTCATCGTCCCCGAGCTCACCAACCCCGTCTTCCCCGCGTTCGCGCAGGCGATCGAGTCGATCCTGGCGCAGCGCGGGTACACCCCCCTGCTGTGCACCCAGGCTCCCGGTGGCACCACCGAGGACGAGTACGTCAGCACGCTGGTCGACCATTCCGTCGACGGCATCGTCTTCGTCTCCGGGCTGCACGCCGACACCCGCGCGGACCACTCCCGGTACTCGATGCTGCGCAGCCAGGGCGTGCCGATCGTGCTGGTCAACGGCTACGCGCCGGGCATCGACGCTCCCTTCGTCTCGCCCGACGACGCGGCGAGCGTGGACGTCGCCCTGCAGCACCTCGTCACGCTCGGCCACCGTCGCATCGGCCTCGCGATCGGGCCCGAGCGGTACGTGCCGTCGCGGCGCAAGCTCGCCGCCTTCGTCGCCGCCCTGGTGCGGCACGGCCTCGCCGACGACGAGGCCGAGGCGCGCGACCACGTCCGCTCGAGCCTGTACACGCTGGAGGGCGGGCAGGCCGCGGCCGCCGAGCTGATCGAGGCGGGGCACACCGCCATCGTGTGCGCCTCGGACCTCATGGCCCTCGGAGCCGTACGGGCCGCGCGGTCGCGCGGCCTGTCGGTGCCCGACGACGTGTCCGTCGTGGGCTACGACGACGCTCCCCTCATCGCGTTCACCGAGCCGCCCCTGACCACCGTGCGCCAGCCGGTCGAGGCGATGGCACGGGCCACCGTCAGCGCGCTGCTCACCGAGATCCAGGGCGAGCAGGCCCCCCGCACCGAGCTGCTCTTCGCACCCGAGCTCGTGGTCCGGGGCTCGACGGGGGCGGTCCCCCGGGGCTGAGAGGTGCCCTGGCGCGAGCACGGTGCTGAAACCCTTGCAGCAACGTTTACACTCGATGGTCGTACATGGTCCGGGCGCTGCCCGGAGCTGCCCGTCAGGCCCCCGACCAGGTGAGGAAGCCAGCGATGACCTCCACCCAGACCACCCCCGCCGTCGTCGCGGGTGACGCCCCCGACCTGCTGCGCACCGGCGCCGTCGTGCACGCCGGGAACGACACCGCACGCCAGTGGTGGCGCGACGCCGTCATCTACCAGGTGTACCCGCGGTCCTTCGCGGACGCCGACGGCGACGGGATCGGCGACATCCCCGGCGTCACCGCCCGGCTCGACCACCTCGAGACCCTGGGTGTGGACGCCGTGTGGCTGTCGCCGTTCTACCGGTCGCCGCAGAACGACGCCGGCTACGACGTCGCCGACTACCGCGACGTCGACCCGCTCTTCGGCACCCTGGCCGACTTCGACGACCTGCTCGCGGGCGCCCACGCGCGGGGCATCCGCGTGATCGTCGACCTCGTGCCCAACCACACCTCCGACCAGCACGTCTGGTTCCAGCAGGCGGTCGCCTCCGCTCCCGGCTCGCCCGAGCGCGCGCGGTACGTCTTCCGCGACGGGCGCGGCATCGACGGCACCGAGGCGCCCAACAACTGGCAGTCGATCTTCGGCGGCCCCGCCTGGACTCGGCTCACCGAGGCGGACGGCACCCCCGGGCAGTGGTACCTGCACCTCTTCGACTCGACGCAGCCCGACCTCGACTGGGACAACCCCGAGGTGCGCACCGAGTTCGAGGACGTGCTGCGGTTCTGGCTCGACCGGGGCGTGGACGGGTTCCGCGTCGACGTGGCGCACGGCCTCGTCAAGGCCGACGGCCTGCCCGACTGGGACGGGCACGTCGAGATGGTGGCCGGCAGCAGCGACGACACGGCGGACGAGTCCACCGGCGACGTCGAGCCGGGCGCCCCCGAGGACGGCTCCACCGGAGCGGGCAACCACGGCCCGATGTTCGACCAGGACGGCGTGCACGAGATCTACCGCGCCTGGCACCGCGTGCTCGCGGAGTACGACGGCGACCGCTGCCTCGTCGCCGAGGCCTGGGTGGAGCCGCTGAGCCGGCTCGCCCGCTACGTGCGTCCCGACGAGATGCACCAGGCGTTCAACTTCTCCTTCCTCACCACGGGGTGGGACGCCCCGGCCCTGCGCACCGTGATCGAGGCCTCGTACCGGGCCAACGACGTGGTCGGCGCGCCCACCACCTGGGTGCTGTCCAACCACGACGTGGTGCGGCACGCGTCGCGACTCGGTTCCGCGGACCCGTCCCTCAAGGTCAACGGCATCTTCGCCACCGACCCGCAGCCCGACGAGGAGCTCGGCCTGCGCCGCGCCCGCGCCGCCAGCCTCCTCATGCTCGGCATGCCGGGCTCGGCGTACCTCTATCAGGGCGAGGAGCTCGGCCTGCCCGAGCACACGGCGCTGCCCGCCGACGTCCGCCAGGACCCGGCGTTCTCCCGCACGGGCGGCACGGAGGCCGGTCGTGACGGCTGCC
This sequence comes from Isoptericola peretonis, assembly GCA_023241745.1. Taxonomy (GTDB): domain Bacteria; phylum Actinomycetota; class Actinomycetes; order Actinomycetales; family Cellulomonadaceae; genus Isoptericola; species Isoptericola peretonis. The sequence continues at coordinate 226,594 of JALQCY010000002.1, read as the reverse complement.
GCGTGCCCCTGCCCTGGTCGGCGGACGCCCCCGGCTTCGGCTTCGGCCCGGCGGGCGAGCCGTGGCTGCCGCAGCCCGCGTCGTTCGCGCGCTACGCGGCCGACGTGCAGTACGGCGTCGAGGGCTCGACCTTCGAGACCTACCGCTCCGCCCTCGCGCTGCGCAAGGCCGAGAACCTGGGGCACGGCGGCCTCGCATGGCTCGAGGACTTCGCCACGTCCGCCGATGTGATCGCCCTGCGCAACCAGGACGTCGTCGTGCTGGCGAACCTCGGCACGGAGCCGGTCGTGCTGCCCCGCGGTGCGCAGGTGCTCCTCGCCTCCGGCCCGACGTTCAGCGACCGCTCCGCCGACCCGCAGGTGCGCGTCCCCGCCGACACGACGGTCTGGCTCCGCGCCTGACCCTCCGCCGAGAGAGAGAACCCCTCACGGCGAGATAGAGAAGCTCGGACGGCCCCGCGGCGCACGCGGAGCCGTCCGAGCTTCTCTATCTCGCGACTCGGGTTCTCTATCTCGCGACTCGGGGTTCTCTATCTCGCGGGCGGTCAGCCGCCGCTGACGCTCAGCTCGGCCTCGCGCAGCTTCGCCTCGAACTCGGCGTCGAGGTCGCGGGAGTCGAGCCAGCCGTAGGGCAGGTGCGGCTGCTTCGGGGAGCCGGCACGGCCGCGCGGCCCTTCCGCGTCCTCCCCCGGGTAGCCCTGCGTCAGGTCGAGGGCGTCGAGGTGCTCGCGCAGCTCGGCCTGCGTGGAGACCATCGCGAGCGCGCGCCGGGCGTCGCCACCGACGGCGTAGCCCTTGAGGTACCAGGCCATGTGCTTGCGCAGGTCGCGCATGCCCTTGCCCTCGTCGCCGTCGAAGTAGTCGATCATCAGCTCGCCGTGGCGGTAGATCGCGTCCGCGACGTCGCGCAGCCCGGGGCGCACGCGCGTCGTCACGCCGTGGAAGGCTGCCGCGAGGTCCGCGAACAGCCACGGCCGGCCCTGGCAGCCGCGCCCGACGACGACGCCGTCCGCGCCGGTCTCGCGGACCATGCGCAGCGCGTCCTCGGCCGACCAGATGTCGCCGTTGCCGAGCACGGGGACGCTGCGCACCGCCTCCTTGAGCCGTGCGATCGCGGTCCAGTCGGCCGTGCCGGAGTAGTAGTCGGCGGCCGTGCGGGCGTGCAGCGCCACCGCCGCGACGCCGAGCGACTCGGCGATGCGGCCCGCCTCCAGGTAGGTGAGGTGGTCGTCGTCGATGCCCTTGCGCATCTTCACCGTGACGGGCACGCCGTGCGGCTCGGCGGCCTCGACCGCGGCCCGCACGATGTCGGTGAACAGCTGCCGCTTCCACGGCAGCGCGGAGCCGCCGCCCTTGCGCGTCACCTTGGGCACGGGGCAGCCGAAGTTGAGGTCGACGTGATCGGCCCGGTCCTCGCCCGCGATGATCCTCACCGCGGCGCCGACCGTGGCCGGGTCGACGCCGTACACCTGCGCGGAGCGCGGCGTCTCGTCCTCGCCAAACGTGACGATCCGCAGCGACTCGACGTTGCGCTCCACGAGGGCGCGGCTGGTCACCATCTCGGCGACGTACAGCCCGGGGTAGAAGCCCTGCGACGCCCCGGCCTCCCGGCACAGCGTGCGGAAGGCCCGGTTCGTGACGCCGGCCATGGGGGCCAGCACCACCGGGGTGTCCACGGTGATCGGCCCGATCTGCAGCGGCGGCAGGACGCGCTCGGTGGCCGTCGCGCCGCGGGCGGGGCCGGTTCCGGGCGTCGACGTGCTGACGGGATCGAGGGTGGAGGTCACGTTCCCATTGTCGCAAACGTCGTGCGGGGGTTCAGCGCACCGCGACCGGCTCGACGCCGGTGACGCTCCGCTCGTCCTCCCAGCACTCGATGCCGCGCACCTCGGGGAGGCGGTCGCGGGTGAACACCGGGTCGAGCCCGGACCGCCGCTGGGCGCGGTAGTCGGCGAGCAGCTTCCAGACGATCCCCGACAGCAGCGCGATCGCCACCAGGTTGACCAGCGCCATCAGCCCCATGATGCCGTCGGCGGTGTTCCACACGAGCTCTGACGACGCGACGGACCCGCCGAGGACCGCGAGCACGGCGAGGCTGCGGTAGCCCACCAGCGCCGTCCGGGAGCTGGTGATGAACTCCACGTTCGACTCGCCGTAGTAGTAGTTCCCGAGGATGGTGCTGAACGCCAGCAGGAAGATGATCAGCGTGAGCAGCCCGTTCGACCACGAGCCGAGGCTGTCCACCAGGCCCTGCTGCGTGAGGCCGATGCCGGGCTCCGCCCCGGCGAGGTCCGGGTCGGCGACGAGGATGATGAAGGCCGTCACCGAGCACACGATGAAGGTGTCGAAGTACACGCCCAGCGTCTGCACGAGGCCCTGCTTGACCGGGTGGGTGACGGCCGCCGTCGCGCCGGCGTTGGGAGCGGACCCCAGGCCCGCCTCGTTGGAGAACATGCCGCGCTTGACGCCCTGCATGATGACGGTCCCGAGCGTGGCGCCCACCACCTCGTTCATGCCGAACGCGTCGCCGAAGATCGCCGCGATCACGTCGGGCACGCGCTCGGCGTTCACCGCCACGACGGCGAGGCCGGTGAGCAGGTACAGCACCGCCATCGCCGGCACCACGGCCTGCGTGACGTGCGCGATGCGGCGCAGCCCGCCGAAGATCACCAGCCCGGCGAGCACCGCCAGCACGATTCCCACGCCCCAGGCGAGCGCGCCGCCCGGCTCGACGCCGGCGGTCGTCGCGACGGTCGCGGTGATGGTGTTGGCCTGCAACGACGAGAACGCGAACGGGAAGCAGCAGATGAGGATGACGGCGAACAGCACGCCCATCCAGCGGGCCCGCAGGCCACGCTGCATGTAGTAGGCGGGGCCGCCGCGGAAGCCGTCCGCGTCCCGCGTCTTGTAGAGCTGGCCGAGCGTCGACTCGACGAACGACGACGCGCCGCCGACGAACGCCATGAGCCACATCCAGAACACGGCTCCGGGGCCGCCGACGGCGATGGCCGTGCCGACGCCCGCGATGTTCCCGACGCCGACCCGCGACGCGGCCGAGATCGTGAACGCGCCGAACGCCGAGACGGACTGCGGCCTGCCGTCCGCGTCCTTCGGGGCGGCGTCGGTGAGGGTGCGGAGCATCTCGGGCAGCATGCGCGCCTGCACCAGGCCGCTGCGGAGGGTGAAGTACAGGCCCAGGACGGCCACCACGGGCAGCACGATCCACGTCCACAGCGCGTCGCCGGCGGACAGGACCCAGTCGTTGATCGAGGACATCGGAACAGTGTGCAGGGTCGCGCGTCCGGCAGCGAACGCGCGTGTCTCGCCGAGACCGATCGGTCTGGGCGGGACACGCGCTCTGTGCCGGCGGCGGGGCGGGTCAGCCGAAGTTGACGCCCTGGGCGAGGGGCAGCTCCGTGGAGTAGTTCACGGTGTTGGTGACGCGGCGCATGTACTGCTTCCACGAGTCGGAGCCGGACTCGCGTCCGCCGCCGGTGGACTTCTCGCCGCCGAACGCCCCGCCGATCTCCGCCCCGGACGTGCCGATGTTGACGTTGACGATGCCGCAGTCGGAGCCGACCTCCGACAGGAACGTCTCCGCCTCGCGCACGTCGAGCGTGAAGATCGCGCTGCTCAGCCCCTGCGGGACGTCGTTGTGCAGCTCGATCGCCTCCTCGAGGGTGTCGTAGGTGAGCACGTAGAGGATCGGGGCGAACGTCTCGCGCCGCACGACGTCGGTCTGCGCCGGCATGCGCACCAGCGCCGGGGACACGTATGCGGCCCCGGGGGCGCCGTCCACGTCGACCGCCTCTCCCCCGACGACGACGGTGCCGCCGTCCGCCCGCGCCTCCTCGAGCGCCGCGAGCATGCGCGCCCGCGCGCCGGCGTCGGTGAGCGGCCCGACCAGCGTGCCGTCGGCGCGCGGGTCGCCGACCGGCAGCCCGGCGTACACCGACCGGAGCCGGCCCACCAGGTCGTCCACCACGGACGAGTGCACGATGAGGCGCCGCAGGCTGGTGCACCGCTGCCCGGCCGTGCCGGCCGCCGCGAAGACGATCCCCCGCACCGCGAGGTCGAGGTCGGCCGACGGCGCGACCACGGCGGCGTTGTTGCCCCCGAGCTCCAGCAGGTACCGGCCCCCGCGGCCCGCGACGACCGGCGCGACCTGCTGCCCCATCCGCTCGGACCCGGTGGCCGAGAGCAGCGCCACCTGGCGGTCGGCGACCAGCGCCTCGCCCGCCTCGCGCGCGCCGAGCACCACGGTGCTCACGGCCTCGGGGAAGCCCGCCTCGACGAGGGCGCGGCGCAGCAGGGCGTTCGACGCGAGCGCGCTGAGCGGCGTCTTCTCGCTCGGCTTCCACACCACGGTGTCGCCGCAGACGAGCGCGACCGCCGTGTTCCACGACCACACCGCGACGGGGAAGTTGAAGGCGCTGACGACGCCCACCACGCCCAGCGGGTGCCACTGCTCCATGAGCCGGTGGCCGGGACGCTCGGACGGCATCGTGCGCCCGCCCAGGGACCGCGACAGCCCGACGGCGTAGTCGCAGACGTCGATCATCTCCTGCACCTCGCCGAGCGCCTCGGAGGTGATCTTGCCCGCCTCGATGGTCACGAGCTCGGCCAGGTCGGCCTTGTGCTCGGTGAGCAGCTCGCCGAGGCGACGCACGACACCGCCGCGCACCGGCCCCGGCACCGAGCGCCAGGTGCGGAACGCCTCGGCGGCGGCGCTGATGGCCGCGTCGACCTCGGCGCGGCCCGCCTCCGGCACGGTGAGCAGCGCCTCGCCGGTCAGCGGCGAGACGACGGGCAGCCCGCCGTCGCCGGCGGCGGGCACCTCGGCCCCGATGCGGGACAGCGCGGCGAGGGCGGCGTCGCGCAGCTCGCCGCCCAGGGTGCCCGCGGCGGGGGTGGTGGGCGTGTCGGTGGTGGTCATGCGTCGGCTCCCGTGCTCGTGGTGGTGGGGACGGAGGGCGTCGCGGCCAGGGTCTCCGGCGCGACGCCGAGGCGGTGGGCGGCGGCGGCGAGCGAGGCCGCCACCTGGGCCGCATAGAGGTCGAAGGGGTCGTGCAGCTCGCGCCCGACGGCGCCCGCCATCCAGTCGGCGTCGCGCTCGGCGCCCGCCTGGCTGGCGTCCTTGGAGCCCTCCTCGGTGAGGTTCGACTGGAAGATGCCGGCGGCGGAGCGGGGCAGGAAGTCCTCGTAGACGACCGGCTCGCGGCGCACGACGGGAGCTCCCGCACCGTCGTCCGTCACCTCGTAGGTGAACCAGCCGAGGCCCTGCTCGACGAGCCCCGCCTCGGTGTCAGGGAACGTCCGGCGCCACACCTCGGGCGTCGCGCCCTCCGCGATCGCGGCATCGTAGCGTGCCCGGCCCTCGCGGGTGAGCGCGATGCCGCGCGCCTCGACCTCGCCGAACCGCACGCGCAGCGAGTCCTGCACCACGTCGCCGTCCGGGGTGCGGAAGGTGCGCGGCTCCGCGAGCGCCCGGAACGACGTCTGCCGCAGCAGCACGTCCGGCCCCTCCCACAGCGGCGGCCCCTGGATGGCGTCGATCATCGTGATGCCCCGCGCCTCCATCCGGGCGTACAGGTCGTCGATGTCGAGCACGCGGGGCGTGAGGTGGTTGATGTGCGTGGACGGCACGCCGCCGATGTCCGCGGCGACGGCGGAGACGGCCTCGAGCTCGCGGTACCAGGCCTGGTCGACCGGCTCGCGTCCGAGCTCGAACGCGGCGGTGGCCAAGCGCAGGAACTCGGCCGCGTCGTCCCCCGCCAGGCCGCCGTCCGCCTCGGCGCGGTCGGCGAGCGCCAGCAGCTCGGGGCCGAACAGGGTCCGGGCGTCCAGGAACGTCTCGAGCCGCGCCTGCAGGTCGGCGCTGAAGAACCTCCGGTCGGACGGCACCAGCATGGAGGTGAAGACGCGGAACGGGTTGCGCGCCAGCTCGGCGCGGTCGATCGGCCGGAAGGCCGTGGAGATCACCGGTACGGACGACGACGACGCGTCGCGCAGGTCGTAGAACCCGACGGGGTGCATGCCCATCGCGCCGAAGATGCGCGCCACCTGCTGCAGCTCCGCGGGGGTGCCCACCCGGATGGCGCCGTGCCGCTCGGCCGTGACGCGGTCGATGGAGCCGAGCCGCTCGGCGTCGGCGCCGCGGGCGCGCACGACGTCGGCGTTGACGTCGTGGGACACCTCGAGCAGCGTCGTGTAGGCGGGCACCTCGCGGCCGTACATGTCGGACAGCGAGCGCGCGAACGCCGCCCGCAGCTGCCACGGCTCGTGGAAGGTGGCCCGGAGGTCGTCGGTCGTCACGGTGCGCAGTTCCTCTCTCAGATGATGTTGGCCTCGGTGCGCGACCGTCGCGCCCCGAACCGGCCGGCGTCGAAGGCCGACACGTCGACCCCACGGGCGGCGGGCGTGCCGGCCCGCCCCAGGTACAGGTCGGCGACCGCCTCGCCGACGGCCGGCGCCTGCAGGAACCCGTGCCCCGAGAACCCGCACGCGTACAGCACGCGCGCGTCGCCGACGGGCCGGGGCGCCTCGCCGATGAGGGCGTCGTGGTCGGGCGTGAGCTCGTAGAGTCCCGCCCAGCCGCCGGTCAGCGGGGCGTCGGCGAGCGCCGGGGTGGCGCGTGCGGCGAGCCCGCGCAGCCACGGCTCCCAGCCCGGGTCGTACGCGGTGTCGAAGCCCACGGGAGTGCCGGGCTCGGAGGCGCCGAGCAGCAGGGTGCCGCGGGCGTCGGCGTTGTGCAGGTAGTACGTGGTGCCGAAGTCGATCGTGAACGGAAGGGTCGGCGGCGAGGGCTCCAGGGGCGCGGTGAACGCGATCTGGCGGCGCACGGGGTCCACAGGCAGGTCCACGTCCACGAGCCCCCCGACCCCGCGGGACCACGCCCCGGCGCACAGCACGAGGGTCGGCGCGGTCACGCTCCCCCGGGGCGTGACGACCGTCAGCCCGTCCCGGGCCTGCTCGACCGCGGTCACGGGCGCGTGCGCGACGACGCCGGCCCCGTGCCGGCGCGCGCCGTCGGCGTACCCCGCCACGACGGCGGCGGGGTGGGCCCAGCCGTCGCGCGGCGCGTAGGCCGCGCCCGCGTAGGCGCTCGCGGACAGGTAGGGGTTGAGGCGGCGCGCGTCGGCCGTGGTCAGCAGCCGGCTGTCGACGCCGAGCTCCCGCTGCAGGGCCACCGACCGGCCGAACAGCTCGACGTCGTCGTCGGTGGGCAGGGCGAAGAGGTACCCGGTCTGCCGCAGCCCGATGTCGGCGCCGGGCCGGCGGCGGAAGTCCTCGAACAGCTCGAGGCTGCGGTGCCCGAGCGCGACGTTCGCCGGGTCGGAGAACTGCGCGCGCACTCCCCCGATCGGCTTGCCGGAGCTGCCGCGGCCCAGCTCGCCGGACTCGAGGAGCACGACGTGCGCTCCTGCCTCGGCCAGGTGGAACGCGACCGAGGCCCCCATGACCCCGCCGCCGATCACGACGGCGTCGGCCCGCGAGGGGACCGTCCCTGGCTGCTCCACTCGACCTCCTCGTCGCGCGTCGGCCCCGACACCACGACGGCGCAGGGCTCTCGCCCATCCTGGCCCGGGCGGAGCGTCCAGCACCATCGAATGTTCGTCGCCGGAACCGTCCAGGATCTCTGCACGGTTGTAGCCTGACGAGGTGGACGTCAGCGCAGCCGAACCTCCTGCCCGCGACCTGCCGTGGTCGGGGCTGCGGGCCCTGCACGCGCTCGCCGAGCACCGCACGATGACCGCCGCCGCAGCGTCCCTCGGCTACACGACGGGCGCGGTCTCCCACCAGCTCGCCGCGCTGGCCCGGGCGGTGGGCACCGAGGTGGTCCGGCCGCACGGGCGCGGGGTCGCGCTCACCGAGGCGGGCCTCGCGCTCGCGGAGCGGGCCGAGCCGCTCCTCGCCGCCCAGCGCGACGCCGTCGACTCGGCGCGCGCCGCGAGCGGCGACGCCTCGGGCACCGTGCGGGTCGGCGCCTTCGCGACCGTGGCCGCGAGCCTCCTGCCCCAGCTGGTGGCGGACCTCGCGACCTCGCACCCGAGGATCACCCTGGTGGGCATCGAGCTCACGGTCGACGACGTCGCCGGCGCGGTACGCCGCGGCGACGTGGACCTCGGGCTGGGGCTGGACTACCCCGGGGCACCGATCCCGCGCCTGCCCGGCACGGTGCTGCGCCCCTTGCGCACCGAGCGGTTCGAGCTGGTGTCGGCCCCGACGTCGGACCTGCCCTCGCGGCTGCGCCTGACCGACGTCGCGCACCTGCCGTGGATCCTGCCCCCGCTGCCGACGCACTACGGCGCGGCGGTGCGGGGCGCCTGCCGGGCCGCGGGGTTCGAGCCGCGCGCGGCGCACGAGGTGAACGACACGTCCACCACGCTGGCGCTGGTGGCGCAGGGCCTGGGCGTCACGCTCGCCACCCCGATCATGCTGAGGCTGCGCCCGGCGCACGACCTGCGGACCACGACGCTCTACGACCTCGTGGAGCGCGAGATCGTCCTGCTCGAGCCGTCGACGGCGCCGCGCCGCCCCGCCGTGGAGGCGGTGGCGCGCACGATCGAGGCCGTGGTGCACGGCACCGGCCGCGCGTTCTCGATCGGCTTGTGACGGGCATCACGGACGTAGCCGACAAGATGCGTGCATCGGGCTCCCGTGCCACGGTCGTCCCATCGCGTCGCCGCACGGGCGGCGCAGAGAGACTGGAGGTTCCCATGCCCGCATGGCTCATCCTCGTCCTGGTCGGGGTCGTCCTCGTGATCCTCGGGGTAGCGACGAACATCGGCCAGTTCCTCATCTGGGTCGGCGTGATCATCCTGGTCGCGAGCCTCGTGCTCGGGCTGGTCCGACGAAGCCGCACCTGAGCGGGCGCGCGTCCCTCAGGACGCACGACGGGGCCCGGGTCCGCAGCTGCGGACCCGGGCCCCGTCGTCTCGTCTGGTCGTGCCGGCGAGAGGTCAGAACGCGGCGAGGTGCTCCGCGAGGTAGCCGGTGACCTTGTCGAGCGCGACGCGCTCCTGCGCCATCGTGTCGCGGTGGCGGATCGTCACCGCGTCGTCGTCGAGCGTGTCGAAGTCGACGGTGACGCAGAACGGCGTGCCGATCTCGTCCTGGCGGCGGTAGCGGCGGCCGATGGCACCCGCGTCGTCGAAGTCCACGTTCCACGACCGGCGCAGCTCCGCGGCGAGGTCGCGCGCCTTGGGCGACAGCGCCTCGTTGCGGCTCAGCGGCAGGACGGCGACCTTGACCGGCGCGAGGCGCGGGTCCAGGCGCAGCACGGTGCGCTTGTCGACGCCGCCCTTGGTGTTGGGCGCCTCGTCCTCGGCGTACGCCTCGACGAGGAACGCCATGAGCGAGCGGGTGAGGCCCGCCGCCGGCTCGATGACGTACGGCAGCCAGCGCTCGTTGGTCGCCTGGTCGAAGTACGACAGGTCCTTGCCCGAATGCTCCGAGTGCGTCCTGAGGTCGAAGTCGGTGCGGTTGGCGATGCCCTCGAGCTCGCCCCACTCGCTCCCGGAGAAGCCGAAGCGGTACTCGATGTCCACCGTGCGGGTCGAGTAGTGCGACAGCTTCTCGGCCGGGTGCTCGAACAGGCGCAGGTTCTCCGGGTCGATGCCCAGGTCCGTGTACCAGGCCATGCGGGTGTCGATCCAGTACTGGTGCCACTCGGCGTCCGTGCCCGGGGCGACGAAGAACTCCATCTCCATCTGCTCGAACTCGCGCGTGCGGAAGATGAAGTTGCCCGGCGTGATCTCGTTGCGGAACGACTTGCCGATCTGCGCGATGCCGAACGGCGGCTTCTTGCGCGACGCCGCAGCCACGTTCGAGAAGTTCACGAAGATGCCCTGCGCCGTCTCGGGCCGCAGGTAGTGGATGCCCGACTCGTCCTCGACGGGGCCGAGGTACGTCTTGAGCATCATGTTGAAGTCGCGGGGCTCGGTCCACTGCCCGCGGGTGCCGCAGTTGGGGCAGGCGATCTCGGCGAGGCCGCCCTCGGGCGCGCGGCCCTTCTTCTCCTCGAACTCCTCGATCATGTGGTCCTCGCGGAACCGCTTGTGGCAGGAGAGGCACTCGGTCAGCGGATCGTTGAACGCGCCGAGGTGGCCCGACGCGTGCCACACCGGGGTGGGCAGGATGACGGCGGAGTCGAGACCCACCACGTCGTCGCGACGCGTCATCGCGCGCCACCACTGCTGCTTGATGTTCTCCTTCAGCTCCACGCCGAGGGGCCCGTAGTCCCACGCGGAGCGCGTACCGCCGTAGATCTCGCCGGACTGGAACACGAAACCTCGCCGCTTGGCGAGGGAGACGACGGCGTCGAGCTTGGCGGTGGGGGACGGTGCTGCCACGGATCACTCCTGGATGTCGGGCCGCCACGTGGCTCGTGGGGCCGGTGCGGGGGAACGCCGCCCGGTCGGCACGTCGAGGCTCGACGGCGACCGGCTGCGGTGGCCTCAGCCTACCGGGGCCCGCCCGCCGGACCGGGGGCCGGGTCAGCCCTCGGCCTCGGCCACCGAACGCGGCGGGACCCCCGGGCCGGCGGCGATCATCCCCGTCGGCGTCAGCCACCCCGTGCACTCTGCGACGAACCGGCCCGCGAGCACGCCCGGGTCCCGGGCCCACAGCTCCTCCGCCTCGTGCGCGCCGCAGGTCATGACCGCGAAGCCGCGCACCCGCTCGTCGGTGCCCACGGCCGGGCCCGCGGCGAGCAAGAGCCCGCGCGCGTGCAGGTCCGCGACGGCTGCCAGGTGCGCGTCCTGCACGGCCAGCTCCTCGTCCTCGGGCAGCGGCGCCCAGCCGTCCGGGCGCACCAGCCGGACCAGCACGAGCTCGTCGAAACGCATCGGTCTGCTCCCCCGCCCGCGGTCGCGGTCCCGCGCCGCTGCCGCCAGCGTACGGAGGCGGCCTCACCGCCCGCGAGGGTGAATCGCACCGGGGTGACGATCTCGGCGCGCCTCGATCGTCATCAGGGTGTCGCCCCGGCACGCGGGCGGCGACCATGGAGTCGGCGCGAAGTCAGCGCTCGACGACACCGAGTGACGACGAAGGAGACGGACCATGCGCTACGCACTGCTGCTGCACAACCCCGAGCCAGCCCCGGGAGACATCCCCGCGGAGGGCATCTCCGAGATGGAGCGGCTGTTCTCCGACTACGCCGACGCGCTGGTGGGCGCCGGCGTGCTCGTGGGCGCCGACGTCCTGCAGTTCTCCCACGCCACCACCACCGTGACGCGCCGCACCGGCGCCACGCAGGTGCAGGACGGCCCGTTCGCGGAGACGAAGGAGGCGCTCGCGGGCGTCTTCGTCATCGACGTGCCCGACCTCGACGCCGCCGTGGCGTGGGCGGAGAAGTGCCCCGGCGCGTCGTACGGGTCGGTCGAGGTGCGCCCGGTCGCGACGTCGATCGTCGACGGCGCGTGGACCGGTCACGGCCCGGCCGAGTAGGTCCGGTGCCGTGACCGCGACCTCCCCTGACGACAGGGTCGACAGCGTCGACAGGGTCGCGTACGACGCGGCGGCCGCGGCCGCGCGGGACGGCTACGGCCGCCTCGTCGCGCTGCTGGCCGCCGGGTCGGGCGACCTCCAGGCCGCGGAGGACGCCCTGGGCGATGCGCTCGAGCGCGCCCTGGCCACCTGGCCGGAGGCCGGCGTGCCCGACAATCCCGCCGGGTGGCTGCTCACCGTCGCGCGACGCCGGCTGCGCGACCGGCACCGGTCGGCCGAGGTCCGTCGCACCATGCCCCTCGTCCCCGAGCGGCACGCGCCGGTCCGGCTCGAGGACGTGGACCCGGACGCGGTCGGCGACCGCCGCCTGGAGCTGATGCTCGTCTGCGCGCACCCCGCCGTCGACCCGGTGGCCCGCACGCCGTTGATGCTCACCGCGGTGCTGGGGTTCACGGCCGCGCAGGTCGCCCCGGCGTTCTCGGTCCCGGCCGCGACGATGGCCACGCGCCTGGTGCGCGCCAAGCGGCGGATCAAGGACGCCGGGGTCCCGTTCGTCCTGCCCGACCGTTCCGTGCTGCCGGACCGGATGGCCGACGTGCTCGAGGCGGTCTACGGCGCCTACGTGGTGGAGTGGTCCACCGCCGACGCCGAGCCGCGCCGGCTGCCGTCCGAGGCGCTGCGGCTCGCCGAGGTGCTGGCCCAGCTCGCGCCGCGCGACCCCGAAGTCCGCGGCCTTGCGGCGCTCGTGCTCCTCTCGACGGCACGCGCCGCCGCCCGCACCGACGCCGAAGGACGCTTCGTCCCGCTGACGGAGCAGGACCCGGGCCGCTGGGACGCGGCCGCGATCGCCCGTGCGCACGAGCACCTGCGCGCGGCCCACGCCCAGGGCGCGGTGGGCCGCTTCCAGCTCGAGGCCGCCGTGCAGGCCGTGCACTGCGCCCGCCGGGCCGGAGAGCCGCCCGACCGGGCCGCGCTCCGGCGGCTGCACGACGCGCTCCAGCGGGTCGCACCGTCCCTCGGCGGCGCGGTGGCGCGCGCCGCCGTGGTCGCCGAGACCGACGGTCCGGCGGCAGGGCTCGCGGCCCTCGACGCCCTGGGTGATGCCGCCGCCCGGTTCCAGCCCGCCTGGGCCGTGCGCGCCGAGCTCCTCGCCCGGCTCGGGCGCGCCGAAGACGCCGCGGCCGCCTACGACCGGGCGATCACTCTCACCCACGACCCAGTGGAGCGCGCCCACCTCGAGTCGCGTCGTGCGTCGATGCCACCCCAGGGCCCCCTCTCGGGCCCACCGGTTCACCCCACCGCACGCTCAGACCACGCCCGGGACCTCCGCCTGGAGCGCTAGGTCGCTGGCGGCGGCCAGGGCGTCGGCGGCAGCTTCGCGTGCGGACGCCCGCGCACGACCTCCCACGAACGATCGACGGGCCACGCCGGACCAAGTTGACAACCGTTCTCAAACTCCTGAGAATCATTCTCATGCTTCGCCGACGCGCGGCCCTCGCCGCCCTGCCCGTCCTCGCCCTGCCCGCCGTCCTCGCCGGGTGCTCCGCCGACGACGGCGGGGACGACGGCACGCTCGAGGTGCTCGCGTCGTTCTACCCGCTGCAGTACGTGGCGCAGCAGGTCGGCGGCGACCTGGTCTCCGTCTCCAACCTCACGCCCCCGGCCGCGGAGCCGCACGACCTCGAGCTCTCCCCCGCGCAGGTGCGCGAGATCGGCACCGCCGACCTCGTCGTCTACTCGTCCGGCTTCCAGACCGCCGTGGACGAGGCCGTCGAGACGCAGTCGCCGGAGCACGTCGTGGACACGAGCGACGTGGTGACCCTCGAGGAGCACCCCGGCACCCCGACGGACGAGGACGCGGCGCCCGACCAGCCCGGGGAGCACGCGGACGAGCACGCGGACGAGCACGCCGAGGGCGACGGCCACGACCACGGTGCCGAGGGCGCGACGGACCCCCACTTCTGGCTCGACCCGACGCGGCTGATCGACGTCGGCCACGCCGTCGCGGCGTCCCTCGGCGAGGCGGACCCGGAGCACGCCGCCCAGTTCGCGGAGAACGCCCGCACGCTGGAGAAGTCCCTGAAGGACCTGGACGCCGACTTCGCCGCAGGGCTCGAGGAGTGCGCGTCGCGCACCCTCGTCACGTCGCACGAGGCGTTCGGCTACCTCGCGGAGCGCTACGACCTGGAGCAGGTGGGCATCGTGGGCCTCGACCCGGAGGCCGAGCCCTCCCCCGCGCGGCTGCGCGAGGTCGGTGCCATCGTCGAGGAGAACGACGTCAGCACCATCTTCACCGAGACGCTGACCAGCCCCAAGGTCGCCGAGACCCTGGCGAACGACATCGGCGTCACCACCGCCGTCCTCGACCCGCTCGAGGGCCTGTCGGAGGACGCGGCCGAGAGCGGGGAGGACTACGTCTCGGTCATGCAGGACAACCTGGCCGCGCTCACCGAAGGGCTGCAGTGCTCATGACCACGCTCGCCACCGACTCCCCGAGCGGCGCGGCGACGCCGCCCGCCGACGCCACCCCGGCGATCGAGGCCCGCGACGTGCACGTGCGCCTGGGCGCGAGCCCCGTGCTGCGCGGCGTGGACCTCACGGTCCGGCGCGGCGAGGTGGTCGCGCTGCTCGGCGCCAACGGGTCGGGCAAGTCCACCCTGGTGCGCACGCTCGTCGGCGTGCTGCCCGCGTCCGCCGGCGACGTGCGGCTCTTCGGCCACCCGCTGGGCAACGGCGTCCCGTGGGGCCGGGTCGGCTACGTGCCGCAGCGCGTCAGCGCCGCCGCCGGCGTGCCGTCCACGGCCGCGGAGGTCGTGTCCTCCGGCCTGCTGCACGGCCGGCGCCTGACCCTGCCGCGCGGCTGGCGCTCGCGCGTGCGCGACGCCCTCGACCTGGTCGGCCTGGCCGACCGCGCCCGGTACGCCACCCACCAGCTCTCGGGCGGCCAGCAGCAGCGCGTGCTCATCGCCCGTGCCCTCGTGCGCGACCCCGAGCTCCTGGTGCTCGACGAGCCGGTGGCGGGCGTCGACCGCCCCAGCCAGGAGGCCTTCGCCGCCACGATGACGCGACTCGTGGCCGACGGGATGACGGTGCTCGTCGTGCTCCACGAGCTCGGCGAGCTCGCCCCGCTGGTCCAGCGCTGCGTGGTGCTGCGGCACGGGCGCGTGGTGCACGACGGCGCCCCGCCCACGCCGCGGCAGGAGCACGGCGACGACGCGCACGAGCACGTGCACCCGCACGAGCACTCCCGGACCCTGCAGCGCGCCGAGGACCTGCGCCTGGCCGACGGCCCGTTCGAGACCCGACCCGAGAGCACCGAGGACGAGGTGGCACCGTGAGCGGCCTGTGGGAGATGGTCACCGACCCGTTCATGCAGCGGGCGCTCGTCGCCGCTCTGCTGGTGGGCCTCAGCGCGCCGGTCGTCGGCACCTACCTCGTGCAGAAGCGGCTCGCGCTCCTGGGCGACGGCATCGGGCACGTCGCGCTGACCGGCGTCGCGCTCGGCTGGCTCGTCGGCGCCGCGATGGGCCTGGTGCCCGACGACGTCCTCGCGATCCCCGGCGCCGTCGTCGCCGCCGTCGCGGGCTCCGTGCTCATCGAGGTGGTGCGACGCCGCGGACGCACGTCGGGCGACCTGGCCCTCGCCATCCTCTTCTACGGCGGCATCGCCGGCGGCGTGCTGCTCATCGGTCTGGCGGGCGGCTCGTCCGGCAGCCTCATGGCCTACCTGTTCGGGTCCATCTCGTCGGTCACCCTCTCCGACGTGTGGGTGACGGTGGTGTTGTGCGGGCTGATCCTGCTGGTGGGCCTGGGGCTGCGCGCGGCGCTGTTCTCCGTCAGCCACGACGAGGAGTTCGCGATCTCCTCCGGCCTGCCCGTCTGGTTCCTGAACATGGCCGTCGCGGTGCTCGCCGCGCTCACGGTCACCGTCGCGATGCGCGTCGTGGGCCTCCTGCTCGTCTCCGCCCTGATGATCGTGCCCGTCGCGATCGGCCAGCTCGTGACCCGCTCCTTCCGCCGCACGATGCTGGTCGCGTCGATCGTCGGCGTGACGGTGTGCGTGACCGGACTGTCCATCACCTACTGGCACAACGTCTCGCCCGGCGCCCTCATCGTGGTGCTCGCGATCGCCGTCTACGCCGTCGTCGCCGCGCTGCACCCGCTGCTCGCCCGCCGGCGCCCGCCCGCCGACCCGCATCCCGACATCCCCGACGACGTCGCGGTCTCCGCCACCGCCGGGCGGGGCGCCGCGCAGGAGGAGTGCACCCCGTGAACGACACGACCCACCGCAACCCGCCCCGCATGACGCGGCAGCGTGCGGCCGTGGCGGACGCCCTCGGCGACACGGACGAGTTCCGCAGCGCGCAGCAGCTGCACGAGCTGCTCCGCTCGCGGGGCGACGCCGTCGGCCTCGCCACCGTCTACCGCACCCTCCAGGCGCTGGCCGTCGGCGGCGACGTCGACGTGCTGCGCAGCGAGGACGGCGAGAGCCTCTACCGGCGGTGCGCGCGCCGCGAGCACCATCACCACCTCGTGTGCCGGCGCTGCGGGCGCGCGGTCGAGATCGACGGCCCCACCGTCGAGCAGTGGGCGGCGTCCGTCGGCGCCGCGCACGGCTTCATCGACATCGACCACACCGTCGAGCTGTGGGGCACCTGTGCCGCGTGCCGCGCGGACGACGGCCGCCCGAACTGACCAGGCAAGCGAGTTAGGCCAGGCATACCTCATTAGGGCAGAATGAGCCCGTGCTGCTGACCACTCCCGCGCTCGCCGCGGTGACCGAGGACGCCGCCCCCGGCGTCTTCACGATCGCCGGCGTGCCGTTCTGGGTCGTCTACGCGGCGGCGTTCGGGATCGTGCTGGTGCGGGCCCAGGCCACCTACTGGGCCGGCCGCGGCGTGGCGCGCGGCACGGCCCGCGGCCGGTTCGCCGACACGCTGGCCCGGCCCGGAGCGGCCGCCGTCGTCGACCGCGTCCACCGGTGGGGGCCGCCCGCCGTCACCCTGTCGTTCTTCACCGTGGGCGTGCAGACCCTCGTGAACCTCGCCGCGGGCTACCTGCGCATGCCCTTCGGCCGCTACCTCGTGGCCCTGCTCGCGGGCTGCGCCGTGTGGGCAGGCATCTGGACGACGGTCGGCACGGCAGCCGTGAACGCGGCCATCGCCGTCGGGCTGCGCCACCCCGTCACGCTCGTCCTCGTGGGTGCCGGCGCGGTGGCGCTCGTCGCCTGGGGCGTGCACCGGCTCACCCGCCGCGCGCCCGCAGCCTCGGAGGACGCCCCGTGACCGCCACGGTCGCCCCCGCCGTCGGCCCCGCCGGGACGCTCGTCGCCCGCCGCACGCGCGGGCGGGTGCTCCTCCTCCTGCTGTCGCTGGCGGTGCTGGCGCTGATCGCCGTCGCGAGCCTCACGCTCGGCGTGCGCGACATCGACGTCGCCACCGTCTGGCAGGCGCTCACCGCCCCCGTGGCGGGGAACGTCGACCACGACGTCGTGCTCGACCAGCGCGTGCCGCGCACGCTCATCGGCCTCGCCGCCGGCGCCGCGCTCGGCCTCGCCGGAACCCTCATCCAGGGCGTCACCCGCAACCCCATCGCCGACCCCGGCCTGCTCGGGCTCAACGCGGGCGCCTCGCTCGCCGTCGTCATCGCCGTCTCGCTGCTGGGTGTCACGGCCCCGCTCGGCTTCGTCTGGTTCGCTTTCGTCGGGGCCGCCGCCGCGGCGGCGCTGGTCTTCTCCATCGGGGCCGGCCAGCCCGTGAAGCTCGCGCTCGTCGGCGCCACCGTCACCGCGCTCATCACCCCGCTCATCACGCTGGTGCTGCTGCGCGACCCGGCGGCGTTCAACACCTACCGCTTCTGGGCCGTGGGCTCCCTCACCGGGCGCGGGATGGAGACCCTCGAGCGCCTGTGGCCGTTCGTGGTGGTCGGGATCGTGCTCGCCGGCGCGCTCGCGCACCGCCTGTCGATGCTCTCGCTGGGCGACGACGTGGCCCGCGCGCTGGGCCAGCGCGTCGGCCTCACCCGGGGGCTCACGGCCGGCGCGATCGTGCTGCTCGCCGGCACCGCGACGGCCCTCGCCGGGCCGATCGCGCTCGTGGGACTCGCCGTGCCGCACGCCGCCCGGCGCCTCGTGGGCACCGACTACCGCTGGATCGTGCCGCTCAGCGCCGTCCTCGGCCCGGTGATGCTGCTCGGCGCCGACGTCATCGGCCGCCTCGTGCTGCCGCACTCCGAGCTCGAGGCCGGCGTCGTCGCCGCCGCGCTCGGCGCCCCCGTGCTCGTCGCCGTCGCGCGCGGCAAGTCCGTGGCGGGGGTGTGACGTGACGGCTCTCGCCGACGCCCCCAGGTCCCCCGACACCGCCGGCACGCCGGATCCCGGCCCCGTCGAGGGGCTGCGCGCACGGCGTCGCCGCCGGCTCGCCGTCGTCCTGACCACCCTCGCGGTGCTGCTCGTCGCGGTCGCGACGCTCGCCCTCACCCTCGGGGAGGCGTCGCTCGCGCCGGGCCGCGCGCTCGCCGCGCTCTTCGGCGCCGGCGACGCCGGGGACGTGTTCGTCGTGCACCGCCTGCGGCTGCCCCGCATCGAGACGGCCGTGCTCGCCGGCGCGGCGTTCGCGCTCGCGGGCGCCCTGTTCCAGACCACGCTGCGCAACCCGCTGGCCAGCCCCGACATCCTCGGGATCGCCAGCGGCGCGAGCCTCGGCGCCGTGTGGGCGCTGCTCGTCGCCGGCCTCACCGGCCTGGCCGTCTCCGGCGCCGCCTTCGCCGGCGCCGTCACGGTGGCGCTGCTCATCTGGCTGTTCGCGTGGCGCAAGGGCCTGCACTCGATCCGGTTCGTGCTGGTGGGTGTCGGGTTCGCCTACCTGTGCTCGTCCCTGCTGGCCTGGCTGCTGGCGCGCGCGGACGTGCGCGAGGCCCAGTCCGCGCTGCTGTGGACCGTCGGGAGCGTCGCCGACGTCCGCGGCGCCGAGCTGGTCACGCTCGCGGTGGCTGTCGCCGTCCTCGGCACGGGCGTGGCCGTCGCGTCGCGGTGGCAGGCGCCCCTCGCGCTCGGCGACGACAACGCCCGCGCCCTCGGCGTCCCGGTCGACGCCGCCCGCGTCGTCTCCCTGCTGCTCGCGGTCGGCCTGGTCGCGGTCGCCACGTCGTTCGTCGGCCCGCTCGCGTTCGTCGCGCTCGTGGCCCCGGCGATCGCGCGCCGGCTGGTGGACGACGGCGGCGCCGCGCTCACCGTCTCCGTCCTCACCGGGGCGCTCCTCGTGCTGGCGGCGGACGTCGTGGGACAGCACCTGCTCTTCGGCATCCAGGCGCCCACCGGCATCGTGACCGGCATGATCGGCGCCCCGTACCTGCTGTGGCTCCTCGCCACCGACGGAAGGAAGTCCCTCGCATGACCGACGTCCACCGCGCGGCACCCCCGGCCGCGCGCCCCGATGCGGCGGCATCCGGCGCGGCGGCGTTCGGCGCGGCCGCGCGGCCGGCCGACGTCACGCTGCGGGCGCACGGTGTGAGCCTGGGCTACGACGGGCGGCGCGTCATCTCCGAGCTGGACCTGGGGCTGCCGGCCGGCAGCGTCACGGCGATCGTCGGGCCCAACGCCTGCGGCAAGTCCACGCTGCTGCGCGGCCTGGCGCGCCTGCACCCGCTGGACGGTGGCCGCGTCACCCTGGGCGGCCAGGACGTGGGCGCCCTGTCCCGCAAGGAGCTCGCGAAGCGGGTGGGCGTGCTGCCGCAGTCGTCCATCGCTCCCGACGGCGTGCGGGTGGCCGAGCTCGTCGCCCGCGGCCGCTACCCCCACCAGGGGTGGTTCGGGCGCCACAGCTCCACGGACGACACGGCGGTGCTCCGCGCGCTGGACGCCACGGGCGTCGCCGACCTCGCGGACCGGCCGGTGGCCGAGCTGTCCGGTGGGCAGAGGCAGCGGGTGTGGATCGCGATGGTGCTGGCGCAGGAGACCGACATCGTGCTGCTCGACGAGCCCACCACGTACCTCGACCTCGCCCACCAGGTGGACCTGCTCGAGCTGCTGCGGGAGCTCAACCGGACCCGCGGCACCACGGTCGTCATGGTGCTCCACGAGCTCAACCTCGCCGCCCGGTACGCCGACCACCTGGTGGTGATGAGCTCCGGGCAGGTCGTGGCCGAGGGCCGCCCCGGCGACGTCCTGACCGAGGCGACCGTGCACGCCGCCTTCGGCCTGCGGGCCCGCGTGGTGCCCGACCCGGTGTCGGGAACGCCACTCGTCGTCCCCCTGGGACGGGCTCACACCGACGGCGCGACGTAGGTTAGGCTCGCCTCACCTATTGTTCCTCTCGCGCCCCCGGGCGCGAGCACCCCGAGGAGAACTCGTGCGTCTTCGCCGTCCTCTCGCCGCCGCTGCCGCCTTCGCGGCGACGGCCGCCCTGACCCTCACCGGCTGTGCCTCCGGCGACTCCCCGGACGACGGTGACCCCGCCGCCTCGGGCAGCGCGGCGTCCGGCGCCACCGACACGTTCCCCCTCACGGTCGAGCACGCCTTCGGCGAGACCGTCGTCGAGGAAGCCCCCGAGCGGGTCGCCACCTGGGGCTGGGGCTCCACCGAGGCCGCGATCTCCGTCGGGGTGTACCCGGTCGCGGTGGGCGAGCAGGTCTGGACCGTCGGCGAGGACGCGCTGCTGCCCTGGGTCGAGGACGCGTACGACGAGGCCGGCGTCGCGAAGCCGACCGTCCTCAACGACCCCGAGCAGGGCGCCTCCGTGCCCTACGAGGAGTTCGTCGAGGCAGAGCCCGACCTCATCGTGGCCCCCTACTCCGGGCTGACGGAGGAGCAGTACGACGTGCTCAGCGACATCGCGCCCGTCGTCGCCTACCCCGACGCCGCCTGGACCACCCCCTGGGACGAGACGATCCGGATCACCGCCCAGGCGCTCGGCCGCTCCGCCGCCGGCGACGAGGTGCTCTCCGACATCGACGAGTTCGTCACCGCGGAGGCCGCCGAGCACCCCGAGTTCGCGGGCAAGACGTTCGCCGCGGTCGTCGACTCGCCGTCCGAGGGCAAGGTGTACGTGTACCCGGCCCTCGACCCGCGCGCCGGCTTCCTCGAGGGCCTCGGGGTGGAGGTCGCGCCGTCGGTCGCCGAGCTCGACACCTCGAACGGCGGGTTCTTCTACGACCTGTCGTACGAGGAGCTCGACAAGCTCGAGGCCGACTTCATCGTCGACTACGCGTACACGCCCGAGGACGCCGAGGCCTTCCTCACCAAGAGCGAGCTGCAAGCGATCCCCGCGGTCAAGGAGGGCAAGGTCGCGCAGGTCGTCGGCACGGTCGAGACGTCGTCCGTCTCGCCGCCCACCGCGTTGTCCGTGTACTGGGAGGACGGCTTCCCCGCCCTCGTGGACTCCATGGCCGAGGTCCTCGCGGACTGACGCCCGTCGACCGCCGGTCGAGCCCGCCGAGACCAGTTCTCGGCGGGCTCGGTCCGTCTCCGGCTCAGGTCAGACCGCGCCCTCGTCGTCGACGGCGTCCACCGCGCCGCCGTAGCGCCGGTCGCGGCGCGCGAACTCCTCGACCGCGCGCCACAGGTGGCGCCGGTCGACGTCCGGCCACGGCTCCGGCAGGAAGACCATCTCCGCGTACGCGGCCTGCCAGATCATGAAGTTGGACGTGCGCTGCTCGCCGCTGGAGCGCAGGAACAGGTCCACGTCGGGCAGGTCCGGCTCGTCGAGGTAGCGCTGCACGGTCTTCTCCGAGACGCGGGCGGGGTTGAGCTTCCCGGCCGCGGCGTCGCGGGCGATCGCGGCGGCAGCGTCGGCGATCTCCGCACGGCCGCCGTAGTTGACGCACATCGTCAGGGTGCAGCGGTCGTTCTCGCGGGTCATCTCCTCCGCGACCTGGAGCTCCTTGATCACCGAGCCCCACAGTCGCGGGCGCCGCCCCGCCCAGCGGATCCGCACCCCCCACGAGGACATCTCGTCGCGGCGGCGGCGGATGACGTCCCGGTTGAAGTTCATGAGGAACTTGACCTCGTCGGGCGACCGCTTCCAGTTCTCCGTGCTGAACGCGTACGCCGACACGTGCTTGACGCCGATCTGCACGGCGCCCGCCACCACGTCGAGCAGGGACTTCTCCCCCTGCTTGTGGCCCTCCACGCGCGGCAGGCCGCGGGCGTTGGCCCACCGGCCGTTCCCGTCCATGACGATCGCCACGTGGTTCGGCACGAACTGCGCCGGGATCGACGGCGGTGTCGCGCCGGACGGGTGCGGGTACGGCTCGGCGTACCGCGGGTCGGCGGTGCGGGGCATCAGGCCTCTCTCTCGGTCATGTGCGCTCGATCATGCGCAGGGAACGCAGCGTGCGCTCCAGGTAGTACTGGGAGTACGCGGCGACGAGGCCCGAGGCCTCGGTGCGATGGCGCGGGTCGGAGGCGTCCGCGGTCTCCCAGTCGCCCCCCAGCAGGGCGCCGAGCAGGGCGAACGTCTCCGGCGCGGGGGCCGTGGAGCCCGGCGGTCGGCAGCGGGAGCACACCGCCCCGCCCTGCCCCACGGAGAACGCGTGGTGCGGCCCGGGCTCGCCGCACCGGGCGCAGTCGGTGAACGACGGCGCCCAGCCGGCGACGGCCAGCCCGCGCAGCAGGTAGGAGTCGAGCACCAGGCTCGGCGCGTGCCGGCGTTCCGACAGCGCCCGCAGCGCCCCGGCGAGCAGCCAGTACTGCTGCACCGCCGGCTCGTGCTCCGCGGCGACCAGCCGGTCCGCTGCCTCGAGCATCGCCGCCCCGGAGGTGTACAGCGCGTAGTCCTCGCAGATGGCCCGCGCGTAGGCGCCCACCGTCTCGACCTGCGTCACCGTGTCGAGGTTGCGGCCCGTGTGCAGCTGCACGTCCACCACCATGAACGGCTCCAGGCGTGCCCCGAACCGCGACGACGTGCGCCGCACGCCCCGCCCCACCCCGCGCACCTTCCCGTGCTCACGGGTGAGGAACGTGACGATCCGGTCGGCCTCGCCCAGCTTGTGGGTGCGCAGCACGATCGCGTCGTCTCGGTACAGGGGCACCCGACCATTGTCCCAGGTGCCGGGGACACTCCCTGCGGTCGACCGGTCCCGTCCGGCCGGCCCCGCACGGCGGCGCCGGCTGTGGACGCACCGGCCGCAGCCGGTGATCGCCCGTAGCATCCCGACCGTGCCGATCACCCCGTCGCCCGCCCCGCCCATTCTCCGGCGTGCCCTCGACGAGGTCGCGCCTCACCGCCGGGCGGTCGCCTGGGCCTCCCCCGTCGCCGCGCTCTGGGCCGTCTGGGCGAGCGGCCCCGGCTGGGCGACGCCCGCGGTCGTGGTGGCGGCCGTCGCGGGCGTGGCGTTGTTCGCCGTCGACGCCCGCTCGCACCGGCTCCCCGACGCGATCACCGTTCCGACGACGGTGGCGGTCGCCGCGCTGCTCCTGGTCGCCGCCCTCGCCGGGGGGACGTGGGACGCCGCGCTGAGGGCCCTGCTCGGTGCCCTGGCCCTGGCCGGCGGCTACCTGGCGCTCCACCTGATCAACCGGGCCGGGCTGGGCCTGGGCGACGTCAAGCTCGCCGTCCTGCTCGGCCTGGTCTCCGCCTGGTTCGGCTGGCCCGCCCTGGGGGCGACGGCGTTCCTGCCGTTCCTCGTCGGCGGTGTCGTCGCGATCGTCCTGCTCGCGACGCGCCGGGCGACCCGCACCACGGCGATCGCGTTCGGCCCGTACATGCTCGTGGGAGCGGCGCTCGCCCTCACCGGTGCGCGCCTGGTGGCCTGACCGCCCGACCCCTGCCGCGCGGCGCTCCGGCCGAGCCCGTCGCGTCCCACTCTCGACGGGCTCGGCCGGCTGCCCCGGTCGGTGGTGGCCTAGCCGCGCGCGGCGCGGTTCACGGCGGAGACGATCGCCTTGAGCGACGCGGTGGTGATGGACGGGTCGATGCCGACTCCCCACAGCACGTCGTCGCCCACCTGGCACTCGACGTACGCCGCGGCCGTGGCGTCCCCGCCCTCGGACAGGGCGTGCTCCGCGTAGTCCAGGACGCGCACGTCCACGCCCACCTTGGAGATCGCGTCGACGAAGGCGGCCAGCGGGCCGTTGCCGGTGCCCTCGAGCGTCACGTCCTCGCCGTGGTCCACGACGTCGACCGACAGCGTGGTGGCCCCGCCCTCCGAGGCGGTCGAGCGCGTCTGGCGCAGGCGCAGCCGCCCCCACGGCTCGAGGCCGCGCGAGTCGTGCACCTCGACCGGCAGGTACTCGTCGCTGAACATCCGCCAGATGTCGGAGCCCGTGACCTCGCTGCCCGCGGTGTCCGTGTAGTGCTGCACCACGCCCGAGAACTCGATCTGCAGGCGGCGCGGCAGGTCCAGCGAGTGCTCGGCGGACAGCAGGTACGCGATGCCGCCCTTGCCCGACTGCGAGTTGACGCGGATGACGGCCTCGTACGACCGGCCCACGTCCTTCGGGTCGATCGGCAGGTACGGCACGCCCCAGGTGAGCTCGTCGACCGGCTTGCCCTCGGTCTCGGCGCGGGCCGCCATGTGCTCGAAGCCCTTCTTGATCGCGTCCTGGTGCGAGCCGGAGAACGCGGTGAACACCAGGTCACCCACGTACGGGTGGCGCTCGTGCACCGGGATCTGGTTGCAGTGCTCCACGGTGCGACGGATCCCGTCGATGCCGCCGCCGACGGTGAAGTCGATCTGCGGGTCGACGCCCTGGCTGAACAGGTTCATGCCCAGGGTGACCAGGTCGACGTTGCCGGTGCGCTCCCCGTTGCCGAACAGGCAGCCCTCGATGCGGTCGGCGCCGGCCTGGTAGCCCAGCTCGGCGGCCGCGACGGCGGTGCCCCGGTCGTTGTGGGGGTGCAGGGACAGCACCACGTGCTCCCGGAACGCCAGGTTCCGGTTCATCCACTCGATGGAGTCCGCGTAGACGTTCGGGGTGGCCATCTCGACCGTCGCGGGCAGGTTGACGATCACGGGGCGCTCGGCGGTGGGCTCCAGCACCTCCAGCACCTCGTTGCAGATGCGGGCGGCGAACTCCAGCTCCGTCCCGGTGTACGACTCGGGCGAGTACTCGTAGTAGACCGTCGTCTCGGGGACGGTCTCCTCGAGCTTGCGGCACAGGCGCGCGCCCTGCAGGGCGATGTCGACGATGCCGTCCATGTCGCTGCGGAACACGACCTCGCGCTGGAGGATCGACGTCGAGTTGTAGAGGTGCACGATCGCCTGCTTGGCACCGCGGATCGCGTCGTAGGTGCGCTCGATGAGGTGGTCGCGGCACTGCGTCAGCACCTGGATGACCACGTCGTCGGGGATGCGGCCGGTGTCGATCAGCTGGCGCACGAAGTCGAAGTCCGTCTGCGACGCGGACGGGAAGCCGACCTCGATCTCCTTGTAGCCCATCTGCACGAGCAGGTCGAACATGCGCAGCTTGCGCTCGGCGTCCATCGGCTCGATGAGGGCCTGGTTGCCGTCGCGCAGGTCCACGGCGCACCAGCGCGGCGCCTTCGTGATCCGCTTGTCGGGCCACGTGCGGTCGGGCAGGTCCACCTGGATCTGCTCGTGGAAGGGGAGGTAGCGCGTGTACGGCATCCCGGACGGGCGCTGGGGGTTGGCGCCGGCGATGCCCTGGGGGTGATGGTTCTGCATGGTGTCGCGTCCTTCGGTGGGGGCTCGGTGACCGCCGTCCCGGGTGGGGTCCGACGGTCATGACCAGTCGGCCGGCGCGCCACAACCTCCGCGACGGGAATCCGGCCTAGGAGGCCCCGCCGCGGCACCGAAGGAGAAGGACCACCGTGCGCTGCACGCTGCCACCGTACACCTTCGTCAGGGCTTCGCCTGAGGCGTCCAGGATCCGGCCGGACGCCCGCCTCGCCGCAGCGTACGGACCTATCGCCGAGAGCGCAGCGCAGCGTCGACGGCCGGGTCCCCGAGGGCGCCGAGCCAGTCGAGGAGCGCCGGGTAGGTGGACGGGTTCGCGGCCACGTACGAGCGCAGGTGCGGGGCCTCGGCGGCGATGCGGGCGAGGTCGGCCAGCGGGGTCCCGGGGTCCATCGCCTGCGCGGCGGTCCATCCAGGCGCGGGCGCCTCCTGGACGGGCGGGATCACCTGCGTGGAGTCGGGGGCCTGGTATTCGCGCACCGGCGCCATCTGCTGCGTGGCGTCGAGCGGGCGAGCCGTCGACGGCTGGTCGGACGGGTAGCGGGCCGTCGCCCCGGCGCCCGCGGCCGGCGCGGCGACCGTCCAGGCCGCCTCCGGGGCGTCGCGACGGGTGTCCTCCTCCGGCTGCTGCGGGGTCATGGGCTCCGGCTCGGGCTCCGACGTCTCGGGGGCCGACGCCACGAGCTCGCGGACCGACGCGGGCACGAGCAGCACCGCCAGGGCGATGGCGGGCAGCCCGAAGGCGACCAGCAGCTCCTCGACGTTCGACCGGGTGCCGAGGCCGGCGCGGGCGACGACGATCACCAGGCCGAGCACCACGACGACGCACGCGGCGCCCACCGCGGTCACGTGCCCGGTGCGGGGGTCGCGGAGCAGCGCACGGCGCGCGGCGAACGCGACGCCGACGATGAGGACCCCGACGACGAGGCGGAGGACGCGACCGACGTCGACGCCGTCGGCCACGACCCCCACCAGCGCCGCGAGCGTGACGAAGGCGGCCACGAGCGCGACCAGCCCGAGCGCCCGCACGGCGACCGCCACCCAGCGCGCGGCGCGCACGTCGTCCGGCTCGGCGGCCGTGGCCGCGCCGTCGTCGACGATCCGGCGCGCCGTCACCGCGGCCACCACCGGCAGCAGGAGGAGGCCCAGCCGCTGCTCGTGCACGCTCTCGAACCACGGACGCACGTTGCCCCCGGCGAACAGCACGAGCTCCAGGGCGACGGCGCCGCCGAGGGCGAGCAGCACGTACCCGGACGCGAGGTCGCCCTGGCGCAGGTACGCGCCCACCGTGAACCACAGGACGCCCAGCACGACGAGGGCGTTGAGGGTTCCCGTGACGGTCGTGGCCCAGGGCGCGCCCTGCACCAGGGACGCGACCGGGGTGGCGAACGTGCCGAGCGCGACCACGCCGGCCACGACGGCGGGCGTGTGGGGCCAGCGGGGCGCCGCCGCGAGCGCCGCGCCGGCCAGGCCGACGGCCAGGCCGGCGCCGACCCCGCCCGCGGCGTCGGCCGGGGCGAAGGCGTCGAGCACGAGATACACGACGGCGACCACGGCATACGGGACACAGGCGAGCGCCACGCTGCGGCGCGAGGTCAGGACGTCCCACGAGGCGGGGCCCACGCCGCCGCGCCGCAGGTAGGGCGCGGCGAGGGCGAGCAGCGCGAGCACGGTCGCCAGCACGATCTCGAGCCGGTCGCTGCCCCGGTGAGCGTGGTCCCACGGCAGCGGGAGCGCGACGAGGAGCGCGAACGCCGCCACGACGTCGCGCACGAGCTCGCGGACCGTCACACCGCCGAACGGCGAGCGCTCCTGCTCGGAGGCCTCGAGAGTGTCGGGATCGGTCATGCGTGCGTCTCCATGGCTGGTGCTCCGGTGCGAGGCGAACATGCCCCCGCACCGTTTCTACCCGACGCGGCGCCTCGGCGTCGTGTCCCGCGCGGGTGGGTTGGTCACACGGTCCGCGTCCGGCTCGGCCGCGCTCAGATGCCCAACTGGTAGACGCCCCAGTAGGCGAGCGTGCACAGCAGCGCGAGCGAGCCCGCCAGCGTGCACCAGAAGGTCAGCACGGCCGGCCAGCCGCGCGCCACCGCGACGTCCGCCCCGGCCCGGCGCTGGGCCCGGGCGTCAGCCACGCGGCGGATCACGAACGCCGCGGCCACCGCCGTCGCCACGCCCAGCAGGCGCACCGCGATCCAGCCGCCCTGCACCACCAGGTCGTCGCGCTGGTAGTCCAGGGCGAGGCGGGCGACCGCGAGCAGGTAGACCACGAGAGCGACCATCGTGGCGACGGAGCCGATGCCCAGGCCCAGCAGGGACGAGCGCAGCCCGCGCGCGAGGCGCGGCGCGTCGGCGGAGGCGCGCCGCAGCACGACACGCCGCACCAGCGCGTGCACGCCCCACACGAGCGGGCCCAGGAGGAGCAGCCCGGCGCCCGCGACCACCGCTCCCACGACGATGTCCCCGTTGCCCCACCAGCGCGGCTGCGGGACGGCGGAGGCGAGGTAGAGCTGGTTCGGGGTGTCGCCGGCGATCCGGGGCGGGGCGTCGGCGGTGCCGGGCATGCCCTGCACCCAGGTGGCGGCGTCGCGCGCGAAGTCGGGGTGCAGGTGCATCCCGCCGTCGAGGGGGACGTTGATGCCGTGGTTGGCCCCGGCGTAGTAGCGCACCGTCACGGGCGCCTCGTCGCCGCCCACGGCGGTGTCCGCGATGACCTGGCGGGCCCCCTGCTCGATCGGCATCGACGGGTCGGCGGTGCCGTAGACGACGAGCACCGGCGCCGTCTGCTGCTCGAGCCAGGGCCGCACGTCGAAGTCGGCGTACTCGAACCCGCCGCCCGGCAGCTGCATGCCCACGGCACGCGGGATGGCCCGGAACACCTGCTCGGGCACGCCGGTGTTGCGCAGGTAGCTGTCCACGGCGAACGCGGCCTGCTGGCGCGGCGGCACCACGGGCGCGGAGACCAGGATCGTGTACGCGACCAACGGGTCCTTCGCCTGCATCACCGGCACGATCCACGTGCCCTCCGACTCGCCGTAGACGCCCACCTGCGCGGGGTCGACGCCGTCGACGGTGCGCAGCAGGTCCACGGAACGCAGGTAGTCGTCCGCCATCGCGAGGTAGTCGCGGTCCCGGGTGGTGTAGGTGTCCAGGCGCTTGTCCGGGACGAGGGTCACGATGCCGGCGCTCGCAAGGGCCGTGGCCGACTCGGTGAACGCCTGGGTGGACTTCCCGGTCCCGGCGCCGTGCACGTAGACGACGCCGGGCCGGTCCGGGAGCACCCCGCCGTCGTCGCCCAGCGGCTGGCGCAGGAGCCCGCCCACCATGACCCCGGCGCCGAGCGGGACGGTCACGGGCGTCTCCCGCACCTCGAACTCGCCCACCTCGCCGATCTCGGCGTCGGGGGCCACGCCGCCGATCGCCGTGTCCTCCGTGGCGGGCACCAGATGGTCGGTGACGGGCACCGGGTCCC
Organism: Isoptericola peretonis; assembly: GCA_023241745.1. Lineage (GTDB taxonomy): Bacteria > Actinomycetota > Actinomycetes > Actinomycetales > Cellulomonadaceae > Isoptericola > Isoptericola peretonis. The sequence continues at coordinate 198,037 of JALQCY010000002.1, read as the reverse complement.
ACTGCGGTCCGGCGACCGCCCCGGTCAGTGCCAGCCCCACCAGGATCGCCGCCGTCGTCGCAATAGTCCGGAACACCACGCAGCGATGCTACTCGGCGGTACCGGCCGCGACGGCCGGGCGGTCCCCCGTGACCTCGGGGGACGTCCCCCGAGGTGGCCCGGTCCCCGCCGCGCGCGTCAGAAGCCGAGCCGCTGGAGCTGCTTCGGGTCGCGCTGCCAGTCCTTCGCCACCTTCACGTGCAGGTCGAGGTACACGCGGGTGCCGAGCAGCTTCTCGATCCCCTGGCGCGCGGTGGTGCCGACCTCGCGCAGGCGCGAGCCCCCCTTGCCGATGACGATCGCCTTCTGGCTCTCGCGCTCGACGAACAGGTTGACGCGCACGTCCAGCAGCGGCGGGCGCCCCTTGTCCGCGTCGCCGGTGCCCTCCCGCTCCGTGATCTCCTCGACCACGACGGCCAGCGAGTGGGGCAGCTCGTCGCGCACTCCCTCGAGCGCGGCCTCGCGCACCAGCTCGGCGACCATGACCTGCTCCGGCTCGTCGGTCAGCTCGCCGCCCGGGTAGAGCTCCGGCCCCTCGGGCAGGTGCGCGACCAGCACGTCGGCGAGCTCGTCCACCTGGTAGCCGTCGCGCGCCGAGACCGGCACGATGGCGGACCAGTCGCGGTCCAGGGACCGGGCCAGCTCGTCGACCGCCATGAGGTGCTCCGCGAGGCGTCCGCGGTCGACGAGGTCGGCCTTGGTGACGACCGCGACGACCGGCACGGCGCGCCGGCCCTCCATCAGCGGCGCCAGCTGGGCGGCGATGTACCGGTCGCCGGGGCCGATCTTCTGGTCCGCGGGAAGGCAGAAGGCGATGACGTCCACCTCCCCGAGCGTGTCCTGCACCAGCGCGTTCAGCCGTTCTCCGAGCAGGGTGCGGGGCCGGTGCAGACCCGGCGTGTCGACCAGCACGAGCTGCGCGTCGTCCCGGTGCACGATCCCCCGGATGGTGTGCCGGGTGGTCTGCGGCCGCGCGGACATGATCGCGACCTTCTCCCCCACCAGCGCGTTGGTGAGCGTCGACTTGCCGACGTTCGGCCGCCCCACGAGGCAGGCGAACCCGGAACGGTGGGTGAGGCCCTCGTCGTGGGGGCCGACGACGGACGGGTGGTGGCTCTCGGTGGTCATGCGTGCGCTTCCTTCTGGTCTGGCGGTGCGGCATGGCTGCCGCCCGCTGCTGGGTCGTCCTGGGAGGTGGGGGTCGCGCGGCTCACCCGCAGCGTCGCGAGCTGCTTGCGCCGGCCCTCGACCCGGTCGGCGACCAGGTGCAGGCCCCCGACGTCGGCGGTGGCGCCGGTGAGCGGCACCTTGCCGAGCGCCTTCGCGAGCAGGCCGCCCGCGGTGTCGACGTCGTCGTCGTCGAGCCGGAGGTCGAAGAGCTCGCCGAGCTCGTCGACGGGCATCCGCGCCGAGACGAGGAACGTGGTGCCGTCGCCCAGCTCCTCCGGCTCGACGACGGGCGCCGTGTCGTGCTCGTCGGTCAGCTCGCCGACGAGCTCCTCGATGACGTCCTCGACCGTGACGAGGCCGGCGATGCCCCCGTACTCGTCCACGACGACGGCGATGTGGGACCGGGAGGCCTGCATCTCGCGGAGCAGCTCGTCCGCGGGCTTGGACTCCGGGACGAAGACGGCCTCGCGGGCGACCTCCACCACGGGCCGGTCGCCCGCGTCGGGCTCGCTCTCGAGCACGCGGGCGACGTCCTTGAGGTACGCGACGCCGACGAGGTCGTCGACCTCGTCCCCGACGACCGGCACGCGCGAGTACCCGGAGCGCAGGAAGAGCCGCATGACCTTGCGCAGGGGCGTGCGCGCGGCGACGGTCACCATGTCCGTGCGCGGCACCATCACCTCGCGGGTGAGGGTGCCGCCCAGCTGCACGACCGAGCGGATGAGCTCGCGCTCGGCGTCCTCGATCGCCTCGTTGTCCCGCACCCGCTCCGCCATCTCGCGCAGCGCGTCCTCGCCCGGGTCGTGCTCGCCGTCGCGCTCCGTGGCGCGGCCGGCACCGCGGTCGGTCGTGCGGTCGGTGAGCCGCGCGGCCCCGCGGTGCACCGCGGACAGCGGGCCCGCGAGCGCGACCAGCACCGGCAGCGGCCGGCGCAGGCCCAGCGCGCGGGGGCTCAGCCGGACGAAGACGACGCCCGCCACGAGGCCCACGACGGCGGCGGCGAGCAGCACCTGCCACCACGAGTCGAACCAGTCGGCGATCATCAGCGTGGCCGCCGCGAGGGCGACGGTCTCCGCGAAGACGCGGACGAGCGCGAAGGCCGCGACCGACGCGGGCGGGTCGACGACGAGCCCCTGCACCGCGCGCAGGCGAGCTAGCCGGGTGCGCCGCGCCGCGGGCGTGAGGTCCTCGGAGGTCTCCGCCTCGACGACCGCGTCCGCGACCGACGTGCGGGTGGTCCGCAGCACCGCGGCCTCCCCCGCCGACAGCATCCCCGCCAGGCCGAGCGCGACCGCCGCCACCAGGGCCAGCAGCAGCTCCGGTCCGTCCATCAGGCCACCGCCGCCGTCACCGGCCGGCGAGGAAGGTGAGCAGGAGGCGCCGCTGCAGCGCGAACATCTCCTTCTCCTCCTCCGGCTCGGCGTGGTCGTAGCCGAGCAGGTGCAGGATGCCGTGCGTGGTGAGCAGCAGGAGCTCCTCCGCGGTCGAGTGCCCCGCCACCGTGGCCTGCTGGGCGGCGACCTCCGGGCAGAGCACGACGTCGCCGAGCGTGCCGGGCGGCGTCTCCTCGCCCTCGCGACCGGGGCGCAGCTCGTCCATCGGGAAGGAGAGCACGTCGGTGGGGCCCGGCTCGTCCATCCACTGCACGTGCAGCTCGGTCATCACGGCCGTGTCGACGAACATGATCGACAGCTCGCTCCGCGGGTGCACGTGCAGGCTGTCCAGCACGAACCGGCCCAGCGCGGCGAACTCGGCCTCGTCGACCTCCACGCCCGACTCGTTGGCGACCTCGATGCTCATGACCTGCGTGCCCCTCGTTCGTGCGGGCCGCGGCCCTGTCGTCCCTGCTCGGGCCGCGCCGTGGCGACGTCCCAGCGTGCGTACGCGTCGATGATGTCGCTCACCAGCCGGTGCCGCACCACGTCCGCGGAGGTCAGCCGGCAGAACTCGACGTCGTCGACCCCGGTGAGGATGTCCTCCACCACCCGCAGTCCGGACGTCGTGCCGCCGGGCAGGTCGACCTGCGTGGCGTCGCCCGTGATGACCATGGTGGAGCCGAAGCCCAGGCGGGTGAGGAACATCTTCATCTGCTCGGCGGAGGTGTTCTGCGCCTCGTCGAGGATGATGAAGGAGTCGTTGAGCGAGCGGCCCCGCATGTACGCCAGGGGCGCCACCTCGATCGTCCCGGCCTCGATGAGCCGCGGGATCGCGTCGGGGTCCATCATGTCGTGCAGCGCGTCGTAGAGCGGCCGCAGGTACGGGTCGATCTTGTCGCTCAGCGACCCCGGCAGGTAGCCGAGCTTCTCACCCGCCTCCACGGCCGGGCGGGTGAGCACGATGCGGTTCACGCGCTTGGCCTGCAGCGCCTGCACGGCCTTGGCCATCGCGAGGTACGTCTTGCCGGTGCCCGCGGGGCCGATGCCGAACGTGATCGTGTTGGCGTCGATCGCCTCGACGTAGCGCTTCTGGCCCACCGTCTTCGGGCGGATCGTGCGGCCGCGGCTCGACAGGATGTTGAAGGTCAGGACCTCGGCCGGGCGCTGCACCGACGCCGCGGTGAGCATCTGGACCGAGCGGGCCACGACCTCGGCCGTGAGTGGCGTGCCCGACTCGACCACCTCGACCAGCTCGTCGAGCAGCCGGGAGACCAGGGCGACCTCGCCGGCGGGGCCGCTGACGACGATCTCGTTGCCGCGCGCGTGCACGTCGACGCCGGGGAACCCGTCCTCCACGGCCCGCAGGACGGAGTCGCGGCTCCCGAGCAGCGCCACCATCGGCACGTGCGGGGGCACCACGATGCGGTGCTCGGTGGAGCGCTCGGCGTGGGCGCCACCGGACGCGACGCGGGATGCCGAGGTCGTGCTGGGTGTCGATGGCGTGCTGGATGTCGATGACATGGGCCGGCTGGTGCCGGGGCCCTCCTTCGCAGACGGTTTCGTGGGCGTCACGAGTCTATCGAGCGGGCCGGGGGCCAGGCACGCGGATTCCGGAGGTCCTGGTCGCTGACAAGGTCAGGCGGGCGTCCACCCGAGCCGGGCGCCGGCGAGCACGTGGCCGTGCACGTGGAACACGCTCTGCCCCGCCCGGGGCCCGGAGTTGAAGATGAACCGGTACTGACCGTCCGCGAGGTCGTGCGCCACCCGGTCGGCGATCTCGACGACCTCGGCGAGCAGCGCGGGGTCCGCGGCCGCCAGCACGGACACGTCACCGTGGTGCTCCTTGGGCACCACGAGCACGTGGACGGGCGCCTGCGGGGCGATGTCCCGGAACGCGATCACGCGGTCGGAGGTCGCGACCACGTCGGCCGGCACGTCCCCGGCGACGATCTTGCAGAAGAGGCAGTCGGTGGTGGGCTCGGCGCTCGTCATGATCGGACCGTACCGCGCCGGGCGGCCGCGTTCAGCCCCGCCGGGATCAGGCCCAGCGACCGAGGCGCTGGCTGAGCAGCGCGACGGCGACCGGCCCCGCGGTGGAGGTGCGCAGCACGTGCGGGCCGAGGCGCGCGGCGACGGCGCCGGCGTCGGCCAGCGCCGCGAGCTCCGCGTCCCCGATGCCGCCCTCCGGACCGACGACGACCAGCAGCTCGGGCGCCGCGTCCCCGCCGGACGGCAGGACGACGTCGGCCAACGGCGTCCGCGCCTCCTCGTGCAGGACGACGACCGCCCCGCCGCCGGCGACCACGTCCCGGGTCCGCGCGGCGAGCTGCTTCGACGTCAGCGGCTCGGCCACGGGCGGCAGGCACGCGCGCCGTGCCTGCTTCACGGCCGAGCGGACGGTGGCCACCCACTTGGCGCGCGACTTCGCCGCCCGCGGCCCGCGCCACACGACGACAGACCGGTCGGCCTGCCACGGCACCACCGCGTCGACGCCCACCTCGACGGCGGCCTCCACGGCCAGCTCGTCCCGGTCGCCCTTCGCGAGCGCCTGCACGAGCGTGACCACGACGTCCGGGGCGGGCTCGACGACGACGTCGTCCACCCGCAGCCGCACCTCGCCGTCCTCGACGACGTCGACCACGCAGCACAGGCGCGTCCCCGCCCCGTCGACCACGTCGATCCGCTCGCCCGGGCCGCGACGCTGCACGACCCCGGCGTGCCGTCCCTCCGCGCCGTCGAGCACGTAGACGTCGCCCGGGGCCAGCGCGCCGAGCGCGCCGCCCTCGGCGAGGAACACCGGCGCGCTCACGGTCAGCGGCCGCTCAGCTTGTCCCGCAGCCGGGAGAAGACCCCCGGGTGCGCGGCGGTCAGCCGCGGCTCGGGCCGCTCCTCGCCGCGCATCGTGGCCAGCGACCGGAGCAGGTCCGTCTGCTCCTCGTCGAGGCCGGTCGGGACCTGGACGTCCACGTGCACGTTGAGGTCGCCCCGACCGCCGGCGTGCAGGTGCCCGACGCCGAGGCCCTTGAGCGTCACGACCTGACCCGGCTGCGTGCCGGGGCGCAGGTCGATCTCCTGCTCCCCGTCCAGGGTCTCGAGGTCGAGCACCGTGCCGAGCGCGGCCGCCGTCATCGGCACCTGGAGGGTGCAGTGCAGGTCGTCGCCGCGCCGCACGAACGTCTCGTGCGGCTTCTCGCGGATCTCGACGTACAGGTCGCCGGCGGGGCCGCCGCCGGGACCGACCTCGCCCTGCGAGGTGAGCTTGATGCGGGTGCCGGTGTCGACGCCGGCGGGCACGTTGACCGTCAGCGTGCGGCGCGAGCGGACCCGCCCCTCGCCGGAGCAGTCGGCGCACAGCTCGGGGATGACGGTGCCGAAGCCCTGGCAGGCGGCGCACGGCGCGGTGGTCATGACCTGCCCGAGGAAGGAGCGCGCCACCCGCTGCACGTTGCCGCGGCCGTGGCAGACCTCGCACGTCTTGAGGTCGGTGCCGGGCCGGCAGCCGTTGCCGCCGCAGGTGCCGCACACCACGGCGGTGTCCACCTGCAGCTCGCGCTTGGCGCCGAACGCCGCCTCGGCCAGGTCGATGTCCATCCGCACGAGAGCGTCCTGGCCGCGGCGCGCGCGAGGCACGGGGCCCGCGGGGGCGCCCCCGCCGCCGAAGAACGTCTCGAAGATGTCCTGGAAGCCGAAGCCGTTGCCGAACCCGGCACCGGCACCGCCCGACGGCGAGCTCGGGTCCACCCCCATGTCGTACTGCTGGCGCTTGTCCGGGTTGGAGAGCACCTCGTAGGCGCGCGCGACGTCCTTGAAGCGTTCCTCGCCCGCCTCGCCGGCGACGTCGGGGTGCAGCTCGCGCGCGAGCTTGCGGTACGACTTCTTGATCTGCTCGGCCGAGGCGTCGCGGGGGACGCCCAGGATCTCGTAGTAGTCGGTCACAGGTCTCTCTTCGGTGACGTGTCGGTGACGTGCACGGTCAGGTCGGCTGGCGGGGGTGCGGCCGCGGGGCCGTTCAGCTGGGCAGCACCCGGGACAGGTAGCGGGCGACGGCGCGCACGGAGGCGATCGTGCCCGGGTAGTCCATCCGGGTGGGTCCGATGGACCCCAGGATGGCCACCGTGTCGCCGTCGGTCCCGTACCCGGACGCGACGACGGAGGTCTCGGCGAGGCCGTCGAGGCGGTTCTCGTGCCCGATGCGGACGCCCACCCCGGTGCCGGGCTCGGACGCCAGCTCGGTGAGGAGCCCGAGCAGCACGACCTGCTCCTCGAGCGCCTCGAGCACCGGGCTGAGCCCCTGCTCGAACCGCATCTCCGCCCGGGCGAGGTTGGCGGTGCCCGCCAGCACGATACGTTCCTCGCGCTGCGCGCCGAGCGTGTCGACCACGAGGTCGGCGATGCCGCGGGCCAGCGGGGCGAGCGTCGGGTCCACGCCGGCGACGACGCGCGCGAACGCGTCGGGCAGGTCGTCGAGCCGCTTGCCGGCGGCCGCCGCGTTGAGGCGGGCCCGCAGCTCCCCCAGGGTGCCCTCGTCGAGCGCGCTCGGGTCGGGCGCCGGCCCGGCCGGGGAGTCCACCGTCACGACGGCGGGCTCCGCCCCGGGGCCCGCGCCGACGTCGAGGAACCGCTGCTCCACGCGTCCCGTGTCGGTGATCACGACGACGAGCAGCCGCGCCCCTCCCACGGGGACGAGCTCGAGGTGGCGCAGCCCGGACAGTCGCAGCGACGGGTACTGGACCACGGCCACCTGCCCGGTGAGCTGGGCGATGAGCCGCCCGGCCCGCCCGAGCACGTCGTCGAGGTCGATCGCCTCGGAGAGGAAGGTCTCGATCGCCCGGCGCTGCGGGTTGTTCAGCGGCCGCACCTCGGCGAGCCGGTCCACGAAGAGGCGGTACCCCTTGTCCGTGGGGATGCGGCCGGCCGAGGTGTGCGGCTGGGCGATGTACCCGGCCTCCTCGAGCGCGGCCATGTCGTTGCGGATCGTGGCGGGCGAGACGCCGAGCCCGTGGCGCTCGGTGAGCACGCGGGACCCCACCGGCTCACGCGTGTGGACGTAGTCCTCCACGATCGCGCGGAGCACGGCCAGCCGACGTTCCTCGCTCACGGTCCTCCCCTCGCACGCTCTCGTCCTTAGCACTCTCACAACCCGAGTGCCATCTTACGCGGGGTGGCCACCGGTCCGGCGGAGGCCCGCCCGGCAGGTCCGGCCCGCCTGCCCGTGCGGCACGTCGTCTGAGGTAGTCCCCGCGTCGTCTGAGGTACCCCGCCGCCCGAAGACCCGGCACCTGACCGATCCGCCGACGTACCTCAGGAGCCGAGGGTGGAACCACGACGGGCACCCGGCCCGGCCGGCACCAGGCGAGGACGATCACCATGAACGAGTTCCTGTACTACGACGAGTACCGCAACCGCGAGGCGGAGCTGGAACGGGCGCTGCGCCGGCAGGCGGAGGTTCCTGTGGCGCCGCGCGGCCGCGACCGCGAGGCACGGCGCGCAGCGGCGCGCCGGCGCCGGGCGCAGCGCCGACCGTGGGGCGAGGTGGGCGTGCTGGCCCGGCCGTGGCCCCAGTGACCCGCCCCGCGCCCGAGGCGGACGGCGTCTCGCTCGTCGGCCCGGCCCCGGCGACCGTGCCCGTGGGCTGGGATGATGGCGAGGTGCCCGTCACCTCCACCGGCGCGGCCTCCGGGCCGCACCCCACCGCCGCCCGCCCCCCGATGGTCGGCCGGTCCGCCGAGCTCGCCGTCCTGCGCGAGGCCTTCGCCGACGCGCTCGACGGCGCCGGCGGCACGGTCGTGGTCGGCGGGGAGGCCGGCATCGGCAAGACCCGCCTCGTCGCCGAGTTCCTCGAGGAGCTCGCGGGAGACGACGTTCCCCTCGTGCTGCGCGGCCAGTGCGCCGACTCCGGCTCCGGCCCCCTGCCGTACGTCGCCCTCGTCGGCGTGCTCACGGACGTCGTGGACGCCGTCGGCCCGCAGGCCGCCCTCACCGCCGCCGGTCCCGCCGCCGACGCGCTCGGCGTCCTCGCACCCCGTCTCGTGGACGTGCGGCGCGACGTCGACACCGGTCGCCTGCCCGAGGTGCTCGCCGACCTGGCGACCGCCCTCGCCGCCGAGCAGCCCGTCGTCATCGTCTTCGAGGACCTGCACTGGTCCGACGACGTGACCCGCACCGTGCTCGCCCGCCTGGCGCGCTCCGCGCCCCGGGCGAGGCTGCTCGTGATCGCCACCTACCGCAGCGACGACGTCGGACGGCGGCACCCTCTGCGCACCACGCTGGCCGAGCTGGAGCGCGCCCGGCTGGTCGCCCGTGTCGACGTGCCGCGCCTCGACCCCGCGGAGGCGACGCGCCTGTTCTCCTCGCTCGTCTCGCTCCGCTCCGATGCCCCCGACCTCCCCGGGGCCGTGCTGGGCGAGCTCGTCGAGCGGAGCGAGGGGGTGCCGTTCTACGCCGAGGAGCTGGCGGACTTCGCGGGCGACGCGATGCCCGACTCGCTGCGCGACCTGCTGCTGCTGCGCTACTCGTCCTTGAGCGACGCCGCGCAGCGCTTCTGCCGCACCGTCGCCGCCGCGGGGCAGCGCGCCCCGCACGAGCTGCTCGTGGCCATGCTCGGCGTCACGGGCCTCGACGAGGCCGAGGCGGCCGCCCGCGAGGCGGTCGAGGCCCACGTGCTGGTCGCGGACGCCGACGGCTTCCGCTTCCGCCACGCGCTCATCCAGGAGTCGGTCGACGCCGAGCTGCTGCCCGGCGAGTCGCGCCGGCTGCACGCGGCGTGCGCGAGCGCGCTCGAGGACGGCGAGCGCACCCTCGCACGGATCGCCGAGGCCGCCGACCACTGGTGGCGGGCCCGGATCCCGGACCGGGCCCTCGCCTCCGCGGTCGAGGTCGTCTCGGCGGCCGAGACCTACGGGCGAACGTCGTCCGCAGTCATCGCCGCGGCGGGCGAGCGCGCGCTCGAGCTGTGGGAGCTGGTGCCCGACGCCGCACGGGTCGCCGGTCTGACCCATGCCGCCCTGCTGCGCCACGTGTCCGTCGCGCTGCAGGACGCCGCGCAGATCGAGCGAGCGGCCGGGCTGGCCCGGGAAGCCGTGAGCGAGTGGCCCGACGACGACCCCGCCGGGCGGGCCCAGTCGCTGTCGACCCTCGCCCACATCCTCGGCAAGGCCGGCGACCCGGCGTCGGACGCGATGCTCGACGAGGCGCTCTCGCTGCTGCCCGAGGACGACCACGCCGGGCGGGCGCCCCTGCTCCGGCTCAAGGCGCGGAACGCGATGATGGACCACCGTCACGACGAGGCGATCACCGCGGCCGGCGAGGCGCTCGCCGCGGCGACCGCCGTCGGCGACCGCCAGAACGCCTCCCTCGCCCTCAACCTCCGGGCGATGAGCCGCCTGGACCGCGGCGACCTCGACGCGCTGGACGAGCTGGAGCGGTCCCACGAGGTGGCGGGCGACGACTGGCGCGCCCAGTGCCACTACTACACGAACGCGTCGGACATCCGCCTCAAGCTCGGTCAGTTCACCCGCGCGGAGCGGCTCGCCGAGTCGGGGGCCGGGATCGCGCGAGCCCTCGGCGCCGGCTGGGCCACCCGGGCGATGCTCGAGGGCAACGTCGCGGAGGCGTGGATCGGCTCGGGCAGGTGGGCCGACGCCGAGGCCTGGTACGAGCTGTCGGTGCCGCTCATCGACCCGAGCGACTACGCCGTCTACCTCGGCGAGCGGTGGACCTGGCTCACGATGTGGCGCGGCGACGTCGAGGCCGCGCAGTCCCGGGCCCGCGTGCACCGCGCGACGTGGCAGCGCTTCGGCCGGGTCGAGGAGCAGATCCGGGCCCGGGTGACGGCCACGCTGGCCGAGCTCGCCCTCCTGCGCGACGACCTGGACGACGCGCTCGACCTGGTGAGGCTGGCGATCGCGCCGGGAGCGCTCGGGCCGTTCTACCGGCTCACGACGCTCGCCGTCGCCGCGCGCGTGCTCGACCGCGCCCGGCGGGAAGGACGGGAGGTCGACGTCGCGCCGTACCGCGAGGCGCTCGCCTCCTGCACCGTGTGGCCCACCTACCCGACCTGGGCGGCCGTGTTCGCGGCCGAGCTCGGCGACGGGTCGTGGGAGTCGGTCGCCGCGGCGGACGGCCCCGCGCACCTGCGCCCGTACGCCCTCTACCGGGACGGGGCGTCGCTCCTGGAGGCCGGCGACCGGGCCGCCGCGCGGGAGCGCCTCGCCGACGCGGTCCGGGCGGCGGACGCGATCGGGTGCGGGCTCGTGGCCGACCAGGCCCGCACCCTGATCGACGGTGCCGGCCTTGCGCCCTCGCGAGGCGGTGGTCGCGGCCGGCCCGCCGCCGACCGCACCCTCACCGACCGCGAGCGCCAGGTGCTGGGGCTGGTCGCCGAGGGGCTGACGAACGGGCAGATCGCCGAGCGGCTGTTCATCAGCCGCAAGACGGCGTCGGTGCACGTCTCCGCCATCCTCCGCAAGCTCGGCGTGTCCAGCCGTACCGAGGCTGCCGTGGTGGCGCGGTCCGATCCCTCCTGACGTCGCCCGGCGCACCTGTACACATGCCCTGAGCAGACGTGTACGGGCCGTCGTGCGGTCCCCTCCCTAGGCGTGACACCCCACACCGGCAGGAGGAGCCATGGACCCGAACGTGTACGACATGCTGTTCGAGCACCGCCAGGAGGAGCTCGAGCGCGAGGTCGCGCTGCGTCGCCTGGCGCAGGATCTCCGTACGGCGCGTCGCGCGCTCCGGGACGCCGCCGAGCCTGCGCCGACGCCCCGGGCTCGACCCGTAGCGGCCGCTGCGATGCACCGGCCACGCCACGCGTGACCGGCACCGTGGCCGCGACCGGTCACGCCCTCGCCGCGAGCCCCGCCACCACCGCGCGCCGTCCGGTTCCGACCGGGCGGCGCGCGCCGCGTGTCGGGGCCCGCTGACCCGCGGCCGCGACCGTAGGCTCACGGCCGTGCACGACCGCTACGGCTCCGACGTCCTGTCCTCCGCCGCCTCCCGCACCCCAGGCGTGCCGGACGGCTCTGCCCACCACCGCCGCCGGCCGGTCTCCCGGCCCCGGGCGGCCGACCACGGCCTGGTGGTCGAGGACGTCACGACCGGCTGGGTCGGCGCGGTGGTCCGCGTGGAGAAGTCGGGCGGCGTCCACCTCGTGGTCCTGGAGGACCGCCGCGGACGCACCCGGTCGTTCCCGCTCGGGCCGGGGTTCTGGGTGGACGGGCAGCCGGTGGAGCTCACCGCACCCGTCACGTCGCGGGCACCCGAGCGGCCCACGCGGACGGCGTCGGGCTCGGTGGCGGTGCACGACCGGCCCGCCCGCGTGGCGCGCGGCAGCCGCATCTGGGTGGAGGGCAAGCACGACGCCGAGCTCGTCGAGAAGGTGTGGGGCGACGACCTGCGGGTGGAGGGGGTGGTCGTGGAGCTGCTGGACGGGGTCGACAACCTCGCCGACGCCCTCGCCGAGTTCGCCCCGACCCCTGAGCGGCGGGTGGGCGTGCTCGTGGACCACCTGGTGCCGGGCTCGAAGGAACGGCGCCTGGCCGACGCCGCGCTGCGCACCGTGCCGCGCGGCACGGTGCTGGTGCTGGGCCACCCGTACGTCGACGTGTGGCAGGCGGTGAAGGCCGAGCGCCTCGGCCTCGCGTCGTGGCCCGCGATCGAGCGCGGCACGGAGTGGAAGCGCGGCATCCTGCGCGAGCTCGGCTGGCCGGCGGCGTCCATCGAGGACGTGGGCCGGGCCTGGCAGCGGATCCTGGGGACGGTGCGCGACTACCGCGACCTCGACCCGGCCCTGCTGGGCCGGGTCGAGGAGCTGATCGACTTCGTCACCGCGTGAGGCGCCGCCTGTCCGTCAGGAGACGCCGTCCCGCCTCGCGTACGCGTTGACCTTCTCGGACACCGAGATGACGGCCACGAAGAACTCCAGCGTGATGCGGGCGAGCGCCAGGTAGACGAGGGCGACGATCCACCCGAACGCCAGGTAGAGGATGCCCGCCCAGACGGACGCCTGGAACGCGGCCACGATGCCGCCCAGCCAGACGAGGGCGAGCAGCACCGTCACGATGATGTAGACGACCTTGACGACGCTGGGCGTGATGTACCGGCTGAACGAGTAGTCGAACAGGGCGCTGAGGAAACCACCGCCACCGCTGTGGGTGGGCGGCGAGAACGGCCCGGCCGCCCGGTCCGGCGGGTACTCGGAGCCCGGGTAGAGCCCGGGATCGGGCATCCGCCCCTCGTAGGGCTGCTGCGGCGGCGGGTACGGCTGGTCGCCGTACGGAGGCTGACCGCCGTGCGGGGGCTGGCCGCCGTACGGCGGCTGGCCGGGCTGCTGCGGCGTGTTCTCGCTCATCGTTCCTCCTGAGTGGTCCCGGGCCTGACGCGCCCGGCAGTGCCGGGGCGTTCCCCTGCCCACTGTGAACTCCACCGAACGGTGCCGCCACCGCACGTGACCACCGCGGATGCGCGAGGATAGGGGCATGAGCCAGCCCCCGTACGGACCTCCGCCGCAGCAGCCCCCGGCCGGGCCGCCCCCCGGCCAGCCGCCGTACGGCGGCCCTCCCCCGGGCCAGCCGCCCTACGGCGGTCAGCCCCCGTACGGCGGCCAACCCCCGTACGGGTACGGGCCGCGGCCGCTGTCGCCCTCCGACGAGCGGACCTGGGCGATGGTCGCGCACCTCGCGCCGCCGGTGCTGGCCCTGCTGAGCGCCGGCATCCTGGTCTTCCTCGCGCCGCTGCTGATCTGGCTCCTGCTGCGCGACCGCAGCGCCTATGTGGCCGACCAGGCCAAGGAGTCGCTGAACTTCCAGATCACCCTGCTCATCGCCTACGTCGTCGGGCTGATCCTGCTGATCGTCATCGTCGGGATCGTCATCCTGATCGCCGCGTGGATCGTGTCGATCGTCTTCGCGATCCTCGCCGCCGTCGCCGTCAACCGGCACGAGACGTACCGCTACCCGCTCAACATCCGCATCATCTCCTGAGCGTCCGGGCGACCCCTCAGGGGGTGAGCTCGCGCACGACGGTGTCGGCCAGGAGGCGGCCCCGCCGGGTGAGCACGACGCGGCCGCGGACGGCGGCGACGCCGTCGAGCAGGCCGCGCGCCACGAGCCCCGCGACGGCCGCGCGACGCGACGGGTCGAGGGCGTCGACGGGCAGCCCCTCGCGCACCCGCACCCCGAGCAGCACGCGCTCGAGCTGCGCCTCGGCGGGGGTCAGGAGCTCCCGCCCGGCACCGGGCGACGCGCCGGCCTCGACCAGCGCCGCGTACCGACGCGGGTGCTTGACGTTCCACCACCGCACGCCGGCGTGGTCGCCGTCCGACCCGGCCGCGACGTAGGAGTGGGCGCCGGGCCCGATCCCCCACCAGTCGTCGCCGCGCCAGTAGGCGAGGTTGTGCCGGCAGGCGCGCTCGGGGCCGCGCGACCAGTTGCTGACCTCGTACCAGCCCAGCCCTGCCTCGGTGAGCAGCTCGTCGGCCAGCTCGTACTTGGCGGCCTGGTCGTCCTCGTCGGGCAGGGCGAGCTCGCCCCGGCGCACCTGGGCGTGCATCTTGGTGCCCGGCTCGACGACGAGCGCGTACGCCGACACGTGGTCGACGCCGGCGGCGAGCACCGCCTCGAGGGACGCGCGCCAGTCGTCGAGGGACTCCCCCGGCGTGCCGTAGATGAGGTCGAGCGAGACGTCGAGGCCCGCGTCGCGCGCCCAGGACACGGCGTCCGGCACCCGACGCGGGTCGTGGGTGCGCTCCAGCGTGGCCAGCACGTGCGGCACGGCGGACTGCATGCCGAACGAGACGCGCGTGAACCCCGCGTCGGCGAGCACGCGCAGCGACCCGGGAGTCACAGAGTCCGGGTTGGCCTCGGTGGTCACCTCGGCGCCCGGCGCGAGCCCCCAGGCGTCGTCGATCCCGCGCAGGACCCGTGCCAGGTCCGCGGCCGGAAGCATCGTGGGGGTGCCGCCGCCGAAGAACACCGTGGACGCCGGCCGCGAGCCCAGCCCCGCGGCGTCGAGCACCCGCACGGCTAGCTCGACCTCGCGCAGCGCCGTCGTCGCGTACGCCGCCTGGTCGGCGCCGCCGCCGAGCTCGGACGCGGTGTAGGTGTTGAAGTCGCAGTAGCCGCAGCGCACCGAGCAGAACGGCACGTGGACGTACACGCCGAACGGCCGGGCGCCGTCGGCCGGACCGACCGGCGAGGGCCGCACCCACTCCGGCAGCGCGCCGTCGGCGGGTACGGCCTCGCCGGCAGGGAGGGCCGGCACTACTTCTTCTTGTCCTTGGTCTCCTTGCCGCCCGCGCCGTCGGAGGACAGGGCTGCGATGAAGGCGTCCTTCGGGACCTCGACGGACCCGATGTTCTTCATGCGCTTCTTGCCCTCCTTCTGCTTCTCGAGCAGCTTGCGCTTGCGGCTGATGTCGCCGCCGTAGCACTTGGCGAGCACGTCCTTGCGCATGGCGCGCACGGTCTCGCGGGCGATGACACGCGCGCCGACGGCGGCCTGGATCGGCACCTCGAACTGCTGGCGCGGGATGATCTCCTTGAGCTTCGCCGTCATCATGACGCCGTAGTCGTACGCCTTGTCCTTGTGCACGATGGCGCTGAACGCGTCCACCTGCTCGCCCTGCAGCAGGATGTCGACCTTCACGAGGTCGGCCGCCTGGTCGCCCGAGGGCTCGTAGTCCAGCGAGGCGTAGCCGCGGGTGCGGGACTTGAGGTGGTCGAAGAAGTCGAACACGATCTCGGCGAGCGGCAGGGTGAAGCGCAGCTCCACCCGGTCCTCCGACAGGTAGTCCATGCCGAGCATCTGGCCGCGTCGGTCGTTGCACAGGCCCATGACGGTGCCCACGAACTCGCTCGGCGCGAGGATGGTCGCGCGGACGACGGGCTCCTGGACCTCCTTGATCTTGCCGCCGGGGAACTCGGACGGGTTCGTCACCTTGACCTCGGTGCCGTCGTCGAGCGTCACGTCGTAGACGACGTTCGGGGCCGTCGAGATGAGGTCCAGGTCGAACTCGCGCTCGAGCCGCTCGCGCACGATCTCCAGGTGCAGCAGGCCGAGGAAGCCCACGCGGAACCCGAAGCCGAGCGCCACCGACGTCTCCGGCTCGTAGTTGAGCGCGGCGTCGTTGAGCTTGAGCTTGTCGAGGGCGTCGCGCAACGCCGGGTAGTCGGTGCCGTCCACGGGGTACAGACCCGAGAACACCATCGGCTTCGGGTCGCTGTAGCCGCCGAGCGCCTCGGCCGCCGGCTTGCCCGCGTTGGTGACGGTGTCGCCCACCTTCGACTGGCGCACGTCCTTCACGCCCGTGATGAGGTAGCCGACCTCGCCGACGCCCAGTCCCTTGGTGACGATCGGCTCGGGCGAGATGACACCGATCTCCAGCAGCTCGTGCGTGGCGCGCGTCGACATCATCACGACCCGCTCGCGCGGGCTGAGGTTGCCGTCGATGACCCGCACGTAGGTCACGACGCCGCGGTAGGTGTCGTAGACGGAGTCGAAGATCATCGCGCGGGCCGGCGCGTCGGCGTCGCCGACCGGGGCGGGGATGCGCTCGACGATGCGGTCGAGCAGGGCCTCGACGCCCGCACCCGTCTTGCCGCTCACCTTGAGCACGTCCTGCGGGTCGCCGCCGACGAGGTTCGCCAGCTCCTCGGCGTACTTCTCCGGCTGCGCGGCGGGCAGGTCGATCTTGTTGAGGACGGGGATGATCTCGAGGTCGTTCTCCATCGCCAGGTACAGGTTGGCGAGCGTCTGGGCCTCGATGCCCTGCGCTGCGTCGACCAGGAGGACGGCGCCCTCGCAGGCCGCGAGCGACCGCGAGACCTCGTAGGTGAAGTCGACGTGGCCCGGCGTGTCGATCATGTTGAGCGCGTGCGCCTGGTCGCCCAGCTGCCACGGCATCCGCACGGCCTGCGACTTGATCGTGATGCCGCGCTCGCGCTCGATGTCCATGCGGTCGAGGTACTGCGCCCGCATGGCCCGCGGCTCGACGACGCCGGTGAGCTGCAGCATGCGGTCGGCGAGGGTCGACTTGCCGTGGTCGATGTGCGCGATGATGCAGAAGTTGCGGATGAGCTCGGGCGCCGTGCCGTTCGGCTCGATGCGCGCACTCAGTGCGGGTCCGGGGATGGGCAACGCGATCTCGCTCCGTCAGGTTCGCTGGGGTGGGTGTCGTCGGGGGCGACGAGGCCCGGCCATTGTCCCATGACCGGGTCCGCGTGCGGGCATCGCGCCCCGCTGCCTACCGTCGGAGGACACCCACCGACGCGACCAGAGGAGCCCATCATGGCGGACACCGCCGACCTGACCGGCAAGCGCGTGCTGACGATCGTGACGAGCTACGGCGTCGAGCAGGACGAGCTGGTGGTACCGCTCGAGCACCTGCGCGCCGCGGGCGCCCGGGTGGTCGTCGCCTCGAACGAGGCGGGCGAGGTCCGCACCCTCGTCGGCGACAAGGACCCCGGGCGCACGGTGCCCGTGGACGCCACCTACGACGAGGTGGACCCTGCCGACGCCGACCTGCTCCTCGTGCCCGGCGGCACGATCAACGCAGACACCCTGCGGCTGCAGGAGGAGGCGGTGGGCATCGTCGAGAAGTTCGCCCGCAGCGGGCGTCCCGTCGCGGCGATCTGCCACGGCCCCTGGGCGCTGGTCGAGGCCGGCTGCGTGCGCGGCGCCACCCTCACCTCCTACCCGTCCCTGGCCACCGACGTGCGCAACGCCGGGGGCACCTGGGTGGACCGCCCGGTCGTGCTCGACGACGGCGCCGGCTTCCCCCTGGTGACGTCGCGGAAGCCCGACGACCTGGACGACTTCCTCGGGCAGGTCGACGCGGTGCTCACCCGGTGACGCCCACCCGGTGACCTGGGCACCGCACCGGGCTAGCCTCGGCGGCATGCTGCCCCCGCCCCCCGCGCCCTCGCCCGTCCGGCCCGCCGTCGACCCCGGCGCGGGCCGCCGCGCGGACGGCGGCCCGGAGCCCGACCGTCTCGCCCTGCTCGCCCGGTTGCAGGACGAGTTCGCCGCGACCGTCCCCGGCGTCGACCCGGACTCCCGGGTGCCCGCCTGCGGCGACTGGCGGGCCGCCGAGCTCGTCGCGCACCTCGCGGGCGTCCACCACTGGGCGGGCGGGATGGCCCTCGGCGACCCGACGCGCTCGGAGGACCTGCCGGTGCCCGACGGCGGGGCGCCGGCGCTCGCGAGGCTCTACGCCCGGCACGCCGCCGAGCTGCGCGCCGCGCTCGGCACCGCCGGCCCCGACGGCGCCGCCCTGACCCTCCTCGGCGAGGGGCCTGCGTCGTTCTGGTGGCGACGGCAGGGTCACGAGACGCTGGTCCACCTGCACGACCTGCACGCCGCGCGGCTCGGCTCCGGCCCTGCCGCCCTCGGCGAGGTCGACGTCCCCGCCGACGTGTGGGCCGACGCCGTCGACGAGGTGGCCACCGTGTTCCAGCCGCGGCAGCTGCGCCTCGGGCGGATGGCGCCGCTGCGCGAGCGGCTGCGCGTCGTGGCGACGGACCTGGGCTGGTCGTGGACCGTCGGCGGCGTCGGCGGCTCCGGCGACGGGGACGACGAGCCCGGCGCGGCCGTCGCGGCTCCCGCGCGCGGCCTCGCGCTGCTGCTGTGGGGGCGGCTGACGCCCGACGAGGCCGGCGCCGTCGTCACCGGTGACGGGGACGCCGCACGCCGGGTGCTCGCCGAGCCGCTGGTGCCCTGAGGTCCGGCCGGCCGCGCGGCGGCCGATGACTTCACCGGCCTCCGCCACCGGCCGCCTCGACCTGGACCGCGAGCTGGAGGCCGTCGCCGCGGTGCTCGACGTCGCGGGCGGGGCCGCGGTGCTCTGCGGGCACTCGTCCGGGTGCGCGATCTCGCTGCGGGCCGCCGCCGCCGGGCTCCCGGTCGCCGGGCTGGCCCTGTGGGAGGCGCCCCTGGAGACGAGCGCCGACGAGACGGCCGCCTGGGCCGTGCAGATCGAGCGGCGCATCGACGCCGGAGACCTCGAGGGCGCGACCGAGCACTTCATGAAGGACATGCCGCCCGAGTGGCTGGCCGGGGCGAAAGCGTCGTCGGAGTGGTCGGCGATCGCGGCGTCGGTCGTGTCGCAGCGCGCCGACGCGCAGGCGCTCGCCTGGGCGACCCGGACGTTGGAGGACGACGGCTTCGCCGGCCTCGACCTCCCGCTGCTGGCCATGACGGGCGCGCGCACGTTCCCCGGGATGCCCGAGGCGGCGCGCAGCCTGGCGGACGCGGTGCCCGACGGGGAGGCCGAGACCGTGGACGGCGCCGACCACTCGTGGGATCCCGAGGCGATGGCCGAGCGCCTGGCACGGTTCGTCCTCGGATAGCCGGCACCGCGCAGGCGGTACCGCGCGGGCCGCACGTAGGCTGTCCGCCGTGGCGAACCGATGGCTGAACCTGCTGGTGGACGTGCTGCGCTCGGCGACGCGGCCGTCGTCGCGCGGCACGTCGCGCACGCCCCGGACCACCGGGCGGGGCACCGCGACCCCGGCGCGGCCGGCGTCGGGCTCCGCGTACCCGGGGGACTTCCCCGGCGTCGTCCGACCCGTCTACGCCCCGCGCCTGGACGGCGACCCGGACCCCGGCGAGGTCGTGTGGACCTGGGTGCCCTACGAGGAGGACCACGGCCGCGGCAAGGACCGGCCCGTGCTGCTCGTGGGCCGCGACGGGCCGTGGCTCCTGGGCCTGCAGCTCACCAGCAAGGACCACGACCGCGACGCCGCCCAGGAGGCGCGCCACGGGCGACTGTGGATGGACGTCGGCACGGGCGCCTGGGACGCCCGCGGCCGCCCGAGCGAGGTGCGTCTCAACCGCGTGGTCCGCGTGGACCCCGGGGCCGTGCGGCGCGAGGGCGCGGTCATGGACCGTCGGACGTTCGACCGGGTCGCCCGGGCGATGGGCGAGGCGCGACGCTGACGCGCACCACGTCACACACCGCAGGGTTCAGCCCCTCCGGCACCCTCTGCTATCGTGGATCCCTGCGTGTCCGCCCAGGTCGGCGGGCACAGCCGCAGTTCCTCTCCACGGGTTCCCCACCCCAGTCCCGGAGCTGTGGCCGCCCTCTACGACCTATCCGCTCGCCGGCAGGCGAACACACCAGGAAGTCCACACGTGGCAAACATCAAGTCCCAGATCAAGCGCATCAAGACGAACGAGAAGGCGCGCCTGCGCAACAAGGCCGTCAAGTCTGAGCTGAAGACGTACGTGCGCAAGGTGCGCGAGGCCGTCGCCGCGGGCGACAAGGAGGCCGCGACCGCCGCGCTGCAGGCCGCGACGCGCAAGCTCGACAAGGCCGTCTCGAAGGGCGTCATCCACGCCAACCAGGCCGCGAACCGCAAGTCGGCCATCGCGAAGTCGGTCGAGTCGCTCTGATTCGTCGCGCTCCGTCCGCCTGACTCACGTCGGGCCGGACCTGCAAGGCTCCGAAGGGCGCCGCACCTCCTGGGTGCGGCGCCCTTCGTGCGTCCCCGGCCCGGGGCGTGGTCAGCCGCGGCGGGAGCGGGCGATGGTCAGGACGGCCTTCTCGACGGCGTACACCGGGTCACGACCGCCGCCCTTGACGTCGGCGTCGGCCTGCGCGACGGCGCCGATGGCGGTGGCCAGCCCCTCGGGTGTCCAGCGCGACAGGTCACGCTGGGCGTTGCGCACCTGCCAGTCCTGCAGGCCGAGCTCGCGTGCGGTGGCCGCGCCGCCGCGGATGGCGGCGACCCGCGCCAGCGTGCGCAGGCGCAGCGCGAGCGCCGCGACGAGCGGCACCGGGTCGGCACCGGTGGCCAGGGCGTGGCGCAGGAGGGCGACGGCGCCGCCCGCGTCCCCCGCCACGGCGGCGTCGGCCACCTTGAACCCCGTGGCCTCGACCCGGCCCCCGTAGTAGCGGTCCACGACGGACTCGCTGATCGTGCCGGTGGTGTCCGCCACGAGCTGCGCGCACGCCGAGGCGAGCTCCCGCAGGTCGTTGCCGAGTGCGTCGACGAGCGCCCGCACCGCGGCGGCGTCGGCCCGCCGGCGCGCCGCGCGGAACTCGGCCGTGACGAACTGGACCTTGTCCGCGTCCTTCGTGATCGACTCGCACTCGAGCACGGGCGCGCCGGCGGCGACGATCGCGTCCAGCATCTTCTTGCCCCGCTGCCCGCCCCCGTGCACGACCACCACGACGGTCTCGGGGTCGGGGGCGGCGACGTACGCCACGACGTCGGCCACCAGGGCCTCGGTGGCCCCCTCCGCCCCGCGCACGACGACCACGCTGGGCTCGCCGAACAGCGACGGGCTGGCGGCGACGGCGAGCTGCCCGGCCGCGTAGGTGGCGCCGTCGAGCTCTGTCTTCTCGGTCTCGGGCTCACGCTCCCGCGCCAGGTGCAGGACGCCGTCCACGGCGCGCTCCGCGAGGAGGCTCTCCGGGCCGCGCACCAGCAGGACCGGCGCGAGCGTCGGGTCGTCCCACGGCCGGCTGTTCGCCGCGGACTGCCCCTTGCGGGCCGGACGGGACTGGCGGGAGGCGGGGGCGGCGGGCACGCCCCCAGCCTGCCACGAACCACAGACGTGGCCGGTCCGGGGCGCCGCTACCCGCACGCGAGGCCGATCTCGTCCGAGCGCTGGACGAGCGCCGCGGTGCCGCACTCGTCGGTGCGCACCAGCGCGGACCCCACGGACGCGTACAGGGACAGGGCGTCGTCGGTGGGGTGCCCGTAGGTGTTGTCCGCCCCGACGCTCACCAGCGTCACCCGGGGCGACAGGTGCCGGGCGAGCGCCGCCGACTGTGACCTCGACCCGTGGTGGGCCATCTTGACGACATCGACGCCGGCGGCGAGCCCGTCGGCGGAGAGGCGGGCGGCCAGGGTGTCCTGGCCCGGCTCCTCCAGGTCGCCGAGCGCGACCAGGTCGAGCCCGCCGGCGGTGCGCACCTGGAGCGCGACGCTGGCGTCGTTCGCGCCGTCCCCCTCGGCTCCCCGCGCGCCGCCCTCCTCGGCGCCGGCGGAGGCGCCCAGGACCCTCCAGGTGGCCGATCCCGCGGCGCCGGTGTCCCCGGCGGCCGCGACCTGGACCGGCACGCCCGCGGCGGCGAGGTCCGCCCGGACGGCAGCGGCCTGGCCGGCCGGCTCGTCGAGGGGCGACACCAGCGCGGCCGAGACGGCGCGCCCCCGCAGCACCGCGGCCAGCCCGCCCACGTGGTCCGCGTGGAAGTGGCTCAGCACGAGCAGGTCGACGGTCGTGACACCGAGCCTGTCCAGGCAGCGTCCGGCGGCCGCACCGTCGGGACCGACGTCGACGACGATCGCGGACGCCGGTCCCGTGCGCACCGCCATCGAGTCCCCCTGCCCCACGTCGCAGGCTGCCACCTGCCAGTCCTCCGGCACCGGGCGCCCTGCGCCGGCGAGCCGAGGCACCGTGACGACCAGGACGGCGAGCAGCGCCGCGCCGGCCAGCCCCGCCGCCAGCGCCGTGCGGGCACGCCCCTGGCGCGCCGCCGCTCGCCGGAACCGCCGCCGCACGCGCCGCACCGCACGCGGCGCGGTCTCCCGCCACTCGCGCCGCCACCCCTCGCCGGGCGGCCGGCGCAGGACGAGGGCCAGGCCGGCCGCGGTCAGCAGCGCGAGCGCCGCTGCGCCGCCGAGCCCACCGGGCCACGGCAGGCGCGTGCCAGGCACCCCGGCGAACGCCTGCGCCACCGCGGCGATCCAGCCCGTGGCCAGCCCCGCCAGCCAGGCGGCGGGCAGCGCGAGCGCGGGCGCCCAGGGCGCCGACAGCGTCGCCACCAGCCCCAGCACGGTGGCGGGGACGAGCGCGGGTGTGGCCAGCAGGTTCGCCGGCACGGAGGCCAGCGGCACGTGCGGGTCGATCAGCAGGAGCACCGGGCCGCACGCCGCCTGCGCTGCCCAGGGGACCGCGAGCGCGAACGCCAGCGGCCGGCCGGTCCAGGGCGCCAGCCGCCGAGCGAGAGGACCTGCCAGGAGCACGAGACCCGCCGTCGCGGCGCACGACAGCACGAAGCCGAACGAGCGCGCCAACCACGGGTCGACGACGAGGAGCGTCACCGCCGCGGCCGCGAGTGCCGAAGCCCCTGCGGACGGCCGGCCGAGCGCCAGGCCCAGCAGGGCCACCGCGCACGTCCAGGCCGCCCGCAGCACGCTGGGCTCCGGCCGCACGAGGAGGACGAACGCCGCCGCGGCGACCGCCACCACCGCCACCCGCACCCCGCGCGGGGCACGGGCCAGCGCGCACAGGGCGGTGAGCGTCGCGACCACGATCGCGAAGTGACCCCCGGAGACGGCCGTGACGTGCGTGAGGCTGGTGACCCGCATCGCCTCGTCGACCTCTGCGGGCACGCGACTCGTGTCGCCGATCGCGACGCCCGGCACCAGCCCTCGCGCCTGCGGCGACAACGGCTCCGTGACCTCGAGGAGCGCGGCCCGCAGCACGTGGGTCGCCCGAAGCAGCGCCGACGGAGGCGAGCGCTCGGTGACGGCCTCCGCCGCTGACAGACGGGCGAGCGGGCCGTCGCCTCCCGTGACGGGCCGCAGCACCCCGGACACGGCCACGGTGGCGCCGAACCGTGGCGCAGGCGCCGCGGAGGTGACCTCGACGAGCCCCGCTCCCGGGCCCGTGACGCCGCGCGCCTCGACCTGCTGGACGGCGACGACCCACCGCACCCCGTCGCCGAACACCGCAGGCCGCGCCTCGGACGCGACCCGGCCGAGCAGCTCGGCGCGCGCGCCCTGGCCGGCCGCCTCTCGCAGCGGCGCCTGGCGGGCCGCCTGGGCGTGCACGCCGAGCGCGACCGCCGCGACGCACGCGAGGGCCAGGACGGCGTGCGCCGCCGCGGGCCGCCTCCGCGCACGCGGGGCCCTCGACGCGATGCCCGACACGGTCGCCGCACCGGAGGCGGCGAGCACCGCTCCCAGGGCGACCACGAGGGCCCACGGCTGCGCCGCTCCCGTGAGGAGCCAGGCGGCGCCCCATGCGACGAGGGCCGCAGGGACGAGACGCAGGTCGACGCGCCGCGTCGGCGCCGTCGCGGGCGGCGTGGGCGGCGCGGGCGGAACGGTCGCGACGGGATCGGTGGGCCCGGTGGGTGAGTAAGCAGGCGACGGGGGTGGCGCGGCCCCTGTGGAACCGGCGGCGCCCTGCACCGTCACAGCCGGACCAGGTCGCGGACCTGCCCGAGGACGGCCGGCCCGATCCCGGAGATCTCGTCCAGCTCGTCGACGGTCGTGAAGGGCCCCTGCTCGTCGCGCCACGCGACGATGCGCTCGGCCAGCGCCGGCCCGATCCCGGGCAGCTCCTCGAGCTCCGCGACGCCTGCCGCGTTGAGGTCGACCAACCCGTCCGCGGCCCCGCCGACCGACCCGCCGCCGGGCTCTGCGCCACCCGACCTCTCCGACGCTCCCTCGGCGACCGGTGGCTCCTCCCCCGGCCGGGGCACGCGGATCTGCTCGCCGTCGACCACGGCCCGCGCGAGGTTGAGCGCGGCCACGTCGGCGCGCCGGGTCGTGCCACCGGCGGCCGCCACCGCGTCCGCCACCCGGGCCCCCGTGGGCACGGTGACCAGACCGGGCTCGCGCACCTCGCCCACCACGTGCACCACGACCGTTCCCGAGGCCTCCGGCTCCTCGGTCGCCGCGACCGTCCCGTCGGCGGACGCGGGCGACGGGCCTCCGGACGGCGAGGGGCCTCCGGACGGCGACGGGGCTCCGGACGGCGTCGTCGAGGGGGCGCTGCCACCGGCGAGCGTGATGACGTCGTCGGGTCGCGTCGTCGCGACCACCGCCGCGACGACCGCGACGAGCAGCACGACGACCGAGGCCACGACGGCGGCCCGCAGCCCGATCGACCAGCGCCGCGGGCCGCGGGACTCGTCGTCGCCGGTGAGCGGGTGGCCGTGCGCCGCGGCGTAGGCGGCGGCGACGTGCCGCGCCGACCGTCGTGCGCGCAGGCGGGCGGCGAGCTCGTCGTCCTCGGCCGGCGCCTCACCGGCCGCCGCGCCGAGGTCCGCCGTCAGAGCGGCGGGCAGGGTGGCAGGCAGGGTGGCAGGCGGACGCTCGGCGGCCTCCTCACGGAGGGCGTGCCAGGCGTGCAGCCGGGCCGCCGCCTCGTCCAGCGCGGAGGCGGGTCCGTCGGCGGGCGACGGCCGGTCGCCGACTGCGGCCGAGCTCGCTCTCGCCGGGCCCGGCACCGCAGGGCCGACGTCCGCAGGGCCGCTTCCGGCCGGGTCGTGGGGCAGCGTGGTGGTCACGCCGCGACGCTAGGGGCGGGTTCCCGGCCGCGGACGCCGTCCCGGGGAGCCTGTGGACGACGCCGACCTGGGGGCAGGCTCGTCAGCGCTCCTCGGCGCTCGTCAGCGCGAACCGGCGCGGGATGGGCCACCCAGCTCCGCGACGACCACGGCGAGCGCTCCGGGGCCGGCGTGGGCGCCCAGCACGGCGCTCACGGGCGTCACGACGGGCTCCGCGCCTGTGCCCAGCCGCAGGCGGTCGGCGAGCTCGGCGGCCCGCTCCGGCGCGCCCAGGTGGTGCACCGCCACGCCCGGACGCGCGCACGCCTCGGCGCTGCGCAGGGCCAGCTCGACCAGCCGGTCGGTCGCGGCCTTGCGGGTGCGCACGCGCTGCGCCATCTCGAGCCGGCCGTCGCGCACGGTGAGGATCGGCCGCACTCCGAGGGCGGTGCCGATCGCGGCGGCCGGCGCCGACAGCCGGCCCCCGCGGCGCAGGTGGTCGAGCGAGTCCACGAGGAAGACGGTGGTGCTCGAGGCGGCCACCTCCCGGGCGCGCGCGGCGACCGTCGCCGCGTCGTGACCGTCGGCGGCGCAGCGTGCGGCCTCCTGCGCGGCGAACCCGAGCGCCATCGCCACCGTCCGGGAGTCGACCGCCTGGACGGGGATCATGGCGCGGTGCCCCGCGCTCGCGGCCACCTCGACGGTGCCGGACAGCGCGCCCGACAGGTGCACGCCGACGACGGCCCGCGCACCCTGCGACGCCAGGTCCCGGTAGACGGAGGCGAACTCCTCCGGCGCCGGCTGAGAGGTGCTGAGCCGCTCACCGGCGGCGATCCGGGCGGCGACCTCCTCGGGCGTGATGTCCACGCCCTCGCGCCACGCCTCCTCGCCGGACACGACGCGGAGCGGCACGACCACGGGCGCCGCGTCGTCGGCGGCGGCGGGCAGGCAGGCGGTCGAGTCGGTGACGACACGGACCGTCGCGGGATCGAGGGGCATCGCGGGGAGTCTACCGACGCCGCCCGGGAGCTCCGGGAGGCCCCCGGGCGGCCTCGGCAGTCGTCACTCGTGCTCGTGCGACTCGTGCGACTCGTGGTCCTCGCCCGCGTGCGCCCCCGGAGTCGCCGGGCACGCCGGAGATCTCGTCGGGGGCGACGTCGAGCTGGACGGACCTCCTCACCTCGCCCGACTCGACGCCACGGCGTGCACGGACCGCGTGGCCGGGTCCGTGACGTACACCGAGCCGTCGAGGGCGAGCACGGCGGGCCGCGGCTCCTGCCACTCGACCGGCTCCTCCCAGGCGGCGTGGGTGCTCGCGGGCCGGTGCCTGCCCCTCGTCCACGTGGGCGGAGTCGAGCACGGCGACCCTGCCGGTGCCGTCGTCGAACAGCACGGTGCGCCCGTCGTGCACGACGACGTGGCCCGGCTCCTCGGCGGCGTAGGTGACGTCGGTGAGCCGCGGCTCGGCGGTCCGGTAGTCGTGGCGGGGTTGAGGCGCGTGAAGCCGTCGATTCCCATGTGGTCGGATGGTGCAGCAGCTGTGAGAACGGTTCTCAAGGACATGGCGGCTCGTCGCGCACCCGAGGCCGCCCCGCGCTAGCGTGCGGCCCATGGCCGAGGGGATCTCACCCACCGACGACGCCGGTCTCGCCGCGCTGCGAGCGGCCGCGGCCCAGGCCGCCGCCGAGGCCGCGGAGGCCAAGGCGGCCGCCGCGCAGGCCGCCCTCGAGGCGGCGGAAGCCGCGCGGGACGAGCGCCAGGCGGCGCCGTCGGACGCCCCGGCACAGGGCCGAGAGCCCACCGTCGACGGACGCGAGGCCGCCACGCAGGCCACCGACGCCGAGGTCGCCGCGCCGGCGTCGTACGCGGACGAGGTGCGCGCCGGCTACGCGTCCGACGGCCCGACCCTTCCGCTCGGGGCGCTGCTGTCGGGCCCGCTCGGCGATCCGACCCCGGACGCGACCGTCCAGGTCGGCTTCCCGCTGGCGACGCTCAACCGCCACGGCCTCGTCGCCGGCGCCACGGGCACCGGCAAGACCAAGACATTGCAGGGCATGGCGGAGGGCCTGTCCGCGCAGGGCGTGCCGGTCTTTCTCGCCGACATCAAGGGTGACCTGTCGGGCCTGGCCGTCGAGGGTCCCGCCGACCCGAAGGTCGCCCGGCGCGCCGAGAGCATCGGGCAGGACTGGACGCCGACGTCGTTCCCGGTCGAGTTCTACTCGCTCGGCGGGATCGGCACCGGAGTCCCGATCCGCACGACCGTCACCGACTTCGGCCCGCTGCTGCTGAGCAAGGTGCTGGGCCTCAACGCCACGCAGTCGTCCAGCCTGGAGCTGATCTTCCACTGGGCCGACAGCCAGCGGCTGGCCCTGCTGGACCTCAAGGACCTCCGGTCGACCATCGCCCACCTCACGTCGGACGAGGGCAAGCAGGAGCTCAAGGGCATCGGCGGGGTGTCGAGCGCCACGGCCGGCGTCATCCTGCGCGAGATCGTGGGGCTGCAGGCGCAGGGCGGGGACGTCTTCTTCGGCGAGCCGGCGTTCGAGACCACCGACCTGCTGCGCACCGCGCCGGACGGTCGCGGGCTGATCTCGGCCCTCGAGCTCCCCGGCCTCCAGGACCGGCCCGCCCTGTTCTCGACGTTCCTCATGTGGCTGCTGGCCGAGCTGTTCCAGGAGCTGCCCGAGGTGGGCGACCCGGACAAGCCGCGGCTCGTGTTCTTCTTCGACGAGGCCCACCTGCTCTTCACGGGCGCCTCGAAGGAGTTCCTGCAGCAGGTGGTGCAGACCGTGCGCCTCGTCCGCAGCAAGGGCGTCGGCGTCTTCTTCGTCACCCAGTCGCCCAAGGACGTGCCCGCCGACGTGCTGGCACAGCTCGGCAACCGCGTGCAGCACGCCTTGCGCGCGTTCACCCCGGACGACGCGAAGGCGCTCCGGGCGGCGGCACGCACCTTCCCGACCTCGCCCTACGACCTCGAGCGCCTGCTGCAGTCGCTCGGCACCGGCGAGGCGGTCGTGACCCTGCTCGACGAGAAGGGCGCGCCGACCCCCGTGGCCTGGACGCGCGTCCGCGCGCCCCGGTCCTCGATGGACCCGGCACCTCAGCAGGTGCTCGACGCCGCCGTGGCGGCCTCGTCCGGTCAGGCCCGCTACGGCGACGCCGTCGACCGCGAGTCCGCCTACGAGCTGCTGCAGGCTCGCGCCACGCAGGACGCCGCGGCCCGCGAGGCCGCCGAGCGCGCGGAAGAGCTCGGGAAGGAGGCCGACCAGGCCCGTCGCAAGGCCGAGAGGGCGCCCCGGACGACGTCCGGCTCGGCCTCCCGCAGCCCGCTGGACGCGATCCTCACCACGGTCGGGACGACGCTCGCGCGGGAGATCACCCGCACCGTCCTCGGCACGCGCCGCCGACGCTGACGTGCTTCGGCGGCGGCGCGGGTCGCCCCGGGGTCAGGACGACGTGAGCGGCGCCGCGCGCCAGATGCGGTCGAGGTAGTCGCGCATGGAGCGGTCGGAGGAGAAGAAGCCCGACCGCGCCACGTTGAGCACCGCAGACCGGCTCCACGCGTCAGGGTCGGCGTAGGCCCGCTCCACCCGCTCCTGGGCGTCGAGGTACGCCTGGTAGTCGGCGAGCACCATGAAGCGGTCCTCGGAGAGCAGGTTGGACACGATCGGCTCGAACACCGAGGCGTCGCCGCCCGAGAACGTGCCGCGCGCGACGAGGTCCAGCGCACGCCGCAGCGACGGGTTCTCCTCGTAGTACGCGGCCGGGCGGTATCCGGCCTCGGCGATGGCGCTCGCCTCGGGCTCGGTGAGCCCGAAGAGGAAGAAGTTGTCGTCGCCCACGAGCTTGCGGATCTCGACGTTCGCGCCGTCGTCGGTACCGATCGTGAGCGCGCCGTTGAGCGCGAACTTCATGTTGCCGGTCCCGGACGCCTCCTTGCCGGCCAGCGAGATCTGCTCCGACAGGTCGGCCGCGGGGATCAGCGTCTCGGCGACCGTGACGTTGTAGTTCGCCGGGAACGCCACGCGCAGCACGCGCGAGACGTCCGGGTCGGCGTCGACCACGGCCCCCACGTGGTTGATGAGCGCGATGATCTCCTTGGCCATCACGTAGCCGGGCGCGGCCTTCGCGCCGAACACGACGGTGCGCGGCGTCACCTGGTCGACCGGCAGCTCCCCGGACGTGATCCGGTCGTACAGCGTGACGACGTGCAGCAGCTTGAGCAGCTGCCGCTTGTACTCGTGCAGGCGCTTGACCATGACGTCGAGCATCGTGGCGGGGTCGATCTCGATACCGTCCCGCGCGCCCAGCAGCGAGACGAGGCGGTCCTTGTTCCCGGCCTTGACCTCCCGGAAGCGGCGACGGAACTCGGCGTCGTCGGCGAAGGGCTCGAGCTCTCGCAGGCGGTCGAGGTCCGTGACCCACCCGTCGCCGATCGCCTCGGTGATCAGCCCGGACAGGCCGGGGTTGGCGAGCTTGACGAAGCGGCGCGGCGTGACGCCGTTCGTGACGTTCGTGAACTTCTCCGGCCAGAACGCCGCGAAGTCGGCGAGCACCTTGTCGCGCAGCAGCTGGGAGTGCAGCTCGGCGACGCCGTTCACCTTGGAGCCGGCCACGGTGGCGAGGTACGCCATCCGCACCGACCGCACCGGGTGCTCGGCGATGATCGACATCCGCCGCACGAGCAGCTCGTCCCCGCCGGAGCGCTCGCGCACCTGCGCGAGGAACTCCTCGTTGATGCGGTAGATGATCTCCAGGTGGCGGGGCAGCAGACGGCCGACGAGCTCGACCGGCCAGACCTCCAGCGCCTCGGGCAGCAGGGTGTGGCACGTGTAGGCGAAGCAACGCTGCGTCACCTGCCAGGCGTCGTCCCACTCGAAGCCGCGCTCGTCGACGAGGATCCGCATGAGCTCCGGGATCGCGATCACCGGATGGGTGTCGTTGAGCTGGAAGACGATGCGGTCGGGAAGGTCGTGCAGGTCGAAGCCCGGCCGCAGCAGCTGGTCGATGAAGTCGCGGATCGAGCACGCCACGAAGAAGTACTGCTGCTGGAGCCGCAGCTCCTTGCCCTGCGGCGTGGAGTCCTCCGGGTACAGCACCTTGGAGATGTTCTCGGCGAACGTCTGCGAGCGCACCGCCTCCGCATAGTCGCCGTAGTTGAAGGTCTTGAGGTCGAACGCGTGCGTGGCCCGCGCGCTCCACAGCCGCAGCGTGTTGACGCGGCCGTTCCGGTAGCCCGGCACCATGTAGTTGTAGGGGACGCCGAGCACCTGCCAGCCCGGCAGCCACCGGCTGCGCTCGCGGCCGTCGTCGTCCGTGTACTTCTCCGTGCGGCCGCCAAAGGCGACCGCCACCTCGTGCTCGGGGTGCGCGAACTCCCAGGGCGCCCCGCCCGCGAGCCAGTTGTCGGGCTCCTCCACCTGGCGTCCGTCCACGAAGCGCTGCCGGAAGATCCCGTACTCGTACCGGATGCCGTACCCGATCGCGGGCACGCTCATCGTGGCGAGGGAGTCGACGAAGCACGCCGCCAGCCGACCCAGGCCGCCGTTGCCGAGGCCGGGCTCCACCTCCACAGCGCGCAGCTCGTCGAGGTCCATCCCCAGGCTCGCGAGCGCCTCCGCGGCGATCTCCTCCAGGTCGCTCGCGATGAGCGCGTTGTCGAGCTGGCGGCCCAGCAGGTACTCGGCCGACAGGTATGCCACCGCCTTGGCCTGCGTGCGGTACTGGTCCACCGTGGTCTGCATCCAGCGGGACATCAGGTAGTGCCGCACCGTGCGCGCGAGCGCCAGGTACCGGTCGTTGGCGGTGGCCCGCTCCAGGACGGTGCCCTGGGAGAAGTTCAGCTCGCGCAGGTACTCGCGCACGAACCCCTCGACGGAGTGCTCCGGGCTGGTGATCAGAGGCGTGGTCTCGGTCACGTCACGACACTACACAGCCGTCGGGCCCCCGTCGCGACCCGACGCCGACGGGCCCTTCACTCCCCCACGAGCGTCACCAGCCGCGACCTGCCGGTCGCGTCCTTGATGGCCTGCAGCACGACGTCGGCATGCGGCTCCAGCGCGCTCACCTTGTCGAGCGGCGCGCCCACGACGAGCTGGAACCCGAGCCCCCGCCACGCCCCGACGGCGCGGCCGGCGAAGCGCGCGTCGGCCTTGATGAACGCCTCGTCCAGGAAGACGGGCGCGTACCTCGGGCGCTCCGCCCCGGCGTCGCCGAGCTGGTAGCGCAGCGCCGCGCCGACGATGAACGCGACCAGCTCCTGCGACTCGCCGCCGGACTTGCCGGCGATGTGGTCGTAGACGCTCACGTGGTTGCCCTCGAGGTCCACGCACTCGGCGCTGACCCGCACGTGGTCACGCACGTCGACCAGGCGCCGCCGCTCGGGGCTGTCCGGGCGGATACGGTCGACGAGCCGGCGCATCCGGTCGTACCGCCGCTCGTGCTCGGCGAGCGGCACGTCGCCCGCGGGGACGGTGGCGAGCTCGCGCAGCCGCCGCCGGAACGACACCACGTCGCCCGCCTCGACGGGCGTGGCGGTGATCCGCAGCCGGTGCGCCTCGTCGCGGAAGGGCAGCGTCGACAGGATCGCGTTGACCGGCTCCATGCGGTCGCGGATCTCCGCGACCGCCTGCGCGATGCCGTTGTTCAGGCGGGTGAGCTGGTCGCCGGACATCTGGCGGAGGTGCGCCGACCACCTGTCCCGCAGGCGGTACAGCTGCTGGTACTCCAGCTCCTCGTAGATCCGCAGGAAGTCCGCGTAGGCCCCGTCGGGGTCCGTGCTGCGGTTCGGGTCGGGCCAGGTGTCGTTGAACCGCTCGAACAGTGCCGCGAGGGCCGCCCGGGCTGCTCGCTCCGCCTCCTGGGCGGCCTCCCGCTCGTGGTCGAGCTCCCGCACGACGGCGGCCACGGCGGTGGTGAGGTCCGCGAGGCCGCTGCCCGACGTGCCCGACACCCCGGACCAGCCGACCTGCGCCATGAGCTCGGCCAGGCGCCGCTCCTGCTCCGGCGTCGGCTCGACGCCCTCGGCGTCGGCGCGCTCAACGGCGTCCGCGACCTGGTCCACCTGGTCGCTCAGCTGCTCCCAGGCGGCGCCCAGCTCGGTCACGCGCTGCTGGGCCGCAGCGCGCTCCCGGTACAGCTCGTCCACACGGGCGCGCAGCCGGTCCTCGTCCGCCTTGAGGGCGCGCAGCACGTCCGAGCCGGCGACCAGCGCCTCGAGCCGCTCCTGCCGCTCGGCGAGCCGTGCCTGGGCCCCACGCACGTCGACGTCGTCCCACGCGGCACGCAGCGCGTGGCTGTACGCCACGAAGTGGTCGGCCTCGCCCTTCTGCCGCAGCCGGGCGCCCGACAGCGCCTCGGACGCCTGCCGCAGCTCCTGGTGGGCCGCGGAGATCTGCCCGGCGAGCTGCTCGAGGCGGCGGTGGTTGCTGAAGCCCAGCACCGACGCGCGGCCCTGGCCGCCGTGCGCGCCGCGCCGCCCCTCGGACGTCTGTCCCGACCGGGTGAGGGCCAGGTCGTGGTGGGTCAGCTCGGTGGGGTCGTCCACGCACACGTAGCCGAAGCGTTCCGCCAGGCGGCCGGCCAGCCAGCCGCCGAACGGCCCGGCCTTGACCTCCAGGCGGCCCGGGAGCAGGGCGCGGTCGGCCTCCTCGTGCAGCGCCAGCCCCGTCGGCACGCCCTCGAAGCGGAGCCGCACCGGGGAGCGGACGGCGTCGATCGCGGTCCGGAACGCGGCCAGCCGCTCCTCGTCCACCAGCACCGTCACGGCGAAGCCGCCGAGGGCGAGGCCGATCGCGTCGCGCCACGGCTCGTACTCCCCGCGCACCTCGAGCAGCTCGCCGACGAACGGCACGTCGTCGGCGCGCATCCCGGCGGCCCGGGCCAGCGCCTCGCGGGCCTCGTGGAGCTCGCGCGGGACGTTGCCGCGGCGGGCCTTGAGCGATGCCTCCTCGCGCTCCAGCTCGGCCAGGTCGCGCAGCGCCTCCTTCTCCCGTGCCGCGGCCTCCACGACCGCCTCGGACAGCGCGTCGGTGTGGGTGTCGCGCTCCTCGAGGTACCGGCGGGCGTCGGCGTGCAGGGCGTCGAGCTCCCGGCGCGAGGAGACCTCGCGCTCGAGCGGCGCGAGGTGGCCCTCGAGCTCGGCGCGGACCCGGCGCACCTCGGCCAGGCGCTGCTCGGCCGTGCGCACGTCGCGCTCCGCGGCGTCGATCGCGTCGCCGCCGTTGCGGCGCTGGTCGGCACGCACCTGCTCCAGCTCGCCCTGGGCGGCGGTGAGCCGCTCCTCCGCGACGGCGACC
The DNA here is from genome assembly GCA_023241745.1 of Isoptericola peretonis. GTDB lineage: Bacteria > Actinomycetota > Actinomycetes > Actinomycetales > Cellulomonadaceae > Isoptericola > Isoptericola peretonis. The sequence goes on along the minus strand of JALQCY010000002.1, from coordinate 164,928 downwards.
CGCTCGGCGGCGGCCTTGTGCTGGGCCCGGTTCTCGGCCTCGGCCGCCCGCAGCAGGTCGAGCTGGGTGCGGTCACGCCACGCGGCGAACGGCGTGACCGTGCCGTCCGGGCCGCCGTCGGTGCCGAGCTCGTCCACCAGCCGGCGCTGCGCGGCGGCCGCGTCGATCGCCGCCCGGTGGTCCAGCATCGGGCGCAGCACGTCCACCTGCCGCTGCGCCGTGTCCATCTCCGCGCGCACCTCGCTGAGCTCGTCGAAGTGCTCGACCGCGCGCTCGGCCACCCGGATCGTCTCGGGCTCCTCGAGCACCATCGCCTTGTAGAGCGAGTCCACCGTGGTGAGCTGCTGGCCGGCCTGGATGCGGCCGAGCAGCTGCATCGCCTTCTCGCCGTCGCCCGCCGCGCCGATGCCGAGGGCCGCGTGCAGGCGGGTGGCGAACGCCTTGTCCGTGTCGAAGGACGTCAGCCCGGCCGCCGTGAGCCCCGCCCTGCCGAACCGCTGGGCCGCGAGGGGTTCCAGGTCGCGCAGGCTGAAGTCCGCGTCGACGACGGCGCGCACCGGCACCGTCTCGTCGGTGCGCTGCGCTCCGCGCGGCACGTACCAGGCGCGCAGCGCCGTGAACCGCTCACCCGCCTGCGAGGACCAGGTCATCGCGATCGCCGACCACGTGTCCGACGTCTCGCCGCGCAGGACGCGGTCCTTGGCGCGGGCCGAGCCGGCCGTCCGCTCCTCGTCCAGCTTGCCGCGCGCGTAGGAGACGACGTTGCGCTGCTCCTGCCCGCGTGCCCGGCCGCTCGTGGCCGTGTTCGACGCCCCGTTGAACGGCGTCGTGTGACTCATCATCAGCGCGATGTACGCGTCGAGCAGCGTCGACTTCCCGGACCCGGACGCCCCCGTGAGCAACGTCGTCGTGCCCGCGAACCGCACCTCGTGGTACCCGTGGTAACCGCCCCAGCTCACCAGCTGCATGGAGCGGGCCGTCCACTGACGCCCGTCCGACGCCGTCGGGATGAGCCCGAACAGCGACTGCTGCATGCGGGGTGCGGCGACCTGCTGCGCCGGGTCGCTCGTGATCGTCACGCGCGGGCCTCCTCGTCCTCGTCGACCGCGTCGACCTCGTCGTCCGTCGTCTCGACAGGCTCGGCCGACGGGGAGCGCAGCCAGGCCGTCAGCTCGCGCAGCCGCTCCACCGGCAGCAGGATCTCCACGACCGGCTGCACCCGGTAGCGCCCCTCGGCGACCTCGTCGAGCACGTGCTCGCGCACGAGCGTGGCGATCGCGTTGTCCACCTCGCGCCGGCGGGCGGCGAGGTTGGTCTCGTCCGCGGCGAGGAAGCCGGCCGCATAGTCCACCAGCTCCTCCGCGTCGACGTGCGCGGCCCGCTCCCCCGCGCCCTGCTCCTGGCGGAAGCGGTTGCGCGCGAACAGCATGAGCAGCGTCTCGACCCGCTTGTACGGCTCGTCCTTGAGCAGCACGGGGATGCTGAGCCCCGCCTCGCGCACCTGCCGCTTGTAGGCGATCTCGTAGTCGCGGTCCACGACCAGCTCGACGAACAGGTCGTGGCAGCGCGACGCGAGCAGGTTCTGGTGGACCAGCAGCGCCTTCCACTCGGCCGGGTGCGCCGCCGCGGACAGGTACCGGCGCTGCAGCACGAGCGCCAGCGCGCGGCGCGCCTCGTACGGCAGCACGCCGGTGTCCCCGGCGAACAGCGCCGCGTCGTCGTCGACGATCGCCGGCTCCTCGACGAACGCGTCCGCGTCAGGCACGGGGGCCGCCTCCGCGACCATGTCCTGCGTCGTGCCGGTCATCCGTTCGTCTCCTTCAGGTCGTCGGGCACGTCGGCCGTGACCTCGATCGGCACGACCGGCACCACCAGCTCGCGGGTGCTGCCGTCGGCGCGGACGGCCGTCACCCGGCGCAGCCGGGCGGCCGGCACGTCGCCGATCCCGCCGCCGTCGCCGAGCGCCTCGTCGAGCGCCGCCGGGGTCGCGAGCTCGAGATAGCCCAGCAGCTCCACGGGCCGGCGCAGCTCAGCCGGCGCCGCGGCGAACACCTCGTCCGCCGTGGCCGCGCCACGGTCACGCAGCACGCGCGCCGCGTGGGCGGTGGTCTCCTCGTAGCGCGGCCCGCCCATGCCGAGCAGGCCGCCCAGGGTCTCCCGCGGGTCGCCTCCCGCGTCGTGCCCGTCGTGGTCGAGGTCGGCCAGGGCGTCGGGGGGCGTGTCGGGACGCAGGTCGTGCAGCTGGGCACGGAACCGTCCGAGACGCGCGCGCTCCAGCCACCGCAGGGGCTCCACCCGCGCGGCGCGGGCCGAGGAGGGGAACCACTCCGCCATCGCCGCCGTGGCCTCGCGCAGCGCGGCGTCGAGCTCCCGGTCGCGCAACGGGTTGTGCACCGTGAGCTGCTGCGTGATGGTGCGCGAGGCCCGCGCCTGCGCGTCGAGGACGCCGTCCACGGCGGCCAGCAGCTGCGAGTACAGCGCCCGCACGGACTCCCGGCGGTCGGCGGGGAGGTCCTCGGCGAACGGGTGTGCCAGCACTGCGCGGACGCGCTCGTCCACCTGGCCGAGCAGCTGCGGGTCGCGCAGCAGCTCCATCGCCCCGGAGAACGCGCGCCCTTCGGGGGTGCGCTGCATCAGCGAGTCCGAGGCCGCGAGGTAGTCGCCCAGGACCTCGCCCGTCGGTCGCTCGTCCTGGCGCAGGCTCGTGACGATGCTGCGCTGCAGCTCGGCGATCGACTCGGCCACACGGGCGAAGTCGGCGGGCAGCTCACGCACCAGCGCGGCCACGTTGTCGAACTGCTCGACGAGCCGCTCCGAGGGCGCCTGCACCACGGGACCGCCGGCCTCCAGCCGCGCCAGCTCGGCCTCCGCGGCAGCGATCTCGTCGCGGGCGCGCGCCGCCTGCTCGCGCAGCGCGCGCTGCTGCGACTCGCGGTCCGGGCGGGCGTCGCGCGCGAGCCCGTCGAGCGCCACCAGCAGGGTGCGGATGCGCGACTCGCTCACCAGGGCGCGCGCGCCCTGGGTGCGGTCGACGAACGCGAGAGCCTCGGCCGCGTGCGAGCTCACCTGGTACTGCTCGACGCCGTCGTCGTCGAGCGCGCGCACCAGCCAGCGGCCCGCCACCCAGCGCGAGCACAGCGCGCGGGCGGCGTCGTCCGGGACGTCGTGGCCGGCGGCCCGCGCCTCGGCGAGCAGGTCCTCGACCTCCACGTGCATCTGCTCGGTGGGCACGGTGGCGCGTCCGGGCGTGAAGATGAGCGACAGCAGGGCCACGACCAGCGGGCCCTCCTTGCGGTGCAGCAGGGCGAGCGCGGGCGTGCCGAAGGCGCCCTGGCTGCGGGCCAGGGCGCCCTCGAGGCGGGAGCCCGCCGTGCGGCGGCCCGTCGACGGCGTGGACAAGCTCAGACGACGATGTTGACGAGCTTCGGCGCACGCACGATCACCTTGCGCACCGGGGCGCCGTCGATCGCGCGGACCACGTTCGGCTCCGCGAGCGCGGCAGCCTCCAGGTCGGTGTCCGAGATGGCGGGCGGCACCTCGAGGCGGCCGCGCACCTTGCCCTTGACCTGGACGACGCACGTCACCGTCTCGGCGACCAGGTACTGCTCGTCGGCCTCCGGGAACGGCTCGCGGGCCAGGGAGCCCTCGTGCCCGAGCCGCCGCCACAGCTCCTCCGCGATGTGCGGGGCGATGGGCGCGACCATCAGCACCAGCGGCTCGACCGCCGCACGCGGCACGCGGTCCAGGGAGGTGAGGTGGTTGTTGTACGTGATGAGCTTCGCGATCGCGGTGTTGGGCCGCATGTGCTCCATCTCGACCCGCACGTCGGCGACGGCCCGGTGCAGCGCGCGCAGCGTGGCGGTCTCCGGCTCGTCGTCGGTCACGACGAGCGCGCCCGTCTCCTCGTCCACGACGTTGCGCCACAGCCGCTGCAGGAAGCGCTGCGAGCCGACGACGGCGCGCGTCTCCCACGGCCGGGACAGGTCCAGCGGGCCCATCGACATCTCGTACACGCGGAACGTGTCGGCGCCGTACTGCTCGTACATCTCGTCCGGCGTGACGACGTTCTTCAGGGACTTGCCCATCTTCCCGTACTCCCGGTCGACGGGCTGGCCCTGGTACGTGAAGCCGGACTGCTCGTCGCCCTCCACCTCGGCGGCGGGCACGTACGCGCCGCGGGCGTCGGTGAAGGCGTACGCCTGGATGTAGCCCTGGTTGAACAGCTTGCCGAACGGCTCCAGCGAGGACACGTAGCCCAGGTCCAGCAGCACCTTGTGCCAGAACCGCGCGTACAGCAGGTGCAGCACGGCGTGCTCGACGCCGCCGACGTACAGGTCGACGCCGCCCGCAGGTCCCGAGGTGGCGTTGTGCCGCGGGCCCAACCAGTACTGCTCCAGCTCGGGGTCGACGACGGCGGTGCCCGCGGCCGGGCCGTCCGTGGAGTCGGTCGGGTCCAGGTAGCGCAGGTAGTACCAGCACGACCCGGCCCAGTTGGGCATGGTGTTGGTGTCGCGGCGGTAGGTCTTCGGTCCGTCGCCCAGGTCCAGGGTGACGTGGACCCACTCGTCGTTGCGGCCCAGCGGCGCCTCGGGGTTCGAGGCGGCGTCGTCGGGCGCGAAGGTGCGCGGCGCGTAGTCCGGCACGTCGGGCAGGTCGACCGGGAGCATCTCGCCCGGGATGGCGACCGGGCGGTCGTCCTCGTCCCACAGGATCGGGAACGGCTCGCCCCAGTAGCGCTGCCGGCTGAACAGCCAGTCGCGCAGCCGGTAGGTGGTGGTGCCCTCGCCGGCGCCCTTGCTCTCGAGCCAGGCGATGATCGCCGCCTTGGCGTCCTCGACGCCCAGGCCGTCCAGCGAGATCTCGTCGTTGGAGGAGTTGATCGCACGGCCGGCCCCCGTCCAGGCGCCGGCGAAGCCCTCCGGGAACCCGCCCTCGGGCTCCACCGTGTACACCACCGGCAGGTCGAAGGCCTCGGTGAACGCGAAGTCGCGCTGGTCGCCGCCTGGCACCGCCATGATCGCGCCGGTGCCGTAGCCCATCAGCACGTAGTCGGCGGTGAACACGGGGATCGTGGACCCGTTCGCGGGGTTGACGGCCAGGTGACCGGTGAAGACGCCGGTCTTCTTGCCGGCGTCGGCCTGCCGCTCGACGGCGGTCTTGGCGGCCGCCTCGCGGCGATACGCGGCGACGGCCTCGGCCGGCGTGGCGTGCCCGCCCGTCCAGACGCCCTTGGTGCCCTCCGGCCAGGCGGCCGGCACCTCGTCCAGCAGCGGGTGCTCGGGCGCCACGACCATGAAGGTGGCACCGAACAGCGTGTCCGGGCGGGTGGTGAACACCTCGACCTGCCCGCCCGCGCCGGCGGCGTCGTACTCGGCGGTGCCGACCACGTCGAACCGTACGTTGGCGCCGGTGGAGCGTCCGATCCAGTTGCGCTGCATCGACTTGACCTTCTCCGGCCAGTCGATGAGCTCCAGGTCGTCCGTCAGGCGGTCGGCGTAGGCCGTGATCCGCATCTTCCACTGGCGCAGGCTGCGCTGGAAGACGGGGAAGTTGCCGCGCTCGGACCGGCCGTCGGACGTGACCTCCTCGTTGGCCAGCACCGTGCCCAGGCCGGGGCACCAGTTGACCGGGGACTCGTCCACGTAGGCCAGCCGCTGGGCGTCCAGCACGTCGCGGCGCTCGACGTCGGACAGGTCGGACCACGACCGCCCGTCGGGCAGCGCGCGCTCGCCCGCGGCGTACTCGGCCTCCAGCTCGGAGATGCGGCGCGCTCGCCCCTTGCCGTCGTCGGCGTCCGCGTCGTACCAGGAGTCGAAGATCTGCAGGAAGATCCACTGCGTCCAGCGCACGTACTCGGGGTCGATCGTGGCGAACGTGCGCCGCGAGTCGTGCGCCAGGCCCATGCGGCGCAGCTGACGCTTCATCGTGACGATGTTCTGCTCGGTGGTGGTGCGCGGGTGCTGGCCCGTCTGCACCGCGTACTGCTCGGCGGGCAGCCCGAACGCGTCGTAGCCCAGCGCGTGCAGCACGTTGTCGCCGCACATCATGCGGAAGCGACCCACGACGTCCGTCGCGATGTAGCCCAGCGGGTGCCCGACGTGCAGGCCCGCCCCCGAGGGGTAGGGGAACATGTCCATGATGAAGAACGGCCGGCCGGCGCCGCTGTTCTCGCCGTCGCCGTCGGTGAGCGCCCCGCTCGGGTTGGCCGCCCAGAAGGTGCCCTGCTCCTCCCAGAGGTCCTGCCAGCGCTCCTCGATCTGCTGCGCGAGGGCGGGCGTGTAGCGGTGGGCGGGCTCGTGCGAGGGCTCGGTCGGAGCCTCGGATCGGGCGGGTGCGGTGTCGGGCGTGCTCACCCGGCGAGTCTACCGGCCGAGGTCACAGGCCCCGGCCGGGTTTTCACACCCCGAACGACTCGACCAGCGGGCCGCCGACGGCGAGCAGGAGCCAGCCCACCGCGACCACGTAGCCGATGACGAGCACGAGCCCGCGGTTGCCCACGACGGCGCGGCGCAGCCCCTCGCTCACCCGCAGGTGCCGCTCCTGGACCGCGTGCACCACCTGGAACCACAGCAGCGGCCACAGGATCGTCCACACGACCATGCAGGCGGGGCAGAGCCGCACCAGCGCGTAGAAGCTCGACCACATGAGGAAGAAGATCAGCAGCTGCGCGGCCACCGTCACGGCGAGCAGGCTGAGGTGGTACCAGCGCGGCAGGCGCGCCCCGGCGAGCAGCACCACTCCCGTGGTGATCACCACGGGGAAGGCCGCGACGCCGAGGTAGGGGTTGGGGAACCCCAGGAGCGTGCCCTGCCACGACATCATGGCGACGCCGCAGTCGAGGAAGACGTTGAAGCTGCAGCTCGTGACCCGGTTCGGGTCCAGCAGCTTGAGGTACTCCTCGATCGCCAGCCACGTCGCCGCCCCGAACCCGATCGCGCCCAGCACGGTCAGCAGGGTCGCGTACGCCCGGGTCGACAGCCCGCGCGGGCCGGCGGGGAGGGCGGCCTCGGCCGCGGAGTCGGCGGGGACGCCGTCCGGGGCGTCGCCGTGGGTCTCGTCGCGCACGCTCGGGCTCACGGGCGCGACGGTACCGCACGTTCCTGAGGGTGCGCGCCGCGCACGACGACGCCGGTCAGGCCGCGTGCGTCGCCCGCTGGCGGCCGAACGCCAGCACCATCGCGAGGCCCACCAGGGTGAGCACCAGCCCGACCCACGCGGGCGCGAGGTAGCCGTAGCCCGCGGCGATGACCAGGCCGCCGAAGAACGCACCGCTCGCGTTGCCGATGTTGAGGGCGGAGTGGCACAGCGCGGCACCGAGCGACTGCGCGCGCGGCGAGAGGTCCATGAGCCTCGTCTGCATGGCGAGCCCCAGGGTCTGGGAGGTCACGGCGATGAGGAACAGCCCCAGGACGGCGGGGACCGGGGAGGTGCCCACGAGCGCGAACAGGACGAGCGAGAGCGCCGTGGCGACGAACCCGCCGATCACGGTACGCAGCACGTTCCGGTCCACCAGCCGGCCGCCCACCAGGGTGCCGACGGTCATACCGACGCCGAAGACGGCGAGCACCCAGGGCACCGCGCTCTCGGACATGCCCGACACCTTGGTGATGGTGGGCGCCACGTAGGTGTAGACGGCGAACAGCCCGCCGAACCCGATCGCGCCGGCCGCGAACGAGATCCACAGCGGCCCGTTGCGCAGCGTGCCGAGCTCCTGCCGCACGCTCGAGTCGACGGGCCCGTGCTCGGGCACGAACCGCCAGATGCCCAGCAGGGTGACCGCGCCGAGCAGCCCGATGACGACGAAGGCGGCGCGCCAGCCGAGGCTCTGGCCGACGGCCGTGGAGACCGGCACGCCGACGACGTTCGCGATCGTCAGGCCGGTCATCATCATGGACACGGCGTGCCCGCGCCGCCCGGGCCCGGCGACGGCGGCGCCGACGGCCGCCCCGACGCCGAAGAAGGCGCCGTGCGGCAGCCCGGCGAGGAACCGGCCCGCGACGAGGCTCTCGATGCCGGGCGCGGCCGCCGACAGCACGTTCGCCACGGTGTAGAAGCCCATGAGGCACAGGAGCAGCCGCTTGCGGGACATGCGCGCGGCGGCCACGGTGAGCAGCGGCGCACCGACCACCACGCCCACCGCGTAGGCGGTGATCGCGTGGCCGACCACGGGGTCGCTGACGCCCAGGTCGCTGCCGATCTGCGGCAGCAGGCCCATGGTCGCGAACTCGGTCGTGCCGATCGTGAACCCGCCCACGGCGAGGGCGAACAGGGCCGCCCCGACGTGCTCCGGGCGCGGGGTGCGCGTGCCGGGGGCCGGTGCTGGCGCGGCCGCGGTCGTCTCGGTCACAGTCTCAACCTCAGGGGTCTCGAAACGATTCGACGACGCGGCACGGAGCAACCGTGCACACGCCGTCGGGGGAACCGGGACAGCCTACGCGGGCACGACCCAGATGCGCGACGCCGCCAGCAGGCCGAGGTCGACGGCGACCTCCCGCCCGTCGAGCTCCCACGCCACGCCGACCGTGCCCGCGAACTCGCGGCGCGAGGTCAGCCGCACCGGCAGGTCCAGGTCGAGCCCCAGGTCGGCCAGGTAGCGCAGCGCCTCCGGGTCGGCGTCGGAGATGCGCGCGACCACGCCGCCGGCCCCCGCCTCGAGGTCGACCAGCGGCACGGCCGCCGGGCGCACCACCCGTCCGTCGGCGAACGGGATGGGGTCGCCGTGCGGGTCCCGCTCGGGGTGCCCCAGCCGGGCCGAGATGCGCTCGACGAGCCGGTCGGAGACGGCGTGCTCAAGCACCTCCGCCTCGTCGTGCACCTCGTCCCAGGCGTACCCGAGGTCGCGCACGAGCCACGTCTCGAGCAGCCGGTGGCGCCGCACCATGACCAGCGCGTACCGGCGGCCCAGCTCCGTGAGCCACACGCCGCCGTACGGCTCGTGCCCCAGCAGGCCCTGGGTCGTGAGGCGGCGCACCGTCTCGGACACGGTCGACGGCCCCACGCCGAGCCTGTCGGCCAGCAGGCCGGTCGTGACCTTCTCGTCGGACCACTCCTGGGCCGACCAGACCGCCTTGAGGTAGTCCTGGGCGACGGGCGTCAGCTCGTCCGGGTCGACGGTCGGGGCGGGCGAGGTGGGATCGGGCACGACCCGAGCCTATCCGTGAGGCCGCCTACGACGGCAGGGCGTCGTCGGCAGGCGCCACGACGGCGGGCACCGGCTCGCGCTCCCCCACTGTCGCGGCACCGTCGGGCGTGACGGTCACCACCTGCACGTCGACCATCCGGCGCGCGTCGGGGTCGAAGCGCAGCAGCGTCATCTCGGCGGTGCCACGCAGCGGACCGACCGTCGGCTGGCTGGGGGCCGCGCCGGCCGTGGACCCGTTCACGTACCGGATCCCGCGGCCGACCTGCTCCGGGCCGGAGCGGGAGTGCGTGTGACCGGAGACCTGGAACGGCACGCAGCCGGTCTCGAGGGCGTCCAGCCCCACGGCCGGCGTGTGGATCAGCAGCAGGTCCACCCCGCCCTCCTCGCACGCGGTCGCGGCCAGCTCCTCCGCCTGCTGCTCGGGGGTGCGCTCGCGCGCCACGTTGGTGCCCCCGCCGACGCGCGTCTCCAGCGCGTCCCGGTCCCCGAGGATGCGCACGCCCTCGACCTCGACGACCTTCCCGTCGAGGACCCTCTGGCCGCGCGCCGCCTCCTGGGCCGAGGTCACCTGGGAGTCGTGGTTGCCGTCGGCCACCACCATCGGCACGCCGCGCGGCGGCGCCGTCGCGAACGAGTCGACGCACACCTTCTCCACCGACGTGCCGTTCATCGTGGTGTCGCCCGCGTTGAGGACGACGTCGGCGCCGGAGCGCTCGGCCGTCGTGCGGATCAGTGGCGTCATGCCGGTGTTGCAGTGCAGGTCGGACACGACCAGCAGGGTCACGAGGCCCTCGTCGGAGGGCGACGGCGAGACGGACGGCGATCCCGACGGCGACCCCGACGGTGACCCCGGCGGAGACGACACCCCCGGGGCGGCGGGGTCGAGCGAGGGCGTGGCGAGGTCGTCCTCGGGCGGCCGGTGCGCGGCGTCCCACGCGTCCCAGGCGTCGACGAGGCCGTCGTTCGCCGCGGCGTAGAACTGCTCGTTCTGCCGGTAGAGGCCCACGAGCTGGCCGCCGTAGGTGTCGACGACGCCCGCGAGCCGGCCGGTGATCGTGGCGCCCTCGAGTGCCGTGCCGGCGAAGACCGGCGACGCGGGCCTGCCCTCGCTGGGCCGCGCCACCCCACCGGAGGCCACGGTCACGACCACCAGGCTGGTGACCGCGACGCCGGCCGTGATCTCCCACGTGCGGGGGGCGAGCCGCGTACCGAGCTCGCGGCGCCGGGCCGCGCCGAGCAGCAGGCGTACGGCCAGACCGGCCGCGACCAGCACCACCGCCGCGGCCACGGTCCGCCGGGCGGCGTCCCACAGCAGCGCGCGGGCCACCGTGCCGGCCGTCTCCTGGGGGCTCGAGAAGAACTGGAGGTAGCCCTGCAGGTCGCCCGAGAGCATGTCGAGGGTGTTCACCTGGTCGAGCGCGGACAGGTCCGCCGGGATCTCCTTGACGGTGACCTGCAGGCCCAGACCGAGCGGCAGCGGCGAGTCGATCTCGAGCGTGCCGAGCGGCCCGAGGTCTGCCACGACCAGCCCGTCGGTGTCCACGGCGTACACGGCCTCGTGCGGGCCGAGGCTCAGGTCGGCCTGGGCGGTGGTGATGCCGAACGTGAGGCAGGTGAGCGCGGCCGCCACCGAGACGAGGGTCCACCGCACCCAGCGCGGCGGCGTGCGGCGGGGATGACGCGCAGGGCGGTCCTGGCGGCTCTCGTCGCGGGGCTCGTCGCGGGTCTCGTCGTGGGGCTCGGGGTCGGTCTCGTCGTGCTGGTCGCTCATCGCGTCCCACCCTCGCGGAACACGCCCGGCGGCGCCACCGTGCTCGCCGGGGCGCCGCCGGGCAGGTTCGTCACAGTCCCGTCAGGAGCGCGTGTCGCGCAGCGTCGTCAGCGCGACCCCCGCGGCCACGAGCACGGCGACGAAGCCGATCACCGACGTCACGACGACGCCGCTGCCGAACGCCGCGTGCGCGGAGTCGAGGAGCGCCTGCGCCTGGCCGGCCGGCAGGTCGGCGGCGACGCTCGCGGCTCCTCCGAGGGTCTCCCCCGCGGCGGCCGCATCGGCGGCGGGCACTCCCGCGGGGACCACGACGTTCGCGTGGTAGGACCCGGTGAGGATCCCGCCGAGGACGGCGGTGCCGAGCACCGCGCCGACCTCGTACGCGGTCTCCGAGATGGCGGACGCCGCGCCGGCCTTCGCCGCCGGGACGCTGGAGACGATGAGGTCGTTCGACACCGTCTCGGCCGAGCCGATGCCGATGGCGAGGACCACGAAGGCCAGGCCCAGCCAGCCCGCCTCGCCGCGGCCCGCGACGAGCGCCGTGACCAGGTAGCCCACGGCCGACAGCCCGAGACCCGCGGCGACCACGTGCGACGGGCGCACCCGGCGCACCACCTTCACCACGGCGAGGCCCGCCACGACCATCGCGACCGTGCCCGGCAGCAGCACGAGGCCCGCCTGCACGGGCGACAGGCCGATGACCAGCTGCAGGTCCTGCGAGACGAAGAACAGGAAGCCGACCAGCGAGAACACCGACAGCAGGTTGACCAGCACGCTGCCGGAGAACGCGGGCACGGTGAACAGCCGCACGTCGAGCATGGGGTCCCGCCGGCGCAGCTGGCGCCGCACGAAGAGCACGCCCATGAGGACGCCGACCGCGATCGCGGCCAGCCCCAGGGAGGGCAGCGCGCCCTTGGCGAGCGTCTTGATGCCGAAGACGACGGGGGTCATCGCGGCCATCACGAGGACGATGGAGACCGGGTCCAGCCGCCCCGGTGCGGGGTCGCGCGACTCGGGGACGAACACGGGCGCGAGGACGAGCAGCAGCGCCAGCACGGGCACCGCGAGCAGGAAGACGGAGCCCCACCAGAAGTGCTCCAGCAGCAGCCCCCCGACGATCGGCCCCACCGCCGAGCCGGCGGCGAAGCCGGCCGCCCAGACGGCGATGGCGAGTCGTCGCTCGTCACGGTCGGTGAACACGTTGCGCAGCAGCGACAGCGTGGACGGCATGAGCATCGCGCCGAAGAACCCGAGCCCCGCGCGCGCGGCGACCAGCGCACCGGCCGTGGGCGCGAACGCCGCGACCGCGGACACGGCGGCGAAGCCGACCGCCCCGACCAGGAGCAGGCGGCGGCGGCCGACGCGGTCGGCGACCGAGCCCATGGGCACGAGGAGACCCGCGAGCACGAGCGGGTACACGTCGACGATCCACAGCAGCTGGGTGCCGCCCGGGGCCAGGGACTCCGAGATCTGCGGCAGGGCGAAGCTGAGGACCGTGTTGTCGATCGAGACGAGCAGCACCGGCAGCATCAGCACGGCCAGGGCCGCCCAGCGCCGCCCGGCGCCGGCGGGGCGCGAGGGGGCGAGGCGGCCCGTGGCCGAGGAGGTGGGGTGCGTCGTCACCTGGGTCTGAACCATGAGGTGCCTTTCACACGTGCTGGACGGCCGGGGCGACGTTCTGACGTCGAGCTTCCGCACCGTCCAGCCGGTACAGTAACAGTCCGACACTAGGCTGTCCACATGCCCCCTCCCCCCGCCGCCCGTGCCAAGGTCCTGCGCGCTTTCGCGGAGCTCCTCGTCGAGTCCGGGGAGCGCTCCGCGACCCTCGAGGCCGTCGCCGACCGGGCCGGGGTCTCCAAGGGCGGGCTGCTCTACCACTTCCCGTCCAAGGACGCCCTCGTCGACGGGCTCCTGGACCATCTCGGCGAGCTCACCGCGGCCGACGTCGAGACGATGCGTGCCGCCCCCGAAGGTCCGGCGGACTACCTCCTGCGCACGTCGACCGTGATCGACGGGGATTTCGGCGTCGTCTACCTCGCCGCCTCGCGCCTCGCGCAGGGCGCGTACCCGCGCGCCCGCGACGTCCTCGACGACGCGCAGACGGCCTGGACGGCCACCGTGCGCCAGGAGCTCGGCGACCCGGTGCTCGCCCGGGCCGTCTCGCTCATGGGCGAAGGGCTCTACGCGCTCGCCTCGTTCGGGACCACGAGCCTGCGGGACCGCGACATCGACGACCTGCTCGTGCTGGTCCGCGAGGTCGCCGCGACCCGCTCCGCGGGCGAGGGCTCCCCGGCCTGACCGTGGCCTGACCGTGCCGCACGGCCGGCTCAGCCGGTCTTGCGCTGCGGCGCCTTCTTCGCCGGGGCCTTCTTGGCGGGGGTCTTCTTCGCCGTCGACTCCTTCTTGGCGGGCGCCTTCTTGGCGGGCGCCTTCTTGGCGGGGGCCTTCTTGGCCGGCGACCTCTTCGTCGTGGAACCCTTCGACGGCTTCTCCTCGGACTTCTCCCCGCCCTTGGCGCCCGAGACGCTCCGCCGCAGCGCCTCCATGAGGTCGATGACGTCGGCGTCCTCCTTCTCCGGCTGCTCGCCGAAGGTCTCGGAGGTGTCGAGGGCGTCGCCCTGCTCGATCTTCGCGTCGATGAGCTGGCGCAGCTGCACCTGGTACTCGTCCTCGTACTCCTCGGGAGCGAAGTCCGCCTCGTAGCTGGCCACCAGCTGGCCGGACATCGCCAGCTCCTTGTCGGAGACGGTGACCGACCCGTCGAGCGACGGGAACGCGGCCTCGCGCACCTCGTCGGCCCACAGCAGCGTCTGCATCACCAGCACCTCGTCGCGCACCCGCATCGCCGCGAGCCGCGTGCGCTGCCGCAGCGCGAACTTCACGATCGCCGTGCGGTCCGTCTCCTCCAGCGTGCGGCGCAGCAGCACGTACGCCTTCGGGCTCTTGGAGTCCGGCTCCAGGTAGTAGGTGCGGTCGAGCATGATCGGGTCGATCTGGTCGCTCGGCACGAACTCCACGACCTCGATCTCCCGGTTCGCCTCGGCCGGCAGGGCGGCGAGGTCGTCCTTGGTCAGCACGACCGTGCGCTCGCCGTCGTCGTACGCGCGGTCGATGTGCTGGTACGGCACCTCCTCGCCGTCCAGCTCGCACACGCGCCGGTACCGGATGCGCCCGCCGTCCTCGTCGTGCACCTGGTGCAACGGCACGTCGTGGTCCTCCGTCGCGCTGTACAGCTTGACCGGGACGTTGACGAGGCCGAACGTCACGGCGCCCTTCCAGATCGCCCTCATGCGTCCATGGTGGCTCAGCCGACGAGTGTGAGCACCCCCACGACGCCCACGAGCAGCGCCAGCACCATCGAGACGCCCACCAGCACGGCGTGGACGGTGAAGAAGCGGGTGGGACGGCCGGCGTCGTCGCGGGCACGCGGGTCCTTGGTCACGCGGCGCCAGAACGAGGGCCACACCATGAGGTTCCACACGGCGGCGACGAGCAGGACGACGGACCAGACGACGGGGATCTCCACGCCGTCGAGTATCCCCCGGGCCGGCGGGTGCGGAGCGACGCTCAGGCCAGCAGGCCCGTCTGCAGCGCGAGCAGCACCGCGCGCGTGCGGTCCTTGGCCCCGAGCTTGAGGAGCACGTTCGAGACGTGGTTCTTGACCGTCCCCTCGGCCAGGTACAGGGCGTCGGCGATCTCGCGGTTGGACCAGCCCTGGGCCATGAGCCGCAGCACCTCGCGCTCGCGCTCGGTGAGGTCGGCCGGCACCGCGACGGCCGGCGCGGGGCCCGACCGGACCGCGCGCAGGAGCCGGGCCGTCACCGCGGGCTGCACCAGCGTTTCCCCGCCGGCCAGGGTCCGCACCGCGTCGGCGAGCTGCTCCAGCGTGACGTCCTTGAGCAGGTAGCCCCGCGCCCCGGCCTGCAGGGCCCGCAGCACCAGCGCGTCGTCGTCGAAGGTGGTCAGCACGAGGACGGCGACGTCGAGCCCCTCGGCCTGCAGCGTCTCGAGCGCCCAGATCCCGTCGCGGCCCGGCATCCTCAGGTCCAGCAGCAGGACGTCGGGGGCGTGGTCGCGCACGGCCCCGACCGCGGACTCGCCGTCCTCCGCCTCGGCGACGACGTCGATGCCGCCCGCGATCTCCAGGAGGCTGCGGATGCCGTGCCGCACCAGCGTCTGGTCGTCGGCGAGCACCAGGCGCACGCGGCCCTGCGCCTCCGAGCCCGCCCGACCGGTAGCTCCGGGGGCCCCGCTCACGACGCCGCCCGGCCGGCCAGCCGGACCTCGACCGCGAACCCGGACGTGGCGTCGAACGTCGCCCCGCCACCGAGGGCCTCGGCCCGCTCGACGATGCCGGCGAGCCCGTGCCCGACGCGCACGGGACCCGACGTGAGGCCGTCGTCGCGGGCCACGAGCAGCAGCGTGCCGTCGCCGTCCGTCGTCACGGCGATCCCCAGCTCGGTGGCCATCTCGGCGTGCCGGACGGCGTTGGTCACCACCTCCTGGGTGACGCGCACGAGCGCGGCCGTCTGCTCCTCGTCCGCGACGACGTCGTCGGCCACCGTCACCTCGACCCGCGGCGACGGCACGGCGGCGGCGACCGCGCCGAGGGCCTCGCGCAGGTCCGGGGCCCGGCGACGCAGCTCCCCGACGGTGGCGCGCACGTCCCCGAGCAGCTCGCGGGCCACGGACCGGGCACGCTCGACGTGCTCGGCCCCGCGCTCGCCGGGAAGGTGGGCGGCGGACTCCAGCTCGAGCGTGAGCACGGTGAGCTGGTGGCCCATGAGGTCGTGCAGCTCCCGCGAGATCCGTAGCCGCTCCGACGCGCGGGTCGCCTCCTCGCCCAGGACGGCCGCAGCCGCCAGCGCCGTGTGCGCGGCGGTGAGCTCGGTGCGCAGCCGCTGCTCGCGCTGCAGCGCGACGCACACCGCCGCGCTCGCCACCTGCAGGAGCACGTAGAGCCCCAGGGACAGCACGAGCTCGAGCGGGCGCACCGGGCCCGGGGCGAGCAGGGCGGCCACGAGCAGGGCCGCCGTGTTCACGACGACGACGGCGCCCGTCACCGCCCACGGGCCCACGTAGGTGCTGAGGGCCGCGCCGAAGACCAGCAGGATCGGCAGCCAGCCGATCCCGGGCACGGTGATCACGAGGGCGGCGGTCAGCGCCGTCTGCGCCGCGAGCGCCCCGAGGGCGGAGCGGCGCCGCGGCGGGAGCAGGACGGCCGCCGCGGTGGCGGCGATCCACGCCACGGCGAGCGTCACCCACACCGCCAGCGGGACGAGCATCCGGTCGGGGTCGACCACGAAGGGCACGGGCACGACGATGGCCAGGCAGACGACGAGGATCGTCAGCCCGGACATCTCCTCGGGGCCCAGCCGGCGCACGGTCACCACGCTAACCGGCCGGGCCGCGTCCCGACCGTGCCGGAAGTCATGGGTGCGGGTCGTGACCGGCGGCACGCGCGCCGACGGGCGACCCGTCCGTAGCGTCGCCGCCATGACCGCTCTGGTGGCGCAGCACCTGCGCAAGACGTACCGGCGCCGGGGCCGCCCGCCGGTGGTGGCCCTCGACGACGTGAGCGTGTCGGTGGCCCCGGGGGAGGTCGTGGGCCTGCTCGGCCGCAACGGGGCCGGCAAGTCCACGACCGTGCAGCTGCTGGCCGGCGCCCGCGCGCCGGACTCCGGCCGGGTGCGGGTGCTCGGGCTCGACCCGCGCGCCGACCGGCGCCGGGTGCGCGGCGTCCTCGGCGTGCAGCTCCAGGGCGCGACCCTGCACGGGGCGCTGACGGTCCGGGAGCTGGTGCGGCTCTACCGCTCGTTCTACCGGCGCGGCCTCGACCCGGACCGCCTCGTCGAGCGCGTCGGGCTCGGCGAGGCGCGCGACACCCGCTTCGAGCAGCTGTCCGGCGGGCAGCAGCAGCGCGTGTCGGTCGCTCTGGCCCTCGTGGGCGAGCCGCGCGCCGTCGTCCTCGACGAGCTCACGTCGGGCCTCGACCCGGAGGCCCGACGCAGCATGTGGGCCCTGGTCGAGGACCTGCGTGCCGACGGCGTCACGGTGCTGCTCGTCAGCCATCACATGGAGGAGGTCGAGCGGTTGTGCGACCGGGTGACGATCCTCGACGCCGGCCGGGTCGTCGCGACCGGCACCGTCCCCGGGCTGGTGGAACGCGCCGGGCTGCGCCCCACGGTCACCCTGCGCACGGACGACCCGGCGGCCGCCGGCGTGCTGGCCCGGCTGCCCGTCGTCGGGCAGGTCGACGCCCGGGGCCCGCGGCTCGTCGTCACGGGTTCGGCCGGGCCGGCGGGCACCGGGCCGGACGAGCTGCTGCGCGAGGTGGGCTCGGCGCTCGCGCGGGTGGGGGTCGTCGCCACCGAGACCCACCTGCGCCGTCCCGGCCTGGACGACGCGTTCCTCGCCCTCACCGGCAGCAGCAGCACCCTGGAGGCGCCATGACCACGGACCGCACCACCCGGGACCCGCGGGCCGGCGACCTCCACCCGGGCCTCCCGTCCGCGGCGCCCCGCCCGGGGGCGGCGGCCTGGCTCGCGCTGACCGTCGCCGAGGCGAAGATGGTCGCGCGCGACACCGCCGGGCTCGTGGTGCCGCTCGGCATGCCGGTGCTGATCCTCGTGATGAACGGGCTCGCCCCGGGCCTGGACCAGGTGATCCCCGGGACGGGCGGGCGCACCGCGCTCGACGTCTACGTCATCCCGCTGACGCTGACCCTCGTGGTCGCCATGGTGGGCGTCGTCAACATGCCCAGCTTCCTCGCCTACTACCGCCGCAGCGGGATCCTGAGCAGGCTGGGCGTCACGCCCGCGTCCCCCGCGCTGGTGCTCGGCGCGCAGGCGCTCGTCGGGGTCGCGCAGATCCTGCTCGGCATCGCGCTGGCGCTGGGCGTCGCGTCCGTGTGGCTCGGGGCGTCGGCACCCGCCCGCCTCGGGGCCGCCGTCGGCGTGCTGGCGCTCACGATCGCCGCGATGTACGCGGTGGGCCTGCTCGTCGCGGCCGTCGCCCCGACGCCCGGCTCCGCGGTCGCGATCGGCCTGACGGCGTTCTTCGCCCAGGGGGCGCTCGGCGGGATGTTCGGGCCGCGCCAGAACCTGCCCGACGCGCTCGAGACGCTGGGCGGCCGGCTCCCCTTCGGCGCCGCCGTCGACGGGCTCAGCGCCGCGTGGGCCGGCGGCGCCGTGCCCGGGCAGTCGCTCGTCGCCCTCGGGGCGTGCACGGTCGTCGCCGGCGCCGCGGCCGGCGCCTGGTTCCGCTGGGAGTAGCGGGCGCTCAGACGCCGACGGCGTCCAGCTTGGCCGTGAGCTCGGCGTCCGTGGGCTCGACGAAGACGTCGCCGTCGGGGAACACGACCACGGGGATGTTCTTGCGGCCGCTGATCGCCTCCGCGTCGTCTGCCCGCAGGGGGTCGGCCACGAGGTCCACGTTCACGTACTCGACGCCGCGGGTGTCGAGCACGCGCTTGGCGCGGCGGCAGTCGCCGCACCACGTCGCCCCGTACATCGTGAGGGTCTGCGGGCGCCGGATGTCGGTCGTGGTGGTGTCGTCGGTCATGCGCAGCACCATACCCCCATGGGGTTAGGGCGGCGTACTCAGGTGCGCGCGCTTGCCGTGCGGACCGAACAGGACGAGAACCTCCACGCCACCGGTGTCCGTGTTGCCCAGCCAGTGCGGCAGGGAAGTGTCGAACTCGGCCACCTCGCCGGGCGACAAGGTCAGGTCCCGCTCGCCGACGAGCAGCCGGAGACGGCCGTTGAGCACGTACAGCCATTCGACGCCGTCGTGCGTCTGCGGCGTCGGCACCTGCGGTACCGGCCGGGCCGGGATGATCATCTTGAACGCCTGCGTGCCGCCCGGCCTCCGCGACAAGGGGACGAAGACGAGCCCGTGCCGTCGGACCGGCTTCAGGTGGATCCGGGGATCGCCCGTGCGCGGGGCACCCACGAGGTCGTCGAGCGGGACGTCGTAGGTCCGCGCCAGCGGCAGCAGGAGCTCGAGCGTCGCGCGTCGCTGCCCGCTCTCCAGGCGGGACAGGGTGCTCTCCGACACGCCCGTGACCGCCGCGAGACCGGCGAGGGTGATGCCCCGCTCGCGGCGCAGCGCGCGCAGCCGGGGCCCGACGAGGCCGAGCACGTCCTCCGATTCGCGATCCATCCCGCGACCTTGCCAGAACAGCAAGATCGCGTGCCAGGTCCCGGTGACCCGGACAAGACTGAGCGACGACCGCCGGCCGCCCCGAAGGAGACCCCATGCCCCGTCGCCAGCACCGCCGCGACACCCCGCCGCCCCGCACCGGCAGCAGCGAGGTCGAGGTCCTGCGCGGGTTCCTCGACTACCTCCGGACGTCGATCGTCGCGAAGGTCCGCGACGCGCCGGAACCGCACGTCCGGACGGCCGGCGTGCCCTCGGGCACGAACCTGCTCGGCCTGCTCCACCACCTCGCCTGCGTCGAGCGCGCGACGTTCCTCGGGGAGCGGATCACCGACTGGCCCGCGACCTTCCGGCCCGCCCCGACGGACGACGTGGCCGCCGTCGTGGCGCGCTACCGAGAGGCGGTCGACCTGGCGGACGCAGTGATCGACGGGTGCACGGACCTCGGCGCGCCGGTTCCCCGGCCTCCGCGGGGCCGGCCCGCGCCCAGCCTCCGCTGGGCGCTCACCCACATGGTCGAAGAGACCGGACGCCACGCCGGTCACGCGGACATCCTCCGCGAGCTGATCGACGGCTCGACCGGACGATGACACTCCCCCTCCGCCAGGACAGGAACGCCCCATGAGCCACGCACCACGACCGTTCCCCGGCCGCACCCCTCGACGCCCGAGAGCGGTGGTCGCCGCTGCGCTCGCCGTCGTCCTGACGCTCGGCGCCGCCGCCTGCGCCCCCCGGACCGACGCGGTTCCTCCGCACGCCGCCGCCACCTGGGACGAGCCAGGGTTCGAGGGGACCTTCCGCCACGAGTTCGCGTCCGTCGACGGGGTCCGGATGCACTACGTGACAGGGGGAAGCGGCACGCCGGTGGTCTTGATCCACGGCTGGCCGCAGACCTGGTTCAGCTGGTGGTCGATCATGCCGGAGCTTGCGGAGCACCACACCGTCTACGCCGTCGACCTGCCTGGCCTGGGCGACAGCACCGGGAGCCCCGACAGCTACGACAAGGCCACCCTGGCGCGCTACCTGCACACCCTGATCGACGACAGGCTCGGCGTGCGTGACGCCCACGTCGTCGGGCACGACCTCGGCGCCGCCGTGGCGTTCCAGTACGCCGCCCAGTTCCCCGACGACACGGCGACCCTCGGCTACCTCGACCTCCCGCTGCCCGGGCCCGCGCTGGACGCCCCGACCTACCGCTCGTTGAGCTGGCACATCGCCTTCCACTCCCAGCCCCGGGTCCCCGAGGCGATCGTCGGCGACGACGTGCGCGAGTACCTCGCGCTGTTCTACCCGCAGGTCGCGTTCGGCGGGACGTCGTTCGGTGGCACCTCGCAGCGGTCCCCGTTCACCGACGCCGAGATCGACGAGTACGCGCGGACGTACGAGAGACCCGAGGCCTTGTCCGGCGGCTTCGAGCTCTACCGCAGCCTCGAGCAGGACGTCCGGGACAACGAGTCGGCGACACCGGTGGACGTCCCCGCCCTGCTCCTGACCGCTCAGGGGCAGCTCGACGCGGTCCGCGCCACCGTGGCCCCCCGCATGACCGGCATCGTGCGGGCGACGGACGTGCCGGACGCCGGGCACTGGCTGGTGGAGGAGAACCCCGGGTTCGTCACCGCCGAGCTGCTGGACTTCCTCGACCGGTGACCCGAGGGACGGGTCCACTCAGTGGGCCGAGAAGCCGCCGTCCACGAACAGCGACTGTCCGGTCACGTACGCGGACGCCCCGCTCGCCAGGAACACCGCGGCACCGGCGAAGTCGTCGGGCAGGCCGTTGCGCCCGACCATCGTGCGGGCCGCGAGCGCCTCGACCCGCGCGGGGTCGGACTGGAGGCGGGCGTTCAGCGGCGTCAGGACGAAGCCGGGCACCAGGGTGTTCGCCGTCACGCCGCGGGACGACCAGGCCTCGGCCTGCGAGCGCGCCAGCGACTCCAGCCCGCCCTTGGACACCCCGTAGACGCCGGAGGACACGAACGCGCGGTGCGCCTGCTGCGAGGAGACGTGGATCAGGCGCCCGAACCCGCGCTCGGCCATGCCGGGTCCGAACCGCTGCCCGAGCAGGTAGGGCGCCTCGAGGTTCACCGCCATCGTCGCGTCCCAGGTCGCGTCGTCCGTCTCGCCCAGCGGTGGGCGCAGGTTGATCCCCGCGGAGCTGACCACGACGTCCGGCTCGCCGAAGACGGCGGCGGCCTCCTCGGCGGCGGCGCGCACGCCGGCGCGCGTCGAGAGGTCGCCACGCACCCAGGCGGCGCTGCAGCCCTCGGCGGTCAGCTCGTCCACGGTGGCGACGAGCGCGTCCTCGCCCCGCGCCACGACGACGACACGCGCGCCGGCCCGGGCGAGCGCCCGTGCGACGGCCCGGCCGATGCCGGAGCTGCCCCCCGTCACCAGGGCGACCCGGCCGTCGAGGGAGAACAGGGAGGCGAGATAGGAGTCCGACACGCGGGACACTCTGTCATCCCGCCGTCCCGGTATCGGCCACGAGTGGCCTTCAGTCCTCCGCCGCGGCCGCCAGCCACAGGAGCCACGCGAGCTCGACCCGGTTGCGCACGCCCGCCCGGTCGATCGCCGCGCTGACATAGGCCTTGACCGTGGACTCGGCCAGGTGGAGCCGCCGAGCGATCTCGGCGTTGGTGGCACCCCCCGCCAACGCCTCGACGACGTCGCGTTCCCGCCGCGTCAGGACGCCGAGCCGTCGTGCGGCGTCCGCACCGGCCTGCCGCCTGGCGAGACCACGCCTGAGCTCGGCGGCCGCCATGTGCGCGACTCCGGGCGACAGATAGGTCTCCCCGTCGGAGCTCCCGTGGACCGCGCGCAGCAGGTCGCGGGGGTCGCCCGACTTGAGGAGGAACCCGTCCACGCCCAGCTCGATGGCGTCACGGACGTACTCGGACTCCCCGAAGCTGGTCAGGATCAGCACCCGCGGCGTGTCGCGTCGGGCCCGGAGCCGGCGGAGGGTCGCGATCCCGTCCAGGACCGGCATCCGCACGTCCAGGACGACGACCTCCGTGGCCCAGCGGTCGAGCAGCGCCAGCGCCTCGCTGCCGTCGCCCGCCTCGCCGACGACCGTGACGCTCGCGTCGCTGGCCAGGATCTCGCGCAGGGTCTGCCGGACCCGGGGGTCGTCGTCGACGACGGCGACCCGGACGGTGCGGGCGTCGGTCCCAGCGGTCGTCCCAGCGGTCGTCGCAGCGGTCGTCGCACGAGTCACAGGAGCGGCTCCTCCCTCAGGTCGGTCACCCGCACGACGGCCACGCCGTCCGTGCACACCTCGAGCGTGGCCATCGCGAGGGGCACGTTGCCGTCGGTGTACTGCCGGCACACCCACCCGGGCTCGGGTGCCGGCGCGCGGGCGAGCCGGACCGGCGCTTCCCGGTCGGGCAGGTACGGCGCCGCGTCGGCAGCACGCATGCCGACCCGCAGGGCCACCGCGTCCACCGGTTCGACGGTGGCGTCGTGCGACGCCCACGACCAGTAGCCGGCCCCGCCCAGCAGCACCAGGGCCGCGGGAAGCACGAGGGGCCCGACCAGAGCGGCGAACGGCCGGCGCGTGCCGGCGTGCACGCGGGAGACCTCGGGAGCTCGGTCGGGCGACTCGAGCGTGGCTCGTGCCGGCAGCCGCGCGACGACCCGGTGTCCGTCCGCGAGCGTCGCCACCTGCCAGGTCCCACCGATGGCCTCGACGCGGCGGCGCAGGGACTCCAGGCCACCGCTCCGCCCCTCGTCACGGTCGGCGGCCGGTGCCTGCATGCCACGGCTGTGGGTCCGGACCTCGAGGGTCACCGTGTCGCCCGCACGCCCGACCACGACGGTCACCGCCTCGCCGGGTGCGTGCCGGGCGGAGTTCGTCAGGGCCTCGCGCACCACCCGGTGCCCGGTGACGCGCGTCGCCGCCGACGCCCCGGTCAGCACGTCCGGGTCGCCGACGAGGCGCACCTGGGCGCCCGCGCGACGGAACCGGTCGATCACCGCTCCGACGTCGGCCTCGTCCGGGTCACCCCAGGGTGTGCGCTGCAGCGTGGCCACGGTCTCGTGCAGCATCGTGACGGCACGCTCCGCGTCACTGCGCACCTGGCCGGCGAGGACCGCCTCGTCACCGGTGGTGCGCAGCTGCAGCAGGGCGGCCCGCATCCCGATCACGCTCAGCTCGTGGCCGACCAGGTCGTGCACCTCGTCGGCGAGCCGCCGGCGTTCGGCGACCTGACGCGCCGTCTCCCGCTCGCGCCGGTACCGCTCGCGGAGGTCGAGGTAGCGGACCACGCCGTACAGGCCCGTCCCGCCGACCACCAGGGCGAGCTCGCCGAACGCGAGCAGGATCCAGCTCCGGGACTGCCAGGCCAGCGCGCCCACGACGACCTGTGCCGCGACCAGGAGGACCGGCAGCCAGCGTGCAACCGACCTCACCATGGGCACGAGGTTAGGCGTCACGCCGCTCGACGCTCACCACGGCCGCGCCCACGCTCGCGGCGACCCAGGCGAGCAGCACCAGCAGGGCGACCCCCCGGGTGTACGGGTCGCCGGTGCCGGAGACGAGCGCACCGCCCGCCACCCCCGGGAACACCTGGCCCGTCGCCGCGGGGGCGGCCAGGGTGAGGACCAGCAGCACGAAGGCCGTGCTCAGCGCGGCCACCCCGCTCCGCGTGAGGAACCCGAGGGCCACGGCGATCATGGCGGCGCACGCGAACGCGCCCGCCGTCACGACGGCCGCCTCCGTCGCCGGTACCGTGACCCGCGGCGCGTCGCCCAGGACGAGCTCCGTCGCCGCGACGCACAGGGGGCCGCTCAGCAGGCCTGCGAGCGCGCCGAGAGCCCCCGCGACGGCGGTCTTGGTGAGCATCACCACCCACCGTCGCGGGTGGGACAGGAACGTGATGGCGATCTGACCGCTGGCGTACTCGGGCGTCACCAGCTGGAGTGCCGCCAGCACGACGACCACCTGCGCGAACGCGACGGCCGACGCCAGGACCTCCGGGACACCGACCGGCGTGCCGAGGGGCAGCTCACCGGTCTGCATCGCGCGGACCTGGTCGTTCGCCAGGGTGAACGCCGTGGCAGCGGCGAGCAGCACCGCGCCCGCCAGGCAGGCGGCCGGCGCACGCACCGACCACGCCTTCCCCCACTCCGAGCGGACCAGGGCCACCAGGGCCGCGGGCGTGGCTCCCACCGCGACGGCGGTGTTCCTCCGGGACATCAGCGCACCTCCTCGGCGGCGACCTGCTGGCCCTGCTGACCCTGCTCGCCGACCAGCGTCAGGTATCCCGCCTCGAGGTCCGCCGTCTCCCGCGCCAGGTGCAGCACCGTGAGGTCGGCCGAACGCGCCGCGAGCCCCACCTCCCGCTCGGACGCGCCGGTGACCCGCCACGCCCCGCCGTCGACCGGGTCGTCGACAGGCAGGATCGCGGCCTCGGGCAGCAACGCCCGCAGCCGATCGTCCGCGCCTCGCTCCACCGTCCGGAGCACCACCTCGTCGCGAGCCCGGCTCGCGAGCTCCGCGACCGTCGTGTCGGCGAGCAGCCGCCCGCCGCCGAGCACGACGACCCTGTCCGCGACCAGCTGGACCTCGCTCATCAGGTGGCTGGAGACCAGCACGGTCCGTCCCTGGTCGGCGAGCATCCGCAACAGCTGCCGGATCCACCGGACGCCGTCGGTGTCCAGACCGTTCACGGGCTCGTCCAGGACGAGGGCCGCCGGGTCGCCCAGCAGTGCGCCGGCGAGGCCCAGTCGTTGCCCCATGCCCAGCGAGAAGCCGCCCGCCGCCCGGTGCGCCACCTCGGCGAGCCCGGTCAGCTCCAGCACCTCGTCGACGCGCCTCCGCGCCAGGCCGTGGGTCTGCGCCACGCTCCTCAGGTGCGCCCGGGCCGAACGGCGGCGGTGCACCGGGCGACCGCCCAGGTGGGTGCCGAGCACCCGCAGCGGCCAACCCAGGTCGCGGTAGCGGTGGCCGGCCACGGTCGCGGTGCCGCTCGTGGGACGGTCGAGACCCACCAGCAGCCGCATGAGCGTCGACTTCCCGGCCCCGTTGGGCCCGAGGAGCCCGGTCACCGTCCCCTCCTCGACGCGGAACGAGACGTCGTCCAGGGCCGTCACCGGCCCGTACCGTTTGCTGATCTCGGTGAACTGAAGCATGCGTCACACGATGGCGGGTCCGCTCTCGCGCCCGGTACCGACGAAGGTACGGAACACCGGCCGGCGGATGCGCGGGCCGAGAACGGGGACACGTGTCCTGACGACGCGCCGATAGCCTCGGGCGATGGGTGACGACGAGGTCCGGGTCGTGTGGCGCAAGTTCGACGGCGGCTTGCACTGGCGCCACCCGATGACGCGGCTGGGCGAGGACGAGTTCGGGGTCTGGCTCGGAGCCGCAGCCGGGACGGTCTACCGCAGGGGCGAGCCGGGCCGGGAGACCGCGGTCATGGCGGTCGAGGACGATCGGGTGCTGCTGGTCCCCCACGACGCGTGGTGGACCGCGGAGTTCCAGGCGGCGCCGGCGCGCCTGGATGCCTACTGTGACGTCGCCACCCCGGCGACCTGGTCCGCTGCGGGCGAGGTGACCATGGTGGACCTCGACCTCGACGTGTGCCGGATCCGGGAGGACATGTCCGTCTTCGTCGACGACGAGGACGAGTTCGCGGACCACCGGGTGCGCTACGGCTATCCGGCCGACGTCGTCGAGCGCGCCGAGGCGGCGGCCGCGTGGCTGACGACCGCGCTGCGCGACGGCTTCGTGCCCTTCGGCAGCCACTACCGTTCCTGGCTCGACCCCTTCTCCACGATCACCAGGGCAGGGAACCTCCGCCCGGCCTGATCCCCCGGCGTCGAGAATCCGGTCCGGTCACGTCGGTCTCGCCGAACGTGCTGTCGACCACCTCGAGGGCGACGACCCGACCTCCCTCGCCCGATGCGCGCGCACCGGGCCCTCGCGCAACGATGGCCGCATGGCACGCACGTCGTCGAGCAAGCCCCAGACCGTCGTGGTGGACGACCGGCGCCTGCAGCTGACCAACCTCGACAAGGTCTACTACCCGGCGACGGGGACGACGAAGGGCGAGGTGCTGCAGTACCTCGCCCAGGTCGCCCCGGCGCTGCTGCGGCACGCGTCCTACCGCCCGGCGACGCGCAAGCGGTGGCCCGACGGGGTGGCCGGGCAGATGTTTTTCCAGAAGAATCTCGACGCCTCCACACCGTCGTGGGTGCCCCGGCGCTCGATCCGGCACCGGACGTCGACGAACGACTACGTGCTGGTCAACGACCTGGCCACGCTCACCTGGCTGGGCCAGACGGCCACCTTGGAGATCCACGTGCCGCAGTGGCGGTTCGGCCGCACGGGCTCGCCCCTGCCGCCGGACCGGCTGGTGCTCGACCTCGACCCCGGCCCGGGCGCCGGCCTGCCCGAGTGCGCCGAGGTGGCGCGCCTGGCCCGCGACATCCTGCGCGGCATGGACCTCGACCCGCTGCCCGTGACCAGCGGTTCCAAGGGCATCCACCTGTACGCGGCGCTGGTCGGGCACGACGAGTCGCTCACCGCGGACGCCGTCTCCGCCGTGGCGCACGAGCTCGCGCGGCACCTCGAGTCCGAGCACCCCGACCTCGTGGTCAGCGACATGAAGAAGTCGCTGCGCGCCGGCAAGGTCCTGGTGGACTGGTCGCAGAACAACGGGTCCAAGACGACCATCGCCCCGTACTCGTTGCGCGGGCGCGACGAGCCCACCGTCGCCGCGCCCCGCACGTGGGAGGAGCTCGACGACCCCGACCTGCGGCACCTCTCGTTCACCGAGGTGCTGGAGCGGCTCGAGCGCGACGGCGACCTCCTCGAGCCGCTCGCCGCCGGGCACCTGGCGCAGCTCGAGCCCACGCCGGAGCGCATGGCCACCTTCGACAAGCTCGAGACCTACCGCGCCAAGCGTGACCCCGACAGGACCCCGGAGCCGTTCGGCCCCGAGTCCCCGGCAGACGGCGACGGCGCGCCGACGTTCGTCATCCAGGAGCACCATGCGCGCCGGCTGCACTGGGACTTCCGGCTCGAGCACGAGGGCGTGCTCGTGAGCTGGGCGCTGCCCAAGGGCGAGCCCACCGACCCGAAGCAGAACCACCTCGCCGTGCAGACCGAGGACCATCCGCTCGAGTACGGGTCGTTCGAGGGCACCATCCCCGCCGGCGAGTACGGCGGCGGCGAGGTGACCATCTGGGACGCGGGCACCTACGACCTCGAGAAGTGGCGCGAGGACGAGGTCATCGCCGTCCTGCACAGCGAACGCCGCGGATCGCGCCGCCTCGCCCTCATCCGCACCGGCGGGCGCGGCGGGGACGACGAGAACTCGTGGCTCATCCACCGCACCAAGACCCAGCCGGGCGACGACCAGGGCGGGGACGAGGACGACGAACCCTCCCCCGCGCAGGCGAGCCGGGGGGCGCGGTCAGGGCAGGCCGGGCGCGGCGAGCCCCCCGCCGAGGCGCCGCGGCCCATGCTCGCCACCACCGCGCCGGCCGCGGAGCTCGCCCGCCTCGACGCGGAGGACTGGGCGTTCGAGGTCAAGTGGGACGGCTTCCGCGCGGTCGTCGAGGTGCTGCCCGGCGACGACGAGGCGGTCGTCCGGCTCACGTCGCGCTCGGGCCAGGACCTCACGGTGACGTTCCCGGAGCTCCAGGCGCTCGCGGGCATGGTCGACGCGGACGACCTGCCCCTGGTGCTGGACGGCGAGATCGTCGCCCTCGACGCGGACGGTCGCCCGTCGTTCCGCCGCCTGCAGCAGCGCGCGAACCTCACGAGGCCGCGCGACGTGGAGAAGGCGCGCCGTGGCGTGGGCGTCGACCTGGTGCTGTTCGACGCGCTGGTGGTCGGCGGCCGGGCGGTGACCGGCCGGCCCTACACCGAGCGGCGGGCCGAGCTGGCCCGGGTCGTGACGCCGCGGCGCCCCGTGCACGTGCCGGACGCCCTGGACGGCGACCTCGACGAGGCGCTGGAGACGTCGCGCCTCATGCGCCTCGAGGGAGTGGTGGCCAAGCGCCGCCGCGCGGCGTACACGCCGGGCCGCCGCTCGCGCGACTGGCTGAAGGTCAAGCACGCCCGCACCCAGGAGGTGGTGGTCGTGGGCTGGCGCCCGCTGCACGCCGGCACGGGCCGCGAGGACGCGCGGCTGGCCGGGTCGCTGCTGCTGGCGGTGCCCGACGACGACGGCGTCCTGCGCTTCGTGGGCAAGGTGGGCACCGGCTTCAAGGAGGCGGACCGGCGCGCCGTGGTCCGCCGGCTGCGGCCGGTGGACGACGCGCCGCTGGACGGCGTGCCCCGCGCGGAGGCCGTGCACGCGCGGTGGGCCGCGCCGGAGCAGGTCGCGGAGGTCGAGTACGGCGACTGGACCAGCGACCCGGGAGACCTGGGCGCCACGGACGGGGCGCCGGACGAGGGCCCGCGGCTACGCCACTCGGTGTGGCGCGGGTGGCGCGAGGACAAGCGGCCGGAGGACGTCCGGGTGGAGCGCTGACGTCGGGGCGCGGGCCGTCAGCGCACCGTCTGACCGCGCAGCGCGTGCGCGACGGCCGCGGCGCGCGACTCGACGCCCAGCTTGGCGTACACGTGCGCGAGGTGGGTCTTGACGGTGGCCTCGGAGATGAACAGCCGGCGGCCGAGCTCCCGGTTGCTGAGCCCCTGGGCGAGCAGGGTGAGCAGCTCGGCCTCGCGGGGGGTCAGCGCGCTGCCCGGGTTCTGCGCCTGCTGCATCAGCCGGGAGGCGACCGGCGGCGAGAGCACGCTGCGCCCGACGACGGCGCCGCGCACCGCGGCGAAGATCTCGGCGGGCGGGGCGTCCTTGAGCACGTACCCGATGGCGCCGGCGTCGACCACGCGCACCACGTCGGCGTCGGTGTCGTAGGCGCTGAACACGAGCACCGGGACGGCAGGGTGGGCCGCGCGGATCCGGCGCGTGGCGGCGACGCCGTCCTGGTCCGAGCCGAGCTCGAGGTCCATGACGACGAGCGCCGGCGCCAGGCGACCGACGGCCTCCAGCGCCTCGTCCGCCGACCCCGCCTCGCCGACCACCGCGACGTCCGGCCGCGAGTCGAGGAGCGCGCGCAGCCCGGCCCGCACCACGTGGTGGTCGTCGACGAGCAGCACGGTGATCCGGTCGCTCATGCGTCCTCCTCGTCGCTGGTGCTCGTCGAGCTCCCCGCGCCCCGGGCGGGCGCGGGGAGCTGCACCCCGACGACGGTCCCCTCGCCCGGCGCGCTCTCCACCGTGATCGTGCCACCGAGCTGCTCCACCCGCTGGCGCATGGCCCGCAGCCCGAACCCGCCCTGTCGTCCGGGGGTCCCCTGACCGAGGGTCCGGGCGGCCACCTCGTCGACGTCGAAGCCGCGGCCGTCGTCGAACACGTCGAGCGCGACGGCGTCGGGCAGGTAGGTGAGAGTGAGCCCGAGCCGCGCCGGGCCGGCGTGCCGGTGCACGTTGGCGACGGCGCTCTGGGCGATGCGCGCGAGGGCGTGCGCGGTCTCGGCCCCGACCGGCGCGGGGTCGCCGACGATCGTGAGCTCGGCGTCGGGCACGTGGCGCCGCGCCGCCGTGCGGACCGCGGCGTCGAGGTCGTCCGGCGCGACGCCGCCGGCCGCCGGGGGCGGGTCCACGAGGTCGTGCACGAGCTCGCGGGTCTGCCCGAGGCCGGCCCGCACCGCGACAGCCGCCTGGCGGGCGTCCTCGCGCGCGGCGCCGGGCTCGGCGTCCCACCGCTGGTCGGCGGCCTCCAGCCGGAGCACCGCCGAGGAGAGCGACTGGGCGACGGTGTCATGGATCTCGCGCGCCACGCGCTCGCGCTCGGCGAGCACGGCGACCTCGCGCTGGAGCCGCACCCGCTCCCCCGCCTGCCGCACGATCGCGTCGTACGCGAGGCTGAGGAGCACCGCCACGACGAGCGGCGCGACGGCGGCCGCCCAGTCGCTGCGCCCGGACAGGCCGAACAGCGCGACCCCGGTCACCACCGCGACGGCGCCGACCAGGACGTGCGCGGCAGGGACCGGCACGATGGTGCGGCAGACGAAGAACAGCGGGATCGCGGACCACGCGAAGCTGGGCGCGACGAGCACGAGCGCGCCCCAGGCGAGGAGCAGGACGCCGAGCCCGACGTGGTGCACGAGGCGCTGCGCCGTCGGGGCCCGCCTCGCGAGCACCACGAGCGCCGCGTAGGAGGCGGCCACCACCGCGACCAGCACGACGACCAGCCACCACCGGCCGTCCAGGCCGTGGTTGGTCAGGTAGCGCGCGGCCGACGTCGCGACGAGGGCCGCGAAGGCGAGGTGCACGCCGCGGGTGAGGGATCCGGGCACGGACGACCACGCTAGCCGGGCCCGGCCGGTCGGCACCTCGTCAGTTCGGATGAGACGCCGCGCGCCGGAGGCCCGACGCGGCGAGCCGTCAGCCGCGGCGCTGGGTCGCGGCGGTCCGGCTGGTGCCCAGGTGCTCGCCCGCCAGCCGGGCCGCCTCGCCCTCGTCGCCGTCGCGGACGGCCTCCCACAACCTGCGGTGCTCGTCCGCCATGGCCGTCAGGTCCGTGTGCTGGCCGAGCAGCCAGCGGACTCGGCTCGCGGTGACGCCGTGCAGCTCGGCCAGGACCGGGTTGCCGGCGGCGTCCACGACCCGCTCGTGGAAGTCGGCGGCCGCGCGCCGGGCGCCGGGTGCGTCGCCGGCGCGTGCCGCAGCGTCCTCCCGCTCCCACGCCTCGGCCAGCGCGTCGAGCTGCGCGGCGGTGCGCCGTCGTGCGGCCAGCCGGAACTGCAGCGGCTCGGTCGCCTCGCGCACCTCCTGGAGCTGGGCGACGTCGGCGTCGGTGAACTCGCGCACCACCGCCCACGTGCGCGGACGGGGCGTGACGACCCCTTCGGCGACGAGCGTGCGCAGCGCGTCGCGCACGGGGATTCGGCTCACGCCGAGCTCTCCGGCCAGGTCCCGTTCGACCAGCCGGCTGCCCGGCTCTCGCGTGCCGTCCACGATCTGCTCCCGGACGACGCGTGCCACCCGGACGGACTCGGGCTCGAACGCTGCCGGGAGCTCGGAGGACATGCGCTCATCCTGCCAGCCACCCGGGAGACCAAAATGGCATACCATTCCCGCGTGACAGTCCGTCGTGCCCGCCTCGCGCTCGCCGCGACGGCCGGGATGCTCGCGCTCACCGCGTGCGCGGCGGACGAGGGCCCGACCACGGCCGCCCCGCGGGCTCCCGCCAGGCCGTCAGTCACCCCGACGCCCAGCCCGACACCGAGCCCGACACCGCCGTCGCGCGGCACGCCCACCGCCGAGCTGCTGCTCGCCACGCAGGCCGGACGCGACACGCTCGCCGTGGTCGACCCGGGCGACCGCCGAGGCTCCGCCGTCGTCGAGGAGATCGTCATGGGCACCGCGCCATGGGACGTCGCCGTCGTGGACCTGTCGACCCGCGAGCGCACCGACCTGTTCCGCTACGCCCACCAGCCTGCCGACGTCGCCTTCGGGGAGTACCGGCGAGGCGGGCTCGGCCTGGCCGTCTCCCCCGACGGCCAGCGGGTGCACGTCGCGGTGAGCACGGGCGACGCGGCCCACCTCGAGACGCTCGACGCGGCACCGGCCGGCGTCGACGACAGCTACGAGATCGCGATCCCCGCACGACCCCAGACCGTCGTCCCGTTCGAGGAGGCCCGCCCATGACCGGCACCCTGACCAGCACCCCCACCGATGTCTCCGTGATCCGGGACGTGCGCCCGTGGGGCGGCGAGCCCGCCGACCTGCACGTGGCGGACGGGACGATCGCCGCCGTCGTCCCGCACGACGCGACGGCAGCCCCCGCCCCGGGCGACGTCGACGGCAGGGGCCTTCTCGCGCTGCCCGGCCTGGTCAACGCGCACGCGCACGTGGACAAGTCCTGGTGGGGCAAGCCGTGGGTGAGCTACGGCGGCGAGGGCGGGGTGCTGGGGCGCATCGCCCACGAGCGCGCGCACCGCGACGAGCTCGGCATCCCCGGCGTGGACGTCACGCTGGCCGTGCTGCGCGAGTCGGTGCGCACGGGTACGACGGTGGTGCGCACCCACGTGGACGTCGACCTCGGCGTCGGGCTGCGCGGTATCGAGGTGGTGCGCGAGGCCGTCGCGGTGCTCGGCGGCGCCGTGCACGCCGAGATCGTGGCCTTCCCGCAGGACGGCGTGCTGCGCCGCCCGGGCGTCCTGGACCTGCTCGACCGGGCGGCAGCGACGGGCGCCGACCACGTCGGGGGGCTGGACCCGGCGTCGATCGACCGCGACCCGGTGGGCCAGCTCGACGGCCTATTCGCCATCGCCGAGAGGCGCGGCGTCGGGATCGACGTGCACCTGCACGACGGCGGCGAGCTCGGCGCGTTCCAGATCGAGCTCATGATCGACCGCACCCTCCGCGCGGGGCTGCAGGGCAGGGTGAACGTGGCCCACGGGTTCGCCGTGGGCCAGCTGTCCGGGTCGCGCCAGGCGGACCTGGTCGCGGCGATGGCCGAGGCCGGGATCACCATGACCACCGTGGCGCCGATCGGCGCGGCTCCCCTGCCGCTGCTCGCGCTGCGCGACGCCGGCGTTCCGGTCGGCCTGGGCACCGACGGCATCCGCGACCTGTGGTCCCCGTACGGCACGGGCGACCTCCTGGCGCTGACCACGCAGCTCGCCCGCCTCTCGGGGCTGCGGCACGACGAGGACCTCGTCACCGCGGCCCGGGTCGCGTCGTCCGACGCCGCCCGGTTCGTGGGGCGTCAGGTGCACGACCTGGTACCCGGCGCCCCCGCCGACGTCGTCCTGGTGGACGCCGAGAACGTGCCGGACGCCGTGGTGCGAGCCCCGCGGCGGGCGCTCGTCGTCGCGGGCGGCCGGGTGGTCGCCCGCGACGGCGAGGTGCTGGTCTGACGCGGCCCGTGCGGCCGCGCGACCTGGCGGGTCAGGCGCCCTGCGCCTGCCCGGCCAGGTCGTCGGCCGTCGCCACGACCACGCCGTACGCGTCGGCGACGGTCGCGAGCGCCGCGTGGTGGAGCTGCTCGGCCGACACCGGGGCGACGGCGGTGGCGAGCGGGCGGGTGGCGCAGGCCTGGGCGACCACGGTGGGCCGGTTGCCCCGCAGCGCCGCTCCCTGGGACGTGAAGGCCACGCACATATGTGTCATGAAGCCCACGACCACGACGTCGGTGTGCCCGGCGGCGTCCACGAGGTCGCCCAGCTCGGTGCCCCGGAACGAGTCCGGCGCGGTCTTGGTCACCACGGCCTCGCCGGGCGCGGGCGCGACGCGCGGGTGGATCTGCCCGAGCTCCGTGCCCAGGTCGTAGGGCGAGCCCGTGCCGCCGTCGTGCTGCACGTGGATCACGGTGGACCCGGCTGCGCGGGCGCGGGCCAGGACGTCCGCCGCGGCGTCCAGGGCCGGCTCCCAGCCGTCGAGCTCCATCACGCCGCGCGTGTAGGTGTTCTGGTAGTCGACGAGGATCACGGTCGCGTCGGCGAGGTCGGCCGGCGTCTGGTCGCTGCCGCCGAGCTCGCGCAGGGTCGTGCTGGTCATGAGTGCCCTTTCGAGGTCGTAGAAAGGTGCCGTGCGGCGCCCTCCTGCACGCTACGAACTCGCGTATCGTGTCGGCAATGTCGTGCTACCCGCAGATTCGGACATGGCCGTGACCGGGCGCCTCGTGGTGGTCACCCTGTTCGACGGTGTCGACCTGCTCGACGTCACCGGGCCGGCCGAGGTGTTCACCCTCGTGCCGCGGGTGACCCCCGAACCTCCCCGGTACGAGGTGGTGCTCGCCGCCGAGACCCTCGACCCGGTGACGACGTCCGCGGGCGTGCGCGTGCTGCCCGACGCCACGTTCGACGACCTCGCGGGCCGGGCCGTCGACACCCTCGTCGTGCCGGGCGCCGTCGAGCTCGACAACGAGCGCCGGGTGCGCGCCGTCGTCGACCCCGAGGTGGTGGCGCGGGTGCGCGAGCTGGCTCCGCGCACGCGGCGGCTGGCGTCGGTCTGCGTCGGGGCGCACGTGCTGGCGGACGCCGGCCTCCTCGACGGCGTCCGCGCGACCACGCACTGGTCGACCGCGCGACAGCTCGCCGACGAGCATCCCCGGGTCCGCGTGGACCCCGACCCGATCTTCGTGCGCGACGGCGTCACCTGGACGGGCGCCGGCCTCACGGCCTGCCTGGACCTCACCCTCGCCCTGGTCGCCGACGACCACGGCCAGGAGGTCGCGCTGCGGGTCGCCCGCCAGCTCGTCATGTATCTCAAGCGGCCGGGCGGGCAGAGCCAGTTCTCCGTCTCGACCGACCCGCGCGAGACCTCCCGGCGCGTCGACGACCTGCGCCACCACGTGCTGCGCCACGTCGGCCGGCCGCTGACCGTGAGCGACCTCGCCACGCACGCGCACCTCAGCGAGCGCCAGCTCACCCGGCTCTTCAAGACCGAGCTGGGCACCACCCCGGCGGCCTACGTCGAGTCGATCCGCGTGGAGGTGGCGCGCCAGCGGCTCGAGACCACCGACGACACGCTGGAGCGCGTCGCGACCGCGTGCGGGTTCGGCACGACCGACACGCTGGCCCGGGCGTTCCGCCGCCGCCTCGACACCACCCCGGCGCAGTACCGCGCCCGGTTCCGCCTCGCGGGCTGAGGCCGTCCGGGCTGCGGGTCCACCGCGTCAGCGCCACCGGTCCAGCAGCCGGGCGACCGTGTCCGCGGCGCGGTCCAGCACCCGGTCCGCGCCCGACGCCGCCGCGGTGAGCAGGGCCGCGTCCACGAGGTGCGCCACGAGGTCCACGTCGCGAGGGTCTGCGCACGCCTGCTCGAACCCGGACGCCTGCAGCACCGCGCGGGCGGCGGCGAGCAGGCGGGGCCGCGAGCGCCGCATGATCGGCTGCAGCGCGGGGTCGCGCATCGCCGCGAGGTCTCGCCGGCCTCGCCTTCCTGCTGATCGGCGCGATGAACTTCTTCACGCACATCGGGCTGATCGTCAACACCATGGGCTGACCCCACCTCACACCGACCGGCCACCACGGGGCCGGGTCGCGGGAAGTCTCGCGGCCCGGCCCCTGTTGTGCCCGGCATGCGAGCCATCACCTACAGCCAGTTCGGCAGCGCCGACGTCCTCGAGCTCACCGACCAGCCCGACCCGCACCCCGGCGCCGACGTCGTCGTGGTCCGCGTCCGCGCCGCGTCCGTCAACCCCGTGGACTGGATGGTCCGGCAGGGCTACCTGGAGGGGGTCCTCGACACCCAGTTCCCGGTGGTGCCGGGCTGGGACGTGGCGGGCGTGGTCGAGCAGGTGGGCCTCGACACCCCCGAGTTCCGCGTGGGCGACGAGGTGTACGGGTACGTGCGCAAGGACTGGGTGCACGGCGGCACGTTCGCCGAGCTCGTCGCGGCGCCCGTGCGCACGCTGGCGCGAAAGCCCGCGTCGCTGAGCTTCGAGGAGGCCGCGGCCGTGCCGCTCGCGGGCCTCACGGCGTACCAGTCGATCCTGCGGTCGGGCGTGCGCGAGGGACAGACGGTGCTGGTGCACGCGGCGGCCGGCGGCGTCGGCTCCTTCGCCGTGCAGATCGCACGGAGCCTGGGCGCGCGCGTGATCGGCACGGCGAGCGAGCCCAACCACGAGTACCTGCGCGGCCTCGGTGCCGAGCCCGTGACGTACGGCGACGGCCTGGTCGAGCGGGTGCGCGCGCTGGCCCCGGACGGCGTCGACGTCGCGCTCGACTACGCGGGCGGCGACGCCGTCGCGGCGAGCGCGCAGGTGCTGACCCCCGGCGGCACGGTCACCTCGATCACGGACGCGACGGCCCGGGAGCACGGCGGGCACTACGTCTGGGTGCGCCCCTCCAGCGCGGACCTGGAAGCGCTCGGCGCGCTGATCGACGCGGGCAAGGTCTCGGTCGAGGTCGGACAGGTCTTCGACCTCGCCGACGCCGCCGACGCGCACCGGGCCAGCGAGACGCGCCACGGGCGCGGCAAGATCGTGGTGCGGGTCTGACCGTCGGGCCGACCGTGGTGCACGGCCGGGGCCCAGGCGGCACGCTGAGCACATGACGCCCTTCTCCCCCGCCGTGTACGCCGACCGCCGTCGCCGGGCCGCCGCCCAGGCGGCCGCCGCCGGGCTCGCCGGCGTGCTCGTGACGCCCGGCCCGGACCTGCGCTACTTCCTCGGCTACACACCGTCGGCCGACACCGAGCGCCTCACGCTGCTCGCCATCCCGGCGGCCGACGGCGACCACGACGGCGACGGCGACCAGGCCGTGGCCGTCGTCCCGCGGCTGGAGGCGCACGACCTCGAGGTCGGCGCGGTCGGCGGCATCGAGGCCGTCGCCTGGTCGGACGGCGAGGACGAGCACGCCGTCGCCGCCCGGCTGCTGCGTCCCGACGGGAGGTACGCGATCAGCGACGCCGCGTGGGCGCTGCACGTGCTGGGCCTGCAGCGCGCGATGCCCGCCTCGTCGTACGCCGCGGTGACGACGGTGCTGCCGATGCTGCGCGCCGCCAAGTCGCCCGAGGAGGTGGCCCGGCTCGCGGCCGCCGGGGCCGGGGCGGACGCCGTCTTCGAGCAGATCGTCACCCGACGGTTCGCGGGCCGCGCCGAGAGCGAGGTGTCCGCCGACCTCGACGCGCTGCTGCGCTCCCACGGGCACGAGCAGGTGGACTTCACGCTGGTGTGCGCGGGCGAGAACGGCGCCGACCCGCACCACGAGGCGGGCAACCGTGTGATCCGCGAGGGCGACATGGTGGTCATGGACTTCGGCGGGCTCGCCGACGGATACGGCTCCGACACGACGCGCACCGTGCACGTCGGCGCCCCCACCGCCGGCGAGCAGGAGGTCCACGACGTCGTGCGCGCCGCGCAGCAGGCCGGCGTCGACGCCGTCCGGCCGGGCGCGACCTGCCAGGACGTGGACCGCGCGTCGCGCGCGGTCATCGCCGACGCCGGGTTCGGCGACTGGTTCGTGCACCGCACCGGCCACGGGATCGGCCTGACGACGCACGAGCCGCCGTACATGGTGGAGGGCGAGGAGACGCCGATCGAGGCCGGGATGTGCTTCTCCGTCGAGCCGGGGATCTACCTGCCGGGCGAGTTCGGCGTGCGGATCGAGGACATCGTCGTCGCGTTCCCCTCCGGCGTGCCGGGCACCGCCGACGCCCCGGACTCGGGCGTGCGGCTCAATACCTCGCCGCACGAGATGGTCGTCGTCGAGTAACCCGCTCCTGCCTTCCAGCACGCGATCTGTCGCGCCATACGGTCCGATGGCGCGAGAGATCGCGTGCTCGAAGGCAGGTCAGCTGGGCGAGGCCTTGCCGTGCCGCCAGTACCCGACGAAGTCGACGTGCGTCTTCGACCACTGCCGGTCGTTCACCAGGTGGCGGCGCACGCCGGCGGCGAGCGCCTGCTCGCCGGCCACCAGCGCGTAGCCGTCGCCGGCCGGCAGCCCGGCCTCGAGGACGGAGTCGCGGACGAAGGCGAGGGCCGCCCGGCCGGGGACCTCGCCGAGGGCCGGGTCGCCGGCCGCCGCGCGGTCCCGCTCCACCCACCGCAGGTCCACGCCGTCCGGCACGCGGAAGTCCTGCCGGTCGTCGGCGGTGGGGACCTCGACGACGGCGACGCCGCGCGCGTCGTCGGGCAGCGACTCGCAGATGCCGGCGACGGCGGGCAGGCCGCTCTCGTCGCCCACGAGC
Source organism: Isoptericola peretonis (assembly GCA_023241745.1). Taxonomy (GTDB): domain Bacteria; phylum Actinomycetota; class Actinomycetes; order Actinomycetales; family Cellulomonadaceae; genus Isoptericola; species Isoptericola peretonis. The sequence continues at coordinate 127,200 of JALQCY010000002.1, read as the reverse complement.
AGCGTCCACGCGCACTCCGGCCGCGGCCGGTGGTACGCGCCCTGGTCGAGGATGCCGACCCGGTCGCCGGGCTGCGCGGCGAGCGCGAAGCCCGCGCCCGGGCCGGTCGGCTCGTCCCCCGCGCCGCCGTCCTCGTGCCCGTGGAGCACGAAGTCGACGTCGATCTCGTGCAGCTCCGGGCGTGAGGCGCGGATCGTGTAGTTGCGCACCAGGGGGCGCCGGGCCCGCGGGGTCGCGAGGTACTGCGCGTACCAGCCGAGGTTCGACGTGCGCGTCGGGAGCGTGAGCGCGTCCTGCCCGGGACGCGGCAGGAACAGCCGGAACCACTGGTCGTCCCCGACGAGCGTGAGGCGGTCTATGTCCTCGATGCCGAGCGTCACCCGTCGCAGGTGCGGGCTCACCTGCTTGGTCGTCACGACCTGCGCGACGAGGACGTGCGGGTCCACCGGCTTCCGAAAGGTGCTCACGAGGTGAGGTTAGGCGAACCTCACCCAGTTTGACCAGGTCCGGCCGGCACCCCGTGGCGGAGACTGGGCGGGTGCTCCCCCACCGCCCGACGCAGCGCCCGGCCGGCGCCCTCGTCGCACTGTCCGTCGCCCTCGCCGTCGGGAGCTGCACGCCCTCCGGCCCGGCGCCGACGGGCCCCACGCCGACCAGCCCGGCGCCGGGCCCGTCCGCGACGGACGCGCCGGCCGGCGACGCCCGCACCGAGGTGTCGGCGGGCGACGTGACGCTGGAGGTGATGCTCCCGGGGGCGACGGCCCGCGACGGACAGGTCCGGGTCTCCGCCGACGCCGACACGGCCACCGCCACGATCACGCTCGCGGCGACGACCCTCGACGCGGACCACGTCGCCGGCGTCCCGGAGATCGCCCTGACGTCCCCGGGGACGTTCGAGCCGAACCTCGACGGCAGCGTCACGGTGATCGCCGACGACGGCACCACCGCCGGCGGGCTCACCGCCCCGCGGGGCGCGCGACTCGTGGCCGTCGGCCGGAGGGTCCTCGAGGCCCGCGCCGCCGAGGGCACGAGCGACGCGGACGGTACGGGCGACGCGGAGGACGCGGACGTCGCGACCACGCTCGGCACCGACGCCGTCGAGGGAGCGCTGTGGGGCGAGCGGGAGGGCGGGCGCTCTCTCGCCGTCACGCCCACCGGCTGGACGAGGAGCGCGGGACAGGCCGGCGTCGCCCTCGCTTGGGCCGAGCTGGTGGCCGCGGATCCCGGGGTGGGCACGCCGACGATGCGCGCCCAGCTCGAGTGCCACGCGATCGGGGCGCCCGACAAGGCCACGTGGAACCTGGAGCCCTGGCGGCCCGACGTCGGGCTCGTCGCGACGATGGCGGCGCGCTGCAACCCGACCTCTTGACACATAACCATATAGGCATATGTTTGTCCTGTGGCACGTGCAGCGACGACGACAGACGCGTTCAACGCGGTGGCCGAGCCCCGGCGCCGCGAGATCCTCGACGCCCTCGCGCAGGAGGAGCGCAGCGTCGGGGAGCTCGTCGAGCTGCTCCACGTCGCCCAGCCCGTCGTCTCCAAGCATCTGCGGGTGCTGCGGGAGGTCGGGCTGGTCGAGGTCCGCGACGACGGTCGTCGTCGCCTCTACCGCGCGGACGCCCGGCCCCTGCAGGAGATCCACGCCTGGGTCGGCCGGTACCAGCGGCTGTGGGAGGAGCGGTTCGACCTCATCGACGAGCTGCTCGACGAGATGGACGAGTCTCCGGACGCCAGACCGGACGAACGAGGAGAACGATCATGACCAGCACCACCCCCGCCTCACGCAAGGGCAGCGCCGTCCTGACGCTGCCGAACGACACCGACATCCGGGTCGTGCGCCGGTTCGCCGCCCCCGCGGCCGCCGTCTGGCGCGTGTTCACCGAGCCCGAGCTCATCGCGCGGTGGTGGGCCGGACAGCACGGCACCGTCACGAGCGTCGAGATCGACCCGCGTCCGGGCGGCGCCTACCGCTACGTCATGGAGGCGGACGGCGGCTTCGAGGTCGCGTTCCACGGCGAGTTCACGGAGGTGGTCCCGACGGAGCGCCTCGTGCACACCGAGGTCTTCGAGGGCATGCCCGACGGCGACGCGGCGGCCACCCTCAACACGTACACCTTCGTCGAGGAGGACGGCGCCACCACGCTCACGCTCGTCACCCGGGCGCCCAGCCGGGAGGTGCGCGACGCGATCGTGGAGTCCGGCATGGAGGGCGGCCTGCAGGAGGGCTTCGACCTCGTCGACGAGCTCGCGGCCGGCCTCGCCGCCGCCTCCTGAGGAGCGACCGGCCCGGGAGCCGAACAGGCGGTCGGCACCGTCATCACGCCGATTCTCGGCGCCTTGCGGTGTCCACCGCCTGTTCGACGCTGGGCGGCAGGCCGGGTCAGACGGCCGTGTAGCCGCCGTCCACGAGCCAGTACGCGCCGGTGACGAAGGACGCGTCGTCGGACAGGAGGAACCGCACCACCTGGGCGACCTCCTCGGGCTCGCCCAGCCGGCCGAGCGGGTGCTTGGCGACGAGCGCCTCGCGCGCCTCGGGCGGCAGGCTCGACTCGACCAGCGGCGTCTTGATGTAGGCCGGGCCGACGGCGTTGACGCGCAGGCCCTGCGGGCCGTACTCGGCGGCGGCGTTCTTCGTGAGCCCCACGACGCCGTGCTTCGCGGCCGTGTAGGCGCCGTTCCCGAGGGCCGCGACGGTGCCGTGGATCGACGCCATGTTGACGATCGCGCTCTCGGCGGCGCCCCGCTCGAGCATCGCCGGGATCTGCGCCCGCATCCCGTAGAGCACGCCGTTGAGGTTGATGTCGATGACGCGGTCCCAGTCGTCGAGGTCGGTCTCCCCCGCCGGCGCCTGCTTGCCGCCGATGCCCGCGTTGTTCACCGCGTAGTTCAGCCCGCCGAAGGTGGCCTTCGCGAACTCGACGGCCTTGACGGAGTCCTCCTTGACCGCCGTGTCCTGCTCGAACGCGGCGGCCTCACCGCCGGCGGCCTTGATCTCGTCGGCCACCCGCTGGGCGGCGTCGAGCCGGATGTCCGTCACCACGACCTTCGCGCCGTGGGCTGCGAGCTCCTTGCTCACCGCCTCGCCGATGCCCGACCCGCCGCCCGTCACGAGCGCGACCCTGCCCTCGATGCTGCCGCCTGTCGCCATGTCCTTCTCCTTCGCACCACGCCCCGGCGGGCGGGGGACGCGAACGCGCGACGACGGCCCGGGCGGGACGGAACGGCCGCCCCGTCGCCCTCGTGGGGGAAGGGGCGCTGACCCTTCGACCGTAAGCCTGCCGCCCGGTGCCCGGGTCCCGGTCGGGGCCGAAAGTGACGAACTAGACTCCGGCGTCAGCACCGGCCCGGTCGGCGTCCGCCCGCAGGCCGGCGAGGATGTCGGCCTCCTCGGCGGCGGTGAGCCCGGTGACGACGGCGCCCGGCGTCTCGCGCAGCCACGCGAGGGTGTCGCGGGCGGTGTCCTCGAACGGGCGGGGTGACAGCCCCGCGGCGATCGCCGGGCCGGCGTCGTGCGCGGGGAGCCCGTCGTACTCCGGCCGGGGCAGCCAGAGCGGCAGGGACCGTTCCCCCGACCACGGGCGCACGTCGGCGGCCTCGAGACGGTCGCTGGCAGCCCAGACCCAGCGCGGCTCGGCGCCGACGCCCCGGGCCACCGCCGCGAGCAGCGCACCGATCGGCGTCACGGGCCCCACGGCGTCGAAGACGCCCTCCGTGCGACGCTCCGCCAGGTCGACGACCCAGGCGGCGAGGTCGCGGACGTCGAGGACGGACACCGGGTCGGCGGGGTCGTTCGGCGCGAGCACGTCCCGGGCGCCGTCGAGCACGCGTTGCAACCGCGCCGGCCAGTAGGCGAACCGGCCGCTCGGGTCCTCGGGGCCCACGATCAGCCCCGGGCGCACCACCGCCGACGTCGCCGCGCCCTCGCGCACGAGGCTCTCGCACGCGACCTTCATGGCCCCGTAGGCCTCCGGGCTCCCGGCCGCGTCCACGTCGTCGGGCTCCGGGTCGCGCAGCCGGCCGGCGCCCGGGCCGCCCGGGTCGGAGTCGTCCGCGTAGACGTTGATCGTCGACACGAACACCCAGTGCGCGTCCGGCAGCGCCGCCACCGCGCGGCGCACGTGCGACGGGGTGCGCGACACGTCGACGACGGCGTCGAACGCCTCGTCCATGAGCGCGGCCGGGAGGGCCTCGGCCCGGTCGGCGACGACGTGCCGCACGCCGTCGGGCACCGGCCCCGACCGGCCGCGGTTGGCAGCCACCACCTCGTGCCCGCGGGCCACCGCCTCCGCCGCGACCGCCCTCGACAGGAACACCGAACCACCGAGCACCAGGAGCTTCATGCCTCCCACCCTGGCGCACCCGAGGGGCCGTCGCACCGCCTTCTGCCCGCGGCAGAACGGTCGGCGGCGACGGCACGCTAGCGTCCTCCAGCATGACCGACGTGATCCCCGACGGGTTGCCCCGATCCACGGCCGTCCGGGCGGCGTTTGACGTGCTCGTGCGCTGCTCCCCCTCCGCGCTCGTGCACCACGCCGTCCGGTCCACCCTGCTCGCCGCCGACCTCGGGCGCCGGCTCGACCTCCCGGTCGACGACGAGGTGCTGGCCGTCGCCGGCCTCCTGCACGACACCGGGCTCACGCCCGGATTCGACGCTCATGCCGAGCCGTTCGAGGTCGCGGGCGGAAACGTGGCGTGGGCCGTCGCCGCGGGGGCGGGCTGGCCGGCCGGCCGTCGGGACCGGACGGCGCGCGCGGTCGTCGACCACATGCTCGACGACGACGAGGTGCCGGCGGGCGAACGTCCCGAGGGGCACCTGCTCGCGAGGGCGACGGGGGCGGACGTCAGCGGCCGCGGGCTCGACCACTGGTCCGCGGCGTTCCGCGACGACCTCGACGCACGGTGGCCGCGGCTGGACTTCCGCGACGTGTTCAGCGGATGCCTCCGGGACCAGGCGGCCCGCAAGCCGACGTCCGTCGTGGCGGCCTACGTGGCATCAGGCGGCGCCGACCGGGTGCGCTGACCGGCGCCTGCTACCGTCCGGGCGTGCCCGACTCCCCCGCCTCCGCCGTCACGTTCCGCCCCGCCACCCGCGCCGACCTGCCGCGCCTCGTGGAGCTCATCGCCGACGACGCCGTCGCCGCAGCGCGCACCGGGTCGTTCGGCCCCGCGCACGTCGCCGGCTTCGAGGCGATCGAGGCCAGCCCCAACGACGAGCTCGTCGTCGCGGAGCTGGGCGGCGAGGTGGTCGGCGTCATGCAGCTGACGTTCGTGCCCGGCATCTCCCGCAACGGGGCGACCCGGCTGCTCGTCGAGGCCGTGCGCGTCGACGCGCGGCTCCGCGGGCAGGGCCTGGGCCGGGCGCTCATGGATCACGCGCACTCCCGCGGCCGCGAGCGCGGCTGCGTCCTCGCCCAGCTCACCTCGGACAAGCAGCGCCCGGACGCGCACCGCTTCTACCGGTCGCTCGGCTACGCGCAGTCGCACGAGGGCTTCAAGCTGCCCCTGTGAGGTCCTGCTCGGGCGGCACGGGCCGGCGCACGTCCCGGATGCCGACCATGCTCACCAGGCCGCCCAGCACCAGCAGCCCGGCGGTGACCAGCAGCGCACGGTGGAACGACGCCACGTCGAGGACCCCGCCGAGGATGACGCCCGCGAACGCGACGGTCAGCAGCCCGGCCACACGAGAGACGGCGTTGTTCACGGCCGAGGCGATGCCCGCGTCCGCGGCCGGCGCCGCGCCCAGGATCGCCGCCGTCAGCGGCGCGACGGTGATGGACAGGCCGAGGCCGAACACCAGGAGCCCGGGCAGCACCTGCGTGACGTAGTCCGGGTCGGCATCCATCGTGAGGAGCAGCAGGTAGCCGCCGCCGGCGACGACGGGCCCGGTCGTCATGAACCAGCGCGCGCCGTACCGGGCGGCCAGCGTGCCGAACCGCGTGGACAGGGCCAGCATCGCGAGCGTCGTGGGGAGCTGCGCCACCCCCGCGGCCGTCGCCGACCAGCCCGCCACCTGCTGCAGGAACAGCCCCAGGACGAAGCCGCCGAGCGAGAGCGCGCCGTAGACGGCGAACGTCGCGGCGTTGCCCCACGCGAAGTTGCGTGCGGCGAACAGGCGGGGCGGCATCATCGGGTCGCGCGCCCGCCGCTCGTACGCCAGGAACGCGACCAGCAGGACCCCTCCGACGGCCACCGCGGCCCAGGTCCGCTCGATCAGCCCGAAGACGGCGGCCGCGAGGCCGGTGGCGGCGAGCACGGCACCGGGCACGTCGAGCCGCCGGCCGGCGTCCGGCCGCACCTCGGGCACGGGCCGCAGCAGCAGGAGCGTCACGACGACGACCGGCAGGTTGATCCAGAACACCCACCGCCACGACAGCAGGTCCACCAGCCCGCCGCCGACGAACGGGCCGACGATCATCGCCGTGCCCGTCCAGGCCGTCCAGCGACCGATCGCGCGGCCCTGCTCCTCGCCCTCGAACGTCGAGATGATCAGCGCCAACGAGCTGGGCACCAGCAGCGCGCCGGCCACGCCCTGCAGCAGCCGGGCCCCCACCAGCACCGGCCCGGTCGGGGCGAGGGCGCACAGCACCGACGCCGCCGCGAACCCGACCAGCCCGGCGACGAGCACCCGCCTCCGCCCGTACAGGTCGGACAGCGAGCCGGCGAGCAGGATGAGCGAGCCCAGCGTCACGAGGTAGCCGTCCACCACCCACTGCTGCAGCCCGAGGCGGGCCTCTCCGGTCCCGCCGAGCTCGTCCCCGATCGCCGGCAGCGCCACGTTCACCACGGTGCCGTCGAGGAACGACACGAACGAGGCGAGGATCGCGACCACGAGGACGCGGCGGCGCAGCCGGGCCTGCGCGGTGTCGGGCACGGGCGACGGGCTCACCGGATCACGGTACGGCGCAAAGCCGGTGACGCGCCGGGCGGGCCGCGCTAGCGTCACCGGCGTGACCCCCCAGAGCAGCATCGAGTTCCGCCGCACCGCCTTCGCCGACGTCCCCGCCTCGCGCCGTCTCGGCGCCGAGGCGTTCGGCGTCTCGCCCCAGCCGTTGCCCGACCCGGATCCGGACGCGTGGCCGTTGCCGAACATCCGGCCCTGGGTGGCGACGGACGACGGCGAGGTGGTCGCGGGCCTGGGCGTGCGGTCGTTCACGTCGTGGTTCCACGGCGCCCGGGTACCGACGGCGGGGTTCGCCGGCGTCACCGTCGCGGCCGAGCGTCGGGGCTCCGGCCTCCTGCGGCCGCTGATGGAGGCAGCGCTCGCGGAGGCCCGCGCCCTGGGCGACGTCGTCTCGACCCTCTACCCCTCGTCGGCCGGCATCTACCGCGGGCTGGGCTACGAGGTGGTCGGGGCGTTCGAGGACGTGCGGATCCCGATGTCCGCGCTCGCCGCCGTGCGTCCTCCCGTCGACGGCGTGCGCGCCCGCCGCGCCACGGCGACCGACGTACCGGCGGTCCGGCGCGTGTACGAGGCCTGGGCGTCCGCGCAGAACGGCCCCCTGTCGAGGGCCGAGGCGCCCTTCACGATGGACGCCGACGGGATGGTCGGCGACGACGCCGACTACACGGGCGTCAGCCTCGCGGTGCGCGGCAGCGGCGCCGACGAGGAGGTGCTCGGCTTCGCGAGCTGGTCGCGCGGGCCCGGCTACGACCGGACCAACACCATCGAGGTCGACGACCTGGTCGCCCTCACCCCCGACGCGGCGCGGGTGCTGTGGCGGGTGCTCGGCTCCTTCGCGTCGGTCGCCGGCGGGGTCCAGGTCTGCAGCTCGGGCGGCTGGTCCGGCCTGGACGTGTCGCGGCTCGTGCTGCCCGACCACGCCGCCACCTCCGCGCCGCGGCCGTACATGCTGCGGCTGCTCGACGTGCCGGGCGCGCTGGGCGCGGCCCGCGTGGCCCCGGTGTCCGCGCGCGTGCCGTTCGCGGTGGTCGACCCTCGCACGCCGGACCTGGAGGGCGCGTGGACGCTCGAGGCCGACGGCGGCACGGTGCACGTCGTCCCCGACCCCGGCGCCACGGCAGGCGACCGTGCGACGTTCACCTCGGCCGGGCTGGCGCAGTCCTACGCCGGGGCGCAGTCGGCCGCGAACCTCCGGCTCGCGGGCGACCTGACCGGCCCCCCAGCGCACGACGCCGTCTGGGACGCCCTGTGGGGCGGCCGCCAGGTGCACGTGCGCGACTACTTCTGATCGCACCTACGCTCGCCGGATGGTGCCTCGCCTCGCGCTGCTCGTCCTGGCGGTCGTCGTCGCGCGGGTCGGGCTGCTGGCCTCCCGGCGCCTGCCCGACCCGGCGGGCGAGCCGGTCGGTGCCGTGCTGTCCGCGACGCTGGTCGTCGTCCTCGTCCTCCTGGTGCGCCCGCGGACGCGGCCCGTGGTGGCCGGGCTCGTCGGGTTCGGCATCTGCCCGTGCGTCGAGCTGCTGCAGCTCACGCCCGTCGTCGGGGCGCTGACCACGCACTGGCGGTCGGCCGACCTCGTCCTCGGCACGACGTTCTCCGCGGCCGACCTCGCCTGGTACGCCGCGGGCGCCGCGCTCGGCGCGGGCGCGGGCGCCGGCGTCCTGCGGGCCGTCTCCCGGCGAGCCTCCCCACGCGGGCCACGTCGGTCGCGCCGCGGGACCGGCGAACGTCCCGCCGGGTCTAGCGAACATACCTAGAGGTAGGTATGGTGACGGCATGAACGCCACCACCGGCGCCCGCGAACGACTCGTCGCGGCCGCGCAGCAGATGTTCGCCGCCCAGGGCGTCGGGGCCACCAGCCCGCGGCAGGTGCTGGACGCCAGCGGGGTCGGGCAGGGCAGCCTCTACCACCACTTCCCCACCAAGCATGACCTCGCCGTCGCCGCGGTCGGCGCCACGGTCGACGACGCGCTCGCCGCGGCACGCCGCGACCTCGACCCGGGCGACGCCGGCACCGAGGACCCCGTCGCCCGTGTCGTCGCCTACCTCGAGCGGCCGCGCGACGCCCTCGCCGGCTGCAAGGTCGGCCGCCTCACCAGCGACCAGGCGGTCATGGACGACGACGGGCTGCACGACGTCGTCACCGCATACTTCGTCCGTCTGCTCGACGCGGTCGCGGCGACCCTGCGCGAGGCGGGCCTGCCCGACGCCGTCGCCCGGGACCGGGCCCACGCCGCCGTCGCCGTCGTGCAGGGCGGCTACGTGCTCGCCCGTGCGACCGGCGACCCCGACGCGATGAGCGCCGCGGTGCGCGGCTTCGTCGCCCTGCTCCGCACCCCCGCCCCCACCGAAGGAGCCCGATGACGACCCCTGCCCCCACCTTCCGCGAGCGACTGCGCGCCCTGCCCACGTTCCCGCCCGGGCTGCCGCCGTTCGGCGTCGACCTGGACGACCTCTCGACCGCCCCCGCCACGCCGCAGGCCCTCTTCGCGCGGTGGTTCGACGACGCGGCGTCGGCCGGCGTCGCCGCCCCGCACGCGGCGACCCTCTCGACCGCGGACTCCCGGGGCCGGGTGCACGCCCGCACCCTCGTGATCAAGGACGTCACCGCGGAGGGATGGTGGTTCGCCGGCCAGGCGACCAGCCCCAAGGGACGCGACCTCGCGGAGAACCCGCACGCGGCCCTCACCCTCTTCTGGCGCGAGCTCGGGCGGCAGGTGCGGGTCACCGGCCGCGTCACGTCGGCCGGCCCCGAGGCCGGCGCGGCGGACTTCCTGGCCCGCCCGGAGGGGTCGCGGGCCGCCGGCCTGGTGGGGAACCAGAGCTCCCCGCTGGAGTCGACCCGGCAGTACTGGTCCGCCTTCGCCGACCGGCTCACGCAGACCCGCGAGCACCCTGGCACGATCGCCCCCGGCTGGACGGCCTGGGTGCTCTCCCCGGCCGAGGTCGAGTTCTGGCAGGCGAGCGACGACCGTGGCCACGCGCGCCTGCGGTACCGGGCCCCCGACAGCGCGACCCGCCACGACACCGAGCACGACACCGAGCACGACACCGCCTGGACCAAGGAGCTGCTGTGGCCGTGAACCCCACCGACACCACCGACGTCGGGCGGGTCCTCGCCGACGCGGACGCGGCGCTCGCCGCCCTCGTCGACGTCGTGCGTGCGCTGCCCGACGACGCCGGCGCCGAGCCGTCGCCGCTGGAGGGCTGGACCCGCGGGCACGTGCTGTCGCACGTGGCGAACGTCGGGGCGGCGCTCTCCCGCCAGGCGGAGTTCGCCGCCGGGGGCGAGAAGGTCGCGCCGTACGACGGCGGTCAGGCCGGCCGGGACGCCGCCATCGAGGCGGGCGCGGGCCGCACGACGTCCGAGCACGTGGCCGCCCTGGAGGCGTCCCGTGCCCGGCTCGCCGCCGCCTGGCCGGAGCCCGGAGACCCGCTCTGGTCCGCCCCGGTCGCCTACCGCGACGGCGTCCTCCTCGACGCGCTGCTCGCGTGGTGGCGCGAGGCCCGCATCCACGCCGTCGACGCCACGGCGGGCCTCGGCGGAGCGACCCTCGGGATCGAGACGTGGGACGACGATTTCTGCGCCCACCTGCGCGACTTCCTCGCCGTGCGCCTGCCCGACGGCCGCGACAGGGACGGCGCGGCGCTCGAGCTCGTGGGCGAGCCCCGCGACGTCGCCGCCTGGCTCGCCGGCCGCGACCCGTCCGGCCCCGTCTCGGCGCTCGGCGACGGGGTCACGGTGGCCCTGCCGGAGCTCGGTCCCTGGCCGTCGTCGACGGCCCCGAGCCGCTGACCTGCGCGGCTGCCCCGCCGGCGCTGTGACCTGCGTCACTGCAGGTCACAGCGCCGTGTGAGGTTGCTCTCATTCTTTGTGACAGTTTTCACGCGCGGCGTATGGTGGCCCGGTGACTTCGACTGCTACGACTGCTGGGGCCCCCACAGGGGCCGACGTCGACGTCGTCCTGATCGGCGGCGGAATCATGAGCGCCACGCTCGGCACGCTGCTCCAGCAGCTCGAGCCGTCGTGGTCGATCCGCATCTACGAGCGGCTCGACGACGTGGCGCAGGAGTCCTCCAACCCGTGGAACAACGCGGGCACCGGGCACGCCGCGCTCTGCGAGCTCAACTACACGCCCGAGCGCAAGGACGGCTCGATCGACATCTCCAAGGCGGTGGCGATCAACGAGCAGTTCGAGATCTCGCGCGAGCTGTGGCAGCACCTCCTCGCCACGGGGCGCCTCAAGGACGACTCGTTCCTCAGCCGCACCCCGCACATGACGTTCGTGCGCGGCGAGAAGAACGTCGACTACCTGCGCCGCCGCTACGAGACGCTGCGCGTGCACCCCCTGTTCCGCGACCTCGAGTACAGCACCGACCGGGCCACCGTCGGCCGCTGGGCGCCCCTGCTGACGTCCGAGCGCGACGCCGACGAGCCGATCGCCGCCACCCGTGCGACCTCGGGCACCGACGTCGACTTCGGCAACCTCACCCGCCAGCTGGTCGACGGCCTCGTCGCGCACGGCGCCGAGCTCAAGCTGCAGCACGAGGTCAAGAGCCTGAAGCGCACGAAGGACGGGCGGTGGCGCCTGCGCGTCAAGGACCGCTCCTGGAACGCGCGGACCCGCACCAGCACCGTCACCGCGAAGTTCGTCTTCGTGGGCGCCGGAGGCGGCGCGCTCCCCCTGCTCCAGTCGGCGGGCATCCCCGAGATCAAGGGCTTCGGCGGCTTCCCCATCTCGGGCGAGTTCCTGCGCACCGACAACCCGGAGCTCGTCGCCCAGCACCACGCCAAGGTGTACGGCAAGGCCGACGTCGGCGCCCCGCCGATGTCCGTGCCGCACCTGGACACCCGCGTGGTCGACGGCAAGACGTACCTCATGTTCGGCCCGTACGCGGGCTTCAGCCCCAAGTACCTCAAGAAGGGCAAGTACCTGGGCCTGATCACCTCCCTGCGGGCAAACAACGTCACGTCGATGCTCGGTGCCGGCCTGAAGAACCTCGACCTCACGCAGTACCTCGTCGGGCAGCTCATGGCCGCGCCGGAGACCAAGTTCCAGGCGCTCCAGCAGTTCATGCCGACCGCTCACCCGAAGGACTGGGAGAAGCTGACGGCCGGCCAGCGCGTACAGGTCATCAAGCGCGACGCCGACGGCAAGGGCGTGCTGCAGTTCGGCACCGAGATCGTCACGGGCGCGGAGGGCTCCATCGCCGGCCTCCTCGGCGCCTCGCCGGGCGCCTCCACCGCCGCCTCCGCGATGGTCGACCTGCTCGAGCGGTGCTTCCCGTGGCGGTTCACCAAGTGGCGCGCGGAGCTGGCGAGCCTCATGCCCAGCCTCGACGGCGTGCCCGCCGACGCGAGCACCATCGACGCCGCGGGCACCGCCATCCCGGAGACGCCGTACCTCCACGCCGACGGCGTCCTGGACGCCGCGGTCTACGAGTCGCAGGCGGACTCGCGGATCTGAGCACCTGACCCGGCCTGCATCTCGGCGGCGTCAGAGAGCCTGGACGATCTTGTCCACCTGCTCCCTGGCGTCGCCGAAGAGCATCCGCGTGTTCTCCCGGAAGAACAGCGGGTTCTGCACGCCCGCGTACCCGGTGGCCAGCGAGCGCTTGAAGACCACGACGTCGCGCGCCTTCCACGCCTCGATCACCGGCATGCCCGCGATGGGCGATGCCGGGTCGTCCTGGGCGGCCGGGTTCACCGTGTCGTTCGCGCCGATCACGAGCACGACGTCGGTGCCCGGCAGGTCGGGGTTGACCTCCTCCATGCCCAGCACCACGTCGTAGGGCACGCGCGCCTCCGCCAGCAGCACGTTCATGTGGCCCGGGAGCCGTCCCGCCACCGGGTGCACGCCGAACCGGACGGTGACGCCGAGCGCCTGCAACCTCTCGGCGAGGTCCGCCACCGGGTGCTGCGCCTTGGCCACCGCCATCCCGTACCCGGGCACGACGACGACCGAGCGGGCGGCGGTGAGCAGCGCGGCCACCTCGTCGGGCGAGGTCTCGCGCACCTCTCCGGGCTGACCCGCACCGGTGGCACCGCCGTCCGGCCCGGGCCCGGCGGCGCTCCCGGTGCCGAAGCCGCCGAGCACCACCGACCAGAACGACCGGTTCATCGCCCGGCACATGAGGTAGCTGAGGATCGCACCCGAGGCGCCCACGAGCGCACCGGTGACGATGAGCAGGTCGTTGCCGAGCGTGAAGCCGGCCGCGGCCGCGGCCCAGCCGGAGTACGAGTTGAGCATCGACACGACGACGGGCATGTCCCCGCCGCCGATCGCGGCGACCAGGTGCCAGCCCAGGGCGAACGCGACGAGCGTCATGAGCAGCAGCGGCACCACGCCGCCACCCGCGAGGAACCAGGCGAGCAGGGCGGCGCACGCGACCAGCGCCAGGAGGTTGAGCAGGTGGCGGCCGGGCAGCGTCAGCGGCGCGGACGGCAGCCGTCCGGACAGCTTGCCGAACGCGACGACCGACCCGGTGAAGGTCACGGCCCCGATCAGCACGCCGAGGAACACCTCGACGCGTTGCACGGTGTCGCCACCTCCGGCGGGCGCCGCCAGGTACGCGCCGTAGCCCACCAGCACCGCGGCGAGCCCCACGAACGAGTGCAGCAGGGCGATGAGCTCCGGCATCTGCGTCATCTCGACCCGCCGGGCCCGCCACGAGCCCACCGTCGCGCCCACCACCAGCACCAGCAGGATCAGCCCCGCGGTCACCGGCCACGGCCGCTCGGACCGGTCGAGGGCCAGCGCGATGGTGGCCACCACCGCCAGCCCCATGCCGAGCATGCCCAGCACCGTGCCGCGCCGGGCGGACTCCTGGGCGGAGAGACCCGCCAGGGAGAGCACGAACAGCAGGGCCGCGACCAGGTACGCGGCCTGCGCCACCGAGGTCACCGTCATGACGCGCCCCGCCGGAACATGCCGAGCATGCGACGGGTCACCAGGAACCCGCCGAAGACGTTGACGCCCGCGAGCGCCGCCGCCACGACGGCGATCGCCGTGACCACCGGTGACGAGTCACCGATCTGCAGCAGCGCGCCGACCATGATGATGCCGCTGATGGCGTTGGTCTGGGCCATGAGCGGCGTGTGCAGGGCGTGCGTGACGTTCGAGATCACGTAGAAGCCCACCACCACCGCGAGGGCGAACACCGTCAGGTGCCCGACGGCGTCGGGCGGGGACGCGGCGACCAGGAGCCCGCCGGCCACCACGCCGAGCGCGCCGAGCACCGTGCGCCGCATCCCCCGTCGCCGGCGTTCGGCCCCGGGGTCGGCCGCCGGCGTCGCGACGCGCTCCGGGGCGGCCGGGGGCGGCGCCGCGGAGACGGGGACGGGCGGCGGCGGCCAGGTCACCTCGCCCGCGTGGGCCACGGTCATGCCGCGGACCACGGGGTCGTCGAGGTCGAGCGCCAGCCGCCCGTCCTCGGCCGGCGTGAGCAGGGTGAGCAGGTTGACGACCACCGTGCCGAGCAGCCGCGAGCTGTGCTGCGGCAGGCGCGCCGCCAGGTCGGTGTAGCCGAGCACGACCACGCCGCGGTCGGTCACCACGCGCTGTCCCGGCACGGTGGCCTCGCAGTTGCCGCCGCCCGGCGCGGCCAGGTCGACGACCACGGAGCCGGGCCGCATCGCGTCCAGCATGGTGCGCGTGATCGTGACGGGCGCGGTGCCGCGCACGAGGGCGGTGGTGATCACGACGTCCGCCTGTGCGGTCTGCTCCGCGTAGGCGCGCAGCGCCGCGGCCTCCTGGTCGGCGCTCTGCGCGCTGGCGTACCCGTCGGCGCTGACCTGCTGGACGGCGTCCGCGGCCCGGACGACCCGCGCGCCGAGCGACTCGATCTGCTCGGCCGCCTCGGGGCGCACGTCGAACGCGTGCACCTCGGCGCCGAGGCTCACCGCCGTGCCGACGGCGGCCAGCCCGGCCACGCCGGCGCCGATGACGAAGACCCGGGCGGGCGGCGTGCTCCCGGCCGCGGTCACCTGGCCGGTGAACATGCCGCCGAACTCCTCGGCCGCCTCGACGACCGCGCGGTAGCCGGCGACGTTCGACAGCGCCGAGAGCACGTCCAGGGACTGCGCGCGCGAGATCCGCGGCACCGCGTCGAGGGCGAGCGCGGTCACGCCCCGCGCGGCGAGCGCCGCCAGCAGCTCGGGGCGCGTCGCCGGGGCGAGCTGCGCGACCAGCGTCGCGCCCGGGCGCAGCAGGTCGAGCTCGGCGGGCCCGGGCGGGTCCAGCGTCACGACGACGTCGGCGCCCCACACGTCCGCCCGGTCCGCGACCCGTGCTCCGGCGGCGACGTACTCGTGCGCGGGCAGCCGGGCGCCGTCCCCGACCCCCGGCTCGACGACGACGTCGTGGCCCAGCCCGGCCAGGCGCCGCGCGGCGTCCGGGGTGACGGCGACGAGCCGCGGGTCCGCGCCGGCCGCGCGGGGGGCGCCGATGCGCATGGCCGCCTCCCTCAGCGGGCGTCGTCCATCGAGCTGCGCAGCCCGCCCCACGCCGTCCAGCGGTCGACGTCGACCACCGCCGTGACGCGGGCCCGGTCGCGCACCGCGTACGGGTTGCCCGTGTAGTGCCGCGCGATGCGGTCGGTGTCCGTGAGGTCGACGTCGTCGCGCCAGCCGGTGACGCGGCCGAGCAGGGTCACGTGCGTGTACCAGCTGTCGTCCAGCACGGTGAGGCTGACGTGCGGGTTCGCCCGCAGGTGCTCCACCCGCTTGCGCGTGGCGTCGAGGTTGACCAGCACCTGGCCGCCGCCCGCGCCGTCCTCCTCGAGCAGGTACCAGGTCGCCGCGGTGACGGGGCTCCCGTCGGGGCGGACGACGCCGATCACGGCCGGCTGCGGGCGGCGCAGCAGGTCGAGCACGGGGGCGGGGAACGGCGGACGGGGCATCGGTGACTCCTCCGGGTGCGGCGGCGCTGGTGGCTCCGCGCCGACGCTACGCCCTGGACGTGCACGGATGCACGCGATCCGGCGCCGCGAGCCCGGCTAGGGTGCTGGCAAGCGCTTGCCAGCGCGCAGCGCAGCACATCGGATCGCACCCCGTGGCCCACCGGAGGACCGCATGACCCGCACCCTGCACATCGCCGGCGACTCCACGGCGGGCCCGAAGAGCCGGGCCGCCGCACCGGAGACCGGCTGGGGCATGGCCCTGCCGTACTACCTCGACGACGCCGTCGCCGTCGCCAACCACGCGCGCAACGGGCGCAGCACCCGCAGCTTCGTCGCGCAGGGCCGGCTCGACGCCCTGGCTCGCGACCTGCGACCGGACGACGTCCTGCTGATCCAGTTCGGCCACAACGACGCGAAGGTCGAGGACCCCGAGCGCCACACCGAGCCCTGGACGTCGTACACCGAGCACCTCGCCCGGTTCCTCGGCATCGCACGGGACGCGGGCGCCCGGCCGGTCCTCGCGACGTCGGTCGAGCGCCGGCGGTTCGACGCCGCCGGCCGGGCGGTCCCCGCCCACGGCGAATACCCCGACGCCGTCCGGGCGCTCGCCGCACGGAAGTCCGTGCCGCTGGTCGACGTCCAGCGCGAGTCCCTGGCGCTGTGGGACGAGCTCGGCCCGGAGCGCACGCTGCACCACTTCTTCCACGCGCCGGACGGGCGCCGGGACGACACGCACTTCAACCCCCCGGGCGCGGCGGCGGTCGCCCGGATCGTCGCCGCCGGGCTCGTCGGCGCCGGCGTCCTGCGGGACTCCGACGTCCGGCGCCTCGACGAGGACGTCCCCGACGAGTGGTTCCGGTGGCTCGAGGGGGATCCCGCCTGACGGGGTACGCTACGCTGGAACGGTTGGAACCGGTTCCAGGCCCTCGGGAGGTTCGCGTGGTCACGCTCCGCGACGTCGCGCGCGCGGCGGGCGTCTCGCTCGCCACGGCCTCGCGCGCCCTGAGCGACGCACCGCACGTCTCCGCCACGAACCGCGAGCAGGTGGCTCGTGCGGCGCAGTCGCTCGGCTACCGCCCCCACCCCGCCGCGCGCGCCCTCACCACCGGCAGCACCGGCACGGTCGGCCTGGTCGTGCCGGACCTGGCGAACCCGTTCTTCGCGGCCGTCGCCAAGGGGGTGCAGGCCCGGGCGCGGGAGACCGGCCGCGAGGTGCTGGTCGCCGACACGGACGAGGACGTGACCGTCGAGCCCGACGTCATCACACGCCTGGCCGACCGCGTGGACGGCCTCGTGCTCTGCTCGCCGCGCATGTCCGCCGACGCGCTCGGCGACGTGGCCTCCGGTGGCCGCGTGGCGCTCGTCAACCGCGAGGCCCCGGGAGTGCCGTCCGTCTCCTTCGACATCGCCGACGGCGTGCGCCAGGCGCTCGACCACCTGCGGGCCCTCGGGCACGACGCCGTCGCGTACGTCGGCGGCCCGCGCGGCTCGTGGTCGGACGCCGAGCGCCGGGCGGCGTCGAGCGCGCTCGCCGGCGACGCCCTGCTCGACCTCGGGAGCTTCCGGCCCACCCACGGCGGCGGCGTGCAGGCGGCGGACCTCGCCCTCGCCGCCGGCGCCACCGCGGTGCTGTGCTTCAACGACCTCGTCGCCCTCGGTGTCCTGGCGCGGCTGCACGCCCGCGGCGTCGCCATCCCCGACGACGTCTCGGTGGTCGGCTTCGACGACGTCGCCGCCGCGTCGCTCGTGACCCCCGCGCTGACCACCGTCGCCGTGCCCCTGGCCCGCGCCGGCCGCGAGGCCGTCGACCTGCTCGCCCCTGGGGGCGACGCACCGCACCGCCGCCTCCCCGTGGAGCTCGTGGTCCGCTCGTCGACGGCGCCCGTCGCGCCCGCCGCCGACCGCCGCACCCCTCGTACGACAGTCCCCCGAAGCACAGATCCCGAGGTCGTGATCCGATGAGCACCGCCCCGCACCACCCGTTGCTGCCGCTCGCGACGGCCCCCTCCGCCCCGGGGACGCCGGCCGAGCCGCCGCTGCCCCGCGTCGTCGACCTGGCCGACGTCGCGCTGCTGCTGCGGCCGGCCGACGACGTGGCCGTCACGACCCGCCAGGTGCCGTCCGGGACCACGGTGCGGCTGCCCGACGGGTCGGAGGCGACGACGCGCTCCACGCTGCCGCGCGGGCACAAGCTCGCGGTCCGCCCTGTCGCCACGGGGGTCGAGGTACGCAAGTACGGGCAGTCGATCGGCCGCGCCAAGCGCGACGTCGCGCCCGGCGACCACGTGCACACGCACAACCTGGGCATGGACGACGGCGCCCGCGAGTACGAGTTCGGCACGGCCCGCACCCCGCTGCCGGCGCCCGAGCGCCGGCGGACGTTCCAGGGCTATCGCCGCTCCGACGGCCGCTGGGGCACCCGCAACTACGTCGGCATCCTCACGTCGGTGAACTGCTCGGCGTCGACGGCGCGGATGATCGCGGACCAGTTCCGCGGCCCGGTGCTGGACGCCTACCCGCACGTGGACGGCGTCGTCGCGCTCACCCACGACACCGGCTGCGGCCTCGTGCCCACCTCCGAGGGCGCGCAGGTCACGCTCCGCACGCTGCGCGGCTACGCGAGCCACGTGAACATGGCGGGCCTGCTCGTGGTCGGGCTCGGCTGCGAGATGCTGCCCGCGGCGTCCGTGCTCGACGGCCTGGAGCTGCGCGAGGGCCTGCCGGTGCGCACCCTGACCATCCAGGACACGGGCGGCATCCGCGCCACCGTGCGCGCGGGCGTCGCCGCCATCACCGAGATGCTGCCCGAGATCGACGCGCTGCGCCGCGAGGAGGCGCCGGCCTCCGAGCTCGTGCTGGGGCTGAACTGCGGCGGGTCGGACGGGTTCTCCGGCATCACCGCCAACCCCGCCCTGGGGCACGCGTCCGACCTCCTCGTCGCGCAGGGCGGCACGTCCATCCTCGCCGAGACGCCCGAGGTGTTCGGCGCCGAGCACCTGCTGCTGCGCCGCGCCGTCTCCGAGGCGGTGGGCCGGCGCCTGCTCGACCGCATCGACTGGTGGCAGGGCTACGCGGCCGCGGGCGGCGGCACCCTCGACAACAACCCGTCCCCCGGCAACAAGGCCGGCGGCCTCACGACGATCCTCGAGAAGTCGCTGGGCGCCGTGGCCAAGGCGGGCACGGCCGACCTCGTCGCCGTGCACGAGTACGCCGAGCCGGTCACCGAGCGCGGCATGACCTTCATGGACACCCCCGGGTACGACCCCGTGTCGGTGACCGGCATCGTCGCCGGCGGCGCCAACGTCGTCGTCTTCACCACCGGTCGCGGCTCGGTGCTCGGCTGCAAGCCGGCGCCGTCGATCAAGGTGGCCACCAACTCCGACACCTACCGTCGCATGCGCGAGGACATGGACCTCGACGCGGGGCGGATCGTGGAGACCGGCCTGAGCGTCGAGGAGGTGGGCGACGAGCTGTTCGAGAAGATCCTGGCCGTCGCGTCCGGCGAGCAGACCGTGTCCGAGGAGCTCGACCTGGGCTCCGACGAGTTCGTGCCCTGGCAGCTCGGCGCGGTCACGTGACGTCCCGCCGCTGAGCCGCCCTCAGGCGCGGACCCCGCGCAGCAGCCGGCGCAGCGCCTCCCACGCCTGGCCGAGCGCGCGGTCGCGGTCGGGCGCGGCGGCCACCCACAGCGCCGCCTCGTTCATGGCGCCCGACAGCAGGGCCGAGGTCGCGGGGACGTCGGCCGCGCGGACCAGGCCGTCCGCGGCCAGCTCCTCGAGCACCTGGTCCAGCAGCCGGCCGGAGCTGCGCGCGTCGTCGTCGCGCCAGCGCTCCCAGCCGAGCACGGCCGGGCCATCGACGAGCACGACCTGGCGCGCGTCGTCGGCGACCGCGGCGGCGAGGAACGCCCGGCAGCCCGCCTCGAGGCTCTGCCAGGGGTCGCGCACCCCGTCGGTCGCACGCTCGATCGCGACGGCGATCCCGGCCGTGGCGTCGGCGTGCACGGCGGCGAACAGCCCGACGCCGCTGCCGAAGTGGTGGTAGACGGCCCCGCGCGTGACCCCGCCGGCCGCCGCGACCTCCTCGACCGCGACGGAGGCGTACCCGCGCTCGGCGTACAGGCCCCGCGCGGCGGCGACGATCGCAGCCGCCGTCGCCTCGCTCTGCGCTTTCGTCCTTCTCGGCATGGTTGACAGGTTACCGACATCATGAATGTATAGATACGTACACGCCGTACGTATCCGCGACCGGGAGACCCCGATGATCACGAGCCTCTACCCCGTCCTCGCCGCCTCCGACGTGCCGACCGCGGCCCGGTTCTACGCCGACCTGCTGGGCATGGCCCCGACGTTCACCTCCGACTGGTACGTCAGCCTGCGCTCCGGCACGGCGGAGCTCGCCGTCGTCGACGCCGGCCACGCGACGATCCCGGAGGTCGCCCGCGGGACGCGCGCCGCCGGCGTGCTGGTCACGGTCGAGGTGGACGACGTCGACGCCGTGCACGCTCGGGTCGTCGCGGAGGGGACGCACGAGCTCCTGCTGCCCCTGCGCGACGAGGAGTTCGGCCAGCGGCACTTCATCGTGGCCGGGCCGGACGGCGCTCTCGTGGACGTGGTCACGCCGATCCCGCCGTCCGGGGAGTTCGCCGCCCTCTACGCCGGCTCGCGCCCCGCGACCGACTAGACGCGGTCGCGCACGACCGCCGCACCGTCGCCGGTGAGCTCGCCGCAGAACGACGCCCGACCTGCCAGCACCATGACGAGCGCGAGGGTGCTGCCGCGGACCACGGGGCCGTCGCCGTGCACGAACGGCCCGTCGGTCGCCTCCAGGCGCAGCCCGCGTGCGACGGAGCGACCCGAGACCGTGAAGTCACGGGTGGCGAAGAAGCGCGCCACCGCGGTCGTGGCAGCCACCGGGGGTGTCCTCGAGAGCCCCAGCGGGGTGCGCACGTCCTGTCCGTGCACCACGACCTCGCCCAGCCAGGCGGCCGTGTGCCCGCTGGGCGCGACGCTGCTGGTGGCGACGCCGCGGAAGCGTGCCAGCGTCTCGGCCGGCGTCGCGCCCCGGCGCTCGGCCAGTCGGCGCGCGTTGTGCAGGTCCGGGTCGAGGCGTGCCCCCGCGATGCTGCGCAGCCACGCCCAGCGCCCCAGGCTCGCCCCGGCGGTCAGGTGCGCGACCACGTCCTCGACCGTCCACCCCTCGCACAGAGACGGCGTGCGCCAGGCGGCGTCGCCGAGCCCGGAGAGCTCGTCCGCGAGCGCCGCCCGCTCCGTGTGGATCAGGGACCAGGTCTCGGCACGCTCGGTGGTCTTCGTCACGCGGATCGTCGTCACACCGGGAGCCAACCACGGACCACCGACGGGGTCGCCGCCGGTGACGGTTAGGCTCGACGGTGCCCACGACGACGCCGAGAGCTGGAGGCTGCCCACGTGTCGGTTGCGATGAATGACGGGGCGCGCGCGGCGTTCCTGGACGTGGACGGCACCTACGCCGACCACGGCACGGTGCCGACCGCGCACGCGGAGGCGGTCAGGGACGCACGGCGCGCCGGCCACAAGGTGCTGCTGTGCACCGGACGGCCCGAGTCGATGCTGCCCGCCCCGATCCTGGAGGCAGGGTTCGACGGCGTCGTGGCCGCCGCGGGCGCCTGGGTGCGCCTCGACGGCGAGGTCCTGACGGACCTGCGTTTCCCCGACGACCTCGCCACCCGGGTGCGGCACGTGCTCGACGCCCACGACATCGCCTACCTGCTGGAGACGCCGGACGCCCTCTACGGGCCCGTCGGGGTCGACGCGCGCCTCGAGCGCCGCGGCGAGGCCGCGCCGCCGGAGATCCTCGACGTGCTGCAGATGCCCGGCGACCTGGCGGCCGTCCGGTACGCGAAGATCAGCTACTTCGACTCCCCCGTGCCCATCGCGGCGCTGCGCGCCGAGCTCGGCCCGGAGGTCGGCATCCTGCCCTCGTCGTACGCGGACACAGGTGACAACGCGGGCGAGATCCACCTGGCCGGGGTGCACAAGGCGGTCGGGATGGCGACCGTGGCCGAACACCTGGGGATCTCCGTCGCGCAGGTGGTGGGCATCGGCGACGGCTACAACGACGTCGAGATGCTCGCGTACGCCGGCACGGCCGTCGCCGTCGAGGGCGCCCCGTCCGCGGTGCTCGCCGAGGCCGACTTCGTGATCCCCGGCCCTGCCGGCGACGGGATCGCCAAGGCGTTCGCACGGCTGGGCATGGTCGGACCGGCCTGACGGCACCCCGCCACCGCTGCTGCAAGTCCAGGAGGCCTCGGG
The DNA here is from genome assembly GCA_023241745.1 of Isoptericola peretonis. Lineage (GTDB taxonomy): Bacteria > Actinomycetota > Actinomycetes > Actinomycetales > Cellulomonadaceae > Isoptericola > Isoptericola peretonis. Next base: position 105,102 of record JALQCY010000002.1, on the reverse strand, counting down.
ACACGAACGGGGCATGAGCAACGCCGTCCGCACTCTCGTCCGGGTCCTGGGCCCGGGAACGCTCGTCGGCCTCCTCGCCGCGTGCGCGCCGGGCGGGCCGTCCGGTGCACCGCCGACCGCGGTCCCCTCGCCCACCACGACGGCGACGCACGGCCGGTGGCCGGCGGACGGTCAGGTGGAGCAGCCGCCGCCCTTCGAGCTGCGCCACGCCGGCGCCTCGCTGCTGCTGTACCCGTTCACCTTCTGCGCGGAGTCCGGCTGCGCCGACGGCTTCGACGACGCCCCGCCGTCGATCGGCGACGCCGACGAGCTGTTCGTGCACGTGCCCGTCGCCGGGTACACCGAGCTGGTGGTCGGCGAGGTCGAGGCGGACGAGGTCCGGCCCGCCGAGGTCGAGGTCGTCGTGGAACGGCTCGACGACGCCTGGTGGCGGCTGCGCCTCGCAGGCCCGCCGGGCGACCACCTGCTGAGCCTCTACGCCGGCGGCGACGGGTCCGGCGACATGATCGCCGAGGTGATCTGGACCGGCGGCAGGTGACCCGCCGCGCGTGCCCGCCCCGGGTACGGTGAGAACCGGAGGACCCCGCCGACGCGGTCCTCCATGTGCCGACCGACGGATGGAGCCCCGATGCCCGACCTCGACACCCTCACCACCACGCACCTGGACAAGGCCCGGGCCGCCGAGAACGGCCGCAGCGCCGAGGTCGTCCTGCACGACGGCCCGTTGCGCCAGACGGTGCTCGCGCTCGTCGAGGGGGTCGAGCTGGGCGAGCACAACTCGCCGCCCGCCGCGTCGGTGCTCGTGCTCCACGGGCGGCTGCGGGTCACGGCCCTCGAGGGGAACGAGGAGGTCCCGGCCGGGCAGCTGCGGGCGCTGACCCACGAGCGGCACGCCGTCCTCGCCCTGGACGACTCGGTCTTCCTGCTCACCACGGTGACGAGCGTCCCCAAGCCCTGACCTCTGCGCCGTCCCACGGCTCGGGATGGCGGATGGCGCGGGCAACCGGTTTCTGGCAGGCTCCTCCCGACCGATGTGAATCGTCTCAACGGATCGGAGCAACGATGCTGCCGGCATTCCGCACGACCACGCGCTCGACCACGGTGGGGGCGTTGTGCGCCCTCGCCCTCGCCACCCCGGCGCTCGCCCTCGCGGTCGAGCCGGCCTCAGCGCCCGACCTGCCCCCCGCGGCCGTCGACGCCACCGGCGCCGCCGCGGGCCGCGCCGTCATCAGCACGCCCACGCCCGAAGGAAACCGGGTGGGCTGGCGGCTGCTCGCCGCCGACGGCGACGACGCCGCGTTCCACGTCTACCGCGACGGCGTCCGAGTGCCCGGCCCGCCGGTCACCGGGGCCACGTCGTACCTCGACCGGGGAGCGCCCGCCGACGCCCGGTACGCGGTGGTGCGCGTCGGCGACGGGGCCACTCGCGCCGCGGCCGCACGGGCCGACGGTCCGGTCACGGCCGACTCGCTGACCCTGCGGCCGGTCGCGGGCGCCCAGGCCGGCTCGCTCGACGTCCCCCTCGACGTCCCGCCCGCGGGCGACGGCTCCACCTATTCCGCCAACGACGCGTCCGTGGGCGACCTCGACGGCGACGGCCAGTACGAGATCGTCCTCAAGTGGGACCCGAGCAACGCCAAGGACAACTCGCAGTCCGGCGTCACCGGGAACGTCTACCTCGACGCCTACGAGCTCGACGGCGAGCGCCTGTGGCGCGTCGACCTGGGTCGCAACATCCGCGCCGGCGCGCACTACACGCAGTTCCAGGTCTACGACTACGACGGCGACGGCGCCGCCGAGGTCGCGGTGAAGACCGGCGACGGCACGGTGTCCGGCACCGGGCAGGTGATCGGCGACGGCGACGCCGACCACCGCAGCTCCAGCGGGTACGTGCTCAGCGGTCCCGAGTACCTGACGGTGTTCCGCGGCGCCGACGGCGCCGAGCTCGACACGGTCGACTTCCGCCCGGCCCGCGGGAAGGTGAGCGACTGGGGCGACTCGTACGGCAACCGCGTGGACCGCTTCCTCGCCGGCACCGCGTACCTCGACGGGTCCCGGCCGAGCATCGTCATGGGCCGTGGCTACTACGCCAAGACCGCCGTGTCGGCGTGGGACTTCCGCGACGGCGCGCTGACCCGGCGCTGGACGTTCGACTCGGGCTCGTCCACCAACGGGCCGGAGTGGACGGGCCGCGGCAACCACCAGCTGTCGATCGCCGACGTGGACGCCGACGGGCGCGACGAGATCCTCTACGGCTCGATGGCGATCGACGACGACGGCCACGGGCTGTGGCAGAACGGCACCCACCACGGCGACGCGTACCACGTGAGCGACCTCGTGCCGTCGAACCCGGGGCAGGAGGTCTTCAAGCCGTCCGAGTCGGGCAGCGACCCGGCGCACTGGGTGGCCGACGCCGCGACCGGCCGCATCCTGTCCAGCGCGCCCCCCGCGGGCACGGACAACGGGCGCGGCGTGGCCGCGGACGTCACCGCGGACCACCCCGGCGCCGAGGTCTGGTCGTCCAAGGTCTCGGGCCTGCGCAGCGCGACGGACGGGTCCGAGGTGGGCCGCAAGCCCGGCTCCGCCAACTTCGTCATCTGGTGGGACGGCGACGGCCAGCGCGAGCTGCTCGACGGCACGCACGTCGACGAGTACGGCGCCGACGGCGACACCCGTCTGCTGACCGGCGAGGGCGTCGCGTCCAACAACGGCACCAAGTCGACGCCGGCGCTGCAGGCGGACATCCTCGGTGACTGGCGCGAAGAGGTGATCTGGCGCACGACCGACTCCAGCGCGCTGCGGATCTACTCCACCGACATCCCGACCGCCATCGCCCACCCGTCCCTCATGGAGGACCGCCAGTACCGGCTGGCCGTCGCGTGGCAGAACACGGCGTACAACCAGCCGCCGCACCCGAGCTTCGCGACGGTGAGGTGACGGCCGCGGCGTGACCGCGGTCGGCCCGCGCCGGCCTCGTCAGGCCTGGCGCGGGCCGACCCACACCTGCTGCACGTTGACGAACTCGCGGATGCCGTGCGGGCCCAGCTCGCGGCCGTACCCGGACCGCTTCACGCCGCCGCTCGGCAGGCGCGGGTCGGTCTTGACGATGCCGTTGACGGACACCTGGCCCGCGACGATCTCCCGGGCCATCGCCTCGCCCCGCTCGGGCGTCGTCCAGATGCTCGCCGCGAGCCCGTACTCGGTCGCGTTGGCGGCCGCGAGCGCCTCGTCGGCGTCTGCGGCCCGCATCACGACCAGCACCGGGCCGAAGGTCTCCTCGCACGCCGCCGTCATCTCCGCGGTGACGTCGTCGAGCAGGGTGGGTGGGTAGAACCAGCCCGGCCCGCCGGGCAGCACGCCGCCGAGCCGCAGCCGCGCTCCCGCCGCGACGGTCTCGGTGACCTGGCGGTGCAGGTTCTCGCGCAGCTCGGCCCGGGCGATCGGGCCCACCTGGGTGGCGGGGTCGTGGGGGTCACCGACCTTCAGCGCGGCGAGCCGGTCCGCCAGCCGCTCGACCAGCGCGTCGTGCACCGCGTCCTCGACGACGACCCGCTTGGCGGCGATGCACGACTGCCCGGCGTTGATGATGCGCGACAGGGCGATGGTGTCGGCGGCCGCGTCGAGGTCGGCGTCGGCCAGCACCACGCACGGGTCGGACCCGCCCAGCTCGAGCACCGCCGGCTTGATCTCGGCCGCGGCGACGCTCGCCACGGCGGCCCCGCCGCGCGACGACCCGGTGAACGACACCGCCTGCACGCGCCGGTCCCGGATCACGTCCGCGACGTCGGCGGTCTCCAGCGGCAGGTTCCGGAACACGCCGTGGGGCGCGCCCGTCGCCGAGAGCGCCCGCGCGAACACCTCCCCGATCGCCGCGGCGCAGCCCGGCACGTGCGGGTCGTGCTTGAGCACCGCGGTGTTGCCCGCCATGAGCGCCGGGGCCGCGAACCGCAGCGCCAGCCAGAACGGGGCGTTCCACGGCAGGATGCCGAGCACCGTGCCCAGCGGCAGGTGCTGCACGTAGCTGCGGGTCGCGTCGGACGCGATCTCCTGGGGCGCGAGGTACGCCGCCGCGTGGTCGGCGTAGTGCTCGGCGCACCACGCCGCCTTCTCCACCTCGCCGCGCGCCTCGGTGATCGGCTTGCCCATCTCCTGGGTCATCAGCGGGGCCAGCTCGTCGGCCCGGGACCGCAGGTCGGCCGCGACGGCGCGCAGCGTCTCGGCCCGGCCCTCGAGGCCGCGGCTCCGCCAGGCGGCCCGGGCCGCTTCCGCGGCCGCGAGCGCGGTGTCCACGCCTGCCGCCGTCGCCGGGCGGATTTCTCGAACCACCTGACCCGTGCTCGGGTCGGTCGCGATCAGCATGCGTCCTCCTCCTCGAGACCGTCGCCGGTCACGCTCTCGACGAGCGCCAGCGGGCCGGCGTCCAGCGCGGCGGCGGCGTGCTCCGGCTTGCAGGTGAAGTCCTCCGCCAGGGTGAAGAACGACTCGCAGCCGTCGGCGGTGACCCGCACCGTGTCGGAGATGCCGACGGTCTTGTCGCCGTCGACGCCCCACATCCACGGGATGATGTGGAACGTCATCCCCTCGCGCAGCACCCGCGGGTCCCCCTGGTTGAGGCTGACGATGTAGCCCTCGTCCCAGCTGGGCGGGAAGGCGATGCCGATCGAGTACCCCGAACGCGTCACGAGCCGTGCGCCGACGCCGTTCTCGGAGACGATCCCGCGCACGATGTTGTCCGCGTCGGACACCGTGAGCCCGGGCCGGATCGCGGCCTTCACCTCCGCGAGGGCGAGCTTCATCCGCTCCTGCGCCACCCGCATGCTGCGGGACAGGTCGTCGAGCACCACCGTCCGCATCATCGCCGTGTGGTACCGCCGGAAGCAGCCGCCCACCTCGAGGAAGACGTGCTCTCCGGGGCGCACGGTGCGCCCCTCCCAGGTCGCGTGGCCGATCATGCTGCGCGGCCCCGACGCCACGTACGGCATCACGGCCGGGAACTCCCCGCCGGAGCGGAACATCGCCGACGCGATCTCCGCCGCGACGTCGTTCTCGGTCACGCCCGCCGCGCACGCCTCGATCCCCGCGGCCATCCCCACCTCGGTGGCCCGGGCGGCCCGCCTCATGATCTCGATCTCCGCGGGCGACTTGACGATGCGCCCCTCCTCGACGATGCCGAAGCAGTCGAGCAGCCGCCCCTCGGTGAACGACGTGTGGACGTGGTCCTGGTGGTAGGCGGGGAAGTAGTAGCTGTTGCGCTCGTACCCCACCACGCGCGTGTCCAGGCCGAACTCCCGCAGGGACTGCACCAGGCTCTGGATCGCGTCGCCCGTGTCCGGGTACGGGCGAGTGATCTCGACCCACGTGCGGGCGTGCACGTTGGACTCCTCCATGCTGCGGGTGATCATGAACGGCTCGGCCTCGAGCGGCACGACCAGGGCCTGGAAGAAGGAGTACCCCGTGGTCTGGAAGTCCGTGAGGTACATGAGGTTCTCGGGGTCGGTGATCACCACCGCGTCGAGCATCCGGTCCGCCATGCGCCGGCGCAGGTCGCCGAGGCGCCGGTCGTACTCGACGAACGGGAACGTCATGTCGTCGCGCTGCCGCATACCGGCCTCCTGTGCCGTCGCCGACCCCGGCCGGGGTCGTCAGAGGGACTCGTGCACCGCCTCCCGGAGGATCTCCAGGCCTTCGGCGAGGTCGTCGTCGGGGATGGTCAGCGGCGGGATGAGCTTGAGCACGCGCCCGCCGCTGCCGCACGCCCCGACGAGCAGCCCGCGCGCGAAGGACTCGGCGACCACCGCCTTTGCGAGCGACCCGTCGCCCACGTCGAGGCCCTGGATCATGCCGCGCCCCCGCACGGCGAAGCCGCGATCCTCCCCGGCCTCCTGGGCGAGGGCACGCAGCGCGGACGCCATCCGCTCCCCCTTGGCGCGCACCTCGGTCAGGAGCACGTCGTCCTCGAAGTAGGTGAGCGCCTCGCGGCCCGCGACGAACGACAGCCCCTGGCCGCGGAAGGTGCCGGTGTGCTCCCCCGGCAGCCAGTGCGCGTCGTGCTCCGGCCGCACCAGGTTCATCGCCAGGGGCGTGCCATACCCACCGATGCCCTTGGCCAGGCACACGACGTCCGGGTCGAGACCCATGCCGTCGAAGCTGAAGTAGCTGCCCGTGCGCCCGCACCCCACCTGGATCTCGTCGATCACGAACAGCGCCCCGACATCGCGGGCGAGCTCCTGCACCGCGCGGAGCCACGGGGCGCTCGCGACGTTGACGCCGCCCTCGGCCTGGACCGTCTCGACGACGAACGCCGCCGGCGGGGCGAGGCCGCCCGACACGTCCGCGAGCAGGGCCCGATAGTCCGCCAGGGCCTGGATGCCCCCGCCGGGAGCCGTCTCGAACGGCAGCCGCACCACGTTCTCGAGCGGCACGCCGGCGGCCGCCCGGAAGAACTCGTTGCCGGTGAGCGCCAGCGAGCCCAGCGTCATCCCGTGGAACCCGTGCGAGAACGCGACCACCTCGCGCCGCCCCGTGACCTTGCGGGCGAGCTTGAGGGCCGCCTCGACGGCGTTGCTCCCGGTGGGCCCCATGAACTGCAGCTTCATGGTCATCCCGCGCGGCACCAGCACCGTGGCGACGAACTTCTCGATGAAGTCGCGCTTGGTCGTGGTCGCCATGTCGAGGCTGTGCGCGACGCCGTCGGCCTCGAGGAAGGCGATCATCGCCCGCTTCATCCGGGGGTTGTTGTGCCCGAGGTTGAGCACGCCCGCACCGGCGAAGAAGTCGACGTAGCTACGGCCGTGCTCGTCCACCTGACGCGCGTTCGAGGCCGAGGCGAAGACCGTGGGGTACGTGCGGCTGTACCCGCGGATCTCTGACTCCCACTTCTCGAAGACCTCCATCAACCCGGTGTAGTTGCTCGGGCCTGCGGGCGCAACAGCGCGGCCGGGACGGGCAGGTCAGGACCGCCGGCGCACGAGGTTCGCGAGCGGCGAGTACCGCGGCACCCAGCGGGCGAGCGCGGCGGTCGACGCCCCGCCGAGCGCGGCGGTGGCCCACACCCCCGCCGCGAGGGACCCGAGCGCGGCGCCCGCCGACAGGACGAGCGGACCCAGGGCGTCGCCCGTGTCCTGGAAGAGCCGCCACACGCTGAGGAACGTGGGGCGCGTCGCGGCCGGTGCGACGTCGGCGCCCAGCGTCATGACGATGCCCGACCCCATCCCGTTGCCCACGCCGAGCAGGGCGGCGACCACGGTGACCCCGCCGACGGTGTGCGCGAACGGCAGCACCGCGAGCCCCACCGCCATCGTCAGCATGGACGGCACCGCCACCCACAACCGGCCGAACCGGTCCATGACCTTGCCCGCCGGGTAGAAGAGCAGCATGTCCAGCGCGCCCGAGACACCGAAGATCAGGGAGGTCACCTCGGCGTCGAACCCGAGGTGCTCGCCCCACAGCGGGATGACGGTCTGGCGTGCGCCGCGCACGGCGCTGACCAGCAGGATCGCGACGCCCAGCGTGGCGAAGAGGCGGCGGTGGTCCCGCGCCACCGCGGCGATCGACACCCGCGGCCCGCCTCCCGGGCGCGGCACCGGGGCGTCGGCCCGCGGCTCCGGGCGCACCAGGGCCAGCACCAGCACCGCGACCAGCGCCGCCCCCGTGCCGAGCCAGAACGCCCCGTGCAGCGACGTCGCCGCGATCACGGCGGCTCCCGCGAACGGACCCAGGAACAGCCCGATGCGGTGCACCCCCGCGAGCGTGGAGAGCACGCGGGCCCGGCGCAGCGGGGGCGTGATCTCGGTGAGGTACGCCTGCCGGGCGAGGTTGAAGACGGCGTTCGACGCCCCGAGCGCGAGGACGCCGAGCGCGAGGCCCCACAGGGCGGAGGACAGCGCCACGGTCGTGAACGCCACGACGGCGACCCCGCCGGCGAGCAGCATCGCCGTCCGGTCGCCGAGGCGCTGGGCGAGCGCACCCGCGGGCAGGTCGAACGCGATCTTGCCGAGCGGCAGGAGCGCCGCCACCAGGCCGGCGACGGTGAGGCTCGCGCCGCGACCGGTGGCCGTGACCGCCACGACCGGGAGCAGGGCCCCGATGCCGATCTCCAGGACGAGGGTGGGCAGGAACGCCCCGAGGACGACGCTGCGCAGCGGGAAGAGGGGCGGGGACGGCGGCACCCACCCTTCCTATCGCACGCCGGTCAGGAGCCGTCGAGCATGACCACCTGGCGCACCGCGCGGCCGTCCGCCAGCTCGTCCATCGCGTCGTTGATCTCGTCGAGGCGGATGCGCCGGGTGATGAGCCGCTCCACGGGCAGCCGGCCCTCCCGCCACCACTGCGCGAACCTCGGGACGTCGCGCGCCGGGACCGCCGAGCCGAGATAGCTGCCCACCACGGTGCGGGCCTCGGCGGTCAGGGTCAGGGGCGAGACGGCGCTGCGCGCCGCCGGGTCGGGCAGGCCCACCGTGACGGTACGGCCGCCCGGCGCCGTGGCGGCGAACGCCGTCTCGAACGCGCGCGGGTGGCCCGCGCACTCGAGCACGTGGTCGGCGCGCACTCCCTCGGCCGCCACCTGCTCGGGCGTGTACGCGCGGTGGGCGCCCCACTTGCGGGCGAGGTCGAGCTTCTGCGGCAGGGCGTCGACGGCGATCACGTCCTGGACGCCCTCGGCGACGGCCGCCAGCAGCGCGGCCATGCCGACGCCGCCCAGCCCGACGATCATGACGCTCTCCCCCGGCCCGGGCCGTACGGCGTTGAGCAGCGCGCCCCCGCCGGTGAGGACGGCGCAGCCCAGCACCGCGGCCACGTCGGGCGGGACGTCGTCGCCCACGGGGACGACGGACGCCCGGTCCACGACCGCGTGGGTCGCGAATCCCGAGACGCCGAGATGGTGGTGCACCGCCTCGCCGTCGCGCGCGAGGCGGCGACCGCCGTGCAGCAGGGCCCCGGCGCCGTTCGAGGCGCTCCCCCGCTCGCACGGGAGCCGTCCGCCCGTGCGGCAGCCCGCGCAGTCCTCGCACCGGGGCAGGAACACCAGGACGACGCGGGTGCCCACCGCGACGTCCCCGACGCCGGACCCGACGGCCTCGACGCGCCCCGCGGCCTCGTGGCCGAGCAGCATCGGCACCGGCCGCACGCGGTGCCCGTCCACCACGGACAGGTCCGAGTGGCACACGCCCGCCGCCTCGATCCGCACCCGCACCTCCGTGGGACCCGGGTCGGCGAGCTCCAGCTCGGTGACGCGCAGCGGCCGCGTCGTCGCGTAGGGACGCGGCCGCCCGATCTCCTCCAGCACCGCACCGGTGATCCGCATGCGTTCCTCCCTCGTCCGGCGGTCACGCTAGCCGGGCGGACGCTCGCCCACGACGGCGCCGTGCACATCGTCGTGGCAGGATCCTGTGCGTGACGCACACCGAGCCCGGCGCCGATCGGTCGCGGGAGGCCCTGCTGCGGGTGCTGCTCGACACGGCGGCCGACCTCACCGCCCTGCGCGACGTCGAGGCGGTGCTGCAGGCGATCGTGCGTCGCACCCGGACGCTCCTCGACGCCGACATGGCCTACGTGAGCCTCAACGACCCCGAGCGCGGCGACACGTACCTCCGGCAGTCCGACGGGGTGGTCACCGCCGCGTACCGCACGCTGCGCATGCCGCTGGGCACCGGGGTGCTCGGGCAGGTCGCGACGGGGCTCGCGCCGTACCGGTCGGCCGACTACCTCACGGACACCGCGCTCGTGCACGTGCCCGAGGTCGACGAGATCGTCCGGGCGGAGGGGGTGCACGCCATCATGGGCGCGCCGCTCACCGTGACCGGTCGCGTCATCGGCGCGCTCGTGGTCGCCGAGCGTCGCCCGCGGCACTTCAGCGCGCAGGAGGTCGACCTCGTCGGCTCGATCGGCACCCACGCGGCCGTCGCGCTCGACAACTCGCTGCGGTTCGAGCAGCTCGAGCGCCTCACCGCCGACCTCGGGCGCCGTGAGCGCCGGGGCACCGAGGAGCTGGCGACCGTCTCGCGCGCGCTCGACCTCGACCGCCGTCTCCTCGAGGCCGTGACCACGTCCCCCGACGCGCGCCGCGTCCTGGAGATCGGGCGCGGGGTGCTGGGCTGCGACCTGACCGTGACCGGTCCCGACGGCAGTGTCGTCGCGACCACCGCGCCCACCCCGCCCGCCGCTGACGAGGCGGCGCCGGACGGCGGCACGTCGGTGCCCGTGACCGCCACGACCGAGACGCTCGGGACCCTGCACGCACCCGTGGCACCGAGGGCGGACGACGTCGCGCTGCTGGAGCGCGTCGCCGCGCACGTCGCGCTCGCCCTGCTGTTCGCCCGCGCCGCGGACGACGCCGACCTGCGGGCGCAGTCGGACCTCCTGGAGGACCTGCTCGAAGGGCGCGACGTGCCGCGGGACCGGCTCGAGCGCCGGATGCGCCGCCGCGGACTGCACTCCGGCGACCGCTTGTGGTCGGTGGTCCTCGACGCCCCGACCGGCGACGCGCCCCTCCGGCTGCACGCGCTGCGCGGACTGGGACTGCGGGCGGTCGTGGGAGCGCACGACGGCCACGTGTGCCTGGTCACCGCCGACGCGCGCTGGGAGCGGCCCGTACGCCGCCTCTTCGCGGCCGAGGGCTGGCCGCTGCGCGCGGGCGTCGGGGGCCCGGCCGACGACGTCGGCGGCCTGGCCGACGCCCACCGGTCGGCCGTGCTCGCGCTCGGCTCGCTCACGACGCTCGGCCGCGACGGGGTGCTCGACGGCGCCGAGCTCGGCCTGCTGGGTGCCCTGCTGGACCTCGACCGTCGAGGTGAGCTGCCCCGGGCCCTCACGGCTGCCGTCGAGCCGCTCGCGGCGCACGACCGGGACCGCGGCACCGAGCTGGTCGGCACGGCGTTCCACTACCTCGAGACCGACGGCAGCGCCGCGCGCACGGGCGAGCTGCTGCACCTGCACCGCAACACCGTGCGGCAGCGCCTGGACCGCGTCACCGCGATCCTCGGGCCGGGCTGGGACGTCTCACCGCGCCGGCTGGACACCCACCTGGCGCTGCGGGTGCTGCACGAGCGCGAGAGAGCGCGGTGAGCACGCGCGGCAACGACGAAGGCCCTGCTCCGCGTCGTCCGCGGAACAGGGCCTTCTCTCTCGGGTGGAGCTGAGGGGACTCGAACCCCTGACCCCCTGCATGCCATTCCAGCCCGACAAGGTTTCAAGGTCACCGGCCCGAGCTGGTTACGGCTCTGACCTGCGACAACCTGAGTTTGCATGTTCGGCAGTGTTTGCACAAGTTGCACGGTCAGCGCGATTTGCGGTTGTACGGGGATGCGAGACCGCCCGTTTCGGCCCGGCAGGTGGTCACCCGTTCCCCGCGGGACGACGCCGGCCGCCACTACGGGTCGCGCTACTCGGCCAACGATGAGTTGATGGCGCCCGGGGGTCGCAGCTCCGGCGAGCTGACGAGCTCTCGCACGGTCGGCCGCTCCCGGGCTCGTGCCCGCACAGGAGACCGGGAGCGGTCGAGCGGGCCGGTGCCGCTCGCGCCGAGTGGGGTGGGACGGCGGACGGCTCGTGGGCGCCAAGAGGGTGGGTGATTTCCCGCTGGCCGTTGGTGGCGCTGTTCCGTCCAGCATGGTCGGCACCGTAGATTTCCGCCCATGCTGGAGCAACCAAGCTCGCTCACCGATTGGCTGGAAGCCGTCGGTACAGTTGGATCGCTCTTTGTCGCGCTTTCAATTCTTATGCTCGATCGCCGCAACCGCAAGAAAGAGCAGGCCAAAGCTATTCATAGCTGGGTCGAGGTTACCGATCGAGAGCGCGCAAAGATTCGAAATCTGAGCGCAGGGCCGATCGCAGACGCGAAAGTATACTTCCGCCCCTGGACGATCCCTGAGCAGATTGTCGACGCTCTACTTCATCCACTTCTGGGCTTCCATCGGGCTCGCCGACACGGATTTTGGCGACCGCGCACCACGCCCGCGTGGTCATGGCCGTTCGCTAGGGGCGACGAGCCGTGGTCACAGTATGTCGAGCCGGGGGAAATTCATTCGAGCACCATTCCCAATGGCGTTAGTACTGCTGGTCAGCGAATGCACGTGGCCTTCAAAGACGCGGCTAGCAACTACTGGGCGATAGGGGACGGTGGTCACCAGATTCGGGGTTACCTTTTTGGCTATAGGCGCGAGATGCGGCTGAACCAGACGTTCTTGAAGCGGGACCATGCGCGGAGGCTCGGCATACCTGTTCGCCATCTTGATCGGGAGTTGAGCAAGAAATCGGATAACGGCAAAGAAAATGTCGATCCATAGTGCGGCCACAGCCCCCTGTCGCGGATTCCCCGAAACTAGAGCGTCTCGCTGTCTCCTTTGAGTTTGAATAGCGACGGCTGTATTGGGCGCGCGGTTGGAGCGCGCAGTGCTCGACCGGCCCGCCATGCGCGGTCTACGCGCGCGTGACACGACGCGCATCGCGGTTCGTAGCGCTCGACGTCGAGCGAGTAGGTGGCGGGGCCGAAATAGCGCGGCTCGACGAGTTCGGCGGGGTCGGTGTGGTCGTAGGACCAATGGGCCGCGGGCCGGCCGCAGTCGACGCACAGGTGCGCGCGGGCGGGCCCCCGTTCCCGCTTCACGCGCCAGTGCGCATCGGCGTACGTCACGACGGGTTGCCGGCGGTGCTCCCACCGGTCGCCGCACGTGAGCGTGCGGCCCGTGGTGAGCCCGGATCGGTCAAGCTCGACATTGCGCCCGCAGTCGCACCTGCACGGCACGGTGCGCCCGTCCGGGTCGGAGAGCACGACGACGGTTCCGAACCGCTGCCCGGTGAGATCTCGGCGGCGCATCGGGCAGCGGTCGCGGGTGTCGGGTCGGCGGTCAGCGCTGGTGCAGGATTCCGGCGCCGACGTGCTCGCCGGGGTACACCACGAGCGGGATGCCGTTGTCCTGGGGGATGACGACGGGCTCGGGGTCGGCGGGCTCGGCGCGGTCGGGCAGCCCGAGCAGTGTCCGGGCGCGCTCGGGACTCATGCCGGCGGCGAGAGCTTGCGCGAACGTGTGCACCCGCCGGTGGTTGGCGGCGAGCTGGTCGACGGCGCCAGCGGTTTCCGCGCCGGCGGCGGTGAGCTCGTCGAGCCGTCCGCCGAGCGCGCCGGCGAGCACGCGCCGGTGGTAGTCGTCGTGGTCGTCGTGGGTGACGGTGTGGGCGGTCGGCCACGGGGTGAATCCGGTACTCATGAGCGCTTCCCTTCGAGGGTCCGCAGGTGGTCGGCGACGAGCTCGCGCCGGGGCCGGCCGTTGACGGTCTCGGCGTCTAGCAAGATCCGTTCGGCGTGCGCGCGGCACAGCGTGCACAGCCGAGCGCGGGCGGCGACGGGGCCCGGGGCGGCGACGGGCAGCAGCTCGATTTCGTCGAGCTTGCCGCAGCTCGGGCACGTGTGCTCGCGCGTCCAGCGCTCGACTTCCGCCCGTTGACGTTCCTCGCGCTCGGCAGCGGCGAGCCGGCGAGCTCGGGCGCGCACGGCGAGCTGTAGCCGCTCACCGTGCATCCATCCCGCGAACCCGTCGGGGCCGGTGATGTGCTCGTGCACGGTGAACGTGTGCGCCGTCTCGTCACCGACGACGAGCCCGCGGGGCAGCGGGTCGCCTTCCTCGCCGCCGACCGCGGCACGAACGTTCGTCATGGTGGCGGCGCTTATGAGCTTTCGGTACAACCGTTCGCCGTAGTCGCCGGCGTGTAGGTGCGCGGCATCCTGACCGGTGATTGTCCCGTGGTCGCGGGCCCACTCGACCATTTCGGCCCACCCGAACGTGTGAATCCGGGTGTGGCCCGAGCGCCAGTATTCGTCGCGCTTGGCGGTCGGCGGGCTCGCCGCGGCGTAGTCGTCGCGCAACTCGGGCGGGACGTGGAACGGGTCGGCGGGGTCGGCGGTCCAGTCACGGTGTGGGTAGTGCGCCGGCGGCGCCGGCGCGTCGTCGACGTCGCCGGCCCGGTCGTCGGCGTCGGGCTCGGCGGGCGGTGCGGGGTGCGTCGTCGTCATGGGGTGGTGTCTCCCTCGGTGGTCGGTGCCGGTGCGAGCTGGCGGGCGCGGCGGGCACGGTAGAGCCGGGCCCGGGCGCGCTCGACCCGCAACCGGGCGGCGAGCTGTGCACGTTCGGCCGGTGTGCCGGCGTGCGGCGGGCGTTCCAGCACGGCGACCAACGCGCGGTGTACGGCGTCGCCGGGCGGCGGCAGCAGATCCGCGAGGGGGTCGCGCTGCCGGGGTGCCGGGCTGGGGGCGGGGTCGAGCTCGTCGAGCACGTCGGCCGGCCGTACGAACCACCGGCCGGCGCGGCTGTGCGCCGACGGCCACCGGCCCGCGGCCATGTGCCGGCGCACGGTGCGGTGCGGGGTGTCGGTGTGTTCTGCCACGTCAGCACTCGACCACCACCCGCCGGCCACCGGCAACGGATGGTGGCCGCTAGCGGCCACCCGGGCGAGGCGCTCGGCGTCGTCCAGCGCCGCGCGAGCATGAGTGCCGGCGTCGCGCCGGTCCCGCCAGCTCGGGTCGGTGAGCCGGTCGACGAGCCACTCGACGACGACGGCGTGCCAGCGTCGCGCGGTCTCGGCGTCGAGCTCGACGGCGGCGGGCGCGGTCACCACGACGACACCCCGGCGGCGGGCCCGGTCGGTGCACGGCTCGATTGCGGGGGCACCCCGGCCGCAGACCAACCGCCGTGAGGCGCTGTGAGGCGCTGTGCCGGCCGTTCCTCCTGCGAGGCGACGGAAATACCCGACAGGGGGGTTACGGGCCCTGTACGGCGATTCTGTGCACCCGCGCCCGTTCGGCCGACGCGGCCCGGCGTCGGCGTCGAGCGGGGCGCCGGCCATGAGCGGGGCCCCGTGAGACGTGACACGTGCCCCCGACGTCGGCCCGCCAGGGTCGAGCAGGCCCGCGGCGGGCCCGGCGGGCGACAGCCCGCCAAATCGGCGAGATTCCGCCGATTTGTTGCCACCCTTGGAGAAAGAACAGGACACCGCGGGGTCAACTGAGCCGGCCCCGAGCCGTCAAAAAACCGCGACGAGCTCTCGCGCGTCGCGCTCACGATTCACTCTCCGACGACAGCGATTCGCTCTCGTGTTCGGCGTCGGCGTCCGGCTCGGCGTCGCCCAGCTCGCCGCCGGCGAGCGGGCGAGCTGGTCGACCGCGCGAGCCAGCCGCGCGCTCGTCGCGCGCTCGGGTCTCGGCAGCGCCGGGGTGCTGGTCGAGGTAGGCGAGGCGCCCGCCCGGACAGTGCGGGCAGCTCGCCACCGGGTAGCCGTGCACGCACGACGGCGGGCGCCCCCGCTCGGCTGCCGTGCGGCAGGCAGCGCACCCCCCGGGGGTGCGCCGTGCACGCACCCCCCGGGGGGTCGTGCGGGACGGGTGCCGGGGGCAGTCACGACGGCCCGCCCGTCGACGGGGCGCGGCCGGCGCCGGCGTGCGTGGCGCCGGCGCCGCGTCGCGCGCGTCCTGTGGTTACGAACGGCAGGAACCACAACCACAGGATCTGTTACAGGTTCCTTTACAGGAGAGGGTCGGTACAGGGACCGACCTTCGAAAGCCCCTGTACCGACCTTCGAAAGCCCCTGTACCGACCTAGCCACCCCGCTAGGTCGGTACAGGGACCACCCTTCCCCCCGCGCGGTGGTCGGTCCCTGTACCGACCTAGCCACAGCGGAAGACCGGTATAGGGATCGACCTTCCGTGGTGGTGGTCGCGCCCATTCAGCTCACCCCACGTTCGCGCGCACGCCGACCCGCACCGGCCGTGCCGTTGCCGGGACGCTTCTTGCGCTCGACGTGCCGGTATCCGTCGAAATCCGGCAGCTCAAACGTCGTCGTTGCGCCGTTGCGCGCGAACACCATTCGGCCCGCGCCGTCGAGGGGCGCAATCGGAACGCGAACCTCTAGACCGCGGGCGGCGAGGTGCCGGTAGATCTTCGTCAGCGACGCGGGCTCGACGCCGACGCGCACCGCCATTTCGTCAGCCGTGATCCGCGCCTGGCGCGCGGCGAGCTGCCCGCGCGGCCTCTCCCGCGCTTCCTCAGCGACGGCGAGCAGAACGAGCCGCGCGGTCGGCTGTATCGACGTCGGCCGCTTCAAGAACGTGAACGTCTCAATGAGCAGTCGAGCACTCACCGCGGCCACCACCCGTCGGTGCGCCGTGGGATGCTGGCGATGTTCTCGTGTCGCTTGGTGGCGGCCTGAACGTTGGCGGCGGTCCCGGTGCCCTTCGGGACCGCCGCGCCCGTCTCCGGGTGTGGTGGGCCGGTGTCGACGAGCTCGTACCCGGCGCTCACGTACCGGGCGCGTTGGTCGGGTGTCGGGTGCGGGTGGACGATCCACACGACGCGCCCGCCGGCCACGGCGCGGGCCCGGTCGATGAGCGCGCACCACGCGGCGTGCGCGAGCTGCCGGCCGGCCGCGCCCGCGGTGCCGTCGGGGTCGATGCCGCGGTGCAGCGCGTCCCGGTCGGCGAGCGGCTCGCCGGGTCGGCGCCGGCGGGCGACGTGCTCGGCGGCGTGCTCGCCGGTGACCACCCGGAACGTTGCGGCGGTCGTGGTCGTCATGCTGCCCCGTCGCGGTCGGCGGGCGCGGCAGCCGCGGGAACCGTCTTGCGCGCGATGTACGCGGCGAGCTCATCCTCGGGAACGCGGATGGTGCGGGGCCCAAACCGGATCGCGCCGAGCTCACCCCGACGGATCGCGCGGTAGATGGTGTCAACGCTCGTGCCCGCGCGGTCGGCGGACTCGTAAGCAGTGAGGTTGGTGCTCATCGGGTGTTGCGCCCTTCGACTCGATTTCTGAGCCGGCCGGGCCCCGTAGGAGCTACGGGGCTGGGGCTGGGCGGTCGTGCGACGGCGCCGCGCGGGGTCGGTGCGCGGGGCCGGGATCTCGCCGGCGGCGAGGCTGTGTCAGCTCGCCGGGGCGGGTGCCGTCGCTCGTGCCCGGGGGCGCGGCGGGGCGGCGGTGAGCACACACCGTGTGAGCACGGCGAGGTGCGGCGGGGGCGGGTCGAGCCATTCGGCGCCGCGGCCAGCCGGCCGCTCGGCGGCGTCGTCGTCGGTGTCGGCAGCGGGTCGGGTGAGCAGTTCGACGAGCTCGGCGTACAGGTGCGCGACGATGCGCCGGCGTATCTCGTCGGCGTCGAGCGCGGGGGCGAGCGCGTCGAGCAGCGCGTCGACGATGCCGACGTAGAGCGCGGCGAGATCTCCGGGGCGCGCGTCGGGAGCGAACCGCTGCCACCACCCGCGCGCCGTGGCCGCGGCGGCGACGTCGCCGGCTCGGGCGGCGAGGGCTTCGAGCTCGCTACCGGCGCCGAGCTCGACGGGCAGCAGCGCGCCGAGCTCGCCGGCGGGGGCAGCTTGGCCGCGTAGGTCGTCGAGCTCCCACACGACGGGGCCCACGAGCCGAGCCGCGGTGACGAGCTCGGGCCCGTCACCCCACAGCGGCACGGTGCGCGAGGCGCGGTCGTCGTCGGCCGCGACGGCGGCAGCTTCGAGGGTCTCGGCCCGCCGGTCGATGAGCACAAGTGCCGCCGCGGTGCTGTGCGCGTCGAGCAGCTCGCCGAACACCGCGCCGGCCCGGTGCCAACGCGCGCCCGAGCTGGCGGCGGCGTGCTCGGCGCGGGCGCGCGCGTCGCGCACCGCGGGGTCGTGCTGGTGCCGGCGCCACCATTCGGCGCCCCGGTTGTCGGGGCGGCGCTGGTTGGTGAGCTCGTCGAGCTGGTCATCGAGCTGCCCGAGCTCGCGCAAGCGAGACACGGCGGCGGCGAGCCGGCCGGGCTCGTCGAGCGGCGCGCGCCGTCCCGCGCGCTCGGCGGGGCGCGCGGACGCCTCGCCGAGCTCGCGGGGCAGCGTGCCGGCCGTCGTCATGCGCCGATCCTACGAACGGCGGGGCCGGCGCCGTCGGCACGAACGGCGCACCCGGGGGCGGCGGGGCATGCCGCTGCCGGCCCGTGCCACCGGGCGGGCGCGCTCGTCATGCGCCCACCACGGCGGCGAGGTGGCGCACGTTGTCGGAAGCTTCGAGCGCGGCGAGGCGCTCGGCGAGCCGGCGGTCTCCGTCGTCGGTCGCGTGCTGGTAGATGAGCGCCGCGCGCACGGTGGAGTGCCCCATTCGGCGTTGCAGCTCGGCCAGGGTGGCGCCGGCTTCGGCGGCGCGGGTAGCGCCGGTGTGGCGCAGGTCGTGCCAGCGCAGGTCGGGACGGCCGGCGGCGCGCTTGGCGCGGCCGAACAGCTCCGAGCGTCGGGTACGGGTGAGCGGCCGGCCGTCCGCGGTGCCGAACACGAGCGCGCGCGGGTCGGCGCCGGTGAACCGTTCGAGGTGCTCGACGAGCGCGCGGGCGGCGCGCGGCGGCAGGTAGACCACCCGCCGGGATGCTCTCGACTTCACGTCACCGATCCGCACGGGCTGGTGTTCGAGCTCTTCGAGGGCTTGCTCAACCCGCAGCCGCACCGTGCCGTCGTCGAGGATCTCGACGTGCCGGCGTTGCAGCGCGAACAGCTCGCCGGCGCGCAGCGCCGACCATGCGGCGACGACGACGGCCGCGGCGTACCGGGCCGGCATCGCGTCGGCGATGCGCTCTACGTCACCCGGGGTCGCGGGGCGCACGTCGGCAGTGCCGTAGTACACCGCGCCGGGTGTCTGGCACGGGTTGGCGTCGATGTGCCGGTCACGGATAGCACCGGTGCACAGCGTGCGCAGCAGCGCGTATGCCTGGCCGGCGGAACGGCGCCCGGCGTTGGGGTCGACGAACACGGGCACGGCGGCGGCGGGCGGGCAGCCGGCCGCGCGCCAGTCGTCGAGCAGCCCGGCGGGCAGACGGCCGGTGTCCTTCACCGCGCGGCCGTTCTGCCGGGCCCATGCGCGCGCGTGCGCGTTCGGCGTCGCGGCGACGGTCTGCCGGGCGGTGCGAGCTTCGACGGCTGCCCGGGCTGCCTTGCGTACGGCGCCGTACCACTCGTCAACGAGCGTCGGGGTGAGGTGTCGCAGCTCGTAGGCGCCTAGGTCGATGGTGCGCCGGCCACCGGCCACAGGCACCGGCGCGAGAATCCACCGGTGCAGGACGTGCGTGTAGGTCTCGACGGTGCGGGCGCGTAGGTCGGCCGCGACGGCGTGCCGTTCAAGCCACCGGGGCGCGTACACGTCGAGCGGGACGGCGCCGCGCTCGGGGGCGGCGTAGGTGCCGCGGTGAATGTCCGACAGCACGCCGGCTAGCGCGGCTTCCGCCTCGCGGCGGGTGTCGTAGGTGCCGGCGGTCAGCCGCCGGCCGTCGGGCCCGGTGTAGCGCGTCCAGAATCGGCCGGTGGCAGTCTCGGTGATGCTGCCGTAGCGGCGTGCGGCGCTGGCGCTCATCGGGCGGCACCGTCGGCGCCGTCGGCGGGGTCGAGCTCGGCGACGTCGTAGAGCGCGGCGAGCAGCTCGCGGACGTCGTAGAGCTGGGCGGAACCGTCTTCGAGCTCGACGACGATTCGGCCGGCGGCGTGAGTGGCGACGAACCGTAGCGGCGCGGTCCCGGTGGTGGACGTCACCTCTACGGCGAGGGGCGGGCGGCGCGTGAACGGGCGGTGAGACGACAAAGGACAGTGCTCCCGGCTCGGGCTCTCATCCCGGTTCGGGATGCGAGCGGATGTGGCCGGACTGAAATCCGGCGCACGAGCGGGACGCTACTGTCCTCTGTACGCTCTGGGATCGTTGGAATTCCAACGATCCTGCTTGCGTGGAGCTGAGGGGACTCGAACCCCTGACCCCCTGCATGCCATGCAGGTGCGCTACCAGCTGCGCCACAGCCCCGAGAACCGACTCTCGCGGCCGGGCAAGCCGGGCGATCCGTCTGATTCGGTGGGTTCCTCCGGGCTTGCGCCCCGCGGAACGTCGATATCTTAGGCAGACTTCGGGCCAGGTTCCAAATTCCAGTCCGGCCCGGCCTGCCACTGGTCCAGCGGGTAGCCGGCGCCCACGTTGTGGGCCACGAGCCGCCACGCGGGGACCGCGCCCTCACCGGCCCGGTGCAGGTGCGACCAGTGCACGTTGTGCATCCCGGCGAGCCCGCGCCACGAGGCGGGGTCCAGCCCCAGCATGGCCGTGACCGCCAGCGAGATCGCGGCACCGTGCGACACCACGACGAGGGTGGCGTCGTCGTCCAGACCGTCCGCGTGCTCGGCGACCGCCTCGGCCATGCGTGCGCCGACGGCCGCCTTCGACTCGGCGCCGGCGCTCACCGGCTCGGCGCCGC
Source organism: Isoptericola peretonis (assembly GCA_023241745.1). GTDB lineage: Bacteria > Actinomycetota > Actinomycetes > Actinomycetales > Cellulomonadaceae > Isoptericola > Isoptericola peretonis. Next base: position 84,876 of record JALQCY010000002.1, on the reverse strand, counting down.
GACGCCAGGCCGCGTACTCCTCGGGCCACCGCTCGCGCAGCTCCTCGGCCGACAGGCCCTCCCAGGTGCCGAAGCCGCGCTCCCGCAGGCGCACGTCGGTGCGCACCGGCGCTCCCCCGAGCGCCTCCGCGTAGGCCTTCGCCGTCTCGACCGCACGGCCCAGGTCCGAGGTCACGATCGCCGTGGCCCGGTGCGAGGAGGCCAGCGCGCCGGCGCCCTCGGTCGCCTGCCAGCGGCCGACGTCGTCGAGCGGGATGTCGATCTGGCCCTGCAGCCGCAGGGACGCGTTGTAGGCGGTCCGGGCGTGCCGCAGCAGGACGACGGTGCCGGCGGTCACCGCTCGTCGCCGGCGAGGCGGATCGTGCCGTCCGCCGGGGCGTCGCCGTACTCGGCGGCGGCCGCCGCGCCGTCGCCGCCGCGGGCGTCCTCCGGCAGCTCCACGCTGGGGCAGTCCTTCCAGAGGCGCTCGAGCGCGTAGTACACCCGGTCCTCGGCGTGCTGCACGTGCACCACGACGTCGCCGAAGTCCAGCAGCACCCACCGGGCCTGGGCCTTGCCCTCGCGGCGGATCGGCTTGGCGCCCGCCTTGATCATCGACTCCTCGACGGCGTCCACGATCGCGGAGACCTGGCGCTCGTTGGTGCCGGACGCGATGAGGAAGACGTCGGTGAGCACGAGCTGCTCGCTGACGTCGAGGGCGATGATCTCCTGAGCCTTGCGGTCCGAGGCCGCGCGGGCCGCGACGACGGCCAGCTCGAGGGCGCGGGGGCTGGCGGTCATGCGGCGGCTCCGGTGTGCTCGTACGTGAGGGTGGACGTGACCGCGGGCGCGGCCCCGTCGACAGGGAAGTCGGGGGTGGTCTCGTTCTGCCCGAACACGAGCTTCCACAGCAGGAGGCCCAGCACGAACGCGACGACCACCAGGATGATGTAGTGCAGCCAGGTGTACGACGCCTCGGGCTCGTCCCAGTCCTCGTCGTCGTCCTCCTCGACGTGCGGGGCGGCCGAGCGCGCCCGCACGGGCTGCTCCGACGCGACCAGCGCGTCGAACGGGGACGCGGCGGGACGCTCCGGCGCGGCGGGAGCCGCGGGCGAGCGCGACGGGGCCACGGACGCCGGTCGCTCCGGGGCGGTGGTCGCCCAGGGGAGCGGGGGCGCCGACGACGGACCGCCCGCCGGCGCGGACGGCGCCGCGGCCGGGGCGGAGGCCGGCACCGCGGGGGCGACCGAGGTGGCGCCGAACGGCGAGTCGGTGCCCGTGGTCGCGAAGGGCGAGCGGCGCGCCGGGCCGTCGGGGCGCGGGGCGACCGTGGCCGGGGGCGTCGTCGCGGGCGCGGCGGACGTCGGGGCCGCCAGCGGAGGCAGGGACAGCCCTGCCTGCGCGGAGGAGCCCACCGTGCGGCCGGCGGGCGGGGCCGCGGCGGGGGGTGCGGCAGCGGGCGGCGCCGGGAAGTCGCGGCGCGCGGACGTCCGCGTGGGCGCCGGGCTCGGGGCGGCAGGGGCGCCCGGACCGGCCGTGCGGCCGGACGGACGTGCCGCAGGCGCCGGCGCGAACGCGGGCGACGTCTCCCCCGTGCGCTGGATCGGTGCCAGGCGTCCCGTCTCGTCCAGGCCGCGCACGCCGGCGGACGAGGACGGCGGACGCACCACCGGGGCGGGCGCGGGCGGCGCCGCAGGGCTCTGCTCCCGGAGCGAACGGCGCGACGGCGCGCTGGGCGGGGTGGCGAACCGCGAGCCCGACGCACGGGGCGCGGGGGGCGCGCCGAACGGCGAGGGCTCGGCGGGGCGCCCGAAGGCGGGCACCGGCGGCGCAGGGGCCGGCGCCGGTGCGGCGGCTCCCTGAGCGGCGGCGGCAGCTGCCTGCTCCCGCTCGCGGATCTCGCGGCGGGTCAGCGGACGGGATGGGTTGTTGTCACTCATCGAGACCTCGATACAGACCGTGCTTGGCGATGTACTGGACCACGCCGTCCGGCACCAGGTACCACACCGGTTGACCGGCCTGCGCGCGGCGACGACAGTCGCTCGACGAGATCGCCAGCGCCGGGACCTCCAGCGTGGTGACGCCGTCGTGGGGCAGTCCGTCCACGGTGAGCTGGTGCCCAGGCCGCGTGACAGCCACGAAGTGTGCCATCTCCCACAGCAGCGCGGCATCCTTCCAGGTGAGGATCTGTTCGATCGCGTCGGCGCCGCTGATGAAGAACAGGTCGGCGTCGGGCCGTTCCTCGCGCAGGTCGCGCAGCGTGTCCACGGTGTACGTGAGGCCCGGACGGTCGATGTCGACGCGGCTGACCGTGAACCGTGGGTTCGACGCCGTCGCGATCACCGTCATGAGGTACCGGTGCTCCGCCGGGGAGACCCGCTGGTGCTGCTTGAAGGTCGGCTTGCCCGTGGGGACGAAGACGACCTCGTCGAGGTCCAGCAGCGCCGCCGCCTCGCTGGCGGCGACCAGGTGCCCGTGGTGGACGGGGTCGAACGTGCCACCCATCACGCCCAGGCGCGGACGGCGCTCCTGCGACGACGGCTCGTTCACGTTGACCGGACGGGGGCCGTCAGTGGTGGCGGTTGGACACGTTGCGGAAGGCGTACGTCACCAGGAGCGCGGCGACCAGGCCACCGAACGCGAGGAGACCCATCGCGATCGGGGAGATGGTCTCGGCGTGCTCGGTGGCCTCCTGGGCCACCTGGACGGCGGTGTGCAGCACGGGTTCCTCCTGTGCGTGGTGTGCGGCGGGTAGCGGTCGGGGGTCAGTCTCTCACGCGGGCCGGACGTGCCCGTCGCCGTGCACGACCCACTTGGTGGTCGTGAGCTCGGCCAGGCCCATGGGCCCGCGGGCGTGCAGCTTCTGCGTCGAGATGCCGATCTCGGCACCCAGCCCGAGCTCGCCGCCGTCGGTGAAACGGGTCGAGGCGTTCACCATCACGGCCGCCGAGTCGACCTCGGCGACGAACCGCTCGGAGGCGGCCAGGTCGCGGGTGAGGATCGCCTCGGTGTGCCCCGACGACCAGGTCCGGATGTGCTCGATCGCGTCGTCGAGCGAGTCGACGACCCGCACGGCGATCTCGAGGGCGAGGTACTCGGTGGCCCAGTCGACGTCGGTCGCGGGGAGCACCTCCACGGACCCGGGGGCCAGCGCCGCCGTGCGCGCGTCGCCGTGCAGCACCACGCCCGCCCCGGCGAGCGCGGCGAGGGCGGTGGGCAGGAACGCCTCGGCGGCGTCGGCGTGCACCAGCAGGGTCTCGGCCGCGTTGCACACCCCGACCCGCTGGGTCTTGGCGTTCATCACGATCTCGACGGCGGCCGCCACGTCCGCCGTGGCGTCCACGTAGACGTGCACGTTGCCGACGCCCGTCTCGATGACGGGCACGGTGGAGGACTCCACCACGGTCCGGATGAGGTCGGCCCCGCCCCGGGGGACGAGCACGTCCACCAGGCCGCGCGCCTGCATGAGCGCGACGCCGCCGGGACGCCCGTGGACGTCGATCGTCTGCACGAGGTCGGCCGGCAGGCCCACCGACCCCAGCGCCCGGCGCAGCACGTCGACGATCACCGCGTTGGACGACGCCGCCGCGCTCCCACCGCGCAGGATCACGGCGTTGCCCGACTTCAGCGCGAGCCCTGCCGCGTCGACCGTGACGTTGGGGCGGGCCTCGTAGATCATCCCGACCACCCCCATCGGCACGCGCAGCTGCCGCAGCCGCAGGCCGTTGGGCAGCGTCTGCCCCCGCACCACCTCGCCCACCGGGTCCGGCAGGCCGGCGAGCTCCCGCAGCGCGTCGGCGATCGCGCCGACGCGCTGCGGGGTCAGGGCGAGACGGTCGAGCAGGCCGGCGCTGAGCCCGCCGTCGCGGCCGCGCGCGACGTCCTCGGCGTTCGCCGCGACGATCTCGTCTGCATCGGCCACCAGCGCGTCGGCGAGCGCCCGCAGCGCCGCGTCCTTCGTGGCCCGGGTCGCCGTCGCCAGGGTCCGTGACGCGACCTGCGCCCGCCGGGCGACCTCGTGGACGGCCGCCGTGACGTCGTCGCCCCGGGTGCTGCCCGCGGCCAGGTCGTCGGTGAGGGTCGTGGTCATCCCCCGAGGGTACGACGGCGCCGCTCCGCGCGGCAGGCCCCTCTCACCAGGAGGGACGGGGAGCCGGGGGCGGGACGAAGCGCGTGAAGGCCGGCGCGTGGTCGAAGGTCTGCAGCGTGACGACCTCGAACGTCGCGCGGTAGTCCGGGCCCAGGGCGTCGGCGGCGCGGTTCAGCACCCGTGGGCTGCGGACCGGCCACCGCCCCGTGTCGAGCCGGCGCTCCAGCGTCCGCAGGGCCACCAGCTCCTCGCCGAGGCTCACCGACAGGTGCGCGCCCCGCTCCACGTACAGGCTCCGGAACCGCTCCGGGTGCCCCACCTGCCGCACCCGGTGGGCGAAGGACCGCTCGGCGGACGGCGGGGCGCCGCCGTCACCCGTGGTGTGCAGGGTGAGCACCGGGGACGGCGTCGTGCCCTCGGGACGGTGGGCGACCATCGCCGCCCGCGCCTGCGGGTCCGCCTCGATCGGCTCCACGGCCTCCAGCGCCGCCAGGTCCGCACGCAGGTCGAGGCCGGCACGCGCGTACGCCGCCGTGACGGCGGGCGCCGCTCCCGACCGGGCGAGGCGGGCGCGCAGGCCGTCGAGGTCGGTGCTGTTCGGGTTGCCGCCGAGCTTCTCCTCGAGACCCTCGCGGGCCTTCGGCCCGAGACCGAGCGTGTACGCCCCGATGAGCCACTGCGCCTGGCCGCGGGCCTGCTCCTCGAGGGTGCGCGGACGCGGCTCGTTCATCCAGTACCACCCGGTGACCGTGTTGAGCGAGGCGATCAGCGCGATGCGCGCCCGCCCCTCCGGCGTCTCCTGCGCCTGCGTGAGCGCCGCGACCAGCGCGTCACGACTGGCCTCCGGGTCGTCGGCCCCGACGAGCTCGATCGGGTTGCCGTGCGCGTCCGTGCCGTCGGTGAGCAGCGCGCGGGTCGCGGCGTTCATGTCGAGGATCGCGTCGAACTGGCCCACCCAGTCCACGACTCCTCCGACGGTGAGCACCCCGTCGATCCGGTCGGGCTCCACCTCGGCGTGCTTGATCGCGGTCACGGAGCCCATCGACTGCCCGTAGGTGATCGTGCGGTCGGGCTCGCCCACGTTGGTCTCGAACCAGTCGAGCAGCCGCGACTGGTCCGCCACCGCCGTCGGGACCGTGAAGCCCAGACCGTCGTCCTGGAAGAGGGAGCCGGCCACCGCGTAGCCGTGGTCCGTGAGCATCTCCTCGCTCAGCTCCTGGTTGCCCAGGACGTGCGGGGCCGGGAACCCGCCGAAGAACTCCGCCGGGTAGTGACCGTGGCTGTACAGCAGGAGCGTGCCGTTCCAGTCGTCGGGCACCAGCACGCGGTAGCGGGCACCGGCCAGCTCGCCGCAGTGCTCCGTCAGGTCCGGGGCGGGCGGCGCGCACTCGGACGGTGCGGCGGACGCCGCCGGTGCGGCGACGAGCGCGGCGGCGGCTGCGGCGGCCGCGAACGCGGCCGTGGTGGCGTGGTACGGACGGCGCATGCCGACCTCCTGGGTCCGGTGGCACGCTCCCCCGCGTGCCGCTGCACCTACCGACGCCGCGCGCTGCCGGAACTCATCGCCCTCGTCGGCGGGTCACCGGCCGAGCACCAGGTCGTCGCGGTGCACGACCTCGCGGTCGTACCCCTCCCCCAGCTCGGCGCGCAGGTCGAAGGTCGAGCGGCCGAGCAGGCCCGGCAGCTCGGTGGAGTCGAACGCGACGAGGCCGCGCGCCAGGACGTCGCCGTCCGGGCCGACGAGCTCCACCGGGTCGCCGGCGTCGAACGTCCCCTCGACGCGCGTGACCCCCGCCGGCAGCAGGGACGCGCGCCCGCCCAGCACGGCGCGGGCGGCGCCCGCGTCCAGGTGCAGGCGCCCGTGGGACAGGGCGGCGTGCGCGATCCACAGCCGCCGCGCCGACGTGCGCCGGCCCGTGACCGCGAAGAACGTGCCGACGTCCTCCCCGGCCAGGGCCGCCGCGACGTTCCGCGCGCTGGTCAGCACGACGGGCACGCCGGCACCGGTCGCGATCCGCGCCGACTCGAGCTTGGTGACCATGCCGCCGGTGCCGACCGCGCTGCCGCGCGCGGTCACCTCGACGCCCTCGAGGTCGGCGAGGTCCGCCACGTGCGGGATGCGCCGGGCGCCGGGGCGCGACGGCGGGGCGTCGTGCAGGCCGTCGACGTCCGTGAGCAGCACCATCGCGTCCGCACGCACCAGGTGCGACACCAGCGCCGCGAGCCGGTCGTTGTCGCCGAAGGTCAGCTCGTCCGTCGTCACGGCGTCGTTCTCGTTGACCACGGGGACGACGCCGAGCGCGAGCAGCCGCTCCAGCGAGCGCTGCGCGTTGCGGTACCGCGAGCGGCGCACCGTGTCCTCCGCGGTGAGCAGCACCTGCCCCATCCGCAGGCCGTGCGCCGCGAACGCCTCGGTGTACCGGGCCACGAGCTGGCCCTGGCCCAGCATGGCGGCGGCCTGCATGGTCGCGACGTCGCGCGGGCGGGCGCTGAGCCCGAGCGGACCGATGCCGGCCGCGATCGCGCCCGACGACACGAGCACGACCTGCCCGCCGTCCGCCGCCCGGGCCGCCAGCACGTCGACCAGCGCGCGCAGGGCGCCCAGGTCGAGGCGGCCGTCCGGGCCGGTGAGCGACGACGAGCCGATCTTGACGACGACGCGGCGGGCGTGCGGCAGGCTGGCGCGGGAGGTGGCGACGTTCACCCGCGCATTGTCGCCGGAACGACGGTCAGTCGTCGTCGGGGTCCGTCCAGTGGCCCGACTCGCGCTCCGTCCACAGCTCGCGGCGCGCCTCCGTCTTGGCGTCCATCCGCTCGGTGAACTCCCGGCGCCGCTCGGCGCGGGTGGGTCGCGCGCTCTCGTCGAGGCGCAGGTCCGTGCCGCGGACGCCGAGCAGCTCGGGGCCGGTGGTGAGCGTGGGCTCCCAGTCGAAGACGACCGCGTTGCGCGGGTCGCCGATGCGCACCTCGTCGCCCGCGACGGCCCCCGCCTTGAGGAGCCGGTCCTCCACGCCCAGCTTGGCGAGCCGGTCCGCGAGGAAGCCTACGGCCTCGTCGTTGTTGAAGTCCGTCTGGCGCACCCAGCGCTCGGGCTTGGAGCCGCGCACCTCGTAGTACACGCCGTCGTGGTCCCTCTTCGCCGTGACGCTGAAGCCCGCCTCGTCGACGGCCCGCGGGCGCAGCACGACGCGCGTCGGCTCGGGCGCGGGCGCCGCGGCCCGGGCGCGCTCGACCAGCTCGCCCAGGGCGAAGGTCAGCGGCCGCAGGCCCTCGTGGCTCGCGGTGGACACCTCGAAGACCCGCAGGCCGCGTGCCTCGAGGTCGGGGCGCACCAGCTCGGCGAGCTCCCGGGCCTCGGGCACGTCGATCTTGTTGAGCACGACGAGGCGCGGGCGCTCGGTGAGCGGCACGCGGCCGCCCTCGATGCCGAGGTCCCCGGCGTACGCCGCGAGCTCCGCCTCGATGACCTCGAGGTCGCTGACCGGGTCCCGGCCGGGCTCCAGGGTGGCGCAGTCGAGCACGTGCACGAGCACCGCGGTGCGCTCGACGTGCCGCAGGAACTCCAGCCCGAGGCCCTTGCCCTCGCTCGCGCCGGGGATCAGGCCGGGCACGTCCGCGACGGTGTAGCGGGTCTCCCCCGCCTGCACGACGCCGAGGTTCGGCACGAGCGTGGTGAACGGGTAGTCCGCGATCTTGGGCCGGGCGGCGGAGATCGCCGCGACCAGCGAGGACTTGCCCGCGCTCGGGTACCCGACCAGGGCGACGTCCGCGATCGTCTTCAGCTCGAGGACGACCTCGCGCTCCTCGCCCGGCTCGCCGAGCAGCGCGAAACCGGGGGCCTTGCGCTTCGGGGAGGCGAGGGCCCGGTTGCCGAGCCCGCCGCGGCCGCCCTGCGCGACGACGAACTCCGCGCCCGCGCCCACGAGGTCGGCGAGCACGTTCCCGTCGCGGTCCTTGACGACGGTGCCGTCGGGGACGCCGAGCACGAGGTCGCCGCCGTTGGCGCCGTCGCGGTCGTCACCCATGCCCTGCGTGCCGCTGGTCGCGCGCCGGTGCGGCGAGTGGTGGTACTCGAGCAGCGTCGTCACCTGCGGGTCGACGACGAGCTTCACGGTGCCGCCGTCGCCGCCGTTCCCGCCGTCGGGGCCCGCGAGGGGCTTGAACTTCTCGCGGCGGATCGACGCGACGCCGTGGCCGCCGTCACCGCCCACGGCGTGCAGCACCACGCGATCGACGAAGCTGGCCATGGTCAGATCCTCTCAGGCAAAGCGAACGAGGGGCGCACCACGACGGTGCGCCCCTCGGCGTCGACTCGGGTGCGAGTCGATGAAGTACGTGCGGCTCAGACCTCGGCCGCGACGATGTCGACGACCTTGCGGCCGCGACGCGTCGCGAAGGCCACCGCGCCGGCGGTCAGCGCGAACAGCGTGTCGTCGCCGCCACGGCCGACGTTCTCGCCGGGGTGGAAGTGCGTGCCGCGCTGGCGGACGATGATCTCGCCGGCCTTCACGGCCTGGCCGCCGTAGCGCTTGACGCCGAGCGACTTGGCGTTCGAGTCACGACCGTTGCGCGAGGAGCTCGCGCCCTTCTTGTGTGCCATCTGTCAGACCTGCTTTCTGCGAAGAACGAGGGGGCGGTACCCGGGCCGTGGGAGAGGGAGCGCGCTGGGCGCCGTCACCTCCCGCACGGGCGGGACGTCACTTGATGCCGGTGACCTTCAGGCGGGTCAGCGACTGGCGGTGACCCTGGCGCTTGCGGTAGCCGGTCTTGTTCTTGTACTTGAGGATCGTGATCTTCGGACCCTTCTCGTCCCGCACGACCTCCGCGGTGACCTTGACCGTCGCCAGCTTCGCGGCGTCGGTGGTCACCTTCTCCCCGTCCACCAGAAGCAGAGCGGGCAGCTCCACCGTGTCACCGGCCTGGGCCTTGACACGGTCCATGACGACGATGTCCCCGACGGACACCTTCTCCTGTCGGCCACCGGCCTTGACGATCGCGTACACCACGTTGCTGCTCATCTCTCCTGGTCTGGGCATGCCGCACGACGTTCTTCACCGACTTGGTCTGCAACTCGGCCCGCCGCGGCGGTCGAGTGCGGTGCGTCATGAGCACACGGGACTGGCACGCCAGAGGCGCGCCGACGTCCAAGACTACGTCACGGCGCCGGACGGTTCAAACCCTTGCCGTCGCGGCGACCGTGACGTGCGCCTCGTCCCCTGCCTCAGTCGTCGAGGACGAACGTCACCTGCAGGTCGACCTGCCACGCGACGATCCGGCCGTCCGACACCTCGACCTTCTGCTCCTTCACCCAGGCGCCCGTGATGTTGCGGACCGTGCTGCCCGCACGCTCGAGGCCGACGCGGATCGCGTCCTCGAAGCTGGTGTCCGAGCGGGCGGTGATCTCCGTGACGCGCGCGACCGTGCCTGCCATGCCGTCCTCCGATCTCCGGTGCCGACGTCGTTCGCCGGCCGGTCCCCCGATCGTCACCCTGGACGGTGTCGCTCGCCCGGTGTCCGGCCCGAGGAGGGGCCACGATGGGGAGATGGCACGACGGACACCGCCCACGGACCTGCCGACGGGTGCGGGAGGCGTCGACGACGCGGTGGCGGCCGCGCTGCGCGCCGTCGACCGGCGCCGGTTCCTGCCCCGCGCCGGGGCCCGCTGGGCCGGGGCGGACCACCCGATCGAGATCGGGCACGGGCAGACCTGCTCCCAGCCGTCGACGGTCGCGGCGATGCTCCGGCTGCTCGACGTGCCGGCCGGCGCGCGGGTGCTCGACGTCGGGTCCGGATCGGGCTGGACGACGGCCCTGCTCGCCCACCTCGTCGGGCCCGACGGCGAGGTGCTCGGGCTGGAGCGGCACGCGGACCTCGCCGACCGGGGCGCGGCGAACGTGCGCCGGACCGGAATGACCTGGGCCCGCATCGCCCGCGCCACGCCCGGGGTCCTCGGCGCTCCTCGCGTGGGCGGCTGGGACCGGGTGCTCGTGTCGGCGGCGGCCACCCGGCTCCCGGACGCGCTGGTGGACCAGGTCGCCCCCGGCGGCCGCATGGTCGTCCCCGTGCGGCACGAAATGACGCTGGTCGCGCGCGACGACGACGGCGCCGTCCACCGCTCGGTGCACGGCACCTACTCGTTCGTCCCGCTCGTGGAGGACCAGGACTGACCATGCCTCCTCGAGCGGGACGAAACCTCAGCGAACCTTGACCGCGTCCTTCGCCTCCTTGGCGACGAGCGTGCTGCTGCCGGCGTACTTCACGATCCATGTGCCCGAGGTCGACTGCTTGAGCTTCTTCGAGTAGACGCCCTTGCTGGATGTCTTCGCTGAGCCCTTGTAGACCGCACCCTTCGTCCCCGCGGGGTCGAAGTAGATCTTCACCGTGCGGCTCGACAGCGGGCGGATCGCCCCGTCACCGTAGTTGAAGTCCGGGTTCCAGTACCGCAGGGTGCCCTTGACCGTGACGTAGGTACCCTTGCGCACCGGCTCCGGGCTCGCGTTGGCGGACAGATACGTGTTCCGCTTGAAGTAGAACGTGTCGGAGTACGTGGCGTCCGGCAGCTCGCAGTACAACGTGTCCGAACCGTAGTCACCGTCGACGTAGACCTCGAAGCTCCGCTCGACGGTCGCCCTCGCCGTGTACTTCCCGAATTCCTCCCAGTCGTACCACCGGGTGGACGTCGCCTTACCCGACCTGGCGTCCTCGCCGGAGTAGAGGAACGCGCCGCCCCCCACTGCGTTTCCGTAGCGGTCGTGGTATCCGATGTCCATCGCCCAGTCGAGACCTCCCCAACCGGTGTAGACCTCGCCGTACTCGGGATAGGACTCCTCCGCGAAACATGTCTGGATCTGCGCCGAGGTCGGGTTCTTCACCGAGTACGAGATATTGGCCGTCTTGTTGTGCTGTCCGTAATAGAGCACGACATCCGGATGGCTGACGCCCCCTGCTGAGCCGCTCGACGCCGCGCTGGCGGGGGCCGTGGTCAGTCCGGTGGCCACGATGGCCCCTGCGAGGATTGCGGCGATCTTGCGCTTCATTCCAGTGTCCGTTCGACGGTCGGTGACGTGCTGGAAGAGGCTATTCAACCCGCCCGCTCGGTGACGAGGATGAAGTTCCGACCTGAACGCCCCGCCGACGCCGCGACGTCCCGGCTGCTCCTCGCGCAGGTCCGGGCCCAGGCACCCGGGGGACATCCCCCTTGCCCGAAACCTACGGGCCCGTAGGCTCGAAGACATCCGCACGACGAGCGTCCGCTCATCACCTCGGCTGGGAAGTCGACCCCGACCCCTGCGAGGCACGCATGCCCCCAGCCGTCCCGGCCGTCCTCGAGAGCCCCGCCGCCCCGCGCGGCGGCGCCGCGGCGCAGTTCACCAGCACCTTCGGCGCCCTGTCCAAGGAGGTCCGTGACGCCGGGCTCCTGCGGCGGGCGTACGGCTACTACGCCGCCGTCGGCGTCGCCCTCGTGCTCGCTCTCGGCGGGCTCGTGACCGGGTTCGTCCTTCTCGGCGACTCCTGGTTCCAGCTCCTCGTCGCGGCCGCCCTCGGCGTCGTGCTCACCCAGCTGGCGTTCGTCACGCACGAGACCGCGCACCGCCAGGTCTTCGCGTCCGGGCCCCTCAACGACCGGGTCGGGCGCATCCTCGCGAACGCCGTCGTCGGCATCAGCTACTCGTGGTGGATGAGCAAGCACACGCGCCACCACGCGAACCCGAACCACGTGGGCAAGGACCCCGACGTGGCGCCCGGCGTCATCTCGTTCACCGAGGAGGCCGCGGCCGATCACCGAGGGTTCCTCGGGGCCATCACCCGCCGCCAGGGCTGGCTGTTCTTCCCGCTCCTGACGCTGGAGGGGCTCAACCTGCACGTGACGTCCGTGCGCTCGCTGCTGAACGGCCCCGACGAGGACCGCGCCGAGCGACGCCGCGAGCTGATCACCATCCTGGTGCGCCTGACCGTCTACACCGCGGTGGTGCTCTGGTGGCTCCCCCTCGGGCTCGGCCTCGCGTTCCTCGGCGTACAGCTCGCCGTGTTCGGCGTCTACATGGGCGCCACGTTCGCCCCGAACCACAAGGGCATGACGATGATCCCCGAGGGCAGCCGCATCGACTTCCTCTCGAAGCAGGTGCTCACCTCGCGCAACGTGCGCGGCGGCGCCTGGATGAGCATCCTCATGGGCGGGCTCAACCTCCAGGTCGAGCACCACCTGTTCCCCAGCATGCCGCGCCCCCACCTGGCCCGTGCCCGCCTCCTCGTGCGCGAGCACTGCGCCCAGCTCGGGCTGCCGTACACGGAGACGACGCTGCTCGACTCGTACGCGATCGTCGTGCGCTACCTCAACCGCGTCGGCCTGGCCGCCCGCGACCCGTTCGACTGCCCGATGCGCCAACGGCTCGGACGCTGACCAGTCGCCCCGGCCCGTACGTCACGGCCGGGGCGTCACCCGGCCCGGTGCCGACGGCAGCGCGGCTCGTACGCCTCCGCCCCGCCGACGTGCCCCGACACGGGGGTGAGCGCGTCGTCCCCCGCACCGGCGCGGGGCACCAGTCGCACGTGGAAGGCGGCGTCCCGCCCGCAGACCGTGCACACCGCCGTGAGCTTGGTGACCGACTCGGCCACCGCCATGAGCTCGGGCAGCGGCGCGAAGGCGCGCCCGTCGAAGGTGACCGACAGCCCGGCCACCACCACGACGAGCCCGGCGTCCGCCAGCCCCGTCAGCACGTCCACGAGCGGCGGTCCGAAGAACTGCGCCTCGTCGACGGCCACCAGCTCCACGTCGTCCCCCACCAGCGCGGGGATGTCGGCCGCGGCGCCCACGGTGCGCGACGGCACCTCGAGCCCGGAGTGTGACGCGACCCGGTCCGGGCCGCTGCGGGTGTCCAGCTCGTGCGCGACGACGAGGGCCCCTCGCCGCGCGAACAGCGCCCGGTGCACCCGGCGCACCAGCTCCTCCGTCTTGCCGGCGAACATCGGGCCGGCGATCACCTCGAGCCGCCCACCGCGGCGGTCGTCCCCCGTCGTCATGGCCCGAGCATGACACGCGAGGTCGAGCCGAAGGGCCCGAGGTCGATGTCGTGAACATCGATCTCGGGCCCTTCGGCTCGACCTCGCGGTCAGGTCACTCGGTCCCGGTCACTCGGTGCCGGTCAGTCCCGGGGCCGCAGCCTCCCCAGCACCCTGTCCAGGAGCCGACGGGGCTCCGGCTCCTTTGCGCGCGCGGCGCGGCCCCTTCCGAACGGGCTTCTCCGCGACCTTCTCGCCGGCATTCTCGGCAGGCTCGCCCGCCTCCGGCTCCGCGCCGGCCTCGGGTGAGCGCTCGGGGAGCTCGATGATCGTCTCGGGAGCCACCGGCGTCACGGGTGCCGCCGCGGGCTCGGCGGGGGCGGGCAGGTCCAGCTTCACCGTCGCGCCGGCGTCCGCGGACGTCGTCGGGGCGGAGTCCTGGGCCCCGTCCTTCGCGTCGCCCTTCGCGTCGTGCTCGTGCTCGTGGTCGTGCGCGTGGGCCGCGGCCGCCGCGATCGTGGCCAGCGTGGCCTTGACGGCTTCGCGCGCCTCGGACCGGTCCTCGGGGAGGGTCGGCACCTCGGCCACCGGGGCGTTCGGCTCGGCCTGCTTGCCGCCGCGCTTGCGGCGCGAGCGCTTCGAGCCGTCGCCCTGGTCGGCGTCACCGTGCTGGTGCGCGGCACCGCCGCGCTCGATCGGCTCGCTGTGCACGATGAACCCGCGGCCCTTGCAGTGCTCGCAGGTCTCCGAGAACGCCTCGACGAGCCCCTGGCCGACGCGCTTGCGCGTCATCTGCACGAGGCCCAGCGACGTCACCTCCGCCACCTGGTGCTTGGTGCGGTCGCGCCCCAGGCACTCGACCAGCCGGCGCAGCACCAGGTCGCGGTTCGACTCCAGCACCATGTCGATGAAGTCGATGACGACGATGCCGCCGATGTCGCGCAGCCGCAGCTGGCGCACGATCTCCTCGGCCGCCTCCAGGTTGTTCCGCGTGACGGTCTCCTCGAGGGTGCCGCCCGCGCCGGTGAACTTGCCGGTGTTGACGTCCACGACCGTCATCGCCTCGGTGCGGTCGATGACCAGCGACCCGCCCGACGGCAACCAGACCTTGCGGTCCATGCCCTTGGCGAGCTGCTCGTCGACCCGGTGCACCGCGAAGACGTCGGTGTTCTCGACCCACTTCGTCACGCGGTCGCGCAGGTCGGGAGCGAGCTCCTCGACGTACTGCGCGATCTCGTCCCACGCGCCGTCGCCCTGGATCTGCAGCGACGAGAAGTCGTCGTTGAAGATGTCGCGCACCACGCGGATCGCGAGGTCCGGCTCGCCCTGCAGCAGCGCGGGCGCGCTGGCCGACGCGGCCTTCTTCTCGATCGAGGCCCACTGGGCCTGCAGGCGCTCGACGTCGGCGCGCAGCTCGGCCTCGCTCGCCCCCTCGGCGGCGGTGCGCACGATGACGCCCGCGCCCTCGGGCACGACGTCGCGGAGGATCTTCTTGAGCCGGCTGCGCTCCGTGTCGGGCAGCTTGCGGCTGATGCCGGTCATGCCGCCGCCCGGCACGAACACCAGGTAACGGCCCGCCAGCGTGACCTGGGAGGTCAGGCGGGCGCCCTTGTGGCCGATCGGGTCCTTGGTGACCTGCACCAGCACCGAGTCGCCCGACTTCAGGGCCTCCTCGATACGGCGCGGCTGACCCTCGAGGCCCGCGGCGTCCCAGTTCACCTCGCCGGCGTACAGGACGGCGTTGCGCCCCTTGCCGACGTCGACGAACGCCGCCTCCATGCTGGGCAGCACGTTCTGCACGCGCCCGAGGTAGACGTTGCCCACCATCGACGCCTGCGACTGCTGCGAGACGTAGTGCTCCACGAGCACGCCGTCCTCGAGCACGGCGATCTGGGTGCGGCCGTCGCGCTCGCGCACCACCATCGACCGCGTGACCGACTCGCGGCGCGCGAGGAACTCGGCCTCGGTGATGATCTGACGCCGGCGGCCGGCGTCACGACCCTCCCGACGGCGCTGGCGCTTGGCCTCGAGGCGCGTGGAGCCCTTGAGCGCCGTGACCTCGTCGCGGTCGCGGGTACGCGCCACGGCCGCCTCGGCCCGCTCGGCGCGGGTGCCCCGGCGACGACGGCGACGACGACGGCTCGACGCGGAGTCGCCGCCCTCGTCCTCGGTCTCGTCCTGCTCGTCGGCGTGGTCCTCGCCGGTCTCGTCGGCGGCCTCGCCGAGCTCCCCGTCCGCCGGGCGCTCGTCGTCGTGCGAGTCGTCGTCCGACTCGTCCTCGTCGTCGCCCTCGGGCCGGCGACCGCCACGACGGCCGCGGCCCCCGCGCCGCCGGCGGCGGCGCGGGCGGATCTCGTCCTCGTCGCCGTCCTCGTCGCTCAGGTCCTCCGGGCCCAGGTCGACGAGCTCGACGCCCTCGGCCTCGAGCTCGGACTCGATGACGCCGACCTCCTCGACCGCGGCGGCCTCGTCCTCGGTGAGGTCGACCGCGACGGCCTCGGCCGTCTCGGCCGCCTCGGCCCCGGCGGTCTCCGCGACCGCGGGCGCCTCGGCAGCGGGCTTCCCGGCGGCCGCGTCGGCGGCATCCTGGGAGGCCTCGGCCGCGGTGGCGTCCGTCGCCGCGACGTCCTCGGCGGCGGGAGCCTGCTCGGCCCTCGACGCGCGCGTGGAGCGCCTCGAGCGGGACCGCGGCGCGGTCGCGTCCTTGTCCGTTCCCTTGTCCGCGCCCTTGTCCGTCGCGGCCCCACCCGCGCTCGCCGGACGGGTGCTCGTCGAGCCCGCGGTCGCCGCCGCGGTGGGTTCGGGCACCGCGAAGGAGGGCATCTCGGCGTCGTGCGGCCGCGGCGGGCCGGCGGGGGCCTGCGCGCGACGCGACCGGCGCGCGGTCGAGAGGTCCGGCGCCTGGAAGAGCAGCGCGGTCGTCGCGAGACGCGGCGTCCCCGAGCCGCCACCCCTGGCGGCAGGGGAACGAGGCGGCTGCGTCTCCGCCGCGGGGGCGGCGGCCGCGTCGTCCGCGGCGCGCTCCTCGTCGGCACCGGCCTTGGCGGCGGGGGCCTCGGCAGCGGACCCCTTGGACGCGGAATCCTTGCTGGCGGGGGCCTTGGTGGCGGCCTTGGACGCAGAGCCCGCCCTCTTGCGGGCGGGGGCCTTCTTCGTGGCGGTGGTGTCCGCCGCGTCGGACTGCGCGGAGGCGGCCGCGGCGTCCTGCTCCGCGGCGCCGGTCTCCTCGACGGCGGGCTGGGCCGGAGCCGCGGGCTCGTCGGCGGGAGCGTCCTTCGCGGCGGCGCGGCGCGCGCGGGTGCGGGTGGTGGCGGAGGCCGCACGCCCACGCCCCTTGGCGGCCGGCTCGGCGGCGGGCTCGGTCGCGGACCCGGCAGCGGGCTCGGCGTCGGGCTGGGCCGCGGTCGGGGCGGAGGCCTCGCCGTCCGCCTCGGGCTGGCCCTGCGCGCCGACGGTCCGGGTGGCGCGGCGGCGGCTGCGGGCGGGCTTCTGCGCCACGTCGTCCTCGACCCGGCCGCCGGGTCCCTCGGGCAGCACGATGTCGGCGAGGGACCCGGTGCCGGCGGCGGGCGACGCGCCACCCGACTCGGTGCGGTCCGGCAGGACCAGGCCTGCGGTCGGGGAACCGGCCGCCCCGGTGGCCGGCTCGGCCTTCGGAGGTGCGCTCGGCTCGGCAGCCGAGGGCCCGGAGGTGGCGACGCCCTCCTGACCCGGCGCGGGAGCCGTCGGGGCCGCGGCGGGACGGGTCGCGCGGCGACGGGCGGGCTTGCGGGCCGGCGTCTCCGGCGACTGCTCGCGGGCTGCGGCGTCGGTCGGGTTGCCGGTCGGGGTGTCGGACGTCACGGAAGGCGCTCCAGCTCCGGAGGTCCCGCCCCCACACGTGCGGACCACCGGTGGTCGTCGTCGGGCGGCGGCGCTGCTCAGCGCACCGGCCGACGGAAGTCTCGGTTCCGGCTGCGGCACCGCGCTCTTCGCGGACGCCCGCCGCCCGGCCTCGTGCCTGGCGGCGGCATCGCGTGCGGATCGCGAGTGCTGCGAGCTCGTGGGCCGCCCCGGGATGTGGGCCCGGACGGCTTCCGACCAGTATCGCATCCTGCGGGCCCCGACGCGTGACCCGTCGCCGCACGTCGCGCCGCGCCGGACGCCGGCTTGACTTGTGAAGACCTTCACGACCAAGATCGTGAAAGTCTTCACGAACACGGTTCGGCGGCGGCGACCACCCGGTCGCGCACCGGCCGGCCGCTGCTCGTACCGTCTGAAGACGACTCGGACGAGTACTCAGGAGAGCCTGTGGACGCCCTCGCGCTGGCCCGCTGGCAGTTCGCCATCACCACCGTCTACCACTTCATCTTCGTCCCGCTGACGATCGGCCTCGCGCCGCTGGTCGCCGGGATGCAGACGGCATGGGTGGTCACCAAGAAGGAGCGCTGGCTCCGGCTCACCAAGTTCTTCGGCAAGCTGCTGCTCATCAACTTCGCGCTCGGCGTCGTGACCGGCATCTGGCAGGAGTTCCAGTTCGGCATGGCGTGGAGCGAGTACTCCCGGTTCGTGGGCGACGTGTTCGGCGCCCCCCTCGCGATGGAGGCGCTGGCCGCCTTCTTCGTGGAGTCCGTCTTCCTGGGGGTCTGGATCTTCGGGTGGGACCGGGTCTCGAAGAAGGTGCACCTCGCGTCCATCTGGCTGTTCGCCCTCGCGACCAACCTCTCCGCGTTCTTCATCCTCGCCGCGAACTCCTGGATGCAGCACCCGGTCGGCACGATCTTCAACCCGGAGACCGGGCGCGCCGAGATGGAGTCGATCGGCGCGGTGCTCACGAACAACACGCTGTGGGCGGCCTTCCCGCACACCATCACCGCCGCGTTCCTCACGGCCGGCACGTTCGTGTGCGGCATCGCCACCTGGTGGATGGTGCGGCTGGCCCGGAGCAGGAGGCCCGAGAACGTCGAGAAGGCCCGCACCGTGTACCGTCCGGCCGTGCTCGTCGGCGTGTGGACCATGATCATCGCCGGCGCGGGCGTCATCTGGTCCGGCGACCTGCAGGGCAAGCTCATGTACGAGCAGCAGCCCGGCAAGATGTCGTCCGCCGAGGCGCTGTGCGAGGGCACCGAGGCGGCGGAGTTCTCCATCCTGGCCGTCGGCCCTCTCCACGCCGGGTGCGAGGACGTCGACCACCTCATCTCCATCCCGGGCGTCACCAGCTTCCTCGGCACCGGCCACTTCTCCGGCCCCGAGTCGTACCTGCCCGGCGTCCACGACGTGCAGGAGCAGTACACCGAGCGGTACGGCGACACGACGGCGTCCGGCGACCCCGTCACCTACACGCCGCCCCTGGCGATCACCTACTGGTCGTTCCGGCTCATGATCGGCCTCGCCGCCTTCTCCGTGGCCCTCGCGCTCGCCGCCCTCTGGTTCACGCGGAAGGGCCGGGTGAGCGACAACGTGTGGCTGGGCCGCCTGGGCATCCTCGCGATCCCCATGCCCTTCCTCGCCTGCTCGTTCGGGTGGATCTTCACCGAGGTCGGCCGCCAGCCGTGGGCGGTCGTGCCGAACCCGACCGGCATCGACCAGGTGCGGCTGCTCACCGAGCGCGGCGTGTCCACCGCGGTTCCCCCGGGCGTGATCCTCACGTCGATGATCGTCCTGACCCTGGTGTACGCCGTGCTCGCGGTGGTCTGGTACCGCCTCATGCACCGGTACACCGTCGAGGGCGTGCCCGACACCGTGCGGGACGAGTCGCCGGAGGCCCAGTCCCCCGACGACGCCGACCGCCCCCTGTCCTTCGCCTACTGAGCGCCCCGAGAACGAGACTGGGAGAGACCCGTGGACCTCGCGATCCTCTGGTTCGTCATCATCGCCGTCCTGTGGACCGGCTACCTCGTGCTCGAGGGCTTCGACTTCGGCGTCGGGATGCTGCTGTCGGTCCTGCCGCGCGGCGGCCGGGAGCAGCGCGACTCCGAACGTCGCGTGCTGATCAACACGATCGGCCCGGTCTGGGACGGCAACGAGGTGTGGCTGCTCACGGCGGGCGGCGCCACCTTCGCCGCGTTCCCTGAGTGGTACGCCACCATGTTCTCGGGCTTCTACCTCCCGCTGCTGATCATCCTGCTCGGGCTGGTGGCCCGCGGCGTCGCGTTCGAGTACCGCGGCAAGATCTCGGACGCCCGCTGGGCGCGGCGGTGCGACCTCGCCATCCAGGCCGGGTCGTGGATCCCGGCGGTGATGTGGGGCGTGGCGTTCGGGAACCTCGTGCGGGGCCTGCTGCTCGACGCGGACTTCCAGTACGTGGGCGGGTTCTGGGCGCTGCTCAACCCGTTCGCGCTCGCGGGCGGCCTCACGACCCTGATCCTCTTCCTCCTGCACGGCAGCGTGTTCGTCGCGCTGAAGACCGACGGCGACCTGCGGGAGCGGGCCGGCCGGCTCGCGTCCGGGCTGTCCGTCGTCGCCCTCGTCGTGGCCGGCGGCTGGGCCGTCTGGGCGCAGCTCGCGTACTCGGTGACGTGGACGTGGGCGGCCGTCGCGGTCGCCGCCCTCGCGCTCGTCGGGGTCGTCGTCGCGGCGCGCGCCCGGCGCGAGGGCGTGGCCTTCACGCTGTCGGCCGTCGCCATCGCGAGCGCCGTCGTGCTGATCTTCGGCTCCATGTACCCCGACGTGATCCCTGCGCTCGACGGCGGGGTGTCGCTCAGCGTCGCCGAGGCCTCCTCGACGCCGTACACCCTCACGGTGATGTCGTGGGTGGCCGTGGTGCTCACCCCGCTCGTCATCGCGTACCAGGCGTGGACGTACTGGGTGTTCCGCCGCCGGCTGTCCAGCAAGGACATGCCGGCGCCCGCGGGCCTGTCGTGGCGGAAGATCAAGGACGCCGCGTTCTGAGCGGCATCCTGATCCCATGAGACCCCTCGACCCCCGCCTGCTGCGGCGTGCGCGTGCCGCCCGCCGGTACGTCGCGCTGACCGCGGCGCTGGGCGTCGCCGCGGCCGGGATCGTCGTCGTCCAGGCCTTCGCGATCGCGCACACCCTGGGACCGGCGGTCACGGCGGGCAGCGCCGGGACGCCGCTGGCCCTGGCGGACGTGGCGCCGTGGCTCGGCGTGCTCGTCGCCGCGCTCGCGGTGCGTGCGGCCGTCGCGTGGGCGCAGGAGCGCTGGGCGCAGAAGGCCGCCGCCGACGTCGTGGCCGAGCTGCGCGAGCAGGTCGTGGCGCACACGGTGGCCCTCGGCCCGCGACCGGCCGTCACGGAGGGCGACGAGGGTGCCGAGGGTGCCGCCGCGACCGCGACCCTGGCGACGCGCGGGCTCGACGACCTGGCCCCGTACCTCGTGCGGTACCTGCCGCAGCTCCTGCTCACGGCGATCCTCACCCCGGCCCTGGTGCTGGTCGTGCTCGGGCTGGACTGGGTCTCCGCCGTCATCTGCGTCGTGACGCTGCCGCTGGTGCCGCTGTTCATGTGGCTCGTCGGGGTCATGACCGCGGGTGCGTCCGAGCGCCGGCTGCGCACGATCGAACGCCTCGGGGCGCAGGTGCTGGACCTGCTGGCCGGGCTGCCGACGCTGCGGGCCTTCGGCCGCGAGATCGGGCCGGGCGCGCGGGTACGGGCCCTCGGCGACGCGTCGCGGCGCGCCACGATGGGCACGCTGCGGATCGCGTTCCTGTCGGGCATGGTGCTGGAGCTGCTCACCACGCTGTCGGTCGCGATCGTCGCGGTCGGCGTCGGGCTGCGCCTGGTGGAGGGCATGATCGCCCTGGTGCCCGCCATCGCCGTCCTCGTGCTCGCACCGGAGGTCTACCTGCCCCTGCGCCGGGTGGGCGCGGAGTTCCACGCCTCGACCGACGGCCTCGCGGCCGCCGACCGGGCCTTCGCCGTCCTCGAACGGCCGCTGCCCACGACCGGAACCCTGACCGCGCCCTCCCTGCCCGGCGCGACCCTCGTGCTCGACGGCGTGGGCGTGCGCGCCGGCGACCGCGGCCTGACCGCCCCGGCCGGCCTCACCACCCGCGTGCCGCTCGGCACGGGCAGCCCCGGCGGCGGGCGCGTCGTGGCGCTGCGCGGACCCAGCGGCGCGGGGAAGACCACGACGGCGCTCGTCCTGCTGGGCCTCCTCCGGCCCGACGAGGGCCGGGTGCTCGTCGAACCCGCGGGTACCGGCGGCACCGCCGTCGTCGACCTGGCCGACGTCGACCCGGCCACCTGGTGGCCGCAGGTCACCTGGGTGCCGCAGCGTCCTGCCCTGACCCCCGGCAGCCTGCGGGACGTCGTCACGGACGGCCGCGCGGTCGGCGACGACGCCCTGGCCGCGGCCGCACGCACCACCGGGCTGGACGAGGTCGTCGCCGGCCTGCCGCAGGGCTGGGCCACGCCGGTCGGGCTGGGCGGCACCGGGCTGAGCGTCGGCCAGCGGCAGCGGGTCGCGCTGACGGCGGCGCTGCTCGACGGCGGCCCGGGCGACGGCGCTCCCCCGCCCGTCGTGCTGCTCGACGAGCCCACCGCGCACCTGGACGCCCGCGGCGAGCAGGTGGTCCTCGACACGGTGCGGGCCTGGCGGGACGCAGGGCGCACCGTGTTCGTCGTGGCCCACCGCGCCTCGCTGCTCGCGCTGGCGGACCAGGTGGTGGACGTCCGGTCCCGCGCCGTCGGCCCGGCCGAGGCGGTGGCGTCGTGAGGGCCGGCGCGCGCCGCACCGGCCCCCTGCGCCGGGTGCTGCCGATGCTCGAGGTCCGCTGGTCGCGCGTGGCGCGGGCCGTGGCCCTGGGCACGCTGGCGCTCGGGTTCTCCGTCGGCCTGTCCGCGACCGCCGCCTGGCTCATCGCCCGTGCCTCGCAGATGCCACCCGTCCTCCAGCTGTCCGTGGCCACCGTCGGCGTGCGGGCGTTCGGCACGGGCCGCGGCGTGCTGCGCTACCTCGAGCGGCTCGCCTCCCACGACGTGGCGCTCCGGGGCATGGCGGCCCTGCGCGCCAACCTCTACGACGCCCTCGCCCGCGGGCCGGTCACCCGGGTGGTCGCGCTGCGCCGCGGCGACCTGCTCGCCCGGGTCGGCGCGGACGTCGACGCGGTGGGCGACGTGGTCGTCCGCGCGCTGATCCCGGCCGGGGTGGCGGCGTGCGTCGGGCTCGGCTCCGTGGTGCTGGTCGGGGCGTTCCTGCCCGCGGCAGGGCTCACCCTGCTCGGCTGCCTGCTCCTCACGGGCGTGCTCGCGCCATGGCTCGCGTCGCGCGCCGCGGCCTCCGTCGAACGCCAGGGCGCGGCCGCCCGGGCGGAGGTGACCGGGCGCTCCCTGGAGCTCCTCGAGGAAGGCCAGCAGCTGCGCGTCGGAGGCCGGCTCGACGACCGGCTGGCCGCCCTGCGCGCGGCCGACGCCCGGCTCACGCGCTCCACCGACGACGGCGCCCGCATCTCCGGCACCTCGGCGGCGATCGACGCCGGCGCGCAGACCCTCGCCGTGCTGTGCTCGCTGCTGCTCGGCATCCCCGCCGTCGCGGCCGGGACCCTCGCCCCCGTCGAGCTGGCCGTCGTCGTGCTCACCCCGCTCGCCGTCTTCGAGGCCACGTCGACCCTGCCGGCCGCCGCCGTCCAGCTCCGCCGGTCGCGGGAGGCCGCGCGCCGGCTCGTCGCGCTGCTGCCGGACGACGACGCCGCCGTGCCCCGGCCGGCGCCCCGTCGGCCGGCGGACGGCCTGCTCGAGCTCGCCGCCGTCGACGCGGGCTGGGACGACCGCACCGTCGTCGCGGGCGTCGACCTCACGCTGCGCGCGGGCTCCGTCGTCGCGCTGGCCGGACCTTCGGGGGTGGGCAAGACGACGCTGCTGCTGACCACGGCCGGCCTGGTGCCCCCGCGCGCGGGGAGCGTCCGCGTGGGCGAGGGCGGGGCGCTGTTCGTCGCCGAGGACGGCCACGTGTTCGGCACGACCGTGCTGGAGAACCTCCGCGTCGCACGACCCGACGTGACCGAGGACGACGCCCGCGGCGCCCTGGCGGCCGTGGGCCTCGACGACTGGCTCGGCGCCCTGCCCGGCGGGCTCGACGCGATGCTCGGCCCCGACGGGGCGGACGTCTCCGGGGGCGAGCGACGCCGGCTCCTCGTCGCGCGGGCGCTGCTCTCCCCCGCCCGGGTGCTGCTCGTCGACGAGCCCGCCGAGCACCTCGACGCCGCCACGGCCGACGCCCTGGTGGCCACGCTCGCGGGGCACGCGCAGGCCACGGGGCGTGCCGTGGTCGTCGCGTCGCACCGGCTCACCCCGCTGGCGGTCGCCGACGAGGTGCTCCTGCTCGGCGTCGCTCCGGGAGCAGGGGCAGGCGCCCGCACGGCGGGCGTCGTCGCGCGCGGCCCCCACGCCCACCTGCTCCGCCACGACGCGGGGTACGCGTGGGCCGCAGCGCAGGAGCACGCCGAGACCTCCCCGTCGCCGGGATGACGCGCCCGACGGGGTCCACCCGAGGGATGACGCGCCCCGCCCGGCTCCTCGCTAGCGTCACCTCGTGATCCAGATCGCCGCGCTCACCAAGCGCTACGGAGACTTCATCGCCGTCGACGACGTGTCCTTCACCGCCGAGCCCGGCCGCGTCACCGGGTTCCTCGGCCCCAACGGCGCCGGCAAGTCGACCACGCTGCGCACCGTCGTCGGGCTGGCGGAGCCGACGACGGGCCGCGCGACGGTGCTCGGCCGCCGGTACGCGGACCTGCCGAACCCCGGCCTCGAGGTGGGTGTGCTGCTCGACGCCTCGGCCCAGCACGGCGGGCGCACCGGCCGCGAGACGCTCGTGCTGGCCCAGCGCACGCTCGGGCTGCCGCGCACCCGCGTGGACGAGGTGCTCGAGCTGGTCGGCCTCACCCGCCCGGAGGCCCGGAGGCGGGTGCGCGACTACTCGCTCGGCATGCGGCAGCGCCTCGGCATCGCCACCGCGCTGCTGGGCGACCCCGCGGTCCTCGTGCTCGACGAGCCCGCGAACGGCCTCGACCCCGCCGGCATCCGCTGGATGCGCGACCTCCTGCGCTCCTTCGCCGACGGCGGTGGCACGGTGCTGCTGTCCAGCCACCTGCTCGCCGAGATCGAGATGATCGCCGACGACATCGTCATGATCGGCAACGGTCGCGTCGTCGCCTCCGGCAGCAAGGCCACGCTGCTGTCGGGCGCCACGACGCTGGCGCGCGCCGACGACGCCGACGCGCTCGGCGCCGCGCTCCGTGCGGCCGGCCACGACGCGACGCCCACCGGCGACGGCGCCGTCGCCACGGACGCCGGACTCGCCGCGGCGGGTCGGGTCGCGTTCGCCGCCGGGCTGCCCCTCACGGAGCTGCGCGCCGCGGACGGCAGCCTGGAGGAGATGTTCCTCGCGCTCACCGCCGGCACGCAGCGCGACGGTGCCACCGCCCAGCCGACCACCGGAGCCGCAGCATGACCGCCGCCGGCACGACCCCCGCCCCGCCCACCTCCGCCGCCGCGGCCCGGTCGTCAGCCCGCGTCCCCTTCCACCGGCTGCTCGACGTCGAGCTCCGCAAGACCGTCGACACCCGCGCGAGCGCGGCGCTCCTCGCGGGCGTCGCCGGCACCGCGGCCCTGGTGGTCGGTGCGCTCGCCGTCTGGGGCCGGGAGGACGAGCTCGGGCTCGCGTACCTCGCGGGCTCCGTCGCGTACCCCCTGCAGCTCGTGGTGCCGATGGTCGCGGCGCTCGCGGTGACCGGCGAGTGGACCCAGCGGGGCGCGCTCACCACGTTCGCCCTCGTCCCGCGCCGCGGGCGGGTCGTCGGGGCGAAGGCCGCCGCCGGGCTGCTGGTGGCCGTCGCCACGTCGCTGTTCTCCTTCGCCCTCAGCGCCCTCGGTACCGCGGTCGGCTCGGCCACGCGGGGTATCGACCCGGTGTGGGACCTCTCCCTCGACGCGGCCGCCCGGCTGACGCTGCTCCTGGTGGTGGCGACGGCCGTGGGCTTCGCCTTCGCCGTCGTGATCCGTGCGTCCGCGCCCACCCTCGTGGCGTACCTCCTGTTCATGCTGATCCTGCCGCCGCTGTCGAGCATGCTGGCCGCGGTGTTCGACGGGTACGCCGCCGTGGCCCCGTGGGTGGACCTGTCGACGACGATGTCGGTGCTCTCCGGGCCGTCCGTCGCGGGCGAGCAGTGGGCGCAGCTCGGCGTCGCGACGCTCGTGTGGGTCGCCCTGCCGCTCGTGCTCGGGATGCGCCGCCTCCTGCGGGTCGAGATCCGCTAGAACGGTTCCTGTCCGTTCCGGCAGCCACCCGCCGGCCCGCCGACCAGGAGGCCCCTTTCCATGACCCGTCATCCCCGCGACGTGGAGGCGTTCGAGCCCCGCGCCGCCGACGCCGACCTCGACGACCTGCGCGCGCGGCTCGCCGCGGCGCGGCTGCCGGAGGCAGAGACGGTCGACCCCGCCGCGTCCGGCCGGGGCCGGTGGGCGCAGGGCGTCCCGCTCGCGGACCTCGTCGAGGTCGTGGACCACTGGCGCACCGGGTACGACTGGCGGTCGTTCGAGGACCGCCTGCACCGGATCGGGCAGTTCCGCACGACCGTCGACGGCCTGGGGATCCACTTCCTGCACCGCCGGTCGTCCCGTGCGGACGCGACCCCGCTGGTCCTGACGCACGGCTGGCCGGGCAGCGTGGCCGAGTTCGCCCACGTCGTGGACGAGCTGGCCGACCCGCAGGACGCCGACGCGCCGGCGTTCCACGTGGTGGCGCCGTCGCTGCCGGGCTTCGGCTACAGCGACCGGCCGGCCACCTCGGGATGGGGCACCGAGAGGATCGCGGCCGCCTGGGCGGAGCTCATGGGCCGGCTCGGCTACGACCGCTTCCTCGCGCACGGCGGCGACTGGGGCGGCAACATCACGACGGTCCTCGCGGGCAGGTTCCCGGAGCGCGTGCTCGGCATCCACACCACGTTCGCCGATGCGCCGCCCGGGTTGTCGACCCACGGGCTGACGGACGTCGAGCGCCGGTGGGCCACCGAGACGCGCGAGTTCTACGAGGGTCCCCGCGGGGCGTACGCGAAGCAGCAGGCGACCCGGCCGCAGACGATCGGCTACGCGCTCGTCGACTCGCCGGTCGGGCTCCTCGCGTGGATCCTCGACAAGTTCGCCGAGTGGTCGGACACCGAGGACAGCCCGTTCGAGACGATCTCCCGGGACCGGGTCCTGGACGACGTCACCCTGTACTGGCTGACCGGGACCGGCGCGTCGGCGGCCCGCATCTACCACGAGAGCCACGCCGCGATGGACCCCGGCCTGCGCGTCGACGTCCCGGCGGCGATCACGATGTACCCCCGCGACATCGAGAAGTGCCCGCGGCCCTGGGCGCAGGAGCGGTACCGGCGGATCGTGCGTTGGGCGACGCCCGAGCGCGGAGGTCATTTTCCGTCGCTGGAGGTACCGGACCTCTTCGTCGAGGACCTGCGGGAAGGGCTCGCCGCCGTGCTGGCCGCCGACGCCGGCCGATGATTCGGCAGGTGCCGCACCGTCTACCCAGGGTCCTTACCCCTCGACCCCCCGCCTGGAGGCACCGTGCGGCTCCTGCTCACCTCCGCCGGCGTCCGGAACGACAGCATCCGCGACGCCCTGGTCGGCCTGCTCGGCCGGCCGGTCTCCGCCTGCGACGCCCTGTGCATCCCCACAGCGCTGTACGGGCACCCGGCCGTCGGCCCGGGGACGAACGCGCGGGACTTCATCACCGGACGCTCCGACCACATGACCGGGCTCGGCTGGCGGTCCGTGGGCGTGCTCGAGCTGACCGCGCTGCCCAGCATCGACGCCGAGCGCTGGGTGCCGAAGGTCCGGGAGGCCGACGTGCTGCTCGTGTCGGGCGGCGACGCCCTGTACCTGCACCACTGGATGCGCGAGTCCGGCCTCGCCGACCTCCTGCCCGAGCTCACCCGGACGGTCTACGTGGGGATGAGCGCGGGCAGCATGGTGCTGACCCCGCGCATCGGGCAGTTCTTCGTCGAGTGGACCCCGCCCGCGGGCGACGACGCCACCCTGGGGGTCGTCGACTTCTCGATCTTCCCGCACCTCGACCACCCGATGCTGCCCTACAACACCCTGGCCGCCGCCGAGCGCTGGGCGGACGACATCGACGGTCCGGCGTACGCGATCGACGACGAGACCGCCCTCGTGGTGGGCGACGGCGTCGAGGTGGTCTCCGAGGGACACTGGCGGCTCCTGGGAGCCTGAGGTCGGTGGACCGAGGTCAGCCCCTGGCGAGCACGGCCATGGCCGCGGCGCGGCCGGGGATGCCGCTCACCCCGCCGCCGCGCCGGGCGCCCGCGCCGGCCACGAGCACACGCGGGTGCCGGGTCTCGACGCCCCGCGACCCGGGGCGGTCGAGACCCGCGTCGCCGTCGCCGTCGTCCGGCGCCCACGGCCACGACAGGTCGCGGTGGAAGATGTGCCCGCCCGGCAGCCCGACGTCGCCCTCGAGGTCCACGGGGGTGCGCGCCTCCAGGCACGGCCGGCCGTCGGCGTCGCGCAGCAGCACGTCCTCGATCGGCTCGGCCAGCACGGAGTCCAGCGAGGCGAGGGTGGCCCGCAGCGCGTCGTCCCGTGCCCGGGCGCGGTGGTCGCGGAACAGGCGCGCCGGCAGGTGCAGACCGAAGAGGGTGAGCGTGTGCGCCCCCGCGGCGCGCAGGTCGGGACCGAGGATCGACGGGTCGGTCAGCGAGTGGCAGTAGATCTCGCACGGCGGCAGCGCCGGCACCCGCCCGGCCGCGGCCTGCGCGTGCGCGGCCTGGAGCTGGTCGAACGACTCGTTGACGTGGAACGTGCCGCTGAACGCCGCCACCGGGTCGACGCCGTCGCGCAGCCGCGGCAGACGGCTCAGCAGCATGTTGACCTTGAGCTGCGCGCCCTCGGGGGGCCGGTTCGTGGCACGGCCCGACGGCTCCGCCCCGGCCCGTGCCAGCAGCCGGTCGAGGGTGGCCGGCGCCGCACCGGACAGCACGACGCCGGCCCGCACCGCGTGCTCGCGTCCCTCGTCGTCGGTCCACGCCACCTCGCCGTCGCCCCCGCTCCCCGGGTCGACGGCGGCCACCGTGGCGCGCGTGACGACCCGGGCCCCGCCCGCGAGCGCCGCGTCGCGCAGCGCCCCCGAGACGGCGCCCATGCCGCCCACGGGCACGTCCCAGTCCCCCGTGCCGCCGCCGACCACGTGGTAGAGCAAGCAGCGGTTCTGCGCCAGCGACGACTCGTCCAGGTCGGCGAACGTGCCGATCAGCCCGTCCGTCGCGACCACGCCGCGCACGACGTCGGAGGCGAACCGCGCGCGCAGCGCCTCGCCCAGCGGCCGTTCGACGACGGCCTCCCAGGTCGCGTCGTCGTCCACCAGCACGCGGGCCTGCGTCCGCGAGGGCAGCGGCTCCGTCATGGTCGGGAAGAGCCGGGCCGCCAGCCGCCCGGTGGCCGCGTACCAGCGCGACCAGGCCGCGTGGTCGGCCTCCGCGCCGACGGCCGCGAACGAGGCCCGCGTCGCGGCGTCGTCGCCGGTGTCGACGAGCAGGCCCGTGTCGCCGACGGGCGTGTACGACGAGAAGCGGCGGCGGCGCAGCGTGACCGGCAGCGCCAGCTCCTCGACGACCCGTCGCGGCAGGAGGGAGACGAGGTAGGAGTACCGCGACAGCCGCGCGTCGACGCCGGGGAACACGGGCGCCGACACCGCCGCGCCGCCCACGTGGTCGAGGGCCTCCAGGACCAGGACGCTGCGCCCCGCCCGCGCGAGGTAGGCCGCCGCCGTCAGCCCGTTGTGCCCACCGCCCACCACGACCGCGTCGTACCGGCCGGCGGGAGCCGACAGGCCGGGCGCGGTCACGCGCCCGTGCCGAGCCGGGCCAGGAACAGCGCCTCCCCGACCGCGAGGTTCTCGATCTCGCTCGGGTGCACGCTCTCGTTCGGCGCGTGGATGAGGCAGGCGGGCTCCTCGACGCCGAGCAGCACGATCGCGGCGTCGGGGTACTGGCCCGCGAGGATGTTGCACAGCGGGATCGACCCGCCCTGGCCGGCGGTCACGGTGGCCTCGCCGTACGCGTCCGCGAGCGCCTGGGACAGGGTCTCGAAGACGTGGCCGTCGGTGCGGGCGGCGAAGGGCTGTCCCGCGGAGTCCCTCTCGACCGTGACACGCACGCCCCACGGCGCGTGCGCCTCGAGGTGAGCCACCAGCAGGTCCTGCAGCTCGCGGGCGTCCGCGCCGGGGGGCACGCGCAGGTTGAGCCGCGCGGCGGCCCGCGCCTGAACGGCCCCGGCGGAGCCGACGACGGACGGCGCGTCGATCCCGAGGATCGTGACCGCCGGGCGCGCCCACAGCATGTCGGCCACGGTGCCGTCGCCCAGCAGCCGCGTCCCCGGCAGCGCGCCGGCGTCGGCGCGGAACCGGTCGGCGTCGTAGGGCACGCCCGGCCAGGTGCCGGACGCGTCGACGCCGTCGATCGTCGTGTTCCCGTCGGCGTCGCGCAGCGAGGCGAGCATCGCGACGAGCGCGGCGAGCGCGTCGGGGGCGGCCCCGCCGAACATGCCGGAATGGACCTCGCCCTCGAGAGCCTCGACCCGCACGACGACGTTGGTCGCGCCGCGCAGCGACACGGTGAGCGTGGGAAGGCCGAGGCGGGCGTTCCCCGTGTCCTGGATCAGCATCGCGTCCGCGGCCAGCGCCCCGGGGTGGGCCTCCACCCATCCGTCGAGGCCGCCCGTGCCCTGCTCCTCCGACCCCTCGATCACGATCCGCACCCCCACGGGCAGGTCGTCGCCCAGCAGGGAGCGCAGCGCGCGGAGCGCCGTGAGGTGGGTGACGAGGTTGCCCTTGCAGTCCGCCGCGCCGCGTCCGTAGTACCGGCCACCGCGCTCGGTGAGCTCGAACGGCGGCGTGGTCCACGCGGCGTCGTCGAGCGGCGGCTGGACGTCGTAGTGGGCGTACAGCAGCACGGTCGGCGCGCCGGGCGGCCCGGGCCGGTACCCCACGACGACGTCGGAGCCGTCGGGGGTGCGCTCGCGGCGCGCGTCGTCGATGCCCTCCGCGCGGAAGGCGTCGACCACCCACTGGGCGGCGCGCTCGCACTCGGCGCGCGGGTACAGGCGCTCGTCCGCGACGGACGGGATCGCGACCAGGGTGCGCAGGTCGTCCAGCGCGCGGGGCATCAGCGGCGCGACGGCGGCGCGCAGGGCGTCGACGCCGGGCGTGGTCTCGGGGGCGGCGGTCACGGGGCCTCCTCGGGTGCCGGCTGCGAGCCCGGCTGGGTGGTGGTGTCGTCCAGGCGGAGGGAGTCGACGTAGTCGTCGAACGCCTCGAGCTGGTCCGGGCAGTACGTCTCGATCACGAGCCGGTCGCCCGCCAGGCGACGCTCGTCGAGCACCGAGGGCCGGATCCCCGGCCCCGCGGCCCCGTTCGTCGACCCGAGGTTCGCGGTGGCGTCCACGAGCGCGGCCGGATCGGTGCAGAAGCCACCGCCGTCGGAGCCCAGCACCCGAGCGATGGTCTCCTCGTCGAAGGCGGTGATCCCGATCTCGGCGAACGCGGCGTGCAGCGTGGCGGCCTTCTGCTCCGCCTCGCGCTGGTCCTGCCGGTCCTGGTAGCCCGCGAACTGGACCACCATGATCGCGCCGAGCACCAGGAGCAGCACGGCCGCGGCCGTGTACGTGACCCAGCGCCTGGTCATCTCAGCCCTCCTCCCCGGTCGGCACGTCGTTCGAGGCCTCGGGCTGGCGCCACGACGGCTTGCGCAGCTTCAGGAAGAGCCACGGGACGAGCAGGCCGATGATGCCGAGCCCGCCCCCGACGATGAGGACGTACGTGCCCACGGAGCCGCTGGAGAACTGCGCGGGAGGGACGAAGCCGATGATCATCGCGGCCACCGAGGCTCCGAACCCCACCACGCACAGGAGGCCGAGGGCCGGGGCGCGGTAGCCGCGCGGGTGGTCGGGTGCCGTGCGCCGCAGCCGCAGGGCCGCGACGAACAGCAGCAGGTACATGATCAGGTACACCTGCGTGGTGATCACCGACAGGATCCAGTACGCGCTGGAGACGTCGGGGATGAAGGCGTACAGCAGCGCGATGAGCGTGGTGAACACGCCCTGCGCCACGAGGATGTTCTGCTGCACGCCGTTCTTGTTGAGCCGCTGCAGGAAGGGCGGCATGTAGCCCTCCTCGCGCGCCACCGTCAGCAGGCCCTTCGACGGGCCCGCGAGCCAGGTGAGCATGCCGCCGATCGACGCCGCGATGAGCATGAGGCCGAGGATCGGCGTCAGCCACGACACCCCGAAGTTGGCGAAGAACGCGTCGAACGCCTGCATGACGCCCGCCGTCAGCGAGAGCTGGTCGGCCGGGATCACCCAGCTGATCGCGACCGCCGGGAGGATGAAGATCACCAGCACGAGCCCGATCGCCAGGAACATGGCACGCGGGAACTCCTTGCCCGGGTTCCGCAGCGTGTTCACGTGCACCGAGTTCATCTCCATGCCCGCGTAGGACAGGAAGTTGTTGACGATGAGCACGAGGGACGCGATGCCGGTCCACTGCGGCAGCAGGTGGCTCGAGTCCATCGGCGCGGCGGAGGTGTTGCCCTGGGCGAGGAACACGATGCCCAGCACCACGAGGATCGCGGCCGGGATGAGCGTGCCGATGATCAGCCCCGCGCTGGACAGCCCCGCCACCGTCTTCGTGCCGTGCGACGACACCCAGACCCCGGACCAGTAGATGACGACGATGACGATCGCCACGTACACGCCGTTGGACGCGAGGGCCGGGTTGATGACGTACGCGAACGTGCTGGCCACGTACCCGAGCAGGCTCGGGTAGTAGAAGATCGTCATCGCGAACTGGCACCAGACGGCGAGGAAGCCGAGCGGCTTGGACAGCCCCTCCGCCACCCACCGGTAGACGCCGCCCGACCAGCCCGACGCCAGCTCCGCCGACACCAGCGACGTCGGCAGCAGGAAGACGAGCGCGGGCACCACGTACAGGAACACTGCCGCGAGCCCGTAGACCGCCATCGTCGGCGCGGCCCGCAGGCTCGCCACCGACGACGTGATCATGAACGCCAGCGTGATCCAGGTGATGTAGTTGCGCGGGGTGCGGGCCGTCATCGCCTGCCGCACCTGCTCGCGGGTCGGCGGTGCCGCGCCCGTCCCCGACGTGGTCATGCCGACCTCCCAGACACCCGCCCTCCGGCGCACGCCGGCCTCTCGCACGATAAGTGGGCAGGTCACGGGGCGCACGGCGAACGGCTCGGTCGCCGCCTGGCCCGGCTGATAGCGTCGCCAGGCGTGAAGATCCTCGTGCCGGGCAACGTGCCCTTCGACCTGACGATCGACGTCCCCGGCGTGGAGGTGGCGCGCTACGTGATGCGGGACCCGGTGCCCGCGGAACACGCCGACGCGGACGCGCTGGTCACCTGGTCCAGCCCGCAGCGCGTGCTGGAGGACGCCGCCCGCCGCATGACCCGCCTGCGCTGGGTGCAGACCCTCAACGCCGGCCCCGACCAGGCCCTCGCGGCCGGCTTCGGGCCCGAGGTGGTGATCTCCTCCGGCCGCTCTCTGCACGACACGACGGTCGCCGAGCACACCCTGGCGCTCGTGCTCGCGTCGGTCCGCCGGCTCGACCGCACCTTCGCGGCCCAGCGCGAGCACGTCTGGGACCGCGACCTGGGCACGGAGCAGGCTCGCGACGAGGCGCGGTTCACCCTGCGCGGCGCCCGCGTCACGATCTGGGGCTTCGGGTCGATCGCGGAGGTCCTCGCGCCCCTGCTGGCGGCCCTCGGTGCGCGCGTGACGGGAGTCGCCTCCTCGGCGGGAGAGCGCTACGGCTTCCCGGTGGTCGCCTCGATCGACGAGGTCGCCCCCACCACGGACCTGCTGATCTCCCTGCTGCCCGCGACCGACGCCACCCACCACGCCCTCGACGCGCGGGTGCTCGGCCTGCTGCCCGCCCACGCGCGGTTCGTCAACGTGGGCCGCGGCGCCACGGTGGACGAGGAGGCGCTGGTCGCCGCCCTGCGCGACGGCACGATCGCCGGCGCCGCCCTCGACGTGACGGAGACCGAGCCCCTGCCGGAGGCCTCGCCCCTGTGGGACGCCCCGCACCTCGTCCTCACGCCGCACGTCGCCGGCGGGCGCCCCCAGGGCGCGGCGGCCTTCGTGACCGAGCAGCTCAAGGCCTGGCTCGCCGACGGCGCGGACGGGCTGCGCAACGTCGTCGCGCGCTGAGGCCCGCTCAGGCGGCCAGCGCGAGCCCGGCAGCGGCGCCGGTCGCCAGCAACGCGACCGCCGGAGTCCAGTACCGGTCGTCGGCCCGCGCGAACCGCGTGCTGCGGACCCGCTTGGAGACCCCCACGTAGCGACCCTCCCCCACCACCCGCACGAGCAGGACGACGAGCGCCACCACGCCGAGGGGACGCCACCAGGCCCCGTCGGCCCCCACGGCCAGCGCGACGACGACGAGCACGTACGCGAGGAGCGCCACGGCGACGGCCAGGGTCGCCACCCGGGGCGGGTGCGCCACCGGCTCGCGGGAGCCCGCCCGCTGCGGCAGCACCCGGTCCGTCCCGGCCGTCGCCCCCGCCGCCCACGCGACGTGGAACCCCGCGGCGACGAGGGCGGCCACCACGGCGGCGCCCGCCCCTGCCCACAGGGCCGCGGCGGGCACCGCCCCGCCGGCCGCCAGGGCGAGCAGCCCGGCCGCGGAGAACACGGGCCACGCGAGGTGGCCCGGGACGGCCACGAAGATGGTCGCCGCGGTGACCAGGCAGAGCACCCCGACGGTCCCGGGCACCGACCAGCCGACCAGCGCCGCGGCAAGGGCGAGCCAGGCGAGGGACAGCAGGTGCCAGACGCCGCGGATCAGCCGGTCCGCCCAGGGGCGCGGGACACCGACGCGCCAGTCGGGCGACGCGAGCAGCGGGCGGACGATCACGCGCTCCCCGAGCACGGAGTGCATGACGGCGATGACGGCGAGCAGGACGGCGGCGGCGATCGACATCGGATCCTCCATACGGTGGCGTACGGCCACGCTAACCGTACGGTGGCGTATGGTCAACGGGTGGCCTCCCTCTCCGCCTCCGACTGGGTCCGCGCCGCCGCCCGGCGGCTCGCGGCGGACGGCGTCGACGCCGTCCGCGTGGAGCCCCTCGCCCGCGACCTCGGCGTCTCCAAGGGCAGCTTCTACTGGCACTTCGCCGACCGGGCCGCGCTCCTCGACGCCGTGCTCGAGCACTGGCGCACCGTCGGCACGGCCGGCGTGATCACCCGGGTGGAGGAGGCGTCCGACGACCCCGCCGACCGCCTCCTCGAGCTGGCACGCCTGGCCTTCGAGCATGCGGGCGCCGGACCCGGCGGGATCCTCGACGGCCGGTTCGACGGCGCGGTCCGGGCCTGGGCCGCGAAGGACGTGCGCGCCCGCGACGCGGTGCACGCCGTCGACGGGGCGCGGACCTCCTACCTCGAACGGCTCCTCGCCGGGGCGGGCGCACCGGACGCGCCGCACCGCGCCGCGCTCCTCTACCGCGCCCTGCTCGGCGAGTACGCGATGCGGAACGCCGGGGCGGCCGCGCTCGACCCGCGCGCGGTGGACGCGCTGGCCGCCTGGGCGCTCGGCCGGTGATCGCCGACCCGCGTCACCAGCGTCCGTGGCGCGGCCGCGGCTGACAGACCGGGCAGGTGTACGACGAGCGGTTCATGAACGCGTCGCGACGGATCGGCGCGCCGCAGCGCGGGCACGGCTCCCCGGCGCGCCCGTAGGCGGCGAGGCCGCGCGAGAAGTACCCGGACTCGCCGTTGACGTTCACGTACAGCGCGTCGAAGCTCGTGCCGCCCTGCGCGAGCGACTCCGTCATCACCTCGGTGGCGGCGCCCAGGGCGCGGCGCACCTCCGACGGGCGCAGGCGGTCCGTGGCCCTGGCGAAGTGGAGCCGCGCCCGCCACAGCGCCTCGTCGGCATAGATGTTGCCGACGCCGGAGACCAGGGTCTGGTCGAGCAGCGCGCGCTTGATCCCCGTGCGCCGGCGCCGTACCGCCGCCACCACGGCGTCGGCGTCGAACGCCGGGTCCAACGGGTCACGGCCGATGTGAGCCACCGGTTCCGGGACGGCGGGCAGGTCGCTGCCCAGGCCGCCCGGCGCGCCGTCGGGCGTGGGCTCCAGGTCGACGACCGTCAGGTGCCCGAAGGTGCGCTGGTCGACGAAGTCGAGGTATTCCGCGCCGCTCCGGGCTCCGGCGAGGTGCAGACGGACGCGCAGGTGCGGGTGCGCCCAGTCGCCGGCGACGGCGGGGTCGCGCACGAGGAGCTGGCCCGACATGCCGAGGTGGGCGAGCAGGGCCGCGCCGGAGTCCTCCAGGGGCAGCCACAGGAACTTGCCGCGCCGGACCGCCGCGGCCAGGCGTCGCCCGCGCAGCTGGTCGGCGAAGCCGGCAGGGCCGCCGTCGTGCCGGCGGACGGAGTAGTCGCGGAACACCTCGACGTCGCGCACGACGGCGCCCACGACGAGCCGGTCGAGCCCGTCGCGGACGGTCTCGACCTCGGGGAGCTCAGGCACCGGCGGCGGGCTCCTGCGCCTCGGCCGCCGCGTCGACCCCGGGCAGGGGGAGCCCCTGCAGGGCGCGGTAGGCCTCCTCGGCGGCGGCCTGCTCGGCGTGCTTCTTCGCGGAGCCGGTGCCGAGGCCCAGGACCGGGCCGGCCGTCACCTGGGCATGGAAGACGCGGGCGTGCTCGGGGCCCTCGCCGGTGACCTCGTAGACGGGCGCGCCGAAGCCGCGCACGGCGGCGGCCTCCTGCAGCGACGTCTTCCAGTCGAGGCCGGCGCCGAGGCCGGCGGCCGCGTCGAGCGTGGTGTCGACCAGCCGGTGCACCAGCTCGCGCGCCGTCTCCAGGCCGTGCGAGAGGTAGGTCGCGCCGATCAGGGCCTCCACGGTGTCCGACAGGATCGAGTCCTTGTCGAAGCCGCGGGTGCGGAGCTCGCCCTTGCCCAGCAGGACGTAGCTGCCGAGCTCGAGACGGCGGGCGATCGCGGCGAGGGCGCGCTGCGACACCGTCGCCGCCCGCATCTTCGCCAGCTCGCCCTCGGACTGGTCCGGGTGGCGGCGGTAGAGCGCCTCCGTGACGACCAGGCCCAGCACGGTGTCGCCCAGGAACTCGAGCCGCTCGTTGGTCGGGATGCCCCCGGCCTCGTGCGCGAAGGAGCGGTGCGTCAGGGCAAGCACGAGAAGCTCGGGATCCAGATGGACCCCGAGCTTCTCGAGAAGAGCGGTCGGCTCCGGACGCTGCCGGGTGCCGGGTGCAGGCATGTCAGCCCGCGTGCTCGGTGCGCAGCGCCTCGGCGTACTGGCGGCCCTTGTAGGCACCGCAGGTGGGGCACGCGGCGTGGGACAGCTTCTGCCCCTTGCAGCTCGGGCAGGTGGTGAGCACGGCCGCGGTGGTCTTCCACTGCGAGCGACGCGCCCGGGTGTTGCTGCGCGACATCTTGCGCTTCGGAACAGCCACGGCTAGCTCTCTTTCGTCTCGTCGGACACGCTCGACTCCTCGAGCATGGTCTGCAGCGCCGACCAGCGAGGGTCGACGAGGTCGTGATCGTGGTCCGGGTCGTCCGCCAGCCGCGCCCCGCAGACGGAGCACAGGCCGGGGCAGTCCGGACGGCACAGCGGTTGAAATGGTAGTGCAGTCACCAGCGAATCCCGAACCGCCGGCTCGAGGTCGGCCAGGTCGTCGACCAGCACGGCCTCGTCCTCGGCGTCCTCGTCACCCGAGTCCTCCGCCGCCTGCGCCCGCTCGGGGTAGGCGAAGAGCTCCTGCACGTGGACGGTCACCTGTCGGGACACCGGGTCGAGGCAGCGCACGCACTCCCCCACCGCCGTGCCGCGCACGGCGCCGGAGACCAGCACCCCCTCCAGCACCGACTCGAGGCGGAGCCCCAGGACGAGGTCGTCGCCCTCGGGCACGCCGATGACGGCGGTCCC
This sequence comes from Isoptericola peretonis, assembly GCA_023241745.1. Lineage (GTDB taxonomy): Bacteria > Actinomycetota > Actinomycetes > Actinomycetales > Cellulomonadaceae > Isoptericola > Isoptericola peretonis. Next base: position 47,885 of record JALQCY010000002.1, on the reverse strand, counting down.
CATGTCCGCGGGGGCGGGCACGACGCGCGCGACCTCCTGCATCGTGCCGGGTCGCCGAGACAGCTCGTGCGTGTCGAGCACGAGCGGCGAGGGCTTCGCGGTGGCGATGGCAGGCTCCGATGACAGACGTGGGCTGAACAGGAAGGAAGGGGTCGGCCCGGACTCGGGCCAGCGACCTAGTCTATGCCATCCGGGGCGCCGGGTCAGCCGCCCCCGACGTGACCCACCTCTCAGAGGCTCGGCCCGGACGCGTCAGGACTGCGTGCCCTGCGGCCAGCGCGGGTCGGCGACGGCGTCCCACCGCACGCGCGGCGCCCCCTGCTGGAGCCGCTCCGCGAGCTTGTCCCGCCCGGCGCGCACCTGGGTCGACAGCGCGTCCAGGTCCTGCTGGAAGTCGGCCAGCCGCCCGTCGCAGTAGGCGTCCGCGTCGGTGCGCAGCGCCGCCGCGCGGCTCTCCGCCTCAGCGACGATCTCCGCCGCGCGCGACTGGGCCTGCACCACCACCTGCTCGGACTGCACCAGCTCGATCGCGCGGGCCCGCGCCGACGCCACGATCTCCTCCGCCCGGCGGTGGGCGTCGTCCAGGGCGTCGTGGGCGGCCGCCAGCACCTCGTCCGCCCTCGCCACCTGCGTGGGCAGGGCGTCGCGCAGCTCGTCCACGAGCGCCAGCGCCTGGTCGCGGTCGAGCCGCACGTTGGTCGACAGCGGCACCGACCGTGCGTTCTCGACCAGCGCCGCCAGGTCCTCCAGGATGTCCAGGAGCCCCGCGGCGGGGTTCTCCCCCGGGTCGGCGGCAGTACCGGTCGTCTCTCTCGTCTCGCTCATCCCCTGCTCCTTGCTCCAGCTCCTCCGCCGAGCGCCGCGCGCACGGCGTCGGCGACCCCCGGCGGCACGAGGTCGTCGACCGGCCCGCCGTGCCGGGCCACGTCCTTGACCAGCGACGACGCGACGTGCGCAAAACGCTGGTCGCCGGGCACGAAGACCGTCTCGAGTCCCGTCGACCCGCCGGTCAGGTGGCGGTTCATGAGGGCCATCGGCAGCTCGGCGTCGAAGTCCGCGCCGCCGCGCAGCCCCTTGACCACCGCGACCGCCCCGACCTCACGGCAGAAGTCGACGAGCAGGCCGGGGACCACCTCGACCCGCACGTCCGCGGTCGCCGGGTCGGCCGCGAGCGCGGCCCGGGCGAGCCCCACCCGCTCCTCGGGTCCCAGCAGCGCGTTCTTGGCCGCGTTCCGGGCCACCCCCACCACCACGACGTCGAACATCCGGCGTGCGCGCCGGACGATGTCGAGGTGGCCGAGGGTGATCGGGTCGAACGACCCGGGGCAGACGGCGATGCTCACGCCGTCACGCTAGTACAGGGGCGTCGCGATCCCCGGGAGCGCGACCCGGCCCGTCGCGGGACACGATGGGGACATGCCCGCCGACGCCGCCCCGCACCCGTCGCCCGCCGAGCCGGAGGTCGTGCCCCTGACGAGCGCGGCCCAGCAGGAGTCCCTGTGGCACGACGTGCTGGCCCCCTCGTTCCCCGCCGTCGAGCTGGCGCCGCCCGACGCCCTGCGCGCGGGCCTCGACTCGGGGGCCACGACCGCCTACGGCGTGGAGCGCGACGGACGCGTCGTGGCGGGGATCGTCGCCTCGTGGTCGCCGGGTCCCCGGGTGCTGCTGGTGGACTACCTCGCGCTCGCGCCCGACCACCGCAGCGGCGGCCTCGGCGGCCGCCTGCTGGACCGGTCGGTGGCGGGGTGGCGGGAGGAGCTGCACCCGGCCCTCGTGCTGGCCGAGGTCGAGCACCCCGCGCACCACCCGGCGCACGACCGGCACGGCGACCCCGCCGCCCGGCTGCGCTTCTACTCACGGCACGGGGGGCGCGTCCTGGCGCTGCCCTACTTCCAGCCCGGCTTGGCGGGGCCCGGGTCGCCCCGGGTGCCGGCGATGCTGCTGGTGGACCTCGCGACGGGACCGGCGACGAGCACCGTGCCGGCGTCCCCGGTGCGGGGCTTCCTCGTCGAGCACCTGCGCGAGTGCGAGGGCTCGCTGCCCGACGACGACGCGACGCGGCGGCTGCTCGAGGCGGCGTCCGGCGACGTCGTGGCCCTGGTCGACCCGGCGGACGAGAGCGCCCTCGCCGCCCTGCCGGTGGGCGTGCTCGCCGGGGGCGGGCTCTACGCCCCGGAGCCCGGCTCGGCGTAGTGCACGGCGGTCTCGCCGTAGTCCTTGCGGGCGAACGCCACCAGGCCGGCGGGCCACGCGGGCTCCGGGCTCCGGGTGGAGCGCTCGACGACCAGCACGGCCCGGTCGGCGAGCACGCCGGGCGCGGCGAGGTGGCCCAGGACGGCGGCGAGCGCGTCCTCGGCCAGGTCGTACGGGGGGTCGAGGAAGACGACGTCGAACCCCCGCCCGCTCGCGCCGTCCGCGGGTGCCGCCCCCGCGGCGAACCGCTCGGCGGAGTCGGCCACCACCCGCACCTCGCCCTGCGCGCCGAGCGTGGAGACGTTGCGACGGGCGACGTCCGCCGCGCGCCGGTTCGCGTCCACCAGCACCACCTCGCGGGCGCCCCGGCTCGCGGCCTCCAGGCCGAGCGCCCCGGAACCGGCGTAGAGGTCGAGCACCCGCGCGCCGTCCAGCGCGTCCAGGTGCTCGAGGCGGGAGAAGATCGCCTCGCGGACCCGGTCGCTCGTCGGGCGCGTGCCCTTCGGCGGCACCTGCAGGCTGCGCCCGCCGAACCGGCCGGCCACGATCCTCGTCATGGCGCCGAGCGTATCCGCCGTGCTCACCCCGGCGGCAGCGCGACCTCGGCCACGACGGGCAGGTGGTCGCTCGCCGTCCGCCCCAGGGGCGCCACCGACACGACGCTCGCGCCGCGGGCGAGGACGTGGTCGATCCGCACGACGGGCGCGGCCGCGGGGAAGGTGAAGCCGAAGACCTGGCGACGGCCGGTCACCTCGGCCGTGACAGGCGCGAGCGCCCGGTCCTCGAGGGCCGTGTTGAGGTCGCCCGCGACCAGGAGGACCGGCGCGGCGTCGGCCGAGAGCTCGGCTCCCAGGCGGGCGATGCTCTCGTCGCGCGCGGTCGTCCCGAGGCCTGCCGTGCCCAGGCGCACCGAGGGCAGGTGCACCGCGTACAGCCGCGCCCCGCCCGGCCCCGGGGTGTCGACCGTCACCCGCAGCCCCCGGTCCCACGACGCGGCGACCCCGGGAGGGCGCAGGTCCACCGGCTCGGCCTCCGTCAAGGGATGTCGCGACCACACGGCCACGGTCCCCTGCGACGACCGGTACGGCAGGGCCTCGCCGAGCGCGTCCCCGAACGCCGCGACCAGCGGGGGCGTCACCTCGACCAGCGCGACGACGTCGGGGTCGGCGGCGAGCAGCACCGCGGCCGTGCCGTCCGGGTCGGCGTTCGTGTCGCTCACGTTGTGCTGGACGACGACGAGACGGTCCCCGTCGTGGGGCCCGGCGGGGGGCGCGCCGGGCACGGGCAGGGGCACGCAGACCGCCACCCACACCGCGACGACGACGACCGCCGCCACCGCGACGACCGCGGAGCGTCGCAGCACCGCCCCGGCCACCAGGAGCGGCACGACCAGTCCCAGCCACGGCAGGAACGTCTCGACCAGGCTGCCCAGGCCCCCGGCGTCGGGGACCCACCGGTGCCCAAGGAGCAGCAGCGCCGTCACGGCCGCGAGCGCCACCAGGACGCGACCGCGACGCCCGCCCTTCCGGGGCCGGCCCGCTCCCCTCGCATGCTTCACGACGTCGCGCACGACCGGGACCGTAGCGGCACGACCCCGGGGCCCGACGTCAGGCGCGCTCGAGGAACTCCTCCTGCTCGTCGTCCAGCTGCGCCGCGATCGCCGTCCGCAGCTGCGGGTGGTCGGCGAGGGTCAGGTCGGAGGCGACCACCGCCGACGCCTCCCGACGCGCGTCGGCGATGAGGTCGGCGTCCTGGACCACGCGCAGCAGCCGCAGCGAGCTGGACCGGCCCGACTGCGCGGCGCCCAGCACGTCGCCCTCGGAGCGCAGCTCGAGGTCGAGGGTGGCGAGCCGGAACCCGTCCGTCGTCTCCGCGAGCGCCTCGACCCGCGCGGCCGCCGGGGTGCCCGGCTGCGCGGTGGAGACCAGCAGGCACAGTCCCGGCGCGGCGCCGCGCCCCACCCGGCCGCGCAGCTGGTGCAGCTGCGACAGGCCGAACCGGTCCGCGTCGAAGACGACCATCACGGTGGCCTCGGGCACATCGACGCCCACCTCGATCACGGTCGTGGACACCAGCACCTGCAGGTCTCCGGCCGCGAACCGCGCCATTGCGGACTCCTTGTCGGCGGGCGTCATCTGCCCGTGCAGCACGCCCACCTCGAGCCCGGCGAGCTGCGGGTTCTCGCGCAGCATCTCCGCGACCTCGAGCACCGCGCGCAGCGGCGGCCGGTCGCCACCGGCCGCGGAGCCCTCGCCGTCCATGAGCTCCAGGAGGTCGGGGACGTCGTCGAAGTCCTTCGCGGCCGCGCCCCCGGCCGGCAGGTCGTCGTCGGGGTGGATGCGGGGGCACACCACGTAGGCACGGTGCCCCTTGTCGACCTCCTCGCGCACCCGCGCCCAGGTGCGCTCCATCCACCGGGGGTTGCCGGCGGGCACCACGTGGGAGGTGATGCCGGCGCGGCCGGCGGGGATCTCGGTGAGGGAGGACGTCTCGAGGTCGCCGAACACCGTCATCGCGACCGTGCGCGGGATGGGGGTGGCCGTCATGACGAGCAGGTGCGGCGCCGCCCGGCCCTTGGCCCGCAGGGCGTCGCGCTGCTCGACGCCGAACCGGTGCTGCTCGTCCACCACGACCAGCCCCAGGTCGGCGAACTGGACCCGCTCGGAGAGCAGGGCGTGCGTGCCCACGACGATCCCCGCCTCGCCGCTCGCCGCCTGCAGCAGCGCCTCCTTGCGGGCCGCCGCGCCGAGCGACCCGGTGAGCAGCGCCACCCGGGTGCCGTGCGCCGCACCGCCCAGCAGCCCGCCCTCGGCGAGCGGCCCGAGCAGCTGGCGGAGGGTGCGGGCGTGCTGGGCCGCCAGCACCTCGGTGGGCGCGAGGAGCGCCGCCTGGCCACCGGCGTCGACCACCTGCAGCATCGCGCGCAGCGCCACGACCGTCTTGCCGGAGCCGACCTCGCCCTGCAGCAACCGCTGCATCGGCCGCGGCTGCGCGAGCTCGTGGGCCAGGTCCTCGCCCACGGAGCGCTGGCCGTCGGTGAGGTCGAACGGCAGGCGGGCGTCGAAGTCCGCCAGCAGGCTCTGCTCGCCGGGCTCGCGCGGCGGACGGGCGGTGGCCTCCTCCTGTGCGGCGAACGCACGGCGCTGCGCGAGGGCGGCCTGCAGCACGAACGCCTCCTCGAAGCGGAACCGGTGCCGGGCCACCTGCCAGGCACGCTGGTCGACCGGTTCGTGGACGCCCCGCAGCGCGTCGAGACGGCCCGGGAGCCCGTGCCGCGCCCGGACCTCGTCGGGCACCGGGTCCTCGACGTCCGCCTTGGTGAGCGGGTCGAGCACCGTGCGCACGGCCCGCTGCAGGCGCCAGCTCGGCACGGACGACGACGCGGGGTAGATCGGGATGGGACGGCTGGCCTCGAACATCGCCGCCTCGGCGTCGTCCGCGTCGACGCCCACGAGGATGTAGTCCGGGTGGGTGAGCTGGCGCGTGCCGCGGTACTCGCTGACCACCCCGGTGAAGAGGCCCACCCGGCCCGGCACCAGCTTCTCCTCGTGCGGGCGCAGGGCGCCCGCACGCTTGGCGAAGAACGTCAGGGCCAGCTCGTGCCGGCCGTCGGTGACGACCGCCTGGAGCATCGCCCCCGCCCGGGAGCGCATCGTCCGCACGGTGGCGTGCGCGACGCGCGCCATCACGGTGACGTGCTCGCCGAGGGCGAGCCGGTCCATGTCCGTGAGCGTGCCGGGGTCGCCGTACCGGCGGGGGTAGTGCCGCAGCAGGTCGCCCACGGTGGTCAGCCCCAGCTTCGCCAGGGGCGCGGCGCTGCGCGCCCCGAGCACCGTGGTGAGCGGCTCCGACTCCCGGCCCGTCACCGTCCGGCCTCCGCCCCGTCCTCGGCGAACGGCTCGACGCCGATCGCCACGCGGTCCCCCGGGCGGCCGGTGCGCATGACGACGACGTCCGCACCGCCGGACACCTGGGCCGCGCGCGCCGCGAGCATCTGCGTCGTGGCCTCCGGCACCCCGTCGTCGGGCAGCAGCGTGACGATGGCGGTCGGCGAGCCCGCGACGAGCCGCTTGACGATCGCGCCGACCGTGACGGCGGGGCCGGTGGCGACCCGCAGCCCCGCGACGACGGCGCCGACGAGCGCGGGGACCTCGGCGTCGTCCGCCCCCTCGTCGAGGGCCGCCGCCAGCGCGGAGGTCCCCGCCACGAGGTGCGCGTCGGCGGGGGCCGCGAGGGGCACCACCTCGGGCACGCCCCCGGACGCCTCGCCGGACGCCTCGCCTCCGGCGGACAGGAGACCCGGCCCGCGCAGCTCGGGGAGCAGGGCCTCCGGCGCGAGAACGAGCACCCGCGGCGCACCGGCGCCGAGCGCCGCCGCGCCGAGATCCTCCGCGGTCGGGCGGACGTCCAGGTCGAGCACCACGACCGCACCGCCCCGAGCCAGCTCGGCGGCGAGCGCGGGCGCCGACGTCGACACCACGACCGCCCACCGGTCCGGCGGGACGGCGAGGTGGCGGACGAACACCCGCGACACCGCGCCTCTCGAGGCCCAGCGCCGCGCGACGTCGAGGGCGGCGTCGAGGTCCGACGTGTGCACGTGCGCCTGCCACAGGGACCGCTGGGCGTCGGCGTCGCCTCCGTCGTCCCCGCCGCCGACCACGACCACCGAGCTCCCGACGTCGTCGAGGTCGGCGCGCAGCGCGTCCGCCACGGCACCGGGACGGAATCCGACCGCCGAGGCGGACCGCTCCAGGACGAACATCAGCTCCACGTCGTCCGCGGCGACGGCGCCGCTCCCGTCCGCGGCGTGCGCCTCGTGGGCACCCGTGTCGGCGGGGACGGGGCCCCCGTGTCCGCGCAGGTCCATGTCCAGCAGCACGGGGGTCATGCTGCCGTCGCCCTCCGACGCTCCCTCGGCGGCGCCGCGCTGCGCCACGGCCAGCGCCTCGAGCACGAGCACGAGCCCGCAGGCGCCCGCGTCGAGCACCCCCGCCGCGCGCAGCGGCTCCAGGGCGCCCACGCTGCGGAGCGCCGCCTCGCGGGCGCCACGGCACGCCGCGTCGGTCACCGAGAGCCGCGCCGGGGCGCCCGGCGGACCCACCATCCCGCCCGCCTCGACGTGCCGGGCGGCGGCCGCGGCGGACTCCGCCGCGGTGAGGATGGTGCCGGGCGCCGGGTGGGCCACGGCCTGGCGCGCCGTCCGCGCCGCCACGTCGAGCGCGATGGCGAGGCTGTCGCCCCGGGTCGCGGCGACGGTGAGCCCGCGCAGCCACTCGCTGAGGATCACGCCCGAGTTCCCCCGGGCGCCGAGCAGCGCGGCGCGCGCGGCCAGCCGCAGGAGCCGGGCACCGCTGGTGGCCTCGGGGGCGGCGCGGACCGCTGCCGCCGCGTCGCGCGCGGTGAGATACATGTTCGTCCCGGTGTCGCCGTCGGCCACGGGGAAGACGTTCACGCGGTCGAGCTCGGCCCGGGCCGCGGCCAGCGCCTCGACGGTGGTGCGCGCCCAGGCGCGGACGACGGCGGCGTCGAGGACCTCGGGCTGATGCACGCCACCACGGTAGCGGTGACTCGTCCCACGTTGAGGAGCACTCCACAGATCGGCTATCCTCGTGTGGTTGCCCGGTTGGTTCCGGGCTCCCCCAGACCACTCACTTCACGTCCTGCTGCCCTGGCGCGGGACGTGTCACGACGATTCAGGAGAGACCGTGGCTGCCAACTGCGACGTCTGCGGCAAGGGCCCGGGCTTCGGGCACAGCATCTCGCACTCCCACATCCGCACGAAGCGCCGCTGGAACCCGAACATCCAGCGCGTCCGTGCCGTGGTCGCGGGTACCCCCAAGCGTGTGAACGTCTGCACCTCCTGCCTCAAGGCGGGCAAGGTCACGCGCCAGGCCTGAGCCTGCGCGCCGGGCACGCCCGGTGCTTCGACGCTTTCCACGAGACGCCCGTCGGGTTCTTCCCGACGGGCGTCTTGGTGTGTCCGCACACGTCCGGCAGGACACCGCCACCGGCAAAGAATTCGTGAAGGATTCACCAAACTGCCTTGGCTGGGCGGGTACCGGCGTGGCACCCTGAGCAGATGATCGTGCAGACCGACAGCGATGTGGAGATCCGGCACGCCGACGCGTCCGACGCCGGGCGGATCGCCCAGGTGCACGTGACGTCCTGGAAGGGCGCCTACGCCAGCGTGCTGCCGGCCGAGTACCTCGAGTCCCTCGACGTCGCGGAGCGCGCCGCCCAGTGGAAGCAGATCCTCGACTCCGGCACGCGCACCACGCTCGTCGCCGAGGGCGACGGGCGCCTGCTCGGCTTCGCCTCCTACGGGCCGTCGCGCGACGAGGACGCCGAGGACGGCTACCTCGAGCTCTACGCGATCTACCTCGATCCCGAGGCGTGGGGCCGCGGCGTGGCGCGCGACCTCATGCGCACGGTGCTCGCCGACGTGCCGGACGGCGTGCCGATGTCGCTGTGGGTGCTGTCCCAGAACGAGCGCGCCCGGCACTTCTACCGCCGCCACGGCTTCCAGCCGGACGGCGTGGAGCGGATGGACGACATCGGCGACACCCCGGTCACCGAGGTCCGCTACCGCCGCGGCTGAGGCCGCACCCCGTCCACGGGACGGCTCAGCCGGCGAAGTGGTCCCAGCCGGTGTGCGTCCCGGGGTCCTCGCCGTCGACGGTGACCCCCGCCGGGCCCGCCAGCACCTGCCCGATCCGCCGGAACCCCTCCGGCAGTTCGACGCCGGGCGGAAAAGTGGCCAGCAGCCCGTGGTCCTCTCCCCCGGTCAGCACCCAGCCGAGCGCGGCGTCGCGCCCCCGCCCGACGGCGTGCGCCGCCGGGAGCAGCCGGTCCACGTCGGCGGCGAGCTCCGCCGTCGCGACGTCCACCCGCACGCCGCTCGCGCGGGCGAGCCGGCCCGCGTCCCGCAGCAGCCCGTCCGAGACGTCGAGCATCGCGGTGGCGCCACGGCGCGCCGCCTCCGGGCCCGCAGCCAGGGGGGACGTGGGCCGCAGGTAGCCGGCGACGCACGCGGCGAGCTCCCCGTCGGGGACGTCGTCCAGGTCGGGCGCCGCGGCACCGGCCGCCCCGGCATCGAGCAGCGCCAGCCCGGCGGCGGACAGCCCGCGGTGGCCGGCGTACGCGAGCACGTCTCCCGGCCGGGCGCCGGCCCTGGTCACGGGCGCGCGGCCCTCGAGGTCCCCGTGGGCCGTGACCGCCACCACCACGGCGTCCCCGCCCGACAGGTCCCCGCCGACGACGCCCGCGCCGACGGGGGCGCACACCTCCGCCAGGCCGCGGGCCAGGCCGGTCACCCAGCCGACGGGCAGGTCACCGGGCACCACGAGCGAGACCACCAGGGACGTCGGGCGGGCGCCCATCGCCGCGACGTCCGCGAGGTTGGCCGTGGCGGCGCGGGCGCCGACGTCGCGACCGTCCGACCAGCGGCGGCGGAAGTGCCGGTCCTCCACGAGCACGTCCGTGGTGACGACGAACCGCGCGTCGGGGGCCGCGACCACCGCCGCATCGTCGCCCGGGCCCAGCAGGGTGGCCGTCCCGCCGGGCAGCAGGGGGAAGATCCGGGCGAGCAGCTCGTCCTCGGACAGGTCGCGCACGAGGGGGCGGGTGGCGTCGGTCACGGGACGACTGTAGGCGGTCGTCGGGCGCCGCCGGCCCGGTAGCGTGGTCGCCGTGCCCCGCCGCCCGCTGATGCCCCGTGCGCTGCCCGTCCGCGCCCTCGCGCTGGGTGCCCTCGTCGTCCCGCTGCTCGCCGCGTGCGCGCCGACGATCGGCGCCACCCCGGCGGAGGACGCCGCGAACCCGGCCTGCGCTCCCGTCATGCTCGCGCTGCCCGAGACCCTCGCCGGCGACCTCCCGCAGCGGGACACGAACGCCCAGGCCACCACGGCGTGGGGTGACCCCGGCGCGGCCGTCACGCTGCGCTGCGGCGTCGCGCCGCCCGGGCCGTCGCCGGACTGCCAGCGGGTCGACTCCGGGACGGGCGCCGTCGACTGGATCGTCGAGGCCGGCGACGACGGCACGTGGCGCTTCACCACCTACGGCCGCGAGCCCGCCGTCGAGGTGCTGGTGCCGCCGTCGGTCACCGAGGACCACTCGACGTCGTTCGTCGGCGACCTCGCCCAGGCCGTCGGGAACGTGCCCGCCACCGCGGAGTGCAGCTGACGTCCTGACGGTCGGGCACCTGAGGCGCGCGTCGCGGGGCCGTGGCACGGTGCAGGGATGGATCAGCGCCTGAGCCTCGTCACCCTCGTCGTCGCCGACCTCTCCGCCACCCGCCGCTTCTACGTCGACGGGCTGCGCTGGGAGCCCCTCATGGAGGCTCCGGGCGAGGTCCTCATGTTCCAGGTGGGACCGCACCTCGTGCTCTCGCTGTGGGACGAGGTCCATGCGACCGAGGAGATCGGGCCCGTGGCGCGCGGCGGCACGGCACCGCTCACGCTGGCGCACAACCTCGCCGCGCCGGCCGAGGTCGATGCCGTCCTCGAGGACGCGCGCCGCGCCGGAGCACCGACGGTGCGCGACGGCGTGCATCGCGAGTGGGGCGGCTACTCCGGGTACTTCACGGACCCGGACGGCTTCCTCTGGGAGGTCGCGCACGCTCCGGGCCCGCTCGGCGAGCTGGTCGTGCCCTGAGCACGACGGGCGGGATCAGCGCAGGCCGGTGGGGCGCTCCAGGGCGAGCTGGATGAGCTCGTCGACCAGCTCGGCGTAGCTCACGCCCGACGCCTCCCACATCCGCGGGTACATCGAGAACGGCGTGAACCCCGGCATGGTGTTGATCTCGTTGACGACCACCCGCTCGTCGGGCGTCACGAAGACGTCCACGCGCGAGAGGCCCTCGGCCTCCACGGCCTCGAACGTGCGCACGGCGACCTCGCGGACCTCGTCGAGCACGTGCGCCGGCAGGTCTGCCGGGCAGCTCAGGTCGACGTGCGCCTCGTCCAGGTACTTCGCCTCGAAGTCGTAGAAGGCGTGGCTGTCGTGGTCGACGACGATCTCGCCGGGCAGCGACGCCCGCGCCGGGGAGCCGTCGCGCCCGCCGAGCACCGCGCACTCGATCTCGCGGCCCTCGATCCCGGCCTCGACGATCACCTTCGGGTCGTGCACGCGCGCGGCCTCGACGGCCGCGGGGAGGTCCGCCAGGTCGTCCACGCGCGTGATGCCGAGCGACGACCCGGCCCGCGCGGGCTTGACGAACAGGGGCAGCCCCAGCGGCTCGACGGCGGCGACGCAGGCGGCGCGGTCCCGCTCCCAGTCCCGGGGGCGGAGGACGACGTACGGGCCCACGGCCAGCCCCTGGCCCGCCAGCACGAGCTTCATGAAGTGCTTGTCCATGCCTACCGCCGAGGCGAGCACGCCCGCGCCGACGTAGTGCACGTCGGCGAGCTCGAGCAGGCCCTGCACCGTGCCGTCCTCGCCGAACGGGCCGTGCAGCAGCGGGAAGACGACGTCGACCTCGCCCAGCAGCGCGGGCACCTGGCCGGGCTCGAGCACGCGCAGCGTGCGCTCGCCCTGGGTGAGGGACAGCACGACCTCCGCGCCCGTGTCGGCGGTCACCTCGGGGAGGCGCCCCTCGGCGATCTGCCAGCGCTCGGGGTCGTCGGCCGCGATCACCCAGCGGCCCTCGCGCGTGATGCCCACGGGCACCACGTCGTAGCGGTCGCGGTCGATGGCGCGCAGCACGCCGCTGGCCGTGGACGCGGAGATGGCGTGCTCGCCCGAGCGACCGCCGAACAGCACGGCGACGCGGGTCTTGCGCGGGGCGCCCGTGCCAGGGCTCGGGACGGCGGGGACTGGGCTCGTGGACGGAGCGGCGGTGGCGTCGGACATCGCCGCCCAACCTACCGGACCACGCCCCCGTGCTGTGAGCACGGTCAGCGGGCGCGGAGCTCCTTGCGCAGGATCTTGCCCGCCGCCGACTTGGGCACCGCCTCGACGAACTCGACCGCCCGCACCTTCTTGTAGGGCGCCACGTGCTCCGCGACGAACTCCTGCACGTCGGCGGCCGTCAGCGCGCTGTCCCCGGCCCGCACGACGAACGCCTTCGGCACCTCCCCCGACTCCGGGTCGGGCACCCCGATCACCGCCGCGTCCGCGATCTGCGGGTGGGTGAGCAGGAGGGCCTCGAGCTCCGCCGGGGCCACCTGGTACCCCTTGTGCTTGATGAGCTCCTTGAGCCGGTCGACGACGGTGAACGCGCCGTCCGCGTCGACCGTCACGACGTCGCCGGTGTGCAGGAACCCGTCGGGCTCGAGGGTGTCGCGGGTGGCCTGCTCGTCCGCGAGGTACCCCACCATGACGTTCGGCCCCGCGCACAGCAGCTCGCCCGGGGCGCTGACCCCCTCGGCGGGCTGCGTGACCGGCTCCCCCGTCGCCGGGTCCACGATCCTGGCCAGCATGTTGGGCACCAACATCCCGACGGTGCCGGGCGAGACGTCGGGGCGGTCGACGGGGACGACGTGGGAGACCGGCGACATCTCCGACATGCCGTAGCCCTGCAGCACCCGCGCGCCGGGCAGCCGCCGGCCGACGGCGGCGGCGAGCTGCTCGTCGAACGGCGCCGCCCCGGACATGAGGATCCGCACGCTGGACAGGTCGCGGTCGGCGGCCGCGGGGTGCTTGGCGAGCGCCAGCGCGATGGGCGGCGCGACGAACAGCACGGTGGCGCGGTGCTGCTCGACGACGCGCAGGTACTCGGCCAGGTCGAAGCGCGGCAGCGTGACGAGCGTGGCGCGCTGGTACACCGCGCCGTTCATCAGCACCGTCATCCCGTAGATGTGGAAGAACGGCAGCACCGCGGGGACGACGTCGTCGGACGCGAGGGGCAGGAACGCCTCGGTCTGCAGCACGTTCGCCACGAGGTTGCGGTGCGTGAGCATCACGCCCTTGGGCAGCCCGGTCGTGCCGGACGAGTACGGCAGCACCGCCAGGTGGGTGCGCGGGTCGAACGCCACGTCGGGGGCCGCGTGCCCGCCCGCCAGGAGCTCGACCAGGGAGGGATGCCCGTCCGCGCCGTCGAGCACGACGACGTCGCCCGGTGCCAGGCCCGCGGCGTCCGCGCCGGCCTCGGCCGCGGGGAGCAGCGCCCCGACGGTGACCAGCGCCCGCGCCCCCGAGGACTCGAGCTGCTTGGCCACCTCGCGGCCCGACGCGAGCGCGTTGATCGTGGTCACGGTGATCCCCGCGCGCAGCAGGCCGTGGAAGACCGCGACGAACGCCGGGACGTTGGGGCTGTGCAGGGCCACGACGTCCCCGACGCCCAGCCCGCGGGCCGCGAACGCGCCCGCCACCGCGTCGGCCCGGTCGCGCAGCTCGCCGTACGTCGTCGCGGCGCCGCTGGGGCCGTCGACCACGGCGACCCGGCCGAGGTCGGCGTCGTCCAGGGAGGCGAAGAGGAAGTCGTAGAGGCTGACGTCAGGGATCTCGACGTCGGGGTGCGGGCTGCGGATGACGCTGCTGTGGACGCTGCTCTCGGACATGACGGGTCCCTTCGTGCGGCACGGTCCTCGTCGACCGTGTGCACGGGAGCGTAGCGCCGGGAACCGTCCGCGCGGCGACGACGTTGGGCGGGCGTGGACAACTCTCTGACGACGCTCTGCGTCATCGCGCCCGCGGCCGAGGACGCCGCCGCGCCCGCCGACGACCCCAGTCATAGTCCGGGCTCCCCGCAGCCCCCGACTCCTCTCGACCCTGAGGCGGTGCACCCCCGGTGACCGCCGTGCTCTCCCTCCTTCTCGGCATCCTGGTGATCCTGGTGATCACGGCGGCGACCGCGTACTTCGTCGCCCAGGAGTTCGCCTACATGACCGTGGACCGCTCCCGGCTCGCCGCCCGCGCGGAGGCCGGTGACGCGACCGCCCAGCGCGCCCTCGCCGTCACGCGACGCACCTCCTTCGTGCTCTCGGGCGCCCAGCTCGGCATCACCGTGACCGGCCTGCTCGTCGGCTACGTGGCCGAGCCCCTGGTGGGCGACGCCCTCGGCACCCTGCTCGGCGGCGTCGGCGTCCCGACCGGCGTCGGCGTGGCCGTCGGCACCGTCGCGGCGCTCGCCGTCTCGACGCTGGTGCAGATGCTCTTCGGCGAGCTGTTCCCGAAGAACCTCGCGATCGCGCGGCCCGAGCCCACGGCGCTGCGCCTGGCCGGGTCGACCACGGCGTACCTCACCGTGCTCGGCTGGCTCATCTCCGTCTTCGACAAGGCGTCGAACGCCCTGCTGCGGCTGCTGCGCATCGAGCCGGTGCACGACGTCGAGCACTCCGCCACGGCCCGCGACCTCGAGCACATCGTCGCGGACTCCCGCGAGAGCGGTGACCTGCCCGACGACCTGTCGATGCTGCTCGACCGGATCCTGGACTTCCCGGCCCACGACGTCGAGCACGCGATGATCCCGCGCTCGCGCGTCGGGACGGTCGACCCCGGCCTCACCGTCGGCGAGCTGCGCACCCTCATGGCCGGCGGCCACTCCCGCTACCCCGTGGTCGACGACGAGGACCGGGCGCTGGGCGTCGTGCAGCTCATGGACCTGCTGCGCACCCCGCTGGCCGACCACGCCCCCGTCACCGAGCTCATGCGGCCGGTCACGGTGCTGCCCACCCTCATGACGCTGCCCGACGCCCTCGACGACCTCAACCGCTCGCGCAACCAGCTCGCGGTCGTCGTCGACGAGTACGGCGGCTTCGCGGGCGTGCTCACCCTCGAGGACCTCGCTGAGGAGCTCGTCGGCGAGATCACCGACGAGCACGACCCCGAGCTGCCCGTCACCGTGACCGCGGAGGAGGACGGCGCCTGGGTGATGGGCGGCGACGTCCACCTGGACGAGGCCGAGCGCGCCATCGGGCACGACCTGCCGCGCGGCGACCACGAGACGGTCGCCGGGCTGCTGATCGCGCAGACGGGCGCCCTGCCCCGCGCGGGCGACTCGGTCACCGTCGAGCTGCCGCCCGACCCGGCGGACCTCGTCCACGACGAACCCCGGCCGCGGCGCCTCGAGGTGGACGTGATCTCCGTCGAGCGGCACGTGCCCCACCTGGTGCGCGTGCGGCTGGTCGAGGGCACGACCGACACCGGCAGCACCGCCCCGGCCCCCGCGAAGGAGGACGACCGATGAGCAACCCCTGGGTCGTCGCCGCGGCGACCGTCGTCATCATCGCGCTCAGCGCGTTCTTCGTGGCCGTCGAGTTCGCCCTGCTCGGGGCGCGGCGGCACCGCCTGGAGGACGCGGCGCCCCGCAGCCGCTCCGCGCGGGCGGCGCTGCGCAGCTCGTCCGAGCTGACGCTGCTGCTCGCCGGGTCGCAGCTCGGCATCACCGCCTGCACGCTGGCGCTCGGCGCCGTGACCAAGCCGGCGGTGCACCACTGGCTCACGCCGCTGTTCGCCGCCTGGGGCGCGCCGTACTGGGTGGCCGACGTCGCCGGCTTCGTGCTCGCGCTGATCCTCGTGACGTTCCTGCACCTCGTGGTCGGCGAGATGGCGCCCAAGTCGTGGGCCATCGCGCACCCCGAGGCGTCCGCCACGCTGCTCGCCCTGCCGATGCGCGGGTTCATGTGGCTCACGCGCCCGGTGCTGCGGTGGCTCAACGGCCTCGCCAACCGGTGCCTGCGGGCGGTCGGCGTCGAGCCGGTGGACCACATCGAGGCGGGGCACGACCCCGCCACGCTGCGCCACCTGGTGGAGCACTCCGCGAACGTCGGGGCCCTCGACGCCGCGTACTCGTCGCAGATCGCCGGCGCGCTCGAGCTCGAGACGCTCACCGTCGACGCGCTCGTGCCGGCCGGGGCACGAGCCACGGCCGTCCCGGCGGGCGCGACGGCCGCGGACGTGCGGGCGGCGTCGGTGGCCTCGGGCCACCTGCGCATCCTGCTGCGCGAGGGCGGGACGGACGGCGACGTGACCGGCGTCGTGCACGTGCGCGACACGCTGCTGCTCGACGACGACACGCCCGTCGCCACGGTGGCACGTGCGCCGTTCGTGCTCGACGCGTCGACCACCGTGCACGCGGCGATCGCCCGGCTGCGGGAGGCGGGCGAGCAGCTCGCGCTCGTGCGGAGCGACGGCCGCACGCTGGGCGTCGTCACCCTGGCGGACGTGCTGCGGCGCCTGCTGCCCCGTGCGGAGGAGGCGACGGCGGGTACCGCTGCCGCCGGCTGAGCGCGGGCGGTGCCCCGGCGGCGCGGCGTACGGTGAGGACATGCCTGTGACCTCCCCGGACGCCGCGCCGTCGTCCTTCCCCTCGCCCCTCGACGAGCCCCGCCAGATCCTCACCGACGAGCTGCTGGAGACGATCCGGGGCCGTGCGGCGACGCACGACCGGGAGAACTCGTTCTTCGCCGACGACCTCGCCGACCTCCGGGCCGCCGGGTACCTCCAGGCGA
Source organism: Isoptericola peretonis (assembly GCA_023241745.1). Classification (GTDB taxonomy): domain Bacteria; phylum Actinomycetota; class Actinomycetes; order Actinomycetales; family Cellulomonadaceae; genus Isoptericola; species Isoptericola peretonis. The sequence continues at coordinate 31,302 of JALQCY010000002.1, read as the reverse complement.
TGGTGCCCCAGCACCTGGGCGGCGCCGGCCTCACCCTGCGCGAGGCGGCGCGCGAGCAGGCCCGGCTCGCCGGCGCGGCCCCCGCGACCGCGCTGGCGGTCAACATGCACCACGTGTGGGTCGGCGTCGCCCGGTTCCTGCACGAGCGCGGCGACTCCTCGCTCGACTGGCTGCTCGAGGAGACGGCCCGCGGCGAGGTGTTCGGCTTCGGCTACTCCGAGGCGGGCAACGACCTGGTGCTGCTCGGCTCGCGCACCGAGGCACGCCCCGACGGCGACGGCGGGTACTCCTTCCACGGCACCAAGATCTTCACGTCCAACTCCCCCGGCTGGACGCGCCTGGGCGTCATGGGCCTCGACGACGCCACCGACCCGGACGACCCGCGCATCGTGCACGCCTTCGTCACCCGCGACGGCGGCGGCTTCGAGATCAAGGACGACTGGGACACCCTCGGCATGCGCGCGTCGCAGTCGTGCACCACGGTGCTAGACGGCGCGCACGCCCCGGCCGACCGCGTGCTCCGGCGCATCGCGCCCGGGCCGAGCCTCGACCCGTACGTGCTGGGCATCTTCACGTCGTTCGAGATCCTGCTCGCGAGCGTGTACCTCGGCATCGCCGACCGGGCGCTGGCCCTCGCCGTCGAGACCGTGAACAAGCGCCGCTCGATGAAGACCGGCAAGGCGTACTCCCAGGACCCGGACATCCGGTGGCGCATCGGCACCGCCGCGCTCGCGCTCGACGGGCTGTGGCCGCAGCTCGACCTGGTGGCCGGCGAGGTCGACGCGCAGGTGGGCAAGGGGGCCGGGTTCTTCCGCTCGACGGCGGGGCTCAAGGTGCGCGTCACCGAGACCGCGCGGCAGGTGGTGGACGAGGCGATCCGCTGCTCCGGCGGCTCCACGTACTTCAACCGCTCCGAGCTCGGGCGCCTCTACCGCGACGTGCTGGCCGGGATCTTCCACCCCTCCGACGACGAGTCCGCGCACTCCACGGTGGCGCAGTCCCTCCTCGGCCCTCTCGAGGACTGACACCGTCACCCGAGCGGGCGGGCGCTAGCATCCCGCGTCATGACGCTGCGCAGGGGCACGGTCGCCCGGTACGCCGTCGGCTCCGTCGGGACCGGCGGGTTCGCGACGCTGCCCGGCCTGGTGCTGGTCTTCTACCTGACGGACACGCTCGGCGTCGCGGCCGGGGTCGCCGGCCTGCTGGTGACCGCGGCCAAGGTCTGGGACGTCGTCGTCGACCCGCTGATCGGCGCGGCCAGCGACCGCGAACGGGCCACCACGGGCCGTCGGCGGCGGCTCATGGTCACGGGCGGCGTCGCCCTCCCGGTGTTCTTCGTGCTCACGTTCGCCGCCCCGGCCGGCCTGGCGCCGGCCCCGAGCGCCATCTGGGTGATGCTCGCCTACCTGCTCGCGGCGACGGCGTTCAGCCTGTTCCAGGTGCCGTACATCGCGCTGCCCGCGGAGATCGCGGACACGTACGACGCCCGCACCCGCCTGCTCACGGCCCGGGTCGTGGTGCTCACCGCGGCGATCCTGCTGTTCGGCGGCGGTGGCCCGGCCCTGCGGGAGCTCGGCGGGGACGACGAGCGCCTCGGCTACCTGCTGATGGCCGTGGCCGCGGCCCTCGTCCTCGGCGCGGCGATGCTGGGCGCGTCCACCGTGGAGCGGTCGGCCGGGGTGCGCGCGGCGCCGACGGGCGACCCGGTCCCGGGCCGCAACGCGCTCGTCCACTACCGGCAGGGCGTCGCGCTGCTGCGCACGAGCCGACCGTTCCGCACGCTGCTGGGCGCGTTCGTGCTCCAGGCGCTGGCCACCGGGGCCATGCTCGCCGCCGCGCAGTACGTCGCGACGTGGGTGCTGCACGACACCTCCGCGGTGACGTTCCTCTTCGTCGCCCTGGTCGGCCCGGCGCTGGTCTTCGCGCCCCTGTGGGGACGGCTCGCGCACCGGGTCGGCAAGGAGCGGGCGTTCCTCGGCGCGTCGGCGTTGTTCGTGGTGGCGTCGCTCGCGCTCGTCGGCCTCGCCTGGGCGCCCGGGACGTGGGTGTACGCGCCGGTGGCCGTCGCGGGCGCCGCGTACGCCGGCATGCAGTCGCTGCCGATGGCGATGCTGCCCGACGTCGTCGCGCACGACGCCCGGACCCGCGGCACCGGCCGGGCGGGGTCGTTCGGCGGTGTCTGGACGGCGGGCGAGACGACGGGCATGGCCCTCGGGACGACGCTGCTGACCGTCGTCCTCGCCTCGACCGGCTACCTCGCCTCCACGGACGCGCAGGCCGTCACCCAGCCCGCGTCCGCCGTCCTCGGCGTCGTGGCAGGGTTCAGCGCCGTGCCGGCGCTGCTCGTCGCCGCCAGCCTCGTCCCCCTGGGGCGCTACCCGCTGCGCCGGTCCGACGTCGACGCCGCCACCACCGACCCCCTCGGCCCCGCGCCGACACCTACCGTCCAGGAGAACCCGTGACCGACTCCCCCGCCGCGCCGACCGCGCGGGTGGACCTCGTCGAGGCGCCCGACACGGTCCTCGCGACCCTCGCCGCCCTGCGTACCCACGACGCCCCCACGCACGGCGGGCGGGTCCTGAGCTACGTCTACGACCCGGGCGTGCCGGAGCTCGACGAGCTCGCCGCGGGCGCCGTCCGCGCGATGCAGCCGGTCAACGGCCTGGACCCGACGACCTTCGGCTCGGTGGCGGCCCTGGAGCGCGACGTGGTCGCCTTCGCCCGCGCCCTGCTGGGCGGCGACGACGACACGGTCGGCACGGTGACCAGCGGCGGCACGGAGAGCTGCCTGCTCGCCGTGCAGTCCGCGCGCGACACGTGGCTCGCGACCCGGGGCCTGCGGCCGGGCGAGGCGCGACCGCGCCTCGTCGCGCCCGTCACGGTGCACGCCGCGTTCCAGAAGGCGGCGCACCTGTACGGGCTGGAGCTCGACCTCGTGCCGGCGACCGCGGCCGGCCCGTCCGCGGGGGCGGTCGACGCCGCCGCGATCGGCGCCCGCTTCGCCGGCGCGCTCGCGGACGACGTCGCGCTCGTCGTCGTCTCCGCTCCGTCGTACCCGCACGCGGCGCTCGACCCCGTGGGCGACGTGGCGGCGCTGGCGGCCGGGGCCGGGCTCCCCCTGCACGTGGACGCGTGCATCGGAGGCTTCGCCCTGCCGTTCTGGCCCGGCCTGCCCGACTGGGACCTGCGGGTACCCGGCGTCACGAGCCTCAGCGCGGACCTGCACAAGTACGCCTTCGCCCCCAAGGGCGCCTCGGTGCTGCTCCACCGCGACCGGGACCGGCAGCGCGCGCAGTACTTCGCGACCACCCGCTGGCCCGGCTACCCGGTGGTCAACCCCACGCTGCTCGGCTCGCGCTCGGGCGGGCCGCTGGCCGCCGCCTGGGCGATCCTGCGGGCCCTCGGCACGGACGGGCTCGCGACGCTCGCCGACCGGGCCCGCCGGGCCACGCTGGCGCTGCGTGACGCCGTGGACGGACCCGACGGCACGGGCATCGAGGGGCTGCGCGTCGTCGGCTCCCCGGTCGGGCCGCTGCTGGCCGTCGCCACGGACGACGCCGCTCCCGCCGACCGGCGCGTGGACCCGCACCTGTGGGCCGACGCCGTCGCCGCGCACGGGTGGACGCTCCAGGCCCAGCCCGGGCTCGACCAGGCCGACGGCACCCGGCTGCCGCACACCACGCACCTCACGGTCACGCCGGTCACCGAGGGGGTGCTCGGCGAGCTCGTGCCGGTGCTGCGCTCGGCGGCCGACGAGGTCCGCGGCCGCCCGCGGCCCGACGCCACGGCGCTGCTCGGCGCGCTGCCGCCGCTCGACGCGTCCGCCGTCCTCGACTCGGCGGCGGCGGCCGCGCTGCTGGGCGCCGTCGGGCTGGGGTCCGTCGTCGACGGCTCCGACGCGGAGCCCGCGCCCGGCGTCGGCCCCATGGCTCCCCTGCTCGCGCTCGTCGAGTCGCTGCCCGCGCCGCTCGTCGAACGGCTCCTGGTGGAGCTGCTGGCCCGCCTGGTCGAGCCGCGGCCGTCCTGAACGATCCGTTCGGCAGGAGGTGGATCAGGTCGGCACGGGTGGTTGCCGAGCTGATCCACCGCCTGCCGAACAGATCCGCGGGTGGTCGGGCCGTCGTCGTACCCTGCGGCCATGACGCACGACCCGCACGGACCGCTGTCCCCCGCCACCCTCGCCGTCACGGCGGGACGCCCGCCCCGCGTCCAGGGCGGCCCGGTGAACCCACCGGTCGTGCTCAGCTCCACGTACGTCAACCAGGGCGTCACCGCGCCCGGCGAGCTGCTGTACACCCGGATGGACACCGAGACGTGGCACCCGTTCGAGGAGGCGCTGGCGGCGCTGGAGGGCGCGCCGCACGGTGTGGTGTTCGGGTCGGGGATGGCGGCGGTGATCGCCGCGATCGGACCCGTGCCCGACGGCGGGGCGGTCGTCGTCCCGCGCCACGCGTACCAGGTGTCGCTCGGCTACCTCGACGACCTCGCGGCCCGGCACGGCGTCGACGTGCGACGCGTCGACATCGCCGACACGGCGCAGGTCGTGGCCGCGCTCGACGGCGCGGACGTGCTGCTGGCGGAGTCGCCCACCAACCCCATGCTCGAGGTGGCGGACCTGCCCGCGGTCCTCTCCGCCGCACGCGAGCGCGGCGTGCGCTCCGTCGTCGACAACACCTTTGCGACGCCGCTGGGCCAGCGGCCGCTGGACCTCGGGGCCGACGTCGTCGTGCACTCGGTGACCAAGTACCTGGCCGGCCACTCGGACGTCGTGCTCGGTGCCGCCGTCACCCGCGACGACGAGCTCGCCGCGGGGCTGCGCGCGTACCGCACGCTGCACGGCGCCATCCCCGGCCCGATGGAGGTGTGGCTGGCGCTGCGCGGCCTGCGCACCCTGCACCTGCGCGTGGAGCGCGCGAACGCCTCGGCCGCCGAGCTGGCCCGCCGCCTCGCGGAGCACCCCGCCGTCGCCGAGGTGCGGCACCCGTCCCTGCCCGCCGACCCGGGTCACGAGCGGGCGGCGGGGCTGATGAACGGCTTCGGCGCGATCCTCGGGGTCCGGCCCCACGGTGGGCCGGCCGGGGCCGACGCCGTGGTCGCGGCCGTGCGCCTCTGGGTGCCCGCCACGTCCCTCGGCGGGGTCGAGTCCACGCTGGAGCGCCGGCGGCGGTTCGCCACCGAGTCGCCCACCGTACCGGAGGACCTGCTGCGGCTGTCCGTCGGGGTGGAGGACGTCGAGGACCTCTGGGCCGACCTCGACCAGGCGCTGCGGGCGGCGGCCGGCCCCGCCGTCAGCTGACCGGCGGGCTCGGCTCCCCCGCCATCAGCCGGGCGTGCAGGTCGGCCAGGTCGGCGGCGTGCAGGTCGAACGCGTCGTCGTCCCGCGGGGCGTCCCCGTCCGGCCGCGGCACGTAGGCCGTGCGCATCCCGGCGGCGGCCGCCGCCCGCAGGTCCCAGGCGTGGGCGGCGACCATGACGGGCACGACGTCGTCGGACCCGTCCGCCGGCCCGGCCGCCGCGGCGACCGCCGCCGCGTAGAGCCCGGACGCGGGCTTGTAGGTGCCGGCGTCCTCCGCGGAGATCGCCCGGTGCCACCCCAGGCCGGCGCCGTCCCGCAGCGCGCGGAGGGTGCGGTGGCTCGCGTTGGACAGGCCGAGCACGGTGAAGTCCCGCGCCAGACGCTCGACCCCGGCCGCCGCGTCCGGCCACGGCCGCAGCCGCTCCGCCGCGGTCGCGAGGGGTTCGACCGCACCGGCGGGGAGGTCGCCGTCGGCGGCCAGCCCCGCGAGCACCTCGCGGTCCAGGTCGTGGCTCGACGCGAACGCCCGGCGACCGTCGACGACGTCGCGCTCCCGCTCGGCGACCCGTGCGAGCCACGTCGTGACCACCGTGCGCGCGGCGGCCTCGTCCGACGCCGCCGCCTCCCCCACCTCGGCGGCGAGACTGCCGGCCTGGTCGACGAGCGTGCCGAGGACGTCGAACACCAGGACGGGCCGGGCCGAGGGAGTCATGTCGCCACCCTAGCCGCGGCCCGGGAGCCGACCCGGGCTGCACGTTCGCTCGTGGGTGCGTACGGTCGGCGTCATGACCAGCACCAGGACCCGCTCCGGGGCCGGCACGCTGGCGACGGCGCTGCTGGTCCTCGGGCTCGCCGGGTGCGCCGGCGCCGGCCCCGAGGTCGACGGCCCCGGCTCGGGACCGACCGGGTCCATGGACGACGCCACGCCGTCCGCCGACCAGACCGACACGCCGGCCGACACCCCGTCCGACGACCCGACCACGGACGTCCCGTTCGCGGCCGACACGACGCCGGACACGGCCGGGCCGAGCGCGGACGCCGCCCTGGTCGTCACCGACGTGCGGGTCGCGCCGCACGACGGCTTCGACCGCGTCGTCCTCGACCTCGCGGGCGAGGGCACGCCCGGCTGGGACGTCGGGTACGTGGACGAGCCGGTCGACGACGGCAGCGGCGAGCCGGTCGACGTCGACGGCGACGCCGCGCTGCGGGTGCGCCTGTCCGGCATGGCGATGCCCGGCGAGGACCCGCAGATCACCGAGTACGACGGCGCCACGGTCGACCCCGAGGGCACGGCGTCGGTCGAGGAGGTCGTCTACCGGTTCTGGTTCGAGGGGTACACGACCGCGTTCGTCGGCGTGGGCGAGCCCGGCCTGCCGTTCCGCGTGTTCGCCCTGGAGGACCCGGCGCGCGTCGTGGTCGACGTCCGGCACGGGGCCGACGGCTGACGCACCTCGGACGCCCGACGGCGCCCGAGGCGCCCGGGTCCCTCAGCGGCCGACGCCCTCCGCCTTCTGCGGGCGGGAGAGCAGGCCCCGGGCCATCTCCTCGACGGGCAGCCCCTCGTACAGCACCGCGACGACGCCCGCGGTGATCGGCATGTCGACGCCGTGCTTGGTGGCCAGGTCCAGCACCGAGCGGCAGGACTTGGCGCCCTCGGCGGTCGTGCCGGTGGCGACGACGGCCTCCTCGAGGGACATCCCCTCGCCGATGTGGCGGCCGAGCGTGTTGTTGCGCGACAGCGGCGACGTGCACGTGGCCACCAGGTCGCCCATGCCCGCCAGGCCGGCGAAGGTCTCCGCGTCCGCGCCGAGCTCCAGGCCGAGCCGGGTGATCTCGACCAGGCCCCGGGTGATGACCGTGGCCACGGTGTTGGACCCGAATCCGCGCCCCTGCGCCATGCCGACGGCCAGCGCGATGACGTTCTTCACCGCCCCGCACAGCTCGACCCCGACCACGTCGCCGTTGGTGTACGGGCGGAAGTAGGCGTTCGAGCAGGCGTCGGCGACGAACCGGGCCGCCGACTCGTCGGAGCAGGCCACGACCGTCGCCGTCGGCTGGCGCTGCGCGATCTCGGGAGCCAGGTTGGGGCCGGAGACGACCGCCACCCGCGAGAGCGGCACCTCGAGCGCCTCGACGATGACCTGGGTCATCCGCTCGTCGGTCCCGAGCTCCACGCCCTTCATCAGCGAGACGATCACCGCGTCCGGCTCCACCAGGTGGCGCAGCTCGCGCAGCGTGGCGCGCGCGACCTGGGAGGGCACGGCGACGACGACGAGCTGCGCACCGGCGAGCGCCTCGGCGGCGTCGGTCGTGCCGGTCATCGACGGCAGCTCGACGCCGGGCAGGTACCGCGCGTTGGCGCGGTCCGTCGTCACCTCGTGGGCGACCTGGGCGTTGCGCCCCCACAGCCGGACGTCGCAGCCGGCGTCGGCCAGCACCATCGCGAACGTGGTGCCCCACGACCCGGAGCCGAGGACGGCCGCGCGGACGGGGACGCCTCGCTCGGGGATGGTCGTCGTCGGCGTGGTCGATGTCGTCACGGGCGCTCCACGGGCGGGTAGTCGGTCTGCTTGCGTTCGTACTCGGGGTGCTTGCGCAGGTCGAAGCGGGCGGAGGGCGGCTGCTCGCCCCGGATCCGGCCGAGCTGCACCGCGATCGCGTCCATCACCCGGTTCGTGGCCTCCCGCAGCACCTGGGTGTCGAGCGGGCGGCCGTACAGGTCCGACAGGTCCACGGGCGGGCCGGCGACGATCGTCACCGTCTTGCGCGGGAACGGCCGGAGGAGCCGCCCGTACCGGGGCAGGATCCGGTGGGCGCCCCACTGGGCGACCGGAACCACCGGCAGCTTGCTCGTCAGCGCCATGCGCGCCAGGCCGGTCTTGCCCTCCATGGGCCACAGGTCCGGGTCCCGCGTCAGCGTGCCCTCGGGAAGGATGGCGACACAGGCGCCGTCCCCGAGCTGCGTGCCCGCGGCCTCGAGCGAGGTCGCCGCCGCGGAGGTGCCGCGGTCCACCGGGATCATCCGCGTGGCCCGCAGCACCGACCCGACGACCGGCGCGGTGAACAGCCCCCGCTTCGCGAGGATCCGCGGCTCGAACCCCTTGTCGAAGAGGTAGTGCGCCAGGGTCAGCGCGTCGAACTCGGTGACGTGGTTGGCGGCGGCGATGAACCCGCCCTCGCGAGGCAGGTTCTCCTCGCCGCCGTCCCAGTCGTAGCGGACCGTCGCGAACAGCAGCGGCCGCACGATGCGCGCGACGAGGCGGTAACCACGGGAGTCAGGACGGGCGATCGGCACGGGGCCAGAGCCTACCGCCCGCCCCGGTGGTCGAGTCGCGTCAGCCGCGCGAGACGTCGGCGCCGAGCGCGACGAGCTTGTCCTGGAAGGACTCGTACCCGCGGTCGATCAGGCTGATCCCGCGCACCGTCGAGGTGCCCTTCGCCGCCAGCGCCGCGATCAGGTGCGAGAACCCGCCCCGCAGGTCCGGGACCTCGATGTCCGCCGCGGACAGCGGCGTCGGGCCCGACACGACCGCGGAGTGGTGGAAGTTGCGCTGCCCGAACCGGCAGTCCCGGCCACCCAGGCACTCCTTGTACACCTGGATCGTCGCGCCCATCTTCCGCAGCGCGTCCGCGAACCCGAACCGGTTCTCGTACACCGTCTCGTGCACGATCGACAGGCCCTTGGCCTGCGTGAGCGCGACCACCAGCGGCTGCTGCCAGTCGGTCATGAACCCGGGGTGCACGTCGGTCTCGAGCACGATCGAGTCCAGGTCCCCGCCCGGGTGCCAGAACCGGATGCCGTCCTCCTGCACGTCGAACCGGCCGCCGACCTTCCGGAAGGTGTTCAGGAAGGTCATCATCTCCGGCTGCGTCGCGCCCTTCACGGTCACGTCGCCGCCGGTGGCCAGCGCGGCCGACGCCCACGACGCCGTCTCGATCCGGTCGCCGAGCGCCGTGTGGGAGTACCCCTCGAGGCGGTCGACGCCCTCGATCCGGATCACCCGGTCGGTGTCCACGGAGATGATCGCGCCCATCTTCTGCAGCACGGCGATCAGGTCCATGATCTCCGGCTCGGTCGCGGCCCCCGTGAGCTCGGTGATGCCCTCCGCACGCACGGCGGTCAGGAGCAGCTGCTCCGTGGCGCCCACCGACGGGTACGGCAGCGAGATCTTGGTGCCCTGCAGGCGCCGCGGCGCGCGCAGCTGGATGCCGTTCGGCATCTTGTCGACCACCGCGCCGAACTGGCGCAGGATGTCCAGGTGGTAGTTGATCGGCCGGTCGCCGATACGGCAGCCGCCCAGGTCGGGGATGAACGCCTCGCCCAGACGGTGCAGCAGCGGGCCGCAGAACAGGATCGGGATCCGGCTCGACCCCGCGTGCGCGTCGATGTCGGCCACGTGCGCCGACTCCACGTTCGACGGGTCCAGGTCGAGGATCCCCCCGTCGGGGTCCGACTTCACGGTCACGCCGTGCAGCTCGAGCAGGCCCGTGACCACCGCCACGTCGCGGATCTGCGGCACGTTCCGCAGCACGCTCGCCGACTCCCCCAGCAGGGACGCCACCATCGCCTTGGAGACGAAGTTCTTCGCCCCTCGCACCGTGATGGTGCCCTCGAGCGGAGTCCCGCCGTTCACGCGCAGCAGATCGTTCATATCGTCGTCGTCGTCCCGTCGTTACGGATGCAGTCGTCACAGTGGTGCCGCCGGGTGGGCGGCGGTGTCGCGGGTGTGCGCCCTCCGGGGACCCTGAGGTCCCACGGGTGACCGCCCGTGACCGTCGCGGCCCGGTCGATCCTGCCCCGCCCGGCCCGGTGGTGCCAACACGCGCCCCGGCGGCCTTATTCACGTTCACCACACCTTCACTCAGCGGGCACCGGCACGCACGGCCGACCGAATTCACATCGTGAGACGCGAGTTCATGATGCGATACGACGGTCGTACCGTCCTCCGCCATGACCACCTCCGTCACGTCGGGCGCCCCGAGCACGCCGACGCCGGCCGTCAACTCCCGCGGCCGCGTCATCGTCGCGTCGCTCATCGGCACCTCGATCGAGTTCTACGACTTCTATGCCTATGCGACGGCGGCGTCGCTCGTCTTCCCGGCACTGTTCTTCCCGAACCAGGACGGCACGACCGCCCTCCTCGCGTCGTTCGCGGCGTTCGGCGTGGCGTTCGTGGCGCGCCCGGTCGGCTCCGTGCTGTTCGGCCACTTCGGCGACCGCGTCGGCCGCAAGGCGACGCTCGTCGCCTCGCTGCTCACCATGGGCGTCGCCACCGTCGTGATCGGCCTCATCCCGGCCGCCACCACCCCGGGCTGGGCGGTGCTCGCACCGCTCGTCCTGGTGCTGTGCCGGTTCTGCCAGGGCCTCGGGCTCGGCGGCGAGTGGGGCGGCGCGGCGCTGCTGGCCACCGAGAACGCCCCCGCCGGCAAGCGAGCCGTCTGGGGCACCTTCCCCCAGCTGGGCGCCCCGATCGGCTTCATCCTCGCCAACCTCGTGTTCATCGGGCTGTCCCAGTCGCTGACCGAGGCGCAGTTCACCTCGTGGGGCTGGCGCGTGCCGTTCCTCGCCAGCGCCGTCCTCGTGATCGTCGGCCTGTGGGTGCGCCTCAAGCTCATCGAGACGCCGGCCTTCACCAAGGTGGTCGAGGAGGAGGCCGTGGCGAAGGTGCCGGTGGCCGAGGTGTTCCGCACCTCCTGGCGCAAGGTCGTGTCGGGCACGTTCATCATGCTGGCCACGTACGGGCTGTTCTACCTGATGACGACGTTCACGCTGAACTACGGGATCGCCACGACCGAGCCCACCGACGGCTCCCCCGCCGGGCTGGGCTACGAGAAGATCGACTTCCTGTGGATGCTCATCGTGGGGTGCGTCTTCTTCGGGCTCTTCACGCTCGCGTCCGGGCCCCTCGCCGAGCGCTACGGCCGGCGCCCCATGCTGCTCGTCGTCACCGGTGGCATCGCCGTCTTCGGCCTGCTGTTCGTGCCGCTGTTCGCCGCCGGCACGGTCGGCGTCATGTCGCTCCTCATCCTCGGCTTCACTCTGATGGGCCTGACGTTCGGCCCGATGGCGGCGCTGCTCCCGGAGCTGTTCCCCGCGAACGTCCGGTACACCGGCGCGTCCGTCTCGTACAACCTCGCCTCGATCCTCGGCGCGGCCGTCGCGCCGTTCATCGCGGTGTGGCTCTGGGAGGCCGTCGACTCGCCCGTCCTGGTCGGCGTGTACCTCGCGGTGATGGCCGTGATCACGTTCGTCGCCCTGTGGCTCCAGAAGGAGACCAGGGACGTGGACTTCAGCGGCGACATCCGCGCCTGACGGCGTCGTGCCGCGCGACGGCGCCGCCCCTCCCGGACGGAGGCGCGGCGCCGTCGTCGTATCAGGCGCCCAGTTCTTCGTGCTCGCGGTGCTGCACCGGCGACATCGCGGCCGCGCACACCACGCCGACGACGAGCACCGCACCGACCAGCAGCAGGGTCTGCGCCGCGGCGTCGGCGAAGCCCGCGAAGAACGCCTGCTGGGCGGCGGCGCCGACCTGCTCGGCGACCGAGGCCGGGACGGAGTCGGGCAGCCGGACCGAGCCGACCGCCGTCGTGCCGAGGTCTCCGCTCGCCTGCGAGATGCCGTCGACGAACGCCTGGCGGTACTGCTCGGGCAGTCCGGCGGCGACCTCCTGCGCCGCCGCCGGGACGGTCACACCGAGCCGGGCCGAGAGCGCCGCCACGACGACGGCCGACCCGATCACGCCCCCGACCTGGCGGTTGGTGTTGAACGCTCCCGCGCCCGCGCCGGCCGTGCGCGCGTCGAGCCCGGACGTGGCCAGGTTGGACAGCGGCGAGAACGTCAGGCCGGTGCCCAGGCCGAACAGGGCCATGGGCCACAGCAGGGCGTAGGGCGACAGGTCGGGGGCCAGCACCGCGGCGAGCCACAGGACCGCGCCGGCGATCGCCGCGAACCCGGCCGCGACCACCCACTTGGCCGGCACCCGGTCGGACAGGCGCCCCGCGAAGGGCGCGACCACGCCGGAGACCAGCGAGCCGGGCATCATCACCAGCGCCGCGTTGATCGGCGACAGACCGAGGATCGACTGCAGGTAGATCGTCAGCGGGAAGAAGATGCCGATCATCGCGAACGTCACGACCATGCCGTCCACGTTGGCGAGCGAGAAGTTGCGCGAGCGGAACAGCCGCAGCGGCAGCAGCGCCCCCGCGCCCTGCCGGTGCTGCCACCAGACGAACACCGCCAGGACGAGCACGCCGAGCCCCACGGTCGACCAGACCGAGAACGGCCCCCAGATGTGGCCCCAGTCGAAGTTCTCGCCCTCCTGCAGGCCGAAGACGACGGCGGCGAGGCCCACCACCGACAGCACGACGCCGAGGGGGTCCATCGTCGTCCCGTGGGAGGGCAGGTGCGGCAGCCGGGCGAACGAGAACCACAGCGCGGCCACGCCGACCGGGATGTTGACGTAGAAGATCCACTCCCACCCGATCGTCTCCACGAAGACCCCGCCGAGCAGCGGGCCGACGAGCGTCGCGACGCCCGCCGTCGCGCCCCACAGCCCCAACGCCGCGCCGCGCTGGGTGGGCGGGAAGACGCGCGTGATCATCGACATCGTCTGCGGCGTCATCATCGCCGCCCCGACGCCCTGCACCGCGCGGAAGCCGATCAGCCAGCCGATCTCCGGTTCCGAACCGATGTTGCCGGAGAACCCGCACAGGAACGAGAACGTCGTGAACACGATCAGGCCGGCGACGAACACCGCCTTCTGCCCGTACCGGTCGCCGAGCCGACCGGCCAGCAGCATCAGGACGGCGTACGAGAGCAGGTAGGCGCTGTTCACCCAGCCGACCTCGATGAGCGACGCGGAGAACTGGTCGGTCAGCGTGGGGATCGCGATGTTCACGATCGTGGTGTCGACCATGATCATGAAGAAGCCGAGGATGAGCGGCGGCAGCACGCTCCACGCCGACCGTCCGTGCAGGTCGACGAGCGGGGTCACCGGGGCGCGCCCGGACGTCGTGGACATGCGCCGAGCCTGGCACGCGACGCCGACGGCCGCGCGGCCCGCGCCCGACCGCTCAGTCGTCGGCGCGGTCCAGCGCGGCCCGCAGCGCGGTAGCGATCTCGCCGGCCGCGGCGAGCTGGTCGTCGCTCAGCGCGTCGACGAACAGGTGCCGCACGGCCCTCAGGTGCGCGACGGACGCGCGACGGAACGTCGCCGCCCCCTCGTCGGTGAGCGCGACGCCCGCCGACCGGCCCCCTCGTCGCGCCACCAGCCCACGCCGCTCCATGCGGCCCACCTGGTGCGACAGCCGGCTGCGCTCCCAGCCGACGGCCTCCGCGAGCGCCGAGGACCGCAGGCAGTGCCCGTCGGCGTCGTGCAGGGCGAGCAGCACGGCGTGGTCGGCGGACGACAGCCCCGACTCCGCCTGCAGGCGCGACGTCAGGCGCGAGCGCAGCGCGTCGGTCGTCTCCACGAACTCGCGCCACGTGCGCAGCTGGTCGGGGGTCGGCGAGCGCCGCGCCCCTGCTCGCGCCTGGGTCATGCCGGCCACCGTCCCTCCGGGAATTGACGTGTCAATTCCGACGTTACCCCCGGCGACCGCACACCGACACGCCGAGCGGGCCGCGCACCGGCCCGCCACGGGAGGGCACCATGACCACGCTCCAGCTCGGGCTCGACTCGTTCGGCGACCGCCCGGTGGGCGCCGACGGCGAGCTCGTCTCGCACGCCGCCGCGATCCGCCAGGTCGTCGAGGAGGCGACGCTGGCCGACCAGGTCGGCGTCGACGTCGTCGCCCTCGGCGAGCACCACCGGCCCGAGTACGCCATCTCGACGCCGGAGACCGTGCTCGCCGCCATCGCCTCGCGCACCGAGCGCATCCGCCTCGCCTCCGGGGTCACGGTGCTGTCCTCCGACGACCCGGTCCGCGTCTTCCAGCGCTTCGCCACCCTCGACGCGCTCTCGGACGGGCGCGCGGAGGTCATCCTGGGGCGCGGCTCGTTCACCGAGTCGTTCCCGCTGTTCGGCTACGACCTGGCCGACTACGACCTGCTCTTCGAGGAGAAGATCCACCTCTTCTCCGAGCTCCTGACCGAGAAGCCCGTCACGTGGTCCGGGACCACGCGGCCGGCGTTGAAGGACGCCGACGTCTTCCCCAAGACGGAGTCCGGCCGGCTGTCGACGTGGGTCGGCGTGGGCGGCTCGCCGCAGTCCGTGGTCCGCGCGGCGCACTACGGGCTGCCGCTCATGCTCGCGATCATCGGCGGGGAGCCCGCGCGGTTCGCGCCGTACGTCGACCTGTACCGGCGCGCGACCGCCCAGCTCGGCACGACGGCGCACCCGGTCGGCATGCACTCCCCCGGGTTCGTGGCCGACACCGACGAGGAGGCCGTCGAGGTCTTCTGGCCGCACTACCGGCGCCAGCGCGACCGCATCGGCGCGCTGCGCGGGTGGCCGCCGATCCGGCGTGCGGAGTACGACGCCGAGGTGGCGCACGGCTCGCTGTACATCGGCTCGCCGCAGACCGTGGCCCGCAAGATCGCGGCCGCGGTCACCGAGCTGGGCGTCGGCCGCTTCGACATGATCTACACCACCGGTGCGCAGCCCGCCGAGGCGCGGCTGCGCAACGTGGAGCTCTACGGCACCCAGGTGGTGCCGCTCGTGCGGGAGCTGGTCGCGCAGCATGCCGCCGACAAGGGCGAGGACGCCGCATGACCGCGCCGTCGTCCCCCGGCGAGGCCGTCACGATCGGCGTCCTCGGCGCGGGGAAGGTCGGGACGGTCCTGGCGCGGCTGGCCGTCGCCGCCGGACACCGCGTGCTCGTCGCGGGCTCCGGGGACCCGGCGAGGATCGCGCTCACGGTCGAGGTCCTCGCCCCGGGCGCGCAGGCCGTCACGGCCCAGGAGGCCGCGGCGAAGTCCGACGTCGTCGTCCTGGCACTCCCGCTCGGGCGGTACCGCACCGTGCCCGCGGACGCCCTCGCCGGGAAGCTCGTCGTCGACGCGATGAACTACTGGTGGGAGGTGGACGGGCACCGGACGGACCTCAGCGACCCGGCCACCTCGACGAGCGAGCTCGTGCAGGAGTTCCTCCCCGCGTCGCGGGTCGTCAAGGCGTTCAACCACATGGGCTACCACGACCTGGACGCCGGCGCCCGGCCCGCCGGCGTGCCGGGGCGGCGGGCGATCGCCGTCGCGGGGGACGACGCCGACGACGTGCGTGAGGTCGCCGACCTCGTCGACCGCCTCGGCTTCGACCCGGTCGTCGCGGGCCCGCTGTCCGCGGGCGCTCGCCTGGAGCCCGGCACCCCGGCGTTCGGCGCGAACCTCCCTCGCGAGGAGCTCCGCGCGCTCGTCGCCCCCGCCGGCTGAGCGCGCCGGAGGCGCCCGACAGGGACGCCTCCGGCTCGGGTGCCTATCCTGGTCGGCAGGGCGGCACGTCCCGCCCGACCTCCGACCGGCGCTCGCGCCGCCGGGACCGCGCGAGCGGTGGGGGCAGAGGGGACCTCGAGTGCTCGGCGTGGCAAGGACACCGTGTTCCGAGGTGCCCTGCCGGCGGGCGCGGGCCGCGGGTGGCGCACCGGACGAGCACGCAGGAGTCCTCATGACCACGCAGGAGTCGTTCAAGAAGCGCGTCCGCGCGCGCATGACCGCCACCGGCGAGAAGTACGGCGCCGCGCGCCGCAGCCTCCTCGCCCGGTCGGACCAGCACCGCACCGCCGGGCCCCGCCCCTGGGTCTCGGACCCGGACGTCTCCGACGACGCCATCCGGGAGAACACCGGCCACGGCTGGGACGAGTGGGTCGCGCTCGTCGACGCCGGCCCCGGGCGCGACGCCGGCCACACCGCCATCGCCGCCTGGGTGGTCGAGCGGCACGGCGTCTCCGGCTGGTGGGCGCAGTCGGTCACCGTCGGCTACGAGCGCATCACCGGCCTGCGCGTGCCCGGGCAGCGGCCGGACGGCACGTTCTCCGTGAGCCGGTCGCGCCTGGTGGACCTCGACCCGGTCGCGCTGCGCGCGCTGCTCGACGACGACGCGGAGAGAGCCGGCCTCGTGCCCGGCCTGACCCTCGCGCCCCGCTCCCGCCCGGGGGTGCGCAGCCCGCGCTTCGGGGTCTCCGACGCCGACGGCGACCACGGCGTCGCCATGTTCTCGCTGGACCCGGCCGGGACGCGGCTGCGGCTGACCGTGACCCACGAGCGGCTCGGGTCCGCGGCGGAGGCCGAGCTCTGGAAGGCCTACTGGGCGGACTGGCTGGGCGCGGTCGCCGACGACTGACGGGCCCCTGCCGGCGCCCGCCGGGGGCGTGCTACCCGAGCTCGGGGCGCACGCCCTCGGCGATCAGCCGCCGCCGCTCGACGTACTCCGGCAGGATCGTCACGTCGTCGTCCGCGAACCACTCGAAGGGCGCGGTCGACGCGACGAGGGCGAAGTTCGCCCACGGCTCGAACGACCCCGAGCGCACCACGACCTTGGCACGCGGCGCCCAGTGCTCGATCAGGTGCTCGTGGGTCGTGCCGTGGAACGTGGCGCCGGAGCCCGTGAACAGGTCCTGCACGTCGCCGTACAGGCGTGGGTGGTGCGTCCGCACCTCGGTCGCGAGGTGCACCTCCTCGACGAAGACCTCCTCCAGCAGCACCCGCAGGATCGTCCGCACGTCGAGGTGCCCGCGCGTGAGCGCCAGGTCGACCCGGTGCGCGTCCTTCGGGATGGGGAACCCGGCGTCGGTCACCAGCACGACGTCGGTGTGCCCCAGCGTCGCCAGCGCCCCCGCCAGCCCCGGGTGCAGGATCCGTCCGCCCCTCATGCGCTCTCCTCCGTCTCGATCGTTCCCGCCGCCGCGCCGGCACCCGCGAGGAACGCCTCGACGTCCTCCCCGGTCCGGTACGACGGCACGGTCTCCCAGCCCTCGCAGCACAGCGCCGCGACGACGTTCGCGTACGCGGCCGCCGCGGCCAGGGTCTGCCCCTGGCCGAGGGCGACCGCGAGCGCCGCGTTGAAGCTGTCGCCCGCGCCGTTCGAGTCGACGACGTCGACGGTCACCGACGGCACCGCGGTCGTGCCCGCGTCGTCGACCACGACGGCGCCCTCGTCCCCGCACGTGACGACCACCGCCCGCGGGCCGAGCGCACGCAGCCGCCGGGCGAGCTCGGCGACCGGGGTCGGGTCACCGGGCGGGAGCCCGAGCGCGACGCGCGCCTCGTGCTCGTTCGGCGTCAGCACGTCGACCGCCGACAGGTCCACGTCGCGCAGGTCGACGGCGGGCGCCGGGTTGAGCACCGTGGTCACGCCGGCGTCCCGCGCGACACCCAGCGCGTGGAGCGCGGCGCCGAGCGGCACCTCGAGCTGGGCGAGCACGACATCGGCTTCCCGCAGCGCGTCGGCCGAGGCGTCCAGGACGTCGGGCAGGACCCGGTCGTTGGCACCCTTGTCCACGACGATGAGGTTGCGCCCCGCGGTGTCCTTGACGATGAACCCGACGCCCGTCGGCGCCGACCGGTCGACGGTCACGCGGGAGTCGTCGATCCCCTCGGCCGCCATCAGCGCGCGGAACTCCGCGCCGTGCACGTCGTCGCCCACCGCGCCCACGTACGTGACGCCGGCGCCGAGCCGCGCGGCCTGGACCGCCATGTCGGAGCCCTTGCCCCCGTACGTCTCGCGGTACTCCCGTCCGAGCAGCGTCTCCCCTGCCTCGGGCAGCCGGTCGACCGTCATCACGAGAGCCTTCGCGTAGCTCCCCACCACCGTGAGCCTCATCGCTCTCTCCTTGGTCCGTCGTGCCGGTGCGGGTTCAGTAGGCGTCCGGGTCGCCGACGAGGCCGTCGACGATCGCGGGCCCGGAGCTGGTGCCCACCAGCTCGGCCCCCGCCTCGAACAGGCGCCGCATCTTCTCCAGCGAGTTGACCTTGCCGGACACCTTGACGCGGCACGGCGGCTCGATGTTCGCGGCGAGCAGGCGCACGTCGTGCTCGGTCGCCTCGAGGCCGCCCTTGCCCCAGCCCGACGACTGCTTCACCCAGTCCACGCCCGCCTCGTAGGCGATCCGGGTGGCCCGGACCTTGAGGTCGTCGGTGGGCAGGAAGCCGAACTCGAGCATCGCCTTCACGACGACGCCCTCCGCGTGCGCCAGCCGGACGACGTCCTCGACGTCCTGGGCGTACAGGGCCTCGTCCCCGCCGAGCAGCAGGCCGGGGTGGGGCGGGAAGTCGAACTCGTCCGCGCCCGCGGCCACGAGGGCGCGCAGCGCCGCCGCCCGCATCTCGGGGGTGTCGTTGGCCATGGGGAAGTTGAGCGTCGAGGCGACCTTGACGCCGGTGCCCGCGAGCACCTCCTTGGCCAGCGGCACCCAGTACGGCGCGATCATCGCGGCGTCGAAGCCGTACGCGGCGCACGTCTCCAGGTGCTTCACCACGCCGTCGCGGGTCAGGTCCGGGTTGACGTTCGTGTACTGGATCGCCCGGGCGACCTGCTTCGGGTCGGTCAGGTCGAGGGTCATGCGGGTCTCCTTGCCGGTCAGGGGGTTCGTCGTCCGCACGGGTCAGCCCTTGACCGCGCCCGCGGACAGGCCGCTCATGACGTGTCGCTGCATGAGGACGAAGATGAGCAGGATCGGTACCACCGCCAGCAGCAGGGTGGGGAACACGATCTCGTAGTTGGTGGTGTACGAGGACACGGCCGCGTACACGCCCGTGGTGATCGTCCGGAACGACGACCCGGGCCCGAGGATGAGCTGCGGGCTGACGAAGTCGTTCCACGCGCTCAGCGCGTTGAGGATGAACGCGGTGGCGACGATCGGCTTCATGAGGGGGAACACGATCCGCCACAGGACGCGCTGCTGGCTCGCTCCGTCGATCGCCGCCGCCTCGTCGAGCGAGCGCGGCAGCATGCGGATGAACCCGGTGAAGATGAACAGGGTGAACGGGATCATCGTCGACGACATGAAGAGCACGAGCCCGGGCAGCGTGCCCATGAGGTGCAGCGCCTTGAGGACGAAGATCGCGGGCACCAGGATGATCTGCGCCGGGATGAACATGCCCGCGACGAAGAACATCAGCAGCACCCGGAACAGCACCGTCGGGGTCCGGGCGATCACGTACGCGGTGGGGACGGAGACCCCGATCGCGACGACGTTGCACGCGACGACGAGGAACAGCGTCACCGCGTAGCCCGAGACCACGGGGAAGTTGGGGTTGGTCCACGCGTCCTGCAGGAACTGGGTGGTCGCGGTGCCCAGGTCCAGCCCGAGCGGGGACAGCAGGATCTCCTGCTGCGGCTTGAACGCGTTGACGACGACGATGTACAGCGGCACGAGCATGGCCACCGACAGGACGGCGATCGCCACGTTCCGCACGGTCGCGCGCGACCGTGCCGTCCGGCTGCCCGACTGGCTCATGACAGCGCCTCCGCTCCCTCTTCGGCGCGCCTGCGCAGCGCGATGATCGTGAACGACAGGACCCCGGCGACGACGATGAGCAGCACCGCCTGGGCGCACGCCAGCCCCACCTTGTTGTTGGCGAAGGACACCGCGAGGATCTCGTAGGCCCAGGTCTGCGTGGCGTCCCCGGGCCCGCCGTTCGTCAGGCCCAGCACCACCTCGTAGACCTTGAGCAGCGACAGCACCGACGTCACGATCGTCACGGTCACGGTGGGCGCGAGCGCCGGCCAGGTGACGTGCTGGAACACCTTGACCCGCCCGGCGCCGTCGAGCGTCGCCGCCTCCTGCAGGTCCGCGGGCACGGCCTGCAGGCCCGCCAGGTACAGCACGAGCTGGACGCCGAGCTGGGCCCAGACGATCACGGCGATCATCGTGGCGAGAGCCCAGTCCGGGTCGGACAGGAAGGGCAGGGTCGACCGCCCCGAGCCCTCGAGCAGGTTGTTCACCGCGCCCTGCGGGCCCAGGACCGCCTGCCACAGGAAGCCGACGATGAGGGCGGACAGCACGTGCGGGTAGAACATCACCGCCCGCGCGAACGCGGTGAACGGCGTCGTGCGCCGCAGCAGCAGGGCCAGGCCGAGCGCGATCACGTTGACGGCGAACGCCCCCACGACCGCGATCAGCCCGGTCACCGCCAGCGACGAGTGCATGTCGCCCGTCGGGTCCGCGAAGATCCGCGTGTAGTTCTCGAGCCCCACCCACTCGGGCGTCTGGCTCGGGATGCCGTTGTAGCTGGTGAACGAGTAGTACACGGCGTACCCGACCGGCACCACCATGAGACCGATGTAGATCAGCGCCGCCGGGACCGTCATCAGGCCCCTGCCCAGGGCGCCCCGCCTCACGAGCACCCGTGCCGCCCTCGCTCGAGCCATCTCAGCCTGCTGCCTCCGCGTCGTACCAGGCCGTGAGCTGGCCCGCGGCGTCGGCCGGAGCCGTCCCCTGCCACAGCCCCTGCACGACCTCGGTGAACTTCTCGTTGAACCCGGCGACCGGCAGGGCGTAGTCGCCCACCGTCTGGTTGCCCGGCACGACCAGCGAGGGCGCGGCGTCCAGCAGCTCCTGCACCTGGCCCGCGTACGGGTTGTCGCCGGTGTCGAGGCCCTCGCGGTTGAAGTTGTCCATCTGGGCCTGCGCGGCGATCGCGTCCTCGTCGGTCACGAGGTACTCCACGAGCTGCGCGGCGGCGTCCTTGGCCTGCGTGCCGTTCCAGACCATGTACGGGAAGGCCATGGTGGCGCCCATCGGCCCCGGGTGGTCGGCGGCGTCGTCGACCGGGGGCGCGAAGATCCCGACCTCGAAGTCCGGGGGCGACGCGGCGAGCGTCGTGGTGAACCACGAGCCCATCGGGTAGATCCCGACGTCGCCGGCGATGAAGTTGGCCTCCTGGGTGCCGCTGTCGGTCGCCACGTCGTCGGCCGTCGTGTAGCCGGCGTCGATCCAGTCCGCCACGTGCTCGAACATCGGCTGGAACTGGTCGCCCAGCGTGGACGACCCGCCGGCCACGGCCTGCTGCCAGCCGGGTGTCGTGAGGTTCTGCTGCGGGTGCCAGATCTCCTGCACCTGGACGCCGGTGGCCCACTCGGACGCGAACCCGATCGGCTTCTTCACGCCCTCGCCCTTCAGGGCCGCCAGCGCGGCGTCGAGCTCCTCCCACGTGGTGGGCGGCTCGGTGATCCCGGCCTGCTCGAAGAGGTCCTTGTTGTAGTACAGGAGCGACTGGGCCTGCATGCCCACGCCCACGACGTTGATCGTGCCGTCGGTGGAGTAGAGGTCCGCCATCGGGGTGCCCTGCGCCCAGTCGTAGTCCGACAGGTCGAGGACCTCCGGCGCCGTGTCGGCCGTGGGGAAGACCGACTGGATGACGTCGGGCGCCGTCCCGGCCGCGAGCTGCGTCGGGAACGTCTCCGCCACCGACTGCCCGCTCGGGCCCTCGATCTTGACGTCGATCCCGCTCTCCTCCTCGAAGGGGGCCACCAGCTCGTCCCACTTCGCCTGGGTGAGGTTGTCGGTGATGTTCACGAGCATCCGCACCTGGTCGCCGTCGCCGCTTCCCCCGCTGCCGTCGCCGGAGCTGCAGCCCGTGAGGGCGAGGACGGGGACGAGCCCGAGCGCGGAGGCGCCGATCGCCCGGCGCCGAAACCTTGCTGACATCGTTGTCTCCCTACGTGGGTGCGGTCGTCCTCCGCCATGGAGGCGACTTGTCATACATGCTACATGTGAGAGGTGGCGCGCCACCAGCCCCTAGTCGAGGCGCCCTCGGAACGGGACCGGCCCGACCACGGTCACGTCCGTGGGGCGGTCCGACGGGTCGACCCGGAAGATCCCGTCGTCCGCGACGAAGAACGCCGGCGGCCGCGGGTACTCCAGCTCGCCCGGCAACGGCTCCTTGTCCGTCCAGGCGAAGAACGACCGTGCGAACGTGTCCCTGTCCTTGCGGCCGAAGATGCTGAGGTCCCCCGCCGTGTAGGGGCTGAGGATGCACCAGTGCACGCCGTCCTCGGCCCAGTACGCCCGGTCGGACAGGATCACGGCCTGACGGTCGTGGTCGGCGAACACCTCGTCCCAGAACGACGCGTCGACGCCGCCCCCGTCCAGCGCGTGCCGGGACAGGAACATCAGGTCGTGCGCGTGCCAGGCCGTGCTCGGCGCGACGTCGGCCTCGTGGTGCCAGCCGGTCGCCGACACGAACGGGCCCGCGGGCGACTGGTAGTGGGCGTAGGTCCGCAGGCACGCCGCCGAGAACTCGCGCAGCTCGGGCACGTCGACCTCGGCGAGCACCTCGTCGATCCCGTACAGGGTGAGCCCCATCCCGGCGACGAGCATCGGGGTGGTCGAGAGCAGGCGCGTGCCGCCCCGCACGTACCAGTAGCGGTGGAACCGCGTGCATCCCGCGTCGTCGACCCACGCCGAGCGCGCCACGTGGCGGCAGATCCCGACCGCCTCCTCGAGGAGGTCCGGGCGCCCGAAGCGCCGGGCGCCGAGCACGAGCGGCACCACCATGAGCCCGTAGTACTCGGCGGGCTCGAGGATGCCGCCGTCCGCACGGTCGGTGGGCTGGCGGAACGTGCCCACCGACTCGTCGTCCGGCACCCCGCGCACGTGGCTGAGGCGCACCAGCGCGTCCAGGTCGTCCTCCAGCTCCGCGGCGAACGCGTCGTCGCCGCTCAACTGGGTGTAGCGCAGCTTGACCCAGACCCGCGCGTACTCCTGGTTCACGGTGCCGTCGGGCGTCGGGCGCCCCCCGCCGTAGACCCGGCACGCGTCGAGGTTGCGGCGCACGGCGGCCAGCACCTCCGCGCGCTCGTCCTCCGACAGGTGGTGGCCGGCGTGACGCAGCCCCTCCAGCAGGCCGAGGCAGCCCACCATGTTGTGGATGAGGCCCGAGGTGGCCGACTCCCCCACCTGGAACCCGATGTGCCGGAACTGCCCGTCGTCCTGCACCGTCCGCGCCTGGAAGAGCATCATCCGGCGCCAGAGGTCGAGGCCCCGCTCGTCGGGGAACCGGCCCAGCACCTCGCCGAACGCCGCGGTGGCCGGGGCGGAGAACGCCTGGTGGCCGCTGGTGAAGTCGACGAAGGTCGCCGGGTTCGTGCCCCACACGCTGTGGTTGTGGAAGCCGCGGACCTGCCCGGCGTCCCCCACCCAGGTGCGCATCCAGCGCGCCAGCGCCGCGACGTCAGGTCCTGCCTGTGCTGCCGACATCCGTCCTCCTGCCTCGTTGCTGCGGGTGGCATCCTCGCTCACCGTGCTCACCGTGCTCACCGTGCTCACCGTGCTCACCGTGCTCACCGTGCTCACCGTGCCCACCGCGCCAGCTCCTCCGGGTGCGCGAACTCCAGCCCGCGGGCGAACCGCTCGACCTCCGCCACGACGGACTCGCCGATCCGGCCCAGCTCCGTCCCGGTGGACCCCGCGACGTGCGGCGTGAGCACCACGTTGGGCAGGCTCCACAGCTCGTCGTCCGGGGCGGGCGGCTCGGGATCCGTCACGTCGAGCACCGCGTCGATCCGGCCGGTGCGCAGCTCACCGAGGAGCGCGGCGCCGTCGACCACACCGCCCCGCGCCGTGTTGATCAGGGTGGCGCCGTCGGGCAGCAGGCCGAGGACGCGCGCGTCGATCATGCCCGCCGTCTCGGGCGTGAGCGGCTGGTGCAGGGTCAGCACGTCGCTGCGCGCCGCGACCTCCTCGAGCGCTGCGCTGCGCACCCCCGGCATGCTTGGCACCGGTCCGGGCGGCAGCTCCGGGCTGTGCACCAGCACGTCGAGGTCGAAGGGGCGCAGCAGCTCGGCGACGCGGCGCCCCACCTGCGACGCCCCGACGATCCCGACGGTGCGCCGGAAGTTGCCCGTGCGCGCCAGGAGCCGGTCGGCGTCCGGGGTTCTGCGCCGCTCGCGGTAGGTCCGCTCGGCCGCGTGCACCCTCTTGTTCGCGAGCAGGATCATCGCCAGCGTGTACTCGGCGACGGGGACGGCGTTGGCGGCGCGCGCGTTCGACGCCGTCACCCCGCGCGCCGCGAGCCCGGCGGGATCGGCGAGGCAGGTGGCCGCCACCCCGCCCGCGTAGACGACGGCTCGCAGGCGCGGGACGAGCTCGGTCGGGACGCGCGGGGCGCCCCAGCCGGCGACGAGCACCTCGGCGTCCGCGAGCCGGCGCCGCGCCCCCGGTGACGCGACCTCGGTCACGACGTGCGGGTCGAGCTCGACCGCGTCGTCCAGCCGGGACCGCACGTCCGGCGGGAAGAGCCCGTCGGCGAGCGAGGGCGGGTCGAGGGCGAGGACGGCCCGCGGCCGCTCTGCGTGGTGCGGGGCGTGGGTGCTCACGGCTGCTCGCCGGACCGGCGCCGCGCCAGGCGCAGCCCGGCGTCGACGGGCCGGACGTGCGGGCCGGAGGGCACCGCCCAGGTGCCGGACTCCCGGTTCGCGGCGATGAGCGCCTCGTCGACCTCGATGCCGAGGCCCGGCCGGTCGCCGAGGACGATGCCGCCGTCCTGGATCTCCTGGTCGACGTCGAGCCCCACGGGCCACGACAGGTCCTGCACCTCGGTCACGAGGTGGTTGGGGACGGCGGCCGACGCGTGCGCGACGGGGTTGGCGTTGTAGCCCACCGGGCTCACCGGGAGGTCGCGGCCGAGCGCCAGCACCGAGACCCGCAGGAAGTGCGTGATGCCCCAGACGCTGCCCGCCTGCACGACGCCCACGGCGTCGCGGTCGAGCAGCGGGCCGTACTTCTCGAGCCCGGTGAGGTTCTCCCCGGTGGCGACCGCCGCGCGGAGCTCGGAGGCGACCGCCCGGTGCCCGGCGACGTCCCAGCGGCGCACGGGCTCCTCGATCCACATGAGGTCGACCTGGTCCTCCACGCGCCGGGCGAACCGGACGGCCTGGTGCCGCCCCCACGCCTCGTTCACGTCGTACATGAGGTCGGGGTGGTCGGTGTTCACGCGCAGGACGTCGCGGACGATCGCGAGCCGCTTCACGTCGCGGTCGACGTCGAGCCCGCCCTTGACCTTCGCGCCGGTGAAGCCGCGGTCGGCCCACGGCTCGTAGAGCTCGACCAGGGCGTCGTCGGGCAGGGCGTACTCCAGCCCGGACGCGTAGGCGGGCACGAACCGGTCGGCCGCGCCGAGGGTGCGCCACAACGGCTCGTCGGCGAGCTTGGCCTTGAGGTCCCACAGCGCCATGTCGAAGGCGCCGATCGTGCCGAAGGTGCTCCCGGCGTGCCCGGACTTGAACACGAACGCGAGCATCCGGTCGTAGAGCGCGGTGACGGCCCGCGGGTCCTGCCCGTCGAGGGCGCCGAAGACGAGCTCGAGGTCGCCGCTCGCGCCGAGCCCGACCCCGGTGACGCCCGCGTCGGTCTCGAGGAGCACGACCGGCACCTCCGTGACGCCGTCGGCGACCACGCCGTTGACGTCGCCCACCGGACGTCCCCACCGGTGGACGGTGGTGAGGGTCCGGTATCCCGTGATGCGCATCCGCTGCTCCTCCTGACGTGCGCGCCATCGTCGGCGCACTCATAACTTATGATACGAGTGATGAGTGTGCAAGCCTCCGCTACGCTCAGATGGCCGTCACTGCAGGCGGCGAGGCAGAACGGAGCCGGACGACATGACAACGACGCCCCCGACCACCGGTGCGGTCCCCCGCCCGCAGCGCCACCGCCCGCCGCTCGCCGCCGCCGTGGTCAAGAGCCTCGTCACGGCGATCGTCGTGGGCGAGTACCCCCCGGGCAGCGCCCTGCCCCCGGCCGGCGCCCTGTGCGAGCGGTACGAGGTCAGCCGCACCGTGATCCGCGAGGCCACCACGGCCCTGGCGGAGAAAGGGCTGGTCGCGTCCCGGCAGGGCTGGGGCACGATCGTCCTCGACCAGGACCAGTGGAGCCTGCTCGACCCCCTGGTCCTCGACGCGCTCTTCCAGCGCGAGGACCGGCTCGTCTACCTCGACAACCTCATCGAGATCCGCACGACGCTCGAGTGCGCCATGGCGCGCCGCGCCGCGGGCCTCCTCGACGCCGCCCAGCGCGCGGAGCTGACGGCCAAGCTCGAGGAGCTCGCGGGGCTCGTCGGCGACCCGACCGCCTACGCGCGCGTCGACGTCGAGTTCCACGAGCTCATCCACCGCGCGTCGCGCGACGCGTTCGGCCGCGCGATCGTCTCCAGCGTGCAGGGCAAGGCGCTGCACACCCCGCAGTACAGCGGCACCCCGAGCGTCGACGACGTCCGCTCGACGCACGAGGGGCACACCCGGATCCTCGAGGCGCTCGTGGCCGGCGACGCGACCGGCGCCGAGGCCGCGATGCGCGACCACATCACGTCGTCGTGGGCGCGCCGCCGGCCCCAGGAGGATCCCGACTCGCCCGCGTCGCCGTAGCCCGCAGCAGCCCGGCCCCCGGGCGGCCGACCCCGCCGTCCGGAACGCCGGGCTTCTTCTCGACCTGTTGACTTGTACGACATGTGATGTACTACGTTACGTTCCATCGCAGCACGACGTCCCCGGCGCACGCCGAGCGGACGGAGCGGGCCGGGCGACGCCGCCCGACCCGCAGCACGCGACAGCACCTCAGCGACACCCCGCAGTTCCGGTACCGAAGGCGACGACGCCCCGACCGACTGGGCGGCCGTTCGACCTTTCGTACCCCGACGACGAGAGGGATGGATGCGATGAGCTCGTTCACCCGGCGAGACCTCCTGAGATCGACCGGCGCCGCCGCAGCAGGGGCGGTCGCCCTGGCGGGGACCCGCCCCGGCGACGCCCGAGCCGAGGCCGCAAGCCCGGCCGACGACCCCGACAGCAACCCGCTGCGCCTCTGGTACGACCGGCCCGCCGCGGAGTGGCTCGAGGCGCTCGCGATCGGCAACGGCCGGCTCGGCGCGATGGTCTTCGGCGGTGTCGCGGCCGAGACGCTGATGCTCAACGAGGACTCGGTGTGGGCCGGCGGCCCGCACGACTACGCCGACCCGCGCGGCGCGGAGGCCCTGCCCGAGATCCGGCGGCTCCTGGCCGAGGAGCGCTGGGTCGAGGCCCAGCGGCTGGCGGACGAGCGCTTCATGGGCCGACCCACCGAACAGATGCAGTACCAGCCCGTCGGTGACCTGCGCCTCGCCTTTCCCGGGCTGACCGAGGACGTCGCGGAGTACCGCCGGTCGCTCGACCTCACCACCGCGGTGACCACCACGACCTTCGTCGCGGGCGGCGTGCGCCACACGCGCGAGGTGTTCGCCAGCCACGCCGACCAGGCGATCGTCGTGCGGCTGCGCACCGACGCCCCCGGGGGCGTGTCGTTCGACGCCTCGTTCTCCTCGCTCCAGGAGACGACCACCCTGGCGCACGACGGCCGCACCCTCGCCCTCGAGGGACGCTCCGGCGACGCCGAGGGGCTCGAGGGGCTGGTGCGGTTCGTCGCCCTGGCACGCGCCGTCACGGAGGGCGGCGCGGTGGTGTGCGACGAGTCGTCCCTGCGGGTCCGGGGCGCCGACGCCGTGACGCTGCTCGTGACCATGGGCACCAGCCACCGCAGCTACCTCGACGTGGGCGGCGACCCGCTCGAGCGGGCCGCGCCGCCGCTGGAGCGGGCGTCCGTCAGCGGCTTCGGCGTCCTGCGCAGGACCCACGTGCGCGACCACCAGGAGCTGTTCGGCCGGGTGGACCTCGACCTCGGCACGTCGCCGTCGGCGGACCTGCCGACCGACGCCCGGGTCGCGGCGTTCCGGGCCGGCGGCGACCCGCAGCTCGCCGCGCTGTACTACCAGTTCGGCCGGTACCTGCTGATCTCCAGCTCACGGACGCCGGGGCAGCCGGCCAACCTGCAGGGGCTCTGGAACGCGGAGATGCTGCCCGCCTGGCAGTCGAAGTACACGCTGAACATCAACTGCGAGATGAACTACTGGCCCGCGGGTCCGTCGAACCTCGCGGAGTGCTGGCAGCCGCTCTTCGCGATGATCGAGGAGCTCGCGGAGTCCGGGGCGCGCACCGCGCGCACCATGTGGGGCGCGCGCGGCTGGGTCGCCCACCACAACACCGACCTGTGGCGGGGCTCCGCGCCGGTCGACCACGCCTTCTACGGGGTGTGGCCCACCGGCGGCGCCTGGCTCTCGCTGCTCTTCTGGGAGCACTACGAGTACACCGGCGACCTCGACACCCTGCGCGAGTACTTCCCCGTCATGCGCGGCGCCGTGGAGTTCTTCCTCGACACCCTCGTCGTCGACGACGCGACCGGGTACCTGGTGACCAGCCCGTCCCACTCCCCCGAGCTCAAGCACCACGACATCGACGACGAGGGTGTCAGCCTGTGCGCCGGGCCGACGATGGACATGCAGATCCTGCGCGACCTGTTCACCGCGTTCGACCAGGCCTCCGAGGAGCTCGGCCTGGACCGGGAGACCGCCGCGGCGGCGGTCTCCGCCCGCGAGAAGCTGCCACCGAACCAGATCGGTCACCTCGGCCAGATCCAGGAGTGGCTGATCGACTGGGAGGAGGCGGCGACCGAGACCTCCCGCCACGTCTCCCACCTCTGGGGCGTCTTCCCGAGCGACCAGATCACCCCGCGGCGGACGCCGGAGCTCGCGGCCGCGGCCGACCGCTCGCTCGAGCTGCGCGGACCGGCCGTCACCGCCGGGTGGTCCCTGGCCTGGAAGATGAACATCCGGGCCCGGCTGCTGCAGCGCGACGGCGTCTACAAGCACCTGACGCAGCTGCTCTCCCCCGGCCGGACGGCGCCCAACCTGTTCGACCTGCACCCGCCGTTCCAGATCGACGGCAACTTCGGCGGCACGTCCGCGATCAACGAGATGCTCCTGCAGTCCCACTCCGGCGAGGTCTGGCTGCTGCCGTGCCTCCCCGACGCGTGGCCCGAGGGCCGCGTCCGGGGGCTGCGGACCCGCGGCGGGTTCGAGATCACGATGTCCTGGGCCGACCACCGGCTGCAGCAGGCGCGCGTGCGCTCGCTCCTCGGCCGCACCGTGCGGCTGCGCACCGCCGGGCCCGTACGCGTCACCGGCCCGGGCGGGCCCGTGACCGTGGACCGCCCGGAGGACGACCTGGCCGTCTTCGAGACGCGCCGCGGCGCGACCTACGTCGTCCACCCCGCGGGCTGAGCCCCCACCACCCACAGCCGAGCGACACCTACACCCACCAGGAGAGGACACCGATGTCCAGACGATGGATCAGGACGAGCATCGCGACGGTCGTCGCGGCCAGCGCGGTCGCGGCCGTCGGGGTCGGGGCCACGGCCTTCGACCCGTACGCGGCGAGCACAGAGAAAGCCGGGAAGTGCCCCCAGCTGTACGTCTCGCCCGACGGCGAGGACGAGCGCGGCAACGGCTCCCAGAAGAAGCCCTGGGCCACCCTCGACAAGGCCCGTGACCACATCCAGGACCTCGGGCTCAACCACGAGCGCAAGATGCGGTGCGACATCGTCGTCAACCTCGCCGAGGGCGACTACCCCATCACCGAGACCACCGAGTTCACCGAGAAGGACTCCGGGTCCAACGGCCACCAGGTCGTCTACCGCTCCGCCGACGGACCCGGCAAGGCCAACCTCGTCGGCGCGGAGCCGATCACCGGCTGGGAGCCCTACCAGGACGGCATCTACAAGACCACGTTCGACCCGGACGAGCAGTTCTACACGCTGTTCGAGGACGGCGAGCGCTCGGAGCTGGCCCGCTATCCCAACCGGACGTCCGAGGACACGCACGCCCCCTACCTGTTCTCCGTCCTCGGCGAGCCCGAGAAGGAGGCCGTCCGCTCGTGGCTCTACTGGAAGGACGGCGACTGGGACCCCGCGTGGGACGACACCGCGGACAGCAACCCGCTCAAGGACGCCCAGATCACGGTGTGGTCCGGCGGGTCCTGGAGCTGGTTCACGGACACCATCCCGATCGGCGGCGCGGACTACCGCAAGGGCTTCGCGACGTTCGACTACTGGTCGCGGTACGCCCTCATCAACAGCCGGAGCGGGTCGCGCTACTACATCCAGAACGCGATGCCGTTCCTGGACCAGCCGGGCGAGTACTACGTGGACCGTGAGGCCGGCGAGCTCTACTACATGCCGCGCGGCGACATCGACGACGTGACGATCATGAAGCCGACGGTGTCCAAGGTGATCGACGTCAAGGGCGCGTCCGCCGAGGACAGGGCCCACGACATCACGTTCGACGGCATCGGCGTCCAGTACTCCGACTTCGTCGACTGGTACCGCGCCGGCTGGATCAGCGCCGGCGACTCCGGCGAACGCCACACCTATCCCGAGTACGACCGCCAGATCGAGATGCCCCGCAACCGGTTCGGCGCCGTCACCCTCGAGAACACCTCGCACATCACCCTGACGGGCATGCACCTGCGCGACACCGGCTTCATGGGCGTCTACGCCCTGTTCGCCAACGACCACCTCACGGTCGAGGACTCCCTGCTGGAGAACATCGGTGCGGACGGGATCAAGGTCGAGGGCGGCTGGCCCGGCGAGGGCGACCTGAGCCACCAGCACACGTTCCGCAACCTGTACATCGACCACGTGGGCGAGCTCGTGCCGGGCGACGCCGCCGGCATCGAGCTCATGTCCACCGGTGACAACCTCGTCGAGCACGTGCACGTCAAGCACTCCGCCCGCTACGGCATCAGCCTCGAGTCCCGCCCCGAGGTGGTCGACGGCGACCAGTACACCGACAACAACACCTTCCGCTACATCCGCATCGACGAGGCAGGCCTCGACTCCGGGGACATGGGCGCCTTCTACACCTACGGCGTCGAGAACCAGGACCCGCACCCGGTCCAGAACACCGTCGACCAGATGATCATCGGCGACGTCATCCCCGACCCGGCCGGCGCCATGCCCGACTCCGGGACGCGTGGCGTGCACATGGACGCGGGCGGCTGCGGCTTCGCGTTCTCCAACGTCGAGGTCGGCAAGACCACCGACCAGTCGTACCAGTCCTACCAGTGCAACGAGGTCACCAACGCCAACTGGGAGGACGGTTTCGACGCGTCCCAGATGCAGCCCGACCTCATCGGCGTCACCGACGACTTCCCCTTCGAGACCGAGTAGTACCCACGGGCCGTGCCCGCGCCGCCCGCGCGGGCACG
>JALQCY010000020.1 GCA_023241745.1 Isoptericola peretonis | reverse complement strand
GAACCCGGCATGCAGCCCGATGGCAGCTACATCACGCCGGAAGGCGAACGGCTGACGAACGACACCGACAAGGCGACCTACCTGCGTACCGCGCAGGACTGGATCGTTTCGCCGCTGCTGAAGAACACTCAGGGCTTGGCCGGCGTCGATTCGATTGGCGGCTATGCCAAGCAGTTCCTCGTCGTGCCCGACGTCCAGCGCCTGGCTTCGATGGGGATCACGCTGACGCAGCT
>JALQCY010000019.1 GCA_023241745.1 Isoptericola peretonis | reverse complement strand
TCGTCGCGGGGCACCTCCCGTCCGAGCAGGCGGGCAGGGCGGCCTTCGCCGGCTGGCTGCGGGACGTCGTGCCGGAGGTGCCGGTGACGTTCCTGCCCACCCCGGACCGCGCCCGCCCGGCGCCGCGCGCCGGGTGAGCGAGGCGGGCCGTCACTCGACGAAGGCGAGCGCGTC
This sequence comes from Isoptericola peretonis, assembly GCA_023241745.1. Classification (GTDB taxonomy): domain Bacteria; phylum Actinomycetota; class Actinomycetes; order Actinomycetales; family Cellulomonadaceae; genus Isoptericola; species Isoptericola peretonis. The sequence continues at coordinate 61 of JALQCY010000019.1, read as the reverse complement.
GCTCTCGACGAGCATCTCCTCGCGCGGCAGCCCCACCATGACCGTGGTGCGCGACGGCAGG
>JALQCY010000001.1:708063-965352 GCA_023241745.1 Isoptericola peretonis | reverse complement strand
AGAGGGACGGACCGCCCGCGCGGTCCGTCCCTCTCTATCTCGCGGTCTCGCTTCTCTATCTCGGCCGGGTGTCAGCCGGCGGAGGGGTTCGTCGTCACCTGGTAGGGCGGCGTGGCGGGGCCGGAGCCGAACTCGCTCTCGACGAAGAGGACCCGCCCGCGCAGCTCCGTGGCCGTGGTGAAGACCTTCGACGGGTCGGTCGCCTGCTCGCGCACGAACCGGGCCTGCGAGCCGTCGGCGGACAGGCGCAGCGTGGCGAGCGCGTGGTCGAAGTTGCGCACCACGGTGAGGCGGCTCCCCCGAAGCACCAGGCCGTCGGCGTTCACGAGGTCCGCGTCGCCGGTGTCGATCGCGTCGACCGTGCCGTCGAGCCCGAAGCGCCACAGGTCGCCGGTGTTGCCCTGCGCCACGACGAAGGCGCTGCGGTCGGCGGACAGCACGATGCCGCCGAGGTTGAAGCCGTCACGGCGCTCGATCGTGCCGGAGGCGTCGGCCCAGACCTCGGCCTCCCAGCCGTCGTCGCCCTGGGCGACCCGGTAGACGCGCGGGTCGTTCGAGTCGGTGAAGTACGCGGCCCCGTCGGGGCCGATCGCGACGTCGTTGAGGAACGCCTCGTCGGCGGGCACCCGCAGCGCGGCGAGCAGCTCGCCGTCGGGCGAGTACACCCACAGGTCGGGGCGGTCGCCCTCGAGCCCGTTGGGCCCGCCGGCGACGTACACGTTGCTGGCCCGGTCCACGGTGATGCCGCGCGCGGTGGTGCGGCCGTCGGCGCCCGCGGGCAGCCACTCCTCGGTCTGCCCGTCGCGGACGTCGCCGCGGTGGATCTCGCCCCCGGTGACCTCGCTGACGTAGAACGTGCCGCGGCGCCGGTCCGCGCCGATGCCCTCGAACCGGCTGCCCTCGGCGTCGCCGGTGAGGGCGTACGACGCGGGGCGTCCCTGGTCGTGCCCGTGCGCGAGGACGGGCTGCGCGCCCACCAGGCCCAGGCCGCCGAGCGCGGCTGCGGCGGTGACGGTGGCGACGAGTCGCTTGTTCATCGGGGTCTCCTGACTTCCCTGCGAGCCGCGTCTCGGCTCCGGCGTCCAGGATGTGCGGCGGCGCCGGCACGGGGCATCGGACGGCCGGGGACGCGCAGGTCATCCGAACGGATGAGGGGCCCCCTGGGAACGCCGCGGCAGTCGACCCAGCCGGGCGCGTCTCGCGGCGTGAGACGGTGTCTCGGCGGTCGTCTACGCTGCGATGGTCGTGCGTGTGCCGTGCCGCCCTCCGGGCCCCGCGGGCGCGCTCCCACCATCCGGGAGGAGCCCCCATGGAAGACCGTCTCCAGCCAGTGTTCGCCGAGGTGCTGCGCCGTAATCCGGGCGAGGTGGAGTTCCACCAGGCCGTGCGCGAGGTCTTCGAGTCGCTGGGTCCGGTGCTGCGCAAGAACCCGCAGTACGTGGAGGCGGCGGTCCTCGAGCGCATCTGCGAGCCCGAGCGGCAGATCATCTTCCGTGTGCCGTGGGTGGACGACACGGGCCGCGTGCGGATCAACCGCGGCTTCCGCGTCGAGTACAACTCGGCCCTCGGCCCGTACAAGGGCGGCCTGCGGTTCCACCCCTCGGTGTACCTGGGGATCGTGAAGTTCCTCGGCTTCGAGCAGATCTTCAAGAACGCTCTCACAGGTCTGCCGATCGGCGGGGGCAAGGGCGGTTCCGACTTCGACCCGCGCGGCCGCTCCGACGGCGAGATCATGCGGTTCTGCCAGTCCTTCATGACCGAGCTGTACCGGCACATCGGCGAGTACACGGACGTGCCGGCCGGCGACATCGGCGTGGGCGCCCGCGAGATCGGCTACCTCTTCGGGCAGTACAAGCGGATCACCAACCGCTACGAGTCCGGGGTGCTGACCGGCAAGGGCCTCACCTGGGGCGGCTCCCTCGTGCGCCGCGAGGCCACCGGCTACGGCGCGGTGCTCTTCGCGCAGAGCATGCTCGGCACGCAGTCCGAGAGCCTGGACGGGCGCCGGGTCTCCGTGTCCGGCTCGGGCAACGTCGCGATCTACGCCGCCGAGAAGGCGCAGCAGCTCGGCGGGCGCGTGATCACCTTCTCCGACTCGTCCGGCTACGTCGTCGACGAGGCGGGCATCGACCTCGACCTGCTCAAGGAGGTCAAGGAGGTCGAGCGGGGCCGCGTGTCCGACTACGTGGAGCGCCGGCCCGGTGCCCGCCTGGTCGCCGAGGGCAGCATCTGGGACGTCCCCACGGACGTCGCGCTGCCCTGCGCCACGCAGAACGAGCTCACCGAGGCCGACGCCAAGCAGCTCGTGGCGAACGGCGTCCGCGCCGTCGCCGAGGGCGCCAACATGCCCACCACCCCGGAGGCCGTGGCGCTGCTGCGCGAGGCCGGCGTGCTGTTCGGGCCGGGCAAGGCCGCCAACGCGGGCGGCGTCGCGACGTCCGCCCTGGAGATGCAGCAGAACGCGTCCCGCGACTCGTGGAGCTTCGAGCACACCGAGGCGCGCCTGGCGGAGATCATGGCCGGCATCCACGACCGCTGCCTCGCCACCGCCGACGAGTACGACGCGCCCGGCGACTACGTGGCGGGGGCCAACATCGCGGGCTTCACGCACGTGGCCGACGCGATGATCGCCCTCGGCGTCGTCTGAGCCGCTCGCGAGGGGCGGGCCTAGGCGGACCGGATGAGGTGGCTCTCGGTGCTGTTCGGCGTCGTGGGGGTGCTCGCGAGCGTGGTGATCGTGGTGCTGCTGGTGGAGCGGCTCGCGAACGCGCGCCGGCCGGAGCCGCGCGAGGGCGGCGAGAGCGCGGGCTCCGGGATGCTCGGGGAGCTGGTCGAGATCTTCCAGCCCAGCCGCGCCCACCTGACGGCGGAGAAGGAACGGCAGCGCCTCGACATCGTGCAGACGCCGGCGGAGGGCGCGCCGTTCGGCGTCGACCTGGAGGCGGGCATCGCCTACCTCGATGCCGGGGGCCCGCCCGCGCCGGCGACGGCGTCGAGCACCGCCGAGGCGAACGTCCCACCGAGCGCGGGGGTGTGGCCGGCGCCGTCCATCGTCCACAGCTCGACGCGGGAGCCGTCGGCGCAGCCCGAGGCCGAGGCGACGGACGTCTCCGCCCCCGGCACGTCGGTCTCCAGGTCGAGCGGTCCGCCGCGCGGCTCGGGCCCGTCGTCGCAGCGGTCGAGCCGGGACCAGGCCGCCACGGAGTCCTCGGCCGAGGGGTAGGCCGCCGGCCCCAGGCTGCCGCCGTCGTAGCGCACCACGGGGTCGTCGGTGCCGTGCACCTGGATCGCGCCGACCGGGCGCGACGGCGCGCAGGCGCCGTCGTCGGCGGGCATCGCCCCGGCGACGGAGACGGCCAGCCGCACGAGGTCGGCGTGCTCGCAGGCCGCGCGGTAGGCCATGAAGCCCCCGTTGGAGTGACCCACGAGGGCGACGCGCTCCGGGTCGACCGCGTAGGTCTCGCCCACCGTGCGGATCAGGCGGGCCAGGTACCCGGAGTCGTCGACGTCGGCCCCGCCCCAGTTGCAGCAGGCGTCGCCCGCGTCCCAGAACTTGCGGCCCTCCGCGTCGACCGTGCCCTCCGGCAGCGCGTAGAGGATTCCCCGGCGCCCGGCCTCGTCGCGGAGGGCGAGCCGGGCGTCGACGCCGTCCGCGTCGTCGCCGAAGCCGTGCAGCACCACCAGGAGCGGCGCCGGCTCGTCGGGGTCGTATCCCGCCGGCACGGCGAGCTCGAACGGCCGGCCGTCCACGTCGAGCGTCCCCGTGCTGCCGGGGACGGGAGGCGCGGCGGCGGTGACGTCGGGCGTGGGCGTCGTCCCGGGGTCGGACGACGGCGTCGGCTCGGGGCCGGTCGGCGCGGCCGGCTCCGGGGAGCCGGTCGGCGCGTCCGTGGGCGACCCCGTACAGGCGACGAGGGACAGGGCCGCGGCCAGCGCGAGCGCGAGGGCGGCGGCGCGGCGGGTCGACGGCATCCTCCGATTGTCGCGCAGCAGGCCCGGAGACACGACGACGCCGGCGCGGCCGAGACGGGCCGCGCCGGCGTCGGGGACGACCGGTCGGTGCGGCGAAGCGCCGCCCGGGCCGGGGAGCCCGCTCAGACCTCGGTGTTCTCCGAGGAGATCATCCAGGCCTGCTTCTCGAGGTCGGTGATGATCTCGTGCAGCAGGTCCGCGGTCGTCGGGTCCTCGGCGTCGACGTCGTCGTGCACCGCGCGCGCGACCTCGACGGTCTGCGCGACCCGCTCGACGATCGCGTCGACCGTGTCGCCGACCGACACCAGACCGCCGGGGTAGGGGGAGAGGTCGGTCGTCGTGGCGACGGTCTCGGTGCGGCCGTCGGGCACGGCCTGGAGGGCACGGAGGCGCTCGGCGACGGTGTCGCTGTGCTCGCGCGCGACGTCGACCAGCTCGTCGAGCTGCAGGTGCAGGTCGCGGAAGCCGCGGCCCGTCACGTTCCAGTGGGCCTGCTTGCCCTGGACGTGCAGGTCGACCAGGGCGACGAGCACGCGCTGCAGGTGGGCGCGGAGCTTGTCGGACGCCTCGACGCGGGCGGTGTTGCGCTTCATCGTGGGTGCGGTCATGGTGCGCCTCGCTTTCCTCGAACGGTCGTTTTCTTGAACCGTTCCAGGTTAAGGAGACTTCCCGCGGTCCGCCAGCAAGGCCAGGCGTGCCTTGGTCCGGCCGACCGCCCTGGGGAGCGGCTCAGCGCACCTCCGTCACGACGTCGAGCACCGCGGTCGCGAACTCGGACCCGAGCGTGGGAGCGTGTCCCGCTCCGGCGATCGACCACAGCTCGACCGAGGCGCCGCCCGAGCACCGGTCCCACGTCGACACGGTGGTCTCGGCGCCCGGCACGGCGGTGTCCAGGCCGCGGTGGGCGGTGGAGGACGGCGTCGTCGCGCAACCGTCGAGGCGCGCCCACGCGGCCGCGGACTCCGCCGCCGCGGGGTACGCGTGCCCGTCACGGACCCCGCCTCCCGCGCGGATGACGCGGTCGTCGGTGCCGTGCGCCTGCACCACGCTCACCGGGCGCGAGGGCCGGCAGTCGGCGGCGTCCGCCGGCATCGCGCCCGCGAGCGACACCGCGACCGACACGAGGTCGGCGTGGTCGCACGCCGTGCGGTAGGCCATGAACCCGCCGTTCGAGTACCCGACCACCGCGACCCGCTCAGGGTCGACGGCGTAGGTGGCCGCGAGCGTGCGGATCACCAGGGCGAGATAGGCGGAGTCGTCGACGCCTGCCCGGTCGACGCCGCAGCAGGCGTCGCTCGCGTTCCAGAACCGGCGCCCGTCGGGGCCCTGGGTGCCCTCGGGCAGGGCGTAGAGCACGCCGCGTGCCAGCGCCTCGTCGCGCAGCCCGAGCGACGCGTCCACGCGCGCGGCGTCCGAGCCGAGGCCGTGCAGGACGACGAGCAGGGGGGCCGGCCGGGAGGCGTCGTACGCGGGCGGCACCTGGACCTGGACGGACCGCCCGCCGACGTCGAGGATGCCGGCCGCACCGGCGGGCAGCGCCGCGGGGGCCGCGAGGACCACCGGCTGCTCGGCGGCCGGCAAGGGCGCCCGGGAACCGCATGCGGCGAGGAGCAGCGCGACCAGCGCGACGATCGTCGCCAGGATCGGGCGGTGCGCCGGCATGCCGCTGATTGTCGCGTGCGCGACCCGCCCGGCATAGGCTGAAAAGTGGTGCGGGGGTGGTGCTCCGATGACGTGGCAGCTGGCGCTCGTGGCGGCGTCGTTCGCGCTGGTCGCGACGGTCGCCGTGCGGTCATGCCTGGGCTCTGTCGCCCACCGGGACGCCGTCGACCGACGGTCCCGGCGACGTCGCGGGGCGGACACCGACCCGCTCGTGACGCTCACCGTGCAGGTGCGACTGGGGGAGCTGGCGCGCGAGCTGCGCGCCATCGACGACGACCCCCAGGTCTTCGCGCGCGCTCACCACGCCCGTGCGGCGCAGGGGGCCTACGACGCCCTGCTGCGCGAGGCCTGCCGGCTGGCCGGCCTCAGCGTCGTCGACCTGCCGATGCGTGCCGGCGAACGGGCCGAGTCGGCCGAGCGGCTGCGCGAGGAGCTGGAGCTCAGCTCCCGCGGCTGGTCCTGGTAGCTGCCGAGATAGAGGGCGAACCCGCGAGAGAGAGAAGCCCGGACGGGCCGCAGCCGGTGCGGCCCGTCCGGGCTTCTCTCTCTCGCGGGTTCGCCCTCTCTATCTCGGCGTCAGAGGGCCTCGAGCGCCGTGTTGAACGTCGCGGACGGGCGCATCACCGCGGCGGCCTTGGCCGGGTCGGGACGGTAGTAGCCGCCCACGTCGGCGGGCGAGCCCTGCACGCCCACGAGCTCGTCCACGATGGTCTGCTCCTGCTCGGCCAGCGACGCGGCGAGCGGGCCGAACGCGGCGGCCAGCTCGGCGTCGTCCGACTGCGCCGCGAGCTCCTGCGCCCAGTAGAGGGCGAGGTAGAAGTGCGAGCCGCGGTTGTCGATGCCGCCCACGCGACGCGTCGGGGACTTGTCCTGGTCGAGGAACGTGCCCGTCGCGCGGTCGAGCGTGTCCGCGAGCACCTGGGCGCGCGCGTTGCCGGTCACCGTGGCCAGGTGCTCGAACGAGGCGGCCAGCGCGAAGAACTCGCCGAGCGAGTCCCAGCGCAGGTAGTTCTCCGCGAGGAGCTGCTGCACGTGCTTCGGGGCGGAGCCACCGGCGCCGGTCTCGAAGAGCCCGCCGCCGTTCATCAGCGGCACGACGGACAGCATCTTGGCGGACGTGCCCAGCTCGAGGATCGGGAACAGGTCCGTGTTGTAGTCGCGGAGCACGTTCCCGGTCACCGAGATGGTGTCCAGGCCCTGGCGGATCCGGGCCAGCGAGAAGGCGGTCGCCTCGGCCGGGGCCATGACGTGGATGTCGAGGCCCTCGGTGTCGTGGTCGCCCAGGTACTCCTCGACCTTGGCGATCAGCTGCGCGTCGTGGGCGCGCTGCGCGTCCAGCCAGAACACGGCGGGGGCACCGGTGGCGCGGGCGCGCGTGACGGCGAGCTTGACCCAGTCGCGGATCGCGACGTCCTGCGTCTGGCAGGCACGCCAGATGTCGCCGGTCTGCACGTCGTGGCTGATCAGCACCTCGCCCGCCGCGTTGACGACCTCGACGGTCCCGTCGGCCGGGATCTCGAAGGTCTTGTCGTGCGAGCCGTACTCCTCGGCCTTCTTGGCCATGAGGCCGACGTTCGGCACCGAGCCCATCGTGGTGGGGTCCAGGGCGCCGTGGGCACGGCAGTCGTCGATGGTGGCCTGGTAGACGCCCGCGTACGACGAGTCGGGGATGACGGCGAGGGTGTCGTGCTCCTTGCCGTCCGGGCCCCACATGTGGCCGCCGCCGCGGATCATCGCCGGCATCGAGGCGTCGATGATGACGTCCGAGGGCACGTGCAGGTTGGTGATCCCCTTGTCGGAGTCGACCATCGCGAGCGCGGGGCCGTCGGCCAGGCCCTGCTCGACGGCGGCCCGGATCGCCGCACCGTCGGGCAGCGTGTCCACGGCGGCGAGGAGCCCGCCGAGGCCGTCGTTGGGCGAGATGCCCGCGGCCTTGAGCTGGTCGCCGTACTGCTCGAAGAGGGCGGGGAAGAACGCCTGCACCACGTGGCCGAAGATGATCGGGTCGGAGACCTTCATCATCGTGGCCTTGAGGTGAGCGGAGAACAGCACGCCCTCGGCCTTGGCGCGCGCGACCTGCTCCGCGAGGAACGTGCGCAGCGCGGCGACCGACATGAACGTCCCGTCCACGACCTCGCCCTCGAGGACCTTCAGGCCCTCCTTGAGCACCGTGGTGCCCGCGGGGGTGACGAGGCGGATCGTGAGGGTGTCGTCGGCGGGCAGGACGACGGACTTCTCGTTGGAGAAGAAGTCGTCGGCACCCATGGTCGCGACGTTGGTCTTCGAGTCGGCCGACCAGGCGCCCATGCGGTGCGGGTGCGCCTTGGCGTAGTTCTTCACCGAGGCGGGGGCGCGGCGGTCCGAGTTGCCCTCGCGCAGCACCGGGTTCACGGCGGAGCCCTTGACCTTGTCGTAGCGGGCGCGCACGTCCTTGTCGGCGTCCGTCTGCGGGTCCTCGGGGTAGTCGGGGACGTCGTAGCCCTGGGCCTGGAGCTCTGCCACCGCGGCCTTGAGCTGCGGCACGGAGGCGGAGATGTTCGGCAGCTTGATGATGTTGGCCTCGGGCGTGGTGGCCAGCGCGCCCAGCTCGGCGAGGGCGTCGCCGATGCGCTGGTCGTCGGCGAGGCGCTCGGGGAACTGGGCGAGGATGCGGCCGGCGAGCGAGATGTCGCGCGTCTCCATGCGCACCCCGGCCTGCGCGGCGTACGCCTCGACGATCGGGAGGAACGAGTAGGTCGCGAGCAGCGGCGCCTCGTCGGTGTGGGTGTAGATGATCGTGGCGGCCTCGGGCCGGGACTCGGTGGTCATGCGGCGATGCTCCCTAGGCAGGGCTGTGATGGACGAGAGATTGTTTGACATCAAGATATCTGGCGGCGGTGGAGCCTGTCGAAAAGGCGACGCACGCCATACCGGTGGCCCGTGCCCTCGACGCGCGACGCCCGGCCCGCGCCGCTACGGTCGAGCCGTGCCGACGCGTCAGCTTCATCTCGCCATCGCCGGGCCGGCCGAGGTCGCGGACGCCCTCGCAGCCCTCCGTGCCGAGGTCGGGCTGCCCGCGATGTTCCCCACGGCCGTGCGCGAGGAGGCCGAGCAGTCCGCGAAGGACGGCGGCCACGCACCGGCCGGCGCGGCGCAGGGCCGGCAGGACCGCCGCGACGTCGAGCTCGTCACCATCGACCCGCCCGGCTCGATGGACCTCGACCAGGCGGTGCACGTCGCGTCGTCGGGGCGCGGCTACATCGTGCGGTACGCCATCGCGGACGTCGCGGCGTTCGTGCGCCCGGGCGGCGGGCTCGACGCCGAGACGCACCGGCGGGGCACCACGGTCTACGGGCCCGACGTCCGCACGCCGCTGCACCCGACCGTCCTCTCGGAGGGCGCCGCGAGCCTGCTGCCCGACGAGGACCGGCCCGCCGTGCTGTGGACGATCGGGCTGGACGCCGACGGCGAGATCACCAGCACCTCCGTCACCCGCGCGACCGTGCGGTCCCGGGCACGGCTCACGTACGGAGAGGCGCAGGCCCAGCTCGACGCGGGAGCGGCGTCGGACGCGCTGTCGCTCCTGGCCGACGTCGGGCGGCTGCGCCAGGAACGCGAGCGCGACCGGGGCGGCGTGTCGCTCGAGGTGCCCGAGCAGGTGATCCTGCCCCAGCCCGACGGGTCGTTCTCCCTCGAGCTGCGCCGCACGCTGCCGGTCGAGGGGTGGAACGCGCAGATCTCGCTGCTCACCGGGATCGCCGCGGCGGCGATGATGCGCGAGGCCGGCGTCGGCCTCCTGCGGACGCTGCCTCCCGCCGACGAGCGCGACGTCGCCCGCCTGCGGCGCACGGCCGCCGCGCTCGGGATCGAGTGGCCCGACACCGTCTCCTACGCGCAGCTCGTGCCCTCCCTCGAGTCGCGACGACCGGCGCACGCGGCGTTCCTCGCCGAGGCCACGACGCTGTTCCGGGGGGCCGGCTACCTGGCGTTCGGGGTGCCCGGGCCCGACGGCGGCGCTCCGGTCCCTCTCCCGGCCGACGCCCGGCACGCCGCGATCGCGGCCGAGTACGCCCACGTGACGGCGCCCCTGCGACGCCTCGCCGACCGGTACGCGACCGAGGTGTGCCTCGCTCACGCGGCGGGCAAGGAGCCGCCCGCCTGGGTTTCGGACGCCCTGCCCGGCCTCCCCGCGACGATGGCGGAGGCGTCCCGCACGGCCGGGACGTTCGAGCGGGGGTGCGTCGACATCGTCGAGGCGGCCCTGCTCGCCGGCCGCGAGGGCGAGACGTTCGACGGCGTGGTCGTCGACGTGCGCGGCGACGGGGATGGCAAGGGCGACGAGGACGCGTCCGGCCTCCGGCGCGGCGACGTGATGCTGCGCGAGCCCGCGGTGCGGGCCCGCCTCGAGGGCCCCGACCTGCCGCTCGGCGAGCGCGTCCGGCCGACCCTGGCCGAGGCGTCCGTGGCCGACCGTCGGGTGCTCTTCACCCTCGCCTGACGTCGCAGACCTGTCAGGCGCCGTCCGGCGCGGGCAGACCCCCGGCATCGCCCGGCGCGGGCAGACCCGCCGACGGCGTCCGGCGGGGGACCGAGGACCGTCGCGAATCGCGGCCCCGCCGCGAGATGACGTTTTGATAACACTCCTGCCTTATAACGATTCAAGCTCTAGCCGAGACCCCTGAAGTATTCGTTAAGGTTCCTTCCCTAAGGCCCGATGAGGTAGCCGCAGCAGCGTGAGGACGCGTTGCCGACTGGAAGGACCCACGATGAACCGACGTACCACGCGGAGCCGGTGGCTGACGGCGGCCGCCGCGCTCACGAGCGTGACCCTCCTCGCCGCCGGGTGCTCCGGAGGCGGCGGGGGCGACCAGGAGGGCGGCGAGTCCGGCGCCCCGGCGGCCGAGGGCGCGGCCACCGACCGCGAGCTCGTGATCTGGGCCGGCTCCCAGACCCCGATCACGGCCAACTTCAACCCCTACGCCGTCGGTGTGCTGCACCTGGCCAACGGCGGCATCTACGAGACGCTGTTCGCCTACAACAAGCTCCAGGACGTGGACCCCACGGCGATGCTGGCCGAGTCGTTCGAGTGGAACGGGGACGGCACCGAGCTGACGGTCACGCTCCGCTCGGGCGTGGAGTGGAACGACGGCACGCCGTTCACGGCCGACGACGTCGTGTACTCCTTCATGAACGACAGCGCGAAGCCGAGCTACCTGTCCGAGGCGACGGCGTCCGACGAGTCCACGGTGGTCTTCTCGTTCGACGCCCCGGCCTTCGCGAACGAGTTCGCCATCCTCGGGAGCACGTACATCGTGCCGAAGCACGTCTTCTCCGAGCACGAGAAGGACACGGGGGAGGACGCCGCGGGCGCCAAGCTCGAGGGCCTCGTCGCCTGGGCGAACGCCGAGAACCCCGTCGGCACCGGCCCGTACATGGTGGACTCGACGTCGAACGCGGCCTACACGGCCAAGGCGAACCCGAACTACTGGGGAGGCGAGCCCCAGGTCGCCTCCCTGCGCTACGTCGGCATCGACGCGAACCAGTCCGCCGAGGACCTGCTCACCACCGGCCAGATCGACTGGTCGACGATGTTCGTGCCCGAGCCCGACCGGGTCACGTCCAGCGGGGCGTACGGGTACGTGAACACGCCCGTCGACCCGACCGTGCTCTACACCTGCGCCAACGTCGACCTCGGCTGCGAGGGCGAGCAGACCGACGTCGCCGTGCGCCAGGCGCTCAACGTGGCGATCGACCGCGGGGCGATCAACGAGAAGGCCTTCGTCGGCCTCGCCAAGGAGATCTCGCCGACGTTCGCGCTGCTCGGGCGCGACGACAAGTGGATCGCCGACGGCATGCCGAAGGAGTCGCCGCAGACGGCCGACGCGGCCGCGGCCGCGACGATCCTCGAGGACGCCGGCTACACCAAGGACGCCGACGGCTTCTACGGCAAGGACGGCAAGGCGATCGACCTGACCCTCACGTCCGTCGACGGCTGGACCGACTACAACAGCGCCGCGAAGCTCATCGAGGAGCAGGCGAAGGCGGCCGGCATCAAGGTCACCGCGTCGACCATCTCGTGGAACGAGTTCGCCGACGCCCGCGTGTCGGGCGAGTTCGAGCTGATCATGGGCGGCGTCGTGGGCACCTCGATCGCCGACCCGTTCCAGATCTACCGCGAGTGGTTCACGGGCGACTTCACGCAGAAGGTGGGCACCGCCCTCGAGCCGGGTGAGTGGAACTTCTCCCGGTACGACAACGACGACGTGAACGCCGCCGTCCAGGCCGCCTCCGAGACGAACGACGAGGCCGCCAAGAAGGAGGCCTACGCCACCGTGCAGCAGCACATCGTCGAGGACCTGCCGTACATCCCGCTGGTCGTCAACGCGTCGCAGACCTTCTTCAACACGAAGGCCTACGCCGGCTGGCCGACCGAGGAGGACATGTACATGTTCCCGCCGTCGTGGCAGGGCCCGTCGTCGGGCGTCATCCTCGGCAAGCTCGGCGGCCTCGAGTAACCACCGCACCGACAGGGTGACCGGCGGGCCTTCCCGGCCCGCCGGTCACCCGCACACCCGCACCCCCTGCACCACGACGCTGTGACGCAACGACCGAGGAGGAGCCGCATGCCCGCGACACCGAAGGGCGGCCCGATCCCATGAAGTTCTACCTGAGGCGGATCGGGTTCTACGCGGTCACGCTGTGGGCCGCCATCTCCCTGAACTTCTTCATCCCGCGCCTGCTGCCCGGCGACCCCTTCACCATCCTCATGGCGAAGCTGCAGCGCAGCGGCGGCATCCCCGCGGGCACGGAGAACACCATCCGGCTCCTCCTCGGGGCCGCCGAGGACCAGACCCTCTGGGAGCAGTACGTCACGTACTGGGGCAACCTCTTCCAGGGGAACCTGGGCGTCTCGGTGACGAACTTCCCCGCGCCGGTGACCGAGCTCATCGGGGACGCGCTGCCGTGGACCCTCGGACTCGTCGGCACGGCCACGATCATCTCGTTCGTGCTGGGCATCGGGCTCGGCGCCCTCGCCGGCTGGAAGCGCGGCACCTGGGTGGACAGCCTCGTCCCCAGCACCACGATGCTCCAGTCGCTCCCGTACTTCTGGGTGGCGCTCGTGCTCATCTTCGGCTTCGCCGTGACCCTCCAGTGGTTCCCGATCATCGGCGCCTACGACGTGTTCACGTTCAACGGGCCCGAGTGGAGCTGGGCCTTCGTCGGTTCGGTGCTGTACCACGCGTTCCTCCCGGCGCTGACGATCGTGATCTCGTCCGTCGGCGGCTGGCTGCTCGGGATGCGCAACATGATGGTCTCCACGCTGTCGGAGGACTACGTCACGACGGCGGAGGCGAAGGGCCTGCGGCCGCGCCGGGTCTTCACGACCTACGCCATGCGCAACGCCGCGCTGCCCTCCCTCGCCGGCTTCGGCGTCTCCCTGGGGTTCGTCGTCGCGGGCTCGCTCGTGATGGAACAGGTCTTCACCTATCCCGGCATCGGCAAGCTCATGATCACCGCGGTCCGCAACAACGACTACGCGCTGATGCAGGGGGTCTTCCTCGTGATCACCCTCGCGGTCCTGGCGGCGCTGTTCCTCATGGACCTCATCTACGGCTTCCTGGACCCGAGGACGCGCCACCATGACTGACACCCGCACCCCCGACACCGCCGCGGCCACCGCCGCCGCGCCGTCCCCCGCCAAGAGGTCCGGCGTGCGTCAGATGATGCCGTCCATGTCGGGCAAGTTCCTGACCGGCCTCGTCCTCATCGGCGCGATCGTCCTCTTCGCGATCGTGGGACCCTGGATCACCCAGGACCCGCGCAGCTCCGCCAACGACCCCATGCTGCCGCCGCAGCCCGGCCACTGGCTCGGCACCACGAGCCTCGGGTACGACGTGCTCGCCCAGCTCGCCGAGGGCGCGCGCGGCTCCCTGATCGTCGGCGTCACCGCCGGCGTCGTCGCGATCGTCCTTGCGCTCCTGCTCGGCGTGGTCGGCGGCTACCTCCGGGGCTGGACCGACGAGGTCCTGTCCCTCATCACCGGGATCATGCTAGTCATCCCCGGTCTGCCGCTGATGATCGTGGTCGCCAGCTACCTGGAGGTGCGCAGCCTGTGGGTGGTCGCCCTCATCCTCGGGGTCACCGCGTTCGCCGGCCCCGCGGTGGTGCTGCGCTCCCAGGCGCGGTCGCTGCGCGTGCGGGACTACGTCTCGGCGGCCCGGGTCGCCGGCGAGAAGACGCCGCGGATCATCCTCGTCGAGGTGCTGCCCAACCTGCTGCCCCTGCTGGCGTCGCAGTTCCTGTTCGCGATCGTGCTCGCCATCCTCGGCGAGGCGGGCCTGTCCTACCTGGGCCTGGGCCCCAACGGGTCGATCACCTGGGGCACGATGCTCAACGAGGCGCAGGGCGGCGGCGCGCTCACCCGCGGCGCCTGGTGGTGGTTCGTCCCGCCGGGCCTCATGATCGCCGCGTTCGGCACCGGCCTGTCCCTCGTCAACTTCGCCATCGACGAGATCATCAACCCCAAGCTGCGCCTGGCGCCCGCGGCCGCCAAGAGCGTCCGCGAGGCCCGCAAGGCCGGACGGGACAAGCTCGGACGCGGCTCGTCGTCCGCGACCAGCGACGTGTCCGTGCCGGCGGCCGACGCCGACGGGCCCGCGCCCGGTCGGCCCGGACAGAAGGAGAGGGTCGACGTATGACCGCCACCACGACCACCGGCCCGCTGTCCTCGTCCACGCACGACGCGCACGTCGCCGGCCTGGAGCCGGTGCTCACCGCCCGTCACGTGTCCATCGAGTACGAGGTGGACCCGCCGGTCCTCGCCGTGGAGGACGTGTCCCTGACGCTGCACCGGGGCGAGATCCTCGGCCTCGCCGGGGAGTCCGGCTGCGGCAAGACGACGCTCGCCTACGGCCTCAACCGCCTGCTCAAGCCGCCGGCCATCCTGCGCTCCGGCGAGGTGACGTTCCACGACGCGAACGGCACCGACATCGACGTCGTCGGCCTCACCGGCGACTCGCTCCGGGCGTTCCGCTGGGACCGGGTGTCGATGGTCTTCCAGGGGGCGATGAACTCGCTCAACCCGGTGATCAGCGTCCGCAAGCAGCTGGGGGACGTGCTCACCACGCACCGGCCGCAGATGGGCAAGCAGGAGCGGGCCGCCCGGTCCGCCGAGCTGCTCGAGCTCGTCGGCGTCGACCCGTCGCGCCTCGACAGCTTCGCGCACGAGCTCTCCGGCGGCATGCGCCAGCGCGTCATGATCGCGATGGCCATGGCGCTCAACCCGCAGGTCATGATCATGGACGAGCCGACCACGGCGCTCGACGTCGTCGTCCAGCGCGGCATCCTGCGCGAGATCATGCGCCTGCGCGAGCGGTTCAACTTCGCCGTCGTGTTCATCACCCACGACCTGCCGCTGCTCCTCGAGATCAGCGACCGCATCGCCGTCATGCGCGCGGGCCAGATCGTCGAGCTCGACACGTCCGAGTCGATCTACGCGCGCGCCCAGCACCCGTACACGCGGCAGCTGCTGGCCTCGTTCCCGAGCCTCACGGGTGACCGCGGCTCGTTCGTCCGTACCGGCGTCTCCCAGGACGTCGCCGAGGAGGAGGCGCCATGAGCAGCCTCGAGGTCCGCAACCTCGTCAAGGAGTTCAAGGTCCGCAACGGGATGCGCAGCAGCGTCCTGCGGGCCGTGAACGACGTGTCGTTCACCCTCGAGCCGGGCAGGACCATCGCGCTCGTCGGCGAGTCCGGCTCCGGCAAGTCGACCGTCGCGAAGATGATCTCCCAGCTCGAGACGCCGACGTCCGGGGAGATCCTGCTCGACGGTGCGCCCGTCGGACGCCGCGGCCGCGGGCTCGAGGGCTACCGGCACCAGGTCCAGATGGTCTTCCAGGACCCGTTCGCCTCGCTCAACCCGTACCACACCGTCGCGCACCACCTGGAGCGGCCGCTGCGCATCCACGGCGTCGCGTCGGGGGACCGGCTCGCGCCCGCGGTGCACGAGCTCCTCGAGCGTGTGAACCTCGTCCCCGCCGACGTGTACGCCGCCAAGCGGCCGCACGAGATGTCCGGCGGGCAGCGGCAGCGCGTCGCGATCGCCCGGGCCCTCGCGCCCGGCGCCCGCTTCCTCGTCGCGGACGAGCCGGTGTCCATGCTCGACGTGTCCATCCGCCTCGGCGTGCTCAACCTGCTGGCCAGGCTGCAGCGCGAGGAGCAGCTCGGTGTCCTGTACATCACCCACGACCTCGCCACCGCCCGCCACTTCAGCGACGAGATCCTCGTCATGTACCGGGGCGACATCGTGGAGCGCGGGCCGTCCGACGACGTCATCCTGAACCCGCAGCACGAGTACACGAGGACGCTCCTCGCCGCCGCACCCGAGCCGTCCCGTCACGGGCGGTTGCGGGAGGAGGTGCGGGCGGAGCTCGCAGCCTCCTGACGATGGCTGCGCGGTCGGCCTGGTCGCGCGGGTCGGAGGTTTCTTCGCGCGGACGCGTTCACGGGCGCCGGGGCGCCCTCCACTTCGGGAGGGATACGTCCGCGCGAAGAAACCTCCGACCCGCGCTCGGTCGTGCCCTCACGCGTCGGCCGTCGGCGGCCGGTGGGTGCGGGGGCTTAGGGTGCTGCCGTGCCTGCTCGACGACGGACCGATCCTGCTGCCGGGAGGGCGGCCGTGGCCGCTTGGCTGGACGGCGACACGTCCCGCCCCGTGGTGACGACGGCCGTGCGGTTCACGCTCGAGGAGCTGGCCGACGTCGCGCCCGGCAACTCGGTGGAGGTGCGCGTGCCGCCCGCCGGGGCGGTGCAGGCCGTGGCGGGGCCACGGCACACGCGGGGCACGCCGCCCAACGTGGTGGAGACCGACGTCGACACCTGGCTGGGGCTGGCCACCGGCCGGCTCTCCTGGGCGGACGCCCGCGCTGCCGGCCGGGTGAACGCCTCGGGCGAGCGCGCGGACCTGTCCGCGCTGCTGCCGCTGCAGGCCGCGCGGCCGCGCCCGCCGAGGTAGTCCGGATCGTGCCGAGGTAGCTCGTGCGGCGGGCGCGTGTCGGCCCCGTCCGCTACGTTCGGCCGCACCGGGCAGGCGCGCACCGGGCGGCGGACGACGACGTCCGGTGGCCTGGGGTTCAACATCGGTTCACGCGGGTCTGCTGAGGTGACGCCACCCGTACGTCCGCCGCGAAGGAGCCACCGTGAGCCGTACCCGTCCCACCCGCCATCGAGGACCGCTCGCGGCCGCCACCGCGGCCGCGCTGGTCCTCCCCGTCGGCGCAGCCCTCGCCGGCCCCGCTTCCGCCGCCGTCTCGCCCGACGCCCCCGTGGTGATCGACGAGGTGTACGGCGGCGGGGGCAACAGCGGCGCAGCGTTCAACCAGGACTTCGTCGAGCTGTACAACCGGACCGACCAGCCGGTGTCGCTCGACGGCTGGACGATCCAGTACGCGTCGGCGGCGGGCACGTGGGCCAACGGCGCCCAGACGAACCTCAGCGGGCAGATCCCCGCGGGCGGGTCGTTCCTCGTGGCGCAGGCGACGGGCACCAACACCTCGCTGCCGGCGCTGCCGGAGCCGGACGTCACCGGCACGATCGCCATGTCCGGCTCGGGCGCCAAGATCGCGCTGGTCCGCTCGACCGACCGGCTCGCCTGCGCCGGCGCCGACTGCGCGGTGGCCGAGGACGTCGTCGACCTCGTGGGGTGGGGCGCCTCCGCCAACGCCTGGTCGGGGTCCGGCCCTGCACCGGCCACGACCAACCCGACGTCGGTCGCCCGACGCGACCACGCGCACACCGCCGACAACGCCGCGGACTTCGTCGCCGGCACGCCGACGCCGACCGCGAGCGGGACCGACCCCGGCACCGACCCCGGCCCGGTCGTCGACGCGACCGTCGCGGAGATCCAGGGCACCGGCGCGACCTCGCCGCTGACCGGGAAGGCCGTCCGGACCACCGGGGTCGTCACCGCCACCTACCCGACGGGTGGCTTCGACGGCCTCTACCTGCAGACCGCCGGGACCGGCGGCGACCCCGCCTCCGACACGACCCCCGGTGCGTCCGACGGCGTGTTCGTCTACTCCCGCGCCGCGGCGGCAGAGCTCGAGGTGGGCGACCACGTCGAGGTCACCGGCGTGGTCAGCGAGCACGACGGCCTCACGGAGGTCACGCCCGACTCCTGGACGGTGCTCGACGAGCCCGGGTCGGTCGAGCCGCTCGCCACCGCCTGGCCTGCGGACGACCCCGGCCGCGAGGCGCTGGAGGGCATGCTGCTCGCCCCGCAGGGCGACTTCACGGTCACCGACAACTACGACACGAACTTCTACGCCACGATCGGCCTGGCGGCGGGTGACTCCCCGCTGGTCCAGCCGACGTCGGTCGGACGACCGGGCGCGGTCGAGGCGAAGGAGCAGGCCGAGGACAACGCCGCGCGAGCCGTGCTGCTCGACGACGGCGCGTCGACGAACTACGGCTCGGCGGCGAACTCGTCGCAGCCGCTGCCGTGGCTGACCGGCGGCGACCCTGTCCGTGTCGGAGCCGCGGTGACCTTCACGCGGCCCGTCGTCCTCGACTACCGCTACGACGCGTGGGGCCTGCAGCCGCAGCACCGGCTCACGCCCGCCGTCGCGGCCGACGTGCAGCCGGCGACGTTCGAGGACACGCGGGAGGCGGCGCCGCAGGACGTGGGCGGCAGCCTGCAGGTCGGCACGTTCAACGTGCTCAACTACTTCACCACCACGGGCGACCAGCTCACCGGCTGCCGGTACTACACCGACCGCACCGGCGACCCGGTGACGGTGCGCGACGGCTGCGACGCCCGCGGTGCCGCCGAGGCCGAGGACCTGGAGCGCCAGGAGGCCAAGATCGTCGCCGCGATCTCCGCGCTCGGCGCCGACGTCGTCGGGCTGGAGGAGATCGAGAACTCGGCCGCGTTCGGGAAGGACCGGGACGAGGCGCTGTCCGGCCTCGTCGACGCCCTGAACGCTCACGACGGCGCGGGCACCTGGGCCTTCGTGGGCTCGCCGGCCGACCTGCCCGACAGCGAGGACGTGATCCGCACGGCGTTCGTCTACCGCACCGACGGCGCGGAGCCCGTGGGGCCGTCGCGGATCCTCGACGACCCGGAGGCGTTCGGCAACGCGCGCCAGCCGCTCGCGCAGGTGTTCCAGCCGGCGGGCGGCGTGGCCGCCGACCCCGGCGACGACGTCGTGGTCGTCACCAACCACTTCAAGTCGAAGGGCTCCGCCGGCCCGTGGCCGGGCGACGAGGACACCGGCGACGGTCAGGGCGCGTCCAACGAGTCGCGCGTGCGGCAGGCGACCGCGCTGCTCGGCTTCGCCGACGACGTCGCGGCCGACGCCGGCACCGACGCCGTGCTGCTGGTGGGCGACCTGAACTCCTACGAGCAGGAGGACCCGATCAGGGTCCTGACCGATGCCGGGTACACCGACCTCGGCCCCACGACGGGGGAGTACACCTACGCGTTCGACGGCGCCGTCGGCTCGCTCGACCACGCCCTCGCCTCGGCGGGCCTGGTCGACCGCGTGTCGGGCACCGACATCTGGAACATCAACGCCTACGAGCCGGTGGCGAACGAGTACAGCCGGTACAACTACAACGCGACCCTCCTGTACGACGAGTCCCCGTTCCGGTCGTCCGACCACGACCCGATGCTGGTCGGGCTCGACCTGGCCCCGTCGGCGCCGGCGTGGTCGCGCAGCGCCACCTACACGAAGGGCGACCGCGTCACGTTCGAGGGCGGACTGTTCGAGGCGCTGTGGTGGTCGCGCGGCGACCGGCCGGGCGCGTCGGCGTACGGCCCGTGGGCCGAGGTCGGCGCCCCCGTCGTGACGTCCTCCGGGACGTTCCAAGCGTGGACCGGCACCGCGGTGTACGGCAAGGGAGACGTCGTCGTGCACGACGGGCACCGCTGGGAGGCCCGGTGGTACTCCCGCCACGACGAGCCGGGCGCGACGCCGTGGGGCCCCTGGAAGGACCTGGGCGCCGCCTGACCGGTGAGCGGCCGTCGGGTGCCACGAGGTGGCTTAGGCTCGAGGGGTGAGCAGCTCCACCCCCGACCAGGACGCCCCGGCACCCGACGGTGCGGTACCCGCCGGCACGCCCGGCGAGGCGACGTCGGACCGCACGGCGCCCGACGGCGGGAAGCCCGCCGCGGAGCAGACCGCACCGACCGACGACAGCGAGCGGAACGCCACGGAGCCGGACGCCGCGGAGCCGGACGGCGAGGCGGCCGACGCCCCGCGGGACGTGACCCTGCTGGTCGACCCGGAGCGGGTCCGTCGCGCCCCGAAGTACCCCGTGTTCCTGTGGATGGGCGCGCTCGTCGGCGCGGTCGCCGGCCTGATCTTCGCCGTCTGGCTCGTCGACGCCACCGACTCCGCCGAGACGCTGATGAAGCCGGGCGTCTACGTGTCCGTCACGGTGCTCGGCGGGATCGCGCTCGGCCTGGGCGTCGCGGGGCTGATCGCGGTGATCTCCGACCGGCGCAGCCTGCGTCGTCGTTGAGCCGGTCGCCCAGGTCACGGCCCCAGGGGCCTGTGGGATACTCGGACCATGCCCTTGCGCCCTGACGGCCGCCTGAACCATGACCTCATGCCCGGCGAGAAGGGCCCCCAGGACGCGTGCGGCGTCTTCGGGGTCTGGGCTCCCGGCGAGGAGGTCGCCAAGCTCGCCTACTTCGGTCTGTACGCGCTGCAGCACCGCGGACAGGAGTCCGCCGGCATCGCGACCAGCAACGGCGAGCAGATCCTCGTCTACAAGGACATGGGCCTCGTGTCCCAGGTCTTCGACGAGACGGCGCTCGACGCCCTGACCGGACACCTCGCCGTCGGCCACTGCCGGTACTCGACGACCGGCGGGGTCACGTGGGAGAACGCCCAGCCGACGCTCGGCGCGACCGCGGGCGGCACCGTCGCCCTCGGGCACAACGGCAACCTCACCAACTCCGCCGAGCTCGTGAACCTCGTGGCCGAGCGTTACGGGGCCCAGCGGCGCGGCGAGCTCGCGCGCGGCAACACCACCGACACGGCGCTCATCACGGCCCTGCTCGCGGGCGACGCCGACCACACCCTCGCGCAGACGGCGCTCGAGGTGCTGCCGCGGCTGCGCGGCGCGTTCTCGCTCGTCTTCATGGACGAGGGCACGCTGTACGCGGCGCGCGACCCGCAGGGCGTGCGCCCGCTCGTCCTGGGCCGCCTGCAGCGCGGCTGGGTCGTCGCCTCGGAGGTGCCGGCGCTCGACATCGTGGGCGCCTCCTACGTGCGCGAGGTCGAGCCGGGCGAGCTCATCACGATCGACGCCGACGGGCTGCGTTCCGAGCGGTTCGCCGAGCCCGAGCGCGCTGGCTGCGTCTTCGAGTACGTGTACCTGGCGCGCCCCGACAACACGATCAACGGCCGCTCGGTGCACGCGGCGCGGGTCGAGATGGGGCGCCGGCTGGCCCGGGAGCACCCGGTCGAGGCGGACCTCGTCATCCCCACCCCGGAGTCGGGCACCCCGGCGGCCGTGGGCTACGCGGCCGAGTCCGGCATCCCGTTCGGGCAGGGGCTCACCAAGAACGCCTACGTGGGGCGCACGTTCATCCAGCCGTCCGACACGCTGCGCCAGCTCGGCATCCGGCTCAAGCTCAACCCGCTCAAGGACGTCATCCGCGGCAAGCGGCTCGTGGTCGTCGACGACTCGATCGTGCGCGGCAACACGCAGCGCGCCCTGGTCCGGATGCTGCGCGAGGCGGGTGCGGCCGAGGTGCACGTGCGCATCTCGTCACCGCCGGTCAAGTGGCCCTGCTTCTACGGGATCGACTTCGCCTCGCGCGCCGAGCTCATCGCGAACGGCCTCACGCCCGACGAGATCGGCCAGTCCCTGGGGGCCGACTCCCTCGGGTACATCTCGGTCGACGGCATGATCGAGGCCACCGAGCAGCCCGCCTCCCAGCTGTGCGCGGCCTGCTTCACCGGCAAGTACCCGATCGAGCTGCCCACCGCGGACCAGCTCGGCAAGCACCTCCTGGAGCAGGCCGAGCTGCCGCTCGGAGCGCCCGAGGACGGGTTGCGCCAGGTCTCCGTCGGGGCCGGTGCCGGCACCGCTCTCGACCACCCCTGACAGCCGACTGACACAGCCGACGAACGGTGAGCATCACGTGACGAACGAACCCCTGACCTACGCCGCGGCCGGCGTCGACACCGAGGCCGGCGACAAGGCCGTCGAGCTGATGAAGGACGCCGTGCGCCGCACGCACGGCCCCGCCGTGCTCGGCGGCGTGGGCGGGTTCGCCGGGCTCTTCGACCTCTCCGCGATCCGCGCGTACCGCCAGCCGCTCCTCGCGACGTCGACCGACGGCGTCGGCACCAAGGTCGCGATCGCCCAGGCCCTCGACAAGCACGACACGATCGGGTTCGACCTCGTCGGCATGGTCGTCGACGACATCGTCGTCGTGGGTGCCGAGCCGCTGTTCATGACCGACTACATCGCGACGGGCAAGGTCGTGCCGGAGCGGGTGGCCGACATCGTGCGCGGCATCGCACAGGCCTGCGAGGTGGCCGGTACGGCCCTCGTCGGCGGAGAGACCGCCGAGCACCCGGGACTCCTCGAGCCGGACGAGTACGACGTCGCGGGCGCCGCGACAGGCATCGTGGAGGCGGACTCCGTGCTCGGCCCGGAGCGGGTGCGCGCCGGCGACGTCCTGGTCGCGATGGGGTCGAGCGGCCTGCACTCCAACGGATACTCCCTGGTGCGCGCCGTCGTGAAGCACGCCGGCTGGACCCTCGACCGCCACGTCGAGGAGTTCGGCCGGACCCTGGGGGAGGAGCTGCTGGAGCCCACGCGCGTCTACGCGCGCGACGTGCTCGCCCTCGCGGAGGAGCCGGCCGCGCAGGTGCACGCGTTCACCCACGTGACGGGCGGGGGCCTCGCGGCGAACCTGGCGCGCGTGCTGCCGGCCGGCACGGTGGCGACCGTCGACCGGGCGTCCTGGGAGGTGCCGGCGGTCTTCCGCACCGTCCGCGACCTCGGTTCGGTGCCGCGTCGCGACCTGGAGAACACCCTGAACCTGGGTGTCGGGATGGTCGCGGTCGTCGCCGCCGACGGCGTGGACGCCGCGCTGGCGACGCTGGCGCGGCGGGGCGTGCCGGCCTGGGTGCTGGGCACGGTGGCCGACCTGGATCCCGCCGCCCCGGCCGAGGACCTGGTCGCCGGGACCAAGGGCGTGGACGGCGGCGCCGTCCGGCTGACCGGCGACTACCGCTGAGACCTTCCCCGCACGCACGAAGGGCCGGACGGCAGCTGCCGTCCGGCCCTTCGTGTGCGACACAGGATCCCGTGAGTCACGGGCCCCCGCGCGGGCGACTCAACGCTCGTCGCCCCAGGCGTTGTATCGGTTGTCGTACTCGTCGTCGGCGGAGTTGCGATCCTCCGTGGCGACATCCGTACCCCCACCACCGCCGCTCCTGAGCTCCTGCTCGAGCGCGTGATAGTTCGTCTCGGGGCTGTAGTACTTCAGCTCGCGAGCGACCTTAGTCTGCTTTGCCTTCTGACGGCCGCGGCCCATGGCTGAGACCCCCTCAACGTAGGAGCGGGGCTGGCGACGTCCCAGACGGCGGCCCCGTGCGTAAGTAGTCTGTTCAGATCCCAACGGTACATGCTCGCGCGCCATTCCCTCCACTCCGCAGCGCGTGCCGGCCGTATCGAGGCCCGTGGGAGCGGGTGAGTTCGGCCGGATGGTGTCTCAGATCACGAGACCGATCGGTGCGGAGACCGGTCGCGGACGGCCTGGAGCCCGGCAGAACCGGACGCACGAGGCGACTCGTCCCATGCCGCCACGATCCGGACCTTTTCATCCAGTTCCCAAGTCGCCTCAATCCCGCTTTCTGCACACAATGGAGAAGCGAGACCGTGTCGCACTCCGGGCGCCGCCCGGGCCGGTCGCGCACCAGGAGGTGCAGGGGATGTCGCTCCACGGAGACTCCGAGGTTCTGCTGACGCCTGCCGAGGTGGCAAGCCTCTTCCGGGTGGACCCCAAGACGGTGACCCGTTGGGCGAAGGCGGGCAAGCTCTCGTCGATCCGCACCCTCGGTGGGCACCGCCGCTACAAGGAGTCGGAGGTCCGTGCGCTGCTCGGCGCCGCCTCCGAGGAGGCGACGCCGGACAACAAGTAGTCCCGGCCGGGCCGCGCCTGGCCCGCTCAGCGGCGCCGGGCGCGGACGACGACGACCACGACCAGCGCCAGGCCTGCCGCGGCGGCACCGAGCAGGACCTGGGCGTTGCGGCGGCGTCGGGGCTCGCGGTCCGGCAGCCCGCCACCGGTGACGAACGCGCCGGCGTCGCTCGCCGCCAGCTTGGTGGCCCTCGCGAGCTGGTTCGCTTGGTAGGACGGCGACAAGCGGGTGGCCAGGTGGTCGAGCGTCTCGCTCAGCTCCGCGCGGGTGCGGGCCACCTCGTTCTCGAGCTCCCGGGCGGTCGGCGCCGGGGCCCTGTTCTCGGGCGTCGTGGGCTCGGTCACTGGCGCACCCCCTTCTTGAACGTCTCGACGTCCTCCTTGACCCGGTCGATCGTCTCGGGCCGACGCGCCGCCTTCTTCAGCTGGCCGACGGCGATCGCCACGGCGATGCCCGCGACGAGCAGCATGGCGACCCCGACGACGAGCGCCGACAGCCACAGCGACCACACCGTCGAGAGGCCGAGGATCCCGGCCCAGATGAGCACGCCCACCGCGTAGAGCACGATGACGAGCGCTGCTGCGACCAGCCCGAGCCCGATGCCGGACCGCTTCGCCTTCTCGGTCATCTCGGCCTTGGCGAGCGCGACCTCCGCGCGTATCAGCCGCGTCGCCTGTTCCGACAGCTGCTCCACGAGCCGCCCCGTGGAGGGTGGCTGCTCGGCGGGCGGCGTGCGCCCGTCGTCCCAGTCCGTCATCGGCTGCTCCGATCCTGCGTCTCGTGATCGACCCTGCGGGTCCCACTCAACCCGTCCCCGCTGGTCCAGGCAATTCCTACGGGTCGACGGCGCGCGGCACGTCGACGTCCGGGAACGACGAAGCCCCCGCGCCGTGGGGCGCGGGGGCTTCTGCGGTGGCTCCGACCGGCGTCGATCCGGTGACCTTTCGATTTTCAGTCGAACGCTCTACCAACTGAGCTACAGAGCCGTGACACGAACGCCCGGGCGCCGTTGCCGACGAACCGGGCGCATCATGCGCGACCCTGACGGGACTTGAACCCGCGACCTCCGCCGTGACAGGGCGGCGCGCTAACCAACTGCGCTACAGGGCCATGGTGGAGAGTGAATCCCTCACCAGGAAGCTCGTTTCGAGCCGAGAAGAAGCGTACCCCATGCTCGCCGGGATCTTGAAATCGGATCCTGACCAGCAAGAACGCCCCGTTTCGCGGGCCGCCGGACCTGGCCGGCTCCCCGCTGACGTACCCCCAACGGGATTCGAACCCGTGCTACCGCCGTGAAAGGGCGGGGTCCTAGGCCGCTAGACGATGGGGGCTGGACCCGGCAAGCATACCCAGCCGCCGAGGGCGGTCGAGGCGCCCCCGTGGGCGAGGATGGTCCCGTGGTGGAGATGACGCGCGAGGAGTTCGAGGAGGCCGTCCGGGACGGGCTCGACCAGGTGCCCGAGGACCTGGCGGCGATGATGGACAACGTCGTCGTGCTCGTCGAGGACGACGCCCCGGCGGACGACCCGGAGCTGCTGGGCCTGTACGAGGGCGTCCCGCTCACCGAGCGCGACCTGCACTGGGCGGCGGGCTCCCTGCCCGACCGGATCACCGTGTTCCGCAACCCGACGCTCGCGATCTGCGACACCCGCGACGACGTCGTGGAGGAGGTCGCCATCACCGTGGTGCACGAGATCGCCCACCACTTCGGCATCGACGACGACCGCCTGCACCAGCTCGGCTGGGCGTGACGCCCGTCGGGTGACCGGCGTCAGAGCGGCTTGTACTCCCAGTGCCAGGCCTCGGGCTTGCGGCCGTCCGCCTGGGCCCAGGCGGGGTTGCGCCAACCGAAGTCTCCCGCGTTCTCGACCAGCCACCGGTGCTGTGCGCTCGAGTACTCCTCCACGCCGCCGTTGAGGTCGACGGCAATGCCCCAGCCGTGGTCCGAGTAGCCGGGCACGGCAGCGAGGTAGCCGCGGCTCGCCTTCACGGACACCTGTGACGCGTACGAGCGGTAGGAGTCGCGGACCTCGAGGTGCGTGCCGAAGCGCGCCGCGTAGGCGGCGTCCATGCGCTCGAGCTGCTCCGCCGCGTCGCGCCGCAGGGACTCGCCGGGCGCGAACGACAGCTCGTGCAGGTCGCCGGACGCGAGGCGGCCGTTCTCGTAGCCCTCGGTGTCGTCCGCGTACTTCTTGAGCGCAGCGGCGGCCTTGCGGGCCTGCGCGGCCTGCGTGTCCACGATCTCGGTGGGGGTCGCCGGAGCGGGTTCGATGGCCACGGCGTCGGCCTCGGTGGTCTCCAGCAGCTCGGTGAGCTCCTCGGTCGCCGCGGCGACGTCGGTCGCTTCCTCGGCACGGACCTGCAGGTCGGCGCGCTCGCCGGCGCGCGAGGCCGCGGCCGTGCCGGTCCCGTCGGCGAGGACCTCCCGCAGGTGGGCCGCGCTCTTCGCCACGGAACGACGCTGGTCGCGGGGGACCGCCCGCGACTCGGTGGCCACGTGGTCGGCGCGGGTCAGGGCGGACTGCGCGGCGCTCAGCGCCTCGTCGCCGGAGACGTCGGCCGCGACCGCCGCCTCGGCACGGTCGGAGGCCTTGCCCGCCTCGTCCGTCCCGACCGCGCCCGCCGTCGCGAACGACGCAGGGTCGAGGGCGGGCCGTTCGATCGCGGTCGCCGGGGTCACGGCGGCGCTCCCGGCTCCGAAGGCGCCGGCACCGATCCTCTCCACCGAGCTCGCCTCGGGGGCGGACGACGCCGCCTGGGCGCGCGTCTCGCCGGACGCGGGGGACATGCCCGTCACCACGCCGGTGGTCAGTGCCATGACGGTGATCGCGACGGGGACCCCGGCGCGGACGGCGCGGCGCCGCGAACGCGGCTCCTCGGTGCGGTCGGACCGGGCGCGGTCGGAACGGGTGTGGTCGGAACGGGTGTGGTCGGGGCGGTGGATGTCACGGCGCCGGGGCAGGGGCGCAGAGGCGTGCTCGGTCAACGGAAGTCCTTGGGATCGGGGGTGCGGGGAGCTCGAACCATTCGGGAGCTCGCACCGGCGGGAAGCTCATTCCATCTTCAACCGTCCTGACGGGTGCTCCGGGCCGTCCAGGCGACCAGACGACACGAATCCCGTGCGGGCCGCGGGGACGAGATGTGAAGGCCGGGACAACTGGGAGGGGCGTGGGCCGCCATCCGGATCGTGGGACGCCGCGTCCCGCGCGCTCGCCCGGGCGCCACGGGACGGCGCGGCGGGCCTCAGGATGCTCGGATGAGCTCCGCACCCGTGACCGTGGCGATCCACCGCGCCGTCAGCCCCGACCGCGTCCCCGAGGTCACCGCGTGGGTGCAGTCCGGCGTGCGGCTCGCGAACCGGTGGGACGGCTTCCTGGGGTCCGGCTGGATCCGGGCCTCCGAGGGGGCGTCGGACTGGATCATGCTCTACCGGTTCGCCGACGCCGAGCGGCTCGACGCCTGGGAGGGGTCCCAGGAACGTCGCCGCTGGCTCGCCACGGGCCAGGGGCTGGTCGAGGAGCGGCGCGTGGAGAAGCGCACCGGCATCGAGGGCTGGTTCGACCCGCCGGTGCGCCAGGACGAGCCCGCGGGGCCGCCGCTGTTGTCGGCGCCGCCCCGCTGGAAGCAGTCCGTCGCCATCTGGCTCGGCTTCTTCCCTGTGAACCTGGCGTTCACCGTGCTGGTCGGATGGCTCGTCCCGTCGTTCGCCGAGCTGCACGTCGTGCTGCGTGTGCTCGTCTCGACGCTCGTGCTCACGCCGATCATGTCCTTCTGGGTGCTGCCCTGGGTGACCGGACGGCTGTCCGGCTGGCTGCACGCGCCACGGCGCTGAGCGGCAGGCGTGAGCGGCCGGCGGGCGCGGTCACCGAGCCGAGCCACTCGCGCAGCGCGGCCGGGCGGTCGGTGATGATGCCGTCCACGCCCGCGTCCAGGAGCCGCTGCCAGGTGGGCTCGTCGTTCGCGGTCCAGCCGAAGACCCGCAGACCTGCGTCATGAGCCGCCGGGACGAGGCGAGCGTCGTCGGCGAGCAGTGCCGCCCCGGGGCTGACGGCGGCGGCGCCGAGCTCGGCCAGCAGCGCGAAGAGGTCGTCGCGTCCGTGCTCGAACAGGAGGGACCGCGGCACCTGCGGAGCGACGTCGCGCAGCGCGGCGACCGTGGTGGGGTCGAACCCCTGCACCACGAGGCGGTCCTCCACGCCGGACTCCGCGACCACGCGCAGCGTCACGCCGACGTCCTCCGCCGACCACGCGCCCTTGTACTCGCACAGCACGTCGAGGCCCGGACGGTCCGCGACGAGCCGGAGCACCTCCGCGAGCGTCGGGATGCGCTGCCCGGCGAACTCGGGGGCGAACCAGGATCCCGCGTCGAGCGACTGGAGCTCGGCCCGGGTCATGCGTCCCACCTCGCCGGTGCCGTCGGTCGTGGCGTCCACCGTGCCGTCGTGGATGACCATCGGGACCCCGTCGGCGCTGAGATGCACGTCGATCTCGATCATCGCCGCCCCGGCGCGCGCTGCGGCGTCGAACGCGGCGAGGGTGTTCTGCGGTGCGTCGGCGGAGGCACCGCGGTGGGCGATGACGACGGGGACACGACGAGGCACGGGGCTCCTTCGGCGACGGGGACGAGTGGGCCCCGTGGGGATCGAACCCACAACCCGCGGATTAAAAGTCCGCTGCTCTGCCAATTGAGCTAGAGGCCCCGCCGCCGCCCGCCCGGAGACGGTCGTCGGCTGCGGGACAGCGTACGCGGGCGCGCGCCCAGACCGTGCGCCGCGGCGCCACCGAGGTCACGATCCGGTCACGGGGGGCAACCTATCCGGCCCTCGACGAGCCTGTCACGCCGGGTCTCACCCATCGGGAGATCTCGTCCCGATCGCGTCTCACCGTTGCGCCCGCCCCCCTCGGCCTGTTTCGGTGGACGGGTTCGCAAGGACCGACGAGAGGAGCGTCCATGCTCACCGTGACCGACAACGCCCGCACCGCCGTCCAGGACCTCGCCCAGCAGGCGGGGGTACCTGACGAGGGCGGTCTGCGGATCGCGCAGTCCGCTGGCCAGCCCGGCAACTTCGAGCTGGCGCTCGTCCCGGCGCCCCAGCCCGACGACCAGGTGGTCGACGAGGCCGGCGCCACGCACGTCTTCGTCGAGGCGCAGGCCGCGCCGGCGCTCGACACCCTCACGCTCGACACGGATCCCGCGGCGCAGGGCCCCGGGTTCGTGCTCACGCCGCAGGCGTAGCTCCCGGGCAGGGCGTTCCACCCGCCGCGTGACGGTGACGCGGCGCCTGTCCGACACGACGACGGCCGGGTCCGAGTTCTCCTCGGGCCCGGCCGTCGTCGTGCCCGGACGCTCGCGGCGCCCTCGCGTGGCGCGCGCGACGCCCGCGGTGCGTGAGAGTGTCGTCCACGCCGCGACCCGCGCGGCACTGAGGAGGTGGCACCCGTGTCGTCCCATCCGCTCGCCCCGTCCGCAACGGCCGCGGCCCGACGTGCCCGCCGGAGCGGGACGCTGCAAGGGCTCGCCCGCGGCGGCTACGTCGCGTCCGGAGTGCTGCACCTGCTGCTCGGCTGGTTGGCCGTGCGGCTGGCGCTGGGCACCACCGGCGGCGGTGCGGGCCAGGCGGACCAGGAGGGAGCCCTGCGCCAGCTCGCCGCCGCGCCCGGCGGTGCCGTGCTCCTGTGGCTCGCCGTGGCAGGGTTCGCCGCCCTCGCGCTCTGGCAGCTCACGGAGGCGTTGATGGGCGTCCCCGCCGTCGCCACGGCGAAGCAGGCCGGCGCGCGGGGGAAGGCGGCCGCCAAGGCCGTGCTCTACGGCGTCCTGGCGGCCACCGCGGTGCGTGTCGCCACCGGGGCGTCGGGCGGCGGTTCCGAGGAAGGGCTCACCGCCGAGCTCCTGCGCACGCCGGTGGGGCGATGGTCGGTCGCGGCCGCCGGCGCGATCGTCGTCGGGGTCGGCGTCTTCCACGTCGTCAAGGGCTGGCGCAAGACGTTCCTCGACGACCTGCGCGGGACCGGCGGCGGGGCCGTCGGCGACGCGGTCGTCCGTCTGGGTCTGGTCGGGTACGTGGCGAAGGGAGTCGCCCTCGGGGTCCTCGGCGGGCTGTTCGTGGCCGCGGCCCTCACCGCCGACCCCGAGAAGGCCGGCGGTCTCGACGACGCGCTCCGCACCATCCGCGACCAGCCCTTCGGCACGGTCCTGCTGGTGGTCACCGGGCTCGGGATCGCGGCGTACGGCGTCTACTCGTTCGCCCGGGCGAGGTACGCCCGGATGTAGGGGTCAGGCGGTCGCCGGGCCCATGATCCAGCTCGCGCCGAGCACCAGGCAGCCGACCGTGACGAGCAGGAAGATCACCACCCACAGGATCCCCGTGGTGTGCGTGAGGGTGGCGAGCTGGTCGGCGTCCGACCGGCGCGCCCGCCCGCGGGTGCGCTGGGCCTGCAGCTCGAGGACGGGCCGCACCGAGCCCAGCAGCAGGAACCAGGTGACGGCGTAGGCGACCGCGGACTGCGTGGCCGGTTCCAGCCACCACGAGACCGCGACGAGCGCCGCGCCGCTCACGAGGATCGACCACAGCCCGAACCAGTTGCGGATCTTGAGCAGCAGCAGGGCGAGCAGCAGCACCAGCAGCCACAGCAGGCCGACGGCGTACCCCTGCCGCAGCAGCCACGCGGCGCCCAGGCCGGTGAGGCCCGGCCCGACGTAGCCGGCGAAGGCCGTGACGATCATGCCGAACCCGCGGGGCCGGCCGGCCGAGACCGTGAGGCCCGACGTGTCTGAGTGCAGCCGGATCCCGTCGAGGCGGCGGCCCGTGACCATGGCAGCCACCGCGTGCGCGCCCTCGTGCGCGATCGTCACGACGTGCCGCGCGACCCGCCACACCGGAGTCACGAGCACGACGGCGAGCGCGGCCAGACCCGCCGCCAGCACCACGGTCTGCGTCGGCGGCGGCGCGGGCGTGGTGGCCGCCGTCCAGATCTGTGCCAGCACGTCACCGACGGTCGCGAGGAAGTCGTCCACGGCGGTCATTCCACCACGCCGACCTGACGGCGGGCCGTGCGCGCGTCGTCCCCCGCGAGCCCCGACCGTCGCCCCGGGTGACGAACGACGCGCTCCGTGCCCTGGGGTCACGGCGCCGGACGTGCGACAATGCTGGAGGTGGCTGCGCGTCCGCGCGCCCCACGTCGTGGAGATCCCCCCGGATTACGTGCGGCGGACCCCGACCCTCGACGTCCTCGGACGTCCCAGCCCGAGAGGCCTCTTCTTGACCACCTTTGCCGATTTCGGCCTGCCCACCCCTGTCGTCCGTGAGCTCACGGAGCAGGGCATCACCACCCCGTTCCCGATCCAGACCGCGTCCCTGTCCGACACGCTCGCCGGCACCGACGTGCTCGGCCGCGGTCGCACCGGCTCCGGCAAGACGCTGGCGTTCTCGCTGCCCGTCGTGACGCGGCTCGCGACGTCCGCCGCCCAGGCGGCGGCTGCCGGCCGCCCGCGCCGTCGTGCGGCCCGCCCGCGGGCGCTCGTGCTGTGCCCGACGCGTGAGCTGGCCAACCAGATCAACGCCACCATGGAGCCGCTGGCGAAGACCCTCGGTCTCGTCACGACCACCGTCTTCGGCGGCGTCGCGCAGTCCCGCCAGGTCACCGCCCTCAACGCGGGCGTCGACGTGCTCATCGCCTGCCCCGGCCGCCTCGAGGACCTGCTCGGCCAGAAGCACCTCACGCTCGACGACGTCGAGATCACGGTGCTCGACGAGGCCGACCACATGGCGGACCTCGGCTTCCTGCCCGGCGTCAAGCGGATCATGGACCGCACCCCGCGCGAGGGTCAGCGGCTGCTGTTCTCGGCGACGCTGGACAACGGCGTCGACGTCCTCGTCAAGCGCTACCTCAAGAACCCGGTGACGCACTCGGTGGACGAGGCCGCGGCCCCGCCGCCCCAGATGACGCACCACATCCTCGCGGTGGCCGACGCCGACGCGAAGAAGGACGTGGTGCACGCTCTCGCCTCCGGCACCGGCCGGCGCGTGCTCTTCACCCGCACCAAGCACCAGGCGAAGAAGCTCGCCAAGCAGCTCACCGGCGCGGGCGTGCCCGCCGTCGACCTGCACGGCAACCTCGGCCAGGGCGCGCGCGAGCGCAACCTCGCGGCCTTCTCCTCGGGAGCCGTCAAGGTGCTCGTCGCCACCGACATCGCCGCCCGCGGCATCCACGTGGACGACGTCGAGCTGGTCGTGCACGTGGACCCGCCGGCCGAGCACAAGGCGTACCTGCATCGGTCGGGCCGCACGGCCCGCGCGGGCTCGGTCGGCGACGTCGTCACCGTGATGCTGCCCGAGCAGCGCGGCGACGTCCGCGACCTCACGCGCAAGGCGAAGATCAGCGCCCGCCCGCAGCAGGTCTCCCCGGGCGACGCCGCCGTCACCGCGCTGGTGGGCGAGGTCGCGGCGTACGTCGCGCCGCCCGCCCCCGTCGCGCCGGCGCCGCAGCGTCGCAAGGGCTCCGGCCAGCCCCAGGGCGGCCGGGCCCCGTCCCGCCAGCCCCAGGGCCAGTCGCGGGGCGGCCAGGCGCAGCGCGGTCGCGGCCAGGGTCAGGGCCAGCCGTCCGTGGCTGCCGGCCACGGGCCGTCGGCCGTCCGCTCCGAGGGGTCCGCGCCCGCGCGCCGTCGCCGCCGCGGCGGCCGCGGTCGGGGCCAGGGCGGCGCCCCCACCGCCTGACCGCGCCGTACCCGGTGTCGTGAGCGCGATCTCGAGGACGATCCCGCCGCGGATCGTCCCCGAGATCGCGCTCACAACGCCTCCAGGAACAGGCGGGGGGCGGGCTGGGTTGTGCACGACGGAGGTGTCAGATGACGTACGAAGTCACCAAGTCCGACCAGCAGTGGCAGGTGGAGCTCTCTCCGCAGGAGTTCGCGGTGCTGCGGCAGGCGGGCACCGAGCGGCCGTGGACCGGCGATCTGCTCGACGAGAAGCGCGTCGGCGTGTACCGCTGTCGCGCGTGCGGTCACGAGCTGTTCCGCAGCGAGACCAAGTTCGACTCGCACTGCGGCTGGCCGTCGTTCTACACGCCGCTCGCCGGCGACAGCGTGGAGCTGCTCGAGGACCGGTCGCACGGCATGGTCCGCACCGAGGTGCGGTGCGCCCGCTGCGGGTCCCACCTGGGGCACGTCTTCGACGACGCCCCGCAGACCCCGACCGGCGACCGGTTCTGCATGAACTCGCTCAGCCTGACGTTCGAGCCCGCCGAGGGCTGAGCGTCGCGCGACGACGACGGTCGGCGCGGCTAGGGTCGGGCAGGTGACCGACGCCGTGCCGGACCTCGTGCCGGGCTCCCTGTCGGGCCCGGTGCCCGACCACCTCGTCAACCTGCGCGACGTCGCGTCGGCCGCCCCGGGCCTGCGGCCCGGGGCGTTGCTGCGTTCCGACGCCCCGCGTTCGGGCGACGCCGCCCCGGACGACGTCGTCTGGCCGCCCCGCACCGTGCTCGACCTGCGCGACCCGGGCGAGAGCGGCGAGCCGCACCCGCTGGCCTCCGCCGCCGACGTCGTGGCGCTCCCGGTGCTGGGCGGCACGGCGATGGAGGGGGCGGCCGCTCCCGCGGCGGTGCCGGGGCTGGGCGAGCTCTACCTGTGGATGCTCGAGGAGCCGGGGGCCGGGCACCTGGTCGAGGCGGTGCGCCTCGTCGCCACCGCCGACGCGCCCGTGCTCGTGCACTGCACGGCCGGCAAGGACCGCACGGGCGTCACCGTCGCGCTGGTGCTGGCGCTGCTGGGCGTGGACCGGTCCGCGATCGTGGCCGACTACGAGCGCACGGGCCCGCACATGCGGCAGGTGCTGGTGCGCGCCGCGGTGACGGCCAACCTCGCCGTCCCCGACGCGCACGTGCTCGCGCGGCTGCCACCCGAGCTCGTGACCGCGCCCGGGTGGGCGATCGAGGCGGTGCTCGACCGCCTCGCGGAGCACGACGGCGGGGTGCACGGCTGGTATCTCGCGCACGGCGGCGACGACACGGTCCTGGACGCCCTGCGGGCGCGGCTCAGCTCCTGACCCGCTGGCTGCGGGCACGAGAACGGCGAGGACCCGGCCTCGGATCCTCGCCGTTCTCGTGCCCGTGACGACCGGGTGCGGTCAGGAGCGCGAGTCGCGCCAGCGGACGAAGTCGTCCGAGTAGCGGTGCAGCAGGGTGGCCAGCTGCGAGACGTCGGCCTCGTCCCAGTCCCCGAACGCGTCCTTGTACATCTCGACGCGCCGGTCGCGGGCCTTGGCGAACCGCTGGGCTCCGTCCGCCGTCAGCGTGATCCGCTGGCCGCGCGTGTCCTCGGGGTCGACCTCGCGCTGCACGAGGCCGAGCTCCACGAGGCGGCTCAGCTGCCGCGACACCGTGGCGCGCCCCACCCCGAAGTGGGCGGCCAGGTCGGAGCCGCGGATACCGGGATGGGAGTCGATGTGCGCGAGGATCGGGTACGCCGACGCCTCGAGCTCGGGGTGGACCCGCCGGGCGGTCTGGGCCGCGGACGACTGGGCGCGACGGATCAGGACCCGGATCTCGCGCTCGAGAGCACCGAACGGGTCGGTGGCCGGGTCGGGCAGGGGCTGGGCGGCTGCGTCGTGCATGGGCCCATCATGAGGCTTCGCCGGAGCAAACGGGAGTGCCGTCGGCGGGGGAACTTGCGCCCGGACGGGGCCTGAGCGGGTGAAATCGGCCCCGTCCGGGTGCGTCGTCGGTGTCAGGCCCGCTCGGCGACGGGCTCGACGGCGCCCTTCTCCTCGTCGAGCACCTGCTCGATGCCGGAGCGCTGGCCCAGCGGGATCTCCTTGATGAAGAGCACGGCGATCAGGGAGATCACCGCCATCGGCACCGCGTACAGGAAGATCGTCGTGATGCCGTCGGAGTACGCGCTCGCGATCACCTGGGCCACGGGCCCCGGCACCTGCGAGAGGTCCGGCACGGCGCCCGCGCCGGAGCCGAGGGCGTCGGCCGGGACGCCGAGCTTCGCGAGACCCGAGACCAGGTCGGTCTTGACGTGCGAGGCCATCACCGCGCCGAGGGCCGAGACGCCGATGGCGCCGCCGAGGGACCGGAAGAACGCGACGCCGGAGGTGCCGGAGCCCATCTCGTGCACGTCCAGGGTGTTCTGGGTGGCGAGCACCAGGTTCTGCATGAGCGCGCCCACGGAGAGGCCCAGACCGAACAGGTACACCGAGATGAGCACGAAGCTCGTGTCCACCTCGATGGTCGACAGGCCGAACAGCGAGGCGGTCAGGACGGCGGCGCCGCCCACCATGATCGCCTTGTACCGGCCGGTGTTCGAGATGATGCGGCCCAGGACGATGCCCGCGAGCATCGTGCCGACCACCATCGGGATGGTGAGCAGGCCGGATTCGGTCGGCGTCTTGCCGCGCGCGAGCTGGAAGTACTGGCTCAGGAAGACCGCGGTGCCGAACATCGCGACGCCCACCGAGGCGGAGGCGATCACGGCGAGCACGAAGGTGCGGTTCCTGAACAGGTGCAGCGGGATGATCGGCTCCGCGGCGGAACGCTCGACGAAGCCGGTGATCACCAGGGCCACCACGGCGCCGCCGACCATCGCGGCGGTCTGCCACGAGCCCCACGCGAACTGGTCGCCCGCGAAGGTGACCCACAGCAGGAGCAGGGCGACGGCGACGGCGATGAGGCCGGCGCCCGCGTAGTCGATCTTCACCGCGCGCTTGGCCATGGCGGGCAGGTGCAGCGTCTTCTGCAGCACGATGAACGCGGCGACGGCGAACGGGACGCCGACGAAGAAGGTCCAGCGCCAGCCGATCGAGTCGGTGAGGACGCCGCC
Source organism: Isoptericola peretonis (assembly GCA_023241745.1). GTDB lineage: Bacteria > Actinomycetota > Actinomycetes > Actinomycetales > Cellulomonadaceae > Isoptericola > Isoptericola peretonis. The sequence goes on along the minus strand of JALQCY010000001.1, from coordinate 929,749 downwards.
CAGCAGCGGGCCGCCGATCTGCGCGACAGCCATGACGCCGCCCATGAGGCCCATGTACTTGCCGCGCTCGCGCGGGCTGATGATGTCGGCCATGAGCACGGTCGCGAGGGCGGTGAGGCCGCCCGCCCCGATGCCCTGCAGCGCACGGAAGCCGATGAGCATCTCGATGTTCTGCGACAGGCCGGCCGCGGCGGCCGAGACCACCGTGATGGCGAGGGCGACCTGCATGAGGACCTTGCGGTTCGTGAGGTCGGCGAGCTTGCCCCACAGGGGCGTCGAGATCGTCATCGTGAGCAGCATCGCGGTGACGACCCAGGTGTACGAGTGCTGGGAGCCGCCGAGGTCGCTGACGATCTTGGGCAGCGAGGTCGAGACGATGGTGGTGGCCAGCAGCGAGACGAAGACGCCGAGGAGGATGCCCGAGAGGGCCTCGAGCACCTCGCGACGGCTCATCGCCGGGGCCGGCGGGGCGGAGAGGGTCGGCGCGGCGGGCGCCGGGCTGGGGGTCTGACTCATCGGGCGGGGATCTCCTCCTGCGCCTGGGCGCGGTCGTGGGTCGTGGTGAGGGCGGCCGCGACGCTGCGGATCCGGGAGGTGGCGTCGGCGAGGTCCTTCTCCGACCAGTCGGAGAAGGCCTCGGAGACGAGGTCGTCGATGCGCTCGAAGGACGTCTCCGCGAACTCGCGGCCGGCGTCCGTCAGCGCCAGGTAGCGCGCGCGCCGGTCGTCGTCGTCCACGGTGCGCTGGACGAGGCCGGCGTCGACGAGGGCGCTGACCTGGCGGCTCGCGACCGAGACGTCGACGCGGAGCTTGGCGGCGACGTCGCCGAGCTGGACGCGCCCGCACCGCGTGAGGAGGTGGAGGGCGCCCAGACCGGCGCGCGGCAGGTCGAGGTCTCGCGCGACGCGCATGGCGGCCTCGCGCTGGGCGCGCGACAGCTCCTCGAGCGTCTCCAGGAGCTCGCGGGCCGCGGAGCGGGGAACGGGCATGACAGGACCTCTGCTGGGGGTGGGGGCTCACGGCCGGTGGGCCGGAACGGAGCGGCCCGAACGGACCGGTTGCTTGCAGAGAGCAAACATACGCCCGATGCTTGCAGCAAGCAACTGTCCTGGTCTGCGGCCCGGCGCGCGTCCCGCGCGGCGCCCCGGAGGAGTCACGACGGCGGCCCGCCGCGTCCCGAGGGACGGAGCGGGCCGCCGTGGCCGACCGACGACGGCCGTCGGTCGCGCGCCGTCAGGCGCGGCGGTACGCGTCGCCCGACATGTCCTCCAGCTCGATGCCCTTGGTCTCGGGGATCTTGGCCAGCACGAAGAAGAAGGACAGCGCCGCGAAGACCGCGTACATCAGATACGGCACCGTCGGGCCGAAGTTGTCGAGCATCGGCGGGAAGGTCAGCGTGATGGTGAAGTTCGCGATCCAGTTGGCCGCGGCCCCGACGCCGAGCGCCGCCGCCCGGATCCGGTTCGGGAACATCTCGCCCAGCAGCACCCACATCAACGGACCCCAGGTGGCGCCGAAGAACACGACGAAGCCGTTCGCCGAGACGAGCGCGACGATGTCCCAGGGCGCGCCCAGCGTGATGTTCTCCCCGCTGCCCGTGGCCTGCGTGAACGCGACCGCCATCAGGGCCAGGGTGACGGTCATGCCGGCCGAGCCGATGAGCAGCAGCACGCGCCGGCCGACCTTGTCGATGAGGGCGATGGCGATGAACGTCACCGCGACGTTCGTCACGGCCGTGATCGTCGACACGAGGAACGCCTGCGACTCGTCGAAGCCGACCGCCTGCCACAGCGTCGTCGAGTAGTAGAAGATCACGTTGATCCCGACGAACTGCTGGAAGATCGCCATGACGATGCCGACCCACACGATCGGCTTCAGCCCGAAGCGGTCGCCCTTGAGGCTGCCGAGCTCGGCGTTCTTCTCGTCCACCTGGATGGACCGGTGGATCTCCGAGATCCGGTCGTCGGCGTCCTCCTCGGGGCCGAGCACCGACGACAGCACCCGTCGCGCGTCGTCGTCCTTGCCCTTGGTCACCAGATAGCGTGGCGACTCGGGCATCCTTGCCGCGAGGATCCCGTACACCGCCGCGGGGACCACGGCGACGAGGAACATCCAGCGCCACGCCTCCCAGCCGAACCACAGCTCCTCCGCCGCGCCGCCCGCCGCCGTCGCCAGGATCTGGTCCGAGAGCAGTGCGGCGAAGATACCCACCGTGATGGCCAGCTGCTGGAGCGACCCGAGGCGCCCGCGCATCACCGCGGGGGCGATCTCTGCGATGTACGCGGGGGCGATCACCGACGCGATGCCGATGCCGATGCCGGCCATGAACCGCCAGAGGGCGAGGTCCCACGCGCTCCACGCGATCGCCGACAGGATCGACGACACGAAGAAGAGGATCGCGCCGAGCACCATGACGTGGGTGCGGCCCCAGCGGTCGGCGAGCTTGCCCCCCGACCAGGCGCCCAGGGCACAGCCGAGCAGCGCGATCGCCACGACGAGTCCGGTGACCGTCGAGTTGAGGTCGAACTGGCCCTCGATCGCGTCGACCGCGCCGTTGATGACCGACGAGTCGAACCCGAAGAGGAAGCCACCGACCGCCGCCGCGACGGCGAGCGCGGTGGCCTTCCGGTGGGCGCTGCGCGCCGTGATCCCTGGTGCTGGGCTCGTCATGATCGTCCTCGCTCCGCTCGGCAGACCTGGTCAGTCGATGTCGCCCGAGCTCCCTCGAGCTCGCCCGACGTCCTTCGATGCTAGGTCGGAGCCCGCGTCCCGGCGCGCTGAGCAGGCGGGACGCGAGGTGACCGCGACCGGGGCGAGACTGGGACGGTGAACGACGCACCCGAGCCCCGCAGGCACCGCCGTCCCGCCATGCTCGACCCGCAGACGGCGGAGCAGATCCCCGGGTCGCTGGACCCCGCGCTGCGGGACGAGGTGGCGCACACCACCGCGCGCGCCGTCGTGCACCGGGCGCGGGCCGCCGAGGACCCGGAGGTGGTGGACCGGCTCGTCCGGCTGGTCGAGCGCGAGGGCCTCGACGTCGTGGCCGCCCTCTGGTCCGACGCCGCGCCCGCGTCCCTGCCCGGCGCGCTGTGGCGGCTGTACGTGCTGCGCGAGTGGGTGCGTCGTGACCCGCGCACCGTGGCGCTGCGCTATCGGCTCGGCGTCGACGCCGCGCCCGTCCACGAGGCGGTGGCCGGCGTGCCGCGCCCGCCGGGTCCCGAGGACCTCCGGGCGCTCGCGGACGACGTCCTGTCCGGCGTCTACGCCGGCGACCTGGCCGTCGCGCTCGAACGGGCCGCGTCGTTCTGCCGGATCCTCGCCACCGGCGCCGCGTTCGACGCCGACGCGCGCGAGGTGGCCGACCCCGCCGGGGCCACGCGGATGACCCGTGGCGCGGCCGACCTCGTGCGCACCGCCGAGGAGCTGGAGCGCGCCGCGGCGGGCTGGCGGGCCGGCGCCCTGGACTGAGGTCCCCACCCGCTGGACCGGCGGGTGACCTGCGTGTTCGGAGCACGGCGACACCCGGGTTTACGATGTTCGGGCGACGTCGGGCCGCGGTAGCCCCGGGCTCCATCTTCAGCCGCTACGAGCGGCCACGCGCCGAGAGGCGCTCCCGGTCCGGCGTCGCTCACCACCAGGGCAGACTCGTGGTCGGCATGTGCTCGTTCAGTGCATGTTCAACTGGTCGCGCCATGATGGCCACCTCTAGTCTGAGTACCGTCTCAGCGACCTCGACCCCAGGAGCCACACGTGCGCCTGCGCCTGACACCGCGCGACACGACCTACTTCGACATGCTGGCGACGCTTGCTCAGCACAACGTGACGGGGGCCTCGCTCCTGGCGGAGCTGCTCGGCGCGTCCCGGCAGGAGAGGGACGCGATCGCACGGCGGCTCTCGGAGGCCGAGCACGTCGCCGACGACGCCACGCACTCGATCATGCGGCGGCTGAACCAGACGTTCGTCACCCCGTTCGACCGGGACGACATCTACGGCCTGGCCTCCGCCCTCGACGACTGCATGGACGCCATGGAAGAGGCCGGGGACCTCATCGTCCTGTACAAGGTGGACGAGCTGCCCCTGCGCGTCTCGGAGCAGGTGCAGGTGCTGCAGCGCTGCGCCGAGCTCACCGCGGAGGCGATGCCCCGGCTGCGCTCCATGGACCAGCTCTCCGACTACTGGGTCGAGATCAACCGGCTCGAGAACCAGGGCGACAAGCTGCACCGCGAGCTCATCGCCCAGCTCTTCGACGACGCCACCGACCCGATCCTGCTCATGAAGCTCAAGGAGATCGTCGACATGCTCGAGGAGGGGGCTGACGCCTTCGAGCGGGTCGCGAACATGGTCGAGACCATCGCGCTCAAGGAGTCCTGACGGTGGAGGCGGCTCTCGTCGTCCTCGTCGTGGCGATCGCGCTCGGCTTCGACTACACCAACGGCTTCCACGACGCCGCCAACGCCATCGCCACCTCGGTGTCGACGCGGGCTCTCACGCCCCGCGTGGCGCTCGGCATGGCCGCCGTCATGAACTTCGTGGGGGCGCTGCTCGGCACGGAGGTCGCCGAGACGATCGCGACGTCGATCGTCGACCTGCAGGACGCCTCGAACCACACCGCCCTCGTGGTGGTGCTCTGCGCCCTCGTCGGCGCCATCGCCTGGAACCTCATCACCTGGTGGTTCGGCCTGCCGTCGTCGTCCACGCACTCGCTGATCGGCGGGCTCGTGGGCGCGGGCCTCGCGGCCGGGCTGCCGATCTACGGCCAGTCGATCATCGACAAGGTCGTGCTGCCGATGATCTTCTCCCCGCTGATCGGCTTCGTCCTCGCCTACCTGGTGATGGTCGCCGTGCTGTGGATCTTCCGGAACGCCGCCCCCTCCCGGGTGACGCGGCGGTTCCGCATCGCGCAGACCGCGTCGGCGGCCGCGATGGCGCTGGGCCACGGCCTGCAGGACGCGCAGAAGACCATGGGCGTCATCTACATGGCGCTGGTCACCGTGGGCTGGGCGGACGCCGACGGCGGGATCCCGCTGTGGGTCAAGCTCGCCGCGGCCGGCGCGATCTCGCTCGGCACGTACTCCGGCGGCTGGCGCATCATGCGCACGCTGGGCCGGCGCATCATCGAGCTCGACCCGGCCCGCGGCTTCGTCGCCGAGTCGGTGTCCGCCCTGGTGCTGTACGCCAACGCGTTCATCCTGCACGCGCCCGTCTCCACGACCCACACCATCACCTCGGCGATCATGGGCGTCGGTGCCACGCGCCGGCTGTCCGCCGTGCGGTGGGGCGTGGCCAAGAACATCGGTGCGGCCTGGGTGCTGACGATCCCCGCCGCCGCGCTCGTCGCGGCGCTGACTACCTGGATCCTGCACCCCTGGCTCGCCGCCTGACCGGCAGACCGGTCAGAACACGGGGGGCGTGACCTTCTCGACGGCGACCACGCGCGGCCCCTTGCCGGTGGCGGCGACGTGCGCCACGAGCAGGTCGCCGGGCTCCAGGAACGGGTCGCGCGAGGGCAGCACGTTCGCCACCGCACGGCGCGAGTGCTGCCCCAGCACGTCGAGCACGGTGGGCAGCACCGGCCGGTGCGTGCACAGCACCGAGGACCGGCCGGAGACGAGCAGGTCGCGCACCGTCGCGGCGACCCGGGACGGCGAGCGCTCGTGCTCCGCCTCGCCGAGGTGGTCGCTCAGCTCCGGGCGCGCCCGCGACGCCCGCACGTAGGGCTCGATCGTGGCGGCGCACCGCTCCCACCGGCTCGACACCACCGAGGTCACGCCGTACGCGGCGAGGACGGGCACCAGCGCCGCTCCCTGGGCGTGCCCCACGGGGGTGAGCGGCCGGTCCCGCTCCGTGCCGTGCCACGCCGCCCGGGTCATGGCCTTCCCGTGCCGCACGATGACCACGGCGTGGGTCGCGAGGCGGCCGTCGGCGTGCGCGTCGACCAGCGCCTCGAGCGGGCCGCGGTCGGCGGCGCGCGTGAGCCGCGCCGCCGCGTCGGCGACGTCGAGCCACGACTTCTTGTCGACCTCGTCGCGCGACGGCGGCTGCAGTGGGTACCGCGCCGTCAGCGCCGGCCGGTCCTCGTCGCGCGAGGCGCGCCGGGCCGCCCAGTAGTGCACCCGCTTCACCCGGCCCTCGGGCGTCAGGTACTGCAGGCCGGGCAGCGGGACCCCGAGGACGATCGGCTTGCCCGTCTCCTCCGCGACCTCGCGGGCGGCCGCCGTGTTCAGCGCCTCGCCGGGTTCGAGCTTGCCCTTGGGCCACGACCAGTCGTCGTAGCGGGGCCGGTGCACGAGCTGCACCTGCAGGCGTCCGTCCCGCTCGCGCCACACGAGGCCGCCGGCCGACTCGATCACCGGGGCGTGCTCCACGGACGTCGCGCCCAGCCGGTCCACGAGCGGGGACGCCATGACGCCCGCGACCCGACGCGTCCGTGCCGCCCTCACCGGGCTCGCTCGGGCCGACGACGGTGGCGGTCGACGAGGCTGGCCTGGAGGTCCTCCAGCGGTTCGCCGTCGGGGCCGACGCTGTGCCGCACCCAGGTGTCGTCGGCCTGCAGGTGCCACGTCGAGGTGCGGTCGGACATCGAGCGGTCCATGAGCTCCAGCAGCTCCGCGACCTGGCCCTCGTCCGCGAGGCGCACCAGCGCCTCGACGCGACGGTCGAGGTTGCGGTGCATGAGGTCCGCCGACCCGATGAACACCTCGGGGCCGGACTCCGGGCCCTCGCCGATCGCCGGGCCCGCGGAGTTCGCGAACGCGTAGATCCGTGAGTGCTCCAGGAACCGGCCCAGGATCGACCGCACGCGGATGTTCTCGCTGAGGCCGGGCACGCCGGGGCGCAGCGCGCAGATGCCGCGCACCACGAGGTCCACCTGCACGCCCGCCTGCGAGGCGCGGTAGAGGGCGTCGATCGTCGCCTCGTCCACGGCCGAGTTCACCTTGATGCGCACCCACGCCTCGTGTCCCGCACGGGCGGCGGCGGCCTCGCGCTCGATGCGCTCGATGAGGCCCGAACGCACGGTGCGCGGCGCCACCAGCAGGCGGTGGAAGCGCGACTGGGGCGCGTACCCGGAGAGCTGGTTGAACAGGCGGGTGAGGTCCTGCCCGACGTCACGGTCGCAGGTGAGCAGGCCGTGGTCGGTATAGAGCCGCGCCGTCTTCGGGTGGTAGTTGCCGGTGCCGATGTGGCAGTACCGGCGCAGGCCGTCCGCCTCCTGGCGCACCACCAGCGACAGCTTGCTGTGCGTCTTGAGCCCCACGATGCCGTACACGACGTGCACGCCCGACTCCTCGAGCTTGCGGGCCCAGGAGATGTTGGCCTGCTCGTCGAACCGCGCCTTGATCTCGACGAGCGCGAGCACCTGCTTGCCCGCCTGCGCGGCGTCGATGAGCGCGTCGACGATGGGGGAGTCGCCCGACGTGCGGTAGAGCGTCTGCTTGATCGCCAGCACCGCCGGGTCGGCCGCGGCCTGCTCGAGGAACGTCTGCACCGAGGTGGAGAACGAGTCGTAGGGGTGGTGCAGCAGCACGTCGCGCTCACGGATCGCGGCGAAGACGTCGCGCGCCGTCGCGGACTCGACCTCGGCGAGCTGTCGGTGCGTCGTCGGGACGAACGGTGGGTAGTGCAGCGAGGCCCGCTCGATGTCGGCGATGACGTTGAGGCCCGTGAGGTCCAGCGGGGCGGGCAGCTCGTACACCTCCTCCTCCGCGACCCCGAGCTCGCGGACCAGCAGGTCGCGGATGCGGGGCGAGATGCCGTGGGCCAGCTCCAGCCGGACGGGCGGGCCGAAGCGGCGCCGCAGCAGCTCCTTCTCCATCGCCTGCAGGAGGTTCTCGGCGTCGTCCTCCTCGACCTCCACGTCCTCGTTGCGCGTGACGCGGAACGTGTGGCTCTCGCGCACCTCCATGCCGGGGAACAGGTGGTCCAGGTGCTGGGCGATGACCTCCTCGAGCGGCACGAACGAGCGCTGCGTGCCGCCGCCCTGCGTGGGCGTGGGCGCGGACGGGCGGCCACGGTCGTCGACGGCGATGAAGCGCGGCAGCAGCGGCGGCACCTTGACGCGGGCGAAGTGCTCCTTGCCCGTCAGCGGGTTGGCGACGACGACCGCCAGGTTGAGCGACAGCCCCGAGATGTACGGGAACGGGTGCGCCGGGTCGACGGCCAGCGGCGTCAGCACGGGGAAGATCTGCTTGCGGAAGAACTTGTGCAGCCGCTCCTGCTCGCGCGCCTCGAGCTCGTCCCAGTGCACGATCGTGATGCCCTCGGCGCCGAGGGCCGGCTGCACGTCCGAGCGGAACACCGCCGCGTGCCGCTCCATGAGGCGGTGCGCACCCTCCCCGATCGCCGCCAGCACCTGGCGCGGGCTCATGCCCGACGCCGCGGTGACCGCGATGCCCGTGGCGATGCGGCGCTTGAGGCCAGCCACCCGCACCATGAAGAACTCGTCCAGGTTGGACGCGAAGATGGCGAGGAACCGCGTCCGCTCCAGCAGGGGCAGGGTGGTGTCCTCCGCGAGCTCGAGCACCCGCTCGTTGAACGCCAGCCAGCTCAGCTCGCGCTCGGAGAACCGGTCGTCGGGCAACGGCTGGACGTCGACGGGCGCGACGACCCCGTCGCCCGTCGGCTCCTCCGCGATGTGCTCCGCGATATGGGCCGCGAGCTGCGGGTCCAGCGGGCGCGACGGCGCGGTGGCGGCGGCGCGCGGCCGGCTGTCCGTCACCTCGGCGGCCGCGACCGCGACGTCCTGGGCGGCGGGGGCGTACCGGCCACGACCGTCGCGGGTCCGGGGTGCTCGGGAGCGCGACGCTGTCATGCCCCCATCGTGGCACCGTTGGGTGAACGGTGGGTGACGAACGGGTGCGGCGGCCGCATGCTACGCGGCGCCCGGCCGCGCGTACTGCACGTCGGTCGCCGCGCGCTCGAACCCGGCGCTCGCGTAGGTGGCGAGCGCGGGGGCGTTGTCGCCGTCCACGTAGAGCACCGCCCGGTCGCACCCGACCCGCGCCAGGTGGCGCAGGCCGACGGCGGTGAGCACGCGGCCCAGCCCGCGACCCTGCGCGTCGGGGGAGACGCCGACCGCGTAGATCTCCCCGGTCCGGCTCTCGCCGTCCTCCACCTTGGTCCACAGGTAGCCGAGCGGTTCGTCACCGTCCGGCCCGGCCTGCTCGACCAGGAAGAAGCCCTCGGCGTCGAACCACGGCTCGCGCTGCCGGTCGCGCAGGTCGTCGACGGTGAGACGGCCCTGCTCGGGGTGGTCCGCGAACGCCCGCGCGTTCAGGCGGACCCAGGCCTCGTCGTCCGCCCCCGGCCGGAACGTGCGCAGGGTGAGCCCGGACAGGGCGGGCACGTCGCGGGCGGCGTCGTCCGGTCCGAGGGGGCGACCCAGCACCAGCAGCTCCCGCGCCACCTCGTAGCCGTGTGCCGTCGCGAAGCCGCGCGCCGCCGGCAGGTCACCGTGCGCCCACACGCGCAGCGGCTTGCCGCGCTGACCGGGCGCGCCCGAGAACATCGGCAGGCGGGCGTCCCGTTCCGCCGTGCGCAGCAGCACGCTGCCGGTGCCGCGGCGCCGGTGCTCCGGGTGCACGACGAACTCCGCGCCGGCGACCTCGCCGCCGCGGTCCACCTGCAGGTAGCCGATCGCCGCGCCGTGCTCGTCGCGGGCCACGACGTGGGTCAGCCAGTCGGCGTCGGTGCCGAGGCGCAGCAGCGGCTGCTCGGACAGCGGGGCGACGCCGTCGTGCTCCGCCGCCGCGGCGGCCAGGGCGCGGACCGCGTCCTGCGCGGCGGGGTCGAGGGGTTCGAAGGACAGGGCGGGCGAGGTGGGCACACCCCCATTCTCGCCGAGGTGGTCCGGTTCTCCGCGAGTCAGTGGTCTGACCGCCGTCTCGCGGAGAGCCGGACGACCTCGGCCCGGTCAGCCGGCGCTGCAGGTGGCCGCGGGGGCCGGGGCGGGGGCGGTCCCGGAGCCGATGAAGCCCGCGGTCGCGGAGGCGCCGGCGGCGAGCGTGCCGTTCCAGGCCGCGTTCGTCACGTGCACGCCGTCCGCGCCCGTCGTCGTCTCGCCGCCCCAGGCCTGGGTGACCGAGGAGCCCTCGGGCAGGGTGAAGGTGGCGTCCCAGCCGTCGACGGCGGCGTCCCCGGCCGTCACGGTCAGCTCGCCCTGCCAGCCGCCCGGCCAGGACCCGACCACCCGGACGACGGCGGTGCACTCCTCCTCCGTCGGCGGGTCGGTCGGCGGGTCGGTGGGCTCGCCGCCCTCGCCGAACCACGACGCCTCGACCGCGGTGTCGCGCAGGCCGTCGGGGCCGTCGATGATGCGCGTGCCCCACGCGCTCGGGTTCGCCGCGTCGAACTCCAGCACCAGGTCGAGGTACGGGTCCGTGTTGCCGCTCCAGGACCAGGCGAGCCAGCCCAGGCCCAGGCGCTCGGCCTCGGACAGCACCCAGTCCTCGTCGACGTCGGCGGGCGTCTGCTGCCAGCCGAACTCGCCGACGATGATCGGCAGCCCGGCCCCGGTGAAGAACTCGAGGTAGTCCGTCACCGTCTGGTGCTGGTTGTACACGCTGTACATGTGGATGGAGAAGATCGTGTTCGCATCGGGGTCCGAGGCGAACACGCCCGCCGCCGCGGGGCGCATGTAGTTCTTCCAGTCCTGGCCCCAGTTGGGCGCGTCGACGACGAGCGCGTGCTCGTACCCGATGTCGCGCAGGCGCACGATGGCGTCGGACGTCGCGTCCGCCCACGTCGCGTTGGTGGCGTCGTCGTTGCCCATCGGCTCGTTGCCGATGTTCACCATGACGTAGTCCTCGGTGCCCGCGAGCGTCGGGTAGAGCGACTCCCAGTAGTCGACCGCCTGGTCGAGGGTGGCGGCGTCGGGGGCGGACGTGTCGCCGTAGCCCGTGGTGTCGTGCACCTCGAGGATGCAGACCAGCCGGTTCTCCTCGCAGAGGTCGACGACGTCGGCGACGTCCTCGGGGGTGTTGCGGGTCCACTGGTCACCGCTGGACAGGACGACGCGGACGGAGTTGGCGCCCGCGGCCTTGATGTCGGCGAACGAGCCGGTGGTGTGGGTGTACCAGGTGTGCGCGTGGTTGACGCCGCGCAGCACGAGGTCGGTGCCGTCGGCCTCCACCACCCGGCCGTCGGCGACGTGGATGCCGGGCGGGGCGTCCGCGCGGGCGTCGGGCGCCGTCGCGACGAACGCGGCCGCCGCACCGGCGACGAGCGCGGCGGCGGTGGCCGCCGCGGTGACGGCCCGGCGTGTCATGCGTGGTGCGGTGGCCTCGGGCGCGCCGTCGGGGCCGGGGGGAGCGGGGGAGTGCTGCATGTCGGGACGTCCTCGTCTCTCGTGCGACTCGGCACGCGCTGCGCGTGCGGTCCCAGCCTGGTCGAGACGGGCGTCCTCCTCGCGATGCTGAATCGCTTAAGCGACGAGGGTGTGGCGACCCTGACGCGGCCGGTCCCCGCGCACCCGGGAGCGGGAGGCGGGGACCGGCGGCGTCGGTCGGGCGGCGTCAGTCCTCGCTGCCCGGCTTGGCGGACGAGAGGCCGGCGGCGATGAGGTCCATCACCGAGGAGTCGGCGAGCGTGGTCGCGTCTCCCACGGTGCGGTTCTCGGCGACGTCGCGCAGCAGGCGGCGCATGATCTTGCCGGACCGGGTCTTGGGCAGCTCCGCCACGACGAGGATGCGGCGAGGCTTGGCGATCGGGCCGATCTCCTTGGCGACGTGCGCCCGCAGCTCCTCCTGGACCTGGGCGGCGCCCTCGGGCGTGGCGCCGCGGTCGGCGTGCTCGCCGCGCAGGATGACGAAGGCGACGACGGCCTGGCCGGTCGTCTCGTCGTTGGCACCCACGACGGCGGCCTCCGCCACGATGTCGTGCGACACGAGCGCGGACTCGATCTCCGTGGTGGACAGGCGGTGGCCGGAGACGTTCATGACGTCGTCCACGCGGCCGAGCAGCCAGATGTCGCCGTCCTCGTCCTTCTTGGCACCGTCGCCCGCGAAGTACAGGCCCTCGAACCGCGACCAGTAGGTGTCCTTGAAGCGCTGCAGGTCGCCCCAGATGCCGCGCAGCATCGCGGGCCACGGCTCCGACAGCACGAGGTACCCGCCGCCACCGTCGGGCACCGAGTGCGCCTCGTCGTCCACGACGTCGGCCACGATGCCGGGCAGCGCGACCTGCGCGGAGCCGGGCTTGGTGGCGGTGACGCCGGGCAGCGGGCTGATCATGATCGCGCCGGTCTCGGTCTGCCACCAGGTGTCGACGATGGGGGCGGTGTCGCCGCCGATGACGCGGCGATACCACATCCACGCCTCGGGGTTGATGGGCTCGCCCACCGACCCGAGCACCCGCAGGCTGGACAGGTCGAAGCCCGCCGGGATGTCCTCGCCCCACTTCATGCACGTGCGGATCGCGGTGGGCGCGGTGTAGAGGATCGAGACCTTGTACTTCTCGACGAGCTCCCACCAGCGGCCGCGGTGCGGGGTGTCGGGTGTGCCCTCGTACAGCACCTGCGTGGCGCCGTTGGTCAGCGGCCCGTAGACGACGTACGTGTGCCCCGTGACCCAGCCGATGTCGGCGGTGCACCAGTAGACGTCGGTCTCCGCCTTGAGGTCGAAGACGTTCTTGTGCGTGTACGCCGCCTGTGTGAGGTAGCCGCCAGTGGTGTGCAGGATGCCCTTCGGCTTCCCGGTGGTGCCCGACGTGTACAGGATGAACAGCGGGTGCTCCGCGTCCACGGCCACCGGCTCGTGGAACGTGTCGGCCGCCTCCAGGGCCTCGTGCCACCAGACGTCACGGCCCTCGGTCCACGCGACGTCCTGGCCGGTGCGCCGGACGACGAGGACGTGCTCGACCGTCGTCGCGGGCTCGCCGTCCTTCGGCGCGATGGCCTCGTCGACGGCGGGCTTGAGGGCCGACGGCGCACCGCGGCGGTAGCCGCCGTCGGCGGTGACCACCAGCTTGGCCTCGGCGTCCGCGATCCGGCTGCGCAGCGCGTCGGCGGAGAAGCCGCCGAAGACGACGGAGTGCGGGGCGCCGATGCGGGCGCACGCGAGCATCGCGACGACCGACTCGACCAGCATCGGCAGGTAGATGACGACCCGGTCGCCCTTCTCGACTCCGAGCGAGGTGAGCGCGTTGGCGGCGCGGGAGACCTCCTGCTGGAGGTCGGCGTAGGTGACCGTGCGCGTGTCACCCGGCTCTCCCTCGAAGTGCAGGGCGACCCGGTCGCCGAGCCCGGCCTCGACGTGCCGGTCCACCGCGTTGTAGGCGGCGTTGAGCTTCCCGTCGGCGAACCACTTCGCCACCGGGGCGCCGGACCAGTCGAGCGTCTGGGTGAAGGGCGTGGACCAGGTGACCAGCTCCCGCGCCTGCTGGGCCCAGAACTCGAGCCGGTCGGCCTCGGCCGCCTCGTACAGCTCCGGCTGGGCGTTGGCCTGCGCGGCGAACGCGGGGCTGGGCGGGAACGCTCGCGTCTCGTGCAGCAGGTTCTCGAGGCTGGGGGCGGTGGTCTCGTTCTCTGGCACGCTTACCTCCGGTTGCGCATCGTCGCTGGTGCGGTCCCCGCGGGCGCGACGCGGTCGCGTCCGGGGACGACGGGCCCCGCGGGGCCTCGCCGTCGGGAGTCTAGACCTCGGGGGTGACCGGGGTCACGCCGTCCCACAGTTTGGCCGCACTCCTCGCAAAAGCGCCGTCGGACGGCCCTGCGGCGGCCGAAGCGTCCCGCTGCTGAGGCAGCCGCATCGCTGGGAGGGCGACGGCGTGCAAGGTCGGCGTGGCGCGAAAACGCCTGGACGGTCGCTGTCCGGGACTGATGCGATGCCGTCCATGATGATCTCCGGGGTGACGTGGCCACGGCCGGCCGGACCGCTCGTGCTGCGGCCTCCGACGCCCGACGGCCTGGACCAGGTGCTCGCCTGGCGCAACCGGCCGGAGGTGACGCGATGGCTGTTGCGCACGGAGGTGGATCCCGACGCGTTCCGGAGCGCGTGGCTCTCGACGGACGACCCGCACTCCCACTCGGGCCTCGCCGACCTCGACGGCGTCGTCGTGGGGACGGGCTCGCTGTGGGTGCGCGACGCCATGGGGCAGACCCAGGGGGACGCCTGGCGCGGAGCCGAGGCGTCGATCGGCTACCTGGTCGACCCGGCCCACGCGGGACGCGGGTACGCGACGGCGATCGCGGGCGCGCTCCTCGAGCTCGCGTTCGCCGAGCTCGGGCTCCACCGGGTCACGGCGGGGTGCTTCGCCGCGAACACGGCGTCGTGGCGGGTCATGGAGAAGCTCGGCTTGCGGCGCGAGCAGCACGGTGTCGGCGACTCGTGGCACGCGGAGCTCGGCTGGGTGGACGGCTACACGTACGGGATGCTCGCCGAGGAGTGGCGCGGTCGCCCCGGCGGCTGAGCACGGGGACACGAGCACGGCGCCCGGGAGACGTGCCGTCCGAGCGCCGTCCTCGCCAGCCCGGCCGCGGGTAGCAGGCGCGTGGTGTGATCACTGAACGGGATCGTTCCCGCCGAGTGTGTCCTCAATCGGGGACTTCCTGTGCGTGGGTCCCGCGTCCGGCTGTCGTCATTCCATGGAACGCCCCCGGGCGCGGCAGCGCAAGCGGTCACCGGCGGCGTCTCGTCCACCAACGCCGCAGCAGCCAGGCCGTCACCCCGGCGACGGCGAGACCGCCCGCGGCGAGCGCGACGGCGGGCGGGCGGATCGCGGAGCGCAGGGCCACCGGGCGCGAGAACGTGAGCACGCCCCACCCGCTCTCGGCGGCCACGCGACGCAGCGTCTTGTCGGGGTTGACGGCGAACGCGTGCCCGACGGCGCCCAGCATCGGGGCGTCCGTGACCGAGTCGGAGTACGCATAGCTGCGCTCGAGGTCGTACCCCCGCGCGGCGGCGAGCTCCCTCAGCGCCCCTGCCTTCTGCTCTCCGTAGGCGTAGAACTCGATCTCCCCGGTGTACCGGCCGTCGTCGACCGCCATGCGGGTGGCGATCACGTGGTCGGCGCCGAGCACGGTGGCGATCGGCTCGACCAGCTCGGCACCGGACGCGGAGACGATGACGACGTCGTGCCCGAGCTCGTGGTGCTCGGCGATGAGGTCGACGGCCTCGGCGTAGACGTACGGGTCGATGAGCTCGTGGACCGTCTCGGCGACGATCTGCTGCACCTTGCTCACCTCCCACCCGGTGGCCAGCTCCGACAGGTGCTTGCGCATCCGCTCGGTCTGGTCCGCGTCGGCGTTGCCCGCGTAGAAGAGGAGGTGCGCGTACGCGGAGCGCAGCACGTCCCCCCGGGTGATGAGGCCCCCGGCGTAGAACGGCTTGGAGAAGGCCGCCGACGAGCTGGTCGCGATGATCGTCTTGTCGAGGTCGAAGAACGCGGCCACCCGCGCCCGGGAAGCCGCCGTCGGCGACGTCTCGCGCGGGCCTCGTCCCTGATCGGTCACGAGCGAGAGCCTATCCGGGCCCAGGCGGACGGGGTCGGGCCCGTCCATGCACGAGAACTCTGCACAGATCTTGTGCACAGTCAGTGTGCATGCTTATTGTGCACGCATGGAGCCGACCCCGGAGCGCCCGTACACCCACCTCGAGCTCACCGCCGAGGCGGCCAAGGTGCTCGCGCACCCGCTGCGGTCCCGCCTGCTCGGGGCCCTCCGCCGAGAAGGGCCGGCGTCGGCCACGGCGCTCGCGGCCGAGCTGTCCACCAACACCGGCGCCACCAGCTACCACCTCCGGAAGCTGGAGTCGGTCGGCCTCGTCGTCGACACCGGCGACGGTCGCGGCAAGGAGCGGCTCTGGCGGGCGGCCACGGAGAGCCACGGCTGGAGCGACGCCGACTTCGGCGGCGACGAGGACGCCCAGACCGCCCTCGGCTGGCTGGTGCGCGACTACCACCGCCAGTTCGACACGAACTACGCCCACTGGCTCGACGTCGCGGACAGCTGGCCGAAGGAGTGGACCGCCGTCTCGGGGATGACCGACACCTGGGTGGACGTCACGCCGGAGCAGGCGCGAGCCATGGAGGAGGAGCTGGAGGCCGTGGTGAACAAGTACCTCCGCATCAGCACCGGCGACCCCCGGGCCCGGCGCCTGCACCTGTGGCGGTTCATGTTCCCGCTCGACGCCGACGACGTCCCCGACGGCACCTCCGGCGACGACGCCGCCGATACCCGCGACGAGGACCGGTCATGACCCCCAGGCGCGTCTTCCTGCTGCTCTCCGCGACCCGCTGGTTCCCGGTGGGCCTGGTCATCGCGGCCACCACGCTGCTGCCGATCGAGCGCGGGCTGAGCGTGACCCAGACCCTCACGCTCGCGTCGGTCACCGGGCTGGTGGTCTTCGCGCTGGAGCTGCCCACGGGCGGCACCGCGGACGCCGTCGGGCGCAGGCCGATGCTCATCGCGTCCGCCGTGGTGCAGGTCCTCGCCGCCACGACGTTCCTGCTGGCCCAGTCCGTGTGGGCGTTCGTCGTCGCGGCCGCGCTCATGGGCCTGTTCCGGGCGCTGGACTCCGGGCCGCTCGAGGCGTGGTTCGTGGACGCGGTGCACGCCGAGCAGCCGGGGGTCGACGTCGACCGCACGCTCGCACACCAGGGCACCGTGCTCGGGGTGTCCATCGCGGCCGGCGCGCTGGTGTCCGGCGGGCTCGTCTGGTGGCACCCGATCGACACCTGGTCGGCGCTGACCCTCCCGTACGCGGCGTACGCGGTCCTGGCCGTCGTGCACCTGGTGATGGTCGCGCTGCTCGTGCGCGAGGCACCGCGCCGGCCGGTGGCCGACGGGTCCGCCGGAGGTGCTGGCCCCGTGGTGCGTCGTCGGTGGCGGGCGGCGTTCCGTTCCACGCTCGGCTCCGCCCGGCAGGTACCGGCGGTCATCGCGTCCGGCTTGCGGCTCGCCCGGGACAACCGCGTGCTGCGCGGCCTCCTGCTCGTCGAGGTCTTCGCCTCGACGGCCATGGTGGTGTTCGAGTCCCTGCAGCCCATCCGGCTGGCGGAGATGCTCGGCGGCGAGGCGCAGGCGGGCGCCGTCATGGGCCCGGTCGCCTCGGTCGGCTGGGGGGCGTTCGCGCTCGGCGCGGCCTTGTGCGGCGTCGCGTCCCGGCGGTTCGGGGTGGCCCGCACGGCGATGGCGGCGCGCGTCCTCAACGGCCTCGGCGCGGTGTGGATGGGGCTTGCCGCGGGCCCGGCGATGCTGATCGTCGCCTACCTCGTCACCTACGGGCTGCACGGCAGCTCCGGCCCCGGCTACAACGCGCTGCTGCACCGCGAGGCGCAGCGGGACAACCGGTCCACGGTGCTGTCACTGGCGTCCATGGTGGGCTTCGCGACCTACGCCGTGGCGTCGCCCACGCTCGGCTGGGTGGCGCAGGCGACCTCCACCCCCGTCGCCATGGTGCTCGCCGGTGGGTTCAGCGTGCTCGGCGTGCTGTGGTTCGTGCCGGCCCTGCGGGCCGAACGGGAACGATCGCGGCAGGGCGACGACATCGTGCCCGAGGTCGCGCCCGTGGCCTGACGACTCCGGGACGCCGCCCCCAGGCGGAGTCCGTCCACAGATCACCTCCGGGTGGACCGGGGCGACCTCCGGGCGCCCCAGCCTGGGCGCATGGACGACGCACCCACCAGCACGCTGGCCCGCCCGGCGGCCATCCCCTCGGCGCCCGCCGCCGAGCCACCCGTGCCGCCCGCCCAGCGGGTGCCCTGGCTGCAGGCCGGCCCGGGCGCTCGTGCGCCAGGTCGCGACCGCCGGACGATCGCCGTCGTGGGCGCGTGCGGCGGCGCCGGGGTGAGCACCCTCGCCGCGGCGCTGGCCCAGGGCCTGCGACGCTCGGGCGAGGGGGCGGTGCTCATCGACCTCGACCTGCCCGGACCGGGGGTCGACGTGCTGCTCGGCATCGAGGACGAGCCCGGCGCCCGGTGGCCCGAGCTCGCCGCCGCCCGCGGCGACGTCGACGGCCTCGGCCTGGTCGCCGCGTTGCCGCGCTGGCGCTCCGTGCCGGTGCTCTCCGGCACGAGACTGGGGCCCGAACGCCCCGACGACGCCGTCGTCGTGGACGTCTGCACCGGGCTGCTGCGCGCCGGCGAGACGGTGGTGCTCGACCTGCCCTGCCCCGGAGCCTGGACCGCGGCCTCCCGGATGCTCGTCGCCGCGGCCGACGTGGTCCTGCTCGTGACCCCGTGCACGGCGACCGGCGTCGCCGGGGCGCTCGCCGTCCGCGCCGCGCTCGCCGACCTCGGCGCGACGGAGCCGTGGCTCGTCGCCCGGCGTCCCGCCCCCGGCCGGATCGACGTGGCGACCCTGGAGGACGCCCTCGGGCTGCGGGTGGTGGCGTCGCCCCGGTGGGACCCTCGGCTCGCCGCCGCGACGGACCGGGGCGACGGGCCGCCCGTCGGCAGGCGGACGCCGCTGGGGCGTGCCGTGGGTGCGCTCGTCGGCGTCCTGGCCGGTGCGCCGTGACCGCCGCCCGCCCGCTCGTGGACCGGGCACTGCTCGACGACGTGCGAGCCCACGTGGGCGCCGCCGGGACCGCTCTCGACGACACGGCCGTCCGCGACGCCCTGCGGGCGACCGGGCGGGTCTTCGGCTCCGCGGCGCTCACGGACCTCGCCCGAGCCGCCCGCGCGGAGCTCACGGGAGCCGGCCCGCTGCAGGACCTGCTCGACACCCCCGACGTCACCGACGTGCTGGTGAACGGCCCGCACGACGTGTGGGTGGACCGCGGCGACGGGCTGCGGCGCGTCGGGCTGGACCTCGGGACGCCCGAGGCCGTGCGGGCGCTGGCCGTGCGGATGGCGGCAGTGGCCGGGCAGCGGCTCGACGACGCCGCGCCCACGGTCGACGCGCGCATGCCCGACGGGACGCGCCTGCACGCCGTCGTCGAGCCCGTGGCGCCCGCGGGCGCGGTGATCGCGCTCCGGGTGCTGCGCCAGGCGGCGCACTCCCTGTCGTCCCTGACGGCGGGCGGAGCCCTGCCCGCGCAGTGGCAGGGCGTGCTGCGCGGGCTGGTGACCGGGCGCGCCAACCTGCTGGTGACCGGCGGCACCGGCACCGGCAAGACGACGCTGCTCGCCGCCCTGCTGTCGCTCGTGCCGCCCGACGAGCGGGTGCTCGTGGTCGAGGAGGCCCGCGAGCTGGCGCCGCAGCATGCGCACGTGGTCTCCCTCGCTGCCCGGCGCCCCAACGTCGAGGGCGTCGGCGAGGTGACGCTCACCGACCTGGTGCGCGGCGCGCTGCGCATGCGGCCCGACCGCATCGTCGTGGGCGAGTGCCGCGGCGCCGAGGTGCGGGAGCTGCTCCTCGCGATGAACACGGGTCACGACGGTGGCATGGCGACCGTGCACGCCAACGCCGTCGAGCACGTCCCGGCGCGGCTCGAGGCGCTCGCGGCCCTGGCCGGGATGCCCCGGGACGCGGTCGCCGCCCAGGCCGCCGCCGCGCTGGACGTGGTGCTGCACCTGCGCCGCAGGGGCGGGCGCCGTCACCTCGCCGAGATCGGGCTCGTCGACCGGGCCGAGGACGGCCGCCTCACCGTGCGACGTGCCGGGTCGTGGTCGCCGGGCGCCGATCCCGTCGCCGACGGCGCGTGGGGCGAGCTGGACGGCCGGTGGGCCGCATGAGCGGGGTCGCGTCCGAGTACGGGCACGCGCTGGTCGCGGGCGCCTGGGTGACGCCGGCCGTGTGGCTCGTCCTGACGCGCGGCGGCCGGCGTGCGAAGGAGCTCGTCCGAGGTGACGGCCTCCAGCGACGAGGGGGGCGGCTCGGGCGGCTGAGCCGCAGGCGGGACAGGACGGCGGGGGCCGAGGCCGTACAGGTCGCCGTCGCGCAGGTCGTGGCGCTGCTGCGCGCGGGCGCCCCTCCCGCCGCGGCGTGGTCGCGGGCGCTCGGGGTGCCGGTGGACGCCACCGGGGTGCCCGAGGTCGCGACGCTGGCGCCGCTGGTCGGCGGCTCCGGCCATGCCAGGTCGGTGGTCGCGGCGGCCGTCCTCGCGCGCGACGTCGGCGCCCCGCTCGGGGCGGTGCTGGACGCCGTCGCCGGCGCGCTGGCGGCCGAGGCGGAGGCGCGCGGGGAACGGGACGCGTCGCTGGCCGGACCCCGGGCGACGGCCCGGGTGCTGATGTGGCTGCCGCTGCTGGGCGTGCTGCTCGGCTGGGTGCTGGGGGCCGACCCGTTGGGCACGGCGTTGGACGGGGGCGCGGGCACCGCCGCGGTGTGCCTCGGCCTGGTGCTCCTGGCGGCGGGGCGGGCGTGGACGGGCCGGCTCGTGGCGACGGCACGGGCGGCGGGGGAGGCGGTGGCATGACCGGCGAACCGCTGACGGGCGGTAGCCCCGCTGCCGTCGTCGCGGTCGTGGTGGCGGTGCTTCTCGCCGGGCTGCCGTGGTGGTCCGCGCGGGCCGCCGCGGTGCGGAGGACGGCCCGGCTGGCGACCGACCGACGGCCCGCGGGGCCCGAGCACGGTCGCGCCGGCGAGCCGGTGGAGGTGCCCGTGGTGCTCGAGCTGTTGGGTGCCGCCCTGCGCTCCGGTGCCGGCGTCCCCCGCGCCCTGGAGGCGACCGGCGCCGCGCTGGACCTGGCCGCCGGCGCGCCGTCGACCGGCGTGGAGCTGCGAGCCGCGGCCGACGCCCTCCGGCTCGGGGCGGACTGGGACGGCGCGTGGCGGCACGCGCCCGACCGTCTCCGACCCGTGCACAGGGCACTGCGCGGCGCGTGGACCGACGGCGCGTCCCCCTCCGGCGCGCTGCGGGCGGCGGGAGAGGAGCTCTTGCGCGCGCGGCGCGCGGCAGCACGCACCGCGGCGGCCCGGCTGGCGGTGCGGCTGGTGCTGCCGCTCGGCGCCTGCTTCCTGCCCGCGTTCGTGCTGGTCGGCCTGGTGCCCGTGCTGCTCGCGCTGGGCATCGACCTGCTGTCCGGGTGAGCAGACCCGGCCCAGAACCCGGGCGTCGCCCGGCATCGCCCGCCCGACCGGGTGGGTGCGTCACGACCGGCACCGGTCCCGGTGCCGGCCATCGAGGAGATCACGGAGGAGACATGAGGAACGACGACGAGGGCCGCGAGCCGGACGACACCCCGACCGGTCCGGGCGCCGAACGACAGGACCCGGCGGAGCAGGGCTCGGCGCGACCGGACCCGGAGGCGGGTCTGGCGACCGCGGAGTACGCGGTGGCCACCGTGGCGGCCGTCGGGTTCGCGGGACTGCTCATCGCGGTGCTCAAGAGCGGCACCGTGAAGGGGCTGCTAGAGGGCATCATCAGCTCGGCGCTGTCGATCTGATGGCCGCGCACCGCAGCAGCGGGTCCGCCCGTGCGCGACAGGCCTCCGGGGAGCGGGGTGCGGTCACGGCCGAGCTCGCCGTCGGGCTGCCCGTCGTGGTGCTCCTGCTGGTCGCGGTGCTCAGCCTCGCGGCCGCGTCCACGGCACAGATGCGTGCCCTGGACGCGGCCCGGGCCGGGGCGCGCGCCTACGCGATCGGGGAGGACGACGCGGCCGCGCGGCAGGCGGTCGCGCAGGTGGGCGGCGACGGCGTCGAGCTCAGCGTCGCCCGGGACGGCGCGTGGGTACGGGTCACGGTCACCCGGCCGGTCGTCGGTGGGTGGTTCGCCGCGGCCCCCGTGCGGGCGTCCGGCGACGCGACGGCGTGGGTGGAGCCGTGAACGGTGACGGCGGGGCGCCGGTGAGGAGTGGCGAGCGCGGCGCGGGGACCGTCGTCGTGCTCGCGCTGGCGGCGGTGGTCGTGCTGCTGGCGCTCGCCGTCGGCACGTTGGGGTCCGCACAGCGCGCGCGGGGCTCGGCGCAGGCCGCGGCCGACCTGGGCGCTCTCGCCGGGGCGACCGCCTGGCGACAGGGCGCCGACCCGTGCGCGACGGCGGCCGAGGCCGTGCGCCGCAACGGCGCCGAGGTGGTCGCGTGCGTCCCGGAGGACGGCGGGACCCTCGGGGTGCGCGCGTCGAGGGCGGCCGTCGGACCGGACGCCGGCCCGTGGGCGGGGTGGCTCGGCGACGCGACGGCGGGAGCCCGCGCCGGGCCGAGACCCGCAGGCCCCGGCCCGGCGGACGACCTCAGGAGGGGTTGACGTGGAACAGCGCAGCGCGCTCGGTGATCTTGCGGGCGCGGGCCAGGCGGGGCTTGTCCGAACCGTCGCGGATCACGGAGCCGGACGCCTCGAAGTCGGCCAGGAAGTCGACCGCCCATGCGACGTCGGCGCTCGACGGACTGAACGACTCGTTGATGACCGCGGGCGTCTCGAGGTCCAGGCACAGCTTGCCGGTGAGGCCGAGGGCCACGCCGTCCGCCGACTGCTCGCGCAGCAGCGCGTGGCTCGTGCCGACAGTGGGTCCGTCGATCGGCCCTGGGAGGCCGCCGATGCGGCTGGCGGTGACGAGGCGCGAGCGGGGGTACGCCATCGCGAGCGACTCGTTGGCGGTGCCGGTGTCCCGGCGGTAGTCGCCGGACCCGAACGCCAGGCGGAAGGCTCCCGGGGCGCGCGCGATGCTCACGGCGTCCTCGATGCCCAGCGCCGACTCCACCAGCGGGATCACCGGTACGCTGCCGCCGAGCCGCTGGGCGGTGTCGATCACCTGGTCGGGCGACTCCGTCTTGGCGAGCATGACGCCGCACAGGCCCTCGGTGTCCCGCAGCGCGCGCACGTCGTCGGCCCAGGCCTGCGAGCCGCGCTCGTTGATACGGACCCAGGCGCGCCCGCCCTGTGCGAACCAGTCGAGCACCTTCTTGCGTGCCTCGTCCTTGCGGCTGTCGTCGACCGCGTCCTCGCAGTCGAGGATGACCTGGTCGGCGCGGGAGAGCTGTGCGGCGTCGAACGTGTCGTCGCGCAGGGCGGACAGCAGCAGCCACGAGCGGGAGTTGGCGGGGTCGACGCGTGTCTCCTCGCGGGAACGGCGTCGTTCGGCGAGGTCGGTCTGGATAGTCACCTCACGATCGTAGGTTCCGCCGGCGCGTGGCTCAGCACGGCATCCAACAAGCGCAGGGCCGCGGACTTGTCGAGGGGCGCGTTGTCGCTGCCGCACTTGGGCGACTGGACGCACGCCGGGCAGCCCTCCGCGCAGGTGCAGGCGGCGATCGCGTCGCGCGTGGCACGCAGCCAGCGGGCGCCGAGCTCGTACCCCCGCTCCGCGAACCCGGCGCCGCCCGGGTACGCGTCGTACACGAAGACGGTCGCCTCGCCCGTGTCGGCGTGCACCTCGGTGGACACCCCGCCCAGGTCCCACCGGTCGCACGTGGCGAGAAGGGGCAGCAGCCCGATCGACGCGTGCTCGGCGGCGTGCAGGGCGCCCGGGGTCTCGTCGGCCGAGACCCCCGCCGCCCGCAGCACGAACTCCGGCACCGACCACCAGACGGCGGTCGTGGCGAGGGTGCGCGACGGCAGGTCGAGGGGCTCGGTGCCGAGCACCTGCATGTCGGGCAGGCGGCGGCGCTGGAAGCTCACCACCTGGCTGGTCACCTCGACCGGTCCGAGGCCCCACCGGACCGGTCCCCACTCGCGCTCCTCGACCGGCCGGTGCCCGTCGTCGTCGATCGCGATCTCCATGACCTCGTGCGACCAGGTGCCGTGCTCGACGTCCTTGCGGACCACGAGCGCGACGTGGTCCGCCAGGTCCAGGTGGTCCACGACGAACGTCGCTCCCTGGTGCACGTACACCGCGCCGTCGTGCACCTGCCCGTCCGCGGACCCTGCGTCGACGGTGCCGAGCAGCCGCCCGGTCGTCGCCTCGACCACCCGCACCGGCCTGCCGCCCGTGCCCCGCAGGTCCGCCATGCCGGAGGCGGGCTGCGCGTGGGTCCAGTACCAGCCGGAGGGCCGGCGCCGCAGCGCCCCGCGGGCCACCAGCACGTCGAGCACCTCGCGCACGGCCCGAGGGTCGCCGAACGCCGGCAGGTCCTCGGCCCGCAGCGGCACCTCCTGCGCCGCGGCGCAAAGCTGCGGGGCCAGCACGTGAGGATTTCCCGGGTCGAAGACGGTGGCCTCGAGGGCGGCGTCGAACACCGCCTCGGGATGGGTGACGAGGTACGTGTCGAGCGGGTCCTCGCGGGCGACGAACGCGACCAGGCCCTCGGCTCCGGCCCGACCGGCCCGACCCGCCTGCTGCCACAGGGAGACGCGGGTACCCGGCCAACCGGCCACCAGCACGGCGTCGAGCCCGGAGATGTCGACACCCAGCTCGAGCGCGTTGGTGGTGGCCAGCCCCCGCAGCTCGCCGGTGCGCAGCGCCTGCTCCAGGGCGCGGCGCTCCTCCGGCAGGTAGCCGCCCCGGTAGCTCGCGACCCTGGCGTCGAGCCCCGCGGCGACCGGGCGCAGATGGTCGCGTGCCTGCTGCGCCACCGACTCGGCGCCGCGGCGCGACCGCGTGAAGGCGAGGGTGCGGGCCCCGTGGGCGGTGAGGTCGGCGAGCAGGTCCGCGGCCTCCGCCGTCGCCGACCGGCGCGGGTGGTCGGCGGCGCCGCGCGTCGTGAGCACCGGCTCCGACTCCTGCTCGGTGTGGGACGGATCGAGCGGGTCCGGCAGGGCCCAGGGGTCGTCGTCGTGCGTCGGCGCCTCGCCCGCCGCCGCGCGCGACCGCTCGAACCCCGCCACCTCGGGCGGCTGCCACAGCGCGAACGTGCGCCGGCCTGCGGGCGACGAGTCGGCCGTGACCGCCACGACCTCCTCGGGCGGCACGCCGACGAGGCGGGCGGTGCTGACCGCCGGCTCGGCCGTCGTCGCGCTGGCGACGACGAACACCGGGCCCGTGGGCCCGCTGCCCGTCGCGGGCGCGAGCCGGTCCGACGGGCGGTAGTGGGCGGCCAGCCGGACGAGCCGGCGCAGCACCAGGGAGACGTGGGCGCCGAAGACGCCGCGGTACGCGTGGCCCTCGTCGACGACGACGTAGCGCAGCCCGCGCAGCAGGCGCGCCCACCGGCGGTGGCCCGGCAGCATCGAGAAGTGCAGGAAGTCGGGGTTGGTGAGCACGACGTCGGCATGCTCGGTCACCCAGCGGCGCTCGTCGGTGGGCGTGTCGCCGTCGCACGTCGCGACCCGGGGGAGCGCCCGCGCCCCGGCCGCCCGGGGCATGGACCCGACGAGCCGTTCGAGACCGGCGAGCTGGTCGGCCGCCAGCGCCTTGGTCGGGGAGAGGTACAGCACCGTCGCGGGCTCGGGCCCGCCGACCGCCGTCAGCGCGGGCAGCCAGAACGCGAGCGACTTGCCTGAGCCGGTCGACGTCGCGAGGGCGACGTGGCGCCCGTGCCAGGCGGCGTCGGCGGCCTCGACCTGATGGGCCCACGGCCGCTCGACGCCGAGGCCGCGGTAGCCCGAGACCACCGCCGGGTCGGCCCAGGCCGGCCAGTCCGCCGTGACGCCCGCGCGTGCGGGAAAGGTACGGACGTGCGTGAGCCGGTCGGCCCGCGCGCCGTGCGCGGTCAGCACGTCGAGCAGCGGGTGCTGCTCGCGCGCGAGGGCGGGGTCGGCGGGCACGGGCCACAGTCTCGCACCGCGCGGCGGCCCGCCCGGCGAGACGCCGGGTGCCGGTGCCCGGGGAGCAGACCGGCATGTCCTGCCATAGACGTATCGGGGAGGAAGATGCCACCTATCGGGTTTTAGACCTGAATGACACCCCTTTCACGTGAAGGGAGTGTGCGCATTCCTGTCCTGGCTTTGTTATCCGATCGTGACATCGTTCCCTGGTACGCATGCCTCGATCCATTGCCCGCCGTTCCGTCGTGGCCGCAGTCGCCGGCGCGCTCGTCACCTCCGCCGTGGTGGTGCCGGCGGCCGCCACCGCGGCCACCGCGGCCCCGACCTCCGCCGCGCCCGCGTCCGCCGTCACGCAGTCCGCGCGCACCGCCACCACCGGTGGTGGCGTCCGCTGGGTGAAGTGGAACAAGGCGCCGCTCACGAAGACGCAGTCCAGCCGGTCCCGGACCGTCGCCCGGCCCGACGACGGCACGAAGCTGCGCGTCCTCGACCGCGGCAGGTACCGCCTCCAGGTCCGCACGCCCGCCGGCACGGTGGGCTGGGTCTCCAAGAAGGCCGTCACGCCCGTCAGGCTCAAGGACGTCTCGGGCACCCGCTACACCCAGGGGAAGGTCGCGCTGCGGAAGGACATCGGCTCGCGGTCCAAGGCGGTCAAGCACGTGCGCCTCGGCACCAAGGTCACGGTCCTGGCGCGCACGACCGGCCGCGACAGCAACCGCGTCAAGGTGCGCGTGCCCGGCGGCAAGACCGGCTGGATCTCGACGAGCCGCATCATGAAGCGCAACGTGTGGGGCCAGCTCGCCCGCTGCGAGTCGGGCGGCAACCCGCGCACCAACACCGGCAACGGCTTCTACGGCATGTACCAGTTCACCGGTCGCACGTGGCGTGCCGTCGGCGGCGACGGCCTGCCGCACCGCCACGGCAAGGGCGAGCAGACCAAGCGCGCGCAGATCCTGCAGGACCGCGCCGGCTGGGGGCAGTGGCCGCACTGCACCCGCAAGCTCGGCCTCCGCTGACCGACCGCCGAGGGGCTCAGCCGGCGAGGACCGCCCGCATCGCGCGGGACAGGTACCAGGGGTCGACGACCGCGGTGAGCTCGCGCGCGGAGTGCATCGACAGGATCGCCGCACCGACGTCGACCACGCGGATGCCGAGGCGGGTGGCGGTGATCGGGCCGGTCGTGGAGCCGCACGGCACGGTGTTGTTCGAGACGAACTCCTGGCTCGGCACGCCGGCCGCGGCGCACGCCGCCTGCCACCGCGCGGCCCCGTGCGCGTCGGTGGCGTAGCGCTGGTTCGCGTTGATCTTCAGGATCGGGCCCCCGCCGGCGTGCGGGTGGTTGGCAGGGTCGTGCCGTTCCGGGTAGTTGGGGTGCACCGCGTGCCCGACGTCGGAGGACACGCACAGCGAGGCCGCGAACGCCCGCGCCCGCTCGTCCTCCGAGGCGCCGAGGCCGGCGGAGACGCGCCGCAGCACGTCCTCCAGGAACGGGCCCGCGGCGCCGGAGCGCGACCCCGAGCCGATCTCCTCGTGGTCGAAGGCCGCCACCACGCCGATGCCGGTGAGGTCATCCGGGGCGACGTCGAGAAGGGCCGCGATCGCGGCGTGCGTGGAGAGCTGGTTGTCGAGGCGCGGTGACGCCCACAGGGCGTTGCCGATGCCGAACGCGCGCGGCGGCTGCGTCTCGGCCAGCACGATGTCGTAGCCGAGCACGTCCGCGGCCTGGACCCCGTCGCCCGCCGCGGCGGCGAGCTCCGCCAGCACGTCGGCCTCCGAGACGTCGCCGAGCCCGACGACCGGCTGCGTGTGCCGCTGCTTGTCGAGCGTCAGGCCTTCGTTCGCCGAGCGGTCCAGGTGGATCGCGAGCTGGGGGATGCGGGCGATCGGGCCGGTGCGGACCAGGTGCTCGACGCCGTCCGCGGTGACCAGGCGGCCGGCGAGCTCGACCTCGCGGTCCAGCCAGGAGTTGAGCAGCGGCCCGCCGTACACCTCGACGCCTGCCTGCACCCAGCCGTCGCGTCCGGTGGTCGGCTTCGGCTTGAGCTTGAAGCCCGTGGAGTCGGTGTGCGTGCCGAGGACGGTGAAGGGCGTCGTCGCACCGGCCGCCGGGGGCAGCGCGAACGCGATCGCCGAGCCGTCGCGCACGACGACGTAGCGACCGCCGGGCACGACGTCCCAGGCCGCGGTCTCGTCCAGCCGCGCGAAGCCGGCGGCCTCCGCGCGGCGCGCCACCTCCTCGGCGGCGTGGTACGACGACGGCGAGGCGGAGACGAACGCTCCGAGGTCCTCGGTGTGGGCGCGGGCGGCTGCGGGGACGACGTCGGGCATGGCCGTCATCTTTCCACGCCGCCCTCGCCCCGCCGTAGGGCGGCACCGGCGGCGTCACTCGCCGCGCGGCGGCCCCAGGTACCCGTCGACGAACTGCATCCAGTCGCCGTGCCCGTCGACGGTCAACCGCCACCCCTCGTAGTCCGACCGGTCGCCCGCACGCGTCTCCTCCGCCTCCTGCGCGGTGATCGCGCCCGCGTCGACCGCGTCCTGCCAGTCCTCGGCCGTCGCCTCGCACATGCCGGTGCCCATGCGAGGCCAGCTGTACGCGTGCTCGACGCGGCCGTCCACCTCCGCCTCGATCACGCAGGGTGTCGTCCCGGTGAGCAGCCGGGCGAGGATCGCGTAGACGTCCTCCTCCTGCTCGGCGCGGGGCAGCCCGAGGAGCGCGCGGGGCGGTCGTCCGCCCCAGTTGAGGTCGTGACGGCCGGCTTCCTCGGCGATCGCGGTCAGGGTGTCGTCGTTGCACTCCAGCGCCGCGGCGAGCAGCGTCGAGGCCGTGCCGCGCGCCGGCTCCGGCACGTCCGTCAGGTCCGGGACGGGGACGTCGAGCCCGGCCGCCGAGCAGTCGTCGCTGCCGAAGACGCCCCGGTCGTGCGGGACGACGTGCACCCCGTCGGCGTCGAGGTCCACGTCGACCCACGAGGGCGAGGCCACCACGGTGGACCGGGTGAAGCCGTCGGACCACGCCACGCCGAACGGACGTACCTGGTAGCGGCCGTCGGGCAACCGGTGCGGGTACGCGGTGCGGCCCTCCGCGCGCCCGTCCGGGGCGCAGGTCGTCGTCGGGGAGTCGGTCGCGGCGCGCTCCAGCGGCCCAGGGGCGAGGTCGACCGGGGTCTCGGACCCGTCGGTCCCGAGGTCGACGACCCGCCCGTCCTGCGACCACATCAGGCTGGGCCCGAGGAGGACGGCGTCGCCGGGCATCGACGCGTCCACCTGGATCCGCGTCGTGATCGAGATCGTGCTGGCGCTGTTGCCCGTCCCGGCCCCGCCGAGATCGGAGCCGCTCGGGACGAGGGCCATGCGGTAGGTGCTCCCGTCGGCCGGGGCGACGTCCTCCGCGGCCATGCCGCAGGTGAGTCCGGTGCCGGCCAGCCAGGTCGGCTGGTGCCCGGTCTGGACCAGCTCGGAGACCGCGTTCGGGTCGTCCGCGGCGCGAGACGTCGGCGTGGTGGTCGGGGTGCTCGCAGGGCCGGGCGGCGGCTGCGGTGCGTCGGGCAGCAGCGCGGCCCCGCCCAGGACGAGGCCGGCGGCGACGGCGAGCGTCGTCGCGCCGATCCCCGCCTGCTTGACCGTGCGCCGCCGCCGCACGCGCCGCCGCACCGCGCCGAGCGCGCCGTCCAGGCCGGACGACCTGGCGCCCAGCCCCACCAGGGCTCCGAGCTCGCGGCGCAGGGCCTCGTCGGTGCGGGCGTCCGCCCAGCCGTCCCGCGCGTGGTTCGTGCTCATCGTGCCGCCCTCCGCTCGTCCGTCAGCCCCATGCCCGCGCTCATGCCCGTGCGCGCGCCCGTCATCCCGTCGTCGCTGACCCGCAGCACGTCGCGCAGGGTCGCCGTGGCGTCCGACAGATAGCGCTTGACCGTGCCCTGGGCGAGTCCCAGCGCGTCGGCCACCTGCGGCACGGTGAGGTCCTCGAGGTAGCGCAGGACGACGCAGGCCCGCTCGCGCGGGGCGAGCCGCCCCAGCGCGGCCGCGACGTCGGCCCGCGCCGTCGCGCCCGACGCCGCGCCGCGGACCCGGTCGTCGGTCGCCACGAGCGGCCGCGCCGCCGCCCACCGCTTGCGCCGCCGGTGCTCGTCGAGGAAGAGCGTGAGGATCGCCCGCCGCACGTACGCCTCGCTCGTCCCGCCCCCGTCCAGCGGGTGCACGCCCGCCCCGCCGGCCCGCTCCCCGGCGCCGCGGCGCAGCCGGGCGAACACCTTGACCAGCGCGTCCTGCACCAGGTCCTCCGCGAGCCGCTGGTCCCCGCACAGCACGTACGCGTAGCCGACGAGGGCCCGCCCCCGTTCCCGTGCGAGCTCAGCGAGCTCGTCCTCCCATTGCGCCATCGGCCCTCCCGTTGTGCGTCCCTGCCCACTGTGACGCGCGGCGTCGGCGAACCGTTGGGCCCGGGTCAGGCGAGATGGGCGGCGAGGCGGGTGAGGGCCTCCGGGCCGACGACGTCGTCCGCCAGCAGCGGCACCTCGTCGCGGGGCAGGTGCCCGAGCGCCGCCGTGAGCGTGCCCAGGTGGTGCGACTCCTGCGCGCGGCGGGAGGCGAGGAGCTCGCCGGCGCCGGCCGGAGAGCGCCGGTTGACGACCAGGCCGCCCACGGGCACGCCCAGGGCGTCCAGCCGGGCGCACAGCTCGACGGTCTCCAGCACGGGCAGGCGTTCGGCGGCGAGCACGACCACGAACGCCGTCCGGTCGGAGTCCGTGACGACGTCCCGCAGGTGGGCGAACCGGGCGCGGCGCTCCTCCAGGACGCGCCGGATCTCGCCGTCCCGCCGCGCCTCGGCCTCACCCTGGCCGCCCAGCACGCGCGCGGCCGCGCCGAGCCGCTCGGACCGCTCGCGGCGGCGCAGCAGACCGTCGGTCCAGGCGCCCATGGTGTCCGGCAGCGCGAGCAGGCGTGCGGTGTGCCCGGAGGGGGCGGTGTCGAAGACGACGAGGTCGTGGTCGCGGAGACCGTCCTCGACGGCGCTCGCGATGCGCTCCAGCACCGCCGCCTCGTGGGTGCCCGGCGCACCACGGGCGAGGTCGAGATGGCGGTCCACCTCACGGGACAGGTGCTCCGGCGTGAGGCGGTGCAGCGTGCGGCGCACCGCCGCGAGGTGCGCGTCGGCGGTGCGGGCCGGGTCGATCTCGACGCCGTCCACCACGCCGCCCGCTCCCTGCTCGGCGCCGGGCCCGAACGGGCCGGCCAGGCGCACCACGTCGTCCCCGACGGGGCGCTGCCACAGATGCCCGAGGTTGTGCGCCGGGTCGGTCGACACCACGAGCACGCGACGCCCGGCGCGCGCCTGCGCGAGCGCCGTCGCGGACGCCAGCGACGTCTTGCCCACGCCGCCCTTGCCGCCGAGGAAGAGCACGCGGCGCCGTGCGGCGAGGTCTAGCAGCACGAGACGCCGTCCAGCGGGGAGCGCTCCATCCCCATCCGGGTGTGCCACTCGTGCACGCGGTCGGCCAGGAGCGGCAGCAGCTCGACCGTGTAGTAGGACGCGGGGTTGGGCACGCCGAGCGCCTCCGCGAGGACCACCACCGTGAACAGGTCGTCCTCGTCGCGCCGGGCGCGGGAGAGCGTGCGCCGGTACGGCGCCTCGTAGAACTCCCGCAGCCCGGCGGAGAGGCTGCGCAACCCGCGGGTGACGGTGGTGCGCCTCGTCATGCCGTCAGTCCGACCCCGTCGTGTCGCGCCGGCCGGACCCGGCGAGCACCGGATCGTCGGTCTCGGGGTCGAAGGCGCCCTTGCGGGCGGCCTGCATCGCGATCCCGGACTCCAGGGCGACCCACAGCGAGGCGACGAGGATGACGAGGTCCAGCGCGAGCAGCAGCCAGTTGCCGTCCGCGTAGAAGGTGCCGATCTGCACGATCAGCGCGTAGATCGACATGACGAGCACGAACACCAGCGGGATCAGCACGAGGATCGGGTTGCGCTTCTTGCGCAGCAGGATCACGGCGATGATCGCGAGGGTCAGCGACGCCAGCAGCTGGTTCGTCGTGCCGAACAGGGGCCAGATGAGCAGGCCGCCGGAGCCGTCGGCGCCCGCGCTGAACGTCAGCGCGACGCCGCACACCAGCACGACGACGGTCGCGACGACGTTGCGGATCCTGATGCCGAGGATCTCCCCGGCCTCCTGCACGACGAACCGCTGCAGCCGCACCGCCGTGTCCATGGTGGTCGCCGCGAACAGCACCGCCATCGTCGCGAGGATCGTGGCCGAGAGCGACGCGGGGATGCCGAGGCCGGCGTTCACGATGGCGCCGCCGCCCTCGACGAACGCCGACACGCCGCCCTCGTTGAAGGCGCTGTAGACGGCCTCCCAGTCGGCGAGCGTCTGGTACCCGGCGGTGGCCGCGATGATCGCGCCGAGCGCGAGCAGCCCCTCGCCGACGGCGCCGAAGTAGCCGACGAAGCGTCCGTCGGTCTCCTTGTCGAGCTGCTTGGCCGACGTGCCGGACGACACCATGCCGTGGAAGCCGGAGATCGCGCCGCAGGCGATGGTGACGAACAGCAGCGGCACGATGCTGGGCGTGCCCTCGGGGACGGCGTGGTTGATCGCCGGGGCGACGACGGTCGGGCTGGCCAGCAGCACCGACAGGTACAGGATGCCCAGGCCGATGAACAGCTGGACGCCGTTGATGTAGTCGCGGGGCTGCAGCAGCACCCACACGGGCAGCAGCGAGGCGACGCCCGCGTAGAGGAAGAGCGCCACGATCCAGAACGTCGCGGGCGTCATCCCGAGCACGGAGTCGGGCAGCACCACCGGGAAACGGTCGCCGACGAGGATCAGCGAGTACAGCGCGACGACCCCGATGACCGTGGTGAGCAGGAGGTTCATCTTCCAGCGGTAGATCATCTGGCCGATGACGGCGGCCACGGCGATCGCCCCCCACACGGGGATGACCGACGTGGGCGTCGCGATGAGCAGGTTGGTGATGACCGTCGCGAAGGCGGCCACCACCATGAGCAGCAGGAGGAAGATCACGACGAGGAACAGGTTCCGTCCGCGCGCGCCGATGTAGCGGCCGGAGAGCATCCCCATCGACTGCCCGCGGTTGCGCACGGACGCCCACAGCGCGCCCATGTCGTGCATCCCGGCGAAGAAGACGGTGCCGAGCGTGACCCAGAGGAAGGCGGGCAGCCAGCCCCAGATGACGGCCACGGCGGGCCCGACGATGGGTGCGGCGCCGGCGACCGAGGTGAAGTGGTGGCCCCACAGCACGAACTTGTTCGTGGGGACGTAGTCCACGCCGTCGGTCAGCTCGTGCGCGGGGGTGTGGAACTGCGCCTCGAGCTTGTAGACCCGGCGGGCGAGGTACTTCGAGTACACGAAGTACCCGGCGAGCATCATGGCGATGCCGATGACGGCGAGCACCAGAGAGTTCACGATGGCTCCGTTCTGTCGTCGTTGACGTTCCGGACGGTATCGGTGGGGTTTGTGACGGAAGTGTAGAGGTTGCCGCAAGCCCCCATGGGTTCGTGACACCCGTCACATGTGGGTAGACTCCCCGCATCCCGCCGTCAACGGCGATGGCGGGACCTTAGCCGACGGACGGTCACAGCCGTCCCCGCCTGGTCGAGGAAGCACGTCAAGGAGGACGGATGCTCACGTTCGGATCCAGCAGCATCACGATCGTCGCGGTCATCGGGGTCATCGGGCTGGCCGCGCTCGTGTGCGCGGGCGCGCTGCGCCGGCAGGTGCTCGCGGCCCCCGAGGGGACCGCGGGGATGCAGGACATCGCGAAGGCGGTGCAGGAGGGCGCGTCGGCGTATCTCAGCCGCCAGTTCCGCACGCTCGCCCTCTTCGCGGTCGTGGTCTTCGCGCTCCTGTTCCTGCTTCCGGGCGACGGCGGGGTCCGGGTGGGACGGTCCGTCGCGTTCCTCGTCGGCGCCGG
The DNA here is from genome assembly GCA_023241745.1 of Isoptericola peretonis. Taxonomy (GTDB): domain Bacteria; phylum Actinomycetota; class Actinomycetes; order Actinomycetales; family Cellulomonadaceae; genus Isoptericola; species Isoptericola peretonis. The sequence continues at coordinate 896,362 of JALQCY010000001.1, read as the reverse complement.
GTTCTCGGCGGCGATCGGCTACCTCGGCATGTGGCTCGCCGTGCGGGCCAACGTGCGCGTGGCGGCCGCCGCGACCCGCCCCGGCGGGCGCTCCGAGGGGGCGCGGATCGCGTTCCGCACCGGTGGCGTCGTCGGCATGTCCGTGGTGGGGCTGGGCCTGCTGGGTGCCGCGCTGGTCGTGCTGGTCTACCGTTCCGACGCGCCGGCCGTGCTCGAGGGCTTCGGCTTCGGCGCCGCGCTGCTCGCCATGTTCATGCGGGTGGGCGGCGGCATCTTCACCAAGGCGGCGGACGTCGGCGCCGACCTCGTCGGCAAGGTCGAGCAGGGCATCCCCGAGGACGACCCGCGCAACGCCGCCACCATCGCCGACAACGTGGGCGACAACGTGGGGGACTGCGCCGGCATGGCCGCGGACCTCTTCGAGTCGTACGCCGTCACCCTCGTCGCGGCGCTCATCCTCGGCAAGGCCGTGATGGGCGAGCAGGGGCTCGTCTTCCCGCTGATCGTCACCGCCGTCGGCGCCTTCGTCGCCGTCATGGGCGTGCTCGTCACCCGGGTCCGCGGCAACGAGAACGGCCTCAAGGCCATCAACCGCGGCTTCTACCTGTCGGCCGTCGTCGGCGCGGTGCTCGCCGCCGTCGCCGCGTTCGTCTACCTGCCCTCGTCCTTCGCGGAGCTCACCGGCACCGCGGACCTGGGCGACGTCACCGCCGACCCGCGCGTCGTCGCCTCGCTCGCCGTCGTGATCGGCGTCGTCCTCGCGGGCATCATCCTGTGGATCACGGGCTACTTCACCGGCACGACGTCGAAGCCGACGCTGCACGTGGCCGCCACCTCCCGCACCGGCGCGGCCACCGTCGTCCTGTCCGGCATCGGCGTCGGCTTCGAGTCCGCCGTCTACACCGCCGGCGTCATCGCGGCCGCGATCTGCGGCGTCTTCCTGCTCGCCGGCGGGTCGATCTGGCTGTCGCTCTTCCTCGTGGCGCTCGCGGGCTGCGGGCTCCTCACCACGGTCGGCGTGATCGTCGCGATGGACACCTTCGGACCGGTGAGCGACAACGCCCAGGGGATCGCGGAGATGTCGGGCGAGGTCGACGAGGAGGCCGCGCAGATCCTCACCGACCTCGACGCCGTCGGGAACACAACCAAGGCCATCACCAAGGGCATCGCGATCGCCACGGCCGTCCTCGCGGCCACCGCGCTCTTCGGCTCCTACGCCGACGCCGTGACGGGTGCGCTCGCCGACGTCCAGGAGATGGGCGCCGGCCTGGTGCCGGCGATGCTGAGCTTCGAGATCGTCTCCCCGGTGACACTGGTGGGCGTGATCCTGGGCGCCGCCACGGTGTTCCTCTTCTCCGGCCTCGCGATCGACGCCGTGACCCGGGCCGCCGGGGCGATCGTCTTCGAGGTGCGCCGCCAGTTCCGGGAGCACCCCGGGATCATGACGTTCGACGAGCGCCCCGAGTACGGCCGCGTCGTGGACATCTGCACCCGCGACTCGCTGCGCGAGCTCGCCACCCCGGGCCTGCTGGCCGCGTTCGCGCCCATCGCGGTGGGCTTCGGTCTCGGCGTCGGCCCCCTGGCGGGCTTCCTCGCCGGGGCCATCGGCGCCGGCGTGCTCATGGCCGTCTTTCTCGCCAACTCGGGCGGCGCGTGGGACAACGCGAAGAAGATCGTCGAGGACGGCGCCTTCGGCGGCAAGGGCTCCGAGGCGCACGCCGCGACCGTCATCGGCGACACCGTGGGCGACCCGTTCAAGGACACCGCCGGCCCGGCCATCAACCCGCTCATCAAGGTGATGAACCTGGTGTCGGTGCTCATCGCGCCCGCCGTCGTCATGCTGAGCGTGCCGGCCGACGCGAACCAGGTGCTCCGCATCGCCATCGCCGTCGCCGCGGCCGCCGTCGCGTTCGGGGCCGTCATCGTCTCCCGCCTGCGCGCCGCCCGCGTGGACCGCGAGCAGGCCGATGAGGTCGCGAGCGTTCCCGCGAGATAGAGAACCGCGAGTCGCGAGATAGAGAAGCTCGGACGGGACCGCACCCGCGTGCGGTCCCGTCCGTGCTCTCTCGCGGACCGCTACTGGCCGGTGCGGCCGTCGATGCACTCCCGCAGCAGGTCGGCGTGACCCGCGTGGCGGGCGTACTCCTCGACCAGGTGCTCCAGGATGTCGCGCACGCTCGTGCTCCCGCCGTTCTCGAGGGCGACGGTGCGGCCCATGTCGGCGTCGCCCTGCGTGGCGAGCCACGCGTCGGCCGACCGGGTCTCGCGCCGCCAGGTGCTCCAGGCCTCCTCGACGACGGCCGGGTCGCCCACGGCCCCGTCGAAGTCCTCGTCCCGGGCGTCGGCGTAGAGGGGCGTCAGCTCGAGCTGCCCCTGGAGCCGCCGGCGGAACCAGGCGTGCTCCACCTTGGCCAGGTGCCGCACGAGCCCGAGCAGCGACAGGGTGGACGGCGGCACCGACCGGCGGGCCAGCTGCTCGGCGTCGAGTCCCTCGCACTTCAGCTCGATCGTGGTGCGGTAGGTCCGCAGGTAGGACCAGTGGGTCTCGAGCTCGCCGACCGGGTCGGCCCACTGCTCGCGGGGGTCGTCCTCGGGGTCCACCCACATGTCGGGGGACCGGCGGGGCTCGGTGGTGGTGTCGGGGTCCGTCATGGGGACATCCGACTCCAGCCGTGCGGTGACCACAAGGGGAATTGCACCGGGCGGGTGCCGCGGGCGTGGGCTAGCGTCGCGACGTGCCCGGCGACGACGGCGACCCCCTGGAGCGTGTCCGTGCGCTGTGCCTCGCGCTCCCCGAGGCGACGGAACGGCTGAGCCACGGCGAGCCCACCTGGTTCGTGCGCCGCTCGTTCGTCATGTACTCCGACCATCATCACGGCGGCCCGCTGGCCGTGTGGTGCGCCGCCGCTCCCGGCGTGCTCGAGGAGCAGGTCGAGCGTGAGCCGCAGAGGTTCTTCCGCCCGCCGTACGTCGGCGTGCGGGGCTGGCTGGGCGTGCGCCTCGACCGGGACGTCGACTGGCGCGAGCTGGCCGGGATCGTCGAGGACGCCTACCGCCAGGTGGCTCCCGCGCGCCTCGTGGCGCGGCTCGACGACGCCCCCGGCGAAGCGTGACCGGCGCGGCGCGCCCGTGAACTTCCTGTTTCCGGCCGTGCCGAAGCGGTGCCCCCGCGCCATGCTGGGGGCGGGCGACGCCGCGGCGTAGGCCCGGGCGGGACGACGGGGTCCACGCCGCCGACGACGAGAAGGAGACCCATGAAGCTCCCACGCACCGTCGCGGTGCTCGCCACCCTCACCCTCGCGGCGACCACCCTCACCGGCACGGCCACGGCCGCCGACGACCGTCCCGACGGCCCGGGCCGAGGGCCCGACCGGGACGTCCCGGCGGCGGGCCCCGTGTCGTTCGCCGAGCTGGCACGCACCGCCCAGCGGTCCGCGCAGCAGCCCGGGCACGGCCCCGGCGACACGAGCGGCGCGATCGACATGCCGCGCACCTACCCCTTCCAGCCCGACCTGACCGTGTTCCCCCCGGCCGACGACGACGCCACCGACCTCAACGGCACCGTGGGGTACGACGAGCTCGCCCCGCGGCTGACGGACCTGATGGAGTCGAGCGACCGTGTCTCGACGCAGGTGGTGGGGCGGTCCACGGCCGGCCGCGACCTGTACCTGGTGACCGTGACGGCGCCGGAGTCGCGGCGGGAGACCGCGCAGCAGAGCCGCTGGCGCGAGGAGATCCGCACCTCGCCCGACCGGGCCGCGGGCGACACCCGCCTCGCCGCCGGCTACAAGACGCCGCTGTGGATCAGCGCGAACATCCACGGCAACGAGTGGGAGGGGACCGACGCCGCGCTGCAGGTGATCGAGGACCTGGCGGCCGACGACGACCCGGCCACCGCGGCCCTGCTGGAGGACCACCGGTTGTACTTCTCGCTGACGCTCAACCCCGACGGGCGCACGGTCGGCACCCGTGCCACGAGCCTGAGCCTCGACGCCAACCGCGACATGATCACGGGCGCGACGCCGGAGTCGCGGTCGTTCGTGGCGACGGCGCAGGCCCTGCAACCGCTGTACGCGGCGGACTTCCACGGGTACACCGGTGTGCTGCAGGTGGAGCCGTGCGGCCCGCCGCACGGCCAGAACTACGAGTACGACCTGTTCATCCCGCACGGCTATGCGGTCGCGCGCCAGGTGGAGGACGACGTGGTCGCCGCCGCGATCCCCGGCAACACGTACTACGACCCGGCCAACGACGAGGCCGTCGACGAGAACACGGGCTTCATCAAGATCCCCTACCGGGACACCCCGTCTGGCTGGGACGACTACCCGCCGATCTTCACCGCGCAGTACGCGGCGTTCCTCGGCGCCACGACCAGCACGGTCGAGCTGCCGAAGCGGCGCACCGGCCCGACGACGACGCCGGAGGACGCCGTGATCAACACGGCCGTGGCGAAGCAGACCATGACGTCGATGATCGACTACCTGGCGGAGCACGACGACGCGATGCTGGCCGACCAGGTCGAGGCCTTCCGGCGCGGCCTCGCAGGGGAGCCGAAGGACGCGCTGACCGGCGACGACGTCGCCGCCGTGCCCGGACCGGACGAGTGGAAGCAGCACTGGGACGTCGTCGACGACCAGGACCCGGTGAACCTGCCGCGCGCCTACGTCATCCCGGTCGGCGACGAGCAGCGCTCGGCTGCGGACGCCGAGGCGCTGGTGGACCAGCTGCTGTTCCACGGCATCGAGGTCGGCACCCTCGTCCGCACGGTCCGCGTCGACGGCACGACGTACCCGCGTGGGTCGTTCGTCGTCGACCTGCACCAGCCACGGCGCGGTCTGGCGAACGCCCTGCTCGACCTGGGCACCGACATCTCGGCGAAGGTGCCGTCGATGTACGACATCTCGGCGTGGAGCCTGTCGTCGCTGTGGGGTGCGACGGTCGACCGCGTCGGGTCCACCACCGACCGCCCGGTCGGGAGGGTCGTGCCGCTGCGGCACGACCCGTCGGACGCACGGGTGCCGCGAGGCGCACGCCACGTCACGTTCGACGTCGCGGGCGTCGAGGACTACCGCGCGCTCAACGCGCTGCTCGAGGTCGACGTCCCGGTGTGGCTCCTGGACGACGGTCGGGCCGTCGTCGGGCGCGCCGACGGGCGGACGGTCCGTGAGGTCGCGCGCGAGCACGACGTCCCGTTCGAGGCCGCCACGCGCGAGGAGCTCCGCGACCTCGACGAGGCGGCGGAGCTCGACGACCTCACCGTCGCGTACGCCGGCACCCAGGACGACCTCCTGTCCCTCACGGAGCTGGGGTTCGACGATCTGGTGCGGGTGACCGCGGCCGGTATCGAGGCGGGCGCGGCGACGGGGACCACCGGGCTCGAGGGCGCCGACGTGCTGTGGGTCGGGTCGTCCTTACCGCTGCCCGCGGGAAGTGCCGGCCGGGCCGCCGTGCAGGAGTGGGTCGACGACGGCGGGTCCGTCGTCGGGCGTACGGCCGCGGCCTTCGGCGTCGCGGAGGCGTACGGGCTGGTCGAGGGGGAGGCGGTCTCGGGCACGCCGGGGAGCAACGGCATCGTCGGCGTCGACACGGCGAGCTCGTCGTTCCTGGCCGCGTACCCCCAGGACCACGCGTTCGTCTACCCGGCGACGTGGTTCACCGAGCTCGGCGAGGCGACCACGGCCGAGCAGACCTACGACACGGAGCGTCCCTTCCTCGCCGGCCACTGGGCGGCGGGCTCGGGGGCGGACGGGCCCGGCGCCGCGTCCGGTCGCGCGGCCGTGGTCTCGGGCGAGGCCGACTCCGGGGCGCGCGCCGTCGTCTTCGGCACCTCGGTGTTCTTCCGGACCCACCCGAAGGGCGGCCTGAGCCAGGCGGCTCAGGCGCTCTTCTGGGCGACCTCGGACGACTGACCTGCAGCCCGCCCGCCGCCCGGGGCACGGTCCGGGCGGCGGGCGCGGACCACGCCCGCGGCGACCGCCGAGCCGACGCCCACGGCGGCGGCGACGCCGAACGCCCACCACAGCTGGGTGCGCAGCGGGACGAGGAGGGCGTCGACGGCGTCGTCCAGCACCTGCTGGCCGGACGCGCCGACGTCCAGCCCCGCGAACGCCGCCTGGACGGCCACCGGGAGCAGCACCACCATCACCAGCATCGCCACGGCGACCAGCCCGCCGGTGACGGCGGCGGTCGCCAGGCGACGGCCCGGCCTGGCGACGACGACGGCGAGCGCGGCGAGGACCACCACCACCGGCAGCGCCCACGGCGTCCACCGGTCGACGAGGGCGACCGCCGACTGGGCGGTCGAGAGGTCCTGCGACGCGTACAGCACGATCACGTCGTCGGTCGTGGCGAAGCCCTCGGTCACGGGCAGGCCGCGGTCGCGCAGCACCTGCCCGATCCGCTCCAGGAACGGGTCGAGCGGCAGCGTCACCACACCGTCGGCCGCGTCGACCACGTCGCTCTCGTCGCGCAGCACGCGGACCGCGGCGGCATGCCCCTGCCGGTTCGCCTCCTCCCACACGGGCGGGAAGGAGTCCGAGCGCACGAACGCCTCGGCGACCTCGCCCACCAGCGGTCGCGCGGCCGCGGCGAGCAGCCCCGAGTCGATCTGGCCGGTGACGACGCCGGTCAGCGACTCCGCGACCGCGTCCTGGGTGGTGATCTCCGCGGCCATCGGCGCCGTCGTCCGCACGTAGGCGTCGGTGTCCAGCAGCGTGCCCTCCGCGTACCGCGCGGGCACCGCCACCACCGCCGCGACGACGGCGAGCAGGACCAGGACGCCGCTGAGGAAGCTCCGCACACCCGCCATGGTGGGCACGCTACGCGGCCCGGGCGAGGAGCGCGGCTACAGGCCGGTGCGGCCGTCGATGCACTCGCGCAGCAGGTCCACGTGCCCCATGTGCCGGGCGTACTCCTCCAGCACGTGCAGCAGCACGTCGCGGGCCTCGACGGTGCCGCCGTCGTAGGGGACCTCGCGGTTCATGTCCTCGCCGGCGAACCAGTCGTCGGCCACCTCCACGGAGCGGTGCCAGGCGTCCCACGCCTCGTCCACGCAGGTCGCGTCGGGCAGGGCGCCGTCGAAGTCGACGTCGGGGTAGCCGGGCAGCTCGAAGGGGCCGCGGTCGGCGCGACCCTGCAGCACGCGACGGAACCAGTGGTGCTCGACGTTCGCCAGGTGCCGCACCAACCCGAGGAGCGACAGGGAGGACGGCGGCACGGAGCGTCGCGCGAGCTGCGACGCGTCGAGACCTTCGCACTTCATGACCAGCGTCATGCGGTACCGGCACAGGTATTCCCAGAGGGTCTCCTTCTCGCCGACGGGGTCGACGCCCGTCGCGCGAGGGTCGTTCTCGGGATGCACCCAGAGGCCGGGCGTGGTAGAGGTCACGCGCGTAATCTGGCCGAACGCCCGCCGTGGGTCAAGCGGCGCCCTCCCACCTGCGGCGACGTACCGACGGCTCAGGCGCTGCCGGTACCCTTCGCGACCATGAGGGTCAGCAGGAGAGCGGCTCGCGGAGGGCGCCGTGGCCTCACGCGCCCCGTGTCGGGAGTGTGGCGTCGGCCCACCTCTCTGGCGGCGGCGGGGGCGCTCTCGCTGGCGGCCGGGCTCGGCGCGGGATTCGCGTCCGGGCTCGTGACCGGACCGGCCGTCTCCGCGACGGCCGGGCTCCCGTCGGGCCCGCCCGACGAGTGCGCCGTGGTCCAGGCCGCCTGGTCGCGGTCGGCGTCCCTGCAGATCGGGATGTCCGTCGACGAGCCGGACACGTTGCGCCGCGGGTTCCTCGGGGCGCGCGACGCGCTCGCGGAGGTGCGCCCGCCCGACGCCGTCCTCGACGACTGGCAGACGGTCACGACCTACGTCGGCACCGTCGCCGACACGATCGAGGAAGCGGACCAGGGCGAGGTCGCCTCTGCCGTGGCGTCGGCGCTCGCCGAGCTGGACACGGGCGCGATGACGGCGGCGTCCGACCGCGTCACGACGTTCCTCAAGGCCGGCTGCTCGACCGACCCCGTCGCCACCGAGGGCGCCCCGGAGGACGCGTCCGACGGTGCCGACGAGGAGGCCGGGGAGGAGTCCGGCGAGGACACCGGCGAAGGGGCCGCGGAGGACGAGCCGGCGGGCTGAGCGCCGCCCGCGCCGCGGGCCGGCGGATTTCCGCGCGCGCGAGCCGTGGGTCACCATAGGGGGATGCGCCGCGCCCGTCCCCTGTCCCGCCAGCTCCCGGTCGTCGTCGTAGGGATGCTCGTCGCCGGGGCCGCGCTGGCGGGGTGCGGTCCGGCCGGTGGCGACGGCGCGGAGCCGGTCGCCGAGCCCGCGCCCGCGGTGTCCATCCCGGGCGACCTCAGCATGGGCGTCGAGGGCGAGCCGAGCCGGTCCCGCGACGCCGCGTCGTCGCCGAGCCCTGCCGACGAGGGCGCCGAGCCGGCCGCCGACGCCGAGCAGTGCGCCGCGCTGCAGCAGGCGTGGTCGACCACCAACCGGGCGCTGGTCGACCTCAGCCCGGAGCACCCGCGGGCGCTGGTGCAGAGCTTCCGCACCGCGGAGCACGCGATGGCCGCCGCGGAGCCGCCGGAGGACCTGTCCACGGCCTGGGGCACGATGTCGGACTACCTCGCCAGCGTGGCGACGGCGTTCGAGGACGTCGACGAGGACGACGCGGACGCCGTGAGCTCCGCGATGGCCGGTGCGATCACCGCCGACGACACGGCGGACGCGACGGCCGCCGCCCAGGACGTCACGGCGTTCCTCGCCGCGTCGTGCACGGCCCGATGACGACGGCCGCCGCGGCATCGACCCCCGTGCCGGGCGCCGCCGACGGCGCCGGGCCCCTGGTCGACGCCCTGCGGGGCGACCTCCACGGGTCCGGCTACACGGTCGACGGCGTGGGCGAGCTGCTGGGGGCCGTCGCGTCGGCCGCGCTGGACCGGGAGCAGACCGTGCCCGCTCGTCGCGCGCTCGCACGCCTCGCGCCGGAGGGCGACCCGCGCGTGGCGCTGGCCCGCCTGTTCCTGCTGGGCGACGAGGTCACGCGCGGCGCCCTGGACCGGGCGCTGCCGGGCCTCGGCGCGGAGGGCGCCCGGCGGCTCGGCCTCGTCTCCGTCGCCGGGGAGGGCGCGGGCGACGCGGTGCGCGCGGTCGTCGACCTGCGCCCGTACGCCGCGGTCGACGCCAGGGGAGAGGCGTCGTGGTGGCTGTCGAGCGACCTCTCCGAGCTCGCCACCGGCGGACGGCTCGCGACCGACCACGTGCTGGGCACGGGCGGCGCGTCCACGACCCTGGCCCAGGTGACCACGCGCACCCCGGTGGGACGGGTGCTGGACCTCGGCACCGGCTGCGGCGTCCAGGCGCTGCACGCCGCGCGCCACGCGCGCGCGGTGGTCGGCACGGACCTCTCCCTTCGCGCCCTGGGGTTCGCCCGGTTCAACCTGGCGCTGAACGCGCCGTCCGCAGGCCGTGCCGCCGACTCCGGCGAGACCGCCGAGATCGAGCTGCGGCACGGGTCGATGCTCGAGCCGGTGGCCGGCGAGGCCTTCGACCTGGTGGTGTCCAACCCGCCGTTCGTCATCACGCCGCACGCGGGGGCGGCGGGCCGGACCGTCGCCGACGCGCTGGGCGACTACGAGTACCGCGACGGCGGCCGGTCGGGCGACGACCTGGTGCGCGACCTGGTGCGCGACGTCGGCCAGGTGCTCGCCCCGGGCGGCGTGGCGCAGCTCCTCGGCAACTGGGAGCACCGCCGCGGCGAGCCGTGGGCTGATCGTGTGGGCGCGTGGCTGGACGAGGCGGGCCTCGACGGCTGGGTGATCCAACGGGAGGTGCTGGACCCGGCCGAGTACGCCGAGACGTGGATCCGCGACGGCGGCACCACCGCGCAGCGGGAGCCCGCGGCGTGGGAGGCCGCGTACGGCGCCTGGCTGGACGACTTCGCCTCGCGGGACGTCGAGGGCGTCGGCTTCGGCATCGTGACGCTCCGCCGCCCGGTCGGCGGCGCGCGCCCGACGCTGCGCCGGCTTGAGGAGCACACCGGGTCGGTGCGCCAGCCGCTGGGCGCGCACGTCGCCGCCTCGCTGGCGGCGCACGACTGGCTCGAGGCCCGGGACGACGACGCGCTCGCCGCCGCGCACCTCGTGGCGGCGGAGGACGTCACCGAGGAGCGGTTCCACACACCCGGGCAGGCCGACCCGAACGTCGTCGTCATCCGTCAGGGCGACGGGCTGGGCCGCGGCGTGCACGCGTCCACGGGCCTGGCCGCCTTCGTCGGCGTGTGCGACGGCGAGCTCGCCGTGGGGCAGATCGTCGGCGCGCTGGGCGCGCTGCTCGACGTCCCGGTGGACGACCTGCGGGCCGAGCTGCTCCCCGCCGTCCGCGGGCTGGTGCGCGACGGGTTCCTGCGCCCCGCTACCGCGGCGTAGCGAGGTACGGGTCGGCCCACGCGCCGACGATCCGGGCCGCGCGCTGCGCCTGGCCGGGCGCGGTGAGCAGGTGGTCGCTGCCCTCGAGCGCCACGAAGCTGCGCGGGTGCCGGGCGGCGGCGAAGATCTGGCTGGCGTTCTCGATCCCGACCACGGCGTCCGTGGGCGAGTGCATGATCAGCAGCGGCAGGCCCAGGTCGGCGATGCGGTGGTCGAGGTCGGCGTCCCGCACGTCCTCGACCATCCCGCGCTTGAGGTTGAGCCGCTTGCCGCCGACCTGCCACACGGCGTTGCCCTCCGCCAGCACCTGGTCCACGAGGTCGTCGTACTGGTGCTCGGCGTGGCTCGGGTCGAACGGCGCGCAGACGGACACGACGGCGCGCACCCCCGCCTCGGGCGCCGCGGCGATGGCGGCGGCCCCGCCCCAGGAGTGGCCGACGAGCAGGTCGGGCGGCGGGCCGGGCTCGCCGTCCTGCCCGGTGAGGTGCTCGGCCGCGAACCGTGCGGCGAGCACCGTGTCGGCGACCTTGACGGTGAACGAGCCGTCGCCCCAGTCGCCCTCCGAGTCGCCGAGCCCGAGGTTGTCGAACCGCAGCATCCCGATGCCGTCGGAGGCGAGCTGCTTGCAGATGCGCGCCGCGGCGGGGGAGTCCTTGCCGAGGGTGAACCCGTGGGCGAACACGCCCCAGCCGCGCACCTCGCCCTCGGGACGGTCGACGATCCCCGCCAGGCGCGGCCCCGTGCTGCTCGCGAAGGTCACTCGTTCGGCCATCGGGGGTCCCCCTCGTGCGTCGGTGGTCGTCGACGCGCGCGGGGCGGCGTCGTGCGCGCCGAGTCTGCCACGCACGCCCGGCACGACCCGCAGCCACATGGGCAGTGCTGCCCGTGGACCGGTGGCGCACGATCGGTGCCGGTCGGTCACCATGGTCCTCATGAGCATCCGACAGACCAAGACCCGGGCCACCGCCGTGGCCGCCAGCGCCCTGATCGCTCTCGGCCTGGCCGCATGCAGCGGTTCGGGCGACGCCGACGCCGGCTCGTCCGACGCGGCGACCTCCGCCGCCGAGGAGACCCCGGCCGAGGAGACCCCCGCGGAGGAGACCCCGGCCGAGGAGGACGCCGCGGCCGAGGGCGACGTGTGCTCCGCGGTCGCGTCCCTCACGGACGCGTCCGCCGCGATGAGCGACGTCGACCCGACCGACCTGCAGCCCACGGTCGACAAGCTCGAGGAGCTCACCACGACGCTGGAGGGCGTCGGCGAGCCGCCCGCCGAGATCGCGGACGACTGGAACACGCTCACGACGTCGTTCCGCACCGCGTCCGACGGCCTGAGCGCCGCCGCCGAGGACCCCACGGACACCGAGGCGATGGGCAAGCTGCAGGAGGCCATGTCCGCGATGACGGCCTCGGACTTCCAGGACGCCGCCCAGTCCGTCGGCACGTACGCCGGCACCCACTGCTGACACCGGCTCACGCGTCGAGCGTGCTGATCTGATCCCCTGCTCGTGCGGTGGGGATCAGGTCAGCACGCTCGTTCGTCTCGGCCGGCACGTCAGCCGATGACGACGGCCGCCTCCGGGCGGCGGTACCGGCGCTGCCGGTCGCGCATGGCGAGCCCGGTGCCGAGGGTGATGGGCCCGAGCCGGCCCAGGAACATCAGGCAGACCAGCACCACCTGGTGCCAGGGCTGCATGTCCGCGGTGATGCCGGTGGACAGGCCGGTGGTGCTGAAGGCGGAGATCACCTCGTAGAGCACCTGGTCGAGGGTGAACAGGCTGGTGGACAGGGTGATCGCCAGCGTGGGCAGCACGACCGCGGCGACACCGATGAGCGCCACCGTCAGCGCCTGGCGCTGCGTGCCGCGGGACAGGCGCCGGTCGAAGACGGTGGCGTCGGGGTCGCCGCGCAGCTCCGCCCAGATCGCGACCGCCAGCACCGCGAAGGTGGTCACCTTGATGCCGCCGGCCGTGCCCCCCGACCCGGCGCCCACGAACATGAGCATGTCGGTGAAGAACCAGGTGCCGTTGTTGAGCTGGGAGACGTCCACGGAGTTGAAGCCGGCGGTGCGCGGCATGACCGCCTGGGTGAACGCGGCCAGCACCTTGGCCGGCGGGTCCAGCGGCCCGAACGTGCCGGGGTTGCGCCACTCGGCGGCGAGGAAGAAGACCGTGCCGACCGTCAGCAGCACGGCCGTCATCAGCACCGTGAGGCGCGTGTGCACGCTCCACCGCGACAGCCGTCGCAGGTCGCTGGGCCCGTCCTCGGAGCGGCGGGAGCGGTGCAGCCGCCACAGCTCCAGCAGCACCGGGAACCCGAGGCCGCCCACGATGATCGCGGCGCAGATGGGCAGGCAGACCCACGGGTCGGCCACGAACGGCATGAGGTTGGTGCTGTAGATCGAGAACCCGGCGTTGTTGAACGCGGAGACGGCGTGGAACAGCCCGGACCAGGCCGCGTGCCCGAGGCCCTCGCCGTAGGCCGTGGCGAACCGGACGGTCAGCACCGTGGCGATCAGCAGCTCGGTGACCACCGTGAACCGCAGCACGCCCAGCAGCACCCGCCGCACGTCGCCCATGCCCACGGAGCGGGTGGACTCCGCCGCCACGAGGCGCGTGCCGAGCCCGAGCCGCCGGGTCAGCAGCAGGCCGAGCAGCGACGCCAGCGTCATGACGCCGAAGCCGCCCACCTGGATCAGCAGCAGGATCACGACCTGCCCGAACGGCGTCCAGAAGGTCTCGGTGTCCACGACGGCCAGGCCCGTCACGCAGGTCGCGGACGTGGCGGTGAACAGGGCCTCGACGAAGCCGGCGCGCCGCCCGGTGGCGCTGACGGGGAGGCTGAGCAGCGCGGTGCCGGTCGCGATCGTCGCGAGGAACGCCAGGGTGACGAGCTGCGCCGGGCGACGGCGCAGGCTCGCGGGCGAGGCGGGGTCGGACGTGGGCGCCCGGTGCGGGCGGAGCCACGGGATCATGCGCACGAAGGGTCAGTGTGGCACCGTCCCGGCCCGGCAGGCGTCACGGGGAGCGCCTCCGCCCAGCCGCTCCGTCAGGGGACAGGTCCCCACCGCGCGCGTACGTTTCCGTCACACCGAGTCGGTAGCGTGATCTCGTGCTCACCGAGACGCGCCCGCTGCCACCGCCGACCCCCTCGAAGGGGACGGCGGGGGTCGGCGCGCCGATCCTCCCGGTCGGTGCATGGCGAGGGGAACGGCCCTCCGGCCGCCGCACCCGCACGGCGCCGCGCGTGGTGGCCCTGGTGGTGGCGCTGCTGGCGGCCCTGGGCGTGTGGCTCACCTGGCGCTTCTTCGTGGACACCGCCGCGGGCCAGCGCGTCGACGAGCTCGCCTTCCTCGGCGCCACCCACGGCCAGGGCCGCCTGTGGCGGGTCGCGGAGCCGGTGCTCGACGTCGTCTCCGTGGCGTTCGTCGTGGGAGGCGTGGGCGCCGCGATGCTGGTCGCGGTGGTGCGGCGGCGCTGGGTGCTCGCGCTGCAGGTCGCCGTGCTCGTCGCCGGCGCGAACGTGACCACCCAGGTGCTCAAGCACAGCGTCCTCGAGCGGCCGGAGCTGCTGTCGGGCTGGACGGGTCCCAACACCCTCCCCAGCGGGCACACCACCGTGGCCGCGTCCGTGTCGGTGGCGGTGCTGCTCGTGACACCGCGCGCCTGGCGCCCGGTCGTCGCGCTGCTCGGCGCGGCGTACACGGGGGCCACCGGCGTCTCGACCCTGGTGGGCCAGTGGCACCGGCCGTCCGACGTCGTCGCCGCGGTGCTGGTCGTCCTGGTGTGGGGCGCCGCGGTGTGCGCCCTGACGCCCGGGTCGTCCACGGACGAGCTGCGGCGGCCGGGGACGTCGTACGCGGCGCCGGGGTCGTACGTCCTCGCGGGGCTCCTGCTGCTCGCGTCCGCGACGGGCGGGGGAGTCGCCGGCGCGACGCTCGTGGGCCTCGTGACGAACGGCGACCCCGTCCCTCTCTCGCCCGACCTCACGGCGTACGCCGCGGGCGCGCTGGGCGTGCTCGCGGTGACGGGCGCGGCGTTCGCCACGCTCCTCGTGCTGCGCCAGCTCACCGCGCAGCCGCGACTCACGTCTCGGTAGAGTGCCGCCCGACGGTCCGTGTCGGGGAAGTGACGAGCGGATGTCGTACCGTGACATGACCGATCGGCCGGCCGCCGTCAGCGCCGGCGCCGCCCCGCGGCCGCAACAGGGAAAGCAGGAACGGATGCCCCAGCCACGCAAGCTCGTGATCGTCGAGTCGCCCACCAAGGCTCGGAAGATCCAGGGCTACCTCGGCGACGACTTCGAGGTCGAGGCGAGCGTCGGGCACATCCGCGACCTGCCGCAGCCGCGCGACCTGCCCGCGGAGATGAAGAAGGGCCCGTACGGCAAGTTCGCCGTCGACGTCGACAACGGCTTCGAGCCCTACTACGAGGTCCACGCGGACAAGAAGCAGAAGGTCCGCGAGCTGAAGAAGGCCCTCAAGGAGGCCGACGAGCTCTACCTCGCCACGGACGAGGACCGCGAGGGCGAGGCCATCGCCTGGCACCTCATCCAGGAGCTCAAGCCCAAGGTCCCCGTCAAGCGGATGGTGTTCCACGAGATCACCCGCGAGGCGATCCTGCGGGCCCTGGAGAACACGCGCGAGCTCGACGAGGACCTCGTCGACGCCCAGGAGACGCGCCGCATCCTCGACCGGCTCTACGGCTACGAGGTGTCGCCGGTGCTGTGGCGCAAGGTGCGCCAGGGCCTGTCGGCGGGCCGCGTGCAGTCCGTCGCGACGCGGCTCGTGGTGGAGCGCGAGCGCGAGCGGATGGCGTTCGTCCCCGCGGACTACTGGGACGTCACCGGGCAGTTCGCCCCCACCGAGGGCGAGGACGCCGGGCAGGCGTTCCGCGCCCGCCTCAGCGGGCTGGGCGGCGACCGGGTGGCCTCGGGCCGCGACTTCGACGACCGCGGACGACTCAAGGTCCGGACCGGTGTGGTGCAGCTCGACGAGACGGGGGCGAACGCCGTCGTCGCGGGCCTGGCGGACGCGGCGTTCGCCGTCCGCTCGCTCGAGACCAAGCCGTACTCCCGCAAGCCCGCCGCGCCGTTCACCACCTCGACCCTGCAGCAGGAGGCGGGGCGCAAGCTGCGCATGAGCGCGCGGCAGGCGATGCGCACCGCCCAGGCGCTGTACGAGAACGGCTACATCACCTACATGCGGACCGACTCGCCGTCGCTGTCCGCGGAGGCCACCGACGCCGCGCGCCGCCAGGCCGCCGAGCTATACGGCCCCGAGTACGTGCCGGGCGCGCCGCGCCTGTACGCCCCGAAGAACAAGGGCGCGCAGGAGGCGCACGAGGCCATCCGCCCGGCGGGGGACTCGTTCCGCACCCCGGCGCAGGTGGCCCGGGAGATCTCCGGCGACCAGTTCAAGCTGTACGAGCTGATCTGGAAGCGCACCGTCGCGTCGCAGATGGCGGACGCCAAGGGTTCGACGGCGTCGGTGCGGGTCGCCGCCACGCTCGCGGACGCCGCGGGCGAGCTCGCCGGCCGCGAGGCGGTCTTCTCGGCGTCCGGCACGGTCATCACGTTCCGCGGCTTCCTCGCCGCGTACGAGGAGAGCACGGACGTCGCGGAGACGGACCAGGCCTCCGGCGCCGCGGCCAAGGAGACGCGCCTGCCCCGCATGGCCGAGGGCGACGCGCTGCGCGGCGACGACCTCGCCGCCGAGGGGCACTCGACCTCCCCGCCCGCCCGCTACACCGAGGCCTCGCTGGTCAAGGCGCTCGAGGAGCTGGGCATCGGCCGCCCGTCCACGTACGCCGCGACCATCTCGACCGTCCAGGACCGCGGGTACGTGCGCACCAAGGGCCAGGCCCTGGTCCCCACGTGGCTCGCGTTCGCCGTCGTGCGGCTGCTCGAGGAGCACTTCCGCTGGCTGGTGGACTACGACTTCACGGCCGAGATGGAGGCCGACCTCGACCAGATCGCGTCGGGCAGCCGGGACCGCGTGGCCTGGCTGACGCGGTTCTACTTCGGCGACGGCTCGGGCGAGAGCACGGGCTGGGGGCTGCACGAGCTGGTCGAGAACCTCGGCGAGATCGACCCCGTGGCGATCAACTCGGTGGAGATCGGCGAGGGCATCCGGGTACGCGTCGGCCGCTACGGACCGTACGTCGAGGACCTGGGCGCCGAGGTGGCCGAGGGGCAGAACCCGCCCCGCGCGTCGATCCCCGAGGACGTCGCCCCCGACGAGCTCACCGTCGCCATGGCGCGCGAGCTGCTGGCCGCGGGCGCCGACGACGGCAAGCAGCTCGGCACCGACCCGGAGACGGGCCGCGCGATCATCGCGAAGTCCGGCCGGTACGGCCCGTTCGTCACCGAGGTGCTGGACCTGCCGGAGATCGACCCGAGCCTGTCGGCCGCCGCGCAGAAGAAGGCCAAGGCCGCGCAGCCGAAGCCGCGCACGGCGTCGCTGTTCAAGGACATGTCGCTGGAGACGGTGACGCTCGACGACGCGCTCAAGCTGCTGTCGCTGCCGCGCGTGGTGGGCACCGACCCGGAGTCGGGCGAGGAGATCACCGCGCAGAACGGCCGCTACGGCCCGTACCTGAAGAAGGGCACGGACTCGCGCACCATCGCGTCGGAGGAGCAGCTCTTCACGATCACGCTGGACGAGGCGCTGAAGATCTACGCCGAGCCCAAGCGTGGCCGGGGTGCCCGGGCGGCGTCCCCGCCGCTGCGCGAGCTGGGCGACGACCCGACCACGGGGAAGCCGATCGTCGTCAAGGACGGCCGGTTCGGCGCGTACGTCACGGACGGCGAGACCAACCGGACGCTGCCGCGCGACCTGACGCCGGAGAGCATCACGCCGGAGCGGGCCATCGAGCTGCTGGCGGAGAAGCGGGCGGCCGGGCCGGCCAAGAAGCGCCGCACGACGACGGCCAAGGCCCCGGCGAAGAAGGCCACCACCAAGAAGTAGACCCAGCCGGGTTGTGGGCGCGATTTCGGGGACTATCCGTGGCCGGATAGTCCCCGAAATCGCGCCCACACCATCGGCGGGTCAGTCTTCGCGCTCGACGAGGTAGACGTGCCCGTCGGCGCGGGTGACGCGCTCGAGCGAGCTCCGTAGCGCGGTGTCGCGGGCGACGTCCTCTGCCGTCGGGGGAATCGGTGGCGTCTTGCGGATCGACGCCGGCCCGAAGAACGGAAGGAAGGCCTCGGTGACCCGCATCCCCCAGGTCCGGTCGTCGTGCTCGCGGCGTGCGCGCCGTCCCATGTCGCTCCTCGATGAAAACTTGGCGGTCCAAACGTTGGTGCACCAACTATAAGCGCCGAACCGTAGGCTGGGCACATGGACCTGCCCGCCGACCCGATGCGCCTCGAGGCGCAGGTGTGCTTCTCGCTCTCGGCGGCCGCCCGCGCGATGGTGTCGATCTACCGCCCGATCCTGGAGCCGCTGGGCCTCACGCACCCGCAGTACCTCGTGATGCTCGGGCTGTGGCAGGACGACCGGGCCGGCGCGACGACGACGGTCACCGGGCTGAGCGCCCGGCTCCTGCTCGACCCCGGCACGCTGTCCCCGCTGCTCAAGCGGCTGGAGCGACAGGGCCTGCTGGAGCGCCGTCGGGCCGCGGGCGACGCGCGCGTCGTCGAGCTGCACCTCACGGACGCCGGGCGCGCCCTGCGCGACGAGGCGGAGAAGGTGCCGGCGCAGGTCGTCGCGGCGAGCGGGTTGAGCCTGGCGGAGCTGGAGCAGGTGCGCGACGTCGCGAACCGGGTGGTGGCCGCTTCTTTCGGCGCGCCGGCCTGAGGCCGGCCGCAAGGCCCCGAGCAACCATGCCCCCTTCGGCGCGCCGTGGTGGTTTCATGAGCGATGACCGCACAACGAGGTGCGGCCGCACTCCACCAGTGCTTCCACCATCGGCCCCGCCTCTCGGCACCCCGGGTCGGCGCGGGCCACCTCCCCGGAGGGACGTCCATGCTCCGAGCACGTCGCAGAGCCACCATCCTCCTGAGCGGCGCGGGCGCGCTGCTCCTGACCACCGCCGCCGCCCTGCCCGCGGGCGCGGCGGCCGACCCGGACAACCTGCCGGGCGACGCGTCGATCACGCTGCCGATCAACGACAGCGCCGCGGGCGGCACGTACGACCAGGACTTCGACCAGGCGTACGCCGGCACGACGTCGGACGGTACGCCGGTGTACATCTACGTCCCGGCGGGCACCCCGCTCGACGGGAGCGCGCCCACGGGCGTGGACTCCATGGACCCGGCGTTCGACCACGCGCCCGGCGACGAGTTCACGCCGTGCGCCGAGCGTGACGTGTCCGACTTCGTCGTCACGCAGGCGCAGATCGACCACCTCGGCGACGCGCTGTCGAACCAGATCGTGGCCGTCGACGAGGAGCACTTCGGCCCGATGGACGCGGCCGACCCCGCCGAGCCCGCCACCGACTCGCTGGTGATGGTCGTGTACAACGTGCAGGACGAGAACTACTACGACTGCGCGGAGACCACCTACACGGCGGGCTACTTCGCCCCGGACTTCATCCAGTCCAACGGGATGAACGCCATCGTCATCGACGCCTTCGACTGGGCCAACCGCATCGGTCCCGCCGACTCGCCGTGGAACGACGACGACCCGGCGAACGACAGCCCCGAGCTGTACGAGGGCGTGGTGGCGCACGAGCTGGAGCACCTGCTGCACCACTACTCGGACACCGGCGAGCTCTCCTGGGTGGACGAGGGCCTCGCGGACTTCGCCGGGTTCCTCAACGGGTACGGCGTCGGCGGCTCGCACCTCTCCAACCAGCAGGTGTTCTACGCGGACACGTCGCTCACCCGCTGGGCCGGGTCCCTGGCCAACTACGGGGCGTCCTACACGTTCTTCCAGTACCTGTGGGAGCGCGCGGGCGGCAACGGCGACGGTACCTTCACCCCCGACCTCGTGAACGACGGCGTGGCAGGCGACCTGCTGATCCAGCAGATCTTCGCGCACCCCGCGGACGGGATGGACGGCGTCCAGGCGTCGATCGACCAGTTCAACGCGGCCGGCGGCGACCTGCCGGACGTCGCGGAGCTGTACCAGGACTGGGCGGTCGCGGTGTACCTCGACGACGAGGCGAGCGACATCTTCGACATCAAGGCCGTCGACTTCGGCGACCCGGAGTCGACGACGTGGACCATCGACGTCGCCGACGACGTGTTCTGGGACGGCCGCGGCTCGAACCAGGGCGCGCAGCCGGACGCCAAGTGGGACAGGCGCCCCAACGGCCAGTCGGAGGTCGCGGTGCCGTACGGCCTCCAGGTGGAGCGGTTCCGCAACCCCGGGCCGCGGGTCACCGTCGGCCTGGACGGCGAGGACACCTCCGAGGTGGCGCCGCACTCGGGCGACACCCACTGGTACGGCGGGTACGCCAGCCAGGCGGAGCACGTGCTCGACGTCGACGCCGACGGCGCCGTGGCGAGCCTCGACTTCTGGACGTGGCACTTCATCGAGGAGGGCTGGGACTACGGCTTCGTCGAGGCGCAGGTGGGCGGCGAGTGGGTCACCGTGCCCCTCGTCGACGACTCGGGCGCCACCGTCACCACGGACGACAACCCGCACGGCAACAACACCGAGGGCAACGGCCTGACGGGCACGTCGGGCGGCGTCTACTTCGTGGACGAGCCGGAGTACGTGCACCTCACGGCGCAGCTGCCGGCCGGGGCCACGGACGTGCGGTTCCGCTACTCCACGGACGCGGCGTACCTCGACACCGGCTGGTTCGTGGACGACGTCGTGGTGGACGGCGCGGCGGCCGGCGTCTCGTCGGCGGAGGGCTGGACCGAGACCACCGGCGTCCAGGACAACAACTGGACGCTGCAGGTGGTCGCCGCGTGCGACCTCACGCCGTCGGGCACCGACGCCTTCGAGATCGTCGACGCCGCGGGGAACCACGTCTACCGGCTCACCGGTGACGCGATCTCCCAGGCGGGCTTCGACACGAAGTGCGCCAACGGCAACCAGCGCGACTTCGCCACGCTGGTGTCCAACCTGCCCACGGGCGACCTGACGTTCCTCGACGCCGGGTACGACCTGTCGGTACGCAAGACGAAGTAGGACGCCCCCGCGGGGACGCGAGCGAGGCGGGTACGGTGTCGGCCATGACCGACGTCACGCCCGCCTCGTTCGCGCCCGGACTCACCACCGACGACCTCGCGGGGACGGTGCCGGACCCCCGGACCGCGCCGGCCGTGCGCTGGGGCGTGCTGGGCGCCGGAAACATCGCCGGCTCGTTCTCCGACGGCGTCCGCGAGCACACCGCCTCCACGGTGGTGGCGGTCGGCTCCCGCGACCTGACGAAGGCGCAGCTCTTCGCCGACGCGCACGCCCCCCAGGCCCGCGCCCACGCCGGGTACGACGCCCTGGTCGAGGACCCGGACGTCGACGTCGTGTACGTCGCGACCCCGCACTCGCACCACCACGAGCACGCGCTGCTCGCGATCCGCGCCGGCAAGCACGTCCTCGTCGAAAAGGCGTTCACGCAGGACGCGGCGCAGGCCCGCGAGGTGCTCGACGCGGCGCGCCAGGCCGGCGTCTTCGTCATGGAGGCCATGTGGACGCGGTTCCTGCCGCACGTGGCGGCGCTGCGCGGCGTGCTCGCGCGCGGCGAGATCGGGCGGGTCGTGAGCGTCGTCGCCGACCACGGCCAGTTCTTCCCGTACGCCCCCGAGCACCGGCTCTACGCGCCCGGGCTGGCCGGCGGTGCCCTGCTGGACCTCGGCGTCTACCCGGTCTCGTTCGCGCACGACCTGCTCGGCGCGCCGGAGTCCGTCACGGCCGTGGGGGCGCTCACCGACACCGGCGTGGACGGGCAGATCGGGATGGTGCTCGGCTACCCGGGCGGCGTGCAGGCCACGCTCTCGACCACGCTGTGGTCGCGCACCGCGAACACGGCCGTGATCTCGGGCACCGAGGGGCGCGTGGAGGTGGCGCGCACGTTCTACGCCCCGACGTCGTTCACGGTCGAGCGGCACGACGGCGCCACCTGGGCCTACGACGGCTTCCGCGGCGAGGGCAAGCAGTACCAGGCCGCCGAGGTGGCGCGCCGCGTCGCGGCCGGCGAGACCCAGAGCCCGCGCATGTCGTGGGACGGCACGCTCGAGGTCATGGACACCCTGGACGCCGTCCGCCGTCAGGCCGGCGTCGTGTACCCGGGGGAGTGAGCGAGGGTCAGCGCAGGTCGCCGGCCACGAGCCGGCGCCCCGAGATCTCGCTCGGCTGGATGCGGATCCACTCGGTCTTGCCGTCCTCGAGGTAGCTGACCAGGCCGGTGGCCTGCGCCGCCTCGATGTCCCGCTCGTTGCGGAGCGCCTGGGCGCGGCCCTTGAGGACGACGCTCCAGGACGACTCGTCGCCGATCTCGTCGGCCTCGAACGCGACGCGGGGGCTGATCGTGATCTCGGCGAGCTTGGTGCCGGGCTTCGTCCGGAGGTAGATGTTGTGGTCGGCGACCGCGTAGCTCACCGGGAAGATCTCCGGCTCCCCGGCCACCGAGGTGGCCAGCCGGCCGGTGGTGCGACCGGCGAGCAGCTCCCAGCACTCCTCCTCGGAGAGCACGGTCTGGGACGGCTGTGGCGGCAGCGGCTGCGTGGACATCGATCCTCCTGCGGTTGAGCGGCACGGTCCTTCGTCTGTCACTCCCATCGTCACCCCGCGGCGGGATGCCTGCGCCCGCGACGGGTGTGTGAGTGGTCACCGTTAAGGTGTCCGGAGTGAGCAGCGCACCCGGATACTTCGTCTCCTTCGAGGGCGGCGACGGCGTCGGCAAGACGACGCACGTGCGTTTGCTCGGCGAGTTCCTGCACGAGGCGACGGGGCGCGAGGTCGTCGTGACGCGCGAGCCGGGCGGCACCGGCCTGGGGACGGAGCTGCGTCGTCTCGTCATGCACGGCGACGACATGGACCCTCGCACCGAGGCGCTGCTGTACGCGGCCGACCGCGCCCACCACGTCGCCACGGTGGTGCGGCCGGCGCTCGAGCGCGGCGCGGTGGTCGTGACGGACCGCTACCTCGACTCCTCGGTGGCGTACCAGGCCGGCGGCCGCGAGCTCTCCGAGGAGGAGGTCGAGGCGCTGTCCCTGTGGGCCACGGACGACCTGCTGCCCGACGTCACGGTGCTGCTCGACCTGGACCCCCAGGTCGGCGCCGCCCGGCTGTCGGGCGAGCCGGACCGGCTGGAGCGGGCGGGCGACGAGTTCCACCGGCGCACCCGCGAGACGTTCCTGCGGCGCGCCGCCGCCGACCCGCGCCGCTGGGTGGTGGTCGACGCGTCCGCGGGCCTGGACGACGTGCAGGCGCAGGTGCGCGTGGACGTCGCCGCGCGCCTGGACCTCACGCCGGTGGTCCAGGAGGCCGTCACCGAGCCGGTCGCCGAGCCCGACGAGGCCGGCGCGACCGGGGAGGCCCGCGCATGAGCGTCTGGGACGACGTCGTCGGGCAGCCCGACGCCGTGGGCGTGCTGCGCCGCGCCGCGACCGACCCCGCCGCGATGACGCACGCCTGGCTGCTCACCGGCCCGCCCGGTTCGGGTCGGTCCGTCGCGGCGCGGGCTTTCGCCGCGGCGCTCCAGTGCACCGGCGCGGACGGCGCGGCGGGCGGGTGCGGCCGGTGCCGCGGCTGCACGACGACGCTGGCGGGCACCCACCCGGACCTCACGGTGGTCGCCACCGACAAGGTCGTCATCACGGTCGCGGAGGTGCGCGACCTCATCATGACGGCGTCCCGCACGCCGTCGTCGGGCCGGTACCGGGTGATCGTGGTGGAGGACGCCGACCGGATGGCCGAGCGCACCACGAACGTGCTGCTCAAGGCCATCGAGGAGCCGCCCCCGCACACCGTCTGGGTGCTGTGCGCCCCGAGCGCGCAGGACGTGCTGCCCACCATCCGCTCCCGCTGCCGCGGCGTGGTGCTCCGGGTCCCGCCGGCCCAGGACGTCGCCGACCTGCTGGTGCGGCGCGACGGCGTCGACCCGGCGGTCGCGCTGACCGCGGCGCGGGCCGCGCAGTCGCACGTCGGGCTCGCGCGTCGCCTCGCGCGCGACGCCGACGCGCGCGAGCGCCGCGACGCCGTGCTCGAGGTCGCCCGCCGTATCCGCGGCGTGGGCGACGCGGTGCTCGCGGCGGGCGAACTGGTGGACGTCGCCAAGGCGGAGGCCCTGGCGGCGACGGCGGAGCGCGACGCCGTCGAGAAGGCAGAGCTGATGCGCGCGCTGGGCGTGCAGGAGGGCGACACGCTGCCCCCACGCCTGCGGTCGCAGCTCAAGCAGCTCGAGGACGACCAGAAGCGGCGCGCCACCCGTCGCCAGCGCGACGTCCTGGACCGCTCGATGGTGGACCTGCTGTCCCTCTACCGGGACGTGCTGGTGGTGCAGCTCGGCGCCACGGTCGACCTGGTGAACGCCGAGCACGACGCGACGGTGCGTGCGCTGGCCGCCGACTCGACGCCGGAACAGACGATCCGCCGGATGGACGCGATCGGCACGGCGCGCGAGCGGCTCGAGGGCAACGTGGCGCCGCTGCTGGCGCTGGAGGCGATGACCGTCGCGCTGCGCCCGCAGGGCTGACCCGCGGGCTCGATATATCAGGGCGACAGTTGCCTGATCACCCCCGGATGTTGTGAGGTGTTCCGCGGCGGGGGCCATGGTGGCCTCCGCGACCTGACTGGGGGTTGGCATGAGGATCCTGCTGCTCGTCTCGGCGTTCAACGGGCTCACGCAACGCGTGTGGGGCCATCTGGCGGATCGGGGTCACGACGTCGGCGTCGAGCTGGCGCCCGCGTTCGCCTCGCCGGAGGAACTCACCGCGCGCGTCGAGGAGATCGGCCCGGACCTGATCCTGGCGCCGTTCCTCAAGCACCGGGTGCCCGAGGACGTGTGGCGTCGCTGGACGACGGTGGTCGTGCACCCCGGCCCGGTCGGCGACCGCGGGCCGTCGTCGCTGGACCACGCGATCCTGGACGGTCGGGAGCGGTGGGGCGTCACGGCGCTGTCCACGGTCGAGGAGATGGACGCCGGCCCCGTGTGGGCCACGTCGACGTTCGCGATGCCGCAGCCGCCGGTCTCCAAGAGCGCCCTCTACAACGGCCTCGTCGCGGACGCGGCGATGACGTGCGTGGACGAGGTGCTGCGCAAGGTCGCCGCCGGCGAGGAGCCGGCGCCGGCCGACCGGCTCGAGCGGGAGGTGCCGGGCACCGGCGAGCTGCCGCTGCTGCGACGGGCCGCGTTCGAGCTCGACCTGTCCCGTCCGGCCGCCGAGGTGGCGCGCACGATCGCCGCGGCCGACGGCGCGCCCGGCGCACCCGCGACGGTGCGTGGCGCGCGCGTGTGCCTGTTCGACGCCGTCGCGACCGCGGAGGCGGTCGACCCCGCTGCGGCGCCCGGCACGGTCGTGGGTCGTGACGAGGACGCCGTGGCTCTCGCGACCGGCGACGGCACCCTGTGGGTCGGCTACGCCGCGACGCTCGCGGAGAAGCGGGGCATCAAGCTGCCCGCGGCCTGGGTGCTCGACGTGTCCGGCGTGCCGTTCCAGCCGGCGCCCGCAGCGCTCGCGGAGTCCCTCTACGAGCGGGACGGCGACGTCGGGTACCTGACGATCCGGTCGTACAGCGGCGCGATGCACACCGCGCAGTGCCGTCGCCTGACGACGGCCGTCGAGAAGGCGCTCACCGAGGACACGCGGGTGCTCGTGGTGCGCGGCACCGAGCACGCGTTCTCCAACGGGATCCATCTCGGCGCGATCGAGGCGGCGGACGACCCGGCCGCGGAGGCCTGGGCCAACATCCAGGCCATCGACGACCTGTGCGAGGCGATCGCGGCGGCCGACCAGCTCACGGTGGCCGCGTTCACCGCGAACGCCGGGGCCGGTGGCGTGATGGCGGGGCTGTGCGCCGACGTGGTGCTGGCGCGCGACGGCGTCGTGCTGAACCCGTACTACGACATGGGCATCTTCGGCTCCGAGCTGCACACGTGGACGGTCGCGGCGCGGCTCGGCGAGATGGACGCCGACCGGCTGCTCGGCGCGAAGCTTCCTGTGTCCGCGGGGGAGGCCGCGACGCTGGGCCTGGTGGACGCCGTCGGGCCGCGCGACCCGGAGCGGTTCGCCGCGTGGCTGGCCGACAAGGCCTCCGCGCTCACGACGCCGGAGGGCTCCGCCGAGGCGGTCGCGGCGGCCCAGGTGCGCGCTCCTCGGCACCCGTTGTCCTACTACCGCACGGTCGAGCTGGCCGAGATGGCGCGCGACCTCTTCGACGACCGGCGCGGGTTCGCGGCCAAGCGTCGCGACTTCCTGCGCAAGGCGGCGCCGCAGGCCACGCCCGAGCGGTTGCGGTTCGCGGACGTCCGCGAGACGGTCGCCGGATGACGGCCTCCGCGCACCACCTCTCCCGCGGGCTCGTGCTGGCGGGAGCCGCGGCAGCGCTCGCCCTGCTCGTGACGGCGTGCGGCGCGTCGGGCGATCCGTCGGGCGATCCGTCGGGTGGTGCGTCGTCGGACGTGTCGCCGTCGGCGTCCCCCTCGCCGTCGCCCGTGCCCCCGGGCGGCGGGGCCGGTGACGAGGCCGCGGCGCCGCCTCCGGGCGAGCACGTGCGGGGCCTGCCGGAGGGCGCCGAGGGCACGTTCGACAGCCCGGCGGGTGCGGCCTGGTCGCCGTCGTCCGGGGTGCTGCTGGTGGTGACGTACGGGTCCGGCTCGTGCCCGCAGCTGGCCGAGGCGGAGGCCGGCTGGGACGACGCGCACGACGCGCTCGCCGTCGGCCTGGTCGATCCGGACCCCGGCCCGTGCACCATGGACTACACGCCCACGACCAGCGCCGTCGCCGTGCCGTCCGACGCCGACAGCGGCGCCCCCGTCACCGTGCGCCTCGGTGACCTGGGCACGGTCGAGGTGGCACCGCGCGCCGAGGACGGCGCGGCGGGGCCGGTCGCGTGGGTCGCGGCCGCGGGCTGAGGCGGCGTCGATCCGCCCGAGCGGGCGACGGTAGGTTGGGCGGGTGAACTTCGACGAGCGCCGCCCGACCGCCCGCCGCACGAGCTCTCCCCGCTCCATCTCCCGCACCGCCCGCCGTCGGCCCGCCCGCGCCGCCGCCGTCGTCGTCGCCGGTGCGCTGCTGCTGGCCGGGTGCACCGCTGCGCCCAAGGAGCAGTCGCCCGTCGGGTCGACCACCGGCCCGGCGGCGCGGCAGGCGCCGGAAGGGTTCGAGCAGTACTACGGGCAGGCGCTCGAGTGGAAGGACTGCGAGGACGGGCTCGAGTGCGCCACGGCGTCCGCGCCCGTGTCCTGGCAGGACGCGGAGTCGGGCAGCATCGAGCTGGCGCTGGTGCGCGACCCCGCCGACGGCCGCGACCCGGAGGGCTCGCTGCTGGTGAACCCCGGCGGCCCCGGCGCCTCGGGCGTCGACTTCGTGCGTGGCGATGCTACGGGTCCCGAGCCGATCTTCGGCAAGAAGCTGCACGACGCGTTCGACATCGTCGGCTTCGACCCGCGGGGCGTGGAGACGTCGACGCCCGTCACGTGCTTCGACGACGCCCGCAAGGACGAGTCGCTCGCGAAGTCCTTCGACACGAGCACGGACGAGGGCATCGAGGCGATGGCCGCGGAGGCGCGCGCCTGGGGCGAGGCGTGCGCCCAGAACACCGGCGACGTCCTCGGGCACGTGGACACGCAGAGCGCGGCCCGCGACCTGGACATGCTGCGCGCGGTGCTGGGCGACGACCAGCTGCACTACCTGGGGTTCTCGTACGGCACGCAGCTCGGCGCCACGTACGCGGGCCTGTTCCCGGACCGCGCGGGGCGCCTGGTGCTCGACGGCGCGATCGACACGACGCTGTCGGCGGACGACATCTCGAAGGGGCAGGCGGTGGGCTTCGAGAACGCCCTGCGCGCCTACGTGGCGGACTGCCAGGCCGGAGCAGGCTGCCCCCTGCGCGGGACCGTGGACGACGGGATGCGGCAGATCCGCGCGTTGCTGGACTCGGCGCTCGAGCGGCCGATCCCCACGTCGGACGACGCCCGGCCGGTGACCCAGACACTGGCCTTCTACGGCATCGCCGTGACCCTGTACAACCAGGCGAGCTGGCCCGCCCTCACGCAGGCCCTGGACGAGGCGATCAACCAGGGGACCGGTGACACGCTGCTGTACCTCGCCGACACCTACAACGACCGGAACGCGGACGGGTCGTTCTCGACCAACTCCTCCGAGGCGTTCCGCGCGGTGGGCTGCCTCGACGACCGCGGCACCTCCGACGTCGACGAGATGCGCGCGGAGGCGGCGGACATCGAGAAGCAGGCCCCGACGGTGGGCACCTTCTTCTCCTACGGCGGGACGTCGTGCACCGACTGGCCCGCCCCGGTGGCCGAGAAGGAGTATGACGTGCACGCGAAGGGCGCGCCGCCCATCGTCGTCGTCGGCACCACCAACGACCCGGCCACGCCGTACGTGTGGGCCGAGGGGCTGGCGAAGACGCTCGACTCCGGCGTCCTCGTCACGTACGAGGGGGAGGGGCACACGGCCTACTCGCCGTCGCGCGAGTGCGTGGCGGACGTCGTCGAGTCCTACCTCGTGGACGGCGACGTGCCGCAGGAGGGCACCACCTGCTGACGCGCGCCCGTCAGGCGGGCCGTGCGGCGGTGTGCCGCGCGCGTGCCCAGTGCCGCAGGGCGAGCACGCCCAGCACGGAGATGACCACCAGGCCGAGCACGTAGAACACGGTGGACCAGGTGGAGGCGTTGTCGGCGGCCACCGGGAGCAGCTGGCCGTAGGCGAGCTCGTAGTGCACCCCGCCGGTGACCCTGATCGCCAGCCAGGCGGACAGGAAGCCCATCGAGTCCCACAGGGCGTGCAGTGCGACCACGGCGAGGTAGGCGAGCAGCACGCCGCCCGTGAAGCGGTACTTGCCGGCTGCGGACGCCGCACCGAAGATCGCGGCGCCCAGGATCGCCGTCCACAGCACGTGGCCGACCGGGGTGAGCAGCCCGCGCACGGCCTCCGTCTGCAGCAGCGCGTTGAGGTCGATCTGGCCCAGGCGCGTGAGGCTGGCGTTGAACGCGTAGCCGGCGGACTCGAACGCCGCGAACCCGGCGCCGACCGTCGCGCCCAGCAGAGCGCCCTTGAGCCCCGTCTTCTGCGCCACCCGGGCGCCCACCACGAGGAAGACGGCCGCCTTGACGAACTCCTCGATCGCGCCCACGCCCACGTAGATCCACAGCGACGGCGACAGGTGCGACTCCAGGATCGACGCGCCCAGCACGCCGAAGATGCCACCGAAGAAGAACGCACCCAGCAGCAGCATGATGTCGATCGAGCCGTGCGCCTTCTCCACGACGAACAGCACCACGCTGAACGGCACCAGGAAGCTGCCGAGCAGGATGACCGTCGGGATGAGGTTCGTGTTCTGCGTGCCGAACGTGACGGCCGCCGTGACCGCCCACAGCAGCACACCCAGGACCAGCGACTTCCACCACCAGCCCCGGCCGGTGGTGACGCTGAGGTTCTGCGGCGGGGTGGGATGCATGGGCACGAGTATGCGGAGGTCAGCGCGGCCTGTCGCGCGGAAGCGGGGCCTCCGCGGCGGCCGGTTTTGGAGACGGCCCCGGCCGTCAGGTACTGTAGGCGCGCTCGTTGATCCGGCCGCACGCCGGGCGACAGCACGCCGCCTTAGCTCAGTCGGTAGAGCGATTCACTCGTAATGAATAGGTCGTCGGTTCGATTCCGACAGGCGGCTCCACCACGAACACCCCCGCTGACCTGGACACACAGTCCGGAGTCCGTGGGGGTTTTCCGTGTCTCAGGCACCCTTGCGGCCATCTCGCGCACCCCCGGCGCTCCCGGTGCCCTGACTCGACTGTCAGCTGCCAAGCACTACGGTGTGGCGCGTGACGATCCAGCAGGCGTTGCGTGTGCTCAAGGACGAGTCGTTCGTCGTCTCTCGTCAGGGCAGCGGCGTCTTCGCCCGCGAACGCACCGAAAAGCCGGTCGGCCTACGACCGCACATCGAGAAGGCGTTCGAGGCCGACGAGGTCAGCATCGACTTCCTCGGCTACACCGCGGAGACCTTGCACGGCGCGATCGCCGAACCCCTCGACAAGATCCGCGCGGGCCGGCTCACGCCCAAGTCGATCCGGATCCGCATCCTGGTCTCCGACATGACCCAGCCCCTCGCCCTGCCGGTGTCGGTCGACGGAGTCGAGCGCGACTCAGCCGCCGCGCGGGCTCGCATGAACGACCTCAGCACGCGCTACATCGGTGGCGTGACCGACGCGGTGCAGGAGCTCGCAGACCTCGGCCTGGTCCCCGACGCCACGGTCGAGACACGACGGTTCGCCGCCGCCCCGATGTTCAAGGCGTACGTCATCAACGGCGCCGACGCCTTCTTCGGCTACTACCCGGTCGTCAAGCACGACGTCAGGACCTCGGGCCGCCAGGTGTCGATCTACGACCTGATGGGCAAGGACACCGTCCTGTTCCACTGGACCGACGACGGCGACATCGAGGCAGTCGACACCCAGTTCGTCGTCGAAACCCGCGCCTGGTTCGACAGCGTCTGGAACACCATCGCCGTCGAGGATCCTCGATGACTGACGCCCGAACCCTGCTCTGGTCCGCGCGCGCCGTCCTGCTCGACTTCGACGGCCCTGTCACGCCCCTCATGCCCGCACCGCTCAACATGCAGATCGCCGACGCCGCACGCGCAGCACTCGCGCGACACGGCATCGACCCCGACGAGATGCGCGAGACCTCCGACCACCTCGCGATCATCCGCTGGGCTGGCGCCCATGCCCCGGACGCGCTGCCGGCCGTCGAGGCCATCTGCACCGACGCAGAGGTCGAAGCCGCCCGAACGTCGCAGCCGACGGAGGGCGCGCACGAGCTGATCACTGCACTCGACGAAGCCGGGGTGCCCATCGTCATCGTCACGAACAACTCCGCTGACGCGGCCAGCACCTACCTCGACCGGTTCGACCTCGCCGGGCGCATCCGCGGCATCGTCGGTCGTCCGGAAGGCCGGCCAGACCTGCTGAAGCCGGACACTCACATGGTAAAGAAGGCGTTGCGGATCGCCAGGGTCGAAGCCGGCGACGCCACACTCGTCGGCGACTCCGTCTCCGACGTCCAGGTCGCTCACGCCGCGGGCGCCCGATCACTCGGCTATGCCAAGAACCCACGCCGCGGAGCCGAACTGGCCGCGGCCGGAGCCGACGCCCTCACGGAGACGATGGCTGCGATGGTGCCGTGAACCTCTACGCGCCTTCTGAAGGAGGGTGAACTTCGCTCCTCTTCTAGCGCGTTCAATGGCAGTGATGTAAGACTCATTGGCATCAAGAAAGAAGCCGCGTGTCGCACGGCGAATCGCGTTTGGAGCCTCAATGCCGAATGAACTCAAGGATGGACAAACCCGCCTCGGCGCTCTCATCGATGGGAACGAAGCAACCCCGGAGAATCGGGTCACACTTGAGCGCAGGGAGAATGTCGCAGTCCTGAGGGTCCCGTGGGAGATTTCTGGCGAACTACGCGCCTATGCGGGATGGTTCGCAGGCAATACACACTTCGGGGACGATCCCGAACGCACTAGGTATGAATACGAGGTTCCGAACGAGCTTTGGTTTCGAGACAAAGATGGCCTAGTGCATCTCATTGGATGTCGTTTCGTGCGTTCGACTTCCAACCTGCACTCAGGAATCGGTGAGATTCAGGCTGACTTTGTGGTCTTTGACAAAAACCCCAGGTCAGAATCGTTTGCTTCGATCAAAGGATTGCGTTCCTCTGTTTCAGGGTTGCGCTCTTGGCTCAACACCACAAGCATTCAGAAGTCTAGCAGTCAGGGCGAGGATGGCCTGCTTGATGGAGCAACATACGAGCTCAAGTCACCAAAGCCTCTTGCGGTAGAGGGCGTTGCTGGGTTGACTCTGGTTCCGCATTGGAAGGTCGCCCTTGAGCCCGGAGCCGTTCATCTCTTGGATGAGTTGTACGTTCAGACGGAATTCGAGGAGCCTCGCGCTTGGAACGACCACCTGCAGATTCATCGGGGAATACGAGACTTGCTCGCAGTCTCCCAGTGGCGCAGTGAGTCAATTACTGGTTTGCTCGCAAAGCAAGATGAAGACAGGTTTGGATCCAATGAAGCCTGGCGCACGGTGCACACAGATCGGGTGGACGCGGCCGCCACTGAACCGCAGAACTCGCGCCGTGACCTAGTCGCGTTCAGCGACATCGGGATCAAAGGTATTTCGCGCTGGTACGAGATGCGAGACGAACTATCGCGAGCGATTGATCCGATTGTGTCGAGTCGGTACTTGTCGCAAGCGCCTGTGGAGACGTTGATGTCTCAAGCCGGTATCGGACTTGAAGCGCTGGGATTCCTCGTTGCGAAAAGTGACCTTGGAATGACTGAGCGTCAAGCCGGCGCGCAAAATTACGTTGAAAGATTCAAGCTGATTGCCGATGCGCTAGGTGCAGGGCTCGTGCCCTTTGATATTGACGCCTGGCCTCAGGCGGCCGCGGATGGGTATAACGCCGTCAAGCACGCTAACAGGACGCTCCCAGATCTGCCGGAACTGGCAAACTGCTGGCGAGAGTCGCTCCTAATATTCCGCTGCTGGGTCGCGCTGAAACTTGGGGTGGAAAAGGAGGTGCTGGCGGATCGGGTCCAAAGCGATCCGATGGCTCATCCCTACGCCTAGTTTGGCTGGCGGTTCCGCAAACCAATCAATTCGTCCTTTGCGGCTAAACTATAGATTCCGTACGCGATCGCTCAAATGGCGAGATGCAGCTAATTGAGGGTAGTCGCTGTCCAGGGCGTGTAGCACCCTCAGAGACAAGTCCGGGCCAGGGGATGCGAGCCTGGCGAAGGTGACCTTCGACGCACTGTCGCACATGCTGCCATTTTCGGGCCCGAACAAAGGCCCTGACGCCGTCTTCAACGCGCTCATTACCGCGATGGAAGGTCACGGCTAACCGACGGTGGGCAGCGCGGCTGACTCAAACTCCAGGTCATCAACACCGACGCCTTCCTCGACACGGAGACGGAAACTGAGAACAGCCTCGCGAGTAAACGCCACGTGAGAGACATGGTCGTTCCAATCCCATTCACGGACCTCGAAGGTGTCAGCATGCAACGCGTCCGCCTTGTTTGCGAAGCCTTCGATGAACAGCCTCGCCTCAATTGTGGCGCCGACAAGCAAAGTGGTGGCGTCAAAGGACTCGTACACCTGCCACTGCACGGTAATGGGATCAGCCTCGACGTGCTCGATGGTCATGTCTGTGACCTCGCCTGGAAGATCAAGTTCGCCGAACATGCCGTCGGTTTCGTGTGCGGAGTAGGGATCTTCGACCATCTCGCCGGTGAGACGTTCAGCAGCATGAACCAACGCGCCTCGGATGAATTCATGAGTGGAACTCGAGGTGACATCTACGCCGGCCGTCGCTAGGTACTCCTCCAACTCCTCAGTGCTGGCAGCAAGGCCGCCGATCAGCGGAGTGAACTCAGGGCGCTGGAGGAGACTGGTTATACTAGGGACCAAGATGACCCCCTCGGGATCATCCAATTCGCCAATTAGGTCCGAATGAAGTCGACCGTTGCCTTCGCCGAAGTCCTCGGAGTTCTTGGACACCCAGAAGAGCTTGCCGACTGGTGCCTCGTCATCAAGAAATTCGAGGATGGTCTCCCAGTTGATGGCGTCACGGAAGCCCTTGCCTGATGTGGCGAATGGCTTGCGCTCACGAAGGTCTCGATCGAGCAGTTTCTCGACGGTCGCCGAAGTTGGGAGGCCGGGGAGTTCGGCACCAACGCTAGCCAGCCTATCGACGAGGTACTTCTCGTGCGCCCCAACGTCGATAAGATCTGCCGAAGGCCCTTGGCCGGCATCCAGTCCGAAACTATTGGTAAGTTTCCTAATTTCGTCGTTAGCGTTCTTTACGGCTTGCCCGGCCTGGCGCTTCCAGTGGCGCACCGACTCGCGAATAACAACTGGCGGCACTACGAGACGAATTTCACCCTTGGCGCAAAGGGTGAGAAGCTGCATCCAGTCTATGCGTCGGAGTAGTAGGTCGCCGAAGGTTGTGGTGGTGTCGACGAAGACTACTGGCGGTGATGGCTCGTCTGCCACTTGTCGAACGCTCCTTCCGTTTTTCGGGACGTGTAGCCTGCGATCGATCATCATGCGTGAACCTTTGGGCATAGTAGAGCCGCCTGCCGTAGCTGTCCCGACGAGAGCGGGAGCTTGAGCCTCTGATCACCCGGTCACGAGGCGGCACTGATCCGGCTCAGATCGGAAGGCGCCACAGAATCGGTTATCCGCCGCGGCTCCGCCCAGGGCCTCATCGCTGGCCCCGCGGTGAGTAGTTTCCCTACTGACTCAAGCGCGCGGCTTCGCCGCG
Organism: Isoptericola peretonis; assembly: GCA_023241745.1. Classification (GTDB taxonomy): domain Bacteria; phylum Actinomycetota; class Actinomycetes; order Actinomycetales; family Cellulomonadaceae; genus Isoptericola; species Isoptericola peretonis. The sequence continues at coordinate 862,555 of JALQCY010000001.1, read as the reverse complement.
CGTGCGGACTCCCGGCAGCGCCGTGCCGCGGGGCCCCGCGCTCCGCTCGCAAGCTCGCTGCGCGCACCCCACGTCACGGCCCCGCCGTCCGGCCGCAGACGTGACCGTGCGTCAGCGGGGTCCGTGCAGAGCGACGGCTATGGCGCCCCGGTCATGAATCCCCGCGTCGTGGATGTTGCGAGTGTCGGGCGCCAGACGCCCCGTCCTCGTAGGACCTCGAGCCGGAGCAACTACAGGCCACGTACCCCGGCGCCGTTGCGCTCGTTCGACGACCGCGACAAGCTGCGTACGGCGACCGTGGCGGGAAGGGCACAGATCAGCAGGACGAACGGGCCGAACGGAAAGAGGGTCCCAGCGGCTACGAAGGCCATGAGGCCGGCGGCGCCCACGGCTGTAAACGTGGGGCTCCATCGGCGGGCACGTACACCGGCAACGGCCGCGAGCACGATGGCGATCAGCGCTACGACCAGGGCGCCCCACGCCATCCCGGACTCGAAAACGCCACCCGATCGGTACGCCTCGAAGTCGTCGACCTGGTTGCGGGCGTAGGTGAGGTCCTCAAGGCGGAAGGTGTCACGCCAGGCGAGGACGTTCTCGCACATCAACCATGTTGCGGCCATCACCGCGACGATCACGGCACTGGTCCCGACGGGGGCCCACCGCTCTTGCTTCACGTGCATGATCGATCCCCGTTCTTGGCAGTGGATCCGAATGCTTGCATGGACGGCGGTGAGGGTGTTCCGTTGCGCCTCCCTGGGCCGCGGGTGAAATCCCTGTCGGAGCTCGCTGACCATCTCACCGTCCGGCCCCGAACCGACAGCCGAGCATCCGGCCGTCTCCGGTCCGCGTCAAGGGCGCCTTCGGCGTCGCTTCGCGATGGCCTGCGGCCACCCTTGACCCGGATCTCCGACGACCTCTTGTGCTCCGCTATCGGCACGGCGCCTCCGAGTGTCCCCGCCCCTTCAAACGCGCACCCCCCGCGTACCCCCGACCGTGCGAGGGCGCCGTCGAGCGCACCCGATGCCCACGGAATGATGCGGAAAACCGGGCCTCGGAACTGTCCACAGGCGCTCGTAATGAATAGGTCGTCGGTTCGATTCCGACAGGCGGCTCCACCACGAAAACCCCCACTGACCTGGATGAACAGTCCGGAGTCCGCGGGGGTTTTCCGCATCTCAGACCCCTTGTGGCCATCTCGCGCACCCCGGCGCTACCCGGGGGCTGATTCCTCTCTCGGGCGGGGCCTGCGCTCCGCTCGCGAGCTCGCTTCGCGCACCCCACCCGTCCGGCCTCCCAGAGCATGGCGCAAGCAGCCCCGGGATGTGCGGAGCCGCCTACATCTCGTGGGTTCTTCACGGGCGCGAAGTCTGGGCATCCACCCTGCGGAGAAGCGTCCGGCAATTGGCTACCAGGCCGATCGCTCCCGCGAGCGCGGCCGTCGCTAATGCCGCCGCTGCCAACGCTGGCATGCCTTCACTGAAACGGGTCGACACGCCAAGGACGGCACCCACTCCGCCGCCTGCAACGACGAGAAGTGCCGGCCACCACCACGCCACTCCGGTGCCCCAAAGCATGAGCGCGCAGAGCGCCAGGCCGAGAACCATGGGGAGGAGTCCCGCCAAGGCCCCCTCGACCCCGGTTCCGGCCGGGTCCGCGATGGCGTACGGGCTGCCGTCGACGAGCTCATCCGTCCACACGTATGCGAACAGGTACGCGAACAGGCCTGTGAGCAGGACGACAAGGAGCGCGAGGAGGACGCGTGCCCGCAACAGCCGAGGGCCGGGGCCGGTTTCTGTCACGAGGGACACCGTAGCCAGTTCGTCGAAGTCCTGAGGCGTTCTCGCGATCCGGCCCTCACAGCCGAGCATCCGCCCGGCTCCACCTGCATCAAGGGCGCCTACAGCGTCGCTGAGCGATGGCCTGCGGCCACCCTTGACCGAGCCTCCGACGACCTCCTGTGCCCCGCTATCGGCACGGCACCTCCGACTGTCCCCGCCCCGTCCAGTACGCACCCCAACCCTGCAGCAGGAGCGTTGATCGCACCCGATGCCCACGGAATGGCGCCGAAGAACCTGGCCCCGGACTCCAGCCATGCTTCGGCTTCCCGACCCGCGCGCCGCCGCGTGCAGGACAGACGGCGGACGTATTCGAGGTCGCGCGGGCTTGTGGCGCCCAGGGGGCTATTGCTGCAGCAGGGCCTGCACCTGGTCGACCACCAGGTCGGGGCGGGTGACGAACGGGTGGTGGCCCGTCGGCAGCTCGACAGATCGCGTCGCCCGACCCGCGTGGATGCGCTGCAGCTCGACGGAGGTGCTGCGGTCGTCCGCGCAGACGAGGTACGTCGAGTCCGCCCCGCGCCAGCCGGCAGCAGTGGTCGGCGTCATGAACGCGCTGACCGCCTGCGGGGTCACCCGCTCCCACGCCTGGCGCTGGGTCGCGTCGTCCGCGTCCTGCAGGAACCGGGCTCCGAACGAGGCGGTGTCGTAGCCGGAGACGCTCAGCGTGCCGTCCCCGTTGTCGCCGATCGCCACCGGGTCGCCCTCACCGCTCATGATGGCGGCCTGCGACTGTCCGATCTCGGGCAGGTAGGACGACACGTAGAGCAGGTGCGCGACCGCGGGGTGGTGGCCCGCCTCGGCGATGACGGTGCCTCCGTAGGAGTGACCGACGACGATCGCGGAGTCCACGTCGTCGAGCTGCCGGCGGAGCGCCGCCGCGTCGGCGGCGAGGCCGCCTTCGACCTGCTCGGGCGTGGTCTCGCCGCAGGACGGCAGCGCGAGTGCCCGGCTCCGGATGCCGGTGCGTTCCTGGAGCAGCTCCGCGGCTCGCCGCCACCACCATTCCCCGTCACGCACCAGAGCGCCGTGCACGAATACCAGCTCCACACGTGCACCGGGGCTCGTCATCTCCGTGACGTTACGGACCCGGGCACCGTGACGGGGCCGAATCTGCTGACGGCCGAACCGGGAGCGGCGACGACGTCCGCCGTCGGCGGCCCAGGACGACGGTGCGAGAGTGGGGCCATGGCGAACAACGAGGTCACGTTCAAGATCGACGTCCCGACCGACATGGAGGGCGGAGTCCCGGCGGACTTCGCGTCGCTGTGGCACACGTCGACGTCGTTCGTCATCGACTTCGTCGCGGCCACGAAGCCGCCGCAGCCGGTGACCGACCCGGACTCGGGGGCGGTCACCGGCCGCGTGGTCCCGGGCCGGGTCGTGTCGCGGGTGCGCATCCCCCCGGCGCAGGTGTTCGAGCTGGCGCGGGCGCTTACCCAGCAGCTGGACGCCTGGGAGCGCGAGACCGGCAAGAAGACGGACGGGGCCGCCGGCTGAGCCCGTCGACGGCGGTCAGAGGACGCGCTCGGGCCGGGCGAGGATGCCCGGCACGAGGCGGGCGCTGAGCGCGGCGGCGCCCCGCACCGCGAGGAACCCGGCGGCGAAGACCGCGAGCGCGGTGACGATCGCGATCGGCTGGACGAAGATCGCCATCCCGACCAGGGGGAAGATCAGGACGGCCGCGCACAGGGCGGAACCGCCGGCCACCATCCACAGGGCCGACATGACGGCCCTCCGGGACGCCTCGCTCATCACGGAGCGCGGCACGCCGAGCCGGTCGAGCGAGACGTGCACGGCCGCACGGTCGAGGGTGCCCGCGGCCTGGTTGATGCCCACCGAGCACGCGACCATGAGGAACGAGATCGCGACGGTCACGAGCACGCCGGTCGAGATGTCCTGCATGAGCCACTGCTCGTCGGGGTCCATGCCCTCGGTCGAGGTCGTCTGGGTCAGCGCCAGGCCGACCGCGCCGAAGACGCCGACGAAGCTGGTCATCGCGACGCCGCTGACCTGCCGCCACGCCGCCTTGGGGTCCTCGAGCACCATGCGCGCGGCGAGCAGGCGCGGCACCGTCTGGGCCTTGCGCGCCTGCCGGCGGGCCCGCACCCGCACGAACCACGGGCCCAGCGCGTCGAGCGCGAGCAGCATGCCGCCGAAGATCGCGGCCAGCGCCCCGATGATCGCGACGACGCCGCCCAGGTTGCCGAGCACGCCGAGCATCTGCATCACGACCATGCCGCCGAGCAGCACCCCGACCGCGATCACGACGCGCACCCAGTGCGCGGTGCCCGCCCGCTGCCGGGTGCGCACGCCGAGCGGCGTCACGACGACGGCGCGCAGGCCCACGACGGCGCTCGCGGCGGCGAGCAGCCCGACGCCGAGCACGGCCAGCGGCAGCCACCACCACGGCACCCACATCTGCGCGCCGAGCGCCTCGCCGCGGAACCGCAACAGGCCGACCACGGGAGCGAGGACGGCGTACCCGGCGACGCCGACGACCGCACCGACCAGCGCGGTCGCCGCCGCCTCCAGCACGGTCAGCACCGTGATGGTGCCGGTGGTGGCGCCGAGCAGCCGCAGCGACGCGAGCCGCTCGTCGCGGCGCCGGGCCGCGAGCCGCGCCGCGGATGCCCCCACCGTGGCGAGCGGCACGACCAGCAGCACGACGGCGATGATCGCGAACGCCTCGTAGGTGAACGCGAGGTCGTCGTCCCAGCCGAAGAAGGCCTGCGCCCCGCCCAGCACGACGAGCAACAGCGCGGTCACCACGGCGAACGCGGCGACCGGCAGCGCGAGGGCGAGGCGGTCGCCGTCGCGCCGCCGCGCGAACAGGGGAGCCAGATGGACGGCCGTGGCGAACGCACCCGCGGGCCGGGCGTCCGGCACGGGGGCGGGCACGGAGCCAGGGGTCGACGACGGGGCCGCGGCGGTCATCGGGAGACCTCGGCAGCAGTGGCGGCCTGGGACGGGGCGGCGGTGTCGGACACGACGCGGCCGTCGCGCAGCACGACGGTGCGGGCGCAGCGGCGCGCGACGTCGGCGTCGTGCGTGACGACGACCAGCGTGCGGCCCGCCTGCGTGGCGGCGAGCAGCAGGTCGAGCACCTCGACCGAGGTCGCCGAGTCGAGCGCCCCGGTGGGCTCGTCCGCGAAGATCAGGCGGGCCCCGGTCACCTGAGCGCGCGCGATGGCGACGCGCTGCGCCTGGCCGCCGGACAGCTCGCCGAGCCGCCTCTGCTCCAGACCGGCCAGGCCCAGGTGGTGCAGCCACTGCGCGGCCTCCGTCTCGGCCTGGGCACGCGGCACCCCGGCGAGCATGCGCGCCACGGCCACGTTCTCCAGCGCGGTCAGCTCGTCCAGCAGCAGGCCCTGCTGGAAGACGAAGCCCAGCTCCTCGCGCCGCAGCCGGGAGCGGCCCGCGTCGTCCAGGGACTCGATGCGCACGGGGCCGTTCGCGGACCCGAGGGTCACCGACCCGGCCGTCGGCCGCAGGATGCCGGCCAGGCAGTGCAGCAGCGTCGTCTTGCCGGAGCCGGACGCACCCATGACGGCCACCGACTCGCCGGCGGCGATGTCCAGGTCCACGGCGTCGAGAGCGGGCGTGGTCCCGCCCGGGTACTGCATCGTCAGTCCGCGGGCGCTCAGCAGAGGTGTCATGCCACCCACCCTGCCCGCGGCGAGGCACCGCCCGCGTCGGACCACGAGCGGATCCCGGGTGGGCACGGGTCCTCCTGCGGTATGACGGCGGTCAGGGGTCACCCGGGCCCCGACCCGCAGGTCGGCAGGTCAGGCGGCGTGGGCGGCCCGCGCCGCGGTGGCCAGGTCGGCGACCAGCGCGTCGAAGGCCTCGTCCCAGCCGGACCGGTCGCGCAGCCGCAGCAGCGCCGACGGGTGCGTGGTCACGACGACGGCCTCGACGTCGGGCACGGCACCGACCGGGGCTCCGTCGGGCGGGGGGAGCGCGCGACCGCGCAGCTCGCCGACGCGGGCGGGCGCCCCGAGGACCGCGCGGGCGGCGGTGGAACCGAGTGCCACGACGACGCGGGGCCGCACGGCCGCCAGCTCGGCCTCGAGCCACGGCAGGCAGGCGCGCACGTGCGCGACGGCGGGCGTCTTGTGCAGCCGGCGCTTGCCCCGCTCCGGGAGCTCGGTGTGCCGGAAGTGCTTCACGGCGTTGGTCAGGTAGACGGTCCGGGCGTCGACGCCGGCGGCCTCGAGCGCGTCGGCGAGCACGCGCCCCGCCGGGCCGACGAACGGCTCGCCCTCGCGGTCCTCGCGGTCGCCCGGCTGCTCGCCCACCAGCGCGAGGTCGGCGTCGGACGGGCCGGCCGAGAACACCACCTGGGTGGCGTCGTGCCACAGCTCGCAGCCGCGGCACGCGTGCGCCGCCTGCGCCAGCGCGTCGACGTCGGTGCGCTCGGCGCCGTCGGGCACCCAGCGTCCGGCTCCGGGGCGGTCGGGCGAGGGGGACACGGTCACCTCCGGACAAGCGACGGGCGACGGGGGCAAGGCCAGGATGGCTCCGCCGGCGGATGCTCGCCGGGCGGGCCGGAGCCGACGGTCGCTCCCGGCGTGCTCGCGCGCCGTCGAGCGGCCTCCACCGGGCCTTCGGGCTCCCTTAGGCTTCGTCATATGGCTTGGAGCTTCGGACGACGTCGGCCCACCACGTACCTGCTGGGGGAGCCGGCCGACCCGTACCCGGCCCAGGCGCCCGAGGCCGCGCGCGGCCGCGTGCTGCGCATCACGGAGATCGGCGAGCCGGTGCTGCACGCGCCCGCCGCCACGGTCGAGGAGTTCTCCACCCCCGAGCTCGCGCGGCTGATCGACGACATGTTCGCCACCATGGAGAACGCCGAGGGCGTGGGCCTCGCCGCCCCGCAGGTCGGCGTCGGCCTCCGCCTGTTCGTCTACGACCTCACCGACGAGCGCGGCGACCGGCACGTGGGTCACGTCGTCAACCCGGTGCTCGAGGTGGACCACGACGCCGAGCCGGAGACCGAGGACGAGGGCTGCCTGTCCGTGCCCGGCGCCTACGAGCCGCTGGAGCGGCCCGGTGCCGCCACCGTGCGCGGGGTGGACCAGCACGGTGGCCCGGTGCAGCTGTCGGGGAGCGGCTTCCTGGCGCGCTGCTTCATCCACGAGGCGCAGCACCTCGACGGCACCCTCTACTGGGACCACCTGTCGCCCGAGCTGCAGGCCGACGCGCTGCGGCAGCGCGACGAGGAGCGGCCGCACATCCTCGCCGGCCGGCACGAGATCGCCGTCGAGCTGGGCAAGAAGCCCGCCGAGTACCCCGCCGAGCCCGCGGGCGGCCGCTGACCCGGCCCCGGTGCGCGCCCGCCCGTCAGAGCGTGCGCACCCAGTCCGCGACGGCGGCCGCGACCTCGTCGTCCCTGCCCTTGACGTCGTGCGCGCCGGGCAGCGTCACGGTCGTCACGGGACCGGGGATCGTGGCGGCGTGCTCGGCCAGCTCCTCCGGGGTGCCGAAGGGGTCGCGGTCGCCCGACACGAAGAGCACCGGCACCGTGAGCTGCGGCAGGTGCTCGACCCGGAGCCGGTCGGGCCGGCCCGGCGGGTGCAGCGGGTAGCTGAGCAGCACCAGGCCGGCGGCCGGCAGCCCCTCGGCCACCGCCATCGAGCACATGCGCCCGCCGTACGACCGGCCGCCCAGCAGCAGCCGGTCGGTGCCCACGCCGAGCCCGGCGGCGAACCGGGCTGCTTCCTCACGGAGGTGGGCGACGGCCACCGGCGGCCGGTCCGGCATCCGCTTGCCCGCGAGCCGGTACGGGAAGTCGACCCGCTCGGTCGCCACGGGCGGGTCGAGCTCCGCGAGCCGGCGCTGCACCGCCACCAGCGTGTGGTGGTCGCGGCTCGCGCCCGCGCCGGGGGTGAGCAGGAGGCCTCGGGGCGTCGTGGTGTCGGGCACGGGTCCAGTGTCGCAAGCCGCCGGTAGCGTCCGGGGGATGAGCGAGCGCGAGCGGGGCGACGGCCCGGACGACGTCGGACCCGGGACCACCGTGCGGGGCGAGGACTGGTACGGCCGGGACCTCTCCGGCCGCGCGTTCGAGCGGGTCGAGCTGGTGGAGGTCGACCTCACGGAGGTCACGGCGACCGGCGCCACGTTCGAGGAGTGCACGTTCCGCGGGGTGCGGTTCAACGCGTCGGCGTGGCGCGACTCCGCGTTCACGGGCTGCACGTTCAGCCGCGCCAACCTGTTCGACGCGTCGTTCGACGGGTGCAAGCTCGTGGGCTCGCGCTTCGACGACTGCCGCTTCGATCTCCTGCGGGCCGAGCGGGGCGACTGGTCGTTCGTGTCGCTGCGCCGCGCGGCGCTCGACGGCGTGCACCTGGAGGGCGTGCGGATGCGCGAGGCCGACCTCGAGGGCGCGCGGCTGGGCGGGGCCACGGTGATCGGCGTCGACCTGTCGGGGTCCGAGCTGGCCGACGTCGACCTGCGCGGGGCCGTGCTGCGCGGCACGGACCTGTCCGCGCTCGACCCGCGCACCGCCCGCCTGGCCGGCGCCGTCATCGACCCCGCGCAGGCGGTCGTCGTCGCCGAGGGGCTGGGCCTGGTCGTCACGCCCTGACGCCGGCGTGCGCCGGGGCAGCGCGTGGGCCTCGTCACACCGGGCGGCCTTCGTTGCTGGTCATGGCGCCGTCGCGGGGACGGTGTCGCCGGGGTCACGACGGTCACTGGTTTACATCGTTTACATTCTTCGTGGAGCAGCGCCCGATGCGCTCTGCCGGACCAGTGCAGGACACCGGAGGATGAGACACCAATGACGGACCAGGTCACGGTCAACCCGATCGTGCTGCAGCGCGCCGACCCGTGCGTGCTCCGGCACGAGGGCACCTATTACTTCACGGGCTCGCACCCGCGCTACGACCGGATCGTGCTCCGCCGGGCCGACCGTCTCGAGGACCTGCAGAAGGCCGACGAGGTGACGATCTGGACCAAGCACGCCACCGGTCCGCAGTCCCAGCTCATCTGGGCGCCCGAGATCCACCGGGTGGACGGCGCCTGGTACGTCTACTACGCCGCGGCCCCCGTCGCCCACGGCACCGTGGACGCGCCCAGCGAGAACGAGACGTTCAACCACCGCGTCTTCGTGCTGGAGAACACGGCCGACGACCCGTTCGAGGGCGAGTGGGTCGAGCGCGGCCAGGTCGACACCGGCTGGGAGTCGTTCGCCCTCGACGCGACGAGCTTCGTGCTCGACGGCGCGCAGTACCTGGTCTGGGCCCAGCAGGACCTCACGGTGCGCGGCCACTCCAACCTGTACATCGCCCGGATGGCGAACCCCTGGACCCTCGCGACGCCCGCCGTCGAGCTGACGCGCCCGGAGTTCGACTGGGAGACCAAGGGCTTCTGGGTCAACGAGGGCCCGTCCGTCCTGGTGCGCGACGGCCGCGTCTTCCTCACCTACTCCGGCGCCGCCACCGGCATCGACTACGCGATGGGCCTGCTCACCGCCGATGCCGGCGCGGACCTCCTCGACCCGGCGTCCTGGACCAAGAGCGCCGAGCCCGTCTTCGTGTCCGACCCGTCCGTGGGGCAGTACGGCCCCGGCCACAACTCGTTCACCGAGACGCCCGACGGCGACGCCGTCCTCGTCTACCACGCCCGCACGTACACCGAGATCTCCGGCGACCCGCTGTGGGACCCGAACCGCCACGCCCGCGCCCAGGTGCTGCCCTTCGACGCGGCCGGCAACCCCGTGTGGGGCACGCCCGTGCCCGACACCCGTCCCACCCCGACCTCCACCGAGGTCCTCGCTCCGTCCGGAGAGTTCTGATGAGTGACATCGACACCACCCCCAGCACGCCGGACACGGCGCCCACGTCCCGCGCGCGCGACTCGCTGCGCAAGCCGGCGTTCTGGAACTTCGGCGGACTCTTCTTCTTCTACTTCGCCATCTGGCAGCTCGCGTTCACGTTCCTCAGCCGCTGGCTGGAGACCGAGGCGGGGATGTCGCACGGCAACATCGGCCTGCTCAACTCCGTGATGGCGTTCACGGCGTTCTGCCTCCAGCCGTTCTACGGCTTCATCCAGGACAAGCTCGGCTTCCGCAAGAACCTCTTCGCGTTCGTCGTCCTCGTCGGCGCGATGATGGGGCCGTTCTTCGCATTCGTCTTCACCCCGATCGTGGAGGTCAACCAGGTCCTCGGCGCCGTCGTCGGCGGCATCTTCCTGTCCCTGACCCTCAACGCGGGCGTGGGCATCGTCGAGACCTTCAACGAGCGCAACGCGCGGGCCAACGGCTTCGAGTACGGCCACGTGCGCCTGTTCGGCTCCGTCGCGGGCGCCACGGCCTCCCTGGTCGGCGGGTTCATCTGGGCGTCCAACCCCGACAACATCTGGTGGGCCGGCACCTTCTCCGCGCTCGTCCTCGGCGTGCTGCTCTTCGTGGCGCGCACGCCGAAGCCGGGCGAGCCCGGCTACGCCGCGGTGACCGGCGACGCCGGCGGGACCCGCACCAAGGTCACGCTCGCCACCGTCAAGGAGCTGCTCACCAACCGGTCGTTCGTCGGGTTCATGGTGCTCATGTTCGGCACCGCCGCGCTGTACGACGTCTTCGACCAGCAGTTCCCGAACTACTTCGCGCAGTTCGTCACCGGCGGCATCGACCCGCAGGTGCTGTTCTCCCGGGTCGTGTTCGTCCAGATCCTTGCCGAGGCGCTCGTCATGATCGCCACGCCGTTCCTCATCAACAGGATCGGTGCCAAGAACGGCCTGCTGCTCTTCGGGCTCGTGCTGGTCGTCCGGGTGCTGGGGTCGGCCTTCTTCACCTCGACCGAGATGCTGATCGTGTGGCGCCTGCTCGCCGCGATCGAGATGCCCCTGATGCTCATCTCGGTGATGAAGTACCTGACCCGGATGTTCGACGTCCGGATCTCCGCCACGGCGTACATGCTCGGCTTCAACATGGCCAAGCAGATCGGCATCGTCGTCTTCTCGTGGGCGTTCGGCGCGGCGTACGACTCGATCGGCTTCGGCCACTCGTACATCGTGATGGGCATCGTCGTCGTCGCCGTCACCCTCGTCGCGAGCTTCCTCATGCGCGACGACCGGCGGTACGCGCTGGCCGACGGGTCTGCTCCGGAGGCAGTGCCCGCCCGCTGAGCCGACGCACTACCTCGGCGGACCGGGTCGGGGGGTGCCAAGGTGGGGCCATGACCGCACCGCTCGTCGTCCGCGCGCTGGCGCTGGGGCTCGCGGCAGGGTCGCGCGCCTCGCTCGGCGTCGCGGCCCCGCTGCTCGGCCCGGTGCCGGCGCACCGGCTGCCCACCCACCGCCTGCGCCGCCCGGCGGGCGTGCCGCGCCTCGTCGCCGGGCTCGCCGTCGCCGGGGAGCTCGTCGGGGACAAGCTGCCCGCCACCCCCAGCCGCCTGGAGCGTTCCGGCCCCGACATCAGGGCGGGGAGCGGTGCCGTCGGCGGGCTGCTGCTGGCGCTGCGGCACCACGCCGAGCCGAGGTCCACCGCCGCGGCCGTCGTCGCGGGCGCGGCGGGCGGCGCCGTCGGCACGGGTGTCGGGGCGGCCTGGCGGTCCGCCGTCGCCCGGCGAGGCTGGCCCGACCTGCCCGCCGCGCTGGCGGAGGACGCCGTCGCCCTCGGGCTCGCGGCCTGGGCCACGCGCGCCTGACGCGTCCCCTCGGCACCCGCTGTGGGCGGGTCGGCACGACGGCGGCACCCGCGTCCGGGAGAGTGGGCGCCATGGAGGCCGGGATGGACGCCGTGGGCGGCGTGATCGGGGCGATCTTCGCGTTCGTGTCGTCGGTGGCGATGCTGGTGCTGCTCGCCTGGACGTCGCGCCGCGTGATGGGAGCGCCCGTCGGCTGGATCCGCGCGGCGCTCGTGGCGCTGGTCGCCATCACGGCCGCGTCGGGCGCCCTGACGGGCGGGCTGCGCGCGGCGGGATGGTGGGACGACGGCGGCGTGCTCGCCGTCGACCCGTGGGTCGCGCTGGTGGCCATCGTCCTCGTGTTCGCGTGGGCGTTCGTGCTGGGGTTGTGCGTGCTCCTCGTGCTGGAGCTGCTGGTGCCCACGGGCACCCTGCCCACCCCGTGGCGCGCGGCCCGGCGGCTGCGGCAGGGCCGCCGCGAGACCCGCCGCTACGCGCAGGTCGTGACGATCGCCGTCCGGCACGGGCTCGGCGGCGCGTTCGGGCGCACGCGCCGGGCCGACGGCACGACGACGTCGCGCTCCGACGTCCGGCGGCTCGCCGTCGGGCTGCGCGACACCCTGAGCGACGCGGGCGTCACGTTCGTGAAGTTCGGCCAGATGCTCTCCACCCGCCGCGACCTGCTGCCGGACGCCGTCACCGCGACCCTCGCGACGCTGCAGAGCGACGTGCCGCCCGCGCCCTGGGACCAGGTCGAGCCCGTGGTCGCCGCCGCGCTGGGCCGCCCGGTCGAGGAGGTGTTCGCAGCCTTCGACCCGGATCCGCTCGCGTCGGCGTCGGTCGGCCAGGTGCACGCGGCGCGCCTGCTCGACGGGCGGGACGTGGTGGTCAAGGTGCAGCGCCCGGGCGCGCGGGAGCAGGTCGCGACCGACCTCGCGATCCTCGGCCGGCTCGCGCGGCGCCTCGAGCGCGACACCGCCTGGGGCCGCAGCCTCGGCGTCGTCGCGCTCGCCGACGGCTTCGCGGCCTCGTTGCGCGAGGAGCTCGACTACGCGGTGGAGGCGGAGAACACCCGTGCGCTGCGCGCCGCCCTCGACGTCACGACGCTCGACGGCGCGTCGTCGGGGCCGCTGGTCGTGGTGCCCGACGTCGTGGACGGGCCGTCGAGCGGCACGCTGCTCGTGCTGGAGCGGCTGGAGGGCACGCCCGTCGGGCAGGCGCAGCCCCTGCTCGCCGGGCTCGACGCGGAGACGCGGAGGTCGCTCGGGGACCGGCTGCTGCGTGCCTCGCTCGACCAGCTCCTCGTGGCGGGCACGTTCCACGCCGACCTGCACCCGGGCAACGTGCTCGTCACCGCCGACGGCGCCCTCGGCCTGCTCGACATGGGCTCGGTGGGCCGCCTGGGCGAGCCGGAGCGCATCGCCCTCGGGGCCCTCCTGCTGGCGATCGACGGCGACGACGCGATCGCCGCCACCGACGCCCTGCTGGAGCTGCTCGACGCGCCGCCGGGCCTGGACGCGCGTCGCCTGGAGCGGGAGGTGGGGCAGCTCGTGCTCCGGTTCCGGGCCGGCGCGGGCGCCGGCGCCGTGTTCGGCGCGCTGGTGCGGCTGGTGACGGCGGCGGGCATCGCGGTGCCGCCCCAGGTCGCGGCCGCGTTCCGCACGTTCGCGTCGCTCGAGGGCACGCTCGACCGCCTCAGCCCCGGCTACGACCTGGTGGCCGGCGCCCGCGACCACGGCCGGCCGCTGCTGCACCGGCTCGTCACGCCGGAGGCCGTGCGCCGCAAGGCCACGCAGCAGCTCCTCGGCTTCGCGCCCGAGCTGGAGCGGCTGCCGCGCCGCGTGACCCGCCTGGTCCGCGACCTGGAGGAGGGGCGCTTCACCGTCACGGTCCGCGCGTTCTCCGACCCCGCCGACCGGGCGTTCCTCTCCGGCCTGGTGCAGCAGGTCATCATGACGCTCGTCGCGGTGGGCGCCGTCGTCGGGGCGGTCGTGCTGCTCGTGGCCGACGGCGGACCGATGCTCGCGCCCGAGCTGCCGTGGTTCACCGTGCTCGGCGCCGCCCTCGGCTTCGTCGGCACGGTGCTCGCCGTGCGCGTGCTGGTGCTCGCGTTCCGGGGCACCACGCGCGATCGCTGGTAGCGCGGCATGATCGGCAGATGAGATACGCGGAGCACATCTCGGAGCTCGTCGGGCACACCCCGCTCGTACGGCTCACCCGTGTCACGGAGGGCCTGAGCGCGACGATCCTCGCCAAGGTCGAGTACGTGAATCCCGGCGGCTCGGTCAAGGACCGGATCGCCCTCAAGATGGTCGAGGCGGCGGAGGCGTCGGGCGAGCTGCGTCCCGGCGGCACGATCGTCGAGCCGACGTCCGGCAACACCGGCGTCGGGCTCGCGCTCGTCGCCCAGCGCAAGGGGTACGACTGCGTCTTCGTCTGCCCCGACAAGGTGAGCGAGGACAAGCGCGACGTGCTGCGCGCGTACGGCGCGCGCGTCGTCGTGACGCCCACCGCCGTGCCGCCCGACCACCCCGACTCCTACTACTCGGTCTCCGACCGCCTCGTGGGCGAGATCCCGGGCGCGTGGAAGCCCAACCAGTACGCCAACGCCAACGGCCCCCTGTCCCACTACGAGTCCACCGGCCCCGAGGTGTGGACCGACACGGACGGCCTCGTCACGCACTTCGTCGCCGGCGTCGGCACGGGGGGCACCATCACGGGCACCGGCCGGTACCTCAAGGAGGTGTCGGCCGAGCGGGCCGACGGCGGCCCGGTGCGCATCGTCGGCGCGGACCCGGCCGGCTCCGTGTACTCCGGCGGCGACGGGCGCCCCTACCTCGTCGAGGGCGTGGGGGAGGACTTCTGGCCCGGTGCCTACGACCCGACCGTCCCCGACGAGGTCATCCCCGTCACCGACGCCGACTCCTTCGCCATGACGCGGCGCCTCGCGCGCGAGGAGGGCCTGCTCGTGGGCGGGTCGTGCGGGATGGCGGTCGAGGCCGCGCTGCGCCTCGCGCGGCGGCTGGAGGACGAGGACCCGGCCGCGGCGGCGCGCGCGGTGGTCGTCGTGCTGCTGCCCGACGGCGGCCGCGGCTACCTGTCGAAGATCTTCTCCGACACGTGGATGCGGTCGTACGGCTTCCTGCCCGACGAGGCGGGCGTGACCGCGGGGGACATCCTGCGCGCCAAGGACGGACGCCTGCCCGACCTGGTGCACACCCACCCCAGCGAGACCGTGCGCGACGCGATCGAGATCCTGCGCGAGTACGGCGTCTCGCAGATGCCGGTCGTCGGGGCGGAGCCGCCGGTGAAGATCGGCGAGGTCGCGGGCGCCGTCAGCGAGCGTGCGCTGCTCGACGCCGTGTTCTCCGGGCGCGCCGCGCTCGCGGACCGCGTCGACGCGCACATGCAGCCGCGCTTCCCGCTCATCGGCGCCGGCGAGGGCGTCGAGGCGGTGCGCTCCGCGCTCACCGAGGACGACGCGCTGCTCGTGGTCGAGGACGGCGACCCGGTCGGCGTCCTCACCCGCCACGACCTGCTCGGCTTCGTCGCGGGCCGGTGACCGGCGCCGTGCGTACCCTGGCCAGGTGACCACGACGAGCAGCGAGCACGGCAGCGAGCACCCCGACTGGACCCGTACCGGCTTCTCGACGCGGGCCATCCACGCGGGCCAGGACCCGGACGCGACGACGGGCGCCGTCGTGCCGCCCATCCACCAGGTGTCGACCTACAAGCAGGACGGCGTGGGGGGGCTGCGCGGCGGGTACGAGTACTCGCGCTCGGCCAACCCCACGCGCACCGCGCTGGAGGAGGCGCTCGCGGCCGCCGAGGCCGGCGGGCTCGACGTCCCGGCCAGCGGGTTCGCGTTCGCCTCGGGCCTGGCCGCCGAGGACACGCTGCTGCGCGCCGTGCTGCGCCCGGGCGACCACGTGATCGTGCCCGACGACGCCTACGGCGGCACGTACCGGCTGATCGCCCGCGTGTTCGGGCCGTGGGGCGTGGCGCACACGCCCGTCGACCTCACGGACCTCGTCGCGGTCCGCGCCGCCGTGCGCCGCGGGGACTCGGGCGCCACGCGGGTGCTGTGGGTCGAGACGCCCACCAACCCGCTGCTCGGCGTCAGCGACCTGGCGGCGCTCGCCGACGTCGCGCGGGACGCCGGCGCGCTCCTGGTCGTGGACAACACCTTCGCGACGCCGTACCTGCAGCAGCCGCTCGCCCTGGGCGCCGACGTCGTCGTGCACTCGACGACGAAGTACATCGGCGGGCACAGCGACGTCGTCGGCGGGGCGCTCGTCGTGGCGGACGCCGCGCGGCTGCCGGGCGGCCTGGAGTCGCCCGCGGGCGGCACGGACGTCACGGGCGCGGTGCGCTTCCACCAGAACGCGTCGGGCGCCGTCGCCGGCCCGTTCGACGCGTGGCTCACGCTGCGGGGCCTCAAGACCCTCGCCGTGCGGATGGACCGCCACCAGGCGAACGCGGCCGCGGTCGCGGAGTTCCTCGTCGGGCACCCCGCCGCGGGCGAGGTGATCTACCCGGGCCTCGCGTCGCACCCCGGGCACGAGGTCGCCGCGCGCCAGATGCGCGGCTTCGGCGGCATGGTGTCGTTCCGCGCCGGCAGCGAGGCGAAGGCGCTCGACGTGTGCGCCCGCACCCAGGTCTTCACGCTCGCCGAGTCGCTCGGCGGCGTGGAGTCGCTGATCGAGCACCCCGGCCGCATGACGCACGGCTCCGTCGCGGGCACCTCCCTCGAGGTCCCCGACGACCTGGTGCGGCTCTCCGTGGGGATCGAGGACGTCCAGGACCTGGTCGCGGACCTCGAGCAGGCACTCGCCTGACCCGTCAGCCGCGGACGACGGTGACCGGGCAGGGTGCGAAGTCGAGCACCTGCCGGCTCACGGACCCGAGCAGCAGCCGGTCGAAGCCGCCGAGGCCGCGGGCGCCCACCACGAGCCGCTCGGCGCCCTGCGCCGCGGCGACCAGCTGCTTCGCCGCCTGCCCGTGGACCACCCGGCGGATCAGGCGGTCGGGGGGCAGGGTCACCCCGGCGGCCCGGACCGCCGCCGCGAGCGACTCGGAGGCGAACTTCTCGTAGTCGTCGATGGGCGGCGCCCAGCCCCACGAGCCGGGCAGCGGCGCCAGCGTGGTGATCTGCCACGCGAAGACGGCGTCGATGGTCGCCCCGCTGCGGTCCGCCACCTCGCACGCGTGCCGCAGCGCGGCCACGCTCGGCGGCGACGTGTCGACGCCGACGACGATGCGCGGGGCGCCCGCGTCCTGCGACGTCGTCTCGTCCTCGGGGGCCGCCGACGGGTCGCCGTGCCGCACCACGGTGACGGGCACGTCCGCGTGCTCGACGACCGTCGTCGACACCGAGCCCAGCACGGCCCGCCCGAGGCGTCCGCGCCGGCGACGGCCGAGCACCAGCATGTCGGCGTCCGCGCCGAGCTCCAGGAGCCGGTCGGCGGCCGGGCCGGGCGCGGCCACCACGGAGCCGTCGACGTCGAGGCCGGTGCGGGCGCGCGCGGCGGCGAGGAGCGTCCGGCCCTCCTCGCGCACGGGCGCGAGGGCCGCCTCGTGCGCCGCGGGGTCGGCGCCCTTGCCCGCGCCCGCCGCCACCATGACCAGCGTGAGCGGCACGGCGGCCGACGCCGCCTCGCGCACCGCCCAGTCCAGGGCCTCCTCGGCCTCGGCCGACCCGTTCACCCCGACCACGATGCCGCGCATGCTCCACCCCGACTCTCTCGCCGCCCACGTCCCTGGGCTGTCAGCCTAGGTCGGGCCCGGCGTCCCGTCAGGGCGAGGCGGTGTGACCCTTGCCGGAGAGCAGGTCGTCCACCGGCTTCGTCACGACCTCCACCCGGTCCACGAGGTCCGCCGGCCCCGTGACCACCAGGGCCCGCTCCGCCGTCGCCACGTACACCGCGGTGGTCTCGCGGGCCGTCACCCGCACGCACTCGGCGTCGTCGCCGTCGACGGCGAACGTCCCGGTGCGCAGCGGGGCCTCGTCCACCTCGGCGACCAGGGCCCGCATGGCGCTGCGGTAGTCCTGGAAGGAGTCCGCGAAGTCGGGGGTGCCGCCGTCGGGCGCTGCCGAGCGGTCGGCACCTCCGGTCCCCCCAGGACCCCCGGGGCCGTCGCCCGTGGCCTCGGGCTCGACGGGCGCGGCGATGTCGGCGTGCAGCGGCGCCGCGAGCGCCCCGCTGCACGCGGCGCGCACCACGTCCTCGACGTCGTCCGCGGGGACCCGGGTGCGGAGCGTCTCGACCTCCAGAGACTCCCCGGTGAAGCAGCGGTACGCGCGGACGAACCGCTCGCACGTCGGGTCGTCGGAGTCCGCGAGCCCGGTGAGCGCCTCGTCCTCCAGGTCGAGTCCCCAGGTCAGGGGGTCGTGCACCTCGCCCAGGACGCCGGAGAACTGCGCCAGGCGGGCGTCGTCGCCGTTCCAGCCCCGCGGCCGTGCACCGCCGCGCGCCCCACCGTGCGTTCCGTCCGAGGCCCCCGGCTGCTGCTCGATCTCGTCCATCGGTACCCCCTCCGTGGCGCTCGACGGCGCAGGCCGCCCTTCCCCCGAGCGTGGACGCACCTCCGGCGGCTGGCAACGCGGCACGCCGTCACGCCCCTGGCGAACATGGGCTTACCGAGGGGTGTCGACGAGTTGGGAACGCATAGAGTCGTAGCGGTCAGGCTGTAGCCGTCAACCGACGGGGTGCAGGAAACGCCGCTCGTGAGGGAGCAGCAGATGTTCGAGAGATTTACGGACCGAGCCCGTCGGGTGGTCGTCCTCGCGCAGGAAGAAGCGAGGATGCTCAACCACAACTACATCGGCACCGAGCACATCCTGCTCGGCCTCATCCACGAGGGTGAGGGCGTGGCGGCCAAGGCGCTGGAGTCGCTGGGCATCTCGCTCGACGGCGTCCGTACGCAGGTCACCGAGATCATCGGCGAGGGCCAGCAGGCCCCGAGCGGGCACATCCCGTTCACGCCGCGCGCCAAGAAGGTGCTGGAGCTGTCGCTGCGCGAGGCTCTCCAGCTCGGGCACAACTACATCGGCACCGAGCACATCCTGCTCGGCCTCATCCGCGAGGGTGAGGGTGTCGCCGCGCAGGTGCTCACGAAGATGGGTGCCGACCTCAACAAGGTGCGCCAGCAGGTCATCCAGCTGCTGAGCGGCTACCAGGGCAAGGAGCCCGTGGCCGCCGGTGGCCCGCAGGAGGGGCAGCCGTCCGGCTCCGCCGTGCTCGACCAGTTCGGCCGCAACCTCACCCAGGCCGCACGCGAGGGCAAGCTCGACCCGGTCATCGGCCGCGCGACGGAGATCGAGCGCGTCATGCAGGTGCTGAGCCGCCGCACCAAGAACAACCCGGTGCTGATCGGCGAGCCCGGCGTCGGCAAGACGGCCGTCGTCGAGGGCCTCGCCCAGGACATCGTGCGCGGCGACGTGCCGGAGACGCTGAAGGACAAGCAGCTCTACACGCTCGACCTGGGTGCCCTGGTCGCCGGCTCGCGCTACCGCGGTGACTTCGAGGAGCGCCTGAAGAAGGTGCTCAAGGAGATCCGCACGCGCGGCGACATCATCCTGTTCATCGACGAGATCCACACGCTCGTCGGGGCGGGTGCCGCCGAGGGCGCGATCGACGCGGCGAGCATCCTCAAGCCGATGCTGGCCCGTGGCGAGCTGCAGACCATCGGTGCGACCACGCTCGACGAGTACCGCAAGTACGTCGAGAAGGACCCGGCCCTGGAGCGCCGCTTCCAGCCGATCCAGGTCAACGAGCCGTCGCTCGAGCACGCCATCGAGATCCTCAAGGGCCTGCGCGACCGCTACGAGGCGCACCACCGCGTGTCCATCACGGACTCCGCGCTGGTCTCCGCCGCGCAGCTCGCCGACCGGTACATCAACGACCGGTACCTGCCGGACAAGGCGATCGACCTGATCGACGAGGCGGGCGCGCGCCTGCGCATCCGCCGCATGACGGCGCCGCCGGAGCTCAAGGCCCTGGACGAGGAGATCGCCGAGGCCCGCCGCGACAAGGAGTCGGCGATCGACGAGCAGGACTTCGAGAAGGCCGCCGGTCTGCGGGACAAGGAGAAGCAGCTCACCGCCCGCCGCGCGGACAAGGAGAAGGCCTGGAAGTCGGGCGACCTCGACTCCGTCGCGGAGGTGGACGACGAGCTGATCGCCGAGGTGCTCGCGATGTCGACCGGTATCCCGGTCGTCAAGCTCACCGAGGAGGAGTCCAGCAAGCTCCTGCACATGGAGGACGAGCTGCACAAGCGCGTGATCGGGCAGAACGCCGCGATCAAGGCGCTGTCGCAGGCGATCCGCCGCACGCGCGCCGGGCTCAAGGACCCGAAGCGCCCCGGTGGCTCGTTCATCTTCGCCGGCCCCACGGGCGTCGGGAAGACCGAGCTGGCCAAGGCGCTCGCCGAGTTCCTCTTCGGGGACGAGGACGCGCTGATCCAGCTCGACATGTCCGAGTTCTCGGAGAAGCACACCGTGTCGCGGCTGTTCGGCTCGCCCCCCGGGTACGTCGGCTACGACGAGGGTGGCCAGCTCACGGAGAAGGTGCGGCGCAAGCCGTTCTCGGTGGTCCTCTTCGACGAGGTGGAGAAGGCCCACGCGGACATCTTCAACTCGCTGCTGCAGGTGCTCGAGGACGGTCGCCTGACCGACTCGCAGGGCCGGGTGGTCGACTTCAAGAACACCGTGATCATCATGACCACGAACCTCGGCACGCGGGACATCGCCAAGGGCCTGCAGACCGGCTTCAACGCCGGCGGCGACCTGGTGACCTCCTACGAGCGCATGAAGGCGAAGGTCAACGAGGAGCTCAAGCAGCACTTCCGGCCGGAGTTCCTCAACCGCGTCGACGACGTGGTGGTCTTCCCGCAGCTCTCGCAGGACGAGATCATCGAGATCGTCGACCTGGAGATCGCCAAGCTGGACAAGCGGATGCGCGACCGGGACATGGGCATCGACCTCACGCCCGCCGCGAAGCACCTGCTGGCGGAGAAGGGCTACGACCCGGTGCTCGGCGCCCGTCCGCTCAAGCGGGCCATCCAGCGGGAGATCGAGGACACCCTGTCCGAGAAGATCCTGTTCGGCGAGATCAAGGCCGGCGAGGTCGTGATCGTCGACGGCGAGGGCGAGGGCATCCTCGGGGAGTTCACCTTCCGCGGGGTCCCCAAGAGCGAGCACGAGCGCGGGCCGGTCTCGGTCGGTGCCGCGGCGGCGCTCGACGCCCCGACGGGCGTGTCGGTGCACGACCTGCCCCCGACGGGCCAGATGCAGGCCGGCGCGGAGTGACGCGCTGACCTGACGGTCGACGGCGAAGGCCCCGGACCCCCCTCACGGGGTCCGGGGCCTTTGCCGTGCGCCCGTGGCCCGCGCGGGCTCGGGGGCTCCGCGATGCCGCTACGGTGTGGCCGTGCCGACGAGCCGTGACGAAGGAGCCAGGACGTGAGCGCTACGGGTGGTGCGGGTCGGGACGACCGGTGGAAGCAGTGGGACCCGGAGACCGCGAGCCCGGTCAACCGGTGGTTCCTGGAGAAGGTGATCGCCGCGCCCGGCGGCGGGATGCGCTTCATGGGGTTCGTCTTCCTCGGCTTCACCGTGCTGTTCGCCGTGATCACCGCCTGGGTGCTCGGCGACCCGGACTCCCTGCAGAGCGACCGGGAGTTCTGGCCGTTCATCGCGCCGTTCTTCGGCGTCTTCACGCTGATCTTCTTCGGCGGCTGGCTCGTGGCCCACCTGCGCGCCCGCCGCGCGCACCGGCGCAGGCGATGACGGCGACCTCTGCCCGCGCCGGCGGGAGAACCCCCTGATGCTCCCCGAGCTCACCCGGCGCGTGCCGCTCACCCGCCCCGACGGACGCCTGGACCGGCGCGCCGTCGGCTGGGCCCGTCAGCCGCTGGTCGACACCGACGGCGTGGCGCGCGACGGACGCCGCTTCCTCGGCCGCAACAAGCGGTGGGAGTACTGGGGCGTCGTCACGCCGACCCACCTGCTGGCCGTCACCGTCTCCTGCATCGACTACGCGGCCGTGCACGAGGTGTGGGTGCTCGACCGGGCGACCGAGCGGACGTCCGGTGCCGCCGCGACCGTCGTCCCGGCCCGCAGGGTGACGCTTCCCGGGACGTCGGGCGGCGGCCTGGTCCGCACCCGGGCGAAGGGGCTGGACGTCGCGATCGACGAGGTGCCGGGCGGCACCCGCCTGCGCGCCCGGACGGCCGACGCGGAGCTCGACGTCGTCGCCGAGCTGCCCCCGGGCTCCGGCCGGTCGGGCGGACGGGTGATCGGCCTCCAGGTCGGTGGCCGCTGGACCGACGGCACCGGGTCCACGGAGAACGCTGTCGTCGTCGACGGGCGGCTCACCTACCTCCCGCAGGAGCTCACGTGGGACTACGACCTCGTGCAGTGGCGGCGGCCGTGGCGTGTGACCGGCGGCGGGCTCGACGCCACGTTCACCCCGTTCTACGACAAGGTGACGCGGACGAACCTGGGGCTGCTGTCGTCGGCGACCGACCAGTGCTTCGGCCACTGGTCGGGCACCTTCGCCCCCGACGGCGGCGAGGCCGTGGAGTTCTCCGACCTGCTCGGCTGGGCCGAGGAGGTCCACAACCGCTGGTGACCCTCAGGGGCGAGGGCGGTCCAGGCCCAGGCGGGACAGGACGGCGTCGGTCAGGCGGGCGACGTCGTCGACCAGCGCGACGGCGCCCGCCTCCTCGAGCTCGCCCGGCGCGGCGTAGCCCCACGTGACGCCGACGCAGCGGATGCCGTGCTCGGCGGCCCCGTGCACGTCGTGCTCGCGGTCGCCCACCATCAGCGCCGGGCCGTCGGCGGGGACGACGGGGGAGGTGCGGCCCAGCGTGGCCAGCGCCTTGGCGATCACGTCGGCCTTGGTCGAGGTGCCCTCGTCGAGAGGGGCGCCGAAGACGCCGTCCACGAGCTCCGTCAGGCCGAAGCGGTCGCAGATGGGCCTCGCGTAGACCTCCGGCTTCGACGTGGCGACGGCGAGCGTGCAACCGGCGGCCCGCAGCGCGCGCAGCACCTCCGGGATCCCGTCGAACACCCGGTTGTCGTACATGCCGCCCGCGGCGAACACCTCGCGGTAGGCGCGCACGGCCTCGCCGACCCGGTCGGCGGGGACGCCGTGCGCGGGGAACGAGTCGGTGATCGGCGGGCCGACGAACGAGCGGAGGGTCGCGTCGTCCGGCACGGGCAGCCCGAGCGCTCGGTACGCGTGCCGGATGCCCGCGACGATGCCGGGTGCCGAGTCGGTGAGCGTGCCGTCGAGGTCGAGCAGGACGAGGGGAGCGGTGGAGCGGGTCACCCCGGCAGGGTACGTGGGAAGCAGCGGTCCGTCGGTCGTCGGGCCGCCCCTCAGACCGAGCGTGCGTGCTCGACGAGGCGGTCGAACGCGGCGTCCAGGACGTCGTCGACCCGTCGCGCGTCGGGGTGCGCGTCGAACCATGCGACCTGTTCGGCGGCGGCCTGGTCATAGGTGATCGTGGTGCCGAACTCGGGCACCAGGGCCCGGAGCTTGGCGCAGTCGAACAGCATCGTGTGTGCCTTGTCGCCCAGCAGGCCCGGGCCGACGTCGGGCAGGACGCGGGCGATCGTCTCGGACGCGACGTGCACGAGCTCGGGCTCCTCGACGCCGGCCGCCGCGGCGAGCCAGCGGTAGACCTGGTCCCACGACGGGGCGTGCGTCCCCATGATCTGGAAGGTGTCGCCCACGGCCGCCGGGTGGCCGAGCAGCCCCACGAACCCGACCGCGAAGTCGTCGGTGTGCGTCAGCGTCCACAGCGACGTGCCGTCACCGTGGACGACGACCGGGCGGCCCGCGCGCATCCGCGCGACGTCGGTCCAGCCGCCCGTGGTCGGGAGGAGGGTGCGGTCGTAGGTGTGCGACGGGCGCACGATCGTCGTCGGGAAGTCGTGGTCGCGGTACGCGCGCAGGAGCACGTCCTCGCACGCGATCTTGTCGCGCGAGTACTGCCAGAACGGGTTGCGCAGCGGCGTGGACTCCGTGACGGGCAGCCGCAGGGGCGGCGTCTGGTAGGCGGACGCGGAGGAGACGAAGACGTACTGGCCGGCGCGCCCGGCGAAGCGCTCGACGTCGTGCGCCACGTGGTCCGGGCGGAACGCGCGGAACTGCGCGACGACGTCGAACTCCCGGCCCGCGAGCGCCGCGTCGACGGCGGCGTCGTCCGTGGCGTCCGCGACGAGCGTCTCGACCTCGGGGGGCAGCGGCCGGAGGGTCGATCTGCCCCGGTTGAGGACCGCGACCCGGTGGCCGAGGCGGACGGCGCGGGTGACGCTCGCGGCGCTGATGACTCCGGAGCCGCCGATGAACAGGACGTCGAGGGGGGTGCGGATGCTCATGGCGCCATCGTGCCGGACGGACGGCCGCCAGGGTCGTCGGTTTGACAGCCGCCCGCCCGGACTGGTTCCGTACGACAGAACTTAGTTCCGTGTGACGGACCAAGGGCGTCGACGACGCCCGCTCGACGAGGAGCAGAAGGAGGGGCGATGAGGCTCAGAAAGCTGGCCGCGGCGGGTTCTGCGGCGCTCGTAGCGGTCGCGTTGACCGCGTGCGGCACGGGGTTCACCACCGCGGCCGCCGGGGACGCGGCGTCGGAGGGCGCCGGGGCACCCGAGGCGGAGCGTGTCTTCAAGGTGGCCTTCAACCAGAACGCCGAGCAGCCCGAGGCGGTGGCCCTCACCCACCTGGGGGAGCGGCTCGCGGAGCGCACCGACGGCCGCTACTCGCTGGAGGTGTACCCCAACGAGACGCTCGGCTCGCAGAAGGACACGGTGGAGCTGGTGCAGTCCGGCGCGGTGGACTTCGCACTCGTGGCGGGGTCGCTCCTGGAGAACATCAACCCGGACTTCGTGGCGCTGAACATGCCCTACGTGTACGACTCGCAGGCCCACCAGGAGTCCGTGCTCAACGACCCGGCGATCACGGGTGACCTGTACACGTCGCTGGAGGACCGGAACATCCGGGTGCTCGGCGGGTTCTCGGCGGGCGTGCGCTCCGTCTACAACTCCTCGCACCCCGTCGAGACGCCCGACGACCTGGCGGGTCTCAAGATCCGCGTCATGGAGACCGACACGAACGTCCGGATGCTCAACCTCATGGGCGGCGTCGGCACCCCGATGGGCCAGGGCGAGGTCTACACCGCGATCCAGTCCGGCGTGCTCGACGGCGGTGAGAACAACGAGTCGATCTACGCCAACCTCAAGCATTCCGAGGTCGCCCCGTACTACTCGTACACGAACCACCTCATGATCCCGGACTACCTCATCACCAACCCGGCCACCTTCGGCTCGATGTCGGAGGCCGACCAGGGGGTGTTCCTCGAGGAGCTGGAGGCGGCCTACGGCGAGTCGAGCCGGCTCACGACCGAGGTCATGACCGAGAGCCAGCAGGCGGCCGAGGCGGCCGGCGCGGAGTTCAACTCGCCGGACGTCGCACCCTTCCGGGACGCCGTCCAGCCGCTCCTCGACGAGAAGCTGACCACGCCGGCGTCCCGTGCGCTGTACGACGCCGTCCGTGCCGCCGCCGGGCCGACCGAGGAGGGCGGACGATGACCCGCGTCAAGAACACGCTCGACGTCACCCTCCAGTGGGTGTGCATCGTCCTGCTCGGCGCCCTGGTGCTCGTGGTGGCGTGGCAGGTCTTCACCCGACAGGTGCTCGCCGCGCCCAGCGCCTGGTCGGAGGAGCTCGCCAAGTACCTGTTCGTCTGGCTGAGCTTCTTCGGCACCGCCCTCGTGTTCGGCGAGCGCGGGCACATCGCCGTCGACTTCCTGGTGCGCCGGGCGCCCGAGCGGTTCCAGCGTGCGGCCGCGGTGCTCTGTCAGCTCGTGACGCTGGTGTTCGCGGCACTGGTGCTCGTCTACGGCGGCTGGCAGCTCGCCCTGCTCACGTGGATGCAGGACATCCCGAGCCTGCCCCTCATGGTCGGTTGGCTGTACCTCGTGCTGCCGATCTCCGGCCTGCTCGTGCTCTTCTACACCGTCTACCACCTGGTGGCCGTGGTCCGTGGCGTCGAGGACGCCACGGTCGACGGCGAGCCGGACGCAGTCTGAGGGGGATCACCATGGAGATGGCAGCAGTCGCAGGCCTGGTCCTCATCGTCGGGATCGTGGCGCTCCTCGCCCTCGGCGTCCCGATCTCGGTGGCCGTCGGCTCGTCGTCGGCCCTCGCCGCGATCACGGTGCTGGGCTTCGAGAACGGGCTCCTCACGTCGGCGCAGCAGATGTTCCGCGGCGTCAACAACTTCTCCCTGCTCGCGATCCCGTTCTTCGTGCTCGCCGGCGTGATCATGAACAACGGGGGGATCGCGCTACGGCTCGTGAACTTCGCCAAGATGCTGGTGGGCCGCGCCCCCGGGTCGCTCGCCCAGACGAACGTCGCGGCGAACGCCATGTTCGGCTCGGTGTCCGGGTCCGCGGTGGCGTCCGTCGCGGCGGTCGGCTCGACCATGGGTCCGCTGCAGGCCAAGGAGGGCTACCCCAGGGACTTCGCGGCCGCGACCAACATCGCGTCCGCGCCGTCGGGCATGATCATCCCCCCGAGCAACCTGATGATCGTGTACTCGCTCGTGTCCAGCACCTCCGTCGCGGCGCTGTTCGTCGCCGGGTACGTGCCCGGCATCCTGTGGGCCGCGGTCTGCATGGTGATCGTGCACCTCTACGCCCGCAAGCGGCCCGAGCTGCGCGTCACCGAGAAGCTGTCGGGCCCCGCGAAGCTCCGGGTCGCCGGCCAGGCGGTGCCCGCCCTCCTGCTGATCGTCATCGTGATCGGCGGCATCCTGGCGGGCGTCTTCACCCCCACCGAGGCGTCCTGCATCGCGGTGCTGTACTCGCTGGTCCTGTCCTTCGTGTACCGCTCCGTCAAGGTCGGCGACCTGGGCGGGATCCTGCTCGACTCGGCCCGCACGACGGCGATCGTCATGTTCCTCGTGGGCGTCTCCGCGGTGATGTCGTGGGTGATGTCGTTCGCCCAGATCCCGCAGCTGGTCACCGACGCGCTGCTGGACGTCAGCACCAACCCGTACGTGCTGATCGTGCTCATCGTGCTGCTGCTGCTGGTCATCGGGTGCTTCATGGACCCGACGCCGGCGGTGCTCATCTTCGCGCCGATCTTCCTGCCCGTGGTCACGTCGTTCGGCATGGACCCCGTCCACTTCGGCATCTTCATGGTGCTGGCGCTGTCGATCGGCACGATCACCCCGCCCGTCGGGCCCGTCCTGTTCGTCGGGGCCAAGGTGTCGGGGATGTCCATCGAGAGCGTGATGCGGCGCCTGGTGCCGTTCTTCGTCGGCCTGGTGCTCCTGCTCCTCGTCGTGGCGACGACGCCCGCGCTCTCGCTCTGGCTGCCCGGCCTCCTCGGGCTCGCCTGAACCCGCCCGTCCACCACCGTCCATCACCGCCTCGGAGGTATCCATGGAACAGCGTTACGCGACCGCACCGGACCAGATCCCGGGCATGACCACGGAGGACCTGCGCCGCCGTTACCTCGTGCCCGACCTGTTCGTCGACGACGAGATCCGCACGGTCTACACCCACCACGACCGGGTGGTGCTGGGCGGGATCAGCCCGGTGTCCGCGCCCCTGTCCCTGCCGGGCTACCCGGAGATCCGCTCCGAGCAGTTCTTCGACCACCGCGAGGCGGGCATCGTCAACGTGGGCGGGCCGGGGACGGTCACCGTGGACGGCACGGAGCACCGGCTCGCGCACGGCGCGTGCCTCTACGTGGGGCGCGGCGCGGCCGACGTCGTGCTCGCGTCGGACGACGCGGCGGGGGAGCAGGGGGCCGCCCGGTTCTACCTCTTCTCGGCGCCGGCGCACACCGCCTATCCGACCACGCTCGTGGAGCCCGGGCAGGGCACGGTCCGCGAGCTGGGGGACCAGGTCACGTCGAACCGGCGCACGCTCAACCAGTACATCCACGAGAACGGCGTGAAGTCCTGCCAGGTGGTCATGGGCGTCACGACGCTGCACCCGGGCAGCATGTGGAACACCATGCCCGCGCACACCCACGACCGGCGCACGGAGTGCTACCTGTACTTCGACCTGCCCGCCGAGGCGCGGGTGGTGCACCTGCTGGGCGAGCCCACGGAGACGCGGCACATGGTCGTCGCGGACCGCGAGGCGATCATCTCGCCGAGCTGGTCGGTGCACTCCGGGGTCGGTACCGCCGCATACTCCTTCGTGTGGGCGATGGCCGGCGAGAACCAGGCGTTCGACGACATGGACGGGTTCGACGTCGCCACCATGCGCTGAGGACCACGCGCGCACGCGCGACGACGAGGAGGAACGCTCGATGAGCGAGGCGACGACGGCCAGCGAGAAGACGCTGATGGTGCTCGAGGCGGCGATGACGCACGAGCGCTTCAGCGAGATCGTCGCGGCGGTGGACCTGCCCAAGGCGACGG
The DNA here is from genome assembly GCA_023241745.1 of Isoptericola peretonis. GTDB lineage: Bacteria > Actinomycetota > Actinomycetes > Actinomycetales > Cellulomonadaceae > Isoptericola > Isoptericola peretonis. The sequence continues at coordinate 834,640 of JALQCY010000001.1, read as the reverse complement.
TGCACCGCATCCTCGCCACGCTCGTGGCCCGGGACTTCATCCGCGTCACCGCGGGCGGCGAGCACGTGCCGGGGCCCAAGATCCTCTCGCTGGCGGGCCGCGCGTACGACCGGATCGACGTCTCGACGATCGTCCAGCCGTACGTCGACGACCTGGTGCGGCGCGTCCAGTGCACGGTGCACGTCGGGGTGCGCAGCGGTGACGAGATCATCTACCTCGTCCGCACCGACTCCGACAAGCCGTACCGGATGCCGTCGCGTGTCGGCGCGTCGATCCCGCTGCACACCTCGGCGATCGGCAAGTCCATCCTGGCCCGGCTCGACGACGCCGCCGTCGAGCGCTTCGTCAACCGGGCCGGGCTGCCGCGCCGCACCGCCCGGAGCATCGCGTCGCTGGACGACCTGCGGGCCGAGCTCGAGGACATCCGGCGCGACGGGTACGCGTTCGACCGCGAGGAGAACGTGCCCGGCGTCGTCTGCATCGGCACGGCGGTGCGCGACCACTCCGGGCACTCCAACTACGGCCTGTCGATCTCCTCGCTCGCCCTCGAGCACACGGAGGGTCAGCTCGCCGCGATGGCGGGCGACCTGCACAAGACGGCCGCCGACATCACCCACGCGCTCGGGGGTGACCGGTAGGGCTTCCCTGCCGGCCGCCCCCGCGCCCGACGAAGGAACGAGACACGTGAGCACCACCAGCACCGCCGACCTGCCCACCGCGCCGAGCCTCGACCCCACGGTCGCCCGTCTGTTCAGCCTCCAGGGGCGCACCGCTGCCGTCACCGGCGCCAGCAAGGGCATCGGCCTGGCGATCGCCGCGCTCCTCGCGCGCGCCGGTGCCGACGTGATCGGCATCAGCACCACGATGCCCGCCGGCGACTCCGACGCACGCCGCGCCGTCGAGGCCTCGGGGCGCCGCTTCACCCCCGTCGCCACCGACCTCTCGGACCGGGCGGCCGTCGCCGACCTGACCGCGCTGCTGATCGAGCGCGAGGTGGACGTGCTGGTCAACAACGGCGGCACCATCCGCCGCGCCCCGGCGGCCGACCACCCCGACGCCGACTTCGACCACGTCGTCGAGGTGAACCTGCGCGCCGCGTGGACGCTCTCCCGCGAGGTCGGCCGCTCCATGCTGGCGCGCGGCCACGGCAAGATCGTCAACACCGCGTCGATGCTGAGCTTCCAGGGCGGCGTCAACGTGCCCGGGTACACGGCGTCGAAGTCGGCCCTCGCGGGCCTGACCAAGGCGCTCGCGAACGAGTGGGCCGGACGCGGCGTGAACGTGAACGCCGTCGCGCCCGGCTACGTCGCCACCGCGAACACCGACGCGCTGCGAGCCGACGACGACCGCAACGCCGCGATCCTGGCGCGCATCCCGGCGGGCCGCTGGGCGACCCCGGAGGACATCGCCGGGGCGGTGCTGTACCTCGCCGCGCCCGCGTCCGACTACGTGCACGGCACGATCATCCCCGTCGACGGGGGCTGGCTGGCGCGCTGAACCGAGCACGGTCGGCGTCGACGTGGCGGTTCCTCACCCTCCCGGCGCGGGACGACGAGAAATCGCTACGTCGACGGCGCCGGGACGGTCAGGCCGGTCGGCAGCACCCTCGGCAGGAGGTCGCGCAGCGCTGCCACGCGAGCCTCGCGGGCGGGGCCGGTCATGCGCTCGACGGGCGCGGTGATGCTCACGGCCGCGACAGGCCGGCCGCCGCGCAGGAGGGCGACGGCGACGCACGCGATGCCCGGCTCGTTCTCCTCCGTCTCGGCGGCGTACCCGCGCTCGCGGGCGGAGGACAGGGCGTCCCGGAGCCGGTCGTCGGCGTCGCCCGGCTCGCTGCCCGGTGCGGCGGCGAGCAGGGCGCGGCCGAGGGCGGTCGTGGCGACGGGGATGCGTCGTCCGACCGCGGACCACACGCGTAGCGGGCGCTGCGGCTCGACCTTGTCGAGGTAGACGACCTCCTGCCCGGCGAGGGTGCCGAGGTGGACGAGCTCGTCGACCTCGTCCCGCAGGGCCTCGAGGGCGGGACGGAGCAGGCCGGGGAGGTTGTCCTCGGCGAGGTAGGCGGCGCCCAGGGAGAGGACGGCAGGGCCGAGCCGGTAGGCGCCGTCGGCGGCCTGGTCGGCGTAGCCGCGGTGCCGCAGCGCGGCGAGGGTGCGGTGCAGCGTCGACTTGTTGGCACCCACCTCGGCGGCCAGGTCGGCCAGCGCGACGCCGCCGGCGCCGGCGCGAGCGAGCGCGTCGAGCGTGAGCAGCGCCTTGTCCACGCTGCCGAGCGGGCTGGGATCGGTCATCGGGCGAGCTCCACGGGGTGGTCCTGTCGGCTATGGTGTTCCGTAGTGAACAACCGACGTTCACCATAGCGAAACGGAGCGTGAATGTCTTCCCCCGGAACCCCGTCCCAGGCCGGCGACGTCGTCGCCGCGCTCGGCGCCCACCGCCTGGTGCCCGTCGTCGTGGTCGACGGCGCCGACCAGGGTGCGCGCCTCGCCGACGCGCTCGTCGCCGGCGGCCTCCCCGTCGCGGAGATCACGCTGCGCACCGCCGGCGGGATCGACGCCATCCGCGCCGTCGCGCGCACGCAGCACGACGTCGTCGTCGGCGCGGGCACCGTGACCACGGTCGACCAGGTCGACGCCGTCGTCGACGCCGGCGCGCGCTACATCGTGTCGCCCGGGCTGTCGACGGCCGTGGTGCGGCGGGCCCAGGAGCACGGCGTGCCGATCCTGCCGGGCGTCGCGACGCCCAGCGAGATCATGGCCGCGCTCGACCTCGGCGTCGACGTCGTGAAGCTCTTCCCCGCCTCCGTGGTCGGGGGCCCCGCCGCCATCAAGGCGTTCTCCGCGCCGTTCCCGGGCCTGCGCTTCGTGCCGACCGGCGGCGTGGGCGCCGGCAACCTCGGCGACTACCTGAGCCTCGCCCCCGTGCTCGCCGTCGGCGGGTCGTGGATGGTCGAGAAGACCCTCGTCACCCAGGGGGACTGGGACGAGATCACCCGCCGCACCGCCGAGGCCGTCGCCCTCGCCGCCGCCGCCTGAGCCCGCACCTGAGCCTGCTAGGAGCCGTGACACCCTCATGACGAACCCCTCGATCACCACCCGCCCCGCGGCCGACTGCCGGTACGACGTCGTCGCGCTGGGCGAGGTCATGCTGCGCCTCGACCCGGGCGACCGCCGCGTGCGCACCACCCGCTCCTTCGACGTCTGGGAGGGCGGCGGCGAGTACAACGTGGCCCGCGGGCTGCGCCGTGCGTTCGGCCTGCGCGGCGCGATCGTCACCGCGCTCGCCGACAACGAGGTGGGCCGCCTCGTCGAGGACTTTATGCTCACCGGCGGCCTCGACACCTCCTGGGTGCAGTGGCGCGAGTACGACGGCATCGGCCGCAGCGTGCGCAACGGCCTCAACTTCACCGAGCGCGGCTTCGGCGTGCGCGGCGCCGTCGGCGTCAGCGACCGCGGCAACACCGCAGTGGCGCAGATGCGGCCCGAGGACGTGGACTGGGACGAGCTCTTCGGCTCCGGCGTGCGCTGGCTCCACACCGGCGGGATCTTCGCGGCGCTGTCGGAGTCGGCCGCCGACGTGGCCGAGGCCGCCATGACCGCGGCGAAGAAGCACGGCACGATCGTGTCGTACGACCTCAACTACCGCCCGTCCCTGTGGAAGGGCATCGGCGGCGTGGAGCGGGCCCGCGAGGTCAACCGCCGTCTGGCCCACCACGTCGACGTGATGATCGGCAACGAGGAGGACTTCACCGCCTCCCTCGGCTTCGAGGTCGAGGGCGTGGACGAGAACCTCACCGACCTCGACACCGGCGCCTTCCGCGCGATGATCGGCACGGCCGCCGAGGCGTACCCGAACTTCCAGGTCATCGCGACGACGCTGCGCGGCGTGAAGTCCGCGTCCGTCAACGACTGGGGCGCCATCGCCTGGTCGCGCGCCGAGGGCTTCGTCGAGGCCACGCACCGCGCGGACCTCGAGATCTTCGACCGCGTGGGCGGTGGCGACTCCTTCGCCTCCGGGCTGGCGTACGGCCTCATGGAGCTCGGGTCGCTGCAGGAGGCCGTCGAGTACGGCGCCGCGCACGGCGCGCTCGCCATGACCACGCCGGGCGACACCACGACGGCGACCCTCGCCGAGGTGGCCAAGCTCGCCGGCGGCGGCAGCGCCCGCGTCCAACGCTGATTGCCGAGACAGAGAAGCGAGTCCCCCGAGATAGAGAGGGGCTCGCTTCTCTATTTCGGCGACCGGGGTCTCTATCTCGGCGGCCGGGGTTCTCTATCTCGCGTGCGGCGGGGGAGCGGTGGACTCGCGCGTGACGAGCTCCGTGGCGAGGTTGACGCGGCGGGCGAGCGGCCTCTCGCCCCGGGCGAGGTCGAGCAGCAGCCGCGTGGCGGTGGTGGCCATCTCGACCAGCGGCTGGCGCACGGTGGTCAGGGCGGGGACGGTCCAGCTCGCGAGCGGCAGGTCGTCGTACCCGACGACGGACAGGTCGCGCGGCACGGAGAGCCCGCGCTGCTGGGCGGCGCGCAGCAGCCCGATGCCCTGCATGTCCGACCCGGCGAAGACGGCGGTCGGACGGTCCGGGAGATCGAGCAGCTCGCTGCCGGAGCGGTAACCGGACTCGACCTCGAAGTTGCCCGAGCGCACCAGCCCGGGGTCGAAGGCGACGCCTGCCTCCTCCAGGGCGGTGCGGTAGCCGTCCAGGCGGGCCCGGCTGCACAGCATGTTGCCGGGACCGGAGATGGCGGCGATCCGGCGGTGCCCCAGCTCCAGCAGGTGGCGGGTGGCGACGAGGCCGCCGTTCCAGTTGTCCGAGCCGACCGTGGGGACGTCCGGCGGAGGCTCGCCGTCGGTGTCGATGACGACGAACGGGATGCCGCGCGTGGTGAGCCGGGGCCGCTGGGCGGCGCTGAGGCTGGCCGCCACGAGCAGCACGCCCAAGGGCGGGCGCGAGAGCGTGGTCTCCAGCCAGGCGGCGGGCGGGCGGTGCTCGCCCCCGAGCTCCGACAGCAGCACGCTCAGGCCCGCGGCGGCCGCCGCGTCCTCCACCCCGCGGATGATCTCGGTGGACCAGGCGGAGCCGATCCGGTGGAAGACCAGGTCGACGAGCCCGGCGCCCACCGGGGGCGCGACGGCGCGCCGGCGGCGGTAGCGGTGGTGCTCGAGCGCGGCCTCGACGCGGGCGCGCGTGGCGTCGGCGACGTCCGCCCGGCCGTTCAGCACCTTGGACACCGTGGGCGCGGACACGCCGAGCTCCCGGGCGATCTCGGCGATCGTCGGCGGAGGGCCGGGCGTGGTGGGGGTGCTCATGGTCCGTCCTGTCGGGTCGCGCGACGACGTCGTCGCAAGTTTCGGCTCGACCGTACACGACGGACGCCGCCCCCTGTGGCCCTTCTGAGCACGTTTCATCCTCGGTGGCGCGGGCGCTCCTCGCCCGGCCGTGCGCGTCGCGGCGCGCGTCCACTCGTCGCCGAGTCGCCCAGCACCAGCCGTTCGGCGGCCTCCCCGCCGAGCCCGGCGTGCGCCGTGACCAGACCGTGACCATGGCGGTCCTTGACCGTCGTCGCGTGCCGCCCCTAATGTCGGCCGCGAATGGAGAACGTTTTCAACGACGAAACATTCGAACCGAACGGCGCGCCGTAGCGACCGTCGGGACGCACGACGACGTGACGGGCTGGGGGATCCATGGCACAGGGTGCAGGGACGGTGGCGACCGTGCCGCTGAGCGACGACGCACCACCGTCGCCGCCACCGCGGGACGAACCGCGACCGGTGCGACGCGCACGCACCACGTGGCGACAGGCGCTGCGCAAGGACTGGCGGCTGTACTCGTTCGTCGTCCTGCCGGTGCTGTTCTTCCTCGCGTTCAAGTACGTGCCGATGATCGGGAACGTCATCGCGTTCCGCCGTTTCCGGCCGGGCAGCAACCCGCTCGGCGACGAGTGGGTCGGCTTCTACTACTTCGAGATGTTCATCCACAACCAGCAGTTCTGGCAGGTGTTCTGGAACACCGCGATCCTGGGGCTGCTGACGCTCGCGATCTGCTTCCCGCTGCCGATCGTGCTGGCCCTCATGCTCAACGAGCTGCGCTCGCGCCGGTTCAAGAAGATCGTGCAGACGATCTCCTACCTGCCGCACTTCATGTCGATCGTCATCGTGGCCGGCCTGGTGCTGCAGCTGACCGCGGTCAGCGGCACGGTCAACCAGGTCGTCGAGGCGTTCGGCGGCGACGCGATCGCCTTCATGCAGCAGCCGGACTGGTTCCGCACCATCTACGTCAGCTCCGAGGTCTGGCAGACCGTCGGCTGGGGGACGATCCTCTACCTCGCGGCGCTCACGACCATCGACGACCAGCTCTACGAGGCCTCGCGGATCGACGGCGCGAACCGGTGGCAGCAGACGTGGCACATCACCCTGCCGGGGATCCGCCCGACCATGATGGTGCTGCTCATCCTCAACATCGGTTCCTTCATGGCTGTCGGTTTCGAGAAGGTCCTGCTGCTGCAGAACCCGCTGATCTACTCCACGGCGGACGTCATCTCGACGTACCTGTACCGCGTGGGCATCCAGTCGGCCCAGTTCTCCTACGGCACGGCGATCGGCCTCTTCGAGGCGATCATCGGCCTGGTCCTCGTCCTCTCCGCGAACTACGCGTCGCGCCGCATGGTTGGAGCCTCGCTGTGGTGACCGAAACGTCGACCCCGGACCTCGCGGCCGTCCGGTCCGAGCCGACCACCATCAAGGACACCCCCGGGTACAGGGCCTTCCGGGTCGCGAACCTCGTCGCGCTGCTGATCGTCTGCGCGGTGACGCTGTACCCGTTCGTGAACCTCGTGGCGAAGGCGTTCTCCTCCGAGGGCTTCATCTCCGCCGGCGAGGTGAACCTGCTGCCGCGGGGGTTCAACGTCGAGACCTTCGAGGTCGTCATGGCCGACTCGATGTTCTGGATCAACTACAAGAACACGGTCGTGTACACCGTGGTGGGCACGTTCATCTCGATGGCGCTCACCACGCCGTACGCCTACGCGCTGAGCCGGCAGCACCTCAAGGGGCGCAGCTTCTTTATCGGTATCGCCGTGTTCACGATGTTCTTCAGCGGCGGCCTGATCCCGAACTACATCCTCGTCGCGGATGTCCTGAACATGCGGAACACCCTCTGGGCGATCGTGCTGCCCGGCGCGATCTCGGTGTTCAACCTGCTGGTCATGAAGTCCTTCTTCGAGAACTTCCCGACCGAGCTGGAGGAGGCCGCGGCGATCGACGGCCTCACCACCTACGGCGTCTTCTTCCGCATCGTGCTGCCGCTGTCGAAGGCGGTGCTGGCGACGATGACGCTCTTCTACGCCGTCAGCCTGTGGAACTCCTGGTTCAGCTCCTTCCTCTACCTGGACCAGAAGGAGCTGTTCCCCGTGACCGTGTACCTGCGGAACCTCATCGCCGCCGCCTCGTCCCCGACCGCCGCCGAGGGGCTGGACACGATCCAGGTCGGCGCCAACATCCAGTCCGTGACGATGCTGCTCACCGTGCTGCCGATCGTCTGCTTCTACCCCTTCATCCAGAGGTACTTCGTCTCCGGCGTGATGCTCGGCTCCGTCAAGGGCTGACGGGCCGGCTCGCGCCCCGACCTTCGCCACGACCTCACCGCACGACAGATCCCGACAAGAGCGACGACGCTCGTCACCCGAGGAGAACCCATGAGAACCACCAGGACGCGATCGGCCGTCGCGGCCGCCTCCCTGACCGCCCTCGCGCTCGGCCTGAGCGCGTGCAGCGGCGGTGGGGACGACGACGGCGGCGGCGACGCGACGGAGGCAGGCGGGGTCACCATCGACGCCGAGCACTCCGTCGGGGCGATGGAGGACTTCGCCGCCGGCACCACGTTCAAGGCGACGGAGCCGGTCGACTTCTCGCTGATGTACCGCGACCACCCGAACTACCCGGCCAAGGACGAGTGGTCGATCTTCAAGCACCTCGAAGGCGACCACAACGTCACGTTCACGCGTACGGACATCCCGCTCGCGGACTGGGACCAGAAGAAGGCGCTCCTCATCGGCTCCGGCGAGGCGTCGGAGCTGATCCCGGTGACGTACCCCGGCCAGGAGGCGCAGTTCGTCTCCGGCGGCGCGGTCCTCCCGGTGTCCGACTACCTCGAGTACATGCCGAACTACAGCGAGAAGATCGAGAAGTGGGGCCTCGAGGAGGAGGTCGACAACCTGCGCCAGGAGGACGGCAAGTACTACATCCTGCCCGGCATCCGCGAGGTCCCGGACGTCCAGTACACGGTGATGGTCAACGACGCCATGTGGAAGAAGGCGGGGATCACCGAGGACCCGGCCACGTGGGACGAGTTCACCGAGGCCCTGAAGAAGGTCCAGGAGGCGAACCCGGAGATCGACTACGCGTTCTCCGACCGCTGGACCGACGTGACCACCAACGGTGCGCTCCTCAACGTCATGGGGCCGAACTTCGGCGCCGCGGGCGGCTGGGGGTACAGCAACACCTGGTACGACGCCGAGGCGGGAAAGTACGTCTTCAACGGCACGAGCGACGCGTACGAGCAGCTCGTCGGGACGGTCCACTCGTGGGTCGACGCCGGGGTCATGGACCCGGAGATCACCCAGTCCGACGACCAGGCCAAGCAGAAGTTCGTCTCCGGCAAGTCCGCCGCGGTCACCAGCAACACGCAGGAGATCACGGCGTACCGCACGGCGATCGCCGACGCCGGCAAGGACATCCCGACGCGCCTGCTCACCATCCCCGCCGGCCCCGCCGGGAACAACATCGCCTCGGGGCGCCTGTCCTCCGGCCTGATGATCTCGAGCAAGGCCGCCGAGAGCCCGCACTTCAAGGCGCTGCTGCAGTACGTGGACTGGCAGTACTACTCGGACGAGGGCATGGAGTTCGCCCAGTGGGGCGTCGCGGGCGAGACCTACGACAAGGGCGGCGACGGCGTGCGCACGCTGAAGGACGACATCGGTTGGAACGCCCTCAACGCCGACGCGCCGAAGAAGCTCAACACCGACTTCGGCTACAGCAACGGCGTGTTCCTGCACGCCAACGGCTCGTCGCAGGAGCTCCTGGAGTCGATGATGTCGGACGAGGTCAAGGAGTGGACGCGCTCCGTGCTCGACGCCAAGGAGGTGCTGCCGGTCGCCCCGGCGCCGCGCCTCAACGAGATGGAGCTGGAGCAGAACTCGCTGCTCGACACCCAGCTCAAGGACGCCGTCCAGGCCGCGACCGCCGGCTTCATCACCGGTCAGCGCTCGCTCGACGAGTGGGACGCGTACGTCGCGGAGATCGAGGGCCTCGGCGCCACGCAGCTGGTCGAGACCGTCAACACCGCCCTGGAGCGTCAGGGCTGAGCGGGTGGCGACGCCGCCGGCCCGCACCGGCCGGCGGCGTCGCCGTCGCCCCGTTCCCCACCGTGTCCCACCATGACCCGCCGTACCCAGGAGCCCCACCCGTGACCAGGACCGTCGTCCCCTCCGAGCCCGTCGGCACGCTCTCGGACGCCTGGCGCCGGTGCGTCGGCACCGGCCGGCTCAACCTCGCGCTGCGCCAGGACTACCAGGAGTCGCTCGCGCTGGTGCAGTCGGAGATCGGGTTCCGCCACGTCCGCGGGCACGGCCTGCTGTCCGACGACGTCGGCATCCACCGCCCGTACGACGCGGCCGGCCACCGCGGCACCCGGTACTCGTTCACGTACGCCGACCAGATCGTCGACTCGTGGCTGGCGCTGGGCATCCGGCCGTTCCTGGAGCTCGGCTTCATGCCGTCGGGGCTCGCGTCGGGAGACCAGACGGTGTTCTGGTGGCAGGGCAACGTGACGCCGCCGCGCGACCACGCCGAGTGGGCCGCCCTCGTGCAGGCGGTGGTGCGGCACGCGATCGACCGCTACGGCCTCGACGAGGTGCGGCAGTGGCCGATCGAGGTCTGGAACGAGCCGAACCTGGTGCACTTCTGGGAGGGGGCCTCGCTCGAGGCGTACCTCCGGCTCTACGAGGTCACCGCGACGGCCGTGAAGGAGGTGGACGCCGGGCTCCAGGTGGGCGGCCCGGCCATCTCGCCCGGGGCCGACGACTGGTGGGCGCCGTTCGCCGAGTTCGTCGAGCGCCGGGACGTGCCGGTCGACTTCGTGTCCTTCCACGCCTACACGACCGGGCCGGCGCAGCACGTCCCGTTCGGCACCTACCAGACGCTGCGGGACCCGCGACACCTCCTGGACCAGTTCGCCACGCCGGCGAAGCTGCTGGCCGGCACCCGGCTGGAGGGCCTGCCCGCCCACGTCACCGAGTTCAGCACGAGCTACCGCCCGGACAACCCGGTGCACGACACGGCCTACCAGGCGGCGTCCCTGGCCCCGGTGCTCTCGGAGGGCGGCGACCTCGTCGACTCCTTCTCCTACTGGACGTTCTGCGACGTCTTCGAGGAGGAGAACATCCCCACGGCCGCGTTCCACGGCGGCTTCGGCATGCTGGGCCACCGCCAGCTGCGCAAGCCCGTGTTCCACCTGTACGCGTTCATGGCGCGCATGGGCTCCGACGTGCTGCACCGCGGTCCGGACCACCTGGTGACGCGCGACGCCGCGGGCCGCGTCACGGTGCTGGCGTGGCAGCCCGTGGGCGGCACGGACGCGCCCGAGGAGCCGGACCGGCACGACCTGCGGCTCAGCGTCCCCGTCGGCGACGCCTCGACACGGCGTGCGTCCGTCCACCGGTCGCGCGTGAACGACGACGAGGGCAACGTCCTGAGCGCGTGGCGGCACCTCGGCCGCCCGGCGTCGCCCACGGCGCGCCAGCTCGACCTGCTGCACGAGGCCTCCGCGCCGGCCCGCTCGCACACCTCGCTCGAGGTGACCGGGGGACGGATCGACCTGGCGCTCAGCCTCGCCCGGCACGAGGTGACCCTGGTCGAGATCGACCCGGTGCGCGACGAGACGCCCGCCTGGCTCGACGACGCGCGCATCCTCGGCCGGGGCCTCGCGCCGCAGCCCGGCCGCGGGGGCGCGTGATGGCCGCGGGGGCGAGCGGGGCACCCCGGGAGTTCGGCGACGGGATCCTCGGCCGGGTCACCGCGCGGATCTACTGGTACCTCGTCGTGGGCGTGCTCGCGGCGCTGGGCTGCGTCCCCACGCTCGTGCTGCTCGCGCTGCTGGACCGGTCGACGGGCAACGCCCTGCTCGTGCCGCTGTGCCTGCTGCCGGCGGTGCCGTTCCTGGCGGCCGCGGTCTTCGCGCTGCACGAGCGCGCGACCGTCGACGAGCCGGCTCCGGGACGGACGTTCGCCCGCGGCCTGCGGCTCAGCTGGTTCGACGCGCTGAAGCTGTGGGTGCCGGCGGCGGTGGTGCTCGGCGTCGTCGCGACGTCGGTCCTGCACCGCCAGGCCGCCGGGATCTCCCTGGCGTACGCCGTCGTGCTCGGGGTGGTGGGGCTGCTGGTGCTGCTGTGGGCGCTGCAGGCGCTGCTCCTGGCGTCGCTCTTCTCGTTCCGGGCCCGCGACGTGGCCCGGCTGTCCGTGTACTACCTGGGCCGGCGGCCGCTCGTCACCGTCGGGCTCCTGGCCCTGGTCGTCGTCGCGGGCGGCGTGGTGTGGCTGGCCGGCGAGGCGGTGCTCGCCGTCGTCGTGGTCGCCTGGCTCGCCTTCCTGCTCCGGACGGGGCAGCCCGTGCTCGAGGACGTCCGGAGCCGGTTCGTCGCCTGACCTCCCGCCGCAGTCCCGCCGTCCAGACCCTCGGAGGATGATCCGCATGCCCGCCCGCCTGCCCGCCGGAAGCAAGGTCCGCTACGGCGGCGACTACAACCCCGAGCAGTGGCCGAGGGAGGTGTGGGAGGCCGACTACGCGGCGTTCGACCTGGCGTCGATCGACACCGTCACCCTCAACGTCTTCTCGTGGGCGACGCTGCAGCCGGACGAGGACACCTACGACTTCGCCCTGCTCGACGCCGTCGTGGAGCGCGCCGTGGCCGGAGGGCGTGACGTGGTCCTGGCGACGTCCACCGGTGCGCTGCCGCCGTGGCTCGCGCACCGGCACCCCGAGGTGGAGCGCACCGACTTCCAGGGCCGGCGGCACGTGTACGGGCAGCGGCACAACGCCTGCCCCAGCTCGCCGGTCTACCGCCGCCTGTCCGCCGAGCTCGCCGGCCGGATCGCCGAGCGGTACGCCGGGACCCCCGGCCTCGTCGCGTGGCACGTCGGCAACGAGTACGGCGGGTTCGACGGCGGCTGCTGGTGCGAGCTGTGCGCGGCGGGGTTCCGGGACTGGCTGCGGGAGCGGTACGGCACCCTGGACCGGCTCAACGACGCCTGGAACGGGGCCTTCTGGTCGCACACGTTCACGGGCTGGGCGCAGGTGGTGCCGCCCAACATGCTCAGCGAGCACTGGCGGGGGCCGGACCACACCGCGTTCCAGGGCATCACGCTCGACTACCGGCGGTTCATGTCCGACGCGATGCTGGCGAACTTCCGCGACGAGAAGGCCCGCATCCGCGAGCACGACACGAGCACTCCCGTGACGACGAACTTCATGGGCATGTTCCGGCCGATCGACTACCACCGATGGGCCGCCGACCTGGACTTCGCGTCGTGGGACAACTACCCGCCCGGGCAGCGCGAGCACGCCCGCATGGCGCTGGCCCACGACGTCATGCGCGGGCTGAAGGACGGCGCGCCGTTCTGGGTCATGGAGCAGACGCCCACCATCACCGCCTCGCGCGACGTCAACCCCCTGAAGCGCCCGGGGATGCTGCGGCTGTGGTCGTGGCAGGCGGTGGCGCACGGCGCCGACGCGGTCCTGTACTTCCAGATGCGGCAGTCGAAGGGGGCGTGCGAGAAGTACCACGGCGCCGTCCTCGACCATGCCGGGCGCACGGACACGCGGTCGTTCCGCGAGGTCGCGGCGCTCGGGGCCGAGCTCGACACCCTCGGCGACGCCGTCCTCGGCGCCCGCACCCCGGCCCGCGTCGCGCTGCTGTTCGACTGGGACTCGTGGTGGGCCGCGGAGATGACCGACGGCTTCAACCGGCACGCCCGGTACGTCGACACCGTGCTCGCGTACTACCGCGCGCTGTGGCAGGCGGGCGCGCAGGTGGACGTCGTGCCGGTCACCGCCGACCTGGACCGGTACGACGTCGTGCTCGCGCCCATGCTGCACGTGCTCTCCGGTGACGTCGCCGCCCGGCTGGAGGCCGTCGTCGCGCGCGGCGGCTCCGTGCTCTCGTCGTACTGGTCCGGCCGGGCCGACGAGGACGCCAACGCCTACCTCATGGACGCCCCCGGCCCGCTCGGCCCGCTGTTCGGCGTCCGCGTGGAGGAGACCGACTCCGCCGAGCCGGGCGTCACCAACCCGGTGACGCTCAAGGACGGCGACGGGGGCGGCCCGGATGGCGACGTCGTCTCGCCGGCGAGCCTGGTGTTCGAGGTCGTCGTCCCGCAGGGCGCGGAGGTGGTCGGCACCTACGGGGCGGAGTTCTACGCCGGCACGCCCGCCGTCACGCGGCACCGGCCGGACGGACGCGACGGCGGCGAGGCCTGGTACGTCGCCACCGCGCTCGACGACGTGGGCGTGGCGTGGGTGACGCGCCGCGTGCTCGACCGGCACGGCCTCGTCGGCCCGTACGCCGACGTCGACGACGTCGAGCTCGCCGTCCGCGAGGGCGCGGACGGGGCGCGGACGGCGTTCGTGCTCAACCACGCCGCCGTCGTCGTGGACGTCGTCGCCCACGCCTCGGGGACCGACCTGCTCACCGGCCGCCGCGTCGTCGCGGGGGAGACGCTGCGCCTGGAGCCGGCGGACGTCGTCGTCCTCCGCGAGGAGACGCCGAGATAGAGAACCCTCCCCCGCGAGATAGAGAGCGCGGAAACGATCTTCCGCGCTCTCGCGGGGGAGGGTTCTCTATCTCGCGGGGAAGGTTCTCTATCTCGCGGTCGTGCCGGTCACCGCGTCGCCGTCGCGGACGACGGTGTAGGTGACGGTGTCGCCGCTCCAGAAGTGGAACGTCAGGGTGACGGGCCGCTGGTCGGTGACCTCGGCGAAGAAGGCCGGTCGCAGCACGATCCGGCCGTCCTCGGGCGCGAACGTCACGTCGAACTCCTTGAACGACGTCCAGCCGTGCGGGCCCGCGTTGGTGCCGTCGTCGTACCGCGCCTCCATGGTCGCGAGCCGGTCGCCGCGGAAGTCGGTCGGGACGGCGAACGCCTCCGTGGTGCCCGTCGCGTCCGCGAGGACCGGCGTGTCGGCGACGACCACGTCGATCGTCCACGGCACGCCGCGGGAGAACCGCGCGGTGAGCTCGGCCTGCTCGCCGTACGTGCCGGTGTCGGTGAGGCGGTCGAGCAGCCCGGCGGTGAGGGTGAGCCGGTCCCCGGACAGCGCGTAGTCGCGCCGCGGCTTCAGCCGGCGGTCGCCGAGCCACAGCCCGGTGAAGCGGGTGCCGTGGGGCTCGAGCGTGACGGTAGGCGCGGTCACGTCGCCGGGCCGCACGAACACCTGGTCGGTCGTCGCGGTGCCGGAGCGGGTGCGCCAGCTCGAGGAGAGCTGGCGCCACAGCGCGGGGTCGCTCCACTCGAGGGACGTGCGGCCGAGGTGCTGGCCGTTGTCCCACAGCATCGTCGTGACGCCCGCCGCGCGCGCCTGGTGGCCGAGCTCCTCGAAGAACCGCAGCTTCTCGCCCTGCTCGATCGTGCCGGTGTGCCGGTCGAAGCCGAGCAGCCCGTACTCGCCCAGGATCACCGGCACCCCCTGGTCCACGAACGTGTCGCGGACCCGGTCGAAGGTGCCCGTCATGTCCTCGAGCGCGACCTCGTCGAACCGGGTGCCGCCCGCCACGTTCACGCTGAACGGCCAGTAGCCGTAGAAGTGCACGGTGGCGGCGAGCTGCGGGTCGTCGAGCTGGTCCAGCGTCGCGGCGAGCGCGTCCAGCCGCTCCTGGCCGGCGTTGGTGTGCAGGGACGGCAGCACGAGCAGCCGGTCGGCGTTGTTCCCGCCCGAGGAGCGCACGACCTCGTGGAACGCCACGTTGAGGTCGTGCAGCAGCGCGTCGCCCTGCGCGTCGTCGACCCCGGCGAACTGGGGCTCGTTGAGGCTCTCGAAGGTGAGCTCGCGCGGGTGGTCGGCGAAGCGCTCGGCGAGCTGCTCCCACGTGGCGGTGAACTGGGCGGTCACCTCGTCGGGACGGGTGGGCAGGGCGTTCGTCCACATCCACGAGTCGTGGTGCACGTTGAGCAGCACGTACAGGTCCTCCTCGAGGGCCCAGTCGACCACCTGCTCGACGCGGTCGAGGAACGCGGGGTCGATGGCGTACCCGGGGGCGGGACCCTCGTGCTGGCCCCAGGTGACGGGGAGGCGGATGCTGTTGAAGCCCTGGTCCGCCACCTCACGGATCAGCTCGCGCGTGACGGCGGGGTTGCCCCACGCGGTCTCGTCGGCGCCGACGGCGTCGAACGAGTTGCCGAGGTTCCACCCCGGCTGCATCGCCTCGACGGTCCGCTCGGCAGTCGGCGCCGGGCCGTGGTCGTGATGGTGGTCGGGGTGGCGGCCCTGGGCCGAGGCGGGAGCCGCCACGGCCAGCGAGCCGAGGAGTCCGGCCGCCGTCAGGGCGGCGACGGTCCAACGGGGAAGTCTCACGGGGTGCCCTTCGTCGCGCACGGGTGACGCTCCGGGGACGCCAGGTCCGTCGAAGCGCTTCGACGAACGCCAGTGTCCCGGGAGCGGCACCGCAGGTCAAGGGTCCGACCGCAGGTCGCACGGTCATCCGACCACCCGGCGATAGGCCACCACGGCCGCGGTGCCGAAGACGGCGAGGAACACGCCGCTCCACCACAGGGTCGCGGCGGCCGGTCCGGCCACGGGACCGCCGAGCAGCAGGCCCTGGACGGCCTCGATCGCCCGGCTGACCGGGTTGACGCCCGCCCACGCCTGCAGCCAGCCGGGCATGGTCTCGACCGGCGCCGCCATGCCGGTGCCGAACACCAGCGGGAACGGCAGCAGGAACACCACCGTCGACACCATGACCTCGTTGCGCAGCAGCACGGCCGCGAGCACCGACAGCCAGCTCAGCGAGAAGCCGAGCACGGCCGCCAGGACGCACGCGGCCAGCGCCGGCGCGACCCCGGTCTCGACCCGGAACCCGAGCGCGGAGCCCACGGCGAACAGGACCGCGAGGGCGAGCACGTAGCGGACCGCGTCCGCCAGCACCGAGCCGAGCAGCATGGACGTGCGGGGCACGGGCATGCTGCGGAACCGGTCGAACACCCCCTTCTTCATGTCCTGCACGAGGCTGAGGGCGGTCGCGACCTGGCCGGTCAGCACGGTCGTGAGGACGAGGATGCCCGGGAACAGGTACTGCAGGTACGCCTGGGTGGAGCCGGCGACGGCGCCGCCGAACAGGTAGACGAACAGCACGAGGAACACCACAGGCAGGATCACGGCGTCCGCCAGCTCCCCGGGGTTGCGCAGCGTCTTGGTGAGGTTGCGGCGTGCCAGGGTGAGGCTGTGGCGCGCGAGCGGGCAGCGGCGCGGGGCGGGCGTCCGGCGTCCTGTGGCCGGGCGCGCGGTCGTGCCGCCGGGCGCGGTCGTGGTGGTCATGCGTCCTCCTTCGGGGTGGTGCGGCCTCCGTCGGTCAGGCTGAGGAAGACCTCGTCGAGGCTCGGCAGCCGCAGCGCCAGCTCCGTGACGGCGACGCCGGCGCCCTCGAGCCCCTGCACGACGGCGGCGAACTCCCGCTCGTCCTCCACGGACGTCGTGACGACGCCGCCGCGGGGCGCGGCCACCGGCCCTCCGGTGGCCCGGGCGACGACCTCCGCCGCCGCGCCGGCGTGCGCCGGGTCGCGCGGCCGCACGACCACCGTCTGCCCGCCGGCCTGCTGCTTCAGCCCGGCGGGGGTGTCGTGGGCGATGACGCGGCCCTCGTCGATGACGGTGATCTCGTCCGCCAGGGCGTCGGCCTCCTCCAGGTACTGCGTGGTGAGCAGCACGGTGGTGCCGTCGTCGGCGAGGGAGCGGATGGTCTGCCACAGCTCCTCGCGCCTGCCCGGGTCGAGGCCGGTGGTGGGCTCGTCGAGGAAGAGGACGGCGGGCGTCCCGACGAGGCTGGCGGCCAGGTCGAGACGGCGGCGCATGCCGCCCGAGTAGGTGGACGCGCGCCGCCCGCCGGCGTCGGCGAGCCCGAACCGGTCCAGCAGCCGCGCGGCGCGGGCGCGGGCGTCGAGGGTCGAGAGGTCGAGCAGCCGGCCGAAGAGCACGAGGTTCTCCGCGCCGCTGAGGTCCTCGTCGACCGTCGCGTACTGACCGGTGAGGCCGATGCGGCGGCGCACGGACACGGGGTCCCGCGCCACGTCGACCCCGTCCACGACCGCCCGGCCGGCGTCGGCACGCAGCAGCGTGGCGAGCACCCGGATCGCGGTGGTCTTCCCGGCGCCGTTGGGGCCGAGGACGCCGAGCACCGACCCGCGCTCGGCGCGCAGGTCGACGCCGTCCAGCGCCGTCGTCCGGCCGAACCGCTTCACGAGACCCTCGGCCTCGAACGCGGCGCTCATGCCCCGGCCCCCGGCGCGGGCTCGCGGTCAGGGCCGGCGGGCTCGAGGACGTGACCGAACACGCGGCCCGGGTCGTAGGCGCGGCCGACCGCCCGCAGCCGAGCGAGGGTCGCGGGCGGGTACGCGGCGTGCAGGTCGGCCGCGGCGGCGGTGCCCTGGAAGTTCACGTAGGCCCCCGAGCCGTGGGCCGCGACGCCGTGCCACCCGGTCAGCGCCTCCTCGACCGCGGCGTCCGTGGCGTCCTCGGGCACGAACGCGGCGCCCACCAGCAGCGCCTCCGCGTCCCGGTGGGCGAACGCCGTCCCGTCGGGCAGCACCCGGGCGACGGCGCCGCCCAGGGCGCGCACCGCGAGCACCGGCGGCCGGTCGCCCCCGGCCGCCGCGACCAGGGCCGCGACGACGTCGTCGCCGAGCCGCGGCACCACCACGTTGCGCGCGGCGAGCCGCACGCCCGGCGGGTGGTGCCCGCCGTCGGCGAGGGTGCTCGCGTAGGGGACGGTCGCGACGGTGTCCGCGAGGACGGTACCGAGCCGGCGCAGCGGTGCGACCGACCTCTCGGCGGCGGCCGGGTCGTCGTGCGAGGCGCACACGAGGACGGTCGCCGTCGCGGGGCGCCCGTCCGCCGCGGGCGCGAGGACCAGCGTGCTGCTGAGCTCCTCGTCCGCGGTGCGCAGGTGGTCGCGCCAGCCCCTGACCAGGCGCGCGGCGTCGTCGAGCGCGTACGTGACCGCCCCGAACCGCACCGGCCCCACGCGGGCGGCGACGAGGTCCAGGCTCGTCACGACCCCCACGCTCCCGCCCCCGCCGCGCAGCGCCCAGAACAGCCCGGCGTGCTGGTCGGCGCTCGCGACGACGGTCCGGCCGTCCGCGAGCACCACCCGCGCGGCGACGAGGCTGTCGACCGTCAGCCCGTGCCGGCGCACCAGCCACCCGATGCCGCCGCCCAGGGTCAGGCCGCCGACGCCCACGCTCCCCGTGTCGCCGGAGGTGATCGCCAGCCCGTGCGGGGCCAGCGCCGCGGCGACCCGGCCCCACGTCGCCCCCGCGCCGACCCGCACGACGTGGCGTTGCGGGTCCACCACCTCCACGGAGTCGAGGTGGCGCAGGTCGATCACCAGCCCGCCGTCGTTCGTCGCGCGACCGGTCATCCCGTGCCCGCCCGACCGCACCGACAGCGTCAGGCCCGCGCGCGCCGCGTGCCGCACCGCGGCGGCCACCTCCGCCTCGTCGTGGGGGCGCGCGACCAGTGCCGGGCGCCCGACGGCGAAGACCGTGCGGCGCGCGTCGTCGTACCCGTCGTCCCCCGGGACGAGGACGTCGCCCAGACCGGCGGGAGGGCCGGCGGGAGTGGCTGCTGCTGTCGCCCGTCGGGGCGTCTGGATTCTCATGGGTTTCTCCTCGGAGCCGAAGGTCGTCGTGCCTGGCCTCGTGCGATGTCGTGGTGTCGATCCTTCGCGGAGGGGGCGCGACGGCGCGTCCGCCCGTCGGTGACACCTGCGGCTACCGGCGGTGGGGACCTCGCACGCGGGGGCTACCGCCGCGGGAGTAGGCGCCAGGTGCTCCCGGGGGCGGATGCGGTGTCGGCCGCGGCGCCCCTACGCTGCCCGGATGGGGACGGAACGAGGACGACAGCGCCTGCTCGCGGCGGGCTGGCTCGTCTCGCTCGGCATCACGGCCGTGGCCTACGTCCAGTGGCGGGCGTACGTGCGCGAGGTGGAGCAGCGGGCCGAGGACGCCGAGCGCACCCGCGACGAGGTGGCCCGGCGCCGCGCGGTCGAGGAGCGGCTGCGCATCGCCCGCGAGCTGCACGACTCCCTGACGCACAGCATCTCGGTGATCAAGGTGCAGGCGGGGGTCGCGGCGCACCTCGCGCGCAAGCGGGGCGAGGAGCCCGCCGCGGCGATCCTCGCGATCCAGGAGGCCAGCACGGACGCGGCCCGCGAGCTGCGCTCCACCCTCGACGTGCTGCGGCGCGACGGGGAACCGAACGGCAACGGGATCGACCGCCTCGAGACCCTCGTCGAGCGCGCCGAGGGCGCGGGCGTGCCCGCCGTCGTCACCGTCACCGGCACGCGCCGGACGCTGCCTGCCGCGGTCGACGAGACCGCCTACCGCGTGGTCCAGGAGGCGCTGACCAACGTGGCCCGGCACGGCGGCCCCGGCGTGTCCGCCACCGTGCGGGTGGCGTTCCGCCCGCGCGAGCTCGTGGTCGAGGTGGACGACGACGGGCGCGGGTCGGACGGCGCGCCCGCACCGGGGCACGGGCTGACGGGGATGCGCGAGCGCGTCGACGCGCTCGGCGGCTCCCTGCGCGCCGGACCCCGGGACCCGGGGGGCTTCTCCGTGCGCGTGACGCTCCCGTTGCCCGGCACCCGCCCGGGCGTGGAGGCGCCGGCAGGCCGGACGGAGACGGCGGGCCTCCCGTGATCCGGGTGGTGCTGGTCGACGACCAGGCGCTGATCCGGTCCGGCATCCGCGCGCTGCTCGACGCGGAGGACGACGTGGAGGTGGTCGCCGAGGGCGCGGACGGGCACGACGGCGTGCGCCTGGCGCGCGAGCACCGACCCGACGTCGTCCTCATGGACGTGCAGATGCCCAGCCTCGACGGCATCGCCGCCACGCGCCAGATCGCCGCCGACGACGGGCTCTCCGGCGTGCACGTGGTCATGCTGTCGAACTACGGCGTCGACGAGTACGTGTTCGAGGCGCTGCGGGCCGGCGCCGGCGGGTTCGTCGTGAAGGACACCGAGCCCGCCGACCTCCTCGAGGCCGTGCGGGCGGCGGTGCGCGGCGACGCGCTCCTCTCGCCGGCCCTCACGCGCCGGCTGATCAGCGAGTTCGTCGCCCGGCCGCCCGACGCGATCGGCGTCGAGGGGCTCGACCTCCTCACCCCGCGCGAGCGCGAAGTCGTGGCGCAGGTCGCCCACGGGCTGTCCAACGACGAGATCGCCGAGCGCATGGTGCTCAGCCCGCTGACCGCGAAGACGCACGTCAGCCGGGCGATGACGAAGCTCGGCGCGCGCGACCGCGCCCAGCTCGTCGTGCTCGCCTACGAGTCGGGGCTCGTGGCGCCCCGCGGCCGGACCGGCCCCGGCCGGGGCGTCCGCTAGGGCGCTCCGGCCGACGCCGCTCAGCCGGCCCGACGGGCCAGGGCGGCGGGCACGACCAGGGTGGACAGGCTGGCGCGCCACAGCGGCGACGTCGTCCACGCGAGGTCGAGACGCCCGCCCTGCTCCCCGCGGGCCACGAGGCGGTGCGGGGACGTCGGGACGACGGCGTGCACCTCCACACCCGTGCCGGCGCGCCTGGCCCGCAGCGCGAGCACCAGCACCGGGTCGGTCACCGAGCCGGCCCCGTACGGCTCCCCGGCCGGCGCCAGCTGCGGCCAGTCGACGACGTGGGTGCGCCAGCGGTCCTCGCTCACCGTCAGGACCCGCCCGCCGACGTCCAGCGACCACGTGTCCGCCCCGTCCGCCTGCTCCCGGAGCGTCCACGGCACGGGCGACACCGCGTCCGACGGCGTGGGGTTCGGGTCGAGGTCGAGGCGCCCCGGCCAGGTGTCGAGGGTCGCCAGCCGGGCGTCGAGCCGGGCGGCCGCCGCCGGGTCCGGCGGGAGCGGGCCGTCGACCGCCCGGTCGGCCAGGCGCCAGAACGCGTCGAGCACCCGGTCCGCCGCACGGGTGGCGCCGAGGTACCCGACGGCCAGGCCACGCTCCGGCAGGGCGAGGCCAAACTGCCCGTACGCGCCGTCGGCCCGGAATCCCTGCACGCACCGCCACACCTGGTAGCCGTAGCCCTGCGCCCAGTCGCCCGTGGCGTCGGGCGATTCGGCGTTGTCCGACCACGCCCGCTGCATCTCGGCCACCCACGCGGCGGGGATCACCTGCGCGCCGCCGTACCGGCCGCCGTCGGCCATGGCCGTCGCGAGCCGCGCGACGTCCTCGACCGTGAGGTGCAGGCCCGAGAAGCCCTGGTCGATGTCGAGCTCCGCGTCGCGGTGCGGCACCCACCAGGGGTCGCGGATGCCGAGGGGGTCGAGCACGCGCGGGCGCAGGTAGTCGGTGAGCCGCTCGCCGGTGAGCGTCGTGACCACGGACGACAGCGCCATCGACGCCGGGGAGCTGTACACGAAGTGCGTGCCGGGCTCGTGCTCCGGGGGAGTGCCCAGCAGGAGCGCGGAGTCGAAGCCGACCTGCTCGACCTGCTCGGCCGAGTGCCCGGTGTTCATGGTCAGCAGGTGGCGGACGGTGAACCCGGTGGGGTCGGGCACGCCGAGGATCTTCGCGGCGAGGTCGTCCACGGTCAGCCGTCCCTCCGCGACCAGGTGGCCGACGGCGATCGCCGTGAACGTCTTCGACACCGAGTAGACGAGGCCGGGCAGGTCCTGCCGGTAGGGCGCCCAGGTGCCGCGGACCACCGGCACGCCGTGCCGTGCGATCACGAGACCGTGCGGGTCGATGCCGGGGCGCTCGAGGTCGTCGAGCAGGTCGAGCACCGCCGCTGTCGGGATCCCGTGCTGCTCCGGGGCGGGGGACGTCATGAGGGCTTCTCCTTCGACGTGGGCTGGTCGGTGGGGCGGGGTCGCCCGGGCGCCGGGCGTCGGGCGGGCGACGAAACGGGGGGTTCGCGGGGCCGGGGAACGGCGTCTAGCCTGCCTCTCGTGCCGGAGCCGCGCCGCGTCGCCGTCCTCGTGCTGGAGGGGGCGAAGCCCCTCGACGTCGGCATCCCCGCCCAGGTGTTCACGACGCGCCCCAGCATGCCGTACGAGGTGCGGGTCTGCGGCGCCGCGCCGGGGATCGTCACCGGCGGCGACGGGCTCTCGTACCACGTGGCCCACGGTCTCGAGGTGCTCGCCTGGGCCGAGATCGTGTTCATCCCGGGCTACCGCTTCCCGGACCGGGAGGACCCGCCGGCCGCCGTCGTCGACGCGCTCCTCGCCGCGCACGCGCGCGGCGCGCGGCTGGCCGCCATCTCGACCGGCGCGTTCGCGCTCGCCGCGACGGGCCTGCTCGACGGGCGGCGCGCCACCACCCACTGGCACTACACCCGCGCGCTCGCGGCCCGCCACCCCCAGGTCCGGGTCGACGAGAACGTGCTCTTCGTCGACGAGGGCAGCGTGCTCACGTCGGCCGGCGCCGCCTCGGGCCTCGACCTGTGCCTGCACGTGCTGCGCGGCGACCTGGGCGTCGCGGCGTCGAACCACGCCGCGCGCCGGCTGGTCGCCGCGCCGTACCGCAGCGGCGGCCAGGCCCAGTACGTGCCGCACAGCGTGCCCGAGCCGCTGGGCGAGCGGTTCGCGGCCACGCGGGACTGGGTGCTGCACCACCTGGCCGAGGACCTGACCCTCGAGACCCTCGCCCGGCACGCCGCCGTCTCGCCGCGGACGTTCTCGCGCCGGTTCGTCGACGACACGGGCTACACGCCGATGGCCTGGGTGATGCGTGCGCGCATCGACGTGGCGCGCGAGCTGCTCGAGCGTTCCGAGCGCAGCGTCGAGCAGATCGCCGCCGATGTCGGGCTCGGCACCGGCGCGAACCTGCGCGGGCACTTCCGGCGGATCCTCGGCACGACGCCGAGCGAGTACCGGCGCACCTTCGCCCGCGGGGAGTGAGCTGGCGAGATCCTTGCGGAGGGTGGCGTCCGCGCCGGTGTTCCGACCGCACGGCCGCCGCGAGCCTGGTGACCACCCCACAGGAAGGACGGTCACATGACCCGCATCGCCATCAACGGATTCGGCCGGATAGGCCGCAACGTGCTGCGCGCACTCCTCGAGAGGGACGGCGACCTGGAGGTCGTCGCCGTCAACGACCTCACGGAGCCGGCGTCGCTGGCGCGGCTGCTCGCGTTCGACTCGACGGCCGGCCGCCTGGGCCGTCCGGTCGAGGCCGCGGGCGACGCCCTCGTCGTCGACGGGCACCGGATCGCCGTGCTCGCCGAGCGCGAGCCGGCCGCGCTGCCGTGGCGGGACCTGGGCGTCGACGTCGTGCTCGAGTCGACCGGCCGGTTCACGTCCGCCCACGCGGCCCGGGCCCACGTGGAGGCCGGCGCGCGCAAGGTGCTCGTCAGCGCGCCGTCCGCGGGCGCCGACGTCACGCTCGCCCCCGGCGTCAACACCGGCGCCTACGACCCGGCCGCGCACACGATCGTCTCGAACGCGTCGTGCACCACGAACGCGCTCGCCCCGCTCGCCTCGGTGCTGGACGACCTGGCGGGCATCGAGCACGGGTTCATGACCACCGTCCACGCCTACACCCAGGAGCAGAACCTCCAGGACGCCCCGCACCGCGACGCCCGGCGCGCTCGTGCCGCCGCCGTGAACATCGTGCCGACGACCACAGGCGCGGCGAAGGCGATCGGGCTGGTGCTGCCCCGCCTCGACGGGAAGCTCTCGGGCGACTCCATCCGCGTCCCCGTGCCGGTGGGGTCGCTCGTCGAGCTGAACGCCGCCGTCGAGCGCGAGGTCTCGCGCGACGACGTGCTGGCCGCCTACCGCGCGGCCGCGCAGGGCCCGCTCGCCGGGGTGCTCGAGTACTCCGAGGACCCGCTCGTGTCCTCCGACATCACCGGGAACCCCGCGTCGTCGATCTTCGACTCGCTGCTGACCCGCGTCGACGGACGGCACGTCAAGGTCGTGGCCTGGTACGACAACGAGTGGGGGTTCTCCCACCGCATGGTCGACACCCTGGAGCTGCTCGCGGGGGGCTGACCGTCCGCCGTGCCCACCGTGTCGCACGGTCAGTAGATCGTGCGGCCGCGCGCGTCCGGGACACCGGACTTGCGGAAGAAGTACGTGGTGAGCTGGTCGCGCCACTCGACGGCCGACCGTAGCTGTTCCGCCAGCCGCTCCCGGACGCGCGCGTCGACGTCCGCCGGGATGCTCCCCGACAGCGACTCCCAGGCCGCGATCGTGTCGCGCACCCGCTCCACGCCCGCGAAGTGGGTGTCGTAGACGTGCTGGATCACCGTCGTGCCGCTGTGCAGCACGTGCGCGTACGGCACGTGGTGGAAGAACAGCAGCAGCTCGTCCGGGCAGGTGGCGAGGTCCTCGTACACGTCGCGCCACGGCGCCGGGTACTGGCCGGTGAACCCGGTGCCCGTCGCGCGCGTCCGGTCCACGCCGATCCCGTCCCGGTCGGCGAAGTGGTAGGTGCCCCACTTCGAGTACTCGTACCCGTCGACGTCGGGGCCGTAGTGCGCGCGCAGCGGGCTGACCATGAAGCCGACGCCGAGCGGCGCGGTGTACGACTCGTAGGTGCGCCAGGAGTCGTCCATGACGGCGTGCAGCGTGTCGTGCACCCGCGGGGCGACGGCGCCGTCGGCGCCCGGGAACGTGAGGGAGATCCACTCGTCGAGCACGGCCGTCGGGTCGAGGGTCGGGTCCCACGCGAGGCGCCCGTAGGCGTACAGGTTGGCCTGGGCCAGCGGGTGGCCCGTCCAGAAGGCGTCGTCGCCGACGTTCGACACCGCGGCGATGCCCCCGCCGCCCGAGGCGGCCACCGGGCGGGCCGCGTCCGGGCCGTGCCCGGCGACGACGTCGGCCACGGACGCCCCGTCGTGACCCCAGGGCCGGAACGACAGGTTCTCGCTCCACCACGGGCCGAGGTAGCACACGTGCTGCTGCTGGCCCGTGTACTCCTGGGTGACCTGCAGCTCGAGCGCGATCCTCGTGCGCGGCATGGCGGACAGCACGGGTGAGACCGCCTCGCGGGTCTGGAAGTCCAGCGGCCCGTGCTTGACCTGCACCACCACGTTGTCGGCGAACCGGCCGTCGAGCGGGGCGAAGTGGTCGTACGCCGCCCGGGCGCGGTCCGTGGCGCGGTCGCGCCAGTCCTGCGTGTGGTTGTAGACGAACGCCCGCCAGTGCACGACGCCGCCGTGCGGGGCGACGGCCTCCGCGAGCAGGTTCGCACCGTCGGCGTGGTCGCGCCCGTACGCGAACGGGCCGGGCTGGCCCTCCGAGTCCGCCTTGACGAGGAAGCCGCCGAAGTCGGGGACCGCCGCCCAGACGCGGTCCGCGGCCTCGCGCCACCACGCGCGCACCCCGTCGTCGAGCGGGTCCGACGTCGGCAGCCCGCCGAGCGTCATCGGCGCGGCGAAGCTCACCGCGAGGTGGGTGCGCACGCCGTACGGCCGCAGCGCGGCCGCGATCCGCGCGACCTCCGGCAGGTCCTCGGTGAGCAGGCGCGCCTCGCGGGCGTGCACGTTGACGTTGTTGATCGCGACCCGGTCGATCCCGACGGCGGCGAGGAGCCGCGCGTAGGTGGTGACGCGGGACAGGTCCTCGCGGACCCGCCCGTCGGCGTAGAAGATCGACCCGCCGGCGTACCCGCGCTCGACCTGGCCCATGTACGGGTGCACGTCGACGTTGTCCCAGTGGTCCAGCATCCGCAGCCCCAGGGCCGGGGTGTGGCGCTCGTCGGCGTCCGGCCCGTCGAACGCGGCCGCGCCGAGCCGCACCACGTGGAACCAGCCGTGCAGCAGCGCCGTCGCCGAGGAGGCCGTGACCGTCACCCGGCCGTCGTCGCGCACGAGCCGGAACCCGCCCGCCGAGCTGTCCGGCCCGGCGCCGGGTATGTCGCGCGCTGACGGCTCGAGGGCGAGCAGGAGGTCGGGGGAGTCGTCCGGGCCGACGACGGCGCCGCCGTGCGCCGACGCCGCGCCCCCGAGCTCCGCGCGCAGGGTCGCCATGACCTCCCGGAGGCCGTCGGGCCCGGCGCCGGGCGTGGCGCGCGCCGGACCGGACGGCTCGGGCGCGAGGAGGGCGAGGCGGCGTCTGCCGACGGCGGCCAGCGCGCCGTCGGGCAGCCAGGCCGGGTGCGGTGTCTCGATATCGTTTTCGATGGTCACCGGAGGTCCCCTCGGGTGCGGTGGCGGACGGGATGGTCGGTCAGGAGGTGCGCGACGGCGGGGAGTGGTGGAAGGCGTCCCACACGCCGAGCAGATACTGCACGCCCAGCGCCCGGTCGTACAGGCCGTAGCCCGGACGCGGCTTGTTCGTCGTGTTCTCGTCCCACAGGTGCCGGCCGTGGTCGGGGCGCACGTAGCCGGTGTAGCCGGCCTCGGCGTACGCCTTCATGATCCCCACGGTGTCGACGTCGCCCTCGCACGCCCGGTGCCCCACCTCGGTGAAGTCGCCGTCGCCGAGGTGCTTGATGTTGCGCACGTGGGTGAAGTGGATCCGCTCGGCGAACCGGCGCACCGTGTCGGCCGCGAGCGGCGCCTGGGCCGGGTTCGCCGAGAAGCTCCCGAGGCACAGCGTGAGGCCGTGGTTCGGGCTCGGGTGCAGGTCCAGCACGCGCTGCAGGTCGTCCGGGGTGGACACGACGCGCGGCCAGCCGAAGACGTCGAACGGCGGGTCGTCGGGGTGCACGCCGAGCTTCACGCCGGCCTCCTCGCACGCCGGGACCACGACGTCGAGGAAGTACCGGTAGTTGGCGTACATGTCCTCGTGCGTGACGCCGACGTAGGCGGCGTTGAGCTCCGCGAAGCCGGCCAGCCGCTCGGGCTCCCACCCGGGAAGCGTGAGGCCGTGCGCACCGGCCTCCATGTCGGCGATGAGGCCCTCGGGCGTCATCCGGTCCACGACCGCCCGCTCGAAGTACAGCGCGGTGGAGCCGTCCGGCAGCGGGTGCCACAGGTCCGTGCGCAGCCAGTCGAAGACGGGCATGAAGTTGTAGCAGACCACCTTCACGCCGGCGCGACCCAGCCGCCGGATCGTCGTCACGTAGTTCTCGATCGCCTCGTCGCGGCTGCGGCCGAGCACCGTGCGACCGAGCTTGATCGACTCGTGCACGTTGACCGACTCCACGACGTCGGCGTCCAGCGTGCGCGTCACCCCGCGGGCGCGTGCCTCGTCGGAGAGCCCGGTGATCCGCGCCATCTCGGCGTCGATCTCCGCCTGCTCCCACACCTCTCCGGCCTGCTTGTGGTGCAGGCTCCACACCACCGTCTCCACCCCGGGGATCTGGCGGATGTGGTCCAGCGTGACCGTGTCGTTGCCCTCGCCGTACCAGCGGAAACCCATCTTCACTGCGTGACTCCTCGTGCTCGTCGTCGTCCCCGGCCCGTGTCGTGGGCGCTCGATCGGCGTTGCCCACCCGTGGGACAACGCCGATCGAGCGCCCACACGGTGTCAGGGGCGGGCGTAGGCCGCCTGGGGCAGCCGGTAGGCGAGGTCGCCCGCGACGTCGATCGCCTCGTCCAGGTCCAGGCGGTGCTCCGCCACGAGACGCGCCAGGTAGCCGGCGTCGACGCGGCGGGCCAGGTCGTGCCGGGCGGGGATGGAGCAGAACGCGCGCGTGTCGTCCACGAAGCCGCTCATGTTGCTGAAGCCGGCGGTCTCGGTGGCCGCCTCGCGGAACCTCCGCATCGCGTCGGGGGCGTCGAGGAACCACCACGGCGCGCCGAGGCGCAGGGCCGGGTACACGCCGGCCAGCGGAGCCAGCTCGCGCGAGTACACGTCCTCGTCGACCGTGAAGGCGATCATCCGGAAGCCGGGGTGGTGACCGAAGGCGTCGAGCACCGGGCGCAGCGAGCGCGTGAACTCGGTGACGACGGGGATGTCGTAGCCGCGGTCCGGGCCGAAGGCCTCGAACGGCGCGCGGGCGTGGTCGCGCAGCACCCCCGGGTGCAGCTGCATGACGAGGCCGTCCTCGGCCGACATCGCCGCCATCTGGAACAGCATGTGACCGCTGAACGCCTGCGCCTCGGCGGCGGTCACCGTGCCGGCGAGCGCCGCGTCGAGGATGCGGCCCGCCTCGCCGTCGTCCAGGGGAGTCGTGTCGGCGTACAGGTGGCCGTGGTCCGTGGCGCGCGCGCCGGCGGCGACGAAGCGCTCGCGCTGCGCGCGCAGGGCCTCGAGGTAGCGGTCGTACGACGTGACCTCCACCCCGGCCGCCTCGCCCAGGCGCGCGACGTCGTCGCGCCAGGTCGCGCGGTCGACGTGCAGCAGGGGGTCGGGGCGGAAGGTCGGCAGCACCCGGTCGCCGTAGCCGTCCGCGGCGAGCTTCGCGTGCGCGTCCAGGGTGGCCCAGGCGGGGTCGGTCGTGGCGATGACCTCGATGCCGAAGGCGTCCAGCAGAGCGCGGGGGCGGAAGTCCTCCTCGGCGATGCGCGCCGCGACCCGGTCGTAGAGGACGTCCGCGGTCTCGGCGGACGGGCGCTGCGTGACGCCGAAGATCTCGACGAGCGCGTGCTCCAGCCAGTAGCGGGTGGGCGTGCCGCGGAAGTGCTTCCAGCCGGCGCAGAAGCGTCGCCAGATCTCGCGCGGGTCGGTCTCGACGTCCTCGCCGGGCGTCGAGCCCACGCCGAGCCGCGGCAGCGTCTCGCCCAGGGACACGAGCATGCGCGTGAGGTAGTGGTCGGGGACCACGAACAGCTGCGCGGGGTCGCCGAACGAGGTGTCGTCCGTGAACCACTCGACGGGCACGTGGCCGTGCATCGACACGATCGGCAGCTCCCGCACCGCGGCGTAGATCTCCCGGGCCAGGGGCCGGGTCGCCGGGTCGGCGGGCAGCGCCCGGTCGGGGTGCAGGGTCCAGCGCTCGCTCACGGAGGGCTCCTCGTCGTCGAGTGGATGCGAACGTTTGCATCGTACCTGGCGGCGGCGGGCCGGGGAAGTCCGAACGGCTGCTCGAAGGGACGAACGGGTCCGAGAGGCCGAGCCCGTGACGGCGGGCGGGGAGATGTGGGACGATCTGGCAAACGTTCGCACGCAGGTGCGGCGCGAGCCGGGAGGAGGTCGCCATGGTCACGGTGCACGACGTCGCGCGGGCAGCCGGGGTCTCGATCTCGACGGTGTCGCGCGCGCTCACCATGCCGGAGCGGGTCGCGGCGCCGACCCGCGACCGGGTCACGGCGGCGGCGCGGGAGCTCGGCTACCGCCCCAACCGCGCCGCCAGCGTGCTGCGTGCCGGCCGGGCCGGCGCGATCGGACTCGTGGTGCCGGACCTCGCCAACCCCTACTTCGCCGCGATCGCCAAGGGCGCGCAGGCGCGGGCGCGCGAGCGTGGGCTGGGGCTGTTCGTCGTCGACTCGGACGAGGACCCCGACCTCGAGACCGAGGCCGTGGCCGGGCTCGCCCCGCAGACGGACGGCATCGTGCTGTGCTCCCCGCGCGCGGTCGAGCGCTCCGTCGAGGCGCTCGAGGGGAGACCCGTCGTCCTCGTGAACCACGAGGTCGACGGGCTGCCCTCCGTCGTGGCCGACCACGGCGCAGGGATGCTGCGCGCGCTCGAGCACCTGCGCGCCCTGGGGCATCGGCGCGTGGCGTACGTCGGCGGGCCGGAGCGCTCCTGGTCCGACGGGCGCCGGCGGACGGGCCTCCGCGCGGCGGCCGTGCGCCTGGGGGACGTCGAGCTGGTCGAGCTGGGCCCGCACCGGCCGCAGGTCGCGGGCGGGCACGCCGCGGCGGACCTCGTCCTGGCCTCCGGCGCGACGGCGGTCGTGACCTTCAACGACCTGGTGGCGGTGGGCCTCGTCGAGCGCGTCCGCGTGCGCGGCCTCGACGTGCCAGGCGACCTCTCGGTGGTGGGGTGCGACGACGCGTACGTCGCGGAGCTCCTGGCGCCGCCCCTGACGACCCTGCGGACCGACCTGCGCAGCGCGGGCCGCGCCGCCGTCGACCACCTCGCGGCGCGCGCCGGCAGGTCCGGCCACGACCTCGGCGACGCGGCCGTGGTGCTGCCCGTGGAGCTGGTGGTGCGCGGCTCGACGGCGCCGCCCCGACCGACCTTGCACGACGACCCCGACGACGACGCCGTCCCGACGGAGGACACATGACCGACCGACTCCACCGCTCCGCCCTCCCCGCGCACCTCGACGTGCCCGTGGCCCCCGAGCAGGTGGGCATCGTGCACCTGGGGATCGGCGCGTTCCACCGGGCGCACCAGGCCGTCTTCACGGAGCTGGCCGCACGCGCCACGGGCGACCGCCGCTGGGGGATCCTCGGCGTCACGCAGCGGTCCGCGTCCGTGCGCGACCAGCTGCGACCGCAGGACGGGGTCTACTCCGTGCTCACGGCGGGCACCCGCGAGAGCCGTCTGGACCTCGTCGGGTCGGTGCTCGACGTCGCGTGGCCGGCGGAGGAGACCGCGCGCGTGCTCGCGGCGATCGCCGCGCCCACGACGCACCTCGTGACGCTCACCGTGACGGAGAAGGGCTACGCCCGCGGCGCGGACGGCGGCCTCGACGTCGAGCGGGTGCGTGCGGACCTCGACGCCCTGGCTGCCGAGCATGCGGTTCCCGCCGACGAGCAGGCGGTTTCGGCCCGTCCGGGGACCGGGACGGGCCGAGACCCCCTGTTCGGCACACCGGAGGGGCAGGCGCGGTCGGCGGAGAGCGCGGTCGGCCTGCTGGTGCGCGGGCTCGCGGCGCGGCGACGGGCCGCGGAGGCTGCGGGGGAGCGGCGTCCGATCACCGTGCTCACCTGCGACAACATGGTCGACAACGGGCGCGTGCTCGAGCGCCTGGTGGGCGAGGCCGTCGACGCCGCCCTGCCCGGTGCGGCGGGCGACGGCCTGCGGGCGTGGCTCGCGACGGACGTCACGTTCCCGTGCTCGATGGTCGACCGGATCGTCCCTGCCACGACCCCCGCCCAGCGCGACGCGGTGGAGCGCGAGCTCGGCGCGCGGGACGAGGGCCTCGTCGTCGGGGAGCCGTTCCGCCAGTGGGTGATCGAGGACCGCTTCGCGGGGCCGCGGCCCGCGTGGGAGCAGGCGGGCGCGACCTTCACCGACGACGTCGCGCCGTGGGAGCAGGCCAAGCTCCGGATGCTCAACGGCACGCACTCGCTGCTCGCCTACGCGGGCCGGCTGGCCGGGCACACGACCCTCGCCGAGGCGGTGACCGACCCCGCGCTGCACGAGCGGGCCCGCGCGTTCATGCTGGGCGACGCCCTGCCGACGCTCACGCCCCCGGACGGTGCGGACCTGACCGCGTACGGCGAGTCGCTGCTGGAGCGGTTCGCCAACCCGGCCACCGGGCACACCACCCTGCAGGTGTCCATGGACGGCACGCAGAAGATCCCGATCCGCTGGGGCGGCATCGTCGCCGACCGGCTCGCCGCAGGCGCGGTCCCGGCCGGCGCGGCGTTCGCCCTGGCGGCGTGGAGCGAGGTGGTGCGCCGCGAGGCGGCCGCCGGGCGGCTGGTGGACGACCCTCGGGCGCAGGAGCTCGCGGACGTGGTGACCCAGGTCGGCGGGGGCGACGCCGCGGCGGCCTCCCCGGCGGACGTCGCGCGGGCGCTGCTCGCGCTGCCGGGCCTGCTGCCCGCCGGCGTCGGTACCGACGACCGCCTCGTGGGCGCCGTCGTCGCGGAGGTCCCGGCGCTCGCGGAGGTCTGAGCCGCGGTGCGCAGCAGGACAGGATCGGCGGGGACCCGGCCAGGGTCCCCGCCGGTCGTGCGTCCACGACCGGCGGCGGTGGCGTCGCCTGCGGGTTCGTCGTGCGCCCGGGTCGCGGCGTAGGCTCCCCGGGCGATGTGAGCGATCACACGATGCGGCCGCCCGCCGCGAGGCACGGGCTGCGCTGCCGACGGGTGCTACGACCACGCCCTCGCCCTGTTGCGAGATCGTGATGTGACTCGGGGCACCCTGGGGCTGGACAACGCTTACCGAGTCGTGTTTTATCGATTCAGTCGGCAGCCGACGGGGAGTCAACGGGGCGTCCTCGTCGCCGACGATCGTGGACGATCGACGAGCGAGGAGGCTCACATGAGGATCACGCGCAAGGCCGCCGGCGCGGCAGCGGCGGCGGTCACCGTCGCCCTCACCCTCACGGCCTGCGGCGGAGCCGCCGACTCCGCGGAGCCCGGCTCCGCGGAGAAGGTGAGCACCGACGAGGACATCACCATCTCGCTCGCCTGGTGGGGTGAGCCCGCCCGTGCCGAGATGTACGAGGAGGCGGTGGACCTCTTCGAGGAGGAGCACCCCAACATCACGGTGCAGACCCAGTTCCAGGACTGGGACGCGTACTGGACCGCCCGCGCCACCGAGGCTGCCGGCGGCGCCCTCCCCGACGTGATCCAGATGGACCTGTCCTACCTGCGCCAGTACGGGGCCACAGGGCAGCTGCTCGACCTCGGCGGCCAGGTGGGCGTCAACCTCGACACCGCCGGCGTCGACGACTCGCTGCTGGGGTCCGGCCAGATCGACGGCAGCCAGTTCGGCGTGCCCACGAGCACCAACACGCTCTCGCTGTTCTACAACGCCGACGCGCTCGAGAAGATCGGCGTCGAGCCCCTGGCCGAGGGGTACACGTGGGACGACCTCAACGCCTGGATGGAGAAGGTCTCGAAGGCCGGCGCGGGCGAGGACCCGGTGATCTACAGCGGGGCCGACTACACCGGCACCTTCTGGTTCTTCCTGCAGTGGCTGGTGCAGCAGGGCGTGACGCCGTTCACCGACGACGGTCAGCTCGGCTTCGACGAGGCCCAGATGACCGAGTGGCTGAACAAGGGGCAGTCGCTGCGCGACGCCGAGGCGTTCTACCCGATCAAGCAGGCCAAGCAGCTCGAGCCGCTGGGCGGGTTCCACGTCAACGAGTCGGCGTCCGAGGCGAGCTGGGACAACTTCCTCGCCGGCTACGTCGCCGAGTCCGGCCAGGACATCCGGATGCTGCCGATGCCGTCCGGCGAGAACGGGCCGCAGCAGTTCTGGAAGCCGTCGATGCTCCTGTCGGCGTCCGCCGAGACGGAGCAGCCGGAGGCTGCCGCCGCCCTCATCGACTTCCTCATCAACGAGCCCGAGGTCGGCGCCATCTTCGGCACCTCCAAGGGCGTGCCCGCCGTCGCCGAGCAGCGGGACGCGATGAAGGTCGAGCCGGGATCGGTCGACGAGAAGGTCGTGCAGTACGAGGAGGACGTGGCGGACGTCGTCACCGAGTCCGCGCCGGTGCCCGTCGAGGGCTTCGGCGAGATCGAGGCGGAGTTCAAGCGCCTCGGCGAGGAGCTGCAGTACGGCAACGTCACGGTGGACGAGTTCGTCACGCAGTGGTTCTCCTTCGCGGACGGCGCGGTGAAGCAGTCGTGACTGCGGTGACTTCGGGCACCACGCTCGACGACGCCCGGGGGGCGCGGTCCGCGCCCCCCGAGCGGGGGCGCGCCAGGCGCCGGCGGGACGTCGGTGCGGGGTTCGCGTTCCTGTCGCCGTGGTTGGTGGGTTTCGTGGTCCTGACGGCGTTCCCCATGGTGGCGTCGCTGTACCTCGCGTTCACGGACTACGACCTGTTCCGGCCGCCGTCGTGGGTCGGGCTGGAGAACTTCACGAAGCTGTTCGACGACCCGCGGTTCTGGACGTCGGCGAAGGTGACCGCGATCTACGTGCTGGTCGGCACGCCCATCAAGCTCGCCGCGGCGCTGGCCGTGGCCATGCTGCTGAACATGAAGCACCGCGGGCAGGGCGCGTACCGGTCGATCTTCTACGCCCCGTCGCTGATCGGCGCGAGCGTGTCGATCGCGATCGTGTGGAAGGCGATGTTCATCGACGACGGCATCGTCGACCGGATCCAGCAGCTGTTCGGGCTGCCGGCCGGCGGCTGGGTGGGTGACCCGTCCAAGACGATGCCGATGTTCGTGCTGCTGGCGGTGTGGACGTTCGGCGCCCCGATGGTCATCTTCCTCGCGGGGCTCAAGCAGACCCCGGGCGAGCTGTACGAGGCCGCGTCCGTGGACGGTGCGGGCCCGATCCGCAAGTTCTGGCGGATCACGATCCCGATGCTGTCGCCGGTGCTCTTCTTCAACCTGCTGCTGGAGACGATCGGCGCGTTCCAGGTGTTCGGGTCGGCGTTCATCATCTCCGGCGGCACCGGTGGACCGGCGGACTCGACCCTCTTCTACACGCTGTACCTGTACATCAAGGGCTTCGCCCAGTTCGACATGGGGTACGCCTCGGCCATGGCGTGGGTCCTGGTCGTCGTCGTGGGTGTCATCACGGCGATCTTGTTCAAGACCTCCAACGCCTGGGTCCACTACTCCGGAGACAACCGATGAGCGACACACACATCGTCACCCCGCCGCTGAGTGCCCAGGCCGCCGCCGCAGGGGTCCCGGTCAGCGGCGGCTCGCGCCCGCCGGGTCCGATCGACACCACGTCACGCCAGGCGGCCAAGCGGCGCAAGGGTGTGCGTTCGCTCGGGTTCCACGCGTTCATGGTGGTCTGCACGATCGTGGTGCTCTACCCCGCCGCGTGGATGCTGACCAGCTCGTTCAAGCCGTCGAACGAGATCATCGGGAACATCAGCCTGTGGTCGGACAACTTCTCGGCCACGAACTTCGCGACCGCGCTGTCCGGGATCGGCGGGGTCGGGTTCTGGACCTTCTTCGGCAACTCGATGATCCTCGCCGTCGCGTCCGTGGTCGGGGTGATCCTGTCCTCCACGGTGGCCGCGTACGCGTTCGCGAGGATCGACTTCCCCGGCCGCAGCGTGTTCTTCGCGATCATGATCGGCACGCTGCTGCTGCCGTTCCACGTGGTGATCATCCCGCAATACATCATGTTCAACGAGCTCGGCATGGTGAACACGTTCATCCCGCTGCTCGCGCCGAAGTTCCTCGCCGGCGAGGCGTTCTTCGTCTTCCTCATGGTCCAGTTCATGCGCAACCTCCCGCGGGAGCTGGACGAGGCCGCGCGCATCGACGGCGCCGGGCACGTGCGCATCTTCCGCTCGATCATGCTGCCCCTGATGCGCCCGGCGATCATCACCAGCTCGATCTTCGCGTTCATCTGGTCCTGGAACGACTTCCTCGGCCCGCTGCTGTACCTGAAGAAGCCGGACATGTACCCGCTGCCCATCGCGCTGCGCCTGTACGTCGACCAGACTTCCGTGTCCGACTACGGCGCCCAGATGGCCATGGCCGTCCTGGCCCTGCTGCCCGTGATGATCTTCTTCATCCTCTTCCAGCGGTACATCGTCGACGGCGTCGCCACCCAGGGCCTCAAGGGCTGACCACGGTGCGCGGCACGACGGGAGGGGCGGCCATGGCGGCAGGGTCCGGACGCAAGGGCGGCCGCGGCAGACGCACGCGCGGCGGGGCAGGGGGCGAGACCCGCACGGGTGCGGCCCTCGGCCTGTTCGCCGAGGTGGTGCTGGCCGGGGTGCTGGTCGCGCTGGGCAGCCTGCTCCTGGTCACCGCGGTGCCCTCCCTGGCGGCGGGCGTGGCGCACGTCCGCCGCCAGGTGACCGGTCGCGACATCGGCGTGGCCCGTTTCGCCCGCGACTGGTGGGCCGCCGTGCGCGCGCTCTGGCCGCTCGGCCTCGCCGCCGTCGGGGTCGCCCTGCTCCTGGCCCTGGACTGGCAGCTGGCCCGGTCGGGCCTGCTGCCGGGCGCAGAGGTCGTGGCCGTGGTGGTCGCCGTCGCCGCGGCCGCCGCCGTCGTCGTGCTGGCGCGCGCCGCCGGCGCCTGGTCCGAGTCGACCGGTCCGTCGACCGGTGCCGCGCCGCCCATGTCGGCGCGTCAGGCCCTGGCCGAAGGGTCGCGGCGCATGCAGGACGACCTCACCGGGTCGGTCCTGCTCGCCGTCGCCGCCGCCCTCTGCGTCGTCTTCGTGTGGATGCTGCCGCCGCTCGCGCTCGTCGTGGGCGGCCTCCTCGCCCTGGCCGTGGTGGGCGTGGAGACCCGCCGCACGTCCGCCGGCTGAAGCTGTCGCAAGGGTCCCGACCGGCTCGACCTCGCGTCCGACCGGCTGGACAGACGTCGTCCGGTTCCGTAGTTGCAACGATGCAGAGAGGAACGACCATGCGAACGACCAGGACCACCGCGGCCGCCATCGCCGTGCTGACGGCGGGAGCGCTCGCCGTCACCGGGGTGTCGGCCGCCGCGCAGACCACCCCCGCCGGGCGTCCCGGCCACTCCGGGGGCGCCCAGCTGGAGCGCCTCGACCGCGGGCTCGTCGCCGCCAGCACCAGCGAGGGGGTCTTCCTCTCCTGGCGCCTCCTGGGCGACGAGGTCACCGGGCACACCGCCACCGGCATGGCCGGGCCGGGCTTCGCCGTCTACCGCGACGGGAAGCGCATCGCCACCGTGACCGGCTCCACGAGCTACGTCGACGCCGAAGGCGGCGCCACCGCGCGCTACGCCGTCGCGCCCGTGACGGAGGACAGGCACGGCGCCGAGCGGGTCGGGAGGCGCAGCGCTCCCGTGACCGCCTGGTCCGACGGCCACCTCGACATCCCGCTGAACAAGCCGGCCGACGGCGTCACGCCCGCGGGCGAGAGCTACACCTACCGTGCGAACGACGCGTCCGTGGCCGACCTCGACGGGGACGGCGCGCTCGAGATCGTGCTCAAGTGGGACCCGTCGAACTCCAAGGACGTCTCCCAGAAGGGGTACACCGGCAACCAGTACCTCGACGCGTACGAGCTGGACGGCACCCAGCTGTGGCGCATCGACCTGGGCGTGAACATCCGCGCGGGCGCCCACTACACCCAGTTCCCCGTGTACGACTTCGACGGCGACGGGCGCGCCGAGCTCATGGTCAAGACCGCCCCCGGCACCAAGGTCACGACGTACCGCGACGGGAGGCCCGCCGGCGAGAGGTACGTCCAGATCCCGAAGGACGACCGCCGGGCCGGCGTCACGCACGCCGACGACTACCGGTACAGCGCCGCGGACTACGCCGAGCACCTGGTCGGGATGTTCCAGGACTGGGCCACCTACCCGGAGGTGACCAGCGGGCAGTGGCCCGCCACCCTGGAGGAGGCGTTCGGCCTCGAGCCGCGGTACGACTACCCGCTGAGCGAGGCCGACGCCCGCGAGCTGGTGGACCACTTCGTCGACGTCTACGCGCCGTCGCGCTCCGGCCGCAACGACCTGCGCACGTTCGAGGGCTTCGTCATCTCCGGCCCGGAGTACCTCAGCGTCTTCGACGGCCGCTCGGGCAAGCCGCTGGAGACGGTGGACTACGAGCCCGGCCGCACCGACGACGGGCTGCGCTGGGGCGACTACGCGATGTCGCGCATCGAGCCGGGCAACCGCGTCGACCGCTTCCTCGCCGGGGTGGCGTACCTCGACGGCGAGCGTCCCTCCGCGGTCTTCGCGCGCGGCTACTACACGCGCACCACGCTCGCCGCGTACGACTGGGACGGCCGGCACCTGTCGAAGCGGTGGGACGTCGACTCCGGCTGGACGCCGATGAGCAACCCGTTCAACGCGTCGCCGCACGGCGTCCCCGGCACGGACCCGGAGTTCGGTTCGATCACCACGCAGGGCTTCCACTCGATGTCGGCGGCCGACGTCGACGGCGACGGGAAGCAGGAGATCGTGTACGGGTCGGCGACGATCGACGACGACGGCTCCCTGCTCTACTCGTCGTTCGACACGCTGCCGGAGGGTTCCGCGAACCCCGGGGCGAGCGCCGGGCTCGGCCACGGCGACGCGATGCACGTCACCGACATCGACCCCGCCCGGCCGGGCCTGGAGATCTGGACCTGCCACGAGGGCGGCGCCTGGGCGCCGTACGGCTCGGCCCTGCGCGACGCCGCCACCGGCGAGGTGCTGTTCGGGGCGTACTCCGGCCGGGACACCGGCCGCTGCCTGGTGGGCGACGTCGACCCGGCGCCGGGAGTCGAGGTGTGGGCGTCCATGCCTGACGGCACGGACGCGTCCGGCCTGCTCAGCGCCACGGGAGAGCCGCTGCGCGCGACGACGCCGGGCACCAACCAGACCGTGCGGTGGGCCGCCGACGGCACGACGCAGGTCGTCGCCGGGTCCGTCGACGAGACCCCGCGGATCGTGGAGGGGGACGGCACGGTGGTGCGGACCCTCGACGGCACGCTCACCAACAACCACACCAAGGGCAACCCGTCGCTGGTCGCGGACGTGCTGGGCGACTGGCGCGAGGAGGTGCTGGTGCGCACGGCGGACTCGTCGGCCCTGCGGCTGTACACCGCCACCGAGACGAGCGACATCGCGATGTACACCCTGCTGCACGACCCGCAGTACCGGGCCGAGGTGGCCCGCCAGCAGACCGCCTACAACCAGCCGTCGTACCCCGGGTTCTCCCTGGCGTCCGACACCGACTGGTCGCAGGTCCCCGTCCCGTCGCTGAGGTAGTCCAGGTCCGGGACTGCCTCGCCAGAGAGGAAATCCATGAAGCTCACCACCCGTCGTCGCCGGCTCGCCGCCGTCGCGGCCCCGGCAGCCGTCGTCGCGCTGCTCGCCTCGTCCTGCTCCGGCGGCGACACGCCGTCGGGCGTCGCCGAGACGCTCGACCCGGACGAGGAGGTCACCCTCACGGTCGCCTGGTGGGGCGACGACGACCGGGCGGCGCGCTACGAGGAGGCTCTCGACCTCTTCGAGGAGCAGCACCCGAACATCACGATCCAGAGCTCGTTCGTCACGTTCGACGACTACTGGACGGCCCGGGCGACGGAGGCGGCGGGCAGCTCGCTGCCGGACGTCATGCAGTTCGACTCGTCGTTCCTGCGCGAGTACGCCGGCACCGGACAGCTGCTCGACGTCACGCCGTACCTCGGCGAGGGGACCGACGCGGCGATCGACACGTCCGACGTCGCGCCCGAGCTCATCGACTCCGGGACGATCGAGGACGCCGTCTACGCGGTGCCGACCGCCACGAACACGTGGGCGACGTTCTACAACCCGTCGGTGGTGGAGAAGCTCGGGCTGGAGCCGCCGGCCGCCGGCTTCACCTGGGACGACCTCGCCGCCTGGACCGCCGAGGCCAGCGAGGCCGGGGCGGGCCAGGACCCGGCGCTGTACGGGGCCAACGACTACACGGGCGTGTTCTGGGCGTTCCTGCAGCACCTGGTGCAGGAGGGCGTCACGCCCTTCACGGACGACGGCCGGCTCGGCTTCACCCGTGACGACATGGCGGAGTGGCTGCACTCGGGCGACGCGCTCCGCGAGGCGGGGGCGTTCTTCCCGGTGAAGCGCGCGAAGCAGCTCGAGCCGGAGAGCGGGTTCACCCGCAACGAGCAGGCCCTCGAGATGAGCTGGGACAACTTCCTCGCCGGGTACGTGGCGAGCACCGGGCAGGACATCGAGATGCTGCCCACCCCGGCCGGGTCGGACGGCGAGAAGCACATGTTCGCCCGCACCTTCCAGATGGCGGGCTCGGCACACACGGAGCACCCGGCGGCCGTGGCCGCGCTGCTCGACTTCTTCGTCAACGAGCCCGAGGTGGGCCGGATCTTCGGCACCTCCAAGGGCGTGCCGGTCACGCAGGCGCAGCGCGACGCCATGGAGCTCGAGCCCGGGTCGGTGGACGAGAAGGTGGTGCGGTACGAGGAGGAGCGTGCCGACGACATCACCGAGCCGGCGCCCATCCCGGTGGAGGGCTTCGGCGCGCTCGAGGCGGAGTACAAGCGCCTCGGCGAGGAGCTCGCGTACGGCAACATCACGGTCGACGAGTTCGTCGACCAGTGGTTCACGATGGCCGACTCGCAGCTCTCCTGACCGCACGATCCACCTCGGCAGAAAGGCAGACATGAAGGTCACCATCCTCGGCGCCGGCGCGATCGCCGGCGCCCATGCCGACGCGATCCGCGGGCTGGCCGCGCACGGCGGGCCCGACGGCGTCGAGCTGACGCACGTCGTCGACGTCGACGCCCGGCGTGCGGCCGCGTTCGCGGCCGAGCACGGCGTGCCGCACCACGGCACGGACCTGCAGGCGCTGCTCGACGCCGGCCTGGTGGACGCCGTGCACATCTGCACGCCGCCGTCGGTGCACCTGGACGCGGCGCTGGCGGCGCTGCGGGCGGGCGCGCACGTCGTGGTGGAGAAGCCGGCCGTGCTGTCGCTGGCCGAGGCGGACGCGCTGGCCGCCGCCGAGCGGCAGGCGATCGACGCGGGCCTGCCCGGCCGGTTCACCCAGATCGTGCAGCACCGGTTCGGCGCGGGGATCCAGCGGCTGCGCCGCCTGCTCGACGACGGCACGCTGGGGCCCGCGTACGTGGCCCAGTGCGACACGCTGTGGTTCCGCACGCCGGAGTACTTCGAGGTGCCGTGGCGGGGCCGCTTCGACACCGAGGGCGGCGGCACCACGATGGGGCACGGCATCCACCAGTTCGACCTGCTCCTGGCCGTGCTCGGCCCGTGGACGGAGGTGCGGGCGATGGCCGGCCGGCTCGCGCGCCGCACCGACACGGAGGACGTCTCGACGGCGCTGGTGCGGTTCGCCAGCGGCACGATGACGACGATCACGAACTCCGCGATCTCCCCGCGCCAGACGTCGCGGCTGCGCTTCGACACCGAGGCGGCGACCGTCGAGCTCGAGCACCTCTACGGGTACGACGACGCGAGCTGGACGGTCACCCCGGTCGCGGGGCGCGAGGACGTGGCCGAGGTGTGGGCGGCGGACGTGGCGCTCACCCGCGACGGCGGCGCGAGCGGCCACCTGGCGCAGCTCGTGCCCACCTACCGGGCACTGGCGGAGGGCCGCACGCCGCCGGTCACGGTCGCGGACACCCGCGCCACGCTGGAGCTGGCGGCCGCGATCTACAGGTCGGCGTTCACGGACGCCACCGTCCGGGCCGGCGAGATCGTCGAGGGCGACCCGTTCCACGCCTCCATGGCCGGCACCGGGACGCCCTGGCCGCCGGTCAGGTGACCCGCCCCGGAGCGTTGTGAGCGCGATTTCGGGGACTATCCGGCATCGGATAGTCCCCGAAATCGCGCTCACAACGACTCTCGCGGCGCGGTGACCTGACACGCCCCGCGAGGACTTGACCGCACGATCGGCGTCGCTGTTAACGTGACCACGCTCGAGGACGAGCCCGGGGCACGCGCCCCGGCCGGACGTCACGACGAAGTGGGGACGGATGCGAGAGGTCACGAGACGGGAGCTCCTCGGCTGGGGGCTCACGGGGAGCGCGGCGGCGGTGCTCGCCGGCTGCGCGACGCCGGGCACGACGTCGGTCAACGCCCAGCCGGTGGTGCCGGCGGCGGGGGAGAAGGTCACGCTCACGTACTGGGCGTGGCTCAAGGACCTGCAGAAGGTCGCGGACGTCTGGAACGCCCAGCACCCGGAGATCCAGGTGGAGGTCGCCTGGATCCCGGGCGGCAACTCCGGCGGCTACCAGAAGATGTACTCGGCGCTCGCGGCCGGCGGCGGGCCCGACCTCGCGCAGGTGGAGATGCGCACCGTGCCGGAGTTCATGCTGGTGAACGGGCTGGTCGACCTGGAGCGGTACGGCGTCTCGGAGCATGCGGGCAAGTTCGACGAGACCCTCTGGAACCAGGTGAGCTTCGCCGGCGGCGTCTACGGCATCCCGCAGGACTCCGGGCCGGTCGGCATGTACTACCGGCCCGACCTGTACGAGCAGGTGGGCGCCGACGTCCCCGCCACGTGGGCGCAGTGGGCCGAGGTGGCGCCCGCGTTCCGCGAGGCGGGGATGTACATCGACTCCTTCCCGCTCGACGACACGTCGGTGTTCACGGCGCACGCGATGCAGGCGGGCGCGGCCTGGCTGCGCAGCGCCGAGGACGGCTGGGTCATCGACATGGCGAGCGACGTCACGCTCGACGTGGCGCGGTTCTTCGACCAGGCGATCGACGACGACCTGGTGACGACGTCCGCCAACCCGTACAGCCCGGGCTGGTTCGCCGCCGCCGCGGACGACCAGATCGCCTCCCTCGTGAGCGCCAGCTGGGGCGACGCGCTCCTGGCGGGCGTCAGCGGGGCAGAGGGCAAGTGGCGGGTCGCGCCCGCCCCGCGCTGGGACCACGGCTTCGGGTCGTCGTTCATCGGCGGCTCGACCTCGGCGGTGCTCGCGAACAGCAAGCACCCGAAGGAGGCGATGGAGTTCGCCGTCTGGCTGAACACCGACCCCGAGGGCATCGACGCGATGATCAAGTACTCCGGCATCGGCTGGTCGCCCGCGCGCGACTACATCGGGGCGTCCCGCGAGGAGCCGAGCGAGTTCTTCGGCGGCCAGCGGTACAACACCGAGGTGTTCCAGCCCGCGACGCAGCAGCAGAACCCCGACTGGCAGTGGTGGCCGATCACCCAGCAGACGTTCAACATCCTCGGCGACGGGTTCCGGCGCAAGGCGACGGGCGGCACCCTCGTCGACGCCGTCGTCGCCGCGGAGGCACGGACGATCGAGGTGTTCCGTCAGAAGGGCCTGACGATCCGGAAGGCGGAGCGATGACAACGCAGACCACCACGCCGACCAGCGGGACCCCGGGCACGCGCCCCGCGGCACCGCCTCCCAAGAAGCGCAGCACCGCCGTCGGGCGGGCGCCCTGGATCCTCGTGGGTCCGTTCCTCGTGCTGTTCCTGCTGACTTTCGTGCTGCCGATCGTCGTCGCGATCGGGCAGAGCTTCACCACCGTGACCCGCGCCGGTCTGTTCGGCGAGCAGGGCGTGACGACGAGCTTCGCCTGGTTCGAGAACTACCGGATCGCGCTGGAGGACGGGAACTTCATCGCGTCGATCTGGCGCATGCTGCTGTTCGGCGTCGTGCAGGTCCCGGTGATGATCGTGGCCGCCACGGTGCTGGCGCTGCTGCTCGAGTCGGCGTCGGCCCGGTGGCCCGGGTTCTTCCGCGCCACCTACTTCATGCCGTACGGCATCCCGGGCGTCATCGCGACGATCCTGTGGTCGTTCCTGTACGTGCCGGGCCTGAGCCCGATCATCGACCTGTCCGAGGCCCTGTTCGGGTTCACGCCCGACTTCCTCGGCGCCGGCACGGTGCTGTGGTCGATCGCGAACATCGTCACCTGGACGTACGCGGGCTACAACATGCTCATCATCGTGGCGCAGCTCAAGGCGATCCCGCCGGAGATGTACGAGGCGGCACGCGTCGACGGGGCCGGACCGTGGCGCACGGCGTGGAGCATCCAGCTGCCGCTGATCCGGCCCGCGCTGGTGCTCACCACCGTCTTCTCCATCATCGGCACGCTGCAGCTCTTCGCGGAGCCGCAGCTGCTGCAGACGGTCTCGCCGGCCAT
This sequence comes from Isoptericola peretonis, assembly GCA_023241745.1. Taxonomy (GTDB): domain Bacteria; phylum Actinomycetota; class Actinomycetes; order Actinomycetales; family Cellulomonadaceae; genus Isoptericola; species Isoptericola peretonis. Next base: position 791,202 of record JALQCY010000001.1, on the reverse strand, counting down.
CGACTCCCAGTTCACGCCGAACCTCTCGGCCTACACGACGGCGTTCGCGTACAACGACTACAACGTCGCGGCCGCCCAGTCGGTCCTCATCGCGCTCGTCGCGTTCGCGCTGTCGTTCCTCTTCCTCCGGCTCACGAACAGGAGCTCGCGATGACCGCCGCCACCGTCTCCACCGCGCCCGCCGGCGCCGCCGCGGGCCCCGAGCCCGGCAGCAGGTCCGGCACCACGGGACGCCGGGGTCGCCGTCCCGCCACGACGATCCTCGTCACCGCCGTCCTCGCCGTCGTCGCGATCTACTTCCTGGTGCCCGTCTACTGGGTCGTGGTCGCCGCGACCAAGACGACGGACGACCTGTTCGCGACGAACGGCTTCTGGTTCGGCACCTCGTTCGCGCTGTTCGACAACCTGTCCGCCGTCCTGACCTACGACGGCGGCGTCTTCGTGCGCTGGTTCGCCAACTCCGTCCTCTACGCGGGGGTGGGCGGGCTGATCGCCACGTACCTGGCGGCGGCCGGGGGCTACGCGCTGGCCAAGTACCGGTTCCGCGGCCGCAACCTCATCTTCGGGCTGGTGCTCGGCGGCGTCCTCGTGCCCGGCACCGCCACGGCGCTGCCCCTGTTCCTGCTGTTCAGCCAGCTCGGCCTGGCGAACACCTACTGGAGCGTGCTGATCCCGTCGCTCGTGTCGCCGTTCGGCTTCTTCCTGTGCCGCATCTACGCCGACGCCACCGTGGACTCCTCGCTCGTGGAGGCGGCTCGCATCGACGGCGCGGGAGAGCTGCGGATCTTCCACACCATCGGCCTGCGGATCATGACGCCCGCGCTCGTCACGGTGTTCCTGTTCCAGCTCGTGGGCATCTGGAACAACTACTTCCTGCCGCTCGTGATGCTGAGCGACCAGGAGCTGTACCCGATCACCCTCGGGCTCAACAACTGGCGCAGCCAGACGGACCGGCTGCCCGAGTTCTACGAGCTCACCACCGGGGGCGTGCTGCTCTCGGTGATCCCCCTGGCCGTCGCCATGATCGCCCTGCAGCGGTTCTGGCGCGGCGGACTGACGGAAGGCGCTGTCAAAGCATGACGACCGGCATGACCCTGTTCTCCCCGCTGCCGCACGAGTCCACCGCGCCCTGGTCCGGGAGGGTGGAACCGGCCCGGTCGGCCCTCGCCAGCGACGCCCCTCGCCTCTGTCTCGACGGGCCGTGGGACTTCCGCCTCCTGGCCGGGGTGCCCGGCGCCCCGGGATCGGACGGGATCCTGCCGGACGGCGAGGGCACGGGCGACTTCGCGCGGCCCGGGTACGCGGCGTCCCCCGAGGCGGGGTGGGGCGAGATCCCCGTGCCCGCGCACTGGGTGCTCACCGGCGACGGCGCGCGCGGGCGCCCGATCTACACGAACGTGCAGTTCCCCTTCCCGGTGGACCCGCCGCACGTGCCGGACGAGAACCCGACCGGCGACTACCGCCGGGAGGTCGACGTGCCGGCCTCGTGGACGGACGGCGGGCGCGTGCTGCTGCGGTTCGACGGCGTGGAGTCGTTCTTCACGGTGTGGGTGAACGGGGTCGAGGTGGGGTCGGCGTCGGGCAGCCGGCTGGCGCACGAGTACGACGTCACCGACGCCGTGCGGCCCGGCGCCAACACCGTGGCCGTGCGGGTGGTGCAGTGGTCGGCCGCGAGCTACCTGGAGGACCAGGACCAGTGGTGGCTGCCGGGCATCTTCCGCGACGTCACCCTGCTGCACCGCCCCGCCGGCGCGCTGGACGACGTGTGGCTGGACGCCGACCTCGACCCCGCCACGGGGCAGGGCACCCTCGTGCCGGAGGTGCGGGCCGACGCCGCCGCGTACCCGGTGCGGCTGCGGGTGCCGGAGCTCGGGGTCGACGTGGCGTGGCAGAGGCCCGAGGACGTCGCGCCCGTCGCGGTGGGCACGGTGGAGCCGTGGTCGGCCGAGGTGCCGCGGCTGTACGACGCGACCGTGTCCTCGTCGGGAGAGCCGTCGGGCGAGACCGTGTCGCTGCGCGTCGGGTTCCGGCGGGTCGAGATCGTGGGCGACCGGCTGCTCGTCAACGGGCGGCGGATCGTGTTCTCCGGGATGAACCGGCACGAGACGCACCCCGACCGGGGGCGCGTCTTCGACGAGGAGCACGCCCGGGCGGACCTGGCGCAGATGAAGCGGCACAACGTCAACGCCATCCGCACCAGCCACTACCCGCCGCACCCGAGGCTGCTCGACCTCGCCGACGAGCTGGGCCTGTGGGTGATCCTCGAGACCGACCTGGAGACGCACGGCTTCGAGGCCGGCGGCTGGGTGGGCAACCCCAGCGACGACCCGGCCTGGCGCGACGCCTACCTCGACCGCGTCCGTCGCACCGTGGAGCGCGACAAGAACCACCCGAGCATCGTGCTCTGGTCGCTCGGCAACGAGTCGGGTACCGGCAGCAACCTCGCCGCGATGGCGGAGTGGGTGCACCACCGCGACCCGTCGCGGCCGGTGCACTACGAGGGCGACTACGCCGGTGAGTACACCGACGTCTACTCGCGGATGTACTCCACCGTGCCGGAGACGGCGTCCATCGGGGCCTCCATCGACACGGGGGACGACCTGTCGCCGCTGCTCGGCTGCAGCGTCGCCGACTCGGCCCGGCAGCGGTCCAAGCCGTTCCTGCTGTGCGAGTACGCGCACGCCATGGGCAACGGCCCGGGCGCGCTCGACCAGTACCGCGAGCTGGTCGACACCCACCCGCGGCTGCACGGCGGCTTCGTCTGGGAGTGGCGCGACCACGGCCTGCGCACGACCACGGCCGACGGCACCGAGTTCTTCGCGTACGGCGGCGACTTCGGCGAGGTGGTGCACGACGGCAACTTCGTCATGGACGGCATGGTGCTGTCCGACGACACCCCCAGCCCCGGGCTGACGGAGTACTGGCACGTCGAGCGGCCGGTCGTGGTGCGGCCCGCACCGTCCCCGGGGGCCGACGCGGGCACCGTCGAGGTCTGGAACCGCCGGCACACGGCCGACACCGCCGACCTGGAGCTGCGCTGGCGCGTGGAGCACGACGGCGACGTCGTCGCCGAGGGCAAGGCCCCGGTCGAGGGCGCGGACGGGCACGCCGTCGCGGCGGGGGAGCGGGCCGTGGTCGGGCTGCTGGACGCCGCCTCGCTGCCGGTGCCGGCGCCCGGGGCCGAGGCCTTCCTCACCGTCGAGGTCGTGCTGCGCGCGGCCACGGCGTGGGCCGACGCCGGGCACGTCGTCGCCCGCGACCAGTGGGCGCTGCCTGCGCCGGCCGCGCGCCGGGCGCCGCGCCGTCCGGCCGTGGCCCTCGCGGACGCGCCCGTCGCGTTCCGGGGGGCGGAGCTCGTGACGCTCGCCGGGGCGGACGTCGCCGCGCCGCGCGTCGAGCTGTGGCGGGCGCCCACGGACAACGACGAGGGCGCGGCGATGGGCAGCTACGACGCCACCGACCCGACGCTGCTGCCGTGGCGCGGCCGGCCCGCCCCGCCGGTCGCGGACCGCTGGCGGCGCCAGGGGCTGGACCGGCTCACGCACCGCACCGTGGCCGTCGAGCAGTCGGCGGACCGGCTGCGGGTGCTGCGGCGCGTGTCCGCGGCCCAGAGCCGGGCGGCGATCACGGTGGAGGAGACGTGGACCGCCGAGCGGGCCACGGACGGCGTCGTCGAGGCCGTGCTGCGGATGGTCATGACGCCCGACGACCGCTGGGACGACGTGTGGCCGCGGCTCGGCGTGCACCTCGCGCTGCCGACCGACGTGGAGGGGGCCGCGTGGTTCGGCCTGGGCCCGCACGACTCGTACCCGGACGTGCGCTCCTCGGTCGTCGTGGGCCGCCATCGCGCGGGCCTCGACGACCTGTCCGTGCCGTACGCGCGGCCGCAGGAGTCCGGGCACCGGTCCGAGGTGCGCGAGCTGGTGCTGGAACGCGGCGGGCGGCCGTGGGTGCGGCTGACCGCCGCGCGGGACGCACGCGGGCGCCTGCCCGGGTTCACGCTCGCCCGGCACTCCGCGCACGAGCTCGCGGCGGCGGCCCACCCGCACGAGCTGCCCACGCCGACCCGCCACCACCTGTACGTGGACGCCGCCCAGCACGGGCTGGGCTCGCGTGCGTGCGGACCGGACGTGTGGCCGACGGCCATGCTGCGCCCCCAGGCCCGCACGCTCGAGCTGCGCTGGCGCACCCTCTGACGCTGTGAGCGCGATCTTGGGGACCGTCCGTCGACGGATGGTCCCCGAGATCGCGCTCACACCGAGCGCGGCGGCTTCTGGCGTCGTATCTCCGACTATTGATCACTCGTCGGGCAACTTTTGTCGACGATCGACGTTCCACGCGCTACGTTGGGCGAGCCACATCAGCTGCATGCGCAAAGGAGCGTCATGAGCACTCGTTCGAAGGCATCTCTCACCCACCCGAAGGCACCGTTCGCGCGTCGCGCCGCCGTCGTCGCCACGAGCGCCGCCCTGGGGGTCGGCCTGGTCGCCGGGGCGCCGGCCGCCACCGCGGACGACGACGACAAGATCCTCGTCGTGGGCAAGACCCTCGGCTTCCGCCACTCCCACATCGACGACACCACGCACGCCCTCATCGACCTGGGCGCGGAGCACGAGTTCACGGTCGACGTGTGGGACCCGCCCAACGACTCGGGCGGCTGGTGGGGGCCCGGCTCGCCCGGCCAGCCCGACCTGACGATGGACGCGACGCCGTTCACCAGCCCCGAGGACCTGGCGCAGTACGCGTCGATCGTCTTCGTCTCGCCGGTGGACAACACGAACAGCCTCGACCCCGCCCAGCCCCGCCTGCTCGACGACGGCGAGCTCGCCGCGCTGCAGGGCTACGTGCACGACGGGGGCGGCGTCGTCGGCATCCACGCCGCCACCGACACGATGCACACCTCGAGCTGGTTCACCCAGCTCATGGGCGGGGGCGCCCGGTTCCGGAACCACCCCCAGCAGCAGACGGCCACCATGCGCGTGGAGAACGCCGCCCACCCGTCGATGGCCGGGGTGCCGCTGGAGTGGGAGCGCTGGGACGAGTGGTACAACTACACGCTCAACCCGCGCGGCGACGTGCAGGTGCTGCAGACCCTCGACGAGTCCACCTACTCCGGCGGCTCGATGGGCGACGACCACCCGATCGCGTGGTGCCAGAACTTCGAGGGCGGCCGCTCCTGGCACCAGGGCGCGGGCCACGTCGACGAGGCCTGGACCGACGACACCTTCCTCACGATGGTGCTGCGCGGCATCGAGTGGACCGCCGGCCGGGTCAGCGGCGGCGGGGACTGCGTGACGTTCGGCGAGGTGGACGGCCTCGTCTCGGCGCTGCCCACCGACACGGCGCGCGACGCCGTCGCCGTGTCGCAGCTGACGGCACGACTCGACGCCGCCGAGGCGGCCGCCGACGCCGGTGACCGGACCGCCGCCCTGCGGCACCTGCGCGTCACCGAGCGGCTCGCCGGGGCGCTCGTCGCCGACCGAGACGCGGCCGGCGTGCTCGCCGACAAGGTCGCCGACCTGTCCGCCTGGCAGCAGGGCGTCGTCGCCGCCGGCGGCTGAGCCCACCGTGAGCGCGGGGCCACGCGGCGCGGCGCGTGGCCCCGCGCCCCGTCCGCCCGCCGTCGCGCGGGCCTAGCTGCGGACCGGCGACGGCGACCCGCCGGTGTCCGCGACGACCGCCCCCTGGTCGAGCACGATCCGCCGGCCGCGGAACCGCGCGCGCATCGTGCGGTCGTGGGAGACCAGGACGAGCGTGCCGGCGAACGCGGCCAGCGCCCGCTCGAGCTCCTCGACCAGCGCGGGGGACAGGTGGTTGGTCGGCTCGTCCACCAGCAGCACGTCCGTGGTGGTCGTGACCACCCGGGCCAGCTCGAGGCGGGCCCGCTGCCCCTGGGACAGCTCGCCGACCGGCCGGGGCAGGTCCTCGGCGGGGAACAGGCCCGTCGCCAGCAGCGCCTCGGCGTGCTCCTCGAGGTCGCCGGGGCGCCCGGCGGCGAAGCCGTGCAGCACGGTGCGCGCGTCGTCCGGGCCGAACGCGCTCGTCTGCCGCAGGTGACCGACCGCGCCCGCGACGTGCGTGGTGCCCGCGTCGGGGGCGACCTCCCCGGCCACCACGCCCAGCAGCGTGCTCTTGCCCGCGCCGTTCGGCCCGGTCACGAGCACGTGCTCGCCGGCCGCCACCGTCAGGCCCGGGACGGCCAGGCGCCCGCGCACCTCCACGCCGTCGAGGACGATCGCCGCGCGATCCCGTGCAGGGCCGTCGAGCACCGGGTCGCCGCCCGGCGAGGTGCCGACGTCGGTGCGGAACTCCGCCCGGTCGGCGGGCCGCTCGGCCGGGTCGTCCGTCAGCCGCCGCACCCGCTCCTTGGCGTTGCGGATGCGGCCGGTCGCGCCGTGGGTGCGGGAGCGCGACCGGAACGCGCCGGACCCGAACGAGGCCATCGGCAGCCTGCGCGGGATCTGCTCCATCGCCTCGACGTTGGTCGCGGCGATCCGCTGCTGGCGCCCGAGGTCGGCCCGCCACCGCTCGTAGGCGAGCCGCAGCCGCTCCCGCTCGGCCTCCTTCGCCGCGAGATAGCCCGCCCAGCCGGCGCCGTAGCGCCGGGCACGGCCGCCGTCGACCTCGACGAGCGTGGTCGTGAGGTCGGCGAGGAACGCGCGGTCGTGGGTGACCGCGAGGACGGTGCCGTCGTGCGCCCGCAGGCGGTCCGTGAGCCAGGCGAGCGCGTCGTCGTCCAGGTCGTTGGTCGGCTCGTCGAGCAGCAACAGCTCCGGGTCCGCCGCGAGCGTCGCCGCCAGCGCGAGGCGTGACCGCTCGCCCCCCGAGAGGGTCCCGAGGCGGCGGGCGCGGTCCAGGCCGGGCAGCCCCAGGCGGTGCAGCGCCACGTCCACCCGGCGGTCCGCGCCGCGCCCGTCACGGGCGTCGAAGCGCGCGGTGAGCGCCGCGTACCGCCGCAGCGCGTCGTCCAGCGCCGCGCCGTCGAGCGTGCCGAGCCGGTCCTCGAGCGTGGCGATCTCCGCGGCGAGCGCCCGCACGTCCGCGAGCACGTGGTCGATCGCGTCGGAGACGGTGCTCGCGGGCGGCAGGTCGAGCGTCTGCGGCAGGTAGCCGGTGCCGCCCGGTGCGTGCACGAGGCGGGTGCCGTTCTGCGGCTCCAGGGCGCCGGCGACGACGGCGAGCAGGGTGCTCTTGCCGGAGCCGTTGTCGCCGACGACGCCGACGCGCTCGCCGGGCGCGACGGTCAGGGTCAGGCGGTCGAGCACCACGCGGTCGGCGTAGCGCAGGGTGATGTCGGTGAGGGTGAGCTGTGACGGGTCCATGGGCAGGACTCCTTCCGTCGTCGGCGTCGACGACCGTGGAGGACGGCGGGCGCGCGAACGCCGACGCGGAGCGGTGCTGACTGACCTGCTCGACGCGTCGGCGCGGATGTGCTCACAGAGTTCCCATCGCCGTGCACCCTACGCACGGGTCGCGCAGGGTGCACGGTAATTGTCAGACGACGAGGGTCACGGGCCCGAGCAGGCCCGACGGCCGGCGGTCGCCCTCGTAGTAGTTCGCGGCGCTGTTGCTCACCAGCACCCGGAGGGCGCGGCGGCCCGGCCGGAGCGTGCCGGCGGGGAGGTCGAGCACGTGCGGGGCGGCGTGCGCGTGCCCGACGACGACGCCGTCCACGCTGACCGTCGCCGCGTCGCCCACGTCCCCCAGGTCCAGGCGAGCCGCGCCCGCGCCGTCGGGCACGTCCACCTCCGCGACGTACCGCACGGAGCCGGAGAGGCGGCGCAGCGCGGGCTCGCGGGCCCAGTCGCCGAGACCCAGCTCCGCGGGCACGACGGCGGACGGGTCGTCGGCGACCGCGCCGCCGACGACGCGTTCCACCGTGCCGCGCCAGCCCGTGACCTCGACCCGCCGGCCGAGGGTCGGGGCCGCGGGAACGACCGGGTGCCCCTCGGTGGCGACGAGGGCCAGCGTGCGGCGCCGCTCCAGCTCCAGCAGCACGCGGCCGTCGGCGTCGCGCCGCACCGGGAGCCGGGTGTCGGCGAACGGGTCCCACCAGCACGCGTCGTCGGGCACCCGCGGCAGGCGCAGCGCGGTGCGGACCGGCTCCTGGCCCTCGTGGAAGAAGAGGTACCCGGCGTCCCCGGAGAGGACGACGGCGCGCAGGTCAGGCGCCGCGGGGGAGGCGTCCAGGGCCGGCAGCCCGCGCCGCCGCAGGGCCTCCTTGAGCGCCGCGACGTCGGGGACGCCGTCGTCGGGGTCGACCAGCACGAGGTCGGACCGCGCGGCCGCCCCGGCGTCGGCGCGGTCCACGTAGCCGAAGTCGACCTGCGCCTCCAGGAGCGCGCGCACCACCGGTCCGGACGGCACGGCGTCGGGCCGGGCCAGCACGCCGACCGGCCACACCGGCGGCGCCGCGTCGAGCAGCTCGGCCACGCGGCGCAGGTACCCGACCAGCGGCGGCAGGTGCGGCCACCACGAGTTCCACCGTCCCAGGTCGGGCTCGCTCTCGAACGCGCGGCCCCCGCGTACGGAAAGGAAGAACGCGTGCAGCACGGGAGTCGTGACGCCGCGGCTCAGGTACCAGTCGAGCAGCCAGCGCGCCTCGTCCAGGCCGAGCCGCCACCCGTACGCGCCGAGCACCTCCGTCACGGCGGGCGCCCCGCGCAGGCGTGCGGCGCTCGCGGCCACCTTGGGCGCGGTGCTCTCCGGGCCGTCGAGGCCGCTCCCGTCACCCGGCAGCACCCAGCGCCACACCGTGTCCTGGCCGGGCCAGTGCAGCCGCGCCGCCGTGCCGAGGTCGTCGGGCTCGGCCGGATGCCCGGTCAGCGCGATGCCGTGGGCGGCGCACCAGGCCGCCTGGGCGTCGTAGTACACCCGGTGCAGCCGCGCGCGGACGGCGTCGTCGTACCCGCGCACGAAGCCCGTGGCGTCCGGGCGGGTGCCGCCCGGCCGGGGGTCGCCGTCGTCCCACAGCTCGGGGAGCCGGCGGAGCACCTCGGCGACGTCGACGCCGAGCCGCGCCGCGACCTCCCCTTCCAGCCCGGGCGTGTACGGGCGGGCGAGCGGGCGGTGCCCGCGGCCGAGCAGGAACGGCTCGTCCGTGAACATCGCGACGACCGTGCTGCCCAGGTGCTCCCCGAGCGCCGCCGCGTACGCGTCGTGGGTCAGCTCGAGGAACGCGGCGACGGCGTCCGGGTTCAGCAGGTCCGCCGCGGGCGGCGCGAGCGCGGAGCCGTCGTCCTGCTCCGCGTGCGCCCCGCGGATCGTGCCGCCGCTCGCGGCGTCGACGACCGCGGTGACACGCCATGTGCCCGGCGGCAGGTCGAGCTGCACCAGCCCGGGCGCGCGCACCGGCAGCAGCACGGCGTCGTCCTCGTCACCCCCGGCCGCCGCGGCGTCCCCGCGGGACCGGCGGCGCGCGACCACGGCCAGCACGCGCGCGTCGAGGTCGCGGCCGAGCGCGGGCCGCCAGTAGCCGGCGTCCTCGGCGGGACCCGGCACGACGACGTCGTGCGTCACCGGCACGAGGCACCGCGCGGCGAAGGCCGGGTCACGCGCCACGACGGCGCCGTTGGCCGACCCGGACGGGTACGACGCCTCGTCGTAGAGCATCACCGCGAGCCCGAGCCGGGCACACTCGTCGACCGCGAGGCGGACCAGCCGCAGGAACTCGGGCGTGAGGTACCCCACCCGCCGGCTCAGGCCGACGCGCGCGCTGAGCGTGACGCCGACGAACCCCGCGCCCGCGAGCTCGCCCAGCTGCGCGAGCACGGCGTCGTCGTCCAGGTCGTCGTTCCAGAACACGAACGCGTACGGCCCCACCGGGCCGCCGGCCCGTCGTGGGTGCTCGGTCATCCGGCGGCCCGCACCACGCGCGCACCGCCCGCGGGCACGACCAGGCTGCCCTCGACGGCGTCGCCGGTGAGCAGCTCGACGCCCGCCACGGGGGAGTCGGGGGCGCCGACGGTCGCGTCGGCGTCCGTGTGGTTGAGGGCGAACAGCCACGACGTCGCGCCGTCGTCCGACCAGCGCCGCACCACCTCCACGCCCGTCGGCGCGGCGACCTCCGGCCCGACGCCGGCCTCCGCCACGAGGAGCTCCGCCAACGCGCCGAGGCCCGCGTCGTCGAGCCTCGTCGCGACGTACCAGGCCCGGCCGGACCCGACCTCGCGCCGGGTGATCGCGGGCCGCCCCGCGAGCGCGCCGTCCTCGTACGACGCGACCACCTCCGTGCCGTCGGCCGCGCGCGTCCTCTCCGTCCACAGGTCGGCCGAGGCCTGCCCGCCCACCGCCTTGCCGACCACGCGCACCGACTCGCCGTCCTGCAACGGGTGGAACTCCTCCGTGCGCACGCCCAGCAGGTCGCGGAACGCACCGGGGTAGCCGCCGAGGCGCACGTGGTCGCTCTCGTCCACGATGCCGGAGAAGTAGGTGACGACGACGGTCGCCCCGCGCTCGGCGGCGGCCGCCACGTTCGCCGCGTCGGCGTCGGTGACCACGTAGGTGGTGGGCAGCACCACGAGGTCGTACCCGTCGAGGTCGGCGCCCGGCGGCACGAGGTCGGTCGTGACGCCGAGCCGCCACAGCGCCCGGTACCAGGCCTGCACCTGGTCCATGTAGCGCAGGTCCTGCGACGGGTGCGAGTCGAGCTCGGAGCCCCACCACGACGGCCAGTCCATCACCAGGGCCGCGCGCGAGCGCACCCGCGAGCCGCGCACCTCGCCCAGCGCCCGCAGGGCCCGGCCGAGGGTCACGACGTCCCGCCACAGGTCGGAGTCGCGCCCGGCGTGCGGCACCATCGCCGAGTGGTACTTCTCGGCGCCGGCCCTCGACTGGCGCCACTGGAAGAACATCACCGCGTCGGCGCCGCGCGCCACGTGCTGCAGCGAGTTGCGCAGCATCTCGCCGGGCGCCTTGGGGGTGTTGCGGGGCTGCCAGTTGACCGCCGACGTCGAGTGCTCCATGAGGATCCACGGCGCACCGCCCGCGACGCCGCGGGTCAGGTCGGCGGAGAACGCGAGGTCCACGTGGCGCTCGGGGTCGGCGGACATCGTGTAGTGGTCGTTCGCGACGACGTCCAGCTCGGGGCCCCACGCGAAGTAGTCCATGCCCCGGCAGTGCGCGGTCGCCATGAGGTTGGTCGTCACGGGCACGTCCGGCGTGATCTCGCGCAGGGTGTCGCGCAGGTCGCGGTAGTAGTCGAGCAGCGCGTCCGACGAGAACCGGTGGAAGTCGAGCTGCTGCGTCGGGTTGGCGAAGGTGGGCGCCGTCAGCGGCGGCAGCACGTCGTCGAACGACCCGTACCGCTGCGACCAGAAGGCCGTGCCCCACGCCTCGTTGAGGGCGTCGACCGTCGAGTAGCGCTCGCGCAGCCAGTCGCGGAACGCCGCCGCGGCCGCGTCGGAGTGGTCGCGCGGCACGTGGCAGCCGATCTCGTTGTCCACGTGCCAGACGGCGAGGGCCGGGTGGTCGCGGTAGCGCTCGGCGATGCGGGTCGTCATGCGCAGCGCGTAGTCGCGGTGCACGGGGTGGGTGACGGCGTACGACTGGCGCCCGCCCTGGTGCAGCACGGTGCCGTCGGCCAGCCGGGGGAGGATCTCGGGGTGCTTGCGGGTGAGCCACGGCGGCGGCGACGCGGTGGCCGTGGCGAGCGCGACGCGGATGCCGGCGCCGTGCAGGCGGTCCAGCGTCTCGTCGAGCCAGCCCCAGTCGAGCTCGCCCTCGCGGGGCTCGATCGTGGCCCAGGAGAAGATCGCCACGCTCAGCACGTTGACGCCGGCCTCGCGCATGAGCTCGAGGTCCTCCAGGCGCACGTCCTGCGGCCACTGCTCGGGGTTGTAGTCACCCCCGAAGCCGAGGCCGTCCAGGGCGGCGTTCCAGGGGCGGGGGCTGGGGGTGGACTCCGGTGTCGTGCGTCGTCGCATGGCACGAGTCTGCCATTGAATCGATGTAACGACGCGCGCCGTGCGAGCACCGCCGGACCTTGCCACGGTGACGAGGGTCGACCTGCGCGACCTCGGCACGCGCACGGTCACCGACGCGAGGAGGGCGAGGACGACGATGGCCACACGGAACGTCGCGGACGCGCTCGTCGACCGGCTCACCGACTGGGGCGTGGGACGCGTCTTCGGGTACGCGGGCGACGGCATCGACCCGATCCTCGGTGCGCTGCGGCGCCGCGAGGACGACGTCGAGCTCGTCACCGCGCGGCACGAGGAGATGGCGGCGTTCATGGCGACCGGGCACGCCAAGTACGGCGGCGGCGTGGGCGTGTGCCTGGCGACGCAGGGCCCCGGGGCGATCCACCTCCTCAACGGCCTGTACGACGCCAAGCTCGACCGCAAGCCCGTCGTCGCGATCGTGGGCCAGGTGGTCACGACCGCGCTCGGCGCCGGGTACCAGCAGGAGGTCGACCTGCACACCTTGTTCAAGGACGTCTGCGCCCAGTACCTCCAGACCGTGACGACGCCGGAGCAGCTGGGGCACGTCCTGGACGACGCGTTCCGCACCGCCCTGGCGACGTCGAGCCCGGTGTGCGTCGTCGTCCCGCACGACGTGCAGCAGGCCGAGGCGGCCGACGGCGCGAGCGTGGCCCACGGTGTCGTGCCGAGCTCGACCGCCTACGCGGCGGGGCGCGCCGTACCCTCCGCCGAGCAGCTGCGGCAGGCGGCCGACGTGCTCGGGTCGGGCGAGCGGGTGGCCCTGCTCGTGGGCCAGGGGGCCCAGCACGCCGGCGAGCAGGTGCGCGCCGTCGCCGAGCGGCTCGGCGCCGGCGTCACCACGTCGCTGCTCGGCAAGCCGGTGCTGGACGAGTCGTGGCCCCTGCACTGCGGGGTCATGGGCCACCTCGGCACCACGGCGTCGGCGGACCTCATGGCCGGCTGCGACAGGCTGCTGATCGTCGGCAGCAACGACCCGTGGACGGAGTTCTACCCGGCCCCCGGGCAGGCGCGCGCGGTCCAGGTCGACCTCAGCGCCCGCAACGTCGGCACCAAGCACCCGGTCGAGGTGGCGCTCGTCGGCGACTCCGCGCAGACGCTGGAGGCGCTGCTGCCGCTCCTGCCCGAGCGGGAGGGCTGGACGCGTGACGTCGAGGGATTCGTCGCCGGCTGGCAGGAGACCGCCCGGCAGCGCGTCGCCCAGGACACGGGCGAGCGGCTGAACCCGCAGGCCGTGGTGCACGAGCTGGGCGCGCACCTGCCCGACGACGTGCAGGTCGCGGTCGACGTCGGCTCGGTGACCTACTGGTACGCCCGCTTCCTGCGCCTGCCGCCGGGCGCCCCCGCGCACCTGTCCAGCACGCTCGCCTCGATGGGCTCGGCCATGCCGTACGCGGTGGCCGCCAAGCTGCTGCATCCCGACCGGCCGGTGCTCGCGCTGGCCGGAGACGGCGCGATGCAGATGAACGGGCTCTCGGAGCTCATCACCGTGGCCGCCCGCTGGCGCGACTGGGCCGACCCGCGGCTCGTCGTCCTGGTCCTGAGCAACGGCGACCTCGCCGAGGTCACCTGGGAGCAGCGGGAGATGGAGGGCGACCCCCGGTTCTTGGCCTCGCAGACGGTCCCGCCGTTCCCGTACGCGGGCTACGCCGAGCTGCTCGGGCTGCGCGGCGTGCGGGTCGAGCGCGGCGACGACCTGACGGGCGTGTGCCGCGAGGCGTGGCGCGCCGACCGCCCGGTGCTCGTCGAGGCGGTCGTGGACCCGGACACCCCCCTGCTCCCGCCGCGCCAGCCCGACGAGAAGGTACAGCGCATGGTCGACGGTCTCGGCCAGGAGCCCGGGGGCGACCGGGCCCGCGCCCTGCTCGACGACCAGCGCGAGCACGAGCGCCGCCACCGGCCCTGACGGCCGCGCACGACGACGTTCATCAGGGGACGGGAGGACGACGTGGGACGGATCGACCGGATCGCGGAGCCGTGGGGGACGCGGACGCCGTACGGGCGGGGCGAGCCCTGGCCCGCGCGCGTGGACACGATGCTGGACGACGGGCTCGTGCCCGACGACGTCGACCGCTGGGTGCAGTCGGCGACGATCCTGCACTCCAACGGCGACGGCCTGGACATCGCGGTCAAGGACGACCGGATCGTCGGCGTGCGCGGCCGCGTCCAGGACCGCGTCAACCACGGGCGTCTCGGGCCCAAGGACCTGTACGGGTGGCAGGCGAACCACTCCCCGGACCGGCTCACCCGGCCCCTGGTGCGCAAGGACGGGGAGCTCGTGGAGGCCAGCTGGGACGAGGCCATGGGACGCGTCGTCGGGCGGGCCCAGGAGCTGCTGGCCGAGCAGGGCCCGAGCGCCCTCGGCTTCTACACCTCCGGCCAGCTGTTCCTGGAGGAGTACTACACACTCGGTGTGGTGGCGCACGGCGGCATCGGCACCAACCACGTCGACGGCAACACCCGGCTGTGCACGGCCACCGCGGCGGCCGCGCTCAAGGAGTCGTTCGGCTGCGACGGACAGCCCGGGTCGTACACCGACGTCGACCACGCCGAGGTCATCGCCCTGTTCGGGCACAACATGGCCGAGACCCAGTCGGTGCTGTGGGCCCGGATCCTCGACCGGCTCGCCGGCCCGAACCCGCCCGCGGTCGTGTGCGTCGACCCGCGCGAGACTCCCGTGGCGCGCGCGGCGACGGTGCACCTCGCGCCGCGCCCGGGCACGAACGTCGCGCTCATGAACGGGCTGCTGCACGAGATCGTCGTCGCGCACGACTGGGTGGACCACGACTACGTCGGCCGGCACACCGTCGGGTACGAAGAGCTGGCCGAGCGGCTGAAGGACTTCCCGGTGGAGCGGGCGGCCGAGATCTGCGACGTGCCGGCCGACGACCTGCGCGAGGCCGCCCGGCTGATCGGCACCACCGACCATCTGCTCTCGACCGTCCTGCAGGGCTTCTACCAGTCGCACCAGGCCACGGCGGCCGCCGTGCAGGTCAACAACGTGCACCTCCTGCGCGGCATGCTCGGGCGACCGGGCTGCGGCGTGCTCCAGATGAACGGCCAGCCCACGGCGGAGAACACGCGCGAGTGCGGCGCGGACGGCGACCTGGCGGGCTTCCGCAACTGGTCCAACGACGCGCACGTGGCCGACCTGGCACGGGTCTGGAACCTCGACCCGATGCAGATCCCGCACTACTCGCCGCCCACCCACGCCATGCAGATGTTCCGGTACGCCGAGGACGGCTCGCTGCGCCTGCTGTGGGTGCAGGCCACCAACCCGGCGGTGTCGCTGCCGGAGCTGGGGCGCATCCGCTCGATCCTCGCCCAGGAGCGGCTGTTCCTCGTGGTGCAGGACGTCTTCCTCACCGAGACGGCGCAGCTGGCCGACGTCGTGCTCCCCGCGGCGACCTGGGGCGAGAAGACCGGCACGTTCACGAACGTGGACCGCACCGTGCACCTCTCGGAGAAGGCCGTGGATCCCCCAGGCGAGGCCCGGGCGGACCTCGACATCTTCGTCGACTTCGCGCACCGGATGGGGCTGCAGGACAAGGACGGGGCGCCGTTGGTGAGGTGGCACGACCCGGAGTCGGCGTTCGAGGCGTGGAAGGAGTGCAGCCGCGGGCGGCCCTGCGACTACACCGGCCTGACGTACGACCGGCTGCGCGGCGGCAGCGGCATCCAGTGGCCCTGCACCGAGGAGCACCCCGACGGCACCGAGCGGCTCTACGCCGACGGGAAGTTCTTCGCGGCCCCCGACTACTGCGAGAGCTACG
Source organism: Isoptericola peretonis (assembly GCA_023241745.1). GTDB lineage: Bacteria > Actinomycetota > Actinomycetes > Actinomycetales > Cellulomonadaceae > Isoptericola > Isoptericola peretonis. The sequence goes on along the minus strand of JALQCY010000001.1, from coordinate 775,490 downwards.
GCCGCGACCTCGTCACCGGCGCGCCCCTCGAGCCCACCGAGTACGCCGCCATGAACCCCGAGGGCCGCGGGGTGCTGAAGTTCGCCGAGTACCTCGTGCCGCACGAGACACCGAGCGAGGAGTTCCCGCTCCAGCTCGTCACCGGGCGCACGCTCTACCACTTCCACACCCGCACCAAGACGGGTCGGGTGCCCCAGCTGCAGGCCGCGGCGCCCGACGTCTGGGTCGAGGTGTCCGCGCACGACGCCGCCGCGCTGGGCCTCGAGGAGGGCGACCTGACCGAGGTGTCGACGCCCCGCGGCGCCGTCCGGGCGAAGGTGCGCGTCGGAGGCATCCGTCCCGGCGTCGTCTTCCTGCCGTTCCACTACGGCTACTGGGACACCGACGGCGGGCACGCGCCCGACGGGACCGCGAGGGCGGCCAACGAGCTCACCCTGACGGACTGGGACCCGTGCTCGAAGCAGCCGATCTTCAAGACGGCCGCCGCGGCGGTGCGCAAGGTCGCTCCGGGCGGCGGCGTGCCCGCCCCCGCCCCGACGACCACCGGGTCGGCGCCCGTCACGGCGGGCGTGCCGGCGACCGTCGGCGGCCGTGCCGCCGAGGTGGACGAGGACCTGACGACCGAGCCACCAGGGAGGCGGCGATGAGGATCGGGCTGGCGCTCGCGGAGCTGCACCGCGCGGAGAACGACCTGGCCCAGGAGCTGCTCCGGGTCTCCGAGCGGCACCGCGTCGACCACGAGACGTACCACGTGGCCCGGGACGTCGCGGCCTGGTCGCAGCGTCACGTGCGCGAGGTCGCAGAGATCGGGCGCCGGTACGGCCAGGACCTCGATCCCGAGCCGGAGCACGAGTCCTCGCTCGGCCGGGGGCTGCGGGACCGCGCCTCGACGCTGCTGGGCCGCGAGGGCCCCGCGGAGCTGCTGATGCTCCGCGACCTGCGGGGGGTCTTCACCCGGGCGTCCGGCGTCTCCGTGGACTGGGAGATGCTGGCTCAGGCGGCCCAGGGCGTCAAGCACGCGGAACTGCTCGCCCTGGCCTCGCGGTGCCACGCCGACACGCTGCGCCAGGTGCGGTGGGCCAACGCCCGGATCAAGGAGTCCTCGACGCAGATCCTCGTGAGCTGACGCGGCGGACCGGGCCGGCCTGCGGCGAGGTCAGCCGACGCCGGTCGTGGACTCGCGGACCACCAGCTCGGGCTGGAACGTGACCTGCACGACGGCGTCGTCCGGGTCCAGCAGCAGGTCGGCCGCGCGGTGACCGAGCTGGTGCGTGGGCTGGCGCACCGATGTGAGCGGCGTGGCCAGCTCGCCGGCGAAGGCGACGTCGTCGTACCCGACCACCGCCATGCCCGACGGCACGGGGACGCCCGCGGCGCGCAGCGTGCGCAGGGCGCCGAGGGCGGTGAGGTCGTTGACGCACATGGTGGCCGTCGGCCGGTCGGCGAGGGCGAGCACCTGCTCGGTGCCGCCCTGGCCGCCGTCGGCGTTGAGGGTGGGGATCGTGATCTCGACGAGCGCCCGGTCCGGGTCGAGGCCCAGCTCGACGAGCGCGTCGTGCAGGCCGGCGCTGCGGTCGGCGCACTGGCGGATCGTGTGCGGGCCGTTGAGGAAGGCGATGCGCTCGTGGCCGAGCTCCACGAGGTGGCGGGCGGCCGCGGCGGCGCCCGCACGGTCGTCGACGGCCACGGACGAGAGCGTGTCGACGGGCGACGGCCGGTCGAGGAGCACCACGCGCAGGCCGCGCCCCCGGAGCGTCTCGAGGTGCTCGACGTCGGGCGTGGCCGGGACGACCATCACGCCCTGCACGCCGTGCTCCTCGAAGAGCCGCAGGTACCGGGCCTCGCGCTCCGGGTTCTCGTCGGAGCTCGCGAGCATCAGCGTGTAGTCCGCCTCCTCCAGGCGGTCCTCGATGCCCCGGGCCACGTCGGTGAAGAAGGGGTTCGACACGTCGAGCACGATCGCGCCGGCGGTCGTGATGGTGCCGGCGCGGAGCTGGCGCGCGGAGCCGTTCGGCACGAAGGCGAGGTCGTCGATGGCCGCGAGCACGCGCTCGCGCGTCGTGGGGGAGACCCGGTCCGGGCGGTTGAGGACGTTGGAGACGGTGCCGACCGACACCTTGGCCAGGCGCGCGACGTCGCTGATCGACGCGCGGCGGCGGGGGGCGGTCGTCGTCATGTGCTGCTCCTCGTGTTCGGGCGCCTCGTCGCGCCTGGGCTTCAGCCTAAAGGCACCTGATCGTGGCGCGGACTTGCTAGGTTCATGCTATGAACCGTTTCATCGACGACGGCGCAACGACGCACGTCTGTTTCGTGTCCCGTGTACGGCGCGACCGCCTGGACGAGTACAAGACGGCGCACGCCGCCGTCTGGCCCGAGATGCTCGAGGCCCTGGCCGAGACCGGCTGGCACGACTACCGCCTCTTCCTCGGCGCCGACGGCCTGCTGGTCGGCGTCCTGCGCACGGACGACTACGAGCGTGCCCAGCGCGACATGGCGGCCCGCGAGGTCAACGAGCGCTGGCAGGCCGCGATGCAGGGCTACTTCGAGCCGTCCGACGGGCGTCCCGACGAGGGGTTCGTCCAGCTCGAGGAGGTCTTCCACCTCGAGTCGCAGCTCGAGACCGCGCGCCGCGCGGGCTGACCCCGCCCCGCGACGGGGCGATCCTGAGCGGACGGTTGACGGCGCCCGGTCGCCGACCTAGGCTATGAAACGATTCAAAGCGCGGCCGCACGACGGGCGCACCATCATCGCGCGAGGGAGCGCGGACGAGGAGGACACATGACGGCGACGACGCCCGTGCTCGACGCACGGCTGCGCAAGGCCCTCGGCGAGCAGACCATCGAGCTGCCCTCGTGGGCGTTCGGCAACTCGGGCACCCGGTTCAAGGTCTTCGGCTCTCCCGGGACCCCCCGCGACCCGTACGAGAAGATCGCGGACGCCGCCCAGGTGCACCGGTACACGGGCATCGCGCCGCGCGTGTCGCTGCACGTCCCGTGGGACCTGGTGGACGACTTCTCCGACCTGGCCCGGCACGCCAAGGAGCACGGCGTGACCATCGGGATGATCAACTCGAACCTGTTCCAGGACGACGACTACAAGCTCGGCTCGCTCACGCACGCCGACCCGGACGTGCGCCGCAAGGCGATCGCCCACCACGTGCAGTGCATCGACGTCATGCGGGCCACGGGCTCCACCGAGCTGAAGATCTGGCTGCCGGACGGCACCAACTACCCGGGGCAGGACTCGATCCGCGCCCGCCAGGACCGGCTGGCCGAGTCGTTGGCCGCGATCTACGCCCAGCTCGACGACGACCACCGGATGGTGCTCGAGTACAAGTTCTTCGAGCCGGCGTTCTACCACACGGACGTGCCGGACTGGGGCACGTCGCTGCTGCACTGCCTGGCCCTCGGCGAGAAGGCCAAGGTCGTGCTCGACACCGGTCATCACGCGCCGGGCACCAACATCGAGTTCATCGTGGCCCAGCTGCTGCGGCAGGGCCGGCTCGGCGCGTTCGACTTCAACTCGCGCTTCTACGCCGACGACGACCTCATGGCGGGCGCCGCGGACCCGTTCCAGCTGTTCCGGATCATGCACGAGATCGTGCAGGCGGACGCGCTGCGCCCGGAGTCGGGGGTGAACTTCATGCTCGACCAGTGCCACAACATCGAGGAAAAGATCCCCGGCCAGATCCGCTCCGTGATGAACGTGCAGGAGGCCACCGCCAAGGCGCTGCTCGTGGACGCCGAGGCGCTCGACGCCGCGCAGCGGTCCGGCGACGTGCTCGCCGCGAACGGCGTGCTCATGGACGCCTACAACACCGACGTCCGCGGGCTCCTCGCCGACCTGCGGGCCGAGCAGGGCCTCGACGCCGACCCGATGAAGGCCTTCGCCGCCTCCGGGTACGCGGCGAAGATCGCCGCCGAGCGGGTGGGCGGCCGGCAGGCCGGCTGGGGCGCCTGAACATGACGACGACGGAGACGACCTCGCAGGCGGCGGCTGCGGTGGTCGCGGTCGCCGACCGCGTGCTCGACGGTCCCCACGGCGACCTGCGGGTGCGCGTCTACACCCCCGGGACGACGCCGGTCGCGGGCCTGGTCTGGGCGCACGGCGGCGGGTTCATGCACGGCGACCTGGACATGCACGAGGGCGACGGCGTCGCCCGTCGCCTGGCGGCCGCCGGCGTGCTCGTCGTCAGCGTCGAGTACCGCCTCGTCACCCCGTTCGAGGATGCCGCCGTCGGCGGCGCTCCCGTGCGCGGCGACGGCGTGCGCTTCCCCGTGCCGTCCGAGGAGGTCGGGTTCGCGTTCGACTGGGCCCGCGGCGCGGACCTCGGCGTGGCCCCCGACCGCTGGTCGATCGGCGGGGCGAGCGCGGGCGGCAACCTCGCGGCGGGAGCGTCGCTCCGGTTGCGCGACGCGGGCACGCCGGTGCGCAGCACCCTGCTCGCGTACCCGGTGGCGCACCACGCGCTGCCGGCGCACTCCCCGGAGCTCGCCGCCAAGGTCGCGGCGATCCCCGGGGGCAGCTTCCCGCCCCCGCTGGTCCTGGCGATGAACGACAACTACCTCGGGCACCGCGAGGGGCCGACCTCCCCCTACGCGTTCCCGGGTGGCCAGGACCTGCGTGGTCTGGCACCCACGTTCGTCCTGACCTCCGACCACGACGGGCTGCGCTCGTCGGGCGAGGCCTACGCCTCCGAGCTGGCCGCCGCCGGGGTCGACGTCCTGCTCGTGCGCGAGGACGGCACCACGCACGGCCACCTCAACCAGCCCGAGCATCCCGGCTGCGCGCGCAGCATCGCGCGCATGGCCGCGTGGCTCACCACCGACGCGCTCCTCGGCACCACGCACGAGCCCTCGCCCTGACCACTCCCTCGCACGCACACCCTCACGTCCGTCGGCCGACGGACCGACCGACCACCGGAGCACCGATGACGAACCAGACCGTCGCCTCTCTCGTCGAGCGTTCGAACCGCCTCGGCGCCGACCCGCGCAACACCAACTACGCCGGCGGCAACACGTCCGCCAAGGGCGTGGAGAAGGACCCGGTCACGGGGCAGGACGTCGAGCTGCTGTGGGTCAAGGGCTCCGGCGGCGACCTCGGCACCCTCACCGAGAAGGGTCTCGCCGTCCTGCGCCTCGACCGCCTGCGCGCCCTCGTGGACGTGTACCCGGGCCTGGAGCGCGAGGACGAGATGGTCGCCGCGTTCGACTACTGCCTCCACGGCAAGGGCGGTGCCGCCCCGAGCATCGACACGGCCATGCACGGCCTGGTCGACGCCGCGCACGTGGACCACCTGCACCCGGACGCCGGGATCGCGATCGCGACCGCCGTCGACGGCCCGGAGCTGACGGCGAAGGCCTTCGGCGGCAAGGTCGTGTGGGTGCCGTGGCGCCGCCCCGGCTTCCAGCTCGGCCTCGACATCGCGGAGATCAAGGCCGCGAACCCGGACGCCGTCGGCACGGTGCTCGGAGGGCACGGCATCACGGCGTGGGGGGAGACGGCCGAGGAGGCCGAGGCGAACTCGCTGTGGATCATCGAGACCGCGGCGGCGTACATCGCCGAGCACGGCAGGCCGGAGCCCTTCGGCCCCGCCCTCGACGGCCACGGCGCCCTGCCGGGCGACGAGCGCCGCGCCAAGGCCGCCGCGCTCGCGCCGCACCTGCGCGCCGTCGCCTCCCAGGACAAGCCGCAGGTGGGTCACTTCACGGACACCGACGTCGTGCTCGACTTCCTGGCGAGCGCCGAGCACCCGCGCCTGGCGGAGCTGGGCACGAGCTGCCCCGACCACTTCCTGCGCACCAAGGTGAAGCCGCTGGTCGTGGACCTGCCGGCCACCGCCACGGTCGAGGAGATCGTCGAGCGGCTGCCCGAGCTGCACGAGGCGTACCGCGCCGACTACACGGCCTACTACGAGCGCGGCGCCGCCGAGGCCCGCGCGCGCGGCGAGGAGCCGCCGGCCATGCGCGGCGCGGACCCGGCGATCGTGCTGGTGCCGGGCGTCGGCATGTTCTCCTACGGCGGGGACAAGCAGACCGCGCGGGTGGCGGGGGAGTTCTACGTCAACGCGATCAACGTGATGCGCGGCGCCGAGGCGCTGTCCACCTACGCCCCGATCGACGAGTCGGAGAAGTTCCGCATCGAGTACTGGGCGCTCGAGGAGGCGAAGCTCCGGCGCAAGCCGGCGCCCAAGCCGCTCGCGACCCGCATCGCGTTCGTGACCGGCGCGGCCTCGGGTATCGGCAAGGCCATCGCGACCCGCCTCGCGGCCGAGGGCGCGTGCGTCGTCGTCGCCGACCTGGACCTGGCCAAGGCGCAGGCCGCCGCGGCCGAGCTGGGCTCGACCGACGTGGCCGTCGGACTCGCGGCGAACGTCGCCGACGAGGCCGCGGTGCAGGCCGCGCTGCGCGAGGCCGTCCTCGCCTTCGGCGGCGTCGACATCGTGGTGAACAACGCCGGCCTGTCGCTGAGCAAGTCGCTGTTCGACACCACCGAGGCCGACTGGGACCTGCAGCACGACGTCATGGCCAAGGGATCGTTCCTCGTCGCCAAGAACGCCGCGCGCATCCTCGTGGACCAGAAGCTCGGCGGCGACATCGTCTACATCTCGTCGAAGAACTCCGTCTTCGCCGGCCCCAACAACATCGCGTACTCGGCCACCAAGGCCGACCAGGCGCACCAGGTGCGGCTGCTGGCCGCCGAGCTCGGCGAGCACGGCATCAAGGTCAACGGCATCAACCCGGACGGCGTGGTGCGCGGCTCGGGCATCTTCGCCTCGGGCTGGGGCGCCAACCGTGCCAAGACGTACGGCATCGAGGAGCAGGACCTGGGCAAGTTCTACGCCCAGCGGACGCTGCTCAAGCGCGAGGTGCTGCCCGAGCACGTCGCCAACGCGGTGTACGCGCTGTGCACCAGCGACTTCTCGCACACCACCGGCCTGCACGTGCCCGTCGACGCCGGCGTGGCGCAGGCGTTCCTGCGATGACCGGCTCGTCGGCCGGCTCCCGGGCGGCGGCGGGCACCCTCGCCGCCGTCGACCTGGGCGCCACCAGCGGGCGCGTCATCCTCGGGCGGTTCGGCGGGCGTGAGGGTCTGCGGCTGCACCACGTGGCCCGGTTCCCGAACGAGCCGGTCCGCACGCCGGACGGCCTGCACTGGAACCTGCTCGAGCTCTACCGCCAGGTGGTCGAGGGCCTCGCCGCGGCCGAGCGGGAGGCGCCCGGGGAGATCCTCGGCGTGGGGATCGACTCGTGGGCCGTGGACTACGGGCTGCTGCGCGGGGGCCGGCTGCTCGGCGTGCCGTACCACTACCGGGACGCGCGCACGGCCGACGGTGTGGGGCGGGTGCACGCCCGGGTCGACGCCGCCGCGCTGTACGCCCGCAACGGGCTGCAGCACCTGCCGTTCAACACGGTCTTCCAGCTCGCGACCGAGGGCCCGCTGCTCGACCTGGCCGACCGGCTGCTGCTGGTGCCCGACCTGCTCGCGCACTGGCTCACCGGCGCGGAGGCGGCCGAGCGCACCAACGCCTCCACCACCGGCCTGCTCGACGCCCGCACGGGGGAGTGGGACGTGGCCCTCGCGGAGGAGCTCGGGATCCCCGCCGCGATCCTGCCCCCGATCGTGGACCCCGGCGCGTCGCTGGGGGTGCTCTCGCCCGACGTCGCGCAGCGGGTGGGCCGGGCGCTCGAGGTCACCGCCGTCGGCTCGCACGACACGGCGTCGGCCGTCGTCGCGGTGCCGTCCACCGACCGTGACGTCGCGTACGTGTCGTGCGGCACCTGGGGGCTGGTGGGGCTCGAGCTCGACGCCCCGGTGCTCACCGAGGAGGCGCGCCTCGCGGGCTTCACCAACGAGGGCGGCGTCGACGGCCGCACCCGGTTCCTGCACAACGTCATGGGGCTGTGGCTGCTGAGCGAGTCGATCCGCACCTGGGAGCGCGAGTCCACGGCGGCGCAGCGCTCCAGCACCCTGCAGGAGCTGCTCGCCGAGGCCGCGCACGTCACCACCCCGGTCGCCGTCTTCGACGTCGACGACCCGCGCTTCCTGCCGCCGGGTGACGTCCCCGGACGGATCGCCGACTGGTGCCGGGAGCACGACCAGCCCGTGCCGGCCACACGCGGGGAGTACGTGCGCAGCATCGTGGAGAGCCTGGCGCAGGCCTTCGCGGACGCCGTCACGACCGCGGCGAAGCTCGCCGGGCGCACCGTCTCGACCATCCACGTGGTGGGGGGCGGCGCGCAGAACACCCTGCTGTGCCAGGCGACGGCCGACCGTTCCGGGCTCCCCGTCGTGGCGGGCCCGGTCGAGGCCACCGCCATCGGGAACCTGCTGGTGCAGGCCCGCGCCCGCGGCCTGGTGGACGGCGGCCTGGAGGACCTGCGCGCGCTCGTCGCCGCGGCGTTCACGCCCGAGCGCTACACGCCGCGGTAGGACCCGCCCGACGCCGCGCCGTTCGAGGCCAGGTCTCGCGGTGCGGCGTCGGGGTGGGGGGTCGCGAACTGGGCCCACACGTGCTTCTCGCCGCGGTCGGTGCGGTACCAGCCGACGCGGTCGGCGACCGTCTCCGCGAGCCGCAGACCGTGGCCGCCCTCGCCGGGCTCCCGGTCGTGCGGGACGACAGGTGGTGCGTCGGGGCTGCGGTCGACGACGTCGAGCACCGCGACCTGCCCGTCGCAGAGCAGCCGCGCGACCACGGGCGGCCGCGCGTGCTCCAGCGCGTTCGCGACGAGCTCGCTCGCGACGAGCACCATGCGCTGCAGCCCGGACAGCCCGCCGACGTCGTCGGACGGGCCGACCCGTGCGGCGGGACAGTCGCACGGCAGCCGGTTCTCGAGCTCCGCGCGGACGTCGGCGAGCTCGTCGACGCTGCGCACGGTCCACGACCCGACGACGTCGAGCCGCCCGACCGGTGCCGCCTCGAGGGGCGTCACGTGCGCACGTCCGGAACCATGCAGCCTCCTGTGGCCACGGGGGATGGGGTGCTTCCGAGGGCCGCGACAGCGGCCGGATCCGTCGTCGACCCTACTGCCCCGACGCCACGTCCGCGCGCGCAGCTGCGGGCCCCGTCACGGGCGTGATCTCGGGGGGAGATCGACATCGATCTCCCCCCGAGAACGTCCGCACGACACGGTGGTCAGCCGCGCCAGGGAGCCCAGCCGTCGGCACCGGACAGGAAGGCTTCCCGGGTGTACCGAGCGGCCTCCCCACCGGTCAGCTGCGGGCGTCCGTCGACGACCTCGCCGGCGGGCGCGGCGCCCGGGCCGGAGTTGCCGTGCTCGCGCATGAAGTCGTCCCGCCAGGACCAGCCGCTCATGTCCGACCAGGCGGGGGTGCCGACGTGCGCGTCCAGCCACGAGTCGCGCACCACGACGGACGGGTCGACGAGCGGGTTGCTGCTCGGGTGCCACGGACGCCCGAGGAACACGGTGCCCGCCGCGGCGTCGGACGTGAACCGGCTGCCCGTGAACAGGAAGCCCATGCCGCCCGGCACGGTGGCCGGCGCGGCCACGTACCCGTTGTTCGTCGCGGAGCCGCGGTCGAGCGAGCGGATCTCCGAGTCCTCGACGACGAGGGTGCCGCCGCCGTAGACGAAGTCGACGTCGCCCTCGACGTACGAGTCCGTGACGTACACGCGCGACGCCGTGGGGCCCGAGCCCGGGTCGACGAGGAACGTGTCCTGGTTGCCGAGCAGCCGGACGTCGTCGAGCACCACGCGGTCGCCAGCCGTCCGCAGCGCGAGCGCCTGGCTCCCGCCGTTCGCGGCCTCGTCGTACGCGTTCTCCACGGTGAGGTCCCGCAGCGTCACGTCGTCGGCCAGCACGGCGAGCGTGGGGGACCCGGTGTGACCGAACGTGCCGCCGTAGAACTTCGCCTGGCCGGCCGCGAGGTCGTAGGTGAGCACCACGTCCTCGGGGTCGCCCGTGGCGCCGCGGATCGTCAGCCCGTCCGCGCCCGGCCACACCCGCACCACCTCGCGGTAGGTGCCCGGATCGACGACGATCTCGACGTCGTGGTCGGCGCGGGACGCCGCGCCCACGGCGGCCCCGACCGACGCGAAGTCCCCGCTGCCGTCGAGCGCCACGGTGACCGTGCGACCGACCCGTTCCGGGGATCCCAGCGGCCCGGCGCCGTCCGACACGATCCGGACCACGTCGTCCACGTCGTCGGCCGTGTACGCGTAGCGCGCGGCCGGGTCGAACGTCGGCCCGGTGTCGTCCTTGCGGCCCCGGATCGCCGTGAAACGGTTGTCGCGCGAGTCGACCTTCGAGGCCGGGTCCTTGGCGACGATCGCGTCCTCACCGTTCGAGTACACGCTCGACTCCACGACGAGCTGCGACGCCCCGCGCGACATCGTGCCGTAGTGCGTCTGACCGTCGAACCAGTTGTTGTACAGGTGCCCGGCGGCCACGTTGTCGATGCTCGCGTTGCGCTGGTAGGTGTTCGCGAACCGGTTGTGGTGCATCGTGATCTCGGTGACCACGTTGCTGGTCCAGCCCACGCCCACGGTCTTGTTGTGGTCGTGCAGGTAGTTCCAGGACAGCGTGACGGCCGTCGAGTCCTTGCGGACGTCGATCAGGCCGTCGCCCAGCCGTGCGAGCTCGTTGTGATCGATCCACACGTGGTGGGACGTGTCGATGCGGATGCCGTCGTTGTCGTTGTCCGCGCTCTTGCCGTCCCAGTCGGCCGGGACGTACGAGTCGCGGAACGTCAGGTTCCGCACGACGACGTTGTGCACGCTGTCGAGGAACAGGCCGCCGCCCACCAGCTCGGCGTGGCGGCCGGCGCCCACGATCGACTTGTCGCTCGCCACCGCGATCATCGACCCGAACGGCTCGACGTCGACGCTGCCCTTCACGAGGATCGTCACCGGCCCCTCGACGGCGGCCCAGCGGGCGAGCCCCGCGGCGTCGCGCACCGTGACGGTGCGGCCCCCGGCCCCACCGGTCGTGCCGTGCGGCAGCTCGTCGGTCGGTGTGGCGGCGAAGCCGGTGGCGACGGGCGACCAGACCGGGCCGTCCGCCGTCGTCGTCCGGGGGGCGCGGATCCGTTCGAGGAGCGCCGCGCCCGCCGCCGCCGGGTCGACGTCGGTGGCCGACAGGTCGCGGTCGCCGAGCACCCGCACGTCGTCCAGCACGGTCCGGGCACCCGTGGACCGCACGGCGAGCGCCTCGGCGGGGCCGTTCGCCGCCTCGTCGTAGGCGTTCTCGAGGGTGAGGTGGCGCAGGGTGACGTCGTCGGCGCGCACGTCGACGGTGGGCCAGTCGCTCGACCTCTTGTCGTACGTGATGACGACGTCCTCGGGGTCGCCGGTCGCCCCGCGCAGGGTCAGCCCCTCGGCCCCGGGCCACACGGAGACCACCTCGCGGTAGGTGCCGGGCTCGACGACGATCTCCACGGGGTGGTCCGCCCGCGCGGCCGCGCCGACGGCGGCGTGCACCGAGAGGTGGTCGCCGGTGCCGTCCTGCGCCACCGTGATCCGCCGGCCCACCCGCTCTGTCGACGTGCGCGTGCCGGCGTACCGGGTCAGGAGGTCCACGACGTCGTCTGCGTCATCGGCCGTGTAGGCGTAGTGGTCGGAGGCCTCGAAGGTGGGCCCCGTCTCTGCAGGCTCGTCGCCCCACGTGCCGCGGAACACGTTGCCGCGCTGGTGCAGGCGGGCGCCGTCGCCGCTGAGGATGAGCGGGTTGCGTGCGTCCTCGAACACGCTCGACTCCACGAGCAGGCTCGAGCCCCCGCGCGACGTCGTCCCGTAGGAGCTCACGCCCGACAGCCAGTTGTTGTAGAGGTGCCCGAGCGCGACGTTGTCGATGCTGCCGTTGCGCTGGTGCACGTTGGAGAACCGGTTGTGGTGCAGCGTCAGGGTGGTCACGACGTTGTCCGTCCACCCGACGCCGAGCGTCTTGTTGTGGTCGTGGAAGTAGTTCCACGACGCCGTCACGGCGGTGGAGTCCTTGCGGACGTCGAGCTGGCCGTCGCCGAGGCGGGCGAACTCGTTGTGGTCCACCCACACGTGGTGGGACGTGTCGATGCGGATGCCGTCGTTGTCGTTGTCCGCGCTCTTGCCGTCCCAGTCGGCCGCGACGTACGAGTCGCGGAACGTCAGGTTGCGGATGATGACGTTCTCGACCTCGAGGAGCCGCAGCCCGCCGCCGACGAGCTCGCCGCCGGACGCCGCGCCGACGATCGTCTTGTCGCTGGCGACGTCGATCATCGAGCCGAACGGGGTCACGTCGAGCGACCCCTTCACGAGGATGGTCAGCGGTTCGTCGGCGGCGGCGTACGCGGCCAGGTCCGCGGCGTCGCGGGCGGTGACGGTGCGGCCGCCGGCGCCGCCCGTGGTGCCGTGCGGCAGCTCGTGGGTGGGGACCGAGGCGAAGCCGGTGGCGGTGGGGGACCACACCGGACCGTCCGCGCTCGTCGCCGGCGAGGCCCCGATGCGGTGCAGCAGCGCCCGTCCCGCCGCGTCGGCGTCGAGGCCGTGGGCGGGGGCGAGGTCGGTCGAGGCGTGCGCCGCCGGCGCGAGCAGTGTCAGGACGAGCACCGGGCCGGCCAGAGCGGCCGCGATCCGCCGCGCACGACCGACCCGGTGGCCCGGGTCGGTGCGAGGAGGGTCGGTGTGGTGCGGGGAGTGTCGATGGTCTGGCGGGAAGGGCATCGTCGCGCCTCTCGTGAGACTCGGGCCGGCGGCCCTCGGGCCGGGACGAGCGGCCGACATCGGTGTCGGTCTTCCCGTGCCCGTCGCGCTCTGCGACCGGAAACGCCTCAGAAACCGGTTTCTCGCAAAGTAGTCGAGGATGGCGCCCGCGTCAATAGTTCAGTGAGCGTTACCAATACGTCCGACGCCTCAGGCGCCCGGCGGGCGGACTACCGCGCCGTCCCGACGAGGCGCACGCGCCAGCGCTCCCACGGCGGCATGACGGCCCAGTTCAGCCGCAGCGTGCGCACCGCCCGGGCGAGCCGGCGGCGGCGCGCGTGCCGCAACGAGCGTGCGGACACCCCGACCCGCAGCCGCCGGTCGCGCACGATCCGGCGCCGGGGTCCGAGCGCGAACGCCAGGTCCAGGTCGTCGTGCACCTCGGGGTCCACGCGCTCGACCCGCTCGCGCACGGCCCACCACGTGCTGCGGCGGAACGCCATGCTCGAGCCCCACAACGCCGTGTGGCCGAGCGCCATCCGGGTGCTGGCGTAGTACGCGCCGAGGTACAGCGCGCACGCCCATCGCCCGCCCCGGAGGTCGGTGAAGGTGCCTGCGCCCGTCACCGCCTCGAGCGCGGGGTCCGAGGCCATGCGCTCCGCGATCGACCGTACCCAGCCGGGGCCGGGCTCGGAGTCGGCGTCGAGCCGTGCCACGACCTCACCCCGCGCCGCGTCGTACCCGGCCGCCGCGGCCGCGGGGATGCCGACCCGCGGCTCGTGGACCACGATCGCCCCCGCGTGCCGCGCGACGGAGGCGGTGGCGTCGACGGACGCGTTGTCCACCACCACGACCTCGAAGGGGGCCTGGGTCTGCTCCGCGAGCAGGGCGAGGCATCTCCCGAGCGCGTCGGCGTCGTCCCGGGCGGGGACGACGACGGACACGGTGGGCAAGCTGGGCAAGGTGGGCGGGTCGGGCGTCACGGGAGCCCCCGGACGGTCGTCCGCACCGGGGCCCGGGCGACGAGCCCTGCGGCCGCGACGCTTCCCACGAGCGCTGCGGCGAGGTCGCCGACGGTGTCCGGGAGGGTGACGTGGATGCTGTCGTCGAGCAGGGTGTGGCCCGCGATCTCGAGGACCTCCCACACGACGGCGAGCAGCGCGCCCAGCGCGAGGACGGTCACCGCCGCCGACGCCCGCGGCCGCACCCGGGAGCCGGTCGTGCGCACGCGCGTCAGCACCTGGTGCGCCAGCGCCGCGAGCGCCCCGGTCGCGACGGCGTGCACCAGCAGGTCGAGCACCTCGACCCGCTCGTACCAGCCGAGCCGGGCGCACCATGCGGCAGCGAGCATCGCGACGCCGCACGTCACGTCGAGCACGGCGGGAGCACCGGTCGCCCGCGGCACCACCGAGCCGCCCAGCACGAGGAGGAACAGGGAGACGGCGATCCCGTCGGCCGCCGCCACGGCCAGGAGCACGCTCACCAGCGCCCCGACCCGCACGACGTCGCCCAGCGCGATCCCCCACGTCGGCCGCCCCGGCGCCGGGCGCCAGGCCGCCGGGACGCGCGCGGTCTCCGGTGCCGAGGTCACGGGGTCAGCCTAGGCAGGACCCGCGACCCCGCACCCGCCGGGCGGCGGGACCGCCTCACGCGGCCCCGGCGGCACCCACCCGGGCGACGGCGAGGTCCACGACCTGCTGCGCCTCGTCGGCGTCCAGGCGTCGGTCCACGACCGTGGCCACGAGCCGGACGTCGAGCGCCGACCCGGCCCGGACGCGCCGCACGGTGTCCCAGGCGAGGGCGGGACCGAGCCCCACGTAGTCGGTGACACGGGCGAACCACGGGGACGGCTCCGGGGAGCCGACGCCGGGCCGCTGCGCCAGCACGAGGGTGGTCCACGCGCTCCCCGAGCGCCGGGTGACGGCGACCCACGGGTGCCGCGACCCGTGCACGTCCGGTCCGGCGGGGGTGACGGCGCGGGCCTCGTCCCCCGACGGGAGCCGCCAGAACCACCCGCCGTACCCGGCGCCGGGGCGCCCGTTCGTGGCCGGGCTGCCGATCTCCACGTCCGCGTCGCCCGCCCGCAGGGTGCCGTGCCAGCCGAGCGCCCACGCGTCGACCTCGGGCAGCACGACGGCGGTCAGGCGCCGTTCCTCCGTGAGCTGCACGCCCCCGCGCTCGTCGAGCCAGCTCAGCTGCTGCACGAGGGTGGCGCCGTCGTCGGTCACGACCGTCCCCGACACCTGCTGCCGGCCGTGGTTGGCCAGCAGCGTCGGCCCCTGGTCGCGCACGTAGGTGCGCCCGCCCCAGTGGCTGGTGCCGTCGACGTCGGCCACGGCCATCGACACGCCGTAGTGGTGACGGTGGTCCACCGGGCTCTTGGCGGTCATCGCCACGCCCCGCAGCGAGTGCACCGGGTGCAGGAACGGGCGCGGGCTGTGCACCCCCGGCATCGACGCGCCGCGGGAGTACCGGCCCAGCGGCCGGTCGTCGCCGAGTCCCAGCACCCAGTCGTCGTCGGCCTCCCGCCAGCGGGCCCGCACCTGCTCGTCGCGGGCGTGGGCGCGCGACGCGAGGTCGGCCGACGTCACGCCGAGGCGTCGCGCGGGTGGCACCGGCCCGGTGCTGCCGCGCACCACCAGGCCGGGCGTCACGTGCAGCGCGACCTCGTCGCCGGCGGCCGGGCGGGCGCGCTCGGCGCCGAGCACGCGCGCGTGCAGCAGCTCCCAGGCTCGCCGGCCGAGGTCGGCCTGCGGCACGGCGGCGGTGGTGAGCGACGGCGTCGCGTACCGGGCGAGCTCGATGTCGTCGAAGCCGGCGATCGAGAGGTCGCCGGGCACCGCCACGCCGGCCTCGTTGAGCCGGGCGAGGAGGCCGAACGCGACGAGGTCGTTGAACGCGATCACGCCCGTGGCGCCCGTCGCCAGCACCCGGTCCGCGGCGCGGTAGCCGGCGTCGACGGTGGGGCCGCAGGGCACGGTCGTGACGCGCAGGCCGGGGTGGCGCTCGCGGGCGTCGTCGAGGGCGCGGGCACGCAGCGCGTTCGAGGCGCTGGACCGGGGGCCCGCCGCATAGGCGAGCTCGCGGTGCCCCAGGGCCACGAGGTGGTCGACCATGCTGCGCACCCCGGCCGCGTAGTCGACGCGCACGCTCGGCACCGTGAGGCCGGGGACGTGCCGGTTGATCACCACGACCGGCTCGAGGCGCGGCAGCAGGTCGCGCAGCGCCTCCTCCGAGGTGCGGGGCGCGGCGAGCACCAGCGCGTCGCACCGCTGCCGCGCCTCGAGCGCCACCTCCGCCTCGTCACCGGTGTTCTCCGCGGTCTCCGCCACGAGCACGCGGTAGTCGTGCGGGGCGGCGGCCGCCATCGTGCCCCGCAGGATCTGCTGGAACATCGGGTTGGCGAGGTCGGGCACGACCAGCGCGACGGAGTTGGTGCGGCCGAGCGACAGGCTGCGCGCCACGCGGCTCGGCTGGTACCGCAGCTCCTGGGCGGCGGTGCGCACCCGCTCGGCGATGTCGGTGGCCACGGACGAGCGGCCGTTCATCACCCGCGAGACGGTCGCCCGGGACACCCCGGCGGCCGTGGCCACCTCGTCGATCGTGGGTCCTCCGGAGCGGGACATCACGCCTCCTTCCCGGCCACGGTGACGCGGACCGGGCCGAAGGTGCCGCCGTCGCCGGGCGCGAGGTCCGCGCCGAGCGGCGCGCTCGCGAAGAGACCCACCTCCGCGCCGATCCAGTGGCCCACGTGGGCCTGCCATGCCGGCGCGACCTCGCGCCACGCGGTGTCGTCGTCCCCGGTGGCCGTGGTGGTCTGCCAGCCCCAGGTCACGGCGCCCTCGGCGTCGACGACGGCGCGCACGACGACGGTCGCCGCGCCGCCGGGCACCGGCTCCTGGGCGACGGTCTCCTCGTCGCCGTACGCGCCGCCGCGCCGCACGGTGACCTCCACCCCCACGGGGGTCCGCACCAGCCCGGCCCACGCGTACTCCCGGCCGAGGACGACGACGCCGGCGCGGGTGCCGGGGGCGTCGCCGGACAGCTCGACCCGGGTCTCCCAGGTGCTCGGCTGCCCGGGGAGCTGCTGGCAGAGCACGGCGCCCTGGTCGCGCAGGTTGCCCCGCGGCGACGGCCGGGCCGGCAGGCGCAGCGCGCCGCCGCCGTCGGCCACGGCCCAGCCGTCGCCCGGGTTGGCCTGCCAGTGCCAGCGGGGGACGAGGCCCGGGGCGGCGAAGTCGTCGCTGCGCACCGGTTCGCCGGGCTCGGCCCCAGGGACGGGGGTGGGGTGGGTGAGCACGGGCTGACCGCCGTCGCCCATCACGGGCCACCCGTCGGGGTCCCAGCCCATCGGCTGCAGGTGCACGACGCGCCCGAAGACCCCGCGGTCCTGGAAGTGCAGGAACCAGTCGGCGCCGTCGGGCGTGTCGACCCAGGCTCCCTGGTGCGGCCCGTTGACCGGGGTGTCGCCCTGCTCGAGCACCACGCGGTGCTCGTACGGTCCCCACACCGACCGGGACCGGAACGCCGTCTGCCAGCCGGTGGCGACACCGCCTGCGGGCGCGAAGATCCAGTACCAGCCGTCGCGCTGGTAGAGCTTGGGGCCTTCCAGGGTGCGGAAGCCCGGCAGCTCGTCGCCGTCGACCACGGTGCGGGCCGGCCCGACGACGCGGCGCAGCGCCGGGTCCACCTCGACCACGGTGAGGCGGTTCTTCACGCCCGCGCGGCTCTTCGCCCAGCCGTGCACCAGGTAGGCGCGGCCGTCGTCGTCCCACAGCGGGCAGGGGTCGATGAGCCCGCGGCCTGGAACGAGGCACCACGGCTCGGACCACGGTCCGCGCGGGTCCGTGGCGGTGAGGACGAAGATCCCGTGGTCCGGGTCGGGGTAGACGATCCAGAAGAGGCCGTCGTGGTGCCGCAGGCTGGGCGCCCAGACGCCGGAGCCGTGCCGGGGGAGCGCGTAGTGCCCCGTCTGCGGCAGCGCGGGCAGCGCGTTGGCCACGTGCTCCCAGGACACGAGGTCGCGGGAGTGCAGCACAGGCAGCCCGGGGGCGCGGTTGAAGCTGGACGCGATCATCCAGTAGTCGTCGCCGACGCGGACGGCGTCCGGGTCCGGCCAGTCCGCGTCGAGGACCGGGTTGCTGTAGAGGGTCATGGTCGCCTTCCGTCACGTCGCTGGGACAGTCGGCGAGAAACCGTGGGAAACCGGTTCCCGCCGTGCTGTGCCCAGCCTAGCAACCGGTTTCCGCCGAAGGGAACGGTGCGCGCGGCGCGAGGCGACGGAAGACGACCGGAGAGACGCCGGATCAGCCCGCCGCGGTGCGCACCAGCTCGGTGAGCTTCTCCTCGAACGCGGGCGTCCAGGCGAGGACGGCGAAGGACGTCGGCCAGAAGTCGCCGTCGTCGAGATGCGCGGCAGGATCGAAACCGAGCGTCGCGTAGCGGGTGCCGAACTTCGCGGCAGGCTGCACGAACACGACCATCTTGCCCGCGGCGTCCGCGAAGCCCGGCATGCCGTAGTACGTCTTGGGCACCAGGTCCGGCGCCACCTCGGAGACCACCCGGTACATCCCCTCGGCGATGTCGCGGTCGCTGCCCTCGAGCGGCTCGATCGCCTCGCGCACGGCCTTCTCGCCGGCGGCGCGGTTCCTGCCCGCCTTCTCCTGCTCGCGCAGCTCCTTCGCGCGCTGCTTGACGGCGGCGCGCTCGTCGACGCTCAGTCCTTCGGACGTGGCCATGTCGGTCTCCTCGGGTCGAAGGCGGGGGCTGTTCCCCGCGGCGTGGTCCACGCTAGGACCGGGCCCGTCGGCTCCGCTTCTTCGATCCTGATCACCTCGGCGCCCGGGCCCGGGCGGCCCGCCGGGGACGACGACGCCCCGCCGCCTCTCGGAGGTGGCGGGGCGTCGTGCGGCGGGCCCGCGTCGGCGACAGGCCCGCACCGGGGTGTCAAGGCCCGGTGTGTGGTGTGCGGCCGTCTCCCTCCAGGTGCGGCAGCACGTGCCGTGCGTACCGCTCGCCGACCGTGCGGGCGGTGTCCCGCGGGTCGGCGGCCCAGATCTCCTCGTTGAAGATCTCGGTCTCGACGTCGCCGTCGTAGCCGGCCTCGGCCACCCAGCGCGAGATCGTCGGGAAGTCCACGTACCCGTCGCCCACGTGCCCTCGGGAGTTGAGCGGGTCGGCGGCCAGCGGCAGGTTCCAGTCGCACACCTGGTAGCCCGCGATGCGGCCCTCGGCCCCGGCTCGCGCGATCGACTCGCGCAGCTGCGGGTCCCACCACACGTGGTACGTGTCGACGACGACGCCCACCGTCTCGGGGGCGAACGGCGCCGCGAGGTCGAGCGCCTGGCCGAGGGTGGAGATCACGGCGCGGTCGGCGGCGAACATCGGGTGCAGCGCCTCGAGCACGATCCGCACGTCGTGCTCGGCCGCGAACGGCGCGAGCTCGGCGAGGCGGTCGGCCACACGGGACCGGGCGGCGACGACGTCGCGGTCGCCCGGGCCGGCGTCGGGCCGCGGCCCCCGGCCGGGCTCGCTGAGGGCGGGCAGGCCGCCGACCACGAACACCAGCTCGCGGGTGCCGACGCCCGCGGTCTCCTCGATGGCCCGCTTGTTGTCGTCGAGGGCCGCGGCGATGCCGGCCTCGTCCGCGGCGGTGAGGAACCCGCCGCGGCACAGCGACGAGACGCGCAGGCCGGCGTCGGCGACGATGCGCGCCGCCTTGTCGGCGCCGTGCTCCTGCACCTGGTGGCGCCACAGGCCGACCGCGCCCAGGCCGGCCGCCGCCGCGGCGTCGACGGCCTCGGCGAGGGTGGCGTGCTTGACGGTGGCGGTGTTGAGGGAGCAGCGGCTCAGGTCCGCCGTCCCGGTCATGCGCTCACCCCGTTCGTCACCAGCAGGGCGTCCAGGCGCTGCGCGGCGAGCGCCGGGTCGAGCAGCATGCCGCAGCCGTCGGCGAGGCGGGCCAGCTCCACCAGGTGGGCGAGCGACCGTCCGGAGTGCAGGCCGCCGACGAGCTGGAACCCGGTCTGGAAGCCGTTCAGCCAGGACAGGAACGCGACGCCCGTCTTGTAGTAGTACGTGGGCGCGGCGAAGATGTGCCGGCCCAGCTTCTCGGTGGACGCGAGGATCGCGTGGCCACGCCCGGCGTCCCCGGCGTCGAGGGCCTGCAGCGCTGTGGACGCGGCCGGGTAGATGGCGGCGAAGATGCCGAGCAGGGCGTCGGAGTGCCCCTGCTCGTCGCCCGCGATCAGCTCCGGGTAGTTGAAGTCGTCGCCGGTGTACAGCCGCACGGGCGAGCCCTCGAGCGCGGCCAGCGACCGGCGCAGTCCGATCTCGTGCTGCGCGTCGAGCAGCGACACCTTGACGCCGTCGACGCGGTCCTGGTGAGCCTTGATGAGGTCGAGGAACGTCGCCGTGGCCGACGCGACGTCGTCGGAGCCCCAGTAGCCCGCCAGGGCCGGGTCGAACATCGTGCCCAGCCAGTGCAGGACGACGGGCTTGTCGGCCTCCGCCAGGACCGCGTCGTAGACGCGCGCGTAGTCCTCGGGGGATCGGGCGACCTTCGCCAGCGCTCGCGAGGCCATGACGATGACCTGGGCGCCGGCGTCCTGCACCACGTGCACCTGCTCGCGGTAGGCGTCGATCACCGACGCGAGGCCCGCCTCGCCCGGCTCGACGGACGCCGGGTCCAGCTGGTCGGTGCCCGCGCCGCACGCGATACGTGCGCCCACCGAGGCCGCCTCGGCGGAGGACCGCCGCACCAGCTCCTGCGTCGCTGCCCAGTCCAGGCCCATGCCGCGCTGGGCGGTGTCCATGGCGTCGGCGACGCCCAGGCCGAAGCGCCAGATCTCGTGCCGGTAGGCGAGCGTGGCGTCCCAGTCGACGACGGCGGGTGCGCCGGGCACGTTCTCCGCGCCGACCTGCGGCACGACGTGCGCCGCGGCGAACGCCACGCGCGAGGAGATCGAGCCGGACGGCGCGGTCCACGGGCCCGGCGCGTGCAGCTCGCGCACCTCGACGCCGGTGGCGCGGCCGCCGGCGTCGAACCGGGGGAGGCGCACGGTGACGCCGCTCGGCCTCAGCTCCGGCGCGAGCGAGGGGTTGAGGGTGGGGGCGCTCACAGGGAGATCTCCGGCACGTCGAGGCGGCGGCCCTCGGCCGACGAGCGGAGCCCGAGCTCGGCGAGCTGCACGCCGCGGGCGGCGGACAGGAGGTCGAAGCGGTGCGGGCGGCCGGCGACGACGTCGCGCAGGAACTCCTCCCACTGCAGCTTGAAGCCGTTGTCCAGGTCGGCGTTCGCGGGCACCTCGAGCCACTGGTCGCGGAACGGCTCCGTGACGGGCAGGTCCGGGTTCCACACGGGCTTCGGGGTGTGCGCGCGCTGCTGGGCGACGCACTTGCGCAGGCCGGCGACGGCCGAGCCGTGCGTGCCGTCGACCTGGAACTCCACCAGCTCGTCGCGGTACACGCGCACGGCCCAGGACGAGTTGATCTGCGCCACGACCGGGTCGCCGCCCGGCGTCTCGATCTCGAAGATGCCGTACGCGGCGTCGTCGGCGGTGGCGGCGTACTCCTTGCCCTGCTCGTCCCAGCGGGTGGGGATGTGCGTGGTCGTCTGGGCGTTCACGGTCCTGACGGAGCCGAGGATGCCCTCGAGGACGTAGTTCCAGTGGCAGAACATGTCCGTGGTCATGCCGCCGCCGTCCTCCTTGCGGTAGTTCCACGAGGGGCGCTGGGCCGCCTGGTGCTCGCCCTCGAACACCCAGTAGCCGAACTCGCCGCGCAGCGACAGGATGCGGCCGAAGAAGCCCTCGTCGACGAGGCGGCGCAGCTTGACCAGGCCGGGCAGGTACAGCTTGTCGTGCACGACGCCGGCGGTGACGCCGGTCTCCTCGCGCAGCTTCGCGAGCTCGATCGCCTCGGCCAGCGTCTCGGCGGTCGGCTTCTCGGTGTAGACGTGCTTGCCGGCCTGCATCGCCTTGGTGAGCGTCTTGGCGCGCAGCGACGTCATGGAGGCGTCGAACACGATGTCGGTGGCGGGGTCGGCGATGATCCCGTCGAGGTCGGTCGTGTACTCGGCGACGCCGTGCAGCTCGGCCAGCTCGGCCAGCTTGGACTCGTTGCGGCCCACGAGCACCGGCTCCACCTGGACGCGCGTGCCGTCGGCCAGCTCGACGCCGCCCTGCTCGCGGATCGGCAGGATCGAGCGCACGAGGTGCTGGCGGTAGCCCATGCGGCCGGTCACGCCGTTCATTGCGATGCGCAGGGTGCGCGTGGGTGTGCTCACTCGGGGACTCCTTCGTCGGTGCGTCTCGGCGGGGGCTCCGACGCGGGATGGAATGCGCTTTCCATCAAGTTAGGCGCTGCCGGCGCCACCGTCAAGCAGGGCCCCGGGCTGCTCGTGGCGCGGCCGGGTGAGATCTGGCGCGGTTGACACCTCGGGAACTGGACGTGTTTCCTATAGGAAACACGATTCGCCGATCGACGGAGATCTTCTTGCGCACTGCGGATACCTGGCCCATCGCCGCCAACATGCTGTCCTTCGGATCCACCGCAGCCGACGGCACGCCGAACGTCGAGGCCCCCGCCGACTCCTGGCGTGGCCAGCTCCAGCAGGTCGCCGACCTGGGGTTCACCGACGTCGACCCGACCGACGCGTGGCTGTCGATCGGGGAGATGACCGATGCCCGGTTCGCCGAGCTGCTCGTCGTCCTCAAGGAGGTCGGCCTCACCGTCCCGTCCGTGTCGACGACGCGCCGCAGCGTCGTCGACGTCGCCCGCGGCGAGGACTACCTGCGGTTCGGCCACGCGATCATCGACCGCGCGCCGGCGCTCGGCGCCGAGGTCGTGAACTTCGGCTTCATGCAGGCACTCACGCCCGCTCAGGAGAAGGCGCTGTGGTTCTGGCTTGCCGAGGGGCACCAGGACGACCTCGCCGACGCCGACAACCGCGGCCTGGCCGTACGGCGCATCCGCGAGCTCGCCGACCACGCGGCCGAGGTGGGGGTGCAGGTCAGTCTGGAGATGTACGAGGACACCTACATCGGTACGCCGGACCTTGCCGTGCGGTTCCTCGAAGACGTCGACCGCGCCAACGTGGGGCTCAACCCGGACCTCGGCAACCTTGTCCGGCTCCACCGGGAGATCGAGGACATCCCGACCATGTTCGAGAAGGTGCTCCCGCACGCGAACTTCTGGCACATCAAGAACTACACGCGCGACGTGGACCTGGCGACGGGGGCGTACGCGACCCACCCGACCCCGCTGGTGCAGGGCGTCGTGAACTACCGCGTGATGATCCGGCGAGCGCTCGAGCTCGGCTTCGAGGGCGCGTTCGTCTGTGAGCACTACGGGTCGGACAGCCTCGGCGTCGCGGCCCTGAACCGCGAGTACGTCCGCGGCGTGCTGCGCTCCGCGGGGCGCTGAGCCCGACCCCTCCGGCCCCTCCGCGTCGCCCCACCCATCACCGCACGAGCAAAGGTGCTGCACCCATGACGTACGTCCACAACCGTCCCGAGGACTTCGCCCGCGAGGCGCTCAGCGGCCTCGTCAAAGCCCACTCCGGCGTGCTGCGCCGCGTGCCCGGCGGCGTCGCCCGCGCCGAGGGCACGCGCCCCGGCAAGGTCGCCGTCGTCGTCGGCGGCGGGTCCGGCCACTACCCGGCGTTCGCCGGCCTCGTGGGCGCGGGCGTGGCCGACGCCGCCGTCTGCGGCGAGGTCTTCGCCTCCCCGTCCACGCGCCAGGTGCTCGACGTGTGCCGCGCGGCCGACGCCGGGGCCGGCATCTGGTTGTCCTTCGGCAACTACGCCGGGGACGTCCTCAACTTCGGCGCCGCGGCGAGCCGGCTGCGTGCGCAGGGCGTCGACGTGGCGGTGCGCCTCGTCACCGACGACGTCGCCTCCGCCCCCGCAGACCGTGCCGGGGAGCGCCGCGGGGTCGCGGGCGACCTCGTGGTCTTCAAGGTAGCGGGCGCGGCCGCGGAGTCCGGCGCGAACCTGGCCGAGGTCGACCGGCTCGCCGGGCTGGCCAACGAGCGCACCCGCTCCTTCGGCGTCGCCTTCGACGGGTGCACCCTGCCGGGTGCCGACGCGCCGCTGTTCACCCTGCCGGCCGGGACGGTCGGCTGGGGCCTCGGGATCCACGGCGAGCCCGGCATCGGCGAGGAGGCGGTGCCGCCGGCCGCCGACCTGGCCGCCGAGCTCGTCGAACGCGTGCTCGCCGACCGGCCCGACGACGCCGACGGCCGCGCCGCCGTCGTCCTCAACGGGCTCGGCACGGTCAAGTACGAGGAGCTGTTCGTGCTCTGGGACCGGGTGCACGACCTGCTGACGGAGCGCGGCGTGACGCTGGTGGCTCCGCTCGTCGGGGAGTTCGTCACGAGCCTCGACATGGCGGGCTGCTCGCTCACCGTGGCGTGGCTCGACGACGAGCTCGAGCCGCTGTGGCTCGCGCCCGCCACGACGCCCGCCTTCCGGCACGGAGGCTGGCGCGCCGCCCCGGTGACGAGCGCGCCCGAGGTCGCCACCGAGCCGGAACCGCCGCTCGTCGCTGCGGCGACGGCCGAGGGCGCCGAGGCGGCCCGCCTCGTGGTGCGCGCGCTGCACCGCGCGCAGCGGGTCCTGCACGTCGCGGAGGACGAGCTCGGCACGCTCGACGCGATCGCCGGCGACGGCGACCACGGTCGCGGCATGTGCCGCGGGGTCGACGCCGCGGTCGAGGCCGCCGACGAGGCGCTCGCCGCGGGGGCGGACGCCCCGTCCGTGCTGCGCCGCGCCGCGGAACGCTGGGCCGACCGCGCGGGAGGCACGTCGGGGGCCCTGTGGGGCGTCGGGCTGCTCGCGCTCGCCGACCGGTTGCCCGCCGACGAGGCGCTGGCGGGCGCCCATGTCGTCGACGGCGTGCGCGCCGCACGCGACGAGGTCTGCGCGGTGGGTGGCGCCCGGGCGGGCGACAAGACGCTCGTGGACGCCCTCGACCCCGCTGCCGAGACGCTGGCCGCGGCGCACAGGAACGGTGCGGCGGCACCCGACGCATGGCGTGCCGCCGTGCGTGCCGCCCGGGACGGCGCCGACCGCACCAAGGACATCACGGCGCGCCGCGGTCGTTCGCGCGTGCTGGGGGACAAGAGCCTCGGGGTCGCCGACCCGGGGGCGACGTCGCTCGCGCTCCTCCTCGCGGAGGTCGGGGACGCGCTCGGCGTCAGCACGGATGACGTGGAGGTGGCGGGACGATGACGACGACCCAGGAGACGGCCCAGGACACGACCCAGGAGACGATGCCGCAGAGGCTGCGGGTCGCGATCGGCTCGGACGACGCCGGGTTCGACTACAAGGAGCTGCTCAAGGCCGACCTCGAGGCCGACGACCGCGTGGTCGCCGTGACCGACGTCGGCGTCGGGGGCGACGAGCACACCCCGTACCCCTACGTGGGTGCGGCCGCCGCGCGCCTCGTCGCCGAGGGGAAGGCCGACCGCGCGCTCCTTGTCTGCGGCACGGGCCTCGGCGTCGCGATCGCCGCCAACAAGGTGCCGGGCGTCCGCGCGGTCACCGCCCACGACTCGTTCTCGGTCGAGCGGGCGGTGCTCTCCAACGACGCCCAGGTGCTGTGCTTCGGCCAGCGGGTCGTGGGCATCGAGCTCGCCCGCCGGCTGCTGCGTGAGTGGCTGGGCTACCGGTTCGACCCCACCTCGGCGTCCGCGCCCAAGGTCGCGGCCATCGGCGAGGTCGAGGCCGATGCGGGTACCGGTGCCGTCGGCGAGACCGCCGGGTCCTGCGGATGACGCGCCGCCGCCCGCTCGTCGCCGTCTCGCTCAAGGCGTACCTCGGGGCCGCGGACACCGAGCGCTGGCTCGGCACGGTCCGCGACACCGCCCCCGCGGCCGACGTGGACCTCGCCGTTCTCCCCGCCTTCCCCCTGCTGCCCGCTGCCGCGCGGCTGCTCGGAGGGTCAGGCGTGGCCTGGGGCGCGCAGGACGTGGCCCCGGCCGCGCACGGCGCCCAGACCGGCGAGGTCACGGCGGGCCTGCTCGCCGAGCTCGGCTGCACGATCGCCGTCGTGGGCCACGCCGAGCGGCGCGCGACGTTCCACGAGGACGACGACCTCGTGCGGGCCAAGGTCGCGCGCCTCGCCGAGGCGGACCTCACCCCGCTGCTGTGCGTCGGCGAGCGCGATCGGGTCTCCCCCCGGGAGGCGGCCGAGGTGGCGACGGCGCAGCTCGAGAGCGCGCTGCGGGGCTCCGCCCCGCGCGAGGTCGTCGTGGGGTACGAGCCCGTCTGGGCGATCGGCGCCCCGCGGCCGGCACCCGCCGAGCATGTCGTGACTGTCGCGCACGTGCTGCGCGAGCGGCTCGACGCGCTGGGCGTCGAAGGCCGCGTGCTCTACGGCGGGGCCGCCGGCCCCGGCACGCTCACAGCCCTCGCGGGCGCCGTCGACGGCGTGTTCCTGGGGCGCTTCGCCCACGATGTCGCCGCCCTGCGGGACGTGCTCGACGAGGCGGCGGCCGCGCGACCTGCAGGTTCGGAAGCCAGACCGTGACCGCTGCGCGCCATCCGCCAGAAGGCTCCCGATCGGGAGGCTTCGGGACCGTGGCGCGTCGCCACGAGCCGGTCGCCACCACCGCGCCGCCGCCTACCTATAGGATCGCGGGGAACGCAGAACGAATCGAAACGGATGGCGGCCATGTCGACCAGAACGGCCTCGCTCCCCTCTGGTGGAACGGCACCGACGCTCGCGCGGAAGATCCTGCGCGACGACGTGTACGACGCGCTGCTCGAGATGCTCATGACCCAGCGACTCGCGCCGGGCCAGTCGCTCAGCATCGACGGTCTTGCCCGAGAGCTCGGAGTCTCGCAGACGCCGATCCGCGAGGCCCTGGTCCAGCTCGAGCACACCGGTCTGGTCATCCGGGCCGCACTCAAGGGGTACACGGTGACGGCGCCGCTCACCGCGGCCCAGATGGCCGAGCTCATCGACGCCCGGGAAGTGATCGAGCTCGCCGCCGTGGAGCGTGCCGTGGGCCGCTCCGGCCTGTCGGAACGGCTCGAATCGGCTCATGCGGAGCATCAGGCCGTGATCGCGCGCTACGGGCTCGATCGCCAGCCGTCGGCCGATGCCGTGCAGGGCCAGCTCCTCGAGTACTTCCGGGCCGACTGGGCGTTCCACGAGACGATCATCCGCGGGTGCGGCAACCGCTTCATCGACCAGATGGCGTCGATCCTCGGTGCCAACGTCCACCGCATGCGCCAAAGCATGGACCGTGGGCTGACAGATTCCGCCGACGCGCTGCGCGAGCATGCGGAGATCCTTGCGGCGTTCCAGGTCGGGAACCGGGCGCGAGCGGTGGGAGCGATGGCGCGGCACCTGCAGGGCGTCTCGCAGCGGGCGCAGGCCGAGGCGCCGCCCGGGCACTGACCCCGGTCGCCCCTCGTCGTCGGAGGGAGGGAGGTCGAAGCTCCGGAGCCGGGGGATCGGTCCACCGGCGTCGTCGGCCGGTGCCGGGTGCTTGCGAGCCGACGCCGTCGTCGCTCCCACCATGCCGGCGCCCACCGTCGTCCCCCCGTGTGTGCTCGCGCTGCGAGGGTGCGGCAGTCTGTACCGTAAAATCCCATAGGATCTTTGATCAGCGCCGGGCTTTCCGGCGCACGATGCTCACGGCTCAAGGAGGACCCATGACCACGACCCCTGTCACCCGCCGCCCTCGGCTGGCACTCACGCTCGGCGATCCGTCTGGTGTGGGGCCCGAGCTGGCGATGAGGCTGCTCGCCGTCGAGGCCAATCGGGAGCAGGCGGAGATCCACCTGCTGGCGACCCAGGCCGAGGTGGACCGCTACGCGGCCGAGGTCGGGGTCGACGTACCCACCTGCAGCCGGCCGGAGCCCGGCAAGGTGACCCTGGTGGGTTCTCGTCTCTCCGACCAGGCTGTGGAGCGCGGGGTGGCCTCGGTGGCCGGAGGCTCACGGGCGTTGCAGGACCTCCGCGACTGCCTGGCACTGTTCTCCGAGGGTGCGGTCGAGTCGATCATGTTCCTGCCGCTCAACAAGTCTGCCCTGCATGACGCGGGGATGCACGAAGAGGACGAGCTGCGATGGTTCGCCAAGGAGCTCGGATACGACGGCGTGACGTCGGAGCTCAACTTCGTCCCCGGGCTCACGACGTCGCGCGTGACGTCGCACTGTGCGGTGCGGGACGTCGCGGAGCGCATCAGCGCCCGATCCGTCCTCGACGCGATCCGTCTCCTCCATGAGGTGGTCACGGCGAACGGCGTCGAGAGGCCCCGCCTGGCGGTGTGCGCGCTCAACCCTCATGCCGGTGAGAACGGCCAGTTCGGCCGTGAGGAGATCGACCACATCGCTCCCGGAGTCCGCCTGGCGCACGCGGAGGGCATCGATGCCGCCGGGCCGTACCCCTGCGACACGATCTTCATCGCCGCACGCGACGGCGACTACGACGGCGTCGTCACGATGTACCACGACCAGGGCCAGATCGCGATGAAGCTGATGGGCTTCGACCAGGGCGTGACCGTCCAGGGCGGGCTGCCCGTCCCGATCGCGACCCCGGCGCACGGCACCGCGTACGGGATCGTCGGCCAGAACAAGGCCAACCTCGGGCCGAGCCAGCGGGCCTTCGACATCGTCGTCGCGCTCGGTCGCCGCACCTGGAGCGGGGGAGCTCCGGAGCCGTCCTGACCAGTGGCGCGGGCTGGCTGGGCGATCGCCCGGCCGGCTCGCAGCGCGCGGTCGAGGAGCGGGGCCCCAGGGGGTTGCACGTCGCTCGCGAGGCGTGCCACGCTACATCCGTACCGGATAGATCCTATGGGATCTATGACTAGCCACGGGAAGGGCTATGGTGCCCTTCCGAAGAAAGGCAGCCATCGATGATGAGGCTCGATCAATTCCCTGGGTGGCGAGGTAGTTGCCCGGCCCGCCCTGCACCCCGGAGCCGGGGAGGCGAGCTGTGACGGCGACCGCCGCATCCAGGAACACGGCACACAGGGACACCGGGGCGTGGGTGATGCGCGTCCTCCTGCTCGCCCTGGGTGCCGCCGTGCTCGTCGCCGGCATCTCCTACGGCGTCCGGACGCCCGACGGCCACGTGGGGCCCGGCATGATGCCGGCCGCTGCCGGTGCCGTCATGCTCCTGGCAGGTGCGTGGGAGTCCCTCAAGGCGTTCCGCTCCGGTCGCGAGGCGACCGACGGCGACGACTCGACGGTGAGTTCGGGCGCCGAGGGCGCCGAGGACGAGGACTCGCAGCTCGACGTGTTCGGGCGCACCACCGCGCAGCGAAACCGTGCCGTCGCCGTCGTCTTCGGCGTGATCGCACTGGGGGTCGCGCTGACCTACGCGATCGGTCTGCTCCTGGGACTCAGCCTCATGGTCGCCGTGCTCCTGACGTTCGTCGAGAAGAAGCCCCTGTGGGTAGGCGTGGTCTGGGGCGCGGGCGCGTTCGCCTTCGGCTATCTGGTCTTCGGTCTGGCGCTCAACGTCCCGCTCGCGACCGGCGCGCTCGGACTGATCTGAGGAGGCACGCAGATGCTCGAGAACATCCTGCTCGGATTCCAGACATCCCTCACGCCGGAGAACCTTCTCTGGTGCTTCGCCGGCGTGCTGCTCGGCACCGTCATCGGGATGCTGCCGGGGCTCGGCGCCACCACCGGCGTCGCGATCCTGCTGCCGCTCACGCTGACCATGGAGCCGGTCACGGCGCTGATCATGCTCGCCGGCATCTACTACGGGTGCCAGTACGGGGGGACGATCGCCGCGGTCCTGATCGCCACGCCGGGCGACGCCAACGCCGTGGCCACCGTCGTCGACGGGTACGCCCTGGCACGCAAGGGTCAGGCGGGCAAAGCCCTCGCCATCGCCGCGATCGGATCGTTCGTGGCCGCGATCGCGTCGCTCGTCCTGCTCATGCTGGTGGCCGCGCCGATCGCCAGCGTCGCTCTGAAGTTCGGTCCGGCGGAGATGCTGGCGATCATGATCATGGGGCTGCTCACGATCATCTCCTTCTCCGGGGACAACCTGGCCAAGGGGCTCGTCATGGCGGGCCTGGGGATCTTCCTGTCCACCATCGGTATGTCGTCGGGCTTCGTCGAGGCCCGATTCACGTTCGGCAGCATCAACCTGCTGGGCGGCATCGACTTCGTCGTCGTGATGATCGGAGTGTTCGCGGTCGGCGAGGTCGTCAGCCAGATCGGCGACGGTGGTGTGAAGCCGATCCGCACCCGGATGCGGGACATGATGATCCGCGGCAAGGACGTCAAGGACTCGATGCCCGCGATCCTGCGCGGCAGCGGCATCGGGTTCCTCCTGGGATGCCTGCCCGGCGCGGGCTCCACCCTGGCGGCGCTCGTCGGCTACGGCGTCGAGAAGCAGGTCAGCCCGAACCGCAAGATGTTCGGCAAGGGCGCCATCCAGGGCGTCGCGTCCGCGGAGTCGGCCAACAACGCCGCCGCCAATGCCAACTTCGTGCCCACGCTTGCCCTCGGTATCCCCGGTGGCACGACGACGGCGGTCCTGCTGGGAGCGTTCGTGATGTACGGGATCCAGCCGGGCCCCCTGCTGTTCGACGACCAGCCCGCTCTCGTCTGGGGCTTGCTCACGTCCTTCTTCATCGGCAACGTGATCCTGCTCGTGCTCAACCTGCCGCTCGCGCCGGCGTTCGCCCAGGTGCTCCGGCTGCCCTACCGGTACCTCTACCCGGCCATCCTGTTCTTCAGCATGCTCGGCGCCTACGCGGTGCAGAACAACCTCTTCGCGCTGCCGGTGCTGTTCGTCGCCGGTGTCGCGGGGTTCTTCTTCAAGAAGTTCGACTACCCGACCGCTCCGCTCATCCTCGGCGTGGTGCTCGGCCCGATGGTGGAGAAGGCGCTGGTGCAGACGTCGTCCTACGCCGACGGTGACCTGACCGTGCTGTTCAAGGAGCCGCTGTCCCTCGGGATCCTGATCCTCACGGTGGTGATCATGCTCGTGCCGAAGCTCGTGGGTCGTTTCTCTCGCGATCGCACGGCCGAGGCCGCGACCCCGACGCCGGTCGCATGACTGCCCCGTTTCCCGTGGCCCGCCCGGGTGGAGGACCCGGCTCTCGACGCCCTGACCAAGGAGGTCACACCAACATGAGAGCGTTCCGGAAGACGACGACCGCCGCGCTAGGCGTTGCAGTGCTGACACTGAGCGCCTGTGCGGGCATCGACACCTCAGGATCCGGTGGCGGCCTCCTGGGCGAGTTCGAACCCAGTGAGCGTCAGACGATGATCGTGCCGATGAGCGCGGGAGGCGGCTCGGACCTGTCCGGGCGGGCGATTGCCTCGGGCCTGGAGGAGGTCACCGGGAGGACGATGTCCGTCGAGAACCAGGACGGCGGTGGTGGGGCGGTCGGTTACGCGAACTTCCTGGGGCTCCAGGGGAACGCCAGCCACCTTCTGGCGACCGAGACGGCCTTGGTCAACCTGGGGCTGACCCAGGACGTGCCGTTCAACTGGGAGTCGTTCACCCCGGTCATGAAGGTAGGGCAGGACTCGACCGTGGTGGTCGTGAAGTCCGATTCTCCGTACGACACCTGCCCGGACGTCGTCGACGCGGCCAAGGAGGGCAAGGTCCTCGCCGCGGTGTCGGGAGGTGCCACAGGCAACGACGCCATCCAGTTCGGCCTCATCGAGAAGGACCAGGGCGTCGCGTTCCAGCGAGTGCCCTACGAGTCGGGTGGCGAGGCCATCGCCGCCGTACTGGGTGGTCATGTCGACGTGGGCCTGACGAATCCCGGAGAGGTGATCGGTCAGTTCGAGTCCGGCGACCTCAAGCCGCTCTGTGTGATCGCCGAGAAGCGGTACGAGTACGAGGAGCTCGCCGACATCCCCACAACGGTCGAGCAGGGCATCGACGTGACCTTCTCGCAGTTCCGAGGCGTCATCGCGCCGGGTGGGTTGACTGACGAGGCTGTCGACTACTGGGTCGACGCCAGCAAGCTTTACGTGAAGACAGAGGCCTTCCAGGAATACATGTCGAGCAACTACATGCAGGTCGACACGGCATTCGGCAGCGACTTCGCTGCCTACCTCAAGGGCTACGAGGCCGAGCTCAAGGCGGGCCTCGGGTGATGGTGTGTGCGGGGAAGGGGTTTCCGTCCGCAGATAGGCTGTGATCCGTCGGGCGCGTTCGAAGTGCCCGGGTCGGGCGGACCAGACCGCCCTGGATCTGGAGGTGCGCTGGTGGCCCGAGCGAGGCTGCAGGACGTCGCCGACCGCGCGGGGGTCTCCCTCGCCACGGCGTCGCGGGTGCTCAACGGGTCGGCGCGGCAGCCGGGGGCCGACCTGGTCGCCCGGGTCAAGGCCGCGGCCGCGGATCTGGGATACGTCGTGAACGCGCAGGCCCAGGCGCTCGCCCGCGCCCGCTCCGGGCTGCTCGGCCTCGTCGTGCAGGACATCTCCGACCCGTACTTCTCCTCCATCGCGGCGGGGGCGCAGGCCGCGGCGCGGGCGAGCGGACGGCTCGTGCTGCTCGCGTCCACGGGCCGCGACCCGGAGGCCGAGCGGGAGGCCGTCGCCGCGTTCGCCGCGCATCGCGTGGACGCCGTCGTCGTGGCCGGCACCCGCTGGTCCCCGGACGAGGACGCCGCCCTCGCCGCGGAGCTCGACGCGTTCGTGGCGGCCGGGGGCCGGTCGGTCATCGTCGGTCAGCCTGTGGGTGACGGCTCCGTGGTGCGCCCGCCCAACGCCACCGGGGCTCGTGCCCTGGCCGAGGCCCTGCTCGCCCAGGGCCAGCGGCGGTTCGTGGTGCTCGGCGGGCCGGCGCGCGTCGTGACGTCGCGCGAGCGCACCGAGGCGTTCACCGCCGCCGCCCGCGCCGGCGGCGGCGACGTCGCGGAGGTGCTAGTCACGGAGTTCTCCCGCGACGGCGGGTACGCCGCCGGGGACGACGTCGCCGCGCTGGTGCGCGCCGAGCCCGCCGGCGGCGAGCCGCGGACCGTCTTCGCCGTCACCGACGTCATGGCCATCGGCCTCATCGCCCGCCTCCGCGAGCTCGGGGTCGAGGTGCCGCGCGACGTGCGCGTCGCTGGGTTCGACGACGTCCCGACGCTGCGCGACCACGTGCCCGCCCTGTCCACCGTGCGCATCCCGCTCGAAGAGATGGGCAGCCTCGCCGTGCGGGCGGCCGTCGGGGACGGCGCGCCGGGCGTCGTCACAGAGGTCGGCTTCGAGGTGCGGCTGCGCGACTCGACGCGCTGACGGGTCGGGGCCGGCGCGCAGGAGGAACCTGGTGCGGCTCCCTTACCGTGAGCGGATGTCACCCGGAGCGACGACGTGGAGCATCGTGCCGCTGCCGGCCCAGCCTGTCGGTGCACCTGACGGGGTCCCCGAGGACGTGCCCCGACGTCGCGTAGCGGCGTCGGCCGGCTAGCCCCGCGCGAGCGTGAGCCCCAGCCCGCGGTGCGCGCGCTCGACGGTGGCGGCGTACGCCGAGAGCATCCGGACGTGGCTGAACCGCGGCCGCGCGGCGAGCAGCGCCCCGGCCAGGGAGTCGCGCCGCGCGCCGGCCTCGAGCCAGGCGGCCGCGATCTCCGCCGGGTCGAGGCCCGTCACGAGGCCGATGCCGTCGACGATCCGCGCGCTGTCGCCCACCGGCGTCGTGACCGGCACCGCGCCGCACATCGCGCCCTCGATGAGGCACAGGGGCGCCGCCTCGCCGAACGCCGAGGTGAGCGCGACGACGTCCGAGGCGGCGAGCACCTGCTCCATGTCGTGCCGCACGCCCAGCAGGTGCACGCGGCCCAGCAGGTCGGGGCGGTCGGCGAACGCCCGGGCCAGGTCCAGCGTCAGCTCCGGGTTGGTCGGGCTCATGCCCGCCCCGCACATCACGACGTGGGCGGTGGTGTCCTGCCCGAGCAGCTCGCGCGCGGCCGCGACGAACAGGCGCGGGTTCTTCATCGCGTCGTACCGCGCCGCATACGTCACGACGAGCCCGTCGGCGGGCAGCCGGTGCGCCCCGCGCACGGCGAGCCGTCGTGCCGGGCGCGCAGGGCGGAAGCGGGTGAGGTCCACGCCGTTGGGGATGACGCGCAGCAGATGGGCCGGCACTCCCGCCGCCTGGTACGCCGCACGCGTCGACTCGGCGCAGCAGACGACCGCCGCGAGCCGCCCGTCGTCCGCCGCCCGCAGCAGGTGTCCGAGCCCCGACCCCTGGTGCTCGGGGTCCGAGCGGTGCAGGCACGCCACGACGGGCCGGTCGGGCAGCCGGTCGTGGCGAGCCAGCAGGCGCAGCGGCTGCTCCTTGAGCGAGAGCACCACGTCCGCACCACGCAGCTCGCGCGCCACCACGTCGGCCTCCGCGTCGGTGAGGGCCTCCGGGTCGTGCGCCACCCCCGTCGACCGGCCGAGCGACGACACCCGCACGCCCGCGGCGGCGAGCTGCCGGTAGCGGCGGTCGTCGACCATCCGCTGGACGGTGTTCTCGCGGCGCACCTCGTCGTGGATGCTCAGCACCGCGTGCCGCTGGCGGCCCTGGGCGTGCAGCCCCGCCACCACGGACGAGTGCAGCACGCGGGCGCCACCGCTGAAGAATCCCTCGTAGAGGGAGAGGACTCGAAGAGCTCCGCGCTCGGCCATCTGGACCACCTCCTGCGCCCAGAGTGAGCGCCGATGGTGTGGGGCGGATGACCGTCGTGTGACATTCTCATGACGTGCCGTGGCCCTGCCGTGGGCCGCACTTGGCGTCCTCGGTCAGGCGGAAGGTTCGTCGACCATGTCGACGAAGGAATCCAGGCTGGTCATCTCCAGGACGTCGCGCACGACCGGCGGGACGTTGAGCAGCCGGGGTCTGCTCGCGCCGCCGCAGGCGAGCAGGATCAGCCTGAGCCCCGAGGAGTCGATGAACGTGACCTGCTCGAGATCGAGGGTCTTGCGCGTGCCGTCCACGGTCTCCTCGAGGATCTCGTGGACCTCCCACGCCACCGTGACGTCGATCTCGCCCCACAGCACCCATCGCCCGGACGCGTCCACCGACGCACCGCCCGAGCGGGAACTCCTGCCCACCACCGTGTCCTCCATGCCGCCGAGGGCGCGACCCGTGCGCTCGAGTCACTTCCAGGCTACGCCCGCACGCGTGGGGGCGCCGCCCTGCCGGCGCGGTGATGTCTCCCGTCCAGGCAGCAACGCGGCCAGGTGCGAGCATGCCGGCCGCGCGCCATGGTGGGCGCTCAGTACGAGGAGAGGAGTCGTCATGGCCAGCGTCACCAAGTCGATCGACGTGGACGTCCCGATCCGCACGGCGTACGACCAGTGGACGCAGTTCGAGACCTTTCCGCAGTTCATGGAAGGGGTCGAGGCGATCCAGCAGCAGGACGACACCCATCTGCACTGGAAGACGCGCGTCGGTGGAGTCGAGCGAGAGTTCGACGCCACGATCACCGAGCAGCACCCCGAAGAGCGGGTCGCGTGGAAGAGCACGAGCGGTCCGGACCAGGCGGGTGTCGTGACGTTCCATCGCCTGGGCGACGCCCAGACCCGGGTCACGGTGCAGCTCGACTGGGAGCCCGAGGGTGTCGCCGAGAAGGTCGGGAGCGCGGTCGGGGTCGACGACCGTCAGGTGCAGGGCGACCTCGAACGGTTCAAGGCGTTCATCGAGGCCCGCGGCGTCGAGACCGGGGGCTGGCGGGGGGACGTCGACTGACGTCCCGCCCGGTGGGGATCAGTCGAGGCAGAACTCGTTGCCCTCGACGTCCTGCATGGTGATGCAGGACTCCTCCTCACCGTCGGCGTACTGGGTGTACAGGTAGACGGCGCCCAGCGGTTCGAGGCGTGCCTGCTCGGCCCGCAGGGCGGCGAGCCGCTCGTCGCCCACCAGCCCGGTGCCGACGCGGACGTCGAGGTGCACCCGGTTCTTGACGACCTTGTCCTCGGGGACGCGCTGGAAGTAGAGGCGCGGCCCCACGCCGGTCGGGTCCTGCGCGACGCAGTCCACGCCGTCGGGCATGACGTATCCCAGCGCCTCGCACCAGAACCGGGCGACCCGCTCGGGGTCCGCGCAGTCGAAGGTGACCTGGAACTTCCGCACCGCTGCCATGCCTCCACGGTAGGGCGCCGCACCGGCGCGGGCCGAACTCTTTCGCCGTTCAGGCGGCGAGGAGCGCGCGGATGTCCCGTTCGGCCTGCGCGGGCGTGGCGGTGCGGCAGCCGAGCGCCACCCAGCGGCGCACGAGCGCCGGCTCCGCGCGCAGCAGGCCCCAGCCCCGGCGTACCAGGGTGGGCAGGGGCTTGCGCGACTCCGCCACGTCGCGCAGGAAGCGGAACCAGAACGTCACCAGCCGGGGCTGGGAGAGGCAGATCGCGTCGGCGAGGATGCCCTCGGCGCGGCACGCGGCGACCAGCTCGGCCGCGAAGATGCCCTCGGCGACGACGACGGGCGCGTCGCCCGCCTCCAGGACCGCGCCGCCCGTGCGGCGTGACGTGGGGATGTCGTAGACCGGCACCTCCGCCCGGCCCGTGCGCGCCACGGTGCGGAGCGCGTCGAGCGCGCCGTCGTGGTCCCAGCTGCGCGGGTCGTCCCAGTCCACGATCCCGTAGCGCATCGGCATGCCCGGGTGGTCGAGGTCGCGGTAGAAGTCGTCCAGGTTCATCACGGGCAGGCCGAGACGGCGCGTGAGCGCCGTCTTGCCCGACCCCGACGGGCCCGTCAGCAGGACGATCCGGCGCGCAGGGCGCCGGGCGCCCGCGGGGACGTCGAAGAGGGTGTCGGAGTCCGTGTCCCCCGCCGGCAGCTCGCTCTCGTCCACGGGACACCATTCTGCGGTACGCGACGGCGCGCGCCGGGACGGGCGTGAACTCTGTCGGGGGCGAAGGGAGATACCGGGGACCCTCTTCGGGTCGGGCATCGTGGACGCCGTGCGCGACCCGCCCTGACGTCAGACGCCGGCGACGAGCAGCACGTGCAGGGTGCGGGGGCCGTGCACGCCCTCGACGCGGTCGAGCTCGATGTCCGACGTCGCGCTGGGCCCGGAGATCCAGGTGAGCGGGCGCTCCGGGTGCGCGCCGAGCAGGCGGACGGCCTCGGGCACGGTCTGCACCACCTGGTCGGTCCGCACCACGCACAGGTGCACGTCGGGCACCAGGGAGACGGCGCGTCGTCCCTGGTCGGGCTCGCCGTCCAGCACGATCGTCCCGGTCTCGGAGACCGCCACCCGCGCGGCCGTGACGACGGCGGCCACGGCGTCGAGCTCGCTGGGCGGGAGCGGACGCTCCCGCGAGTCGCGCACGACGTCCGTGCCCGCGGGCAGCGCCGCGAGCCAGCCGTCGTCGAGACCGTCGGGCACCACCACGCGCACGCCTGCCGAGCTGTCAGGGTGAGCGGAGGGAACGCCCCGCGCTGGTCCCGACAGCTCGGTGACGAGGGTGGCGATCGTGGCGGGCAGGGCGTCGACGGTCACCTGGTGCACGAGCGCCTTGTAGTCCACCAGCCGGTCGACGAGCTGCTCGATCACCTCGGCGGACCCGGCGGCGTGCTCCCCGGCGGCGCGGTAGGCGCG
Source organism: Isoptericola peretonis (assembly GCA_023241745.1). Lineage (GTDB taxonomy): Bacteria > Actinomycetota > Actinomycetes > Actinomycetales > Cellulomonadaceae > Isoptericola > Isoptericola peretonis. Next base: position 738,342 of record JALQCY010000001.1, on the reverse strand, counting down.
GGGCACGGGCTCCGGGTGCGGCGCGGTGCCGACCTTGCCCGACGGCGTCGTGCCCGAGCCGGTCTGCCCCAGCGCCGCGCGCACGCGGGCCAGCACCTCGGTGCGTGCGTCGCTCATCGGTCGTCCCCCTCGGTCTCGACGGTGCCGGCCTGCTCGACCGGCGCGGTGTGCTCGGCCGCCCACCACTGCCGGAACGTCTGGCGCGGAGGTGCGGGCAGGTCGCGCGACCGGGTCCAGCCGCTCGCGGGCGGCGGCGCCACGGAGATGGCGTGGTCCCGACCGCCCAGCCCGCTGCCGAGGGTGGCGGCACGGCCGGCGAGGGCGAACCGGTCGCCGTCGGCCATGACCCACGACGCGGCCTTCATCGCCGTCTTCCACGGGTCGACGCCGCGCGACGACCGGTCGGCGTCCACCTCCCGGGCGCGCAGGTCGACGAGGATCGACGGGATGTCGATCTTCACGGGGCAGACCTCGTAGCAGGCGCCGCACAGCGTGGAGGCGTACGGGAGCGACGCGTTCGGGTCGTGGTGGCCGGACACGCCACCGGTCGACGCCGTGAGCTGCGGGGTGAGGATGGCGCCGATCGGGCCGGGATAGACGGAGCCGTAGGCGTGGCCGCCCACCCGCTCGTAGACGGGGCACACGTTGAGGCACGCGGAGCAGCGGATGCAGTGCAGCGCCGCCCGGCCGACCTCGTCGGCGAGCACGTCGGTGCGGCCGTTGTCGAGCAGCACCAGATGGAACTCCTGCGGCCCGTCGCCGGGCGTGACGCCGGTCCACAGGGACGTGTACGGGTTCATCCGCTCGCCCGTGGACGAGCGGGGGAGCAGCTGCAGGAACACCTCGAGGTCGTCGAAGGTCGGCACGAGCTTCTCGATGCCCATCACCGTCACGAGCGTCTCGGGCAGCGTGAGGCACATGCGCCCGTTGCCCTCCGACTCGACGACGGCGAGCGTGCCCGTGTCCGCCACGGCGAAGTTCGCGCCGCTCACGGCCACCTTCGCGGACAGGAACTTGCGGCGCAGGTGCGCGCGGGCCGCCATCGCGAGCTCGCGCGGCACGTCGGACAGGTCGGGCGGGGCGTCGCCCATGCGGGCGAGGAAGATGTCGCGGATCTCCGACCGGTTGCGGTGGATCGCGGGGACCAGGATGTGCGAGGGCATGTCGTCGGCGAGCTGCACGATCAGCTCGGCCAGGTCGGTCTCGATAGCGGCGATGCCCTCGTCGGCGAGCGCCTCGTTGAGCCCGATCTCCTGCGTGGCCATCGACTTGACCTTGACGACCTCGTCGGCGCCCTTGACCTTCGCGATGTCGGCGACGATCCGGTTGGCCTCCGCCGCGTCGCGGGCCCAGTGCACGACGCCGCCGCGCGCGACGACGTTCTCCTCGAGCTGCTGCAGCAGGTCCGGCAGCTGGGCCATGACCTGCTGCTTCACGGCCGAGCCGGTGTCGCGGAGGGCCTCCCAGTCGGGCACCTCGCCGACGACGGCGGCCCGCTTGGTGCGGATGACCTGCGTGGCGTGGCCGAGGTTGCGGCGCAGCTGGTCGTTCTTGAGCGTCTGCTTCGCGGCGGCGGGGAAGTCGTCGCCCCAGCGCAGCGGCTCCTGCGGGTGGGGGACCGGCCCGAACGGCTCGTCGGGCGTGCCGTGCCGGGCGTCCGCGTCGTCGGGGCGGCGCAGCGTGCGCGGCAGGCCGAGGAACGTGCGGCTCATCGGGTGGCCTCCGTCCGTGCGGGCCGCTCGGGGCGGCTGAACGTCGTCTCCGGGAGGGGGGTCGGCTCCTCCCGCGTCGAGGCGAGCACCTCCGCCAGGTGCAGCGTGCGGACCCCGGTGCCCTGCCGGGAGAGGCCGCCGCCGATGTGCATGAGGCACGACATGTCTCCTGCGGTCAGCACCGGGGCGCCCGTGCCGCGCACGTTCGCGGTCTTGTCCTCGAGCATCGCCGCGGACGTGTCGGCGTTCTTCAGCGCGAACGTGCCGCCGAACCCGCAGCACGAGTCCGCGGCGGGCAGCTCGACCAGGTCGATGCTTTCGACGGCGCGCAGCAGGCGCAGCGGCTTGTCGCCCACGTGCAGCATGCGCAGCGAGTGGCACGTGGGGTGGTAGGTCACGCGGTGCGGGAACCAGGCGCCGACGTCGGTGAGCCCGAGCACGTCGACGAGCAGCTCGGACAGCTCGTACGTCTTGGCGGACACGGCCTCGGCCGTGGCGGCCAGGTCGTCGAGGCCGGCGCGGCGGCAGACCATCGCCTGCTGGTGACGCACCGAGCCGGTGCACGACCCGGACGGCATGACGACGGCGTCCCACTCGCCGTCCGCCACCGGGGCGAACGTCTCCACGTGGTTGCGGATCACGGGGACGGCCTCGCGGTAGTAGCCGGTGTTGACGTGCATCTGCCCGCAGCACGCCTGGTCGGTGGGGAAGACCACCTCGTGGCCGAGCCGCTCGAGCAGCCGCACGGTGGCGCGCGGGGCTCCGGGGAACAGGGTGTCGGCGAGACACGTGGCGGCGAGGGCGATGCGCATACGACTCCTCGTACTCGTTCGGTGCCGGCGCGCGGTGCTGCGGTGCGGCTGCGCGTCGGCTCGGTCCAGCATGACCCGGGCGGGTCGCGGGCGCCACGCCGGTGGGCGCCGAGCGGCCACTGTAGCGGATGTGGTCTGACCACTTCGCCCTCGGGTCGCTACGCTGAGCCCGTGCGCACCCACGAACGTGTCCTCGCCCACCTCGAGGAGGGCATCGCCGCCGGCCGGTGGGGCCTCGGCGAACGGCTGCCCGGCGAACGGCAGCTCGCGGAGGACCTCGGCGTCTCCCGCCCCTCGGTGCGCGAGGCGATCCGGGTCCTCGACGCGCTCGGCATCGTGCGCCCCGGAGTGGGCTCCGGGCCCACCGCCGGGGCGGTCGTCATCGACCGCCCCGCCGCGGGCCTGGGCGCCGCCGTCCGCCTGCACGTGGCGACGGGCACGCTGCCGGTCCGGGACGTCGTCGCCACCCGCGTGCTGCTCGAGTCGTGGGCCGTGGCGCAGGCGGCCGGGCGGGTGGCCGACCGCGCGCCGGGCACGGCCCCGCACCTCGAGGAGGCCCGGCGCCTGCTGGCGCGGATGGAGGACGACGACGTCCCTGCGGCCGAGTTCCTCGACCTCGACCAGGCGTTCCACCTCGAGTTCGTGCGGCTCGCCGGCAACGTGCTGGTCGAGGCAGTGATGACCGGCCTGCGCGGCGCGATCGGCGGCTACGTGGCCGTCGGGATCGAACGGCTGCCGTCGTGGCCGCGCACCGCCGCCCGCCTGCGCGCCGAGCACCGCGCCGTGCTCGACGCCGTCGCCGCGGGGGACGCCGACGCCGCCTCCGCGGCGGTGAAGGCGCACATCGAGGGCTTCTCCCGGGAGGCGGGAGTCTGACCCCTCCCGGGCCGACCCGACCGGGTCACCAGGTGCCGGCGACCTGCCGTGTGGTGACGTTCAGCCGGTTGTACAGGTTGGTCGTGGCGATCCACAGCACGAGCGCCGCCAGCGCCTGCTCGTCGTAGTGCCGGGCGGCCTCGGCCCAGACGTCGTCGGGCACGGCGTCCGCGCGGTCCGCGAGCCGGGTCATCGACTCGGCGAGGGCGAGCGCCGCCCGCTCGGCCCTGGTGTAGCAGGGCGCCTCGCGCCAGCCGGCCACGAGGACGATCCGCTCGTCGCTCATCCCGGCCTTCCGTGCACTGCGGAGCCCGAAGTCCAGGCACCAGGCGCAGCCGTTGACCTGGCTGGCCCGCAGGTGGGTCAGCTCCAGGGTCTCGTCGTCCACGCCCTGCCCGCGGACCGCCTGACCCAGCGCCACCAGGTGGTCGCGCGCGCCGGGCAGGAGGCCGGCCGGGTTGGCCATGCGGGCGGTCGGGGCGTGCGTCGGGGCGCTGGTGGGGGCGACGGAGGTGCTGCTCGTCGTGGTGGTCATCGTGGCGGGCCTCTCGGTCTGCGGACCGCGGGTCGGTCCGTCACCCCTCTGACCCGCGTGGCGTGCGGAACGTGACAGCGGGGCTGGGGACGGGCCGTCACGCAGGCGCGCCGGGCGCGCTACCGTCCCCCGGGGCGGTCGGCGCGGGCCGGCCCGTCGAGCCGACGGTCGGGGGTGGCATGGAGCAGGTGGCGGCGGCGCGGCTGGCGCGCCGTCTGATGGCCGAGCACGGCCTGTCCGGCTGGACGTTCCGGTTCGACCGGGCGCGCCGGCGCGCGGGCCTGTGCCGGTACGACCGCCGCGAGATCAGCCTGTCGGGTCCGTTGACGGCGCTGTACGACGAGGCGGACGTGCGCGAGGTGGTGCTGCACGAGATCGCGCACGCGCTGGCCGGCGCGCGGCACGGGCACGACGCCGTGTGGCGGGCCACGGCACGGCGGATCGGGGCCACGGGGCGCCGTCTCGTGCGCGAGGGGAGCCCGGAGGTGGAGGGCGACTGGGTGGGGCGGTGCCCGGCCGGGCACCGGGTCACGCGCTTCCGCCGTCCCCAGCGCCCGCAGGCGTGCGCCCGCTGCTCGCCCGTCTTCGACCGGCGCTTCCTGCTGGCGTGGACGTACCGCGGCCGACCGGTGCCGGAGCTCGGCGCGCCGGTGCCGGCGCGCGGGACCGTGGCGCCCGCGCAGGCCGTGCCGCAGGTGGACCCGGCGGGCGTCCGGCCGGGGGAGCGGCTGCGGGTGACCGCCCCGGGGAGGTACGACGGCGTCGTCGGCACGCTCGTGAAGCGCGGCCGGACGCGGTTCCACCTGCGGGTCGGCCGCTCGGTCCTCACGGTGCCGTTCGGCCTCGTCGAGCGCACGTGACCAGGCTTCGACCCGCGCGGGTCCTGCGGGCCGGGCATGCGGGCGGGCTCCCGCACGGCTGTGCTGGGCGGGCGCGGCGGGCGGCCGGCGGTCGGTGGGATGATCGCTCCCATGAGTGAGTCCACCGCACCCGTCCTGACGTTGCCGGCGGGAGCCGCCGGGTCCCGGATCGTCGGCATCGGGCACCACCAGCCCGAGAAGATCATGACGAACGACGACATCGCGCAGCTCGTCGAGACCAACGACGAGTGGATCCGCTCGCGCACCGGCATCATCACCCGGCACGTCGCGGCCGACGACGTCACGGTCGCCGACATGGCGACCGCCGCGGCCCGGCACGCACTGTCCGACGCCGGCGTGGCAGGCACCGACGTGGACCTCGTGGTCGTCGCGACCACCACGGCCGCCGACCGCTCGCCCAACACCGCCGGCCGTGTCGCGTACGCCCTGCGCACCGGCGTGCAGCCGGGCGCCAGCACACCCGAGGGCGAGGACGAGCCGGACCTGCGCAACGTGGTCGGGCCAGCCGTCATCGACCTCAACACCGCGTGCTCCGGCTTCGCGTACGCCCTCGGTGTCGCCGACCAGGCCATCCGTGCCGGGTCCGCCCGCACCGCGGTGGTGGTGGGGGCCGAGAAGCTCACCTCCGTCACCGACTGGACCGACCGCAGCACCTGCATCCTCACCGCGGACGGCGCCGGCGCCGTCGTGCTCCAGGCCGCGGACGCGCCCGCCGTCGGACCCGTGGTCTGGGGCTCGGAGCCCGAGCTCACGCCCGCCGTCCGGATCGAGGCGCCCGTGGACACGTTCGTCCAGGACGGCCGCGCCGTCTTCAAGTGGGCGATCACCCGCGCCGCCGACCGCGCCCGCCGCGTGGTGGAGGAGTCGGGCCTGTCGCTGGACGACATCGGCGTGCTCGTGGCGCACCAGGCGAACCTGCGCATCATCGAGCCGCTCGCCAAGGGCCTGGGACTCGAGGACCGCGTGGTCGTCACCGACATCACCGAGTCCGGCAACACGTCGGCCGCGTCGATCCCCCTGGGGCTGTCGAAGTGGTGGCACGCCGGCAAGATCCCCGCGGGCACGCCCGCCCTGCTCTTCGGCTTCGGCGGTGGCTTCACCTGGGCCGGCCAGGTCGTCCTCACCCCCGCGAGATAGAGAACCCCCGAGCGCGAGATAGAGAACCCTCGAACGCGAGATAGAGAACCCTCGAACGCGAGATAGAGAACCCCGGACCGCGAGATAGAGAGCACGGAAGAAGTCTTCCGCGCTCTCTATCTCGCGGTCCGGGGTTCTCTGTCTCGCGGGGGTGGGGAGGACGGCGACCCTCGGGTAGGCTGAGGGAAACCGCTTACCGACGTCGCCGTCGCGGCGACACGCAAGGAGATCGACGATGCCCTCCGCCCACCCCGTCCCCGCCGGGCAGGACCGCCGCCGCTACGCTGTCGCTGGCGCCGGCCACCGCGCCGGCATGTACGTGAACGCGCTGATCGGCGACCACGCCGACGACGGCGAGATCGTCGCGTGGGTCGAGCCCAACCCGGTGCGCGCCGCGGTGCACGAGGCGAAGGTCGCGGCCGCCGTCGGCGGCGAGCGGCCCGTGTACCACCCCGACCACCTGGAGAAGGCGCTCGACGAGCAGCGGGTCGACCGCCTCATCGTGACGTCCGTCGACAACACGCACGCCGATCTCGTGTCGCGGGCTCTGCGGGCGGGCGTCGACGTCGTCGTCGAGAAGCCGATCGCCGCCACGGAGGCCGAGGCCCGCCAGATCGCGGACGCCGTCTCCGAGACCGGTCGCGACCTCACGATGACGTTCAACTACCGCTACTCGCCGCGGAACTCCGCGCTGCGGGAGGTCATCGCGTCCGGGGAGATCGGGCAGGTGCTCAGCGTGCACTTCGACTGGGCCCTCGACACCGTGCACGGCGCCGACTACTTCCGCCGCTGGCACCGGGAGAAGGTCAACAACGGCGGCCTGCTGGTGCACAAGTCCAGCCACCACTTCGACCTGGTCAACTGGTGGATCGACGCCGTCCCGCAGCGCGTCTTCGCCAGCGGCGGCCGCCGGTTCTACGGCGACGACGCCGCGCACGCGGCCGGCTACGAGCCGACGGCGGGGGAGCGGGCGCTGAACGAGCAGGGCGTGGACCCGTGGCGCGTCGACGTCGACGCGGACCCGTACCTCGCCGAGCTGTACGGCCCTGAGGCGCAGGCCGTGGACGGCTACCGTCGCGACCGCAGCGTGTTCGACCCGGGCATCACCACCGAGGACACGCTCGGCCTCGTCGTCGAGTACGTGGGCGGGCCGGTGCTCACGTACTCGCTCACCGCCAGCGCGCCCTGGGAGGGGTACCGCGTGGTCGTCAACGGCTCGCGCGGCCGCGCCGAGCTCGAGGTGGTCGAGCGCGGCTCCGTCGTCTTCGGCGCCGACGGCAAGGCGACCGTCGACCCGAGCTTCACCGCCACGTTCGGCGAGGACACCGTGCGCCCCGAGGGCGAGCGCCTGGTCGTGCAGAAGCACTGGGAGCGCGCCGAGGAGCGGCCGATCGTCGCCGTCGGCCACGGCGGGCACGGCGGCGGCGACGCCCTGCTGCTCTCCGACGTCTTCCGCGGCCGTACCGAGGCCGACCCGCTGGGCCGCGCCGCCGGCTTCCGCGACGGCCTGCGCGCGTCCGGCATCGGCTACGCAGGCAACCGCTCGCTCGCCACGGGCGACCCCGTCCGGCTCGACGACCTGGGCCTCGGCATCGAGCTCTGAGCCGCGCGAGACAGAGAACGCGGGTCCGGGTTCTCTATCTCGCGGGTCCGGGTTCTCTATCTCGCGGTCACCGGGGCAGGCGCGACGTCAGCTCGCCCGCGCCGGCGTGGGCGTCGACGACGGCGCGCACGGCCCGGGTGGGCAGCAGCCGGTAGCGGTAGTGGTCGGACGGCGTCCAGCGGGCCTCGTCCGCGAGCGGCGTCTCGGCCGCGGCGTTGAACGCGCCCACGACGTCGACCCACCGGCCGTTCACCAGGGTGCCCGTCTCGTGCAGCGTCGTGCCGCCGTACGCCCCCACGACGCGCGCGGGGTCCACGCCACGGGCCAGGCGCACCGCGTTGTTCTCCGCGACGATGCTCGACTCCTTGCCCGCGCCCCAGAAGTACTGGAACCCGTCGCCGCTCGACTGCTCGTAGGAGTTGTCGTACACGTGCACGTCGCCGAAGCGGACGCGCGGGGCGCGCTGGCCGATGTCCTGGAAGTGGTTGTGGTGGATGGTCACGCGGTGCTGGCCGCGGTCCTGCACCCGCGAGTCCGACGAGCCGATGATCATCGTCTTGTCGTGCGACTCGAAGCGGTTCCACGACACGGTGACGAGGTCGCCGCCGTGGGTGATGTCGAGCAGCCCGTCATGGATCTCGAACGGCCGGCCGAACACCTGCGGCAGCGACGACGCGGGGTGGTCGCCGTCGTCGAAGGTGTTGTGGTCCACCCACACCCCGGTGGACGTCCAGACCGACAGGTTGTCGTACGCCGAGTTCCAGGCGCCGGCGTCGCCGTCGGTCGGGTCCCACTGCGGGAAGCAGTCGCGGCCGTCCGACAGGGTCAGGTTGCGCACGATGACGTTGTGCGAGTCGCGGACGCGCAGGTTCGCGCCCACGATCCGGGCGTCGTCGCCGACGCCGACGATCGTGACGTTGGAGCCCACATGCACCTGGGTCTGAGCCGCCTGCACCGTGGCCGCCGCGGCTCGGGCGTCCTCCAGGGGCCCGGACGGCTCGTCGTCCATGCCCCACACGTCCGGGTCGTACGCGGCGATGTAGTCGTCCATCGAGAACGCCTCGCCGGTGCCCGCGACCGTCACCTGGTCGGCGAGGTCCTGGCACCGCAGCTGCCCGTCGGCGCCGGCGAAGGCGTCGATCGTGCCGCGCACGTAGACGATGCGCGGCACCTCGAGCCCGCGGCCGTCGTTGAAGTCGGCCCCTGCGCGGCCGCCCAGGGCGTCGCGCAGCTCGGCCCACGTGTCGACCACGTACACCTCGGAGGGTGCGGCGGCGGCCCCGCCCGTCACGGGTCCGGACGGCCTGGTCGCGCCCTCGGGCGACGTGGTCGTCGCGACGGACGCCCAGCCGTCGGCGCCGGGGGTGACGACCTGGCGGCCGAGGTCCGAGCGGGGCGGGTGCCCGTGACCGCCGTGGGCCGAGGCCGCGGCGGGCACCGCGGTGACGAGCAGGGCGGCGGAGGCCAGGACGGCGGCCGCCGCCCGGGAGCGGTGGCGGGGGCTGGCCTGGGGATCGTGGCGCATGGTGCGAAACTCCTTCGTTCCGGCGGTGCGAGCCCGGTCGACGACGGTGTCGGCCCGGGAGGTTGCGGGAGCTCAGACCGCCCAGGGCGCCCCGAGCTCGGCGAACGTGCGCTGCGTGCGCGCCACCTCGGCGCACCATGTCGCGACGTCGCGGACCACGGGCCGGCGCTCGTCGCCCTCGCCCAGCCACTCGACGTGCTCGACGGCGATCGGCGTCGGGTCGGCGCTGGTCCGGACGGCCTCGAGCACCCGCATGAAGGCGCCGGTGTCGCGGACGTCGCACAGCAGGGGGCGGCGCTCGTCGGCCCGGGCGGCGAGGAGGTCGTCGAGCAGCGACGTGCGCCCGTACGTCTTGTCCATCTGGGCGGCGTCGGTGCGCACCAGCAGGCGGTCGTGCTCGTACTCGAGCACCATTTCGCCCTTCGTGCCGTGCACGACGACGCGGGCGGGGGTGCGCTCGGGCGCGCACAGCGTGAGGCCGAAGCCGTAGCGGCGCCCGCGCGCGTCCTGCACCCGCACCGAGGACGTGTCGTCCGCCTCGATCGGGTTGGCCCGGTACAGGTCCGTGTCCACCCAGGTGACGTCCTGCGCGGTGGTGGCGCCGCCGAGGCGCAACGTGGTCGCGACGGCGTGCGCCAACGGGTTGGTCACGACGCCGTCCACGACGTCGCGGCCGTCGAGCCGGCGCCGCCCGGCCCACGCGGCGCGTCGCCAGTAGGACGCCGTCCGCACCCAGGTGCCGACGGCGCCCAGGCCCAGCACGTCACCGATCTCGCCGCGCGCGAGGAGGTCCGCCGCCGCGGGCAGGGCGTGCGAGCCGAACGTCTGGAAGCCGACCTGGCAGCGGCGGCCCGTGCGCTCGGCCACGGCCGCCAGCTCGGTGTGCTCCGCCAGCGACGCCGTGGTCGGCTTCTCCAGCAGGACGTCGATGCCGGCCTCCATCGCGGCGCGCGCGAGCGGCAGGTGCGTCGGGATGGGTGTGCTCAGCACCACCACGTCCACCCGGGCCGACGGCGCCGACAGCAGGTCGCCCAGCGTGGGGAACCAGGGCGCACCGGCGTCGTGCGCCTCGTGGCCCGGGCCCGGCTCCTGCGGGTCGACGACGGCGGCCAGGCGCACCCGTCCGGCGCGCTGCAGCTCCAGCACGCGACGCACGTGCGAGGCGCCGTGGCCGTGCAGGCCCACCACCGCGATCTGCGGGGCGAGGCCGTCGTGGGTCGGGTCCGTCATGGGTCGTCCTGTCGTGTCGTGCTCGGGCCGGGCCGTGCTGCGGGGGCCGGGCGGCGGGTGCGTCGGAGAGAGGGGCCGGCCCAGTGGTCGGCCCAGTGGTCAGCGCAGGGCGGCGGCCAGGGCGGCCGCCTCGTCGAGGTCGAGCGCGCGGTCGACGAGGGCCGCCACGATGCCCGTCTCGACGGTGCCGCCGGCGGGCACGACGAGCGGGGCGTCCCAGGCGAGCGCGGGCCCGGCGCCGGGGTACTCGGCGGCGCGCAGGAACCAGTGCCGCGGCGGCGAGGTCTGTGCGAGCAGCAGCGTCGTCGGGCGGTCCTGGGTGTAGGGGTCGTGGTGGTGCTGCACGAACGCCACCCAGGGCGACGTGCTGCCGTGCGCCAGCTCCTCGCCCTCGCCGGTCTCGGACAGCACGACCGTGCGCTGGGAGATCGGCGCCCGCCAGAACACCCCGCCGTACCCCGCGCCGGGCCGGCCGTTGGTGGCGGGGGAGCGGATCTCCAGCGGGCCGTGCGAGGCGTGCAGGGTGGTGCGCCACTCGAGCGCCCAGCCGTCGTCGCCGAGGATCCGGGCGCCGAGGCGGCGCTGCTCGTCGAGCAGCGGGTTGCCGTGCTCGTCGTCCCAGCGCACCGTGTCCAGGAGCAGGTGCGGGGCCAACGGGTCGACCTCCGCGCGGGTGGTGACCTGGCGCCCGTGGTTGGGCAGCAGCGTCGGTCCGACGTCGGCCACGTACGTGCGACCGCCCCAGAAGCTGGTGCCGTTCACGTCCGGCACCGCCACGCTGACGCCGTAGTGGTGCCGGTGGTCCACCGGCTCCGACTCCGTGAGCGGCACGCCGGCGAGCGAGTGCACGGGGTGCAGGTAGGGGCGCGGCGAGTGGATGGCGGGCAGCCGCTCGCCGTCGACGTACCGGGCCAGGGGCACGCGGTCGCGCGTGTGCCGCAGCACGATCTCCCGTGGTTCGACGGACCACACGGGGCCCAGGTCGACGAGCTCGGGCTCCGGCGCGGCGGCGGGGACGGGCTCCGTGACGACGGCGCGCGTGATCGTGCGGGGCACGGGGCCCGTGCTGGACCTCGCCTCGAGCCGAGCGGTGAAGCGCGTCGTCGTGGCGGGGTGGGCGTCGTCGTCGATGACGGCGTGCAGCTCGCGCCACGCCTGGCGGCCCAGCTCGGCCTGCGGCACGGACACGGTGGTCAGCCCCGGCGTCGCGTACCGGGCCAGGTCGATGTCGTCGAACCCGGCCACCGAGATGTCGCCCGGCACGGCGACGCCGGCCTCGTTCAGCGCCGCGAGCAGGCCGAACGCGACGAGGTCGTTGTAGGCGACGACGGCGGTGGCGCGGCTCGCGAGCACGGCCGCGGCCGCGGCGTGGCCGGACGCGAGGTCCGCCCCGACGGGCAGCTCCACGACGTCCAGGTCGGGGTGGCGCTCCCGGGCGGCGACGAGGCCGGAGCGGCGGGCCGCGTCGGTGGCGGCGGCGCGCGGGCCGGCGAGGTAGGCGAGCCGGCGGTGCCCGAGGCCCACCAGGTGCTCGACGACCTGGACCGTGGCGTCCGCGTAGTCGATGACGAGGCTGGGCGTGGCCGGATGGTCCACCTCGCGGTTGATCACCGCCGCGGGGGTCACCAGGGGCAGCAGCGCGTCCAGCGCGGCGCCGGCCATGCGTGGCGCGACGAGGATCAGCGCGTCGCAGCGCATCCGGGCCTCGCGGGCGATGGCCGCCTCCTCGGACGGGTCCTCGGCGGCGTCGGCCACGAGCACCCGGTAGCCGTCCTCGGCGGCCGCGGACGTGACCCCCCGCAGGATCTGCTGGAACACGGGGTTGCCCAGGTCGGGCACCACGAGCGCCACCGTCGTCGTGCGGCCCAGGGAGAGGCTCCGGGCGACGTTGCTCGGCCGGTAGTTCAGGTCGATCGCCGCCTCCTGCACGCGGGCGGCGATCGCGGGATCGACCGTGCTGCGGCCGTTCATCACGCGGGAGACCGTGGCGCGCGAGACACCAGCGGCAGAGGCGACGTCGGCGATGGTCACGGACGGTCGCCGGAGGTTCAGGTCAGGCATCGATGCCTCCTCGGGCTCACGAGCCGACGGTACACCATTGGAAACCGGTTCCTCTCGTGATACGTTCCCGAGAAGCAACCGGTTTCCAGGCGACGACGCCCTGGAGCCGACGGATCGAGGAAGATCGGAGGCCGGCGATGACGCCCACCAGCACGCCGATCCGCGAGGTGTCGCGATGGCGGTGATCCAGGAGGTCGCCCGCACCCGCGGGAGGGGCGAGGAGCGACGCAAGGGCGACGGCAGGGCCGCCGCGATCTTCCTCGCGCCGTGGTTCGCCGGCCTGATCCTCATCACGGCGTTCCCGCTCGTCGCGTCGCTGTACCTGTCGTTCACCGACTACAGCCTGCTCGAGGCGCCGAGCTGGATCGGGATCGAGAACTACACGCGGATGTTCGAGGACCCGCGGTTCTTCCAGGCGCTGAAGGTGACCTTCACCTACGTGCTCGTCTCGGTGCCCCTGCAGCTCGCCGCGGCGCTCGCGCTCGCGATGGTGCTCGACAAGGGGCTGCGCGGCCTGGCGTTCTACCGGTCCGTGTACTACCTGCCGTCGCTGCTCGGCGGCAGCGTGGCGATCGCCATCCTGTGGCGCCAGGTGTTCGGGGCCGACGGCCTGGTGAACCAGGTGCTCGGGTTCTTCGGCGTCGAGGGCGTCGGCTGGGTCTCGCACCCCGACTACGCGCTCGGCACCCTCATGGTGCTCAACGTGTGGACCTTCGGCGCGCCGATGATCATCTTCCTGGCCGGCCTGCGGCAGGTCCCGGCGATGTACTACGAGGCCGCGTCGATCGACGGCGCCGGCGCCTGGCGCCGGTTCCGCAGCATCACGGTGCCGCTGCTCACGCCCATCATCTTCTTCAACCTGGTGCTGCAGCTGATCGGCGCGTTCCAGTCGTTCACGCAGGCGTTCATCGTCAGCGGCGGCACGGGCGGCCCGGTCGACTCCACCCTCTTCTACACGCTCTACCTCTACGAGAAGGGCTTCAGCTCGTACGAGATGGGCTACGCGTCCGCGATGGCATGGTTCCTCCTGCTCGTCGTGGCCGGCATGACCGTCGTGAACTTCCTCGCCTCCAAGTTCTGGGTCTTCTACGATGACTGACGCTCCCGCGCGCCCCGAGTCGCGCCCCGCCGCCCCCCGCCCGTCGCTGTCCGACGTGGCGGCCTCCTACCCCGAGCGACGTCCGCCGCGACGTCGCACCGGAGCGGCCGTCCGCCGCGTGCTGCGCCACGTCGCGCTCATCGCGTTCGGGCTGGTCATGCTGTACCCGCTGCTGTGGATGCTGGCCAGCTCGTTCAAGCCGACCGAGCTGATCTTCCGCGAGCCCGGGCTGATCCCCACCGAGTGGGACTTCGGCAACTACACCGACGGCTGGAACGCGCTGCTGCACCCGTTCGGCCACTACCTGCTGAACTCGGCGCTCGTCGTGCTCGGCTCGGTGCTGGGCAACCTGGTCTCCTGCGCGATGGCGGCCTACGCGTTCGCCCGGCTGAAGTTCCGGGGCCGCAACCTGTGGTTCGCCGTCATGCTCATGTCGATCATGCTGCCGATCCACGTGATCATCGTGCCGCAGTACATCCTGTTCTCGTCGCTGTCCTGGATCAACACGTTCCTACCGCTGATCGTGCCGAAGCTGCTGGCCACGGACGCGTTCTTCATCTTCCTCATGGTCCAGTTCTTCCGCGGCATCCCGAAGGAGCTCGACGAGGCGGCCCGCCTCGACGGGTGCGGGCACGGGCGCATCTTCCTGCGGATCATGCTGCCGCTGTCGCTGCCGGCGCTCGCCACCACCGCGATCTTCACCTTCATCTGGACCTGGAACGACTTCTTCAGCCAGCTGATCTTCCTCACCAAGCCGGACATGTACACGGTGCCGATCGCGCTGCGCACCTTCGTGGACGCCACGAGCAACAGCTCGTGGGGACCGCTGTTCGCCATGTCGATCGTCTCGCTGATCCCCGTGTTCCTCGTGTTCCTGTTCGGTCAGAAGTACCTCGTCAAGGGCATCGCCACCACCGGCATCAAGTAGCTCACCTGCGTTCGAAGGAGAACCTCATGCGAGTCACAGCCACCCGGACGACGCGGCGCCGCGGCGTCGCGCTCGTCGCCCTCGCCGCGGCGGGGGCGCTCACCCTCACGGCCTGCTCCGGCGACTCGGGCGCGCTGCCGTCCGACCAGGACGGCGGCGGCGACGGCGACGTCGAGATCCGCTTCGCCTGGTGGGGGTCGGACGACCGGCACAAGACCACCCAGCAGATCATCGACCTGTTCGAGGAGAAGAACCCGGGCATCACCGTGGTGCCGGACTACACCGACTGGGACGGGTACTGGGACAAGCTGGCCACCGCCACCGCGGGCGGCGACACCCCGGACGTCATCACCCAGGAGGAGCGGTACCTGTCCGACTACGCGTCCCGCGGGGTCATCGGTGACATGAGCGCCGTCGACACCGCCGAGATCCCCGAGGACATCCTCAGCACGGGCGAGGTGGACGGCACGCTCGTCGGCATCCCGACCGGGGTGAACGCGTACGCGATGGTCGCCGACCCGCAGATCTTCGCGGACGCGGGCGTCGACATGCCGGACGACAAGGCGTGGACGTGGGACGAGTACGTCGACATCGCGGGCAAGATCTCGAAGGCCGCCGGCGACGGCGTGTGGGGCGCGCAGGACTACGGCTTCAACGAGGCGGGCCTGAACGTGCTCGCCCGGCAGAAGGGTGAGTCGCTCTACAACGCGGACGGCACCCTCGGGGTCTCGAAGGAGACGATCGCCGAGTTCTTCCAGACGTCGCTCGACCTCATGGCCAACGAGGGCCAGCCGGACGCCTCCCGCTCGGTGGAGTACCAGAACGCCGGCCCGGAGGGGTCGCTGCTCGGCACCAACGCGGGCGCGATGGGCGTGTGGTGGTCCAACCAGCTCGGCGCGCTCTCCGACGCCTCCGGGCACGAGCTCGAGCTGCTGCGCCTGCCCGGCGAGTCGCAGTTCGAGCGCACCGGCATGTACTTCAAGCCGGCCATGTACTACTCCATCTCCGCCAAGACGGAGCACCCGGAGGAGTCGGCCAAGTTCGTGGACTTCCTGCTCAACGACCCCGAGGTCGCGAAGCTGCAGCTCACCGACCGTGGACTGCCGGCCAACCTGACCGTGCGCGAGGCGATCCTCCCCGAGCTCGCGGCGGCCGACCAGAAGGTCGCGGACTTCATGGCCGAGCTGGAGCCCGAGATCGTCGACAACCCCCCGGTGCCGCCGAACGGGGCCAACGAGATCCAGGACATCATGATCCGCATCAACACCGAGGTGCTCTTCGAGCGCATGACGCCCGCCGAGGCGGCGGACGCGTTCCTCAAGGACGTCGGGGCCGCGATCGCCGGCTGACCGAGCTCGTCCCCCAGCACGGGATCTGTCGCGCCATCGGCCCCGATGGCGCGACAGATCCCGTTCTCGTGCGGGGAGGACGGCGGCGCCGCGAGGGCTCGACACGCGGTCCGATTCCCGCCAGCCCCGTCGTGCGGCGGGTGGTGTGCTGAACGTCCGTCCTCGCCAGAGGCCGGCAGGACACCGCTCTTCGAGAGGACCGCTCATGCAGATCGCACTCGTCACCGGGGCCACCCGCGGGCTGGGGCTCGCCACCGCACGACGTCTGGCCCGGGACGGCGCGCACGTCGTCGTCGGGGCCCGCGACGCCGCGGCGGGGCGCGCCGTCGCCGCCGCGCTGGCCGCGGAGGGCCTGGCAGCCAGCAGCGTCGAGCTCGACGTCACCGACCACGCCCAGGTCCGCGCGGCCGCCAAGGAGGTCGACGCGGAGCACGGCCGGCTCGACGTGCTCGTGAACAACGCGGGCATCCTGCCGGAGGCGACCGCACCCGCCGGCGCCGAGGTGGTGGACGCCGACCTGTTCCGGGCCACCTACGACACCAACGTGCTCGGCCCGGTCGCCGTCGTCGAGGCGTTCCTGCCCCTGCTGCGCCAGAGCTCCGCGGGACGGATCGTCAACGTCACCACCCGGATGGGCTCGCTCGCGGACCAGCAGGACCCGACGTCGCCCTACTACGGCATGGTCGTCCCGGCCTACCAGTCGTCGAAGGCGGCGCTCAACGCCGTCACGGTCGCCCTGGCGAAGTCGCTCGCCGACACCCCGATCAAGGTGACGTCCGTCTGCCCGGGCTTCGTGCAGACCGAGCTCACGCCGGTCAACCGCACCCAGGCCCCGCTGACGGCGGACGAGGCGGCCGAGGTCGTGCACCGGGCGGCGACGCTCCCCGCGTCCGCGCCCTCGGGCACGTTCGTCGACGCGGCGGGCCCGGTGCCGTGGTGACGGGCTGAGTCAGCCTGCCGGCGGCACCACCCGGGCGACGACGGCGCAGCGGTCGTCGCCCGGGGCCGCACCCGTGGCGGCACGGACGAGCAGGTGCCGCAGGGCCGTGCGCTCGGCGTCGTCCAGCCCGGCGAGCAGCTCGTCCTCGGCTGCGCGCACGCGGGCGTCGAGATCGGCCAGGACGGTGCGGCCGTGCCCGGTCACCACGATGCGGCGCGCGCGCCGGTCGGCCGGGTCGGGCTGCCGCTCCACGAGTCCGCAGCCGGCCAGCTCGTCGAGCAGGTAGGTCATCACGGTGCGGTCGATGCCGAGCCGCGCGGCGAGCGCGGCCTGCGTGGGCGGGGCGTCGTGGGTGACCGCCGCGAGCACCTCGTAGCCGCGGCCGCCGTGCGGCACGTCCGCGCAGGCCGCGGCGACGCGGGCGCTCCACTCGCGCAGCAGGGCGGCGAGCGACCAGCCGAGCGGCGACGGGGCGTCGTCCGTGCCGCTGGGTGCGCTGCTCGGGGTGCCGGTCGTGGTGGTCACCCCGCCATCGTACGGGAATGTGCGGTCGATCAGAAGAGTTGCCGCTGATATCGTCTGTGTGACAGACGATCTCCCGCCGCCTCGCGGGAGCGGTCCTCCCGCGAAAGGTCCCGCATGACGGACTACGGCCACGACCTGGTCTTCGGCACGTTCCTCACCCCGACGAACCGCGACCCGCAGCAACCCGTGCGGCTCGCCCAGGCCTCGGAGGCCGCGGGCCTGGACCTGGTGACGTTCCAGGACCACCCGTACCAGCCGGGGTTCCTCGACACGTGGACCCTGCTGTCCTGGGTGGCCGCGCAGACCGAGCGCGTCACCGTCGCGGGCAACGTGCTCAACCTGCCGCTGCGCCCGCCCGCGGTGCTGGCGCGCGCCGTCGCGTCGCTCGACCTGCTCTCCGGGGGCCGATCCGCCCTCGGTCTCGGCGCGGGCGGGTTCTGGGACCCGATCGTGGCGATGGGCGGCACCCGCCTGAGCCCCGGCGAGTCCGTGGACGCGCTCGACGAGGCGCTCGACATCATCCGCGGCATCTGGGACGGCCGGGAGCGCCGGGCGCTGCGCGTCGACGGCGCCCACCACCGCGTCTCGGGTGCCAAGCGCGGGCCGGAGCCGGCCCACGACGTCCCGATCTGGCTGGGCGCGCTGAAGCCCCGCATGCTCCGGCTCATCGCCCGCAAGGCCGACGGCTGGCTGCCCTCGCTGGCGTACCTCGAGGACGGCGACCTGCAGCGCGGGCACGCGATCATCGACGAGGCCGCACAGGAGGCAGGGCGGCACCCGGCGGAGATCCGGCGCCTGCTCAACGTGCAGGGCGCGGTCACCGCGCAGCCGCGGGGCTTCCTGCAGGGTCCGGTGGAGCAGTGGGTCGACGAGCTGGCCGCGCTCGCGCTCACCGACGGGATCGGCACGATCATCCTGGCCGCCGACGACCCGAGCCTCATCGACGTCTACGGACAGGAGATCGCGCCCGCCGTGCGCGAGGTGGTGGCACGCGAGCGCGGGACGTCGGGCACGGCGCCGGCCGCCACCCAGCGCGGCGCCCGGGCGATCGCGCTGCGGCGCCCGGGGATCGACTACGCGGCGGTGCCGCCGTCCCTGGCGGCGACCGCCGTCGAGCCGGGCGACCGCGCCTACGACGGGGTGCGCCACAACTACCTGCGCTCCGGGGCGCCCGGGCTGGTGCTGCGGCCCCGCGACGCCGAGCAGGTGGCCGAGGCCGTGCGGTTCGCGCGGTCGCAGGACGTGCCGCTCGGGGTGCGGTCGGGCGGGCACGGCATCAGCGGCCGGTCCACCAACGACGGCGGGATCGTCGTCGACCTCGGAGCGTTCGACCAGGTCGAGGTGGTCGACGAGGCGACCCGGCGGGTGCGCGTGGGGGTCGGCGCGACCTGGGGCCGGGTGGCCGAGGTGCTGGCCCCGCGGGGCTGGGCCATCAGCTCGGGCGACTCCGGCGGCGTCGGTGTCGGCGGCCTCGCGACGGCGGGCGGCGTCGGCCTCCTGGGGCGGATCTACGGGCTGACGATCGACCACGTCGTCGCGGCCGAGGTCGTCACGGCCGACGGGCGCGTGGTGCGCGCGTCCGCGGACGAGCACCCCGACCTGTTCTGGGGGCTGCGCGGGGCCGGGGGCAACCTCGGAGCCGTGACCTGGGTCGAGATCGAGGCGATGCCGCTCGGCGACCAGGGCGCCGTCGTGTTCTCGCAGATGACCCTCGACGCGACCGACGTCGCCGGCGTGCTGGAGCGGTGGGGCGCCGTCGTCGAGTCCGCGCCGCGCGAGCTGACCAGCTTCCTCATCCTCTCGCCCGGGCGCCGGGGGCGGCTCGCCGACGGCAGCGAGGACCAGGGGCCCGTCGCGCAGCTCATGACCGTCTGGGCGGGCGACGACACGGACGCCGCCGTCGAGCAGCTCGAGCGGCTGGCCGGCACCGGCCCGCTGCTCGGGCACCAGGCGTACCTGCTGCCGTACGCGGGCGTCGTGCAGGCGGGGGAGAAGCACCACTCCGGCGGCGGCGACCCTGCCGTGCGGTCGGGGCTGGTCGCGCACCTGGACACCGCCACCGCGCGCGCGTTCGAGAAGCTCGCGCTGTCGGGGGAGGCATACTTCCTGCAGGTCCGGGCCACCGGCGGGGCGGGGAACGACGTCGAGGAGGGCGCGACGGCGTACGCGCACCGGCACCAGAACTTCCTGCTGTCGGCGATGTCGTCGGCGCAGGACCGGCTCGACGCCGTCTGGGATGCGGTCATGGCGCCGCACACCGACGGCCTGTACCTCTCGTTCGACACCGACACACGGCCCGAGCGGCTCACCGACGCGTTCCCGGGACCGACGCTCACCCGCCTGCGCCAGGTGAAGCGCGACTGGGACCCGGACAACGTGTTCCGCGCCAACTTCCCGGTGCCGCCGGCGGAGTGAGCGACGCGCGCGGCGTGTCGGCCGGGTGCGCGAGGATGGGCGCATGCCTCTCGCACCTCGGTACCTGGCCGACGACGCCCGCTACGAGTCGATGACCTACCGCCGCACCGGCCGCTCCGGCCTCGACCTTCCCGCCCTGTCGCTGGGCCTGTGGCACAACTTCGGCGACGTGAACCCGTTCGACACCCAGCGCGCCATCCTGCGCCGCGCGTTCGACCTCGGGATCACGCACTTCGACCTGGCCAACAACTACGGCCCGCCCTACGGCTCGGCGGAGGAGAACTTCGGCCGCCACCTGGCCAAGGACCTCGCGCCCTACCGCGACGAGCTCGTCATCTCGACCAAGGCCGGCTACGACATGTGGCCGGGCCCGTACGGCGACCACGGCTCGCGCAAGTACCTGCTCTCCTCGCTCGACCAGTCGCTGACCCGGATGGGTTTGGACCACGTCGACGTCTTCTACCACCACCGGCCCGACCCCTCCACGCCGCTCACCGAGACGATGGGCGCGCTCGCGTCCGCCGTCCAGCAGGGCAAGGCGACGTACGTCGGCGTCTCGAACTACTCGCCGTCGCGCACCCGCGAGGCCGCGCAGGTGCTCGCCGACCTGGGCGTGCCGCTGCTCATCCACCAGCCCAGCTACTCGATGTTCAACCGGCACGTCGAGATCGCCGACCGCGAGGACCCGTACGACGGCCGCCAGAGCGAGTCGCTGCTCGACGTCGTCGAGGACCTGGGCGTCGGCACGATCGTCTTCTCGCCGCTGGCGCAGGGGCTGCTCACGGGCCGGTACCTCGGCGGCCAGGCGCCGGAGGGCTCGCGGGCCGCGCGCAGCGACTCGCCGTTCCTGTCGTCGTCGAACCTCACCGACACCTACCTGCAGCGGGCGCGCGCGCTCAACGCGGTCGCCGAGGGTCGCGGCCAGACGCTCGCGCAGCTCGCCCTGTCATGGGTGCTGCGCGACGACCGCATCACGTCCGCCCTCATCGGCGCCTCGTCGGTCGCGCAGCTCGAGGACAACGTGGCCGCGCTGTCGGCCCCGGCGCTCACCGAGGACGAGATCGCCGCGATCGAGCCGCACGCCGTGGACGGCACCGGCCGCTGACCCGTGGCTCGACGGTGTTGTGAGCGCGATCTCGGGGACAATTCAGCCAGGAATTGTCCCCGAAATCGTGCTCACAACGAGGAAGGGAGCGGTGGATGGCGGTCTGCTGGTTCGTCGGGCTGACGACGCTCGACGTCGTGCACCGGGCGGCCCGTCGCCCGGGGGCGAACGAGAAGGTCACCGCCACGCGGCAGGACGTCGCCGCCGGCGGGCCCGCCGCCAACGCCGCCGTGACGGCCGCTGCCCTCAAGGTGCGGGCGGTGCTCGTGAGCGCCCTCGGCGCCGGGCCCGTCGCGCAGGCGGCGCGCGCCGACCTCGACTCGCGCGAGGTCCAGGTGCACGACGTCGCGGGTCCGGACGAGGGGTTCGCGCTCGCGGTGTCGGCGGTCCTCGTCGACGACGCGACGGGAGAGCGGTCCGTCGTCTCCGCCGACGCGGCCCTCGCGGTCGCGCCCGCCCCGACGGCGGAGGGGCTCGCAGCGCTGCCGCGGCCGGACGTCGTCCTGTTCGACGGCCACCACCCCGCCGTCGCGCGCGCGGTGCTCTCCTTCGTCGACGGCATGGTCCCCCGGCCCCGCGTGGTGCTCGACGGCGGCCGCTGGCGTCCGCTGTTCGCCGAGCTGCTGCCCGCGGCGGACGTCGCGGCGCTCAGCGCGGACTTTGCCGTGCCCGCCGGCGTCGCCCCCGGGGCCGCCGACGCCGCTCACGGCGCGCTGCTGCTCGGGGCGCGGTCCGTCGTCGTGACCCACGGCGCGGACCCGGTGGCCTGGTCGGTGCCCGACGTGCCGGCCGGAGGCCTCGCAGGCCGCAGCGGCCGCGTGCCCGTGCCCCGGGTGACCGCCCGGGACACCCTGGGCGCCGGCGACACCTTCCACGGCGCGCTCGCCGCAGCCCTCGCGGAGGGCGCCGCGCTGCCCGACGCCTGCGCCGCGGCGGTGCGTGTCGCGAGCGCGCGGGTGGCTCACGTCGGGCCGCGGTCGTGGCTCGCTCACCTGCCGGAGCTGCCCGCGTGAGCGGCGCCGTCGCGGCGACGACGGCAGAGCTGGTCGCGCGGGCCCGGCGGCTGGCGGTGCCGGGCGAGCGGCGCCTCCTCGGGGTCGTCGGTGCACCCGGGGCGGGCAAGTCGACGCTCGCCCGCGTGCTCGTGGACGTGCTCGGCCCGGAGCTCGCCGTCGAGGTGGGGATGGACGGCTACCACCTGTCGAACGCCGTCCTGGCCGACCTCGGCCGGCGCGGGCGCAAGGGCGCGATCGACACGTTCGATGATGCCGGGTACGCCGCGCTGGTCGCCCGCCTCGCCGACGCCCGCCCCGGCGACCCGCCGGTGTACGCGCCGGTGTTCCGGCGGGAGATCGAGGAGCCCGTCGCAGCCGGGGTGGCCGTGCCCGCCGACGTGCCGCTGGTCGTGACGGAGGGGAACTACCTGCTCGCGACGACGGGCGCCTGGCCCGACGCGCGGGCCCGGATGACCGAGGTCTGGTACGTCGACGTTCCCGACGACGTCCGCCTCGCCCGGCTGGAGGAGCGGCACCACGCCTTCGGCAAGAGCAGGGAGGACGCCCGACGCTGGTCGCGCGGGTCGGACCAGGCCAACGCGGAGCTGATCGCGGCGACGCGCGAGGGCGCCGACGTCGTCGTCCGCTGGCGCCCCTGACCGCCGAAGCCCCCTTCGAGAACGCGATCTGTACCGTCATCCGGACGATTGGCGGTACGGATCGCATGCTCGAAGGGGTCGGAGACCGGCAGGGGTGGTGAGCGCCGGTCAGAGGGTGTGGCGGGCGGTCTCGATGAGGGGCCGGATGCGGTAGGGGATGAGCTCGCCCATGGACAGCGACGTCTCGGTGCGCTCCACGCCGTCGATGGCGAGGATGGCGGCGTCGATGCGGAACAGGTGGTCGGTGTCGCGGCACACCACCTGGACGCGCAGGTCGGCGGTGCCGCTGCGGCCGAAGGCCTGCACGACCTCGGGGATCTCGACCAGCGCGTCGACGATGCGGCCCAGCTCCTTCTGCCGCACCTCCACCTCGAGGAACGCGGTGAGCGGGTGGCCCAGGAACTGCGGGTTGATGCGGCGGTCGAAGTCGAGGAACGCGCCGGACTCCTCCAGCCGCGCCATCCGGGCGTGCACGGTGTTCCGCGACAGGCGCAGGCGTTCCGCCAGGGCGGCGATCGTGGCCCTCGGGTCGTCGGTGAGCGCCGTCAGAAGGCTCAGGTCCACGGCGTCGTAGCTGCGCACATCGACCAGCGTAACGGCGGGGGGCTGAGCACTCTGCACAGCGCGTCGCGAGGTGCTGGCCGCGGTCTGTGAGCGGCGTTACGTTCGCGGTATCCGGGGCTCGACGAGGAGCATCCGGCGACACGCGAGGTGAGGCGACGATGCCCAGCACCATGGGTTCGACGTCGCGCGACGACCTGTCACGAGCGGGCGGAGCGCGGACGGAGACGGCGTCCGGTACGACGGACGGCACGACGGCAGGCAGCACGGACGACGGGTGGGGCGGCGGCGCCGCACGGACCGTCGGGGTGCTCGACGAGAAGGGCGTCCGGCATCCCGACCCGGCGCTCGACCGGTGGCTGACGGACGTCGACGCGGGCGACCAGGAGGCCCGCGCGACGCTGCTCGGTCTGTACGAGGACATGGTCGTCGCGCGGCGCATCGACGCCGAGGCGACGGCGCTGCAACGCCAGGGCGAGCTCGCCCTGTGGCCGCCGTTGCAGGGTCAGGAGGCCGCGCAGGTGGGCTCGGCGACGGCGCTGCGGGACGACGACTTCGTCTTCTCCAGCTACCGCGAGCACGCGGTCGCGCGGCGTCGTGGCGTCACTCCGGTGGACCTGCTGCGCGTGTGGAGGGGGGTCACGGCCTCGGGCTGGGACCCCTACTCCGTGGGCATGGCGACGCCGCAGGTCATCATCGGTGCGCAGGCGCTGCACGGGGTGGGCTACGCGCTGGGCATCCAGGCCGACGTGGAGCGCGGAGTCGTCGCGCCCGTCACCGGGAGCTCCGACGACGGGACGCCCGCCGCCGTGGCGTACGTCGGGGACGGCGCGATGAGCCAGGGCGACGTCAACGAGGCGTTCGTCTTCGCCGCCACCTGGCAGGTGCCGTACGTGCTCTTCTGCCAGAACAACCAGTGGGCGATCTCCGAGCCGGTGACGCTGCAGTCCCCTGTGCCGCTGGTGCAGCGGGCGTCGGGCTTCGGCGTGCCGGGGGTGCGGGTGGACGGCAACGACGTCCTCGCCGTCCTCGCCGTGACCCGCGAGGCGCTGCACCGTGCCCGGACGGGCGGAGGCCCCACGTTCGTCGAGGCGGTGACCTACCGCATGGGCCCGCACACCACCGCGGACGACCCGACACGCTACCGCGACGCGTCGGAGCTGGACGCCTGGGCCGAGCGCGACCCGATCGCGCGCCTCGCCGCCTACCTGCGGGCGGGCGGCCTGCTCACGGACGACGACGAGGCACGCGTGCGCGAGGCCGCCGACGCCGTGGCCGCCGAGCTGCGGGCCGGCGTCGTCGCCATCGAGGACCCGACGCCGCTGAGCGTCTTCGACCACGTCTACGCCGAGCCGCACCCGACGGTGGCGGCCGAGCGCGCCGAGCACGCGGCGTACCTCGAGGGCTTCGCCGACGCGACCGGCACCACCACGACCGGCACCACCACGACCGACCGTGCCGCACAGGGGGCCGACCGATGACCACCCAGACGCTCACCCTCGCCAAGGCGCTCGGCGCCGGCCTGCGCCGCGCGATGACCGACGACCCGACCGTCATGGTGCTCGGGGAGGACATCGGCCGCCTCGGCGGCGTGTACCGCGTGACCGACGGCCTGCAGGCCGAGTTCGGCCCCCGCCGCGTGGTGGACACGCCGCTCGCGGAGTCCGGCATCCTCGGCACCGCCGTCGGGCTGGCGTACCGCGGCTACCGACCGGTGGTGGAGATCCAGTTCGACGGCTTCGTGTACGTGGCGTTCGACCAGATCGTCAGCCAGCTCGCCAAGATGCATGCCCGCACGAACGGGGCGGTGAAGCTGCCCGTGACCATCCGCATCCCGGTGGCGGGCGGCATCGGCGCCGCGGAGCACCACTCGGAGTCGCCCGAGGCGTACTTCGTGCACACCGCCGGGCTGCGCGTCGTCTCGGTGGCCACCCCGCAGGACGCCGCGACGGTGCTGCGCCAGGCGATCGCCTGCGACGACCCGGTCGTCTTCTTCGAGCCCAAGCGCCGCTACCACGTCAAGGGCGAGGTGGACCCGGACCTGCCGCTCGACGACGCCCCGCCGATGGGGACGGCGCGCGTCGTCGCGCCGGGTGACGACGTCACGCTCGTGACGTTCGGCTCGCACGTCGCGACCGCGCTGGACGCCGCCGTCGCGGCCTCCGACGAGGGGACGTCGATCGAGGTGATCGACCTGCGCTCGCTGTCCCCGATCGACCACGACACGATCGCCGCGTCCGTGCGGCGCACCGGGCGACTCGTCGTCCTGCACGAGGGGCCCCGGCAGGCCGGGGTGGGCGCGGAGATCGCGAGCGTCGTGACCGAGCGCTGCTTCGAGTTCCTCGAGGCGCCGCCCGTCCGGGTCACCGGCTACGACATCCCGTACCCGCCGGCCAAGCTCGAGACGAACCAGGTGCCCGACCTCGACCGCGTGCTCGACGGCGTGGACCGCGTGCTGGGGCGGGCCCCGTCCGGCAGCGGTGCGACCGCGGGCGTGGAGGTGGGAGCATGATGGCGACGCGCGAGTTCCGGCTGCCGGACCTGGGCGAGGGGCTCACCGAGTCCGAGGTCGTGGAGTGGCGGGTGGCGGTGGGCGACGCCGTCCAGCTCAACCAGGTGATCGCGGAGGTGGAGACCGCCAAGGCGCTGGTCGAGCTGCCGTCGCCGTGCGCGGGCGTCGTGCGCGTGCTGCACGCCGAGGAGGGGCAGACCGTCGAGGTCGGCGAGCCGCTGGTCACCTTCGACCTGTCCGACGGGTCGCCGGCCGAGACCGCTCCGCCCGTCGAGCCCGACGAGACCCCGAACGGGGTCGCGACCGGACCGACCGGCGAGGACGGCCCCGAGCCGAACCTCGTCGGGTACGGCGCACGCCCCGAGCGCACGGGACGCCCGGCGCGGCGGCGGCGGTCCGCACCCACCCCGCCGGCCGAGCCGGTCGAGGCCCGGGTGTCGACGAGCCCGGCCGGCGGCGGGGCGGGCGAGCGGCCGCGCTCGACGCCCGTGGTGCGGGCGCTCGCGCGGCAGCGCGGTCTCGACCTCGCGACGATCGCGGGGACCGGCCCGCACGGCAGGATCACCCGGGAGGACGTCGAGGCGGCGTCGGCTCCCGCGGCGTCCGCCGCACCGGGCACGACGACGGGCACGACGACGACGGGCGCGGCACGCGAGGAGCGCACGCCCGTGCGCGGGGTGCGCAAGCACACGGCGGCGGCGATGGTCGCCAGCGCGGCGGCCCCGCAGGCGTCGGTGTTCCTCACCGTGGACGTCACGGCGAGCATGGAGCTGCTGGCGCGCCTCAAGACCCACCCGATGGCGGGCGGGCAGCGGATCACCGTCCTCGCGCTGGTCGCGCGGGCCGTGTGCGCGCTGCTGCCCACCCACCGGGCGCTCACCGGACGCTGGGTGGACCTCCCGGGCGGCGAGGCGGAGATCGTCCGTCCCGCGCACGTGAACCTCGGCATCGCCGTGGCGACCGACCGCGGGCTGGTCGTGCCGCACGTCCCCGCCGCGGACACGCTCTCCCTCACCGGGCTCGCCGCCGCGCTCGCCGAGCTCACGACCACGGCCCGCGCCGGCCGCACTGCCCCCGAGCGGCTGACCGGCGGCACGCTGACGCTCACCAACATCGGCGTCTTCGGGGTCGACGCCGGCACGCCGATCCTCAACCCGGGCGAGCCGGCGATCCTCGGCGTCGGGCAGGTGGCCCGCAGGCCGTGGGAGCACGACGGCGCGGTGGCGCTGCGGCAGGTGACGACGCTCAGCCTCACGTTCGACCACCGCGTGGTGGACGGCGAGCAGGGCGCCCGGTTCCTCGCCGACCTCGGGGCGGTGCTCGCCGACCCGGCGCTCGCCCTGCTGCTCGGCGGCGACGGCCCGACCGCCGAGGGCGAGGCGTCATGACCCTCCTCGCCTCCGCCGTCGACCCCCGCGCCGACGCCGCCCGCGGCAACGAGGAGGCGCAGCGGGCGCTCGCGGACCGCCTGCGCGAGCGCACCGCCGTCGCCGCGCTCGGCGGCACGGAGCGAGCCCGCGACCAGCACACGTCGCGCGGCAAGCTGCTGCCCCGCGACCGGGTGGCGCGGCTGCTGGACGAGGGCAGCCCATTCCTCGAGGTCGCGCCGTTGGCGGCGTACGGCGTGGACGCGGGCGGGGCCGCCGGGCTCGGCGAGGTCGGGGCGTGGCCGGGCGCGGGAGTCATCGCCGGCATCGGGCTGGTGAGCGGGCGGCAGGTGATGGTGGTCTGCAACGACGCGACTGTCAAGGGCGGCACCTACCACCCGCTCACCGTGAAGAAGCACCTGCGGGCGCAGGAGATCGCGCTCGAGAACCGGCTGCCCTGCGTGTACCTCGTGGACTCGGGGGGCGCCTTCCTGCCGCGGCAGGACGAGGTGTTCCCGGACCGCGACCACTTCGGGCGGATCTTCTACCACCAGGCGAGGCTGTCGGCGGCGCGGGTCCCGCAGATCTCCGCGGTGCTGGGCTCGTGCACCGCGGGCGGGGCCTACGTGCCGGCGATGAGCGACGAGACCGTCATCGTGCGGGGCCAGGGCACGATCTTCCTGGGCGGGCCGCCGCTGGTGAAGGCGGCCATCGGCGAGGACGTCACGGCGGAGGAGCTGGGCGGCGGCGAGCTGCACGCGCAGCGCTCCGGCGTCGCCGACCACCTCGCCGAGGACGACGAGCACGCGCTCGACATCGTGCGCGACATCGTCGCCACCCTCCCGCCCGACCCGGAGCCCGCGTGGCACGTGGCGCCGTCCCGCGAGCCGCTGGTGGACCCCGAGGGCCTGTACGCCGCCGTGCCGGTGGACGTGCAGCAGCAGTACGACCCGCGCGAGGTGATCGCCCGGCTCGTCGACGGCAGCGAGCTGCACGAGTTCAAGCCCGAGTACGGCACCACGCTGGTCACCGGGTTCGCGCGCATCCACGGCCACCCGGTGGGGGTGCTGGCCAACGCGGGCGTGCTGTTCCGCGAGTCCGCGCTCAAGGGCGCGCACTTCGTCGAGCTGTGCGACCAGCGCGGCATCCCCCTGCTGTTCCTGCAGAACATCTCGGGGTTCATGGTGGGGCGCGACGCGGAGGCCGGGGGCATCGCCAAGGACGGCGCCAAGATGGTCACGGCCGTCGCGACCACCCGGGTGCCCAAGCTGACCGTGATCGTGGGCGGCTCGTTCGGGGCCGGGAACTACGCGATGTGCGGGCGGGCGTACTCGCCCCGGTTCCTGTGGTCGTGGCCCGGCTCGCGGATCTCCGTGATGGGCGGCGCGCAGGCGTCGTCGGTGCTCGCGACCGTCAAGCGCGACCAGCTCGCGCGCCGCGGCGAGGAGTGGGACGCGAGCGAGGAGGAGTCGTTCCGCGCGGAGATCCGCGACGGCTACGAGGCGGCCGGCGACCCGTACCACGCCACGTCGCGCCTGTGGGACGACGGCATCGTCGACCCGCCCGACACCCGCCGCGTGCTCGGCCTGGCGCTGGGCGTGGTCGCCCGCACGCCGCTGCCCGGTCCCGACGACACGACGCCGACCCAGAGCCCCCGCTTCGGGCTCTTCCGGATGTGAGGGCGATGACTTCCCGGCCGTTCACCACCGTGCTCGTCGCCAACCGGGGCGAGATCGCCTGCCGCGTCATCGGCACCCTGCGCCGCCTCGGCATCCGCTCGGTGGCCGTGTACTCGGACGCCGATGCGGACGCCCGCCACGTGCGCGAGGCCGACGTCGCCGTCCGTCTCGGCCCCGCCCCCGCGGCGCAGAGCTACCTCGACGTCGAGGCGGTGGTCGCGGCCGCCGTCGCGACCGGCGCCGACGCGATCCACCCCGGCTACGGCTTCCTGTCCGAGAACCCCGCGCTGGCGCGCGCGTGCGAGCGGGCGGGGATCGTCTTCGTCGGGCCGCCCGTGAGGGCGGTGGAGACGATGGCGGACAAGGCCGCCGCCAAGCGGCTCGTCGCCGGCCACGGGGTGCCCGTGCTCCCGGGCACGCTGGAGGACGGGCTGGGCGACGACGCGCTGGCCGCGGCCGCGGACGACGTCGGCTTCCCGCTGCTGGTCAAGCCCGTCGCGGGCGGCGGCGGCAAGGGGATGGTCGTGGTGCGCGCGGCGGACGAGCTGCCCGGCGCGCTGTCCTCAGCACGCCGCGTGGCGGCGGCGTCGTTCGGGGACGACGGGCTGCTGCTCGAGCGGCTCGTCGAGCGGCCGCGGCACATCGAGGTGCAGGTGCTGGCCGACACCCATGGCAGCGTCGTGCACCTGGGCGAGCGCGAGTGCACGCTGCAGCGCCGCCACCAGAAGGTCGTCGAGGAGGCCCCGTCGCCCGTCGTGGACGACGCCACCCGGGCGCGGATCGGGGAGGCCGCCTGCGCCGTCGCGCGGTCGGTCGGCTACGTCGGCGCGGGCACCGTGGAGTTCCTCGTGGCGGGCGACGACCCCGCCCAGTTCTGGTTCATCGAGATGAACACGCGGCTGCAGGTGGAGCACCCGGTCACCGAGCTGGTCACCGGGCTGGACCTCGTGGAGCACCAGCTGCGCGTCGCGGCGGGGGAGCCGCTCGCGCTCCGGCAGGAGGAGGTGCGCCTCGACGGGCACGCCGTCGAGGCGCGGCTGTACGCCGAGTCGCCCGCCCGCGGCTTCCTGCCCGCCGCCGGCCGGGTGCTGCACTACGACGACGCCGGCGTCGCGGCCGGTCCCGGGGCCTCGCCCCTGCGTCTCGACAGCGGTCTGCTCCCCGGCGCGGAGGTGACGGGCGACTACGACCCGATGCTCGCCAAGGCGGTCGCCTGGGCGCCCACCCGGGCCGAGGCGATCGACCGCCTCGACGGCCTGCTCGCCGACGTCGTCGTCCTGGGCGTCGAGACCAACGCCGGCTTCCTGCGCGACCTGCTGGCCGACGACGACGTGCGCGCCGGCCTCCTCGACACCGGCCTCATCGACCGGTTCGTCGCCGCGCAGGCCGGCGCCTCGCCGGTCGAGCCCGTCGCGACCTCGCCGCTGGTCGCGGCGGCGCTGCTGGCACTGGCGCCGGCCGACCCGTCGGCGGGCGGCCCGGTGCCCGCGGGGCCGTGGGCCGCCGACGGCTGGCGCCTCAACGCCCCGCCCGCGCCCCGCCGCGTGCTGCTCGTCGACGCGACGGGCACCGAGCACGAGCTGACGGTCACCGGCACCCCCGGCGACGCCGTGGTCGTGGCCGGCGACGGCGATCCCGTCGCCGCGTCCCTGTGCCCGGTCCCGTCCGACGCACGCGGTGCCGACACCCACCTGTTCACCTCCGACGGCGTCACCCGACGTGTTGTGGGCGCGATTTCGGGGACTATTCGCGACCGAATAGTCCCCGAAATCG
>JALQCY010000001.1:0-708053 GCA_023241745.1 Isoptericola peretonis | reverse complement strand
CCCCCCCCCCCCCCCCCCCCCCCCCCCCCCCCCCCCCCCCCCCCGACGCCGGCGGTGGTGTGGGTGCACGTGGACGGGCGGGCGGCGGCGTTCACGGTGGTCGACCGGGCGGCGCGTTCCGCCCGGCGGCGCGCGGAGCGGGCGGCGGCCGGCGACGGCGCGGCGCACGGCGTCGCGCAGGCGCCCGTCCGTGTGGCGATGCCCGGCACCGTGTCCGACGTCCCCGTCGCGGACGGCGACGTCGTCGCCGCGGGCCAGCCCGTCGTCGTCGTCGAGGCGATGAAGATGGAGCACCCGCTGCTCGCGCCCGTCGCCGGGGTCGTCCGGCTCGACGTGCGCGCCGGCGACCAGGTGCGCCTCGACCAGGTCGTCGCCGTCGTCCACCCGCCGTCCGTCGTCGAGACGGACCCCCCGCCCGCCGTCGACCCCGACGGCGCGGCGTCCGAGCCCGCTCCCGACCCGGCACACCCCGCCGCGGCGGCAGCGCACCCCCAGGCAGACCCAGCCACCCGAGGAGCGTCATGATCAGCGAGTCCCAGTCCACCGTGCTCACCGACGAGCAGCGGAAGCTCAGCCAGGTGGTCCGCGAGTTCGCCGACCAGGTGGTGGCACCTGCCGCCTACGGGTACGACACGGAGCGCCGCCTGCCGGTGGAGATCATCGCGCAGATGGGCGAGCTCGGGCTGTTCGGGCTGCCGTTCCCGGTGGACGTGGGCGGGCAGGGCAAGGACTACGTGTCGCTGTGCCTCGCGGTCGAGGCGCTCGCGCGCGTGGACCAGTCGATCGCGGTGACGCTGGAGGCGGGCGTCGGCCTGGGGATCATGCCGATCTTCCGGCACGGCACCGAGGAGCAGAAGCAGCGCTGGCTGCCGGACCTCGTGACCGGCCGTGCGCTCGCCGCGTTCGGCCTCACGGAGGCCGGCGCCGGGTCGGACGCGGGCGCCACCCGCACCACGGCGCGCCTGGAGGAGGGCGTGGGGCCCGACGGCGCGGGCGAGTGGGTGATCGACGGCTCCAAGCAGTTCATCACCAACTCCGGCACGCCCATCACCAGCGTCATCACGGTCACCGCGGTGACGGGGCGGCGCCGCGGCGAGGACGGGTCGGACCAGCCGGAGCTGTCGTCGTTCCTGGTGCCCTCGGGCACGCCGGGCCTGGTCGTGGGGCCGGCCTACGACAAGGTCGGCTGGCACACCTCGGACACGCACCCGCTGACCCTCGACAGCGTGCGCGTCCCCGCGGCGAACCTGCTCGGCGAGCGCGGACGCGGCTACGCGAACTTTCTGCGGGCGCTGGACGAGGGGCGCATCGCCTTCGCGGCGCTGGCGACCGGCGCCGCGCAGGGCTGCCTGGAGGAGGCGCTGCGCTACGCGAAGGAGCGCCGCGTCTTCGGGCACGCCATCGGGAGCAATCAGCACATCGCGTTCACGCTGGCCCGCATGCAGGCGCGCGTGCACTCCGCCCGGCTGTGCTGGCTGGACGCCGCGCTCAAGCAGGTGCACGGCAAGCCGTTCAAGGCGGAGGCGTCGGTGGCGAAGCTCGTGGGCGGGGAGGCGGCGATGGCGAACGCGCGGGACGCGTCGCAGATCTTCGGCGGCTACGGCTTCCTCAACGAGAACCCGGTGGCGCGGCACTACCGGGACTCGAAGATCCTCGAGGTCGGCGAGGGCACCACCGAGGTCCAGCTGATGATCCTCGCCCGCGACCTGGGGCTGGCGTCATGACCGGCACGGGAAGGAGCGCGCGAGATGCGTGACGAGGTCCAGCGTGGGCTGTACTACGACGAGCTCGAGCCGGAGGTGCGCTACGTGCACCGGCCGGGGCGCACGATGACGGAGGCGGACGACGTGCTGTTCACGACCGTCACGATGAACCCCCAGGGGCTGCACCTGGACGCGGCGTGGGCGGCGACGCAGCCGTTCGGCCGGCCGCTGGTGAACTCGATGCTCACGCTGGCCACGCTCGTGGGGCTGTCGGTGGCGCACCTGACCCGGGGGACGATCGTGGCGAACCTCGGCTTCACGGAGGTGACGTTCCCGCACCCGATGTTCCACGGCGACACCCTCTACGGCGAGACGACGGTGACCGACCGGCGCCTCTCGCGCTCGCGCCCGGGCACCGGCGTCGTGACCCTCGAGCACGTGGGGCGCAACCAGGACGGCGACGTCGTGGCGCGGGCCCTGCGCACGGTGCTCGTCTGGACGCGCGAGGGGCACGAGGAGCACGAGCACAAGCGGGAGAGCGAGCACGGCGGGGGGTTGCTGTGAACCCGGCACCGTTCGCGCTCGGGCCGGCGCTGCTGTTCTGCCCCGCCGACCGGCCGGACCGGTTCGCCAAGGCCCTGGACCGCGCCGACGCCGCGATCCTCGACCTGGAGGACGCGGTCGCGCCCGGGCGCAAGGAGGCGGCCCGCCAGGCGCTGGCCGACACGGCCCTCGACCCCGCGCGCGTGATCGTGCGCGTCAACGCGGTCGGCACCCCTGACCACGACGCCGACCTCGCCGCCCTCGCGCGCACGCCGTACCGCACGGTGATGCTGCCCAAGGCGGACGGCCGGTTCGTGGGCCCGCTGCTCGCGCCGGACGGCGGGCCGTACGCCGTGGTCGCCCTGTGCGAGACGGCGGCGGGCGTGCTCGCCGCTCCCGCGCTGGCCGCCCGGCCGGACGTCGTCGCGCTCGCCTGGGGGGCCGAGGACCTGGTCGCCTCGCTGCACGGCACGTCCAGCCGCCGGCCGGACGGCGGGTACCGCGACGTCGCGCGGCACGCCCGGTCCGCCGTCCTGCTGGCCGCCGGCGCGGCGGGCAAGGCGGCGATCGACGCCGTCCATCTGGAGCTCGACGACCTCGCCGGGCTGCGGGCCGAGGCGCAGGACGCGGCGGCGAGCGGGTTCGTCGGGTCGCTGTGCGTGCACCCGAGCCACGTGGCCGTGGTGCGCGCGGCCTTCTCGCCGTCGGAGGCGGAGGTGGAGCGGGCCCGCGAGGTGCTCGCCGCCGCGACCGGGCGGGCGGAGGCGCTCGCCGCCCTTCCCCCGGGTGCCTCGGCCGACTCCGGGGTGCTCACCGTGGGCGGGCAGATGGTCGACGCGCCGCTGCTGCGGCACGCCGAGGCGGTGCTGCGCCGGGCGGAGGAGTCGGGGCAGGGTGGTCAGGGCGCCGAGGACGACGAAGGGGCTCCCGGCGGACCCGCCGGCGGACGTACGGTCGAGGAGAACGGGGGACGACGATGACGAGGACCACGGACCGGCTGCAGCCCAGCGCCGTGGCCGCGCTGGACGGCCTGCTGCACGACGGGATGACGATCGCCGTCGGCGGGTTCGGCCTGAGCGGCAACCCGAACGACCTCATCGAGGCGGTGCGCGACTCCGGGGTCAAGGACCTCACGATCGTCTCCAACAACATGGGCGTGGACGGCAAGGGCCTCGGCATCCTGCTGGAGAACGACCAGGTGCGGCGGGTGCTCGCCTCGTACGTGGGGGAGAACAAGCTGTTCGCGCAGCAGTACCTCGACGGGGTGCTCGAGGTCGAGTTCGTGCCGCAGGGCACGCTCGCCGAGCGGCTGCGCGCCGGCGGCGCGGGCATCCCCGCGTTCTACACCGCGACGGGCGTGGGCACGCCGGTGGCGGAAGGCAAGCCGGTGGACGAGATCGACGGCCGCCGGTACGTGCTGGAGCGGGCCGTCGTGGCCGACCTGTCGCTGGTGCACGCCCGGCGCGCGGACCGGTTCGGCAACCTCGTCTACCGGTTCACGGCGCGCAACTTCAACCCCGTGATCGCGACGGCGGGGCGCGTGTCCGTCGTCGAGGCGGAGGAGATCACCGACGAGCCCATCGACCCGGACGTCGTCGTGACGCCGGGCATCTACACGCACCGGCTGGTGCTGGCGCGCGAGCGGGTGAAGGACATCGAGCAGCGCACGGTGCGCCCGGCACAGCACCCGGCGCAGGACACGGCCGACGCGGCGACGACGGCGACGACGGCGGGGGGTGCGGCATGACCTGGACGCGCGACGAGATGGCGGCCGTGGCGGCGGGCGAGCTGCGCGACGGCGACTACGTCAACCTCGGCATCGGCATCCCGACGCTGGTGGCGAACCACCTGCCGCCGGGGGTCGGCATCACGCTGCAGAGCGAGAACGGGCTGCTCGGCATCGGCCCGTTCCCCGTGGAGGGCACCGAGGACGCGGACCTGATCAACGCCGGCAAGCAGACCGTCACGGCGGTGCCGGGGGCCAGCTACTTCGACGCGGCCGCGTCGTTCGCGATGATCCGCGGCGGGCACATCGACATCGCGATCCTCGGCGCGCTGCAGGTGTCGGCCACCGGCGACCTGGCGAGCTGGACGGTGCCCGGCAAGCTCGTCAAGGGCATGGGCGGCGCCATGGACCTCGTGGTCGGGGCGCAGCGCATCGTCGCCCTCATGGACCACGTGGCCCGCGACGGGACGCCCAAGCTGCGCCGGCGCTGCACGCTGCCGCTCACGGGCGAGGGGGTGGTCGACCGGATCGTCACCGACCGCGCCGTCCTCGACGTG
Organism: Isoptericola peretonis; assembly: GCA_023241745.1. Taxonomy (GTDB): domain Bacteria; phylum Actinomycetota; class Actinomycetes; order Actinomycetales; family Cellulomonadaceae; genus Isoptericola; species Isoptericola peretonis. The sequence continues at coordinate 703,524 of JALQCY010000001.1, read as the reverse complement.
AGGGACAACGGCCTGGAGGCCGCGTTCGTGCTGCGCCGGCTCGCGCCCGGCGTGACGGTGGACGAGGTGCGCGAGGCCACCGAGGCCGAGGTGGTCGTCGAGCTGGAGGACGAGGCCGGGACGGGCGACGGCTCGCCGGCCGTGACGGAGGAGGGACAGCGATGACCGTGATCGCGGGATACCGGCGCACGCCGTTCGTGCGCTCGAACGGGGCGTTCGCGTCCGTGCCGGCGACGGCGCTGGGCGCGCACGCGCTGGCGGGGGCGCTCGCGGCGGCGGGCGTCGAGCCGGGCGAGGTGGACGTCGTCGTGGGCGGCCAGGTGCTGCAGGGCGGCGCGGGGCAGAACCCTGCCCGGCAGGCGGGCGTCGGGGCGGGGGTGCCGATGACCGTGCCGGCCGTGACGCTCAACGCCGTCTGCCTGTCGGGAGCCGAGGCCGTGGTGCAGGCGCACCGGCTGATCGCGGGCGGGGAGGCGCGGGTCGTGGCGGTGGTCGGCATGGAGTCGATGACGCTCGCCCCGCACGCGTGGGTCGGCTCGCGGGCCGGGCAGAAGTTCGGGCCGGTCGAGCTGATCGACACGATGGCGCACGACGGCCTGACGGACGCCTTCGAGCGCGACTCCATGGGGCTGAGCACGGAGCGGCACGGCGAGTCGATGGCGGCCGCGCCCTGGAACACGCGGGAGGCGCAGGACGCGCTGGCCGTGGCGTCGCACACGCGCGCGGCCAAGGCGGCCGAGCTGCTCGCCGAGGAGATCGCGCCCTACGACGTGCAGGGGCGCCGCGGCACCGTGCGCGTGGACACCGACGACGGCGTGCGGCCGGACTCCACGCTCGACGGACTGGCGCGGCTGCGGCCGGCGTTCCGGGAGGACGGCACGATCACCGCGGGGAACGCGTCGCAGATCTCCGACGGCGCGGCGGCGCTGGTGCTCGTGGCGGACGACGTCGCCCAGGCCCGCGGGCTGACCGGCGTGCGGGTGCGGTCGCACGCTCTCGTCGCGGGCCCGGACGTGGGCCTGCACGCGCAGCCGGCCCACGCGATCACGACGGCGTGCGAACGGGCGGGCGTGACGCCGCGCGACCTCGCCGCCGCCGAGATCAACGAGGCCTTCGCAGCCGTGGTGCTCGCGTCGGTGGACATGCTCGGTCTGGACCCCGAGCTGGTGAACGCGCACGGCGGCGCCATCGCGCTGGGCCACCCGATCGGGGCGTCCGGCGCACGGGTCGTGGGGCACCTGGCCCGGCGCCTCCAGCTGCTCGGGCCGGGGTCCCTGGGCGCCGCCGCGCTGTGCGGCGGTGGGGGCCAGGGCTCGGCGGTGCTGCTGGAGGCGTGACCGGCCCGACGACCTCGGGTGCGGTCACCGGGCGGCGGCCACCGTCACGAGCACGAACGCGGCGACGATCACGGCCAGGCGCACCAGGTGCAGGCGGTCCCACCTGGCCAGCTGCTCGCGCCAGTCGGCCGGGGCGGTCTCGGGGGTCCACGTCTTCCCCCGGTCGTTGATCGGGACCAGCAGCGCGACCGACATGATCACGCTGACCAGGAGCAGGGCCACCGCGGCCCAGGCGAGCGCCGCCGTGCCCGTCGACACCAGGGCCGCTCCGGCGACCAGGAGCATCGAGCCGATGTACCAGAACGGCATGACACGCCCGAGCATGCGGCCGCCATGGCTGCGGGCCGAGATCCCGGCGTTCTCGGGCAGGCCGTCGAAGATCGGGTTCATCACGAACGCGACCGACAGCTCCACCCCCACCATCAGCCCGACGACGACCACGGCGACGATCGGCAACCACTCCATGACCCACGCTCCCTCTGGTTAGCACCGCTAGATCTAGCAGTGCTAGAGAACATATCAGCGACCTGCTAGCAGTGCTAGGGTCGACGCATGACGTCTCCCGCCGCAGCACGCCGAGCCCGTCAGGTCGAGGAGCGCAGGGAGCGGATCGTCGCCGCGGCCCGCGAGCTCGCCGAGGAGCACGGCTGGGAGGCCGTGACGACCCGGCGCCTCGCGGACGCGATCGAGTACAGCCAGCCCGTGCTCTACGGCCACTTCCCGCAGGGGCGGACGGAGATCGTCACCGCCGTCGCGCTCGTCGGCTTCGAGGAGCTCGCGGCCGAGCTCTCGCCGTCGGCGCTCGGAGCGGCGGGGACCGACGCCGAACGGGTGCGCGCGCTCGTCACGGCGTACCTGGACTTCGCCGCGCGGAACCCGGCGACCTACGACGCGATGTTCCTGCTGTCCGTCGTCATCCCGTTCGCGTCGGACGACACGCCGGCGGTCGTGCGGGCGGGCTTCGACGCCATCGCGGGCACGCTGTCCGGGCTCGAGTCGCCGCCGGACGACGTCGCGACGGCGGCCGAGGTGCTCTGGGGGTCCGTGCACGGCCTCGCTGCCCTGTACCGGGCCGGCCGCCTCTCCGCCGGGAACGACGACGGCCGGGTCGAGGCGCTCGTCCGGCTCGTCGCGGGCTGAGGTCCGACCGGTCCGACCGTTCGTGATCGATCGGTGGCCGTGGGCAGGGACCGGCGGGCAGGATGGGTCCCCGTGACGACGACGCGCATCCTGATCCTCGCCGGCCGCGGCCGCCACGAGGACCCCTGGCACGACCACGCGGCCACCTCGTACCGGCTGGCGCTGGTGCTCTCCGGCCTGGACCTCGGGACGGACGCCCCGGACGTCGTCGTGCGCTCGACGTTCCCCGACGCGCTGGACGACCTGGACGACGTCGACCTGCTCGTGGTCAACGCCGGCAGCCCGTGGCCCGGCCTGCGGGAGGCCGGGATCGGCCCCGACGACGCGGCCTGGGCACCGTTCCACGCACGCCTGGACGCCTGGGCTCGCTCGGGCGGGCGCATCCTCGCCGTGCACCAGGCGGCCAACGCGTTCGGCGACCGCCCCGAGTGGGAGGAGGTGCTCGGCGGCCGGTGGGTGCCGGGAACGTCGTACCACCCGCCGTTCGGCCCGGCGACGGTGGGGCTCGCGGCGGGTGCGCACCCGATCACCGAGGGGTTCGGCGCCGTCGAGGTCGACGACGAGCGCTACTGCCGCCTGCGCGTGGGGCCGTCGACGCAGGTGCTGGGCTGGGTGGCCGACGACGACGGCGAGCGCCACCCCGCCGTCTGGGTCGCCGAGGCCCACGGCGGCCGCACCGTCTATTCCGGCCTCGGCCACGACGTCCGCGCCTACGACTCGCCGTCCCATGCCGAGCTGCTCCGCCGCGCGGCCAGCTGGCTCCTGGAGCGCTGACGACGTGCGCGTGCTGGGGGTCGGGCTGGTCTTCGTGGCGGTGGTGGTGGCCGCGACGTACCTCGTCGAGACGTTCGCCCCGGGGATCTCCTCGCTCGGCCGGTTCGCCGTGATGGCGCCGATCTTCATCGGCGGCGGGCTGGCGGTCCGCGCCGCCGCGGAGCGCCGCCGCCGGGAGCGGGCCCGCGACCGGATATCTTGACGTCGAGATACTTCGACGAGGGGGAGCCGTGCGACTCCATCATGTGCAGGTGGCCTGCCCCACGGGCGGGGAGGACGCCGCCCGTGCGTTCTACGGCGCGGGCCTGGGGCTGACCGAGGTGGCCAAGCCGCCGGAGCTGGCGGGCCGAGGCGGCTGCTGGTTCCGCGGGTACGGGCCGGGCGGAGCGGTCGTCGCCGAGGTCCACGTGGGCGTGGAGGATCCGTTCGCCCCGGCGCGCAAGGCGCACCCGGCGCTGGTGGTCGACGACGTCGCGGCCCTGGACGCGACGGCGGACCGGCTCGAGGCGCTGGGCTTCGCCGTCGACCGCACCGAGCGCGAGTCGTTCGCCGGGTACCTGCGGTTCCACACCCGCGACGGCGCGGGCAACCGGGTCGAGGTGCTCGCGCCGCGCTGAGCCTGCGCCGTCAGCTCTGGTTGGGCAGCGGGTGGCCCTCGGAGGCCTGCACCACGACGATCCCCTGCCCGGTGAGCCCGAGCTGGTAGGCCTCGCCGGAGCCGCGGCCGATGGCGGCGCCGAGCTTGGCCGTCTTGCGCACGGTGCTGGTGAGCGACGTCGACCAGAGCACCACGCTCTGCATGTCGACGTACGTGGGCTCGTCGACGTTCAGCACCACCGGGGTGCCGTAGGCGGTCACGGCCAGCGCGCCGGAGCCGGTGAAGGTGGTGTTGAACAGCCCGCCGCTGAGCATCGACGCGCCCTGGACGCGGTTGATGTCCCAGGTGAGGGTGCTCTCGAACGCCAGAATGTTGCTGCCGGAGACGGTGACGCTCTCGTTCTCCAGGTACAGCACGAACACCTCGTCGGCGTCCTGGGCGAGGAAGACGTCGCCGTTCCCCGAGACCTTCATCAGCGACATGCCCTCGCCGGTGAACGCCTTCTTGAAGAGCTTGGTCATGCCGCCGGCGCCCTCGTAGGCGAAGTCGACGTCGCCCTGGTAGGCCACCATCGACCCCTGCTTGGCGTAGAAGAACCCGCCGGAACCGGCGAGGTCCACCTTGAGCATCCTGCCGTTGGCGAGGACGAAGGCGCCCGGCTCGCCCTCCGGCTCGGTGTGCTGGAAGAGGCTGCTGCGCATGGGGCCCATCCTGCCAGGCGGGACCCCGTCAGTCGCGGCGGCGCGAGATGGTGCGGCCGAGCCAGACCAGCGGGTCGTAGCGCCGGTCGGCCACGCGCTCCTTCATCGGGATGAGCGCGTTGTCCGTGATCTTGATGCCCTCCGGGCAGACCTCGGTGCAGCACTTGGTGATGTTGCACAGGCCGAGCCCGTGCTGGTCCTGGACGGCGGGCACGCGGTCCGCGGTGTCGAGCGGGTGCATCTCCAGCTCGGCGACCCGCATGAGGTGGCGCGGGCCGGCGAAGGCGGACTTGTTCTCCTCGTGGTCGCGCACCACGTGGCACACGTCCTGGCACAGGAAGCACTCGATGCACTTGCGGAACTCCTGCGAGCGCTCGACGTCGGCCTGCGCCATCCGGTACTCCCCGGGGCCCAGCCCGGGCGGGGGAACGAAGGCCGGGATCTCGCGCGCCTTCGTGTAGTTGAACGACACGTCGGTCACGAGGTCGCGGATCACGGGGAAGGTCCGCAGCGGCGTGATCACGATCTCGTCGTACTGCGTGAACACGGACATCCGCGTCATGCACAGCAGCCGCGGGCGCCCGTTGATCTCCGCCGAGCACGACCCGCACTTGCCGGCCTTGCAGTTCCACCGGATGGCGAGGTCGGGCGCCTGGGTGGCCTGGATCCGGTGGAGCACGTCGAGCACCACCTCGCCCTCGTGGGCCTCCACCTGGAAGTCCACCAGCTCACCGTCGTCGGCGTCGCCCCGCCAGACCCGGACGACGCGCGAGTCGCTCGGTCCGGTCATGGTGTCCCTCCCTCGGGGTGGGCCGTCAGCTCGGCCGGCGTGTAGTACTTCTCCAGCTCCTCCAGCTCGAACAGCGCGAACAGGTCGGGGCGCATCGGGTCCCGCTCGGCCACGTCGACGGCGACGCGCGGCACCACGGGGTCGGCGGGCCCGTCGGTGCGGGTGTGCGTCACCAGCACGCGGTGGCGCCATCGCGCGTCGAGCGTCGGGTAGTCGTCGCGGGTGTGCCCGCCGCGGCTCTCGGTGCGGCGCAGCGCCGACGACGCCACGGCCTCGCCCACCATGAGCATGTTCCGCAGGTCCAGGGCCAGGTGCCAGCCGGGGTTGTACTGCCGGTGCCCCTCGACGACGACGTCGCGCAGCCGGGCGCGCAGCCCGGCGAGCCGGTCGAGGGCGGCGGTCATCTCGGCCTCCGTGCGGATGATGCCGACGAGGTCGTTCATCGTCCGCTGCAGGTCGGCGTGCAGGGCGTACGGGTTCTCGCCGGCCGCCCCGTCCTCGTCCACGCCGCCGGCCGCCCGGGCGAACGGCGCGAGGGCGAGCTCGGCGGCCGCGTCGACGTCCTCGTCGTGGACGGCGGGACGGCGGCCGCCCCGTGCCGCCAGCCCGCCGACGTGGTCGGCGGCGCCGATCCCGGCCCGGCGCCCGAACACCAGCAGGTCGGACAGCGAGTTGCCCCCGAGCCGGTTCGAGCCGTGCATCCCGCCCGCGCACTCGCCGGCCGCGAACAGTCCCGGCACGGCCGTGGCGCCGGTGTCCGGGTCGACGTCGATCCCGCCCATCACGTAGTGGCAGGTGGGGCCGACCTCCATCGGCTCGGCCGTGATGTCGACGTCGGCCAGCTCCTTGAACTGGTGGTACATCGACGGCAGGCGCCGCTTGATCTCCTCGGCGGGCAGGCGGCTCGCGATGTCGAGCAGGACGCCGCCGTGCTTCGAGCCGCGACCCTCCTTCACCTCGGTGTTGATCGCCCGGGCCACCTCGTCGCGGGGCAGCAGGTCGGGGGTGCGGCGGTTGGCGTCCTGGTCGTCGTACCAGCGGTCCGCCTCGTCCTCGGTCTGGGCGTACTGGCCCTTGAACACGTCCGGGACGTAACCGAACATGAACCGCTCCCCGCGGGAGTTCCGCAGCACGCCGCCGTCGCCCCGCACCCCCTCCGTCACGAGGATCCCCTTGACGCTGGGCGGCCAGACCATGCCCGTCGGGTGGAACTGGACGAACTCCATGTCGACGAGGTCGGCGCCCGCGCGCAGCGCCAGCGCCTGCCCGTCGCCCGTGTACTCCCACGAGTTCGACGTCACCTGGAACGACTTCCCGATCCCGCCCGTGGCGAGCACGACGGCGGGCGCCGTGAACACCACGAACCTGCCGGACTCGCGCCAGTACCCGAACGCCCCGGCGACGGCGCCGCCGTCGGTCAGCAGCTCGGTGACCGTGCACTCGGCGAACACGCGCAGCCGGGACTCGTGGTCGCCGGTCTCGGCGTGGTCGGCCTGCTGGAGCGCGACGATGCGCTGCTGGAGCGTGCGGATGAGCTCGAGCCCGGTCCGGTCGCCGACGTGCGCGAGGCGCGGGTACGTGTGGCCACCGAAGTTGCGCTGATGGATCCGCCCGTCCGCCGTGCGGTCGAAGAGGGCGCCCCACGTCTCGAGCTCCCAGACGCGGTCGGGCGCCTCCTGGGCGTGCAGCTCCGCCATCCGCCAGCTGTTGAGGAACTTGCCGCCCCGCATGGTGTCGCGGAAGTGCACCTGCCAGGAGTCCTTCTCGGCGACGTTGCCCATCGCGGCCGCGCACCCGCCCTCGGCCATGACGGTGTGCGCCTTGCCGAACAGCGACTTGCAGACGATCGCCACCCGCAGCCCGCGCTCGCGGGCCTCGATCGCGGCGCGCAGCCCGGCGCCGCCCGCGCCGATGACGAGGACGTCGGCCTCGTGCCGCTCGGTGTCCGTCACGTCCGGCCTCCCATGCGGGTTCCTATCCGACGAGCCGCAGGTCGGTGACCGTCCCGGCGGCGACGAGCGCGATGTACAGGTCGGTGAGGACCAGCGTGCCGAGGGTGACCCACGCGAAGAGCATGTGCCGCGTGTTCAGCGCGGAGACCTTGGTCCACAGCCAGTACCGCACGGGGTGCTTCGAGAAGTGCTTGAGCCGCCCGCCCGTCACGTGCCGGCACGAGTGGCACGACACGGTGTAGCACCACAGCAGCGCCACGTTCACCAGCAGGACGATGTTCCCGACGCCGACGACGAAGCCGTCGGTGGGGTGCTTGAACGCGACGATCGCGTCGTAGGTGTTGACGAGCGACACCAGCAGCGCGACGTAGAAGAAGTAGCGGTGCACGTTCTGCAGGATCAGCGGGAGGCGCGTCTCTCCCGTGTAGGTGGCGTGCGGCTCCGGCACCGCGCACGCCGCGGGGGCCAGCCAGATCGAGCGGTAGTAGGCCTTGCGGTAGTAGTAGCAGGTCAGCCGGAAGCCGAGCAGGAACGGCAGGCTGAGCGCGGCGTAGGGGATGAGCGGGTTGTCCGGCAGGAACATGCCGAAGTGCGCGGACCCCGGCTCCGACGCGCACCCGAGCGAGACGCAGGGGGAGTAGAACGGCGTCAGGTACCGCTCGTCGGCGAAGAAGTACTGCTGCTGGAACGCCCGGAAGCCGCCGTACAGGAGGAAGACCAGCAGCCCTGCCGTGGTCGCTGCCGGCGCCCGCCACCAGTTGTCCAGGCGGACCGTGCCCGAGCCGATCGCGGCGCGGCCCCGGCTGTGGACGCCGTGCGCGCCGAACTCTGGCGCCAGGATCCGCCGCACGAGGTGCGTCACGGCCGTCGGCCGTGGTAGCCGCCGACCCCTTCGTCGTCGGCGTCGCGCCACATCGTCTCGTCGAGCGGCGTGTCCGGCACGACGACGTGCTCCGGCGCCTCGAGGCCGGCGGCGGCCAGCGGGTGGGGCGACGACGCCTCCAGCTCGCCCGCGTCGATCTCGAGCCGTTCGAGATCGTTCGCGAGCCTGCGCGCCGCCGGCGTGTCACCGTAGGCGTCGCGCACCTCCGAGACGGCGTGGCGCAGCTGCTCGACCGCGCGGTGCAGCATCGCCAGTGCGGTGGTGGTCACGAGACACCTCCTCGCCCGTGCCCCACGCCGATGTGGGCCACGTCTCTGCCGAATATCCCGCGGATGCCCCGGGCCGGCAAGGGGGCGCGCGTCAGGCGCCCGGGAAGCCCGCCTGCCGCCACGCCTCGTAGACGACGATCGACGCGGCGTTGGTGAGGTTGAGCGAGCGGCGGCCCGGCAGCATGGGGATCTTCACCCGGTCGGTGACGCGCGGGTGGTCGAGGGCGTCGTCGGGCAGCCCGGTGGGCTCCGGGCCGAACAGCAGCACGTCGCCGGGGCGGTAGGCGACCTCGGTGTACGTCGTCGCCGCGTGAGCGGTGAACGCGAAGACGCGGGCGCCGGGCAGGGCGTCGAGCGCGGCGTCGAAGGTCGGGTGCACGTCCATGACGGCGAGGTCGTGGTAGTCCAGGCCGGCCCGCTTGAGCTTCGCCTCGGACAGGTCGAAGCCCAGCGGCTCCACGAGGTGCAGCCGCGCCCCGGTGACGGCGGCGAGCCGGATGGCCGAGCCCGTGTTCCCGGGGATCCGCGGCTCGTAGTACACGACGTGGGCGAACGGGGACGGCGGGGCGGCGGGAAGCTCGGGCACGGCCCGATTCTCCCACCGCCCGCCGCGGGCGGTCCCGGTCAGGCGCGGAGGAACTCCACGAGGTCCTTCGTGAACTCGTCCTCGTAGGCCCCGACGATGCCGTGCGAGGCCCCGGGGTAGACCTTGAGCGTCGCGTCGCTGAGGATCTCGGCCGAGCGCAGGCCCGCGGCCTTGATCGGCACGATCTGGTCGTCGTCGCCGTGGGCCACGAAGACCGGGACGTCGATCTTCTGCAGGTCGGCGGTGTAGTCGACCTCGGAGAACTGCGCGATGCAGTCGTACGCGGGCTTGAGCCCGGCCTGCATCGACAGGCGCCAGAACTGCTCGAGGGCACCCTCGGAGACGTTCGAGCCCTCGCGGTTCGCGCCGAAGAACGGCACCGCGAGCTCGCGGTAGTACTGCGCGCGGTCCTTGAGCACGCCCTCGCGGATGCCGTCGAACACCTCGATGGGCGTGCCGTCCGGGTTCTCGGGGGTCTTGACCATCAGCGGCGGGACGGCGCCGACCAGCACGGCCTTGCGCACCCGCGCCGAGCCGTGCCGTGCCAGGTAGTGCGCCACCTCGCCGCCGCCGGTCGAGTGGCCCACGAGCACGACGTCCGTGAGGTCGAGCTGGTCCAGCAGGGCCGCGAGGTCGTCGGCGTAGTGGTCCATGTCGTTGCCGGTGGAGGTCTGGGTGGACCGGCCGTGCCCGCGGCGGTCGTGCGCGACGGCGCGGAAGCCGGCGTCGACGACCTCGGTCATCTGCCGGTCCCAGGCGTCGGCGTTGAGCGGCCAGCCGTGCGAGAACACGACGGGAGTGCCGGTGCCCCAGTCCTTGTAGAAGATCTCGAGACCGTCGGTGGTGGTGATGAACGGCATCACAGCCCCTTTTCCTTGAGCCACGCGAGCGCGGCGTCCGCGACCTCGGTCCAGCCGTGGTCGATGGTGAGCGAGTGTCCCCGGTCGGGGAACTCGACGAGGTCGGTGACGGCGCCGGAGTGCTTCCGGTAGATCTTCGCGGACGTCCGCGTCAGGGACGCGGGTGCGGTGTGGTCCATGCCGCCACCGATGAACAGGAGCGGACCGCGGTCCGCGTCGTGGGTGTCGACCCGCGCGGGCGAGCCGGGCAGGAGGTTCGCCGCGGCGTCCTCGAACAACGGACGGCCCGGGGAGGGGATCGTCCACTGGTCGTAGAGCGCCGCGGCCTCCTCGTCGGAGAGCTCGTTGGCGAAGCCGTACCGGAACTCCTCGGGGGTCAGCGCGACCGTGCCCCGGAAGTTCGCGGGGTTCCTCAGCGCGACGGCGGCCACGCGCAGCGAGCTCGGCGGCAGCAGGATGTTGCCCCGCATGGGGGCGGGGTCGATCGCGACGGCCGCGGCCGCGTGCCCCTCGGTGAGCAGCCGCTGCGCGACCAGGCCACCGAACGAGTGGCCGACGACGACGGGCCGCGGGTCGAGGCCGTCGACGTGCAGGCCGTCGAGGACGTCGGCGTAGTGCGCGACGACGTCGTCGAGGCCGACCCCGCCCGCCCGGTCGGCGTTCTCCCGCGCCTCGGCCACGGTGGCGGAGTCGCCGGGCCAGCCCGGGTTGTGCGGGTCGTAGCCGGACTCGGCGAAGCGGTCCGTCCACGGCGTCCAGGAGTCGGCGTGGAGCCACAGGCCGTGGACGAAGACCACCGCGCGGCGGGACGTGCTGAACTCGGTCATGGTGGTGCCTCTCGGCTGCGGGTCGGAGACACCACCGTCACCCGGCCGGGTGGCCGGCCGCTTCTGTCAGATGACTGGTCCTGCTTCGGACGCCCCCGCGTCGACCAGGTCGCGCAGCTGGGCGCGCGACGTCACGCCCAGCACCGGGAAGACGCGGTAGAGGTGGAACCCGACCGTGCGCGGCGACAGGAAGAGCCGTTCCGCGATCTCACGGTTGGTGCGTCCCTCGGCGGCCAGCCGGACGATGCGGCGCTGCTGCGGGGTGAGCTGCGCGAGCGCGTCCGGGGTGCGCTCGGCCACCGCGACCCCCGCCGCCCGCAGCTCCGCGGTCGCCCGGTCCGCGAACGTCGCGGCGCCGATCCGCAGGAACGTCTCGCGGGCCGCGCTCAGCTCGGTGCGTGCCTCGCTCACGCGGTGCAGGCGTCGCAGCCTCTCGCCCAGATCGAGCCGCACCAGGGCGCGCTCGAACGGCCAGGTCGCGCCGGCCGGGTCCGCGAGAGCGGCGCGATACTCGCGCTCGGACTCCTCCGGAGCGGCCAGGAGGGCGCGTGCGTGGTGCAGCAACGAGGCCACGCGCGGTCCCGGGTGCGCACCGACGTGCGCGGCGACGGCCGCGACGACACGCTCGGCGTCGTGAGCCTGCCCGGGCCGGTCCGCACGCGCGGCAGCCGACGCCAGCAGCGCGACGCCGTGCACCGACGTGTGGCGGTGCAGAGGGAGGCCGTCGGGGGCGAACGTGCGACGCAGCACGTCGTACGCGGCGTCCGGCTCGCCCGCCACGAGCGACGCGAGGCCCAGGGCCTGGCGGGCGCGCACCTCCACCGACCGCGTGGCGTCAGGTCCGACGTCGGCGAGCGCGTGCTGGGCCAGCTCGCGCGCCTCGTCGACGCGGCCGCGGCCTGCTGCCAGCAGAGCCGCCGTCTCGACCGCGGACGCGCGCACGACCGGCATCCCGGTCGCCTCGGCGACCCGCACGGCGTCCTCCGCGTGCGCCTGGGCGTCGTCCCACCGGCCGAGCTCGTGCAGGCCCGCCGCGAGGGTGGCGGAGACCAGCGCGTTCGTCCCCTCGGTCGGGCCGTGGGAGAACAGCTCCAGCAGCTCGCCGAGCAGTCGCGCCGCCAGCACCGTCTCGTCGAGCACCCACGCGGCACCGCCGAGCACGTTGAGCTCGTTGATCCCGAGGTGCGCGTTCGCGCGCACGGCGCGGTCGAGCGTGGCGCGCGACGCCGGGTCGAACGGCGCCGCCGTGCCCCGCACCCACGCGGTGACCGGCACCGTGTCGTCGGGCCGCAAGGACTCGAGGCACACGGCGACGGCGTCGATCAGCCCGTCGTCGCCGGAGTTGTAGGCGGCCACCGTGGCCGGCGCCAGCGCGGCGAGGGCGAGCTCCGGGTCCGCGGCTCCGGCCCGGCGGGCGACCGTCGTCAGGCGCTCGACCGCCTCCCGGTGCCGTGGCGTCGAGGCGGTCGCCCAGCCCGCGTACAGGTCCGCCTCCCACTGCGTCCGCTCGTCGTCGGTGGCCTCGCGGGCGCGGTCCGCCAGGCGCTCCACCCAGGGCGAGCGTCCGGTGTACATCGCGGCCGGCGCGGCGAGGAGGAAGAGTCGGGCAGCCTCCTCGGGGTCCGCCGAGAGCTCCGCGGCGCGCTCCAGCGCGCGGGCGCTCGCGGCCCAGCCTCCCCGCTCGCGCGCCCGGTCCGCGGTCTGCTCGAGCTCGGCGGCGACATCGGCGTCCGGGCCGACGGCGGCCGCGGCCCGGTGCCAGGCACGGCGGTCGGGGTCCACCACCGCCTCCGCCAGTGCCAGGTGCGCTCCCCGCCGCTCGGCGAACGGGGCGGCGTGGTAGACCGCCGACCGAGCGAGCGGATGACGGAAGCGGAAGCGCGGACCGTCCAGGCGCACCAGACCGGCGGCCTCGGCCGGCACCCAGGCGGCGAGCGGGCCGTCTCCGCCGTCCACCGGGCTTCCGGCGTCGCCTCCGGCGGCCGTGAGCACCGGGGCGAGGTCGTCGCCGTCCGCGGCGGCGGCGAGGAGCAGCAGCCACCGCGTCGGCGCGGGCAGCGCCGGGAGGCGCGCCGCGAACGCCTGCTCGACCCGCTCGCTCACGGGCCAGGGCCCGCCCGAGGGCTGCCCGGGCGAGGGCGGCGCGCCGTCGGACCGCGAGAGCTCCACCAGCGCCAGCGGGTTGCCCGCCGCGTGCTCGATCAGGTCGTGCCGCACCGCCGGCGACGGCGGGACGGGCTGCAGGTCGAGCACCCGGGCTGCGTCCCGGGCGTCGAGCCCGGACAGCGTGATCGTCGGGAGGGGGTCCTGCGGCGGATCGGGCCGCGTGGTCACGAGCAGGGCCGTGCCCGCCGAGGCGTCGGCCAGGCGACGCGCGCAGAACAGCAGCACGTCGCGGGATGCGTCGTCGGCCCAGTGCAGGTCGTCGACGACGGCGAGCGTGCCGCCGTCGTCCGCGGCGCCCGTGCTCGCCTCGCACAGGAGCGTCAACGCTCCGGCCGCGAGATGCAGCCGATCGGGAATCGCCGTGTCCTCGCGCAGGCCGAGCGCGGCGCCGAGGGCCCGGGCCTGGGGAGCCGGGAGGCGGTCGAGGCCGTCGAGGCGCGGCAGCAGGAGCTGGTGGAGGACCGCGAACGGCAGGTCGCGCTCCCCCCGGGCGCACCTCGCGGTGAGGACGCGTCGGCCGGCCCGCCGCGCGTGCGCGACGCCGTGCTCCAGCAGGGTCGTCTTGCCCAGGCCCGGCTCGCCGACGACGAGCAGCGCACCGCCTGCGCCCGCGGCCGCGAGGCGGTCGATGCGATCGAGCTCGGCGTCGCGTCCGAGGATGCGTCCGTGGCCGTCGCCGCGGGGTTCTCTCTCCACGAGAGCATCTGATCACGGCCGCCGAGGGATGCCGGCGGCCGTGGCATAGGGTGGGCGACATGTCGATGCGCGCGTCCTGGTGGTGGCTGCCCCCGCAGCCCTGACCTGACGCGCCCACGCATCCCGTCCCGAGCTGCCCGTCGCAGCCGGGACGCTCTCGTGTCCGGACCGGACCGACGGGCGGCGATCCCTCGAAGGAGCCGCTCCCCATGACCGTCCTGACCACCCCCGCGCCGACCGCGAGCGCCGCCGTCGCGCAGGCGCGTTCCGCCGCGATCGAGGCGGAGATCGCGCGCGACCCGGGTCGATTCCGTGTCCTCACCGGCGACCGCCCGACCGGCGCCCTGCACCTCGGCCACCTGCTCGCCACGCTGGACAACCGGGTGCGCCTGCAGGACGCCGGCGTGGACGTCGTGCTCGTCGTCGCGGACTACCAGGTCATCACCGACCGCGACGACACGGGCGACCTGCCCGCCGTCGTGCGCGAGGTGGTGCTGGACTACCTGGCGGCCGGCATCGACCCCGCCCGCACCACGGTGTTCACGCACTCCGCCGTGCCGGCGCTGAACCAGCTGCTGCTGCCGTTCCTGTCGCTGGTGAGCGTGGCGGAGCTGGAGCGCAACCCCACCGTCAAGGCGGAGGCGGTCGACGCCGAGCGCCGCCAGGGGCGGGGCATGTCCGGGCTGCTGTTCACGTACCCGGTGCACCAGGCCGCCGACATCCTGTTCTGCCACGGCAACCTCGTGCCCGTGGGGCTGGACCAGCTGCCGCACCTCGAGACCACGCGGACGGTCGCGCGGCGGTTCAACCAGCGCTACGCCGCCGCCCGGCCGTACTTCCCCGAGCCGGAGGCGCTGCTCACGCCGTCGCTCACCGTGCTGGGCGACGACGGCGCCAAGATGAGCAAGTCGCGCGGCAACGCCCTGGAGCTGCGGGCGTCCGAGGACGAGACGGTGGCGTTCTTCCGCCGGGCCCGGACGGACTCCGAGCGGCACATCGCGTTCGACCCGGAGGGCCGGCCCGAGGTCGCGAACCTGCTGCGGATCGGTGCGCACTTCGCCGGGACGACGCCGGAGGACCTGGCCGCGTCCGTGGCGGACGCCGGGGCCGGCCGCCTCAAGGCGGTCGTCACCGAGGCGGTCGTGGAGGGGCTGCGCCCGCTCCGCGAGCGGCGCCGCGCGCTCGCCGCCGACGCCCCCGCCGTCGTGCGCGACGTCCTCGCGCGGGGCAACGCCCGGGCGAACGCGGTCGCCGACCGCACGCTGGCGGACGTCCGCGACCTCATGGGCACCGTGTACTCCTGACACGGCCGAGCGGAGAGGTACGGGCCCGCCGGTGCCTCTCCGGCGGGCCCGGGTCGGTGGGTCAGGCCGCGCCGAGCCGCTCGCGCAGCAGGGAGAGCTGCGCCCAGAGCTGCTCGGGCACGCGGTCGCCGAAGGTGTCGAAGAACTCGCCGGTCAGCTCGGCCTCGGCCCGCCACGGCTCGGCCGGGACGTCGAAGAGGGCGACGAGGTCGTCGTCCGAGAGGTCGAGGCCGTCGGTGCGCAGCGCGCCGGGAGCGGGGAGCAGGCCGACGGGGGAGTGCACCGCGCCGGCGTCCGTGCGCAGGCCGCGCGCCCGGTCGAGCTGGGTGACGATCCACTCGACCACGCGCGAGTTCTCCCCGAACCCGGGCCACAGGAAGCCGCCGTCGTCGCCCTTGCGGAACCAGTTCACCTGGAACACCTTGGGGCGCTTGTCGGCGTCGAGGCCCTTGCCGACACGCAGCCAGTGGGCCCAGTGGTCGGCCATGTTGTAGCCGCAGAACGGCATCATCGCGAAGGGGTCACGACGCAGCTCGCCGACCGTGCCCTCGGCCGCGGCCGTGCGCTCGGAGCTGATCGTGGCGCCCATGAAGACGCCGTGGTCCCAGCTGGTCGCCTGCGCCACGAGCGGCACGTTCGTCGCGCGGCGGCCGCCGAAGACGATCGCGTCCACGGGCACGCCCTCGGGGTCCTCCCAGGTGTCCGCGATGGTCGGGCACTGCGCCGCGGCCACCGTGAACCGGGAGTTCGGGTGCGCGGCCGGGGTGTCGGAGCCCGGCGTCCAGTCGTTGCCCTGCCAGTCGACCAGGTGGGCGGGAGGCTCGGGCGTGAGGCCCTCCCACCAGACGTCGCCGTCGTCGGTGAGGGCCACGTTCGTGAAGATCGCGTCGTGCGTGAAGGTCTCGACCGCGGTCGGGTTGGTCTCGACGCCCGTCCCCGGCGCGACGCCGAAGAAGCCCGCCTCGGGGTTGATGGCGCGCAGGCGGCCGTCCGGGCCGGGGCGCATCCACACGATGTCGTCGCCGAGCGTCTCGACCGTCCAGCCGGGGATGGTCGGGCGCAGCATGGCGAGGTTCGTCTTGCCGCAGGCGCTGGGGAACGCGGCGGCCAGGTGGTAGCGGCGCTGCTCCGGCGAGGTGACGCGGACGAGCAGCATGTGCTCGGCCAGCCAGCCCTCGTCGCGGGCCATGGCCGAGGCGATCCGCAGCGCGAAGCACTTCTTGCCGAGCAGGGCGTTGCCGCCGTAGCCGGACCCGTAGGACCAGATCTCGCGGGTCTCGGGGTAGTGGACGATGTACTTGGTGTCGTTGCAGGGCCAAGGGACGTCGCCCGCTCGCCGCCCGTGCTCGTCGATCAGCGGGGCGCCCACCGAGTGCACGGCCGGCACCCACTGGCGCCCGGAGTCGATGAGGTCCAGGACGTCGGAGGAGACGCGCGTCATGACGTGCATCGAGACGACGACGTACGGGGAGTCGGTGATCTCGATGCCCACCTGCGAGATCGGGCCGCCGACGGGGCCCATCGAGAACGGCACCACGTACATGGTGCGGCCGCGCATCGAGCCGGCGAAGACGTCGGACAGCTCGGCCCGCATCTCGGCGGGGGCGCGCCAGTTGTTGGTGGGGCCGGTGTCCTCCTCCCGCTCGGAGCAGATGAACGTGCGCGACTCGACGCGCGCCACGTCGGACGGGTTCGAGCGCGCGAGGTAGGAGTTCGGGCGCTTCGCCTCGTTCAGCCTGATCAGCGTGCCGGCCGTGACCATCCCGTCGAGCAGCCGCTGCTTCTCGGCGGCCGACCCGTCGCACCACACGATCTCGTCCGGCTGGGTCAGAGCGGCGATCTCACGCACCCACGCGCGCGGGTCCGGCACCGAGGGAGCGGGAGCGGTGGCGGTGCTCGAGACCCCGCCGGGCTGCTCGCCGAGGGCCAGGGTGTCCGGGGCGAGCTCGGCGATGGCGAGTCGCGTGCGGCGCGGGTTCGCGGTGAAGGTCATCGGGTGCTCCGTCCGTCGGCGTGCCCGGCAGGTCCTGTCGGGAGGGCTGCCTCCAGCGTCCACCGCGCCGTGGACGACTTTCCAGTCATGTGCGCGTGAAGATTCGCGGATCTTCACGTAACGTCAAACCATGGCAGCCAAGGACGTCGGCTCCCCCTCAGCGGGGGAGTCCCCGGACCTCATCACCCTCGGGCGGCGCATCCGCCACGCGCGCACGTCGAGCGGACTCACCCTCGAGGCGCTGGGCGAACGCGTGGGCTCGGCACCGAGCCTGCTCTCGCTGGTCGAGAACGGCCGGCGCGAGCCGCGGCTGTCCTTGCTGCGCTCGATCGCCGACGCCCTCGGCGTCGCGGTGCCCGACCTGCTCGCGGACGAGCCGCCGTCGCGCCGCGCCGAGCTGGAGATCGCCCTCGAGCGCGCCCAGCGCGGTCCCCTCTTCGGGGCGCTCGGCCTGCCGTCCGTGAAGCCCAGCCAGAAGCTGCCGATGCCGGTGCTGGAGCAGCTCGTGGGCCTGCACACCGAGCTGTCGCGGCGCGAGGAGGAGGCCATCGCGACGCCGGAGGAGGCGCGCCGCGCGAACACCGAGCTGCGCCACGAACGCCAGGAGCGGGACAACTACTTCCCGCAGATCGAGGCGCTGGGGGAGGACCTCACGCGGCGCGCCGGCTACGCCGGGGCGGGTGCCCTGACCCATCGCACGGTGGCGCGCATGGCCGAGCAGCTGGGCCTGACCATCCTGCACGTGGACGACCTGCCCCGGTCCGCGCGCTCGGTGACCGACCTCAAGAACGGCCGCATCTACCTGCCTCCGGCGTCCATCCCGGGCGGGCACGGCCTGCGCTCCCTCGCCCTGCAGGCCATCGCCCACCGCGTGCTGGGCCACGAGCGCCCGCGCAGCTACGCGGAGTTCCTGCGCCAGCGCGTGGAGATCACGTACTTCGCGGCGAGCTGCCTCATCCCGCAGTCGGTGGCCGTCGAGTTCCTGCAGCGGCGCAAGCGGGAGAAGGACCTCGCCGTCGAGGACCTCCGCGACGCGTTCGGCGTCACGCACGAGGCCGCGGCCATGCGCCTGACGAACCTCGCCACCGTGCACCTGGGCATCCCGCTGCACTTCCTGCGCGTGGGGGACGACGGCGCCCTGTTCCGCGGCTACGCCAACGACGGACTGCCCCTGCCGCAGGACGTCACCGGCGCCATCGAGGGCCAGCTGGTGTGCCGGTGGTGGGCGGGCCGCGAGGCCTTCACGCGTCGCGACCGGGCCACCGAGTCCTACCAGTACACCGACACCCCGGCGGGCACCTTCTGGGACTCCGTGCAGACCGGCACCGGCGCCGACGGTCGGCAGTTCTCGATCACCGTGGGCGTCCCGTACGCGCACGCGAAGTGGTTCCGCGGTCGCGACACGCACGTGCGGCACGCCTCCACCTGCCCGGACCCGGCCTGCTGCCAGCGGCCGCCCGCCGACCTGGCCGAGCGGTGGAACGGGGTGGCGTGGCCCAGCGCCCGCATGCACCAACAGGTGCTCGCCGCCCTGCCCCGCGGCGCGTTCCCCGGCGTCGACGACACCGACGTCTTCGCCTTCCTGCAGCGCCACGCCCCGACCGAAGCGTTGTGAGCGGGCGACCGGGTCAGCGGAAGCGCTGGGCCGCGAGGGGAGCGGCCTCGGCCAGCCCTCGGACGGCGGGGTGCGCGTCGTCCTCGGTGCCGGCCGCCAGCACGTCGCCCAGCGGCCCGGACGCGACGAACCGGCCGTCGGCCAGCACGTGCACGGTGGGGCACAGGCGGCCGACCAGCTCGACGTCGTGCGACACCAGCAGCACGGCCGTCCCCTCGGCGCGGGTGGCGTCGGTGAGACGGCGCACGATCTCGCCGCGCATGGCCGGGTCGACGGCGGTGAGCGGCTCGTCGAGCAGCAGGGCGCCGGGGCGGGTCGCGAGGGCGAGCGCCAGGGCGAGGCGCTGCTTCTCCCCGCCGGAGAGCGAGTACACGGTGCGCTTCGCGAAGTGCGGCTCGAGCGCGACGTCGTCCAGCAGGTCCGCCACGGTGCGCCCGCTCGCTCGGCCGGCCTTCCGCGCGTCGCTCAGGGCGCCGGAGACCGCCCGCTCGACCGTCCAGCGCAGGTCGACGTCGAGCCCGTTCTGGGCCACCGTCCGCACCGCCGCGCGAAACTTCTTTTTGTCCCGGCGGCCCAGCTTCGCGACCGTGCGGCCCTCGTACGTCACGTGACCCTCGCGGATGCGGATCTGCCCCAGCAGCGCCTGCACCAGCGTCGACTTGCCCGCACCCGACTCGCCCACCACGCCCACCGGCTCCGCCCCCGGCAGCAGCGCGAGGTCCACGCCGTCCAGGATCGCGGGGCCGCCGTAGCCGACCACCAGGTCGGCCGCGCGCAGGATCGGGATGGGGGAGGTGGTGCTCATGGGGTCGCCTTCTGCTTCACGTGGCGCGGGCCCGGACGGGCCGGCCGGTAGGTCCGACGAACGACGGTACCCCGCGGTTCCCTCGGCCCAGGAACGCCGTGGCATCCTTCCGCTCAGCGTCAGGCACCGTGGGTCTCCCAGTAGTCGAGGCGAACCCGCAAGGGCTCCGGGAGCACCGCCTCCAGCGCGTCCCGCAGGGCCTCGCCCTCGGCCCGGTGCTCGGCGGCCACCCGAGGGTCGTCCCAGCCGCGCTCGTGGTGGTAGCGCTCGTTGAAGACCTCGGCCCAGACGCGCAGCCGCGAGCCGAGAGCGCCGTCCACCGCCTCCTCCACCGCGGCGTCGACCGCTGGGTCGAACAGCGTCCAGACAGGCCAGTCAGCCCCGTAGTCGTTCATGAGCTTGACGGTGAGCCGTTCGTCGCTGGGCTCGGGCACGGCGTCTACCTCGTGGGGCGGGCGCCGCCGCGGGCGTCCAGGCGGGCGAGGAGCTTGGGGAAGACGTCGCCCAGGCGCAGGCCGTCGTGCTCGAACTCGTTGGTCACCCAGGCGCGGGCGTTGCCCACGTGCGAGGCGGTCTCGAGCGACAGCCCGGCGTCCACGAACATGTCGTCGTGGTAGACCGCTGCCTCCAGCGGCACCTCGTTCGCGGCGAGCACGTCGAGGTCGTACAGGTCGTCCCAGTCGGCGCGGGCGGCGAGCGCCTCGGCGGCGGGCCGGAAGGACCGCAGGGCGGTGACCTGCTCGAACATCCAGGGGTAGATCATCTCGCCGGTGAAGAGCAGCGGGCGGGCGGACGCCGCGAACGACGGGTCGTCGTCGCGCACCCGCTGCGCCGCCCACGCCGTCGCGCCCGTGCCGGACTGCGCGTAGATGGACTCGTGCAGGACCGCGTACATCGGGTTGGTGGCAAAGCCGGTGGCCGCCTCGACCTCGGCGAGGAAGGTGTCGGTCAGCTCGTCCGGTGCGTCGTCGTCGAACGCCTCGTCCACGATCCAGTGCACGCGCTCGAAGCCGGGGGCCATGCCGAAGGCCATCCCGAGCGTCTGGAACCGCTCGACGCCGAGGACGTCCCCACCCGGCAGGCGGACGTCGCCCGCCGCGAGCCGGTCGGCGATGCGCGCCACCCGCTCGACGTCGTCGGGGTACCGCTCGCGGTACAGCGCGTTCTTGGCGACGACGCGCGGCTGCGTGCGCCGGTAGACGTCCTCGGCGCTCGCGGTCAGGCCGGCCAGCCCGCCGGTGACGTACGACGCGGCCACGCCCTCGGGCGCGCGTGACAGGTAGGTGAGCGTGAGGAACCCGCCGTACGACTGGCCGAGGGTCGACCAGCGCCGTCCCCCGTACACGGTCTTTCGCACGTGCTCGGCGTCGGCGACGATCGAGTCGGCACGGAAGTGGGACAGGTGGTCCGCCTGGGCGTCGGTGGACCCGAGCGCGGTGAGGGCGCCCGCGCGGACGGCCGACGAGCGACCGGTGCCGCGCTGGTCCAGCAGCACCACCCGGAACCGCTTCAGCGCCTCGCCCGCCCAACCGTCGGGGCCGGTGGGGCGCGGACCCTTGCCGCCCGGGCCGCCCTGGAGGAAGACGAGCAGCGGCAGGTCGTCGGCGCGTCGCGTCGGGTCCACGAGCTCGCGCACGAACAGCGAGATCGTGCGGCCGTCGTCGGGACGGTTCCAGTCCAGCGGCACCGTGAGGGTGCGGTCGGTGACGTGGACGCCGGGGATCGTGTACTCGCGCCCTGCGATGACCGAGGGGGTGGCGGTGCCGGTGATGCTCACGTGAGCAAGGGTAGGCCGGGTTGCATTCTTGGAGTGCATGCTCCAACAATTGTCGTCGTGTCGACGACCGCCGTCTCCGAGGTGCGCCAGCCGCGCCGGGTCCCGCTGCTCGTGCTGCTCGCGACCGTCGCCCTCGGCGTCGGGCTGGGCTTCGCGCTGCCTCCGCTCGCGCGCTGGTGGCAGGCGCTCCTCGAGGGCACCCCCTTGCCGGGCCTCGGCCCGGTCGAGCTGCTCGCCGGCCTGCCGCTCGTCTGGTCGGCGCCGATCCTCGGCGGGCTCGGCGTCGTGGGCGGTGTCCTGCTGGCCCTGACCACGATCGGGGAGGCGCTGCGCCTGACGGTCGCCGACGACCACCTGGAGCACCGCACCGACGAGCGCGAGGGGTGGGTCGAGCGCTCCGACGTGGCCGACGTCTTCCGCGACGGCCGGTACCTGGTCCTCCTGGGGCCGTCCGGGGCCCCGCGGGCCCGCCTCGACGCGGACACCCTGCGCAAGGCCGACGTACGGGCCGCCTTCGAGACGCACCGGTGGCCGTGGCGCGACGGCGACCCGCACGAGAACGAGTACGAGCGGTGGCTGGACGGGAGGCCCGGGTTCACCGCGGCCGAGCACGCCCTGCTGCGGCGTCGTCTCGACGACCGCAAGGACACCCGCAAGGCCGCGGAGGCCGACGCGGAGCTCGCGGCGTGCGGCCTGGCCGCGCGGGTGCGCGACGACCGGCTCCAGGTGCGGAGGTTCCGCACGGTCGCGTCGGGCGACGACCGTGGCGCGCAGGGTTGATCCCGCGCGCCACGAGGCGCGCCGCCTGCAGATCATCGGCGCCGGCCTGACGGTGCTGGCCGCGCGCGGGTACGAGGGGGCGACGACGGCGGCGATCTGCCGCGAGGCGGGCATCGGCTCCGGCACGTTCTTCCACTACTTCGCCACCAAGACGGAGCTGGTGCTGGCGATCCTCGAGCTGGGCACTGCCGAGACGGTCGAGAAGGCGGCGGCGCTGGAGGGCCGCACCGACCCGCTGGGCGTCCTGCTCGACCTCGTGGGTTCCTGGGCCGACGACGCCGCCGACCCACGCATCCCGGGGTTCGTGCGTGCCGTCGCCGGCGTCATGCACCTGCCCGCCGTGGCCGACGCGCTGGCGGCGGACGACCGCGCCCAGCGCGACCTCCTGCTTCCGTGGATCGAGCGCGGCCAGGCCGACGGCGACGTCCGCGCCGACCTGCCGCCCGCGCGCATCGCGTCGTGGCTCGTCCTGCTGTCCGGCGGCTTCCTCGAGCGGGTCGCGACCGACCCCGGCTTCACCGTCGTCGGCGAGCGCGACCTCCTGGTCGCCACGGCCCGGGCGTTCCTGGTCGGCCCGGGCAACGCCGGGGGTGCGACCGCCGGGCGTCGCCGGTAGGCAGGAGGGATGTCCGGCACCCGTCTCCGTCCCGATCCGGCTCCGGCCCGCTGATCGTGGGTGCCCTGCTCGCGCTCTCGTCGGCGCTCCTGTACGGGGTGTCGGACGTCGTGGGCGGTGTCGTCTCACGGCGGATGCCGTTCGTGCGGGTCGCGCTCTGGGGTCAGGTCGGGGGCCTCGTCGTCACGGTCGCCGTGGCGCCGTTCGCGGGCGGGGCGGGGCCGACGTCGGCCGACCTGCTGTGGGGCGGCCTCTCCGGGGTCGGCACGGGCGTCGCGATGGTCGCGCTGTTCCGGGGGATGAGCCGAGGGGCGATGTCCCTGGTGGTGCCGGTGAGCGCGGTCGGCGGGCTCGCCCTGCCGGTCGTCGCGGCCGCACTGTTCTTCGGGGAGCGGCCTGGCGGGTCGACGTGGGCGGGGGTGCTGCTCGCCCTGCCCGCGCTCTGGCTGGTCGGCCGGGGCGGGCCGGGGACGCGGTCGGGGGACGCGAGCGCGGTGCGTGACGGCCTGGTGGCGAGCCTCGGCATCGGCGTGCAGTACCTCGCGCTCGCCCGGGCCGGGGCCGGCTCGGGCGTCTGGCCGGTGGCCGCGGGGCGGGTGACGGCGGTCGCGTGCGTCGCGGTGCTCGCGCTCCTGGCGTTGCGGCGGGCGTCGGCGAGCCACGACCCGGGCCGACGCCGGCCCTGCGCCTCGCGGCGGCGTCCAGCGGCGTCCTGGCCGCCGCCGCGCTCGTCTGCTACCTGCTCGCCGCCCGCACGGAGCTGGTGGCGGTGGCCGTCACGCTGTCCGCCCTGTACCCCGTGGTCCCGGTCCTGGTCGGTCTCACGATCCTGCGCGAACGGATCGCCCGCTCCCAGGCCGTCGGCCTCGCCCTGGCGCTCGCCGCCTCGGTCCTCGTCGTCAGCCCCTGACGCCCGGCCGGCACGGACGGATCACACCACGACCACCAGCACCCACCACGCACAGAGGACGACTGCAGAGCTGAGGGGACGGCATCGCTTCGCCCGGACGTGTCCCTCCCGACGTGGAGGGCGCCCTGGCGCCCGTGAACGCGTCCGGGCGAAGCGATGCCGTCCCCTCAGCGACGGCGAGCGGAAGGACTACTGCACGTCCGCATCCACCCAGTCGAACGTCTTCGTCACGGCCTTCTTCCACGACCGGTAGAGGCGCTCGCGCTCGTCCTCGGCAACGGCCGGCGACCAGCGCTTGTCCTCGGCCCAGTTGGCGGTGACGTCCTCCTCGCCCTTCCAGAACCCGACGGCGATGCCGGCGGCGTAGGCGGCGCCGAGCGCCGTCGTCTCGGCCACCTTGGGCCGCACGACGTCGACGCCGAGCTGGTCGGCCTGGAACTGCATGAGCAGCTCGTTGGCGACCATGCCGCCGTCCACCTTGAGCTCGGTGAGCTGCACGCCGGAGTCGAGCTTCATCGCGTCGACGACCTCGCGGGTCTGGTAGGCGACGGCCTCGAGGGCGGCCCGCGCGATGTGGTTGCGGTTGACGTACCGGGTGAGGCCGACGAGCGCGCCGCGGGCGTCGGGCCGCCAGTACGGCGCGAAGAGGCCGGAGAACGCGGGCACGAAGTAGGCGCCGCCGTTGTCCTCGACCTTGCGGGCGAGCCACTCGACGTCGGGCGCGTCCTGGAACATGCCGAGGTTGTCCCGCAGCCACTGGATGAGGGAGCCGGTGACGGCGATGGAGCCCTCGAGGGCGTACACCTGGGGGGCGTCGCCGATCTTGTAGCAGACGGTGGTGAGCAGGCCGTTCTTGCTGGGCACCTTCTCCGTGCCGGTGTTGAGCAGCATGAAGTTGCCGGTGCCGTAGGTGTTCTTCGCGGTGCCGACCTCGAAGCACGCCTGGCCGAAGGTCGCGGCCTGCTGGTCGCCGAGGATGCCGGCGATCGGCACGCCGGGCACGAGGCCGCGGGGGCGGCCCTGCCCGTACACCTCGGAGGAGGAGCGGATCTCGGGCAGCATCGACAGGGGGATGCCCATGTCGGCGGCGATGTCCTCGCGCCAGCTCAGGGTGTCGAGGTCCATGAGCATGGTGCGCGACGCGTTGGTGACGTCGGTGACGTGCACGCCGCCGTCGGGCCCGCCGGTCATGTTCCACAGCACCCAGGTGTCGGTGTTGCCGAACAGCAGGTCGCCCTTCTCGGCGGCCTCGCGGGCGCCCTCGACGTTGTCGAGGATCCACTTGACCTTGGGGCCGGAGAAGTAGGTCGCGAGCGGGAGGCCCACGATCGACTTGTACTTGTCGGCGCCCTCGGACCCGCCGAGCTCGTCGACGATCGCCTGCGTGCGGGTGTCCTGCCAGACGATCGCGTTGTACACCGGCTTGCCGGTGTTCTTGTCCCAGACGACGGCGGTCTCGCGCTGGTTGGTGATGCCGATGGCGGCGAGGTCGGTGTGCGCCAGGTTGCCGCGCGTGAGCGCGAGACCGACGACCTCGCGCACGTTGCTCCAGATCTGCTCGGCGTTGTGCTCGACCCAGCCCGCCTTGGGGAAGATCTGGTCGTGCTCGAGCTGGCCGGTGGAGACGATCCGGCCGGAGTGGTCGAAGACGATGGCACGCGAGCTCGTCGTGCCCTGGTCGATGGCGAGGACGTAGTCAGCCATGGGGGTTGCCCTTCACGTCGGTGTGGGTGGTGCGGGGTGCCGGCCGGGCCGTGCGGCCCGGCCGGCGGGGTGGATCAGGAGTAGACGGAACCCAGGAGTCCGGCGAGCACGCCGCCCACGAGGGGGCCTGCGACGGGGACCCAGGCGTAGCTCCAGTCGCTGGAGCCCTTGCCCCTGATCGGCAGGAAGGCGTGCGCGATGCGGGGGCCGAGGTCACGTGCCGGGTTGATGGCGTACCCCGTCGGTCCACCGAGGGAGGCGCCGATGCCGACCACGATCAGGGCGACCGCGAGCGGCCCGAGCCCGGAGGGGGACTTGCCCGAGACGACGACGAAGAACACCAGGACGAAGGTCGCGAGAACCTCGGTGATGAAGTTCCAGCCGTAGGAGCGCAGCTCCGGCCCGGTCGAGAACACCGCCAGCTTGGTGGCCGCGGGGGCCTCCTGGTCGAAGTGCTTCTTGTAGGCGAGGTACGCGAGCACTGCGCCGATGATCGCGCCGATCATCTCGGCGGCGAAGTAGATGAACATGTTGCTCACGGTCGGCTCGATCGTCGCGGTCACGCGACCCTCCGGCCCGGTGAGCGTGGCGAACGGAGCCTGTGCCGAGTACAGGCCGATCGTCACCGCAGGGTTGAGGTGGGCACCCGACTTGTACGCGGTGAACACGCCCGCGAACACCGCGAGACCCCATCCGAAGTTGATGAGCAGCCAGCCGCCGTCGAAGCCCTTGGTTCTCGGGAGCACCACGTTGGCGACGACGCCGGCGCCCAGCAGGATCAGCGTCGCGGTCCCGAGGATCTCGGACCAGAACGCCTGCATGATCAATGAGTCCATCGTCGGATCTCTTTCTCTTGAGGGACCACGTTGTCCTCTCCGGGGTCGGAGAGAGCCCGCGACGGGCGGAGCCCTGCGGGAGGTCCCGGCCGGGATGGCCCGGCCGGGACCGGATCAGCCCCGCAGGGGCTGCATGGCGGCGACGTCGGGCGCCCGGAGGCGCACGGCCTCCGCGCTCGCGTCGTCGGGCTCGAGCTCCGCCGCGTCCTCGGCCTGGGCGCGGGCGGCGTAGGCGTCGATCTCCGCCTGCCGGGTGGCGTCGTCCCAGCCGAGCAGCGGGGCGGCAATGTCGGCGATCTCGGGCAGGGCCGCGAGGCCGCGGTCCGCCACCTCGTACACGAGGCGCGTGCGGTGCAGCAGCAGGTCCTCGAGGTGCAGTGCGCCCTCGTGGCTGACACCGAAGTGGATCTCGGCGCGCAGGTAGGCGGGGGCGTGCTCCAGCGGCTCTGCGAGCGACGGGTCCTGCTCGCAGAGGTCGACGAGCTGGCGCAGGGACGACCCGTACCGGTGCAGCAGGTGGTCGACCATCGGTGGCTTCCAGCCGTACTTCGCCGCCCAGGTGCGGGCGAGACGGCGGGTGGCCTGCAGCCCGACGGCACCGAGCAGCGGGATCTGGTGCGTGATCGAGGGCAGCGCGGCGGCACGCTGGCCGATGGCGAAGTCCACGGCGTCCTTCGCCATGACGCGGTAGGTGGTGAGCTTGCCGCCCGCGATGACGGTGAGGCCGGGCACGGGGCTGGCCACGGTGTGCTCGCGCGAGACCTTGGCCGAGCTGGTGCCCTCCTTGGTGCCGGGCTGCAGCAGCGGGCGGAGGCCGGCGTACGTGCCGATCACGTCGTCGCGCGACAGCGGGTGGGCCAGCACGGCGTTGGCGTGGTCCAGCACGTAGTCGACGTCCTGGGCGGTCGCGACGGGGTGCCGCGGGTCCTGGTCCCACGGCGTGTCGGTGGTGCCCACCACCCAGTACCGCGACCACGGGATGACGAACAGCACCGACTTCTCGGTCTGCAGGATGAGGCCCACGGTGCCCTTGATGCGCTCGCGCGGGACCACGATGTGCACGCCCTTGGAGGCCAGCACCCGCAGGCCGCCCGTGTCGCCGGCCAGGGCCTCGGTGTCCTCGGTCCACACGCCGGTCGCGTTGATGACGTGGCGGGCACGCACGGTGATCTCCTCGCCGGTCTCGAGGTCGACCAGCTCGGCGCCGTTCACCGCGCCGGTGGCGCCCTTGGTGAGCCCCACGACCTGGGTGCGCGACGCCGCGTGCGCGCCGTAGCTCACGGCCGTGCGCACCAGCGTGGACACCAGGCGGGCGTCGTCGACGGAAGCGTCCCAGTACTGCACGGCGCCGATCGCGGCGTCGTGGGCGAGGTCGGGGAACTTACGCTCCAGCTGCCGCCGGCTGAGGTGGCGGTGCAGCGGCATGGCTCGGCGGCCCGGGGCGAGCGACGCGAGGGTGTCGTAGAGCGCGATGCCGGCCCCGACGTACGCGCGCTCCCACACCCGGTGCTCCAGCGGGTACAGGAAGGGCACCGGCTTGACCAGGTGCGGGGCGATGTCCTTGAGCAGGAGGTCGCGTTCGGTGAGCGCCTCCTTGACCAGGTGGAAGTCGAGCATCTGGAGGTAGCGCAGGCCGCCGTGCACCAGCTTGCTGCTGCGGCTGGAGGTGCCGGACGCCCAGTCCTGCGCCTCGACGATGGCGGTCGACAGGCCGCGCGTGGCGGCGTCGAGCGCGATGCCGGCGCCGGTGACGCCCCCGCCGACGACGAGGATGTCGAGCTCGCCGCTCGGGGTCTGCGAGCCGCGCAGCGCCGAGAGTGCCTGCTGGCGTGACTCGGCCGTGAGCCTGGTGGAGGCCATCGTGGTTCCTTCCGATCGACGACGCCCCCAGACCAGCACTGCTGGCACGTCCGCGCAACCTGGGTGCACAAACGTGCAGCGGTGGCATGCTGGAGGGATGGCGAGCTACCGGGAACGCGACGTCGTGATGGCGGCGACGATGTACTACCTGCAGGACATGAAGATGGAGACGATCGCGCGCAACCTGCGCACGTCGCGGTCCACGGTGTCGCGGCTGATCAAGCGGGCGCGCGAGACCGGCGTCGTCGAGATCACCCTGCGGCCCGGCCCGTCCCGGGCGCCCGGGCTGAGCCAGGAGATCGCCGAGCGGCACGGCCTGGACGCCTACGTCGTCCCCGTCGCCGACTCCGCCACGGACGCCGACCGCCTCCAGCAGGTGTCGATCACCACCGCACGCCTCCTCGCCCGCTGGTTCGACTCCGACATGGTGCTCGGCGTGGCCTGGGGCACCACCCTGGCCGCCATCACCGAGCACCTGCCGCACAAGCCGACCCGGGGAGCCGCCGTCGTGCAGCTCAACGGCGCCGCCAACACCCGGACCTCGGGCATGAACTACGCCGGCGACCTGATCGCCGGCTTCGGGACCGCCTTCGACGCGTCCGTCCACTACTTCCCCGTCCCCGCGTTCTTCGACTTCGCCGAGACCCGCGCGGCCATGTGGCGCGAGCGTTCCGTGCGGCGCGTCCTCGACGTCCAGAGCCGTGCCGACATCGCCCTGTTCTCGGTGGGCGCCCTCACCGGCGGCGTCCCCTCGCACGTGTACTCGGCCGGGTACCTCGACCCCGACGACGTCGCCGTGCTCGACGCCGAGGGGGTCGTGGGAGACGTCTGCACCGTGTTCGTGCGCTCCGACGGCACGTACCGCGACATCCCGCTGAACGCCCGCGCCACCGGGCCGTCGCCCGCCGAGCTGCGCCGCATCCCGCGACGCCTGTGCGCCGTCGCGGGGGACAACAAGGTGGCGCCCCTGCGCGCCGCGCTCGCGGCCGGCGTCGTCACGGACCTCGTGATCGACGAGACGACCGCCACGGCGCTCGTGGAGGAACCGTGAACGTCCGTGCACCGGGACGCCCGGGACCGGCCGCGGTCGCGACCGTAGAGTGACGGCGTGCTCCCGGACCCGCCACAGGACCACGGCGCGTCGTTCGCCGTCCGCCCCGCGCTGCCGGCCGACATGCGCGCGGTGCGTCGCCTGGTGGAGCCGTACGCCGAGCAGCGGATCCTCCTGGCCAAGGAGATGGTCGGGTACTACGAGGCCGTGCAGGAGTTCCTGGTCGCGGCCGACGCCGACGGTCACGTCGTGGGGTGCGGCGCCCTGCACGTCATGTGGGACGACCTCGCCGAGGTGCGCACCCTCGCGGCCGACCCGGCCTGGCGCGGGCGCGGCGTGGGCCATGCCCTCGTCGAGGGTCTGGTGGGCCGCGCCCGCCAGCTCGGGCTGCGGCGCGTCTTCTGCCTCACCTTCGAGGTCGGTTTCTTCCGCACCCACGGATTCCGCGAGATCGACGGCACCCCGGTCGACGCCGAGGTGTACACCGAGCTGCTGCGCTCCCACGACGACGGGGTCGCGGAGTTCCTCGACCTCGCGCGGGTGAAGCCCAACACCCTCGGCAACAGCCGGATGCTCCTCGAGCTGTGACCCGCGGTCGCCGTGAGCGGGGCTCCGGTCAGGCGGGCAGGTGGTAGCGGCCCGCGTCGTCCTGCTCGACGAGCCCGTCCTCGACCAGGCTGCCGAGGCAGCGGTCGACCTGCGCCCGGTCCGGACCTGAGTCGGCGAGCAGCACGCGTGGCACCGGCTCGACGGCGGAGCGCAGGGCGGCCATGACGCGCCCCCGCACCTGGCGGTCGGTGCCGTGCCAGGCCTGGGTGCGACGGCGGTGCGCGTGCTCGTCGGGCGGGTGGCCCGCGGCGCGCCAGGCGCACAGGTCGGCGACGGGGCACGCACCGCACCGCGGGGCGCGGGCGGTGCACACGACGGCCCCCAGCTCCATGGACGCCGCCGCCCACCGGGCGGCGGTCGCGTCGTCGTCGGGCACGAGGGCGGCGGCGAGCGTCCGCTCCGCCGCCGTGGGGGAGGGCGCGCCGAGAGCGGTGCCGCCCGCGGCACGGGCCAGCACCCGGCGCACGTTCGTGTCGACGACGACGGACCGGCGTCCGAACGCGAACGCGCGGACGGCGGCCGCGGTGTACTCGCCGACGCCGGGCAGGGCGCGCAGCGCCTCCTCGTCGTCGGGGACGGCGCCGTCGTGCCGCTCGACGATCGCGCGGGCGCAGTCCGCGAGGCGCAGCGCCCGGCGCGGGTAGCCGAGCCGGTCCCAGGCGCGCAGCACGTCGGCCGTGGGAGCGGCGGCGAGGTTGGCCGGGGTGGGCCAGCGGTCCAGCCAGGCCCGCCACACCGGCTCGACCCGCGCGACCGGTGTCTGCTGCAGCATCACCTCGCTGACGAGCACGCCCCAGGGCGTGCGGTCCGCGCGTCGCCACGGCAGGTCGCGAGCGGCGTCGTCGAACCATGCGACCGTGCGCGCGACGAGGGCGTCGGGGTGGTCTCGCGGGTCATGCGGACGGGCCACGGACAGCGGGGCGGGGGCGACGGGCGGCACGGACGCCATTGTCGCCCACGCCTGTCGGGCCCGGGGCGCGGTGTCCCCGGTCGGGGGCCCGACAGGTCGCGAGGGTGGGGGCGACGGCGGCGCGGCTCCGCCGCAGGTGGCGGCCCGCGTCGTACGGTGGCGCCGCGGCACGGATCGAGACGGAGGGGTGGCCCGTGGCACGTGCGGACGACGGGCGTCGAGGTGCCGGCACCTCGCGCGGCGGTGGCGCGCGCTCCGGAGGGCGTAGCGCCGGAGGGGCCGCCTCGTCGGGGCGCTCCGGGGGCACTGCGCGTCGCTCGGGCGACACGTCCCGCGGGGCGACGCCGGCCAAGCGGCCCGCGGCCGGGTCGCGGGGCGGCTCGAAGGGGACGACGAGCGGTTCCGCGAAGGGCTCCGCGACGAACCCCGCACGCGGCGGCGCGCGCACGTCGGGAGGCTCCGGTCGCTCCGGCGGGACGACGTCGGCCAGCACGAGGACCTCGGGAACGAAGACGTCGTCGGCCCGGTCGACGACGCGGTCCTCGGGGTCGAGGGCGTCCGCGCCGCGCCGCGACGACCGCCGCGTCGTCACGACCTCACGACTCGTCGCGCCGGGCGCCTCCCGAGGTGGGGCGCGCTCGGCGTCGCGGGGCAGGACGAACGCCCGGCCGACCAGGCCGCGCGGGGGACGTCCGGCACCGAGGCGGGCGCGTCGTTCGTCGGTGGTCTCGCTGCTGGTCGTGGTGCTCCTGTGCGCGGTGGGCGTGGTGGGCGGCTACGGGCTCGGGAAGGCCGCCGACGGCGTGCGTGGCCTGCTCGCCGGGCCGGAGAGCCTGCCGGCCGACAAGGTCGCCGCGCCTGAGCCGCTCGACATGGGCGGCCCGGCGACGCGGTGCCTCCCGGAGGACGTGGAGCTGCGGCTCTCGGCGAGCGCGACGACGGTCACCGCGGGCACGCCGATGTCCTTCATGGTGCGGGTGGCCAACGTGGGCCGCGTGCCGTGCCTGTTCGACGGGGCCGCCGCCAGCCGCGCGGTGACGATCACCGACGAGTCCGGCAAGGAGAAGGTCTGGTCGTCCGCCGACTGTGGCGACGGCTCGACGATGCTGCTGCTCGGCCCGGAGGACGTCAACGTCGGCGAGGTGCACTGGAAGTCCGTTCAGGGCTGCGCGAAGAAGGCCCCCGTGGTCGGGGCGGGCACCTACCAGGCCACGGCGTCGCTCGCCGACGTCCCCGGCGCCACGAGCGAGCCCGTGACCCTCACGGTCGCGGCGAAGGCGAAGGCGAAGGCGAAGGCTGCCGCCACGCCGAGCCCGGACGCCACCCCGGGGGCGGACGAGAAGGCCGACGACGCGAATGCCTCGAAGGCCGAGGAGGAGACGCCCGACACGTCGGTGACGGATGACGAGCCCCCGGAGGACGGCTGACCCGGGCGGACCGCTGGACGGGACGTCCCGACGTCAGGGGCGCCGGCGCGGCTAGCGTTCCCGCGTGCTCGAACTGCTGCGCCCGCGCGACGTCCCGGACCTGACGGAGTTCCTCCGGCAGGCCGACCTGACCGTGGCCGGTCTGGACGCGCCGACCGTGCGGTTGTGGCTGCGACGGGACGAGGGAGGGATCGCGGCGAGCGCCGGGTTCGAGCTCAGCGCCGACGGGCGCCACGCCCTGATCCGCAGCACGGCCGTCCGGCCCGACCTGCGGGGCGGGGGCGCGGGGCTCGCCGTCGCGGCGTTCGCGGTCGACCGGGCGCGGGAGGCGGGGGCCCGCACCGCCTGGTTGTTCTCCCGGCGTTCCGGCCCGTTCTGGCAACGGCTCGGTTTCACGCGAGCGGAGACGAGCTCGCTCGCGGCGGCGCTGCCGGACGCCCAGCAGGTGCGGCTGTTCGCACGGACCGGCCAGCTCGGCCGGGAGATCGCCTGGAACCTGCCGCTCCGGGACGACCCCGGTCAGACGTAGCGTTCCAGGATGCTGGACTCGGCGAGGCGGGACAGGCCCTCGCGCACGGCGCGGGCGCGCTGCTCGCCGACGCCGTCGACGGCCATGAGGTCGTCGACGCTCGCGGCGAGGAGCTTCTGCAGACCGCCGAAGTGCCCGACGAGGCGCTCGATGATGGCGGCGGGCAGGCGCGGCACCTTGGACAGCAGGCGGTAGCCGTGGGGAGCCACGGCGGCGTCGAGGGCGACACCGCCGCCGGGCAGCTCGAGGACCCGGCCGATGTGGCCGAGGTCGAGGAGCTGGGCGGAGTCGAGGGCGGCGAGGTCGGCCTGCACGGCGGCGAGGGTGCGGCCGCTGCGGTCGAGCTCGACGTAGTCGCGCACCACGAAGTCGCGGTCGGCGCCGATGCCGCCGATGAGCTCGTCGAGCTGGAGGGCGAGGAGGCGGCCGTCGGCCCCGAGCTCGACGACGTACCCGTCGATCTCCTCGGAGATGCGGCGCACCATCTCGAGCCGCTGCACGACGGAGCACACGTCGCGCACGGTGACGAGGTCCTCGATCTCCAGCGCGGACAGGGTGCCGGACACCTCGTCGAGGCGGGACCGGTAGCGCTCGAGGGTGGCGAGCGCCTGGTTGGCGCGGCCGAGGATGGTGTCCGGGTCCTCGAGGACGTGCCGGTGCGACCCGACGTAGATGGCGATGATCCGCATGGACTGGCTGACGGAGATCACGGGCAGGCCCGACTGCTTGGCGACGCGCTCGGCGGTGCGGTGCCGGGTGCCGGACTCGCTGGTCTCGATCGACGGGTCGGGCAGCAGCTGCACCGCGGCGCGACGGATGCGCGTGGCGTCGTGGTCGAGCACGCAGGCACCGTCCATCTTCGACAGCTCGCGGAGCCGGGTGGCGGAGAACTGGACGTCTAGCTCGAAGCCGCCGGAGCACATCTGCTCCACGGTCTTGTCGAGGCCGAGCACGATGAGCGCGCCGGTGCGCCCGCGCAGGATGCGCTCGAGGCCGTCGCGCAGCTCGGTGCCGGGGGCCACCGCGGCAAGGGTCTCCCGCAGTAGGGCATCGGAGTGCACGGAAGAGGGAGCCACGGGGGAATCCTACGACGTGGGGGGGCGTTCGCCGCGGCGATCCGCCGATCGGACACCCACTCCGGCGAGCTCGACCGCCTCGGCGAGGTGCCGGGCCTCCAGCAGCTGCATCCCGGCGGGCGCCTTGACCGACGACCCGGCGGGCACGACGGCGCGCACGAAGCCGAGGCGCGCCGCCTCACCGACGCGTCGGTCGAGCCCCGTGACCGGCCGGATGTCGCCTGCGAGCCCGACCTCGCCGACCGCCACGGTGCCGGTGGGCAGCGGCTCGCCGGTGCGGGCGGAGACGATGGCGAGCGACGTGGCGAGGTCGGCCGCCGGCTCGGTGACGCGGGCGCCGCCGATCGTGGAGACGTAGACGTCCTGGTCGGCGAGCCGCAGCCCGGCGTGTCGGTGCAGGACGGCGAGGATCATCGCCAGCCGGGAGGACTCGACGCCGCTCGTGGTGCGTCTCGGGTTGGCGAGCGGCGACGGCGCGACCAGCGACTGGAGCTCGAGGGCGAGCGGGCGCCGGCCCTCGAGCGTCACGGTGACGCAGGTGCCCGGCACCCCGGCCCCGAGGTGGGACAGGAAGAGGCCGCTCGGGTCGCTGAGGCCGACGATCCCCGCCTCGGACAGCTCGAAGCAGCCGACCTCGTCGGTGGGGCCGTACCGGTTCTTCACGGCCCGGACCATGCGCAGCCGGGAGTGCCGGTCGCCCTCGAACTGGCAGACGACGTCCACCAGGTGCTCGAGCGTGCGCGGCCCGGCCACGGTGCCGTCCTTGGTGACGTGCCCGACGAGCAGCACGGGCACCTGCCGGGACTTGGCCACGGCGATGAGGGCTGCGGCCACCTCGCGCACCTGGCTCACGCCGCCGGGGGCGCCGTCCACCTCGGCCGACGCGATGGTCTGCACCGAGTCGACCACCAGCAGGTCGGGCTCGTTGGCCTCGACGTGTCCGAGCACCGTGCCGAGGTCGGTCTCGGCGGCGAGCAGCAGCGTCGGGGCGAGGGCGCCCACCCGCTCGGCGCGCAGCCGCACCTGCCCGGCCGACTCCTCGCCCGTCACGTACAGCACCGTGCGGGCGTCGTGACCGTTCCCGCCGCGGGCGTAGGTGGCCGCGACGTCGAGCAGCAGGGTCGACTTGCCGACGCCCGGCTCGCCGGCGAGCAGCACGACGGCACCCGGCACGAGCCCGCCGCCCAGCACCCGGTCCAGCTCGGCGACCTGCGTGGGCGCGGTCTGGGCGGCGGCGACGTCGATGTCCCCGATCGGACGCGCGGGCGTGCGCCCCGGGCTGACCGCGACCGTCCGCGGCCCGGTCGCCGCCGGGCCCTCGTCGGTGACCGTGCCCCACTCCTGGCACTCGCCGCACCGCCCTACCCACTTGGGGGTGGTCCACCCGCACTCGGTGCAGCGGTAGCCGGGGCGCGACTGCTTGGCGCGGGTGCGGGACGACGTCGTGGTGCTCACGACGTCCGACGCTAGGGGCCGGCACCGACAGTCGCCCCCCGCACGCCGCGCGCGATGATGGCGGCATGGTCCCCGCACCCCCGGAGGTGAGCCGCTTCCTGCACGGCGGCCGCCTGGAGACGATGCCCCGGCGGCGGGAGCACCGCCTGGCCGTGGCGCGCTGGCTGGCGCACGCCGCGCTGCCCGACCTGCTCGAGCCCGTGGGGGAGCGGGAGCTCACGCGGCGGCTCGGCGCGGTCGCGGACGACCCGGTCGGGGTGCGCCGCGCGCTGGTCGACCTCGGGATCGTGCACCGCACCCGCGACGGCGCCGAGTACTGGCGCACGGAGCTGACGGAGCACGACCGGCTCACGGAGGACGACGAGCCTGCCGGCGCGGCCGGGACCGGCGGGCCGCACCGCACGCTGCACCTCGACGGCGGCCGCGTGGACTCGATCGCCGCGTTCTACGTCGAGCTGGACCGGGTGTTCATGGCGGGCGAGGACTGGCGGCTCGGCCCGAGCCTCGACGCACTCGACGACCTGCTGCACGGCGGTTTCGGCGCCGCGCACGGCGCGGGGCGGCTCACCGTCGTCTGGCACGGCTTCGCGCGCTCCCGCGAGGCGCTGGGGTTCGCGGCGACGCGCGAGTACTACCTCGCGAAGCTCGCTGACCCGCGGTTCGACTCCGGGCTCTTCCGCCGTCGTCTCGCCGACCTCGAGGCGGGGACGGGCAAGACCTACGCCGAGCTGGTCCTCGAGGTCTTCGCGGACCACCCGGAGGTGCAGCTCGTGCTGCGCTGACCGTGCTGCGGAGTCGACACGCGGCCGCAGGACGTGACCGATCCGGAGCGGCGCGTCCTAGGCTGCGGGTGCACCGACGCCGACCCCGCAGGAGGACATCGTGACCCAGGCACGCACGGGCGGGAGGGGCCGCCCGTCCCCGGAGGTGTTCCGGCGTCGGCGCATCGTGGTGGCGTCGGCGGCGGGCGCGCTGGTGCTGCTGGTGGTGCTGCTGACGGCGTTCGTGTGGCCGGGGTTCGCGCGCGCCGAGCCGGAGCCGCAGGCCACGGTGACGGCGCCGGTGCCGACGCCGACGATCTCGCCGAGCGGGCGCCCGGAGGCCCAGACGGCGTTCCTGCAGGCGCAGCCGGACACGGTGCTGGCGCTCGCCCTGCGGCAGGCCGCCGAGGACGAGGCGTGGGAGGACGACGCGGACGCCGTCGAGTCG
Organism: Isoptericola peretonis; assembly: GCA_023241745.1. Lineage (GTDB taxonomy): Bacteria > Actinomycetota > Actinomycetes > Actinomycetales > Cellulomonadaceae > Isoptericola > Isoptericola peretonis. The sequence goes on along the minus strand of JALQCY010000001.1, from coordinate 667,479 downwards.
TGGCAGCTCACCTTTGCGGACGGCGACGGCGAGGGCGCCACGACCGTCCAGGTGCACGCGGGGCAGTGGGAGGACGCCGACACGGCGACCGCCGCCTACCAGGCGTTGGTGAAGGGTGCGGGCGAGCCGTCCGGCGAGGGTGAGGTGAGCGTGGACGACGAGGTGGTCGGTGCCTACGTCGTCACGCCCGGCACCACGGCGGGCACCGCCGTCGTCACGTGGCGCAACGCCACCGCGGTGCTGCAGGCCACGGGGCCGGCGGACCTGGTCGAGGACTTCTACTCCGCCTACCCGCTGTAGCCCCGCGCGAACCCTGGGGCGGGCCTCGCGACGTACCGTGGTCCCCGTGAGCGAGCAGACTGACGAGCAGGCCGGCGCCTCGCCGGCCCACCAGGTGAGCGGCGTGAAGATGGCGTTCCTCGGCACGGGGAACATGGGCGAGGCGGTGCTGGCGGGCGCGCTGTCGGCGGGCGTCGCCGCCGAGGACGTGGTGGCCACCTCACGCCGGCCCGAGCGCGGGGCCCACCTCGCCGAGCGGTACGGCGTGCGCACCACGACCGACAACGTCGCCGCCGTCGCGGGCGCCCACGTGGTCGTCGTCGGGGTCAAGCCGAAGGACGTGGGCGCCATGCTCGACCGTGTCGCCGACGCGCTCGAGCCGGGTGCCGTGGTCGTGAGCGTGGCCGCCGGTCTGCCGCTGTCGTTCTTCGAGCAGCGCCTGCCCGCGGGCACGCCCGTCGTGCGGGCCATGCCGAACACCCCCGCGCTCGTGGGGGCGGGCGTCACCGCCGTCGTCGGCGGCACCGCCGCGCGCGAGGACGACGTCGCGCTGGTCGAGACGGTGCTGTCCGGCTCGGGCCACGTGTTCCGCGTCGTGGAGAAGGACATCGACGCGTTCGGCGCCCTCGCCGGCTCCGGCCCGGCGTACGTGTTCTACGTGGTCGACGCGATGGCCGAGGCCGGCGTCCTGCTGGGCCTCACGCGCGACGTCGCGCGCCGGCTCGCCGTCGAGACGGTGCTCGGCTCGGCGAGGCTGCTCGACGAGACGGGGGAGCACCCCGTGCTGCTGCGCGAGAAGGTCTCCTCGCCCGGCGGCACCACGGTGGCCGCGCTGCGCAAGCTGGACGACGGCGGCGTGCGCGCGGCCTTCCTCGACGCCCTGGAAGCCGCACGCGACCGGTCGCGCGAGCTCGCCGCCGAGCACGGCTGACGGGCGGGCGCATGGTCGAGGGGCGTCGCGGCCGCCGGCCCGCGGGTCAGGACACCCGCGAGCCGGTGCTCGCCGCCGCCCGCGAGGAGTTCCGCGAGCGCGGGTACGAGGCGGCGTCGGTCCGCTCGGTCGCGCGGCGCGCGGGCGTGGACCCGGGCACGGTGCGGCACTGGTTCGGGGACAAGACCCATCTGTTCACCGCCTCCCTCGGCCTGGCCGACGTCGACCCGGCGGCGATCGTCCGCGCCGCGGCCGACGGCCCCGTGGAGGGCCTGGGAGCGCGGCTCGTGCGGGCCGTCGTCGACCTGTGGGACGCGGACTACGGCGACACGGTGCGGCTGGTGATCCCCGCGGTGATGGCCGACCCCGGCCTGCGGGCGCTGCTGCCGCAGTTCCTCGGCGCAGAGCTGCTCGGCCCGCTCGTGCGCCGGTTGGACGTCGACGACGCGCCCCTGCGCACCTCGCTGGTCGCGTCGCAGATGGCCGGCGTGCTCATGACGCGCTACCTGGTGCCGATCGAGCCGCTGTGCTCGCAGCCGCCGGCGCGGATCGCCGCCCTGGTCGGGCCGACGGTGCAGCGCTACCTGACGGGAGACCTGCCACCGGCCTGACGCTGTGAGCGCGATTCCGGGGACTGTCCGGGCCGGGGTGGCCCCCGAAATCGTGCTCACAACCCGCGGGGGCATTGCGCTCGCGGCCCGGCAGGAGCAGAATTCTCCACATGAGGAATAACGACAGCGCCGTCCGGGCCCGCAACCTCCGGGTCGAGCGCGGCGGCCGGTCGATCATCGACGGCCTGGACGTCGAGGTGCCCGCGGGTCAGGTGGTGGGCCTGCTCGGCCCGTCCGGCTCGGGCAAGACGACGCTGCTGCGCGCGATCGTGGGCGTGCAGGCGCGCGTGGGCGGCGCGGTGACCGTGCTCGGCGAGCCGGCCGGCGCGCCCGGGCTGCGCCGGCGGGTGGGCTACGTGACCCAGGCCGCGTCCGTGTACACCGACCTCACGGTGCTCCAGAACCTGCGCTACTTCGCCCGGCTCGCGGGCCTGCCCCGCGCGGGGGCGGAGGCCGCCGTGCGGCGCGCCGTCGCCGCCGTCGACCTGGGCGGGCACGAGAAGCAGCGCGTCGGCACCCTGTCCGGCGGTGAGCGGTCGCGCGTCTCGCTCGCCGCGGCGCTGGTCGGCGACCCGGAGCTGCTCGTGCTCGACGAGCCCACCGTGGGCCTCGACCCGGTGCTGCGCCGCGACCTGTGGGCGATGTTCCGCCGCCTCGCCCGGGAGGGCCGCACGCTGCTGGTGTCCAGCCACGTCATGGACGAGGCCACCCAGTGCGACCGGCTCCTGCTGCTGCGCGACGGCTCGCTCGTCGCCGACGTCACGCCCGACGAGCTCCTCGCCACCACGGGGGCGCCCGACGCCGAGCGGGCCTTCCTCGCGCTCATCGAGCAGCAGGCCTCGCCCACGGCCACGGGGGAGGGGACCCGATGACGCTCGCCCTCACGACGACCAGCCGCGTGCTGGCCCAGCTCCGCTTCGACCACCGCACCGTGGCGCTCATCCTCGTGCTGCCGTGCCTGCTGCTCGGCCTCATCGCGTGGATGTTCGACGGCACGCCCGTCCTCGACCAGTTCGGCCCCATGCTGGTCGGGCTGTTCCCGCTCATCGTGATGTTCCTCGTGACGAGCGTCGCCACCCTGCGCGAACGCCAGTCGGGCACGCTCGAACGGCTCATGACGACGCCGCTGCGCAAGGGCGAGTTCGTGGCGGGCTACGCGCTGGCGTTCGCGGCCCTCGCCCTGCTGCAGTCGCTGGTGGTCGTGGGCTTCGCGCTCGCCGTCGGCATGGACGTGCTCGGGCCGCTGTGGCTGGTGGTCGTCGTCGCCATGCTCGACGCGGTGCTCGGCTGCTGCCTCGGCCTGGCCGCCTCCGCGCTGGCGCGCAGCGAGTTCCAGGCCGTGCAGATGATGCCGGCGGTGATCTTCCCGCAGCTCATCACCTGTGGCCTGCTCATGCCGCGCGACCAGATGCCCGAGGTGCTGGAGTGGCTGTCCCGCGTCTTCCCGCTCACCTACGCCGTCGAGGCGATGCAGACGCTCGCCGCCGGCGGGGAGTGGGCCGACGTGCAGGGCGCCGTCGGAGCCATCGCGGCGTTCATCGTCGGCGCCGTCGCGCTCGGCGTCGCCACGCTGCGCCGACGGACCGCCTGACCCCACACCCGCGCGGTGGTCAGCGGAAGCGCGGGTCGTTCCCGGCGCGGGTGCTGACGACGAGGTCGAGCTCGTCGGCGACGTCGTCCCAGGCCACGTAGGAGAAGCCGGTGGCGTCGCCGCGGCCGTCCTCGACGTCGGCGCCGGTCTCCGGCTCGTCGTGGGTGACGAGCAGCCCCTTGCGGTCGTCGCCGACCGGGCGGTTCGTCACCGCGAGCCCGTCGGAGCCGTTGACGTCGTCGACGCCGCCCGTGCCCGCGACGCGGAACGTGCCGACGGCCTTGTTGCGGCCGGTCGTGGAGTAGACGGCGTACGTGTCGTCGCCCTGGCTCGAGACGATGACGTAGCCGGCGCGGCCGGGGCCGTGGTAGACGTCCACGCCCTCGGCGTCGGCCGTGAGCAGGTCGCCGCCGAACGGGTTCGCCGCGACGGCCTCCTCCGGCGACGACCCGTCCGCCGGGGCGCACTCCTCGGTCTCCGCGTCGTACGCGTCGTGCACGCCGAAGTCGGTGACCGTGTCGACGAGCGTCGGCGCACCCGAGCCCAGCGGGAGCTGCAGCCGCCACAGGCCGACGTCCTCCTGCCCGGCGTACAGGGTGCCGGTGCGCTGGTCCACGGACAGGCCCTCGAGCTGCGGGCCCACGCCCGGCTCGTCGCAGGGCGTCCAGGTGGTGCCGTCGGGGAGGCCGAACGACGCGGGCAGGTCGAGGTGCTCCAGGTCCGCGTACCCGACGGTGCCGTCGGCCCCCGGCACGAGCCGGGCCGTGGCGATGCGCGTGGTGCCCTCCTGCGTGACGACGGCGTACGCGTCGTCGCCGTCCTGCCACACGGCCAGGCCGTAGGCCGTCTGCTCGGAGTCGACGCCCTCGCGGTCGGGCTGGAACAGGAACGGCTGCTCGGGCGCGGTGATCTCCGTGAGGGGCATGTCGGCGTCCGCGCCGGCGGGGTCGACGGCGAAGAGGCGCAGCTGGTCGTTGTAGCGGTCGGAGACGACGGCGACGTCCACCGTCGCGCCGCCCACCTCGAGCCCGTAGGCGATGTCCACGTTGTTGTACCGGCCGGCGACGCCGTCGGCGCGCGGCGCCGGGTCGGCGGCGAGGGACTGGAGCTCGTCGCCCTCCGTGTCGTAGACCCGCAGGCCGCCCTCCTTGGCGGTGGCCAGCACCAGCGACTCGTCGGAGTCGTCGGGGTGGACCCAGATCGCCGGGTCGTCGCCGGAGGCGTTGCCGCCCTCGTCGTCGTCGTAGAGCACCGGGGTCTCGACGTCGGTCGTCACCGTGGCGACGTCGTGCCCGCCGTGCCCGTGGCCGGGGTGGCCCCACGCGGACGAGGCGGGCACGAGCGCGACGGCGGGCAGCAGCAGGAGCGCCGGCAGGGCGGCGCGACGTGGTGATCGCATGGACGGGAACTCTGGCCCGCCCGGTCGACGTGCTGATGTCCGGGCCGTGAACCCGGAACGAACTTCTCGGCCGTCGTGCCGGAGTGCGGGGCGACGGCGACGCCCCGTGCTGGGGCGCGAAAGTGGAGTGTAGAGGGGCGCGAATCTGTAGCGTAGGATCCTGCGAATCTGTAGCGTAGAACGCCTCGCGTTTGTAGTCTTGCCTAGTGGAGTACGCGAAGAGGGTGGTGGATGGCGAGCTTGACCGGATGCTCGCAGAGCTGCCAGCGGTGGCGATCGTCGGTCCCAAGGCAGTGGGCAAGACCGCCACGGCGCAACGTCGTGCGACGTCGGTCGTCGACCTGTCCGACCCGGAAGAATCCGATCTCGTCGGTGCGGACCTGCGCCGGGTGACGCGTCTGCCCCGGCCTGTCCTGATCGACGAGTGGCAAGCGCTCCCTGGGGTGTGGGACGTCGTCCGTCGCGGCGTGGACGAGGGTGCCGAGCCGGGATCGTTCCTCTTGACCGGTTCGGCGACTCCCTCCGAACGACCGATGCACTCAGGTGCGGGGCGCATCGTGCAGCTACGGATGCGACCGATGACGCTCGCCGAGCGGGGCGTGGCAGAGCCGACGGTGTCGCTCCTCGGGCTGCTCGGTGGTGGCGGGGCGGTCGACGGCGAGTCGGTCGTCGTGCTCGAGGACTACGCGGACGAGATCGTCGCGTCAGGGTTCCCCGGGTTCCGCCATCTCACCGCGCGGGGAACCCGCGACTCGCTGGACACGTACCTGCGACTCGTCGTCGAGCGCGACTTCCCGGACGCCGGACGAGAGGTACGCAGGCCGGGCACGCTTCGAGCGTGGATGCGCGCCTACGCCGCCGCGACCTCGACCACGGCGTCGTACACCGAGATCCTCGACGCGGCGACGGCAGGCGAGCCGGACAAGCCGGCCAGGACGACCACGGCGGCCTACCGGGAGACGCTCGAACGGATCTGGCTGCTGGAAGAGGTTCCGGCCTGGGTCGGGGCGGGCAGCCCCCTGACGGCGCTGGGGCGATCGCCGAAGCATCACCTGACCGATCCGGCGCTCGCGGCGCGACTGCTCGGCGTGACCGCCACGAGCCTGCTGGACCGCCCGAACCCGGCCGATGTCCCGGTCGCACGCCGGGGGAGCTTGTTCGGGGCTCTCTTCGAGAGTCTGGTGACGTTGTGTGTTCGCGTCTACGCGGAGGCGGCCGGCGCCACGGTCAGCCATCTTCGGACGCATCGCGGCGAGCATGAGGTCGACCTCGTCGTCGAGCGCGACGACGGCCGAATCCTGGCGATCGAGGTGAAGCTGGGCACGGCGCCGAGCGACCGCGACGTGCGGCACCTGCGCTGGCTCACCGAGCGGCTCGGTCCCGACGTCGTCGACTCGGTCGTGGTCACCACGGGACGGGCGGCGTACCGGCGACCGGACGGGATCGCCGTGGTGCCCCTGGCGCTGCTCGGACCGTGACCGTCAGGGGCGGGCCGAGAACCGTTCCAGCAGGTCGGCGTGGCCGGAGCACACGAGCAGGTCGTTGGCGCTCACGCGGGTCTCGGGGGTCGCGTACGTGAACTCGACGCCCGGCGACTTCACGCCGATGACGGTGACGCCGTAGCGCTTGCGGATGTCCGACTGGGCCAGCGTGAAGCCCTGCATCTCCTTCGGCGGCCGCATCTTCACGATGGTGAAGCCGTCCTCCACCTCGATGTAGTCGAGCATCTTGCCGCTCACCAGGTGCGCGACGCGGGAGCCGGCGTCCGCCTCCGGGTAGACCACGTGGTGCGCGCCGATGCGGGTGAGGATCTTGCCGTGCTCCATGGAGATCGCCTTGGCCCAGATCTGCGGGGTGCCGAGGTCCACCAGGTTGGCCGTGATGAGCACCGACGCCTCGAGCTCCGTGCCGACGCCCACCACCGCCACGCCGAAGTCCCTGGCGCCGAGCTGGATGAGCGCCTCCGCCTCCGACGCGTCCGCCTCGACCAGCGGCAGCCGTCCGGACCACTGCGCCACGAGCTTCTCGTCGCGCTCGACGGCGAGCACGTCCTGACCCAGCCGGTCGAGCGTCGTCGCGAGCGACGAGCCGAAGCGGCCGAGGCCGATCACGAGCACGCCGGCTTCCCTCGGCGGGGCCTTCTTCTCGGGCACGACGGTCCTTCCTGGTCGGATCGGCCGGAGGTCAGCCGACGATCGGCCGCTCCTCGGGGAAGCGTACGATGCGCCGCCGGTCGCGCAGGGCCAGCGCGCCCATGAGCGAGACGACGCCGACGCGGCCCACGAACATCAGCCCGCTGAGCCAGTACTTCGCCGAGTCCGGCAGCTCGGGGGTGATCCCGGTGGACAGGCCGACCGTGGCGAACGCGGAGATCACCTCGTACAGGACCTCGGAGAGTCCGAACGGGGTGAGGCGCAGCAGGGCCAGGCAGGACACGAGCACCGCCGTCGCACCCATGAACATCACCGCGATCGACAGCCGGATCGTGTCGCGCGGGATGCGCCGGCCGAACGCGTCGGTGTCCTTGTCGCCCCGGGCCTCGGAGACGATCGCCAGCAGCATGACCGCCAGCGTCGTGACCTTGATGCCGCCGGCGGTGGACGCGGAGCCGCCGCCCACGAACATGAGGGCGTCGGTGACGAGCCACGTCTCGGGCTGCATCTCGTGCACGTTCACGGTGCTGAAGCCGCCCGAGCGGGGCATCACGGAGGCGAAGATCGACGACAGCACGCGGGTGGCGCCGTCCTGCGCGCCCAGCGTCGCGGGGTTCGACCACTCCAGGGCGCCGATGAGGACGGCGCCGCCACCGAGGAGGGCCAGGCTGGTGGTGACCGTCAGCTTGGTGTGCAGCGACAGCGAGCGGATCCAGTGATGGCGCCGCCGGCGGTGCGTCATGATGTTGAGGATCACGGGGAAGCCGAGCGACCCGATGAACACCCCCAGCGCGATGGGCACGAGCACCAGCCAGTCGGAGGCGAACGGCATCAGGCCGTGCTCGGTGGGGACGAAGCCGGCGTTGTTGAACGACGAGACCCCGTAGAACAGGGCGTGCCAGGCCGCCGTCCCCAGGGAGTCGCCGAGGGCGACGAAACGCGGGAACAGCAGGACCGCGATGGCGAGCTCGATCGTCGTGGCCGTGATGATGATGGTGCGCAGCAGGGCGCCGACCTCGCCGAGGCGCTCGGTCTTGGTCTCCGACGCCGTCAGCAGCTTCTGCGTCAGGCCGAGCCGACGTGAGACGGCCAGCCCCAGCAGCGAGGCGAGCGTCATCACTCCCAGCCCGCCGATCTTGATGCCGAGCAGGATGACGACGCGCCCGTACTCGGACCAGTAGGTCGCCGTGTCGACCACCACGAGCCCGGTGACGCACACGGCCGACGTCGCCGTGAACAGTGCGTCGACGATGGAGACGCTCCGTCCCGACGCGGTCGCCCACGGGGGGAGCAGCAGCAGGGTGAACAGCGTGATGACGGCGGCGAACACCGTCATCGCCAGGCGGGCGGGGGACTCGCGGGCGACCTGGTCGACCCACCCCCGCAGCGCGAGCGCGCGGCCGCCCCACGTCCTCGGCACCCTGCCCCCTCTCGCCCCTCAGTCGCTGGGCACAGCCTGCCACGCCGTCGGCTAGCGTGACGGGATGCACGTCGCCCGGCTGCTGTGGAGCCCCGAGCTCCTGCGCTACGACTTCGGACCGGGGCACCCCATGGCGCCCGCCCGCCTCGACCTCACGATGCGGCTGGTGGCCGAGCTCGGGCTGCTCGACGAGCCCACGCTCGAGGTGGTGGACGTCGAGCCCGCATCCGACGCGCTCGTCGAGACGGTGCACGACGCCGCCTACGTCGCGGCGGTCCGCCGCGCGGCCACGACGGGGCAGCCCGACCTCGTGCGCGGCCTCGGCACCGAGGACGACCCGGTGTTCCCCGCGATGCACGACGCCGCGGCCCGCCTGGTCGCCGCGTCAGTGGACGCGGCGGAGGCGGTCTGGTCCGGGCGGGTGGCGCACGGCGTGAACATCGCGGGCGGGATGCACCACGCGCAGCGGGGTGCCGCCTCCGGGTTCTGCATCTACAACGACGCCGCGGCGGCCGTGCAGCGGCTGCTCGACCTCGGGGCGGAGCGGGTGGCGTACGTCGACCTGGACGCCCATCACGGCGACGGCGTCGAGGCGATCTTCTGGGACGACCCGCGCGTGCTCACCGTCTCGGTGCACCAGGACGGGCACACCCTGTTCCCGGGCAGCGGCAACGCCGGCGACACGGGCGGCACCGCGGCGCAGGGCACCGCGGTGAACGTCGCGCTGCCGCCGCGCACCGACGGGGCGCACTGGCTGCGCGCGGTGGACGCCGTCGTGCCCGCGGTGGTGCGCGACTTCCGGCCGCAGGCGATCGTCTCGCAGCACGGCTGCGACGCGCACGGCAACGACCCGCTCACCGACCTGGACGTGGGCGTGGCCGCGCAGCGCACCGCCGCACGGTGGGTGCACGACCTGGCGCACGAGCTGGCGGACGGCCGCTGGGTGGCCCTCGGGGGCGGCGGCTACGCGGTCGTCGACGTCGTGCCGCTGGTGTGGGCGAGCCTCGTCGCGGAGGCCGCGCACGTGCCCTTGCCCGCGTGCCTGGAGCTGCCCGAGTCGTGGCGCCGGGAGGTCGAGGAGCTCTCCGGCCTGGACCCCGCCGAGCGGCTGGCCGGCGGCGACGTCGCGTGGCGCGCCTGGGCCGACGGGTACGACCCCGCCGACGACGTCGACCGGGCGATCCTCGCCACCCGGCGGCACGTCTTCCCCACCTGGGGCCTGGACCCCTACCGCGACTGAGGGGCCGTTCGGGTGGGCCACCGGAGTCGGGTACCCTGGGGGACGGACTTTTCCGCGTTGGTCGGCTGCCCCTGGAGACAGGGCTCGTGGGACCAACCGTGTTCCACCGACCGACAAGCATTGTGAGGACCTCATGGGCTCCGTCATCAAGAAGCGCCGCAAGCGCATGGCGAAGAAGAAGCACCGCAAGCTGCTGCGCAAGACGCGCCACCAGCGCCGCAACAAGAAGTGACGTCGTCCGCCGGCTGAGCCCGGCGGACAACGTGCAGGGACGGGCCCGGTACCTCCACGGAGGTGCCGGGCCCGTTCGTGCTCCCGGCCGACGGGGGTCAGCGACCGCCCTGGATGCGCCGGCGGATGGTGCGCAGGACGAGGCCGGCCACCCAGGCGGCGCCCGCCCACGAGGCGGTCTTCATGCCGCGTCCCGCCGCGCGCCGGCCGCGCCCGCGGAACTCCCGGATGGGCCAGCCCACCTCCTTGGCGTGCCGGCGCAGCCGGGCGTCGGGGTTGATGGGGCACGGGTGGCCGACCGTGCGCATCATCGGCAGGTCGTTGAGCGAGTCGCCGTACGCGTAAGAGGCGGACAGGTCGATGCCCTCGCGCTCGGCGAGCTCGCGCACGGCGGCACCCTTGGCCTCGCCGTGCATGAGGTCGCCCACGAGCCGGCCGGTGTAGAAGCCGCCCGAGTGCTCGGCGATGGTGCCGAGGCAGCCGGTGGCGCCGAGGCGGCGCGCGATGAGCCCGCCGATCTCCACGGGAGTCGCGGTCACCAGCCACACCTGGTCGCCGGCGGCCAGGTGCTCGTCGAGCAGGCGCTTGGTGCCGGGGAAGATCCGTAGCTCAAGCACGGTGTCGTACACGTCCTCGCCGACGGCGGTGATCTCCGCCACGGAGCGACCCGCGATGAGGGACAGCGCCTTGGAGCGCACCGTCTCGATCTGGCTGCGCGACTCGCCGAAGAGCAGGTACTTCGCCTGGATCAGCGCGAACCGCACCAGGTCGCCCGTCCCGAAGAACCGCCGCTGGTACAGCGCCCGGGCCAGGTGGAACGCGCTGGCGCCACGGATGATGGTGTTGTCGACGTCGAAGAATGCTGCGGCGCGCACCGACGGGGACGACTCGGCGGGCGACGGCATGCCGTCCACCCTAACGGCGCGGATACGCTGTGCTCGTGAGCAGGCCGCAGGGATCCGCAGGTGAACCCCGGGTGCTGCTGTACACGCGCGACGGCTGCCACCTGTGCGACGAGGCACGGGCGGTGGTCGCGGACGTGTGCGGCGCGGCGGGGGAGGCATGGCGCGAGATCGACATCGACGTCGACGACGGGCCGGGCGGAGACCTGGTGGGCAAGTACGGGGACTACGTGCCCGTCGTCGAGGTGGACGGCGTGCAGCAGGGCTTCTGGCGGGTGGACGCCGCGCGGCTGGCGCGCAGGCTGGCACGCTGAGCCCGGGGAGGACGACGGAGTGATCGAGCTCGGTGAGGCGACGGTGCCGGCCGCGACGGTGGCGCGGCTGCCCTACTACCTGCGCGCGCTGCGCGACCTGGCGGACGGCGGTGTCACGACGACGTCGTCGTCGGAGCTGGCGGAACGGTCGGGGGTGGGGTCGGCGCAGCTGCGCAAGGACCTGTCGTACCTCGGGTCGTTCGGCACGCGCGGGGTCGGCTACGACGTGCAGTCGCTGGCGCGGTACATCGCCACGGCGCTGGGGCTGGAGTCCGAGCACCGGCTGGCGATCGTCGGCATCGGCAACCTGGGGCACGCGCTGGCCAACTACTCGGGGTACGCGGCGCGCGGGTTCCAGGTGGTGGCCCTGCTGGACGCCGACCCGCAGGTGGTGGGGCGCACCGCGGCCGGGCTGACCATCGAGCACGTCGACGTGCTCGAGGAGGTGCTGGCCCGCACCGGGGTGTCGATGGTCGTGCTGGCGACGCCGGGCCCGGTCGCGCAGCCGATCGCCGAGCGGATCGTCGCGTGCGGCGTGCGGGAGATCCTGTCGTTCGCACCGGTCGCCCTGCAGCTGCCCGACGACGTCGTCGTTCGCTCCGTCGACGTGGCCGGCGAGCTGCAGATCCTCGCGTTCCACGCCGCCGCCCGCGCCGCCACGAACGGCACGCCGAGATAGAGAAGCCGGACCCGCGAGATAGAGAGGGGACGGTCCGTAGCCGGCTACGGACCGTCCCCTCTCTATCTCGCGGGTCCGGCTTCTCTCTCTCGGCGAGAGGCCTCAGGCCTGCTTGATGGCCGAGATGTCGAGGGCGATCTTGACCTTGTCGCCCACGAGGACGCCGCCGGTCTCGAGCGCGGCGTTCCAGGTCAGGCCGTAGTCCTTGCGGGAGATCTCGAGCTCGGCCTCGAAGCCGGCGCGCGGGTTGCCGAACGGGTCGGTGGCGGTGCCGGTGAACTCGGTGGGCAGCGCGACGTCGTTGGTGACGCCGTTGATCGTCAGGGCGCCGTGGATGACGTAGTCGTCGCCGTCGGTCGAGATGCCCTTCGAGGCGAACGTCCAGACCGGCTTCTCCTCGGCGTGCCAGAAGTCGGCGCTCTTCAGGTGGCCGTCGCGGTTCTCGTCGCCGGTGCTGACCGACGCGGCGTCCAGCTCGGCGGAGACGGAGGACGACTCGAGGTCGTCGCCCACGGTGATCTCGCCGCCGGTGATCGCGATCGTGCCGCGCACCTTCGCGATCCCCGCGTGGCGCACGGAGAACGACGCGGTCGAGTGGGCGTTGTCGATGGCGTAGGTACCGGTGGTCAGGCCTGCGGGCAGCGCGGTCATGAGTTCTCCTCGGGATGTCGGTCGTGCGGTTACCAGATAGTTGAGCACTCAACTACCGTCACGAGGGGGAGAACACGCGGACCTCGTAACCTATTCCCGTGGGTGGGACGACGAACGCGCACCGGCGCGACGACGACGGCGACGCCGAGGGCGCGGACGTGCGCTGGCTCGACGAGGGACAGCAGTGGTCGTGGCGGCGCTATCTCGAGGGCACGTCCCGGTTCTTCGAGGCGCTGGGCGACGCCCACGACGAGGCGCTCCCCGTCACGCTCGGCGAGTACCACCTGCTGGTGCAGCTCTCCGAGGCCCCCGGGCGGAGCCTGCGGATGTCGGCGCTCGCGGAGTTCCTCGCGCTGTCGCGCAGCCGGCTCACCCACACGGTCGACCGGATGGAGCAGCGCGGCCTCGTCGTGCGCACCCCGGTGCCCGGTGACCGGCGCGGCGTGAGCTGCGTCATGACCGACGTGGGGTACGCGGCGCTCGTGGAGGCCGCCCCGGGCCACGTCTCCGCCGTCCGGCGCCTGCTCGTCGACGCCCTCGAGCCGGAGGAGATGGCCGTGCTCGGGCGCGCGATGGCGAAGGTCGCCGCCAGGGCGAAGGGGCTCGACCCCGCCACGGTGCTCGCCACCGAGCCCGGGGGCGGGTCCGCACCCGTGTCCGAGCCGGCGTCCGAGCCGGCCCCGGACCCCACCCCCGGAAGGGCCGCCGCCGCCGGCGCGTGAGGGCCGTCACGTCATGCTGGACGGGACCTGGGTGCTCCGTAGTTCTGGGACACTGGGACCCATGGCCACCACCACCGTCCATCTCGTGCGGCACGGCGAGGTCCACAACCCGGGCGGGGTCCTCTACGGGCGCATCCCCGGCTACCGGCTGTCCGAGCGCGGTCAGGCGATGGCGCGCCGCGTGGCGGAGCACCTGTCCGGAGCGGGCCGCGACGTCGCCGCCGTCGTCGCGTCCCCGCTGCAGCGCGCGCAGGAGACCGCGACCCCGACCGCCCAGGCGTTCGGCCTGACCCTCGCCACCGACGACCGCCTCGTCGAGGCCGGGAACCACTTCGAGGGCACGACGATCGGGAGCAACCCCGGTCAGCTCGCGCACCCCCGCTACTGGCGCTACCTGTGGAACCCGATGCAGCCGTCCTGGGGCGAGCCGTACGCCGACCAGGTCACCCGGATGCGGGCCGCGGTGGACGACGCACGCCGCGCCTACGAGGGCCACGAGGTCGTGCTGGTGAGCCACCAGCTGCCGGTGTGGGTGACCCGCCGGTCGTACGAGGGCCGTCCCCTGGCGCACGACCCCCGGCGCCGCGAGTGCGCGCTGGCGTCGCTGACGTCGCTGCGGTTCGACGGCGAGACGTTCGTCGGCCTGCACTACACCGAGCCGGCGGGCGACCTCCTCGCCGGCGCCGACCCCGTGCCGGGGGCATGATGCGGCGCACGGGCGGACGCGCGCTGCGGCGCGCGACGGTGGCGACGGGTGCCGTCGTCGTGGCCGGGCTCCTCGCCGCGTGCGGGGCGCAGGACTCGGGGGCGGGCGACGTCGTCGGGCAGGGCTTCGTCTCCGGCGACGGGTCGGTCAAGCAGTGGGACGCGGGCGACCGCGAGGACCCGGTGACGGTCGAGGGCACCACGTTCGAGGGCGACGACGTGAGCACCGCCGACTGGCTGGGCGACGTCGTGGTGGTCAACACCTGGTACGCCGGGTGCGCGCCGTGCCGGGCCGAGGCGCCCGACCTGGTCGCCCTCGCGAACGAGCGCGAGGCGGACGGCGTGCGCGTGCTCGGCATCAACACCGAGGACGAGGCCGGCGCCGCCCTGGCGTTCCAGCGCACCTTCGAGGTTCCCTACCCGTCGATCGAGGACCGCAGCGGGCAGGTCGTCGCCGGGCTGTCCGGCGTCGTGCCGCTGCAGGCCGTGCCGTCCACCGTCGTGCTCGACGGCGAGGGCCGCGTCGCGGCCCGTGTCATCGGCCAGGCGGAGGGCTCGACGCTCGACGCGATCGTCGACGAGGTGCTCGCCGAGTCGGGCGCAGGGTCGGACGACGCGGCCGACGGCGGCGCGGAGGACGCCTGATGGGTGACGCCTTCGCCGCCACGGCCTGGAGCGGATCGATGCTGCTGGCGCTGCCCGTGGCGCTGATCGCCGGCCTGGTGTCCTTCGCATCGCCCTGCGTGCTGCCGCTGGTGCCCGGCTACGTCGGATACGTCAGCGGCATGGCCGCCGCGTCGGCGGGGACGGGGGCGAACGGCCGCACCGGCGTGCCGCAGGCCCCGGCCCGCCGCCGCGTCGTCGCGGGCGTCGGCCTGTTCGTGCTCGGCTTCACCGCGGTGTTCGTGGCGCTGATGGGCGCCGCCGGCGCGCTCGGGTCGTACCTGGTGCAGTGGGAGGACACGATCATGCGCGTCCTCGGCGTCGTCGTGATCCTCATGGGCCTGGCGTTCCTCGGCGCCGTCCCGTTCCTCCAGCGCGAGCGGCGCATGCACCTCAGCCCGCGCGCGGGCCTGTGGGGCGCCCCGCTGCTGGGCGTGGTGTTCGGCCTCGGCTGGACGCCGTGCATCGGCCCCACCCTGGCGGCCGTGCAGGCGCTGTCCCTCGACGAGGCGTCCGCCGCGCGGGGCATCGTGCTGGGCGTCGCGTACTGCGTCGGGCTGGGCGTGCCGTTCCTGCTCGTGGCCCTCGGGCTGCAGTCCTCGCAGCGCATGCTCGGCTTCCTGCGCCGCCACCGCCTGGGCATCCAGCGCGCGGGCGGCGCCCTGCTGGTGCTGGTCGGCCTGGCCCTGGTCACGGGTCTCTGGACGGAGTGGACGAGCCAGCTCCAGGGCTGGATCAGCGGGTTCGGGACGGTGGTGTGATGAGCGAGAAGGCGACGTACCGTCCCGAGGGGATCCACGACGCGTTCACCGAGGGACGCACCGACGAGGCGCCCACGGCGGGCGGCCCGGCGAAGCCCGCCGGGCCCAACCTGCCGTCCCTCGGCTGGCGCGGCATGCTGCGCTGGACGTGGCGGCAGCTCACCAGCATGCGCGTGGCGCTCATGCTGCTCATGCTGCTCGCGGTCGCGGCCGTGCCCGGGTCGGTGCTGCCGCAGCGCAGCCAGGACGCCGCGGCCGTGCTGGAGTACCTCGGCGACAACCCGACGCTGGGCGAGTGGCTCGACCGCCTCGGCTTCTTCGACGTGTACAGCTCGGTCTGGTTCTCGGCCATCTACATCCTGCTGTTCGTGTCGCTGGTGGGCTGCATCGTGCCGCGCACGCTCGCGCACGGCCGCGCGCTGCGGAACCGCCCGCCGAAGACGCCCGTGCGGTTCGGGCGGTTCCCCGCCACGGCCCAGGGCGCCACCGCCGCGTCCCCCGACGAGGTCACGGACGCCGTCGCCGCCCACCTGCGCGGGCCGCTGCGCCGCCTGCCCACGTTCCGCGTCGACACCGGCGCCGAGGAGCCGCGGCTCGGGCGCCCCGCCACCCGCACGGTCGCCGCCGAGCGGGGGTACCTGCGCGAGACGGGCAACCTGCTGTTCCACCTGGCGCTGCTCGGGCTGCTCGTCTCCGTCGCGCTCGGCCAGCTGCTGCACTACCGCGGCCAGGCGATCGTCACCGAGGGCCGCGGCTTCGCCAACGCCGTCGTGGACTACGACACCTTCGACAGGGGTGCCTGGTTCCGGCCGGCGTCGCTGTCGCCCTTCTCCATGACCCTCGACTCGTTCGACTCGGAGTTCGCCTCCGACACCGTGGCCTTCGCCCAGGCGCGCGACTTCACCGCGCACGTGACGGTCAGCGAGCCCGACGGCGGCACCCACTCCGAGCAGATCAAGGTGAACCACCCGCTCACCGTGGACGGCGCCAAGATCTACCTGCAGGGCAACGGCTTCGCCCCCGAGATCACCGTGCAGGACGGCGCCGGCGAGACGGCGTTCGCCGGGCGGGTGCCGTTCCTGCCCGAGGACACCATGTACACCTCGCGCGGCGTCGTGAAGGTGCCGGACGTCTCGGCCGGGCAGGAGCAGATCGGGATGATCGGGTACTTCCTGCCCACCGCCGTCGTCGAGGCGGACGGGTCCGCCCGCTCCGTCTTCCCGCAGCCCCAGAACCCGCTGCTGGTGCTCGAGGTGTACCGCGGCGACCTCGGTCTGGACGAGGGCGTGCCGCAGAACGTGTACCGCCTCGACACCGCGAGCCTCACGCCGTCCGTGGACGACGACGGCCAGACGATCAAGCTGTTGGTGAAGCCCGGCGAGACGGTCGAGCTGCCCGACGGGCTCGGCACCGTCACCCTCGGCGAGCAGGTGCCCCGCTACGTCGCCCTCGACCTGCGGCACGACCCGTCGTTGGCCTGGGTGCTCACGTTCTCGTTGCTGGCGCTCGGCGGCCTCGCGGTCTCCCTGTTCACGCCGCGCCGGCGCGTGTGGGTGCGATCATGGGAGACCACGGACGACGGCGGGCGCCCCGTGACGCACGTGGAGCTCGCCGGGCTCGCGCGCGGCGACGACGCCGGCCTGCAGCGCGAGGTCGACAAGGCCCTGGCCTCGGTGCCGGGCGTCGCCGACGACGCGGCGGACGGCACGAACGACGACAAGCCCGACGACGACCGGCTCGCCGGCGACCATCAGAGAACCGCCACGGAGGACTGACCATGCAGATCGCCGAGCTGAGCGTCCTGCTCGTCTGGGGCGCGGCCACGGCGCTCACGATCGCGCTCGTCGCGTTCGCGATCGACCTGGGCCGCCGCACGGAGGCGCGGGCGGATGCGCACGCCGAGGCGCGCACGCCCGCCGCCGTCGGCGCCGCGTCCGGGCCGACGTCCACGATCCCCAGCACCCAGGACGCCGCCCCTGCCCCGGCACGTCGTCGTGCCGCCGGCATCGCCATGTCCACGACCTGGCTGGGCACAGCGCTACTCCTCGTGGCGATCGTGCTGCGCGGGGTCGCCGCAGGGCGCACGCCGTGGGCCAACATGTACGAGTTCACGCTGGTGGGCTCGTTCATGGCGCTCGCGGTCTTCCTCGGCATGAACCTGCGCAAGGACTTCAAGTTCCTCGGCGCGTTCGTCACGGGGCTGACCGTGCTGTTCCTCGTGCTGGGGCTCAACGTCTTCTACGTGGCCGCGACGGGCGTGCAGCCGGCGCTGCAGAACTACTGGCTCGTGATCCACGTGGGCGTGGCGATCAGCGCCACGGGCATCTTCACCGTCGCGTTCGTGGCGTCCGTCCTGCAGCTCCTGCGCGACAGCCGCGACACGGGCTCGCCGTACCTGCTGCGCCCCGGCTTCCGCTGGCTCGACCGCGTGCCGACGCCCACCTCGCTGGAGGCGCTGTCGTTCCGCCTCAACGCCGTCGGCTTCGTGCTGTGGACCTTCACCATCATCGGCGGCGCCATCTGGGCCGAGCACGCCTGGGGCCGCTACTGGGGCTGGGACCCCAAGGAGGTCTGGAGCTTCGTCATCTGGGTGGTGTACGCCGCGTACCTGCACGCGCGCACCACCCGTGGCTGGGACGGGCGCCGTGCCGCGTGGTTCGTGATCGTCGGCTACCTGTGCGTGCTGTTCAACTTCACCGGCGTGAACCTGATCTTCAACGGCAAGCACTCCTACTCGGGCCTGAACACCGACACCACCGGCGGCGCCTGACACCTGCCGAGATAGAGAAGGCTCCCGCCGAGATAGAGAAGGGACGGACCGTCCCTTCTCTATCTCGACGGGAGCCTTCTCTATCTCGGCGTCAGGGGGTGTCGCCGTTGCCTCCGGCGTCGCGCTCGCGGCGGCGCTTCTCCTGCTCGAGGCGCCAGAGGAACTCGGGGTCGTCGTCGGGTGCGACGGGCCCGGAGGGTCGTCTCGGGCCGGAAGGTCGTCGGCCGGGCCGTGACGACGGGCCCTGGCCGCCGCCGGACGCGCGCCGCGCGGCCCGCTTCACGACGATCCACGCGACGGCGCCGAAGATCGGCAGGAGCACGATGATCACGGCCCAGAGCCACCGGGGGAGGCCACCCCGCTCGTCCTCCTCGGAGCCGGCGAGGTCGAGGAGGGCGTAGAGGGCGAGGCCCACCACGAGGAGCGGCAGGATCACACGCGCGAACATGCCCCCCAGCCTAGTTCGGCGTCAGGGTGCTCAGGAATCGCGCCTACCCTGGAGGGGTGCCCCTCGTCATGTACACCGTCTGGCGGATCCTGCTGTTCGTCGCCGCCCTCGTGCTCGGCTACGCGCTGGGCCTCGGCGGCTGGCTCCTCGTCCTGGTCGCGGCCGTCGTGGCGTTCGCCGTCTCCTACCTCGCGCTGAGCAAGCCGCGTGACGCCGCGGCGCGCTGGCTCGCCGAGAAGGACCAGCGGCGCAGGGGCAGCTCCGCCAAGCGCGACGTCGACTCGGACTTCGAGGACTCGGTGGTCGACCGGGAGCACCCCACCGCGGGTTGAGCCGGTCCGACCGAGGACTCGACCGGCCGGCCGGCGACCGTCAGAGCGCCAGGCCCACGGCGAGCAGCACCCCGTACGCCAGCTCGAACATCCCGGTGCCGGCGAGCACCTTGACGAGCAGCGGCCCCCGCGCCCCAGCGACCACCGGGGCCACGAGCAGCGCCGCCGGCAGCAGCAGCACGGCCACGATCAGCGCCCACGGCGACCAGGCGGCGCACACCATGCCCAGCACCACGGGCAGCAGGATGCAGGCGGCGTACCAGCGCCGGGCGCGATGGTCGCCGAGACGCACGGCGAGGGTGCGCTTGCCCGCGACGACGTCGGTCGGGATGTCGCGCACGTTGTTCACCATGAGCAGCCCGCACGCGATCAGGCCGACGCCGACCGCGCCCAGCACCGACGGCCAGGTGATCGTGTCGGCCTGGGTGTACGTGGTGCCGAGCGTCGCGACGAGCCCGAAGAACACGAACACGCCGACCTCGCCCAGCCCCGCGTACCCGTACGGGTGCTTGCCGCCGGTGTAGAACCAGGCGGCGAGCACGCACACCACGCCCACGGCCAGCAGCCACCAGTGACCGGTCACGGCGCACAGGGCGAGGCCCAGCACGCCGGCGACGCCGAACGCGGCGAACGCGGCGGCCTTGACCTGCCGGGGCGGGGCGATCGCCGACGCGGTGAGGCGCAGCGGACCCACCCGGTCCACGTCCGTGCCGCGCACGCCGTCGGAGTAGTCGTTGGCGTAGTTGACCCCCACCTGGAGGGCGAGCGCCACGCCGAGCGCGAGGAGGGCGGGCAGCCAGGCGAACGCACCGACGTCCGCCGCGGCCCCCGAACCGATCAGCACCGGCGCGGCGGCGGCCGGCAGGGTGCGGGGGCGTGCTCCGGCGATCCACTCGCTCGTCGTGGCCATCGTTCTCCGTGTCTCCTCGAGGGGTCGGGCTCAGCCGCGCGCCTCGTGCACGTGCTGCTCATGGGCGAGGACCAGGGCGACGACGCCGTTGCGGTCCACCTTGCCGGGGCCGCGCAGCGGGAGCGCGGCCGTCCGGTACACGCGGCGGGGCGCGGACGGCGCACCCAGCCTAGTCGTCGCGACGGACCGCACCCGAGCCAGCTCGGTGTCGTCGACCACGTCGAGCGCGCTCGACGCCGGGCCGGTGACGACGGCGACGACAGCCTGCCCCCACTCGGGGTCGGGCACGCCGACCACGCAGGCCTCACCGCCGCACAGCTCGCCGACCAGCGCCTCGACCGGAGCGGGGGCGACGTTCACCCCACCCGTGACGACGACGTCGTCGGCGCGGCCCAGCACCTCCAGCCTGCCGTCCGGGTGCAGGCGGCCGAGGTCGGACGTGCGGAACCAGCGGGCGCCGTCGTCGTCGGTCCGGAACGCGGCGGCCGTGGCGTCGTCGCCGCCCAGGTACCCCGTGGCGAGCGTGGGTCCGCCGAGCTCGACCACCCCGACCACCCCGACCGCCCCGGGCTCGTCGGCGCCACGGTGGCCGAGGCCCCCCTGTGGCTCTGACGACCCCGGCGGGGCCAGGCGCACGCGCACCCCGGACAGGGGCACGCCGTCGTACACGCACCCGCCGGCGGTCTCGGACATGCCGTAGGTCGTCACGACGCGCACCCCCGCCTCCGCGGCCCGGCGCAGCAGGGCGGGCGGGGACGCCGCACCGCCGAGCAGCACCGCGCCGCACCGGGCCAGGGCCGCCAGCCCGCGGGGTGCGCCGTCGCGGGCCGCCTCGAGCAGCCGGTGCACCTGGGTGGGCACCAGCGACACGTACAGGGGGGCGTCGCCGGCGTCGAGGGCCGGCTCGAGCAGGTCGGCCAGGCCGTCGGGGGCGAAGCGCGCGCCGGGCTCGGCCGCCACCAGCGGGGTGTCGGCGAGCACCGAGCGCACCACCACCTGCAGCCCGGCGACATGGGTGGCCGGCAGCGTCAGCACCCATCGCCCCGGCCCGCCGAGGCGCGCGTGCGTGGCCGCCGCTGACGCGCGGAGGGCGGCGGCCGGTAGGGCCACCTCCCGTGGCGTCCCCGTCGAGCCCGACGTCCGCACGACGAGCGCGGTCCCCGCAGGCACCGGGGCCGCCGTCGTGCGGGGCAGGGGGACGACGGCGGGGCCGCCGTCGAGGGCGTCGCGCACGGCGTCGCGCAGCGCGCCGACGGCGAGGGGGAGCGAAGGGTCCGGCACCGCACCAGCGTAGGTCCGGGTCGACCGGGCGCTGCCGTAGGGTGGTCCGATCCTGGCCCGGGGAGCGCCCCGGGCCGCTCGCCGGAGGACGTCGAGGAGGACGCCGAGGATGCCCACGATGCCCGCACCACCGTTCCGTGGCAGCCGCCGGAGCCGGGTGCGCACCGGCGCCGTCGCCGCGCTCACGGCCCTCGCCCTGCTGGGCACGGCCGCCTGCGGCGCGGGTGAGCCCGCCGCCCCGCCCACGGTGACCGCGGCGCCCGACGTCGCCGCATCCAAGGCGGCACCGCCCGAGCCGTCCTCGCCGAAGCCCGAGCCCAGGCCGAAGCCGGTGGTGTGGCCGCTCAACGGCAAGCCGACCGGCACGAAGAAGGTCCCGGCGCGGCCCGCCGTCGCAGTCAAGATCGAGAACTCGGTCGAGGCACGCCC
The DNA here is from genome assembly GCA_023241745.1 of Isoptericola peretonis. Classification (GTDB taxonomy): domain Bacteria; phylum Actinomycetota; class Actinomycetes; order Actinomycetales; family Cellulomonadaceae; genus Isoptericola; species Isoptericola peretonis. The sequence continues at coordinate 646,057 of JALQCY010000001.1, read as the reverse complement.
GCAGTCCGGGCTGCAGCAGGCCGACATCGTGTGGGAGCAGGTGGTCGAGGGCGGCATCTCCCGGTACGTCGCCGTCTACCACTCGACGCTGCCCGGCACGGTCGGGCCCGTGCGGTCCGTGCGCCCTATGGACCCTGCGATCGTCGCGCCGATGCGGGGCATCCTCGCCTACTCCGGCGGCCAGCCGCCGTTCATCCGGGCCGTGGGCCGGGCCAAGGTCCAGTCTGTGACGATGGACAGCGGCGACCCGGGCTTCCGGCGCAGCGGCGACCGGGCTGCGCCGCACAACGTGTACGGGTCGGTGAAGACGTTCGCGAAGCAGGCGAGCAAGAGCCGAGCCACCCCGCCGCCCGCGCAGTTCTCGTACGCGGCCAAGGCCGGGCAGGGGAGCGCCGCGAAGAACGACCGCCGTGGACACGTGGCGGACGTCCGGCTCTCGCCGGCGCAGCGCACCGTGTGGCGGTGGAAGAACAAGACCAAGACGTACGCCCGGTACGACGGCTCCACCCCGTCGGTCTCGTCCGGGTCTCAGCTGCGGGCCCGCAACGTGCTGATCCTGTCGGTCGCGATGAAGAACACGAAGTACAAGGACCCGAGCGGGGCGCCCGTGCCCGAGACGCAGATGGTCGGCTCCGGCAAGGGCGTGCTGCTCACCCGGGGCAGGGCGCTCAACGTCGACTGGTCCAAGAAGAAGACGGGCAAGAAGATCGCCCTCACGACCCGCAGCGGTGACCCCGTGTCCCTCGACCCGGGCAACCTGTGGGTCGAGCTGGTGCCGCGCGGCAGCGGGTCGTGGCGCGTGGGCTGACGCCGGATCGGCACCTCCCCGGCCTACGGTGAGGGCGTGTGACCGAGCGCACAGCTCGCCACCCACCCGGAGGACCGCATGACCGCAACGATCCGCCCGTCCCACGCCCGGTCGGGCGCCGCGCTGGCGCTCGCCGCCGTCCTGGCACTCGGGGCGTGCTCGTCCGGCGAGCCCACGTCGCCGACGGTGACACCGGGGAGCACGGCGGACAAGGGGTCGCCACCCGCCCCGACCATGCCGTCGGCGTGGCCCCTCACGGGCGTGCCCTCGGAGGACGTCGCGGCCCGGCCGGCGCTCGCGGTCAAGATCGAGAACGCCCGGGAGGCGCGGCCGCAGACCGGGCTCGAGGACGCCGACCTGGTGTGGGAGGAGGTCGTGGAGGGCGGCATCACGCGCTTTGTCGCCGTCTATCACTCGGCGATCCCGGAGGCGGTGGAGCCGGTGCGGTCGGTGCGGCCCATGGACCCGGCGATCGTGGCCCCGCTCGGCGGGATCCTCGCCTACTCGGGCGCGCAAGCGCCCTTCATCGCGGCGGTCGAGAAGTCCGGTACGCAGTCGGTGGTCATGGACCGGGGCGACGCGGGCTTCTCCCGCGACCGCGCCCGGTCCGCGCCGCACAACGTCGTGGGCGACCCGCAGGCCTTCCTCGACCAGGCCGACGACGACCGCACGGTGCCGCCGCCCGCCCAGTTCCGCTACGCCGACGAGGCCGGGGCCGGCACCGCGGGCGCCGACGGGTCGAAGGCCGCCACGCTCGACGTGGCGTTCAGCCCGGCCCAGCGCAGCGTCTGGGACTGGTCGGGCGAGAAGAAGCAGTGGCTGCGCAGCGAGGGGTCCCGCGAGTCCGTCTCGACGTCGGGCGAGCGGCACGCCGCGACCAACGTGCTGCTGCTGTCCGTCGAGGTGGTGGACACGAAGTTCAAGGACCCGGCCGGCGCCCCGGTGCCGGAGTCGAGGCTCGTCGGCAAAGGCGAGGGGGTGCTCGCCTCGGCCGGCAGGTCGGTGCCGGTGCGGTGGTCCAAGAAGGACGTCGGCTCGCCGGTCGAGCTGACCCGTGACGGCGAACCGGTCGAGCTCGACCCCGGCAGCACGTGGATCGAGCTGGTCCCGAAGGACACGGGGCGCTGGAAGATCTCCTGACCGCCGCCGTGTCCCTCTCGTCAGCGCTGTCCGAGGCCGCGCACGACCCCGTCGAAGACCACGACGTTCCCGCCCACCGACTGCAGCCCCTCGAGGAAGCCCTCCCGCTCCCGCTGCCATGCCGTGGTGCCGTCCCGGAGGTCCAGGGCGGCCAACCGGTGGCCTGCGCCGTCGCCGTTGATGCCGACGAGCAGGCGGGTCCCGTCGGTGACCGCCCCGACGACCCAGTCGCCCGAGCCGTCGGCCGTGCGACGGAGCAGGTCGCCGTGGGTCCAGACCTCGGCGCCGCTCGCAGCGTCGAACGCGACGAGCCCTGCCCCGTCCTGCACGACGACCGTGCCGGCCACCCGAGCCAGCACACCGCCGAGGTCAGCGGTCGTGGCGGTCCAGTCCTCCTCGCCCTCCGGTCCGACCGACGCGAGTCGCATCGGAGCCGCGTCGTCGCCCACCCCGGTCAGCACGAGGAAGGAACCGTGGGGATCGTCGTCCACGGTGGGCGGGAGCAGGAAGCCGGGCACCGTGGCGAGGACCGACCCGTCGTCGTCGAGCACGGTGCTCTCCTCGCCGGCGACGCGGAGGAGGCCGCCGTCGGGGAGCGGGTGTACCCATCCGTCGGCGGGGTCCACGTCGAGCGTGGCGCCGTCGGGCGTGAGGTACACCGCCGCGCTGCACGCGGAGAACACCGTCACTTCCGGGGACGCGCTGACCGTGGGTTCGACCGTCAGCTCGGGCGCGGTGCCCTCGTCCTGCATCATGCCGCAGCCTTCCAGGTGCTCCGGCCGCAGACGCAGGGTCGCCTCGCCCCGCACCTCGCCGGTGAGGGCGTCCTCGACCCGCACGACGGGGTCCGTCCAGCCGGCGGCGCGGAGCTCGCGCAGGGTGTCGGCGTCGGGCTGGTCGTCCGCCGGCCACCGGGCGGTGGCGTCCGTGATGCCGTCGACCACCGCGACCGCCCCCGCGGCGGCGGGCACCACCAGCGGCGCGCCGTCCTCGGGTGCGTCGCCGAACCCGTCGGTCCGTGCAGGGCCGAGCGACCGCTCGCCGACGACGGCCCCGTCGGCGTCGAGCACCGTCGCGGTGCGGGCGTCCGCCTCGCCGCTGAGGCACACCACGACGGCGGAGGGCCGGCTCATGACGTCCCAGACGTTCGCACGGGGGCCGCACGCGAGCGAGGGCCCGAGGTCGCGCCGCCACACCTCGCGGCCGGTCCCGGCGTCGATCGCCGAGACCTCGGTCCCCTCGGTCGTGAGGACGGTGCCGCCCGGGAGCGTCACGAGTGCGCCGTCACCGTGCGCGAGACTCCAGGTCTCGGCGAGCGGCTCGGACAGGTCGCCGACCGCCCCGGGTGTCCCCCGCACGGCCTCGGCACGGAGGCGTTGGTCGCGGGCGTCGAGGAGGCCGGGGGCGACGGCCGCGGTCGTGGCGGCGAGCACGACGACGGCGATGCCGGCCGCGATCGCGGCGCGGCCACGGCGGGACAGGGCCCGCCACCGCCGGGTAACGCGTCCGCGCAGGCCGGCGAGGCGAGCCGTGGCGCCGCGCCCGTCGTCACCGCCCGGCGCGACGAGGCCGTGGCCGTCGTCCTGCTCGTCGTCCGGGACGAGCTCGAACGTGGTCATCGGCTCGGGGCGACGGAACCTCGGCGGCATGCCCGGAGGCTACCGGCCCGCGCGGGTGGCGAGACCGGCGTTCCGCCCGTCAGCGGAGACCGAGGCCGCGCAGCGTGCTGCCCAGCAGCACCGGCTGCCCGTCGACCGCCTGCAACGCGGTCACCGGGCCCTCGCCGGCCCGCTCCCAGACGGTGGTGCCGTCGCGGGCGTCGAGGGTGACGAGCCGGTGCCCCGCACCGTCGCCGTTGACGCCGACGAGGAGGCGGGTGCCGTCCGTGAGAACCCCGGCGACCCATTCCCCCGAGCCGTCGCCGGACCTGTCGAGCAGGCCGTCGCGGGCCCAGAGCTCCGCACCGGTCGCGGCGTCGAGCCCGACGGCCCGGTCGCCGTCCTGGACGACGACCGTCCCCGCCACGCGTGCGAGCACGCCGGAGAACTCGTCCGTCTCCACGCCCCAGTCCCGGCGCCCGTCGGGCCCGACGGCGCTCAGCCGCACCCCGCCCGTACCCTCGTCGAGGCCCGCCGCGGTGAGGTACGGGCCGCCCGGGTCGGCGTCGACGGTCGGCGGGTACACCCAGCCGTGGACGGTCGCGACGACGGAGCCGTCCGTGGCCAGCACGCTGCTCTCGTCCGCCGTCAGCACGTACCCGCCCCCGGCGAGGGCCTGCGGCCACCCGCCGGACGTCGGGGCGTCGAGCGGTGTGCCGTCGGCGGTGAGCCCAGCGCTCGCGCCGCAGGCCCACAGGACGGTGAACGACGGGGTGGCCTCGACCGAGCTGACCGCCCGGACCGAGACCTCGTTCTCGCCGTCCACCGTCTCGTAGATCCGGTTGCACCCGCGGAGGTGCTCGGGCCGCAGCGGGGCCGTCACCTCGGCGCGCACCTCGCCGGTCACCGCGTCCTCGAGCCGGAGGGTCGGATCGACCCATCCCTCCGCGCGGAGCGCGCGCAGGGTCGTGGCGTCGTCCTCCTCGGAGCCTTCCTCGACCCAGGGCGCGGAGATGCCGCTCGGCAGGTGGTCGACCACGGCGACCGCGCCGTCGGCCGCAGGCAGCACGAGGGGCACGTCGCCGTCGACCGACTCGAGGTACGGGTCGTCCCGCGCCGGCCCGATCTGGCGTTCGCCGACGACGGCGCCCGTCGCGTCGAGGACGGTCACGGTGCGGTCGTCCGGGTCGCCGGTGAGGCACACGACGACGTCGACGGGTGCGGCGACGTCGACCGGGGTGTGTGCCGAGGGGCCGCACGTCGGGTCCGGCCCGAGGTCCTGCCGCCAGAGCTCCTTGCCCGCGGCGACGTCGAGGGCCCACACGTGCGTCCCGTCGCTCGTGAGAGCCACGCCGTCGGGGAACGTCGTGAGGATCCCGTTGCCGTCCTCGACCTCCCAGGTGACCGTCAGCGGCTCGGACAGGTCGTCGACCGCTCCGGGCAGGCCGTGCACCGTCTCCGCGCGGAGGCGTTCGGCCCGCGCGTCCAGCAGCGCCGGTGCCGCCGCGGCGGTGGCGCAGGCGAGCAGCACGACGGCGGTCCCGGCCGACACTGCGACGCGCGCCCGTCGCGACAGGCGCCGCCAGCGCTCGGCCGCGCGGTCGCGGACCGCGGCACGAAGGCGCCGAGCGGCCCCGTCGTCCCCGTCGTCCCCGTCCGGGGAGGCCGGGTGCTCGTCGCGCTCGTCGTCGGGCACGAGCTCGAACGTGGTCATCGGCTCGGGGCGACGGAACCTCGGCGGCATGCCCGGAGGCTACCGGCCGGTCGGGCGTACCACGCCCACCACCGGCCCGTGGGACGCGGTGGCGCTCAGAAGGCGTACGGGAAGCGTGACCAGTCGGGGTCACGCTTCTCGAGGAACGCGTCGCGTCCCTCGACGGCCTCGTCGGTCATGTAGGCCAGGCGGGTCGCCTCCCCGGCGAACACCTGCTGCCCCATGAGGCCGTCGTCGGCCAGGTTGAACGCGAACTTGAGCATCCGGACCGCCTGCGGCGACTTCCCGGCGATGGTGCGTGCGTACTCGACGGCGAGGCCCTCGAGGTCGTCGTGCTCGGCGACCTCGTTGACGCCGCCCCAGCGCTCGGCGTCGTCCGCGGAGTACTCGCGGGCGAGGAAGAAGATCTCCCGCGCGCGCTTCTGGCCCACCTGGCGGGCGAGATAGGCCGAGCCGTAGCCGCCGTCGAACGAGCCGACGTCGGCGTCCGTCTGCTTGAACCGCCCGTGCTGGCGGCACGCGATCGAGAGGTCGGCGACGACGTGCAGCGAGTGCCCGCCGCCGGCCGCCCACCCGTCGACGACGGCGATCACGACCTTCGGCATGGTGCGGATGAGGCGCTGCACCTCGAGGATGTGCAGCCGACCCGCGCGCGCGGGGTCGACGGCGTCGGCCGTCTCGCCCAGGACCTCGCCGCCGCCGGCGGGGTCGTCGACGGACGTCGTGTACCGGTAGCCGGACCGGCCGCGGATGCGCTGGTCGCCGCCGGAGCAGAACGCCCAGCCGCCGTCCTTCGGCGACGGCCCGTTGCCCGTGAGCAGCACCGTGCCGACGTCCGACGTCATGCGGGCGTGGTCGAGCACGCGGTACAGCTCGTCGACCGTGTGCGGGCGGAACGCGTTGCGCACCTCGGGCCGGTCGAACGCGACGCGCACCACGGGCAGGTCGCGCACGACGGCGCCGTCGGCGTCGCGCTCCACCCCGCGGTGGTAGGTGAGGTCGGTGAGGCCGTCGAACCCGGCGACCTCGCGCCAGCGGGCCGGCTCGAACGTCTGGGACACGGGGCGGGGGAGTGGTGCGCTGCTCACGCCGCCACCCTAGTTCCGGATCGGGCCGCGTCCCCGATCGGGCCGGCGTCGCGGCACGCCCGGCCTCCTCCCCGCGATCGCGAGGGTGCCGGCGCACCCTGAGGTCATGAGCGTGCGGGAGACCGAGGACGACGTGGTGGACCCGGCCGACGTCGCGCACGAGATCTTCGTGTACGACGCCGAGACGGTCCGCCGCGACGCGCAGCGCATCGGTGGCCGGCCCGCTCCGAGCCCGCTCACGTACGTGCCGGAGCTGGTCGAGTTCACCGACTGACCGTGGGACGCCTCCGCCGAACCGGAGCCGTCCGGCGTCCCGCCGTGCCCGCTCTCCGGGACCGGCCAGTAACCTGAACGGGTGCAGCTGCTGCGTGAGATCGTGTACCGCACCCCGCTGACCACGCGCTTCCGCGGGCTGGACGCGCGCGACGGCCTGCTGCTGCGCGGCGACGCCGGCTGGGGCGAGCTGTCGCCGTTCTGGGACTACGACGACGCCGAGTCCGCCACCTGGCTCCGCGCCGCCCGCGAGGCGGCCGACGTCGGCTTCCCCGCGCCCGTGCGCGACCGCGTCCCCGTCAACGTCACCGTGCCCGCCGTCGGCCCGGAGCGGGCGCGGGAGATCGTCCTCGCGTCGGGCGGCTGCCGCACCGCGAAGGTGAAGGTCGCGCAGCGCGCCCCGGCGACGGCGGGCCGCCCCGGGGACCTGGAGCCGCTGGCGGCGGAGGAAGCTCGGGTGGCGACCGTCCGCGCCGCCCTCGACGAGGTGCACGGCGCCGGGGTCGGCGCGATCCGGGTGGACGCCAACGGCGGCTGGTCGACCGACGAGGCGCTGGCGCGCATCCCCGTGCTCGACGCCGCCGCCGGGGGGCTGGAGTACGTCGAGCAGCCCTGCGCGACGGTCCCCGAGCTGGCGGCCGTCCGCCGCGGCCTGCGCTCGCCGGTCCCGGTGGCCGCGGACGAGTCGATCCGCCGCGCGGCCGACCCGTTGCGGGTGGTGCGCGAGGACGCCGCGGACGTCGTCGTGCTCAAGGCCCAGCCGCTCGGCGGCGTCCGGGCCTGTCTCGACCTCGCCGAACAGGTAGGCCTGCCGGTCGTCGTCTCCTCCGCGCTCGAGTCGTCCGTCGGGCTCGCCGCGGGCGTCGCGCTCGCCGCCGCCCTGCCCGAGCTGCCGTACGCGTGCGGCCTCGCCACGTCGCAGCTCCTGGTGCACGACGTGGTGGCGGACCCGCTGCTGCCGGTGGACGGCGACCTCCTCGTGCGGCGTCCCGCGCCCGACGCCGCGGCGCTCGCCGCGGCCGAGCCCGACCCGCGGACCCGCGAGCGCTGGCTGGCGCGGTACGCGCGGCTCGCCGCCGTGCTGGCCGACGCCGACGCCGCCGCGGACGGGGTCCGGGCGTGAACGGCCCGGGGTCGCCGGTCCCCCCGTCGGTCGCCGCGGCGCGGGCGGTCGTGGCCGACCTGGCGCTGCGGGGGGTGCGTGACGTGGTCCTCGCCCCGGGCTCCCGCTCCGCCCCGCTCGCCTACGCGCTGGCCGAGGCCGCGGACCGCGGGCTGGTCACCCTGCACGTGCGGGTCGACGAGCGGTCCGCGGGGTTCCTCGCGCTCGGCCTGTCCCGCGGCAGCGAACCGGTGCTGCGGGGCACGGGGGGCGACGACGGCCAGACCGGCGGCCCGCGGCCCGTGGCCGTGGTCACGACGTCCGGCACGGCCGTGGCGAACCTGCACCCCGCGGTGCTGGAGGCGCACCACGCGGGCCTCCCGCTCGTCCTGCTCACCGCCGACCGCCCGCACGAGCTGCGCGGCACCGGCGCCTCCCAGACCACCGACCAGGTCGGGATCTTCGGCACCGCCGTCCGGTACGCCGTCGACGTGCCCGCCCCCGACGGCCGCCCCGGCGAGGTGCGCGACCTGCTCGGCACGCTCGGGCGGGCACTCGCGGCCGCGCAGGGGCTGCGCGACCACCGTCCCGGCCCGGTGCACGTCAACCTGGCGTTCCGCGACCCGCTGCACCCGCCGACGCCGCTCGCCCCGCTGCCGCCGCAGGAGGCGTGGCCCGAGGGCTTCCGCCGCGCCGCCGTCGTCCCGCCGGTGCCCGCGCCCGGCGCCGATCCGGCGCTGTACGGCGACCCGGCCCGCACGCTCGTGGTCGCCGGGGACGGCGCGGGGCCGGGTGCCCGGGCCGTGGCGGAGGCGCAGGGCTGGCCGCTGCTCGCCGAGCCGTCCTCGGGAGCGTGCGGCGGGCCGAACGCGGTGGCGGCCTACCGCTCCGTGCTCGGGGTCGACGAGCTGGCCCGCGACGTCGAGCACGTGGTGGTCTTCGGGCGGCCGACGCTCTCGCGCCCCGTGCAGCGCCTGCTCGCGCGCCCCGACGTCGCCGTGACGGTGGTGGCCCCCGGCGGTGGGCCGTGGCCCGACGCCGCGCGCAACGCCGAGCTCGTGGTGCCGGCGCTGGCCGAGCGCTGGGCGTCGCCGACGGCGCACGCCGGGCAAGACGACGGCGCGTTCCTCGGACGCTGGCAGGCGGCCGGTCGCGCCGCGGCCACCGTCGTGGAGGCCGCGACGTCGGACGACGCCGTCGCGGAGGGCCTGCTCACCGCGCCGCACGCGGCGCTCGCCGTCGCCCGCGCGGTCGCCGCGGTGCTCGGCCCGAACGACGTGCTCGTGGTGGGGTCGTCCAACCCGGTGCGCGACCTCGACCTCGTGCTGGGCCTCGACCACCCCCAGGCGGGCGACCTGCCCGACGTGCTCGCCAACCGCGGCCTGGCCGGCATCGACGGCACGGTGTCCACGGCGACCGGGGTCGCGCACGCCGCCTCCCGCCTCGGGCGGCGCACGCGGGCGCTGGTCGGCGACCTCACGTTCCTGCACGACGCCGGCGGGCTGCTGCGCGGTCCGCACGAGCCGCCCGTCGACCTCGAGATCGTCGTCGTCAACGACGACGGCGGGTCGATCTTCGCCACGCTGGAGCACGGGGACCTGGCGGCGTCGTCCCCGGGCGGTGCGGCCACCTTCGAGCGGGTCTTCGGTACCCCGCACGGGGCGAACCTGGCCCAGCTGTGCGCCGGCTACGGCGTGGACCACCAGCTCGTCCTCGACGTCGGCTCGCTGCGTCACGCGCTCCAGGCGCCCACGCGCGGAGTCCAGGTGATCGAGGTGCGGGTCTCGCGCGTCGACCGGGCGACGGAGACGCGGGAGCTCGCCGCGAAGGTCGCCGCCGCGGTCCGGACGACCCTCTGACCTCGGGAGACGTGATTCGCAGGAAGTTCTCAGGTTGAGCCAAGGCCTGCCCCAGGGTGGGGTGGTCTCCTGGGGGCACACATCGAGGAGGGCACCATGAGCACCGACAACCAGGGCGCACCGCAGCCGTCGGGCGCCGACGAGCCGACCCGGAGCGAGAACCGGTCCGCCGAGGACGCCGCAGGGCAGCCCGAGCGGTCGGCCGACCAGCCGGGCGGCGCCGAGCGTGCCGCGGACCAGCCGGGCGCGCAGGACACCCAGCACCTCACCGTGCAGCCGACCCAGCAGCTGCCGACGTCGCACCAGCAGCCGCCGGCACCGCCTCAGCACCCGCAGCAGCAGCACCCGCAGCAGCCGCGCTACGGGCAGATGGCACCCGGGTCGCCCTACTACACCCAGCAGCAGCACCCGCAGGGTCAGCCGCAGCAGCAGTACCACCAGCAGCCCCCGTCGCATCAGCACCAGCAGGCCGGTCAGCCGTACGGGCACGGTGGCCCGGGCAACCCGTACGCCCCGGGCCCGACGCCGGGACGGCCCGGCGCGCCCGAGGGCGCCGTCCGGACCGAGCGGCAGCGGTCGGTGTGGGTGCCGGTGGCGAGCGCGGCCGTGATCGCCGCGGTGCTCGCGAGCCTCGGCACGGCCGCGGCCACCGGCGCGTTCGACGAGGGCTCGCCGTCGTCGCTGTCGAGCGTGGGCAGCACCCGCGAGGCCGACGAGGCCCCGGTGAAGAGCTCGACGTCCAGCAACCCGGACTGGGAGGCCGTCACGACGGCCGTCGCCCCGTCCGTCGTCGCGATCCAGGTGCAGAGCCAGTCCGGCGGCGCCGAGGGGTCCGGCGTCGTCTACGACGACAAGGGCCACATCGTCACCAACAACCACGTCGTGGCCGGGGCCCAGAACGACACCGTGCAGGTCACGCTGTCCGACGGGCGCCTGTACGAGGCGACCATCGTGGGCACCGACCCGACGACCGACCTGGCCGTCGTGCAGCTCCAGGACCCGCCGGAGGACCTGAAGCCGGCGTCCTTCGGCAACGCCGACGAGGTCACGGTGGGCGACGCGGTCCTGGCCGTCGGCAACCCGCTCGGCCTCGCGAACACGGCCACCACGGGCATCGTGTCCGCGCTCGACCGGCCGGTCTCGGCGTCGGGCGAGGACGGCAGCACGCAGGTCGTCACCAACGCGATCCAGATCGACGCCGCGATCAACCCGGGCAACTCGGGCGGCCCGCTGTTCAACGCGCAGGGGCAGGTCATCGGCATCACGTCGTCGATCGCCACGATGTCGAGCGGCATGAGTGGCGGCCAGTCCGGGTCGATCGGCCTCGGCTTCGCCATCCCGGTGAACCTCGCGGCGAACATCGCCGACCAGCTCATCGCCGACGGCACCGCGGAGCACGCCTTCCTCGGCGTGACCATGCAGGACGCCACCGCGTCGGCGGACGGCGTGACGCGGCGCGGCGCCCAGGTGATCGAGGTGTCGTCCGGCTCGCCCGCCGCCGAGGCGGGTCTTCGTGCCGGTGACGTGATCGTCGCGATCGACGACGACCCCGTGAACGGGGCCGAGTCGCTCACCGCGTACGTCCGGGAGAAGGCGGCCGACCAGAAGGTCACGCTGACCTACGTCCGGGACGACAAGACGCAGACCGTGGACGTCACGCTCGCGGTCCGCGACGAGTCGGCCCCGAGCGGCCAGGGCGACCAGGGCGACCAGGGCGACCAGAACGGCCAGGACGGTCAGGACGGTCAGGACCAGAACGGTCAGGACGGCCAGGAGGGTCAGGGCGACGGCCAGGGGCAGGACGGCGGCTCCGACTCGACCGACCCGGGCAACCTGCCGGGCTGGCTCGAGGACCTGCTCCAGGGCGGTGGCGGCAACAACTGAGCCACGGCCGAGCCGTTCGGCCCGACCGGCCCCGCGCCCCGCGACGACCTCCCTCCCCGTCGCGGGGCGCGGGGCTTCGTCGTGCCCGTCGGCGAGACCAGTGCCCCGGTCGTCCGTCAGTGCGGCTGGGCGACGGGGTGCAGGGCGGCGAGGACGCCGAGGGCGCTGCGCTCGAGGAAGTCGGCGAGGTCCGAGGCGGTGATCTGGGGGTCGGTCGCTGCCTCGACGAGGGCCTGCTCGGCGAACGAGATCCAGGCGTGCAGCGCGACCTCCAGCAGCGGGCCGTCGGCCACACCGATCTCCTGGAAGGCGTCGCGCAGGTGCCCGGCGAGCACGTCGCGGGCGTGCTGCACGGTCGTACGCACCTCCTCGTCGCCGGACGCGGCGCCGCGCACCAGGGAGTAGAAGGTGGCGTCGTGGTCGTGCACGAACTCCACGAACCGGTCGAGCGTGTCGCGCAGGCGTTCGCGCGGCGGCAGCTCGGGGCGCGGCTGGGTGGCGTGCAGCATCGCGTCGCGAGCGGTGCGCACGATGGCGGAGTGCAGTCCCTGGCGGTTCCCGAAGTAGTAGTGCACGAGGCCGGGGGAGACGCCGGCCTGTGCGGCGAGGTCCTCTACGGTGACGGCCTCCAGCGGGCGGTCGGCGAGGGCGGCGACGCCGAGCGCGACGAGCTGCTGCCGGCGTTCGTCGGGGCTCATCCGGGTGCGTCGCGCGGCTGCCATGACCCGAGCATATGGCCGTTCCCCGAGGTGACGACGCCGTCGAGCGGGTGAAGAGCCGCGGGCAACCGATCCTATTGACGGCGCCTCAGTAAGGGGCGTACCGTCGCCACTCGTCGGCGACACAGGGGTCGCCATGTCGTCTGTGGAGGGGAAATGAAGCTCAGCGCACTGACGCGCACGCGGCGAGGCCGTGCCGTGCTCGCCGCCGTCCCGACCGTCGCCGTCCTCGGTGTCCTCATGGGCGGCGTCGCCCAGGGGGCGGTCCCGGTGTCGATGGCGATCTCGGGCCAGCAGTTCAAGATCGCCGCCGACTCGCTCGAGGGGACCGGGTTCTCGCAGTACGCCGGTGAGGCGAAGGACGCCGACGGCAGGTCGCACCCCGTCGCGATCGCCAACATCAAGGACGCGACGCTGCACAACCTCTGCCAGTCGGTGAAGGTCCCCGGCATGCCGCTGGGCCTGCTCATCTCCGCCGGCACCGACGCGAAGAACCCGGTCAAGGCGACCGACCTGCAGATCGGCATGAGCGACCTGCGCGGCACGGCGACGTTCAGCTCGATCCGCATCGGCGTCGACGCCTCGACCGTGAACACCAAGGCGCACGGCAGCAAGGGCGACTTCGCGATGGACTCCGACGCGATCGACATCCAGAACCTCAAGCAGGTCTCGTCGAGCACGTCGGCGGCCGTCTTCAAGCTCACGGACCTGCACCTGAAGATCTCCGACGGCACCGAGTGCTTCTGAGGCTTCCGGAGGCAGGGAGGAGACGACCGTGAGCGACGAGACCACCCCGATCCCCGAGCCGCCCGCCGGGGAGCCCGCGGCGGGGCCGGACAGCCGTCGCCGGCGGTTCGCCGCGTGGCGGCGGGACAGGCCGTTCTGGGGCGGCACGCTGACGGTCCTGTCCGGCGTGGTGCTGTGGTTCTCCGGCCGGCTGCAGCTCGACAGCTTCGAGATCCAGCTCGGCATCGAGGGTATGCAGTCCACGCTGCTTCCCGTAGCGCTGGTGGCGCTGGGCGTGCTCCTCATGGTGCAGCCGCAGTTCCGGGTGTTCTACGGCGTCATCACGCTCGCGATCGCCGTGTACTCCCTGCTGGGCGTCAACCTCGGCGGGTTCGGGGTCGGCATGGTCCTGGGCGTCGTCGGCGGCATCCTCGCCGTGTCGTGGCTTCCGGACCTCACCTCCGCCGCGGTCGCGGAGGCCGAAGCGGGGGACGGCGCCGAGGGGCCCGTGGCGGCGTCGGAGCCGGCCGAGCCGGTCCCGGCGGACCCTCGGGCGGAGGGCGAGGAGGTCGGCCTCGCCGAGCTCCTGCCCTTCGACGGGGAACCGGCCTCGGGCCGGCGGCACGCGGCGGTCCTCGCGGCGGTCGCGGTGGTCGCGCTCGGCGGCACCGGCACGACGGCGGTGGAGGCGGCCGGCATCGCCCCCGCCACGCAGGTGCGGGCGGCGTCGGACTGCTGGGACCCGCTGGGCTGGCTGGAGTGGATCTGCGGCGAGGACGGCGGCGCCGAGCCCGCGCCGAGCCCTTCGCCGTCGGCGTCGGAGGGTGCCGGCGACCCCGGGAGCGCCGACGGCGGGACGGACGCGGCGCCCGACGCCGGGACCGCCGGGGGCGGGGACGCGGAGCCGCAGGCCCCGACCGGCGCCGCCACCGACGGCGAGGACGCGAACGGCCAGGGCGCCGACGAGAAGAAGGCCGCCGAGGAGAAGGACGCCGACGCCCCGACCGAGGAACAGGCCCAGGAGGACGTGGAGAAGGAGTTCCGGCTCGAGCTGGGCCCCTGCGCGCGAATCACGTTCGGCGGCGAGTACGACATCAACGTCTCGCTGCCGGGGGACTGCGGCACGCAGGAGGACGGGAACGTGTTCTCGCTCGACGGCGAGCTGGAGACGCGCGACCTGCAGCTGCCGCTCACCGGCCTCAACGGCATCGACGTGGTCAACGTCCCGGTCACGAACGACGGCCCGCGGCGCGACGCGCTGCGGATCTCCGTGGACTCCGTGAAGGTGCCCGGGTTCTGGCTCAAGACCTACGCCGACAACGACGGCACGCTGGGCGGCACCGTCACCGACGCCGCCTCCGTGTCCATGGAGGGGAACGCGCAGATGTACATCTCCTCCATCCACGCGAACCTGCCGGACGGCGACGACTGGGCGGAGCTGGGGGAGAAGATCGTGGCCGGCGCGTCGCCGGTCGAGATCCTGCTCGGCCTCACGGACGCCCGGATCGGCCTCATGGGGGCCACCTCGGACACCCAGGTCTGGTCCGAGTTCCGCGAGCAGGTCTGGGAGGAGTAGCCCCCCGCACCACCTCGGCGAGGGGGTGCGGGTGTCAGTCGGCGCCGAGCGCCCAGCGCATGGGCACCAGCTTCGCCTCGGACTCGGCGAGCTCGGCCTCCGGGTCGGAGGCGGCGACGATGCCGCAGCCGGCGAACAGCCGCACGTGCCGCGGGTCGGTGGGGGACAGCTCCGCCGAGCGCAGGGCGATGCCCCACTCACCGTCGCCGTCGGCCCCCACCCAGCCGACGGGGCCCGCGTAGCGGGAGCGGTCCATGCCCTCGATCTGGCGGATGAGGTCGCGGGCGACGTTGGTCGGCGTGCCGCACACGGCGGCCGACGGGTGCAGGGCGGCCGCCAGCGTGAGCGACGACGGCGGCCGGGACGCCCCGGCCGTGCCGCGGTCGAGGACGCCGGTGACGTCGGACGCGAGGTGCATGACGTTCGGCAGGTGCAGCACGAAGGGCGCGTCGGGCACGTTCATCGACGAGCAGAACGGCTCGAGCGCCGCCGCCACCGAGCGCACGGCGTACTCGTGCTCCTCGAGGTCCTTGGACGAGCGGGCGAGCTGCGCCGCGTGCAGCAGCGCGTCGTCGTCGGACATGCCCGCCTCGCGGCGGATGGTGCCGGCCAGCACCCGGGAGGTGACGAGCCCCTTCTCGCTGCGCACCAGGAGCTCCGGGGTGGCGCCGACCATCCCGGAGACCGAGAAGGTCCAGCACGCCTCGTAACGGTCGGCGAGGCGGCGCAGCAGCCAGCGCGGGTCCAGGGGGTGCTCGGTGGTGGCGAGCACGTCGCGGGCCAGCACCACCTTCTCGAGCGCACCCGACTGGATGCGGGCCACGCCCTCGCGCACGACGGCGGGCCAGTCGTCCGCGGCCACGGCGCCGTCGGTGAACCGCACGTCGCCGGGCTCCGGGACGGGGGAACGCGGGGCCTGCCGTAGCGCTGCGGTGCCGGGCGCGGCGTCGAGGCTCGCGCCCGGGGAGATGGTCGTCATCCAGGTGACGCCGGCGCGACGGCCCACGACGACCCGGGGCACCACGAGCGACCCGTCGGGCCGACCCGGGCCGACGTCGTCACCGTCCTGGTCGTCGAGCTGGCCGGCGTCGTCGAAGGCGAACGTGCCGAACGCGACGGGCCCCGTGCCGGGCAGGCGGACCTCGTCGCGCACCACCGCGCGCTGCAGGGTGGCCTGCCAGGCGGCCTCGGCGTCGGCGAACCGGCCGGGGCCGAAGGTGTCGAAGCGCAGCGCCTCGCCCCAGCCGACGATGCCGTCCCCGCGCCGCACCCAGCTCAGGGGGCGGGCGTCCGGGAGCACGTCGATCAGGGCGGTGAGCCCGCCGGGCAGGTCGTCGATCCGGGAGGTGCGGACCAGGAGCGCGAGGGGCTCGGTCGCGGGATCGGGGCTGGTGCCGGTGGTGGTGCCCCCCAGGGGGCGCGGCGCCGGCAGGGGCGTGGCGGACATCGGCTCCAGGGTACGCCCGGCCGGCCGCCACGCCCCGCTCACGGTGCGGTACGACGTCTCGCGCACCGCCGCGACGACGTCACCCGGAGGTGGTCTCGTCGCGCCGGGCGGTGGACCGGTTGAGGACGCCGTCGTCGGCGAGGTCGTCGAGCTGCTCGTCGTCGACGGCCTTGCTCGCGGTGCCCTTGACGAAGACGGACGGGTTCTCGGGAGTGCCGGCCTTGAGGTGGTTGAACAGGATGTTCAGCAGGATCGCCATGAGCGCGGCCGAGCTGATCCCCGAGTGGAAGATGGTGCCGAACCACGTGGGGAACTGGTCGTAGAAGTCCGGCTTGGCGATGGGGATCATGCCGAAGGAGATCGACGCGGCGACGATGACGAGGTTCATCGAGTTGGCGTAGTCCACCTTGGCGAGCGTGCGGATGCCGGACGCCGCCACCGACCCGAACAGCACCACGCCGGCGCCGCCGAGCACCGGCGTGGGCACGGCGGCGACCACCCGGCCCAGGACGGGCAGGAGACCCAGCACGACGAGGATCACGCCGCCGGCCGAGACGACGAAGCGCGACTTCACGCCCGTGATCGCGACCAGGCCGACGTTCTGCGCGAACGCGGACTGGGTGAACGAGCCGAAGACCGGCGACACGACCGACGACGCCATGTCGGCCCGCAGGCCGTTCGCGATGCGCTTGCGGTCCACCTTGGTGCCCACGATCTCGCCGACGGCGATGATGTCCGCCGTCGTCTCCGTGAGGGTCACGAGGATGACGATCAGCATCGAGACGATCGCGGCGACCTCGAACGTCGGGGCGCCGAAGCTGAACGGCGTCGGGAACGCGAAGACCGGCCCTTCGCCCACGTTCGAGAAGTCGGCCATCCCGATCGCGAGCGCGATCAGCGTGCCCGCCACGATCGCGATGAGGATCGACAGCCGCGACACGACGCCGGACCCCACCTTCGACAGCAGGATGACGATGGCGAACGTGAGGAAGGCGAGCCCGATGTTGCCGGTGGAGCCGTAGTCGGCGGCCTCCGCGTTGCCGCCCATCGCCCAGTTCGCCGCCACGGGCATGAGGGTCAGGCCGATCGTCGTGATGACGACACCGGTGACCACGGGCGGGAAGAACCGGATGATCTGGGCGAAGAACGGCGTGATGAGGAACCCGATCGCCGACGCGACGAGCACCGCGCCGAGGACGGCGGGGATCCCTCCGCCGCCCCCGACGATGGCGACCATCGTCGACACGCCCGCGAACGACACGCCCTGCACGAGCGGGAGCTGGGACCCGAAGAACTTGATCCCGACCGTCTGCAGGATCGTCGCCAGCCCGCCCATGAAGAGCGAGGCGGCGATGAGCGTGCCGATCTCCGTCGAGGTGAGCCCGGCGGCGCCGCCCACGATGAGCGGCGGCGCGATGATGCCGCCGTACATCGTCAGGACGTGCTGGAAGCCGTACCCGAAGGTGGCGCCGAGGGGCAGGCGCTCGTCCTCGGGACGGGTAGGGCTGGTCGCCGCACGGGGGGATGCGGATCGTGACATAGCGGACCTCCTTGTTCGCTACTCTTCCGCTGTATGGAAGAAGCCTTCCGCTATTCGACCGTCAAGTGTGACCTGTGTCAACCCCCGCGGCAGACGTCAGCCGGCGTGGACGAGCCGGCGCGCCGCCTCCCGGTGCTCGGCCAGCAGCGCCGGCAGGTCGAGGCCGACGACCGCGCCGTCGACGACGCGCCACTCGCCGCCGACCATGACGCGGTCGGCGCGGTCGGCGCCGCACAGCAGCAGGGCGGCGACCGGGTCGTGCGCGCCCGAGAACCGCGGCTCGTCGAGCCGCCAGAGCGCGAGGTCGGCCTGCTTGCCGACGGCGAGCACGCCCAGGTCGTCGCGGCCCAGCACGCGGGCCGAGCCGCGGGTGGCCCAGCCGAGGGCCCGGACGACGGGCACGGACGCCCCGTACCTGAGGCGCTGCAGGTACAGGGCCTGGCGGGCCTCCGGCATCATCGTCGACGCGTCGTTGGACGCGGAGCCGTCCACGCCCAGGCCGACCGGCGCGCCGGCGTCCTCGAGCTCCAGCACCCGCGCGGTGCCGGACGCGAGCCGCATGTTCGACGTCGGGCAGTGCGCCACGCCCGTGCCGGCCGCGCCGAGCCGCGCGATCTCGGCGTCGTCGAAGTGGATGCCGTGGCCGAGCCAGGCGCGGTCGGTGAGCCAGCCCACCGACTCGAGGTAGTCGACCGTGCGCATGCCGAAGCGCTCGCGCAGGAAGTCCTCCTCGTCGATCGTCTCGGCGAGGTGGGTGTGCAGGCGCACGTCGTGCCGCTCGGCCAGCTCGGCGGTGTCGCGCATGGTCTCCGGCGTCACGGAGAACGGCGAGCAGGGAGCCAGCGCGATCTGGACCCGCGCCCCCGGCCCGCGCTCGTGGTACGCGGCGATCAGCCGCTCGGAGTCGGCCAGGATCACGTCGGGGTCCTGCACCACCGACTGGGGCGGGAGGCCGCCGTCGTCGACGCCGAGCGTCATCGACCCGCGGGTGAGCGTGGCGCGCATGCCGAGCTCGCGGACGGCCGCGACCTGCACGTCGATCGCGTCGTCCATCCCGGCCGGGAAGACGTAGTGGTGGTCGGCCGCGGTGGTGCAGCCGGACAGCAGCAGCTCGGTCAGCGCCACCTTCGTCGCGAGCTCGTGGGCGCGCGGGGTGAGTCGCGCCCACACCGGGTACAGCGTGGTCAGCCAGCGGAACAGCTCGGCGTCGGCGACCGGCCCCCAGGCCCGCGTGAGGGTCTGGTAGAAGTGGTGGTGCGTGTTGATCAGGCCGGGCGTGACCACGTGCTCGGACGCGTCGAACGTGGCGTCCACGGGCGTCGCGGGGCTCGCGCCGGCCGCGACCAGCTCGGTGATCACGCCGTCCGTGACGACGACGCCGCCACGCGCGTCCGGCGCGTCGGGTGCGTCGTCGGCGGTGAAGACGGCCAGCGGGTCCTTGATCCAGGTGCTCATCGGTGCCTCCTGACGGCGACGCCCGGGCAGCGGCGCCGCGTCGCGCCGGCTCAGTGGGCCTGTCTGCCGATCCAGGGAGCCACGGCACCGTGCCGTCCTCGCGAAGGACGGTAGGCGAGGCCCGCTCGGTGAGTCAACGGCGCGTCGACGGTGCGTGCGACCATGACGTCCATGTCCCGCGCCAGCCTGGAGAAGGATCCTGCCGAGGTCGCGTCGATGTTCGACGGGATCGCCCGGCGCTACGACCTCGTCAACGACCTCGTGTCCCTGGGTCAGGACCGCCGCTGGCGCCGTGCCGTGGTCGACGCCGTCGCAGCCGTGCCGGGCGAGCGGGTGCTCGACCTCGCGGCCGGGACCGGCACGTCCAGCGAGCCGTTCGCCGCGGACGGCGCGCTGGTCGTGCCGTCCGACTTCAGCCTCGGCATGCTCGCCGTCGGCAAGGAGCGCCGCCCGGACCTGTCGTTCGTCGCCGGCGACGCCACCCGGCTGCCGTTCGCCGACGGCGCGTTCGACGCCGTGACGATCAGCTTCGGCCTGCGCAACGTGGTGGACACCGAGGCGGCGCTGCGCGAGATGCTGCGGGTGGTGCGGCCGGGCGGCCGGGTCGTCGTCTGCGAGTTCTCCACCCCGACGTGGGTGCCGTTCCGCACCGTGTACCTGGAGTACCTGATGCGCGCGCTGCCCGTGGTGGCGGGCGCGGTGACGCGCGACCGGGGCTCGTACGACTACCTCGCGGAGTCGATCCGCTCGTGGCCCGACCAGGCGGCGCTCGGACGGCTGCTGCTCGACGCCGGGTGGCACCGGGTGTCGTACCGCAACCTCACCGGTGGTGTCGTCGCGCTCCACCGGGCCGTGCGCCCCGCCTGACGCCCGCGCCGACCGTCCCGACCTCGGGCTTTGACGCCCGGAGGAGCGCCGTCGTATCGTCGTTTCGATCCTGAAACGATTCAACGACGACGTTCGGCACGACGACGTACGCAGGGAAGGCACGGTCGATGACGACACCACACGGCGCAGCGCGCCCGACGACGGGCGGCGGAGCCCGTCTCCACGGCTACCGGGCGACCGTCGCGGTCGCGATGTCCAACTACATCGAGGCGGGCTCGATCATCGCGCTCGCCACGAGCCTCACGCTCTGGCAGGAGCACTTCGGGCTCAGCAACCTCGCCGTCGGCCTGGCGGCCGCCCTCAGCGCCAACGCGTTCGGCGCCGCGGTCGGCGCCATGGTCGGCGGGCCCCTGGGCGACCGGTACGGCCGCAAGTTCATCTACACCTACGACCTGCTGCTGTACATGCTCGGCACGGCGTTCATCGTCTTCGCCGGCGCGCCGTGGATGCTCTTCGTCGGCATCGTGCTCACCGGCATCGCGGTCGGCGCGGGCGTCCCGGTCGCGTGGACCTACATCGCCGAGGAGGCGCCGGACGACCAGCGGGCCAGGCACGTCGGGACGGCGCAGCTCGCCTGGTCGCTCGGGCCGTTCGTGGGCTTCGTGCTCGCGACGGCGCTCGTGCCGCTCGGCCTGCTCGGCAGCCGCATCATCTTCGCCCACCTGTTCGTCATCGCGTTCGTCACCTGGTGGGTGCGCCGGGGGCTCGCCGAGTCCGACGTGTGGACGGAGTCCAACGCCAAGCAGGTGGCCCTCGGCCGGCGCCGGCGCGGGTTCAAGGAGCTGGTCTCGCACCCGCAGAACGTCAAGGCGCTGCTGTTCCTCGTCGGCGTGTACGCCCTGTGGAACACCGTGGCCGGGCAGGCGGGCATCTTCATGCCCCGCGTCTACGCCACGGCGGGCGTCGAGAGCGCCGTCGCGCAGAACCTGCTCCAGGTGCTGGTCTGGGGCCTGACCTCCGCCGCCACCTTCTGGGGCTTCATGAAGTACGGCGACCGGGTCAGCCGGCGCCTGCTGTACGGCATCGGCGCGGTGATGGCCGTGGCGGCGTGGATGATCCTCGCCTTCGTGCCGCACGTCTCCATGCCCCTGCTGGTCGCGTACGCGGTCCTGTGGGGCGTGTCGGCCGGCATCGGCGCCCAGGCCTTCTACGCGCTCTGGACCGCCGAGCTGTTCGCCACCGCGTACCGCGCCTCGGCGCAGGGCGTGCTGTTCTTCGTCGCCCGTATCGCCGTGGGCCTGCTGAGCTACCTGTTCCCGACGATGCTCGCCGAGCAGGGCGTGCCCTTCGTCGGCGGGATCATGGTGGCCCTCCTCGTGGCGTCGCTCGTCATCGGCGTCGTGTGGACGCCCGACACCGCCGGCAAGAGCCTCAAGGAGATCGAGCGGGAGCGCTACGGCGCCGACCTCGACGACGCGGAGGCCGCCGCCCCGCGCTGAGCCGGTGCTTCTGTTCGGCACGGGATGGATCTGTTCGGCACGGTCACGTGCCGAACAGATCCATCCCGTGCCGAGGTGATCGCCGTCAGCTGCCGGCGGTGCGGTCCTTGAGCGCGCTGCCCTGCTCCTTCGCGAACTCCGTCACGCTGCTGGTGACGTCGGAGACCTTGGCCTGGACGCGCGGGTCGTTCCAGGTCTCGGTCGCCCAGCCCTTGGCCTTGTCGAGCTGCTGCCGGCCCTTCTCGGTGCCGAACAGGTAGCCGAGCGCCGCACCGACGACGAATGCCGGTCCTGCCTTCATATGTCATGCCTCCTCAGGGTGGTGCCTGGCGGTCGTGGTCGTAGGTCGTGCGCACGACCGTAGGCACGTCGGGCGGCGCACGCACCCTGCGACATGCCGAGGGCGCCACCCTGCCGGACCTGCGGGGACGTACGGTTCTCGGGGCCCGGCGAGGAAGGAAGGCTTACCTTCCTACACAGCGCCGCCCGAACGTGGCTAGAGTGCTGGCAAGAGTTGTGATGGGGTTCACAAATCGACTCCGGCACCGTCGCCGGGGCGCTCCAGGAGCGAGGTGAGCACGTGCGTTCAGGTGGTCGGGACGACGCCGACGTCATCGTCGTGGGTGCCGGCCCGGCCGGTTCCTCCACGGCCCACTGGTGCGCCTCCGCCGGCCTCGACGTGCTCCTGCTCGACAAGGCGTCCTTCCCCCGCGACAAGGTGTGCGGCGACGGCCTGACGCCCCGCGCGGTCGGCGAGCTGGCCCGCATGGGCGTCGGCACCCGTCAGGAGGACGGCTGGATCCGCAACGAGGGCCTGCGCGTGGTCGCCGGCGCCCGGTCGTGGGAGCTGCCCTGGCCCGACCTCGACTCCTTCCCGGGCTACGGCATGGCCCGCTCCCGGATGTCGCTCGACCACCGGCTCGCCCAGCACGCGCAGGCCAGCGGCGCCAAGCTGCTCGAGCGCACCAAGGTGACCCGCCCGCTGCTCGACGAGCGCGACGGCCGCGTCGTCGGGGTCCGGGCCCAGGCCCTGGACGCCCAGGGTCGCGCCGACGGTGCCGAGACCGTCTACCGGGCACCGGTGGTGGTCGCGGCCGACGGCGTCTCCTCCCGCTTCGCGACGGCGCTCGGGAACACGCGGCGTGACGACCGCCCGCTGGGCACCGCCGTGCGCACCTACTTCCGCACCTCCTCGGACGACGGAGCCACGTCGCGGCACGAGGACGCGTGGATGGAGTCGCACCTCGAGCTCTGGGACGGGGCGTCCGGCGCGTCCAACCTGCTGCCGGGCTACGGGTGGATCTTCGCGCTCGGCGACGGCACGGCCAACGTGGGTCTCGGCGCCGTGAGCTCTACGCCCGCCCGGCAGTCGGCGACGGGTCACGACTACCGCGCCATGCTCCAGGCCTGGCTGCGCAACACCCCGCCCGAGTGGGGCTTCACCGCCGAGAACCAGGTGGGCCCGGTGCGGGGCGCGGCCCTGCCCATGGGCTTCAACCGCAGCCCGCTGTACGCCGACGGCGCGGTGCTGGTGGGCGACGCGGCGGGGATGGTCAGCCCGTTCAACGGGGAAGGCATCGCCTACGCCCTGCAGGCGGGCCGGGTCGCGGCCGACGCGATCGCGCAGGCCCGGACCCGCGCCACGGACGACGCCCGGGAGCGGACGCTCGGCTCCTACGCGGACCGGATGCGGGCCGACCTGGGCGGCTACTACACGTTGGGCCGCTGGTTCGTGCGGCTCATCGAGCACCCGCAGATCATGCGGATCTGCGTGCGGCACGGGCTGCCGCGGCCGGTGGTCATGCGGTTCGTGCTCAAGCTGCTGTCCGACTGCTACGAGCCGCGCGGCGGTGACTGGGTGGACCGGGTCATCGCGGGGCTCACCAGGGTGGTCCCGGCGGCATGAGCGCAGACGAGCACAAGGGAGTGGTCGAGATGCACGAGGTGGAGCAGGGCGCGCGAGCGCGGACGGGGGTGGCCCGATGACCAACCCGTACGTGCCGGTCCTCATGCTCATGGGCGTGGCGCTGGTGCTGGCCGTGGGCGGTGTGGCGGCGAGCGCCGTCATCGGGCCCAGGCGCTACAACCGGGCCAAGCTCGACGCCTACGAGTGCGGCATCGAGCCGACGCCGCACGCCGTGGGCGGCGGCCGGCTGCCCGTCAAGTACTACCTGGTCGCGATGACGTTCATCGTCTTCGACATCGAGGTGGTCTTCCTCTACCCCTGGGCGGTGGACTTCGCGGCGCTCGCCGGCTTCGGCCTGGTCGCGATGCTGACGTTCCTCGCCCTCATCACCGTGCCCTTCGTCTACGAGTGGCGGCGCGGCGGCCTCACCTGGGTCTAGGCCCGGGCGCACGACAGGACGACACAGCACGACACAGCACGGCACAGCACGACCCACGCACGACACGGCACAACGGACGGCATCGGCGCCGAGAGATCCGGCACCGATGCTCACGAGGGGAGGGTTCATGGGCCTGGAAGAGGCTCCGTCGGGCTTCCTGCTGACGACGATCGAGGACCTGGCTGGCTACCTGCGCAAGGCGTCCGTGTGGCCGGTGACGTTCGGACTGGCGTGCTGCGCCATCGAGATGATGGCGGCCGGCGCGTCGCGGTTCGACCTGTCGCGGTTCGGCATGGAGGTCTTCCGGGCGTCGCCGCGGCAGGCAGACCTCATGATCGTCGCGGGGCGGGTGAGCCAGAAGATGGCCCCCGTCGTGCGGCAGGTGTACGACCAGATGAGCGAGCCCAAGTGGGTGCTGTCCATGGGTGTCTGCGCGTCCAGCGGCGGCATGTTCAACAACTACGCGATCGTGCAGGGCGTCGACCACATCGTGCCCGTCGACATCTACCTGCCGGGCTGCCCGCCGCGCCCGGAGATGCTCATCAACGCCATCTTGGCGCTGCACCAGCAGATCCAGGACGCGCCGCTGGGCGTCAACCGCAGGGAGGCGGCGGCGGCCGCGGAGGCGGCGGCGCTCGAGGCCACGCCCACGTTCGAGCTCAAGGGGCTGCTGCGATGACGGGCGGGACGACGGGCGGCGCCGGCACGCCGGTGCCGCAGCCGGAGGAGGTCCTCGGTCCGCGCTCCGGCGAGCTGGTCTCCGGGAGCGAGCACGCCGGACCCGGAGGTCGTGGGCCCGAGATCGTGGAGGTGCGCCGCGGCATGTTCGGCGTGCACGGCTCCGGCGACACCTCGGGGTACGGCGGGCTGGTGCAGCCGGTCGCGTTGCCGGGCGCCGCGACGCGCCCGTACGGCGGCTGGTTCGACGAGGCGGTCGACGTGCTCGCCGAGGTGCTCGCGGCGGCGGGCGTCGCGTTCGACGACGCGGTCGAGCGGGTGGTCGTGGACCCGCAGGCCGATCCCCAGGGCGACGGGCCGAACCCGCACGCCGAGCTAACGCTGCACGTGGCGCGCGAGCACCTGGTGGCGGTCTGCCGGGCGCTCCGCGACGACCAGGACCTGCGCTTCGAGCTCAGCCTCGGCGTCTCGGGGGTGCACTACCCGCAGGACGCCGGGCGCGAGCTGCACGCCGTCTACCACCTGACGTCGGTGACGCACGGGCGTCGGCTGCGGCTCGAGGTGGCGGTGCCCGACGCCGACCCCCACCTGCCCTCGACCACCTCGCTGTACCCCACCAACGACTGGCACGAGCGCGAGACCTGGGACTTCTTCGGGATCGTCTTCGACGGCCACCCCGGCCTGGCGCGCATCGAGATGCCGGACGACTGGCCGGGCCACCCGCAGCGCAAGGACTACCCGCTGGGCGGCATCCCCGTGGAGTACAAGGGCGCCACGGTGCCGCCGCCGGACACGAGGAGGTCGTACGCATGAGCTCCGCCACCTATTCCGCGACACGACCGCCGACCGACGACGAGTTCGACCCGGGGATCCCGGGCTTCGAGGCGTCGGGCGGCGACTGGGACGAGATCGCCCGCGAGGCCGTGGGCGAGGAGCGCATCGTCGTCAACATGGGCCCGCAGCACCCGTCCACGCACGGGGTGCTGCGACTCATGCTCGAGATCGACGGCGAGACGGTCACCGAGGCCCGCTGCGGCATCGGCTACCTGCACACCGGCATCGAGAAGAACATGGAGTTCCGCACCTGGACGCAGGGCACCACGTTCTGCACCCGGATGGACTACCTGGCGCCGTTCTTCCAGGAGACGGCGTACTGCCTGGCCACGGAGAAGCTGCTGGGCGTCACGGACGACGTGCCCGAGCGCGCGTCGATCATCCGGGTGCTCATGATGGAGCTCAACCGCGTGGCCTCCCACCTCGTGTGCCTCGGCACCGGCGGCAACGAGATGGGCGCGACGACGGTCATGACCATCGGGTTCACGGCCCGCGAGGAGATCCTGCGCCTGTTCGAGGCGGTCACCGGGCTGCGGATGAACCACGCGTACGTGCGGCCCGGCGGCGTCGCCCAGGACGTGCCCGAGGGCTTCGAGGACCAGGTGCGGGCCGCCCTGCCGAAGATCCGTCAGTACCTCGGCCAGCTCGGCGACCTCATGCTCGCCAACCCGATCTTCAAGGCGCGCCTCACCGACGTCGGCGTGCTCAACCTGGCCGGCTGCATGGCGCTCGGCGTGACGGGGCCGGTGCTCCGGTCCACGGGCCTGCCCTACGACGTGCGCAAGGCGTTCCCGTACTCCGGCTACGAGACGTACGACTTCGACGTCCCGACGGACACGGCGGCCGACTGCTACTCCCGCGTCGTGCTGCGCCTCGAGGAGTGCTACCAGTCGCTGCGGATCGTGGAGCAGTGCCTGCGCCGGCTCGAGGAGACGGCCGGCGCGCCGGTCATGGTGGCCGACCGGAAGATCGCGTGGCCGGCCCAGCTCGCCGTCGGGGCGGACGGCCAGGGCAACTCGCTGGACCACATCCGCCACATCATGGGCGAGTCCATGGAGGCCCTGATCCACCACTTCAAGCTCGTCACCGAGGGCTTCCGGGTGCCGGCCGGCCAGGTGTGGCAGACGGTGGAGCACCCGCGCGGCGAGCTCGGGGTGCACGCGGTGTCCGACGGCGGCACCAAGCCGTACCGGGCGCACTTCCGCGACCCGTCGTTCAACAACCTCCAGGCCGTGTCGATCATGTGCGAGGGCGGCCAGGTGGCCGACGTCGTCGTGGCGGTCGCGTCCCTGGACCCCGTGCTGGGAGGGGTCGACCGATGACGGCAGAACCCACGAGCGCGCGCTCGCAGGCGCGGTACGACGCCGACACCCTCGCGTCCCTGTCCGCGGACGCCGCGGCGATCAAGGCGCGCTACCCGGACCCGCGCTCCGGCCTCCTGCCGATGCTGCACCTGGTGCAGTCGGTGGACGGGTACGTCAGCCGCGACGGCATCCTGTTCTGCTCCGAGCAGCTGGAGCTCACGCCGGCCGAGGTGAGCGCCGTCGCGACCTTCTACACCCAGTACAAGCGGCACCCGAACGGCACCTACACCGTGGGCGTGTGCACCAACACCCTGTGCGCGGTCATGGGCGGCGACGCGATCTTCGACGAGCTGAGCGACCACCTCGGGGTGGGGCACGACGAGACCACCGAGGACGGCGCGATCACCCTCGAGCGGGTCGAGTGCAACGCGGCCTGCGACTACGCGCCCGTCGTGATGGTCAACTGGGAGTTCTTCGACAACCAGACGCCCGGGTCGGCCACCGAGCTCGCGGACCGGCTGCGCGCCGGCGAGCAGGTGGCCCCCACGCGCGGCGCGTCCTCCGTCTGCTCGTTCAAGCAGATGAGCCGCGTGCTGGCGGGCTTCACCGACGGCCGCGCCGACGAGGGCGTCGGGGCCGGCGAGCCGACGCTCGCGGGGCTCCGGCTGGCCCGCGCGGCGGCCGCCGTCGACGGCGAGGAACCGACGGGCGAGCCCGCCGACGCCACCGGGACGGCGTCGGCGACCGCCGACGTGCCCCCGCGGACCGGGGGCGAGCAGTCCAGCGCCGAGCGGCCGCCGACCGCGCCGGGGGACCAGAGCCCCGGCCGCTCGCCGTCCGGAGGACCGGCCAAGCCCGAACCGGAGAAGGAGGGCGAGGGCGATGACTGACCTCCTGCCCGTGCTCACGGACACGTGGGACGCCGAACGCTCGTGGAAGCTCGCGGCCTACGAGGCGGCCGGCGGCTACGCCGGGCTGCGCAAGGCCCTGGCCTCGGAGCCGGGGGACCTCGTGCAGACGGTGAAGGACTCGGGCCTGCGCGGCCGCGGGGGCGCCGGCTTCCCGACCGGGATGAAGTGGGGCTTCCTGCCCCCGCCGGACGGCGGGCCGCGCTACCTGGTGGTGAACGCGGACGAGTCCGAGCCGGGCACCTGCAAGGACATCCCGCTGATGATGGCGAGCCCCCAGCACCTCGTGGAGGGCATCGCGATCACGAGCTACGCGATCGGCTGCCACCACGCGTTCGTGTACGTGCGCGGCGAGGTGCTGCACGTGTACCGGCGGCTGCTCGCGGCCGTGCAGGAGGCGTACGACGCCGGTTACCTCGGCAAGGACGTGCTGGGCTCGGGCTTCGACCTCGACGTCACGGTGCACGCCGGCGCCGGGGCGTACATCTGCGGCGAGGAGACGGCGCTGCTCGACTCGCTCGAGGGCAAGCGCGGGCAGCCGCGGCTCAAGCCGCCGTTCCCCGCCGTCGCCGGCCTGTACGCGCGGCCCACGGTGGTGAACAACGTGGAGTCGATCGCGTCGGTGCCCGGCATCGTGGCGCGCGGCGCCGACTGGTTCTCCGGCATGGGCACCGAGAAGTCGCAGGGCCACGGCCTGTTCTCCCTGTCGGGGCACGTCACCCGGCCGGGGCAGTACGAGGCGCCGCTCGGCATCACGCTGCGCGAGCTGCTCGACCTCGCGGGCGGGATGCGCGCCGGCCACGAGCTGAAGTTCTGGACGCCAGGCGGGTCGTCGACGCCGCTGTTCACCGCCGACCACCTCGACACGCCGCTGGACTACGAGTCGGTCGGGGCCGCGGGCTCCATGCTCGGCACCCGCGCCCTGCAGCTCTTCGACGACACCACGTGCGTGGTGCGCGCGGTGAGCCGGTGGACGGACTTCTACGCCCACGAGTCGTGCGGCAAGTGCACGCCGTGCCGCGAGGGCACCTACTGGCTCAAGCAGGTGCTGCACCGCATCGAGGAGGGCCGCGGCGAGGAGCGGGACATCGACCTGCTGCTCGACCTGTGCGACAACATCCTCGGGCGCGCGTTCTGCGCGCTGGGGGACGGCGCGACGTCGCCCGTCACGTCGAGCATCCAGCTGTTCCGCGACGAGTACCAGGCGCACATCGACGGCCACGGCTGCCCCTTCGACCCGCGCGCCAGCGCCCTGTTCCCGTACACCCCCAAGCAGACGCCGGCGCTCGCCGGGGCGGGAGGTCACTGATGACGGCGACCGTCGACAACACCGGCACGCCGGCCGCACCACCGGTCGAGACGGTGACGCTCACCATCGACGAGGTCGAGGTGACCGTGCCGAAGGGCACGCTGATCATCCGTGCGGCCGAGCAGGTGGGCATCCAGATCCCGCGGTTCTGCGACCACCCGCTGCTCGAGCCCGCGGGCGCCTGCCGGCAGTGCCTCGTCGAGGTCGCGATGCCGGACCGCGAGGGCAACGTGCGGCCCATGCCGAAGCCGCAGGCCTCGTGCACGATGACGGTCACGCCCGGCATGGTGGTCAAGACCCAGCGCACGTCGCCCGTGGCGGACAAGGCGCAGCAGGGGGTCATGGAGCTGCTGCTCATGAACCACCCGCTGGACTGCCCGGTGTGCGACAAGGGCGGCGAGTGCCCGCTGCAGAACCAGGCGATGACGAACGGGCGCGCCGACTCGCGGTTCGAGGACGTCAAGCGCACCTTCCCCAAGCCGATCGCGGTCTCCACCGAGATCCTGCTCGACCGGGAGCGGTGCGTGCTGTGCCAGCGCTGCACCCGGTTCAGCGAGGAGATCGCCGGCGACGCGTTCATCGCCCTGCAGGAGCGCGGCGCGCACCAGCAGATCGGTCGTTTCGACGAGACGGTGCTGGACTTCGCGCCCCCGCCGAGCGGCCCCGCGGAGACCACGGCGGGCGTCGCGGCCGCGTCGACCACCGGGCAGCCGTTCTCGTCCTACTTCTCCGGCAACACGGTGCAGATCTGCCCGGTCGGCGCGCTGACGGGCGCGGCGTACCGCTTCCGGTCCCGCCCGTTCGACCTCGTCTCGACGCCGGGCGTCTCCGAGCACGACTCGTGCGGCTCCGCCATCCGCGTGGACCACCGGCGCGGGGTCGTGCTGCGGCGGCTGTCGGGGGAGGACCCGGCGGTCAACGAGGAGTGGATCACCGACAAGGACCGCTTCGCCTTCACCTGGCAGGCGGCGCCGGACCGGCTGACGACACCGCTGGTGCGCGACCGGCGGTACGACGAGGACGGCAACGTGGTGGCGCGGGGCGAGCTGCGGCCCGCGTCGTGGGTCGAGGCCTTCGAGCTCGCGGCCGAGGGACTGGCCGCCGCCCGCGCGGCCGGCGGGGTCGGCGTGCTGCCGGGCGGGCGCCTGACCGTCGAGGACGCGTTCGCCTGGTCCCGGTTCGCCCGCACGGTGCTCGGCACGGACGACGTCGACCAGCGGGCCCGCGTGGGCTCCGCGGAGGAGACGGCGTTCCTGGGGCACGCGGTGGCCGGCACCGGTGTCGGGGTGACGTTCGGCGACGTCGAGGCCGCCCCGGCCGTGCTCCTGGCCGGGCTCGAGGCCGAGGAGGAGGCCGGCGTCACGTACCTGCGGCTGCGCAAGGGGGTGCGCAAGCACGGGCAGCGGGTCTGGTCGGTGGCACCGTTCGCCAGCCGCGGCCTCGCCCGGCTCGACGGCACGCTGCTCCCGGCCGCGCCCGGCACGGAGGCCGAGTGGCTGGGCATCCTCGCCACGCGCGCCGACGGCGGGCTGGTGCCGGCGGACGCCGACGCGGCCGCGCTCGGCGCCGTCGCGGACGCTCTCGCCGCGCCGGGTGCGCTGATCCTGGTGGGCGAGCGCCTGGCGTCGTCGCCCGGTGCGTTCGCGGTCGCGCTGCGGCTCGCCGCCGCCACCGGCGCCCGGGTCGCGTGGATCCCACGCCGCGCGGGCGAGCGGGGCGGTGTCGAGGCCGGGCTGCTGCCCGGCCTGCTGCCCGGCGGGCGCCCCCTGACGGACCCCGCGGCCCGCGCCGAGGTGGCGGCCGCCTGGGGGGTCGACGCCGACGCGCTGCCCACCGCCCCGGGGCGGGACGCCGCGGAGATCCTCGACGCCCTCTCGGTGGGACAGCTCGGCGGTGCCCTCGTCGGCGGCGTCGAGCTGGCCGACCTGCCCGACCCGGCGCACGCCCGCCGCGCGCTGGCCGGCGCGGGCTTCGTCGTCTCGCTCGAGGTCCGGCGCTCCGAGGTGACCGACCTGGCGGACGTCGTGCTCCCCGTCGCCCCGCCCGTGGAGCGGGCCGGGTCGTACTGGAACTGGGAGGGGCGCGTCCGCGCCTTCGGCCAGGCGCTCGACTCGGCGGCGCTGCCCGACCACCGCGTGCTCGACGCCCTCGCCGACCGGGCCGGCGTCGACCTCGGCGCCGCCACCCCGCTCGACGCGCACCGCGCGATCGCGGCCCTGCCCGCCTGGGCCGGCGCCCGCCTGCGGGCGCCCGAGGGCGAGGCCGTGGAGCCGCCGGAGGTGCCGCCGGGCTCCGCCGTCCTCGCGAGCTGGCACCTGCTGCTCGACGACGGCGCCCTGCAGGACGGGGAGCAGTTCCTCGCCGGCACGGCCAAGCGGCCGGTGGCGCGGATGTCCGCGGCGACCGCCGCCGCCGTCGACGTGTACGACGGGGACCGGGTGACCGTCTCCACCGACCGCGGCTCCGTCACCGTGCCGGTGGCCGTCACCGAGATGGTCGACCACGTGGTCTGGCTGCCGCTCGCCTCACGCGGCTGCCGCGTGCACGACGCGCTCGGCGCCGCCGCCGGCGACCTCGTGCGCATCGCCCCGGCGGCCGAGCCCGCCGGCACCACCGACGGACAGGGAGGGGCCGCATGATCCCCGGGGTCGCCGCCGACTTCAGCAACGACTGGCTGTGGGTGTCGCTGATCAAGGCCGTGCTCATCGTCGTGTTCCTGCTGACCAGCGTGCTGTTCGCGATCTGGTTCGAGCGCAAGGTCGTGGCGCGCATGCAGGTGCGCCCCGGGCCCAACTGGCACGGGCCGTTCGGCCTGCTGCAGTCGCTCGCGGACGCGATGAAGCTGCTGCTCAAGGAGGACGTGAGCGTCACCCGTGCGGACCGGGTCGTGTACCTGCTGGCGCCGATGATCTCGGTGTTCTGCGCGCTGCTGGTGTTCGCGGTGATCCCGTTCGGGCCCGAGGTGACGATCCCGTTCACGGACTACACGACGCCGGCGCAGCTCACCGACTTCCCCGTGGCCGTGCTGTACGTGCTGGCCTGCGCCTCGATGGGCGTGTACGGGATCGTGCTGGGCGGCTGGTCGTCGGGGTCCACCTACCCGCTGCTCGGGTCGGTGCGGTCCACCGCCCAGGTGATCTCGTACGAGCTGGCGATGGGCCTGTCGCTGGTGAGCGTGTTCATCATGGCCGGCTCGATGTCGACCTCCCAGATCGTGGCCTCGCAGACGAGCATCTGGTGGTTCCTGCCGCTGCTGCCCGCGTTCGTCGTCTACGTCATCTCGATGATCGGCGAGACCAACCGCCTGCCGTTCGACCTGCCGGAGGCCGAGGGGGAGCTCGTCTCGGGGTACATGACCGAGTACAGCTCGATGAAGTTCGCCTGGTTCTTCCTGGCGGAGTACATCAACATGCTCAACGTCTCGGCCGTGGCCACCACGCTGTTCCTCGGAGGCTGGCGGGCGCCGTGGCCCCTGTCGGCGATCAACGACGGCATGTTCAACACCGGCTGGTGGCCGGTGCTGTGGTTCCTCGCCAAGCTCTGGCTGGTCATGTTCGTGTTCGTCTGGGTGCGGGGCACCCTGCTGCGGCTGCGCTACGACCAGTTCATGTCCTTCGGCTGGAAGGTGCTCATCCCGGTCGCGCTGGTGTGGATCGTGGTGCTCAGCGTGTTCCAGTACCTCGGCCTCGCGGGAGTCACGCGGACGCAGCTCATCACGGGCGTCGCCGTCGCGGCGGTCGTGGTCATCGCCGCGCTGTGGCTCTGGCCCGACCGCAGGCCCGCGGCCGAGAAGGCCGGCTCGGGGCCCCCGGGCGGCGGGAGCCGTGGGGCCAGGGAGTTCGACGCCTTCGCCGACGGCTTCCCCGTGCCGCCGCTGCCCGGCCAGGCCCTGCCGCCGTCGCCCCGAGCGCGCCGGCACGTCCCGCAGGCCTCCGAGGTCCCGAGCGCCTCCGCCGCTCCCGCCTCCGACCGATCCGAGGAGACGCGATGACCGACAAGCCGTACGAGCCGCTGCGCCCGTCCAAGGGCCCGCTGGGGGAGCTGTTCGCCCCGGTGGCCGGTTTCGGCGTGACGTTCTCGTCCATGTTCCGGCCCACGGTGACGGAGCAGTACCCCCGCACCAAGACGCCGCCGCAGCGCCGCTACCACGGTCGCCACCAGCTCAACCGTTACGCCGACGGGCTGGAGAAGTGCATCGGCTGCGAGCTGTGCGCCTGGGCCTGCCCGGCGGACGCGATCTACGTGGAGGGCGCGGACAACGCCGACCTGCCCGACGGCGCGCACGTCTCGCCCGGCGAGCGGTACGGCCGCGTCTACCAGATCAACTACCTGCGCTGCATCTTCTGCGCGCTGTGCATCGAGGCCTGCCCCACCCGGGCGCTCACGATGACCAACGACTACGAGCTGGCCGGGCCGGACCGCGCAGGCATGATCTACGAGAAGCAGGACCTGCTGGCACCGCTCGCCGAAGGCATGCTCGCCGCGCCGCACCCCATGGTCGATGGCACCACCGACACCGAGTACTACCGCGGCGAGGTCACCGCGCCGACGGCCGAGCAGGTGGCCTGGGTGCGCGAGCACCGGCCCGACGACCCGACCCTGGACGCCGCCCAGAAGGTGGCGCACGGCGACGCGCCCCCGCCCACGCCGCGCCGGCACCGGCTGCGCGGCAGCGCCACCAAGGCGGCCGTCGCGACGCGGCAGGCCGCCGAGGGCGGGCACGTGGCGACGCTTCCGGTCCC
Source organism: Isoptericola peretonis (assembly GCA_023241745.1). Taxonomy (GTDB): domain Bacteria; phylum Actinomycetota; class Actinomycetes; order Actinomycetales; family Cellulomonadaceae; genus Isoptericola; species Isoptericola peretonis. The sequence goes on along the minus strand of JALQCY010000001.1, from coordinate 612,681 downwards.
CGGCGACGGCCCCGACGTGACGGAGGGCGGGCGGTGACGGCGTCGGGCGCGGAGGCCGCGCTGTTCTGGGTGCTCGCGCCGCTGATGGTGCTCGCCGCCCTCGGGCTGCTGTTCGCCCGCAAGGCGGTGCACGCCGCGGTCTGCGTGATGTTCGTGATGGTCGGCCTGGCCATCCTGTACGTGGCGCAGGAGGCGCCGTTCCTCGGCGTCGTGCAGGTGGTCGTGTACACGGGCGCGGTCATGATGCTCTTCCTCTTCGTGCTCATGCTCGTGGGCGTCGACGCCGCGGACTCGCTCACCGAGACCATCAAGGGACAGCGCTGGGCGGGCGTGCTGCTGGGCCTGGGCCTGGCCGTGGTGCTGCTCGGCGTCGTCGCGCAGGCGACCTTCCCGCCCGCGGTGGGCCTCGCCGAGGCGGAGGAGCTCACCAACCCCGTGGCGCTGGCCCGGGTGCTGCTGGGCGACTACGTGCTCGCGATGGAGGTGGTCGGCGTCCTGCTGGTCACCGCCGCGCTGGCCGGGCTGGTGCTCACCCACCGCCGCCGGCTCAGCGTGCGGCCCACGCAGCGGGTGCTCGCCGCCGCGCGCGTCGCCGGCATCGAGGAGGGCCGCAGCCTCACGCCGCTGCCGGCGCCCGGCGTGTACGCGCAGAACAACGCGATGGACACGCCCGCGCTCGGCCCCGACGGGCAGCCGCTGCCGCACTCCGTGCCCCGCGTGCTGCGCATCCGGGGGCAGGAGCGGTCGGCCACGGCGGTGCTCGCCGAGGAGGAGACGCTCGTCCAGCGGGACGACCTGCGGCTCATCGGCGTCGGGCCGTCCTCCGGGCGGACCGCCGAGCCCGCAGGCGAAGGCCCGGAGGGCCCCGCGGGCCCGACCGGCTCGGCGGGCGAGGACGAGGACTCGGACGGGGAGGTGCGCTGATGGAGATCACGAACTATCTGGGACTGGCCGCGATCCTCTTCGCGATCGGCGCGGCGACGGTGCTGCTGCGCCGCAACGCGATCGTGGTGTTCATGGGCGTGGAGCTCATGCTCAACGCCACCAACCTCGCGTTCGTGACCTTCGCCCGCATCCACGGCGACGTGACGGGCCAGGTGCTCGCGTTCTTCGTCATGGTGGTCGCGGCCGCCGAGGTCGTGGTGGGGCTCGCCATCATCATCACGATCTTCCGCTCCCGTCGGTCGGCCTCGGTCGACGACGTCAACCTGCTGCACAGCTGAGAGGCGATCGATGACGATGCAGACTCTCTCCCTCGCGCCCTGGCTGGTCGCGACGCCGATGATCGGCGCGGCCGTCCTTCTGCTCGGCGGGCGGCGCACCGACCGGTGGGGGCACTGGCTGGGCGTGCTGGCCAGCGCCGCGACGTTCGTCGTCGGGCTGGTGATGCTGCTCGACATGCTCGGCACCCCCGCCGAGGAGCGCGTCGCCGTGCACACCGTGGGCACGTGGATCGACTCGGGGCCGCTGCACGTGGACCTCGGGTTCCAGGTGGACCCGCTGTCGCTGACGTTCGTCATGCTCGTGACGTTCGTCGGCACGCTCATCCACGTGTACTCGGTCGCGTACATGGACCACGACGTCGACCGGCGGCGGTTCTTCGGCTACCTCAACCTGTTCGTCGCGGCCATGCTCCTGCTGGTGCTCGCCGACTCCTACCTGCTGCTGTTCGTGGGCTGGGAGGGCGTGGGCCTGGCGTCGTTCCTGCTCATCGGGTTCTGGGACGGCAGGCGTGAGAACGCCGTGGCGGGCAAGAAGGCGTTCGTCATGAACCGCGTCGGCGACATGGGGCTCATCGTCGCGATGATGCTGCTGCTGGCCACCTTCGGCTCCGTGAGCTTCGCCGACGTGCTGCCGGCCGCCGGCGAGGGCGCCACGGCGGCGGGGCAGGCGACGATGACGGCGATCGGCCTCATGCTCCTGCTGGCCGCGTGCGGCAAGTCGGCCCAGCTGCCGCTGCAGGCGTGGCTCGGGGACGCGATGGCCGGCCCGACGCCGGTGTCGGCGCTCATCCACGCGGCCACCATGGTCACCGCGGGCGTGTACCTGCTCGTCCGCTCGGGCCCGCTCCTCGAGGCCGCGCCCGACGCGCAGCTCGTGGTCGCGATCGTCGGCGCGCTGACCCTGCTGTTCGGGGCGGTCGTCGGCACGGCCAAGGACGACATCAAGAAGGCGCTCGCGGCGTCGACGATGTCGCAGATCGGCTACATGATGCTCGCGGCCGGGCTCGGGCCGGTCGGCTACGCGTTCGCGATCTTCCACCTGCTCACGCACGGCTTCTTCAAGGCGGGCCTGTTCCTCGGCGCCGGCTCGGTGATGCACGCGATGGACGACGACGTGAACATGCGGCGCTTCGGCGGACTCGCCCGCCTGCTGCCGGTCACGGCGATCACGATGGGGCTCGGCTGGCTCGCGATCCTGGGCGTCCCGCCGTTCTCCGGGTTCTTCTCGAAGGACAAGATCATCGAGGCGGCGTTCGTGGGGGAGGGCTGGCGGCCGTGGGTCTTCGGCGTGACGGCGTTGCTCGGCGCGGGGATCACGGCGTACTACATGTCGCGGCTGTTCTTCATGACGTTCATGGGGCGCCGCCGCTGGAGCGACGGCGGACCCGGTGACGACGGCGCGCCCGTCCGGCACCCGCACGAGTCCCCACGTCTCATGACCTGGCCGATGATCGTGCTGGCCGTCGGGTCCGTGGGCCTGGGCGGCGTGCTCGCCGTCGGCGACCGGTTCGTGACCTGGCTGGAGCCGGTCACCGGCCACGCCGAGCACCACGAGCCGGTGCTGCCGGTGTGGCTGCTGATCACGCTCACCCTCGTGCTCGTGGCGCTGGGCATCCTGCTCGCGTTCCGGCAGTTCGCGATGGCGGCCGTGCCGGTCACCCCGCCGCGGGCGAACGTGCTGGTGCGCGCCGCGCGCGTGGACCTGCACCAGGACGACGTCAACGAGGCCCTGGTCATGCGGCCCGGGCAGTACCTCACCCGCGCGCTGGTGTACACGGACCGGGCGGCGGTGGACGGCGGCTGGCTGGGGCTGGCCGGCGGCATCGGCCGGCTCGGCGCGAGGCTGCGCCGGCTGCAGAACGGCTACGTGCGGTCGTACGCGGCGACGATGCTGGGCGGCCTCGGGATCGTCGCGCTCGTCGTGTGGGCCCTGGCGAGCTGAGCGGGCGATGACGGGAGCGACGGCGATGACGCCGAAGAAGACGCCGACAACGTCGACGACGAAGGACGGACGAGCATGACGATGTCCACGGGGTTCCCCTGGCTGACGGTCCTCATCGTGTGGCCGCTGGTGGCCGCGGCGGCGACGGCGCTCACCGGCGTGGGGCGCGGCCGGCCCGCCGGCGGCGCGGTCACGGGCGGCCGGTTCGGTGCGGGCGCGGCCCGCACCGTCGCGCTCGTGGGCGCGCTGGTCGAGGTGGCGCTGCTGGTCGGGGCCTTCGCGGCCTTCGACACGGGCGACGCGGGCAGCCACCAGCTCACCGAGACGTACTCCTGGATCCCCGCGCTGGGCGCCAGCTACGCGGTCGGGGTGGACGGCGTCGGCCTGCTGCTGGTGGCGCTGTCGGTGGGGCTCGTCCCGCTGGTGATCCTCGCCGCGTGGCGCGAGCAGGGCGGCGACCACGCCCGGCTGCGCCGGTTCCTCGCGACGGTGCTGCTGCTCGAGGCCTTCATGGTGACCGTCTTCGTCGCGCGGGACGTGTTCCTCTTCTACGTGGTCTTCGAGGCCATGCTGATCCCCGCGTACTTCCTCATCGGTGGCTTCGGCCAGGGGCCGCAGCGCCGGTACGCGGCGGTGAAGTTCCTGCTGTTCTCGCTGGCCGGCGGGCTGGTCATGCTGGTGGCCGTCATCGCCCTGTACCTGCAGGTGCCGGCCGCCGACCGCGGCCCGCAGACCTTCCTCACCGACAACCTCACCGGGCTGACGCTCGACCCCACGGCCGAGAAGCTCATGTTCTGCGCCTTCTTCCTCGCGTTCGCGATCAAGGCGCCGATGTTCCCCGTGCACTCGTGGCTGCCGGACGTCACCCAGAACGCGACCCCCGGCACGTCGACGCTGCTCATCTGCGTGCTCGACAAGGTGGGCACCTTCGGGATGCTCACCCTCTGCCTGCCGCTGTTCCCCGGGGCCAGCCGGTGGGCGGCGCCGTTCGTCGTCGTGCTCGCCGTGATCTCGATCCTCTACGGAGCGGTCCTCGCCATCGGGCAGCGCGACGTGCTGCGCCTCATCGGCTACACGTCCGTGTCCCACTTCGGGTTCATCATCCTGGGCATCTTCACGTTCACGTCGCTCGGCACCGCCGGCTCCGGCCTGATGATGCTCAACCACGGCATCTCCACCGGGGCGCTGTTCCTCGTCGCCGGGTTCGCGATCGCGCGGCACCCGCGCCGCAGCCAGCTCGTCGGCGACTACGGCGGCCTGCGCGCCGTCGCGCCCCTGCTGGGCGGCACGTTCCTCGTGGCGGGCCTGTCCGCGGCGTCCCTGCCCGGCCTGGCGACGTTCGTCTCCGAGATCATGGTGTTCCTCGGCTCGTACGCCCGCTGGCCCGCCGCGGTGCTCGTGGCCGTGCCCGCCGTCGTCCTCGCCGCGGTGTACGTGCTGCTCACCTACCAGCGCATGTTCACCGGCACGACGACCCCTGAGCTCGCGGGCGCGCGCGACCTGGACGGCCGGGAGAAGACCGTGGCCGGGGTGCTGGTCGCCGCCCTGCTGGTGCTCGGCCTCGTGCCCGGCCCGGTGCTCGACTACGTGAGGGCGCCCGGCGAGGTCGCCGTGGAGCAGGTCGGCGAGACCGACCCGCCGCCGGTGTTCGAGCCCGCCGCGTCGTCGGCCGCGCCCGTCGGAATCGACGGACGCACCACCGAGGGGAGCCTGCTGTGAACGACTTCGTCGCCCCGCCCATCGACTGGGCGGCCGTCTCGCCGGTGCTGATCGTGCTGGCGGCGGGCGTGCTCGGCGTCCTGCTGGAGGCGTTCGTCCCGGCCCGGGGGCGCCGGGCCACGCAGCTTGCGCTCACCCTGGTGGCGCTCGCGGGCTCGCTCGTGGCGGTCGGGCTGCTGTGGGACCGGGTCCAGGAGCACGCCGTCTCCGTGGTGGGCGGGTCGTACCTGCTCACCCCGTTCGGACTGGCCGTGCAGGCCGTCGTCGGGGTGTGCGCCCTGCTGGGCGTGCTCGTCGTGGCGGAGCGCACGACCACGGGCCAGGACGCCTTCGCCCCGGCCGCGGCGGCGGTACCGGGCACCGCGTACGAGGACGAGACGCGGCGCGCCGGGCTGCAGCAGACCGAGATCTACCCGCTGATCCTGTTCGCCACGGGCGGCATGCTGCTGTTCCCGGCGACGGACGACCTCATCGTCATGTTCGTCGCGCTCGAGGTGCTGTCCCTGCCCCTGTACGTGCTGTGCGCGACGGCCCGTCGCCGCCGGCTCCTCAGCCAGGAGGCGGCGTTCAAGTACTTCGTGCTCGGCGCGTTCGCCTCGGCGCTGTTCGTCTTCGGCATCGCGCTCGTCTACGGGTTCGCGGGGACGGTGCGGCTGCAGGGCGTGGTGGCCGTGCTCGCGGACCCGTCCGTCTCTCCGCTCGGCTCCATGCCGGCCCTCGTGCTGGTCGGCCTGCTGCTGGTGCTCAGCGGCCTGCTGTTCAAGATCGGCGCGGCACCGTTCCACGCCTGGACGCCCGACGTGTACCAGGGCGCTCCTACGCCGATCACCGGCTTCATGGCGGCGTGCACCAAGGCCGCGGCGATCGGCGCCCTGGTCCGCGTGCTGTTCACGCTGGCGAACGGCCTCGACCCCGCCACGCGGCACGACGTCGAGGTCGCGCTGTGGGCGGTCGCGATCCTCACGATGCTGGTCGGCACCGTCGCCGGTGCCGTGCAGACCGACGTCAAGCGCATGCTCGCGTACTCCTCCATCGCGCACGCCGGCTTCCTCGTGGTGGGCCTCGTCGGCATGGACGAGGTGGGCTCGCAGGCGGTGCTGTTCTATCTCCTGGCGTACGGGCTGGCCACGATCGGTGCCTTCGCGGTCGTCACGCTGGTGCGGGAGCGCACGCTCACGGGGGACGAGGCCCTCGGCGACGGCCCCGTGCCCGACGACGGCGTCGTCCTCGGCGAGGCCACGCGCCTCGCCCAGTGGGCAGGCCTGGGGCGCAAGGCGCCGTGGCTCACGGCGGCGTTCTCGCTGTTCCTGCTGTCGATGGCGGGCATCCCGCTCACGGCCGGGTTCGTGGCGAAGTTCGGCGTCTTCTCGGCCGCGGTCGAGGCGGGGGCGTGGCCGCTGGCCCTGCTCGGCGTCCTGGCGTCCGCGGTCGCCGTGTTCTTCTACGTGCGCGTCATCGTGCTCATGGTGCTGACGCCGCCCACCGACGGCGGGGACGCGACGCCGGCGGAGGCCGCGACGTCCGTGCCCGCCGACGCCGCGGGCGGCACCGGCACGGGGAGCGGGGGCGCCCCGTCCGGGTCCGGCGCGGCGACGCTCACGGGCGCCGCGACCCGGACGCTGGTCTCGCGCACGGTCGTGACGGTGGTCGGCTCGCGCGGTCCGGCGGCGTTCGCCATCGCGGTGTGCGCCGTGGGCGTGCTGCTGCTCGGCGTGCTCCCGGCCGGGGCGCTCGACCTGGCCGGCCAGGCGGCGCAGTTCCGCCCCTGACCTCGTCGGGTCGGCAGTCCGTACCCGGGTCGGCACGAATGCCTGCCGACCCGGGTACGGACTGCCGACCCGACCGGTTGCCGCGCCGCACACCCAGCCTGCCCGGGGCGTGAGCCAGGCGACGCGTCCGCGCACGGTTTCGGTGCGGTGTTCGGGGGCCCGGACGGATAGGTTCGGACAGTGACACGCGCACCCTCCGCACCGGCCCCCGGGCCGGGGCACACGACGCCCTCGCCGCCGCCGACGGCGATCCCGCTGTCCGACCCCGCGCTCGCCGAGCGGCTCGCGGAGCGGATGACGCGGGTCGACGCCGCGCTCGACGACGCGGTGGCCTCGGCCGACGCGCTGGCCGACGACGCGTCGCGCCACCTCGTGGCCGCCGGCGGCAAGCGGTTCCGCCCCCTGCTGACCCTCCTGGCGGGCGAGCTCGGCGACGGCACGCGCCCCGAGCTGGTGGACGCCGCCGTGGTCGTGGAGCTCACCCAGGTCGCGTCGCTCTACCACGACGACGTGATGGACTCCGCACCCGTGCGCCGCGGGGCGCCGGCGGCGCACACGGTGTGGGGCAACTCCGTGGCCATCCTCGTGGGCGACCTGCTGTTCGCGCGGGCGTCGGCGCTCGTCGCGGGCCTCGGCCCCGAGGCGGTCGTCCTGCAGTCGCGCACCTTCGAGCGGATGTGCCTCGGGCAGCTCCACGAGACCCTGGGCCCGCGCGAGGGCGAGGACCCCGTCGAGCACTACCTGCAGGTGCTCAGCGACAAGACCGCGTCGCTGCTCGCGACGTCCGCGCGCCTCGGCGCGATGTTCGGCGGCTGCCCGCCCGAGGTGGTGGACGCCGTCGCTGCGTACGGGGAGAAGGTCGGTGTCGCGTTCCAGCTCGCCGACGACGTGCTCGACATCTCCTCCACGGGCGACGAGTCCGGGAAGACGCCCGGCACGGACCTGCGCGAGCACGTGCCGACCATGCCGGTGCTGCTGCTGCGCCAGCGCGTCGAGCGCGGTCAGGGCACCGACGCCGACGCCGCCCTGGTGGCCCGGCTCGACGGGGACCTGTCCGACGACGAGGCCCTGGCCGCCGTCGTGGCCGACCTGCGCTCGCACGACGTGCTGGCCGAGACCCGCGCCCTGGCGGCGCGTCGGGCGCGCGACGCCGCGGCGGAGCTCGCGCCGCTGCCCGACGGCCCCGTGAAGGACGCGCTGGCCGACCTCGCCGAGGCGCTCGCCGACCGCACCGTCTGACGGGGCGCTCAGCCGGGCACGGCGACGGCGTCGGCCGCGAGCACGAGCTGCGCGACGCACACCGCGGCCACGCCCAGGCTCAGCAGGAACGGCGCCCGGCTGTGCGGCCGTGCGACGCCCACGGCACCGGCGGCCACGGCGAGCACCACGGCGCACCCGCTCAGCGTCGTGGAGGCCGCCGACGGCGGGCCGGGCGGGCCGAGGAGGACCACCAGGCTGCCCGCCGCCAGCAGGACGGGCGCCAGGACGCCGGACGCCCGCCGTCCCAGGCGGTGCGGCAGGCCGCGGACGCCCGTGGCGCGGTCGTCCTCGAGGTCGGGGAGCACGTTGGCGACGTGCGCGCCGACCCCGAGCAGCGCGGCCGCCGCGACGGTCCAGCCGGCCACGACCCGCCCGTCGTGTCCGGCCGCCACGACGAAGGCCGGCAGCAGGCCGAAGCTCACGGCGTAGGGGAGCCAGGACCAGGCGGTGGCCTTCAGCCCGGCGTTGTACGACCAGGCGCTCGCGACGGCGGCGAGGTGCAGCAGCCCCGGCACGACGCCCGTCGCCAACGACAGCGCGACGCACGCGCCGAGCGCCACGAGCGCGCCGGTGCGCAGCGCCCGCGGGGTGACGGCACCGGTCACGGTGGGTTTGTCCGCGCGGCCGACGCGACGGTCGCGCGCGGCGTCCAGCCAGTCGTTGCTCCAGCCCACGGAGACCTGGCCGGCGGCGACGGCGGCCGTGACCAGCAGGGTGCGGGTCCCGGGGAGCCCGACCCCGACCGCGAACACCAGCGCCAGCACCGTGACGACCGCGGCGGGGGCGGCGTGGGTCGCGACCAGCATCCCGCGGACGCGCGCCCGCCGCGCCTGTGCCCGAGCCGTCGTGCCGCCCATGCGGGCAACCTACGCCGCTCTCACCGCCTCCGCGGTGCCGAACAGGCGGGTGCTGTCGCTCCGGAGCCGTTTTCGGCCGTCATTCCGGGGGCAATCGCCTTTTCAGCCCCGGCCCCCGCGCGGAGGAGCTGACCCGGTGCCACGATGCGAAGCATGTCGCGCGTCCTCGCCGTCGCTCCCGTCCTGCCGGGACCGGCGTACCCGCAGGAGCAGGTCGCCGGTGTCATCGTGCCCCTGCTCGCCGCCGACGGCCCCCGGCGGGAGCTGACCCGCCGGCTGCACGCGGCGTCGGGCGTGCGCACCCGCCACCTCGCGCTGCCCCTCGACGACTACGCCGGCCTCACCGGGTTCGCGGACGCCAACGCGCACTTCGCGCGCGAGGGGACCGCGCTCGCCGAGCGGGCCTGCCGCGAGGCGCTCGCCGCGGCGGGCCTCGGCCCCCAGGACGTCGACCTCCTGTTCTTCACGTCCGTCACCGGCATCGGCGCGCCGTCCATCGACGCGCTCCTCGTGGGCCGTCTCGGCCTGCGGGCCGACGTGCGGCGCGTGCCGTCGTTCGGGCTCGGCTGCGCGGGCGGGGCCGCAGGGCTGGCGCACCTGCACGAGCATCTGGTCGGCCACCCGGACCAGGTGGCGCTGCTGGTCTCCGTCGAGCTGTGCTCGCTCACGTTCCAGCGCGACGACGCCTCGACGGCGAACCTCGTGTCCTCGGGCCTGTTCGGCGACGGGGCGAGCGCCGTCGTCGTCGCCGGGGACGACGTCGCGCCGCCGCCCGGGCGCCCGGCGCCGCACGTGGTGGGGACGCGCAGCCGCCTCTACCCCGGCACGGAGCGGCACCTCGGGTGGGACGTGCGTGACACCGGTTTCGGCATCGTCCTGTCGGCCGAGCTGCCGCAGCTGCTGCGGGCCCACCTCGCGGGGGACGTCAAGGACCTCCTGTCGGCCCGGGGCCTCGAGCCCGACGACGTGGGCACGTGGGTCGTGCACGCCGGCGGGCCGAAGATCGTCGACGCCGTCCGCGACGCGCTGGACCTGCCGGAGGCCGCCCTCGCGCGCACCCGCGCGACCCTGGCGGCCGAGGGCAACCTGTCGTCGTCGTCGGTGCTGCACGTGCTCGCCGCGACCCTCGACGACGACGCCCCGCCGCCCGGCGGCTGGGCGGTGCTCATGGCGTTCGGGCCCGGGGTCGCCGTGGAGCTCGTGCTGCTGCGCGGCGCGCCGGTGGCCGGGGGTCGGGCATGACGACGGGCGTGGCGCTCTACGTCGTGCTGGTCGTGGCCACGGGCCTGGAGCGGCTGGCCGAGCTCGTCGTGTCCGCGCGGCACGCACGCCGGTCGTTCGCGCGCGGGGGTGTGGAGTCGGGGCGCGGGCACTTCCCCGCGATGGTGGCGCTGCACACGGGGCTGCTGGTCGCGTGCGTCGCCGAGGTGGTGCTGGCCGACCGGCCCTTCCTGCCGTGGCTGGGCTGGCCGATGCTCGCGCTGGTCCTCGCGAGCCAGGGGCTGCGCTGGTGGTGCATCGCCACGCTGGGCGAGAGGTGGAACACGCGGGTGATCGTGGTGCCGGGCCTGCCGCTGGTGCGTCGCGGACCCTACCGGTGGCTGGCGCACCCCAACTACGTCGCCGTCGTCGTGGAGGGGATCGCGCTGCCCCTGGTGCACACGGCCTGGGTCACCGCGGTCGCCTTCACGGTCCTCAACGCGTGGTTGCTGCTCGGGTTCCGCATCCCCGCCGAGGAGCGCGCGCTGCGGGCCGCCGGGGCCCCGTGACGGCCCGCCCCGCCCGCGGGCTCGACACCGACGTCCTGGTGGTGGGCGGCGGACCGGTGGGGCTGGCGGCGGCGATCGAGGCGCGCCGGGCGGGCCTGGCCGTCGTCGTCCTTGAGCCGCGGGGCGCGCCGGTCGACAAGGCCTGCGGCGAGGGGCTGATGCCCGGCACGCTCGCCGCGGTGCGCGCCCTCGGCGTCGATCCTCCCGGGCACGACCTGGCCGGCATCTCCTACCGGCAGGGCGGCGTGGCGGCGGTGCACCGTTTCGGGTCCGGGCCGGGCCGGGGGGTGCGCCGCACCACGCTGCACGCCGCGCTGCGGGACGCCGCGCTCGACGCCGGGGCGGTGCTGCTGCCGCGCCGGGTGACGACTGTCGAGCAGACGGGGGACCGGGTGGCCGCGGGCGGCCTGCGGGCGCGCTGGCTCCTGGGCTGCGACGGCCTGCACTCGCGGGTGCGGCGGGAGGCCGGCCTGGAGCGGCCGCCCCGGGAGCGCGCGGGGCACCGCCGGCCCGGCGGCGCGCGCCGCTTCGGGCTGCGGAGGCACTACCGGGTGGCGCCCTGGACCGACCTCGTCGAGGTCCACTGGGGTCCCCGGGCCGAGGCGTACGTGACGCCGGTCGCGGACCACCTCGTCGGGGTCGCCCTGCTCGGGCCGGCGGGCCTCGACCTCGACGCGGAGCTCGCGACCCTGCCCCGCCTGGCCGAGCGGCTCGCGGGCGCCGAGCACGACGGTCCCGTGCGGGGGGCCGGGCCGTTGCGGGTGCGGTCCGCCGCCCGCACGGCGGGCCGGGTGCGCCTGGTGGGCGACGCCTCGGGGTACGTCGACGCGCTCACGGGCGAGGGGCTGCGGGTGGGGCTCGCTCAGGCGCGCGCCGTCGTCGCCCAGCTCGACGACGCGGCCGCGTACGAGCGCTCGTGGACGCGCGTCACGCGGGACTACCGGCTCCTCACGGCGGGCCTGGTCGCGGCCGCGGGGTCGCCGCTGCGGCGCGGGGTGGTGCCGACGGCCGCGCGGCTCCCGCGCCTGTACGGCGCGGTCGTGGAGCGCCTCGCGCGCTGACCGGGTCCCGCGGCTCGCCGGCCTCCCGGAGGGGAGCGCTCCCCCTGTCCGTCTGGCGGTGATCCGTTGCCCGAAGCGGGTGAAATCTGGCACGCTGGCGGTCGTCCAGACCTTGCCGAGCGGCCGACCAGCGTTCGTCGTGCGCCGCGGGGTCGTCGAAGACCACCGCACTCGGGGGAACCTTGGGCCCGCTCGCACGTCTGCGCGCCGACCGCCGCACCGCCGTCTCGACCTCCGTCGTCCTGTCCCTGGCGGCGGGCGTCGCCGTGGCCGCGGTCCTCTACGACGGCGAGGCCACGGCCGACGTCGACCTGAACGACTCGGGCGTGTGGGTGACGAACCAGGCCGCGGGCAAGGTGGGCCGGTTCAACACGGAGGCGCAGGCGCTGGACGGCGTGCTCCTCGCGGGGAGCTCGGCGTTCGACCTGGACCAGCAGGCGGGCCAGGTGCTCGTAGAGGACGAGGGCACCGGCGCGGCGAACGTCGTGGACATCGCCCGGCTCCGGTACCACTCGACCACGCCGCTGCCCGGCGGCGCGCGGACCGCGATGGGCGGCGGCCGCGTCGCGGTGCTCGACGAGGAGTCCGGTGCGCTGTGGGTGACCACCGTCGAGGCGCTCCCGTCGCTCGACACGAAGGAGGCGGACCCGACGGCGGAGCTGGAGGGCGCGGCGCAGGTCGTGGTCTCCGAGTCGGGGACGACGTACGCGGTGGTGCCGGGCCGGGACACGCTGTGGACGGTCGAGCCGGGGCAGGAACCGGCCACCTCGGAGCTGGGCATGCTCTCCGAGGGCGACGACGTCCGGCTCACCACGGTGGGCGACGACCTCGTGCTGCTCGACCGCACGGACGGCGAGCTGAGGCTCCCAGGCGGCGACGTCCTCGAGGTGCAGGACGCCCAGGAGGCGCGGCTGCAGCTCCCCGGGCGGTCGTCCGGCTCCGTGGCGTACGCGACGCCGTCCGCGCTGGTGCTGCAGCCCCTGGACGGCGGTGCCGCCACCCGGCGACAGGCGTCCGGCTCGCCGGCGGCGCCGGTGCAGCTGGGCGGCTGCCTGTACGGCGCCTGGTCCGGCTCGGGCCAGATCGTGCGCGACTGCGAGGGCACGGACCGCGACGTCGACGACGTGCTCGAGGGCATCGACCAGTCCACGCGCCTGGAGTACCGCGTCAACCGCGACAACGTCGTGCTCAACGACCTCACGGCGGGCACGCTGTGGATGGCGCTGGACGAGTACGAGAAGGTGGACGACTGGGACATCAAGCTCCCGGAGCAGGCCGAGGGCTCCGACGAGGACGCGGAGGACGCCAAGCCGGAGCTGGTCGACCAGACGGTGGTGGACCGGGAGAAGCAGGACCCGCCGAAGGCGCAGGACGACGACTACGGCGTGCGGCCGGGCCGCGCGACCCTGCTGGACGTGCTGTCCAACGACCTCGAGCCCGACGGCGACGTCATGACCGCGGCACTGGTCGGCGACCAGCCCGAGGGCCTGCGCGTGGAGCGCGTGCTGGGCGGGAAGGCCCTGCAGGCGGTGGTCCCCCAGGACGCGTCGGGGACGACGTCCTTCACCTACCGGGTCTCCGACGGCCGGGGCGGCACGGACGACGCCACCGTGGACGTGCGGGTCGTGCCGGAGGCCGAGAACGCGGCGCCGGAGCAGACCGGCGACCCGGTGCTGCGCGTGGAGCAGGGCACGAGCGGGCGGATCAAGGTGCTGCCGTACTTCCGCGACCCGGACGGGGACGACGTCTACCTGGCGTCGGCGGACGCGACCGTCGAGGGCGACGAGGTGCGCGCCTACCCGGACGGCACGGTGGAGTTCCGCGACAACGGGTCCGCGACGGGGCGCAAGAAGGTGAACCTGGTCGTGGGGGACGGCCGCGGCGAGGTGGTCGAGGGCGCGCTGCAGGTGGACGTGATCGCGGACGCCAACGAGCCGCCGGTGGCGGTGGGCGACCACGTGGTCGCGACGGCGGGCCAGCCGGTGACGATCGAGCCGCTGCGGAACGACACCGACCCGAACGGTGACGAGCTGCGGCTGTCGAAGGTGAACGACGCGGCTCCGGCGGAGATCACGCCGAACCATGACGCGGGCACGTTCACGTTCCTGGCGCGGGAGCCCCAGTCCTACGACGTGCTCTACCAGGTGAGCGACGGGCCGGACGCGACCACCGGCGTCGTCCGGGTGGACGTGCGGGACCCGGACGCGGCGACGGGCCCGCCCGTGGTCGTCGCCGACACGGCGATGCTGCCGGCCGGCGGCTCCGCCCTGGTGGACGTGCTCGCGAACGACGCCGACCCCGCCGGCGGCGTGCTCGTGGTGCAGTCGGTGCAGGTGCCGGAGGACTCGGGGGTGAGCGTCGCGGTGCTGTCGCACCAGATGCTGCGGGTCACCGAGACGCGGCGCGTGTCGGAACCGATCGTGCTCGAGTACACGGTCTCGAACGGCAACGACACCGCCACGGGCGAGGTGCGGGTGCTGCCCGTCCCGCCCCCGGAGCGACTGCAGCCGCCGAGCGCCGCGCCCGACGAGGTGACCGTGCGGGTGGGCGACTACGTGAACGTCGACGTGCTCGCCAACGACACCCACCCGGACGGGCTCGAGCTCACGCTGGACGACGAGCTCGAGCAGTCGGTCGACCCCTCCCGGGGCGACCTCTTCGTCTCCGAGAACCGGCTGCGCTTCCGGGCCGGGTCGGAGCCCGGCACGGAGTACGCGATCTACAAGGTGCGCGACCCGAACGGGCAGGAGGACTCCGCCCAGGTCACCATCCGCGTGCGCGGCGGCAACGAGAACAAGGCGCCCGTGCCGCAGGACGTGGAGGCCAGGGCGCTGGCCGGCGGCACCGTCCGCATCCCGGTGCCGCTGGACGGCATCGACCCCGACGGCGACTCGGTGCAGCTGACCGGCCTGGCGTCGGGCCCCGCCATGGGGCGGGCCGAGGTGGCGGACGGGTACGTCGACTTCGTGGCGGGCCAGGACGCGAGCGGCGTGGACTCGTTCCGCTACACCGTGCAGGACGCGCGCGGCGAGGTAGCGACGGGCGTGATCCGGGTCGGGATCGCGCAGCCTCCGGCCACGAACCAGCCGCCGGTGGCCGAGGACGACGAGGTCGTGGTGCGGCCGGACCGCCGGGTGGCGGTGCCGGCGCTGGCCAACGACTCCGACCCGGACGGCGACCGCATCGGGCTCGTGGGCGGCTCCTTCGAGGGGGGCGAGGACCTCGACCCGGAGGTCGCGAAGGACCGGATCGTCGTGCACGCGCCCGGCGAGGAGGGCACCTCGACCTTCTTCTACGCGGTCGAGGACACGTACGCGGCCCGAGGGTCCGCGTCGGTGAGCGTCACGGTCGCGGAGGACGCCCCGCTCCTCGCGCCGGTGGCCCGGGACGACTCGGTGCCCGTGGCGGACCTGCTCGGCAAGACGTCGGTGACGGTGCCCGTGCTCGACAACGACGAGGACCCGGACGGGGCCGCGGACGACCTCGCGGTCGAGGCGTCGTCCCAGAACGTCACGGTGACCCCCGAGGGCGAGCTGGCCGTGACGCTCACCGAGCAGCGCCAGGTGGTCACCTACACGGTCACGGACGTGGACGGGCAGAGCGCGAAGGCGTTCGTCGTCGTGCCGGGGCTGACGTCGGTGCAGCCGATCCTCGTGCCCGGCCAGGCGCCGCTCGAGGTGCTGGCCGGGGAGTCGCTGGACGTCGACATCGCCGACCACGTGCTCGTGGTCGAGGGCCGCGAGCCGCGGTTCACCACCGCCGACCAGGTGACGGCGCTGGAGGGCGACGTCGAGGTCACCGACACCACGACCATGACCTACACGCCGCGCGAGGGCTTCAGCGGCCCGGCCGGCGTCACGTTCGAGGTGACCGACGGCAAGACCCCCGACGACCCGGAGGGGAACACCGCGGTGCTGACGCTGCCGATCACGGTGCTGCCGCCGGACAACCTGCCGCCCGAGCCGGGCAAGCCGTCCGGCGAGGTGGCGGCCGGCGAGGAGAGCGTCGTCGACCTGGGCCGGTTCGCGAAGGACCCCGACGGCGACGACCTCCGCTTCGAGCTGGGGGGCCTGCCCGACGGGATCGGCGCGACGATGTCGGGCGCGCGCGTGGCGCTCGAGGCGTCGCCCGACATCCCCAAGGGCACGGGGCTGACCGTGCCCTTCACGGTGAGCGACGGCGAGAACCCGCCCGTCGACGGGGAGATCGCCGTGCGGGTGGTCGCCTCCACGCGCCCGCTCGCGCGGGCCGTCGACGACACGGTGGACGACGCCCACCAGGGTGAGGCCGTGTCGGTGCCCGTGCTGGCCAACGACTCCAACCCGTTCGAGGACCGGGGCCCGCTCGAGCTCGTGGGGGACGCGATCATCGAGACGGGTGTGGGCGCGACGACCAAGGACGGCGACCAGGTGGTCGTCACGCCGGACGCCGACTTCGTCGGCACGATGGTGGTGCGCTACACCGTCCAGGACGCGACGCAGGACCCGGACCGGCAGGTCGAGGGCCGCATCACGGTGAACGTGCTGGGCGCGCCCGAGGCGCCGTCGACGCCGCAGGTCGAGGAGGTCCGCTCCGAGACGGTGGTGCTGTCGTGGACGCCGCCGCAGAACAACGGCTCCGAGATCACCGGCTACACGGTGACCTCGAGCCGTGGCGACACGTTCGAGTGCGCGACGACCACGTGCACGCTGGACGGGCTCACGAACAACGTCACCTACACGTTCACCGTCGTGGCGAACAACGACGTGGGTCCGTCGGAGAAGTCGCCGGCGTCCGCGGAGGCGCGCCCGGACGCGAAGCCGGACCCGCCGGCGGCGCCCCGGCTCGAGTTCGGCGACGGCTCGCTGACCGTCACCTGGGACAACGCCACCTACACCGACCGGTCGCCGATCACCTCGGTGGACCTCGAGATCTCCCCGTCCCCGGCGTCGGGCGAGACGCAGAAGGTCGGCGTCACCGGCGAGCGGATCGTGTGGGACCAGCTGACCAACGGCACCGCCTACAAGGTGCGGGTGCGGGCCGTGAACTCGGCCCCCGACCCCTCCGACTGGGGCGCGTGGTCGACGACCATGGTGCCGGCCGGGCCGCCGGACGCCCCCGCGGCGCCCAGCGCTGCCCGGGTGGACACGCCTCTCGGCGGCCAGGTGCACGTGGCGTGGAAGCCCCCGGCGACCAACGGCGACCCGGTCAAGACGTACTACGTCGACGTGCTCAAGGGTGGGACGAAGGTCTCCACCGAGACGGCCACCGGCACGTCGCTGGACCTCGAGGGCCTGGACACGAAGTCGACCTACACGTTCGCCGTCACCGCGGAGAACAAGGCCGGCAAGGGCGCCACCAGCGCGCAGTCCAACAAGGTCACGCCGTTCGGCAAGCCGGGGGCGCCCGGGACTCCGAAGGCGAGCGTCGGGACGGGGATGAGTGGCCGGGCGAACCTGTCCTGGGGCGCGGCCGACGCCAACGGCAACCCCGTGACGTACACGGTGGAGACGGACAGGGGCGGGCCCAAGACCACCACGGCCACGTCGTACACCTACGCCGGGCTGCAGAACGGCACGCCCTATCGGTTCCGCGTCAAGGCGTGCAACTCCGCGGGCTGCTCCGGCTGGACGGCCTACTCCGGCAGCGTGACCCCGTTCGGCCCGGTGCCCCAGCCGAGCGTGACGGCAACCCGTCAGAGCGGAGCGGTGAAGTTCGTCTGGAGCACGACCACGAACGGTCGCGCCATCGACGTCAAGGTGACCGGAGCGATCTCCAGCTCTGCGAGGAGCGGTAGCGAGTCCGTGCCCGCGGAGCCCGGTCAGTCCAAGGAGATCTGCGTGACGTCCACCGACAGCGAGGGGCAGAAGAACAGCAGGTGCGCGTCCGCGAGGGCGCTCGACGCCCGTGCGTGGGTGACGCGGGGGACCCAGAAGACCGTGCCAGGTTGCGGGTCTTCGGAGTGCCATCAGTTCAACGTGCACGTGGAGAACTTCCGGGAGGGGTCGCACCAGGTCGAGTGCTGGGGCGACGGGTCGAACGGCTGGGAGCCCGTGCTGAACAACGGCCACGTGTACAGCAAGCGCTTCGGAGGCACGACGTCCTTCGAGCTGAGCTGCGTCTTCGGGTACCCGGGCAAGGACGTGGCCGTCAAGATCGACGGAAAGATGTACGAGAGGCGGACCTGGTGAGACCGGTCCCGCTGCCGGCCTCTCCCGGGAATGGGCACCTCTCCCCATGCCCGAAGGGCGGAACCGCTGTCCCCGGCGGGTGAAGCCTGGCTATTCTGTGCGGGCGCACCGCGCTGCCATGGAGGCCGTCGGCCGGAAGCGCCATCTCATCGGGGGACATCTTGAGCATGCTCACGCGCCTGCGCGGCGACCGTCGCGCCAGCGTCTCGACGGCGGTGGTCCTCGTGCTCTCCGGAGCGGTGGTGGCGGCCGCGGCGCTGTACGACGGCGAGGCCACGGCCGACGTCGACCTCAACGACTCGGGGGTCTGGGTCACCAACCAGTCCTCGGGGCTCGTGGGCCGGTTCAACACCGACGCGAAGGCCCTCGACGGCACCCTCCTGGCGGGCAGCTCGGCGTTCGACGTGGACCAGCAGGCGAGCCAGGTGCTCGTGGCCGACGACGGGTCGTCGAGCGCCAACGTCGTGGACCCCGCCCGCCTGAAGTTCGCCTCGACGACGAAGCTCCCCGCCGGCGCGCAGGTCGCCATGGGCGGCGGCCGGGTGGCCGTGATGGACGACGAGTCCGGCTCGCTGTGGGTCACGGCGCTCGACCGGTTGCCCGGGCTGAACACCGAGGAGGACGACCCGACGCAGGACATCGACGGTGCCGCGCACGTCGCGGTGTCGGAGTCGGGCACCACCTACGCGGTGGTGCCGGCCCGCGACGTGCTGTGGACGGCGGAGCCGGGTCAGGAGCCGTCGACGACGGAGCTCGGCATGCTGAGCAAGGACGACGACGTCGTGCTCACGACCGTGGGCGACGACGTCGTGATCCTCGACCGCACGTCGGGCCGGCTGCGCCTCCCCGGGGGTGACGTGGTCGAGGTCGCCGACGCGCAGGGCGCGCGGCTCCAGCTGCCCGGCGGCGACACCGGGTCGGTGGCGTACGCGACCTCCTCGGCGCTGGTGCTCCAGCCGCTGGAGGGCGGCACGGCGACCCGACGCCAGGCGTCCGGCTCGCCGGCGGCGCCGGTGCAGCTGGGCGGGTGCCTGTACGGCGCGTGGTCGGGCACCGGGCAGGTCGTGCGCGACTGCGAGGGGACCGACCGGGACGTCGACGAGGTGCTCGAGGGCATCGACCAGACGACCGTGCTCGAGTACCGGGTCAACCGCAAGGCCGTGGTGCTGAACGACCTCACCGCGGGCGCGCTGTGGATGGCGTTGGACGAGTACGAGAAGGTCGACGACTGGGACATCAAGCTCCCGGAGCGCGCCGAGGGCCAGGACGAGGACGCCGAGGACGCGAAGCCCGAGCTGGTCGACAACACGGTCGTGGACCGCGAGAAGCAGGACCCGCCGGAGGCGGAGGACGACGCGTTCGGCGTGCGCCCCGGGCGCACCACCGTGCTCGACGTCCTGGCGAACGACCTCGACCCCGACGGTGACGTGATCACGGCGCGCCTGGAGGGCGACCAGCCGGAGGGGCGCACCGTCCAGGAGGTGCTGGGCGGCAAGGCGCTGCAGGTCGTGGTGCCGTCCGACGCGACCGGTCGGGAGCGCTTCACCTACGAGGTCTCCGACGGCCGGGGCGGCCACGACCAGGCCGAGGTGTCGGTGAAGATCGTGCCGCCCGACCAGAACGAGAAGCCCGAGCAGTCCGGCGAGCCTGTCCTGCGCGTGCAGCAGGGCCAGTCGGCGCAGATCAAGGTGCTCCCGTTCTTCCGCGACCCGGACGGCGACGACGTGTACCTCGCGACGGCGGCGTCGACGGTGCAGGGCGACGAGGTGCGCGCCTATCCGGACGGCACCGTCGAGTTCCGTGACGGCGGGTCCGCCACCGGGCGCAAGAAGGTCACGCTGACCGTGGGCGACGGTCTGGGCGGCGTCGTCGAGGGCACCCTGTGGGTGGACGTGCTCAACAGCAAGGAGCCGCCGGTCGCGGTCGGCGACCACGTGGTCGTCACGGCCGGGCAGCCGATCACGATCGAGCCGCTGAAGAACGACTCCGACCCCAACGGCGACGACCTGCGCCTCGCGAACGTGAGCGACGCGGACCCGGCGGAGATCACGCGCAACTACGACGCCGGGACGTTCACGTTCCTCGCGCAGGAGCCCAAGTCCTACGACGTGCTCTACCAGGTGACCGACGGGCCCTCGTCCACGACGGGCGTGGTCCGGGTGGACGTGCAGGACCCGGACGCCGCGGTGGGCGCGCCGGTCGTGGTCGCGGACACGGCCCTGCTGCCCGCGGGAGGCTCCACCCTGGTCGACGTGCTGGCGAACGACTCCGACCCCGCGGGCGGCGTGCTCGTGGTGCAGTCCGTGCGGGTGCCCGAGGACTCGGGCCTCAGCGTCGCCGTTCTCGGTCACCAGATGCTCCGCATCACGGAGACGCGCCGCCTCGCCGAGGCGGTCGTGCTGGAGTACACGGTCTCGAACGGGACCGAGACCGCCACTGGCGAGGTACGCGTGCTGCCCGTGCCGCCGCCGGACCGGCTGCAGCCGCCGAACGCGGCCGCCGACGAGGTCACCGTGCGCGCGGGCGACTACGTGAACATCGACGTGCTCGACAACGACACCCACCCCGACGGCCTGGAGCTCACGCTCGACGACGAGCTCGAGCAGACGGCGGACCCGGCGCAGGGCGAGCTGTTCGTCTCCGAGGGGCGGCTGCGGTTCCGCGCGGGCGCCGAGCAGGGCACCGCCTACGCGATCTACAAGGTCCGCGACCCGAACGGGCAGGAGGACTCCGCCCAGGTCACGATCCACATCCGCGGCGGCAAGGAGAACGCCGCCCCCGTGCCGCACGACGTCGACGCGCGCGTGCTGTCCGGCGGCACCACGCGGATCCCGGTGCCGCTCGACGGCATCGACCCGGACGGCGACTCCGTGCAGCTCACCGGCCTCGCCACCGGCCCCGCCCAGGGCCGGGCCGAGGTGGTGGACGGGTACGTGGACTACGAGGCCGGCAAGAACGCCAAGGGCAGCGACTCCTTCCGGTACACGGTGCAGGACGCGCGCGGCGAGGTGGCCACCGGCCTGATCCGGGTCGGCATCGCGCAGCCGCCGGAGACGAACCAGCCCCCGGTGGCGGCCGACGACGAGGTCACCGTGCGCCCGGAGCGCCGGGTCGCGGTGCCGGCCCTCGTGAACGACGCCGACCCCGACGGCGACGTCATCGGGCTGGTGCCCGGGGCCGTCGAGGGTGGCGAGGACCTCAAGGCCAAGGTCACGGACGACCGCATCGTCGTGCGGACCCCCGCCGAGGAGGGCACGTACACCTTCTTCTACGCGATCGAGGACACCTACGCAGCCCGCGCCTCGGCGTCGGTGAGCGTTACGGTCGCCGACGACGCGCCGCTGCTGCGCCCGGTCGCCCGGGACGACTCCGTGCCCGTGGCGAGCATCCTCGGCGAGACGTCCGTGACGGTGCCGGTGCTCGACAACGACGAGGACCCGGACGGCGCGGCGGACGACCTCGAGGTCACCGTCGAGCCCGACGTGGCCGAGGGCGGGGTCACCGTGACCGACGACGGTGCGCTCGAGATCCCCCTCACGCGCTCCCGGCAGGTCGTCACCTACACCGTCACGGACATGGACGGGCTCACCGCCAAGGCGTTCGTCGTCGTGCCCGGGGCGGAGTCGACCAAGCCGATCCTCAAGCCCGGCCAGGCCCCGCTCGAGGTGGTGTCGGGCGAGAAGCTCGACGTCGACATCACCGACCACGTGCTCGTGGTCGAGGGCCGCACCCCGCGCCTCACCACGGAGGACCAGGTCACCGCGACCGAGGGCACCGTCAAGGTGACGGACGAGACCACCATGACGTACACGCCGCGCGCCGAGTACGACGGGCCGGCCTCCGTGACCTTCGAGGTCACGGACGGCGCGTCCGTCGACGACCCGGAGGGCGCCGTCGCGCTGCTGACCCTGCCGATCACGGTGCTGCCGCCCGAGAACCTGCCGCCGGAGCCCGGTCGCCCGTCGGGCAAGGTCGCGGCGGGCGAGGAGAGCGTCGTCGACCTGGGCCGGTTCGCCAAGGACCCGGACGAGGACGACCTGCGGTTCCAGCTGGGCCGGCTCCCGGGTGGCCTCGGCGCGACCCTCTCGGGGGCCCGGGTGACGCTCGAGGCGCAGCCGGAGGTGGCCAAGGGGACGGTCCTCACCGTGCCGTACACGGTGACCGACGACGAGCACCCGCCCGTCGACGGTGTGCTCACCGTCACGGTCGTGGCGTCCACCCGCCCGCTCGCGCGGGCGGTCGAGGACCGGGTGGACGACGCCCATCAGGGCAGGGCCGTCTCTGTCCCGGTGCTCGCCAACGACTCCAACCCGTTCTCCGACCGCGGTCCCTTGAAGATCGTCGGGCAGCCTGTGGTCGAGACCGGCCGCGGCAGCACGGTCGTCGACGGCGACTCGGTCGCCGTGACGCCGAAGGACGACTTCGTGGGCACGATGGTGGTGCGCTACACGATCCAGGACGCGACGCAGGACCCGGACCGTGAGGTCGAGGGGCGCATCGTGGTGAACGTGCTCGGCGTGCCGGAGGCGCCGTCGACGCCGCAGGTCGAGGAGGTCCGCTCCGAGACCGTCGTGCTTTCGTGGACGCCGCCGCAGAACAACGGCGCGGAGATCACGGGGTACACGGTGACCTCCAACCAGGGCGACACGTTCGATTGCGCCACCACTACCTGCACTCTCGGCGGGCTCACCAACAACGTCACCTACACGTTCACGGTGCAGGCCACCAACGAGGTGGGCGACTCGGAGCCGTCGCCCGCGTCCGCGGAGGCCCGGCCCGACAACAAGCCGGAACCGCCGACCGCACCGATCCTCGAGTTCGGCGACGAGTCCCTCACCGTCACGTGGGCCAACGCGTCGTACACCGACCGGTCGCCGATCACGTCCGTCAACCTCGAGATCTCCCCGGCCCCGGCCTCCGGTGCCACGCAGAAAGTGGGCGTGACCGGCGAGCGGATCGTGTGGGAGGGCCTGACGAACGGCGTCGCCTACAAGGTGCGCGTGCAGGCCGTGAACTCGGCTCCCGACCCCTCGGACTGGGGCGCCTGGTCGACCACGGAGATCCCCGCCGGCCCGCCGGACGCACCGGCGACGCCCACGGCGACGCGTGCCAGTTCGCGGATCGCGCCCGACGGGGGCCAGGTGGACGTCGCGTGGCAGGCGCCGAAGGACAACGGCGACGCGGTGAAGAACTACGACGTCGACGTCTTCCGAGGCGGGTCGAAGGTCGACACCCGGACGGTCACGGGCACCTCGACCACCTTCGAGGGCCTGGACACCAAGTCGTCGTACACGTTCGCGGTGACCGCGGAGAACAAGGCTGGCAAGGGCGGCACGAGCCCGCAGTCGAACGCCGTGCAGCCGTACGGCAAGCCCACGGTGCCGGGTGCGCCGAGCGCCGCCGTCGGAAAGGGAATGAGCGGGAAGGCGAACGTCTCCTGGGGCGCGTCCGACGACAACGGCGCCGCGGTCACGTACACCGTCCAGACCGACAAGAGCGGTTCGGCGAACGCGACCGGGACATCCATGACTTACGGCGGCCTGTCGAACGGCACGTCGTACCGGTTCCGAGTCCAGGCCTGCAACGCCGGAGGCTGCTCCGCGTGGACCGACTACTCGAACGCGGTGATCCCCTTCGGCCCGGTGCCGACGCCGAGTGTGAGCGCGGTGGGCGGGCAGGACCAGAGAGTCACGTTCTCGTGGTCCACCACCACGAATGGCCGCGACATCTCGGTGAGCGTCACGGGGGCGATCTCCAGCTCGGCGAGGAGCGCCTCCAACCAGGCAGTGGCGGCGGGGTATTCCGACACGAAGGAGATCTGCGTGACGGTCTCCGACACCGAGGGGCAGTCCGACCGCAAGTGCGCATCGGCGACCTCGGCACCCAAGCCACAGCCTGTGTTCACTGTCGGCAAGGGCGGCAACGCAAATGGAGAAAAGGGGTGCGCGCACACGTCGTGCGCCTGGCTGACCCTCACGATTCGCGATGCAGCGCCGAACACCAGCTTCTCGTACACGTGCCACGACCAGGATGGGCAGTTCTCTAACTACACCCAGACGAACATGCACAACGGCACCCGCGCCCGAACTGACGGAAACGGCAACCTCGGCCCCATGGAGGCCTGGTGCTACTACGGCCAGCCGGGCAACCAGGCCTATATCCAGACGAGTATCGGCACGACGAACCGCATCACCTGGTGACAGTTACGCATGCAGCCACGACAGGAACCGCGACCGCCGCGGTCAGGACAGGACGAGGACAACCACCGATGAGCACCATGACCCCCGAGCAGGCGAGCTGGTTCGCCCAGACGTTCGACCGCATCGTCGGCAACGTCGCGCAGGCCGTGCTCGGCAAGGACGACCAGATCCGCCTTGCCCTGACGTGCATGCTGGCGGAGGGCCACCTCCTGCTGGAGGACGCCCCCGGCACCGGCAAGACGATGCTGGCGCGGGCGATGGCGGCGAGCGTGCAGGGCACGAACCACCGCATCCAGTTCACGCCGGACCTGCTGCCCTCGGACGTCACGGGCGTGACGATCTACGACCAGAAGACGGGCACCTTCGAGTTCCACGAGGGGCCGATCTTCGCGAACATCGTGCTCGCGGACGAGATCAACCGTGCGTCGCCGAAGACGCAGTCCGCGCTCCTGGAGGTCATGGAGGAGGGCCAGGTCACGGTGGACGGCGTCACGCACCGGACCGGCACCCCGTTCATGGTGGTCGCCACGCAGAACCCGATCGAGCAGGCCGGCACGTACCGCCTGCCGGAGGCGCAGCTCGACCGCTTCCTCATGAAGACGTCGATCGGCTACCCGGACCTCGCGTCCACGGTGGAGATCCTCGCGGGGGCGGCCGTCCGCGACCGCAGCGCCGCCCTGCAGCCGGTCATCACGGGTCAGGCGGTGGTGGAGATGGCGTCCCTCGCGGCCGCCACCCACGTCGACCCGGCGGTGCTCGAGTACGTGTCGCGGCTCGCCGAGGAGTCGCGCGCGGCGGCCGACGTGCACGTCGGTGTCTCCGTGCGTGGCGCGCTGGCGCTGGTGCGCTGCATGAAGGTGTGGGCGGCCGCCCACGGGCGCAACTACGTGCTGCCGGACGACGTCAAGGACCTGATCCAGCCCGTGTGGGGGCACCGCCTCGTGCTCGACGCGGAGGCGGAGTTCGGCGGCGCCACGGCCGAGGGCACCATCTCCCGGCTGCTGAGCGACGTCGCCGCCCCGCAGGAACGACGCACGGCCTGACCCGCAGGACCGACCCGGAGATCTCATGACCACCACCACCGAGCGGGAGACCGCCGCCCCGCCGGCCGCGCCGGACGCGGCCGCGGAGACCGAGCAGCAGTCGCCGGAACCGTCCGGTCGCGCGCCCCGGCGCGCGGCGCGGCGCGTCGCCGCGGGCGTCGGCGCCGGGATCGGGCGGGCCGGCCGCGCGGCCGGGTCGCTCTCGGCGCGCGCCTGGGCGCGCACCGCCCCGGTGCTGGGCGTCGTGTCGCCGTTCGGGTGGGCCGTCCTGGCGCTCACCGCGGCCGCCTGGGCGGCGGGGGTCGCGCTGAGCTGGGAGGAGTGGGCCGTCGTCGCCGTCACCGCGACGGTGGCGCTGCTCGGCGCGATCGTGTTCGTGCTCGGCCGGCTCCGCTACGACGTCAGCCTCGACGTCGCGTCGCGGCGCGTCGTCGTGGGGGACCGCGCCGTGGGGCGCCTCCTGGTGCGCAACGGCTCGTCGCGCAGCATGCTGCCGGCGGTCATGGAGCTCCAGGTGGGGCAGGGCATCGCCACGTTCCCGGTGCCCCGGCTGCGGCCGGACGCCGAGCACGAGGAGATCTTCGCGGTGCCGACGCACCGCCGCGCGGTGATCCCCCTGGGCCCGGTCCGCTCGGTGCGCTCCGACCCCCTCGGCCTGCTGCGCCGCGAGCTCACCTGGACCGAGCCGGAGGAGCTGTTCGTGCACCCGCGCACGCTGCCGCTGTCGGGCTCGTCCACGGGTCTGCTGCACGACCTCGAGGGCCGGGTCACCCCCGACATCTCCGACTCCGACGTCTCGTTCCACGCGCTGCGCGACTACGTGCCCGGCGACGACCGGCGGCACATCCACTGGAAGTCCACCGCCCGTACCGGACAGCTGATGGTGCGGCAGTTCGAGGAGACGCGCCGCTCGCGCCTCGCCGTCATCCTGTCCACCCGCGCCGACGACTACGCCGACCCGGAGGAGTTCGAGCTCGCGGTGTCCGTGTGCGGTTCCCTCGGCCTGCAGGCCATCCGCGAGGACGGCGGCCTCACCGTGCTGGTGCAGCAGGGGCGCGTGCGCGGCGACCACCGCACCCGGATGCTCGACGACCTGACCCGGCTCGAGCTCTCGCCGGCCCGCACCAGCCTCGCGGAAGTGGCGCGCGTCGCGTCGGCCACCGTGACCGACGCGTCCGTCGTCGCCGTGGTCGTCGGCAGCCTGGTCACCCCGACCGACCTGCGCGCCGCCGCCGTGCGGCTCCCCGTGGACGCGCGCCTCGTCGCGATGCAGTGCGTCCCGGGGGCGTCCGTGAGCCGCGGCCGGGTGGCCGACATGCAGGTGCTCACCCTGGGCGAGCTCCCCGACCTGCCGAACGCGCTGCGGAGGATGAATGACTGAGGGCTACGCCCCCGGCCACGGCGAGCCGGACGACCGGACGGCCCACGCCGGCCGGGCCGGCCAGGCGGGCACGGCCGGCGACCCGGGGCACACCGGCGGCGGGCACACCGGGAGCACGGGGCGCACCGGAGGTACGTCGCGCACGTCC
Source organism: Isoptericola peretonis (assembly GCA_023241745.1). GTDB lineage: Bacteria > Actinomycetota > Actinomycetes > Actinomycetales > Cellulomonadaceae > Isoptericola > Isoptericola peretonis. The sequence goes on along the minus strand of JALQCY010000001.1, from coordinate 586,139 downwards.
GTGCGCGCCGCGACCACGCGCGCCCGGCGCCGCGGCGACGACCGCCCCCGGGCGCTCACCGCCGCCGGGGCCGTGGACGGCGTGGTGGTCCTGCTGCTCCTCGGGGCCGTCGCCGTCGGGTTCGGACCCGCCTGGGGCGGCACCGGCTACCTCGTGCCCGCGCTGGGTGGCGCGGTGCTCGGCCTGGTCGTGGCGTGGCTCGGCGCCTGGCTGCGCTGGCCGCTGCTGCTGACCGCCGCCGCGACGGTGCTGGCCTACTTCCTGTTCGGCGGGGCCCTCGCCCTGCCGCAGACCACGGTGGGCGGCGTGGTGCCGTCGCTGGACACGCTCCAGGAGCTCGCCGTCGGTGCGGTGCACGGGTGGAAGGAGTTCGTCACCACGGTGCCGCCGCTCGCCTCGTTCCCCGAGCTCGCGGTGGTCCCGTACCTGCTGCTGTACCTGACGGGCCTCCTGGCCGGCACGATCGCCTGGCGTTCCCGCCTCGCGGCGTGGGCGCTGCTGCCCGTCGTGGTCGCGCTGGCCGGGGTCGCCCTGCTCGGCACGATCCTGCCGGCCTACCCGCTGGCCCAGGGCCTCGTGGTCGCCGTCGTGGGCCTGTTGTGGGGCTCCTGGCGGGCGGCCGAGACGCGGATGGGTGCCAACCGGCTGCTGTCGGACGCGAGCCGGTCGGCCACCCGGCGGCTGCGCGCCCAGCGCGTGCGCGGCGGTGCCGTGCTGCTCGCCATCGGCGGCGTGGCCGCGGTGCTCGTCGCGCCGGCGACGGCGCACGGCGAGCGGCTCGCGCTGCGCGAGATGATCACGCCGCCGCTGGACCTGCACCAGTACACGAGCCCGCTGGTGGGCTTCCGCCACTACACGAAGGACATGGCGGACACCGACCTGTTCACGGTCACCGGGCTGCCCGAGGGCGGTCGCGTGCGCCTGGCGACCCTCGACACGTACGCGGGCACCGTCTACGACGCGTCGAGCGGGCGCAGCACGGGGGTGTTCAACCGGGCCGGCGAGGTCGTCGACACGGTCGCGCCGGGCACGCGCTCGCAGGTCGAGGTGACGGTGACGGGCTACTCGGGCGTGTGGCTGCCCGACGTGGGCCAGCTCGCGGGCGTCCGGTTCACCGGCGAGCGGGCCGACGAGCTCGCCGCGAGCACCTACTACAACGCGACGTCGGGCACCGCGCTGACGACGGCGGGCCTACGGCCGGGCGACTCGTACGAGCTCGAGGCGATCGTCTCGCCCCCGCCGTCGGAGAAGGACCTGGCGTCGGTGCCGATCCAGGACGTCGACCTGCCGAAGCCGCAGGACGTGGCCGACGCGGTGCCGGCGAAGGCGGGTCAGTTCGCGGCCGACGCCACGGAGCCGTTCGAGAAGCTCGTCAACATCCGCGACACGCTCGTCGCGACCGGCGTGTACTCGAGCGGGCTGGAGAACCAGCCGCCGTCCCGGCCCGGCCACTCGGCTGCGCGCATCGACACGCTGCTGGCGCAGGACGAGATGGTGGGCGACGACGAGCAGTTCGCCGTCGCGTTCGCCCTCATGGCGCAGCAGGCGGGCGTCCCCGCGCGCGTGGTGATGGGCTTCTATCCCGAGAAGGACGCCGTCAAGGCGGGCGAGCCGTACGCCGTCACGGGCGAGGACGTGCACGCCTGGGTCGAGGTGCCCTTCGAGGGCTACGGGTGGGTGCCGTTCGACGTCATCCCCGACGAGGACAACAAGGTGGAGCCGCTGCCGCGGTCCAAGCAGGTGCCGAAGCCGCCGGTGCTCGAGTCCCCCGAGTCGCCCGAGGAGCCGCCGCAGGCGGAGGCCGGCGACGTCGAGGAGGAGGAAGAGGACGAGGACCAGTCGGCGATCGACTGGCGCCAGGTCGCGATGATCGCGGTCACGGTGGCGGTTCCGCTCGCGATCCTCGCCCTGCCGCTCCTGCTCATCCTCGGTTTCAAGCGTCGCCGGCTGCGCCGCCGCCGCACGGCGCCGGAGCCGACGGACCGGGTCAGCGGCGGCTGGCGCGAGGTGGTCGACGCCGCGACGGACCTCGGCGCCGGCGTGCCGCGTGCCGCGACCCGGCGCGAGGGGGCCCGGCTCGTCGCCGAGCAGGTGCCCTCGGCCGCGCCGACGACGGCGCTGCTCGCCCACCGGGCGGACGCCACGGTGTTCGGTGCGGGCACCCCGACCGACGACGAGGTGGTGCGGTTCTGGGCCGAGGTGGACGAGGCCGTCGGGACGATGCGGGCGGGCGTCCCGTGGCGCCGCCGGGTCGCGGCCCGGCTCTCGCTGCGCTCCGTGCGCGGCGCCGACGCCCCGACGGTGCGCGAGCTCGTGCGCCGGTGGGCGGCCGCCGTGCCGGCGTTCTTCGGACGGCTGGCGCGTGCCGCGGTGCGGCCCGTGCGTGACAGGATGACCCGCGCCCGGCGCAAGGACGGCGCCCGGCGCGGAGCCCGGCGGTAGGAGGACTCATGACGACGACGTGCACCGCGTGCGGTGCCAGCGGGCAGAGCGGCGCGTTCTGCTCGGTGTGCGGCACCGCCACCGTGGCGACGGCGTACCGCACGCCGGGCGCGCCCACCGGCAGCCTGGAGGTGACCACCGAGCCCGAGCTGCGGGGGAGCACCCGCCGCGCCCACGGCACCGGGTCGGGCGCGCGCTCGGCCGGGCCGTCGGGACCCTCCGGGACGCCGGCCGGCGTCCCGCCGCTCGCGGGCGTGGGGCGCCGGGCGGGCGCCTACCTGCTCGACCTGCTCGCGGTCTCGCTGGTGAGCGGGGTCGCCGCGACGGCGACGGCGCTGTCGACCCGGGTGGTCGCGCGGATGTCCGACCTCACGAGCGCCACCACCCCGATGGGGCAGGAGGCCGCGCAGGCGGAGCTGATCTCCGCGCTCACCACCGTCTACCTCGTCGCCGGGCTGGTCTCGCTGGCGGGCTGGGTGGCCCTCGCGCTGAGCGACGGGCTCACCGGCCGCACCCTCGGGAACCGGCTGCTGGGCATCCGCACGGTGGCGCTCGACGGCGGCGGCCCGGTGGGCGCCGGCCGCGGCCTCCTGCGCTGGCTGGTGCTCGCGGCGTGCGGCGTCCTGCCGCTGGTGGGCACCGTGCTGGTGCTCGTGTCGCCGAGGTTCGACTCGTCCGGGCGCCGGCAGGGCTGGCACGACAAGGCGGCCCGCAGCGTGGTCCGCGACGTGCGCGGCGGCGAGGCTCCCAGCTTCGCGCCCGCCGTGCCGGCCGCCGGTGCCGGGTCGGACGCGCCCGCGGGGCGGGCCACCGCCGCGGGCGCCCCTCGCGCCGACGCCGGCGAGGACCTGTGGGCCTTCCCCGCTGCGCAGCGGGGCGCCGGCGGCATCATCACCGGCGTGCCCGGCACCGCCGGGCCCACGTCCGCAGGGGCCGCCGGGCAGGACGCCGGGCACGGCGTCGACGCGCACACCGTGCACCGGGGGCAGGACACGGCGTCGCCCGCGGTCCCGGACACCTCCGTGACCCCTGCCGTCGGCCGGCCCCCGACGGCGCCGGCCGCGCCCATGGCGCCCACCACGCCCACCACGCCCACCACGCCCACCACTCCTGCCGCGCCGGCCGCCCCGGCGGCGCCCGCGGCCCGGTTCGAGGCCGTCGACGACATCGACGACCTCGAGGCGACGCGCTTCAGCCTCTCGTCGCTGCGCAGCACCGGCGACGGCAGCGTGCCGCCGCGGATCGTGGTCGAGGTCGACCCGGACCGCCGCGTGCACGTCGCGGCCCGCACCCTCGTGGGCCGCAACCCGCAGCAGGACGGCGGCGTGCCCGCCACGCTGCTGCGGCTGGACGACCCGACACGCTCGGTGTCCAAGACCCACCTCGAGCTCGTGCCGGCCGCCGACGGCCTGCGCGTCACCGACCTGGGCAGCACCAACGGCAGCGCCGTGATCGCCCCCGGCGGCACCGTGCAGGAGCTCGTCCCGGGGCAGACCGCGACGGTCACGGCCGGCTGGGTCGTCCAGGCGGGGGCCCGCCGGCTGACCGTCGTCGGTCAGGACGCCGGCGCATGACCGCACCCGTGAGCCTCGGCCTGCTGTGGGGCGCGGCGACCCACCAGGGCGCGCGCCGGAGCCTGAACGAGGACTCCTACCTGGCGGGCGGGTCGGTCTTCCTGGTCGCGGACGGCATGGGCGGGCACGACGCGGGGGAGGTCGCGAGCGCGACCGCCGTCGACGTCCTGGCACCGCTCGGGACGTCCGACGTGGTCGGGGTCGACGACCTCCGCTACCGGGTCCGCGCGGCGCACGAGGCCGTGCGCGCGATCGAGACCGCGCCGGGGCGCGGCGCGGGCACGACGCTCACGGGCGTGGTGCTCACCGAGCAGGGCGGGGAGCCGTACTGGCTCGTCGTCAACCTGGGCGACTCGCGCACCTACCGCAGCTCCGACGGTCTGCTCGAGCAGGTGAGCGTGGACCACTCCGAGGTGCAGGAGCTCGTCGACGACGGGCTGATCACCGCTCAGGAGGCGCTCACCCACCCGCGGCGGCACGTCGTGACGCGGGCCCTCGGCGCGCCGGACGACCCCGAGGCCGACTTCTGGCTGCTGCCCGTGCACGCGGGCGACCGGATGCTCGTGTGCTCCGACGGCCTGACGGGGGAGCTGACCGACCGCCGGGTGGCGGAGGTGCTCCTGGTCGAGGCCGACCCGCAGCGTGCCGCCGACCGGCTGGTCGGGGAGGCGCTCGCCGCAGGGGGCCGGGATAACATCACCGTCATCGTGGTGGACGCGACCGGGCTGACGGACGCCCTGGAGCGCACGGCACCCCGGGACGGGCACGCCGACCACGAGGACGACGAGGACACGGTGCCCCGGCGGTCGCCGTGGAAGGGGGCCCTGACGTGACGGTGCGCTATGTGATCGGTCCGGCGTACGCCGTGGTGCGCGGCGGCGCGGTGGTGGTGCTGCCCGAGAAGGTCACGCCCGAGCTCGTCGACGAGCTGTGGACGACGCTCGGTTCCGGGGGCGGGGTCGTGCCCGTGCTCGAGGTGCTGACGGGGTCGTTCGGGGCCAGCCTGGCGTCGCTGCCGCCGTTCGCGATCGCCGTCGCGGACGGGCGGCGCGTGCAGGTCGCGGCGCGCGGCGCCACCTCCGTGACCGTGGCGCGGGCGGACGACCGCCAGCACGTCTCCGGCGAGGGCGTCACCACCTGGGCCGAGCGGACGTTCGAGGACGTCGTCGACCTGGCCGTGCAGGTCGGGGTCACGGAGGCCGAGCACCTCGTGGACGGCCGCGCCATGCCGCTCGACGCCGGCGTCGTCCTGGTCACCTCCGTGGGCGCCCGGCTCACCGACGAGGCGATGCCCGCGGCGCCCGCCCGCCGCCAGGCGCCCGTCCGGGACCCGTGGGAGGACGACGGTCCCGACGAGGAGCCCGCGACACCCGTGGTGCCGGTGGCCGCGGTCCCGAAGACGCCGGTGGCTGCGGTCCCGGCGGGCGACCCCGACCCGCTGGGCGCGTCGGAGTCGACCATCGCCCCCGACGCCACGCTGGTGCCGGCCCTGACCGTGACGTCGGGCGAGGTCCCGCGCCTCCGCCCGGTGGACGCCGTCGACGACGCCGACGCCGGCCCCGCCGACGACGACGAGGCCGCGGAGAGCGGCGACGAGGGGGCGGCGACGTCCTCGGAGGGCGACGCCCCGGTCGAGGAGACGACGGGGTACGGCCACCTGTGGGGTTCGACGGTGCACCGTGCCGTCGAGGCCGCGGCCGTGCGCCCGGACGAGGAGGAGGACGAGGACGGCGAGGCCGACGGGGACGGCGGGCCGCAGGCCGGCCCCGCCCCGGTGGCGGCGGTCCCGGTCGCCGCGGCGCTGGTGACGGCGGCCCCGGCCGACGGAGCCGGCCGAGCTCTCGAGCAAGCCCACGAGCAGGCGCGCGGCGGAGCCTCCGACCGAGCCGCCACCGAGCACCCCTCCGCGCCCGGAGCCGCCGACGTCGAGGAGATCGACGGCAGCACCGTCCTGTCCTCGGCGATCGCGGACCTCCGCGCGGCGGCGGGCACGTCCACGGTCGCGCCGCCCGCCGAGCCCGTCCCGGGGCCGCAGTCCGGGGGCGCCGTCCCCGGGGCCGTGCCCCCGCCGGGTCCGGCCTTCGCCTCGGCCCCGGCGCCGGGGCGGCCGATGATCCTCGCCCGGTCGTGCACCGCCGGCCACCCGAACCCGCCGCAGCGCGACGACTGCGGCACCTGCGGGAAGTCGCTGGTCGGCGAGGCACGGCAGGTGCCGCGGCCGCCCCTCGGGACGATGGGCGTGTCCGGCGGCCCGCGCGTCACGCTCGACCGCCCGGTGGTGGTCGGGCGCAAGCCGCGCTCGCCGCGGGCCACGGGCGACGACGTCCCCCGCCTGGTCACCGTGCCGAGCCCGCAGCAGGACATCTCCCGCTCGCACGTCGAGGTGCGCCTCGAGGGCTGGCACGTGCTGGTCAGCGACATGAGCACCACGAACGGCACCACGCTGCTGAGGTCCGGCCAGCCGCCGCTGCGGCTGCACCCCGGCGAGGCCGTCATGGTCGTCTCGCGGGACGTCGTCGACCTGGGCGACGGCGTGACGTTGACCTTCGAAGGGATCCTCTGAGTGAGCCGCAAGCGACCGCCGTCACCGCCGCCGGAGATCGAGGGCTTCGAGTACGTCTCCCTCATCGGCTCGGGCGGGTTCTCCGACGTCTTCCTCTACCAGCAGCGCCGTCCGCGCCGCCGCGTCGCGGTCAAGGTGCTGCTGCACGAGTGGACGAACGAGGGCCAGCGGGAGGCCTTCGAGGCCGAGGCCGACCTCATGGCCACCCTGTCGACCCACCCGTCCATCGTCACGATGTACGAGGCGGACGTCGCCGCCGACGGCCGCCCGTACCTGGCCATGGAGTTCTGCTCCCGGCCCAACCTGGGCGCCCGGTACCGCAGCGAGCGCCTCAGCGTGCCGGACGTGCTGCGGATCGCCGTCCAGGTCGCGGGCGCGGTCGAGACGTCGCACCGCGCGGGCATCCTCCACCGCGACATCAAGCCCGCCAACATCCTGGTCACGGAGTACGGGCACCCGGCGCTCACGGACTTCGGGATCTCGTCCACGCTGGACGACGCGGGGCTCGCCGAGGGCATGTCGATCCCGTGGTCGCCGCCCGAGTCGTTCGCCGAGCCCCCGCGCACGAGCGTCGCCACGGACGTGTGGGGCCTCGCCGCGACCACCTACTCCCTGCTCGCGTCGCGCACCCCGTTCGAGGTGCCGGGCGGGTCGAACTCGAGCGCCGACCTGGTGTCCCGCATCGAGACGGCGCCCCTGCAGGCCACGGGGCGCAACGACGTGCCCGTGTCGCTCGAGCGGGTGCTCAGCACCGCGATGGCGAAGAACCCGGAGGCGCGGTACCCGACGGCCCTCGCGTTCGCGCGGGCGCTCCAGGCGGTGCAGACCGACCTGTCGTTCGCGGTCACGCCGATCGACCTGCTCGACGACCGCGGCCAGGTGCGCGACGACGACGGCGCCCCGGAGCCGGCCGACGAGGACGAGGTCGGCACCCGGCTGCGCGAGGTCGTCTCGGTGGACCCGCGCGGGCCCGCGGCGGCGACGGCCGGACTCGTCACCTCGGCGCCGACGGGCACCTCGCGCGCGTCGTGGGTCGCGTCGGCCCCTCGGGTCGCGACGCCGTCGCCGGTGCTGGCGGACGACCTCGGCGACACGGTGCACCGGTCGATGGCGCCGTCCGCGCCGGCCGACGGCCAGGTGGGCACCGCCCCGGGACCGGTCGAGGAGGCGCCGCCCGCGCCGGCCCGGGGCCGGGCCTCGAGCGGCCTCGTGGTGGGTCTGGTCGCGGTGGTCGCCGCGCTCGGGGTGACGCTCGGCGTCGTGCTGTGGCCCGACGGGGGGACGGGGGCGGACCAGGAGCCCACCGCGGCCGTCACGGACGCCGGCGACGACCCGGCCCCGCCCGCGGACAACCTGGGCGGGCTCGTGCCGGCGGTCACGGACCTGAAGGGCGAGGTGGACGGCGGCAAGGTCGTCTTCACCTGGGAGAACCCCGACCCGGTGGACGGCGACACCTTCGGCTGGCGGGTGCCGGTGGCGCTCGAGGAGAGCCACTACCAGGCGGTGAAGGAACCCACGGTCACGGTGGACAAGGCCGACGCCGGCGAGACGTGCGTCGAGGTGGTCATCGTGCGCCAGGGCGCGTTCTCGATCCAGCCGCAAGGAGTGTGCGTGGGATGAGCGACCTGGCGCTGGAGTTCGCGGGGGAGTGGTTCCGGCCCGACCCCGGGTCGGTGTTCGAGATCGGGCGTGAGGGGGACCTCGCGCTGGACGACAACCCCTACCTGCACCGGCGCTTCCTGCAGGTCACGCACGCCTCGGGTCTGTGGTGGCTGGTGAACGCCGGCGCCCGGCTGTCGGCCACGGTGAGCGACGCGGCGGGCGGGGTGCAGTCGTGGCTCTCGCCGGGCAACTCGCTGCCCATCGTCTTCCCGTCGACCTCCATCGTCTTCACCGCGGGACCCACCACGTACGAACTGCTCGCCCGGCTCAGCGCGGCCCCGTACGCGGAGATCCGCTCCGAGGAGCCGGAGGGCGGCGCCACCACGATCGGGATGATCCCGTTCACCGTGAGCCAGCGTCAGCTCGTCGTGGCGCTCTGCGAGCCGATGCTGCGCCGCGACGGCACGGGCCTGTCGGAGATCCCGTCGTCCGCGGAGGCGGCGGCGCGTCTCGGGTGGACCACGACCCGCTTCAACCGCAAGCTCGACAACGTGTGCGAGAAGCTCGACCGGGTGGGCGTGAAGGGCCTGCGCGGGGGCTCGGGCGGCCTGGCGACGAACCGGCGCGCTCGGCTGGTCGAGTACGCGGTCGCGTCGCGGCTCGTCACCGCCGAGGACCTGCCCCTGCTCGACCTCTCGGACGACGACGGGAGGGAGGCCGAGTGAGCCGGCGCGACCGCCCGGAGCTCTGGCAGCTCGCCGTCGTGGTGGCCGTGGGGGCCGCCGCGATCGCGTTCGTGGTCATCGTCGCCGCCGGCGTGCTGCGCGACGGCGCGGGGACGGGGGACCCGCTCGACCCCTGGCGGGCGATCGGCCGCGAGCTCACGGACGCCGGCAACTGGCGCATCATCGGCCTGAGCGCCGTGGCCGGCGCCGCCGTCACCGCCCTCGTGGGCGGGATCGCGGGTGCGGTCGCGCGCCGCCGCCCGAAGTAGCGCACCCCACCCCACCCCCATCTGACACCGACGGAACGACCCGAGGAGAGCGATGCGCGTCAAGGTGACGCTCCGGCGCCCCGACACCACGCAGGACGACGTCGTCATCACCGCGGACGCGGGGGCGACGATCGGCGAGGTGGCGGCCACCCTGGCCCGGGTGGACCCGGGCGGGACGGGCGCGGCCGGCGCCGGCCCCCGGACCATCGAGGCGCGGCTGCCCGGCCAGGAGCGGCCCACCCGGCTGCCGGCCGACGCCGCGCTGGGCGAGGCGTGGATCGGCTCCGGCGCGGAGGTCGCCGTCGTCGACCTCGACCGCCCGGGCTTCGACTACCAGGCCTCGCGCGACGTGCGGGCCACCCTGCGGTTCGCGGACGGCAGCGTGATCGACCTCCCCGAGGGCAGCTGGACGCTCGGCCGGGCACCCGGCTGCGACGTCGTGCTGAGCGACCCGCTCGTGTCGAAGCAGCACCTGCGCCTCGACGTCTCGGACGTCGTCGACGTCGTCGACCTCGGCTCGGCCAACGGCCTGCTGGTGGACGGCGCCCACGTCCAGCGGCTCCGCGTCGAGGGCGGGCAGCGCGTCACCGTGGGTGACACCGTGATGACGATCGAGCGCCGCACCCCGCAGACGCTCACCGGGGTGGCGCCGAAGGCCGGCCCGGTGCCGTTCACCCGCTCGCCGCGCGTCGAGGCGCGGTACAAGGGCGAGGAGTTCGAGTCGCCGGACGTGCCGACCGAGACCGAGCCGCAGCCGTTCCCGTTCCTCGCGCTGCTGGCGCCGGTGCTCATGGGCGGCTTCATGCTCGCGATGGGCCGCGGCCCCATGGGGCTGATGTTCATCCTGCTGTCGCCGATCATGCTGGTCGGCAACTTCCTCACGCGGAACATGCAGAACCGCAAGCGGAAGGAGCGCGACATCGCGCGCTTCGAGGAGCGCCTCGACGCCCTCCGCGACGCGCTCGCCGGGGAGGAGGAGACGGAGCGCTCGGTGCGGCTGCGGGAGGCGCCGGCGACGCAGCACGTCTTCGCGGAGTCGATGCGGCACGGGCCGATGCTGTGGACGCGCCGCCCCGAGCACTGGAGCTTCCTCAACGTGCGGTTCGGCATCGGCACGATGCCGTCGCGCAACACGGTGAAGTCGGCCGGCAAGGGGCTCCTCATCAAGGAGTACCAGGAGCGCCTGGACGCCGTCGTCGACAGGCACGCGACCATCTCCGGCGTGCCCGTGGTGGAGAACCTGTACGACGCCGGCGCGCTCGGGTTCGCGGGGCCGCCCGGGAAGGTGGCGGGCAGCCTCAACGCGACCCTGCTGCAGCTCACGGGCCTGCACTCGCCCTCGGAGCTGGTCGTGACGGGCATGGTCAGTCCCGTGTGGACGCGGCACCTGCAGTGGCTCACCTGGATCCCGCACACCTCGTCGCCGCAGAGCCCGGTCGAGGGGCACCACCTCGCCGACTCGGCGAGCGGGGCGGCCCGCCTCGTGGCCGAGCTCGAGGAGCTGGTCACGACGCGCCTGCGCGCGGCACGGGGCGCTGCCCAGCGCCGCGGCGCCATCGACGAGGACGACGCCGCGCTGGAGCGCGGCGCGGAGGTCGGGGGCAAGAAGGCGGAGGCCGGCACGAAGTCCCCGGTGCCCGCGGTCGTGGTCGTCATCTCCGACGACATCGACGTCGACCGCGCGCGGCTGGTGCAGCTCGCCGAGCAGGGGCCGGACGCCGGCGTCTACCCGCTGTGGATCTCCGCCGACACGGCGTACCTGCCGGCGGCGTGCCGCACGTTCGTGGACCTGGGCGAGCACGGCCCGCGCGTCGGCATGGTGCGGCTCGGCCGCTGGGTGGACGACGTCGAGCTGGAGGAGATCGACGCGACCACCGCGCTCGACTACGGCCGGCGCCTCGCGCCCGTGTTCGACGCGGGCGCGATCGTCGCGGACTCCTCGGACCTGCCGCGCTCGGTGACCATGCCCGCCCTGCTGGGGCACGACCTGTTCGAGGACCCCGGCTCCGTCCTCGAGCGCTGGCGCCAGAACCTGTCCGTCTACGACCGCCTCCAGGCGGTGCCGCGCAAGCGCGCGGGCTCGCTGCGCGCGATCGTCGGCTCGGCGGGACTCGACGCCCAGCACCTCGACCTGCGCAGCCAGGGGCCGCACGCCCTCGTGGGCGGCACCACCGGTGCCGGCAAGTCGGAGTTCCTGCAGGCATGGGTGCTCGCGATGGCGGCCGAGTACAGCCCCGACCGCGTGACGTTCCTGTTCGTCGACTACAAGGGCGGCTCCGCCTTCGCGGACTGCGTGCAGCTGCCGCACTGTGTCGGCCTGGTCACCGACCTGTCCCAGCACCTCGTGCTGCGGGCGCTGACATCGCTGCGCGCCGAGCTGCACCACCGCGAGCACCTGTTCAACCGCAAGAAGGTCAAGGACCTGCTCGAGCTGGAGAAGCGCGGCGACCCGGAGACCCCGCCGGCGCTCGTCATCGTCATCGACGAGTTCGCCGCCCTGGTCGGCGACGTGCCCGAGTTCGTGGACGGCGTCGTCGACGTGGCGCAGCGCGGGCGCTCGCTCGGCATCCACCTCATCATGGCCACGCAGCGGCCCGCGGGCGTCATCAAGGACAACCTGCGCGCCAACACCAACCTGCGCGTCGCGCTCCGCATGGCCGACGAGTCGGACTCCAGCGACGTCGTCGACATCAAGGACGCCGCGCACATCGACCCGGCGATCCCGGGCCGCGGCGTGGTGAAGACCGGGCCGGGCCGCCTGCAGGCGTTCCAGTCGGGGTACGCGGGCGCGTGGAGCACCCGGGACCCGGAGCGGGCCGCGATCGAGGTGGCGGGCCTGCACTTCGGGCGCGAGGAGAAGTGGGAGGAGCCCGTCGACCCGTCGGCCGCCGTCGACGAGGACATGGACCTCGGCCCCAACGACCAGCAGCGCCTCGTCGCACGGATCGGCGAGGCGTTCGAGCTGGGCCGCCTGACCCCGCCCCGCCGGCCGTGGCTGGACTCGATGGCCGACGCCTACGACCTGACGCGCCTGCACCAGCGCACCGACACCGAGCTGCTGCTCGGTGTGGCGGACATCCCGGAGCAGCAGGCCCAGCGGCCGGTGTACTTCAACCCCGACACCGACGGCCACCTGGGCGTCTACGGCACGGGCGGCGCCGGCAAGAGCACGGCCCTGCGCACGCTCGCCGCGGCCGCGGGCATCACCCCGCGCGGCGGGCCCGTGCACGTGTACGGGCTGGACTTCGCGGCGGGGGCGCTGCGGATGCTGTCCGCGCTGCCGCACGTCGGCACGGTCGCGCGCGGCGACGACGTCGAGCGCGTCGTCGGCCTGATGCGGATGCTGCGCGACGAGCTGCAGCGCCGCGGCGAGGCGTTCGCCGCGGTGTCGGCGTCGAGCGTCACCGAGTACCGGCAGCTCACGGGGCGCACGGACGTGCCGCGGATCCTGCTCCTGGTCGACGGGTTCCCCGGCTTCCGGGACGACTTCGAGGTCGGGGCGGGCCGCGCGGAGTGGTTCGACGTGTTCCGCGACATCCTCAACGACGGGCGCGCGCTCGGCATGCACGTCGTGTTCACCGCCGACCGGTCGGGCGCGGTGCCGACGTACGTGCGCTCGATGGTGCAGCGCAACCTGCTGCTGCGGATGACCGACGACGGGTACCTGGCCTTCAACGCCCCGCGCGACGTCATCACGGCGGACTCGCCGAACGGCCGCGCGCTGCTCGACGGGCTCGAGGTGCAGGTGGCGGTCATCGGCGGCACGACGTCCGTGTCCGCGCAGGCCGCCGCCACGGAGAAGCTCGGCCAGTCGATGCTGTCGGCCGGGGTGCGCCGGGCGCCCGAGGTGCGGGTGCTGCCCACGGAGTACGGCTCGGGCGAGCTGCCGACGCAGGTGGCCGGGCAGCCGGTGCTCGGACTGGACGGCATCACCCTCGGTCCGGTGCCGTTCGAGCCGACCGGCACGATCGTCGTCGCCGGCCCGCCCGGGTCGGGGCGCAGCAACGCGCTCGTCGCGATCGGCCGGGCGGTGCTGCGCGTGAACCCCGAGGCGCGCCTGTACCTCTTCGCGCAGGGCCGCTCGGCGATCGCCGACAAGCTGCCCTGGACGGAGGTCGCGACCGGGATCGAGAAGGTCAAGGCGCTGGCCACGGACCTGCTGGCGGCGGTCCAGGACGAGGACGTCGACCCCGGCATCGTCGTGCTGATCGAGGGCATCAACGAGTACTTGCAGTCCCCGGCGGACAAGCCGATCCAGGACCTCACCAAGGCGGTCCGCGGCAGCGACCACCTGCTCGTCGCGGAGGCGGAGACGGCCGGCTGGTCCGCCACCTGGCCGCTGCTCGGCGAGGTGAAGAACGGCCGCCGCGGTCTCATCCTGCAGCCGGAGAACCTCGACGGCGACACGATCCTCAAGACGTCGCTGCCCCGTTCCGGCAAGGGGGAGTTCCCCGTGGGGCGCGGCGCGTGGGTCGCGCGCGGCAAGCAGACGCGGGTGCAGGTGCCGCTGGTCCTGGACGAGTGAGCCGGGCGCCGGTCGATGGGGAGTCCTCCCCATCGACCGGCGCCGTCGCCCTGGGCTACGTTGCTGCCCGGCGGTCGGACGACGAGACGCCACGCGAGACGAGGGGGAGCTGTGGCCGGGTACGACCTGTCCATCGACATGGAAGAGCTGCGCACTCTTGCCGAGGACCTGAAGACCATCAAGGACGAGTTCGAGGGCGCCGACGACAACTCGGAGGCGGCCGCCGACGCCACGGGCCACGACGAGCTGCGTGACAAGGTGCAGGACTTCGCCGACAAGTGGCGCATCAAGCGCGAGGAGATGACGGAGAACGTCGTCAAGCTCCAGGGCATCGTCCAGCAGATCGTCGACACGTTCACCGAGGTCGACACCGAGCTCGCGAATGCGCTCGAGGACAAGGCCGGCGAAGCCAAGGAGTCTTCGGAGTACAAGGGGTATCGCAGTGTCTGACACGCAGTGGGCCAAGCTCGACGGCGAGCCCGACGTCGTCCGCCGCAAGGGCGAGAAGTACCGGGACATCGCCGACGCGATCGGCCGCGCCATCACCACCCTCGACAAGCTCGTGGACGACGCGAGCACGACGGCGAAGTCCATGGACGCGACGAAGTCCCTGGCGTCCGACGTGCGGGAGGACATCGCCAAGGCCACGGACCGCTACCGGTACACCGGCGACGCGCTCGTGGACTACGCGTCGCCGCTCGACACCGCCGTCACGGAGTCGGAGACGGCCGCGACGAAGATCGCCGAGTACGAGCAGGAGCTCACCGGGGCTCGGGTCGCGGCCAACAACGCGCAGTACCACAAGGACGGGCTCCGGGACGACGCGTCCGACGCCGACGTCGACGAGGCCGCCGGTGAGGTGACGGCGGCGACCAACCGTGTCAGCCAGCTCGAGAGCTTCCTCAGCTACTGGCAGGGGCAGTGGGAGGCCGCCAAGAGCGACAAGGACTCCGCCGCGCGCACGGCGAAGGACAAGATCGACGAGGTCGTCACGGGGGACAAGGTCCACGGCCTCGAGGACAGCACCTGGGACAAGATCAAGCACGTCGCCGCGTCGCTGTACAAGGTCTTCAAGGTCATCTGCGACATCGCCGGCATCCTGGCGATCTTTCTGTCCTGGGTCCCGGTCCTCGGCCAGATCCTGGTCGTCCTGGCCGCCATCGGCTCGATCCTCAGCATCCTCGAGTCGATCGTGAAGTTCGCGAAGGGCGAGATCGGCTGGGGCGGGCTCCTCCTCGGGGTCGGGCTCGGCGTCGTCGGGCTCTTCGGCGGCAAGCTGGCCAGCAGCCTCGGCAAGGTGGCGAAGGCGCGGGCGGTCACCAGGGCCGCGAGCGTCACCAACTCGCAGTCCCGGCTCGCGATCCGCCTCGCCGGCAACGCGGACGACGGCGCGCGGGTCATCTCCGAGGCCCAGGCCACGATGAGCAACGCCGACAACCTGCTCAGCATGAAGTCGATCCTCAAGTCGCCTTTCCAGCGGTCGGAGGCCATGCAGGGCCTCTTCGAGCTGCGCAAGGCGGGGAACCTCTCGGTCGCCGAGGGGATCGCCGGGGCGGCGAAGGAGGCCTTCGTCTTCCCGCTCAAGTCTCCGTTCGGCGACACGTCCGAGCTGTTCCGGAACCCGGCGCTCTACCACAACCTGGACGGCCTGGCCGGCGCCGCCGTCTCGGCGAACCTGGTGAACTTCGGCGCCTCGGCCTGGAACGCCGGGTCGAGCTTCGCCCAGGCGATGGCCGGGGACGACGGGTGGGGTAGCTTCAACTCCTCGGTCGGCCTCGCCGGACCGCTCACCGACGGCCCGTACGTGCAGATCGCGCAGATCCCGGGCAACGTGGTCAGCTGGGCCGACTCCTTCGACAAGATGATCTGAGGCTAGAACAGCAGCATGACCGGACCGATCACGGATTACGGGCTCGGGCTGCCCGACGGCTGGCACCTGCTGCCGGTCGGGGACGCCCCCGACGGGTGGGCCTCTGAGCTGGCCGCACGCGTCGTCGAAGGCGTCGACGTGGCGGAGGCCGTGCCCCCGCTGCTCGCGGCGCAGCTGACCGAGGTCAAGGCCTCGGTCGACGCCACAGGGGTGCGGGGTGCGCGCACGGCGGTCCTCGTGGGGACTCCCGCGGAGCCCTTCGTGCAGGCGATGCTGACCGTCGTGCTGGGGCGGCGGGTCGCGCGCGGCACGTACCAGTCCCAGCTCGCCCAGGTGGTCGACGGCGTCGGCACCGCGCAGGTGATGGGCACCCAGGAGATCGACGCGGTCGTGCCCGCGGGAGCGGTGTCCGGGGCGCACTTCCTCATCGGCCATCTCCCGGCCGACGACGACGTCGCCGGCGTCCATCTCGAGGAGCGGGTGCACCTCGGGGTGTTCCCCGCCGACTGCCCCGACATGCTCGACGTCACCGTCGTCGCGGCCGACGTCGGGATCTTCCAGGACCTCCCGGCGACCGTCGTGGGGCTGCTGGACGAGCTCGAGGTGTCGACGGAGGTGCCCGCATGACCAAGCAGGTCCGCATGGCGCCGGACGGGATGCGCATCGTCCTTCCGGGCACCTGGACGCGCATCCCCCTCGACGAGCCGCAGCGCACGCTCGACTTCGTGAAGCGTTTCGTGAAGCGCCAGGCCGGGACGGCGGACCGGCTGGCGCGGACGCGTCGGGAAACCGTCCAGGAGCTCGTGCGCTCCGCGCGCGAGGCGTCCCAGATCGGCGTCCACAGCTACTTCATGTCGCTGGAGATCCTGCCCGGGGTGCCGTTCCCGGCGGCGCTCCTCTTCCTCGACCAGGACTGGCCCGAGGACGTGCGGCCGCTGGCGGCTGCCGGTGACCTGGAGGCGGCGCTCGAGGCCGCCTACGCCCCGCTGGAGACCGCGACCGCGAGCTTCGGCCCGATGGGGCGACGGTACGAGACGGTCACGCAGCAGGTCGGCGACGAGGAGATGCTGACGTTGCGGCTCGAGTACTTCGTGCCCTACCCGGACGGCTCGCGCGTGCTCCTGGCCCGGGTGAACGTCCCGAACATCCCGGCGGCGGAGCCGTTCGCGGTGCTCTTCAACGAGATCGTCGACTCCATCTCGTTCGCGAGCGAGGAACCGCGGCAGGACAGCTAGATCTTGCCCTGCTCCTCGAGCCGCGCGTTCTCGGCGCGGATCGCGGCGAACTTGTCGGCCAGCGCGGCGGCGGCCTCGGGGTCGGCCTTCTCCCACAGCCCCTCGAGCTCCTTGCGCGCCGACCCGTCGTCCCCGGCGGCACGCCACGCGAGGCGGTGCACCCGGGACTCGAGCGCCGGGTCCGCGCCGAGCACGGTCGTGACGTGCTTGTGGACCTCGCCGTTGGTGGGCCGGGCGGTGCCCTTGGCGTCGGCGAGGGCCTTGGCCGTCGTGGGGAACCCTGCGGCGCGGGCCTGGAGGCGCGCGAGCCGGTACAGGATCGCCCCGCTCAGCGGTGCCGCGAGGAAGCCGAGCGCGAAGCCCCACGAGATCTTCCACTGGGTCTCGGCGGGCACCAGCAGGAGGCCGAGGACGACGCCGACGACGACGCAGATGCCGTACCACCAGTAGCCCAGGCGCTCCACGACGCGGAACCACGCGGGCACGGGGCCGGAGAACTTGCCCAGGGCGTTGTCGACCTGGGTGACCGCGCCGTGGGCGTCGGCCGCTCCCGGCGCGACGACGATCGGCTGCTTCGACCGGTCACCGGTGACCAGCCAGCTCTCGTGTGCCATGACATCCCCTCGTCGGCGCATCCACCTGTCGACGCCCCACCCTACGGCGTGGCCGGACCGGTAGGGTGTCGCCGGTTCGAGCCACGGCGAGGGGATGGACCTGTGCACGAGGAACCGGCGGCACCGGCCACGGCCGCCCCGGGCGCGGCGGGAGCGACGGCGCCCTCGGGCACCCTCGCCCTGGTGCTGCGCCCGCTGGGGTACTGGTGCCTGGCGTGGGTGTGGCTGGTGATCTGGCTGATCACCGTGCTCATCGCGCCGGGAGCCCTGGCGTACGTCTACTTCGACGACGAGATCGTCCTCGGGCAGGCCCTGGGCGACACACCCTTCTTCGGGTACGTGATGCTGGTCCTGGTCCTGGTGCCCATCGTCGCCGCGATCATGGGCCCGGCCGCCATGTTCTACCTCCCGACCATGACGTGGCCGTTGGCCCTGCTGTGCTTCGTCTACGCGTTCCGGGGCCTGCGGCCGTCCTACGCGTCGGAGCGCCTGTCGCACACCACGCAGGCGCCGCGCGGCACGACGCTGGGGCCACCGACCATCGGGACGGTCGCGCTGTCGTTGAAGCCGAACCGCCGCAGCCGGGTCACCGACGTCCTGATGAAGTGGTACATGGCGGGGTGGTCCCTGGAGATGCCGACGTTCCTCGCGGCCCTGCCGGCGGGCCTGGCCTGGGTCCTGCTGTTCGTGTGGGCCTCGCGCGACATCGCGGAGCCCGTGCGGCAGGGCTGTCTCGCCGCGGCGGTCGTGCTCGTCCTCGTCTCCGTGGTCCTCGTCGCCCGCGCGCTGCGCGCGGACTTCCGACGCTGGACGCCCGCCTCGGCCGGCGGCCGGGGCCCGCGATGAGCCCCAGGAACAAGCGGGTCGTCTTCACCGCGGTCCTCGTCCTGTTCCTCGTCGTGTCCGTGCTGCGGCTGGTGCGCACCCTGCGGGCCGGCGACACGGACGCCGCCGTGGTCTGGGTCGCGCTGCTCGTGGTGCTGCTGGTGGTCGTCGTCACCCTCGCCGTCGTGTCGCGCCGCGCGGCCTCCTGCGCGGTGAACGCGGCGCGGCACCGGCCCGGCATGCTCGTGGTGCCGGGCTTCACGACGGCGGAGATGCCGGAGATCGCCGCGAGCCTCGGGGCGTCCCGCCGGGGGTGGATGCCGATGGGCGGCAGCCCCGTCGCGGTCGTCGCGACTCCGGAGGCCTACGAGGTGTGGGGGCGCAAGGACACGCGGCCCCGCTGGTCCGTGCGCCGCGGGCCGGACGCCGTCGCCGCCGGGCGAGCCGTGTACGGGAACCGGGAGACCGGTGCGGTGTGGCTCCGCGACGCGCGGGCGACGGCGGCGTTCGTGCCGGCCTACCGGCCCCTGCGGGCCTCCGCGGGTGCCGCCGGCGACGACGTGGCGCGCGCGGTCGCGGAGCTCGGTGGGGTGCCGGGCCCGGCGTGACCGCGGCGACGGGTTCCGCTCCCCGGGATGGGGAGAGGTCCCCATCGACGGGTGCCTGGGGCGGCGGCTAGGGTCGTCCTCGGACGTCGGATCGGCCGTAGGGGGCCGGCCGGACCACAGATGAGCTGAGGAGCTTCTCATGGCGAACATGAACGTCACGTACGACGAGCTGCGGTCGCAGGCGGGCCAGCTGCGCAACGGTCAGCAGCAGATGACCGACATCCTGCACAACCTGCAGACGCAGGTGAACAACCTGGTGTCGTCGGGCTTCGTGACCGACCAGGCGTCGGGCGCGTTCCAGACGTCCTACGAGGAGTTCACGACGGGTACCACGCAGGCCATCGAGGGTCTCGAGGGCATGGCGTCGTTCCTGGAGCAGGCGGCGCAGACCCTGTCGGACGCCGACGCGCAGCTGGCGCAGGGCATCCGCGGCTGACGTCGGTCAGTCGGCACCGGCCCGCGGGTCGGTGGTCGCGAGGGGCGGTCCGTTCTCGGGCCGCCCCTTCGCGTGTGGCGGGGCATCTCAGTCCTGTCGCCCGAGGCACCCGAGCCCGATGGGCGAGACGTGCTGTTCACCCGATGAGACAGTTGTGGGACCCTGGGTAAGGCTGGACCCTGGATGGTGAGGTAACCCTCACCCAGATCCGGGAGAGTCCTCCTAGAATCGAACGTCACGAAGCCCCGATCCGGAAGGCGTATCTCGTCGTGAGCAGCACCCGACCTCTGCGCGTCGCCATCGTCGGCGCAGGTCCCGCCGGCATCTACGCCGCGGACATCCTGTCGAAGACCGACCTCGACGTGAGCATCGACCTCTTCGAACGCCTGCCCGCGCCGTTCGGCCTCGTGCGCTACGGCGTCGCCCCGGACCACCCGCGGATCAAGCAGATCATCACCGCGCTGCACCGCGTGCTGAGCCGCGGCGACGTGCGCCTGCTGGGCAACGTGGACTACGGCGTCGACCTCAAGCTCGACGACCTGCGCCAGTTCTACGACGCCGTGATCTTCTCCACGGGCGCGATCAAGGACCACGAGCTGCCGGTGCCCGGCGTCGACCTCGAGGGCTCCTACGGCGCCGCCGACTTCGTGTCCTGGTACGACGGCCACCCCGACGTGCCGCGCACGTGGCCGCTCGAGGCCAAGGAGGTCGCCGTCCTCGGGGCCGGCAACGTCGCCCTCGACGTCGCCCGCATCCTGGCCAAGCACGCGGACGACCTCCTGCCCACCGAGATCCCGGCCAACGTCTACGACACCCTCAAGTCGTCGCCCGTCACGGACGTGCACGTGTTCGCCCGCCGCGGCCCGGCCCAGGTGAAGTTCTCGCCGCTGGAGCTGCGCGAGCTGGGCCACGTGCCGGACGTCGACATCGTCGTCTACCCCGAGGACTACGACTTCGACGACGGGTCGATGGCCGCGATCGAGTCGTCCAACCAGACCAAGCAGGTCGTCAAGACGCTCACCGACTGGACGCTCGTCGACCCGGCGACCCAGAAGGCGTCGCGCCGGCTGCACCTGCACTTCCTGCACGCGCCCGCCGAGATCCTCGGCGAGGACGGCAAGGTCGTGGGGCTGCGCACCGAGCGCACCGCCCTGCAGGGCGACGGCACGGTCAAGGGCACGGGGGAGCTCCACGACTGGCCGGTGCAGGCCGTCTACCGCGCGGTCGGCTACTTCGGCTCGCCGCTGCCGGAGATCCCGTTCGACGAGCTCAAGGGCGTCATCTCCAACCGCGAGGGCCGCGTGGTCGACCTCGACGGCGAGCACCTGCCCGGCGTCTACGCCACCGGCTGGATCAAGCGTGGCCCCGTGGGCCTCATCGGCCACACCAAGTCCGACGCGTCCGAGACGATCCGCCACCTGGTGGAGGACGTCACGGGCGTCGGGGACGCCGGCGACGTCGCCACGGGCGACCTCGCCGGCGGCCGCACCGCCACGCAGGCCGACCCCCAGGCCGTGCTCGACTTCCTCGCCGACCGCGGCGTCGACGTCGTCGAGTGGGACGACTTCGTGCTCCTCGACGAGCACGAGAAGTCCCTCGGCGAGCCGCACGGCCGCGAGCGGGTCAAGGTCGTGCCGCGCGAGGAGATGCTCGACATCGCCAAGCGTCGCGGCTGACCGCCAGCCGACGGTTCTGCGCGCGAGGGCCCGGACGGGAACCGTCCGGGCCCTCGGCGCGTTCCCTCCGTGGGATCCCTCCGGTGCACCGGCGCCGGAGGGGCGCACGGAAGGAGACGGCAGGACACATGGGCCACCAGCACTTCAACGGTCTCAAGACGGCGGCGCTCTTCGGCGTCATGTGGGCCGTGGTCCTCGGCCTGTGGGCCCTGTTCTTCCGCGGCAGCGCGGGCATGCTCGTCCTGTTCGTGGGGATCGGCCTGGTCACCACGTTCGTCGGGTACTGGAACTCGGACAAGATCGCGATCCGCGCGATGCACGCCTACCCGGTGACGGAGCTCGAGGCCCCGGAGATGTACCGCATCGTGCGGGAGCTCTCCACGGCGGCCCGCCAGCCCATGCCGCGGCTGTACATCTCGCCCACCCAGGCGCCCAACGCGTTCGCGACCGGGCGCAACCCCAAGAACGCGGCCGTGTGCTGCACCGAGGGGATCCTGCGGCTGCTCGACGAGCGGGAGCTGCGCGGCGTGCTCGGCCACGAGCTCATGCACGTGTACAACCGCGACATCCTCACCTCGTCGGTGGCGTCGGCGATGGCGGGCGTCATCACGTCGCTGGCGCAGTTCCTGCTGATCTTCGGCGGCGGCGACCGCCGCGAGGGCGGCAACCCGCTCGCCGCGCTGGCGATGGCGATCCTCGCGCCGTTCGCGGCGATGATGATCCAGATGGCGATCTCCCGCACCCGCGAGTACGACGCGGACGAGGACGGCGCCAAGCTCACGGGCGACCCGATGGCCCTCGCCTCCGCGCTGCGCAAGCTGGAGTCCGGCACGGCCAAGGCGCCGCTGCCGCAGACCCGCGAGCTGCAGAACGTCTCCCACCTCATGCTCGCCAACCCGTTCCGGGGCGCCGGCATGGCGAAGATGTTCTCCACGCACCCGCCGATGGCCGACCGCATCGCACGCCTCGAGAACATGGCCGGCGGCACCGGCTTCGGCCCCGGGGGAATCACCCGCTACTGACGCCGCGCGCCGGCGTCCTCGGGGAGCGCCGTCCACGCCGGTCTGCCAGGCTGACCAGCGATGACCTCCTCCCCGCCGGGCGGGCCCCGCGACGCGGCCCGGCCCGGACCGCGTGAGCGCCCGCCGTCCTCGCCCCCGGGCGCGGGTCACGCGCGGCTGCGGCGCTGGCAGGGGGCCACCGAATGGCCCCTCACGGCGATCTCCCTGCTGTTCCTGCTGGCGTACGCGATCCCGATCGCGCGACCGGACGTCCCCGCGGACGTGCGCTCCGCCTGCTCCTTCGTCCTCGCGGTGACGTGGCTGCTCTTCGTCGTGGACTACGTCGTGCGCGTCCGTCTGGCGCCGCGCCCGTGGGTGTACGTCCGCCGGCACCCGCTCGAGCTCGCCGTGGTCGTGCTGCCGGTGCTGCGACCCCTGCTGCTGGTGTCCGTGGTGGTACGCCTCAACCGGGTCAACGCCGTGCGGCTGCGGGGACGGGTGGTCCGGTTCGCCGCCGCAGGCACGGCCCTCCTGGTGACCGTCGGTGCGCTGACCGTCACCCAGGCGGAGCGTGGCGTGCCGGGGGCGGACATCGTGAACCTGGGCGACGGCTTCTGGTGGGCCATGGTCACCATCACGACCGTCGGGTACGGCGACCTCGCCCCCGTCTCGCCCGTCGGCCGGGTCATCGCGGTCTGCCTCATGCTCGGCGGCATCGCGCTGCTGGGTGTCGTGACCGCCACGCTGTCGTCGTGGCTCGTCGAGCGGGTCACGGACACGTCGTCGCCGGACGACCGGCTGGGCGCGGCAGGGGGCCCGGCGGGCGAGGCGCCCGTGGGCATGGTCAGCCAGGCGCAGGTCGCGCTGCTCGTCGCGCAGGTCCAGGAGCTGCGCGCCCAGATCATCGCCGACCGCCAGCGCGCGCAGGCTCAGGGGGAGAGCGGCTCCGCGGGGGAGTGAGCCCCGGCGGGCCCGGCCCCGTCGAGCGCCGGCTCCAGGGCCGTGGCCACGCCGTCGTCGTCGTTCCCGGGCACGACCGCGTCCGCGCAGGCGAGGACGTCCGGGTGGGCGTTGGCGACGGCGTGCCCCCGCCCCGCCCACCGCAGCATCGGCAGGTCGTTGGGCATGTCGCCGAAGGCCCACACGTCGCGCGCGTCGACGCCGAGGCGTGCGCACCAGCGGGCCAGGGCGACCTCCTTCGTCACCCCGGGCGGCAGGAGCTCGGCCAGGCCCGCGGCCCCCGAGTAGTGCAGCTCGGCCCGGTCGCCGACGACGGCCCGCACCCGCTCGAAGAAGGCGTCCTGCTCCGCGTCGCGGACGTCGCCGCGCTGGACCACGCCGAACCCCTGGGTCGGCGTGCCCGGCCGGACGGCGAGCAGCTTGGCCACGGCGTCGTCGCCACCGCTCAGAGACCTCTCGACGGGGGCGGCGCGCAGGGCGCGGTCCAGGCCGGGCTCGCCGTCGGGGAACCAGGGGTCGAAGGCGGGACCGCGCGCGGTCTCGACGGCCAGCCCCACGTCGGGCACGGCGTCGCGCAGCTCCGCGACCAGCGACCGGAGGACGCCGTCGTCGAACCCGCACGTCTCCAGCGCGCGACCGGTCGACAGGTCCCACACGGCGGCCCCGCCGAGGCAGATCACGCGGCCGTGGCCGCCGACGAGGTCGGCGAGGGCGTCGAGCCAGCGCGGCGGCCGGGCGGTGACGAACACGACCTCGGTGCCGGCGGCCTCGGCGGCGGCGAGGACGCTGCGGGTGCGCGCGGAGACCGTGCCGTCCGAGCGCAGCAGCGTGCCGTCGAGGTCCGTCGCGACGAGCCGCGGCAGCGTGACGCCCCCGGCCGCCCCCGGCGTCATCGGTAGTTGACGAACTGGACCGCGAAGTCGAGGTCCGCGCCCTTGAGCAGGGCGATCACGGCCTGCAGGTCGTCGCGCGACTTGCTGGTCACGCGCACCTCGTCGCCGGTGATCTGCGTCTTGACGCCCTTGGGCCCCTCCTCGCGGATCAGCTTGGTGACCTTCTTGGCGTTCTCGCCGGCGAGGCCCTCCTTGAGCGAGCCCGCGAGGCGGTAGACCTTGCCGGAGGCCTGGGGCTCGTTCTCGCCCGTGTCGAGGGCCTTGAGCGACACCCCGCGCTTGATGAGCTTGGTCTGGAAGACGTCGAGCACGGCGAGCACGCGCTCGGCGGAGTTCGCCTCGAAGACGACGGCGTCCTGGCCGCTCCACGTGATCGACGCGCCCACGCCCTTGAAGTCGTACCGCTGGGAGATCTCCTTCGCGGCCTGGTTGAGGGCGTTGTCCACCTCCTGGCGGTCCACCTTGCTGACGATGTCGAACGACGAGTCGGCCATGACGGTCTCCTTCGGCTCAGGGTCAGGGTTCGGGGACCACCGTAGTGCGTGCGCGGTCGGCGAGCCGGGCGGCACGGGCGTGCCGGGTGCCGTCGACGCTGAGGATCACCAGCGCCACCCACACCAGCACGAAGCCGGCCCAGCGGGCGGGCGGCATGTGCTCGCCGAAGACGAGCAGGCCCAGCAGGAACTGCAGCACCGGGGTCAGGTACTGCAGCATGCCGACCACCGACAGCGGCAGGCGGCGTGCTGCGGCGGAGAAGAGCAGCAGCGGCAGCCCCGTGACCACCCCGCACGCGGCGAGCAGCAGCGCGTGCCCGGCGCCGTCGGTCGTGAACGTGCCGGCGCCGGTGGCGCCGAGCCAGAACAGGTACGCCAGGGCGAACGGCGTGGCGACGGTCGTCTCGGCGGCCAGGCCGGGCAGGGCCCCGACGTCGCGCCCCACGCGGTTCTTCACCAGGGAGTAGAGCCCGAACGCGCCGGCCAGCACGAGGGCGATCCACGGCAGGCCGCCCACGCCGGTGGAGATCACCACCACCGCGGCGGCGCCGAAGCCGAGCGCCACCCACTGGGCGACCCGCAGGCGCTCGCGCAGCACGAGCACGCCGAGCAGCACGGTGAGCAGCGGGTTGATGAAGTAGCCGAGCGCGGCGTCCAGCACGTGCCCCGACAGCACCGCGTACACGTAGGTGGTCCAGTTGACGACGATCAGCACGGAGGCGACGGCGAGGGCGCCCATCGTCCGGCCGCTGCGCAGCACGGCGACGAACGACCCGAGCTGGCGGGTCGCCGCGAGCAGCACGAGGCAGAAGACCAGGCTCCAGACGACCCGGTGGGCGATGATCTCGACCGGCCCGGCGGGCTCCAGCAGCGGGAAGAACAGGGGCATGGCGCCCCAGAGCACGAACGCCGAGAGACCGAGCGGCAGCCCCCAGCGGTCGGGGGAGGAGGGGGTCGTCACCGCCTCAATGTAGGTGGTGACGGGGCCCACGGCGGGACGATTTCCCGAGAGCCTGCCCGGGGCGTTATGGTTCTACCCGCGAGCTCGTCCGCGAGCCCGCACGGCAGGTTGCCCGAGCGGCCAAAGGGATCTGACTGTAAATCAGACGGCTCAGCCTTCGGGGGTTCGAATCCCTCACCTGCCACCTCGACGGACGGGGCGCCACCCTCGGGTGACGCCTCGTCCGACGTCTGGAGGGGCCCTGCACGGCCCCGGCGCACGGTGTGATCGAGCGGGCATCCCGCGAATTTCACCAGGTGCCGCGAGCCGTGTAGAGTCTTCTCCGCTGCCCCGATAGCTCAGTCGGCAGAGCGTCTCCATGGTAAGGAGAAGGTCAAGGGTTCGATTCCCTTTCGGGGCTCTGTGACATGACGCGGGGCCGCCCTCCGGTGACGGGGCGGCGGTCTCGCGTCGAGTCACGCGCGGCGGGGTAGCTCAGCTGGTCAGAGCGCACGACTCATAATCGTGAGGTCGCGGGTTCGAGCCCCGCCCTCGCTACCGACACCATCACGGTTCGACGGCCGGCGTCGGACCGGCCTGTTCCTTGACGCACGTGGCGCCTTCCGGGGGCGCGAGAGGTGACACACCATGGCTTCCAAGAGCGCGGACGTCCGCCCGAAGATCACGCTCGCCTGCGTGGACTGCAAGGAGCGGAACTACATCACGAAGAAGAACCGTCGTAACGACCCCGACCGTCTCGAGCTGGCGAAGTTCTGCCCGCGCTGCGGCAAGCACACCGCGCACCGCGAGACCCGCTGACCCAGCCTCGGTCGAGCTGACGTAGCACCGACGTGGCGAACCCCGACTTCGCTGGCCGCGAGTACCCGGCCACCGCCCCCTATGCCGTGGGGCGCGAGAAGATCCGTGAGTTCGCCTCCGCCGTCGGTGCCCTGGACCCCGCGCACCACGACATCGTGGTGGCGCGGGGTCTCGGCTATCCGGACCTCGTCGCGCCCCCCACGTTCGCGGTCGTCGTCGCGCAGCGGGCCGAGGCGCAGTACGTCCAGGACCCGGAGGCCGGCATCGACTTCTCCCGCGTGGTCCACGCGGACGAGAAGTTCGTGCACCACCGCCCGATCGTCGCCGGCGACGAGCTGGTCACGGTGCTGCACGTGGACTCCGTGACCGAGCGGGCCGGCATCGCCATGGTCACGACGCGCTGCGAGGTCGCCGCGCCGGCGGCCGACGGCGAGCCCGAGCCGGTCGCGACCGTCATCTCCAGCCTCGTGGTCCGCGGGGAGGCCTCCTGATGCCCCGTCCCGTGCTTGCCGAGCTCTCCGTCGGTGACGTGGTCGCCACGGGCGCCGTGGAGCTCGACCGCGCCCGCCTCGTGCGGTACGCGGGGGCCAGCGGCGACTTCAACCCCATCCACTGGGACGAGTCGTTCGCCACCGAGGTCGGGCTGCCCGGTGTCATCGCGCACGGAATGCTGACCATGGGCTCGGTCGTCGGCGTCGTGACCGGGTGGGCCGGTGACCCGGGCGCCGTCGTGGCGTACCAGACCCGCTTCACGAAGCCGGTCCCGGTGCCGGTCCGCGGCGCCGCCGTCGTCGAGGTCACCGCGACCGTCGGCGCGATCGACGCCGACGCGGGCACGGCCCGGATCGACCTGACGGTGACCCACGAGGGCGCCAAGGTGCTCGGACGGTCGCAGGCGACCGTCCGTCTCTGACGGGAATTTTCCCGCCTCCACTTCCCATGAAAGGGGATTTCACGGTTCGATGACCGTGTGCGCCGCGAGCGCACGCCGTCCTCGAGAGGAGCACTCCCCGTGAGATCCGTACGACGACGCACCACCGGGCTGGCAGCCGTCGGCCTTCTCGTCCCCCTGGTCACGATCCCGGCGGTCACCGCCGGAGCGGGACCGTCCACCGCCCCCGTGTCCGAGGTGAGCTGCGACGCCGTCGTCGCGGCACCTGACCGCGAGTCCGCGTTCGCGGCCGCGAGCGACGCGACCGGCGTCCCCACCGACCTGCTCAAGGCCGTCTCCTACCTGGAGTCCCGCTGGGACCAGCACGGAGGACAGGTCAGCGCCGACGGCGGCTACGGCATGTTCAACCTGGTCGACCACGCGCCCGAGGCGCCCGACGGGGCCGGCAAGGACGCCGCACCCCGCCAGGGGGTCAGCGAGCTCGATCGCGCCGCCGCCCTGACCGGACTGACCGGGGCGCAGCTGAAGGCCGACGCCGGCGCCAACACCTGCGGCGCCGCCGCGCTCCTCGCCTCCTACCAGCAGGACGCGGGGCAGACGGTCGACGACGACCTCGCGACCTGGGGCGTCGCGGTCGCGCGGATGAGCGACGTCCCGACGTTCGCCGACCGCGTCTTCGCGACCCTCCGCGAGGGCGAGGCCCGCACCACGGACGACGGCGGGCGCGTCACGCTCGCGGCCCGGCCGGACGCCGTCCTGCCCGCCGCGGCCGAACGGCAGTCCAGCGACCCGGCCGCCGACTGCCCGGCATCCCTGGGCTGCGAGTGGCTGCCCGCCCCGTACGAGAAGGGGAGCCCCGACCTGCCGGACGACACCGGCAACTACGGCAACCACGACCAGGCCGACCGGACGGGCGAAGGCGGGCCGTCGATCGACTACATCGTCATCCACGACACCGAGACGGCGTACGAGCCGACCGTGCGGCTCGTCACCGACCCGACGTACCTGGCGTGGAACTACACGCT
Organism: Isoptericola peretonis; assembly: GCA_023241745.1. Classification (GTDB taxonomy): domain Bacteria; phylum Actinomycetota; class Actinomycetes; order Actinomycetales; family Cellulomonadaceae; genus Isoptericola; species Isoptericola peretonis. Next base: position 558,151 of record JALQCY010000001.1, on the reverse strand, counting down.
GCGCTCCTCCGACGGGCACGTGGCCAACCACCTCGAGCCCGCCGACGTCGGCTGGCACGCGGGCAACTGGTACATGAACATGCACTCGATCGGCCTGGAGCACGAGGGGTGGGCCGGTACGTCCGGCTGGTTCACGGAGGCGATGTACCAGTCGTCGGCCGAGCTGGTGCGCCACCTGGCCGAGAAGTACGACATCCCCCTCGACCGCGCGCACGTCATCGGGCACGACCAGATCCCCGGGATCCTCCCCGGCTACACGAAGAACGTGCACTGGGACCCGGGCCCGTACTGGGACTGGGAGCACTACTTCGAGCTGCTCGGCGCGCCGATCGGCGGCGGGCTGGACACGACGACGGACGTCGCGCCCGGGGACGTCGTCGAGGTGGTCGCCGACTACGACGACAACGTGAACCCGATCACGGGCTGCCAGCAGGCGTCGCCGGGGTCGGGGGCCTGCGTCGCGGGGGCCGGGACCAACTTCGTCCTCGCCTACCAGGAGCCGTCGCTCGACGCGCCGTACGCCCGCGACCCGGGCTGGAAGCCGGGCGGCGCCGACGGCACCACCTACGCCAGCGACATCAGCGCGCGCGTGAACTCGGGCCACAAGCTCGTCGTCGCGCAGGTGCAGGGCGAGTGGCTCGGCGTGTGGTGGGCCGGCTCGCTGGCCTGGATCCACAACCCCGCCGAACGGCCCGTCGTGGTGCCGAGCACGGGGCAGACCGTGACGGTGAGCGGGGACGGGGCGGCCGCGACCTACGGCCGGGCCTACCCGGAGGCGGCGGCGTACGAGTCGTACCCGGGAATCACGCCGCAGGCCGTGACGCCCATCGAGTACACGATCGGTACGGACCAGAGCTACGTCGTGTCCGACGACGCGGTCTCGACGGACTACTACCAGGCGAAGTCGTTCGACGGGTCGATCCCCGGCGACCGCACCGACGTGCGGGGCGAGGACGGGTACTACCAGCTCTGGATGGCCCACCGGCACGTGTTCACGCGGGCCGCGGACGTCACCCTGCACGACCCGGTGGTGACCGACGTCGCGGGGCCGAGCATCGAAGGGCCCGCGGAGATCGGCAAGTGGCTCACGGTGGACCCGGGGGAGTACCTGCCGGGTGCGCAGGACACGGAGATCGAGGTGCAGTGGCTGCGTGACGGAGAGCCCGTGCCCGGCGCCGGCGGGAACCGCTACCACCTCACGGGCCGCGACCGCGGCGCGGAGATCACGGTCGAGGTGACCGTCTCGGCACCGGGGTACACCTCGGCGACGTTCTCCTCCGACGCCGTCGGCCCGGTGCGCCCGCACTGACGCCGAGATAGAGAACCCCGAACGCGAGATAGAGAACCCTTCGCGCCAAGATAGAGAAGCTCGTTCTCTATCTCGCGCGAAGGGTTCTCTATCTCGCGCGAAGGGTTCTCTATCTCGCGGGGACGGTCACCAGTTGGCGGTGACGCCCGGGAGGTGCCGCGGCAGCTTCACGTGGTGCGGGTGGATGACGTACGTGAGGCCGTCGGTGGACGTCTGCCACACGCGCTCGAAGTTCTCGCGCGTGTAGACGTTGCGGACGCCGGCGTTCGTGGCCTTGTTGGGGTCGTTGATCACGGGGTCGCCGTCGGCGGTGAAGCCGACGATGGTGACCAGGTGACCGTCGGTGCCGTACCCGGCCTCGGGCATCTCCTCCTCGGCGAAGTTGATCGACACGACCAGCGGGACGCCGGCCGCGACGAGCTGCTCCGCCTCGGCGAGGGACCGCAGCCGGGTGACGAACGACTCCAGCCCGTAGCGGTGCGCGTACGCCGTGTTGAACGGCCAGTTCCCTGCGCCCTCGTAGGTGTAGTCCCAGGCGCCGATGGCGGCGTGGTCGACCTGGGGGTCGCCGTTCGGCGCCACGATGTCCGCGAGGTCGCCCGCCGGGACGTGGTACTTCGACCCGTAGGAGTACTGGATCATCGTGGTGGACGTCGGCGAGCACCACACCTGGCCGCCGCCGCCGAACTCCGGGTACTCGCCGATGTGGACGAGCTGCGAGTAGCCGGGCACGTCGAGCTCCACCGCCCGCCCGAGGGTGAACTCGCTGGTGCCCGGGTAAGCGGAGTCGGGCAGGTACTCGTTGGTCATCGTGGTCACGCCGGCCAGCCGCGGGGTCGCCGTCGACCCGGCCGGCCGGTGGAGCGTGACGCGGGTCTGGAAGGCCTCCGGCTCGTGGCCGCTCTTCGCCACGAACGTGTCGGTGAACAGGTACGCGTCGTCGTCGTTCTGGCCGTCCACCGAGGTGCGGTGGATGTCGCCCACCGACCCGTCGGCAGGCGCGAAGTCGTCGCCGGACGCCCAGCGCCCCATGACGAACCACTTCGTCCACGCGCCGTCGGCCTTGCGTCCGCGGAACTCCATCTCGACCCATGTGCCGGTCGGGGTGGTGGCGTTCCAGGACGTCACGGACTCGTCCACGGCGTACCCGGTCTCGACGACCGGCGACGTCCAGGTGCCCGTCTCGTACTCGACCGGCGTGCCGTCGCCGAACGGGTCGGTGTACGCGGTGGTCGGGCCGCCGGCGTCGCGCACGACGAGCGTTCCGCCCGGCCCCGGCCGCAGGTTCTCCCACTCGCCCCGGCGCAGGTCGGCGACGCCGTCCCAGTGCGTGGCGGTGATCTTGGTGGCGGTCGGCTCCTGGTCGTCCGTCGGCGCCGCGCCGGCCGCGCCCGCCGTCGGCGCGATCACCGCCCCCGCCGCCAGTGCCGCCGTCGTCGCTCGCATCCAGCTCCTTCGCGTCGTGTCCCTCGTGCCCTTCATAGGGTCCTCCCCGCAGGCAGGGGCGGCGGGTGGGCCCCACCGCCCTGGTGGCAAAGACTTTCCCAGATCGCATGGCCGGTGTCACGACCTTGCGAGCACGGGTTCGCGCGCGACGGCGGACCCGCCCGGCGCGGGCCGGGCACCGGTGCTAGCGTGACCGGCGATCCCACGGGTGCCCTCGCAAGGGCTGAGATCGGGCTGATGCGGCCCGGACCGTCGAACCTGACCGGGTCATGCCGGCGTAGGAAGTTGGAGAAACAGATGCACACTGCACCGTCGCGCGCGCTCACCCACCTCACCGAGGACGTCCCGGGCCACCGGCACGAGGACACCGGCAGCACCTGTGCCGACGACACCGGGATCCGCGTCCCGGTCACCGAGATCAGCCTCGCGCCGTCGCCCGACGGCACGCCGAACCCCCCGGTCCGCGTCTACCGCACGCAGGGGCCGGGCGGCGACCCCACCCGCGGCATCCCGCCGCTCCGGGAGCCCTGGATCGCCGCCCGCGGGGACACCGAGGAGTACGCCGGCCGCAGGCGGGACCTCGCCGACGACGGCCGCGGTGCGCGCCGCCGGGGTGCGGCGTCCGCCGAGTGGCGGGGCGCGTCGCGGCCGCCCCGACGCGGCCGGGACGGGGCGGTCGTGACGCAGATGGCCTATGCCCGGCGCGGCGAGGTCACGGCCGAGATGCGGTTCGTGGCGCTGCGCGAGGGCGTCGACGTCGAGCTCGTGCGCAGCGAGGTGGCGGCGGGCCGCGCGATCATCCCCACCAACGTCAACCACCCCGAGTCCGAGCCGATGATCATCGGCCGGGCGTTCGCCGTGAAGGTCAACGCCAACATCGGCAACTCGGCCGTGCACTCCTCGATCGCCGAGGAGGTGGAGAAGCTCGAGTGGGCCACCCGCTGGGGCGCCGACACGGTGATGGACCTGTCCACCGGCGACGACATCCACACCACCCGCGAATGGATCCTGCGCAACTCCCCGGTGCCCATCGGCACGGTGCCGATCTACCAGGCGCTGGAGAAGGTGGACGGCGACGCGTCCCGGCTCAGCTGGGAGGTCTACCGGGACACCGTGATCGAGCAGTGCGAGCAGGGCGTCGACTACATGACCGTGCACGCGGGGGTGCTGCTGCGGTACGTGCCGCTGACCGCCGACCGCGTGACGGGCATCGTCAGCCGCGGCGGGTCGATCCTCGCCGGGTGGTGCCTGGCGCACCACCAGGAGAACTTCCTCTACACGCACTTCGACGAGCTGTGCGAGATCTTCGCGCGGTACGACGTCGCGTTCTCCCTGGGCGACGGCCTGCGGCCGGGGTCGCTGGCGGACGCGAACGACACCGCCCAGTTCGCCGAGCTGGACACCCTCGCCGAGCTGACGAGGCGAGCGTGGGCGCACGACGTCCAGGTGATGGTCGAGGGCCCGGGCCACGTGCCGCTCCACCTGGTGCGCGAGAACGTGGAGCGCCAGCAGGAGCTGTGCGACGGGGCGCCCTTCTACACGCTCGGGCCGCTGGTCACCGACATCGCGCCGGGCTACGACCACATCACGTCGGCGATCGGCGCCACGGAGATCGCGCGGTACGGGACGGCGATGCTCTGCTACGTCACGCCGAAGGAGCACCTGGGGCTGCCGGACCGCGACGACGTGCGCACCGGCGTGGTGACCTACAAGATCGCGGCCCACGCGGCCGACGTCGCCAAGGGGCACCCGGGCGCGCGGGACCGGGACGATGCGCTGAGCAAGGCGCGGTTCGAGTTCCGGTGGCGCGACCAGTTCGCGCTGTCCCTCGACCCGGAGCTGGCCGAGCAGTATCACGACGCGACCCTCCCGGCCGAGGCCGCGAAGACGGCGCACTTCTGCTCGATGTGCGGCCCCAAGTTCTGCTCGATGCGCATCTCGCAGGACATCCGCGACGAGTTCGGGGGCGCCGCGGCGCAGGCAGGCATGGTGGCCAAGGCCGCGGAGTTCCGCGCCGCCGGCGGCGAGGTCTACCTCCCGGCGCCGACGGTCCGCTGAGCCGAGCCGGTGCGGCCGGGGTGTGATCTCGGTCGCACCGGTTGGCACTCGGACGAGGGCACCCTAAGTTAGGCCAGGCTGACCTAAGCATCCGCCGACTTGAGGAGCCCCGAGACGATGCCCGATCTGCTGGGAGCCGCGACCGCGGCCGACTACGCCGCCGCGCTGCACGACGTGGTGGACGACGTGGCGTCGCGCGTCGCGACGGCGCGGCAGCCGTTCTGCGGCGCGAGCCGCCGCGAGCTGCAGGCGCTCGTCGACGCGGTGGACCTCGACGGGACGCCCGTGGGTACCGCCGGCGCGCTGCGGGAGACCGCCGACCTGTACGCGTCGCACGCGGTCTGGTTCCACCACCCGGGCTACGCGGCCCACCTCAACTGCCCGGTGGCGCTGCCGGCGGTGGGCGCGGAGGCGATGCTCGCCGCGATCAACACGTCCGTCGACACCTACGACCAGTCGACGGTCGCGACCCTCATGGAGCAGCGGCTCGTCGCCTGGACCGCGGGCCGCATCGGGTTCGCGGCCGGCGACGGCGTGTTCACGTCCGGGGGGACCCAGTCCAACCTGCACGCCCTGTACCTGGCGCGGGAGGCCGCGCTCACGGACGCGGCCGGCGCCCGCCTCCGCGGCGCGGCCCGGCGGGAGCGCCTCGGCCGGCTGCGCGTCCTGGCGACGCCCGCGGGGCACTTCAGCGTGGCGCGCTCCACCGGGCTGCTGGGCCTGGACGACGACGCCGTCGTCCCGGTCGGCACGGACGCGGCAGGCCGCCTCGACCCCGAGGCCCTGTCCCGGGCACTCGTCGACGTCGAGCGCGCGGGCGACGTCGTCATGGCCGTCGTCGTCACCGCGGGCACGACCGACCGAGGCTGCGTCGACCCGATCGTCGCCGTGGCGGACCTGTGCGACGCCGCCGGAGCCTGGTTGCACGTCGACGCCGCCTACGGCGGCGGGCTGCTCGTCTCGTCGAGCCGCCGCCACCTGCTCGACGGCATCGAGCGGGCCCGCAGCGTCACCGTGGACTTCCACAAGACGTTCTTCCAGCCGGTGTCGTCCAGCGCGCTGCTCGTGCGCGACCCGGCGGACCTGGCCCGCGTGACCTGGAACGCGGACTACCTCAACCCTGCCGAGGAGTCGGGGGAGCCCAACCCCGACCTCAACCTCGTCGACAGGTCGCTCCAGACGACGCGCCGGTTCGACGCGCTCAAGCTCTGGGCCACGCTGCGCGCGGTCGGTGCGGACGGCCTCGGCGCGATGATGGACGCCGTCTGCGACCTCGCGGCGGCCGTGCACGCCGACCTCGCGGACGACCCCGAGCTGAGGCTCCTCGCGCCGACGGACCTGTCCACCGTGCTGTTCCGCTACCAGCCCGACGGCGTGGACGACGCCCGCGCGGACGCCCTCGTGCCCCGCGTGCGGCGCGTGCTGTTCGAGTCGGGTCGCGCGCTGGTCGCCAAGACCGTGGTCGACGGCCGCCCGTGCCTCAAGCTCACCCTGCTCAACCCCGACGCCACCGTGGACGACGTCCGCGGAGTGCTCGACCTGGTGCGTGCCACCGCCCACGGCCTGCTCGCCGGGGAGGAGCTGTCCACCGACGACGCGCCACCGTGCCGCGGGAACCATCCCCGGCTCCCCGCCCGCCCCCTGCTCGCGGAGCCGGTCCGATGACCCGCACCTACGACGTCCTCGGCGTCGGCATCGGGCCGTTCAACCTGGGCCTCGCGGCGCTCGCCGACCCGCTGGGCGACGTCGACGCCGTGTTCCTCGACCGGCGCGACGGGTTCTCCTGGCACCCGGGCATGATGCTGGAGGGCGCCACGATCCAGGTGCCGTTCCTGGCGGACCTGGTGACGATGGCCGACCCGACGTCGCCGTACTCGTTCCTGGCGTTCCTCAAGGCCACCGGGCGGCTCTACCCGTTCTACATCCGGGAGTCGTTCTACCCGCTGCGTGCCGAGTACGACCAGTACTGCCGGTGGGTGGCCGAGCGGCTCACCACCCTGCGCTGGGGGCGGGAGGTCACGGCCGTCGCCCGGGACGAGGGGTCGGGCGACCTGGTCGTCACGGCTCGCCTGGCCGACGGGAGCGACGAGACGTACCGCGCGCGGCACGTGGTCCTCGGCGTCGGCACGACGCCGCAGCTCCCCGGCCCGCTCGCCGCCCTCGCCGCGGAGGCGGCCCAGGACCCGGGCGCCGGGCCCGTGGTGCACAGCGCCGACTACCTGCCGCACCGCGACGCGCTGGCCGCGTCCGGGGCGGTCACCGTCGTCGGGTCCGGGCAGTCGGCCGCCGAGGTGTACCGCGACCTGCTCGAGGACACGACGCCGGGCGGGCTCCGGGTGGACTGGGTGACGCGCTCGCCGCGCTTCTTCCCGATGGAGTACACGAAGCTCACGCTCGAGATGACCTCGCCCGAGTACACCGACCACTACCGGGCGTTGCCCCCCGAGCTGCGCGAGATCCTCGGCCGCGAGCAGCGCGGCCTGTACAAGGGCATCAGCGGCGACCTGGTCGACGACATCTACGACACCCTCTACCGCAAGTCGGCCCTCGGTCGACAGGTGCCCACCACGCTCCTGTCCGACACGGAGGTGGTCGCGGCGCGCTTCGACCCCGAGGGCGCGGGCGGGGCGGGGGAGCACGTGCTGACCCTGCGGCACGGCCAGCTCGGGACGACGGCCGAGCACCGCACGCGCGCCGTCGTCGCGGCCACGGGCTACGGCTCCGGGGTGCCCGGCTTCGTGGCGCCGGGGCTGGTGGACCTCGACGAGCTCGGCCGCGTGGACGTGGCCCGCGACTACACCGCCGGCGCGGGCGGGCGGCTGCACGTGGGCGGCACGGAGGCGCACACGCACGGCGTCACCGCCCCCGACCTGGGCTTCGCGCCGTGGCGCAACTCCGTGATCCTGGCGCAGGTCACCGGCCGTGAGCCGTACCCGATCGAGCGGCGGATCGCGTTCCAGACCTTCGGCCTGCCCGACGGCGCGCCCTCCGCCGCGCGGCCGGCAGCCCCGCGGACGTCGGAGGTGGCGCGATGAGCACGCTCACCGGACCCGTCGCGGCCCGTGCCGTGGCGCCTGCACGCCTCGCCCCGGACGCCGTGGCGCTCGAGCCGGTCGACCCGGCGCGCGACGCCGCCACCCTGCACCGCTGGCTGACGCACCCGGCGTCCGCCTTCTGGCGCATGGGGCACCTGACCGCCGCCGACGTGCGGGACTACCTCGCCGACGTCGCCGACGACCCGCACCAGGACGGCTGGCTCGGCCGCGTGGACGGCCGCCCGGCGTTCTACGCCGAGACCTACGACCCGGCGCGCGTGCTGCTCGCCGGTGTGCACGACGCCGAGGCCGGCGACCTGGGCATGCACCTGCTCGTCGCGCCGCCGCCGCACGACCCGGCCTCACGCGTGCCCGGCCTGACGGACGCGGTCATGGCGGCCGTGGTGCGGTTCTGCCTCGCCCCGGCGCCCGTGGGCAGGGGGGCGGCCCGGGTCGTCGTCGAGCCGGACGTGCGCAACCGCGCCGTCGCCGCCAAGAACGCCGCCGCGGGTTTCCGGGTGCTGCGCGAGGTCGAGGTCACGGACGGGGGTCACACCAAGCGGGCGGCGCTGAGCGTCTGCACCCGCGCGGACTTCGCCGCCTCCCCGCTCGGCACCCTCGCGGGCCGCGACGGCGGGCCCGCGCTCGCGCCGCACCTGCGGGCCGAGCTCGCGGAGCACGCCCACCGGCACCTGGCCGCCAAGGCGCTCGCCGAGCTGGCGCACGAACGCCTCTTCCGACCGGAGCCCGTTCGCGGCGACTCGTCGGGGGGTGCGCGGCGATACGCGCTCGCGCTCGACGGCGTGACCTACCGGTTCGCCGCGCGCACGTTCGCGCTGGAGCACTGGGTGGTCGACCCGGCGTCGATCGTCCGCACCGCGGCGGGGGACGGGGCCGAGCTGCCCGTGGACGCGCTGCGGCTCGTGGCCGAGCTGCAGCCGCTGCTGCGGATCCCCGACGACCTCGTCGCGACGTACCTGGAGGAGCTGTCGTCCACCCTCGCCGCGGCGTGCGCCAAGCGCGACCGCGAGCTGACCGGGGCGTCGCCCCAGGTCCCCGAGCTGCTCGCGGACCTGCTCCCCGAGGAGGTCGACGCGCAGGAGGACGACCGCCTCCGCGCGGACGCCTTCCAGGCCACCGAGGCGGCGATGACGGAGGGGCACCCCGGCTTCCTGGCGAACAATGGCCGCATCGGGTTCTCCCTCGACGACTACCGGGCGTACGCACCGGAACGGGGCGCACGCACGCGGCTGACGTGGCTGGCCGCGCGGCGCGAGCACACGCACCTCGCCGTCGGCGACGGGCTCACCGAGGACGGTCTGTACGGCGGCGAGCTGTCGGGCGCCGAGCGGGCGGCGTTCGCCCACCGGCTGGCCGCGCGCGGCCTGGACCCGGCCGACTATCTCTACCTGCCGGTGCACCCGTGGCAGTGGCAGCACCGGGTGCCGATCACGTTCGCGGCCGACGTCGCGCGCGGCGACCTCGTGCCCCTGGGGCCGGGCGCCGACGAGTACCAGCCCCAGCAGTCCATCCGCACGATGTTCAACCGCACCCGGCCGGAGCGGCACTACGTCAAGGTGGCGCTCGCGATCCAGAACATGGGATTCCTCCGCGGGCTCTCCCCGGCGTACATGCGGGCGACCCCCGCGATCAACGACTGGGTGGCCGGCGTCGTCGACGGCGACGCCACGCTGCGGGAGGCCGGGTTCGGCGTGCTGCGCGAGCGCGCGTCGGTCGGGTACACCGGCGACGTCTACCACCGCACCGCCCACCCGAGCGCGCACCGCAAGATGCTCGCCGCCCTCTGGCGCGAGTCGCCGGTGCCCCGCACCGGCCCCGGGGAGCGCCTGGCCACCATGGCGAGCCTGCTGCACCGAGACGCGTCGGGCAGGTCGCTCGCGACGGCGCTCGTGCGCGCGTCCGGCATCGCGCCCGAGGCCTGGCTGCGCGCCTACCTCGACGCCTACCTGTACCCGCTGGTGCACTGCCTGCGCGCGTACGACCTCGCGTTCATGCCGCACGGGGAGAACCTCGTCCTCGTGCTGCGTGACGGCGTGGTGCGCCGGGTGCTCATGAAGGACATCGGCGAGGAGATCGCCGTCCTGGGCGAGCGGGCCCTGCCGCCGGGCGTGGAGCGGGTGCGGTCGGTGGTGGACGACGACGAGAAGGCCCTCGCGATCTTCACCGACGTCTTCGACGGCGTGCTGCGCCACCTCGCCGGCATCCTCGCGGTGGACGGCGTGCTCGGCGAGGACCGGTTCTGGGCGGTCGTGGCCGACGTCGTCGACCGGCACGGGGCCGAGCATCCCGACCTCGCCCCCCGCGGCGGCACGGGCGTCGACCTGCGGGCGCCGCGCTTCGCGCACTCGTGCCTCAACCGGCTGCAGCTGCGCAACACGCTGCAGATGGTGGACCTGACCGACCAGTCCGCCTCCCTGCTGTACGCCGGCACGATGGCGAACCCGGTCGCGCGCGCGGTGGACGTCCCGGTGGCGCCGTGAGCGACGGCCGGCGCCGCCGGTTCGAGCTGTTCCGCGACCGCTGGGGCGTGCCCCACGTGCGGGCGGGCTCCGAGGCGGACCTCGCCCACGGGCAGGGCTACGTCACCGCCCTGGACCGCGGGTGGCAGCTCGAGGTGGACCGCTGGTACGGCGAGGCGCGGCTGGCCGCGCACGTCGGCGCCGCGGGCCTCGAGTGGGACCTGTTCGCCGTGCGGGTCCGCCTCGCGGACACCACCCGGCGGGTCTGGGCGGCGCTCGCGGAGCCGGAGCAGGCCTGGCTGACGGCGTACGCGGACGGTGTCCAGGCCGGGCTCGACGCCGGCGGCCGGGACACCCCGGAGCGCGCCGAGCTGGCCCGCGCGCTCGGTGGCGCCCCGCTGCCCGAGCCGGAGCCCTGGCACCCGTGGACGCCGGTCGGCACCTTCCTGGTGCACCACGTGCTGTTCAGCGGTTTCCCCCACCTGCTGTGGCGCGAGCACGTGGACCGCACGCTCGGGCCCACGTTCGGTGCCGAGGCGGTCGGGTGGTGGGGGCGTCGCCGCGACGTCGGGGACGGCGGTCCGTCGTCCGGGTCGAACGCGTGGGCGCTGCACGGGTCGCGGACGGCGTCGGGCGCGCCGCTGCTGGCCGGCGACCCCCACCGGCTCCTCGAGCTGCCCGGTGTGTACCAGCAGGTCCGGCTCGCGCGACCGGGTCACGACGTCGTCGGGCTCGCGTTCCCAGGAGTCCCCGGGGTGCTGCACCTCGGCCACGCCGTGCCGGGCGACGCGGCCGGCGGAGGGGTCGCCTGGGGCATCACCAACGCGCTGGCGCACCACGTGGAGCTGTTCGCGGAGGGGCAGGACGAGGCGGAGGCGTCGGCGCGCGCCGTCGCGTCGGGCGCCGAGAGCGTGGCGGTGCGCGGGGGTGAGCCGGTGGACGCCCGCTGGGCCGAGACGCCCCGCGGGCCGCTGGTCACCGGCCGGCACAGCCTGCGCTGGCCGGTGCGCCTCACCGCCGACGCCGGGGTCGCCGCGTGGCGGGAGCTGCAGCACGTGCGGACGGCGCGCGACGTCGCCGCGGCGTTCGCCGGGTGGGTCGACCCCGTGAACCGGGTGCTCGCCGCCGACGCCACCGGCGAGGTGCTGAGCCTCACCGCCGGCCGGGTGCCGGTCGTGGGCCCGGCCGCCCGGGCGCTCCCCGCGCCCGTGCCCCCGGGAGACGACGACGTGCGGTGGCGTGCGTCGGCCGCCCCGGTCGCCGTCGACGGCGTGGCGGTGGACGCCAACGACCGGCCGGCCCGCCCGGAGCTCGACCTCGGCCACGCGTACGCGCCGCACCGTGGGGACCGCGTGCGCGCCCTGCTCGCCGAGCCGCCGCCGGGGGGCGAGACGGCGTCCGCCCAGGAGCGCGTGCTCGCCGACACGTGCGACGCCGGGGCGGCGCCCCTCGTCGCCTGGCTGGACGGGTGCGCGGACCGTCGCGCGGACCGTCTCCGGTCGTGGGTGGGGGCGGGGGCCCGCATGGACGCGGACGACGTCGGCGCCGCCCTGTTCGCGCGGTGGCGGCACGCCCTCGTGCGGCGCGTCGCCGCCGACCCGGCGCTCGCTCCGCTGCACGAGCCGCCTGCGCTGCCGGCGGTCTTCGCGCCCTGGCTCGACGTCGTCGCGCGCGTGGGCGACGCGCTCTCCGCCGTGCTCTCCTCGGGAGCAGTCGACGGCCGGCGCCATGCCGCCGAGGCGCTCGCGGACGTCGCCGACGACGACGTGACCTGGGGCGACCTGCACCGCCTGGCGCCCCTGCACGTCCTCGGCCTCGTGCCCGGCACGGCGGCGCCCACCGTGCCGGCGGCGCTCACGCGCTCGCTCGGCGGGGCCGGCGACACGGTGCGCTGCACGGGGGGCGTGCCCGGCGTGACCGACGCGGCCTCGCGCGGCTCCGTGGCGCGCTGGGTGTGGGACCTGGGCGACCGGCGCCGCAGCCGCTGGGGCGTGCCGTTCGGCGCCTCCGGCGACCCTCGCTCCCCGCACTTCGCCGACCAGCACCCGGCGTGGGCCGAGGCCCGCACCGTCGAGATCGAGACCGACTGGGCGCGCCTGCGCCCCGAACCCGTCCCGGAGGGCGCATGACCGACCAGACCCGACTCCTGACCGGCGACCGCGGCGGCGAGGTGTGGCGGGCCGAGCTGCCGGGCGCAGGCACCGTCACCGCACACGTCCTGGACCCGGTGGCCGACGTCGAACTCCTGCACGAGTGGGTGAACCGCCCGCACGCGGGCTTCTGGGGGCTGGCCGGCCTGAGCCGCGAGGACCTGACCGCCACGTACGCGTTCGTCGACTCCCTGCCCACGCACCACGCCTACCTGGTGCGCTGGGACGGCGAGCCGGTGGTCCTGGTGCAGCTCTACCACCCGGAGGACGACCCGGTCTCGACGGCCTACGACGCGCAGCCCGGGGACCTCGGGCTGCACTTCTTCAAGGGGGGCGACGGCCCGGCCGAGCGGTACGGCGTCCAGCCGTGGGCCGTCGTCGGGCCGGCCGTGCTGGCGTTCGCGTTCGCCGAGCCGGGCACGGAGCGCCTGGTGGCGGAGCCGGACGCCGGCAACCGGGCGGCCGTCCGGCGCATGGCGGCGTTCGGCTTCGAGCCCGCCGGGACGGTGCGTTTCGAGTCGCCGCAGGGTCCCAAGGAGGCGGTGCTGGCCTTCTGCACCCGCGAGCGCGCGGCGGCGCTCCTCACGGAGGCGGGCCTCGTCGGAGCGCACCGAGGGGCGCGCTAAGAGGTGCGCTGAGAGGTCGGGTCAGGCGGGCGCCGGCCCCGTCGTGGTGCCGGGCACGAGCTCCACGGGCAGCGTCGTGCAGGTCGGCTCCTCGCCGGCCAGCACGCCGAGGACGGCGTGGCCCAGCGCGGCGCCCTTGGCCTGCAGCGGCTGGTGCACGCTGGTCAGCACGTCGGGGGAGAGCCAGGGCAGGTCGATGCCGTCGAAGCCCGCGATCGACACGTCGTCCGGCACGCGCAGGCCGAGCTCGCGCGCCGCGATGACCGCGCCCGCGGCGAGCAGGTCGGAGTGGGCGACGATCGCCGTCGGCCGCTCGGTGTCCGGCACCCAGGCGCCGAGGATCTCCGTGGCGGCGTCCCGTCCGTGCTCCACGAGCGAGGCGGGCGTCTCCCAGGAGATGACCGGCTCGACCTCGTCGCGCACCCCCTCCAGTCGGTGGCGCGTCGACGTGCGGTCCGCCTGCGCGAGCCGGGCGGCGTCGATCGGCCCGGACCGCTCGGCGGCGTCGAGGGGCAGCGTGATCTCGGCGATGCGGGTGTGGCCCAGGTCCTTGAGATGGCGCACGGCCTGGGCGGTGCCCGCCCGGTCGTCGAGCGCGACGAGCGGGGCCCCGTCGACGCGCCCGCCCTCGCCGACGACGACGGGGACGTCCCGGCGCCTCAGCGCGGCGAGGGTCGCGTCGTCGGTCAGCACGCCCCACACGAGGACGGCCACGTCCATGGCGGCGGACTCGAGCAGCGGGTCGACGACGGGCGGGAGAGCCGGGGCGTCGCCCGATCCCCCGGCGGGGACCCCGGCCGAGAGCACCCCGGGGATGAGCAGGACGCCCAGCCCCTCGGTGCCCAGCACGTCGACCAGGCCGTCGAGCACCTTGACCGCGACCGGGTCGCGGAACGCCCGGCCGGGCTGGTCGCCGATGACGACGCCCACGATCCCGGAGCGGCCCGAGCGGAGCTGCCGGCCCAGCGGGTTGGGGCCGGAGTAGCCCAGCTCGGCGGCGGCGGCGAGCACCTTGTCACGGGTCTCGGCGGTGATCGGACCCGCGCCGGAGAACGCGAGCGACGCGGTGGAGACCGAGACGCCTGCGAGCTCGGCCACCCGCGCGAGCGTCGGTCGGGTGCCGTGGCTGCGACCCATGGGGCTCCTTCCGGCGGTGTCGGGGCGTCAGCCTACCCGCGCCGGCGCCCCCGTGCTCGAATCGATTTGACCGGCGGGTCCTGATCCGGAAACGTCGGACCGTGACCACCGAGCCTCCGCGGCAGCGCACGTCCCCGCCGCCGCACGCCGTCCGCGCCGCCTGGGCCGTCTTCGTCGTCTTCGTCGTCGCCGGGGTGGGGATGTCCACCTGGGCCGCGCGCATCCCCGCCGTCCGCGACGGGCTCGGCTTCACCGAGTCCGAGATGGGTCTGCTGCTGCTCACCGGCGCGATCGGGTCGATGATCGCCCTGCCGCTCTCGGGGATGATCGCCTCCCGGCTCGGCGCGGCCCGCACCTGCGTGGCCTTCGCCGCCCTGGCGGCCGTGGGCTTCACCGTCACCACGCTCGCCGTCGACGCCGACCAGCCGCTGCTGGTACGCGTCGGGCTCTTCCTCGGCGGCATGGGCGTGGGCATCTGGGACGCGGCGATGAATCTCGAGGGCGCCGTCGTCGAGCAGCGTCTGGGGCGGTCGGTCATGCCCCGCTTCCACGCCGGCTTCTCGCTGGGCACCGTCGCGGGCGCCGGCATCGGCGCGCTGGCCGCGCACGCCGGCGTGTCGCTGCCGGCCCACGTCATCACGGTGATGGTGATCGACCTGCTGGTGGTCGTCGCCTGCGTGCGGTTCTTCGAGCCGACGGCGCACGGCGCGGCCGAGGGCACGGCGGCCCCGGACACCCAGGCGGACCCCGCGACGGGCGTCGACACCGGCACCGGGCACACGCTGCGCGACACCCTGGCCACCTGGCGCGAGTCGCGCACGCTGCTGGTCGGGCTGGTCGTGCTCGCCGCCGCGCTCACCGAGGGTGCCGCGAACGACTGGGTGGGCCTCGCCGTCGTGGACGGCTTCGGCACCGGCGAGGCGACGGGCGCGATCGCCCTCGCGATCTTCCTCTGCGCGATGACGCTCGCGCGGCTGGCGGGCACGTCGCTGATCGACCGCTTCGGGCGGGTGCCGATGCTGCGGGCGTGCGGCGCGGCCGCCCTCGTCGGCGTGCTCGTCTTCGCGCTCGTGCCCACGCTGTGGGTGGCGCTGGTGGGCGTGGCGATCTGGGGCGCGGGCGCGTCGCTCGGGTTCCCGCTCGGCATGTCCGCCGCGTCGGACGACCCCCGCCGGGCCGCGCTGCGCGTCTCGGTGGTCTCGACCGTCGGCTACTCGGCGTTCTTCGTGGGCCCGGCGCTCATCGGCTTCCTCGCCGAGCACGTCGGCTACCGGGAGGCGCTGCTGGTGCTGGCCGTGCCCGTGGCGGTCGGGCTGTTCGTCGCAGGGGCGGCCAAGCCCCTTCCGGCGGTCCCCGGCCCGGCGCGTACGCTGGACGAGTGAGCCTGTCGACCCTGCGCACCTCCTCCGCCGACGACCCCGGGTCGTCGACCCCCGCCCTCTCCGAGCTGACGACGCTGCGCGTCGGCGGGCCGGTGGACGACTACGTGGAGGCGGAGACCGAAGCCGAGCTGATCGACGCGGTGCGCGCGGCGGACGACGCCGACCGGCCGCTGCTGGTGATCGGCGGCGGGTCCAACCTGCTGGTCGCGGACGAGGGGTTCGCGGGCGTCGTCGTGCGCGACGTGCGCCAGGGCCTCGACGCCGACCTGGAGGACTCCTGCGGCACCGACGGTGCGTGCGGCGGGGCCAGCCTGCGCCTGCCCGCCGGGCAGGACTGGGACGCCTTCGTGGCCGAGGCCGTGGCCAACGAGTGGGTGGGGGTCGAGGCGCTGTCCGGCATCCCCGGCACCGTCGGAGCGGCCCCCGTGCAGAACATCGGCGCGTACGGCCAGGAGGTCTCCGGCGTCGTGGCGTCGGTGGTCACCTGGGACCGGGCCACCGGCAGCCGCAGGACGTTCCCGCTCAGCGGGCTCGGCTTCGGGTACCGCACGTCGCTCCTCAAGCGGACGATGCGGGTGGACGGCGGCGACGGCGCACCCTGGTACCCCACGCCGCGGTACGTGGTGCTCGAGGTGAACCTGCAGATGCGGCTCGGCAACCTGTCCGCGCCGATCGGTTACGGCGAGCTCGCCCGGCGCCTCGGCGTCGAGGTGGGGGAGCGGGCGCCCTCGGCCGCGGTGCGCGAGGCCGTGCTGGAGCTGCGCGGCGGCAAGGGCATGCTGCTCGACGGCGTGGGTGGTGCGGCGACGCCCGACCACGACCGCTGGTCCGCCGGCTCGTTCTTCACCAACCCCGTGCTGCCCGCCGAGGCGGCGGACGAGCTGCCCGACGACGCGCCGCGCTTCCCGGTCCGCTCCGCGACGCCCGAGTCCACGGTGCGCCCCAGCCTCGGCGTCGTCGACCCCACGCTCGTGAAGACCAGCGCCGCCTGGCTCATCGAGCGGGCCGGGTTCACCAAGGGCTTCGGCCTCGCGGGCGAGCACAGCCCGGCGCGCCTGTCGACGCGGCACACGCTCGCGCTGACCAACCGCGGCGGGGCGACGGCGGCCGACCTCGTGGCCCTGGCCCGCGCCGTCCGCGACGGCGTGCGGGACACCTTCGGCATCGACCTCGAGCCCGAGCCGGTCCTGGTCGGCACCGCCCTGTAGCAGTTGTAAGCGCGATTTCGGGGACTATCGCCCGTGCGATAGTCCCCGAAATCGCGCTCACAACGGGTTGGCCCCACCGGCCGGCGTCAGTAGAGGACGACGGGCGTGCCCTTCGGCATGCCCCAGGAGTCCCACAGCCAGTTCATCGCCGAGTTCGACACGCGCACGCAGCCGTGCGACGCCGGGTACGGCGGGATGGACGGGGAGCCGTGCACCGCGTACCCGCCCGAGAAGTACTTCGGCCGGTACATCGATCCCAGCTCGAGGGTGGACTCGTGCATGCCGTTGCGCTCCATGTACACGGCGAACGAGCCGCGGGGCGTCGTCGCGTGGTACGTGCGGCCCTTGGCCTCGTACGTCTCGCCGTTGCCCGACGACGCGTTGACGATCCGGGTGACCTTGCCGTCCTCGACGGCCATCAGCAGCTGCTTGTCCAGGTCGATCTCGATCGCCTTGCCCGACGACGTCTGTGCGGACGGGCGGAGGCCGTCGTCCAGCGCGGCCTGCGTCTTGGGGCCGACGACGCCGTCCCGGTACTGACCGGCGGCCTTCTGCAGCGCCCACACGGCCTGCTGCGTGGCGGGGCCGAAGCTGCCGTCGGCGTCCTGCAGGAAGTAGCCCAGCTCCTGCAGCCGCTCCTGCAGCGCGAGCACCCGCTCGCCCGAGTCGCCGTACTCGAGCATCTTGTCGCGTTCCTCCGCGGCCTTCTTCTCCGCGGCCTCCTGCTCGGCCTGCTCCTGGGCGGCAGCCTCCTCGGCGGCCTTCTTCTCGGCGGCCTTCTTCGCCTTCTTCTCGGCCGCCTCCTTGTCCGCGGCCTCCTGCTCGGCCTTCTCCTGGTCGGCCTTCTCCTGCGCCTCCCGGTCGGCGCGCTCCTGCGCGGCGTCGGCCGACGGGTCGGGCGCGGACCCCAGGACCCCGTCGTCCGACCCGGACGGGTCGGAGGACGGCGCGGTGGTCGCGGTGGTCGACTCCGCCGTCGGTGCGGAGCCCGGCTGCGGCTCCGTCTCGCCCGAGAGCGGCGCGCAGCCGCCGAGCACCAGCACGAGTGCCACCGGCACGCCGACGAGCGTCGCCGCCCGGCGCCGCCATGACCTGGGAACCGTACGCATCCTGCCCCTTCCGCGCCGGTGGGCGGCGCACGAGGGGCGCCGCGGGGTAACCACCGTGCCCCGTGGGTGCCCGCAACGCGAACGCAGCGCTCCGGTCGTGTCCTGATCGTCACCGTGTCGTGACCTGTCGTCGGCCGTTCACCTGCTCAGACGCACGACGACGCGGAAACGTTGCCCGCCGTCTCCCCACGACCATGGACATGCCTTCCAGCACGTGATCCCTCGCGTCATCGGGTGTGATGACGCGAGGGATCGCGTGCTGGAAGGCCGGTCCGTCAGCGGCGGTCCTCCCGCAGGACGGCCAGCCGCTGGCGGTACTCGGCCTCGTCGATCTCGCCGCGAGCGAACCGCTCGCCCAGGACGCCGACCCCGCCGGCGCCCCCGCGGGCCCACGGCGGCCCGTACCGGCGCGCGCGCCGCGCGATCAGGAGGACGACGGTGGCGAAGAGCAGGAACCACAGGATCGGGAAGACGATCCACCAGCCCGGCCCGCCGCCGGAGGCGTAGGGGTGCGCGGCGAGGGCCGCCGGGGCGGCGATCGCGGTGGCAGTGGAGAGCATCGTGGACTCCTCGTGACGGTGGGCCCGCCCGGTGCGGGCCCTCGACCACCACCGTCGCTCTGACAGGGGGCCCGCGTCGTCAGCCCGCCGTACCGACCTGCGTCGTCCCGTCGTGCCGGTCGGCCGGGCTCAGGCCGACCAGCCCGGGCGGACGACCCCGCCCTCGTACGCGGCGACGACGAGCTGCGCGCGGTCACGCGCGCCGAGCTTGGCCATGACCCGGGAGACGTGCGTCTTGACGGTCGACTCCGACAGGTAGAGGGCGCGCGCGATCTCGTCGTTGGACAGCCCGCCCGCCACCTCCACCAGCACCTCGCGCTCGCGGGCGGTCAGCTCGCCCAGGCCCGGCGGTGGCGGCACGTCGCGGGTCGCGTCGGCCACGCGCGCGAGCAGCCGGCGCGTGACACCGGGGGACAGCAGGGCGTCGCCCGCCGCGGCCACCCGCACCGCCCGCACCAGGTCCGCGGGCTCGGTGTCCTTGACCAGGAAGCCGCTCGCGCCGCCACGGATCGCCTCGGCCACGTACTCGTCCAGCTCGAAGGTCGTCACGACCACCACGTGCACCTCGCCCGCCCGAGGGTCGGCGACGATGCGGCGGGTGGCCTCCAGGCCGTCGGTCCCGGGCATGCGCACGTCCATCAGCACGACGTCGGGCAGCAGCTCGAGCGCGAGCCGGGCGGCCTCGTCGCCCGTCGCGGCCTCGGCGACCACGGTCATGTCGTCCTCGGCGTCCAGCAGCGCACGGAACCCGCCGCGCACCAGCGCCTGGTCGTCGGCCAGCAGCACCCGGATCATGCGTCTCCTCCTGAGCGGTCGGGCTCAGCGTCGGGTCGGTCGCTCCCGCGGCCCGGCCCGTCGGCGGCGGGCGCGGCACCGAGCGGGACCGCCGCGTCGACGACGTACCCGACGCCCGCGCCGGCGGCCCCCGTCCCGTGGTGGCCCGTGCGCAGCGTGCCGCCGGCGCCCTCGACCCGTTCGCGCATGCCCCGCAGGCCGTAGCCGGGCCGGTTCTCGTCGAGCGGCCCGGCCGGGCCGCCGTCGTCGGCCACGGTGACCCGCAGCACCGGGCCGTCGCGCGCCACGCGCACGACGACGGACCGGGCGCGCGGGGCGTGCCGGCCCACGTTGGTGAGCGCCTCCTGGACCACGCGGAACGCGACGCCCGCGAGGTGGGCGGGCACGGCGCCGTCGGGACGCAGCGCGGGATCGACGTCGAAGCGGACCGCCACGCCTCGGGCGCGCAGGGGCTCGGCCAGCCGGGGGAGGGCGCCGAGGTCCCAGGTGGGCGTGCGGGGCTCGGCCGGGACGGTGTCTCCCGCCGGGTCCTCGCCCCGCACGATGCCGAGCACCGCGCGCACCTCGTCCAGCGCGTCGCGGCTCGTGGTCTTGATCGACGCCAGCGCCGACCGTGCCTGCTCGGTGTCGCGGTCCAGCAGGTGCAGCCCCACCCCGGCCTGCACGTGGATCGCGGACAGCGAGTGGGCGAGGACGTCGTGCAGCTCGCGCGCGATGCGCAGCCGCTCGGTGGCGACGGCCGTGCGTTCCCGCTCCGCGCGGGCCGCGCGCAGGGCGGCGGCGCGCGCCACGCGCTCCCGGATCCCGGTCGCGACCAGCAGCGCGACGGCGGTCCACGCGGCCCCGCCGAGCAGCCCGGCGAGGCGGGCCGGGTCGTCGCGCAGGGCCGCCGCCGCGACCACCGCGCCCCACATCAGCGCGGCGCCCGACCAGGCGATCACGCGGGCCCGGGCCGCCGGCCCGGTGAGCAGCACCATGACGAGCACGCCGACCGCTCCGCCGATCGCAGGGCCCCACGCGTACCCGAGGGCGAGGTAGGAGCCGATCGCGCCGACCGCCAGCAGCACCGCCAGGACCGGGCGGCGGGGCAGCGTCAGCAGGACCACGGGGCCGACCAGCGCCAGGAGCATCCCCAGCGCGTCCAGGTCGCGGGCCCCCGGCTGCCAGTGCGACGCCCCGAGCGTCCCGACCGTCACCACGACGGCGAGCGTCAGCGCCAGGAACAACCGGGGGCGCCATCGGTCGAGGGGGCCGCGGTCCATGCCCGGAACGCTACGCCGGGGCGGAGGGCTGCGCGTCCGCCCGTGGTGCCGCGGGGGATGGTCCTGCGGGACCACTCCGGCGCCGAGGCTTCGACCCGGGAGGCGCTCGGGGCTCGGGCGGCGCGGGTCGATGAGACGGCTCTCATCGGCGTCTCACCGTGGGCTCCCGGCCGCCTGGTCGTCTGGGGTCATGCCGACCACCGCCCCGACCGCGCCCGCGGACCATCCCGCCTGGCTGGACCTGCTCACGGGCGACGCCGCGGGCGACGTGCTGGCCGCGGCGCTCGCCGCGGACGGCGCCGGCGTGGAGTCGTGGTCCGTGCGGCAGGTGCACGCGCGGCCGGGGGCGGAGGTGACGGTCGCGTACGAGGTCGTGGCCCGCCGCGGCACGGGTGACGGCGCGGTCCGCGTGACGGAGCACCTGTTCGCCACGAGCGCCCCGGACACGTCGTTCCGTCGCGCTCGAGGCGCGGGCGACCGCGGCGACGGTCCGGGCCCCGGCGTCGTGCGGCTCGACGACGGCGCGCGTGCCCTGCACGTGTGGCGCCACCCCCACGACCCCGCGCTGCCGGGGCTCGAGGCGGGCAGCACGCCGTCCCGGGTGGAGGGCCGGCTCCGTGACGCGGGCCTGGACGTCGCCGTCCGGTCGCTCGAGACGGTCACGTACCGGCCGCTGCGCCGTGCCGTGCTGCGGGCCCGGACCGGCGACGCCGGCGCCGCCGGCGGCTCGGCCGCGGAGCGGGTCGGGACGGCGTACGTCAAGGTGGTGCGGCCCTCGAAGGTGGGCGACCTGGTGCGTCGGCACGCGCTGTTCGCGGGACACCCGCGGGCGGCGGCGGTCGTCGCCCCGCGCGTCCTCACCTGGTCGGCCGACGGCGTCGTGCTCCTCGAGGAGGTGCCGGGGGTGTCGGTCGCCGAGCGGATCGCCGGGACGCCGGCCGCCGCGCAGGCGGCGTGCCTGGACCCGGCCGAGGTGCTGCGCGTCGCGACCAGGCTGCCAGGGGCGGGCCGGGCCCTGCCCCGCCGCCCGGCGTGGGCCGACCGCCTCGGGCGCTACGCCCACGCGGTCGTCTCCGTGCAGGGCGTGCCCGCCGAGCGCATGGAGGGCCTGGCCGCCCGGATCCGCGCCGCGGCCGCGGCCGGCGACCCCGGCCCGCTGGGCGTGACGCACGGCGACCTGCACGCCGCGAACCTGCTGCTGGAGCCGGCCCCCGTCGCGGCGGCATCCCCGTCGGGCCGGGCGGTGGCGCCGCGGGTCGGTGCCGTGCTGGACGTCGACACGCTCGGGCCGGGTCACCTCGTGGACGACCTGGCGTGCGCCGTCGCGCACCTCGCCGTGCTGCCCGTGCTCGACCCGGCCGCGTACGCCGGGGTGGGCGGGCTGGTGCGGCGATGGCTCGCCGCCTTCGACGCCGAGGTCGACCCGGCGCTGCTGCGGGCTCGCGCCGCGGCGGTCGTCGTCTCGCTCGCCGCCGGGACGCAGGACGCCGCGACGGCCGAGGCGTTCCTCGCCGTCGCCGAGCGGCTCGTCGGCGCGGCGGCCGAAGTCTGAGAGACCTCTCATGCGCGGCTCCCGGCGCTCTCACCGGCGCCACCCAGGCTGGGAACCAGTGGGGCAGGGGACGACCCGCCCACCGCACGACCATCGCCACGACCGAGCACCGGACGAAGGAGCAGAACGATGAAGGCACGCAGCACATGGATCGTCACGGGAGCCCTCGGCGCGGTCGGCCTGGGCGCCGGCGTCGCCGCGGCACAGGGCACGTTCGACCGTGCCCCGTCGGACGAGGTCGTCGCGTCAGCCGTCCAGGTGGGTGACGACGGCACGACGACGGACTCCGCCACGGCGACCGGCCCGGCGGGCCCGTCGCCCGCGGCCGTGCAGAACGGCACGTCGATCACGACCGTGACGGCCGGGTCGGTCGCCACGCCCTCGACGGCTCCGACGACGCAGACCGCCGGCACCGCGGCGTCCGTCCAGAGCGCGCCGACGGCTCAGACGGCCCAGACGCCCGCCAGCCCGGTGACGGCGTCGACGCCCGCCAGCCCGGTGACGCCGCAGTCGGCGCAGACGGCCCAGACCGCCGCGTCGGCCGGCTGAGCCCTTGCGTGGCCCGCGCTCGAGGCGCGCCTACCCTCCGCCGCGCTCGCGGCGGAGGGCCGCAAGGGTCGCGGCGCCGAGACCGGCTGCGGCGAGGGCCTGGTAGGCGAACCAGAGGACGCCGCCGCCCGGGGTTTCTGACCAGGCCAGCAGCACGGCGCCCACCGTCACGACGGCCCACCCCGCGTCGTACCCGACCAGGAGGCGGGTGGAGCGGCGCACCGCTCCGGTGCGGGCGAGCGCGACCTCGGCCGCACCGCAGAGGACGAGGACGGCGGCCGTTCCCACGACCAGCGCGGCGGGCGCGTGCACCCGGGTCGCGAACCACCCCGCGAGCGCGAGGTACAGGGCCGCGGTCGCGAGCTTGAACACGCCGTCGGCGACGAACCCGACCCGCAGCAGCGCGTCCCGGCGACCCGTCCCGGCTCCCGCGCTCACGACGCCGCGCTCGCGAGGCCGTACGCGTGGCCGGCCGTGGCGGGGTCGCCGACGACGCTCAGGAGGGCTGCGGCGAGGTCCGCCCGGTGCACGTTCCCGACGGCGTTCGCGTCCTGCACGAGCCGGTAGCCCGCGGCCGGATGGTCGACGAGGTACCCGGGCCGCAGCACCGTCCAGTCGAGGTCGGCGTCGGCCGCCCGCAGGGTCCGTTCCATCCCCTCGAGGTCGGCGTAGAGGTCCCGGCCGAGCCGGTGGACCGCCGGCCGGACGACGCGACGGAACCACCAGGGCTCGCCGTAACCCGTCCGCAGCACGGGGGAGGCGGAGACGGCGACGATGCGGCGCACGCCCTTCCGCCGCATGGCCGCGACGAGATTCCTGACGCCGTCGGTGCAGACGGGCGCGGGGTCCTTGGCGGAGCGCTTGCCGAGGGCGGACACGACCGCGTCCGCGCCGTCCGGGAGCGTGACGCCGGGGTCGTCCACGACCTGCGCGACCACGACGTGCACGCCGGCCGGGGCCCGGAAACGCCCGGGGTCGCGGACCAGCACGGTGACGCGGTGGCCGGCCGCGACCGCCTGCTCGACGACGAGCCTGCCCGTGGCGCCCGAGGCGCCGCTGACGACGAGATGCATCCGGTCTCCTGCCCGAGGTGCTAGTACAACTTGCCTAGAAGTTACGAGCGGGGGAGTGTCTAGTCAACCTGTACGAGATGCCTACACTCGCCCGGGAGGCAACATGACGGCGACACGACTGCTCGTCCTCGGAGCGGTGCGGGAGCGGGGCAGCGCCCACGGCTACCAGATCCGGCGCGACCTGGAGTCCTGGGGCGTGCACCTCTGGGGCACCATCCAGCAGGGCTCCATCTACCACGGCCTGCGCACGTTGACGCGGGACGGCCTGCTCGAGGTGGCCGACGCGGGGCCGTCGGCCGGGCCGGCGCGTACGGCTTACGCCCTGACGCCTGCCGGCGAGCGGGCGTTCGTCGAGCTGCTCGAGCACGCGCTGCGGTCGGACGAGGTCGGCCTCTCCGAGACGATCGCGGGCATCGGCTTCATCACCGAGCTTACGCGCGAACGCGCGCTCGAGCTGCTGCGCCTGCGCGTCGAGGCGTTCGGCAGGCGGCGTGCCCGTGTCGTCGACGAGTACGAGCGCCAGCCCGGCGAGGAGTGGGGCCACCACGTCGAGGCCGTCCGGCTCTGGGCGCACACCGCCGACAGCGCCGTCGAGTGGACCCAGGACCTGGTCCGACGCCTCGAGGCCGGCGCCTACACGATGCACGGCGAGGCGCCCGCCTGACCGCTCAGGCCAGGCGGTAGCCCATGCCCCGCACGGTGACGAACCGCTCGGCGCCGAGCTTGTTGCGCAGGTAGCGCACGTACACGTCCACCACGTTGGAGCCGGGGTCGAAGTCGTACCCCCACACGCGCGAGAGCAGCTGCTCGCGGCTGAGGACCTGCCCGGGGTTGCGCAGGAACGCCTCGGCGAGCGCGAACTCGCGAGCCGACAGGTCCACCTCCATGCCGGCGGCGGTGGCGCGGCGGGTGCGCAGGTCGAGGCTGAGGTCGCCGTGGCTGAGCACGGTCACCTCGCCGGCGGGCTCCACGCGCAGGCGCAGGCGGATGCGGGCCAGCAGCTCCTCGAAGCGGAACGGCTTGGGCATGTAGTCGTCCGCCCCGCCCTCGAGCCCGGCCACGGTGTCGGTGACGGACGTGCGGGCCGTGAGGATGATGACGGGTAGCGTCACCTTCGCCTCGCGCAGCCGGCGCAGCACCGTGAAGCCGTCCTGGTCGGGCAGGCCGAGGTCGAGCACCAGCAGGTCGAAGTCACCCGACGCCGCGAGGTCGAACGCCTCGCGCGCGGTCGCGACCGTCGTGCTCGCGTACCCGGAGGCGCGCAGCCCTTTCGCGACGAACGACGCGATGCGGGTCTCGTCCTCGGCGATCAGGATCTGGCTCACGTGGCGGGTCCTTCCTCGGAGGTGGCGCCGGGCCGCGGGCGGGGCGGGCGGCCGGCGGGCGGGACGGCCCGGGGCGCGGGAGGCAGCTCCGGCGTCGGCGCGGTACGGGGGCTGACGGCCGTCCGGGCGGTGGGCGGCGCGGGGCGGTCCGCCCTCGCGACCGGTCCGGCGTCCGGGCCGCCGTCGGGCACGGGGAGCACCGGGATCACGACCGTGAACGTGGACCCCTGGCCAGGCGTCGACGCGACCGTGACCTCGCCGCGGTGCCCCTCGGCGATCGCGGAGACGATGGCGAGCCCGAGGCCGGACCCGTCCCGGCGCGCACCGTCGTGGTCGCCGCGCGCGAACCGGTCGAAGATGCGCCCCAGGTCGTCGGCGGCGATGCCGACGCCCTCGTCGCGCACCCACAGGCGCACCCGCGAGCCGTCGTCGTTCGTCCGCGACCCGATCGCGATCACGCTGCCCGGCTCGGAGAACTTCACGGCGTTCGCGGCGAGCTGCAGCCACGCCTGCGTGAGGCGCTGCCCGTCCGCCATCGTGCGCGCGTCGGTGCGGGAGTCGACCAGCCAGGTGCGCTCGCCGAGCGTGCGGGCCTTGTCGAGCACGTCGTCGGTGAGCCGCCCCAGCTCGACGGGGGAGGGGCGCACGAAGTCGGGCTGGCCCACCGTCGCGAGGGTCACGAGGTCGTCGACGAGCCGGTTCATCCGGTCGAGCTCGTCGAGGGCGAGGCTGCGCGTCTCCGCGGCGTCCGCCGGGTCCGCCGTGTCCATGAGCTCCAGGTGGCCGCGCACGATCGTCAGCGGGGTCCGCAGCTCGTGCCCGACGTCGTCGAGCAGGCGGCGCTGGGACTCGAACGAGCCCTCGAGCCGGTCGAGCATCCCGTTGAACGCGCGCGTGAGATGGGTGAGGTCGTCGTTGCCGGTCTCGGGGATCCGGGCGGCCAGGTCGGTGTCGCCGATCTGCTGCGCCGTGCGGGCCAGCGTGCGGATGGGGCGCAGCAGGCGCCCGGCCACCAGCCAGCCGACGACGCCCGTCACGACGAGCGCGGCCAACGCCACGAGGGCGTAGCTGCGGAACACCGCCTGCGTCTCGGCGTGCTCGGCCACCCTGTCGTAGGCGAGGACGAGCGCGGCGGGCTCGCCCGCCGCGGGGCGGGTGCCCGCCGCCTCCGGCAGCGCGGCCACCGGCGCGACGAGCGCGCGGTAGTCCGTGGTCGGGGTCGAGATGGTGCGCAGCACCACCTGGTCGGAGCCCAGCAGCGGCGTCACCGCGGCGACGAACTCGGGGTCGTCCTGCAGGTGCACCTCCACGGCCTGCTGGGACACGAGGGGCCGCTGCCCGGAGCGCAGGCCGATGACGCCCTCGTGCCGGGCGGGCACGTCGAGCTGGATGGCGGTCACCACCACCTCCTCCGCCGAGGAGAACGGGTCGCCCGTCACCGGGTCGACGCCGGACGCGGCGAGCGTGCGCAGCTCGTCGGCGCTCTCGGTCAGGTCCGCGTCGATGCGGTCGTCGACCTGCTCGTACGTGAGCAGGTAGGCGGTGGCGCCCGCGAACCCGAGGGCGAGGGCGGTGAGCGCGAGCAGGGCCGTCAGGATGCGCGTGCGGACGGTGGGCCCCCCGCGGGGCCCCGGAGCTCGCACCATCAGTCGTCCTCGTCGTCGTCGGGTCCGTCGTCATCGTCGTCGGAGCTGTCGTCGTCATCGTCGTCGTCCGTCGGCGGGACGGGCGCCACCCCGCCGTCGTCGGACGTCCTCGTCGGTGTCGGCGAGGGCTTCGGCGTCGGTGTCGGCGAGGGCGTCGGCTCGGGGGTCGCAGGGCTCGTCCCGGGGCTCTGGGTGGGCGACGCCGGGTCCGGCGACGGCGACACCACCACGACGCCACCGACGTCGCGGTCCTCGGGCTCCGCGGTCGTGGCGGCGACGACGATGCCGGCGATCACCGCGACGAGGGCGATCCCGAGGACCCAGGGGATGGCGGCGCGCCAGCGACGTCCCGACCGTTCAGCCATGCGGCGATCATCCCGCGGGCGGATGAGACGCAGATGAGAGCGGCTCGGCCCCGGGCGCCGGCGCAGGGTCGGGGGCCGCGAGCCAGGCGTCGACCTCGGCCAGCAGGGCGCGCCGGGTGGCCTCCGACGCGCGGCTCGCGCGCACGGACGAGCGGGCGAGGTCGGCGAGCTCCTCGTCCGAGAACCCGTGCACCTCGCGTGCGGCCACGTACTGGTCGAGCAGGCGCGAGGAGAACAGCAGCGGGTCGTCGGCGCCGAGGGCGACGCGCGCCCCCGCCTCCACCAGCGGGCGCAGCGGCACCCGCGAGACCTCGGAGTACACGCCGAGGCCGACGTTGGAGGCGGGGCACACCTCGAGGGCGATCCCCCGCTCGACGAGCTCGCCCAGCAGGGCCGGGTCCTCGCCGGCGCGCACCCCGTGTCCCAGGCGGTCGGGGTGCAGGGCGTCGAGGACGTCGCGCACGTGCGCCGGCCCGAGCAGCTCCCCGCCGTGCGGCACGGACGCGAGCCCGGCGCGCCGGGCGATCCGGAAGGCCGCGGCGAACTCCGCGGTGTCGCCGCGCCGCTCGTCGTTGCTCAGCCCGAAGCCCACCACCTCGCCCGGCCCCTCGCCCGCGTACCGGGCGGCGAGCCGCGCCAGGGTGCGCGCGTCCAGCGGGTGCCGCATCCGCGACGCGGCGACGACCACCGCCACCTCGACGCCGTGCGCGGCGCTCGCGGACCTCGCGGCGTCCAGCACGATCTCCACCGCGGGGGTGATCCCGCCGACGAACGGCGCGTACGACGTCGGGTCCACCTGGATCTCGAGCCGCCGCGAGCCCTCGGCGGCGTCGTCCGCCGCGGCCTCGTCCACCAGGCGACGCATGTCCGCCTCCGAGCGCACGCACGCGCGGGCCGCGTCGTACAGGCGCTGGAAGCGGAACCACCCGCGCTCGTCGGCGGGCACGCGCAGCGGGTCGCCGTCGGTGAGCGCGCCCGGCAGCCGGACGCCGTGCTCGGCCGCCAGGTCGCGCAGCGTGGGCACCCGCATCGAGCCCGTGAAGTGCAGGTGCAGGTGAGCCTTGGGGAGCTTCGCCAGATCGCGCACGGCGCCAGTCTGCACCGACGTCACCGGTTCAGGGCAGCCAGCCGCGCTCGCGCGCCACGGTCACGGCCGCCGTCCTGTCGTCCACGCCCAGCTTGGCGAACGCCCGCAGCAGGTGCGTCTTGACCGTGGCCTCCGCGATGTACAGCTCCCTCCCGACGGCGGCGTTGGACAAGCCCCGCGCCACGAGCGCGAGCACCTGGGCCTCACGCGCCGTCGGGCGCTCCGCCGCCGTACGCACGCTGGTCACCAGCCGGGTCGCCACCCCCGGTGCCAGGACGGTCTCGCCCCGGGCGGCCGCGCGCACGCCTGCCACGAGCTGGTCGCGCGGGGTGTCCTTGAGCAGGTAGCCCGTCGCCCCCGCCTCGACCGCCCGCAGGATGTCGGCGTCCGTGTCGTACGTCGTGAGCACGACGACGTGCGGCCCGCGCCCCGACGCACCGTCCGCCGTCGCCGCCACGATCCGCGCCGTCGCACCCACGCCGTCGAGGCGCGGCATCCGCAGGTCCATGAGCACGACGTCGGGCGCCAGCTCGCCGGCCAGCGCCACCGCGGCCTCGCCGTCGGGGGCCTCGCCCACGACCTCGACGTCCGCCTCGCCGTCGAGCATCCCGATGATGCCGGAGCGCACCACCGGGTGGTCGTCCGCGACGAGCACCCGCACCGTGCGGCCCGGCGTGCCGCCCGCGCCGGCGCTCACGACCGGCCCCCGGCCGGCACGTGCACCTCGACGCGCGTTCCACCGTGCTCGCCTGGCGCGACGTCGAGGGTGCCGCCCACCGCCGACACCCGTTCGCGCATGCCGGCCAGGCCGAGGCCCTCGGCGTGCCCGGGCGGCAGCCCGCGGCCGTCGTCGACCACCTCGAGCCGGAGCTCCCCGCCCGGGCCGTCCCGGTTGAGCCGCACCGTCACCGACCCGGCGTCGGCGTGCCGCCGCACGTTGGCCAGCGCCTCCTGGGCGGCCCGGAGCAGCACGACGTCGGCGGCCGCGTGCCTCGTCGTGCCGGCGGCCGGGCCCGCCGCCTCCGGGTCGGGGGAGCCGGCGACGTCGAGCAGCACGCGGGTGCCCGTCTCCGCGGTGAACCGCTCGGCCAGGCGCCGGAGCGCCTCGGCGAGCGTCGAGCCCTGCAGGGGCACCGGCGAGAAGGCGGCCACCAGGGCGCGGGCCTCGGCGAGGTTGTCCCGCGCCGTCCGCTCCACGAGCAGCAGGCGTTCGCGGGCCCGGTCCTGCTCGCCCCGGTCCAGCGCGGCGGTCGCGGCCTGCGCCTGCGTCACGACGCTCGTGAAACCTTGCGCCAGCGTGTCGTGGATCTCCCGCGCGATCCGCTCGCGCTCCGCCGTCACCCCCGCGGCGTGGTGGGACTCGGCGAGCTCGGCCTGCGTCGAGCGCAGCTCGTGCAGCAGCCGTGCCCGCTCGTCGGAGCGGCGCATCGTGGAGGCGAACCAGAGCCCCAGCAGCACGGAGAACGCGATGGCGATGGCCATCTGCGGCGCGGCCTCGAGGAGCGTGGGGACGTCGAACCCCTGCTGGGCGGCGATCGCGAACGACGTCGCGACGCCGAGGGCGACGCTCGCCACCACGGACCGGCGCGGGGGCTCGAGGAGCATCCACAGCTGCGTGAACGAGGCGAACAGCAGGAACGTCGCCAGCCCGCCCTGGGCGACGGCGACCGCCGTGCCGGCGATCAGGACGACGACGTAGACGATCGCCGCCCGCTGGTCGCGGGTCCGCGCGGCCCGGGCTCCCCAGACGGCGTAGGCGACGAGCATGGCGGCCATCGCGACGTACGCCGTCCACAGCTCGCGGGCCCCGACGTCGCCGCCGAGCGCCATGGCCGCCGCGGTCAGCAGGACGATGGCGACGAACCCCACGTCCCACCAGACGACCTGGCGGTCCCAGGGGTCGGTGGTCGCGCGCTCCAGCTCGTCAGCCGTCGTCACGGCGTCGCCACCGGAAGGTGCGCACCCCGACGACCAGCCCCACGATCAGCCATGCGACCAGTACACCAGCGGTGGCGGGGAGCTGCCACGACCCGCTCGTCTCCAGCGCCGCCATCTCCTCGGGCAGGAACACGGACCGCATGCCCTGCGCGATCCACTTCAGCGGGAACACGGACGCCACCGTCTGCATCCACGACGGCAGGGCGAAGAACGCGAAGAACACCCCGGAGATGAACTGCAGCACCAGGACGACCGGCGTCACGACGGCGCTCGCGGACCGGCCCGAGCGCGGCAGCGACGAGAACGCCACCCCGCAGACCGTCCCGGTGGCCGTCCCGAGCACGAACACCCAGGCGAACGTCACCCAGTCGGCCGCGTCGGACGGCATCGGCACGTCGAAGGCGAGGGCGGCGACGGCCAGCAGCAGGGCGGTCTGCGCCACCGCCGTGGCGAGGGTGAGCAGCACCTTGCCGCCGACGTACCCCGACGCCGGCAGGGGAGTGGCGCGCAGGCGGCGCAGCGTGCCGTCGTCGCGCTCCACGGCGATGGAGACCGCCAGCTGCTGGAAGCTGGTGAGCATCACACCCGTCGCGACCATGCCCGGCAGGAAGTACTGGGCGTAGCCGATCTGGGCGACGTCCGTGCCCTGGTCCTCGGCGCCGAACACGGTGGAGAAGATCGCCAGCATCACGATCGGGTAGGCGAACACGAAGACCACCGCGTCGCGCTCGCGCCAGAACTGCCGCAGCTCCACGCCGGCGCGCACCAGCGCGAGGCGGGCGACGCCGGGGAGGTGCCCACCCGCCGAGGACGGCCGGGCCCGTGCCGGCGCGGGCGTCGGGACGGGTGCGGTCGCGGCGCTCATGCGTCGGCTCCGTTCGTGACGAGCCCGAGGTAGACGTCCTCGAGGCTGGGGCGGGTGATGCAGAGGTCGACGACCTCGCCGTCGGCGCCGGCCACGGTCGCCATGAGGTGCGCGGCGAGCGCCGTCGGGGTGTCGGTGCGCTCGGCGTGCTGCACGCCGTCCGCGGTCCAGGTCACCAGGGGCGTGCGCGCGCCGGGGCCGCCGAGCGTCTCGGGCGTCCCGGTGGCCACGACACGTCCGTCGCGCACGACGGCGACCCGGTCGGCGAGGTGCGCGGCCTCCGCGAGGTCGTGGGTGGTGAGCAGGATGGTCGTGCCCGTGTCCCGCAGCCGCAGCACCAGGTCCCAGAAGGTGCGGCGCGCCTGGGGGTCGAAGCCGGTGGTGGGCTCGTCGAGGAACAGCAGCTCCGGGCCGCCGACGACGCCGAGGGCGACGTCGAGCCGGCGGCGCTGCCCGCCGGAGAGGGAGCGGACCCGCGCCCCGGCCTTGCCGGCGAGCCCGACGGACGCGATCACCTCGTCGGGGTCGCGGGGCGCGGGGTAGTACCGCGCGGTGGACCGCACGGACTCCGCGACGGTGAGCTCAGCCTGGTCGTGCGAGTCCTGGGCGACGACGCCCAGCCGTGCCCGCCAGGCGCGGCCCGCCCGTGCGGGGTCCTCGCCGAGCACGCGCACCTCGCCGGCGTCGCGGGCGCGGAAGCCCTCGAGGATCTCGACCGTGGTGGTCTTGCCCGCGCCGTTCGGTCCCAGGACGGCGACGATCTCGCCGGTGGCGAGGTCGAGGTCGAGCCCGTCGACGGCCCGCTTGGCGCCGTACCGTTTGACCAGCCCTCGCACGCGGACCGCCGGCCCGCCGGGCGAGCCCGGCGGTCCGGACGGCGGGGCGGGGCGGGACGTGGTGGGCGTCGTCGTCGGGGTCATGCCTCGAGCCTCGCCGCCTGCAGGGAGCCCGCGGGAGCCCCGGACGGCGGGAACGCGCGTCCACCGATCGGTGGACGCGGAGCGGTTCGACCCACGCCTGCGCGTCGCGTACAGTTGTCCCTCGGTGGTTGATGCCCGCCAAGCTCGAACGCGCCCGACAGGGTCGTCCGAGCGCGGAGAAACGGGCGTCGGGCACGAAGGGTAGTGGCGCAATTGGTAGCGCAGCGGTCTCCAAAACCGCAGGTTGCAGGTTCGAGTCCTGTCTACCCTGCCAGCGTGATCCCCCGCGGGGCCGCGCGCAGCGGGGCCAGCCGCATGACCCCGGAACGCCAGGAGTCAGTGCCGTGGGTGCGTCACCGGCAGGTGGCGCGGCCGCGGTGGGAACGCGAAACGGGGTAGAGCGAGTGAGCGAGTCACCGGCCGAGGCCGTGGGTACGCCCGACGGCGCCAAGTCGGGCACCGGCAAGCGCCCGCACCTGTTCGCGCGCATCGCGCTGTTCGTGCGCCAGGTCGTGGCGGAGCTCCGCAAGGTCGTCACGCCGACGCGGTCGGAACTGATCAACTACACGATCGTCGTCCTGGTGTTCGTCGCCGTGGTCATGCTGTTCGTGGTGGCCCTCGACTGGGTCATCGGACTGGGCGTCCTCGCCCTCTTCGGCGACTGACCCTCGGCGGCCCGCCGGACGCCCGCCCCTGAAGCAAGCAGATTCCAGAAAGCAGGTTCGTTCGTGTCCCAGGATCCGCTGGACCAGACGGAGAACGTCGACCCCACCCAGCCCGACGCCGACGGCGCCGCGGCTGACCTCGACGTGCCCGCGGACCCCGCCACGGACGCGGAGCCCGAGGCCGTCGCCGAGGACACCGACGAGGCCGCGGAGACGTCGGACGAGGACGGCGAGGCCGCCGAGGACGAGCGCCCGTCGGACGCCGACGGCGACGTCGTCGAGGACCCTGCCGAGGAGTTCCGCCGCACCCTCCGCTCGCAGCTCGGCGACTGGTACGTCATCCACTCGTACGCCGGCTACGAGAACCGTGTGAAGGCCAACCTGGAGAACCGCATCCAGAGCCTGAACATGGAGGACTACATCTTCCAGATCGAGGTCCCCATGGAGGAGGTGACCGAGATCAAGAACGCGCAGAAGAAGACCGTCCGCCGCGTGCGCATCCCCGGTTACGTCCTCGTGCGCATGGACCTCACGGACGAGTCGTGGGGCGCCGTGCGCCACACGCCGGGCGTCACGGGCTTCGTCGGCCACACGCACCAGCCCGTGCCGCTGACGCTCGACGAGGTCTACTCGATGCTGGCGCCCGTGTTCGTCGAGGCCGCCCCCGAGGCCGGCAAGTCCGCCGCCGCGTCCGGCGCGTCGGCGAAGGCACCCGTCGAGGTCGACTTCGAGGTCGGCGAGTCGGTCACCGTCACCGACGGCCCGTTCGACACGCTGCCCGCCACGATCTCCGAGATCAACGCCGAGGCCCAGAAGCTCCAGGTCCTCGTCTCCATCTTCGGCCGGGAGACCCCGGTCGA
Source organism: Isoptericola peretonis (assembly GCA_023241745.1). GTDB lineage: Bacteria > Actinomycetota > Actinomycetes > Actinomycetales > Cellulomonadaceae > Isoptericola > Isoptericola peretonis. The sequence goes on along the minus strand of JALQCY010000001.1, from coordinate 524,749 downwards.
GCTGTCGTTCAACCAGGTCGCGAAGATCTGACCTCGTCTGACTCGACGGCACTGCAACCGGGTCATCGCCCACGGCGTCGGTCCACGAACAAGAAAGTCAGGGAAGAACCATGCCTCCCAAGTCCAAGAAGGTCGCCGGCCTCATCAAGCTCCAGATCAACGCCGGTGCGGCCACCCCCGCCCCGCCGATCGGCCCCGCGCTCGGTCAGCACGGCGTGAACATCATGGAGTTCTGCAAGGCGTACAACGCGGCCACCGAGTCGCAGCGCGGCAACGTCGTCCCCGTCGAGATCACCGTGTACGAGGACCGCTCGTTCACGTTCATCACGAAGACGCCGCCCGCCGCCGAGCTCATCAAGAAGGCTGCCGGCGTGGCCAAGGGCTCCGCGACCCCGCACACCGTGAAGGTCGCGCAGCTCTCCCAGGACCAGGTCCGTGAGATCGCGCAGACCAAGCTCCAGGACCTCAACGCGAACGACATCGACGCCGCGATGAAGATCGTCGCCGGCACCGCTCGTTCGATGGGCATCACCGTCGCGGAGTGATCCGCCGGTGAGTCGGCCCGGCCGGGAGCGATCCCGGCCGGCCGGCCCGCACCAAGTCCCGGCGAACGACGTCGGGCACGTGGCAGGGTCCGCGCGGACCCGCTCACCACGACTGCAGAAGGAGAAGCAGATGGCAACGCGCAGCAAGGCGTACCGCGCCGCGGCGGAGAAGATCGACCGCGACAACCTGTACAGCCCCCTCGAGGCGATCCGCCTCGCCAAGGAGACCGCGACGGTCAAGTACGACGCGACCGTCGAGGTCGCGTTCCGCCTGGGCGTCGACCCCCGCAAGGCCGACCAGATGGTCCGCGGCACGGTCAACCTGCCCCACGGCACCGGCAAGACGGCCCGCGTGATCGTCTTCGCGAACGCCGCCAAGGCCGAGGAGGCCGTGGCCGCCGGCGCCGACGAGGTCGGTGGCGACGAGCTCATCGCCAAGGTCGCGGCCGGTTACACCGACTTCGACGCCGCCGTGGCGACGCCGGACCTCATGGGCAAGGTCGGTCGTCTGGGCAAGGTGCTGGGCCCCCGTGGTCTCATGCCGAACCCGAAGACCGGCACCGTGACGATGGACGTGACCAAGGCCGTCACCGACATCAAGGGCGGCAAGATCGAGTTCCGCGTGGACAAGCACTCGAACCTGCACTTCATCATCGGCAAGGCGTCGTTCGACGAGAAGGCGCTGGTGGAGAACTACGCCGCCGCGCTGGACGAGGTCCTGCGTCTCAAGCCGACGTCGTCCAAGGGCCGGTACATCACCAAGGCCACGATGACGACCACGATGGGCCCGGGCATCCCCCTGGACCAGTCGCGCACCTCGAAGCTCCTCGACGAGGCGTGATCGAGGCGTGATCCCGCAAGGGACCCGCTGAACCACCGCATCGGCCCGGCACCCGCGAGGGTGCCGGGCCGACGTGCGTCTCCGGGCAGAGTTCCGGGCGAGGCGTGTATCAGAGCCTCCCTCGTCCACTCCCTCCCCGTGACGACGAGAGCGCGGCGCCGGGCGGGCCGCTGAGCGAAGGGTGTTGCACGACGATGCAAAGTCATCCTTTTTCCGTTCCGACGGGCGCCGTAGGCTCGGAGGCCCCGGTGCGCGGCCGCCCCGGCTTCTCGACGAGCCCTCACGAGGTGCGAACAGCCATGACACGAGCCACGGAGGAACCGCTCGGTGGGGCGCCTGACGCCGACGAGAGCCTGGGCGACCGGGCGGCGCGGGCGGTCCTGGAGTTCCGGGACGGGCGCACGGACGCCCTGACGGACCTGGTCCGCGAGGCGACGCCGCTGCTGTGGCACACGGTGCGCGCCCAGGGCGTGGACCGTGACGTCGCCGACGACGTGGTGCAGTCCACGTGGGCGGCGCTGGTGCGGCACGCCGACACCATCGCGGAGCCGAAGGCCGTGCTGAAGTGGCTCCTCGTGACGGCCCGACGTGCCGCCTGGGAGACGGTGCGCAAGGGGCGGGCGGACCTGCGCCGGCGTACCGAGCTGCCGGACGACCTGACGGAGGGGAGCGCGGCCCTGCCGGACGGCGGCCCGGGGCCGGAGGCGGAGGTGCTGACGGACGAGCGCGACCGGATCCTGTGGTCGTCGCTGCGCCGCCTGCCCGCACGCTGCCAGGAGCTGCTGCGACTCGTCTCGCTCGCCGACCGCCCGGACTACAAGGCGATCTCGGCGTCGATCGGCATGCCGGTGGGAAGCATCGGCGCCACACGGGGACGGTGCCTCGCCAAGCTGCGCGCCGTCCTCACCGAACAGGGGGAGGCCTCGTGGACATGAGCCGGAAGCACGAGAACGCGTGGGGCGCGCCCGTGCCCGGCGAGGACGAGCCCCTGGACGACCGCGACGTCGCCGTCCTGGAACGGCTCGGCCGCGCCGTGCGGGACGTGGACCCCGTGCCCGAGGGGCTCGTCGAGCGGTCGTTGTTCGCGATGACGCTCGCCCGCCTCGAGTCCGAGGTGATGGAGCTGCAGCAGATCGTGGCCCCCGCAGGGTCCGTGCGCGGCGACGCGCCGCCCCTCGAGGCCCGCACCATCACGTTCACCCACGAGCGGCTCACGGTGATGATCGCGCTGTCCGCGGACGACGACGGCACCCACGTCCGCCTCGACGGCTGGGTGGCGCCCGCCGACACGCTGGCCGTGGAGCTGCGCCAGCCCGGCGGCGAGCGCACCACCACCGCCGACGCCGACGGCCGCTTCGCCTTCACCGCCGTCGACCGTGGCCCCAGCAGCCTGCTCGTCCGCCTGCCCGGCGGGGGCGACGTCACCGTCTCCACGCCGGTCATCGAGCTCTGAGACGCCGGGCGCGACCCGCGCCCACCCTGACCGTGCGCCGATCCGGCGCGCCCGTGACGAGGAGGACACGTGACCGAGAGCCCCGCCGGACCGACGTCGAGCGCGCCCGCACCGATGATCCGGTTCCTGGACCCCAGCACCGTGCGCCGGAGTCCTGGGCAGCGCCAGGTCGGGTCCACCTGGTACGTGGCCGACCGCCTGCTGGTCCGCGGCGGCCTTCCCGAGACGGTCCGGGGACGGCTCCGCGCACCCGAGGGCGCCGCGGCGCTGCCGACGGTCCTCTCGCTGGAACCGGTCGAGGACGACGACGCGGCGGCCGGGTTCGAGCGGGCGGCTCGACGCCAGGGGTGCCACCTCGGCGTGGAGGTCAGGTACCGCCAGGGGGCGGAGGCCTCCGCGGACGCGCGGCCGCTCGACCTGGTGGACGAGGACCTCGGCTTCGTCCTCCGCCTGATCGCCGACCGGCCTGACGTGCAGCCGGACGCGTGGGAGGTGCTGGAGGCCGACGCCCGCGACGACTCGACCCCGTGGACCCTGAGCCTCGACCACGTGATGACCGCGCTTCCCTTCACGACGCACCCGTTCACGACGCACCCGTTCACGACGCACCCGTTCACGACGCACCCGTTCACGACGCACCCGTTCACGACCCATCCCTTCACGACGCACCCGTTCACCACCCATCCGTTCGCCACCCACGGGATGGCGGAGTACGGGGTGCCCGGACGCGGTGGCCGGTCGCCGGTGGCCTGGCTGGGGGCGCCGCCCGTCCGCCACGTCCGGGACGACGGTGACGAGCTCCGGACGCCGGACGGCGCGGCCCGCCCGGTGGTCGCGATCGTCGACACGGGGATCGGGACGCACCCGTGGTTCGGCACCTACGTGCTCGGCGACGGCCCGGACGAGGGCAACGGGGTCGTGATCCGTGGGGCGAGGCTGCCCGACGGGCCCATCGGGACGTACCCCGTGGCGCAGCTCCCCGAGGAGGACGCCGAGATCGGTGGTGCGAGCACGGCCCCCCTGACAGGTCCGCTCGACCCCGTGGCGGGGCACGGGACGTTCATCGCCGGGATCGTGCACCAGACGTGCCCCGATGCGCTGCTCGTGCCCGTGCGCGTCCTCGGAGGCTCGGGCGCCGCCATCGAGTCCGAGGTGATCGAGTCCCTCCGGAGACTCCTGCGCTTTCACCGCCGCGGGCTCGCGGGAGAAGCGGGCTACCTCCCCGTCGACGTGGTGGTCCTGCCGATGGGGTACTACCACGAGCAGCCGGAGGACCTGCAGTGGGACCATCCCCTGTCCGAGGTGCTCGCCCGTCTGCGCGACTCCGGCGTGGCGGTGGTCGTCGCCGCGGGCAACGACGGCGAGACGCGCCCCGAGTTCCCCGCGGCGTTCGCGCCCGAGGTGGACCGGCGCGCCGTGCCGCCACGGATCACCGCGCCGCGGGACACCAGTGCGGAGCGGCCCCCCATCCTCGCCGTCGGTGCCGCCAACCCCGACGGCTCGACGGCGCTGTTCAGCAACGACGGTCCCTGGGTGACGTGCGTGCGCCCGGGTGCCGCCGTGGTGAGCACCGTCCCCACGACCCTCGACGGGCCGAGCACGCCGTCGTTGCGGACGCGGGAGCGGTACGCCGACGCCGTGCGCTCGACGATCGACCCCGAGGGGTTCCAGGGAGGCTTCGCGACCTGGAGCGGGACGTCGTTCGCCGCGCCCGTCCTCGCGGGGGAGATCGCCCGTGAGCTGCTCGCGGACCGGGCTCGGCGTGCCCGCCCGGCGGACGCTACGCTCACGGGGTCGGTCGATCGGGCCGATCGCGGCGACGAGGCGCGGGTGGCGGCGATCTGGCGAGCCATCTCGGGGGCGACGGGAGGCCTGTCGCTCGACGACACATCCACCCCGGGGTGATCCGCGAGGGGTGAGGCATGAGCGACGCGCTGGCGACGGTCCGCGCCGAGGTCGACGAGATCCGGTCGCACGCGCGCGCCCATCGCCAGTTCTCGAGCACGCTCAGCCGCTACGAGGCCGTCCTCGTCCGGCTCGACGCGCTCGAGGCGGAGCGGACTGCGGCAGAGGTCGCCGCGGTCCGCGCCCGTGTGCTCGTCGGCATCGCGGCCTGCGCGAGCGAGCTCGGCGCGGACCGTGAGGTGGTCCTGGCGCGCCTGGCGGCTGCGGCGGCGATGGCGCTCCGGGCCGGCAGCACGGAGCTTGTCGCGCTCGTCCACGCCAGTCTCGGGCTGCAGCTCCTGCGATCGGGGGACCATGACGGCGCGCGGGCCGAGCTCGACGCCGCTCTGGACGGCCTCGCCGACGAGGCGGAGATGCTCCCCGTCCTCCTCAACCGGGGCTCGCTCCTCCTCGAGACCGGTGCGATCGACGAGGCGGTCGTCGATCTCCGGCGGTGCCTGGAGATCGCCCGGACGCTGGGGGACGAGCAGGTGCTCCCGATGGCGGAGCACAACCTCGGGTATGCGCACTTCCTCGGGGGTGACCTGCCGGCGGCCCTCCGGGCGATGGACGCCGCCGCGGCGGCGGCGCCACCTGAGCACGCGGGTGTGGGTCTGATGGACAAGGCCGCGGTGCTCTACGAGGCGGGGCTGCTGACGGACGCGGAGGCCGCGCTTCGTACGGCGGCCGGGATCCTCGCCGCGACGGGTGGCGCGCGCGACCTGTTGGACGCCGAGCTCGAGCAGGCCCGATGCCTCGCGGGCCTCGCGAGGTTCGCCGAGGCGGAGGAGCTCGCCGACCGGGTCCGTGATCGTGCACGACGGGCGGGTCACGGAGTCATGGCGCTCCGCGCGGAGGTCGTCGGCCTGGACTCGCGGTTCGGGCTCGTCGTCGCGGGGGACCCGGGCGAAGGCCTCCTGCCGCTGGCACGTGCCGCCGACGAGCTCTGCGCGCGCGTCCACGACCAGCCCGGCGCGGACCGGGTCCTCATCGACGCCCGGTTGCTCGCCGCGGAGGCATGGGCGCGCGCGGGAAGGTTCGCCGAGTCGCAGGGCCGGCTCCGTGCTCTTCCGCCGAGGTCGAGCATGGCCCTCGGCGCGCGCGTGCGGAGTGAGGTCGTCGCCGCGCTGTGCGGCTTCGGCACGGGGTCCCGGCGTGCCGGGCTGGCGGCTGTCCGGCGTGGCTATCGGCTGCTGGCCGTGCAGCGTCAGCAGCTCGGGGCCGTCGAGGCCGTGACGGCCGCGGCGGTGCACGGCATCCGGCTCCAGGGCGTCGACATCGACGCGGCGCTGTCGTCAGCGGCACCGGACCCCCTCTTCGACGCCTTGGAGCGCGGCCGTGCGACGTTCGCAGGGTCGGGGCGCGTGCGACCGCCCGACGACCAGCACGCCGCCGAGCTGATCGTGTCGGCACGGCGGCTGATGGAGCGCGCGCGCCTGCTCCGGTCGGACGGGGTCACGACGGAAGACGGGCTGATGCGCGGTGTGGAGATGCACCGCGACGCGCGACGGCTCCAGGACCTCGCGCGCGAACGGACCTGGCACTCGGGCGGCGACGGGGGCGTCCCCGCCCCCGCCACCGCTCGCCGGCTGCGGACGGAGCTGCGCGCTGCGGGGTCGGACCGGGTCGTGCTCAACCTGACCATGAGCGGTGGTCACCTCCGCGCCATCCGGCTCGACGGGAGCGGGGCGCGGCTGGTCCGTCTCGGCCCGTTGGGACCGGCCCTCGAGCTCGCGAGGCGAGTGCGTGCCGACCAGCAGGCCCTGGCGAACCCGTTGCTGCCCACGCCGTTGCGCGAGGTGGTCCGCTCGTCCGTGCAGGCGGCGCTGCGGCGGCTCGACACGCTCCTCCTCGCCCCGCTCGACGTCGCGGGGCGGGACGTCTACGTCGCGGCTCGCGACCGGCTGGTCTCGCTGCCGTGGGCGGCGCTGCCCTCTCGGCGCGGGCTGTCGACGGTGGTGAACTCCTGGGTCGCGCGGGGGGACTCCGACTGGTCCCCGGGCCCAGGTCTGTCGGTCGCCGGGTCCGGCCTCGTCCACGCCGTCGCCGAGGCGGAGCAGGTGGCGGCGGTCTGGGGGAGCGGCGCCCGCCTGCTCACGGGCGCGGACGCCACGTGCGCCGCGGTGGCCGAGGCGGTCGAGGGCGCCCCGGTCGTCCACGTCGCCGCGCACGGGACGCACGAGCCCGAGAACCCGATGTTCTCGAGCCTGCAGCTGGCCGACGGGCCGTTGTTCGCCCACGAGCTGGACGGTCGTGACCTGTCCCGGTCGGTGCTGGTCCTGTCGGCGTGCGACGTCGGCTCGGCGAGCATCCGGCACGGTGGCGAGCCGCTGGGCCTGACGAGCGTGCTGCTGCGCATGGGAGCCCGCGCCGTGATCGCGAGCGTCGCTCCGCTGCGGGACGACGTCGCGGTGCGGGTCATGCCCGTGCTGCACCAGGGGCTGTGCGACGGCCTGCGCCCGGGCGCGGCGCTGGCACGCGCCGTCGCGGACGAGCCCGAGCCGGTGCCGCTGGTGTGCTTCGGCCCGCTCGTGCTGTGACGCCGAGGGGTGGCGGGCGCCACAGCAGTCGCGTGCCGGCCCGCCGCCTGTCGTCGTGTATGGTTCTCAGGTAACCCAAGACCGCCGGTCGTCCGACGCTGCCCGGAACTGTTCAGAATCGTTCCGCTCGGGAAGCTGAAGACCGAAGTCCCGTGAGAACGGGGGCCTGCGTAGGTGACACGACGACGATCACACAGCTTGCTGTGAGTTCCGAGCCCCGTGCGCACCTGCGCCGGGGCTCTTTCTCTTTCACGGGTACCGGTGGCACCACCACCGGAAGGATTGCCATGGCGAGGCCGGACAAGGCAGCCGCCGTCGCGGAGGTCGCGGACAAGTTCCGTGAGTCCAACGCGGCCGTGCTGACCGAGTACCGCGGGCTCACCGTCGCGCAGCTCAAGGAGCTGCGTCGGTCGCTCAGCGGCAACGCAACCTACGCCGTGGTGAAGAACACGCTGACGTCCATCGCGGCCAAGGACGCCGGGATCGACGCGTTCGAGGCGGACCTCAAGGGGCCCTCCGCGATCGCGTTCGTGACCGGTGACCCGGTCGAGGCCGCCAAGGGTCTGCGTGACTTCGCCAAGGCGAACCCTGCACTGGTCATCAAGGGCGGTGTCCTTGACGGGAAGCCGCTGACCGCTGCAGAGATCACCAAGCTCGCGGACCTCGAGTCCCGCGAGGTCCTGCTGGCCAAGACGGTCGGCGCGATGAAGGCCAAGCTCTACCAGGCTGCCTACGCCTTCACCGCGAAGCCGGCCCAGGCCGCTCGCGTCATCGATGCCCTGCGTCAGAAGCAGGAATCGGAGGCCGCTGCCGCCTGACGGCGGTACGGCGAGAACAACCCCCTCTGCTTCTGCCGGGCTCACGGGCCCCAGGACGCACCAGACGGATCGCGTGGTCGGCCGACAGGCACCACGGGACACTGATTGAAAGGAACGCCATCATGGCGAAGCTCAGCACCGAAGAGCTCCTGTCCGCCTTCGAGGAGCTCACCCTCATCGAGCTCAACGAGTTCGTGAAGGCCTTCGAGGAGAAGTTCGACGTCACGGCCGCCGCTCCGGTCGCCGCCGTCGCCGCTGCCCCCGCCGCCGGCGGTGCCGGTGGCGCCGAGGCCGCCGAGGAGAAGGACGAGTTCGACGTCATCCTCGAGGCCGCCGGCGACAAGAAGATCCAGGTCATCAAGGAGGTGCGCGCGCTCACGTCCCTCGGCCTGAAGGAGGCCAAGGACCTGGTCGACGGCGCCCCCAAGCCGGTCCTGGAGGCCGCGAACAAGGAGACGGCCGAGAAGGCCAAGGCTGCCCTCGAGGGCGCCGGCGCCACCGTCACCCTCAAGTGATCGCTGCGGCCTAGCCGCACATCGCTTCCTGCGAGGCCCGCATCCCTTCGGGGGTGCGGGCCTCGCTGCGTGGGGGGCCCTGCCGCGCGGGGTGCGGTGTCATGACGTTGTGGAGGTGTGGTGTCGTGACGGACGTCGCGCGCCGGCGCCTGGCCTCGGCTCCCTAGCACGGGTTAGGCTGGTCCGACAACCGTTTCTTGGGCGGCATATGGCGGCCACCGAGACAACGTCCTCAAGACCCAGAACCGAGGGCGTCCGCTCGTGTGCCCGCGCGAGTGGACAAACGATGAAGTTCTGGCTACGCTAGCGCTTTGCGCTCGCTTGTGCCCCGACGCCTCCACCGCCGACGAAGTCCCGCCCCCGCTGGTCACCTCTACGTGACCCCTGGGACGGTGCGCCCCGTCGCGGTCCGGCGCCTGCAGCCTCGCTGAGCGTACAGCGTGCCATCGAACTGCAGGGAAGGACCCCTCTTGGCTGCCTCGCGCACCCCTTCTGTTCCGTCCGCCGACGCCATCGCGAACCGCACCGCTTCCCGCCGCGTCTCCTTCGCCAAGATCTACGAGCCGCTCGAGGTCCCGGACCTCCTCGGGCTGCAGACGGAGAGCTTTGACTGGCTGCTCGGCAGCCCCGCCTGGCAGGCCCGGGTCGAGGCCGCCACCTCGGCCGGCCGCTCCGACGTCCCGGCGACGTCCGGCCTCGAGGAGATCTTCGAGGAGATCTCCCCGATCGAGGACTTCGGGCAGTCGATGTCCCTCTCCTTCTCGAACCACCGGTTCGAGCCGCCGAAGTACACGGCGGACGAGTGCAAGGAGAAGGACTTCACCTTCGCCGCGCCGCTGTTCGTGACGGCGGAGTTCGTGAACTACACGACCGGTGAGATCAAGAGCCAGACGGTCTTCATGGGCGACTTCCCGCTCATGACCGCGCGTGGCACGTTCATCATCAACGGCACCGAGCGCGTGGTCGTCTCGCAGCTGGTCCGTTCCCCGGGCGTCTACTTCGAGCGCACCCCCGACAAGACCAGCGACAAGGACGTCTTCTCGGCGAAGGTCATCCCGTCGCGCGGCGCCTGGCTCGAGTTCGAGATCGACAAGCGCGACGCCGTCGGCGTGCGCGTCGACCGCAAGCGCAAGCAGCCGGTCACCGTCCTCCTCAAGGCCCTCGGCCTCACGGAGGCGGAGATCCGCGAGGAGTTCGCGGACTTCCCGTCGGTGCTCGACACCCTCGAGAAGGACCACGTCCACACGCAGGACGAGGCCCTCGTCGACCTGTACCGCAAGATCCGCCCGGGCGAGCCGCCCACGGTGGAGGCCGGTCGCGCGCTGCTCGAGAACTTCTACTTCAACTCGAAGCGCTACGATCTGGCGAAGGTCGGCCGCTACAAGATCAGCAAGAAGCTCGGTGTGGACGCGCCGCTCGCGGACTCCACGCTGTCCGTGACCGACGTCGTCGCCACGATCAAGTACCTGGCCGCGCTGCACGCCGACGCCGCGACGATCCCCGGCACGCGCGACGGCCAGCCGATCGAGGTGCGCGTCGAGACCGACGACATCGACCACTTCGGCAACCGCCGCATCCGCGCCGTCGGCGAGCTCATCCAGAACCAGGTGCGCACGGGCCTGTCCCGCATGGAGCGCGTGGTCCGCGAGCGCATGACGACGCAGGACGTCGAGGCGATCACGCCGCAGACGCTGATCAACATCCGCCCCGTGGTGGCGTCGATCCGCGAGTTCTTCGGCACCTCGCAGCTGTCGCAGTTCATGGACCAGAACAACCCGCTCGCGGGCCTGACGCACAAGCGTCGTCTCAACGCCCTCGGCCCGGGTGGTCTGTCCCGCGACCGCGCCGGCATGGAGGTCCGTGACGTCCACCCGTCGCACTACGGCCGCATGTGCCCGATCGAGACCCCTGAGGGCCCGAACATCGGCCTCATCGGCTCGCTCGCGTCGTTCGGTCGGATCAACCCGTTCGGCTTCATCGAGACGCCGTACCGCAAGGTCACCGACGGCAAGGTCACGGACGAGATCGTCTACCTGACGGCCGACGACGAGGACCGCCACATCATCGCCCAGGCCAACACCGAGCTGGCCGCGGACGGCACGTTCCTCAACGAGCGCGTCCTGGTGCGCACCAAGGGCGGCGAGACCGACGACCTGCCGCCGGCCGAGATCGACTACATGGACGTCTCGCCGCGCCAGATGGTGTCGGTCGCGACGGCGCTCATCCCGTTCCTCGAGCACGACGACGCGAACCGCGCGCTCATGGGCGCGAACATGCAGCGCCAGGCCGTGCCGCTGGTCCGCTCCGAGGCGCCGCTGGTCGGCACCGGCATGGAGCGTCGTGCGGCCGTCGACGCGGGCGACGTCATCGTCGCGACCAAGCCCGGCGTGGTCACCGAGGTGTCCGCCGACCTGGTCCTCGTCGCGAACGACGACGGCACCACGGGCTCGTACCGCGCCGCGAAGTTCCGCCGCTCGAACCAGGGCACCAGCTACAACCAGCGGGTGCTCGTGGACGAGGGCCAGCGGGTCGAGGTCGGCTCCGTGCTGGCCGACGGCCCGGCGACCGACGAGGGCGACCTTGCGCTCGGCCGCAACCTGCTCGTGGCGTTCATGTCGTGGGAGGGCCACAACTACGAGGACGCGATCATCCTGTCGCAGCGCCTCGTGGAGGACGACGTCCTGTCCTCGATCCACATCGAGGAGCACGAGGTCGACGCCCGCGACACCAAGCTCGGGCCCGAGGAGATCACGCGGGACATCCCGAACGTCTCCGAGGACGTCCTGGCGGACCTCGACGAGCGCGGCGTGATCCGCATCGGTGCCGAGGTCGGCGCGGGCGACGTGCTGGTCGGCAAGGTCACCCCGAAGGGCGAGACCGAGCTGACCCCGGAGGAGCGCCTGCTGCGCGCGATCTTCGGCGAGAAGGCGCGCGAGGTGCGCGACACGTCCCTCAAGGTGCCTCACGGCGAGCAGGGCACGGTCATCGGCGTGCGGGAGTTCAACCGGGAGGACGGCGACGAGCTGCCCGCCGGCGTGAACCAGCTGGTGCGCGTCTACATCGCCCAGCGCCGCAAGATCACCGTGGGTGACAAGCTCGCCGGCCGTCACGGCAACAAGGGCGTCATCTCGAAGATCCTGCCGCAGGAGGACATGCCGTTCCTCCCCGACGGGACGCCGGTCGACGTCATCCTCAACCCGCTGGGCGTGCCCGGTCGTATGAACGTCGGCCAGGTCCTCGAGACCCACCTGGGCTGGGTCGCCAGCCGCGGCTGGGACATCGAGCTGGCCGAGGGCGACGACCTCACCTGGAAGGAGACCCTTCCCGAGGTCGCCTCGAAGTCGGAGCCCGGCACGCCGGTGGCGACGCCGGTGTTCGACGGCCTGGAGGAGAGCGGCCTGCGCGGCCTGCTCTCGACCACGCTGCCGAACCGCGACGGTGAGCGCATGGTCGCGACCGACGGCAAGGCCCGGCTGTTCGACGGCCGCTCCGGCGAGCCGTTCCCCGACCCGGTGGCCGTGGGCTACATGTACATCCTCAAGCTCCACCACCTGGTCGACGACAAGATCCACGCGCGCTCGACCGGCCCGTACTCGATGATCACGCAGCAGCCGCTGGGTGGTAAGGCGCAGTTCGGCGGTCAGCGCTTCGGCGAGATGGAGGTGTGGGCCCTCGAGGCGTACGGCGCGGCCTACACGCTGCAGGAGCTGCTCACCATCAAGTCCGACGACGTCCCCGGCCGCGTCAAGGTGTACGAGGCGATCGTCAAGGGGGAGAACATCCCCGACTCGGGCATCCCGGAGTCCTTCAAGGTGCTCCTCAAGGAGATGCAGTCGCTGTGCCTGAACGTCGAGGTGCTCTCGAGCGACGGGACCTCCATCGAGATGAAGGAGTCCGACGACGAGGTGTACCGCGCCGCGGAGGAGCTGGGCATCGACCTGTCGCGCCGCCCCAACTCGGCCGCCACGGTCGACGAGATCTGATCCCAGCGACCAGCTGAACTCCACGGTTATTCACGAGTTTTGAGGAAGTAGGACATCTTGCTCGACGTCAATGTCTTCGACGAGCTGCGTATCGGCCTCGCCACGGCCGACGACATCCGCGCCTGGTCGCACGGTGAGGTCAAGAAGCCCGAGACCATCAACTACCGCACCCTGAAGCCGGAGAAGGACGGGCTCTTCTGCGAGAAGATCTTCGGCCCCACCCGGGACTGGGAGTGCTACTGCGGCAAGTACAAGCGCGTGCGCTTCAAGGGCATCATCTGCGAGCGCTGCGGCGTCGAGGTGACGCGCTCGAAGGTGCGCCGTGAGCGCATGGGCCACATCGAGCTGGCCGCCCCGGTCACGCACATCTGGTTCTTCAAGGGCGTCCCCTCGCGCCTCGGCTACCTGCTGGACCTGGCGCCGAAGGACCTGGAGAAGGTCATCTACTTCGCGGCCTACATGGTCACGTGGGTGGACGACGAGGCGCGCCACGAGGACCTCCCGAACCTCCAGAACGAGATCGACCTGGAGAAGAAGGAGATCTCGGACCGCCGCGACAACGACATCAACGCCCGCGCCCAGAAGCTCGAGGCCGACCTGGCCGAGCTCGAGGCCGAGGGTGCCAAGGCCGACGCGCGCCGCAAGGTGCGCGACTCCGCCGAGCGCGAGATGGCGCAGCTGCGCAAGCGGGCCGACGCCGAGCTCGACCGGCTCGAGCAGGTCTGGGACCGGTTCAAGAACCTCAAGGTCGCCGACCTCGAGGGCGACGAGATGCTGTACCGCCAGCTCGTCGACCGGTACGGCACGTACTTCGAGGGCTCGATGGGCGCCGCGGCGATCCAGAAGCGCCTCGAGAGCTTCGACCTGGAGGCGGAGGCCGACTCGCTGCGCGAGACCATCCGTTCCGGCAAGGGCCAGCGCAAGACGCGCGCGCTCAAGCGCCTGAAGGTCGTCAACGCGTTCCTCACGACGACCAACTCGCCCACGGCGATGGTGCTCGACGCCGTCCCGGTCATCCCGCCGGACCTGCGCCCGATGGTGCAGCTCGACGGTGGCCGGTTCGCGACGTCGGACCTCAACGACCTGTACCGCCGCGTGATCAACCGCAACAACCGGCTCAAGCGCCTGCTCGACCTGGGTGCGCCGGAGATCATCGTCAACAACGAGAAGCGGATGCTCCAGGAGGCCGTGGACTCGCTGTTCGACAACGGCCGCCGTGGCCGCCCGGTCACCGGGCCGGGCAACCGCCCGCTGAAGTCGATCTCCGACATGCTCAAGGGCAAGCAGGGTCGTTTCCGTCAGAACCTGCTCGGCAAGCGTGTCGACTACTCGGGCCGTTCGGTCATCGTGGTCGGCCCGCAGCTCAAGCTGCACCAGTGCGGTCTGCCCAAGCAGATGGCGCTCGAGCTGTTCAAGCCGTTCGTGATGAAGCGGCTCGTGGAGCTCAACCACGCGCAGAACATCAAGAGCGCCAAGCGCATGGTGGAGCGCACCCGCGCCGAGGTGTGGGACGTGCTGGAGGAGGTCATCCAGGAGCACCCGGTGCTGCTGAACCGTGCCCCCACCCTGCACCGTCTCGGCATCCAGGCGTTCGAGCCGCAGCTCGTCGAGGGCAAGGCCATCCACCTGCACCCGCTCGTGTGCGCCGCGTTCAACGCGGACTTCGACGGCGACCAGATGGCGGTCCACCTGCCGCTGAGCGCCGAGGCGCAGGCCGAGGCCCGCATCCTCATGCTCTCGAGCAACAACATCCTCAAGCCGTCGGACGGTCGTCCGGTGACCATGCCCTCGCAGGACATGATCATCGGTCTGCACCACCTCACGTCGGACCGCCCCGGCGGGATCGGCGAGGGCCGGGTGTTCTCCTCGCAGGCCGAGGCGATCATGGCGCTCGACCGCGGGCAGCTCGACCTCAACGCGAAGATCAAGCTCCGGATGGCTGACCTCGTGCCGCCGACCAGCGGCTTCGAGGCGCCCGAGGGCTGGGAGCAGGGGCAGCCGCTGCTGTTCGAGACCACCCTCGGTCGCACGATCTTCAACGAGGCGCTCCCGATCGACTACCCGTTCCAGAACGGTGTCGTCGGCAAGAAGGAGCTCTCGACGATCGTCAACGACCTGGCGGAGCGCTACCCGAAGGTCGACGTCGCGACGTCGCTCGACGCGCTGAAGGACGCCGGCTACCGGTGGGCCACCCGCTCGGGCGTCACGATCGCGATCTCCGACGTCGCGATGCCGGAGGTCAAGAACGACATCCTGGACGAGCACGAGCAGCGTGCGCTCAAGGTGCAGGACCAGTTCGACAAGGGTCTGATCACCGACGACGAGCGCCGTCAGGAGCTCATCGAGATCTGGACGCAGGCCACCGACAAGATCGCGTCGGTCATGCGCGAGAACCTCGAGAGCAACTCGCGGAACACGCTGTACCGCATGGTGTCCTCGGGTGCCCGTGGTAACTGGATGCAGGTCCGTCAGATCGCCGGTATGCGCGGCCTCGTGGCGAACCCGAAGGGCGAGATCATCCCGCGCCCGATCAAGTCCAACTACCGCGAGGGCCTGTCCGTCCTCGAGTACTTCATCGCCTCGCACGGTGCCCGTAAGGGTCTGGCCGACACGGCGCTGCGTACCGCGGACTCCGGCTACCTGACCCGTCGTCTCGTCGACGTGTCGCAGGACGTCATCATCCGCGAGGAGGACTGCGGTACCGAGCGCGGCCTCACGCTGCCCGTCGCCGAGCGCATCGGCGACGTGCTGGTGCCGCACCCGCGCGTCGAGACGAGCATCTACTCGCGCACGTTCGCGACGGACGTCGTGACCGACGACGGCACGGTCGTGGCCGAGGCGGGCTCCGACGCGGGCGACGTGGTGATCGACAAGGTCATCGCCGCCGGCATCGAGGCGGTCAAGGTCCGCTCCGTGCTGACCTGCGAGTCGCGCGTGGGCACCTGCGCCAAGTGCTACGGCCGCTCCCTGGCCACCGGCAAGCTGGTGGACATCGGCGAGGCCGTGGGCATCATCGCGGCGCAGTCGATCGGTGAGCCGGGCACGCAGCTGACCATGCGTACCTTCCACACCGGTGGTGTCGCCTCCGCGGACGACATCACGCAGGGTCTGCCGCGTGTCACCGAGCTCTTCGAGGCCCGCACCCCCAAGGGTGAGGCGCCGATCGCGGAGTACACGGGCACCGTGGCGATCGAGGACACGGAGCGCACGCGCCACCTGGTCCTCACGCCGGCGGACGGCGGCGAGGAGATCCGCTACCCGGTCACCAAGCGTGCACGCCTCCTGATCACCGACGGTGACCAGGTCCAGGTCGGCACGCAGCTCGTCCAGGGCGCCGTCGACCCGAAGAAGGTGCTGCGCATCCTCGGGCCGCGTGCCACCCAGAAGCACCTGGTGGACGAGGTCCAGGAGACCTACCGCTCGCAGGGTGTGGACATCCACGACAAGCACATCGAGGTCATCGTGCGGCAGATGCTGCGTCGCGTGACCGTGCTCGACTCGGGTGACTCGCACCTGCTGCCGGGGGAGCTCGCGGAGCGCACGCGCTTCGAGGACGCGAACCGGCGTGCGGTGGCGGAGGGTGGCCAGCCGGCCTCCGGCCGTCCGGAGCTCATGGGCATCACGAAGGCGTCGCTCGCGACCGACTCGTGGCTCTCGGCCGCCTCCTTCCAGGAGACGACCCGGGTGCTCACGGAGGCGGCGATGAGCGGTCGTCGTGACCCGCTGCTGGGCCTCAAGGAGAACGTCATCCTCGGTAAGCTCATCCCCGCCGGGACGGGCCTGCCCCGCTACCGGAACATCGAGGTCGAGCCGACCGAGCAGGCGAAGGCCGAGCTCTACCCGAGCTTCGGCTACGACGAGATCGACTTCCCGACGCTCGGCATGGGCTCGGGCGAGGCGATCCCGCTCGAGGACCTGGACTTCGGCGACTTCCGCTAGACCCCACGGGTCTCCTCGCTTCGCTGCGGGGACCCGCGGGGACCCCTGGCCCCGCTGATTCCTTGACGGAGCGGGCGCAGGTCACACCGTGACCTGCGCCCGTTCCTTTGACCCCGCTTGCTTCCGCGGGTAATCTTGGAAGCCGTGCCCGTGCCGTCGTGCGCGCATCCCGCTGTCAGCCCAGAGCTCTTCCGCTCGGGCCGGCTGCCGGAGGCGTCGCCGTCCTGAGCGCAGGGGTACCCCGGGAAGATCGCTCGGACCGTCCGTGAGGGCGGGGGAGCGGACCCGGGCCATCGAGCCGGTGGTAAGTGGCGTTGCGGTCCGTGAGGGCCGCGGGTGCCGCATGCGATCGGCGCGCACCAGCCAGACAGACCACCGTCGGGGGCCGGCCGGCCCTCGTGAGCTCGAGAAGACGACGGAGACGTAGTGCCTACGATCCAGCAGCTCGTCCGCAAGGGCCGGAGCACGAAGGCCGTGGCGTCGAAGACGCCGGCCCTCAAGGACTCCCCCCAGCGGCGCGGCGTGTGCACCCGTGTGTACACCACCACCCCCAAGAAGCCGAACTCCGCGCTCCGCAAGGTCGCGCGCGTGAAGCTGTCCTCCGGTACCGAGGTCACGGCGTACATCCCCGGCGTCGGCCACAACCTGCAGGAGCACTCCATCGTGCTCGTGCGCGGTGGTCGTGTGAAGGACCTCCCGGGTGTCCGCTACAAGATCGTGCGCGGCGCGCTCGACACGCAGGGCGTGAAGAACCGCAAGCAGGCCCGCAGCAAGTACGGCGCGAAGAAGGAGAAGGCCTGATGCCTCGCAAGGGTCCGGCCCCCAAGCGGCCGCTCATCGTCGACCCCGTCTACGGGTCGCCCGTCGTGACGCAGCTGATCAACAAGGTCCTGCTCGACGGCAAGAAGTCCACTGCCGAGGCGATCGTCTACGGCGCCCTCGAGGGCGTCCGTGCCAAGACGGACCAGGACCCGGTCGTCGTGCTCAAGCGCGCGCTGGAGAACGTCCGCCCGGCTCTCGAGGTCCGCTCCCGCCGTGTCGGTGGCGCCACCTACCAGGTGCCGGTCGACGTGCGCCCCGCGCGCTCCACGACCCTCGCGCTGCGCTGGCTCACCGACTTCTCGCGCGCCCGTCGTGAGAAGACGATGACCGAGCGTCTGATGAACGAGATCCTCGACGCCTCGAACGGCCTCGGTGCCGCGGTGAAGCGTCGCGAGGACATGCACAAGATGGCCGACTCGAACAAGGCCTTCGCGCACTACCGCTGGTGATGCGCCAGGACGGCTCCGGGTGACCCCCGGGGCCGTCCGAGGATCCGGAACCGGCCGGCAGCCGGCCCTCCGGCCCGGCTTCCGACCTTCCACCGACAAGGGGTAAGACACCGTGGCACTCGACGTGCTGACCGACCTGAACAAGGTCCGCAACATCGGCATCATGGCCCACATCGATGCCGGCAAGACCACCACCACCGAGCGCATCCTGTTCTACACGGGTGTGAACTACAAGATCGGTGAGACGCACGACGGTGCGTCGACGATGGACTGGATGGAGCAGGAGCAGGAGCGCGGCATCACGATCACGTCCGCCGCGACGACCTGCTACTGGAAGAACAACCAGATCAACATCATCGACACCCCTGGTCACGTGGACTTCACCGTCGAGGTCGAGCGCTCCCTGCGCGTCCTCGACGGCGCGGTCGCGGTGTTCGACGGCAAGGAGGGCGTGGAGCCCCAGTCGGAGACCGTCTGGCGCCAGGCGGACAAGTACGACGTGCCGCGCATCTGCTTCGTCAACAAGATGGACAAGCTCGGCGCGGACTTCTACTTCACCGTCGACACCATCGTCAACCGCCTCAAGGCGAAGCCGCTCGTCATCCAGCTCCCGATCGGCGCCGAGAACGACTTCGAGGGCGTCGTCGACCTGCTCGAGATGAAGGCGCTCACGTGGCGCGGCGACACCAAGATGGGCGAGGAGTACGAGGTCGAGGAGATCCCCGCCGACCTCGTCGAGAAGGCCGAGCAGTACCGGGCCGAGCTCGTCGAGGCCGTCGCGGAGGCCGACGACGAGCTGCTCGAGAAGTTCCTCGGTGGCGAGGAGCTCACGATCGCCGAGATCAAGTCCGGCATCCGTAAGCTCGTCATCAGCTCCCAGGCCTTCCCGGTGCTGTGCGGCTCGGCGTTCAAGAACAAGGGCGTCCAGCCCATGCTCGACGCCGTGATCGACTACCTGCCGACCCCGCTCGACGTGCCGGCCGTCCAGGGCCACGACGTCAAGGACGCGGAGAAGATCGTCGAGCGTCGCCCGGACGAGACGGAGCCGTTCTCGGCCCTCGCGTTCAAGGTCGCCACGCACCCGTTCTTCGGCAAGCTGACCTACGTCCGCGTGTACTCGGGCAAGGTCGCGCAGGGCGCGCAGGTCCAGAACTCGACCAAGGGCAAGAAGGAGCGCATCGGCAAGCTGTTCCAGATGCACTCCAACAAGGAGAACCCGGTCGAAGAGGCGCACGCCGGCCACATCTACGCGTTCATCGGGCTCAAGGACGTCACCACCGGTGACACCCTCTGCGACCCCGCGAACCCGGTCATCCTCGAGTCGATGACCTTCCCCGAGCCGGTCATCGACGTGGCCATCGAGCCGAAGACGAAGGCCGACCAGGAGAAGCTCTCGACGGCGATCCAGAAGCTCGCCCAGGAGGACCCGACCTTCCGGGTCAAGCTGGACGAGGAGACCGGCCAGACCGTCATCGGCGGTATGGGCGAGCTCCACCTCGACATCCTCGTCGACCGCATGCGGCGCGAGTTCAAGGTCGAGGCGAACGTCGGCAAGCCGCAGGTGGCGTACCGCGAGACGATCCGCCGCACCGCGGAGAAGATCGACTACACCCACAAGAAGCAGACCGGTGGCTCGGGCCAGTTCGCCAAGGTCCAGGTGACCTTCGAGCCGCTCGAGACGGCCGAGGGCGAGCTCTACGAGTTCGCCAACGCCGTCACCGGTGGACGCATCCCGCGCGAGTACATCCCGTCCGTCGACGCCGGCATCCAGTCGGCGATGCAGCAGGGCGTGCTGGCCGGGTTCCCCGTGGTCGGGGTCAAGGCCACGCTGCTCGACGGTGCCTACCACGACGTCGACTCCTCGGAGATGGCGTTCAAGATCGCCGGCTCGATGGTCTTCAAGGAGGGCATCAAGCGGGCCGACCCGGTCATCCTCGAGCCCGTCATGGCTGTCGAGGTCCGGACGCCCGAGGAGTACATGGGCGACGTGATCGGTGACATCAACTCGCGTCGTGGGATGATCCAGTCCATGGAGGACGCGACCGGTGTCAAGGTCGTGCGCGCCCAGGTACCGTTGAGCGAGATGTTCGGGTACATCGGTGACCTGCGTTCCAAGACGCAGGGCCGCGCCGTGTACTCGATGCAGTTCGACAGCTACGCCGAGGTTCCTCGCAACGTTGCTGACGAGATCATCAAGAAGACCCGGGGCGAGTGAGTCCCCACAGGTCGACGACCAGCACAACCATCAACCTGTAGGAAACCGCAACGCCCGTGGGTTTAGGCTTGATCGCCCCAACCTGCAACGTTCGGGAACATCTACCCAAGTCCCAGGAGGACCCCAGTGGCTAAGGCCAAGTTCGAGCGGACCAAGCCGCACGTCAACATCGGCACGATCGGGCACGTCGACCACGGTAAGACGACGCTGACCGCGGCGATCTCCAAGACGCTCGCGGACACGTACCCCGACCTGCCGGCGAACACGCAGCGGAACTTCGACGAGATCGACGCCGCGCCGGAGGAGAAGCAGCGCGGCATCACGATCAACATCGCGCACATCGAGTACGAGACGCCCAAGCGTCACTACGCGCACGTCGATGCTCCGGGTCACGCCGACTACATCAAGAACATGATCACCGGTGCCGCCCAGATGGACGGCGCGATCCTGGTGGTCGCGGCCACCGACGGTCCGATGGCGCAGACGCGCGAGCACGTGCTCCTGGCGCGTCAGGTGGGCGTGCCCTACCTGCTCGTGGCGCTGAACAAGGCCGACATGGTCGACGACGAGGAGATCCTCGAGCTCGTCGAGATGGAGGTCCGCGAGCTGCTGTCCTCGCAGGACTTCGACGGTGACAACGCTCCGGTCGTGCGGGTCTCGGGCCTCAAGGCTCTCGAGGGCGACGCCGAGTGGACCAAGCGCGTCCTGGAGCTCATGGAGGCCGTGGACGAGAACGTCCCCGACCCCGTGCGCGAGCTGGACAAGCCGTTCCTCATGCCGATCGAGGACGTCTTCACCATCACCGGCCGCGGCACCGTCGTGACCGGCAAGGTGGAGCGTGGCACGCTCGACGTCAACTCCGAGGTCGAGATCGTCGGTATCCGCGAGCCGCAGAAGACCACGGTCACCGGTATCGAGACGTTCCACAAGCAGATGGACCAGGCTCAGGCCGGCGACAACACCGGTCTGCTCCTGCGCGGCATCAAGCGCGAGGACGTCGAGCGCGGCCAGGTCGTCGTGAAGCCGGGTTCGATCACCCCGCACACCGACTTCGAGGCTCAGGTCTACATCCTGGGCAAGGACGAGGGTGGGCGTCACAACCCGTTCTACTCGAACTACCGTCCGCAGTTCTACTTCCGGACCACGGACGTCACCGGCGTCATCACGCTGCCCGAGGGCACCGAGATGGTCATGCCCGGCGACAACACCGAGATGACGGTCGCGCTGATCCAGCCGATCGCCATGGAGGAGGGCCTCGGCTTTGCCATCCGTGAGGGTGGCCGCACGGTCGGTTCCGGCCGTGTCACCAAGATCATCAAGTGATCATCGCTTGATCCTGGTCGGCTGAAGCTCGGCTGAGCATCGGAGGTCCGGGCCCGCGAGGGCCCGGGCCTCCGGCATGTCCGGCCGGGCGATGCGTCCGGCGTCACAGCGGACGAACCCCGTTCCGGCTTGGTATCTCGGGGTTCCCTGTGGCAAGATGTTCAGGTTGCCTGTCACGGGCGCGTTCTTTCTCGTGTCGAACAGTGTGTAGCACCACGGTGCGTGTGCCGGTCCGGATCTCGGACCGCCGTCCACGTCGCCTGGAGCGGATCCCCTCCGGTAGGGAGGGGTCGCGGGGTTGCCGGCTGTCGACGCGCGCGAGCGCCCCGCGGGACACATGTCTCGACAGGCCCGACAAACGTCGTGGTCCGCCCTGCGGACCACAATCAACGGCCCCGCACCGATCAGGTGTGTGCCCGGGTGCGCCGCACTGGTGTGACAACAAGTGCGACACGCCCGAGCGCGGGGGTCGGACAGTAGCGGTTCGAGAGAGAGAGTCAGACGACGCCATGGCGGGACAGAAGATCCGCATCCGGCTCAAGTCCTACGACCACGAGGTCATCGACAGCTCGGCGCGCAAGATCGTCGACACGGTGACGCGCGCTGGTGCGACGGTCGTGGGTCCGGTGCCGCTGCCGACGGAGAAGAACGTCTTCACCGTCATCCGGTCGCCTCACAAGTACAAGGACAGCCGCGAGCACTTCGAGATGCGCACGCACAAGCGGCTCATCGACATCATCGACCCCACGCCGAAGGCCGTCGACTCGCTCATGCGGATCGACCTGCCGGCGGACGTGAACATCGAGATCAAGCTCTGAGGCTGGGGGAGATCATGACCAACCAGCAGAAGAACGTGACCGCGGTGCTCGGCACCAAGCTCGGCATGACGCAGCTGTGGGACGACGCGGGTCGCCTCGTCCCCGTCACCGTCGTGGCCGTCCCGACGAACGTCGTGACGCAGGTCCGCTCCGCGGACGCCGACGGCTACGCGGCCGTGCAGCTCGCCGCCGGCCAGATCGACCCGCGCAAGGTCACCAAGCCGCTCAAGGGCCACTTCGAGAAGGCCGGCGTCACGCCGCGCCGTCACGTCGCCGAGGTCCGCACCGAGGACGCCGCCGAGTTCACGCTCGGCCAGGAGATCACCGCCGCCGCCTTCGAGGCCGGCACCGTGGTCGACGTCGTCGGTACCACCAAGGGCAAGGGCACCGCCGGTGTGATGAAGCGTCACGGCTTCTCCGGCGTCGGCGCCTCGCACGGTGCCCACCGCAACCACCGCAAGGCCGGCTCGATCGGTGGCGCTTCGACGCCGTCGCGCGTGTTCAAGGGCCTGCGGATGGCCGGTCGCATGGGCCACGAGCGCATGACCGTCCAGAACCTGACCGTCCACGCGGTCGACGCCGAGAAGGGTCTGCTGCTCGTCAAGGGCGCGGTTCCCGGCCCCAAGGGTGGCGTCGTCGTCGTGCGTAGCGCCGCGAAGGGTGCGTGACTCCCATGGCTAACCAGACCGTCGACGTGCTCGACGCCCAGGGCAAGAAGGCCGGCACCGCCGAGCTTCCCGCCGAGGTGTTCGACGCCGCCACCAACGTCCCGCTGATCCACCAGGTGGTCGTGGCGCAGCGCGCCGCCGCCCGCCAGGGGACGCACGCCACCAAGACCCGCGGCGAGGTCCGCGGCGGTGGCCGCAAGCCGTACAAGCAGAAGGGCACCGGCCGCGCCCGTCAGGGTTCGACCCGCGCCCCGCAGTTCGCCGGTGGTGGCGTCGTCCACGGCCCGCAGCCGCGCAAGTACGACCAGCGGACCCCGAAGAAGATGAAGGCCGCCGCCCTCCGCGGTGCCCTCTCCGACCGGGCTCGCGCCGGCCGCGTCCACGTGGTCTCCGGCTTCGGTCTCGACGGTGCGCCGTCGACCAAGACCGCGGTCAAGACGCTCGCCGCGCTCACCGAGCGCACCCACGTCCTCGTGGTCACCGAGCGCTCGGACGAGCTGACGCTCCTGTCGCTCCGCAACGTCGAGCAGGTCCACCTGCTCACGGCGGACCAGCTCAACACCTACGACGTGCTCGTCTCCGACGACATCGTCTTCACGGAGGGTGCGCTCGCCGCGTTCCTCGCAGGCCCGGCCACGGGCAAGTCCGTGAAGGCGGTCGCGACGGAGTCCGAGGCGGCCGAGACCGAGGAGGCCACCAAGTGACCGCCGTGACGAAGGACCCGCGCGACATCCTGATCGCGCCGGTCGTCTCCGAGAAGTCCTACAACCTCCTCGACGAGGGCAAGTACACCTTCGTCGTGGACCCGCGGGCCAACAAGACCGAGATCAAGATCGCGGTCGAGCAGGTCTTCGGTGTCAAGGTCGACTCGGTCAACACGATCAACCGCAAGGGCAAGGCGCGTCGCACGCGCTTCGGCCTGGGCAAGCGCAAGGACACGAAGCGCGCGATCGTGACCCTCCGTGAGGGCACGATCGACATCTTCGGCGGTCCGGCTTCCTGAGGCGCAGAGAGCAGATCGAGGACTAACCCATGGGAATCCGTAAGTACAAGCCGACGACGCCCGGCCGCCGCGGCTCCAGCGTCGCCGACTTCGTCGAGATCACGCGCTCGCAGCCGGAGAAGTCTCTGGTCCGTCCGCTGTCCAAGACGGGTGGGCGCAACAACTCCGGTCGTATCACCACCCGGCACAAGGGCGGTGGCCACAAGCGTGCCTACCGCGTGATCGACTTCCGTCGCCACGACAAGGACGGCGTGCCCGCCAAGGTCGCGCACATCGAGTACGACCCGAACCGCACGGCTCGGATCGCGCTGCTGCACTACGCGGACGGCACGAAGCGCTACATCATCGCGCCGAACAAGCTGTCGCAGGGCGACGTCGTCGAGGCCGGTGCCGGCGCCGACATCAAGCCCGGCAACAACCTGCCGCTGCGCAACATCCCGACCGGTACGGTCATCCACGCCGTCGAGCTCCGCCCCGGTGGCGGCGCGAAGATCGCCCGCTCCGCGGGTGCTTCCGTGCAGCTCGTCGCGAAGGACGGCCCGTACGCGCAGCTGCGCATGCCGTCCGGCGAGATCCGCAACGTCGACCTGCGCTGCCGCGCCACGGTCGGCGAGGTGGGCAACGCCGAGCAGTCGAACATCAACTGGGGCAAGGCCGGCCGCATGCGGTGGAAGGGCGTCCGCCCGACCGTCCGTGGCGTCGTCATGAACCCGGTCGACCACCCGCACGGTGGTGGTGAGGGCAAGACCTCCGGTGGTCGCCACCCGGTCAGCCCGTGGGGCCAGCCTGAGGGCCGGACCCGCCGCCCGAACAAGCCGAGCGACAAGCTGATCGTCCGCCGTCGCCGCACCGGCAAGAAGCGCTGATAGGAGCCTGACAGATGCCTCGTAGCCTGAAGAAGGGCCCCTTCGTCGACGACCACCTGCAGAAGAAGGTGGACGCTCAGAACGAGAAGGGGACCAAGAACGTCATCAAGACCTGGTCCCGTCGGTCGGTCATCACGCCCGACTTCCTCGGTCACACCTTCGCCGTGCACGACGGCCGGAAGCACACTCCGGTCTTCGTCACCGAGGCGATGGTCGGCCACAAGCTCGGCGAGTTCGCTCCCACGCGAACCTTCCGCGGCCACGTGAAGGATGACAAGAAGGGCCGTCGCCGCTGACCCCCGGGTCAGCCAGGCGACAGGCCCCGACGGTCTGAGAAAAGGAAGCAGGACAGCAATGGAAGCCAAGGCGCAGGCGCGGTTCGTCCGTGTCACGCCCCAGAAGGCCCGGCGCGTCGTGGACCTCATCCGTGGCAAGCAGGCCGCCGAGGCCGTCGCGGTGCTGAAGTTCGCGCCGCAGGCGGCGAGCGAGCCGATCCGCAAGGTTGTGGAGAGCGCCGTCGCGAACGCCCGGGTGAAGGCCGACCGCGCCAGCGAGCGCTTCGACGAGACGGAGCTCTTCGTCTCGGCGGCGTTCGTCGACGAGGGGCCGACGCTCAAGCGGTTCCGTCCGCGGGCGCAGGGGCGTGCGAGCCAGATCCTCAAGCGCACCAGCCACATCACCGTGGTCGTCGCACCGCGTGAGCAGAAGGAAGGGGCCCGATAGTGGGGCAGAAGGTTCACCCGCACGGGTACCGCCTCGGCATCACCACCGACCACCGGTCGCGCTGGTTCGCCGACAGCACCAAGCCTGGTCAGCGGTACCGCGACTACGTCCGCGAGGACGTGGCGATCCGCAAGCTCATGAGCACCGGTCTCGAGCGGGCCGGCATCTCCAAGGTCGAGGTCGAGCGCACCCGCGACCGCGTCCGCGTGGACATCCACACGGCGCGTCCGGGCATCGTCATCGGTCGCCGGGGTGCCGAGGCCGACCGCATCCGCGGCGAGCTCGAGAAGCTCACGGGCAAGCAGGTCCAGCTCAACATCCTCGAGGTCAAGAACGCGGAGATCGACGCGCAGCTGGTCGCGCAGGGCATCGCCGAGCAGCTCGCGAGCCGCGTCTCGTTCCGTCGCGCCATGCGCAAGGGCATCCAGTCCGCGCAGCGCGCCGGTGCCAAGGGCATCCGGGTGCAGGTCTCGGGTCGCCTCGGCGGCGCCGAGATGAGCCGGTCGGAGTTCTACCGCGAGGGCCGTGTGCCGCTGCACACGCTCCGCGCGAACATCGACTACGGCTTCTTCGAGGCCCGCACCACCTTCGGCCGCATCGGCGTGAAGGTGTGGATCTACAAGGGCGACATCACCGAGAAGGAGTTCGCCGCGCAGCAGGCCGCTGCCGCGCCCCGTCAGGGTCGTGGCCGTGGTGGCGAGCGTGGGGAGCGCCGCGGTGGCCCGCGTCGCCCGGAGCGTCAGGCCCAGCCGTCCGCCGACAACGCCCCCGCGTCCGACGCGGCCCAGGCGCCGGCCGAGCAGGCTGCGGCCCCCGAGTCCGGAACGGAGGCCTGAGTCATGCTGATCCCCCGCAGGCTCAAGCACCGCAAGCAGCACCACCCCTCGCGCTCCGGCGCGGCCAAGGGTGGCACCACGATCGCGTTCGGCGACTACGGCATCCAGGCCCTCGAGCCCGCCTACGTCACCAACCGTCAGATCGAGGCTGCTCGTATCGCGATGACCCGCCACATCAAGCGTGGCGGCAAGGTCTGGATCAACATCTACCCGGACCGTCCCCTGACCAA
The DNA here is from genome assembly GCA_023241745.1 of Isoptericola peretonis. Classification (GTDB taxonomy): domain Bacteria; phylum Actinomycetota; class Actinomycetes; order Actinomycetales; family Cellulomonadaceae; genus Isoptericola; species Isoptericola peretonis. The sequence continues at coordinate 498,218 of JALQCY010000001.1, read as the reverse complement.
GAAGCCCGCCGAGACCCGCATGGGTTCCGGTAAGGGCTCGCCCGAGTGGTGGGTCGCCAACGTCAAGCCCGGCCGGATCGTCTTCGAGCTGGCCGGCGTGGACGAGGAGCTGGCCCGTGAGGCCATGCGCCGCGCGATCCACAAGCTCCCGATGAAGTGCCGTTTCGTGGTGCGCGAGGGTGGTGCGAACTGATGGCAGTCGGAACCAAGGGCCTTGCCCCCGCTGACCTGGACGGCTTCGACGACGAGAAGCTCGTCGCCGAGCTGAAGAAGGCCAAGGAGGAGCTCTTCAACCTCCGCTTCCAGTCGGCCACCGGCCAGCTGGAGTCCCACGGTCGGATCAAGGCCGTCAAGCGCGACATCGCGCGGATCTACACGGTCCTGCACGAGCGCGAGCTCGGTATCCGCACGGCCCCGAGCGTGAGTGAGTGAGGCATCGATGAGCGAGAACACCAACGCGGTGGCCGCTGAGGAGACCCCGCGCAGCACGCGCAAGGTCCGCCGCGGCTACGTCGTCAGCGACAAGATGGAGAAGACCATCGTCGTCGAGGTCGAGGACCGCAAGAAGCACCCCCTGTACGGCAAGGTCCTGCGCACCACCACCAAGGTGAAGGCGCACGACGAGCAGAACTCCGCCGGTATCGGCGACCTGGTCGAGATCATGGAGACCCGTCCGCTGTCCGCGACCAAGCGGTGGCGCCTGACGGAGATCCTCGAGAAGGCCAAGTGATCCAGAAGGTCGTCTAGACCTTCGGCCGGGGCGGGCCGTGACACACGTATGCGGCCCGTCCCGACCACCACAGCAACTATCCGTTCGGCAAGGCTCGCCCGGGACCTCTCGGGACGAGAACCAGCTCGACGACAGGAGATCAATCGATGATCCAGCAGGAGTCGCGACTGCGGGTCGCCGACAACACGGGTGCCAAGGAGATTCTCTGCATCCGTGTTCTCGGTGGATCCGGCCGTCGCTACGCCGGTATCGGCGACACGATCGTCGCCACCGTCAAGGACGCGATCCCCGGCGGCAACGTGAAGAAGGGCGACGTGGTCAAGGCCGTCGTCGTCCGGACCGCCAAGGAGCGCCGTCGTCCCGACGGTTCCTACATCAAGTTCGACGAGAACGCCGCCGTGATCCTCAAGAACGACGGTGAGCCCCGTGGCACCCGCATCTTCGGCCCGGTCGGGCGCGAGCTGCGCGACAAGCGGTTCATGAAGATCATCTCGCTGGCGCCGGAGGTGCTCTGACCATGGCGAAGATCAAGAAGGGCGACCAGGTGATCGTCATCGCCGGTCGCGACAAGGGCAAGACGGGCCGCGTGCTCGAGGTCCTCAAGGACTCCGACCGCATCGTGGTCGAGGGCGTGCAGCGCGTCACCAAGCACGTCAAGGCCGGCCAGACGGCTCGCGGCACCCGCACGGGTGGCATCGAGACCGTCGAGGCGTCGATCCACGTCTCGAACGTGATGGTCGTCGACCCGGAGACCAAGAAGGGCACGCGCGTCGGGTTCCGCACCGAGCAGGTCGAGCGCGACGGCCGTACCCGCACTGTCCGTGTGCGCGTCGCCAAGCGTTCCGGGAAGGACATCTGATGACCGAGACCACTCTCGAGGCCCCGGCCACCCCGCGCCTCAAGCAGCAGTACCGCGAGGAGATCATCGCGGCGCTGCGCGAGGAGTTCGGCCACCAGAACATCCACCAGGTCGCCGGTCTGACCAAGATCGTCGTCAACATGGGTGTCGGTGACGCCGCGAAGGACTCCAAGCTCATCGAGGGCGCGATCCGCGACCTCACCGCGATCACCGGGCAGAAGCCCCAGGTGACGCGGGCGAAGAAGTCCATCGCCCAGTTCAAGCTGCGTGAGGGCATGCCGATCGGCGCGCACGTCACGCTGCGCGGCGACCGGATGTGGGAGTTCCTCGACCGGCTGCTGTCGATCGCGCTGCCGCGTATCCGCGACTTCCGCGGCCTGAGCCCGAAGCAGTTCGACGGGCACGGCAACTACACCTTCGGTCTCACGGAGCAGTCGATGTTCCACGAGATCGACCAGGACAAGATCGACCGCGTCCGCGGCATGGACATCACGGTCGTGACCACGGCGACGACCGATGACGAGGGCCGCTCCCTGCTGCGCCGTCTCGGCTTCCCCTTCAAGGAGAACTGACATGGCGAAGAAGGCCCTGATCAACAAGGCGAACGCCAAGCCGAAGTTCGCCGTCCGCGCCTACACCCGGTGCCAGCGCTGCGGCCGTCCGCACTCGGTCTACCGCAAGTTCGGCCTGTGCCGGATCTGCCTGCGGGAGATGGCCCACCGCGGCGAGCTCCCCGGCGTCACCAAGAGCAGCTGGTAAAACCACTACGCCGTAGGTCCGGGCGGTGCTCAGGCACCACCCGGATACCCCGGCGAGGAAGGGCTGGAGCCCAATGACCATGACAGACCCCATCGCAGACATGCTCACGCGTCTGCGTAACGCGAACTCGGCGCACCACGAGACGGTCACCATGCCGCACTCGAAGCTGAAGTCGAACATCGCGGAGATCCTGCAGGCGCAGGGTTACATCGCGGGCTGGAGCGTCGAGGACGCGAAGGTCGGCAAGACCCTCACCCTCGAGCTCAAGTACGGCCCGAGCCGCGAGCGCGCCCTCACCGGCGTGCGTCGCGTGTCCAAGCCCGGTCTCCGCGTCTACGCGAAGTCCACCAACCTGCCTCAGGTCCTCGGCGGCCTCGGCGTGGCGATCCTGTCCACGTCCTCCGGCCTGCTGACCGACCGTCAGGCCCAGGCCAAGGGCGTCGGCGGCGAAGTCCTCGCCTACGTCTGGTAATCCGGAAAGGAGAATCGCCATGTCTCGAATCGGCAAGCTCCCCGTTCCGGTCCCGGCCGGCGTGGACGTCACCATCAGCGGTGCGCTCGTGACCGTCAAGGGCCCGAAGGGGACCCTGGACCACACGGTGCCCGCCCCCATCACGGTCGCCCAGGAGGACGGCACCCTCGTGGTGTCCCGCCCGGACGACGAGCGCAGGTCCCGTGCACTGCACGGCCTGACGCGCACGCTCCTCGCGAACATCGTCACCGGTGTCACCGAGGGCTACGAGAAGAAGCTCGAGATCGTCGGCACGGGTTACCGCGTCGCCGCCAAGGGTCAGACCCTCGAGTTCGCCCTCGGCTTCTCGCACCCTGTGACCGTCGACGCCCCGGAGGGCATCACCTTCGCGGTGGAGAGCCCGACCAAGTTCTCGGTCGCGGGCATCGACAAGCAGCAGGTCGGCGAGGTCGCTGCGAACATCCGCAAGATCCGCAAGCCCGAGCCCTACAAGGGCAAGGGCGTGCGGTACGCCGGCGAGGTCGTCCGCCGCAAGGTCGGAAAGGCTGGTAAGTGATGGCTCTCAAGATTCTGGGCAAGGGCAAGGCCGTCGCTCGTCAGCGCCGTCACCTGCGCCTGCGCAAGAAGATCAAGGGCACCGCGTCGCGTCCGCGCCTCGTCGTGACCCGCTCCTCGCGCCACATGGTGGCGCAGGTCGTGGACGACACGGTCGGCAAGACCGTGGCCTCTGCCTCGACCCTCGAGGCGGACCTGCGTGCCCTCGACGCCGACAAGACGGCGAAGGCCCGCAAGGTGGGCGAGCTCGTCGCCGCGCGTGCCAAGGCCGCCGGTGTCGACACCGTGGTCTTCGACCGCGGTGGCAACAAGTACCACGGTCGAGTGGCTGCGGTCGCCGACGGCGCCCGGGAAGCGGGGCTGGAGCTGTGATGGCCGACGTCCGCGATTTCGCACGGAAGATGAGGATCCTCTGATGGCTGCAGGGCAGCGCACCGGCGCCCCCCAGGGCGCCAACGAGTCCAACAAGAACGACGGCCGCCGTGGCGGCGGCCGTCGCGACGACCGTCGTGGTGGCGGCCGCGGCGACGCGGCCGACAAGAACGCCTTCGTCGAGCGCGTCGTCACGATCAACCGCGTGTCGAAGGTCGTCAAGGGTGGTCGCCGCTTCAGCTTCACCGCGCTGGTCGTGGTGGGCGACGGCGACGGCACCGTCGGTGTCGGCTACGGCAAGGCCAAGGAGGTGCCCGCGGCGATCGCCAAGGGTGTCGAGGAGGCGAAGAAGAACTTCTTCCGCGTCCCTCGTATCCAGGGCACCATCCCGCACCCCGTCCAGGGAGAGGAGGCCGCCGGCGTCGTGTTCCTGCGTCCGGCCTCGCCGGGTACCGGTGTGATCGCCGGTGGTCCGGTGCGCGCCGTGCTGGAGTGCGCCGGCATCCACGACGTGCTGAGCAAGTCGCTCGGCTCGTCGAACTCGATCAACATCGTGCACGCCACCGTCGCGGCCCTCAAGGGTCTCGAGGAGCCGGCTGCCGTGGCCGCCCGTCGTGGTCTGCCGCTCGAGGACGTGGCCCCGGCCGCGCTCCTGCGTGCGCAGGCCGCCGGGCTCGCCGCCAAGGCGGCGAAGGCTGACGAGAAGGTGGGTGCGTGATGCCTCGACTGAAGGTCACCCAGGTCAAGTCCGCCATCGGCGGCAAGCAGAACCAGCGTGACACGCTGCGGACCCTCGGCCTCAAGCGGATCGGCGACACCGCCGTGAAGGAGGACCGCCCGGAGATCCGCGGCATGGTCACCACGGTGGCGCACCTCGTCACCGTCGAGGAGGTCGAGTGATCATGGCGGACAACACCGAGAACGGCGGCCAGCCGCTCAAGGTCCACCACCTGCGTCCGGCCCCCGGCGCCAAGACCGCGCGCACGCGCGTCGGTCGCGGTGAGGCGTCGAAGGGCAAGACGGCGGGTCGCGGTACCAAGGGTACGAAGGCTCGCTACCAGGTCCCGCAGCGCTTCGAGGGTGGGCAGATGCCTCTGCACATGCGCCTCCCGAAGCTCCGCGGGTTCAAGAACCCGTTCCGCGTCGAGTACCAGGTCGTCAACCTGGACAAGCTCGCCGCGCTGTACCCCGAGGGTGGCTCCGTCACCGTCGAGGGCCTCGTCGCCAAGGGCGCGGTCCGCAAGGGTCAGCCGGTGAAGGTGCTCGGCACGGGCGAGATCACCGTCAAGCTGGACGTCGCGGTCGACCGCGTCTCCGGCTCCGCCAAGGACAAGATCCTGGCGGCCGGCGGCACGGTCTCCGAGGACTGACATCCGCATCAGGGCCGGCGGCGCACCATGCGCTGCCGGCCCTGTGTGCTCTCGGCGTGCTCCGGGCGACGGTCGCTGCGGCGGCGTGTGGTCTGGATCACGCGCCGTGGGCACGTAGAATCCGTCACGGTCCGCGCCGCGCACCCGTTCCGGGGTACGCGGCGAGCCCGGGGTCACCCGGCCGGACCGACGACCGAGTCGGCGTGACGGCGGCGTGGCCCACGGGCCTCGTCGTCGGGAGACCGCGCCACACCTCGCCGGTCCCCGGCGACACGACAACCCGCCGCGGCGGGCCAGGAGGATAGGTGCTCAGCGCATTCGGCCGGGCTTTCCGGACACCGGACCTGCGGCGCAAGCTGCTGTTCACGATCGCGATCATGGCGCTCTTCCGGGTGGGGTCGCTCGTGCCCACACCGGGCGTCGACTACGGCAACGTCCAGCAGTGCGTGGCGGCCCTCGAGGGCAGCACCTCGCTGCTCGGGCTGGTCAACGTCTTCAGCGGCGGGGCGCTGCTCCAGCTGTCGATCTTCGCGCTCGGCATCATGCCGTACATCACGGCGAGCATCATCGTGCAGCTGCTGCGGGTGGTCATCCCTCGCTTCGAGGCCCTGCACAAGGAGGGCCAGTCGGGGCAGTCGAAGCTCACGCAGTACACGCGCTACCTGACCATCGCCCTGGCGATCCTGCAGTCGACGACCATCGTCACGACCGCCCGGACCGGGATGCTGTTCCCGGGCTGCGGCGTCGACGTGATCGCCGACGACAGCTTCATGACGGCCACGCTGATGGTCATCACGATGACGGCCGGCACCGGCCTCGTCATGTGGCTCGGCGAGATGATCACCGAGCGCGGCGTCGGCAACGGCATGTCGCTGCTGATCTTCACGTCGATCGCGGCGAGCTTCCCGTCCGCCCTGTGGTCGATCGCGGGCGGCGCGAACGGTGCCCTGAACTTCATCGTCATGATCATCATGATCGTGCTGATCGTCGGGCTGGTCGTGTTCGTCGAGCAGTCGCAGCGCCGCATCCCCGTGCAGTACGCGAAGCGCATGGTGGGCCGCCGGATGTACGGCGGCACCAGCACCTACATCCCGATCAAGATCAACATGGCCGGCGTCATCCCGGTCATCTTCGCGGCGTCGATCCTGGCGATCCCCGGTCTCCTCGCCCAGTTCGGCGACCAGACCGCGGGCTGGGTGGTGTGGATCTCCAACAACCTGGTCCAGCAGTCCGACCCGCTGTACATCGTGCTGTACGTGCTGATGGTCATCTTCTTCGCGTTCTTCTATACGTCGATCACGTTCAACCCGGACGAGGTCGCGGACAACATGAAGAAGTACGGCGGCTTCATCCCCGGCATCCGTGCGGGCCGGCCCACCGCCGAGTACCTGGACTACGTGATCACCCGCATCACGTCCGCGGGCTCGGTCTACCTCGCGATCGTGGCGCTCATCCCCACGATCGTGCTCGTCGTGCTGGGCGTCACCACGAACATCCCGTTCGGTGGGACGTCGATCCTCATCATCGTCGGCGTCGGCCTCGAGACCGTGAAGCAGATCGACTCCCAGCTCCAGCAGCGCCATTACGAAGGGTTCCTCCGTTGACCGAGACGAACGAAGGCGGCACCACGGCTGCCACGCCGACCACCCGCCGCGAGCTCCACGGCGCGCGCAGCGCCGAGGCGCGGGTGACGCGACTGGTGATCATGGGTCCGCAGGGCGCGGGCAAGGGCACGCAGGCGGCCCGCCTCGCCGAGCTGTTCGACATCCCCGCCATCTCGACGGGCGACATCTTCCGCGCCAACATCAAGGGCGGCACGGAGCTCGGCAAGCTCGCGCAGGAGTACAGCGCCAAGGGCGACCTCGTCCCCGACGAGGTCACCGACCAGATGGTGCGCTCGCGCCTCGCCGAGGACGACGCAAAGTCCGGCTTCCTGCTCGACGGCTACCCGCGCAACGCGCACCAGGTGGAGGCGCTGGACGCCATCCTGAGCGACCTCGGCTGGGAGCTCGACGGCGTCATCGAGCTCACCGCCGACCGCGACGAGCTCCTGGCCCGCATCGCCAAGCGCGCGGAGATCGAGGGGCGCGAGGACGACACCCCGGACGCGATCGCGCGCCGGCTCGACATCTACGACGAGCAGACGGCGCCGCTGACGGCGGCGTACTCCGAGCGTGGGCTGCTGGCCCAGGTGGACGGCATCGGAGAGGTCTCCGAGGTCACCGAGCGCATCGTCCAGGCGCTGGCCGCCGAGCTCGGCTGAGCCGGCCACGACATGATCTTCGGTTCGCGCGAGCGCGTCGAGCTCAAGACCCTCGAGCAGGTCCGCGTCATGCGGCGGGCCGGCCTCGTCGTCGCCGCGACGCTCGACGCCGTGCGCACGGCCGCACGGCCCGGCATGACGACGGCCGACCTCGACGAGGTCGCCGCGCGCGCCATCTCCGAGGCGGGGGCGAAGCCCTCGTTCCTCGGCTATCTCGGCTACCCGGCGACGATCTGCGTCTCCGTGGGGGACGAGGTGATCCACGGCATCCCGGGCGGGCGCGTCCTGGAGGTCGGTGACGTCGTGTCGGTCGACTGCGGCGCGATCGTGGACGGCTGGCACGGAGACTCGGCGATCAGCCTCGTGCTGGGCCCTGACGGTGCGCTGGACGTCGACGCCCCCACAGGGACCACCGACACGGCGGACCTCGACCTCGTCCGGGCCACGCGGACCGCCATGTGGGCGGGGATCGCCGCCCTGGCGGGCGGCAAGCGCCTGAACGACGTCGGCACGGCGGTCGAGACCGCCGTGGAGCTCGCGGGCGGTGCCTCCGGCGTGGAGTACGGCATCGTCGAGGACTACGTCGGGCACGGCATCGGCACTGCGATGCACCAGCCGCCGGACGTCGTGAACTTCCGCACCTCGGACCGTGGCCCGAAGCTCCGCCCGGGCATGTGCCTCGCGGTGGAGCCGATGGTCACGCGGGGGAGCGGTGCCACGCGCGTGCTCGAGGACGACTGGACGGTCGTCACCCAGGACGGGTCGCGTGCGGCGCACTGGGAGCACACCGTGGCCGTCCTCGAGGACGGCATCAGCGTGCTCACCGCCCCGGACGGCGGCCGGTCGGGACTCGCCCCGTTCGAGGTCGTGCCCGTCGACCTCGACGTGTGACCGACCACCCCTGGGCGTGCGTTCGCAGCAGCTGGTGCGATGGAGTACGATGTTCCGTCGGGTGTAGTCCGTTCGGCAGTACCTCGGTGCAGGCGCGCAAGCGGCCCTGCAGACCAGCACGGACCGGCGCGAGCGCGGGTCGGGCAGGGCGAGGGTGAGCAGGCGGCACGCACGACATCCGGACCTCCGTCACGATGCTGACGGGCGCCCGGGGCCAGACGAGAGTTAGCGGAGGACATGGCAAAGAAGGACGGCGTCATCGAGATCGAGGGCAGCGTGGTCGAGGCCCTGCCGAACGCGATGTTCCGTGTGGAGCTCGCGAACGGCCACAAGGTCCTCGCGCACATCTCGGGCAAGATGCGTCAGCACTACATCCGGATCCTCCCGGAGGACCGCGTCGTGGTCGAGCTCAGCCCGTACGACCTGTCCCGCGGTCGGATCGTCTACCGCTACAAGTAACCCCCACCCCATCGAGCGCCGTCGGGGCGCCGGCACCTGCCGGCGCGCGTGCGGCGGCGGAGGAACACTGATGAAGGTCAAGCCGAGCGTCAAGAAGATCTGCGACAAGTGCAAGGTGATCCGCCGGCACGGTCGCGTCATGGTGATCTGCGAGAACCTGCGCCACAAGCAGCGCCAGGGCTGATCGCAGCCACCAGCTGACGGCACGCTCGCCGTCATGCACAGCGCACCACCACGAACCCGTCGCCCCAGGGCGCCGGGGGAACCCTCGGTCCAGGGGCCGGGGCCCGCGGTCATCGCGGGAGGGCGGTGCGGCAGACCTCTGGAAGAAGTACAGGAGCCGGAAGGCACATGGCACGTCTGATCGGCGTCGACCTCCCCCGCGACAAGCGGCTCGAGGTTGCGCTCACCTACATCTACGGCGTCGGCCGTACCCGCGCCCAGCAGACGCTGGCCGCTACCGGGATCAGCCCGGACCTGCGCGTCAAGGACCTCGGTGACGACCAGCTCGTCGCCCTCCGCGACCACCTCGAGACGAACTTCCAGCTCGAGGGTGACCTGCGCCGCGAGGTCGCCGCCGACATCCGCCGCAAGGTGGAGATCGGCACCTACCAGGGCCTGCGTCACCGCCGCGGCCTTCCGGTGCGCGGTCAGCGCACCAAGACCAACGCGCGTACCCGCAAGGGTCCGAAGCGCACCGTCGCGGGCAAGAAGAAGGCCCGCTGACGCCAGCAGTCCGGGTGGCGGGCCGATAGCGCCCGCCCCGGTCCGACGACCTCAGACCAGGAGAGAACGAGCACATGCCTCCCAAGACCCGTGCCACGGCCGCGCGCAAGCCGCGCCGCAAGGACAAGAAGAACGTCCCGCTCGGCCAGGCGCACATCAAGAGCACCTTCAACAACACGATCGTCTCGATCACCGACCCCTCGGGCGCCGTGATCTCGTGGGCGTCCGCCGGCCACGTCGGCTTCAAGGGCTCCCGCAAGTCCACGCCGTACGCCGCGCAGCTCGCCGCCGAGTCGGCCGCGCGCCGCGCCCAGGAGCACGGTGTGAAGAAGGTCGACGTCTTCGTCAAGGGCCCGGGTTCCGGTCGTGAGACCGCCATCCGCTCCCTGCAGGCGACCGGCCTCGAGGTCGGTTCGATCCAGGACGTGACCCCCCAGGCGCACAACGGCTGCCGTCCCCCGAAGCGCCGCCGCGTCTGACCCTTCCGGCGTCGTCGGGACCCGGGGCCGAGCAGTCGGCCCCGGGCCCGCACGACGTCGCAGGCTGCCCGGGCGGGTGGACCGAGTCCCGCCCGGGGCCGCGAGATCTCGCGGATCCGTGATGCGTCATATGGCGGACGCACACTGAAAGGACCTGACCGTGCTGATCGCACAGCGCCCCTCCCTGACCGAAGAGGTCATCTCGGAGTACCGTTCGCGCTTCTCCATCGAGCCGCTCGAGCCGGGCTTCGGCTACACGCTCGGCAACTCGCTGCGCCGGACTCTGCTGTCGTCCATCCCGGGCGCCGCCGTCACCTCCATCCGCATCGACGGAGTGCTCCACGAGTTCTCCACCGTGCCGGGTGTGAAGGAGGACGTCACCGAGATCATCCTCAACATCAAGAACATCGTCGTCTCCTCGGAGAACGACGAGCCCGTCGTGATGTACCTGCGCAAGACGGGTGCGGGCGTGGTCACCGCCGCGGACATCGTGCCGCCGGCGGGCGTCGAGGTGCACAACCCGGACCTGCACGTCGCGACGCTCAACGACAAGGGCAAGCTCGAGATCGAGCTCACCGTCGAGCGCGGCCGCGGCTACGTGTCCGCGGCGCAGAACAAGAACGACGAGGCCGAGATCGGCCGTATCCCGGTCGACTCGATCTACTCGCCGGTCCTCAAGGTCACCTACAAGGTCGAGGCCACCCGTGTCGAGCAGCGCACGGACTTCGACAAGCTGATCGTCGACGTCGAGACGAAGGCCGCGATCGCCCCGCGCGACGCGCTGGCCTCCGCCGGCAAGACGCTCGTCGAGCTGTTCGGTCTCGCCCGCGAGCTGAACGTCGAGGCCGAGGGCATCGAGATCGGCCCGTCGCCGACGGACTCTGCGCTGGCCGCGGACCTGGCGCTGCCGATCGAGGAGCTCAACCTCACGATCCGGTCGTACAACTGCCTCAAGCGCGAGGGCATCCACCAGGTGGGTGAGCTCGTCGCGCGCAGCGAGGCCGACCTGCTCGACATCCGCAACTTCGGTGCGAAGTCCATCAACGAGGTCAAGGAGAAGCTCGCCGAGCTGGGCCTCTCGCTGAAGGACTCGCCGCTCGACTTCGACCCGTCCAGCGCCGCGTACTTCAGCGGTGGGGACGACGAGGCCACGTACACCGACGAGCAGTCGTACTGACGTCTCCGCGCCCGCAGCAGCCCGCTCGACCTGACCGGGCCGCGCGGTGCGGAACCACCCTCAAGGAGAACCAGAAATGCCTACCCCCACCAAGGGTCCGCGGCTCGGTGGCAGCCCGGCTCACCAGCGACTGATCCTCGCGAACCTGTCGACGTCGCTCTTCGAGCACGGTCGCATCACCACCACCGAGACGAAGGCGAAGCGCCTGCGGCCCCTGGCCGAGCGCCTCATCACCTTCGCCAAGCGCGGTGACCTGCACGCCCGTCGCCGGGTGCTGACCGTCGTCCGCGACAAGTCCGTGGTGCACACGCTGTTCACCGAGATCGCCCCGGCCATGGCCGAGCGCAACGGTGGCTACACGCGCATCACCAAGATCGGCAACCGCAAGGGCGACAACGCGCCCATGGCGGTCATCGAGCTCGTCACCGAGCCGGTGAGCCCCAAGCAGGCCGTCGTCAAGGAGGCCACGAAGGCCGCCGAGAAGGCTGCCAAGCCGGCCGACGAGAAGCCCGCCAAGGACGAGGCCGCCGAGGAGACCACCGAGGCGCCCGCCGCCGAGGAGCAGGTCGAGACCCCGGCCGCCGAGGAGACCAAGAAGGCCTGACCTCCTTCGCTCCGGTTCGTCCGCAGCCCCGTGCCACCTCGGTGGTGCGGGGCTGTGTCGTTCCCGGGTCGTTCCCGGGTCGTTCCCGGGTCTTTCCCGGGCGACGTGGCCTCGGGCCGTGGCACCGTGAGGTGATGGAGGCACGCAGCACCCCTGTCGTCCTCGTGCACGGGTCCCGCACGTCGCGCACCATGTGGCGCCGGCAGTTCGCCGTGCTCGAGGACGCCGGCGTCCCCGCGGTCGCGGTGGACCTGCCGGGCCACGGCGCCCGCCGCGACGAGCCGTTCACCCTCGACGGCGCCGTCGCGGCCGTGCGGGACGGTGTCGACGCCATGGGCGGGCGCGCGCTCGTCGCAGGCCTCTCCCTCGGCGGGTACGTCGCGATCGAGCACCGTGCGCGTCGTCCCGAGCAGAGCGCCGGTCTGCTCGCCGCGTCGTGCTGCACAGTCTCGCGCTCCCGGCTACGGCCGGCGTGGCTCACCCTGGCCCGCTGGATCGAGGGCTGGCCCGACCACGGCGCCCGGCTCAACGAGACCTTCGTCCGCCTCGCGCTCGACGCCGGGGGAGCCCGCGACATCGGCGCCGGCGGGTTCGCCCTGACGGTCATGAGCCAGGTGCTGGGGGAGCTGGCGCCCACCGACACGCTCGGCGCGCTCGCCGCCGCGCGGAGCCCGGTGTGGATCGTCAACGGCAGGTACGACCACTTCCGCACCCAGGAGCGGGCGTTCGTGGCGGCGGCGCAGGCCGGCGGGGCGCCCACCCGCCTGGTCGTCGTGCCGCACGCCCGCCATCTCGTGAGCCTGGACGCGCCCGTGGCGTTCTCCCGGGTGCTCCTGGAGGCCGTCGCGCGGACCACGCTCCTCGAACGGGCCGAGGGCGGGGCGAGGTCAGGCCAGGGGCAGGTCCCACGCCCGGGCGCCGCCGACGAGGGCGGCGGAGTTCGGGACGACGACGACGTCGTCGCCCAGGCGGTCGAGCGCCGTCGGCGTGATGCGGCGGGAGTTGCCGCCGCCCAGGTACAGGCGGTCCCAGCGGAACACGGGGCGGAGCCCGTCGATCGTCGCGGCGACGCGCCGTGACCAGAGGCCGTCGCCGAGGCGGCGTCGCTCGGGCTCGCCGACGTACTGGTCGTACGTGGCCCCGCGGCGCACCGGCGCGTGCGACCACTCGAGGTGCGGAGCGAGCCGGCCGCCGTCGAACAGGGCGGACCCGAGCCCGGTGCCGAGCGTGAGCACCAGCTCGACCCCGGAGCCCGCGACGACGCCCGCGCCGTGCACCTCCGCGTCGTTGAGCACCATCGCGGGCACCCCCAGCCGGCGGGCAAGCGCCCCGCGCACGTCGAAGCTCGCCCACGCCTCGGCCAGCTCGGGCAGGACCCGCGAGCGGGGGCCGCTCCGGGTGATGTAGTGCGGGGTGTGCACCACGACGCCGTGCCGGATCATGCCCGGCATCCCGAGCGTGACGCGGTGCGCCGTCGGCAGCCGGTCGGCGATGTCCGCCACGGTGTCCAGCAGCAGCCGCGGCGGCAGGGGATACGGCGTCGGGACGCGCACGGGGGCGGCGTGGGCCGTCCCCGCAGAGTCCAGGACCGCCGCCTTGATGCCCCCGCCGCCGCAGTCGACGGCGAGCGTGAGCACGTCGGCGGGTACCGGCGGGCGTGGGGTGGCCGGACCGTCGCCGGGCCGGGTCTCGGGGGTGCGCGCCGCAGCGCCTGCATCGACCATCACCGGACATCATCCGGCCACAATGGGGCGGTGAGCACGCCGACACCCGCGCCGACCCCCGCGCCGACCCCTGCGCCGACCCCTGCGCCGACCCCTGGACCGACCTCGCCGGCCGCACGTCCGGGACCGCCCGCCGACACCCTCCGGGTGCGCCTCGACCTCGCCTACGACGGCACGCGGTTCGCGGGGTGGGCCACCCAGCCCGGGCTGCGCACGGTGCAGGGGGTGCTCGAGGACGCCCTGGCGACCGTGCTGCGTACCGGACCGCTCGGCCTGCCCCGGCCCCGCCTGACGGTCGCCGGCCGCACCGACGCGGGCGTGCACGCGCGCGGCCAGGTCGCGCACGTCGACGTCCCGCGCGAGCGCTGGGACGCCATGCCCGGCCGCTCCGACCGGGAGCCCGGCGTCGCGCTCACCGACCGGCTCGCCGGCCTGCTGCCGCCGGACGTCGTCGTGCACCGGGCGGCCGTGGCGCCCGCCGGCTTCGACGCCCGGTTCTCCGCGCTGCACCGCCGCTACGCCTACCGGGTGGCCGACCGCCCGGAGCTGCGCGACCCGCTGCGGCGCGACTGGGTGCTGTGGCACCGGCGGCCGCTGGACGTGGAGGCGATGCACCGGGCGATGCAGCCGCTGGTCGGCCTCCACGACTTCGCGGCCTTCTGCAAGCCGCGCGAGGGCGCCACCACCATCCGCGAGCTCACGCGCCTGTCGTGGGAGCGGCCGGACAGCGGGCCGGACGCGGGGCTCGTCGTCGCCACCGTGCAGGCCGACGCGTTCTGCCACTCGATGGTGCGCGCGCTGGTCGGGATGTCCCTGGCGGTGGGGGAGGGACGCCGCGCGCCGACCGCGCCCGCCGAGGTCCTGGCGGGTCGGACGCGGTCGGCCGCCGCGGGCGTCGTCGCCGCGCGCGGTCTCGTTCTCGAGCAGGTCTCCTACCCGGACGACGACGAGCTCGCGGGCCGGGCCGAGCGCGTCCGCGCCAAGCGCGACGCCGGTGAGGTGGAGAGCGCGGGCTGAGGACCCTCAGGGCTCCTCGACCCAGTGCACCGCGGCCTCCTCGGCGCTGGCGCCGGCGCCGTCGATCCCTGCGTCCTCGCCGTAGACGTCGTTCTCGCGGTCGCCGTCCTCGTTCGGGTCGGCGTCCGGGTCCGCCGCGAGGCGGCCCGCGCGGGTCGTGTCCGGGCGGTCGAGCGGGTCGGTCTCCCAGACGTCCGGCTGCTCTTCGGCCAGGCGCCGGTCGAGAGGCTCGCCGGCGGACTCCTCCCAGGCGGTCTCGCCCCAGTGGTTCGGCCGGGAGCGCTCCAGCGGCGAGTACCCCTCGTCGAGGACGTCGTCGAGGTCCGGGTCGAGCAGCGTGTCCTCGAGGGGAAGCTGGTTCTCGTCCCCCTCCGCCGCGGTCTCGGGGTCCGGTGTCGTGGCCGGTGTCTCGTCCGTCATGTCACTACGGTGCACCCGGCGTGGGGTGCCTGCAACGAGATGGGCCGACGACGCGGAGCCCGTGTGACGAGGGTGACCTCCGCCGCTTTGACCCTCGTGGACAACGGTCGCTAGAATGGCGAGCCGTTGTGCTTTGCCTCCGGCGTCCCGCGTCGTCAGCGCGCCCACTCGCACCGACGACGCCACCGGCCAGGACGCCAGGAGCCCCGCGCACAACACCTGACTCATCGGGCGCTGCTTCTCGCCCGACGACACCGAACACGAAAAGGTGACGCAACCGTGCGTACGTACACCCCCAAGCCCGGCGACGTCCAGCGCGACTGGTACGTCGTCGACGCGACCGACGTCGTCCTGGGCCGCCTCGCGAGCCAGGTCGCCACTCTCCTGCGCGGGAAGCACAAGCCGACCTTCGCCCCCCACGTCGACGGCGGTGACTTCGTCATCGTGATCAACGCGGACAAGGTGGCCCTGAGCGGCAACAAGCGGGAGACCAAGCTGGCCTACCGCCACTCCGGCTACCCGGGCGGTCTCCGCTCCGTGGCCTACGGCGAGCTCCTCGAGAAGAACCCCGAGCGGGCCGTGGAGAAGGCCGTGCGCGGCATGCTCCCCAAGACCACTCTCGGTCGCGACCAGCTGGGCAAGCTGAAGGTCTACCGTGGCGCGGAGCACCCGCACGCGGCGCAGCAGCCCAAGCCGTTCGAGATCACCCAGGTTTCGCAGCAGGCCTGAGCCGCTGCCGGATGCAAAGCGAAGGAATCACAGTGGCCGAGACCACCGTCGACACCGAGCTGGACGAGAACACGCCCAGCACCTACACCTCTGAGTCCGCCGCGCCCGTCGCGGACGGCGGCCAGTCCATCACCGCTCCCGGCCAGGCCGTCGGCCGCCGCAAGGAGGCCGTGGCGCGCGTGCGCCTCGTCCCCGGCACCGGGACGTGGAAGATCAACGGTCGCACCCTCGAGGACTACTTCCCGAACAAGGTGCACCAGCAGCTCGTGAACTCGCCGCTGAAGCTGGTCGAGGTCGAGGGCCGTTTCGACGTCATCGTCCGCATCACCGGTGGTGGCCCCTCGGGCCAGGCCGGCGCGGTGCGCCTGGGCATCGCCCGCGCGCTCAACGCGATCGACGAAGAGGCGAACCGCCCCGCGCTGAAGAAGGCCGGCTACCTCACGCGTGACCCGCGTGCCGTCGAGTCGAAGAAGGCCGGACTCAAGAAGGCGCGCAAGGCGCCGCAGTACTCGAAGCGCTGATCGGGCGCTCCGGTCGGCACGCGCCGGCAGGAGCACCCAGCGCCAGGACGGCCCCGTCGGACTCTCCGGCGGGGCCGTCCGCATGTCCGGCTACGATCGGTGCGGCGCCGCCGAGGCGCCGTGGGTACCAGTGCGGAGCTGCCGCCGGGCCCGAAGGAGGAGACATCGTGCGACTGTTCGGCACGGACGGGGTCCGTGGCCTGGCCAACCGGGACGTCACCGCGGAGCTGGCCCTCGGGCTCGGCAGTGCGGCGGCGCACGTGCTCGGCACCTCCGGCGACTTCACGGGGCACCGCCCCCGCGCGGTCGTCGGTCGCGACCCGCGGGCGTCGGGGGAGTTCCTGTCCGCCGCGGTCGGGGCCGGGCTGGCCAGCTCGGGGGTCGACGTCGTCAACCTCGGGGTGGTGCCCACGCCGGCGCTCGCGCACCTCGTCGGCGCGATGGAGATGGACCTCGGGGTCATGATCTCCGCGTCCCACAACGCCATGCCCGACAACGGCATCAAGTTCTTCGCGCGCGGCGGGCTCAAGCTGGCCGACCACGTGGAGGACGAGATCGAGGCACGCCTCGGTCAGGAGTGGCAGCGGCCCGTCGGCGGCGACGTCGGGCGCATGCGCTCCGACACGGGCATCGCGGCCCAGCAGTACGTCGAGCACCTGGTGGCGAGTGTCGGGACGACGCCGGACGTCCGCCCGCTGGAGGGCCTGCGCATCGCGGTCGACGCCGCCAACGGCGCGGCGAGCCAGGTGGGCCCGGAGGCGCTGCGCGAGGCCGGCGCCGACGTCGTCGTCATCAACGCCAGCCCCGACGGGCGCAACATCAACGAGAAGGCCGGCTCCACCCACCCGGAGCAGCTCCAGGCCGTGGTCGTGGCCGCCGAGGCCGACTTCGGCGTCGCGTTCGACGGCGACGCCGACCGCTGCCTCGCCGTCGACCACGGGGGCGTGCTGGTGGACGGCGACCAGATCCTCGGCATCCTCGCCCGCGCGCTCAAGGACGAGGGGCGCCTGCCGTCGGACACCCTGGTCGTGACGGTGATGAGCAACCTCGGCCTCCTGCTGGCCATGCGCGAGGCCGGCATCACGACCGTGCAGACGGGCGTGGGCGACCGGTACGTGCTCGAGGAGATGCGGGCGCACGGGTACGGGCTGGGCGGCGAGCAGTCCGGCCACATCATCCTGGCCGACCACGCCACCACCGGCGACGGCGTGCTCACGGCCTTGCACCTCGCCGCCCGCGTGAAGTCGAGCGGGCGCCGCCTGGCCGACCTCGCGGGCGACGTCCCCCGCCTGCCGCAGACCCTCGTCAACGTCAAGGGCGTGGACAAGGCCCGTGCCGGCGAGGACGAGGGTGTCCGCGCCGCGATCGAGAGCGCGGAGACGCTGCTGGGCGAGACCGGCCGCGTGCTGCTGCGCCCGTCGGGCACTGAGCCCCTCGTGCGGGTCATGGTGGAGGCCGCCACCCAGACGCAGGCCGACGGCGTGGCGGACACGCTCGCCGCCGTCGTGCGCGACCGCCTGGCCCTGTGACCGACCTGTCGCCCGAGGAGCACCTGCGCGCCGCGGTCGTCGACCTGCTGGACCGGGCCGACGACGCGGCGGACGGGCCGGGCACGGGGGTGCTGCCGATCGTGCAGGCCGGCGCCCCGGTGCTGCGCGCCCCCGCCGCGCCGTACACGGGCCAGCTCGGCGACGTGCTGCCACGCCTGCTCGAGGCGATGCGGCGCACCATGCACGCCGCGCCCGGTGTCGGCCTCGCCGCGCCGCAGGTCGGGCTCGGGCTGGCGATCGCCGTGGTCGAGGACGTGGGGGCCGCCACGGACACCGGCGTCGAGGACCCGCGCGAGCGCACCCCGCTGCCCTTCCGGGTGCTCCTCGACCCGGCGTACGAGCCGCTGCCCGGCCCGGACGGGGCGCCCGAGCGGGCCGCGTTCCACGAGGGCTGCCTGTCCGTGAGCGGCTGGCAGGCCGTCGTGGCCCGCCACCGCCGGGTGCGGCTCACGGCGCGCGACGAGACGGGAGCGCCCGTCGACGAGGTGCTCACCGGCTGGCCGGCCCGCATCGTCCAGCACGAGACGGACCACCTGGCCGGCGAGCTCTATCTCGACCACGCCCGGCTGCGGACGCTGACGTCGAACGAGAACCTCGTGCGCTACGGCGCCGTCGTGGACCGCGGCGTTGTGGAACCCGGGTGAACATTCGGCACTCAGGGTGGAACCGGGGGAAATCCCCATGCAGAGCGGCCCCAGGTTCTGCCTAGGCTGGTCCTGTGACGCCGTCCGGCGTCGTCCGACCGCCGGAGGCGACCCTGCCGGCCGACGAACCGAGGGACCGTGCTGGAGACTCTGTCGACGATGCTGGGTCAGCTGGAGACCTGGATCATCCACCTGGGTGCGTCCGTGTGGATCTACCCCGCGATGTACGTCTCCGCCACCATCGACGGCTTCTTCCCCCCGATCCCCAGCGAGTCCGTGGTCATCACCCTCACCGTGCTCGCGCACGCGGAGGGCGAGCCCTGGCTGCCAGGCATCCTCGCGCTCGCCATCGCCGGGGCCTGGACCGGCGACCAGATCGCCTACCAGATCGGCCGGGCCGTCGGCACCGAGCGGTTCGGGTTCCTGCGCTCTGTGCGCGGGCGCAAGGCCGTGGGATGGGCGCGGCACGCCCTCGACCACCGCGGGGCGTCGTTCATCATGGCGGCGCGGTACGTACCCATCGGGCGCGTGGCGGTCAACATGACCGCCGGCGCGGTGGGCTATCCGCGCGCCCGGTTCATGCTGGTCTCCGCGATCGCCGCCGTGACGTGGGGGGTCTACTCGATGCTGATCGGCCTCGCGGCCGCGTCGTGGCTCGGCCACAACACCCTGCTCGCGATGGCGGTCGGCGTGGTCGCCGGCATCCTCCTCGGCGTCATCGTGGACCAGGTGGTGCAGCGCATCGCCGGACCGCCGAAGGTCGAGCCCGTCCCCGCCGACACCGAGGACGAGGCCGACACGGAGCCCACGACGCGGGCTGCCTGAGCCGGCTGGCTGTTCAGAGCTTGCGCAGCCGCACGCGCTGCACGGAGTGGTCCGACCCCTTGGTGAGCACGAGGGTCGCGCGGCCCCGCGTGGGCAGCACGTTGTGCTCCAGGTTGGGCGCGTTGATCGCCTCCCAGATCGACAGCGCCCGCTCCGTCGCCTCCGTGTCGGACAGGTCGGCGTAGCGCCGGAAGTACGACTCGGGCCTGCTGAACGCCGTCTTGCGCAGCTGCAGGAAGCGCTCCACGTACCACTGGCGGATGTTGCGCGTGCGCGCGTCGACGTAGATCGAGAAGTCGAAGAAGTCGCTGACGGCGACGGTGGACTCGTCGATCGCTGACGGGCGTGCGGGCTGCAGCACGTTGAGGCCCTCGACGATCAGCACGTCGGGCTTGCGCACCACGACCTCCTCGCCGGGCACGATGTCGTACGTGACGTGCGAGTAGACGGGCGCGCGGACCTCGGCCTGGCCCGCCTTGACGCGGGACAGGAACCGGATGAGGGCGCGTCGGTCGTACGACTCCGGGAAGCCCTTGCGGTCCATGATCCCGCGACGCTGCAGCTCCGCGTTCGGGTACAGGAAGCCGTCGGTCGTGATGAGCTCGACGTGCGGGGTGTCGGGCCAGCGGGCCATCATCTCGCGCAGGATGCGCGCCGTCGTGGACTTGCCGACCGCGACCGAGCCCGCGACGCCGATGACGTACGGGGTGCGGGGCGGCTCCTCGTGCAGGAACGTCGAGGTGGCGCGGTGCAGCCCGGCGCTCGCCGCGACGTACAGGTTGAGCAGCCGCGACAAGGGGCGGAAGACGGCGTCCACCTCGGCCAGGTCGATCGGGTCACCGAGCCCGCGCAGGCGCTCGACGTCGGCGTCCGTCAGGGGGAGCGGCGTCGACGCGGACAGCCGGCTCCACGCGGCCCGGTCGAGGTCGACGTAGGGCGACGCCGGGGCGAGGCGGGTCAGGTGGTCGCCCAGGGGCTGCGGCAGCTGCGTGCCGGCGGCGTCGGGCCGGGCGGCGGAGTCGCCGGTCGCGGACGGTGCCGCCGGGTCGGGAAGGGGAGGTACCACCCGACGATTCTGCCCGAGACGCCCCGGGATACGACAACCGCAGCCCCGCGATCGCCGATCGCGGTCACGGGGGCCACGGGTCGTGGACGTCCCCGAGCCGCTCGACGAGCCGGCGTGCGTCGCGCGGGGCGTGGGCCTCGCCGTCGTTGTCGAAGTACACGACCACGTCCTGCCCGGCGTCGCGCCGCCGTCGGACCCAGTCCGCCCAGCCGTCCAGGCGCGCGTCGTCGTAGCGGCTCGCGTAGAGCCGGGTGGGTCCGTGCAGGCGCAGGTACGCGAGTCCCGCGGTCGGGTGGTCCAGCAGCGGCCAGCGGCCGGCGCCGTCCGAGACGACGAGGGCGACGTCGTGCTCGCGCAGCAGCCGCAGCGCCGCCGGGTCCGCGAACGACGCGTGGCGCGCCTCGAGCGCGTGCCGCAGGGGCCGGTCGTCGACGGCCTGGGTCCACGGCTCGGCGCGCAGTCGGTCGTCGTGGTCGGCGGCGAGGTGGGCGGCCGCCGTCGTCGTGCGGGGCAGGAGGTCGAGGAACGGCGCGAGGACGTCGGCGTCGAAGGCGGTGCGCTCCGGGAGCTGCCACAGCACGGGGCCGAGCCGGTCGCCGAGGGCGAGGAGCCCGCTCGCGACGAAGTTGGCCAGCGCCGTCCGGGGATCGCGCAGGCGCTTGAGGTGCGTGAGGTAGCGGCTGCCCTTGACCGCGAACGTGAACCCCGGCGGCACCGCGTCGCGCCAGCGCACGAACGACGACGGGCGCTGGAGACCGTAGAAGGTGCCGTTCAGCTCGAGCGTCGCGAACCGGGCCGCGGCGTACGCCAGCTCGTCGGCGCGCCGGGTCCCGTCCGGGTAGAAGGGGCCGTGCCAGTGGGCGTACTGCCACCCCGACAGGCCCACGCGGACGCTCGCCACGGCGCCGAGCCTACGAGGCTGCCCGCATGGTCGCCGGGCGGAGGGGCGGCCGGTCCCGCTGGGTAGACTCGGCGCCCATGTGCGGCATCGTCGGATATACCGGGCTGGGGCGCGTCGAGGGCGCCGACCAGGCGACCACGGGGGCCGCGGCCCTCCCCAGCGATCGACCTCTGGACGTGGCCCTGGAGGGGCTGCGCCGACTGGAGTACCGGGGCTACGACTCCGCCGGGGTGGCGCTGGTGTCCCCGGACCAGGAGCGGGTCCGGTCGGCCAAGCGTTCGGGCAAGCTCAGCAACCTGGTCGAGGCGATCGCCGCGAGCCCGCTGCCTGCGGCCACCGCCGCCATCGGCCACACCCGCTGGGCGACGCACGGCGGCCCGACCGACGTCAACGCCCACCCGCACCTGGCGGACGACGGCCGGCTGGCCGTGATCCACAACGGCATCGTGGAGAACTTCGCGGTCCTCCGCGAGTCGCTGGCCGCCGACGGCGCCTCCTTCCTCTCCGAGACCGACACCGAGGTGGCCGCCCAGCTGCTGGCCGCCGAGTACCGCGCCTCCGGGGACCTGGCCGCCGCGATGGCCGCGACCGCCCGCCGGCTCGAGGGCACCTTCACCCTGCTGGCCGTGCACGCGGACCGGCCGGACACCGTCGTCGGCGCCCGGCACGACTCGCCTCTCGTCGTCGGCCTCGGCGAGGGCGAGAACTTCCTGGGCTCCGACGTCGCCGCGTTCGTGGCGCACACCAAGGAGGCGCTCGAGCTCGGCCAGGACCAGGTGGTCACGATCACGCCGACCTCGGTCACGGTCACCGACTTCGACGGCTCGCCCGCCGAGGGCAAGCGGTTCACCGTCGACTGGGACGCCGCGGCGGCCGAGAAGGGCGGCTTCGCCTCGTTCATGGACAAGGAGATCCACGACCAGCCGCAGGCGATCGCCGACACGCTGCTGGGCCGCTCCGACGTGCAGGGGCGGCTGGTGCTCGACGACCTCCGCATCGACGAGTCCGTGCTGCGCGCCGTCGACAAGATCATCGTGATCGCGTGCGGCACCGCGGCGTACGCCGGGCACGTGGCGAAGTACGCCATCGAGCACTGGTGCCGCATCCCCGTCGAGGTGGAGCTGGCGCACGAGTTCCGCTACCGCGACCCGATCGTCGACGGGAAGACCCTCGTCGTCGCCGTCTCGCAGTCCGGCGAGACCATGGACACCCTCATGGCGGTGCGGCACGCGCGCGAGCAGGGCGCCACCGTGCTGTCGATCGTCAACACGAACGGCTCGACCATCCCGCGCGAGTCCGACGCCGTGCTCTACACGCACGCGGGCCCGGAGATCGCCGTCGCGTCCACCAAGGCGTTCCTGTCGCAGATCACCGCCGCCTACCTGCTCGGTCTCTACCTGGCGCAGCTGCGCGGCAACAAGTTTCCCGACGAGATCGCGGTGCTGCTGGACGAGCTGCGCGAGATGCCCCGCAAGGTGCAGACGGTCCTCGAGCGCAGCGAGTACGTGCGTGCCACCGCCCGGTCGATGGCGGGCGCCGACAAGGTGCTGTTCCTCGGCCGCCACGTCGGGTACCCCGTGGCGATGGAGGGGGCGCTCAAGCTCAAGGAGCTCGCCTACATCCACGCCGAGGGCTTCGCGGCCGGCGAGCTCAAGCACGGACCGATCGCCCTGATCGACGAGGGTCAGCCGGTGTTCGTCGTGGTGCCGTCACCCCAGGGGCGCGCCCAGCTGCACTCGAAGGTGGTGTCCAATATCCAGGAGATCCGGGCTCGCGGCGCGCGCACCCTGGTCATCGCCGAGGACGGAGACGACGAGGTGCGCCGGTACGCGGACGAGATCTTCTGGATCCCGCAGGCGCCGTCGCTGCTGCAGCCCCTGCTGGCCGTCGTGCCGCTGCAGGTGTTCGCCATGGCGCTGGCCGGGGCCAAGGGGCTCGACGTCGACCAGCCGCGCAACCTGGCCAAGTCCGTCACCGTCGAGTGACGACCCCGCCGACCCGCCCCGTTGCCGAACAGGTGATCTCGGCCCGTCCGGTCGACCGGACGGGCCGAGATCACCTGCTCGGCGGGCGGGAAGGGCATGATCGACGCATGGACCTGAGCACGCTGGGCGACGAGCTGGAGATCATCTCGCGGGTGTACGAGCGGCGCTTCGGCGTCCCGCGTACCGACGACTGGCTGGTGCTGAAGCTGCACGAGGAGGTCGGGGAGCTCACCCAGGCATACCTCGCCCGGTCCGGGCGCTCGCGGGACCGCGGCGAGGGCGCCGGCGCGGTGGACGCCGCGTTCCGCGCCGAGCTCGCCGACGTGCTCGCGCAGCTGCTGCTCGTGGCCCGCCGGTTCGACGTCGACCTCGAGGCCGAGCTGGAGCGCAAGTGGTTCCGCTGGCGACACCTCGTGGAGCCGCAGGACGAGGAGGGGGTGCGCGCGTGATCGTGGGGGTGGGCATCGACGTCGTCGACGTGGCCCGGTTCATGGCGACGCTCGAGCGGACGCCGCGGCTGCGGGAGAAGCTGTTCACCGAGGTGGAACGCGACCTGCCTGCGTCGTCCCTGGCCGCACGGTTCGCGGCGAAGGAGGCCATCGCCAAGGCGCTCGGCGCGCCCGGGAACATGCACTGGCACGACGCGACGGTGCACCGCACGGTCGGCGGGCCGCCCGAGGTGGAGCTGCGCGGCACGGTACGGGCGCGCGCGGACGAGCTCGGAGTCAAGACCTGGCACCTGTCGATCTCCCACGACGCCGGCATCGCCTCGGCGATGGTGGTGGCGGAGGGCTGACCGCGGCGGGTGCCGACCATGTGGTTGTGGCCCGTCCGGCGGTGCGGACGGGCCACAACCACATGGTCGCGCGGCGGAAGCGCCTGGTCGTCACGCCGCGAGCGCCCGACGCACCGTCGTCGCGATGTGCCCGCGGTCGCGACCGGTGAACCGCAACAGGTGGACCGCCCCCGTACCGGTGAAGAGGTTCTGGCGGCGACGGTCGGCGTACACCGCCCTCGGGGTGCCGTGGACGTCCGCCCCGTCCAGCTCCGCGACGAGCCACCGACCGTCGCGCCGCCGCCACGCCAGGTCGCCCCGGCCGAGGACCGTCTCGTCCCGGCCGAGCAGCGGCAGCTGCAGCGTGTGCGGGCCGATACCGTCCTCGACGCACTCGAGCCGGGCGAACGACTCGAGGGGAGACTCCGCCCGGTGGTCGGCCAGCTCCCACAGGTCGTGACGCGTCGCGACGCCCCGCCGGCCTCGCGCCGCCTCGTGGGCGCGCTCCAGGCCGGCCCGGTCCAGGAGGCGACGGTGCAGGACGGAGTCGAGCACGGCGAGCCCGTACTCGCGGGGAAGCTCGGGAACGGCCTGCGCGAGCGCCCACTCGACGCTGACGGTGCGTCGCCCGTCGACCTCGACGACGTCCATGCCGTCGTCGAACTGCCGGAGGAGCAGTCCGTCCCGGTGCCTCCGGTTCGAGGCCCGGGGGAGCGCGGCCTCGGGGCGGATGGTGAGCGGCAGGCCCTCGACCCGGTGCAGCGCGAGCGCGCAGGGCCCGACGGCGACGGAGTCGGGACCGAAGGCGAGCATCGCGAGCCACGCCGTGCGTCGTCGTCGGGCAGGGAGGTCAGCACGGTCCGGTGCCGCCGCGGTGAGCTCCAGGACACCGCGGGTGACGCGGCGCAGGCCGGCGCGGGCGACGAGCCCGCGGACCTCCTTGTCGCTCAGACCGGCGTCGTGGCACTGGGCGAGGTCGACGAGGCCGCACTGGCGCGTGGCCGTGCGGACGAGGTCGGGCGGTGGCGCAGCACGACGATGCATGGACCGATCGCACCGTCTTCGGTCGTCGGGGCGCCGTCGTCCGGCCGTCGTTGGGGACGGCGGGGACCTGGGGGCAGCCTCGCAGCCCCGTCGGGCCGGACCCGCGTCGAGGATCCGCCGACGTCGGGGGGATCTGCCGCCTCAGCGAGCCCCGGACGTCGTGCGCTGGCGACCGGCCGTCCACCAGGCGCTTTCGACCGTCGAACATGTGCTTGTGGCCCGTCAGGTCGTCCTGACGGGCCACAAGCACATGTTCGGCGGGACGGGGGGCGGGCGTCAGTCCTGCAGCGCCGGGATGACCTGCCGCTGGAACAGCTCGATCTGGTCGCGGTCCGCGGCGACGTTCGGGAAGTACGTGATGGCGTACGTCATGCCGCGGGCCCGCAGGTCGGTGAGCTTCTCGACGACCTGCTCGGGCGTGCCGACGAGCGGGCTGTTGCGCCAGTTGGCGATCTCCTGCTCACCGCGCTCTCCGGGGGCGTGCTTGCGGAAGTGCGACTCGATCCAGGCGAATCGGTCGTCCACCTCGGCCTGGTCCGCCCCGATCACGACGTTGTAGTCGGCCGACCGGGTGATCGCGCCGAAGTCACGACCCAGGTCGCGGCAGTGCTGCTCGAGGATCTGCGACTTGTGCGTGAACGTCTCCGGGTCGCCCGCGAAGTTCGTGTACTGGGCGAAGCGCGCGGCGATCCGCAGCGTCTTCTTCTCGCCCCCGCCCGCGACCCACAGCGGGATGCTCGGCACCGCGGCGCCGCCGTCGCCCACGGGGAGCCGCTGCAGCGGCTGCGGGTAGCACAGCGCGCCGTCCACCTGGTACGTCTCGCCGTCGAACGTGCCGGAGGACCCGGTGCGCCACATCTGCGTGATGATCTGCAGGCCCTCGTCCAGCGCACGCAGCCGCTCGCCCGCGCGGGGGAAGCCGTAGCCGTAGGCGCGCCACTCGTGCTCGTACCAGCCGGCGCCGATCCCCATCTGCGCGCGGCCGCCGGAGATCGCGTCCACCGTGGAGGCGACCTTCGCCAGGTACGCGGGGTTGCGGTACGACATGCACGTGCACATCTGCCCCAGCTTCACGCGCTGGGACGCCGCCGCGAACGCCGCCATGAGCGTCCACGCCTCGTGCGTGGCCTCGGTGCTCGGCACCGGGACCGTGTGGAAATGGTCGTACACCCAGATCGAGTCCCAGGCCCAGGGGCCGCCCGGGATCGGTTCGCCCGCCGCGGCGTTGTCGGCGTAGTGCAGCAGGGAGAGCATCGTCTCCCACTGCTGCTCGGGGGGAATGTCGGTCAGGTCGTGGCGCCAGCCTTGGGGGATGAAGAGTCCGAACTCCATGGTCGCGAGCCTATGCCCGGACCTGCGGTGACGCTGCGGGACGCGACGGCGCGCGGCAGGATGCGGACATGCTCTCCGCCTGGAACGCGTCCGACGTCCGCGCCGCCGAGGAGCCGCTGCTCGCCGCGGGCGTGCCGCTGATGGAGCGGGCGTCGTTCGCTCTCGCGACGCACGTGCTGCGCGACGTCGCGGCCCGCCGCGGCCCCGTCCGCGGGGCGCGGGTGGTGGTGCTCGCGGGGGCGGGCAACAACGGCGGCGACGCGCTGCACGCCGGCGCGGTGCTCGCCGGCCGCGGCCTGGCGGTCACCGCCGTGCTGGTCGCCGAGCGCTTCCACGTCCCAGGGCGCGCGGCGCTGGAGCGGGCCGGCGGTCGCGTCGTCGAGCTGTTCGCCGCCCCCGCCGTCCTGTCCGCCGTGGTCGAGGAGGCCGCGCGCGCCGACGCCCTGCTCGACGGCCTGGTCGGCATCGGCGCCCGCGGGCCGCTGAGAAGCCTCGCCGGGGACGTCGTGGGCGCGATCTCGGGGGCTGTCGAGGGCCGAACAGCCCTCGAGATCGCGCCCACACCATCGCGGGGTGGTGCCGCGCCGTGGGTGGTGGCGGTGGACGTGCCGTCGGGCATCGGGGTGGACGACGGCGCGGTGCCCGGGCCGGTGCTGGCCGCGGACCGCACGGTCACGTTCGGCGCGCCCAAGCCCGGCCTGCTGCTGCCGCCGGCGGCGGCGCTGACCGGGGAGGTGACCGTCGTCGACATCGGCCTGCGCCTCGACGGACCGCCGGCCGCGCGGCAGCTGGAGCCGGTGGACGTCGCCCGGTCGTGGCCGGTGCCCGGCCCGGCCGACCACAAGTACACGCGTGGGGTGGTGGGCGTCGTCGCAGGGACGGCGACGTACCCCGGCGCCGCGGTGCTCACGACCACCGCCGCCGTGCGCGCCGGCGCCGGGATGGTGCGCTACCGCGGCTCCGAGGCGGTGGGCCGAGCCGTGCTCGCCGCGCGCCCGGAGGTCGTCACCGCCGCGGGCCGCGTCCAGTCGTGGGTGGTCGGACCGGGCGTCCCCGGCGGACCGGAGGCGGCGCACGCGGGCGAGGACGACGGTGCGGACGACGGCCAGCACGAGCGTGGGCGCGCCGGGCTCGCCGCGGCGGCCGGTCGACTCGCCGGGACCGCCGGGGGTCCGGTGCCGGCCGTCGTGGACGCGGGCGGGCTCGGCCTGCTGGACGACGCCTCGCCGCCGTGGTTCGTGCTCACCCCGCACGCGGGCGAGCTCACGGCGCTGCTGCGCTCTCGCGGCGAGGACGTGCGCCGCCCGGACGTGGAGGCCGAGCCGCTGCGCTGGGCGGGTCGGGCCCACGAGCTGACCGGGGCGACCGTGCTGCTCAAGGGCGGCGTCACCGTCGTCGTCGGCCCCGGGGTGGCGTACGCGCAGGCCGACGGGCCGGGCTGGCTCGCCACCGCCGGTGCCGGCGACGTGCTCGCCGGGGTGCTGGGCGCGATGCTCGCCGCCCGCTCGCGCGAGGTGGTCGAGCGCCCGGCGCTCGCGGCCGAGGTCGCCGCCGCGGCGGCGCTCGTCCACGGCCGCGCCGCGCACCGTGCCAACCCCGGCGGGCCGGTGGCCGCCCTCGACGTGGCGCACGCCGTGCCCCACGAGATCGCCGCCCTGGTGGGCGGCCGATGAGCACCGGGCGCGGGAGCGACGGTTCGGCGGGCGACGCGGACTACGCGACGATCGGCGGCGGGTACACGACGTACCGCCGGCCGGAGCCCGCGTTCGAGTCCGCGATCGCGGCGGCGCTGGGTGACGCGCGCACGGTGCTGAACGTCGGCGCCGGAGCGGGGTCGTACGAACCGCGGGACCGGGAGGTGACCGCCGTCGAGCCGTCGGCCACGATGCGCGCGCAGCGGCCCGTGGCCCTCCCGCCCGCGGTGGACGCCACCGCCGAGGCGCTGCCCTTCGCCGACGGCGCGTTCGACGCCGCCATGACGACCTTCTCGGTGCACCAGTGGGCCGACCTGGAGGCCGGGCTGCGCGAGCTGCGGCGGGTCGCGACGGGCCCGGTGGTCGTCATGACGTGCGACCCGGACCTCCTCGACCGTTTCTGGCTGCACGGGTACGCCCCCGAGGTGATCGCGACGGAGGCCCGCCGGTACCCGAGCGTCGACCGGGTGGCGGCGGGGCTCGGCGGCGAGGTCGAGGTGGTCGGGCTGCCGGTCCCGCTCGGGTGCGTCGACCGGTTCGGGGAGGCCTACTACGGCCGCCCGGAGGGGCTGCTCGACCCGGCCGCGCGTCGCGCGAACTCCGCGTGGAGCTTCGTCGGACCCGAGGTTGAGGAGCGGTTCGTGGAGCGACTCGGCGCCGACCTCGCCTCGGGGGAGTGGGACCGTCGGCACGGGCACCTGCGCACGCAGCCGACCTACGACGGCTCGCTGGTGCTGGTCGTGAGCAGGCCGAAAAGACGCTGACCGCGCCGGGCCCGGCCGCTAGCGTGCGCCCGTGACGACGGCCGACACCGTGCGGGTCCTGCGCTCCGACGACCCTGAGGGGGCCCGCCTCCTGGACGCCGGGGCGCGCGTCGTCTCCGAGTCCTGGGGCGCTCGCCTGACCGTCGCCCCCGAGGTGCTGGTCGCGTGCCGTGCCGCGGCCTGGCGACCGCCGTCAAGGGCGCGGCGGTGCTCGCCCTCGCCGAGGCGGGTCACACGCGCTTCGGCACCGGTGGGGCGGGCGACAACGTCGGGTCGCGGCGGGTGAACGAGGCGCTGGGCTACGTCGTCACGGAGCGCTGGCTGCACCTCGTCACCACGTGACGGGGACCGGACTCCCTCGGCCGGAGGTGAACTACCTCGGCAGCCCCTTCTCGACGAGCTCCACGATCTCGGGGGCGTCGGGCACGGTCTGCGGGGAGAAGCGGTGCACCTCGCCGCCGGGCAGCACGAGGAACTTCTCGAAGTTCCAGCGGACGCGCCCGTCGTGCCCGCCGGCGTCGGGCGTCTTCTTCAGCTCGGCGAACAGCGGGTGGGCATGGCGGCCGTTGACGCGGACCTTGGACACCACAGGGAACGTGACGCCGTAGGTGGTGGAGCAGAACTCGGCGATCTTCTCGTCAGAGGACAGCTCCTGCAGGAACTGGTTGGACGGGAAGCCGATGACCGTGAACCCGCGGTCGGCGTACGTCTTCTGCAGCTGTTCGAGCGCCTCGTACTGCGGGGTGAGCCCGCACCGCGAGGCGACGTTGACCACCAGCACGACATCGTCGCGATGCTCGGCGAGCGTGGTCGTGGTGCCGTCCATGCGCTCGAACGGGATGTCGTAGAGGCTCATGGGCCCATCATGCCGCGCGACAATGGGCTGGTGTCAGGGAGCCCCCGCAAGCACCGTCCGCCACTGCCGGTGCGCGACGGCCTCAACCCGACCCGGCTGGTGCTGCCGCACGACGCGGCGAGCGTCGCCCGGTACGCGACGGCGGTCGAGTACCTGCACGAGCGGTTCGGCCACGACGCCGCCCGGCTCCAGGAGAAGATCGCCGGGGGCGAGGTGCTGACCGGGGCGGGCGCCGTCGTCGACCACGACACCCCGTACGAGCCGCGCGGCTTCCTGTACCTGTACCGCGACCCGCCCGCGGACGAGCCGGAGGTGCCCGGGCTCGCCGACCTCGAGGTGCTGCACCGCGACGAGAACCTGCTCGTGGTCGACAAGCCGCACCACGTCGCGACCATGCCGCGCGGGCGCTGGGTGACGCGCACGGCGCTGGTGCACCTGCGCGCCACGCTCGGCCTGCCCGACCTGGTTCCCGCGCACCGGCTGGACCGGCCGACCGCCGGCGTGCTCGTGCTCACGGTCCGCCCGCAGGTGCGAGGCGCGTACCAGACGGCGTTCCAGGACCGGGCCGTGCGCAAGGTCTACGAGGCGGTCGCCCCGCTGCCCGAGCAGGGGTCGGGGCTCGACCGGGACGGTGCGACGACGGTGCGGTCGCGCATCGTCAAGCATCGCGGCGTCGTGCGCGCCCAGGAGGAGCCCGGCGAGCCCAACGCCGAGTCGCGCGTCACGCTCGTCGCGCGGGACGACGCGCGCGGGCTCGGCCTGTACCGGCTCGAGCCGCACACCGGCAAGACGCACCAGCTGCGCCTGCACATGGCCTCGCTCGGGCTGCCGCTGCTGCACGACACGTTCTGGCCGGAGCTGCGCGAGGACGCCCCCGACGACCCGGAGCGGCCGCTGCAGCTGCTCGCCCGCTCGCTCGAGTTCGTCGACCCGCTCAGCGGCGAGCCTCGCGAGTTCCGGTCGCGCCGCCGCCTCGCCGCGTGGCCCCGTGGCGGTGAGGGCGGCCGGGGCGAGCGGTGAGAGAATCGGTGACCGTGAGCGACCCCGCGGCCCCGGACGCCGAGCTCCCCGCCTTCCCCGACGACCTCCTGGCGCGCGCCGTCGTCGACCTGTCGGCCGTGCGCGACAACGTGCGCGCCCTCGCCGGGCACGCGCCGGGCGCGGCGGTGATGGCCGTGGTCAAGGCGGACGGGTACGGGCACGGCATGCTCCCGGTCGCCCGGGCGGCGCTCGCGGGCGGCGCGACGTGGCTCGGCACGGCGGTGCCCGCCGAGGCCCTCGCGCTCCGCGCCGGCGGCGTCACGCCCGCCGACGCCCGGGTGCTCACCTGGCTCGCCGCGCCGGGCGCGCCGTTCGACCGGCTGGTCGCCGCGGGGGTGGACGTGGGCGTCGCGGCGCCCTGGGCGCTCGACGAGGCGGCCGCGGGCGCGCGAGCCGCCGGCGAGCCGGCCCGGGTGCACCTCAAGGTCGACACGGGGCTCGGTCGCAGCGGGATCATGCCCGCGGACCTGCCCGACGTCGCCCGTCGCGCCGCCGCTCTGGAGGCCGAGGGCGTGCTCCGCGTCGTGGGCGTGATGTCGCACCTGGCGTGCGCGGACGAGCCGGGGCACCCGTCGATCGCCCTGCAGGCCGCGGCGTTCGACGACGCCGTCCGCGTGGTCGAGGCGGCCGGCGCGCGGCTTGAGGTGCGCCACCTCGCCAACTCTGCCGCCGTGCTCACCGACCCACGGCTGCACCACGACCTCGTGCGCCCCGGTATCGCCGTCTACGGCCACTCGCCGGTGCCGCAGCTCGGCGCCCCGGGCGACTACGGGCTGCGCGGCGCGATGACGCTGCAGGCACGGCTCGCGACCGTCAAGGACGTGCCGGCCGGGCACGGCGTGTCCTACGGGCACCGCTACACGACCCCGCGCGCCACGCGGCTGGGCGTGGTGCCGCTGGGCTACGCGGACGGCATCCAGCGGCACGCGTCGGGCGGGCAGCTCGGCGTCGGCGGGCCGGTGGGGGTCGGCCACGGGGCCGCGGCGCGCGTCCTGCGGGTGGCGGGGCGGGTGTGCATGGACCAGTTCGTCGTCGACCTGGGGCCGGACGCCACCGAGCGGGCCGGCGACGTCGTGACCCTCTTCGGGGCGTCCGACGGCGTCGACCGCGGTGCGACCGTGCCGAACGCCGAGGACTGGGCCCGCGCCGCGGGGACCATCAGCTACGAGATCGTCACGGGCATCGGGGCGCGCGCGCCGCGCGTCTGCACGGGCCTCGACACGGGATCTGACACAGGAGAGGAAGGACAGCGGTGAGCGACGTCGTCGTGGAGACGGACCTGCCGGACGCGGGGGCGACCCGCGCGCTGGGCGCGGCCCTCGCGGGGGTGCTGCGCGCGGGGGACCTGGTGATCCTCACGGGCGACCTGGGGGCGGGCAAGACGACGCTCACCCAGGGGCTCGGCGCGGCGCTGGGCGTCCGGGGCCAGGTGGCGTCGCCGACGTTCATCGTGGCGCGCGAGCACCCGCCGCTGCCCCGGGAGGACGGCTCCCGAGGCCCCGCCCTGGTGCACGTCGACGCCTACCGCCTGGGCGGCCTGGGCGAGCTCGACGCCCTGGACCTGGACTCCTCCCTCGACGACTCCGTGACCGTCGTCGAGTGGGGTCGCGGGCTCGCGGAGGCCCTCACCGAGGACCGCCTGGAGGTCGACCTCGAGCGCCCGCGCGGCGGCGACGTCACCACCGACGACGAGAGCGACCCGGGCGCGGGAACCCGTCACGCCACGCTGCGCGGCGTGGGGTCGCGCTGGGCCGGCGTCGACCTCGCCGCCCTCGTGCCGAGATAGAGAACCGCCGGGCACGGGAAAGTGAGCGTGGAACGACGATTCCGCGCTCACTATCTCGTGCTCGGCGGTTCTCTATCTCGCGTGTGTGCCCTCTCTATCTCGCGGGAAACGTAGGCTGAGGGCGTGGCAGTTCTCGCATTGGACACCTCCGCAGCCGTCTCCGTCGCGCTCGTCGACGAGGACGGCGCCCGGCTCGCCGCGCGCTCGGCGGACGAGCGTCGACGGCACGCCGAGTCGCTCGCCCCGCTCGTCGACGCGGTGCTCGACGACGCCGGCCTGGACCGCACGGACCTCACGGCCGTCGCCGTGGGTACCGGGCCCGCGCCGTTCACCGGCCTGCGCGTCGGGCTCGTCACGGCGCGCACCCTGGCCCTCGCCCTCGGCATCGACGTGCTCGGCGTGCCCAGCGTCGACGGCGTCGCGGTGCAGGCGGTCGCCGACCTCGGGCTGACGCCGGGGGACGAGGTGCTCGTCGCGACCGACGCGCGCCGCAAGGAGGTCTACTGGGCGCACTACCGCGTCGTCGCGCACGAGGGCCCGCACGCCGTCCCTGTCGTCGAGACGCTGGCGGGCCCCGGCGTCGACAAGGCGGCCGACGTCGCGGTCCGCCTCGGGGACGCGCCCGTCGACGGGCGCCTGGTCGTCGTGGGGGAGGGCGCCGCCCTGTACCCGGAGCACCTGCCCGTCGACGACGACGGCCCGCTCGTGCCCGACGCCGCCGTCCTGGCACGCCTCGCCCTCGCCCGCCGCGCGGCCGGGGACCCGCTGCCCACGGAGCCGCTGTACCTGCGCCGGCCCGACGTCCAGGAGCCCGCCGCGCGCCTGGTGCCCGCCACCGGGAGCCCGGCGTGAGCACCGAGCGGCCCGCCGCCACCCAGGACCCCGCGGGCGCGCGGACCGTGCAGCACGTCTACGCGCCGTCCTGCCGCCTGCGCCCGCTGCGCAGCGCGGACTTCGACCGGGTCCTGGAGCTGGAGCGCGTCCTCTTCGGCGCCGGGGCGTGGACGTACGGCATGCTCGCCGACGAGCTCGCGGCGCTCGGCCGCTGGTACGTCGTCGCAGAGCCGACGGGGCCCGACGCGGTGGCCGTGTACGGCCCGGGGCCCAAGCCCGTCGTCGGGTACGCCGGCCTGTGGTTCGACGGCGACGTCGCCCAGGTCATGACGATCGGCGTCGACCCCTACTACCAGCGCCAC
This sequence comes from Isoptericola peretonis, assembly GCA_023241745.1. Classification (GTDB taxonomy): domain Bacteria; phylum Actinomycetota; class Actinomycetes; order Actinomycetales; family Cellulomonadaceae; genus Isoptericola; species Isoptericola peretonis. Next base: position 464,632 of record JALQCY010000001.1, on the reverse strand, counting down.
GGGGTCGGTCGTGCGCTGCTGGAGGCGCTGATCGAGCGTGCGCGCACGCTCAGGGCAGGAGCCGTCCTGCTCGAGGTGCGCGTGGACAACGGCCCGGCGCTCGCCCTGTACGAGCGGTTCGGCTTCGAGCGGATCGGCCTGCGCAAGCGCTACTACCAGCCGGAGGACAAGGACGCGTTCACCATGCGCCTGGACCTCGCGGCGACGGTCGCGCCCGAGGACCCGGGCACGCGGGACCAGGAGCCCGAGCCGTCTGCCCCCGACGGTGGCACTCCCGCGGGGGACGCGGCATGAGCGCCGACGCCCGGTCGCGCGTGCTCGTGAGCGTCGCGGAGCTCGCCGCGGACCTGCAGCTGGGCACCGACCCCGACCCCGCGGCCGGCGTGCCCGTGCTGCTCGACGTGCGGTGGGCGCTCGGCATGACCGACGGCCGCGAGCGCTACCTGCAGGGGCACCTGCCGGGCGCCGTCTTCGTGGACCTGGAGGCCGAGCTGGCGGCGGAGCCGTCCCCGGACGAGGGACGGCACCCGCTGCCTTCGGCGTCGTCGTTCCAGCGCAGCGCGCGGGCCTGGGGCGTGCGCTCCGACTCCCGCGTCGTCGTCTACGACACCGTGGGCGGCACGTCCGCCGCGCGGGCGTGGTGGCTGCTGCGTTACTTCGGCGTGCGCGACGTGCGCCTCCTCGACGGCGGCCTGCCCGCCTGGGTGCGGGCGGGCCTCGGTCTCGAGGTGGGTGACGTCGTGCACCCGCCCGGCGACGTCGTCGTGCGGCCGGGCCACCTGCCGGTGCTCGACGCCGACGACGCGGCGGAGCTCGCCGAGACCGGCACGCTGCTGGACGCGCGCGCCGCCGAGCGCTACCGCGGCGAGACGGAGCCCGTCGACCCGCGTGCGGGGCACGTCCCCGGCGCCGTCAGCGCGCCGACGGCGGAGAACCTGGCCGAGGACGGCACCTTCCTCGACGACGACGCCCTCGGCGCCCGGTTCGCCGGCCTGGGCCTGGGCGTCGCGGACGGGCGGGACCAGCGTGCCGTGGGCGTGTACTGCGGTTCGGGGGTGACGGCGTCGCACGAGATCGCCGCGCTCGCCTGCCTGGGGATCCCGGCGGCGCTGTACCCGGGCTCGTGGTCGCAGTGGTCGAACGACCCGACCCGGCCCGTGGCCACGGGCGCCCGCCCGTAGCCGGACGGGCCCGGACAGAGGTCGGGCCCGCCGAGACGACGTCTCGACGGGCCCGACGGGTCGCGCGACGAAGGTCAGAGGACCTCGGCGACCTGGTCGAAGGTGAGGCGCGGGGCGCGCGGGTAGGGCGAGCCCTCGCCCTCGGCGTGACCGACGTTGACGACCAGCAGCGACTTCCAGCCGTTCTCGCCGAAGAACTCGGCGTCGGTGCCCTCGAAGTCCATGCCGTCCATCGGGCCGGCGGCGAGACCGGCCGCGCGCAGGCCGACGATGAGGTAGCCGGCCTGGATCAGCGCGCTCTTGCGGGCCATCGCCTCGCGCGTCTCGGTGGCGGGCGCGAGCTGGTCCTTGATGCCGGGGATGGCCGGGAAGAGGTGGTCCATGTGCTCGTGGAAGGCGGGGTCGGCCGCGAGCACGAGGGACACGGGGGCGTTGCGGACGCGGTCCTTGTTGCCGTCGGCCATGTGCGTCGCGAGGCGCTCGCGGGCCTCGGGGGTGCGGACCACCAGCACGCGCAGCGGCAGCGTGTTCATGGCGGTGGGGCCGAACTTGGCCAGGTTCCAGGCGGCGTCGAGCTGCTCGTCGGTCACCGGCTCGTCGGTGAAGAGCGACGTGGTGCGGGCGGCGCGGAACAGGAGGTCCGCCACGTCGTCGCCGACGGCGAGGGACGTGGACGGGGGCGTGAGGGTCTCGGTCATGCCTGCCTGAACAGATCGATGCAATCGCATGATTCCTGGTGCGGCCGTGACGTGCCCCACACTTCCGTGACCAGGGGTGATGCCCCGCCCAGCGGCGCGGCCGGTCACAGGGCGGTGAGCGGTTCGAAGTCGAACCCGTCGGCGCGCGCGAGGTAGAGGCGCTGCTCGGCGTGGTTTCCCCGGAACCGGACCAGCCCTCGAGGCCCCTCGTAGGAGAGCCCGTCGACGGAACGGTCGGTCGCGGCGACGGCGGCACTGCCCGCCCGCTCGACGATCGACCGCAGCGCGAGGATCCCCTCGTAGCAGGCCTCCGCCACGGCGCCGATCGCCGGCGCGTGGAGCCCGTGGTGCGCGGTGTACCGGCCGACGAGGTCGAGGGCTTCGCCGGTCGCGAGGCTGCGGAACCAGCCGCCGGCCGAGTACAGGTTCGCGGTGCCTCCGGCCCCGCTGCCCATGAGCATGTTCTCCTCCATGAGGGTGCTGAGGCGCACCATCCGCTCGTGCAGGCCCCGCCGGGCGAACAGGCGGTTGAACCGCACCCCGTTCTGCCCCACCATCAGCAGCAGCACCCCCTCGGCGCCCGAGCGCTCCACCTCGTCGAGCGTCGCCGCGAGCTGTGCGTCGCTCGCGCCCCGCTCCGGGAGGAAGCGTGCGCCCGCGAACCCGGCGCCGAGGCCGGCCAGCCGTGGCGCCAGCGCCGCGTACGTGCCCCGGGGCCAGGCGTAGTCGTCCCCGACGACGAACCACCGGCGCGCGCCCGCGTCGGCCCGCAGCCGTTCGATCGCGGGGAAGAGCTGGGCCGACGGCACCTCGCCGGTGACGTAGAGCCCCGCCCTGGTCTCCGCGCCCTCGTACGCCGCCGGGTACACGTACGGTACGCGGCGCTGGACCAGCGGGACGACGGCGTGCCGCACCGCCGACGTGTGCCACCCGGTGAGCCCGTGCAGCCGCCCGGCGTCGAGCGCCGCGCCCAGCCGACGGCGCAGCTGGGGCGCCGGCTGCCCGGCGTCGAGCAGCTCGGCGCGCACGGGACGCCCGAGGACGCCGCCCGTGGCGTTGAGCTCGGCGACCGCGAGCTCCGTGACGGCCTGGCACGAGGGGCCGTAGATCCCGCCCGGCCCCTGGAAGTGCAGCAGGACGCCGACGACGAAGTCCGACATGACGTCCCGTCCGCGCGAGGGGCCGCGTCCCGGGCCCCGGCCTGTGATGGCCGGTAGTGTACGAGCACCACGGAAGGCGGGTCAGCATGCGGACGTCCCTGCGGTCGGGGAGCACCACGACGAAGCCCGGCACAGGCGTGCCCGCACCGACGTCCGCCGACCTGTTGCGCGACTCCGTGCTGGCAGGGCGCCGCGCCGCTCGCCGGGCCGCCGACGCCCTGGCGCACGCCGGCTGCACCGTGGACGAGTGGCTCGTGCTGGACACGCTGGGTCGCCGCCCGGGCGCCACGATGTCCGAGCTGCGCGCCGCGACCGTCACCGACAAGGCGACGCTCGGCCGCCGCGTGGACGCCCTCGTGACCCGCGCCCTGGTGTACCGCGAGGTGGACGCGTTCGACCGGCGCGTGATCCGCGTCCACCTGTCGTCCCGCGGCCGGGACGTGCTGTCAGGCCTCGGCGCGCGGCTGGCGGAGGCCGAGCAGGGCGACCAGCCACGCGACCAGTAGCACCCCGGCGAGCACCAGGCCGTACGGCTCGAGGCCGACGGACGCCCCCGGCAGGCGGGAGAGCGCCGGCACGTGCTCGGCGGCGACCTGCACCAGCGTCACGCCGCCGATGCCCACCGCGGCCGCCGCGGACACCCCGGTGACGAGCACGTCGTAGCGCAGGCGGCGCCGGCCCCCGACGACGCCGACGCCCGAGCCGGCCTGCGCGTACGCGCGCCGCGCGGCCGAGCCCTGCAGGGAGTCGAGCAGCGACATGCCCGCGGCGAACAGCACGGCCAGCGGGAGCGGCGCGTACCAGGGCACCTGCCCCAGCGCGGCGGACGCCGTCATCGCCAGGAGGCCGATCTCCGTGGCGGTGTCGAACCCCAGGCCGAAGACCAGACCCACGCCGTACATGCGGCCCGGCCGGTCGGTGGCCCACGAGAACCGTCGCAACGCCCAGGAGACGGGACCGCCGACGGCCTCGACGTCATGGTGGTGCCGGTCGCCGCCCCGGGCTGCGGAGGGCGCCGCCCGGAGGGCACGGCGCAGCATCAGCAGGTTCACGACCGCGATGGCGAGCAGGAACGTGCCCGAGACGACGGGCCCCCACACGCCGGTGAACCGGCGCCAGGGCGACGACTCGTCCTCGAGCGCGGGGGCGAGCGCCTGCACGCCGACGGCGAGGAGCAGGGCGGCGCCCACGACCACCGTCGAGTGGCCCAGCGAGAACCACAGGCCCACCCCGCGCGCGTCGCGGCCCTCGCGCACGAGCCGCCGCGTGGTGTTGTCGATCGTGGCGATGTGGTCGGCGTCGAACGCGTGCCGCAGGCCGAGCCCGTACGCGGTGAGGGCCATGACGAGGGTGATCGCGCCGGCCCCGCCGTCGAGCGCGAGGGTGGCGGCGAGGCCGCCGATCCCCACGACGTGCAGGGCGGTGACGACGAGGACGGTGCGGGTCATGCGGTCTCCAGACGAGGGTCGGGCAGGGCGGGCACGGCCGCGGGCGGGTGGTCCCGCCACAGGTGAGACCGGTGCAAGGGGCTGAGATGAGCGGAGGTGCCGAGCCACCGGGTCAGCGTGCCGCCGCGCTCCAGTCGCAGCGTCACGGCGCCGTCGGCCCCGGGCGGGGCGTGGTCCGGGCCCCCGGACGGCGGTGGGCCGTCGTCCGGCGCGCCGTGCAGGTCGGTGATCGAGTCGATCACGCGCCGCCCGCCGAGCACGCCGGGCACCGGCCGCTCGCCGGCGGCGACGACCTCCTCGACGAGCAGGGGCCCGTCGTCGTCGCGGACCGTCGAGCGCAGCACCACGCGGCCGCCGAGCTCGCCGTCGCGGCCCAGGACGGCGGTCTCGCGCAGCAGCAGCCGCGCCCCGGCGCCGAGGACGGCGTCGGTGGACCGGGTCACGTCCGCGCCGCTGGACACCACGAACGGCAGCCCCGCCCAGTCGAGCCGGGCGCCCGCCCCGAGGCGCACCTCGACGTCCCACCGGCACGGCCTGCCCTCGCCGTCGTAGGCGACCGTGCCGCCCACGTCGGTCAGGGTGAGCGCGCACCCGTCGGCCACCCGGACCTGGACCGCCACGTGGTCGCCGCCGAGCAGCACCGCGCCCGTCGCGACCAGCGCGACCTCGGCGTGCGCGGCGCCGCGCGCGACGGTCCGCACCGCGAGCAGGTCGTCCCGGGTGCGGACGCGGACCGGCGCCCCCGGCACGGTGCCCCGGTCGACCTCGACGAGCGTGAGCCGCACGTCAGTGCGCGGGGGTGTGCTCATGCGCGTGTTCGTGAGCGTCGTCGTGCGTGTGCGTGTGCCCGTGGTCGGCGTCGCCCTCGGCGTGGCTGTGCAGCACGCCGCCACCCTCCTCGTCGGCGTGGAAGTGCGGCGCCATGGGGCCCGGGTCCTGCGCCACGTGCACCCCGCCCCGGAACCGCTCCAGGACCCCCAGGAGCCAGGCGCGCAGGGCCGCCACGGAGGCCTCGTCGGTGCGCGAGAGCGCGACGACGGCGCGGCCCTCGCGGGCGGCGGACGCGTCGGCGACCATCCGGTCCACGTCGACGCCGACGTAGGGCGCCAGGTCCGTCTTGTTGACGACGAGCAAGTCAGCGCGGCCGATGCCGGGGCCGCCCTTGCGGGCCACGTCGCCGCCGCCCGCGACGTCCAGCACGAAGATCTGCGCGTCGACGAGGGCGGGCGAGAAGGTGGCGGTGAGGTTGTCCCCGCCGGACTCGATGACCACGAGGTCGAGGGGCGCGAAGTCGCGCTCGAGGTCCTCGGCCGCGAGCAGGTTCGCGGTGACGTCGTCGCGGATGGCGGTGTGCGGGCAGGCACCCGTCTCGACGGCGCGGATCCGCTCCGGGTCGAGCACTCCGGCGGAGCGCAGGAAGCGGGCGTCCTCGTCGGTGTAGATGTCGTTGGTGATGACGCCGATGCGCAGCTCGTCGGCCAGCGCGCGGCACACCGTGGCGATGAGGGAGGACTTGCCGACGCCGACGGGGCCGGCGACCCCCAGGCGCAGGGCGCGGGTGGGACGGGTGCCGTCCAGGACGGGGGCGGGAGTGGTCTCAGGCACGGAACAACCTCTGGGTCGTGAGGGCGTGGGCCTCGGCCCAGCCCTCGGTCAACGGGGCACCGGAGGACGGGATGTCCTCCGGGGTGGCGCACGCCGCGACGCGGAGCACGTGCTCCTCCGCCGCCGCGCACGCGTCGAGGACCCACCGCGCCGGGGCGAGCGGGTCCAGCGGCTCGAGCTTGAGCAGGGCCGACGCCGCCGTCTGGGCGTCGTCGTAGACGGTGAGGCGGACCACGTCCGCGGGCGGCATCCCGGCCGCCGCGCAGATCGCGCCGAGCACCACGGCGCGCGGCAGCGTGCCGGTGCCTGTCGTGGTGCCTGTCGTGGTGCCCGACGTGGTGCCTGTCGTGAGGCCGGCGGGGCGACGGGAGGCCGCGTCGTGCCGGACCAGGACACGGACGGCCGCGCTGCGGGGCCACAGCGTCCGCGCGACGCGGAGGTACCCGCGCCCGAGCAGGCGCGACGCGTCGCGCAGCGCGGGCGACGGTGTCCGCGCCGCCCAGGCGCGCACCACCGCGTCGACCCCGGGGTCGGCCCCGAGGTCGGCCCCGAGGTCGACCCCGCCGTCCGGCCCGCCCGCGGGCGGCGCGTCGCGGTCCTCGGGCGCCCACGGCCCGGCGTCGGCGAGCAGCCGCGCCGCGACCACCGCGGTGCCGGCCTCGACCAGGCTGACCGTCGTCGCGCGCCCGACCATCCAGGCGGGCACGTCGGCCGGGGGCATGCCGCCGCGCAACGCCGGCTCGAGGCTCGCGGAGTGGGCGTGCCCGCCGCCGGGCAGGCGCGCGTCGGCGAGCAGCAGCGCGACCGTCGAGGGGTGCGGGGCGAGGAAGGTCATGGGCGGCCTAGAACATGGAGTAGAGCTGGGCGAGGGGCAGCCGGACGGCGGGCGCGGGCACCACCAGGTCGCCGTCCACGCGGATCTCGAACGTGTCCGGACGGATGTCGATGGCGGGCAGCGCGTCGTTGTTGCGCATGTCGGCCTTGGTCAGCCCGCGCGTGGACGCGACGGGAGCGAGCTCCCGGCGCAGGCCGAGGCGGCCTGCCAGGCCGTCCTCGATCGCCGCGGGCGCGACGAACGCCACCGACGTGTCGGCGCCGATCGCGTCGCCGAAGGCCGGGCGCTGCAGCACGGGCTGGGGCGTGGGGATGGACGCGTTCGGGTCGCCCAGGGCCGCCCACGCGATCGTGCCGCCCTTGAGCACGAGCTCGGGCCGGAACCCGAAGAACCGCGGGTCCCACAGGACGAGGTCGGCCAGCTTGCCGGGCTCGACCGAACCGATGTGGGCGTCGACGCCGTGCGCGACCGCGGGGTTGATCGTGTACTTGGCGACGTACCGGCGGGCGCGCTCGTTGTCGGCCGGTTCGGCGGACGACAGCGTGCCGCGGCGGTGCTTCATCACGTGCGCGACCTGCCAGGTGCGGGTGATCACCTCGCCGATGCGGCCCATCGCCTGCGCGTCGGACGACGTGATGGAGATGGCGCCCAGGTCGTGCAGCACGTCCTCGGCGGCGATCGTCGTGGCGCGGATGCGCGACTCGGCGAACGCGAGGTCCTCGGGCACGGCCGGGTTGAGGTGGTGGCAGACCATGAGCATGTCGAGGTGCTCCGCCACCGTGTTCACCGTGTGGGGGAGGGTGGGGTTGGTCGAGCCGGGCAGCACGTGCGGCAGGCCCGCGATGGTGAGGATGTCGGGGGCGTGCCCGCCGCCCGCGCCCTCCACGTGGTAGGCGTGGATGCCGCGCCCGTCGATCGCGTCGATCGTGGACTGCACGAAGCCGGCCTCGTTGAGCGAGTCCGAGTGCAGCGCCACCTGCAGGCCCCACTCGTCCGCCGCCCGCAGCGCGGCGTCGAGGGCCGCCGGCGTGGAGCCCCAGTCCTCGTGCACCTTGTAGCCGGCCGCCCCGGCGAGCGCCTGCTCGGCCAGGGACGCCGCGCTCACGGTGTTGCCCTTGCCCAGCAGCAGCACGTTGAGCGGCAGGTGGTCGAGGGCGCGCAGCACGGATCGCAGGTGCCAGGCCCCCGGTGTCACCGTGGTGGCCTTCGAGCCCTCCGAGGGCCCCGTGCCGCCGCCGGCGACGGTCGTGATGCCGGTGGCGAGCGCCTCGTGCAGCGCCGAGGGGGACAGCAGGTGCACGTGCGGGTCGAAGCCGCCCGCGGTGAGGATGCGGCCCTCTCCCGAGATGACGTCCGTCGACGGGCCGATGACGAGGTCCGGGTGCACGCCGTCCGCGACGTCCGGGTTGCCCGCGCGGCCGAGCGCGACGACGCGTCCGTCGCGCAGCCCGACGTCGGCCCGCACCACGCCCCACCAGTCGAGCACGACGACGCCGGTGATCACGGTGTCGAGCGCGCCCTCCGCGCGAGTGCGCGTGGACTGCGCCATCGACTCCCGGACGGACTTGCCGCCGCCGAAGACGGCCTCCTCGCCCCCGACCGTGCGGTCCTCGGTGACCTCGATCCACAGGTCGGTGTCGCCGAGGCGCACCTGGTCGCCGACCGTGGGCCCGTACAGGGCGGCGTAGCGCTCGCGGTCGATCCAGATCATCGGTCCTCCCGGCCGTTCTGCTCGCCCGGGGCGAGCCGGACGGCGCCCAGCGCGCCGCCGTCGGTCTTGCCGCGCTGGATGCCCGGGACGCGCCGCGCCCCGCGGATCGTCACGGCGTCCACCTCCCGGCTCACGCCGGGCTCGAACCGCTGCGAGGTGCCGGACGGCACGTCGAGCCGGAAGCCGTGCGCGGCGGCGCGGTCGAAGCGGAGCGCGACGTTGGCGTCGGGCAGGTGCACGTGCGACCCCACCTGCACCGGGCGGTCGCCGGTGTTCTCGACGACGAGCCGCAGCCGCTCGTGCGGGGGACGCGCGTTGAGCTCGATCCGGCCGGGGGCGACGCGGACGGCGCCGGGGCCGGTGGACGCGGGTGCGGACACGGTGCGCTCCTGTGAGGTCGTGGGCGGGTCAGGGGACGGGGTGGTGCAGGGTGACGAGCTTGCGCCCGTCGGGGAACGTGGCCTCGACCTGCACGTCGGCGAGCAGCTCGGGCACGCCGTCCATCACCTGTTCCCGGGTCAGCACCTCGCGGCCGGTCCGCATGAGCGTCGCGACGTCGGCTCCCTCGCGGGCCCGCTCGATCACCCAGCAGGCCAGCAGCGCGACGGACTCGGGGTGGTTGAGCCGCACGCCCCGGTCGAGGCGGTCGCGCGCCACCATGCCCGCGACGGCGAGCAGGAGCTTCTCGGTGTCGGCGGGGGTCAGGTGCACGGGGCCTCCTCGGCCGGGCGTGGGCGTCGGCGTGGACGCGGGAAGGGCTGGGGGAGGGTCACAGCGCCATCGCCTCCCGCGCGCCGGCGACGGCGTCCGCCCCGCCGCCCGTGCCCCGGTGCGTCACGCGACCGGCGGTGAGCACGGCGTACTCGGCCGCGTGCTCGACGGCGTAGCCGAGGTGCTGCTCCACCAGCAGCGCGGACAGGCCGCCCGACGCCGTCAGGGTCGTGATCGCGGCGTAGATCTCGGTCACGACGTTCGGCTGGATGCCCTCGGCGGGCTCGTCGAGCACCAGGAGGCGCGGCCCGGTGACGAGCGCCCGGGCGATCGCAAGCTGCTGGCGCTGGCCCCCGGACAGCAGGCCCGCCTGGCGGCCGAGCAGGTCGCGCAGGGCGGGGAAGAGGTCCATCGCCTCGTCGGTGCGACGCCGGCCGGCGGCGCCGTACGCGTCGGCCACGACCTGGAGGTTCTCGCGGGCCGTGAGCTGCCCGAACGACTGCTGGCCCTGCGGCACGTACGCGATGCCCGCGCGGACGCGGCGGTGCGTGGGCCGGCGGGTGACGTCGTCGCCCGCCAGCCGCACGGTGCCGGACCGTGCGGGCAGCAGGCCCAGCACCGCCTTGAGGAGCGTCGTCTTGCCCGCCCCGTTGTGCCCCAGGACCGCGGTGAGCGTGCCCTCGGCGACGGCGAGGTCGACGTCGTGCACCACGGTGGTGCGGCCGTAGCCCGTGCTCACACCGCTCAGCTCGAGCATCATGCGCGTCCCTCCGTCATCGTGGCGGTGCCGGGCTCCGCGGCCCCGGTCGGGGCGCCGAGGTACACCTCGACGACGGCCGGGTCCCGCTGCACCTCGGCGACGGTCCCCTCGGCGAGGACGCGCCCCTGGTGCATCACGGTCACCGAGTCGGCATAGGAGCGCAGGAACTCCATGTCGTGCTCCACGACCACGACCACGCGCTGGGAGCCCACCCGGCGCAGCAGCTCGCCCGTCTCCTCGCGCTCCGCCTGGGTCATGCCCGCGACGGGCTCGTCGAGCAGGAGCAGGTGCGCGTCCTGCACCAGCAGCATCCCGATCTCGAGCCACTGCTTCTGGCCGTGGGCCAGGACGCCGGCGGGCACGTCGCGCAGCGCGGCCAGGCCGACGGTCTCCATCGCCTGCTCGACGGCCTCCGGCGTGGCCCGCCGCCGGCGCAGCATCGTGGCCGGGCCGCGGCGCGCGCCGGCGGCGATGTCGAGGTTCTGCAGCACGGTGAGCTCCTCGAAGACGCTCGCCGTCTGGAAGGTGCGGCCCACGCCGGTGCGCGCCACCCGGTGGGTGGCCCGCCCCAGCAGCTCGGCGCCACCGAACCGCGCCGACCCCGCCGCCGCCCGGACCAGCCCGGTGACGGCGTCGATGAGCGTCGTCTTGCCCGCGCCGTTCGGCCCGATGAGGAAGCGCAGGTCCCCCTGGGTGACGGTGAGGTCCACGTCGCGCACGGCGACGAAGCCGCCGAACTCCACGCGCAGCCCGCGCACCTCGAGGTAGTCGTGGCGGAACCGGGCGGTGTCGTCGCCCAGCAGCGCGTCGGCGGCCGCCAGGTCGATCTCCGGGGTGGTCATGCGCGGCTCCCTTCGGGGAGGAGGTCCGCGGCGTCCGGCGCCGCGGCGGCGTCCGGCGTCGCGGGGGTGCCGGGCTCGTCCTCGCGCGCGGGTCGCCGCCGGCGCCACGTCGTCACGAGCGAGGCCAGGCCGCCGGGCAGGAAGGCGACGACGACGATGAACAGGGCGCCCTGCAGGTAGATCCAGCCGGAGGGGAACTGCTCGGACATCGTCGTCTGCGCCCAGCTCACGGCGATCGACCCGAGCACCGGCCCGAGAAGGGTGGCTCGCCCACCGATCGCGACCCCGACGAGGAAGCCGATCGACGGCACCACCCCGACGTCGGCCGGGGAGATGATCCCGACGATGGGCACGAACAGCGCTCCGCCGACGGCGGCCATCACGGCCGCGACCACGTACACGGCCGTCTTGACGGCGGCCGGGTCGTAGCCCAGGAACCGCACGCGGTCCTCCTGGTCGCGCACCGCGACGAGCACCTCGCCGAAGCGCGAGGTCATGAGCTGGCGGGCCACGACGACCATGACGAGCAGCACCCCGGCGGCGACGAGGTAGAGCATCCGCTGGTTGACCGGGTCCGCGAGGTCGTAGCCGAAGAACGACCGGAACCCGTTGAGCCCGTTGGTGCCGCCGGTCGTCTGCTGCTGGCCGATCAGCAGGATGGCGAACGCGGCGGCGAGCGCCTGCGACAGGATCGCGAAGTACGCGCCGCGCACCCGCCGGGTGAAGACCGCCCAGCCGAGCACCGCCGCGAGCGCGGCGGGCACCAGCACCACCAGCGCGAGGGCGACCACGGGTGAGCGCAACGGCTCCCACCAGCCCGGCACCTCGCCCGTGCCGTAGAGCATCATGAAGTCCGGCACGCCGCCGGGGCCGGCGTCGGCCAGCTTGAGGTGCATCGCCATGAGGTACGCGCCCAGGCCGAAGTACACGCCCTGGCCGAGGGTGAGCAGTCCGCCGCGGCCCCAGGCGAGGCCGATCCCGACGGCGACCATCGCCAGGCACAGGAACTTGCCCAGCAGGCCGAGCCGGAACGGGCTGAGCAGCACCGGCGCGACGGCGAGGAGCAGGACGGCGGCGAGCCCGAACCCGGCCAGGGCGCGGGAGCGCCCCGGGCGGACGAGCACGGCCAGCCGTGCGGTGAGGGTGCTCGTGCTCTGGCTCATGCGAGGCTCCTCGTCCGGACCGAGACCAGGCCCTGGGGTCGTACCTGCAGGAAGGCGACGATGACGACGAAGACGAGCACCTTGGCCACGGACGCCGTGGTGGAGTACTCGAAGAACGCCTGCATGAGGCCGAGCGCCGTCGCCGCGATCACGGTGCCCTTGATCTGCCCGATGCCGCCGGCGACGACCACGAGGAAGGCGTCGACGATGTAGCTGGTGCCAAGGGTCGGGCCGATGGACCCGAGCAGGGTCAGCGCGACGCCCGCCACGCCGGCGAGCCCGGAACCGATGAAGAACGTCAGCCGGTCCGTGGCCCGCGACGAGATGCCCGACGCCTCGGCCAGGTCCCGGTGCTGTACGACGGCCCGGATGCGCCGCCCCAGCGAGGTGGCCCGCAGCACGAGGGCCAGCGCGACGATGCACACCACGGCCAGCGCCAGGATGAACAGCCGCGTCCTCGGGAGGGCGAGCCCGCCGATCGTGACCGCGCCGGACAGCCAGCCGGGCGCGGCCACGTCGACGTTGGGGGCGCCGAAGACGTCGCGCGCCACCTGCTGGAGCACGAGGGCGACGCCCCAGGTGACGAGCAGCGTGTCGAGCGGACGCCGGTACATCCGGTGGATCAGCGTCGCCTCGAGCAGCAGGCCGAGCGCCCCGCCGACGACGAAGCCGAGCGGCAGCGACACGAGGAGGCTCGCGCCGGGGTCACCGAGGAGCCCCTGGATCACGAACGCGGTGTAGGCGCCCGCCATCATGAACTCGCCGTGGGCCATGTTGATCACGCCCATCTGGCCGAACGTGAGGGCGAGGCCCAGTGCCGCGAGCAGCAGCACCGAGCCGAGGCTCAGGCCCGCGAAGAGCTGGGAGAGGAGGGTGTCCATGTCGTGTCCGTGTCTCGTCCGTGTCCCCGGCGCGCCGGCTCAGGAGAGCCCGTCGGCCCAGTCGTAGCCCTCGAGGAACGGGTCGGGCTCGATCGGCTCCTCGGAGCTCCACTCCGTGTGGATGAGGCCGTCGTCGCCGATCCGCCCGATGAGGGCGGTCTTGGCCACGTGGTGGTTCTCGCCGTCCACGACGACGGTGCCCTCCGGCGCGTCGAAGGAGACGCCGTCGGCGGCCTCCTGGACGTCGGCGACGTCGAAGGACCCGGCCTTCTCGACCATCTCCTTCCACAGGTACAGCGACGTGTAGGCGGCCTCCATCGGGTCGGAGGTCGGCCGGTCCTCGCCGTACTCCGCCTTGAACGCCTCGACGAACGCGTCGTTCTCGGGGCTGTCGACCGTCTGGTAGTAGTTCCAGGCGGTGAGCTGGCCCTCGATGTTGTCGACGCCGATGCCGCCGACCTCCTCCTCCGCGATCGAGACGGAGACGACGGGCATGTCGTCGGCGGACAGGCCGGCGTTGTTGTACTCCTTGAAGAACGCGACGTTGGAGTCGCCGTTCAGGGTGTTGAACACCGCGTCGGCCCCGGCGGCCTTGACCTTGTTGACGATCGTGGAGAAGTCGGTGTGGCCGAGCGGGGCGTACTCCTCGCCGACGACCTCCATGCCGTTCGCCTCCGCGTAGGCGTTGATGATCTTGTTCGCCGTGCGCGGGAAGACGTAGTCGGAGCCGACGAGGAACAGGGTCTTGGTGCCCTGCTCCTTGAGGTAGTCGAGGGCCGGCACGATCTGCTGGTTGGTCGTGGCGCCCGTGTAGAAGATGTTCTCCGACGCCTCGAGGCCCTCGTACTGCACCGGGTAGAACAGCAGGGAGTCGTTCGCCTCGAAGACCGGCAGCATCGCCTTGCGGGACGCCGAGGTCCAGCCCCCGAAGACGGCGGCGACGCAGTCGCTGGTGACGAGCTTCGTGGCCTTCTCGGCGAAGACGGTGGGCTCGGACTGCCCGTCCTCGGAGACGATCTCCAGCTGCTTGCCGAGCACGCCGCCTCCCGCGTTGATCTCGTCCGCGGCCAGCCGCAGCGCGTCGTGCACGGTCTGCTCGGAGATCGCCATCGTGCCCGACAGGGAGTTGAGGAAGCCGATCTTCACGCCGTCGCCCGACGTGTCGACGCACCCCGCGGACGCCGAGGCGCTCGAACCGTCGCCGGCGGCGTCGACCCGGGCCCCGCAGGCGGAGAGCGCCGCGACGGCGAGGACGGCGAGCGAGGCGACGACAGGTCGGGTGGTGCCGGTGCGCGTGGTGCCCGTGCTGCTGCGAGGACGCATGGTGCTCCGTTCGTGGCCGTGGCCCGGGGGCCCGATGAGGTGCGGACGAACCCGGGCCCGACGCCCGACTAGGTTCAGATGAACCCAAGTACGCCGACGTGTCGTCGCCATGAGGTGGGTGTCACCATCGTGTTACGGCTGGTCCTGGCGTCGTCGCGGCGTCGGTGCGCCGTCCGCGCCGCGTGGCGGTGCGATCATGGGGGCATGGCACGTGCGCACACCGGCGGCGACCCGCTCGTCCTCGGCATCGAGACCTCCTGCGACGAGACGGGCGTCGCGCTCGTCCGCGGCGACGAGCTCCTCGTGGACGCCGTCGCGAGCTCCATGGACGAGCACGCGCGCTACGGCGGGATCATCCCCGAGGTCGCGAGCCGCGCCCACCTCGAGGCCATGGTCCCGACGATCACCCGCGCCCTCGGCGAGGCCGACGTCGACCTGTCCGAGATCGACGCCGTCGCCGTCACGGCGGGCCCCGGCCTCGTCGGGCCGCTGACGATCGGCGCGTCGGCCGCGAAGGCGCTCGCCATCGGCCTGAACAAGCCGCTGTACGGCGTCAACCACGTCATCGGGCACGCCGCGGTGAACCAGCTCGTGGACGGCCCGTTCTCCGGGCGCACGATGGCGCTCGTCGTCTCCGGGGGACACAGCTCGCTCATGCTGGTCGACGACGTCGCCACCAGCGTCACGGAGCTGGGCTCCACCCTGGACGACGCGGCGGGGGAGGCCTTCGACAAGGTCGGCCGCCTGCTCGGGCTGCCCTATCCGGGTGGCCCCCACGTGGACCGGCTCGCGCGCGAGGGCGACCCGGAGGCCATCCGCTTCCCGCGCGGGCTCACCGCGGCCAAGGACCAGGCCAAGCACGCCTACGACTTCTCGTTCTCCGGCCTCAAGACGGCGGTCGCACGCTGGATCGAGGCCTGCGTCGACGCCGGGCGCGAGGTGCCCGCGGCCGACGTCGCGGCGTCGTTCGCCGCCGCCGTCGCCGACGTCCTCACCGCCAAGACGATCGCCGCCTGCCGCCGGCACGACGTCGACACCCTCGTCGTCGGGGGTGGGTTCTCCGCGAACAGCCAGCTGCGCGACATGGCGGCCAAGCGCTGCGCCGAGGCCGGCATCGACCTGCGGATCCCGCCCATCCGCTACTGCACCGACAACGGCGCCATGATCGCCGCGCTCGGTTCCGCGGTCGTGCGCGCCGGCGCCGCGCCGTCGAGCCTCGACTTCCCGGTCGACTCGTCCATGCCGATGGCGACCATCACCGTCTGAGGCGGCCCGCGCCGGGAATTCCCTCGGTCGCCGGGGCGCCCGCCGGTAGCGTCGCGGTCGTGAACCCCGACCTCCCGGCGATCCACCAGCACCCGCTCGCCTTCCTCGTCGGTCTCGAGGGCGTGGCGCTGATGCGCGCCTTCGCCGGCGAGCACGACCGCGCGTTCGTCGAGGCACGGCTCGACGACGTCCGGGCGCTGCTCGACGCCGCCGACCGCCTCGGCCCCGGCTGCGACGTGCCGCCGATCGACACCCGGGAGGGCTACCGGCACTGGGCTCCCCGTTACGACGGCCCGAACGGGTTCTGGGGCATGGAGGAGCCGCTCGTCCGGCCCCTGATGGAGCGGCTCGAGCCCGGCGTCGTCATCGACGCCGCGTGCGGCACGGGCCGGCACACCGCGTGGCTCGTCGAGCAGGGGCACGACGTGCTCGCGTTCGACACCTCGCGCGACATGCTCGAGATCGCCCGCGCCAAGGTGCCCGGCGCCCGCTTCGCCGAGGCGGACCTGCACGCCCTGCCCGTGCCCGACGCCTCCGCCGACCTGGTCCTCGTGACCCTCGCCCTGTGCCACGTCCAGCGCCTCGGGCCGGTGTTCGCCGAGCTGGCCCGCGTGCTGCGGCCGGGCGGCCACCTGGTCGTCTCCGACACGCGCGGGTACTTCGTCGGCTCGCCGCTGTACCCGCTGGTCGAGGGCGGCGACGGCGAGTTCGGCTACATCCCCAACTGGCGGCACGCGACCAGCGAGTACCTGCAGGCCGCGCTGCCGGCGGGCCTCGCCCCGCGCTTCTGCCGCGAGTACGCCGGTGGTGGTGCGGACGACGGCGACGGCGGCCGGGAGTACACCGCGGCCGCGCACGACGGGACCGGAGGGTTCGACCCCGCCGCGGACCTGACGTTCGAGGACCCCGACCGGCCGCCGAACATCTGGGAGATGATGCCGTGGGTCGAGGCCGCCACCCGCGCGGCCTACGCCGGCGCCCCGGCGCTCATCGTGTGGGACTTCGAGAAGGAGTAGTCAGCCGGCGGCGGGCAGCGGCCGCCCGGCGTGCAGCTCGGCGACGAGCGACGCGACCACGGCCTCCAGGGCGACGGGCCCGCCGCCGTGCGCCCGGGAGACCTCGCGCTGGCGCTGGTACGACGCGCCACGGCGCACGATCTCCCGCACGCCGTCGAGCTCGGCGGCGCAGCCCAGGCGCTCGGCCACGGGCTCCAGGGTGGTGAGCAGGCGGGGGAGGGCGTCGGTGACGAGCTCCTCCTCGCCGGCGTCGTCGAGGATGATGATCGCGTCCATGCCGTAACGGGCGGCACGCCACTTGTTCTCGTGCACGAACCAGGGCGGCATGGTGGGCAGCCGGCGGCCCGCGTCGAGCAGGCCGGACAGGTGCTCCACGAGGCAGTGCACGAGGGCGCCGAGCGCCGCCAGCTCGAAGGTGTTCGACGTGCCGTCGCAGATGCGCACCTCGACCGTGCCGAAGTGCGGGGCCGGCCGCACGTCCCACCGCACCTCGGTGAAGTCGTCGATGACGCCGGTGTGCAGCATGTCGGCGACGTACCGCTCGAGCTCCGACCAGGCGCCGAACTGGTACGGCAGGCCGGCCGTGGGCAGCTGCTGGAAGATCATGGTGCGCATCGAGGCGTAGCCGGTGTCGTCGCCCCCGAAGAACGGCGACGAGGCGGACAGCGCCTGCAGGTACGGCAGGTACACCAGCAGCGAGTTCAGGACGGGCAGCACCTTGGCGCGGTCCTCGATGCCCACGTGCGCGTGGACGCCGTAGACGATCTGCTGACGGCCGACCACCTGCGCCCGGTCCACGACCGTGGCGTACCGCTCCTTGTCGGTCACCTTCTGCTGCGACCAGTGGGCGAACGGGTGGGTGCCGGCGCCCATGAGGTCGACCCGCATGGGGCCGGTGGCGTCGTGGATGGCGGCGATCCCGCGCTTGAGGTCGGCGATCGCCTCGGGCACGGTGCGTCGCACGTCGCTGATCACCTCGACGGTGTTGCGCAGGAACTCCGGCTTGACGTACCGGTGCCGCACGTCGTCGGCCACCGCCTCGATGACGGCCGGCGCCACCTGCCGCAGGTTGCCGGAGTCGGCGTCGACCAGCGCGAGCTCCCACTCGAGCCCGACGCTCGACCGCTCGGAGGCGGCGAATTCCAGCACCATGCGGGCCATGCTTCCACGGCGGGACTGCCGGGCGCGCGCCGGTCCGCGGGGGCTCTCAGCGCAGCGGGTCGACGACGAGCACGTGCTGCGCACCGCCGACGCGCGTGAGCACGAGGGTCGCCTCGGCGTCGCCCTTCGGGGAGAGCTGGGCACGCAACGCCTCCGGCGTGACGGCGGTGCCGCGCTTCTTGATCGTCAGCCGCCCGATGCCGCGCTCGCGCAGGTACGCCTTGAGCCGCTTGAGGCCGAACGGCATCACGTCCACGACGCGGTATCCGGTGGCGACCGGCGACTCCCCGGGGGCTGGGGGTCCGGCAGGCTGGTCGGTCGTGACGTAGGCGATGGTGCGGTCGAGCAGGCGCCCGCCGAGCTCGGCGGCGGCGTGGGCCACGAGACCCGCCCGGATGACGGCGCCGTCAGGCTCGTACAGGTAGGAACCGACCGGCCCCACCTCGGGGACGAGGTCCGAGCCGTCGCCGTCCGTGCGCAGGGTGCGGGACGTCGTCGCGCCGTCGCGGGTGGCGAGCACGAGCGCGGAGCGGCCGGGCCCCTCGGCGGCGAGGGGGCCGAACCACAGGCCCGCCTCCACGACGTCGCCGTCCACGGACACCCACTGCGTCTCCGCGTCCTCGGGCAGCCCCTGGTGGGGGATGCCGGGACCGACCTTGATCCCCAGCGCCGGCACCTGCTCGCGCAGCGCCCAGACGGCGTCGAGCGGAGGGGCGTACGCGGCCGGGTCGAAGACGCGCCTGCCGCCGCGGGTGCGGCGGGCCGGGTCGGCGTACACCCCGTCCACGCCCTCGGCCGCGAGGTCGAGGGCGAGCCCGTCGGCGTGCCGCACCTCCGCCTCCGGGAAGTGGCGCAGGTTCACGGTGGCGAGCGCGGCCGTCATCTCGTCCACGTCGGTGGCGAGCACCCGCAGGCCCAGGCCGGCGAAGGCCAGCGCGTCCGCCCCGATGCCGCTGGTGAGGTCGGCGACCTTGGTGACGCCGGCGGCGAGGTAGCGCCGGCCGTGCAGCGCCGCGACCACGAGACGCGTGGCCTGCTCCACGCCGTCCGGGGTGAACAGCATCCCGTCCGCGAAGTCGCCGAGCTTGCCACGCGCCTTCGCCCGCAGCCTCGACTGGGTGAGCGCGGCCGCGGCGAGGTCCGGATCGACGCCGGCGGAGCGCAGCCGGGTGGCGACCGCCATGGCCTGCTTCTCGTCGTAGGGCGGGAGCGAGTTGAGCAGGGCCCACCCCTCCGGGCTCAGCAGCTTGCTCACGGAGGCGGCGTCCATCGGGCCATCGTCTCAGGCCCGGGGCGGTCCAGGGCTCGACGCCGTGAGCGAACTGCTGGCACTCGACTTGTCAGAGTGCTAACGCCTGCCTAGATTTGTCGTCAGCGACCGCAGGCTGTACCGGCACCCGCGACGACGGCCAGCCCTCGGACGCGACCTGGTCAATCAGCAAGTCCATCCACGCATCGCGAATCAAGGAGGTCCGACGTGTCGGTCCCCATCAAGCCGCTCGAGGACCGGATCGTCGTCAAGGCCATCGAGGCCGAGACCACGACCGCTTCCGGCCTGGTCATCCCGGACACCGCCAAGGAGAAGCCCCAGGAGGGCGAGGTCCTGGCCGTGGGCGAGGGTCGCTTCGACGACAAGGGCAACCGTGTCCCCGTCGACGTGAAGGTCGGTGACAAGGTCATCTACAGCAAGTACGGCGGCACCGAGGTCAAGTACGCCGGCGAGGACTACCTCGTCCTGTCGGCCCGCGACATCCTCGCGGTCGTCGTCGCCTGACGACGTCCCGAACGCAGAAGGCCTCGCACCGTCGTCGGTGCGAGGCCTTCTTCGTGTCGTCAGCCGGTCTTGCGGGCGCTGCCGGCGAGGATCGCGGACCGCTCGTCCTCGCTGAGCCCGCCCCACACCCCGTAGGGCTCGCGCACCCGGAGCGACTGCTCGCGGCACTGCATCATCACGGGGCAGGCGCGGCAGATCGCCTTGGCGGCCTCGGCCCGTCGTCGGCGGGTGGACCCGCGCTCGCCCTCGGGGTGGAAGAACAGCGTGTCGTCCGCGTCGCGGCAGGAGCCCTGGTACTGCCACTCCCACAACTCCATCACCGGACCGGGAAGCCTCGAGATCTCCGTCATGGCGAACAACCTACAAGTTGTGCAGAAGTTGTTCAAGGCCCAAGTTTGTGAACGGGTTTAATGATTCAGTGTTCAACTTCCCGGTGGGGCCTGAACCGGTTCCAGGCGTTCCTGACCGGCTTTGACCTGCATCGTCGATGCGGATCGCGGCGCGCCCGGCGGCGCAGTGGCGACCCGTCGGTCCTCTCGGCAGAATCGAGACCATGACCTCATCCCGGCCCGCCCCTCACGGGGGCGGGTCTCGCGCGTCGAGTCCGGGCCTCGCCGTCGCGGCGGTCGCCAGGCGCCTCGGGGTGGCCCCGGCGACCCTGCGCACATGGGACCGCCGCTACGGGCTCGGCCCGTCCGCCCGCACCGCCGGATCGCACCGTCGCTACACGCCCGAGGACGTGGCGCGGCTGCTCGTGATGCGCCGGCTCACCCTCGAGGGCGTCGCCCCCGTCGACGCCGCCCGGGCCGCGCTCGACGCCGGGGTCGAGGAGCTGGAGGAAGCCGCCGAGCAGGCCGCCTCGTCCGCCGCCGGAGAGGCCCCGGACCAGGACGACGACAGCGAGCCGGAGCCTGCCGAGGACGAGGCCCCGCGGTCCGGCCGTGCCCACCTGCGCGCCCTGCCGGGCGGGGGGCAGGGGTCGGCGACCGTCTCGGGTCACGTGCCCGGTGGGAGCGCTTCCGGCCGCGTCTCTGCCGTCGTCGACGCCGCGCTCGCGTACGACCAGAACGCGTGCGACGACCTGCTGGCCATCCCGGCGCAGGGCGACCCCGCCGTCTGGTGGACCGAGATCGCCGAGCCCGCGTGGCAGCGGGTCGCCCAGCGGACCGTGCTCGCCGGGCCCGGCGCCGTGCCGGAGGTGGTGCTCGCGACGGCCGCCCTGCGGGCGCTGCGCGACTTCACGGAGGCGTTCGAGCGGGCGATGGTCGAGGGCGGCGCGCCGCCGGCGAACCACCCCAGCCGGATGCGCAAGATCGTGCTCATCTTCGCGGCGCCCGACGAGGTGGTGCCGCTGTCGGCGCACGCGCTCGCCGCGGCGCTGACCGCGAAGGGGGCGACGGCGCGCATCGTGACCGGGCCGGCGAGCACCCACCGCTCGCTCGAGCTGGTGACGATGGTGCGGCCGGCGGCGCTCGTGCTCGCCACCGCGCAGCGACGGCCCGACCTCGACCTCATCCACGCCGTCCACGACGGCTTCGCGGAGCTGCCGATCATCGTCAGCCTGCGCCGGGACGACGCGGCGAGCGAGCTGCCGCTGGCCGCGACCGTGCAGCGGGTGCGGTCCTTCACCGCCATGCTGCACGAGGCGCTCGCCGTCGTGACCTGAGCGGGTGGCGTGAGGTCCGCCACGACAGGGGCCCAGGGGGCGAACGGGCCGGAATAACGCCGCCCCCCAGAACGTAGACTCCTGTCATGACGGACTCGACCTCGCCCGCGCACGACCCGTTCGGATTCCTCGGCCTCACCTACGACGACGTCCTGCTGCTGCCGGGGTACTCGGACCTGGCCCCGTCGGACATCGACACCACCTCGCGCCTCACGCGGGAGATCTCCCTGCGGGTGCCGCTGGTCTCCGCGGCGATGGACACCGTCACCGAGTCGCGGATGGCGATCGCGATGGCCCGCCAGGGCGGCATCGGCGTGCTGCACCGCAACCTGTCCATCGAGGACCAGGCGTACCAGGTCGACCTCGTCAAGCGGACGCAGACCGGCATCATCTCCAACCCGGTGACCATCGGCCCGGACGCGACGCTCGAGGAGCTCGACAAGCGGGCGGGGGAGTACCGCATCTCCGGGTTCCCGGTGGTGGACGCGGGCGGGCACCTCATCGGCATCGTCACCAACCGCGACCTGCGCTTCACCCCGGTGGCCGAGTGGGCCACGACCAAGGTGTCCGAGGTCATGACCCCGGCCCCGCTCATCACCGGGCCGGCGGGGATCGCCCGCGACGACGCCACGCTGCTGCTGCGCAAGCACAAGCTCGAGCGGCTGCCGCTGGTCGACGCGGACGGCCGTCTGGCGGGCCTCATCACGGTCAAGGACTTCGTGAAGTCCGAGCAGTTCCCGAACGCCTCGAAGGACGGCCAGGGCCGCCTGCTCGTCGGCGCGGCCATCGGCTACTTCGGCGACGCGTGGGAGCGCGCGACGACGCTGGTCGACGCCGGCGTCGACGTCCTCGTCGCGGACACGGCGCACGGCAACGTCCGCATGCTCGTCGACATGGTCCGCAAGCTCAAGACGGACCCGGCGACCCGCCACGTGCAGGTGATCGGCGGCAACGTCGCGACGAAGGAGGGCGCGCAGTCCTTCGTCGACGCCGGCGCCGACGGCATCAAGGTGGGCGTGGGCCCGGGCTCGATCTGCACCACGCGCGTCGTGACCGGCGTCGGGGTGCCGCAGATCACCGCCGTCTACGAGGCGTCCCTGGCCGCGCGCGAGGCCGGGATCCCGGTCATCGCCGACGGCGGCATGCGCCACTCGGGCGAGATCGGCAAGGCCGTCGTGGCGGGCGCCGAGGCGGTCATGCTCGGCTCGATGCTCGCCGGCACCGAGGAGGCGCCCGGCGAGACGATCCTCGTCAACGGCAAGCAGTACAAGGCGTACCGCGGCATGGGCTCGATGGGCGCGATGTCGTCGCGCGGCAAGAAGTCCTACTCCAAGGACCGCTACTTCCAGGCCGAGGTCGCCAGCGACGACATGATCGTGCCCGAGGGCGTGGAGGGGCAGGTGCCGTACAAGGGCACGCTCAACGCGGTCGCGCACCAGCTCGTCGGCGGGCTGCACCAGTCGATGTTCTACGTCGGCGCCCGCACCATCCCGGAGCTGCAGGCCAAGGGGCGTTTCGTGCGCATCACGTCCGCGTCCCTCAAGGAGAGCCACCCCCACGACGTCCAGGTGACGGCGGAGGCGCCGAACTACACCGGCTTCTGAGCCGAGCAGCGCCGGGCAGCGCCCCGACGGCCCGGGTCCTGCGGGACCCGGGCCGTCCTGGGTCCCGGGTCAGCTCGCCATGACCCGCGCGTGCAGGGCCTGCACGGCGTAGCGCGCGGACCAGAACGCGCCGTGCTGCCAGGCGGAGATCTCCGACATCCAGTCGCCCGCGAAGTACACGCGGCCCGCGCCCTGCTGCAGCAGCTTGAAGCCCGACGAGCTCGTGTCCGGGTAGGCCCACGCGCCCTCGATGTACGGCACCTTGTGCCAGGCGATGGAGAACGACGACTCGAGCTCGGTGCGGTACTTCTCGCCGTGGATCTTGACGCCCTGCTCGACCGCGCGCCGCTCGCGCTGGCGCGGGGTCATGTCCGCGTAGGCACGGGCGTTGGCGCCGGTGTTGTAGTACCCGACCACGAGGCCCTTGCGGTCGCCGTACCCGTACGACGGGTACCAGACGTGCGCCAGGTCCATGTCGGTCTCGGTGATGCCGCCGTAGATGCGGTGGTCGTCCTCCCACCACCGGGACCGGTACTGGAGACCGATCTTGCCGGCGGGGGAGCCCACCGAGAACTCGCCGAGCGCCGCGTCGACGGACGGCCCCCAGTTGGTCTCCCAGCGGCGCATCAGCCCGGCCGGGGCGGAGACGATCGCGAAGTCCGCCTCGATCTGACGGGGCCGGCCGTGTCCCGGGGTGTAGGTGACCCGGACGCCGTTGCTCGTGTTCTCCACGGCCGTGACCGGGGAGCCGAAGTGCACGTTCTGCTTGCCGATCGCGCGCACGAAGTACTGGTAGGTCGTGTCCATGCCGCCCTTCGGCTGGAACATGAGCATCGACTGCTCCCAGTTGATCTCGAACGGGAAGTACTGGCCGACCTTCGACGCCAGCACCTCCGAGACCGTGCCCGGCCCGGGCAGCGGCGTCCCGTGCTCGTTCCACGCCGACGGGTACGTCGCGAAACCGCGGTTGTCCCCGCCCGCGTACGTGCCGTCGGCCTGGAGCGAGCCCCAGCTGCGCAGGAAGGACCGCAGGTTCTCCTTGTCCGCGGCGGTGAGCTTCTGGTCGAGCGCGCCCTGGTCGGTCGCGTAGCTCAGCAGCTCGGAGGTGTAGCCGAAGACGTCCGCCTTGGCCGTGCGGTACCGCACCGGGTTGCCGGGGGTGGCGCCGCTCTTCTCGTTGTAGAGGTAGGCGTCCGCGTTCGCGTTGGTGAAGACCTCGTAGGGCACGCCCAGTTCGCGCAGGTAGTCCATCGTGACCATCCACTGCGCGATGCGGCCGGCGCCGGCGTTCATGTAGACGCCGTCGTCGAAGCGGGCCGTCTGGGTGACACCGTCGAGGTCGGTCTCGGAGTCGCCGCCGCGGATCGTCAGGGTGCGCCCGCCGGGGCGGTGGCGCGCCTCGAGCACGGTGACGCGGTACCCCGCCTTCTGCAGCTCGTAGGCGGACGCCAGGCCGGCGGGGCCGGCGCCGACGACGACGACCTTCTTGGCCGACCGCCCTGTGAGGCTGAAGTCGCTGCCCCGCGGCGGCGTCCACGCGGCCGCGGTGGGCTGGGCCGCGGCCGTCGGCGCCAGCCCCATCGCCCCCATCGTGGCGAACATGACGCCGGCGCTGGAGCCGACGCCGACGGCCTGCAGGAAGCCGCGGCGGGAGACGCCGGACGGCGGACCGTCGGTGACCGTGTCAGTGACCATGTGGCACTACCTCTCGTGTCGAAAGGTCTGACGGACGGTCGCGGCGGCCCTGGATGCCGGGCGCCGCCGTCAGCACCGCGGCCGACGCTAGGCGCGCCGCGTCACGGGCCGACGTCGGGGACGTTTCCGGGCCGTCGCCCCGGGTAACGGCTCGGTTTCCGGGCGTCGACGCAGGTCACGGACTCGCGAACGACCCGCGTCCGTCATCCGGGCGAAACGGCGCGCGCCTACGTTCCCGGCATGAAGAACACCACCAAGGTCGTCCTCGCCGTCGTCGTCACGACCGCCGTCGCCGTGCCCGCCACCGCCGTCGCCGGAGGTCGGCTCTTCGAGCCGCGGCCCACCGAGGCGCACTCCTTCGTCACCGGGGACACCCCGTCGATCGCCGACGGCGTGGCCCTCGGCAAGAACGTCGCCTGGTACAAGTCGTCGGGTCTCGGGCCCTCCGCCCTGAACCGGGAGCCGGGGGTGTCCGCCGAGGAGCGGTACGTCCCCACCGACGTCTTCCCCGGTGGAGAGCTGCCCGACGGCGTGACGATCACCGAGGCCCAGGGCATCAACGCGCTGATGCGGATCGGCGAGAACCTCGAGCGGGCGGGGCTGTCCTACGACGACGTCGTCTCCATGCGCGTGTTCCTGCAGAACCCCGACGGCGAGGAGGCGATGGACTTCGCCGGCTGGAACCGCGCGTACCGGCAGTTCTTCGCCAACACGAACCTCGCCAGCGGCGAGACCCTCGACGTCCAGCTCGGCTCCACGACCACCGAGCCGATGGTGGTCAACGAGGCGCGGCCCTCGCGCTTCGCCCTGGAGATCGAGAACCTGCCCGTGGACGGGTGGCTCGTCGAGGTGGAGGTGGACGCGGTCTACGACCGGTAGGTCCTACGCGCCGGCGGCCGGCCACGACGTGGGCGTGGGCGGTCGTCCGTCGGGGCTCGCGGCGCGCTCCGCGTTGACGCGCTCCGCCCAGCGCCGGTGGGCTCCCGCCTGCGCCGCGTGGAGGGCGTCGAGCGCGACGCCCCGCAGGTGGGGGTGCCGCACGAGCTGGGCGTCGAGGACGTCGAGCGTCGCGAGGACGTCGACGTCGGCGGTGTGGAGGTCGCCGTCCCCCTCGATCCCGTACAGGGCGCACAGGTCGCCCAGGCGTCGCTTGCCCTCGCGGGCGCCGTCGAGCCAGCGGTCGAGGAGCAGGGGGTCGAGCACGGGGGAGACGGGCCGGCCGAGCCGGTCGGGCACGGTCGGGAGGCCGTAGCGGGCGAGCTCCACGTCCAGGAGCGACAGGTCGAAGGCGGCGTTGTAGGCCACGAGGGGCACGCCGTCTCGCACCTGCTGCACCAGGATCGCGGCGATCTCCTCGAGCGCGCCGACCGGGTCGCGGCCGTGCGCGCGGGCGTCGGTCGTCGTGATGCCGTGGATGTCGCTGGCCTCGACGGGGATGGCGACGCCCGGGTCGAGCAGCCAGGTGCGCACCGTGCGGGTGCCGTCGGCCGCGCGCAGGACGAGCGCCGCCGTGACGATCCGGTCGTGCGTCACGTCGAGGCCCGTGGTCTCCGTGTCGAAGCCGAGCAGGGGCCCGCGGACCCAGCTCGCGTCGGGCCAGGGCCCGCCGGGCACCCTCGCCCCTGCGTCGTGCTCCGCGTACGTCGTCATGCCGCGGACTGTGCCACCGGCCACCGACACGCCACCGGCCACGACGTGGGACGCCGGTAGGCTGGGCGCGTGAGCAACGAGATCGAGATCGGGCGCGGAAAGCGCGGCCGCCGCGCATACTCCTTCGACGACATCGCGATCGTGCCCTCGCGGCGCACGCGCGACCCGAAGGACGTGTCGGTGGAGTGGCAGATCGACGCCTACCACTTCGACCTGCCGATCCTCTCCGCGCCGATGGACTCCGTGATGAGCCCCTCCACCGCGGTGGCCCTGGGGAACCACGGTGGCCTCGGTGTCCTCGACCTCGAGGGCCTGTGGACGCGGTACGAGTCGCCGGAGCCGCTGCTGGCGGAGATCCGCGACCTGCCGGCCGAGCGTGCGACGCAGCGCATGCAGGAGATGTACGCGGAGCCGATCAAGCCCGAGCTCATCACGCAGCGCCTCAAGGAGGTGCGCGCCGCGGGCGTCACGGTCGCGGGCGCGCTGTCGCCGCAGCGCACGCAGGAGCACTACCAGACGGTGGTCGACGCCGGCGTCGACCTGTTCGTCATCCGCGGCACCACCGTCTCCGCGGAGCACGTCTCCGGCAACGCGGAGCCGCTGAACCTCAAGCGGTTCATCTACGAGCTGGACGTGCCCGTCGTCGTCGGCGGCGCCTCCACCTACACGGCCGCGCTGCACCTCATGCGCACGGGCGCGGCCGGCGTCCTCGTCGGCTTCGGCGGCGGCGCGGCGCACACGACCCGCGTCGGGCTGGGCATCCACGCCCCGATGGCCACGGCCGTGTCGGACGTCGCCGCGGCGCGGCGCGACTACCTCGACGAGTCCGGCGGCCGGTACGTGCACGTCATCGCCGACGGCGGCGTCGGCCGCTCGGGCGACATCGTCAAGGCGGTCGCGTGCGGGGCCGACGCCGTCATGCTCGGTGCGGCGCTCGCCCGCGCCGAGGAGGCGCCCGGCCGGGGCTGGCACTGGGGCCCCGAGGCACACCACCCGGCGCTGCCGCGCGGCGAGCGCGTCGAGGTCGGCACGGCGGGCACGCTCGAGCAGGTGCTCTTCGGGCCGAGCGGCACGGCCGACGGCACCCTGAACCTCGTCGGTGCGCTGCGGCGGGCGATGGCCACGACCGGCTACTCGGACCTCAAGGAGTTCCAGCGGGTCGAGGTCGTCGTGTCGCCCTACCAGCCGCGGTGAGCGCGGAGCCCGCCACGCGTGACCTGACCGGCGTCGCGTTCCGCGAGGTCGTGGACGCCGACGTCGAGCAGGTCGTCACGCTGTGGGAGGCGTGCGGGCTGACGCGGCCGTGGAACGACCCGCGCCTCGACATCGCCGACGCGCGGGCCAACCCGACCTCGACCGTCCTGGTCGGCGTGCGGGGCGACGAGGTGGTGGCCTCCGCGATGGTCGGCTACGACGGCCACCGGGGCTGGGTCTACTACCTGGCTGTGCGCCCCGAGGACCGGGGAAGCGGCCTGGGTCGCGCCGCGACCCGGGTGGCCGAGGGCTGGCTGCGGGAGCGCGGCGTGCGGAAGCTGCGCCTCATGGTGCGGCACGGGAACGAGCAGGTGCTGGGCTTCTACGAGGGCCTGGGCTACACCGACTCCGACTGCCTGGTGCTGGGCCGCGACCTGTAGCGGCCGCCGCACCGCGACGGCGCGAAAGTTCCCGGTCGCGCTGAGAGCGAAAGGCTCGCGAACCTGGGGACGACGGTTGCCCTGGCGTCGGTCGACCCGCGTAGGGTGGCGGCCATGTCCACCGCGCACGAGGGCGACGGCGCTCTCGGGGAACTCCTCGACCCCGAGCTGCCCGCCGCCACCTATGTCCTGGAGCCCGACGTCGTCGAGCCGCTCACGCGGCGGATCGTGACGTCCCACACCGCCGGCACGCACCGCTCGACGCTGCCCTTCACGGGCGCCCCGCTGGCCGCGTTCCCCCTGTCGTCCCCCGATGACGTGGCGAACGCCGTGGGACGTGCCCGGCGTGCGCAGGAGGGCTGGGCGCGGACGCCGCTCCGCGAGCGCACGGCGGTGCTCGACCGTCTCGGCGTGCTCGTGCTGGAGCGGCAGTCGGAGATCCTCGACCTGATCCAGATGGAGTCCGGCAAGGCGCGCCGCAGCGCGTTCGAGGAGGTCGCCGACGTCGCGATCGCGTGCCGGCACTACGCCGTCCGCGGTCCCGGCTACCTCGCCGACCGCCGGGTGCCCGGCCTGCTCCCGGTGCTCACCGGGGTGCGCGTGCACCGGCGCCCGGTGGGCGTGGTCGGCGCGATCGTGCCGTGGAACTACCCGCTGTCCCTGGTGCTGTCGGAGGCCGTGCCGGCGCTCGTGGCCGGCAACGCGGTGGTCCTCAAGCCCGACCCGCAGACCACCCTGTCGGCGCTGTGGGTGGCGGAGCTGCTGCAGGACGCGGGCCTCCCGGAGGACCTCTTCCTCGTCGTCGCCGGCGGCGGCGACATCGGTGCGGCGCTGGTGGAGCACGTGGACCACATCGCGTTCACGGGCTCGACGGCGACGGGCCGCAAGGTCGCGGCGCGCGCGGGGGAGCGGCTCATCGGCACGACGCTCGAGCTGGGCGGCAAGAACCCGCTGTACGTGGCGGCCGACACCGACCTGGACTCGGCGGTGCCTGGCGTGGTCCGGGCCTGCTTCTCGAACTCCGGCCAGCTGTGCATGTCCATCGAGCGGCTGGTGCTGCACGAGCGGATCGCGGACGCCTTCCTGGAGCGGTTCACCGCCGCGGTGCGCGACCTCACGCTGGGCACCGGCCTCGACTACACGGCCGACGTCGGCTCGCTGGTGTCCGCTGCGCAGCTCGAGCGCGTGACCCGGCACGTGGACGACGCGCTCGCGCAGGGCGCCCGCGCGCTCGTGGGCGGCGTGCACCGCTCCGACGTCGGTCCGTACTTCTACGCCCCGACCGTGCTGGACGACGTGCCCTCCAGCGCCCTGTGCGCCCGCGAGGAGACGTTCGGACCGGTGGTGTCGGTGACCCGGGTGGCCTCCGACGACGAGGCGGTGCGCGTCATGAACGACACCGAGTTCGGTCTCAACGCCAGCATCTGGTCGGTCGACGTCGCGCGGGCCCGGCGCCTCGCGGCGCGCGTGGAGTCCGGCACCGTGGTGATCAACGACGGGTACGCCTCCGCGTGGGGGTCGGCGGCCGCGCCGATGGGCGGGTTCAAGGCCTCCGGGCAGGGCCGCCGTCACGGTCGCGAGGGCATCGAGGCCGTGACCGAGGTGCAGACCGTCGCCGTCCAGCGCGGCGCCCGGCTCGGCGCGTCCCTCGACACGCTCTACGCGCTCGGCGGCGACACGCCGAGCCGCGTGTTCAGCACGGCGCTCGGTGTGATGCGGAAGCTGCGGCTGCCGTAAGCCGCCTCAGGCGTCGGACCGGGCCAGGAAGGCGCGCAGCGCGGCCTGCGCCGCGGGCTCGCCCAGCAGGCGGGTGAACACCGCACCCTCGTCCTCGATCCGGTCGAGGAGGGCCGCCTGCGTGCCGGAGCGCAGGAGCCGCTTGGTCTCCACGAGTGCGGCGGCGGGCTTCGCGGCCAGCCGGCCGGCCTGCGCACGGGCGTAGCCGAGCACCTCGGTGTCCGGCAGCACCCGGTTGACGAGGCCCGCGCCGAGCGCCGCGGCGGCGGGGACCGGTTCGCCGAGCATCAGGGCCGCCGCGGCGCGCTGGTGCCCGACGGCCTGCGGCAGCAGCAGGCTGGACCCGGCCTCCGGGACGAGGCCGAGGTCCACGAACGGGAACACGAGCGTCGCGCCCTCGCCGGCGTACACGAGGTCGCAGTGCAGCAGCATCGTCGCGCCCACGCCGACGGCCGGGCCGCAGACACCCGCGACGAGCGGCTTGGGGAACCGGGCGATCGTGCGCAGGAAGCGGAACCCCGGGTCGTCGGGGCCGGCCTGCGGCCGGCCCACGAAGTCGCCGATGTCGTTGCCCGCACAGAACACCGACTCGTCGCCCTGGAGCACCACGGCCCGGACGTCCGCGTCCGCCTCCGCGGCGTCGAGCGCGTCCGCCAGCGCGGTGTACATCGATCGGGTGATCGAGTTCTTCTTCGCGGGGCGGTTCAGGGTCACGCTGGCGACGCCCTCGGCGACGCTGGTGAGGACGTCATCGATCATGGCGAGACGATATCCGCTCCCTCAGAGCTCGCGGACCGCCGCCCGCCACGACGCCGGGACCTCGCGCACGTGCCACCACACCCACTGGCGCGGCCGGGCGCTCTCGGCGGACACGCCCACGCCCTGGGCGTCCAGGCCGGCGCGGGCGCAGCTGAACAGCGCGCGGCGCAGGTGGTAGTCCTGCGTCACGACGACGGCGGTGCGCGCCCCGGTGAGCTCGGCCGTGCGGCGGCACGACGCGGTGGTGTCGAGGCCCTCGCGGTCGAGGACGAGCGCCTCGTCGGGGACGCCGCGCTCGAGGATCCATTCGCGCATGGAGCCGGGCTCGTCGTAGGGGGTCCCGTCGGCGCGGGGTTGCCCGTCGCCGCTCAGGACCACCCGGTCGGCCGCTCCGGCGAGGTACAGCTCGGCGGCGGCGTCGAGACGGCGCCGCAGGTAGGGCGAGGGCGTGCCGTCGGGTCGCAGCCCCGCGCCGAGCACGAGGATCGCGTCGACCGGTTCGACGGCCTCGACCGACGGGCGCACGCGCGTCTGGCCCGTGAGCTGCACCCAGGCGACGGGGGCGGCGACGGCGAGGGCGAGCGCGCCCGCCGTGACGGCGAGGGCCCGCCGGCGGCCCGGCCGCCGGGCCCGGGGCGCGGCGTCGGCCGGCGTCGTCGGTGTCACGTCCGCAACCTAGCGCCCCGCGGTCAGGGCGACACGCTCGGCGCGCAGGTTGCGGGCGGCCGGTTCCGCCCAGCGCGAGACGGCCGGGGACGAGCGGTAGAGGTGCGGCAGCCCGGCCAGCTGGTCGAGGACGGCGGCGCGGCCGGCACGGAACGCCTCGTCCGGCACGTGCCCGTACTCGGCGCGCACCTGGGCCGCGTAGCGCGCGTACCGGGGCCGGTCGGCACCCAGGATCGCCAGGTCGGCGTCGCTCACCAGGGCGCCCGTGTCGTCGCGGGGCGCCGGGTCGTGGCCGGCGGTCACGAGCACGAGCCGGGCCACCTCGGCGACGTCGGCGGAGTCGAGAGCGGCGACGCCGTCGCGTGGCCGGGCCCGTCCCACCAGCGGCCCGAGCAGGCCGGCGGCCAGCGCGGCCGAACGCTCCTCGTCGCGGCGCGCCTCGCCGTCGTGCACGGCGTCGTGGAACCACAGCGCGACGGCGGCGTGCCAGGCGGAGCCGGGGGCGCCGTCGGCGACCAGGGTGTCGAGGGTGTCGAGGGAGTCGGCGAGGTGCAGGCGCGAGTGGTAGACGCGGTGCGGCTCGCGCCATCGGTCCACGAGGTCGCGCCCGGCCGCCTCCAGCGCTGCGCGTTCACCGTCGCCCGGCCCCCACAGGGCTGCCCAGCGCGCGAGCAGCGCGTCGCGGGACGCGCGTCGGCGCTCCCGGCCGGGCACCCGCATCCCCGAGGCGGCGAGCCGGCGCGAGAGCACGCCGCCCGCGACCGGCACCGCGCCGGCGGCGACGAGCGCGTCGTGACGCTCGGCGGGGACGTCGTAGTGGTCGAGGTCGAACGCCCGGTCGCCCACCCCGTGGGCGCGCGCGAACGACCGGAGCTCGTGCAGCGAGGAGTCGGAGACCAGGTGGGACCAGAGCGTGCCGTGCGCCGGCCACGCGGGCGGGTCGATCAGCAGGGTCATCGTCCGCCGCCTCCCGGCGCGGCGGCCCCGGGCAGCCGGCGGTCGAGGGCCCGGCGTACCTCGCCCACGATCGCGGACATGGCGGCCTCGGCGGCCTCGGCGTCCTGCTCGGCCACGGCGCGCGCGAGGGCCTCGTGCTGGTCGAGGGCCTCGGGGACGGGGGAGGCGGGCATCAGGCCGAGGTGGGTGCGGCCCGACAGCACCTCGGCGACGACGTCGGCCAGGGGCCCGAACATCTCGTTGCCGCTGGAGCGCAGCAGCAGCTCGTGCATGCGCACGTCGAGCGCGAGGAACTCCGTGAGGTCGCCGGCCTCGCCGAGCACCCGCATGCGCCGCGCGAGGTCGAGCAGCTCTCCCCGCACCTCGGGGCCGGCGTTGCGGGCGGCCCCGGCGGCGGCCAGCGGCTCGACGGCGTGACGCAGCTCGGTGAGGCTGCGCAGCTGGGCGTCCCGGCCGGGACCCTGCAGACGCCACCGGATGACGCGGGGGTCGAGGACGTTCCAGTCCTCCATCCCGAGCACCACCAGGCCGACCCGCCGTCGCGACCGGACCAGTCCGAGGCCCTCGAGCATCCGCATCACCTCGCGCGCGACCGTCCGCGAGACGCCGTGCTCGGCGCCGATGGCGTCGAGCGTCAGCGGGGCGCCGGGCGGGACGTCGCCGCTGGTGATCGCACGTCCGAGGGCGTCGAGGACGGCGGCGTGCAGGGCGGGTCGCGACATGCGCCGAGCCTACCGAGGGAGGGCGGGACTCGCCGTCAATGGTGATACCTCTCTTGCGAAAGGTGCTACCAATGGTCCATGCTCGGACGACGCCGCGACGGGGCAGTCGCTGCGGGCATCGCCGAAGCACCACACACTCGGACGGGGCCGGAGCCTCACCGACAGACACGGACAGGGAAGTCGAAGGACATGGACACCGACGTCACCAGCATCGCCCCCGCACACCTCGTCGTCATGGGGGTCTCAGGGTCGGGGAAGACCACGATCGCCGGGCTCCTGGCCGAGCGTCTCGGGTACGACCTGGCGGAGGCCGACGAGTTCCACCCGGAGGCGAACATCGCGAAGATGACGGCCGGGACGGCGCTGACCGACGAGGACCGCGCCCCGTGGCTCGCCGCCATCCGCGACTGGCTCGGCACCGAGACCGACGCCGGCAGGTGCGCCGTCGTGACCTGCTCGGCGCTCAAGCGCTCCTACCGCGACGTGCTGCGCGCCGCGCGCGGACGCGTGCGCTTCGTGCACCTGCACGGCAGCGCCGACCTGCTCGCCGAGCGGATGACGCACCGCAGCGGGCACTTCATGCCGCCCACGCTGCTCCCGTCCCAGCTCGCCACGCTCGAGCCGCTCGACGACGACGAGGACGGGATAGTGGTCGACATCGCCGACCCGCCGGGCGCGATCGTCGAGTCCGTCCTCCGCTGGCTCGCCGACTCCTGAGGAGCTCACCATGACCGACGACTGGACCCAGACCCTCACGGCCGGCCCCCTGCTCGCCATCGCGGCGGGCGCCGTCGCCCTCCTGCTCCTGCTCATCATCAAGGTGCGGCTGCACGCCTTCCTCGCGCTGGTGCTGATCAGCCTGCTCACCGCCGTCGCGGCCGGCCTGCCCAGCGGCGGCGTCGTGGACATCCTGCTCGACGGCTTCGGCACCACGCTCGCCTCCGTGGCCCTGCTCGTGGGGCTCGGCGCGATGCTCGGCCGGCTCATCGAGACCAGCGGCGGCGCGAAGGTGATGACCGACGTGCTCATCGCCAGGTTCGGCGAGAAGCGGGCGCCCCTCGCGCTCGGCGTCGCGTCGCTGATCTTCGGGTTCCCCATCTTCTTCGACGCCGGGCTCGTCGTGATGCTGCCCATCGTGTTCGCGGTCGCGCGGCGTCTCGGGGGCTCGCTCCTGCTCTACGGCCTGCCGGTGGCCGGTGCGTTCTCCGTGATGCACGTCTTCGTGCCGCCGCACCCCGGCCCGGTCGCGGCGTCCGAGTTCCTCGGCGCGAACGTGGGGCTGGTGCTGCTGCTGGGCCTCGTCGTCGCGATCCCGACGTGGTACGTCACCGCGTACCTGTTCGGCCGGTTCGCCGGCGGGCGCATCGCGATCCCCGTGCCCGACACGCTCGGCAAGGTGGACGACACCGAGGTGGAGAACCCGCCCCGGTTCGGCACCGTCGTCGGCATCCTGCTGCTCCCGCTCGTGCTGATCTTCGCCAACACCGGGCTGGAGACGGCGGCGACCGCGGGCTGGATCGACGCCGAGAACCCGGTCGTGACGTGGGCGGGCCTCGTCGGGTCGACGCCCGTCGCGCTGCTGATCTCCGTCCTCGTGGCGGCCTGGGCGCTCGGCCGGCGCCGCGGCGTCACGGGCACCGCCCTGGAGAAGCTGCTCGACTCCGCCCTGGGGCCGGTCTGCTCCGTCATCCTCATCACGGGTGCGGGCGGCATGTTCGGCGGGGTCCTGCGGGCGTCCGGCATCGGGGACGCGCTCGCCGACGTGCTGGGCGACCTGGGGCTGCCCGTGATCGTGGCCGGCTTCGTCATCTCCGCCGTGCTGCGCGTGGCGCAGGGCTCGGCGACCGTCGCGCTCACCACCGCCGCCGGGCTCGTCGCCCCGGCCGTCGCGGCGGGAGGCTTCAACCCCGTCGAGACGGCCGCCATCGTGATCGCCGTCGCCGCCGGCTCCGTGGTGCTCAGCCACGTCAACGACTCGGGCTTCTGGCTCGTGGGCCGGTTCTTCGACATGGACGTGAAGACCACGCTGCGGACCTGGACCGTGATGGAGACCGCCATCGGCGTCATGGGCTTCGGGATCGCCTGCCTGGCGTTCGCCGTCGCCTGAGGCGGGGTCAGCCCGCCGTGACCGACGACGACGGGCGCAGGTGCTCCACCGCCTCGACGCACTGCCGGGCGATCGCCAGCTCCTCCATGGTCGGGATCACCATGACCAGCGTGGACGTCCAGTCCGGGGAGATGATCCGCTCGCCGTCGGCGGCCGCCGTGTTGCGCTCCGGGTCGACGGCGATGCCCATGCCCTCCAGGCCCTCGCAGACGGCGGCGCGCACGGCGACGTCGTTCTCGCCGACCCCCGCGGTGAACGCGACGACGTCCACGCGGCCCAGCAGGGCCGCGTAGGCGCCGACGTACTTCTTCAGGCGGTGGACGTAGACGTCGAAGGCGAGGGACGCGTCCTCGTCGCCGTCGTCGATGAGCCGTCGCAGCTCGCGGAAGTCGTTCACGCCCGACAGGCCCAGCATCCCCGAGCGCTTGTTGAGCAGCGTGTCGAGCTCGTCGATGCCCATCCCGGCGTTGCGCGCGAGGTGGAAGACGACGGCCGGGTCGATGTCGCCGGAACGGGTGCCCATGACCAGCCCCTCCAGCGGCGTCAGCCCCATGGAGGTGTCGATCGGCACGCCGCCGGCCACGGCCGACGCGGACGCCCCGTTGCCGAGGTGGAGCACGATGGTGTGCAGGTCCTGCACGCGGCGGCCCAGCACGCGCGCCACCTTGCCCGCCACGTACTGGTGGCTCGTGCCGTGGAAGCCGTACCGGCGCACGTCGTGCTCCTGCGCGACCTTGCGGTCGATCGCGTACGTGTACGCCTCGGCGGGCAGGGCGGAGAAGAACGCGGTGTCGAAGACGGCGACGTGCGGGACGTCGGACAGCAGCTCGCGCGCCACCCGGATGCCCTGCACGTTGGCCGGGTTGTGCAGCGGCGCCAGCGGCACCAACGCGTCGATGCGCTCCACGACGTCGTCGTCCACCACGACCGGCCCCGAGAACTCGGCGCCGCCGTGCACCACGCGGTGCCCGACCGCGTAGATGCCCGCGTCCGCCAGCCTCGGCCCGATCTCGTCGAACATGCCGAGCGCGAGCCGCAGCGCCTCGCCGTGGTCCGGCACCTCGAGCTCGCGGCGCGTCCGGTTGCCCGCGAACGTGTGCGTGACGATGCCGGACGGCTCCCCGATCCGCTCGATGGTTCCCGCCGCGATCGCCTCGCCGCCCACGGGGTTGACCAGCTGGTACTTCAGCGACGACGAGCCCGAGTTGAGCACCAGCACGGAGCCGTGCGCCCCGTACGCGCTGTACGGGTTGGGCCGCTCGGCCTCGGGGACGATGCTCATGCGGTGGCCTCCATGCCCTGTGCCTGGATCGCCGTGATGGCGACCGTGTTGACGATGTCCGCGACGAGCGCGCCGCGCGACAGGTCGTTGACCGGCTTGTTCAGGCCCTGCAGCACCGGGCCGACGGCGACGGCGCCGGCCGAGCGCTGCACGGCCTTGTAGGTGTTGTTGCCCGTGTTGAGGTCGGGGAAGACGAAGACCGTGGCACGTCCCGCCACCGACGACTCCGGCAGCTTGGACGCCGCGACCGACGCGTCGACGGCGGCGTCGTACTGGATGGGGCCCTCCACCGACAGGTCGGGGCGGCGCTCGCGGACCAGCCCCGTGGCGGTGCGCACCTTGTCGACGTCCGCCCCGGAGCCGGACGTCCCCGTGGAGTAGGAGAGCATCGCGACCTTCGGGTCGACGCCGAACTGCGCGGCCGTCGCCGACGACGAGATGGCGATGTCCGCGAGCTGCTCCGCCGTCGGGTCGGGGATGACCGCGCAGTCCCCGTACACCAGCACCCGGTCGGTGAGGCACATGAGGAAGACGGAGGAGACGACGGACACGCCGGGCTGCGTCTTGACGATCTCGAACGACGGCCGGATGGTGTGCGCCGTGGTGTGCGCGGCGCCGGAGACCATCCCGTCGGCGAGGCCGAGGTGGACCATCATCGTGCCGAAGTACGACACGTCGGTGACGATCTCGCGGGCCCGCTCCACCGTCATGCCCTTGTGCGCGCGCAGCGTGGCGTACTCGGCGGCGAACGTCGAGACGTGCTCCGGGTCGGTGGGGGAGAGGACCGTCGCGGCGGCGATGTCGAGGCCCAGCTCGGCGGCCCGCGCCCGGATCGACGCCTCGTCGCCGAGGATGACGAGGTCCGCGATGCCCCGCGCCAGCACCGTGGACGCGGCCCGCAGGATGCGGTCGTCGTCGCCCTCGGGCAGCACGACGCGTCGGCGGTCGGCGCGCGCCCGCTCGATGAGCTCGTACTCGAACATCAGCGGGGTCACGACGGGCGTGCGCGGCAGGTCGAGCCGGGCCAGCAGGGCGGCGCCGTCCACGTGCTGCTCGAACAGCGCCCGCGCCACGTCGATCTTGCGGGTCGACGCGACCGTGACGTAGCCGTGCGTCTCGGCCGCCCGCCGCGCCGCCTGGTACGTGCCGAGCTTCGTGGCGACCACCGGCACGCGCGGGCCGAGCGCCGACAGCAGCTGCGCGATCACACCGCGCGGCACGTACCCGCCGGTGAGCACGATGCCCGCCAGCGACGGGAACGTGGCCGCGGCCTGCGCGGACAGCAGCCCCAGCAGCACGTCCGACCGGTCACCGGGCAGGATGACGACCGCGCCGTCGGACAGGTGGTCCAGCACGTGCTCGAACGACATGGCGCCGACGATGACCTCGAGCGCCTCGCGGCCGAGGAGGTCCGCGTCGCCCAGCATGAGCGTGCCCTCGACCGCCTCGGCGAGGCGCCCCACCGTGGGGGCGTGCAGGAACGGCTCCTCGGGGATCGTCCACACCGGGAGGTCGAGGTCGCCGAGCAGCGCCGTCGCCCCCGCCGCGAGCACGCCCGGCCCGCACCGGTTCACCACCACGCCCACCGGCTGCGCGTGGTTGGCCCGCAGCTCGGACACGCTGAGCCGCGTCAGGGCGCGCACCTCCTCCGGCGAGCGTTCGCGCCCCGAGGTCACGAGCAGCACCGGGGCGCCCAGGTTGGCGGCGACCCGCGCGTTGAACGCGAGCTCCGTGGCGCCCGTGACGTCCGTGTAGTCGGTGCCGACCACCACGACGGCGTCGCACCGCTCCGCCACCGCGTGGTAGCGGTCGAGGATCCGCGCGAGCGCGGCCTCCGGGTCGGCGTGCACGTCGTCGTACGTGACGCCAACCGCGTCGGCGTACTCGAGGTCCACGCCGTCGTGCTGGAGCAGCATCTCGAGGACGTGGTCCCGCGGGGCGTCGCCCCCCGCGTCCGACGCCGGCGGCGACGGGACGCGGGAGACGGCGCGGAACACCCCGACGCGCGAGACCTGCCGGACCAGGAGGTCCAGCACGCCCAGCGCGACCGTCGACTTGCCGGTCTCGCCCTCGGGGGAGGCGATGTAGATCGAGCGGGACGTGCCGGTCACCGGGCGCCACCTGTCATTCGTCGTCACCTGTCATTCGTTGTCGCCGCCCGTCGCCGCGGCGGCGTCGTACTGGGGGCCGCCGTTCTCGGTGCCCGTCTCCCCGACGTCCGGCCACACCCACTCGCTCACCTCGGGGATGTCCTCCCCGTGCTCGCGGGTGTACTGCCGCGCCGCGAGGCGGGCGTCCACCATCTCCTGGCGCAGCCCCGCGTACGTCGAGCGCAGGGACGGGACCCGGTCGATGACGTCGATCACCAGGTGGTAGCGGTCGATGTCGTTGAGCATCGCCATGTCGAACGGCGTCGTCGTGGTGCCCTCCTCCTTGTACCCGCGCACGTGGATGTTGGGGTGGTTGGTGCGCCGGTACGTGAGGCGGTGGATGAGCCACGGGTAGCCGTGGTAGTTGAAGATCACCGGCCGGTCGGTGGTGAACAGGGTGTCGAAGTCCTTGTCGGACAGGCCGTGCGGGTGCTCCTTCTCGTCCTGCAGCCGCATCAGGTCGACCACGTTGACCACCCGCACCTTGAGGCCGGGGATGCGGTTGCGCAGGATGTCGGCCGCCGCGAGGACCTCGAGCGTGGGCACGTCGCCCGCGGAGCCCAGCACGACGTCCGGGTCCTCGCCCTCCACCTCGGTGCCCGCCCAGTCCCAGATGCCCAGGCCGCGCGTGCAGTGCGCGATCGCCTGCTCCATCGTGAGGAACTGCGGCGCCGGCTGCTTGCCCGCCACCACGACGTTGACGTACTGCCGCGACCGCAGGCAGTGGTCGTAGGTGGACAGCAGCGTGTTGGCGTCCGGCGGCAGGTACACCCGCACGATCTCGGCCTTCTTGTTCACCACGTGGTCGATGAAGCCCGGGTCCTGGTGGCTGAAGCCGTTGTGGTCCTGCCGCCACACGTGGCTGGAGAGCAGGTAGTTGAGGCTCGCGATCGGCCGCCGCCACGGGATGTGGTTGGTGACCTTGAGCCACTTCGCGTGCTGGTTGAACATCGAGTCGACGATGTGGATGAAGGCCTCGTAGCTGGTGAACAGGCCGTGCCGCCCGGTGAGCAGGTAGCCCTCCAGCCAGCCCTGGCACTGGTGCTCCGACAGCTGCTCCATCACCCGGCCGGCGCGGACCAGGTGCTCGTCGACCTCCGGCGAGAAGTACTCGGCGTTCCACTGCTTGCCCGTCACGTCGAACGTGGCCTGCAGCCGGTTGGAGGCCGTCTCGTCCGGACCGAAGATCCGGAAGTTGTCCGGGTTGCGGCGGATCACCTCGGTGAGGAACTGGCCCAGCACGCGCGGCGCCTCCACGGCGCCGGCACCCGGGGCCGGGACGTCGACGGCGAAGTCGCGGAAGTCGGGCAGCCGCAGGTCGCGCAGCAGGACGCCGCCGTTCGCGTGCGGGTTGGCGCTCATGCGCAGCTCGCCCGCGGGGGCCAGCTCGCGGATGTCGTCGAGGATGCGGCCGTCGTCGTCGAACAGCTCGTCGGCCGCGTACGACTTCAGCCACGACTCCAGCACCTGCAGGTGCTCGGGCGTGTCCCGCGCGCTGGCGAGCGGCACCTGGTGGGCGCGCCACGAGCCCACCGTCTTCTTGCCGTCGATGTACTCGGGGCCCGTCCAGCCCTTCGGCGTGCGGAACACGATCATCGGCCACGCCGGGCGCGCCATGTCCTCGCCCTCGACGGCGGCCTGCGCCTTGATCGCGGCGATCTCGTCGAGCACCTCGTCCAGCACCGTGGCGAAGCGGCGGTGGATCGACTCGTGCGACTCGTCGGAGCCGTCGGCGACCTCGAACCAGTGCGGCTTGTGCCCGTACCCGACCATGAGCGACTCGAGCTCGTCGCGGCCGATGCGGTCGAGGATCGTGGGGTTCGCGATCTTGTACCCGTTGAGGTGCAGGATCGGCAGCACGACGCCGTCCTGGGCGGGGTTGAGCAGCTTGTTCGAGTGCCAGCTCGTGGCGAGGGGGCCGGTCTCCGCCTCGCCGTCGCCCACGACCGCCGCCACCAGCAGGTCCGGGTTGTCGAACACGGCGCCGTACGCGTGCGAGAGGGCGTAGCCCAGCTCGCCGCCCTCGTGGATGGAGCCGGGGGTCTCGGGGGCGACGTGGCTCGGGATGCCGCCGGGAAACGAGAACTGGCGGAACAGGCGTCGCACGCCGTCGGTGTCCTCGGTGATGTCCGAGTAGAGCTCGGAGTACGTGCCGTCCAGGTAGGTGCTCGCGACGAGGCCCGGGCCGCCGTGACCGGGGCCGGCGACGTAGACCGTGGACTGGTCGCGCTCCTTGATCACCCGGTTGAGGTGGGCGTACAGGAAGTTCAGGCCCGGCGTCGTGCCCCAGTGGCCCAGCAGGCGGGGCTTGACGTGGTCACGGGTGAGCGGCTCGCGGAGCAGCGGGTTGTCGAGAAGATAGATCTGACCCACCGACAGGTAGTTCGCCGCCCGCCACCACCGGTCGATCCGGTCGATCGTCTCGGCCGAGAGCTCGGTGCCGCTGCCGGCACGCCACGGCGTGGGGCTGACGGTCGGGGTGGTCGTGGTGCTCATCACACGCTCCTGGTGCTCGGGGAAGACCGGCGCCTTCATTCCACCGCACCCGGTGCCCGAATGCAGCACGACCGGCGAGGTCAGAGGACGTGACGTCGATCTGGCGAGATGTCAGGTGCTCCCGCCGCACCGATTCCCGGGCCGGGCGCCGGGCCGATTACGGTGGTGCCGTGCCCAGCCCCCAGCCCGTCCGCAGGTCGTTCTGGGCGGTGGCCGTCCAGCCCCGCATGATCGGGATCCTGCTGCTCTTCCTCCTCGCCGCCGCCGTGTGCGGGCGTCTCGGCGTCTGGCAGCTGGACCGCGCCTACCTGCGGGCCGAGCTCGCCGCGCAGCAGGAGGCCGCGGAGCAGGCGGCGCGGGGGCCGGAGGCCC
Source organism: Isoptericola peretonis (assembly GCA_023241745.1). GTDB lineage: Bacteria > Actinomycetota > Actinomycetes > Actinomycetales > Cellulomonadaceae > Isoptericola > Isoptericola peretonis. The sequence goes on along the minus strand of JALQCY010000001.1, from coordinate 423,600 downwards.
TGGGCGACCTGCTGCCGCCCCAGACCTCGTTCCCCGGCGAGCTGGTCGGCACCGAGGCGTGGGTGACCGGCGAGTACGAGACCGAGGGCCAGATGCTCGTCGCCGGCCGGTCGCTCGACGGCCGCACCGGGTACCTGGTGCTGACCCCGCTGCGGGTCGTCGACGACGGGACGGGCGGCGCGTCGTGGGAGTCGCTGTCGGGGCCGCCGGTGCTGCCCGTCGTCCGCGGCTGGGTCGACTCCCCGACGCCGGGCGACGTCGCGCTCGACGTGCCCGACGGGGAGGTGCGCGTGACCGGTTGGCTGCAGGCCTCCGAGTCCGTCCAGGAGGGCGGCGAGCCGTTGCCGGAGAACCCCGGCGGGCCGCCGCTCGTGGACTCCGTCGCCACCGGTGCGCTCGTGAACTCCTGGGGCGGCCCCATCTACTCCGGGTACGTGGTCCTCACGTCCTCGGAGCCGGCGCAGACCGCGGCGGCCGACGGCGGCCCTGCGCCCCTGCCGCGACCCGTGCTCGAGGGCAGCGACGGCGTCAACCTGCAGAACCTGTTCTACGCGCTGCAGTGGTGGGTCTTCGGCCTGTTCGCCGTGGTGCTGTGGGTGCGGCTGGTGCGTGACGAGGCGGCAGGGGCCCGCCGCGGTCGCACCCACGACGACGGCTCGGACGACCCCGTCGGCACCGGCATCGCCGGCCTGCCGGGCTGAGCGACCCGGGGCACGTGTCGGTGGGGCCCGCCACCCTGGGTGGATGGCGACCATCGACCTCAAGCGCGAGCTGCGCGACCAGTACTCGGCCGGGACGACGCCGTCGCTCGTCACGGTGCCGGCACGGCCGTTCCTCATGGTGGACGGCGAGGGCGACCCGAACACCGCCCCCGCGTACCGCGAGGCCGTCGCGACGCTGTACCCGCTGGCGTACGCGCTGCGCGCGGCCGTCAAGACGGCCACCGGCGACGCCTACACCGTGATGCCGCTCGAGGGCCTGTGGTGGGCCGACGACATGAGCCGGTTCAGCGTCGACGCCAAGGACCGATGGCGCTGGACGCTGATGATCAGCCTGCCGGACGCCGTCGACCAGGTGGACGCCCCGGCCGTCGTCGCCTCGACGGCGCAGGAGAAGAGCCTGCCCGCGCGCGACGGCGTGCGCGTGGAGCGCTACGAGGAGGGCCGGGCCGGGCAGGTGCTGCACCGCGGGCCGTTCGCCACCGAGCCGGAGACCATCGAGCGGCTGCACGCCTTCATCGAGGCCGAAGGGCTCTCGCTGGCAGGGCTGCACCACGAGATCTACCTCTCCGACCTGCGTCGCACCGCGCCGGAGAAGCTGCGCACCCTGATCCGCCAGCCGGTCTCGGTCTCCGCGAGGTAGTCCGGCCCGCACTGCTTCGCGGGGGTTCGAGCTACCTCGGCGTCACTCGTGCTGCCAGCTGTGCCAGAGCTGGGCGTACTCGCCGCCGGCGGCGACGAGCTCGTCGTGCGGGCCGATCTCGGTGATGCGGCCGCCGTCGACGACGGCCACGCGGTCGGCGTCGTGGGCGGTGTGCAGGCGGTGCGCGATGGCGACCACCGTGCGGCCGGTGAGGACCGCGTTGAGCGACCGCTCCAGGTGGCGCGCCGCCCGCGGGTCGAGCAGCGACGTCGCCTCGTCGAGAACCAGCGTGTGCGGGTCGAGCAGCACGAGGCGTGCGAGCGCGACCTGCTGCGCCTGCGCGGGGGTGAGGCTGTGCCCGCCCGAGCCGACCGCCGTCCCGAGGCCGTCGGGCAGCGCGGCGGCCCACGACGCGGCGTCGACCGCGCCGAGCGCGCCCCACAGCGCGTCGTCCGTGGCCGAGGTGTCGGCGAGCCGCAGGTTCTCGGCCAGCGACCCGACGAACACGTGGTGCTCCTGGGTGACCAGCGCGACGTGGTGACGCAGGTCCTCCAAGGGCAGCTCGACGAGCGGCACGCCGCCCACGGTGACCGACCCGCCGGTGGGCGGGTGGATGCCCGCGAGCATGCGTCCCAGGGTCGACTTGCCCGCCCCGGACGGCCCGACCACGGCCAGCCGCTCGCCGGGCGCCAGGTCGAGGTCGATCCCGTGCAGCACGTCGTGGCCCTCGCGGTACGCGTACCGCACGGAGCGGGCGCGCACGTCCTCCGACGACGGCACGGCGGTGCCCGCCCTCCGGTCCGGGCCGACCAGCCCGACGCCGACGACACGCGCCAGCGCGACGGCCGCGACCTGCAGCTCGTCCAGCCAGAACACGAGGTCGAACACCGGGCCGCCCATCTGGTGCCCGTACATCGCGATGGTCGCGACGGTGCCCACGGTGGTGAGGTCCTGGGAGACGAGCCAGCCGCCCCACAGGATGACGACGATCGGCGCGATCGCCACGGCCGCGTCGAGCGACGGGATGAGCCGCAGCCGCAGGCCGAGGGTGTACGACTCGGCGTCGAACGCCTCGCGCAGGTCGCGGTCGATCCGCCGGCGGACGCGAGCCCCGAGATGCAGGGCGTCCGTGGTGCGGGCACCCTCGACGGCCTCGGTGATGGAGCCGTTGATCGCCGCGTACGCGGCGGACTCGCGCAGGTAGCCCGGCGTCGCGCGCTTCAGGTACCAGCGCGTGGCCACGACGATGAGCGGGACGCCGGTGAGCAGGCCCAGCGCGACCAGCGGGCTCGCCAGGAACGACGCGACCAGCGTCAGCGCGATGGTCACGATGCACACCAGCACCCGCGGCACGCCGAACCGCACGGCGTGCTGCAGCTTGTTGACGTCGTTGGTGGTGCGGGCCACGAGGTCGCCGGTGCCTGCCTTCTCCACCGTGGACAGCGGGAGCCGCGTGACCGCGTCCATGAACTCCTCGCGCAGGTCCGCGAAGACCCGCTCGCCGAAGACCATGGACAGGCGCTGCGCGTACCGCGTGATGACGGCCTGTGCGACGACGGCGCCGACGAGGACGAGCGCGAGGCTGTCCACGGCGGCCAGGGTGGTGCCGGCGGCGACCTGGTCGATGATCCGGCCGAGCAGGAACGGGCCCGCCAGGCCGGCCAGGGCCGCGAGGGTGTGCAGCACGGCGACCCCGCCGAGCTGGCCCCGGTGGCGGCGGAACAGCCGCCCGACCGTGCGGCTCGTCTCGGCGCGGTCGGCGATGGGCAGCAGGTTCGGGTTGGTGGTGCCGGTCGTGCCGCTCATCGTGCCGCTCCTTCCAGGTCGGTCTCGGTGTCCTCGGCGGCGTCGTCCGCCATGCTGCGCCCCACGACGGCGCGGTACGCCGCCCCGTGGGCGTCGCGGCGGGCGAGCAGCTCGGCGTGCGTGCCGCTCGTGGTCACCCGGGCGTCGTCGTCCAGGAGCACGACCTCGTCCAGGTGGTCCAGGACGAGCGGGCTGGCCGTGACGACGAGCGTGGTGCGGCCCCGGCGCACCTCGCTCACCCGCTCGGCGATCCGCGCCTCGGTGTGGGCGTCCACCGCGCTGGTGGGCTCCACGAGCACGAGGATCTCCGGCTCGGTGAGCAGGGCTCGCGCCAGGGCGACGCGCTGCCGCTGCCCGCCGGACAGCGAGCGGCCCTTCTCGGGCAGCTCGCCGGCGAGCCCGCCCGGCACGCTGTCGAGCACGTCGTGCGCGTCGGCGGTGACCATCGCCGCGAGCAGGTCCGCCTCGGTGGCGCGGCCGCGCGCGTCGAGGGCCTCGCCCAGCACCCCGGAGAACAGGTGGGGCGTCGCCTCGGAGACCACGACGCGGTGGCGCAGCGCGTCCTTGTCGAGGTCGGCCAGCAGCACGCCGCCGAGCCGGACCGGGGTGCCGGCCTCGGCCTCGTCGTCGAGCCGCCCGAGCCTCGTCGCGACGCGCGCCGAGGCGTCGGGGTCGGCGCTGACGAGCCCGACCACGCGGCCCGGGCGCAACACGAGGCCGCTGGCCTCGTCCGCGAGCTCGGCGCCGGCCGGCGGCGCGCCGGCGGGCGACGCGGCGGACGGCGTGGCCTCCGTGACCCGCAGCACGTCGAGGATCTTGCGCGACGAGATGACGGCGCGGATCACCATCTGCAGCATCTGCGTGGCCATCTGCACCGGCCACGCGAGGAACGCGGCGTAGCCGTAGAACGTCACGAGCTGGCCGCTGGTGATCTCGCCGCGCACGGCCGCGCGGGCGCCGAGCCACAGCACGAGCGCGGCGAGCAGGCCCGGCAGCAGCACCTGCAGACCGTCGAGCACCGACTGCAGCACGGCGACGCGCACGCCCTGGTGCCGCACCTCCTGCGACTGGCGCGCGTAGCGGGCGGCGAACTCGTCCTCGCCGCCGATGCCCCGCAGGATGCGCAGCCCGGAGACGGTGTCCGCGCCGAGCGACGTGAGCCGTCCGGTGGCCTCGCGCTGCGTCGTCTGGCGCGACTGGAGCGGCTTCACCAGCAGCGCGAGCACCGCGGCGACCGCGGGGATGCCGAGCGCCAGGACGAGGCCGAGCTGCACGTGCTGCGACAGCATGATCGCGACCACGACGACGTACGCCAGCACGCCGCCGGTGAACCGGCCGGCCATGGAGAACATGTCGCCCACGCGCAGCGCGTCGTTCGCGACGGCCGACACGACCTCGCCGGTGGGCAGCTTGCGGGTGATCGCGTGCCCGGCACGGGAGGCCTTGTCGCCGACCAGCTGGGAGAACGACAGCGACGCGCGCACCCAGTTCTCGACGTCCCAGATGTGGTTGAAGATGCCGGCCACCACGATGACCGCGGCGGCGCCCAGCATGGCGCCGCACCACATGAACAGCGGGCCGCCGAAGCCCTCGGTCAGACCCTCGTCGATGGCGCGGCCGATGAGCAGCGGGGCCGCGGCCGACGCCAGCATCGCCACCACGCCCGCCACCAGCGACTTCGCGAGCACGTCGCGCTGCCGCCATCCCTGCCAGGCCAGCAGCCGGGCGGGGGACGTCAGGGTAGGTGTGCCCGGGTCGGGCAGAGGGAGGGGTCGCACGGTCGTCCAGCCTACGAACGCCGTCCGACACGAGCCACGGATTAACGGCGGCGTGAAACGAGCGGCGCACGGCGCCGGGACCGTCCACCCGGGATCCGCGCCTACGATGCTGGGGTGAGCACGCCGCAGCAGACCCCCGCCGCCAGCCAGGCCCAGGCCGAGGCCGCGATCCGCAAGGCCCGTGGTGCCCTGAAGCGCTACCGGTTCATGGCGATCCTCACCGGTGTGATGCTGCTGATCCTCTGCGTCGAGATGTTCTTCAAGTACGTGGTCCCGGTCGACGTCGTCGTCGACTACATGGGCTGGGTGCCGTTCGCGCACGGCTGGATCTACGTGGTGTACCTCGTCACGGTGCTCGACCTGTGGTCCAAGATGCGCTGGGGCTTCGGTCGCCTCACCACCATGGTGTTCGCCGGCGTCGTGCCGGTGATGTCGTTCGTCCTGGAGAAGCGCGTGCACGCCGACGCCGACGCCAAGCTCCAGGCCCTGGAGCAGCGGTACGCGGCATGAACCACCAGCCCGCGCTCGCCCCGCTCGTCGCGCCCGGTCCGGAGCTGGATGCCGCGCGGCTCGCGCGCTACGCCCGGCACCTGCCGTTGCCCGGCGTCGGGCCCGAGGGGCAGCGGCGGCTCGCGGCCGCGCGCGTGCTCGTCGTCGGGGCCGGTGGTCTGGGCAGCCCGGCGCTGCAGTACCTCGCGGCGGCGGGCGTCGGGACCCTCGGCGTGGTGGACGACGACGTCGTCGACCTGTCCAACCTGCAGCGGCAGGTGGTGCACGGCACGGCGGACCTCGGCCGGCTCAAGGTGGAGTCGGCGCGGGACCGGCTGGCCGACCTCGCGCCCGACGTGCGCGTCGTGACCCACGCCGTGCGCCTCACCCCCGAGAACGTGCTGGACGTCGTGCGCGGGTACGACGTCGTGCTCGACGGAGCCGACAACTTCCCGACCCGCTACCTCGTCTCCGACGCCGCCGAGATCCTGGGCGTGCCGGTCGTGTGGGGCGCCATCCACCAGTTCGACGGCCAGGTCGCGGTCTTCTGGGGTGCACCCGTGCTCGAGGACGGCGAGCGCGAGCGCGGCGTCACCTACCGCGACGTCTTCCCCGTGCCCCCGCCGCCCGGCACCGTGCCCGACTGCGCCACGGGCGGCGTGCTGGGTGCGTTGTGCGGCACGGTCGGCTCGGTGATGGCGACCGAGGCGGTCAAGCTGATCACCGGAGCGGGGACGACGCTGCTCGGCCGGATCGCCGTCTACGACGCTCTCGAGCTGTCGTGGCGCCAGCTCGCCGTCCGCCCGGACCCGACGCGCGAGCCCGTCTCGGCCCTGCTGGCCGACGACGCCGCGTACGCCGCGTTCTGCGGCCTGCCCGCTCCGTCGACCGCCCCGGACCCCGGCGCCGCCGGCACGGCGGAGCTCGGCCCGGCCAGCATGGCCGCGTCCGATGCCGCCGCGCTGCTCGCGGGCGACGCGCCGGTGGCCCTCGTCGACGTCCGCGAGGACTGGGAGGCCCAGGCGCTCCCCGTGGCGGGCTCGCGCCTCGTGCCGAGCGGCAGGTTCCTCGGGCCCGACGGCGCCGACGTCGCGCGCGCCGAGCTGCCCACCGACCGTCCCGTGCTGCTGGTCTGCGCCGCGGGCGCCCGCTCGGCCCGCGTGGCCGACGTCGCGCGCGCCGCGGGCATCGACGCCCGCTCCGTCGACGGCGGCGCCCCCGCGCTCCTCCTCGCCGCGCCGAGATAGAGAGCATGCGCGCCGAGATAGTGGTCCAGACCACTATCTCGGCGCAGCGTGCTCTCTATCTCGCGGGGACGTGCGCTCTATCTCGCGGGGAGGTGCTCTCTATCTCGCGGGGACGCGCGCTCTGTCTCGCGGTCAGAGGGCGAGGTCGAGGCGGCCGTCGGGGGAGGAGCTGGCCAGGGCGCCCTCGCGGCGGGGGATGCGGCCGGCGCCGGCGGCGAGACGTCCGGCCTCGACGGCGAGACGCATCGCGTGCGCCATCCGCACCGGGTCGGCGGCGCGCGTGACGGCGGTGGCGAGGAGCACGCCGTCGCAGCCGAGCTCCATCGCCTGAGCGGCGTCGGACGCGGTCCCCACACCGGCGTCGAGGATGACGGGCACGCGGGCGGCGGCGGCGATGGCCTCGATGTTGCGCGGGTTGAGGATGCCGAGGCCGGTGCCGATCGGCGCGCCGAGCGGCATGACCGCGGCGCAGCCGACGTCCTCCAGGCGCCGGGCGAGGATCGGGTCGTCGTTGGTGTAGGGCAGCACGGTGAACCCGTCGCGCACCAGCCGGTCGGCGGCCTCGACGAGGCCGATCGGGTCGGGCAGCAGGGTGACGTCGTCGGCGACGACCTCGAGCTTGACCCAGTCGGTGCCGCAGGCCTCGCGGGCGAGCTGCGCCGTGAGCACCGCCTCCGCCACGGAGAAGCAGCCCGCCGTGTTGGGCAGGGCCCGGATGCCGAGCCGCTCGAGCAGGCCCCAGATGCCGCCGTCCTCCGCGCCCGCGCCGCCGGGCCGCACGGCGACGCGGCGCATCGCCACCGTGGTCAGCCCCGTACCGGACGCGACCAGCGCGTCCTCGAGGGTCATGAGGTTGGACGCGCCGCCCGTGCCCATGACGAGCCGGGAGCCGATCTCGGTGCCGGCGACGACGAGCGGGTCGACGAGAGGACGGGCGGGGGCGTGCGTGCTGGTCATGCGTTCCTCCTCAGCCGCCCTGGACGGCGGTGACGATCTCGACCCGGTCGCCGGGCGCGATCCGGGTGTCGGGCCACAGCCCGCGGGGCACGACGGCGTCGTTCACCGCGACGGCGATGCCCTGCACGGTCCCGTCGGCGACGAACGCCGGGACCAGGGCCGCGACGACGGCTTCGACGCCGTCGCCGTGCGGCCCGTCGAGCGGGTAGGTCTCGCCGTTGACGACGGCGGTGGCGGCGGATGTCATCGAGCAGCTCCTGGGACGGGGTCGGCGGCAGGGGTGAAGCGCCGCGGGTCGGCGGCGGCCAGGTCGAGGTCGGGCAGCACCTCGCCGGTGAGCTCGGCGAGGATCGCGTCGGCGGTGAGCGGGGCGAGCAGCACGCCGTTGCGTCCGTGCCCGACGGCGGCGAGCAGGCCGGGCACGGCGGTGGCCCCGATCAGCGGCAGGTTGTCGGGGGTCACGGGTCGGGCGCGCGGGGTGACGTCGACCAGCGCCGCCTCGTCGAGGCCCGGTACGAGGGCGCGGGCGTCCCGCAGCAGGGCGAACACGCCGCCGGCCTCCGCCCTCCGGTCGTCGGGGCGCTCCTCGCTGGTGGCGCCGACGACGATCTCCCGGTGCCCCGGACCGCCGCCGGGGCCCGAGCCCGTGCCGGCCGCGCGCGGCACGACGTACACCGGCCGGCCCTGCACCGTGCCGCGCACGACGTGCGCGAGCGCCAGCCCCGGTCCGGCGTCGAGGCGCAGGGTGATGCCCTTGACGGGCCGCACGGGCACGCGCACCCCGGGCAGCCCGGCGAGGAGCGCGGCCGTCGGGACCGCCCCGGTCGCGAGCACCACCGCACCGGCGGCGTGCCGGGTGCCGGCGTCGTCGTGCACCGCGGCCGCCCGGCCGGCCGCGTCGCGCTCGACCCGGACCGCGGACCGCCCGACGAGGCGGTCGCCGCGGTCCTGTGTCAGCGCGGCGGCCAGCGCCGCGTGCACGGTGCGGGGGTCGACGGCGAGGTCGTCGTCGAGGGCCGCCGCCCCGGCGAGCCGCGGCCCCAGGTAGGGCTCGCGCCGCCGGGCGTCGGCCACCGCGAGCTCTGCCGAGGAGAGACCCCACTCGCGGTGGAGCGCCAGCACGCGGCGCAGGAGGGCCAGGTCGTCGGCGTCGTACGCGACGGCGAGGGAACCCGCGCGCAGCAGGGGCACGTCGCGCCCGGTGGCCTCGGCGAGACCGGTGGCGAAGGCGGGCCAGCGGGCGGCGGAGGCGAGGTCGAGCCGGGTGAGCCCCCGCTCGCCGAAGTCGGCCTCCGCGACGGCGGCGAGCATGCCCGCGGCCGCGCGGGTGGCCCCGTCGCCGGGCGACGGGTCGAGCACGGTGACGGACAGTCCGGCGGAGGCCGCGCGCCACGCGACGGCGAGGCCGACGATGCCGCCGCCCACGACGACGACGTCGGACGGAGTGGTGGACGTGGGCATGTGCGCTCCCTTCGCTGGCATGACCCAGATCAGGTTCGACGGTCGGCTCCTGCGCCCTCTCAGCCCCGGTCGGGGCTCCCGTGCCCGGCCACTGTAACGCGGGCCGTGGTTACCCTGGCCCGCGTGACCACGACCAGTGCCGCTCGCGATGCCGCTGCTCCCGGCGGGCCGCGCGCCCGCCTCGCCGACGCCCGCCTGTACCTGTGCACGGACGCCCGCGAGGAGCGCGGCGACCTGGAGGACTTCCTGCACGCGGCGCTCGCGGGAGGAGTCGACGTCGTGCAGCTGCGGGACAAGTCGCTCGACGTCGCGCGCGAGCTCGAGCTCCAGGAGCTGGTGGCCCGGGTGGCCGGCGAGCACGACGCCCTCTGGGCGGTGAACGACCGGGCCGACGTCGCCGGCCTGACGGGCGCCCCGGTGGTGCACATGGGCCAGCGCGACCTGCCCGTCGGCGCCGTGCGATCGCTGCTCGGGCCGGGCCCGGTGCTGGGTCGTTCCACGCACTCCGCCGCGCAGGCCGCCGGGGCCGACGCGGACCCGGACGTCGACTACTTCTGCGTCGGGCCGCTGTGGGCCACGCCGACGAAGCCGGGACGCGCGGCGGTCGGTCTCGACCTGCTGCGCGAGGTCGCCGCGTCCCGCCCGACGACGCCGTGGTTCGCCATCGGCGGCGTCGACGCCGGGCGCCTGGACGCTGTGCTCGACGCGGGAGCGACCCGCGTCGTCGTCGTGCGGGCGATCACGCAGGCGCCCGATCCCGGGCGCGCGGCCCGCGACCTGCGGGAACGCCTGGGCTGACCCGGACCGGCGGGCGCAGCTCCTCGGGGAGAGCTCCCCATGGAAAGGCGTCGCGCCCGGCCGTGTGCTCTGCCAGGGTGAAGGCTCCGTCCCTGCCAGGCCGACGACGGCCGGCGCCCGAGCACTGGAGCACGCATGCCTGACGCCCGCACGTCCGCCCGGACCCGCACCGCCTCCGCGCTCGCCCTCGTCGGAGCCCTCCTCCTCGCCGGGTGCACGGGAGGGGGCGGCGACGACGGCGGGACCGGCGGGGCGGGTGCCCAGGCCGAGCAGCCGGCGCAGGACGGTTCGACGGACCCGGGCACGGCGGCCGTCGCCGACCAGGTGATGGCCGAGCAGAAGATCGCGACGCCGCACAGCTCGGACGCCGCCCCGGGCGGCGAGGTGACCGCGACGCTGCGCGCGGTCGAGGTCGCCGACGGCACGATGACGGTCCGCTGGGCGTTGCGCTGGGACGACGAGGAGTCGCCGGCCGACGCGGGCGCCAGCTGGTACGACATGAGCCTCGAACCGGTGACGACCGTCACCGACCGTGCGGGCCTGAAGGCGTACAAGCCGTTCTGCACCGAGGGGGCCTGGCAGGCGGACACGGACGACGCGACCCAGGCGGGGATCGCGCAGATCAAGTGCCGCGAGTCGATGCTCGTGTCCCCGCTCGAGAAGCACGCCTTCAACTTCCCCAACCACGGCACGATCGAGGTGTCGGCCGTGCTCCCCGCGCCCGAGGGCGAGCCCGCGACGGTCGACGTCCTGCCCGCCGAGGGCCTGCCCTTGTTCACCGACGCCACGGTGACCTACGTCGACGGGGCCGCCGAGTGAGCGTCCGCGGTGCGGCCGGCCTCCTCGCCGCCTCCCTCGCGCTCGTCGTCGCCGCGGCCGTCCCCGCCGGGGCGGCGACGGACCCCTCCGGGTCTCCGAGCACGGACGGCGCACCCGCCGACGCGGCGCTGATGCAGGAGGCCGAGGAGGCGCTCCGCGCGGACCATGCCCGTGTCGAGGGCGCGCAGCTCACCGCGGAGATGACGGCCGACGCGACGTTCTCCCTGCGCGCGGACGACCCCACGTTCGCCCTCCGCCCGGAGGACTCGACCATCACGCTGGAGAAGACACAGGAGACGAAGGACGACACGGTCGTCACGCTCACCTCCGACCTGTTGTTCGAGTTCGGCAAGGCCGCGCTCACCCCGGAGGCCAAGGCCGCCGTCGCCGAGCTCGCTGCCGACGTCCCGCAGGACGCGACCGTCCGCGTGGACGGGTACACCGACTCGATCGGCACGGACGCGAAGAACCTCACGCTCTCGAGACAGCGTGCCAAGGCGGTCGCGGACGTTCTCGGCTCGGAGCGGTCGGACCTCATCCTCGAGACCAAGGGGCACGGGGAGGCGGACCCGGTCGCGGAGAACGAGGTGGGCGGCGAGGACAACCCCGCCGGCCGCGCGCTGAACCGCCGGGTCGAGGTGACGTACCCGACGTCCTGAGGCCGGGTCGGGGCACGGGGGGCGGCGGATAGGATGGCGCGGTGACGTCACCCGCCACCGCTCCCTCCGTGCCCAGCCCGACGCCTCGGCCGGTCCTCGTCGTCGACTTCGGCGCCCAGTACGCGCAGCTCATCGCGCGCCGCGTGCGCGAGGCGAAGGTCTACTCCGAGATCGTGCCGCACACGTTCACCACCGAGCAGATGCTCGCGAAGAACCCGGCGGCGATCATCCTGTCCGGGGGCCCGTCGTCGGTGTACGCCACGGGCGCGCCCTTCGTGGACCCGCAGCTGTTCGAGGCCGGCGTTCCGGTGCTGGGCATCTGCTACGGCTTCCAGGCGATGGCGCAGGCCCTGGGCGGCACCGTCGCCCAGACCGGCACCCGCGAGTACGGCGGCACCGAGGTCGAGGTGTGCGCGGCGGGCATGCTGCTGCAGGGCACGCCCGCGAACCAGACCACGTGGATGAGCCACGGCGACTCCGTGCACGCGGCCCCGGAGGGCTTCGAGGTGCTGGCCACGTCGTCCGGCTCGCCCGTCGCGGCGTTCGAGGACGCGAGCCGCCGCCTCTACGGCGTGCAGTGGCACCCCGAGGTGAAGCACTCCGCGCACGGCCAGACCGTGCTGGAGCACTTCCTCTACGAGGGCGCGGGCCTGGAGCCCGACTGGACGCCCGGCAACGTGATCGCCGACCAGGTCGCCGCGATCCGCGCCCAGATCGGCGACGCCCGCGTCATCTGCGCCCTGTCCGGCGGCGTGGACTCCGCCGTCGCGGCCGCCCTCGTCCAGCAGGCCGTGGGCGACCAGCTCACCTGCGTGCACGTGGACCACGGCCTGCTGCGCGAGGGCGAGGTGGAGCAGATCGAGCGCGACTTCGTCGCCTCCACCGGCGTGAACCTCATCGTCCGCGACGAGAAGGAGCGGTTCCTCTCGGCGCTCGCGGGCGTGAGCGACCCGGAGACGAAGCGCAAGATCATCGGCCGCGAGTTCATCCGCGTCTTCGAGGACGCGCAGCGCGACATCGTCGCCGAGGCCGGCGCGCACGGCGAGGAGGTCAGGTTCCTCGTGCAGGGCACCCTGTACCCCGACGTCGTGGAGTCTGGCGGCGGCGAGGGCGCGGCCAACATCAAGAGCCACCACAACGTGGGCGGGCTGCCCGACGACCTGCAGTTCGAGCTCGTCGAGCCGCTGCGCACCCTGTTCAAGGACGAGGTCCGTGCCGTCGGCCGCGAGCTCGGCGTTCCGGAGGAGATCGTCTCCCGCCAGCCGTTCCCCGGCCCCGGTCTCGGCATCCGCATCGTCGGCGAGGTGACCGCCGAGCGGCTGGCCACCCTGCGCAGGGCCGACGCGATCGCCCGCGCCGAGTTGACCAAGGCCGGCCTCGACGGCGAGATCTGGCAGTGCCCCGTGGTGCTGCTGGCCGACGTCCGCTCCGTCGGCGTGCAGGGCGACGGCCGCACCTACGGCCACCCCATCGTGCTGCGGCCCGTGTCGTCCGAGGACGCCATGACCGCCGACTGGACGCGCCTGCCCTACGACGTGCTGTCGATCATCTCCACCCGCATCACCAACGAGGTCCCCGAGGTCAACCGCGTGGTGCTCGACGTGACGAGCAAGCCGCCGGGCACCATCGAGTGGGAGTGAGGGTGGGCGGCGTGACCGGTGGGAGCCGGTCACGCCGCGGGTGCGCTCTTAGGAGATCGCGAACGAGCTCGCCCGGTTGTCGAGCGAGCCGAGCCTGCTGTTGATGTCGATCCAGCCGGTGCTCGCGCCGTCCTTCGACGCGCCGTCGAACAGCTTCACGTCGCACTGGTGGTACGTCCGCACCGAGCTCACCCTGTTCGACATGGCCCCCAGGGTGGAGCCGCCCTCGTTGTCGGTGGTGCTGCCCGTGCAGCCGACGCGGTACCTCGGGTTGTAGACCACGACCTGGCGCCCGGTGAAGCTCGCCCCGTCGTAGAGCCGGGCGACCACCAGCCCCGTGCCGACGGGGTAGTCCTTGCAGCCGAACGTGCCGTCGATCACGGCGCAGTACAGCGTGCCCGCTGCGGCCGTCGCCCGGGCGGCCTCGACCGTGACCTGCTCGTCGCTGGTCACCACCTCGACCTGGACCGGTGCCGCGCCGTCGTCGGGCGCCGCGGTGGCGGCCGGGGCCGTGAGGCCCAGGGTCGCGATCGCCGCGAGGCCGCCCACGACGGCGGCGAGCCGTGCACGGGCGGTGCGGGTGCGTGTCGTGATGGTCATCGTCGCTCCTCACGTCTGCCGGCGATTCCTCGTCGCCGGTCACGTGACACGAGGGCGGGCACCCGTGGTTGATACGCCGAGGCATCGATCCGCCCGTGACCAGGGGCGACGACGACGCCGCCCTCAGCGGGCGAGCGCGGCGGACCTCCGGTAGGCGGCCTCGACGTCGGCGAGCACCCGCGGCCACGATGTCGCGAGCTCGGCGGAGCGGTTGTGCGCGACGATCGCGTCGAGCAGGGCCGGGTCGTCGGCGAGCCGGACGAGGGCGTCGGCCATCGCGGCGTCGTCGTCCACGAGGAGCGCGTCGCGGCCGTCGACGAGCCGTTCCGCCACGCCGGACTGGGACCGGCTCACGACGGCGAGCCCCGCCGCCTGGGCCTCGAGCGCGGCGATGCCGAACGCGTCCTGCACGGCCGGCGCCACGAAGACGTCGGCCCGCACGTACAGGCGCTTGAGCTCAGTGGGGGACAGGCGCCCGACGAGGCGCACCGTGTCCGCGAGCCCGCGCTCGCGGACCCAGCGCCGGGCCTCGGCGAGCTGCGGCCCGTCGCCGCCGATCGTCGCGACGATCCGGCCCGGCGCACGGTCGACCGCCGTCGCGACGGCCTCCAGCATCGGCAGCACCCGCTTGCGCGGGGCGAACCGGGTGGCGGACACGACGTGCACCTCGCGCCCCTCGGCCCGGTCGCCGCGCTCCACGCGCGGCAGCCGCCAGGACTCGACGTCGATCCCGTTCCCCAGCACGGACACCCGCGCGGCCGCCGCCTCCGGACCCAGCCGACGCCCGACGACGCGGCGCAGCGGGGCCGCCGTCAGCTCGCTCACGGCCGACCACTGCACCGGCCACGCGGACCAGCCGGTGACCCGGTCCAGCCCGGCGAAGGCGCGCTCCCAGCCGCCCCACACGCTGTGCACGGTGAGCAGCAGGGGAAACCCGGCCCGCGCGACCGGGCGCAGCGCCAGCTCCACGGTCGGGGCCAGCACCCCCATGTGCAGGTGCACGACGCCGGGCCGCCGCCCGCCGGCCTCGAGCTCCCGCAGGCGTGCCAGGACGTGCCGCGTCGACCGGGGATGCACGGGGTAGCCGCCGGGCACGCGGGCGGCGACGCGGTGGACGACGACGCCGTGCTCGTCGGTGGCGGTCGCGATCCCGTGCTCACCCTTCGCCGCCGGGGTCGTCGTGACCACCTCGACCTCGTGCCCGGCCTCAGCCTGCCGCCGCGCGAGACGCGCCACCTGGGTCTCGATGCCGCCGAGCAGGGGGAGGTAGGAGTCGGAGACGTGGACGATGCGCACCGGGTCATCCTGCCATCGCCGCCACCTGGGGGTTCGCCGCGCCGCCGGCGGGAACCGGCGCTACCGTGCGGAGAGCGACACCACGCGCGGCCCACCCCAGGAAGAGGTGCGACATGTCGAGCACGGTCACCGTTCAACCGCCGAAGGGCGTCCGAGGGATCGGGCTGATCACCCTCATCGCCGGGATCGTCATGATCATCGCGGGCCTGGGGGTGTGGGTCGTCGTGTCCCAGACCCTGTCCGACGAGCAGATCACCGTCTCCGACGACGCGAGCATGTTCGCCGGTCAGCACGTGGCCGGCCCCTTCACCGCCTACGCGCAGGCCGAGGTGATCAACAAGCACGCCCTCGAGGCGTCCGGCGGGCAGACCTATGCGGAGCTCGCGCAGGACGACCCGACCCGCGACACGGTCATGAACGCGTCGTTCCTGCGGGCCTCGCTGTTCACGTCGGTCGTGGCGTTCGGCGTGTGCGCCCTGGTCATCGGCCTGGGGATCCTGTTCGTCCTGCTCGGCAGCGCGCTGCGCAGG
Source organism: Isoptericola peretonis (assembly GCA_023241745.1). GTDB lineage: Bacteria > Actinomycetota > Actinomycetes > Actinomycetales > Cellulomonadaceae > Isoptericola > Isoptericola peretonis. The sequence goes on along the minus strand of JALQCY010000001.1, from coordinate 408,158 downwards.
CTCGCGGGCGGGCCGCGGGTGGTGGACGCGCCGGGCTTCACGTCGTCCGGCGACCTGTCGCACGCCGCGCACCGCAACGACCCGATCGAGCCGACGCGCCCCGTGGAGCCGACGCGGCCCGGCCCGCCGCCCGAGCGGCCGAGCACCCGCACGGCTCCCGAGGCACCGCCGGCCGCGCCGGGCGGCGGGGCCGGCGGCGGACCTACCGAGCCCCCGCCGACCGCCGACGGCGGCGCACCGCGCTGACCACCGAGCCGACCACGAGCAGCACGCCCGCCGCTGCGAGCAGCACGATGGCGGCGAGCTCGACGTCGATGCGCGCGCCGGCGGCGTTGGCCAGCAGACCGACGCCGAACGCGATGACGAGGAAGCCCCACACGATGGTGCTGGACCGCGGCCCCGAGGACACGGTCGCCGCCGGGGCGGTGCCGGCGCGTTCGTCCGCGGGACGGGCGGCCGGCGCGGGGTCGGCCGCAGGTGCCGGTTCGGAGGGCGGGGCCGCGTCGAAGGGCGCGGCGCCGGGCGACGGCGCGGGGTCGCCGTACGGCGCCGGGTCGGGCCGGTCGAAGACCGAGAGCGGGTCGTCCGGCCCGGCCGCGGGCAGCGCCCGGGTCTCGTCGGCCGCGGGCAGCGCCCGCGTCTCGTCGGCCGCCGGGAGGGCCCGGGTGGCGTCGGCGGCGGGCAGCGCCCGCGTCTCGTCGACGTCCTCGGACCGGTCGCGGGGCAGGGGCGTCGTGGGCTTGTCGTCGCTCATCGGGACTCCTCGATGGTCAGGTCGCCGGCGCGCACGTCGACGTCCAGCAGGAGGCGGGCGCCGTCGCCGTCGCGCGCCTCGTCGGTGCTGAACCGGGCCGGGCCGTTGGTGTAGGTGTTCACGGATCGGTCGCTGCCGTCCGCGCGCCAGGTGACGTTGCCGGCGAGGACCTCGACGTCGGCCTCGACGGCCTCGTCGGACGGGATGCGCACGTGCGTGCTCCCGGCCGTCATGGAGATCGGGACGACGACGGGGTCGCCGGGCGTCACGTCGGACAGGTCGAGCTCGGTGAGGTCGACGACGGCGCTGCCGAAGCGCACCTGCACGCCGTCCTCGGCCTCGTCGACCGAGGTCGGGACCAGCGTGCCGTCGCTGACGACGGTGGCGGCCCCGAGGTCCTGGGGGTCGTCCCAGAAGCCCCACGGGTCCCGGTCCCCGGCGAACGGCCAGGTGAAGATGCCCGCGATCAGCGCGAGGATCGCGAGGAAGGTCAGCGTGCCGCCGCGGCGACCCCGCAGGCCGGTGACGACGACGCCGAGGCCGAGGATGACGATCGACGCGCCGAGCCAGGTCGGGCCGAGCGGCAGGTCGAGGTTGCCGGTGCGGTCGGCGACCAGCAGCAGGGCGCCGGCGAGCAGCACCAGCCCGAGCACGATCCCCACGGCGCCGGCGCCGGGACCGCGACGCACCGGCCTGGGCGGGCGCGGGGGGAGCGGTGCCGGGGCCGGGGCGGCCGGGGGCGCGGGCAGCGGGGGTGCGGGCAGGGGCGCCGGGGCGGCGGCCCACGTGCTCGGCGGCGTCGTCACGTACGGCGCCGGAGGCGCTGGGGTGAACGGCTCCGACGGTGTGTCCGCGCTCGCGGCACCCGGCGTCCCTGCGGCGCCCGGTCCGCCCATGGCACCCGGGGCGTCGGTGCTGCCCGGGACGTCCCGGCCCTCGGACGCCGCCGGGTAGGCCGACTGGGCGGAGTAGGCCGACTGGGCGGGGTAGGCCGGCTGCGCGGGGTAGGCCGGCTGCGCGGGGTACGGAGGCACGGGCGGGACGCGGGTGCCTCCGCCGTCGCGCGGCCGGCGGTCGCGGATCAGCTTGACGACGAGCCAGACGACCGCGACCCACACGGCGACCCAGAGCACGGCGCTGATCCACTCGATCCCGAAGCCCCACCAGCCGAGGCCGTCGCCCCAGGCGAAGCCGACGATCAGGGCGACCGTCGCGCCGAGCAGGGCGACGTCGAAGTCGCCGCGGACGGCCTGCTGGAGGTGGATCCGGCCGTCCCGCTCGGGCAGCAGGGCCCACGCGATCGCGTAGACGACGATGCCCACGCCGGTGAGGAAGAAGCTGAGGATCAGAAGGCCTCGCACCAGCAGCGGGTCCAGGCCGAACCGCTCGGCCACGCCGCCCGCGACGCCGCCCACCCAGCGCTGGTCGGAGCGCGCGAGCCCCAACCGGCGGATGGAGTCGAAGAAGCCGTCGCCGCTGCGGCGGGGAGGCACGGGGCCGCCGGCGGCGGGGGCGCCGCCGGCGCCGGGCTGCGGCCCGGGCGGCTGGGGGAGGTCGTCGGTGCTCATGGCTCCATCCTGGCGACCCGGCGGCCCCCGCGGCATCGGGTGCTGCCCTGACGCGACCCTGATTCGCCGGGCCGGGCCACCCTGAAACCTCGGGATCCCGCGCCCGGGGGAGGTCCCGACGTGCCAGGATCGGGAGCGTGAGCACCGATCGTCCCCCGCGCCTCCCGCTGCGCCGGCCCCCGCAGGGCCGGATGCTCGGCGGCGTCGCCGCGGGCCTGGCCGTCCACCTGGGCCTGCCGGTGCTCGTGGTCCGGCTGGCCTTCCTGCTGTTCACGCTCGCGGGGGGCGCGGGCGCCGTGGCGTACGTCTTCTGGTGGGTGACCGTGCCGTCGGGCGACCCGCGCCAGGCCGCGGAGGCCACGCCCACGGCGATGCAGCGGCTGGCGCCGCGCCTGCGGCTGCAGGGGCCCGTCGCGGCGCTGCCCGTGCGCGACGTCCTCATCGGCGCGGCGCTCATCGCCGGCGCCTTCGTGCTGGTCGCGATCCGCGCGGGCTGGGACATCGGAGCGTCGTGGGTGCTGCCGGCGCTCGTGGCCGTCGGCGGCCTGGCGCTCGCGTGGAGCCAGCTCGATGCCGCGCACCGTGGACGCGGCGCGGACGACGGCTCGCGCACCCGGCGCTCGACGCTGGTGCTGCGCCTCGTGGGCGGCGTCGTCCTCGTCATGGTGGGAGTCCTCCTGCTCATTGGGCAGGACGCCCCGGTGCCCGTGCTGCTGCAGGCCGCGGTGGCGTCCCTCGCGGTGCTCGCCGGCGCGGCGCTCATGCTGGCGCCCTGGTGGCTGCGCCTGGTGCGCGAGCTGGGCGACGAGCGGGCCGCCCGCGCGCGGGAGTCCGAGCGCGCCGACATCGCCGCCCACCTGCACGACTCGGTGCTGCAGACCCTCGCCCTGATCCGCTCGCGCGCCGACGACCCGGAGGCGGTGGCACGGATGGCCCGCGCCCAGGAGCGCGAGCTGCGCGAGTGGCTCTACACCGACCGCACCGCTCCGGGCACGTCGCTCGCGGCCGAGCTGCGGGCCCTGGTGGCCGAGGTCGAGGACGGCCGCGCCGTCGAGGTCGAGACGGTGATGGTGGGCGACTGCGTGCCCACCGAGGAGACGTCCGCGCTGCTGCAGGCGTCCCGCGAGGCGCTGGTCAACGCCGTCGTGCACGGGCGCCCGCCGGTGACCGTGTACCTCGAGGTGACCGACGCCGCCGTCGAGATGTTCGTGCGCGACCGCGGGGACGGGTTCGAGATGGACGACATCGCGCCGGACCGGTTCGGCGTCCGGGAGTCCATCCTGGGCCGCGTGCACCGGCGCGGCGGCACCGCCGACGTGACGAGCCGGCCGGGCTGGGGCACGGAGGTGCGGCTGCGCATGCCGCGAGACGGCGAGGCCCCAGCGAGGGAGCCCGTCGAGACCGGTGAGACGGTGCCGACGGACCAGACCGACGACGAAGGAGCACGCACGTGACCACACCCACCGACGCGACGACGCCACCGACCGGGCCGGTCCCGGTCGTCCTCGTCGACGACCACCACATGTTCCGCACGGGCGTGCGCGCCAGCCTGGACGGGCGGGTGGACGTGGTGGGCGAGGCCGCGGACGTCGACCAGGCCGTCGCCGTCGTGCACGAGCACCGCCCGCCCGTGGTGCTGCTCGACGTGCACCTGCCGGGTGGCAACGGCGGCGGCGGCGCCGAGGTGGTCCGGCGCTGCGCCGACCTGCTCGGCGACACGCGTTTCCTCGCGCTGTCGGTGTCGGACGCGGCGGAGGACGTCGTGGCCGTCATCCGCGCCGGCGCGCGCGGGTACGTCACGAAGAACATCTCGGCGTCCGACCTGTCGGGCGCGGTGGTGCGCGTGGCCGGGGGAGACGCGGTCTTCTCCCCGCGGCTCGCGGGCTTCGTGCTGGACGCGTTCGGTACCGCCGCCGGAGACGTCGCCGTCGCCGACGACGAGCTCGACCGGCTGTCCAAGCGCGAGCAGGAGGTCATGCGCCTCATCGCGCGCGGGTACTCCTACCGCGAGGTGGCGAGCGAGCTGTTCATCTCCATCAAGACGGTCGAGACGCACGTGTCCGCCGTGCTGCGCAAGCTCCAGCTCTCCAGCCGCTACGAGCTCACGCGGTGGGCCGCGGCGCGCCGGCTGCTCTGACGACGGCCCGGTAGCGGTCGAGGACGACGTCGACCAGCTCCGCGGGGGCGTCCTCGTGGGCGACGAGCAGCGGCGCGGTCGTCACGTCGCCGCCCGCACGCGCGGCGAGGTCGGCGAAGAAGCCCGGCGCGAGAAGGTACGCAGCGACGACGACGCGCCGGTCCGGCGCGCGGTCGCGGGCCGCCGCGACCACCTCGTGCACGCGCGGCGTGGCGTTCGCGATGTACCCGACGGCGACGACGCGCCCGAGGCGCTCGCCCAGCCGGGCGGCCGTGGCCTCGCAGTCCGCGACGGCGCGCGCGTCGCTCGACCCGGCGGCGGCCAGCACGACGGTGTCGTCGTCGCGCAGCCCCGCCTCGGCCAGGCGCCGCTCGAGGACGTCGACGAGCCGGTCGTCCGGCCCGAGCGCGCCGCCGAGCGTGACGGCGTCGCCGCCGGCGGCCGCGGCGTCGACGTCCTCCCGCAGGTCGACGTGCACGTGGTAGCCGGCGGACAGCAGCAGCGGCACGACGACGGTCGCGTCCACCGCGGGGTCGTCCCGCAGGCCCGCGAGGCAGGTCGGGACGTCGGGCTGCTGGACGTCGACGAAGCCGGCGTGCACCGGCGCGTCCAGGCGGTCGGCGACCGCGTCGACGAGCGTCGCCACGGCGCCCGCGCCGGTGGTCGACGCGGTGCCGTGCGAGATCGCGAGCAGGGCGGGCCGGGCGGTCGCTGTCATGGCGCGACCCTAGGCGGCGCGGCGCACACCGCCGTTTCGGGCCGGTGAACGCTCGTCACGACGACTTCACGGGCCGGCCGGCGCCGGCGTGAGCGGCGACGGCCGTGGGCAGCGGCTCCGGCCAGGCCGGGCTGCGCCGCACCACGTCGCCCACGACGGTCACGGCGGGCGCCTGCACGCCGACGGCGCGTGCGCGGTCGGCGATGTCGGCGAGCGTGCCGACGGTGGTGCGCTGGCGCGGGCCGAACCCGTCCTCCACGACGGCGACGGGCGTGCTCGCCGGGCGGCCGGCCTCGACCAGGGCCCGGGCGGTGTCGGCGAGCCGCGTCACGCCCATGAGGAGCACCAGCGTGTGGTCGGTGCCGCCCGGCACGTGGCCGACGTCGTCGTGCCCGGTGAGCACGCTGAACCCGCGCGCCAGCCCGCGGTGGGTGACCGGGATGCCGGCGGCCGCCGGCACGGAGACCGCGGAGGTCACGCCCGGCACGATCTCCACCTCGATCCCGACGGCGCGGCAGGCGTCGAGCTCCTCGCCGCCGCGGCCGAAGACGTACGGGTCGCCGCCCTTGAGGCGTACCACGTCCCGTCCCGCGAGCGCGTGGCGGACCAGAAGGGCCGAGATCTCCTCCTGGGGCACGGGGTGGTTCCCGGACGTCTTGCCCACGTCGATCACCTCGACGTCGTCGCCGAGCCCGGCCAGCAGCCCGCGCGGCGCCAGACGGTCCACGACGACGACGTGCGCCGCGGCCAGCAGCCGCCGGCCTCGCACCGTGACGAGCCCGGGGTCGCCCGGCCCGCCGCCCACGAGCGCGACGCGACCGGGACGCGTGCCGTCGGCCGGCGCCTCGTCGGGGGCGACGGCGGGGCGCACGGCGCGCAGCGGCAGGCTGCCGTCGTCGAGGCCGGCCACCACGGCGTCCCGCACCCGGACGGCGCGCCGCGGGTCGCGCGCGGCGGTCACCGCGATCGTGAGGTCGCCGGCGGCGCGCCCGGCGGCGTCGGCGACGGGCGTGCGTGCCACCGCGGGAACCCACGCGCTGCCGAGCCCGGCGTCGCCCGCCGTGACGCAGAACGTGCGCAGCAGCTCCGCGTCCGCGGCCACGCGGGCGTCCACCGCGGGGTCCCCGGTCGCCGTGTGCACGAGCCAGGCGTCGTCGAGGTCCCCGTCGCAGTATCCGCGGGTGACCCGCTCCACCGCACCGGCGGCCACCAGCGCGGCGAGCTCGGGCACGACGTCGGGGGCGACCACCCGCACCCGGGCGCCCGCGGCGAGCAGCCCGCGCACGCGCCGCAGCGCCACCGGCCCGCCGCCGACCACGATCACGAGCCGGCCGGTGACGCGCAGGCCCAGCGGGTAGGTCTCGTGCGGAGCCGGGCCGGGTGCCGGTCGCGAGCCGGCCGCGGGGCGCCTGCGCTCGGTCATGCGTGCAGCCCGCACTCGGTCTTGTCCAGGCCGGCCCAGCGCCCGGCGCGGGCGTCCTGGCCGGCCTCGACGCGCTGCGTGCAGGGCGCGCAGCCCACCGACGGGTAGCCGTCGGCGAGCAGCGGGTTCACCACCACGCCGTACCGCTCCGCGTAGGCGGCGACCTCCTCGTCGGTCCAGGCGGCCAGGGGGTTGATCTTCACGACGCCGTTGCGCTCGTCGAAGGTGACGAGCGGAGCGTTGGCCCGGGCCGCCGTCTCGCCGCGGCGGACGCCGGTGGCCCACGCCTCGTAGCCCTGGAGGGCGTCACGCATGGGGGCCACCTTGCGCATGGCGCAGCAGGCCTCGGGGTCGCGGTCGTGCAGGCGCGGGCCGTGCGCCGCGTCCTGCTCGGCGACGGTCAGCTCGGGCCGGACGTCGACGACGTCCACGTCCATCTCGATCTCGACGGCGCCGCGGGTGCCGAGCGTCTCCGCGAAGTGGTAGCCGGTGTCGCCGAAGAGCACGTCCACGAACGGGAGCTGCCGGGACACGAGGTGCGCCAGCACCAGGTCCTGCATCGACGACGCGACGGCGAGGAACGGGCCGAACTCGCGGACCGCCCATGCCACGACCTCCTCCGCCGTCGCCTCGGGGCGGCCGGAGCCGGCGTGCAGCTGGGCCTGCCCGCGCTCGACGACGTGGCGCAGCTCCTCGACGGAGCGGCGGTGCCGGGCGGCGCGGGCGCGCGTCCGGGCCGCGCGGGAGGTGTCGCGGGCCGCTGCTCGCGCACGCACCTGCGCGAGCCGGTCGCTGCCGGGGCCCGTCGCCGAGGCGAGCGGGGTCACGGGGGAGGGCAGGTCGACGGCGGTCATCGCAGCGCCACCTCGTCGGCCCGGTGCGCCCACTGGGCGAACGTCTCGTCGGTCGCGTGCTCGGACTCGTACCGGCGCACGACGCGCTCCACGTAGTCGCCGACCTCCGCGGCCGGGACCTTGAGGCCCCGCACCGTGCGGCCGAGCCCGCCGGCGTCGCGCCCCTCGCCGACCAGGCCGCCGCCCAGGTGCACCTGGAAGCCGGGCATCTGCTCGCCGTCGACCGTGATGATCTGTCCCTTGAGCCCGATGTCCGCCGTCTGGATGCGGGCGCAGGAGTTGGGGCAGCCGTTGACGTTGAGCTCGATCGGGCGGTCCAGGCGGGCGGTGACGTCCCCGAGCCGGTCCTCCAGCTCGGTGATCACCCGGGCGGCCGTGTCCTTGGTGTCGACGATGGCCAGCTTGCAGAACTCGATGCCCGTGCAGGCGATGGTCGAGCGGCGGAACAGGCTCGGGCGGGCTGTGAGGCCCAGGGGCTCCAGGCCGTCGAGCAGCTCGTCCACGCGGTCGCCGGGGACGCCCAGGATCACGACCTTCTGGTGGGCGGTGAGCCGCGCGGATTCGGCGCCCACCCGCTCGATGAGGTCGGCCAGCCCGGTGAGCGTGTTGCCCCCGACCCGCCCGACGACGGGCGCCGCGCCCACGTAGAACCGGCCGTCCTTCTGCTCGTGCACGCCCACGTGGTCACCCGGGCGCGTGGCCGGCGCGGGGGGCGGGCCGTCGGGCAGCGCGTACCCGAGGTACTCCGTCTCGAGGACCTCGCGGAACTTCTCGGTCCCCCAGTCGGCGAGCAGGAACTTCAGGCGCGCCTTGTTGCGCAGCCGTCGGTAGCCGTAGTCGCGGAAGATCCGGATGACGCCGTGCCAGACGTCGGGCGCCTGGTCCTCGGTGACGAAGACCCCGAGCCGCTCCCCGAGGCGCGGCGTGGTCGACAGCGCGCCGCCCACCCACAGGTCGTAGCCCGGGCCCAGCTCCGGGTGCACCACGCCGACCAGGGAGATGTCGTTGATCTCGTGCACGACGTCGAGGCTCGGGTGGCCCGTGATCGCCGTCTTGAACTTTCTGGGGAGGTTCGCCAGCTCCGGGTCGCCGATGTAGCGCCGCTTGATCTCGAGGATCACGGGCGTGGGGTCGATGATCTCGTCCGCGGCGACGCCGGCCACCGGGCTGCCGAGGAACCCGCGGGGGGAGTCGCCGCACGCCGTCGTCGTCTCCAGCCCCACCGTGTCGAGGCGGCGCCAGATCTCCGGCATGCTCTCGATCTCGATCCAGTGGTACTGGATGTTCTGCCGGTCGGTGATGTCCGCCGAGCCCCGTGCGAAGTCCGCCGAGATGCCGCCGAGCACCCGCAGCGCGGCCGGGTCGAGGGCCTGGCCGTCGGAGCGCACGCGCAGCATGAAGTACTTGTCCTCGAGGTCGTGCGGCTCGAGCGTCGCCGTGCGGCCGCCGTCGATCCCGGGCTTGCGCTGCGTGTAGAGGCCCCACCAGCGGAACCGGCCGTGCAGGTCGTCGCCGGCGATGGAGTCGAAGCCCTCGAGGGCGTAGACCGACTCGATGCGCTCGCGGACGCCGAGCGGCGCCGCCTCCTGCTTGAACTCCTCGTTGTGGTTGAGGGGGGTGGTGCCGTCCACCTTCCACTGCCCGTTCGGGCGGGTGGCGCGCGGCGGCCGGACACGGGCGGCGTTCTCGCTGGTCGGGCCCTGTGCGGGTGCGGTGGTCTGCGTCGTCATCTGGGGGAGTTCCTCGGGTCCTCGGGGGCGGGACGCGCGACGACGAACGACTCAGCGGGGGTGGGCCACCGGCCGACGTCGCGCGCCGGTGCTCAGGAGCCGCGCGGGGGCGGCGGGGCTGAGGTAGGGCGCGATCAGCGACAGCAGCACAGACAGCTGCGCATGCTGCGACGCACGCACGCCGGCATCTCGTGACGCGTCGTCACGAGGAGGCGGTGCGCGGCCGTGGTCATGAGGAGGACCGTAGCCGCTCGGGCGGACCTCGCGCGAGCGCAGGTCCACATGCTGGGACCACATGCTGGGACGGTCGACGGTCGGGTCCTCGAGGCCCGGACCGGGTGTGACGTGTGACCGGTTGCGGACACCGGCGTCAGATCCCTGGTCGGGGCGCGGATAGGCTGGCCGCATGGAGTTCCTCTACAACGTCTTCGTCGCGCTCCACTTCGTGGGCTGGGCGATCGTCCTCGGTGGTTACATCGCGTCGATCAAGAGCCCCGGCCTCTACCGCGGCGTCTTCCACGGCGCCGCGACCGCCCTCGTCGCGGGCGTCCTCATGGTCGGCACGGCCGAGATGGCGGACCTCTGGGCCGACGGCGGGCCCAGCATGGCGAAGATCGGCGTCAAGCTCGGGATCGCGCTGGTCATCGCGGTCCTCGCGTTCCTCGCCAAGCGCCAGGGCGCCAAGGGGGACAACGGCACCGGCGCGGTCGCCCCCGGCCTCAAGCACTCGATCGGCGCGCTGACGCTGGTCAACATCCTGGTCGCGGTCTTCTGGAACTGATCGCGGCGCGGGGCTCGGGACAGCGACGATGAGCGTCCTCGGGGAGGTACTGGTCGGGCTGGCGATCGCCGTCGGCCTGGTCGGCACCGTCGTGCAGGTGCTCCCCGGCAACGTGCTGGTGCTCGGGAGCGTCCTCGTCTGGGCGTGGGTCACCGGCGGGACGGCCGCCTGGGTGTGCTTCGCGGTGGCGGCGGTGGCGATCGCCCTCGCCGAGCTGGGCCAGTGGCTGCTCGCCGGGCGTCACATGCGACGCGCCGAGGTGCCGTGGGGGACCCTCGCGGTCGCCGGGATCGCGGGGATCGTCGGGTTCTTCGTGGTGCCCGTCGTGGGGCTCTTCCTCTTCTTCGCCGGCGCGGTGTTCCTCGTGGAGCTGGCCCGCCGGCGCGACGCCGCCGCCGCCTGGGCCGGCACGCGCGCGGCGCTCAAGGCCACGCTCATCACCATCGGCGTGCAGCTCGCCGGCGGCCTGGTCGCCACGGTGGCCTGGGTGGTCGGGCTCCTCGTCACCTGACCGGTCCGCGCGGCCCGGGTCACGCGTCGCCGGGCCGTGGGGCGTACATGATCACGGCCACGCCGACGAGGCAGATCAGCGCGCCGACGACGTCCCAGCGGTCGGGGCGGAAGCCGTCGACGACCATGCCCCAGACCAGCGAGCCCGCCACGAACACCCCGCCGTACGCCGCGAGGATGCGGCCGAAGTGGGCGTCGGGCTGCAGGCTCGCGAAGAACCCGTACACGCCGAGGGCGATCACGCCCGCGCCGATCCAGATCCAGCCGCGGTGCTCGCGCACCCCCTGCCACACCAGCCAGGCGCCGCCGATCTCGAAGACGGCGGCGGCGACGAACAGCAGGATCGAGCGGAGCACGGTCATGCGCAGGAGTCTGGCGGGCGGCGTGCTGCCGGCGCGACCCGCCCGGCCCGCTCGCACGCGGTCCGCGCGGGCCGTCCCCGTCACCTGGCGGCTTAGGGTGGCGGGCGGCAGGAACGGCACCACGGAGGAACCATGACGCAGCACGAGCCCCGGCAGGATCGCGACGACCGGTGGGCGGTGCGCGTCGCGACGCTCGACGAGCTGGACGCGCGGACGGCGTACGAGGCGTGGCGCCTGCGGCAGGACGTGTTCGTCGTCGAGCAGGAGTGCGCCTACCCCGACCTGGACGGCCGCGACGCCGAGCCGGGCACCCGGCACGTCGTGCTGCTCGACGGTGTGGGACGCGTGGTCGCGACGGCGCGCGTGCTCGACGACGGCGACGTGCAGCGCATCGGCCGCGTCGTCTGCCACCCCGACGCGCGTGGGACCGGTGCGTCCGGCGTCCTCATGCGCGCCGCGCTCGAGACGGCCACCGCGACGGCCCCGCAGGCCGACGTCGTCCTCGGCGCCCAGTCGCCGCTGACCGGCTGGTACGGGCGGTTCGGCTTCGCCCCCGACGGGCCGGAGTACCTCGAGGACGACATCCCGCACACCCCGATGCGGCTGCGCCGCTAGCCGGTCACCGCGCCGAGGCGCACGGAGCCGACGATGCCGCGCGCCCGCCGTCCGGCGTCCGGTACCGCGTCGAGCCCCGCGTAGGCGGCGAGGAACGCCTCGAAGAGCGCGGCGCCGGCGAGCGTGCGGGCTACGGCCTCGGTGTCGACGTCGGCGGGCAGCCGGCCGGCGCGCGCCTCGGCGTCGAGGTAGGCCTGCACCTGGAGCGCCGGGCCCTGCGGCCCGGCGCCGCGGCGCCCGAGCCCTTCGCGATGCGCCGTCAGCAGCTCCGGGGCCCCGAGGATCGACGCGGCCATCGGGAAGGACCGGGCGTAGAACGCGAGCAGCTGGCCGACGAGGGTCGTGACGTTCTCGGCGACGGTGCTGCGGCCCACCAGGTCGGCGGGGGCGTCGAGCCGCGGGGCCCGCTCCGACAGCACGCCGAGGAACAGTTCTTGCTTGTCGGAGAAGTGCTTGTAGAGCAGCGCCTCCGAACACCCGGCCGCGCGGGCGATCTCCTTGGTCGTGGCCCGGGCGATCCCCCGCTCGCGCAGCACCGTCGCCGCGGCGTCGAGGATCCGGTCGCGCGTGCTCATGCGTCCTCCTGTCGTGGCGTGCCGCCGGGCCGTGGCCGATCCCGCCGTGCCGTTGACACGCCCGGAGCCTCCCTCCATCCTACGGGTGAGTAAATACTCACTCACCCTAGATCGAGGAGACGCTCATGAAGATCGCCGTGCTGGGAGCCACCGGACGCACCGGCGGGCTCGTCGTGAAGGAGGCCCGCCGCCGCGGGCACCACGTCGTCGCCGTCGTGCGGGACCCGTCCCGTCTGGGCGACCTGGCGCCCGACGACGTCGCCACGGCCGACGGCCTCGACGCCGACGCGGTCGGGGCGGCTCTCGCCGGGGTGGACGCCGTCGTGTCCACCCTCGGACCGGTGCCCGGCAGCGCGCCCGGCGTCCAGGGGCGCCTCACCGAGGTGCTGGTCGGTGCGGCCCGCGAGGCCGGGGTGCGCCGCGCCGTCGTCGTGACCGCGAGCGGCTGGGTGGTGGACGGCGACGACCCGATGTCCCGCTACCTGGCCAAGCCGATCCTCGCCCGGGCGCTGCGCGACGCCAACGCCGGGTTCGCCCGGGCGGAGCCCGCGGTGCGGGGCTCGGGGCTGGACTGGACGATCGTGCGGCCGCCCATGCTGCGGGACGGGGCCGCCCGTGGCCGGTATCACGAGCGGCGCGACGGCAACGTGCGCTGGCGCTGGTCGATGCGGCGCGCCGACCTCGCCGACGCGGTCTGCGACCTGCTCGAGGACCCGACGGCGGTGGGGGCGACGGTGTCGGTCGCGGGCTGAGGCCGTGTGACGTGCGGCCGCGGAGGACCAGGATGTCGGCTGCGGAGCCTAGGCTTGGTCCACGATGACCTCCCTGTTCGACAGCCTGTCCCTGCCCGGGTTCGACCACGCCGCGAAGGACGACACGGCACGCCTGCCGCCGGTCGCCCCCCGCTGGGACGACGACGCCGCCGACCCGGCGTCCGGCGCGCCCGAATGGGTGCGTGACGCGGCGTCCGAGGCCCACGAAGGCGCAGAGGCAGCGGGGCCTCGGCGGTCGCGGGGGGCGTTCTCCCACCTGGACCCGGAGGCCCTCGTGGACGGGCTGAACCCGCAGCAGCGGGCCGCCGTCGAGCACGCGGGCTCGCCGCTGCTCATCGTGGCCGGCGCGGGGTCGGGCAAGACGCGCGTGCTCACCCACCGCATCGCCCACCTGCTGGCCACGGGCCGCGCCCGGGCGGGCGAGATCCTCGCGATCACGTTCACCAACAAGGCCGCCGCCGAGATGCGCGAGCGCGTCGAGCACCTCGTGGGTCCGGCGGGTGGGCGGATGTGGGTGTCCACGTTCCACTCCGCCTGCGTGCGGATCCTGCGCAAGGAGGCCAAGACCCTCGGCCTGCGCTCCAGCTTCTCCATCTACGACGCGGCGGACTCCCAGCGCCTCATCACGCTGGTCACGCGCGAGCTGGACCTGGACGCCAAGAAGTACCCCGCGCGCTCGCTGGCGCACAAGATCAGCGACCTCAAGAACGAGCTCGTCGACCCCGAGGCGTACGCGCGCCAGTCCGGCGCGGACACCGCCGACCACGCCGACGCCGCGGACCCGGCCGCACAGGGCTGGCGGGCGCGGGCGGCCGCGGGCGGCCTGGCCGACGGCGGGGCCCCGGAGTTCGACACCGTGCTGGCGGACGTCTACCGGCGCTACCAGCAGCGCCTCGCGCAGGCGAACGCCCTCGACTTCGACGACATCATCATGACCACGGTGAACCTGCTGCAGGCGTTCCCGAACGTCGCGGAGCACTACCGCCGCCGGTTCCGGCACATCCTCGTGGACGAGTACCAGGACACGAACCACGCGCAATACGTGCTGGTCCGCGAGCTGGCGGGCGCCACGGCCCCGTCGGTGGAGGGCGGCCCCGGCGTCGACGGCCTGGACCCGGCGGAGCTGACGGTGGTCGGCGACGCCGACCAGTCCATCTACGCGTTCCGTGGCGCCACGATCCGCAACATCGTGGAGTTCGAGGAGGACTACCCGGACGCCAGGACCATCCTGCTGGAGCAGAACTACCGCTCCACGCAGACGATCCTGTCGGCGGCCAACGCGGTGATCTCGCGCAACCCGGACCGCAAGCCCAAGCGGCTGTGGACCGACGCCGGCGCGGGGGAGAAGATCGTCGGCTACGTCGCGGACGACGAGCACGGCGAGGCGCGGTTCGTGGCCGAGGAGATCGACCGGCTCGGGGACGCCGACGGCGTGCGGCCGGGCGACGTCGCGGTCTTCTACCGCACCAACGCCCAGTCGCGGGCGCTGGAGGAGGTGCTGATCCGTGTCGGCCTGCCGTACAAGGTGGTGGGCGGCACCCGGTTCTACGAGCGCCGCGAGATCAAGGACGCCGTCGCCTACCTGCGTGCGCTGGCCAACCCGGACGACGACGTCAACCTGCGCCGCGTGCTCAACGTGCCCAAGCGCGGGCTCGGCGACAAGGCCGAGTCGCTGGTCGCGTCGTTCGCGGACCGCGAGCGGATCTCGTTCGGGGCGGCCCTCGAGCGCGCGGACGAGATCGGCGGCATGACGAGCCGCACCCTCAAGCCGCTGACGGCGTTCCGCGACATGATGCGTGAGCTGCGCGCCCTCGTCGACGACGGCGAGCCGCCCGCCACGGTCCTCGGCGCGGTGCTGGACCGCACCGGATACCTCGCGGAGCTGCGCGCCTCCGACGACCCGCAGGACGCGTCGCGGGTGGAGAACCTCGCCGAGCTGCACGCCGTCGCGGCGGAGTTCAGCGAGCTCGACCCGGAGGGCGACCTCGCGGACTTCCTCGAGCGGGTGTCGCTGGTGGCCGACGCCGACCAGATCCCCGACGAGGACGTGGCCGACGGCGAGGCGGAGCAGGAACCCAAGGAGGACCAGGGCGTCGTCACCCTCATGACGCTGCACACCGCCAAGGGCCTGGAGTTCCCGGTCGTGTTCCTCACGGGCCTGGAGGACGGCACGTTCCCGCACATGCGCTCGCTGCACGACGACGCCGAGCTGGCCGAGGAGCGGCGCCTGGCCTACGTGGGCATCACGCGGGCGCGGCAACGGCTGTACGTCTCGCGATCGGCCGTGCGGTCGGCGTGGGGGATGGCCAACGAGTTCCCGCCCAGCCGGTTCCTCGAGGAGATCCCCGACGAGCTGTGGGACTGGCGCCGGCGCGAGTCGTCCACCCAGTACCTGCGCCGCGGCGGGTCGGCCTGGGGCAACGGGTCCGGCAGGGACCGCCGCGGCGGGACCTGGTCACCGGAGCGCCGGTCGTCGGGCGGCACGGGGTCGGCGCCCGAGCGCCGCTCGCCGTCGTCGAGCGTGGGCGGACGCCTCGGCAAGCCCAAGGAGGCCGCCGCGACGACGACGGGCACGGGCGCACGGTTCGGCTCCGCCACCCCGCGCAAGGACGCCGACGTGCCGTCGCTGGACGTCGGCGACAAGGTGACGCACGACGCGTACGGCGTCGGGACGGTGGTGTCGCTCGAGGGCAGCGGCCCGAACTCCGTCGCGCGCATCGACTTCGGCGCGGACGGCACCAAGCGCCTGCTGCTGCGCTACTCGCCGGTCACCAAGCTCTGACGGTCCCCGCGCTCCGAGGAGCGCGGGCCCGCGGCCGCTGGCATGGTGGCGGTGTGCTGCTCGACGCGAGGACGCTGCGCGGGCTGGCCGACGGGACGGTGACGCACACCTACCGCCGGTGGTCCGTGGTGCGGGTGCGCCCCGGCTCGACGATGCGCACGCGCGTCGGCGTCGTCGAGGTGACGGCGCTGGACCCGGTCGCCCTCGAGGACGTGGACGACGACGCCGCCCGCGGCGCGGGGTTCCGCTCCGGCGCGGCGGCGCGGGCCTGGATCTCCCAGCGCGGCGAGGGCGACCTGTACCGCGTGGGCCTGCGCCTCGCAGGCCCCGACCCGAGGGTCGCGCTGCGCGAGGACGATGCCCTCGACCGGCCGGCCGTCGAGGGCATCAGCGCCCGGCTGGCGCGGATGGACCGTGCGGCGCCCGAGCCGTGGACCCGCGCGTACCTGGAACTGATCGAGGCGCGGCCGGGCGTCGTGGCGCGCACCCTCGCCGAAGGCCTGGGGATGGAGCGCGATCCCTTCAAGATCCGGGTCCGGCGGCTCAAGGAGCTGGGCCTCACCGAGAGCCTCGAGGTCGGCTACCGCCTGTCGCCGCGCGGCCGGGCCTACCTGGCGGCGACGGCCGGAGACCGGGCGGGCGCTCAGACCTCGAACCGGTAGCCCGCCCCCGGGTGGGTGAGGAGGTGGCGCGGGGCGCCCGGGTCGTCCTCGAGCTTGCGCCGCAGTTGCGCGGTGTACACGCGCAGGTAGTTCGTCTCGGTGTCGTACCCCGGGCCCCAGACGTCCTGCAGCAGCTGCTTGCGCCCGACCATCCGGCCGCGGTGCCGCACCAGCACCTCGAGCAGCGACCACTCGGTGGGGGTGAGCCGCACCTCGGCGCCGTCGCGCTCGACGACCCGGCGGGCCAGGTCGATGCGCAGCCGCCCCGCGACGACCACCGGGTCGGACGTCGCGTCGGCGGGGCGGGCACGGCGGACGGCGGCACGCAGGCGCGCGAGCAGCTCGTTCATGGCGAAGGGCTTGGTCACGTAGTCGTCGGCGCCGGCGTCGAGGGCGTCCACCTTGTCCTCGCCCAGCTGGCGCGCGGACAGCACGACGATGGGCACGGCGGACCAGCCGCGGATGCCGGCGATGACGTCGAGGCCGGAGACGTCGGGCAGCCCGAGGTCGAGCACGACCACGTCGGGATGCGCCGCCGACGCGGCGTCGAGGGCGGCGGTGCCGGTGCCCGCCACGGTGACGTCCCAGCCGTGCGCGCGCAGGTTGATCGCCAGCGCGCGGGCGAGGCCGGCGTCGTCGTCGACGACGAGGACCCGGTTGCCGGGGCCCGGGCCCTCGGGGGTCGCCGGGCGCTCGCTCATCGCACCGCTCCGGCGGGCGCCGCGGTGGCGGCCGGGACGGTCACGACCATGGTGAGGCCGCCGCCGGGGGTGTCCTCGGCGGTGACGGCCGCGCCGACCGCGCGCGCGAGGCCGTCTGCCACGGCCAGCCCGAGGCCCAGGCCGGTGCCGGTGTCGTCGAGGCGCTGGAACGGCTGGAACATGCTCTCCTTCCGGTCGTCCGGGACCCCGGGGCCGGTGTCGACCACCCGGACCTCGACGTCGTCGGGGGCGGCGGACGCCGCGACCCGGACGCGCGCGTCGCCGGGCGAGTGTCGCACGGCGTTGGAGACGAGGTTCGCGACGACGCGCTCGAGCAGGCCGCCGTCGGTCCGCACCAGCGGCAGGTCCTCGGGTACGTCCAGGTCGAGCCGGCCCAGCCACGGCTCGACCGCCACGAGCACCACCTCGTCCAGGGACGTGGGCCGCAGCACCGGACGCACGGAACCCGTCTGCAGGCGGGACAGGTCGAGCAGGTTGTCGATGAGGCGCTCGAGCCGCCGCGTGGACTCCTGGATGGTCGCGGTGAGCGCGTCGGTGTCGTCGCGGTCCAGCTCGACGTCGGGCATGGCGAGGCCGTCGACAGCGGTGCGGATCGCGGTGAGCGGCGTGCGCAGGTCGTGCGAGACGGCGGCGAGCAGCGCGGTCCGGGTGGCCTCCGCGTGCTCGAGCTCGCGCGCGGCCGCCGCCTGCCGGCGCAGCCGCTGGTGCTCCAGGACGATCGCCGCCTGGCTGCCGAACGCCTCGACCGCCTGCCGGTCGCTCGCGGGGAGGGCACGCCCGACGAGGACGAGGCGGTGCGCCTCGTCGAGCGGCACCGCCGTGGTCTGGGCGTGCTGCCCGCCGCCGGCGGACCGCCCGGCCTGCGCGACGACCGTCCAGTCCCGGTCGTCCGTGCGGGACTCGAGCCGCACGTCGTCGAGCCCGAACGTCAGGGCGAGGCGCTGCACGATCGCCTGCGCGGTGTCCTCGCCCGAGAGCACCGAGCGGGACAGCGCGGCGAGCGTGGACGCCTCCGCACGGGCGCGGTAGGCCTGCACCGTGCGGCGGGCGGCGAGGTCGACGACGGACGCGACGGCCGCCGCGACCACGACGAACACGACCAGCGCCAGGAGGTTCTCCGGGTCGGCGACGGTGAGCATCCCCGTGGGCGGCGTGAAGAACCAGTTGAGGCACACGAACGAGACGACGGCGGCGGCCACGGCCGGCCACAGCCCGCCGACCAGCGCGACGGCCACCACGCCCGCGAGGAACAGCATGAGCTCGGTGGGCAGCGACACGGCACGCGGCCCGACGGCGGCGAACAACCCGGTCAGCAGGGCGGGCACCGCGACCACCGACACCCAGCCCGCGACCCGACGGGCCGGGGACAGCGAGGACAGGCGCGACGGGAGCCGAGCACCGGAGCGGGCCCGCTCGTGGGTGACGAGGTGCACGTCGATCGCGCCGGACAGCCGGGCGATCTCGGCGCTCGAGGACCCGAGCAGCGCCTGGCGCCACCGCGAGTGCCGGGAGACGCCGACGACGATCATGGTCGCGTTCACGCCCCGGGCGAAGTCCACGACGGCCGACGGGACGTCCTCGCCGAGCACCGTGTGGAACGTGCCGTCCAGGGCCTCGACGAGGGCGCGCTGGGCGGCGATCGCGGCCGGCGGGGCGGACGGCAGCCCGTCGGTCGGCAGCACGTGCACGGCAAGCAGCTCGGCCCCGGCGGCGCGCTGCGCGATGCGCGCCCCCCGGCGCAGCAGGGTCTCGCTCTCCTCGCCGCCCGTGACCGCCACGACGATCCGCTCCCGCGCCGGCCACGTGCTCGCGATGGCGTGGTCGGCGCGGTAGCGCGTGAGCGCGTCGTCCACGCGGTCGGCCAGCCAGAGGAGAGCCAGCTCGCGCAGGGCCGTGAGGTTGCCCTCGCGGAAGTACTGCCGCAGCGACGCGTCGACCTGCTCCGGCCGGTACACGTTGCCGTGCGCGAGCCGCCGCCGCAGCTGCTGCGGGGACAGGTCGACCAGCTGGATCTGCTCGGCGTCGCGGACCACCTGGTCGGGCACCGTCTCGCGCTGGCGCACGCCGGTGATGGCCTCGACGTCGTCGGTGAGCGACGCGAGGTGCTGCACGTTGACCGTCGTGACGACGTCGATCCCGGCGTCGAGCAGGTCGCGCACGTCCTGCCAGCGCTTGGGGTGCCGCGAGCCGGGCGCGTTGGTGTGCGCCAGCTCGTCGACGAGGACGACGTCGGGGGCGCGGCGCAGGACGGCGCCGACGTCCAGCTCGGTGAGCGTGGTGCCGCGGTGCGTGACGTCGCGCCGCGGGACCACCTCGAGGTCGCCCACCTTGGCGGCGGTCCCGGCCCGGCCGTGCGTCTCGACGAGGCCGACGACGACGTCGGTGCCGCGCCCTCGACGCCGCTCCGCCTCGTCGAGCATCGCGAAGGTCTTGCCGACGCCCGGCGCGGCGCCGAGGTACACCGTGAGCCGCCCGCGTCGGGGGGCGGCACCACGGCCCTGGTCGGGCGTCGCGGCCGGCGTCGTCATAGGCGCATTCTGTGCCACTCGGGTCGCACGGGTCACTCGGGTCGCTCGGGCAGCGCGGGCGCCACGGCCTGGAGCGCCGTGTTGAGGCCGAGCACGTCGACGCGGGGGTCGCCGAGCACCCCCAGGGTGCGGCCGCGCGTGTGCTCGGTCACCAGCTCGCGGACCCGCTCGGGCTCCAGCCCGCGGGCGGCGGCGACGCGGTCCACCTGGATCGCGGCGTACGCGGGGGAGACGTCCGGGTCGAGGCCGGAGCCGGACGCCGTGACGGCGTCGGCCGGGACCTCGGCGGGGTCGACCCCCTCGGTCGCCGCCACCTGCGCACGACGCTCGGTGATCGCGGCGACGAGGTCGGGGCTCTCCGGGCCGAGGTTGGACCCGGCCGACGCGAGCGTGTCGTAGCCGTCGCCGGCCGCGGAGGGCCGGGGGTGGAACCACGCGTCGCCGGTGAACTGCTGGCCGACGAGCGCGGACCCGACGGCCTCGGCCCGGTCCCGGGTAGGGGTGCCGTCGGCCCGCACCAGCGAGCCGTCGGCGCGCCAGCCGAACAGCGCCTGGCCCGCGCCGGTCACGGCGAGCGGATAGGCCAGGCCGAGCAGGAGGGTGAAGGCGAGCAGCACGCGCAGCCCGCTGAGGGTGGAACGGACGATGGTCATGGGATCCTCCAGCGTCCCGGCTCAGAGACCGGGGATCAGGGAGACGACGAGGTCGATGAGCTTGATGCCGACGAACGGGGCGACGAGGCCGCCGACGCCGTAGACCAGCAGGTTCCGCCGCAGCAGCGCGGACGCCGACGCGGGGCGGTAGCGCACGCCGCGCAGCGCGAGCGGCACGAGCACGAGGATGATCAGCGCGTTGAAGACCACCGCCGAGACGATCGCCGACTGCGGGCTCGACAGGCCCATGACGTTCAGCACCGCCAGGCCCGGGAACAGGCCCGAGAACATCGCCGGCAGGATCGCGAAGTACTTCGCGACGTCGTTCGCCACCGAGAACGTGGTGAGCGCCCCGCGGGTGATGAGCAGCTGCTTGCCGATCTCCACGATCTCGATGAGCTTCGTCGGGTCGGAGTCGAGGTCCACCATGTTCCCCGCCTCCTTGGCCGCCGAGGTGCCCGACGCCATGGCCACGCCCACGTCGGACTGCGCGAGGGCGGGGGCGTCGTTGGTGCCGTCGCCCGCCATCGCGACGAGCCGTCCGCCCTCCTGCTCGCGCCGGATGAGCGCCAGCTTGTCCTCCGGGGTGGCCTCGGCGAGGACCTCGTCCACCCCCGCCTCGTCGCCGATGGCGCGGGCGGTGACGGCGTTGTCGCCCGTCACCATCACGGTGCGGATGCCCATGGCCCGCAGCTCGTCGAACCGTGCGCGGATGCCCTGCTTGACGACGTCCTTGAGCTGCACGACGCCGAGCACCCGCGCCGGGCCGTCCCCCACCTGCTCCGCGACCACCAGCGGCGTGCCGCCCGTGCGGGACACGACGTCGACGTGGTCCGCGAGCCTCGCGGCCTGCGCCTCCGTGAGGCGCGCGCCCGTGCTGTGCGACCACCGCCGCACGGCGGACGCGGCCCCCTTGCGGATCCTGTGGATCGCGAGCCCGTCGGGACCGCCCGGCAGGTCGACGCCGGACATGCGGCTCTGCGCCGTGAACGGGACCAGCTCGGCGCCCGCGGGCAGCGCCGCGGTGTCCTGCAGCCGCGCGTCCACCAGCTCGACGATGCTGCGCCCCTCCGGCGTCTCGTCCGCGAGCGAGGCGAGCCGCGCGGCCGACGCCAGCTCCGCGTCGGCGACGCCGTCGACGGGGAGCACGGCCGCCGCCCGCCGGTTGCCGTACGTGATGGTGCCGGTCTTGTCGAGCAGCAGCACGTCCACGTCGCCCGCGGCCTCGACGGCCCGCCCCGACATGGCCAGCACGTTGCGCTGCACCAGGCGGTCCATGCCCGCGATCCCGATGGCGGACAGCAGGGCGCCGATCGTCGTGGGGATGAGGCACACGAGCAGCGCCACGAGCACCAGCACGTCCTGGCGCGACCCGCTGTACGCGGCGAACGGCTGCAGCGTGGCCACGGCCAGCACGAACACGGCGGTGAGCGAGGTGAGCAGCAGGTTCAGGGCCACCTCGTTCGGGGTGCGCCGGCGCTCGCTGCCCTCGACGAGGGCGATCATGCGGTCCACGAACGTGTGCCCCGGCGGGGTGGTGATCCGTACCACCACCTGGTCGGACAGCACCACGGTGCCGCCGGTGACGGCGCACCGGTCGCCGCCCGACTCGCGGATCACCGGCGCCGACTCGCCCGTGATCGCGGACTCGTCGACCGACGCGACGCCCTCGATCACGTCGCCGTCCCCGGGGATCGTCTCTCCGGCGGCCACCACGACGACGTCGCCCACGCACAGGTCGGCGGACGGCACCTCGGCGGTGGGCAGGGCCGCGAGGCCCGTCCCGGTGTCGAGGGTGTCCTGCGGCGCCAGCACCTTGCGCGCCGTCGTCTGCTGCTGGGTGGCGCGCAGGCTCGAGGCCTGGGCCCGGCCGCGCGCCTCGGCGATCGACTCGGCGAGGGCGGCGAACCACACGGTCGCCCACAGCCAGGCGGTGACCAGCCACGCGAACACGCTCGGTTCGGCCACGGCGAGGACCGTCGTGGCCGCGGCGCCGAGCTCGACCACGAGCAGGACCGGCGTGCGCCACAGGGAGCGCGGGTCCATGCCGCGCAGGGCGCCCGGAAGGGCGGCCCGGACCTGCGCCCAGGTCAGGGCTCGGCCCGCGCGGACCGGTCGGGCGTCGCGGGGCGGCCGCGGGGCGTCGCCGCTGTCAGGGGAGGGAGGGGTGGGGCCGGTGAGCGGCGGGACGGTGGTGCTGGTCATGACAGGGACTCCGCGACGGGACCGAGGGACAGGACGGGGACGAAGGTGAGGCCGACGACGACCAGCGCGACCGTCCCGACCAGGCCCACGAACAGGGGCTGGTGGGTGGGCAGCGTGCCCGCCGAGGCCGGGACGGTGCGCTGGGACGCGAGGCGCCCGGCGAGCGCGAGGACGAGGGCGATCGGCACGAAGCGGCCGGCGAGCATGGCCAGGCCCAGCATCGTGTTGTAGAACGGCGTGCCTGACGTGAGCCCGCCGAACGCCGACCCGTTGTTGTTGCCGGCCGAGGCGAACGCGTACAGCACCTCGGACAGGCCGTGCGGACCGTCCTCCTGGACGCCGGCGAGCCCGGGTTCCACCGACACGGCCACCGCCGTGCCGATCAGCACGATCGCCGGCGTCGTGAGGACGTAGAGGGCGACGAGCGTCATCTCCTGGATGCCGATCTTCTTGCCGAGGTACTCGGGGGTGCGCCCCACCATGAGCCCCGCGACGAAGACCGCGACGATCGCGAGCACGAGCATCCCGTACAGGCCGGCACCGACGCCGCCCGGCGCGATCTCCCCGAGGAGCATGTCGAACAGGACGACGCCGCCGCCGGGCGCGGTGAACGAGTCGTGCATGGCGTTCACGGCGCCGGTCGACGTGCCCGTGGTCGCGGCGCCGAACAGGGCGCTCCCGGCCAGGCCGAAGCGCGTCTCCTTGCCCTCCGCGGCCGCGCCGGCGAGCTGGGGCGCGGTGCCCGGGCCGGCGAGCTCGGCCCACGTGGTCAGGGCGACCGCGACGAGCAGCAGCCCGACCATGGCGCCGAGGATGGCCCAGCCCTGGCGGCGGTCGCCGACCATGATGCCGAAGGCGCGCGGCAGCGCGGTGGGGATCAGCAGGATGAGGAAGATCTCCAGCAGGTTGGTCCAGGGGTTCGGGTTCTCGAACGGGTGCGCCGAGTTGGCGTTGAAGAACCCGCCGCCGTTGGTGCCGAGCTCCTTGATGGCCTCCTGGGAGGCGACCGGCCCGCCCAGCACGTGCTGGGTGCCGCCCTCGAGCGTGGCGACCGCCGTGTGCGGGTCGAGGTTCTGGATCACGCCGTTCGCGATCAGGACGAGGGCGGCCACCACCGAGATCGGCAGCAGGACGCGCACCACGGACCGCGTGAGGTCGGTCCAGAAGTTCCCGAGGCGGGCGTCGGTGCCCGACCGGGCGAAGCCGCGCACCAGGGCGATCGCCACCGACATGCCGACCGCGGCGGAGACGAAGTTCTGCACGGCGAGGCCGGCCATCTGCAGCAGGTGGCCCGCGGCGGATTCGCCGGAGTACCACTGCCAGTTGGTGTTGGTCGTGAAGCTCACCGCGGTGTTCCAGGCGCCCGCGGGGTCGAGGCCGGTGAACCCGAGGGTCCACGGCAGGTGCTGCTGCAGCCGGCCCAGCGCGAACAGGAGCAGCACGGAGGCGAGGGAGAAGCCGAGCACGGACAGCAGGTAGGTGCGCCAGTGCTGCTCGGCGTCGGGGTCCACGCGCACGGCGCGGTACCAGCCGCGCTCGAACCGTGTGTGCCGCGGCGACGAGTAGACGCGGGCCAGGTAGGCGCCCAGCGGCGCGTGCACCGCCGCCAGCATCCCGAGCAGCAGCAGGAGCTGGCCGCCGGCGGCCAGGACGGTGGAGGTCGTGACGGACATGTCGCGTCAGCCCTCCCGGCCGTCGCGCAGCATGGCGACGAGGAGGTAGCCCAGGACGGCGACCATCAGGCCGAGGAAGACGAGGTCGAGGGGGGTCACGCGGACCTCCGGCGGGCGGCGAGGGCGACCGCGGCGAAGAACGCCACGGTGAGCACGACGTAGACGAGATCGCTCATGCGTCCTGGTCTAGTGCCGCCCGAGCCGCGCGGACCGGGGCCTTGACACCTTCTTGACGGCGCCGTCCGCAACGTTGACGGCCCGCTGACGTCGTGCGGTCACCCGCCCACCACGGGTCAGGCTGCGGTGCGGGCGCTCCGCTCGGCGGCCGTGCGCAGCGCGGCGACGTCGGTGCCCGCGTCGTGCAGCGCGGCCTGGAGGACGCGGCCGCCGGGGCAGTCGGCGCGCAGGATGCCGAGCAGCAGGTGACGGCCGTCGATGCCCTTGTCCTTGAGCCGCACGGCCTCCCGCAGCGACAGCTCGAGGGCCTTCTTGGCGTCGTCGGTGAACGGGACGTGCTTGCCCCGTCGCGTCGTCCGGGCGCCGGCGCGGTCGAGGGCCCCCGCGCCGAACACCTCGTCGGTGCGCCGGCGGACCTCGTCGAGGTCGACGCCCACGGCGGCCAGGGCGCCGGCGTCCAGGGGCTCGCCCTCCGTGACGGCCCGGCGGGCCCGGGCGCCGACCTCCGCGGGGTCGAGGCCGGCGGCGCGCAGGGCGTCCGCGGCCGGTCCGGCGGTGCTGCTGAGCGAGGCCAGCAGGTGCCGCGTGTCGATCGTGGCGGAGCGCGTCCCGCGGGCGACCTGCTGGGCCTCCACGACCGCCGCGCGCGCCTCCTTGGTGAACCTCTCGAACATCAGAGCCTCCTGCCGTGCTTCTTGTGGACCGCCTGCCGGCTCACGCCGAGCCCGTCCGCGATCTCCTGCCACGACCAGCCGAGCCCTCGCGCCCGCTCCACCTGGAGGGTCTCGAGGCGGTCCGCCAGGTCGCGCAGCGCACGGACGGCGCGCAGGCCTTCCCCGGGATCGTCGCCGGCGGCCGCGCCGACGAGCGTCTGTTCCGTCATGTTGTCAACTGTGGTTGACGTGCCTGTGTTCTGTCAACCCAGGTTGACTCTCTCGGTGGGGTGTGGGATCGGTCACCCGCGGCGGGGGATTCCAGGCCCGCCGTTCCCGGCGCGGTGCGGGTCGGACTACCCTGTTCGGGGATGTCTTGATGTCGAGACATCCGTTCGTGCCGGCCTCTGCCGACCCAGAGGCATCACCGATGGAAGGACGCAGCAGGGTGGACCTGTTCGAATACCAGGCTCGCGACATCTTCGAGAAGCACGGCGTGCCCGTGCTCGGCGGCGTCGTCGCGACGACGCCCGAAGAGGCTCGCGCAGGTGCAGAGAAGCTCGGCGGCGGGACCGTCGTCGTCAAGGCCCAGGTGAAGACCGGTGGCCGCGGCAAGGCCGGCGGCGTCAAGCTGGCCCACTCCCCGGCGGAGGCCGAGGAGAAGGCCACCGAGATCCTCGGGATGGACATCAAGGGCCACACCGTCCACCGCGTCATGATCGCGCAGGGCGCCAAGATCGCCGAGGAGTTCTACTTCTCCGTGCTCCTGGACCGCGCGAACCGCAACTACCTCGCCATGTGCTCCGTCGAGGGCGGCATGGAGATCGAGCAGCTCGCCGTCGAGCGCCCCGAGGCCCTCGCCCGCGTCGCGGTCGACCCGATCGTGGGCATCGACGAGGACAAGGCGCGCGAGATCGTCGACGCCGCGAACTTCGCCGAGGAGCTCAAGGCTCCGGTCGCCGACGTCATCCAGAAGCTCTGGACCGTCTTCACGGCCGAGGACGCCACCCTCGTCGAGGTGAACCCGCTGGTCCGCACCGAGGACGGCTCGATCGTCGCCCTCGACGGCAAGGTCTCGCTGGACGAGAACGCCTCCGAGGTGCGCCACCCCGACCACGAGGCGCTCGAGGACAAGGAGTCGGCCGACCCGCTCGAGGCCAAGGCCAAGGCGAACGGCCTCAACTACGTGAAGCTCGACGGCGAGGTCGGCATCATCGGCAACGGCGCGGGCCTCGTGATGAGCACCCTCGACGTCGTCGCCTACGCCGGCGAGGAGCACGGCGGCGTCAAGCCCGCCAACTTCCTCGACATCGGCGGCGGCGCGAACGCGCAGGTCA
Organism: Isoptericola peretonis; assembly: GCA_023241745.1. Taxonomy (GTDB): domain Bacteria; phylum Actinomycetota; class Actinomycetes; order Actinomycetales; family Cellulomonadaceae; genus Isoptericola; species Isoptericola peretonis. The sequence continues at coordinate 381,966 of JALQCY010000001.1, read as the reverse complement.
TGGCCAACGGTCTGGACGTCATCCTCAACGACCCGCAGGTCAAGAGCGTGTTCGTCAACGTCTTCGGCGGCATCACCGCCTGCGACGAGGTCGCCAAGGGCATCGTCGGCGCGCTGGAGATCCTCGGCGACGAGGCCACCAAGCCGCTGGTCGTGCGCCTGGACGGCAACAACGTGGACCTCGGCCGCGCCATCCTGCGCGAGGCGAACCACCCGCTCGTCACCCTGGCCGAGACCATGGACGGCGGCGCCGCCAAGGCCGCCGAGCTCGCCCACCTCTGAGCGCCCCGCCGACGTCGAAAGCAGAGACTTCAGAACCATGTCGATCTACCTCAACAAGGACAGCAAGATCATCGTCCAGGGCATCACCGGCGGGATGGGTGCCAAGCACACCGCCCTGATGCTCGACTCCGGCGCGCAGATCGTGGGCGGCGTCAACGCCCGCAAGGCCGGCACCACCGTGGCCCACAAGGACCACGAGGGCAACGACGTCACCCTCCCCGTCTTCGGCACCGTCAAGGAGGCCATGGCGGAGACGGGCGCGAACGTGTCGGTCCTGTTCGTGCCCCCGGCGTTCACCAAGGACGCGGCGATCGAGGCCGTCGACGCCGAGATGCCGCTCATCGTCGTCATCACCGAGGGCGTCCCGGTGCAGGACTCGGCCGAGGTGTTCGCGTACCTCCAGGGCAAGAAGACCCGCATGATCGGCCCGAACTGCCCGGGCATCATCACGCCGGGCGAGTCGCTCGCCGGCATCACGCCGCACACCATCACCGGCAAGGGCCCGATCGGCCTCGTGTCGAAGTCGGGCACCCTGACCTACCAGATGATGTACGAGCTCAAGGACCTGGGGTTCTCCACCGCCATCGGCATCGGCGGCGACCCGGTCATCGGCACCACGCACATCGACGCGCTCGAGGCCTTCGAGAACGACCCGGAGACCAAGGCGATCGTCATGATCGGCGAGATCGGCGGCGACGCCGAGGAGCGCGCCGCGGCGTACATCGCCGAGCACGTGACGAAGCCGGTCGTCGGCTACGTCGCGGGCTTCACCGCCCCCGAGGGCAAGACGATGGGCCACGCCGGCGCCATCGTCTCCGGCTCCGCCGGCACCGCGCAGGCCAAGAAGGAGGCCCTCGAGGCCGTCGGCGTCAAGGTCGGCAAGACGCCGTCCGAGACCGCCGAGCTCATGCGCGAGATCCTGCAGTCGCTCTGACGACCGCATAGCACCGACGACGGCGGCGCCCGTCCCTCCGGGGGCGGGCGCCGCCGTCGTGTCTGCGTCGATCCGCGGGCGCCCCGGGTGACCATGGGCGCGTGAGCGCACCACCCGGAACCCCCTCCCGCACCGCACGGACCGTCGACGGCGACGCGCCGTCGCGGCGGCTCGGCCGCGGGGGCGAGCGGTTCGCCGCCGCGACGTCCGGGGCCTGGGCCACGGTGCAGGGCGTGGTGCTGTCCGGCGCCGTCGTCGTGCTGCTGGCCGTGGTGGGGGTGCTCGGCGCGTCGCCCGACTCCGCGTGGACCGGCGCCGTGGCTGTGGCCACGAGCCTCTGGCTGCTGGGTCACGGCGTGCCGGTCGACGCCGGGGCCGGCGCCATCACGCTCGTCCCGCTCGGCATCTCCGCCCTCGCCGTGTTCACGACCTACGTGTCGGTCAAGCGCTCGGCGCTGCCCACCCTGGCCGGCTGGCTGGGCGCGACGGCGACGTACGCCGTGGCGACCGTCGCGCTGGCCGCCGCCACGGCCGGGGCCGCCGGCGGGGACGGCCTCGCCGGCGAGGCGCCACGGCTAGCGCTCGCCGCCCTCGGGGGGCTGGTCGTCGGCGGCGCGGGGGCCGGGCTCGGGATCCTCGTGCCGCCGGACCGGCCCGTCGTCGTCACGCCGGGCGGCCTCCTCGACCGCGCCGTGCCGGACGTCGCGCGCCTCGGCCTGCAGGCCGGGACGGTCGCGCTGGTCGCGCTGCTCGGGCTCGGCGCCGCGCTGACCGTCGTGTGGGTCGTGGCGGGCCGTGCCACGTCGGAGGACGTCGTCACCGGGCTCGACCCGGGCTGGATCGGCGGCGTCGTGTTCGCGGTCGCGCAGCTCGCGCTGCTGCCCAACCTCGTGCTGTGGGCGACCTCGTGGCTCGCCGGGCCCGGGTTCGCCGTCGGGCAGGGCACGTCGTTCGCCCCGGGCGGCACCGAGTCGGGCCCGCTGCCCGCCGTGCCCCTGCTGGGGGCGCTGCCCGGCCCGGACTGGTCCGGCGTGACGGCGGCGGTCGCCGGGCCGCTGCTGGTGGTGGGGTGCGGCCTCCTCGCGGGCTGGTTCGCCTGGCGACGGCTCGACCCCGAGCGCGTGCGCTGGGCCGACCTGGCGCAGGTGCTCGCCGGGGTGGTGGTCCTGGCGGGCGTCGTGACGGGGCTGGTGCAGCACTGGGCCGGGGGAGCGGTCGGCGCCGGGCGGCTGGCGCTGGTCGGCGCGGACCCGGTGCTCACCGGGGCGGTGGTGGCCGTCGAGGTGGGCTTCGGCGCCGCCGTCGTGCTGGCGTGCGCGCACCTGCAGGTCGGGGCGCGGCTCCGTCGCGAGTAGCGGTCGCGAGTAGGGTGTGCGTCGTGCAGACCCCGTCCGGCCACCCTGTCGCGTCCACGTCCGCCCAGGCCACGGCCCAGGTCCGGCTCGTCGTCCTGGCCTCCGGCGGGGGCTCCAACCTCGCCGCCCTGCTCGCGGCCCACGACGACCCCGCGTACGGCGCCCGCGTCGTCGGCGTCGTCTCGGACAAGCCCGACGCCGGGGCGCTCGACCTGGCCCGTGACGCCGGCGTGGCCTCCGTCGTCGTCGCGCCCCGCGACTTCGACGACCGCCCGGCGTGGAACGTCGGCATGGCCGAGGCCGTCGCCGTCTTCCGCCCGGACTACGTGGTGCTCGCCGGGTTCATGCGCATCCTGGCGCCCTCGTTCGTCGAACGGTTCGCGGGGCGGATCGTCAACACGCACCCCGCGCTGCTGCCGTCGTTCCCCGGCGCGCACGGCGTGCGCGACGCGCTCGCGTACGGCGTGAAGGTCACCGGGTGCACCGTGCACGTCGTCGACACCGGCGTCGACACCGGGCCGATCCTCGCCCAGGTGACGGTGCCCGTGCAGGACGGCGACGACGAGGCCTCCCTGCACGAGCGCATCAAGGTCGCCGAGCGCGCCCTGCTGGTGGAGACCGTCGGCCGTGTCGCGCGCGAGGGCCTGCGCGTCGACGGGCGGCGCGCGGTCGTCGGCTGAGGCCTGCTCAGTCCTTCGCGGGCCCGGCGGCGTCGCCGCGCGGGTCGTCGCGCGGCGCGACGGCGGTCAGGAGCTGGTAGACCTCTCGGCCGTCGCCGGCGTCGTCGCGCGCCGCGGCGAGGCTGCGCTCCGACCAGCGGTTCAGGAGCTCGGAGAGCTCGTGCACCAGCTCGTTCGCCTCGCCGCGGGTGAGGAGCATGGTGGTGAGCATGAACGTCCGCCCGGCGTCCCGCGTCTCCTCGTGGTCGCCGTGCGCGAACACCTCGGAGAGCCAGTCGATGGTCGGGCGCAGGATCAGGTCGGCGGCGCCGCCGGCGCCAGGCTTCACGTTGTAGCTCGTCGCGACGTTCGTCCACACGCGGTCGCGCTTGTCGCGGGCGTGCTCGGGCGCCTCGACGATCATCCCGGCCTTGGCCAGCACGCGCAGATGGAAGCTCACGGAGTTGGCGGGCTGGTCGATGGCCTTCGCCAGGTCGGCCGCGCGGCCGTGGCCGACCACGGCGAGCTGCATGAGGATCCGCTGCCGGACGGGGTGGGCGATGGCCCGCAGCGTCTCGGGGTCGCGGACCTCCATCGTCTCCACGGGGACGCGCGTCTCAGCCACAGGGGAAGCCTAGCAAGGACGCGCAGCAATGGTTGCGCAATGACTATTGCGCAACTGTGCTTGCGGGTCTAGCGTCGTCCCCATGACCCAGACCTCGGCGTCCGCGACACCGTCCACCGCGCCTGAGCACTCCGCGCCCGAGACCTCCGCGCCTGAGACCTCCGCACCGGACGACGCAGCGGGTGCGCCCGAGCTGCTGACGCCGCTGCGCCGCAACCGGCCGTACCTGCTGCTCATGTCGGGGCTCACCACCCAGTCGCTGGGCGGCAGCGTCGCCAGGTTCGCCGTGCCGCTCCTGGCCCTCGAGCTCACGGGCTCGCCGGCCGCGGCGGGCGTCGTGGCGGCGGTGGGTCAGACCGGCGCGTTGCTGGCGGCGCTCCCGGCCGGCGTGGTCGCGGACCGGGTGGACCGACGGCGGCTCGTCGTCGGGGCCGCCTCCGTCGCGGCGCTGCTGTGGGCCACGGTGGTCGTGGCCGGTCTCCTCGGCGGCCTGACGGCGTGGCATCTCGCCGTCGTCCTCTTCGGTGCCGCCGTCGCCACCGCGTTCCTGGACCCGGCCATCAGCGGCGCGTTCCGGGCCGTCGTCCCGCAGGCGCAGCTGCCCACCGCGTACGCCACCGTGCAGGGCCGGGACGCCGTCGCCGGGATGGTCGGGGGGCCGCTCGGCGGCATGCTCTACGGCATCGCGCACGTGGTCCCGATGGCCGGCGCGGTGCTGGGGGAGGCGGCCACGGCCGTGTGCGCCTTCTTCGTCCGGCAGCCGCTGAACGAGGACGTCGCCGAGCAGCGCGCCACGCGGCCGCTGGCCGCCCTGAAGCAGGGGATGCGCTTCGTCTGGTCGGTGCCGCTCTTCCGGGCGTCCCTCGGGCTGTTCGTCGTGGTCAACGTCGCGCTGAGCGGGATGATGATCGGCATCAACCTCGAGCTGGCCGGCAACGGCACTCCGCCGGTGCTCATCGGCGTCCTCGACATGGTGGTCGCGGGATCGATGCTGCTGGGTGCGGTCGTCGCGCCCCCGCTCGTCGCACGGTTGCGGCTCGGCGTCGTGACCGTGCTCGCGCTCGGGCTGCTCGTCGTCGCCTTCGCCGCCATGGCGCTCGTGCAGACGTACCTGGGGTACGTGGTCCTCACGGCCGTGGGGGTGCTGCTGGTCCCGGCGGTGAACGCCGGGATGGCCGGGTACATCGCGGCGATCACGCCCGGGCAGATGCAGGGCCGGCTCTCGTCGGTGCTCGGGCTCAGCGGGGTGGCGGCGATGCCGGTCGCTCCCCTGGTCGGGGGCACGCTGCTCGGCGCCGGCGGCATTGGTGTGGTGCTGTGGACGCTCGTGGTGCTGCTCGCCGCCACCGTCGTCGCGCTCGCCCTGGTGCCGTCGCTGTGGCGGGTGGGCAAGCCCGACGCCTGGGCCGACGACGCCCTGCCGATGCCCGCGGAGTGACCCGTGCGAGCGGCCGGGACCAGCGGGGCAGGCCGCGCCGGTCCCGGCCGGGGCGTGGTCAGACGGCGGACCAGCCGCCGTCCGACGCGACGATCGCGCCGTTGAGGTTCACGGCGTCCGTCGACAGCAGGAACGTGATCGACGCGGCGAGGTGCTCCGCCGTCGCGACGCCGGGGATGTTGCCCATGAACTTTCCGAGGCGGGGGCCGCCGAACGCGGCCTGGCCGGGCACCTGGATGCCGGTCGCGACGCCGCCCGGTGCGACGGCGTTCACCTGGATCCCCGACCCGGCGTACATGACGGCGGACGACTTGGTGAGGCCCACGACGGCGTGCTTCGACGCCGTGTACGCGGCGCCGGCGGCCGAGCCGCGCAGGCCGGCCTCGGAGGCGACGTTGACGATCCGGCCGCGGCCGGCCGCGAGCATGCCGGGCAGGACGGCGCGCATGAGGCGCATGGTGCCGTCGACGTTCACGCGCATCACGCGCTCCCACATCGCGTCGGTGAGCTCGTGCACCGCGCCCATGTCGTCCATGATCCCGGCGACGTTGGCCAGGGCGTCGACGCGGTCGCCCGCGGCGCGCACGATCTCCTCGATGGACTCCGCGGACGTGATGTCCCCCGCGACGGCGACCACCGCGGCGCCGGGCGCCGAGCCCGAGACCGCGGCGGCGAGCTCGTCCAGCTTCTCCTTCGCCAGGTCGACGGCGACGACGCGGCCGCCCTCGCGTGCCACGCGGGAGGCGACGGCGCGGCCGATGCCCGAGGCGGCACCGGTGACGACGACGGTCTGGCCCGCGAAGCGGCCGGGCGTGACCTGCTCGGCCCACGGCGCAGCGGACGGGGTCGAGACGGCCGCGCCGTCCGCCTCGTCGCCCTCGGAGGCCTGGGCGAGGTACGCGGCGACCAGGCCGTCGACCATCTCGGCCGGGAACTGGCCGTTGGAGAGGGTGACGAGCTGCTCGAGCGGCAGGTTGCGCGCGGGCGCGAGAGCCTCGGCCGACGCGCCGGCCTGCTCCAGGACGCCGCCGAGGACGGGGCCTCCGACGGGGTGGTCGAGCCATTCGCCGACGGTCGAGGATGCGGACAGGGCCATGGTGCTCTCCTTGGTACGGGTCCCGAGCTTCTAACCGGACAATACTGTCCGGTTGCTAGTGTATTCCGGTGCCCACCTCCCGCACGAACCCCGGCCCCGCAGCCGCCGCCCGCAACCGGTCCGCCCTGCTGGAAGCGGCCCACGCCGTCTTCGCGGAGTCCGGCACCGCGGCGCCGCTCAGCTCGATCGCGCGGCGCGCGGGCGTCGGGCAGGGGAGCCTCTACCGCCACTTCCCTGACCGCGTCTCCCTCGTCGCCGCCGTCGTGGAGGAGAACGTGGACGAGCTCGAGGCGGCCTCCGCCGCCGGGGCCGACCTGCCGGACCTCCTCGGGCTGGTCACCCGGCACGCGATCGAGTCCGTCGGCGTCGTGGACCTCCTGGCAGAGGACCGCCCCCGGCGCATGCTCCAGCTGCGCGAGCGTGTCGCCGCCGTGCTGGCCGCGCACCACGAGGCGGCGCTCGCGGCAGGCCAGGTGCCGCAGGGCGCCACCGTCGAGGACCTCATGCTCGGCGTCGAGCTGGTGGCCGGCGCGCTCACCCGGCGGCCCGCGGGCGAGCGCGCGGCGATGGCCGTGCGGTCCTGGCGCCTCCTCGGCATGGCCGTGGCTCTCCCCGAGGGCGTTCGGTAGACTCGCCGCGGCCGTGACTGGCGAGGGTGGGTCACCACCGGGGAGCGGCCGACATGTCCCGCCATGCGCGCCGCCCGCCTGGGTGCGAGGGTCTTTCCGCGAGAACCCGCCCCGAGGAGAAGACATGTCAGCGCCCTCCGCCCCCGACGTCCAGCTCGCCGACGACGCCCAGCGCCCCGTGCGTCGCGCGCTGCTCAGCGTGTACGACAAGACCGGCCTGGCCGAGCTCGCCACCGCCCTGCACGCCGCCGGCGTCGAGCTCGTGTCCACCGGGTCGACCGCGGCGAGGATCGCCGACGCCGGCGTCCCGGTGACCCGCGTCGAGGAGCTCACCGGCTTCCCCGAGTGCCTCGAGGGGCGCGTCAAGACGCTGCACCCGCGCGTGCACGCCGGGATCCTGGCCGACACCCGCAAGGCCGACCACCTCGCCCAGCTCGCCGACCTCGGTATCGAGACGTTCGAGCTGGTCGTCGTGAACCTCTACCCGTTCGCCGCGACCGTCGCGTCCGGCGCCGGTCCGGACGAGGTCGTCGAGCAGATCGACATCGGCGGCCCGTCCATGGTCCGCGCCGCAGCGAAGAACCACCCGAGCGTCGCGATCGTCGTCGACCCCGCGCGGTACGACGACGTCGTCGCCGCCGTCACCGGCGGCGGGTTCACGTTCGCGCAGCGCAAGCGCCTGGCCGCCGCGGCCTTCGCGCACACCGCGCAGTACGACGTCGCGGTCGCCTCCTGGTTCGCGAGCGTCTACGCGCCCGACGAGGCGGCGCTCGAGTCCGGGCTGCCCGACGTCACCGGTGCCGCGTTCGAGCGCGCCGACGTGCTGCGCTACGGCGAGAACCCGCACCAGAGGGCCGCGCTGTACACGCGGACGGACGGCGCGACCGGCCTCGCGCAGGCCACGCAGCTGCACGGCAAGGCGATGAGCTACAACAACTACGTGGACGCCGACGCCGCCTGGCGGGCCGCGCACGACCACGACGGCCCCGCGGTGGCGGTCATCAAGCACGCGAACCCCTGCGGCGTCGCCGTCGGCGAGGACGTCGCGCAGGCGCACGCCCGCGCGCACGCCACCGACCCGGTCTCGGCCTACGGCGGCGTCATCGCGGCCAACCGCGTCATCACCAAGGCCGCGGCGGAGCAGATCGCGCCGGTCTTCACGGAGGTCGTCGTGGCCCCGGGGTTCGAGCCCGAGGCGCTGGAGATCCTGCAGAAAAAGAAGAACGTGCGCCTGCTCGTCGTGGACACCCCGTCCCACGCCGTCGCGGAGAACCGCCCGATCTCCGGCGGCATGCTCGTCCAGGAGGTCGACCGGTACCAGGCCGTGGGCGACGACCCCGCGTCGTGGACCCTCGCCGCCGGCGAGGCCGCCGACGAGGCGACGCTCGCCGACCTCGCGTTCGCGTGGAAGGCCGTGCGTGCCGCCAAGTCCAACGCGATCCTGCTCGCCGCCGACGGCGCGGCCGTCGGCATCGGGATGGGCCAGGTCAACCGGGTCGACTCCTGCCGCCTGTCCGTCGAGCGCGCCAACACCCTCGCGGAAGGTCAGGAGCGGGCACGCGGCGCGGTCGCCGCGTCCGACGCGTACTTCCCGTTCGCCGACGGCCTGCAGGTGCTGCTCGACGCCGGCGTGCGCGCCGTCGTGCAGCCCGGCGGCTCCATCCGCGACGCCGAGGTGATCGAGGCCGCGCAGGCGGCCGGCGTCACGATGTACTTCACCGGGACGCGCCACTTCGCGCACTGACCACCGCGAGATAGAGAACCCCGAACCGCGAGATAGAGAAGCGCGGTTCGGGGTTCTCTCTATCTCGCGGCTCGGGGCTCTCTATCTCGCGGCTCAGGGTTCTCTATCTCGCGGCGTCCTTCAGCCGGACCGTCGGGTCGGTGGCCCGCGCGAGGTCGAGCCGCAGCGGCTCGCCGCGGCCCATGAGGCGCCGCACGCCGCCGACGTCGCGCGGGGAGTCGACCAGGAGGACGGCGCGGACCGTCGCGACGCCGTCGCGCGCCGCCGGGCCGGGGTCGGCCGGGTCGAGGTAGAGCGCGGCCCACGGGCCGTCGCCGGGCGTGCCGCGCAGCACGACCGGTGAGGTTTCGGGCCCGGCCGTGGCGGGCAGCCCCAGCAGCGCGAGGTCATGACCCAGCTGCTGGGAGAAGACGTACGGCGCGTGCCCCGCACCGCCCGGCCCGACGCCGAGCATCGCGCGTACGGTCGGGTCCGGGTCGTGCAGCGCGGCCGACCAGTGCCCGCCAGGCACCGTGCCGAACACGGGGTGCGCGCGTGACGCGACGTCGCCGACGGCCCAGACGCCGGGGTGGCCGGGGACGCGCCCGTCGGCGTCCACCAGCAGCGCGCCCCGCGGGTCGAGCGGCAGCGTGCCCTCCAGCCAGGCCGACGCCGGCCGAGCGCCCACCGCCGTCAGGACGAGGTCGGCCGGCACCTGTTCGCCGTCGGCGAGCCGCACGCCGGAGCCGTCCACCTCCGTGACGGCCGCCCCGGTGCGCAGCCGCACCCCCGCGGCCGCGTACCAGCCCGTCAGGTGCGCGCCCACCTCGGCGCCCAGCTGACGCGACAGCGGGGCGCCGGCCGCCTCGAGCACCGTGACGTCGGCCCCGGCGCCCGCCGCCACGCCCGCCACCTCGGCGCCGATCCAGCCCGCGCCCACGATCACGAGCCGGGGCCCGCCGGCCGCCCCGGCGCGCAGCGCCGCGCGCAGCCGGTCGGCGTCGGCCGCCGTGTGCAGCAGCGCCGAGGCCGCGAACCCCGCGGGCACCACCGGCACGGACCCGACGGCGAGCACGACCGCGTCGGCCTCGACCGTGCCGCGCGCCGTCGTCACGACCACCCCGCCGGGGCGCAGCTCCAGGTGTTCCGCGGGCTCGGCGAGCCGGACGTCGTCGGCCAGCGCCTCGACGTCCACGCCGAGGTCCGCGCTGAGCCACACGGGCTCCGGGCGGGTCAGCAGCTCCTTCGACAGCGGTGGACGGTCGTAGGGCGGCACGCCCTCGGCCCCGAGCAGCGTGATCCGGCCGTCGAAGCCGTGCGTGCGCAGGGCCGCGACCGTCTGTGCGCCGGCGAGCCCCGCTCCCACGACGACGACGGACCGGGGCAGGTCCGTGCTCGGGCTCGTCCTCGGGGTCAGGGCGGCGTGGCTCGGGACGGGTCGGGGCGCGGCGGCGGTGGGCTCGGGCACGCTGCTCACCGTAACCCCGCACCCGTGGAGCCTCGGTGCCTCCGCCCGGCTCGCGGCGGTAGGCTCGGCCGACGTGGAATCCCGTGCGCAGCCCGACCCGCCCGGAGAGGGCGATCCCGCGCCCCCGTGGCACGCCGTCGAGGCCGCGGCCGACGAGCCGGCGCGGGCGCTGCCCGGCCCCGAGCGGGCCATCGTCACCATGCTGGCCGGCGTCGTCCTGGCGGTCGTGCTGGGCGTGCTCGTCGGCGCCCGCATCGGCACGGGGACGATCGCGCTCACGCTGGCGGTCGCCGGTACCTGGCGGGCCACGTCGGCCACGGGGCCCGTCGGGCTCGTCGTGCGCAGCCGCGGCTTCGACGTCTTCCTCTGCTGGGCCGCGGCCGTCGTCATCGGGGTGCTCGCGCTCACCGCGCCCGGCCTCAGCTGAGCCGCGACCCGCGACCCGCGCGCACGAGGGCCGGCACCCCGCGGGGTGCCGGCCCTCGTGGCGTGTCGGCGGGCGTCAGGCGCGCGGTGCGTCGCCCTTCGGCTCGTCGCCCGGCTCGTCGTCCGTGGCGGTGGTGTCCGTGGCGGTGGTGTCCGCCACGGCGGTGTCGGGCCCGGCGACCGTGTCCCGGCGCGCCTCGGACTCCGGCAGGGCGCCGTCGTCGACGACGTCGTGCTCGCGGGGCTCGTCCCCGAAGCCGTCCCCGAGGGTGTCACCCGCCGCGGAACCGACCTCGACCTGGTACGCGGCGGGCACCGGCGCGAACGCGCGGTAGAACAGCGCGGCGAGCGCACCGCCCAGCAGGGGTGCGACGACGAAGAGCCAGAGCTGACCCCACGTCCACCCGCCGCCGAAGACCGCGGAGGCGAACGACCGCGCCGGGTTGAGCGACGCGTTCGTGACCGGCCACGCCACGATGAGCATCGCGCCGAGGGTCAGGCCGATGACGACGGGGGCGTACGTGACGGTCGAGCGCTTGCTCGTCACGGCCAGGATGATGCCGACGAAGACCGCGGTGACGACCACCTCGACGAGGATCGCGGACCACATCGAGAACTCGATGGGTGCGCCTCCCTGCTGTGCCGCCGACGCGGTGAGGGCCGCGGCCGGCGAGTGCGTGCCGAAGCCGTTCGCGGTGCCCTGGAAGAGTGCCGCCTTGGTCTCCACCTGGGCGAACGGGAGGACCGTCTCGGGGATGATCGAGAACATGACGGCGGCCGCGGCGGTACCGCCCACGAGCTGCGCGATCCAGTACCAGACGAGGTCCGCCCAGCGTGCGCGGCCCGCGAGCGTCAGACCGAACGTCACCGCCGGGTTGAAGTGGCCGCCGGAGACGCCGCCGACCGCGGCGATGGCGCCCATGACGAGGATGCCGCCCGCGAGCGCGACCGGGAGGATCTGGCCGTTGTTGAAGAGGTTGAACGTGGCGGTGCCCACGATCCCGAGCACCAGCACGAACGTGCCGAGCGCCTCGGCGGCGAGGCGCGGGAACAGGCCGTACTCGGAGGTGTCGGCCGGCGTCGCGACGTCGACCGAAGCCGTGCCGCCCTGGGCGGCGATGTCCTGGGACATGAGGGTCCTTCTCTGCTCGGGAGACGGGCGTCTCGGTGTGCCCCCCACGGCGGAGGGGCCCGGTCGTGCATGACCGGCCTCGCGGCCGGCTGCGCGGGCATGCTTCCACCGCGGTCTGAACGGATGCTGAGCGCTGGCCGACGGTGGCGCTTCTGGCACGTTACCGCGCATCGTCGCTGGTCGCGTCGAACCACGGCCGTCGACGCGCCGGTCGACCCGGGAGCCGGGCTGCGTCAGAGTAGGGGCATGACCACACCAGTGAACGTCACCGTCACCGGGGCGGCGGGCCAGATCGGGTACGCGCTGCTCTTCCGGATCGCGTCGGGCGCGATGCTCGGCCCCGACGTCCCCGTGCGGCTGCGGCTGCTGGAGATCCCGCAGGCGGTCCGGGCCGCCGAGGGCACCGCCATGGAGCTCGACGACTGCGCCTTCCCGCTGCTCGCGGGGATCGACATCCACGACGACCCGACCGTGGGCTTCGCCGGCACGAACGTCGCGCTGCTCGTCGGGGCGCGTCCCCGTGGGCCGGGCATGGAGCGCGCGGACCTGCTGGAGGCCAACGGCGGCATCTTCGGCCCGCAGGGCAGGGCGATCAACGCCGGCGCCGCCGACGACGTGCGGGTGCTCGTGGTGGGCAACCCCGCCAACACGAACGCGCTCATCGCGGCGTCGAACGCCCCCGACGTGCCGAAGGACCGGTTCACGGCGATGACGCGCCTCGACCACAACCGGGCGCTGTCGCAGCTGGCGAAGAAGGCGGACGTGCCCGTCTCGCAGGTGCGGCGCGTGACCATCTGGGGCAACCACTCGGCCAGCCAGTACCCGGACGTCTTCCACGCCGACGTCGCCGGCACCCCGGGCGCCACGTACGCGCGCGAGGACGAGCTGTGGCTGACCGACGACTTCGTCCCGACGGTCGCCAAGCGCGGCGCGGCGATCATCGACGCGCGCGGGGCGTCGTCCGCGGCGTCGGCGGCCAACGCCGCGATCGACCACGTCCGCGACTGGGTGCTGGGCACCCCTGAGGGCGACTGGACCAGCGCCGGCCTGTGGTCGACAGGCCAGTACGGCGTGCCGGAGGGCCTCGTCTCCTCGTTCCCGGTGACGTCGTCGGGCGGCGCGTGGCAGGTGGTCGAGGGCCTCGACGTCGACGAGTTCTCCCGGGCGCGCATCGAGGCCAGCGTCGCCGAGCTCGTGGAGGAGCGGGACGCCGTGCGCGCCCTCGGCCTGATCTGACGCCGTCGGGCCAGGGAATATTCAGGCGCGACGCGTGGGCGGCGCCGCTTAGGCTTCTCGGGCCATGATCGACGCTCCTGCCGCCCGCGCGGACCACGCCACGACCACCGCGACCACCCCGCCGACGGACCCGTCCCGCCGCCTCGACTGGCGGCGGCTGCGCGGGCCCGTCGCGGCGGTCGCGATGGTGGCGCTCACCCTCGGCGCGGTCGGAGCCGCGCTCGGCACCGTCGTCGCCGGCCGGCTCGCCGACGACCCCACGGGGGCGCTGCTCCTGCTGCTCGCCGCGTGCGTGGTCGGCGCCGCCCTGTTCGACGCGGCCGGGCAGGTCGTGTGGGCGGGCGTCGTCGACCGCGCCGAGGGGAAGCTGCGCGGGGACCTGCTGACCGCCGCGCTGCACCAACCCCTGGCCACCCTCACGGAGCAGGCCGTGGGCGAGGTGCTCGACCGGGTCGACGACGACACGCACGCCGTGGGCACGCTGGTCCGCCGCCAGCTCTGGGGCGCGGGGCGCACCGTCGTCGGCGTGGTGCCGATGTGGGTGGTCGCCGGCATCACCTGGTGGCCGGCGTGGCTCCTGTTCCCGGTGCTCGGCGTCCTGGCGTCCTTCCTGGTGCGCCCGATGCTCGGCGAGATCGCGCGCCGCAAGGTGATCGAGGAGGCCGCCTGGACCGACCACGCCGCCGCGTTCGAGGAGGCGGTCGCCGCACGCGACGACCTGCGCACCAACCTCGGGCAGCCGTTCGCGATCCGCCGCCTGGCGCAGCGGTCGGCCGACGTGCACCGCAGGTTCCGCGACGTGGTGACGGTCGAGTCGACGATGCTGCGTCGCGCCGGGCTGGTGCTGGCCGCCCTGCTCGCCGGCGTCGCCGTGGCGGGGGCGGCCCTCGCCGCGAACGGCGACCTCGCCGTCAGCGACCTCGTCACGCTGTTCCTCGTCACCTCCATGTTCGTGGGGCAGGTCGACAACCTCATCCACCACCTGCCCGACATCCAGGAGGGGCTGGGCGCGATCACGCGCATCCGGCAGATGCTGTCCGTCGAGCCGGAGCCCACCGGCGGTCGCGACCTGCCCGAGGGGCCCGTCGGGATCGAGCTGCGCGACCTGCACTTCTCCTACGCCGAGGGCACGTTCGCGCTGCAGGGCGTCAACCTGCGCGTCCCCGCGGGGCAGACGGTCGCGCTCGTCGGGCGCACCGGCTCGGGCAAGTCCACGCTGGCGTCGCTGCTGTCGCGCGCGGTGGAGCCGGAGCCCGGCACCGTGTTCCTCGGCGGCGTCGACGTGTGCGACCTCGACCTGCAGAAGCTGCGCGCCGCGGTGGGCGTCGTCACGCAGCGCACCGAGATCCTCGCCGGCACGCTCGCCGAGAACATCGCGCTGTTCTCCGACGTGCCCCGCGAGGACGTCGAGGCCGCCGTGCGGGAGCTGCGCCTGGGCGCGTGGGTGTCGGGCCTGCCCGACGGGCTCGACACGCTGCTCGGCCCGGGCGGCACGTCTCTGTCCGCGGGGGAGGAGCAGCTCGTCGCGTTCGCGCGCCTGCTGGTGCGCGACGTCCAGGTGGTCGTGCTCGACGAGGCCACGGCGCGGATGGACCCGCTCACGGAGGCGCGCGTCGTCGCGGCGTCCGAGCGGCTGCTGGCCGGTCGCACGGGCGTGCTCGTCGCGCACCGGCTCACGACGATCGAGCGCGCCGACCTGCTGGCCGCCCTCGACCACGGGCGGGTCGTGCAGCAGGGCGCCCGCGCGCAGCTCGCGCGCGAGGACGGCCCGTACCGCGACCTGCTCCTGGCGAGCGACTCGACCGACGGTGTCGCGGCGGACGGCGCGCCTCTGGCTTCGGCGGGGTCCGCCGAGGCCGTGGCGGCGCCCTCGGCGGGGACGGCCTCGCACGACGTCGGAGGCCGGCGACGGCGCGGCGCGCCCCCGGAGCTGACGGACGCGGGGGAGGGGCCGAGCCTGGCGCGCGGCGTCTGGCACGCCCTGTTCGTGCGCCCGGCGTGGGGCGTGGTCGGCGCGATGCTGTTCCTCGTGGCGAGCCTCGTCTCGGCGCAGGGCGCGCTCACCGGGTTCCTGTGGGGCCGTGCCGTCGAGGGGCTCGACGACGGGTTCCCCACCGCCCTCATGGTGTCGTTCGCCGTGCTGCTCGTGGTGGCGCCGCTGGCCCTCGCGTGGGCGCTGTACGTCTACCCCCGCTGGTGGGTCGAGGTGCTGCTGCGCGTGCGGATGGCGGTCATGGTCGGCCAGACGCGTCAGCACCGCCTCGGTGCCACCCCGCCCGGCGAGGTCGTGGCCCGGGCCATGGACTCCGACCGGTTCGTGCGCTACGCCGACCGCTGGGTGGACTTCGTCAACGGCCTCGTCATCGCGGGCGTGACGGCGCTGCTGAGCCGGTCGTGGCTGGCCGGCGCGGTGCTGCTGGCCGTCATGGTCGTGTCCGCCGCGGCGTCCGCGATCGGCCGCCCGATCGCGGGCCGCTCGGCGACCCGTTCGTCCGCGGCCCGCGCCCGGTTCGGTCGCGCGCTGGTGTCGGCGCTCGACTCCGCGCGCACCGTGAAGCTCGCGGCGCGCACCCCGCAGGTGCACGCGCACCTGCGCGAGGTGGACGGCGGCCGGGTGCGGGCGGCGATCTTCGAGCACCGCATCCAGGCCGCCCTCGACGGCGTGCCGATGATCATGGTGCAGCTCGGCGTCGTCGCCGCGTGGGCGGGCCTGCTCACGGGGACCTGGGGCCTGGCGACCGCGCTGCTGGTCGCCAACGCCGTGAACGGGTTCGGGTGGTTCGGCGTGGTCGCCGGGGCGGTCGTGACGGAGGCGCCCGGCACGCGGTCGTGGCAGCGCGCCACCGGCCGGTTCGCCGCCGGCGCCGACCTCATGGACCTGCCGGCGGGCGTGGACCTGCTCACGGGCGACGCGCCCCGGCCCGCGGCCGGCCCGCGCGAGACGCTGCAGCGGCTGCGCCTCGAGGGGGTCACGGCCGTGCACGACGACGGCACGATCGGCGTCTCGGGCGTCGACCTCGAGGTGCGGCGCGGGGAGCTCGTGCTGCTGCTCGGGCAGGTCGGCTCCGGCAAGTCGAGCCTGCTGTCCGCGCTGGGCGGCCTCATGGAGCACACGGGCCGGATCCGGTGGAACGAGCGGGACGTCACCGACGCCCAGACGTTCCTGCGCCCGGGGCAGGTGGCGCACGTCGCGCAGGTGCCGCGCGTGCTGTCCGGCACGTTCACCGAGAACGTGCGGCTCGACCACGAGCGGGACGTGGACGGGCCGGTCGCCGCGGCGCGACTGGGGCAGGACGTCGCCGAGGCCGGCGGGCCCGACGCGCTCGTCGGGCACCGCGGGGTGCGGCTGTCGGGCGGTCAGGTGCAGCGGCTGGCGCTCGCCCGCGCGCTGGCGACGGACGCCGAGCTGCTGCTCGCGGACGACGTGTCCAGCGCGCTCGACGCCACCACGGAGATCGAGCTGTGGGCGTCGCTGCGCGAGCGCGGCACCACCGTCGTCGGCGCGACGTCGAAGCGCGCGGCCCTGTCCCGCGCCGACCGCGTCGTCGTGCTGGCCGACGGCGAGATCGCGGAGATCGGCCCGTGGCACGAGCTCGCGCCCCGCTGGGGGCATCTCGCCGGCTGACCCCCGCCCGTCGCCGAGCATGTGATCGGGGCCCGTCCGGACGACCGGACAGGCCCCGATCGCATGTTCGCGCGGGGCCGGACTGACCTATTGCTGCAAGGTTGCTGCAACGGTACAGTCGCGGCGGGTCGCGACCCGCGCGCCCGGACGACGAAGGAGTCCTCCCATGCCTCGTGCTGCCCAGGCCCGCGCCCCTCGCAGGGGCCCGACCCGTCGCGCGGCGGCGTCGCTGACCGCCGTCGCGCTCACCGTCCCCGCGTTGTCCGCGGGCCTCGCCGGCCTCGCCGTGACGACGGCTCCCGCGGCGGGCGCGGCGGACCGCACCGCGACCCTGGTCGGCAGCCTCCAGACCGAGCTCGGCTGCGCCGAGGACTGGGACCCCACGTGCGCGGACACCCTCCTGGCGCCGGCCGGCGACGGCACGTTCAGCGCCGAGGTCGACCTGCCGGCGGGCTCGTACGAGTACAAGGTGGCGCTGGACGGTGGCTGGGACGAGTCGTACGGCCGTGAGGGCACGGACGAGAACGCGCCCCTGGTGCTCGCGGGCGACGCCCGGGTGCGCGTCACCTACGACGACACGACGCACCGCGTCGCTCTGACGCCGCTCGGCCTGGCGGGCGCGTACGACGACGCGACCGACGCGGGCCTGGTCGTGCCGCCGGTGCGGCAGGCAGGGGCCGACGAGCGGTTCTACTTCGTCATGACCGACCGGTTCGCGAACGGCGACCCGACCAACGACACGGGCGGGCTCGCCGGCGACCGGCTCGACCACGGCTTCGACCCGGCGGACAAGGGCTTCTACTCCGGCGGGGACATCGCGGGCCTCCGAGAGCGGCTGGACTACATCGGGGGCCTGGGCACGACGGCCATCTGGCTCACGCCGTCGTTCCTCAACCGTCCCGTGCAGGGCACGGGCGCGGACGCGAGCGCCGGGTACCACGGGTACTGGATCACGGACTTCACGCGGATCGACCCGCACCTGGGCACCAACGACGAGCTGCGCGCCCTGATCGACGAGGCCCACGCCCAGGGCATCAAGGTCTACTTCGACATCATCACCAACCACACGGCCGACGTGATCGACTACGCCGAGGGCGAGTACGGCTACGTCGACCAGGCCACGTCGCCGTACACGGACGCCGCGGGGAACGCCTTCGACCCGGGCGACGTGGCGGGCTCCGCCGGCTTCCCGGAGCTCGACGCCGCGACGTCGTTCCCGTACACGCCCGAGATCGCGGCCGAGGACGCCGAGGTGAAGGTCCCGGCCTGGCTCAACGACCCGACGCTCTACCACAACCGCGGCAACTCGACGTGGACGGGGGAGTCGGTCACCTACGGCGACTTCGACGGCCTCGACGACCTCATGACGGAGGACCCGCGCGTCGTCGAGGGCTTCGTGGACGTGTACTCCGACTGGATCGACCTCGGCATCGACGGTTTCCGCATCGACACGGTCAAGCACGTGAACCCCGAGTTCTGGGAGACGTGGTCGGCCGAGGTCATGGACTACGCCCACGCCCAGGGCAAGGACGACTTCTTCATGTTCGGCGAGGTGTACGACGCCGACGCCGCGAAGACGTCCCCCTACGTGCGCGACACGGCCATGAGCTCCGTGCTCGACTTCTCCTTCCAGGCCGCCGCGACCAGCTACGCGAGCGGCAACAGCGCCCGCGGTCTGGCGAGCCTGTTCGCGAGCGACGACCGCTACACCACGCCGACGAAGTCGGCCGCGGCGCTGCCCACGTTCCTCGGCAACCACGACATGGGCCGGGTGGGCTCCATGCTCGCCGGCACCGACGACCCGCTGGCGCGCGACGAGCTGGCGCACGAGCTGATGTACCTCACGCGCGGTCAGCCGGTCGTGTACTACGGCGACGAGCAGGGCTTCGCCGGCCCCGGCGGGGACAAGGACGCCCGCCAGACCCTCTTCGCCACCCAGGTGGAGGAGTACGCCGACCAGCCGCTCGTCACGGGCGAGCAGGCGGGCAGCGTGGACCGGTACGCCACGGACGCGCCGCTGTACGCGCACGTCGCCGAGCTGGCCGCGCTGCGCGAGGCGCACCCCGCGCTCGCCACGGGCGCGCAGGTGGAGCGGTACGCCGAGAACGGCGCCGGGGTCTACGCCTTCAGCCGCGTGGACCGCGAGGAGAAGGTCGAGCACCTCGTCGCGGTGAACAACGCCGCGCAGGGCAGGAGCGCGACGTTCACCACCCTCACGCCGGGCGCCTCCTACGAGGTCCTGTACGGGGCCCTCGGGGGCGACGGTGCCGTGACCGCGGACGACGCCGGCGAGGTCACCGTCGCCGTCCCGGCGACGTCGGCCGTCGTCCTGCGGGCCGACCGTACGGTGGGCGCCGGCTCCGACGGCACGCTCGAGGTCGCCGTCCCTGCGCCCGGCGCGGCCGTGACCGGCACGGCCGCGGTGGCGGCCGACGTCGACGACGACGCGTGGGCGGAGACGTCGTTCGCGTGGCGGGAGGTCGGCACCGACGAGTGGCACGCCCTCGGCACCGCCGAGGACACGACGCCGCGCGTCTTCCACGACCTTGCTGGTGGAGAGGGTGGGCTGGCCCAGGGCACTCTCGTCGAGTACCGCGCGGTCACGCAGGACGCCGACGGCGACCGTGCCGCCGCGTCGACCTACGCCTCCGTGGGCGTGGACGTCTCCGGCGTCGTCGGGGACACCGAGCCCGAGCCGGAGATCGACCTGGTGACCGTGCCCGGCAGCCACAACAGCGAGATGGGCTGCGCGGGCGACTGGACGCCGGACTGCGAGGGCGCGCGCCTCACCGAGCGGCCCGACGGCGTCTGGGCGGGGACGTTCGACCTTCCCGCCGGCGAGCACGAGTACAAGGTGGCCGTGAACGGCTCCTGGGAGGTCAACTACGGCGTCGGCGGCGAGCCGGGCGGCGCGAACGCGGCCTACTCGCACGACGGCGGCGAGGTCACCTTCTACTGGGACCCGGTGAGCCACGACTTCTCCTCCACCGCGCAGGGCCCGGTCGTGACGCTGGCCGGCTCGTTCCAGGACCAGGTCGGGTGCCCGGGCGCGTGGGCGCCGGACTGCCTGGCGTCGTGGCTGCGGGACCCGGACGGCGACGGCACGTACACCTGGTCCACCGACCGGCTCGCGGCGGGCGCCTACGAGGCCAAGGTCGTCCACGGCCTGAGCTGGGCCGAGAACTACGGCGTGGGCGGCGCGCCCGGCGGCGCCAACTACTCCTTCAGCGTGGGCGACGGCGAGACGGTGTCGTTCTCGTACGACCTGGAGACGCACGTGCTGGAGATCGGCGTGGAGAACCCGCCGCTCCCGGGTGCCGGCCAGCAGGCCGCGCACTGGGTGCGGCAGGGGCTCGTGCTCGCGCCGGGAGACCTCGGCGCGGGCGACGCCTGGACGCTGTGGACGGCGCCCGACGGCGGCCTCGCCGTCGCCGACGGGCAGGTGCGCGGGCCGGACGGCGGCGACCTGCCCGAGGGCGCCGCGTCGTACGACCTGCTGCCCGCCGGGGACGTGCCCGACGACGTCGCGCGCGACTTCCCGGCGCTCGCGGGGCACACGACCCTCGCGCCGGCGGGGGAGGACGGCGAGCAGCTCGACCGCGCCGCGGTGGAGAAGCTCCTGACGGGCCAGCTGCTCGTGACGCGGGCGTCCGGCGACGGGCTCGCGGCGGCGACCGGCGTGCAGGTCCCGGGCGTGCTCGACGACCTGTACAGCACGCTGGCCTCGAAGCGTACGTTCGGCGCGCAGGCTCACCCGAACGGGAGGTGGGCGTCGTTCGCGCTGTGGGCGCCGACCGCCCAGGACGTCGACCTGCTGGTGTGGCCCGAGGGCCGTGACCTGGCCGAGGACCCCGAACGCTTCGACACCCGGCGTGAGCGCGACGGCTCCTGGACGCTCGACGGCAGGACGGCGGACAGGCGCCTCGGCTGGGACGGCGCCCGGTACCGGTACTCCGTCCGCGTGTACGTGCCGGGCACGGGGAACGTCGAGACGAACGTCGTCACCGACCCGTACGCGCACGGGCTCACGCTCGACTCGACGCACTCCGTCGTGGTCGACCTGGACGACAGGCGCTGGCAGCCGAAGGTCTGGCGCACGACGCGCCAGCCCGTCGTCGAGCGGGCCGTGGACCAGACGATCTACGAGCTGCACGTGCGCGACTTCTCGATCTCCGACGAGACGGTGCCGGCCGACCGGCGAGGCACGTACCTCGCCTTCTCCGAGCGACGCTCGGACGGGATGACGCACCTGCGCGAGCTCGCCGACGCCGGCCTGACGACGGTGCACCTGCTGCCCACGTTCGACATCGCGACGATCCCCGAGGACCGCGCGGACCAGGCATCGACCGGCGACCTGTCCGGGTTCGCCCCCGACTCGTCCGAGCAGCAGGCGGCCGTGGCCGAGGTCGCCGCGGGCGACGGCTTCAACTGGGGCTACGACCCGTTCCACTTCAGCGTGCCCGAGGGCTCGTACGCCGTCCGCGCCGACGGCGGCGCGCGGGTGGCCGAGTTCCGCACGATGGTGGGCTCCCTGCACGGCGCGGGCCTGCAGGTGGTGCTGGACCAGGTGTTCAACCACACGGCGGCGAGCGGCCAGGACGCGAAGAGCGTGCTCGACAAGATCGTGCCCGGCTACTACCACCGGCTGAACCCCGCCACGGGCGCCGTCGAGACCAGCACCTGCTGCCAGAACGTGGCGACCGAGCATGCGATGGCGGGCAAGCTGATGGTCGACTCCGTCGTCACCTGGGCGCGCGACTACAAGGTGGACGGCTTCCGCTTCGACCTCATGGGCCACCACAGCCGCGAGAACATGGAGGCCGTGCGCGAGGCCCTCGACGACCTGACCGTCCGTGAGGACGGCGTCGACGGGTCGGCGGTGTACCTGTACGGCGAGGGCTGGAACTTCGGGGAGGTCGCGGACGACGCGCTGTTCACCCAGGCCACGCAGGGCCAGCTCGGCGGCACGGGCATCGGCACCTTCAGCGACCGGCTGCGGGACGCCGTGCACGGCGGGTCGCCGGTGGACGCCGCGTCGCGGTTCACGCAGGGCTTCGGCACCGGCCTGTTCACCGACCCCAACGGCCGCGAGGCGCGCGAGGGGGAGCCGGGCAGCGTCAACGACGGCTCTGCCGACGAGGCCGCCGACCTCGGCCACCAGACCGACCTGGTGCGCCTGGGGCTCGCCGGCAACCTCCGGGACTACGCGTTCCGGGCGTCCGACGACGGGGACGGCGAGGTCACGAGGGGCGAGGACCTCGACTACCGCGGCTCGCCGGCCGGG
Organism: Isoptericola peretonis; assembly: GCA_023241745.1. Lineage (GTDB taxonomy): Bacteria > Actinomycetota > Actinomycetes > Actinomycetales > Cellulomonadaceae > Isoptericola > Isoptericola peretonis. Next base: position 360,055 of record JALQCY010000001.1, on the reverse strand, counting down.
TACGCGGACTCGCCCGAGGAGGTCGTCACGTACGTCGACGCGCACGACAACGAGACGCTGTTCGACCTGTTGACGCTCAAGCTGCCGCAGGACACCCGGATGGAGGACCGGGTGCGCATGAACACCGTCTCGCTGGCGACGACGGCGCTCGCCCAGACCCCGTCGTTCTGGCACGCCGGCACGGACCTGCTGCGCTCGAAGTCGCTGGACCGCAACTCTTACGACTCCGGCGACTGGTTCAACGCGATCGACTGGTCGGGGCAGGACAACGGGTTCGGTCGTGGCCTGCCGCCCGCCGCGGACAACGCCGACGCGTGGCCGGTGATGGCCCCGCTCCTGGCGGACCCGGCGCTGAAGCCCGCGCCGTTGGACATCCGGGTGGCGTCCGAGGCGGCCCGGGACCTGCTCGCGCTCCGCTCGTCGACGCGGCTGTTCCGGCTCGGCAGCCCGGAGGCGATCGAGCAGAAGGTGTCGTTCCCGGGCGCCGGCCCGGACGCGACGCCGGGTGTGGTCGCGATGGCGGTGGACGACACCGTGGGCCGTGACGTCGACCGCCGGCTGGACGGGGTGCTGACGGTCTTCAACGCCTCGCCCGAGGCGGTGACGCTCGATCTGCCGGAGCTGCGCGGACGCGACTACCGGCTCTCGGCGGTGCAGCGCGAGGGCGGCGACCCCGTGGTCCGCGAGACGCGGTGGGACCGGCGCACCGGCACGGTGACGGTGCCGCCGCGGACCGTGGCGGTGCTGGTGGACCTGCAGCGCTGACGAGCGCCGGGGCGCCCCGCGTTGTGTTCGAGGGGCGAACGAACCGGCCGCAGCACCCGGAGGCGGAGGGCCGTGCGACAGGCAACTGTCGGGCGGCCCTCCGCCGTTGCGCATCCTGGCCGAGGAACGGTCGTGACGCGATCGTTATCGGTTTGTCGCGGTCAGACTTTGACTTCGGAACTCGAACACAGCAATCTGGACCGCGGACCGGCTCGGCCGTCCGGGGTGATCCCGGCGTCCGGGCACCGGCGGCGAGGGTCGCCGCCGGGGGACCCTCGACGACGAGAAGGAGCGCGAGGATGCGACTCGCCAAGACGATGAGCGCGGTGGCCGCTGGTGCGGCCCTGACGCTGACACTGGCCGCATGCGGCGGTGAGGGTGCCGGGAGCGGCAGCGGGGACGAGGGCGCCGGCAACGGCGACCAGGACGTGAAGATCGGCGTCGCGATGCCGACGCAGACCTACGAGCGCTGGATCCAGGACGGCAACAACGTCAAGAAGGGCCTGGAGGACCTCGGCTACTCCGTGGACCTGCAGTTCGCGAACGACGACATCCCCACCCAGACCCAGCAGATCGACTCGATGATCACCGAGGGCGTCGACGCCCTCGTCATCGCCTCGATCGACGGCACCGCGCTGACCAGCCAGCTCGACGCGGCCGCCGCCGCGAACATCCCGGTCATCGCGTACGACCGCCTGATCCGCGACAGCGAGAACGTCGACTTCTACACGACGTTCGACAACGAGGCGGTCGGCGTGGCGCAGGCGAACGCCCTGCTCCGCGGCCTCGGCTACCTGGACGAGAACGACGAGCCCACCGGCGAGAAGGGCCCGTACAACATCGAGCTCTTCGCCGGCTCGCCCGACGACAACAACGCGGGCTTCTTCTTCGACGGTGCGATGTCGGTGCTCCAGCCGCTGATCGACGACGGCACGATCGTCGTCCCGTCCGGCCAGACCGACTTCGGCCAGGTCACCACCCAGCGCTGGGAGCTGGAGACCGCCCAGAAGCGCATGGAAGACCTGCTCACGTCCACCTACCAGGGCGGCGAGAAGCTGGACGGCGTGCTCGCGCCGGCCGACGTGCTCTCGCGCGGCATCATCAACGCGCTCAAGGGTGCGGGCATGGGCCCGACGCTCGAGGACGGCCTGCCGGTCGTCACCGGCCAGGACGCCGAGATCGCCAACATCAAGCTCATCGACGAGGGCGTCCAGTCCTCGACGATCTTCAAGGACACGCGCCTCCTGGCCGAGCAGGCCGTCAAGGCGACGCAGTCCTTCGTGGAGGGCGAGGAGCCCGAGGCGAACGACACCGACACGTACGACAACGGCGTGAAGGTCGTGCCGTCGTACCTGCTCGAGGTCGAGACGGTGTTCAAGGACGACATCCAGCCCGTGCTGATCGACTCCGGGTACTTCACCGCCGACGAGGTCAAGGCCGGTCAGGCGGAGTGATCCGCAGGTCATGACCCGCACGGGCGGGCCCGCCCGCCGCCGCCCCCCGGGGTCAGGCGGCACGGGCGGGCCCGCTCCCGGGCCCGCCGCGGACACGTCCGGCGGCGGCGCACCCCATCGAAGGAGGGACGAGAGCGCAGATGAGCACGATCCTGGAGATGCGCTCCATCACCAAGGAGTTCCCGGGCGTCAAGGCGTTGTCGGACGTCACCCTCACCGTGGAGCAGGGCGAGATCCACGCCATCTGCGGTGAGAACGGCGCGGGGAAGTCCACGCTCATGAAGGTGCTGTCGGGCGTCTACCCGCACGGCACCTACGACGGCGAGATCGTCTTCGACGGCGCCCCCGCGGAGTTCGGGTCGATCAACGACTCCGAGCAGCGCGGCATCGTCATCATCCACCAGGAGCTCGCCCTGGTGCCGTACCTGTCGGTCGCCGAGAACATCTTCCTCGGCAACGAGACCCGGAACCGGTTCGGCATGATCGACTGGAACTCGGCGAACCGCAGGGCCGCCGAGCTGCTCCAGCGGGTGGGCCTGAAGGAGAACCCGACGACGCCCGTCAGCCAGCTCGGCGTCGGCAAGCAGCAGCTCATCGAGATCGCCAAGGCGCTCTCGAAGGAGGTCAAGCTGCTCATCCTCGACGAGCCGACCGCCGCGCTCAACGACGACGACTCGGAGCACCTGCTCGAGCTGCTGCGTCAGCTCAAGGGGCACGGCATCACGTCGATCATCATCTCGCACAAGCTCAACGAGATCGAGGAGATCGCGGACCGCACGACGATCATCCGCGACGGGCGGACGATCGAGACCCTCGACATGTCCGAGGAGGGCTCCACCCAGGACCGCATCATCCGCGGGATGGTGGGCCGCGACCTCGAGCACCGCTACCCCGAGCGCTCGTCCGTCGTCGGCGACGAGGTGCTGCGGGTGGAGAACTGGAGCGTCGACCACCCGACCCAGATCGGCCGGCAGATCATCGTCGACGCCTCGTTCAACGTGCGGGCCGGCGAGGTCGTCGGCATCGCGGGCCTCATGGGCGCCGGGCGCACCGAGCTCGCGATGAGCATCTTCGGCCGCACCTACGGGCGCAACATCCGCGGCGAGGTCTTCAAGGACGGCAAGCCGATCCAGATCCGCAACGTGTCCGAGGCGATCGGGCACAACATCGCGTACGCGACCGAGGACCGCAAGCACTACGGCCTCAACCTCATCGACGACATCCGCCACAACATCTCGGCGGCGAGCCTGGACAAGCTGGCCCCCCGCGGCTGGGTGAACGGCAACGAGGAGCTCCGGGTCGCCGAGGACTACCGCGGCTCCCTCAACATCAAGACCCCGAACGTCCTGGTCGACGTCGGCAAGCTCTCCGGCGGCAACCAGCAGAAGGTCGTGCTGTCCAAGTGGCTGTACACCGACCCCGACGTGCTCATCCTCGACGAGCCGACCCGAGGGATCGACGTCGGTGCCAAGTTCGAGATCTACACGATCATCAACAAGATGGTCGCGGCGGGGAAGGCGGTCGTCGTCATCTCGTCCGAGCTTCCCGAGCTGCTCGGCATCTGCGACCGCGTGTACACCCTCGCCTTCGGTCGGATCACCGGTGAGCTCCCCGTCGCCGAGGCGACGCAGGAGCGCCTCATGGAGCTCATGACGATCGAGCGCGACCAGCCCCTGCCCACGAAGGAAACCGCCTCATGAACGCCATCGACTCGGTCCGGGACATCCTGACCCGGAACATGCGCCAGAGCGGCATCGTCATCGCGTTCCTCGCGATCGTCGTGCTCTTCGCCGCCCTGAACCCGAACTTCCTCTCGCCGACGAACCTGACGAACATCGTCCTGCAGTACTCGTACATCCTGATCCTCGCGATCGGGATGGTGATGATCATCGTGGCCGGGCAGATCGACCTGTCCGTCGGCTCGGTGGTGGCCCTCACCGGCGCCGTGAGCGCGGTCGTCGTCGTGCGGGAGGGCATGCCCTGGTACCTCGGCGTGCTGGCCGCCCTCGTGGTCGGCCTCCTCGTCGGCATCTGGCAGGGCTTCTGGGTGGCCTACGTCGGGATCCCGGGCTTCATCGTCACCCTGGCGGGCATGCTCCTGTTCCGGGGGCTCACGTTCCTGGTGCTCGACAACAAGTCGCTGTCGCCCTTCGGCGGCACCTACTACGACATCGCCAACGGGTTCCTCAACGGCCTGCTCGGCGGCTACGGGTTCGACGTCTTCACCCTGGTCATCTTCGCGATCGCCGTGATCGGGTACGCCGTCAGCCAGTGGCGCACCCGCCAGGGCAAGATCGCGTACCAGCAGACGGTCGAGTCGATGCCGCTGTTCGTCGTCAAGCTCGTCGTGATCGCCGCCGTGGTCATGTGGTTCGGCTACCAGCTGTCGATCTCCCGCGGTCTGCCGATCGTCCTGATCATCCTCGCGGTGCTGATCATCGCGTACACGCTCATCACGCAGAAGTCGGTGTTCGGGCGGCACGTGTACGCCGTCGGCGGCAACCGGCACGCGGCCGAGCTGTCGGGCGTCAAGGTCCGGAAGGTCAACTTCTGGATCTTCGTGAACATGGGCGTCCTGGCGTCGGTGGCCGGCATCGTGTACTCCTCGCGCATGAACGGCGCCCAGCCGGGCGCGGGCAACATGTTCGAGCTCGACGCGATCGCGGCGTGCTTCATCGGCGGCGCCTCCACCACGGGCGGTGTCGGCCGCGTGGGCGGGGCGATGATCGGTGGTCTGATCATGGCCGTCATGTCGAACGGCATGCAGCTGATGGGCGTGCCGCAGTCGATGCAGCAGGTCGTCAAGGGCCTCGTGCTGCTGCTCGCCGTCGCGTTCGACATCTACAACAAGCGCCGCGCCTCGGTGCTGCGCTGACGAGCACGCACCACTCCGCGGCGCGCGGGACGGCGGACGACCGCCGTCCCGCGCGCCGTCGCACCATAGACTCCCCGGCGTGAGAGGACGGCTGCCGATGGCGGGTTCGCAGTCGTCGCTGCGCGAGGCGAACCGCGCGCGCGTCGTCGACGCCGTGAAACGGCACGGCGGCCTCACCCAGGTCGAGCTCACGGGGGCCACCGGGCTCTCCCCGGCCACCGTGTCGACCATCGTCAAGGAGCTCGTCGCCGCGGAGCTCGTCGAGGTGCGCAACACCGTCCGCTCGGGCCGGCGGGCGCAGCTCGTCACCCTGGCCCACCGCGTGGGCCTCGTCGCCGGGGTGCTGGTCGGCACGCGGCAGCTGACCGTGGCCGTCGCCGACGTCTCGCACGAGATCCTCGCCGAGCAGGTGCTGCCCCTGCCGGCGGAGCACCGCGCGGACACCAGCCTCGACCGGGCGGCGCTGCTCGTCGTCGACCTGCTCGAGCGCGTCGGGTCGGAGCTCGACGAGGTGCTCGGCATCGGGCTCGGGCTGCCCGCGCCGGTCGACGCGTCCAGCGGGCAGGTCACCGTGCGGGGGATCCTGCGCGGGTGGGACGGCGTGCCGGTGGCGCAGGTCCTGTCCAAGCGGCTGGCCCGGCCCGTGTTCGTGGACAACGACGCGAACCTCGGCGCGCTCGCCGAGAGCACCGTCGGCGCGGCGCGCGACGTGCACGACGCGCTGTACGTGCGGGCCGGGAACGGCGTCGGCGCGGGCATCGTGCTCGCGGGCCGGGTGCACCGCGGCGTCGCGGGCACGGCCGGGGAGATCGGGCACGTGCAGGTGGACCCGGCGGGCAACATCTGCTCGTGCGGCAGCCGAGGCTGCCTCGACACCGTGGTGGGCGACCGGGCGCTGCTGGAGCCGCTGCGCAGCAGCCACGGCAACCTCACCCTCGCCGACGTCGTGCGGCTGGCGAACGAGGACGACCCCGGCTGTCGGGAGATCGTCGCGGACGCCGGTACGGTGGTGGGCGGCGTCGTGGCCGGGCTGGCGACGTCGCTGAACCCGGAGCTCGTCGTCGTCGGGGGAGCGCTGGCCGCCACGGGCGAGGTCTTCCTCGGTCCCCTGCGGGAGACGCTGCGCCGTCGCACCCTGCTGCAGCAGGTCACCCCCCTCGAGGTGGTGCCCGCCGCGCTGGGGACGCGCGCCGAGCTGGAGGGCGCGCTCGCGCTCGCGCTGCAGCACACCGACCTGCTGGAGCAGCCCGACGAACCGCGCGGGTCGGCCGTCGTCACCGTGGGTCAGGTCCGGACTGGGAAGGAGAACCCGTGAGGGGACGGACGCCGCTGCTCGCGCTGCGGCAGGTCAGCAAGTACTTCGGCGCCGTCGAGGCCCTCGTCGACGTGGATCTCGAGGTGCACCCGTACGAGGTGGTCGCCCTGGTCGGCGACAACGGTGCGGGCAAGTCGACGCTCGCCCAGGTGGTGGCGGGAGTGCTGACCCCCAGCTCGGGGCAGGTCGAGATCGACGGCGAGCCCGTCACGATCTCCTCGCCGTCGGCCGCGAACCAGTTGGGCGTCGCGAGCGTGTTCCAGGACCTCGCCGTCTGCGAGAACCTCGACGTCACGGCCAACGTCTTCCTCGGCCAGGAGCTCCGCGGCCGGGGCGGCCTGCTGCGCGACGGCGAGATGGAGACCGAGACCCGCACGCTGCTGGAGCACCTCACCGTCCGCATCCCGTCGGTGCGCACCCCGCTGCGGAACCTGTCGGCGGGGCAGCGGCAGGCGGTCGCGATCGCGCGCACCCTCATCGGCCAGCCGCGCATCGTGGTGCTCGACGAGCCGACGGCCGCGCTGTCGGTGGCGCAGACCGCCGAGGTGCTCACGCACATCCAGCGGCTGCGCGAGCTCGGGCTCGGCGTGATCCTCATCAGCCACAACCTCAACGACGTGCGCGCCGTCTCCGACCGCATCGAGGTCTTGCGCCACGGCCGGAACAACGGCTCGTTCCCGGCCACCGCCGCGCACGAGGAGATCCTCGCCGCCATCACCGGCGCCGCCTGAGGGCGCGCAGCCCGGGCTCAGCGGCTCAGGACGCCGAGCAGCTCACGGTCGGCCAGGTCCAGTCGCCGCCGTGCATCACCGTGAAGCCGAACGACGTCGACTGGCCGGCTGCCAGCGCACCGCTCCCGCTCGGGCGCATCGTCATGACCTTGCCCGAGGAGTCCCACGTCGGCGTACCGCTCCAGGTGGCGGTGATCCGCTGGCTCGCGCCGACGGTCACCGTCGCCGCCCACGACGAGATCGCGCGGTCCGCCCGGACGGTGACGGTGCCGTTGAAGCGGTCTCCCCACTTCTGGCCTTCGGAGTAGGTGGCGGTGCACCCGTCGCCGCCGGTCGGGGGCGGGGTCGTCTCGCCGCCCCCGGGCTCACCCTCGCCGTCGTTGAGCACGTTCAGCACCGAGGTGTACGCGGCCTTCTTCTGCCCGTTGCCGTCGAAGAGGAGGGGCGTGCCGCTGGCGCGCCACGAGTCGGTGTCCCGCACGCCCCACACGGTGATGCCCGTGCAGCGGGCGACGGCGAGGCACGCCTGCGTCACACCGGAGTACTGCTGGGCCTGGGAGCTGCCCGAGCCCTCGATGTCCAGCTCGGTGATCTGCACGTCCACGCCCAGGTCGGCGAAGTGCTGCAGCGTCTCGTGGTAGTTGTTCGGCACCGGGTTGCCGCTGTTGAAGTGCGCCTGGAGGCCGACGCAGTCGATCGGCACGCCGCGGGACTTGAAGTCGGCGACCATCGCGTGCACGGCCCGCGTCTTGGCGTGGCTCCAGTTGTCGATGTTGTAGTCGTTGTAGCAGAGCTTCGCGTTCGGGTCGGCGGCCCGGGCGGCGCGGAACGCCGCCTCGATCCAGTCGTTCCCGGTGCGCTGGAGGTTGGAGTTGCGGCGGGCTCCGGAGCTGCCGTCCTCGAACGCCTCGTTGACGACGTCCCAGGCGTAGATCTTGCCGCGGTAGTGCGTGGCCACCTGGGTGACGTGGTTGAGCATCGCCTGGCGCAGCTGCTGGCCCTCCATCTGCTGCATCCACCCCGGCTGCTGCGAGTGCCACGCCAGCGCGTGGCCGCGCACCTGCTTGCCGTGGCCGACGGCCCAGTCGAGGATCCGGTCGCCGGCGGAGTAGTTGAACACCCCCCGCTGCGGCTCGGTGGCGTCCATCTTCATCTCGTTCTCGGCCGTGATCATGCCGAACTCGCGGTCGGCGATGGTCGTGTACTGCGAGTCGTTCAGCTTGCCCTGCGCGAGCGCCGTGCCGAAGTACCGCCCCTGGTCGGAGGCGGCGGCATGCAGGGTGGAGCCGGCCGCCTGGGCGGTCAGCGCGGTCGAGGCGACCAGCGCCGTCGAGGCGACCAGGCCGATCCCGGCCACCGCCGCCCCCACGGCCGCACGCCATCGTGTCGTCGTTCGATTCATCGATCCCATCCTTCGTTCTCGAGCCTGCTCATCCTTGAGTGGTGCTCGGCCACGAGGCCTCGTCATCGAGCGGTCGGGGTCGCCGACGTCTCGAGAGTAGATAGAAAACGTTTTCGATACAAGCCTCGGGCATGGATCTCTGTCCGGAGGGCGGTGCGAGGGGCGTGGTGGGGGCGACCGGCGGCGGCCGATGCGTCAGCGGGCAGCGCGCTCGCCGAGGCCGAATCGGTCGTGCGGGTCGATGTGCGCGAGGATCTTGACGAGCGCGCCCGCGAGGGTGCGGACCTCGTCGGGGTCGAGGTCGTCGAAGACGTCCTGGAGCACCGTGCGAGCGTGGCCGGGGGCGCTCGCGACGACCTTGCGCCAGCCCTCGTCGGTGAGGTGGGCGATGGTCGCGCGCCGGTCGTCGGCGGCGGTGCAGCGCTCGACGTAGCCGCGGAGCTCGAGCCGGCGCGCCACGTGCGAGAGCCGGGGGAGGGTGGCGCTGGTGAGGCGCGCGAGCACCGTCATGCGCAGGGCGCGCTCGGGCGCCTCGGACAGCATTGCCAGGACCATGTACTCGAAGTGGGTGAGGTCGGCGTCGCGGCGCAGCTGTTGGTCGAGCGTGGCGGGCAGCAGCTCGATCACCGCCTGCAGCCGGAGCCATGTGCGCATCTGCTCGGCGTCGAGCCAGCGCGGCTCGTCGTCGGCCGCCGTCGTGCGCTCGGTCGTCGTCACGGGATCGCCCTCCTGGTCCGTCACCCTCGAACGAAGGTTGACGCTACAACTATAGCGCCCTATGTTGGTTGTAGCGTCAACCAAACAGGTCGACGACAGATTCTCAGGAGGAACCATGGCCACCATCAGCATCCTCGGCGCCGGGAACATGGGCTCCGCGATCGCGGGCCTTGCGCTCGCCGGCGGGAACGACGTGCAGGTCGTCGCCCGCGACGTCGCCAAGGCCGCGGCCGTGGACGCCGCCGTCACCGCGACCGCGTTCGGCGAGCCGCTCACGGGGGAGATCGTCGTCCTCGCCCTGCCGTACCCGGCACTGGACGACGTCGTCTCGACCTACGGCGACCGGCTCGCCGGCCGCACCGTCGTCGACCTCACCAACCCGCTCGACTTCGCCACCTTCGACGCGCTCGTCGTTCCCGCCGACTCCTCCGCCGCGGCCGGGCTCGCGGAGAAGCTCCCCGGCGCGACCGTGCTCAAGGCGTTCAACACGAACTTCGCCGCGACGCTCGTGACCGGCGCCGTCGGCAGCGTGCCGACGAGCGTCCTCGTCGCAGGTGACGACGCACCCGCCAAGGCCGCGTTCGCCGCCGCGTTCGACGGGTCCGCGGTCCGCGTCGTCGACGCCGGCCCTCTGAAGCGCGCCCGCGAGCTCGAGGCCCTCGGGTTCCTGCAGCTGACCCTCGCCGCCGGCGAGCAGACGCAGTGGACCACCGGGTTCGCCCTGCTCTGAGCCTCCCCTCGACCGCCCCGACCCAGCACCAGGAGCCGACCATGTCCACGCCGTCCCGCCAGTCCGACGTCCTCGCAGCCGAGACCGCGATGGGCGCCGTCACCCTGCACGTGGGCGACCTCGGCTCGATGAGCGCCTACTACCGCGAGGCGATCGCGCTCGACGAGATCCCCGCGCTCGCCGCTCCGGACCGGGTGGTGCTGGGGCGCGGCGGGGTGCCCGTCGTCGCGCTGCAGCACACGCCGGGCCTACCGGCGACCGCGCGGAACCAGGCCGGGCTGTTCCACACGGCCGTGCTGTTCGACACCGAGGAGGCGCTCGCCGCCGCCGTCGCCCACGCGGCACAGCACCCGCTGTCGCGGTTCGCGGGGAACGCCGACCACTGGGTGTCGCGGGCGTTCTACTTCACCGACCCCGAGGACAACGGCATCGAGCTCTACTGGGACCGCCCGCGCGACACCTGGCAGCACGACGGCGGCGGCCACGTGGCCATGGGCTCCGACTGGTTCGACCCGCAGCAGTTCCTGCAGCGGCACCTCACCGAGGCCGCCCTGGCCGGCACGGCGGGCCAGGCCGCGCAGGTCGGGCACGTCCACCTGCAGGTGGGCGACATCCCCACGGCGCAGAAGTTCTACGTCGACACCCTCGGCTTCGAGATCATGGCGACGTTCCACGGCGCGCTGTTCGTCGCCGCCGGCGGGTACCACCACCACATGGCGATGAACACCTGGAACAGCGCCGGCGCAGGTCCGCGGGCCGCCACGCTCGGGCTCGGTCAGGTGGCGCTCACGGTGCCGACGCGCGACGAGGTCGGCGCGCTCGCCGACCGGCTGAGGCACGCCGGCGTCGCGGCGCGCGACGACGGCCGGACCCTGCGGTTCGACGACCCGTGGAACACGCTCGTCGAGGTGTCGGTGGCCTGACCGGCTCCTCGACGCCGGAGATCAGCGGAAGACGACCGTGCGGTGGCCGTCGAGCAGGACGCGGTGCTCGGCGTGCCAGCGGACGGCGCGGGCGAGGGTGCGCCGCTCGACGTCCTCACCGAGGGCGACCAGGTCGGCGACGGCGCGCGAGTGGTCCACGCGCTCCACGTCCTGCTCGATGATCGGGCCCTCGTCGAGGTCGCCCGTCACGTAGTGCGACGTCGCGCCGATGAGCTTCACTCCGCGGTCGTGAGCCTGCGCGTAGGGCCGGGCGCCCTTGAAGCTGGGCAGGAACGAGTGGTGGATGTTGATGACCTTGCCCTCGAGGTCACGGCACAGCTCGTCCGACAGGATCTGCATGTACCGGGCGAGGACGACCAGCTCGACGTCGAGCTCCGCGACCAGGTCGCGGAGCCGGCCCTCCGCCGCGGCCTTCGTGTCCTTCGTGACCGGCACGTGGTGGAACGGCTTGCCGTAGAACTCGGCCATGTCCGCCAGGTCCGGGTGGTTGCCGACGACGCCCACCACCTCCACCGGCATCCCCTGGTACCGCTCGCGGTACAGCAGGTCCACCAGGCAGTGCGCCGCCTTGCTGACCAGCACCAGCGTGCGCAGCCGACGCCCGACGACGTCCAGCTCCCACGTCATGGCGAACCGCTCCGCGACCGGCGTCAGCGCCGCGACCAGCTCGTCGCGGCCCGTGGACGCCTCCACCTGCACGCGCATGAAGAACAGCCCCGACGCCGGGTCGCCGAACTGCTGCGACTCGGTGATGTTGCCGCCGTGCTCCGCGAGCGTCCCCGCGACGGCGTGCACGATGCCCGGGCGGTCGGGGCAGGAGAGGGTCAGCACCCATTCGGTGGTCACCTGCTCATTGTGACCGACCGTCCCGGAGGTGCGACGACACGTCCGCGGTCCGTCTGCGACGATGTCCCCATGAGCGAGGCACGCGGCACCGGCGCCCAGGAAGTCCAGAACGAGGGCGGCGACAACACCCTGCGGATCGAGCTGGTCGACGACGCGCACGCGGGCGAGCTGCTGACGCTGCGGCGGGCGGCGTTCGTCAGCGAGGCGCAGCTGTACGACGACCCGCACATCCCGCCGCTGACGCAGACGTTGCACGAGCTGCGCGACGACATGGCGCGCGACGACGTGGTGACGGTCGGCGCGTGGGAGGGCCACCGCCTGGTGGGGTCGCTGCGGCTGGAGATCGAGGGGTCGCGCGCCACGATCGGGCGGCTCGCCGTCGCGCCGGACCAGCAGGCCAAGGGCATCGGCACGTCGCTGATGTTCGCGATCCTGCAGTTCCTGCCGTCCGAGGTGACCGAGGTCTGGGCGTTCACGGGCAAGGACTCCAAGCGCAACCTCGCCATGTACACCAAGCACGGCTACGAGGAGCAGTACGACCGGGCGGCGGGCAAGCTCACGCTCACGTATCTGCGCCGGGTGCTCGACGAGGTCGACGCGAGGAACGCGGCCGAGGAGCGATGAGCCGAGCCGCCGGGCAGGCCGCCGCGCGGGCGTCGCGGCGGCCGTCCATGGCTGATGTCGCGGCCGTCGCGGGCGTCTCCCACCAGACGGTCTCCCGGGTGCTGAACGAGCACCCGAGCGTGCGCGGCGAGACCCGGGAGCGCGTGCTCGACGCGATCGCGACCCTCGGCTACCGGCGCAACAGCGCCGCCCGGGCGCTGGCCACGGCCCGCTCCGCCACCCTGGGTGTGGTGACGACGGGGTCGGCGCTGTTCGGGCCGACCAGCACGCTCATCGCGATCGAGGGCGCGGCCCGCGACCAGGGCTACTTCGTCTCCGTCGCGACGCTGCGGCGGTACGACGCCGAGGCGATGCACGAGGCCCTGGAGCACTTCATGGACCAGGACGTCGAGGCGATCGTCGTCATCGCGCCGCAGGACGACGTCGCCGCCGCGGTGGAGTCGTTCCGGGCGCCCGTGCCGGTCCTCGTGGTCGCCGCGCTGGAGCGGTTGCCGCGCGACGTCAGCACCACCGCGGCCGGACCGACGACGCTGTCCCTGGCCGTCGACCAGCGGGGCGGTGCCCGGGCGATCACGGACCACCTGCTCGACCTGGGGCACCGGGACGTGCTGCACGTGGCCGGGCCGCAGGACTGGTTCGACGCGCGCGAGCGCGCCGCCGGCTGGCGCGAGGCGCTGGAGGCGCGCGGCATCGTCCCGAGCCGGCCGCGGCTGTGCACGTGGTCCGCGGAGGACGGCTACGCCGCGGGCCGCGACCTGGCGGAGGCCGTCGTGGCGCAGGAGGGCCCCACCGCCGTGTTCGCCGGCAACGACCAGCTCGCGCTCGGCATGCTGCGGGCGTTCTGGGAGCGGGGCCTGTCGGTGCCCGACGACGTGTCGGTGGCGGGGTTCGACGACGTCGCGGGCGCCGCGTACTTCGTCCCGCCCCTGACCACGGTGCGACAGCCCTTCGGCGTGCTGGGGGAGCGCAGCGTGGCGATGGTGGTGGAGGCGCTCGCGCGGCAGGAGGCCCCGGGCACCGCGGGCACGGCGGGCAACGAGGCGGCGACCGAGCGCATCGTGCCGGAGCTCGTCGTGCGGTCGAGCACCGCGCCCCCGCCCGCGCGCTGACCGCCCGGGCTCGTTGACCGCCGTCGCGGCGGGTCGGTAGATTCTCCGCGTTCGCAGTTCTACATCGTTGTAGAGGAGTCACGATGCACAGCTCCATCAGGCGGGTCCGCGCCGCGACGGCCGGAGCTCTGGCGGCGGCGCTGCTGGCGACGTCGCTGGTCGCGGCCGCGACGGTCGGCACGGCGACGGCACAGCCGGGCGCCGCCGAGCCGGGCCGGCCCGCAGCGTCGTCGCTGCCCACCGGCGGCCTCTCGGTGACGGGCGAGACCGCCCCGGTGCACGACCCGGCGCTCGTCGTCGACGACGACGGCACCTGGCGCGTCTACACCACGGGCCTGGTCAACCGGGAGAACGGCGGCACCGTCCAGATGTGGTCGAGCCACGACGAGGGCGTGACCTGGGCGTACGACGGCACCGTCTGGGACGAGATCCCCGCATGGATCGACGAGCGCTTCGCCGGGCCCGACGGGCAGGGCACCCTGCCGGACAACCTGTGGGCGCCCGAGGTCTACGAGCACGACGGCACCTACTACCTGTACTACTCGGCGTCCCGCTTCGGCACGAACACGTCGGTCACGGCCCTGGCGACCAACACGACGCTGGACCCCGACGACCCGGAGTACGAGTGGGTCGACCGGGGCCCGGTCATCAGCTCCCCGCACGACATCGCGGGCGGCAAGTCGTTCAACGCCATCGACGCCGGCATCGTCGAGGGTGCCGACGGCACCCCGTACATGGCGATCGGCTCGTACTGGTACGGCATCTTCCTCGTCGAGCTGGAGTGGCCCAGCGGCAAGCTCGCCGACGGTGCGCTGGAGAACGCCACGCACCTCGTGGACCGGATGATGCCGGGCAACCCCGTCGAGGCGCCGTACGTCTACGCCCACGACGGCTGGTACTACCTGTTCGTGTCGTTCGACGCCTGCTGCCAGGGCCTCGACAGCACGTACCGGGTGGCGGTCGGGCGCTCGCGCGACGTCGCCGGCCCGTACCTCGACGCCGACGGCCGGGACATGGCCGACGGCGGCGGCACGGTGATCCTCCGGTCGCACGGCGCGGTGGTGGGCCCGGGCGGTCAGTCGGTGTCGGACGGCGTCCTCGCGTTCCACTACTACGACGGCGCGAATGCTGAGATCCCCGGCTTCCCGACGCTCGGCCTGCAGCGCCTCGACTGGCGGGACGGCTGGCCCGTGGTGGACCAGAGCGCCGAGGCGCCGGTCGTGGCGGGCGGGCCGCGCGACGTGACCGTGCGCGGCAACCGGCCGGCCGGCTTCGAGGTCCGCGTGGAGGGCGCGCCGGCCCCGGTCGTCACGTGGGAGACCTCGGACGACGACGGTGCGAGCTGGTCGGCGGCACCGGCCGCCGCCACGCGCGCGACCGACGGCGCGGCGAGCTGGACGATCAAGCACGCCGGCCGCCAGCCGGACGGCCTGCTCGTGCGCGCCGTCGTCGCCAACGCCCACGGCGAGGTGCGCAGCGAGCCCGCCCGGCTCGACGTCGTGCACCGCGGGAGGTAGCGCGACGATCGTTGTGGGCGCTCGTCTGGCGCTGTCCTCCTCGTGAACATCGCCGAACGAGCGCCCACAAGGTCCCGGAGGGCAGCGGGTTGGGCGGGCAGCATGTGAGCGCTAACATGGATCGACCACGACGACGCCCGGGCGGCCGGGCAGGGACGGAGCAACGATGACGCAGGCGGGGCAGCCGGACAGCACGTCCGCGATCCGAGAGGCGATCGCCGCGGGCCGCGCCTCGCTGGGCATCGAGCTCGGCTCCACGAACATCAAGGCGTGCCTGATCGGGCCGGACCACGCGCCGGTCGCCAGCGGCTCGCACTCGTGGGAGAACGAGCTGTCGGACGGCGTGTGGACCTACTCGCTCGACGCCGTGCACGCCGGGTTGCAGGGCGCGTACGCCGCGCTCGTGGCCGACGTCGAGGAGCGCTACGGCGTGCGCCCCACGACCTACGCCGGCCTCGGCGTCTCGGCGATGATGCACGGCTACCTGCCGTTCGACGCCGATGGTGAGCTGCTCGTGCCGTTCCGCACCTGGCGCAACACGAGCACGGGTCGGGCGGCCGCCGAGCTGTCCGAGCTGTTCGGGTACAACATCCCGCTGCGCTGGTCCATCGCGCACCTCTACCAGGCGATCCTCGACGACGAGCCGCACGTGCCGCAGATCGCGTCGTTCACCACGCTCGCCGGCTACGTGCACCGCGCCCTGACCGGACGGCACGTGCTCGGCGTCGGCGACGCGTCGGGCATGTTCCCCGTCGACCCCGCCACGCGCGACTACGACGCCCGGATGCTCGAGCAGTTCCGCCACCTCGTGGCCGCCAAGCGCCCGGGCCTGCACGTCGAGGGCCTGCTGCCCGAGGTGCTGACCGCCGGCGCGGACGCCGGCCGGCTCACCCCCGAGGGCGCGGCGCTGCTCGACCCCACGGGCACCCTCCGGCCGGGCGTGCTGCTCTGCCCGCCCGAGGGCGACGCGGGCACCGGCATGGTCGCGACCAGCTCGGTGGCGCCCCGCACCGGCAACATCAGCGCGGGCACCTCGATCTTCGCGATGGTGGTGCTCGAGCAGCCCCTGGAGAGCGTCCACCACGAGCTCGACCTCGTGACCACCCCCGCCGGCGACCTCGTCGCGATGGTGCACTGCAACAACGGCGCCAGCGAGCTCGACGCGTGGGCCGGGGTCTTCGGCCAGTTCGCGGCCGCGCTCGGCCAGCCGGCCGAGCCCGACGCCGTCTTCGGCGCGCTCTTCCGGGCGGCGCTGGACGGCGCCCCCGACGGCGGCGGGCTGCTCGCGTACAACTACCTCGCCGGCGAGCCCATCACCGGCCTCGACGAGGGGCGCCCCCTCGTGGTGCGCACCCCGGACAGCCGCCTGACGCTGGCGAACTTCGCCCGCACGCAGCTCTACGGCGCGTTCGGCACGCTCGCGCTCGGCATGCGGGTGCTGCACGGTGAGGGTGTCGCGATCGACACGATGTTCGCCCACGGCGGCCTGTTCCGGACCGCGGGCGTGGCCCAGCGGCTGCTGGCCGGCGCGATCGACGCGCCCGTCGCCGTCGGGCAGACCGCGGGGGAGGGCGGCGCGTGGGGCATCGCCGTCCTCGCGGCGTTCGCCGCGGCCGCCGCCGAGGCCCCGGCCGGCGACGCCGTCGCCCTCGACGCCTACCTGAGCGAGCGGGTCTTCGCCGACGTCGTCCTCGACGTCGCCGAGCCCGACGCCGCCGACGTCGCCGGCTTCGCCACCTACCTGGAGCGGTACTCCGCCGGCCTCGCGGTCGAGCGCGCCGCCACCGAAGCACTCTGAGAGCGACCGTGAGCACACCGAGAAACGGAGCGAGCCCGATGCCGATCACCGAGGTCCCCGCGCACCTGCGCGCCGCCGTCGACGCCGCCAAGGAGAAGGTCGCGGCCCTGCACGCCGAGCTGCCCCGCTGGGAGCTCGTGGTGTGGACCGCCGGCAACGTCTCCGAGCGGGTCGCGAACCCGGACGGCGAGGACCTGCTGGTCATCAAGCCGTCGGGCGTCGCCTACGACGACATCACGCCCGGGTCGATGGTGGTCTGCGACCTGGACGCGAACCTCGTCGAGGGCGACCGCGCGCCGTCCTCCGACACCGCCGCGCACGCCTACGTGTACCGGCACCTGCCCGAGGTCGGCGGGGTCGTGCACACGCACTCCACCTACGCGACGGCGTGGGCCGCGCGCGCCGAGGAGATCCCCTGCGTGCTGACGATGATGGCCGACGAGTTCGGCGGGCCCATCCCCGTGGGGCCGTTCGCGATCATCGGCGACGACTCGATCGGCCGCGGCATCGTCGAGACCCTGAAGGACTCGCGCAGCCCCGCGGTGCTCATGCGCAACCACGGCCCGTTCACCATCGGCAAGGACGCGCGCGCCGCCGTCAAGGCCGCCGTGATGTGCGAGGAGGTGGCGCGCACCGTGCACGTGTCGCGCCAGCTCGGGGAGCCGCTGCCCATCGCGCAGGAGCACGTCGACTCCCTCTACGCCCGCTACCAGAACGTCTACGGCCAGCACTGAGCGGCCGCCCCCGCCCGTCACCCGAACCTCGAGAGGACTTTCATGAGCAAGCCGTACGCCGACCGCGAGGTCTGGTTCTTCACCGGGAGCCAGGACCTGTACGGGCCCGAGGCTCTGGAGCAGGTCGCCCAGCAGTCGCAGGAGGTCGTCCGCGCGCTCGACGCGTCGAGCGACGTCCCCGCGACCGTCGTCTGGAAGCCCGTCCTCAAGGACGCGGACTCGATCCGCCGCGCGATGCTCGACGCGAACGCCGACGACAAGGTGCTCGGCGTCATCACGTGGATGCACACGTTCAGCCCGGCCAAGATGTGGATCTCCGGCCTGGACGCGCTGCGCAAGCCGCTGCTGCACCTGCACACGCAGGCGAACGTCGAGCTCCCCTGGGCGGAGATCGACATGGACTTCATGAACCTCAACCAGGCCGCGCACGGCGACCGCGAGTACGCCTACCTGGCCACGCGCCTCGGCGTCGCGCGCACGACGGTCGTGGGGCACGTGTCGAACCCGGCCGTGTCCCGCCGCGTGGGCACCTGGGTGCGCGGCGCGGCCGGCTGGGCCGCCACGCACGAGCTGAAGCTCGTCCGCTTCGGCGACAACATGCGCAACGTCGCCGTCACCGAGGGCGACAAGACGGAGGCCGAGCTGCGCTTCGGCGTCTCGGTCAACACGTGGGGTGTGAACGACCTGGTCGCGGCCGTGGACGCCGTCGACGAGGCCGCCGTCGACGCGCTCGTCGCGGAGTACCAGGACCTGTACGACGTCGCGGACGAGCTGCGGAAGGGCGGCGAGCGCCACGAGTCGCTGCGCTACGCGGCGCGCCAGGAGATCGCCATGGAGGCGTTCCTCGTCGAGCGCGGCGCCAAGGCGTTCACCACGAACTTCGAGGACCTCGGCGCCCTGCGCCAGCTGCCCGGCATCGCGGTGCAGCGCCTCATGAGCAAGGGGTACGGCTTCGGCGCGGAGGGCGACTGGAAGACCGCCGTCCTGGTCCGCGCGGCCAAGGTCATGGGCGAGGGGCTGCCCGGCGGCGCCTCCCTCATGGAGGACTACACGTACGACCTCACCCCGGGCTCCGAGCTCATCCTCGGCGCGCACATGCTCGAGATCTGCCCGTCCCTCACGACGTCGACGCCCCGCGTGGAGATCCACCCGCTCGGCATCGGCGGCAAGGAGGACCCGGTCCGCCTGGTCTTCGACGCCGACGCGACCGAGGGCGCCGTCGTCGTCTCGCTCGCCGACATGCGCGACCGCTTCCGCCTCACCGCGAACGTGGTCGACGTCGTCCCGCCGACCCAGGACCTGCCGAACCTGCCGGTGGCCCGCGCCGTCTGGGCGCCGCGCCCCGACTTCACCACCTCGGCCGAGGCGTGGCTGACCGCGGGCGGCGCGCACCACACGGTGATGTCGACGGCGGCCGGGATCGAGGCGTTCGAGGTGTTCGCGAACATCGCGCGCACCGAGCTGCTCGTGATCGACGAGTCCACCACCCGCCGCGGGTTCGCCGACCAGGTGCGCTGGAACCAGGTGTACTACCGCCTGGCCCAGGGGCTCTGAGCACGGCCCCCGGCTCGAGGCCGGCGGTTCGGTAGGCTGTCGCCGCCGTGCCGCCGGTCGGCGGACCAACCCGATGGAGGCCCCGCATGGCGAGTCCCGGCGCCGACAAGCCGAACATCCGGCAGGTCGCGGAGCTCGCCGGCGTCTCGCACATGACGGTGTCGCGGGTGCTGAACGACCACCCGCACATCCGGGAGGCCACCCGGCGCCGCGTCGAGGAGGCCATCGAGGCGCTCGGCTACCGCCCCAGCATGACGGCGCGGGCCCTGGCCACCCAGCGCAGCCGCCGCATCGGGGTGCTCGTCGAGAGCGCGCTGACGTTCGGGCCGACCAGCACGCTGTACGCCGTCGAGTCCGCGGCCCGGGCCTCGGGCTACGAGGTCAGCTCGGTGCTCCTGCGGGCCGGTGAGGAGATCACCCCGCAGGAGGCCGTCGACCATCTCCTCGCGCTCGGCATCGACGCGCTCTGCGTCGTCGCGCCGCGGTCGTCGTCGATCGCGGCGCTGCGGCGCATCGCCGTCGGCGTCCCGGTGCTCGTGGTCAAGCCCGACAAGGACCCGACGTTCCTCACGGTCACCGTCGACCAGCAGGCGGGGACGGCGCTGGCCGTCGACCACCTCGTCTCCCTCGGGCACCGCGACATCCTGCACCTGGCCGGCCCGCTCGACTGGCTCGACGCCCGGACGCGGGAGCGGTCGTTCCACGCCCGGACGAAGTCCTGGGGGCTGCGCGAGCGCCCCATCGTGGTCGGGGACTGGACGGCGGACTTCGCGTACGACTTCGCGCGCGGGATCCGCGAGCTGCCGGACTACACGGCGATCTTCGTCGCGAACGACGACATGGCGGTCGGGCTCGTGCACGGGCTGCACGACCGGGGCTTCTCGGTGCCGGGCGACCTGAGCGTCGTCGGGTTCGACGACATCCCCCTGGCGCAGCACGTCATCCCGCCGCTGACGACCGTGCGGCAGAACTTCGACGCGCTCGGCGTCTCGGTGGTCGACGTCCTGCGCGCCGCGATCGAGGAGCGGGAGATCCCCGCGGTGACGCGCATCCCGGCGCAGTTCGTGGCGCGGTCCTCGAGCGCACCGCCGCGGAAGGCCGACCGGTGACGCCGGCGGCCGGACCCGCCGACCGGGCGGCCCCCGTCGTCGAGATGTACGGGATCACCGTGGAGCGCTCGGGCGTGCTCGTGCTCGACGACGTGGACCTGACGCTGCGGCCGGGCGAGGTGCACGCGCTCATGGGGGAGAACGGCGCGGGCAAGTCGACGCTCATCGGCGCGCTGACCGGGACGGTGCCGATCCGCTCCGGGGACGTCCTGGTCGACGGCGAGCCCCGCACGCCGGAGAGCGTCGCCCGGAGCCGGGCGGAGGGCATCGCGACGGTCTTCCAGGAGTCGCGGCTGAGCCCGCACCTCACGGTCGCCGAGAACGTCATGATCGGCCACGAGGTGCGGCGCTGGTACGGCATCGACTGGGCGAGGACCAGGGAACATGCCTCGGCCGCGCTCGCCACGCTGGGCCTCGAGGACGTCGACCCGCGTGCCCCGCTGGAGGCGCTGTCGCCGGCGACCAAGCAGCTCGTGGCCGTCGCGCGGGCGATCGTCCTGGAGCCGCGGGTGCTCGTGCTCGACGAGCCCACGTCGAGCCTGGACGAGGCGGAGGCCGCCCGCCTGCTCGGCGTCGTCCGCCGCCTGCGGGACCAGGGCGTCGCGGTGCTGTTCGTCTCGCACTTCCTCGAGCAGGTCTTCGAGGTGAGCGACCGGATGACGGTGCTGCGGGGCGGTCGCGTCGTGGGCGAGTTCCGGACGGCCGAGGTGGAGCGCGCCGAGCTCATCTCGAAGATGATCGGCGAGGACATCGACGCGCTCCAGGCGTTGCGCTCCCAGCGGCTGGCACACCACTACGCGGGGTCCGGGGAGGCGACGCTGCGGGCCACGTCCGTCGGCCGCCGGGGCACGCTCGAGCCCACGGACGTCGACCTGTCCCGCGGCGAGGTCGTGGGGTTCGCCGGACTGCGCGGCTCCGGGCGCACCGAGCTCGGCCGGCTCATGAGCGGGGTGGAGCGCCCCGACAGCGGCGAGCTCTGGCTGGACGGCGTGCGCGTGCAGCTCCGCACCCCGGGGGCCGCCCTGCGGCACCGGATCGCGATGTCGAGCGAGAACCTGCGGGAGGACGGCATCGTCGCCGGGCTGACGGCGCGGGAGAACATCGTGCTGGCCCTGCAGGCGCTGCGGGGCTGGTCGCGGCCGCTGTCCCGCGGCGAGCAGGACGCGGTCGTCGACACCTACCTCGACGCCCTGCGCCTGTCGCCCGACGACCTGGACCGTCCGGCCGGCGAGCTGTCGGGCGGCACCCAGCAGAAGGTCCTGCTCGCCCGGCTGCTGGCCACCCGGCCGCACGTCCTCATCCTCGACGAGCCGACCCGCGGCATCGACATCGGCGCCAAGCTCGACATCCAGCGGCGGGTCGCCGCGCTCGCGGGCGACGGGGTCGCCGTCGTGTTCATCTCCTCCCAGCTCGAGGAGGTGGTGCGCCTGGCCGACCGCATCGTGGTGCTCAAGGACCGCGAGAAGATCGGCGAGCTGAGCAACGGCCCAGGCGTCACGGTGGACACCATCGTGGAGATGATCGCGGCGGAGCTGGACGAGCTCGACGACGAAGGCTCCTGACGCCACCTACGACGATCGCCGGCGGCACCGGTGGCGTTACGGGATCGTGACGTCGGATCGTGGCAAGCCCCTATGTGACCGGTCACATCTCCGCTATGTTAGCGGTCACAACGCAGGCTCTGCCGGTGGGTCGACGTCGACCCCGAGGCCGGATCACCCCGGTCGCCGGCGTCTCGAGGAGGAGAACATGGGCAAGAACTTCAGGCGCGCCGGCGCGGCGGTCCTCGCGGCACTCACGGCCACGGCGCTCGTCGCGTGCAGCAGCGAGCAGGCCCCCCAGGGCGGCGGCGAGAGCCCCGCGGAGGGCGGCTCGGCGACCGACACGATCGTCCTCGGCTTCTCACAGGTCGGCGCCGAGTCCGGCTGGCGCGCGGCCAACACGAAGTCGATCCAGGACACGCTCACGAAGGAGAACGGCTTCGACCTCAAGTTCTCCGACGCGCAGCAGAAGCAGGAGAACCAGATCCAGGCGATCCGCTCCTACATCCAGCAGCAGGTCGACGTCATCGCCTTCTCGCCCGTCGTCGAGACCGGCTGGGACGCGGTGCTCGAGGAGGCCAAGGCCGCGGGCATCCCCGTGATCCTCACCGACCGCGCCGTCGACAGCGACGACGAGTCGCTGTACGAGTCGTTCATCGGCTCGGACTTCGTGCTCGAGGGCGAGATGGCCGGCGAGTGGGCCAAGGAGCAGTACGACGGCGAGGGCTACAAGGTCGTGGAGCTGCAGGGCACCACGGGCGCCGCACCGGCGATCGACCGCAAGACCGGGTTCGAGTCGGCCATCGCGGGCAGCGACCTGGAGATCATCGACTCCCAGACGGGCAACTTCACCCGCACCGAGGGCAAGCAGGTGATGGAGGGCTTCCTGCAGAAGCACGACGACATCGACCTGGTGTTCGCCCACAACGACGACATGGGCCTGGGCGCGATCGAGGCCATCGAGGCCGCCGGCAAGGTGCCGGGCGAGGACATCAAGATCATCACGATCGACGCCGTCAAGGACGGCATGCAGGCGCTCGCGGACGGCAAGATCAACTACATCGTCGAGTGCAACCCGCTGCTCGGCCCGGACCTCGCGGAGATCGCCGAGAAGGTCATCGCCGGCGAGGAGGTCCAGAAGCGGATCGTGGTCGAGGACCAGGCGTTCGACCAGGAGGCCGCCAAGGAGGCCCTGCCGGACCGGCAGTACTGATCGCCGGTACCGAACGAACCAGCTCCACCGAGACCCGCGGTGGGTGCGGCGCGGACGCCGCTCCGCACCCACCGCGCTCCACGGAAGGTCAAGGATGACGTCATCGGAGGCCGGTGCCACCGGCAGCCCTCCCAGCGACGGGGTCGAGGACGCGCGCCCCGTCGTCGAGATGACCGGGATCTCCATCGAGTTCCCGGGGGTCAAGGCGCTCGACGGGGTCGACCTGCGGCTCCTCCCCGGCGAGGTGCACGCGCTGATGGGCGAGAACGGCGCGGGCAAGTCCACGCTGATCAAGGCGCTCACCGGCGTCTACGGCATCGACTCCGGCGAGATCCTCGTCGACGGCGAGCCGCACCGGTTCTCCGGCCCGGGCGAGGCGCAGGCCGCGGGGATCGCCACCGTGTACCAGGAGGTCAACCTCTGCGAGAACCTCACGGTCGCGGAGAACATCATGCTCGGCAACGAGCCCCGGCGGCTGGGCGCCATCGACTGGCCCCGCACGCGTCGCCGGGCGGCCGAGCACCTGGCCACGATGGGCCTCGACATCGACCCCGCGTCGTCGCTGGGCTCGCACTCGATCGCCGTGCAGCAGCTCGTCGCGATCAGCCGGGCCATGGTGGTGGACGCCAAGGTGCTCATCCTCGACGAGCCCACCTCCAGCCTCGACGCCGACGAGGTGGCACGGCTCTTCTCCGTCGTGCGGCGGCTGCGCGACCAGGGCGTCGCGATCCTGTTCGTCTCGCACTTCCTGGAGCAGGTCTTCGAGCTGTCGGACCGCATGACCGTGCTGCGCAACGGCGTGCGGGTGGGGGAGTACCGCACCTCCGAGCTCACCCGCACGGAGCTCGTCTCGCGGATGATCGGCCGCTCGATGGAGGTGCTCGAGGACCTGGAGGTCCGCACCGAGCACGCCGTCGCTACGACGCAGGGCGCGCCGTTCGTCCAGGCGGTGGGCCTCGGACGACGCGGCGCCGTGCAGGCGTTCGACCTGGACGTCCACGAGGGCGAGGTCGTGGGGCTGGCCGGCCTGCTGGGCTCCGGGCGCACGGAGGTGGCGCGCCTGCTGGCCGGGGCGGACCGGGCGGACACCGGCACGCTGCGCGTGCGGGGCGCCCTCGCCCGGCTGCGGAACCCGCGCGCGGCGATCTCCCGCAAGATCGCGTTCTCCTCGGAGGACCGCAAGGCCGAGGGCGTGGTCGCCGACCTCACCGTGCGCGAGAACATCGTGCTCGGTCTGCAGGCGGAGCGCGGCTGGCTGCGCCGGCTCCCGGACCGGCAGGTGGACGAGATCGTGCAGCGCTACGTCGAGGCGCTGAACATCCGCCCCGCCAACCCGGACGCGCTGCTGCGCAACCTCTCGGGCGGCAACCAGCAGAAGGTGCTCCTGGCGCGCTGGCTCGCCACCGCGCCCGAGCTGCTCATCCTCGACGAGCCCACGCGCGGCATCGACGTCGGCGCGAAGGCGGAGATCCAGCGCCTGGTGTCCGACCTCGCGTCGCGCGGCATGGCGGTGCTCTTCATCTCCGCCGAGCTCGAGGAGGTGGTGCGGCTCAGCCACCGCATCGCCGTCATGCGCGACCGGCAGAAGGTCGCCGAGCTGACCAACACCGATACCGTCGGCGTCGACGACGTCGTCGAGCTCATCGCGAGCGGAGGGAAACGCTGATGCCCACCTCGCCCACCCCGGCGGCCGCCGGGCACGCCCACGGCGAGTCCGGAGGGCTCGGCGCGGTCGCGCGCCACCACCTGTTCTGGCCGGTGCTCGCCCTCGTGGCGCTGCTCGCGGTCAACACGGCGGTCCGCCCGGGCTTCCTGTCCGTGTCGATCCTGGACGACCACCTCTTCGGGTCCCCGATCGACATCCTGCGCAACTGCGCCCCGCTCATGCTCGTGGCGCTCGGCATGTCGCTGGTGATCGCCACCCGCGGCATCGACCTGTCGGTCGGTGCGGTGGTCGCGATCTCGGGGGCGGTGGCCCTCACCTTCATCGCGGGCGCGCCGGACCCGGCGTCGCCCACGACCGTGTTCCTGGCGATCGGCATGGCGCTGGTGCTCGGCCTGGTGCTCGGCGTGTGGAACGGGTTCCTCGTCTCCGTGCTCGGCATCCAGCCGATCATCGCCACGCTCATCCTCATGACCGCCGGGCGCGGCGTCGCGATGCTCATCACCGAGGGGCAGATCACCACGGTCACCAGCGCCCCGTTCAAGACGCTCGGCGCGGGGTACTGGCTCGGCCTGCCCGTCGCGACCCTCGTGGCGTTCGGGGTGTTCGGGCTCGTCGCGCTGCTGGTGCGGCGCACCGCGCTCGGCATGCTCGTCGAGTCGGTCGGCATCAACCCGTCCGCGAGCCGGCTCGCCGGCGTGCGGGCGCGGACCATCGTGTGGACGGTCTTCGCCCTGTCGGGCCTCTTCTCGGGCCTCGCCGGGCTGATCCTGTCGTCCAACGTCATGGCGGCCGACGCGAACAACGCGGGTCTGTTCATCGAGCTGGACGCGATCCTCGCCGTGGTCATCGGCGGCACGTCGCTGGCCGGCGGCAAGTTCTCGCTGTCGGGGACGTTCGTCGGCGTGCTCATCATCGCGACGCTGTCGCTCACGGTGACGAACGTCGGCATCTCCCCGCTCGTGACGCCGCTGTTCAAGGCGCTCGTGGTCGCCGCCGTCACGCTGCTCCAGTCGCCGGTGATGCGGCGCAAGCTCGCCGAGCGCACGCGACGGCGCGGCAGGACGGCGCCGGTCGTGCCGTCGGACAAGCCCGCGGACGTCTCCACGGACAAGGTGGTGGCCTGATGACGACCCTCGCATCCTCGCGCCGCGGGGCGCCGTCGCCGGACGGTCTGCCGTCCGTCGGGCGCCGCCTGCGCCTCGACCGGCGCTACCTGCCGGTGGTCGGCACCCTCGTGGTGTTCGCCCTGCTGCTCGTGGTGGGCGGTGCGCGCTACGACAACTTCCTGTCCGTGGGCGTGATCGCGAACCTGTTCATCAACAACGCCTTCCTCATCGTGCTGGCCGTCGGCATGACGTTCGTCATCCTCACCGGCGGCATCGACCTCTCGGTGGGGTCGGTGCTGGCGCTGTCGGGCGTCACCGCGGCGTACCTGCTGCGGGCCGGGGTCCCGGCCGGGGTCGTGATCCCGCTGGTCGTGCTCGTCGGCTCGCTGATCGGGCTCCTCGTGGGCGCGATGGTCCACGTGTTCGAGGTGCAGCCGTTCATCGCGACCCTCGCGGCGATGTTCTTCGCCCGCGGCCTGTGCTTCCTCATCGCCCCGGAGTCGATCCCGATCGACGACGAGACGTTCGTCGCGCTGGCCTCCTGGGACACCTGGGCGGGCGGGCAGTGGCGGCTCACGTCGAGCGTCATGATCGCCCTCGCGGTCGTGGCCGTGGCGTTCTACCTGCTGCACTACACGCAGTTCGGCCGCACGGTGTACGCCATCGGCGGCGGGGAGCAGTCGGCGAGGCTCATGGGCCTGCCCGTGGCCCGCACCAAGGTGCTCGTGTACGTCATCAGCGGCACCTGCGCCGGGCTCGGCGGCCTGCTGTTCGCCATGTTCTCGCGCTCGGGCTACTCCCTGACCGGCGTGGGCATGGAGCTCGACGCCATCGCGGCCGTCGTCATCGGCGGCACGCTGCTGACCGGCGGCACCGGCTTCGTGCTGGGCTCGGTGCTCGGCGTGCTCGTGCTCGGCCTCATCCAGACGATCGTCACCTTCGAGGGCACGCTCAGCTCCTGGTGGACCAAGATCGTCATCGGCGCGCTGCTGCTCGTCTTCGTGGTCCTGCAGCGACTGCTCGCGCTCCGGCGCTCGTAGCGCCCGTCAGGGCGGAGGCCCCGGCGGCGCGCGCCGTCGTCGGGCCCTCCGTCCTTCGTCACCCCCGCACCTGTACGACGACGTACTCGAACCGGAGGATCTACAACGATGCACACCCGATCTTGGCAGCACCGGCCGCGATGGTCGACGCCCCTGGCGCTGGCGCTCGCCCTCGTGCTGCCCGCCACGGCGGCCGCGGCGGTCCCGCCGCCCGCAGCCCCCACCGAGACTGTCGCGCCCCCGGCGCCGACCGCCGCCGACGAGGCGTACGACGCCTACGTCTTCCCGTACTTCGCCGGCGAGCAGGGCGGCGGCGAGAAGATCTTCCTCGCCGTCAGCGAGGCCGACGACCCGACGTCCTGGCACACCCTCAACGACGGGGAGCCGGTGCTCGAGTCCACGCTCGGCACGACCGGGCTGCGGGACCCGTTCCTCACGCGCCACCCGGAGACCGGCACGTACTACCTGCTGGCCACGGACCTCAAGATCGCCGGGGGAGGCAACTTCGGCGACGCCCAGGAGACCGGCAGCCGGTCGATGATGGTCTGGGAGTCCCCGGACCTGGTGACCTGGTCCGAGCAGCGCGAGATCGAGCTCGCGCCGCCGGGCGCCGGCAACCTCTGGGCGCCCGAGGCGACCTGGGACGCCGAGGCCGGGCAGTTCGTCGTCTACTGGGCCTCCGCGCTCTACCCCGAGGACACGGCACCCGAGGACCGCGACATCGCGACGTCCTACCAGCGGATGCTGTACGCCACGACGCCGGACTTCTCCGCGGGCAGCTTCTCCGAGCCCGAGGTGTGGATCGACCAGAGGCGCGGCGCCGGGCGCGGCATGATCGACTCGACGATCGCCCAGGACGACGACGGCACGTACCACCGCTTCACCAAGGACGAGGCGGACTTCACCGTCCGCCAGGAGTCCTCGGACGACCTGTACCGCACGCAGGGGGTGACCGACGGCGACGGGTGGGACCTGGTCGCCGAGCGGGTGGGCGCCGGCGAGCCCAACCCGTGGGGCGGGGAGTTCACCGCCGGCGAGGGGCCCACCGTCTTCCCGTCCCTCACGGACGACTCCTGGTACATGATGATCGACCAGCCGTCGTACCACGGCGGGCAGGGCTACCTGCTCTTCCGCACCGACGACCTGGCGAGCGGCGACTGGACCTCGGTGCCCGACGCCGAGCTGCCGAGCCACCCGCGCCACGGCACGGTGCTGCCGATCACCGCGGGCGAGCAGCAGGCGCTGCTCGAGGCGTACCCGCCCGCGGAGCCGGAGGTCACCGAGCAGCGCCTGACGATCGACACCGCCGCCGAGCGCACCGACATGAGCGACGACCTCTACGGCGTCTTCTACGAGGACATCAACTACGCCGCGGACGGCGGCCTGTACGCGGAGCTGGTGCGCAACCGGTCGTTCGAGTTCGATCCCGCGGACAACGCCGCCTTCAGCGGCCTGACCGGCTGGGAGCCGGTCGGCGGCGGGGAGGTGGCTGTCGAGTCCGAGCGCGGGCAGTGGCTCAACGCCACGAACCGGCGCTACCTCACCCTCACCTCCGACGGCACCACCGGCGTCTCCAACTCCTCCTACAACGAGGGGGTGGCGCTCGCCGATGGCGCGTCGTACGACTTCTCGGTCTGGGCCCGGTCGGACGTCGCGCAGGACGTCACGGCGACCCTCGTCTCCGCGGACGGCGCGACGACGTACGGCACTGCGAGCGTCGCCGTCGACGGGTCCGACGAGTGGGCGAAGTACACGGCCACCGTGACGGCGTCCGGCACCACGGACGCCGCGCGCCTGGAGGTGACGTCCGGCGCCGAGAGCACGCTGCGCCTCGACATGGTCTCGCTGTTCCCGCAGGACACGTGGGTGGGGCCGGTCAACGGCAAGAGCCCGCTGCGCAAGGACCTCGCCGAGATGGTGGCCGACCTGGACCCGAGCTTCCTGCGCTTCCCGGGCGGGTGCGTCACCAACGTGGGCACCTTCGACTCCTACGTCGAGTCGGACGGGCAGGACCGGCAGCGGACGTACCAGTGGAAGGAGACCATCGGCCCGGTCGAGGAGCGCCCGGCCAACTGGAACTTCTGGGGGTACAACCAGACGTACGGCCTCGGCTACCTCGAGTACCTGGAGTTCGCGGAGGACCTCGGGGCGTTCCCCCTGCCCGTCGTCTCCGTGGGCGCCAACGGCTGCGGCTCGCGCATCCCGGAGATGACCGACGAGCAGCGGCCGCGGTGGGTCCAGGACACCTTGGACCTCATCGAGTTCGCCACGGGCTCCACGGAGACCGAGTGGGGCGCCAAGCGCGCCGAGCTGGGGCACCCCGAGCCGTTCGACATGCCGTACATCGGGCTCGGCAACGAGGAGAACACCCCGAAGTTCCAGGAGAACTTCCCGGCCTTCCGGGACGCCATCGAGGCGGAGCACCCGGACATCACGGTGATCTCCAACTCCGGCCCGGACGACGAGGGCGCGCGGTTCGACGAGCTGTGGGAGTTCAACCGCGAGCAGGACGTCGCCATGGTCGACGAGCACTACTACAACGACCCGTCGTGGTTCCTGGCGAACGACGAGCGGTACGACTCCTACGACCGCAACGGCCCGCACGTCTTCCTGGGGGAGTACGCGTCGAAGGGCAACACGTTCGGCAACGCGCTCGCGGAGGCGGCGTACATGACCGGCCTGGAGCGCAACTCCGACGTCGTCGAGCTCGCGTCGTACGCACCGATGTTCGCCAACGAGGACTACGTGCAGTGGTCGCCGGACATGATGTGGTTCGACAACGACCAGTCGTGGGGCTCCGTGAACTACTACACCCAGAAGCTCTTCATGACGAACACCGGCGACGAGGTGGTCCCCTCCGAGCTGAGCGACGGTCCCGACGTGGTGCCGCCCGCGGTCGACGGGGGCGTCTTCCTGTCGACGTGGCTCACGCAGGCCGCGTACGACGACGTGCGGGTCACCGCCAACGCGACCGGCGAGACGCTGTTCTCCGACAGCTTCTCGGACGCCTCGCAGTGGTCCCCGCAGTCCGGCGCCTGGTCCGTGGCGGACGGCCGGTACGTCCAGTCCGACGCCGGGGTGGAGGACGCCCGGAGCATCGTCACCGGCGCGTACGACGAGGACTGGGGCGACTACACGATGGAGGTCACCGCCCGGAAGACCGGAGGCGCGGAGGGCTTCCTCGTCGGGTTCGGCGCGAGCGCGAGCGACGACTTCTACTGGTGGAACGTGGGCGGCTGGGGCAACACCCGGTCGGTGCTGGAGCGGGCGGACGGCGCGCGCCAGGGCGAGGTCGCTGCGGCGTCGTCCTTCACCCCGCTGGAGAACGGCCGTGACTACCGGCTCAAGGTCGTGGTGGAGGACCGCACCATCAAGCTCTACCTCGACGGCGAGCTCCAGCTCCAGCACACGGAGCCGGTGACGAAGTCGCTGTTCCAGGTCGTCACGCACGACCAGGAGACCGGCGACCTCGTCGCCAAGGTGGTGAACGCCGGCGACGCCGTCGCGCGGACCGACGTCGAGGTGACCGGCGGGTTCGAGCCCGCGGGCACGGCCCACGTGACCGAGATGGCGGCCGACCCGTCGGCGACCAACACCAAGGCGCGGCCGGATCGCGTGGTGCCGGTGGAGCGGACGGTCGAGGGCCCGGGGCGCTCGTTCACCCACGACTTCGCGCCGCACTCGATCACCTTCCTGCGGCTCTCGCCGGCCGACGCCCCGACCGGGGACACGCCGAGCGCCGTGCGTGCCCGGCTGAAGCCGGCGTCCGTCCGGGCGGGGACCGACGCGCGCGTCGAGGTGACCGCCACGGCGGCCGAGGGGCGTGGTTCCGCCCCGGCGGCCACCGGGACCGTGACGGTGGAGCTCGGCGGGCGGACCGTCACCGCCGACCTGGAGGACGGGCGCGCCTCGGTGAGCGTGCCGACGCGCGGCGTCCGGCCCGGCGAGCACGACGTCGTCGTCCGCTACGGCGGCGACACGCGGTACGCGCCGAGCGAGGCGAGCAAGCGTCTCACCGTCCGGGCGTCGAAGGGGTAGCGGCGCCCGGTCGAGCACCGTGAGCGTCCCTGTCGGTCAGGATTCCTGGGTCGGATCCTGTCCGACAGGGACGCTCGCTCGCGTTCCGGGCCCCGCCCCACGGGCGGCGCAAGCAACGCAAGAAGCGCAAGCGGCTTGCGCTTCCCTGTACAGTCGAGGCATGTCGAGACGACTGGCCGACGTGGCCGCGAAGGTGGGGGTCAGCGAGGCGACGGTGAGCCGCGTGCTCAACGGCAAGCCCGGGGTGTCGCAGGCCACGCGGGACGCCGTGCTCACGGCGTTGGACGTGCTGGGGTACGAGCGGCCCACCAAGCTGCGCGGCGACCGCCCCCGGCTGGTCGGGCTGGTCCTGCCCGAGCTGGCCAACCCGATCTTCCCGGCGTTCGCGGAGGTCGTGGGCGGCGCCCTGGCCCAGCAGGGGTTCACGCCCGTGCTGTGCACCCGCACCGCGGGCGGCATCTCCGAGGCCGAGTACATCGACCTGCTGCTGGGGCAGCAGGTCTCGGGCGTCATCTTCGCGGGCGGCTTCTACGCCGAGCGGGACGCCGACCACGCGCACTACGAGCGGCTCCAGGCCCTGAGCCTGCCGGTCGTGCTCATCAACGCGTCGATCGAGACCCTCGACTTCCCGCACGTGTCCTGCGACGACCTGGTGGCGACGCACCAGGCGCTGGAGCACCTGGTCTCGATGGGGCACCAGCGCATCGGGCTGCTCCTCGGCCCGCGCGACCACGTGCCCTCGGAGCGCAAGCTCGAGGCGGCACGCGGGTTCGCGCGCCGCCGCGGCGCGGACCTGCCTGACGAGCTCGTGGTGCACAGCCAGTACTCGCTGGAGAGCGGTCAGGCCTCCACCGGGCGGCTCCTCGACGCGGGCGCGACGGCGATCCTGTGCGCCTCCGACCCCCTTGCCCTCGGGGCGATCCGTGCCGTGCGGCGCGCCGGTCTCGAGGTGCCGCGCGACGTCTCGGTGGTCGGTTACGACGACTCCGCCCTGATGAACTCCACGGACCCGGCGCTCACCACGGTGCGCCAGCCGATCGACGCGATGGGCCGCGCGGCGGTGGACCTCCTGGCGAGCATGATCGCCGGCGCCACCGTCTCGCGCGACGAGCTGCTGTTCGAGCCCGAGCTCGTGGTGCGACGGTCGACGGCCGCCGCACCGCGAGCCGCCGGCTGACGGCCCACCTCCACCTCCGGCCGGCCGGTCGGGCGATCCCTGTCGCTCGGCCAGCCTCGCTATGCCGTGTCCGTGCGTATAGATGTCGCAGTTCGGTAACGCTTTTGTCAGGTTCTTGCGCGGCGAGCGTCGCCTCATTACTGTCCTGCTCATCGACGACGATGGGAAGGGGCTCACCGGTGAGCACAGGGCAGGACGCCGAGTGGTGGCGCGACGCGGTGATCTACCAGGTCTACCCGCGCTCGTTCGCCGACGGGAACGGCGACGGCACGGGCGACCTCGCCGGCGTGCGGCAGCGGCTCGTCTACCTGCGCGACCTCGGGGTGGACGCGATCTGGTTCACCCCCTGGTACGCCTCGCCCCTGGCGGACGGCGGCTACGACGTCGCGGACTACCGCGCGATCGACCCGCAGTTCGGCACCCTCGCCGAGGCGGAGGCGCTCATCGCCGAGGCCCGGGAGCTGGGGATCCGGACGATCGTCGACGTCGTCCCCAACCACGTGTCGTCCGACCACCCGTGGTTCCGGGCGGCGCTCGCCGCCGGACCGGGCTCGCCCGAGCGCGAGCGGTTCTGGTTCCGCCCCGGCCGCGGTGACGGCGGCGACGAGCTGCCCACCCGCTGGGTGTCCGACTTCCAGGGCACCACCTGGACGCGGACCACGGACCCCGACGGCACCCCCGGCGAGTGGTACCTGCACCTCTTCGCGCCCTCGCAGCCGGACCTCAACTGGGACCACCCGGACGTCCGCCGCGAGCACGAGGACATCCTGCGGTTCTGGTTCGACCGCGGCGCCGCGGGCCTCCGCATCGACTCCGCCGCCCTGCTGGTCAAGGACCCGCGGCTGCCCGAGGTGCCCGAGCACCCTGGCCCGGGCGAGCACCCGCACGTGGACCGCGACGAGCTGCACGACATCTACCGCTCGTGGCGCGCCGTGGCGGACTCGTACGACGAGCCCCGCGTGCTGGTGGGCGAGGTGTGGCTGCCCGACACGGAGCGGTTCACCCGGTTCCTGCGCCCCGACGAGATGCACACGGCCTTCAACTTCGACTTCATGGCGCGCCCGTGGGACGCCAAGGCGCTGCGCGAGTCGATCACCACGACCCTCGACGCGCACGCCCCGGTCGGGGCGCCCGCCACCTGGGTGCTGTCCAACCACGACGTGACCCGCCCGGTGACGCGGTACGGGCGCGAGGACTCCTCCTTCGCGTTCGCGGCCAAGCGGTTCGGTACGCCGACCGACCTGGACCGGGGCCGCCGGCGCGCCCGCGCCGCGGCGGTGCTCGTCGCTGCCCTGCCGGGCGCCCTGTACGTCTACCAGGGAGACGAGCTGGGCCTGCCGGAGGTCGAGGACCTTCCGCGCGAGCTCCTCCAGGACCCGATGCACGAGCGGTCCGGCGGCGTCGACCCGGGCCGCGACGGCTGCCGCGTCCCGCTCCCGTGGACGCGGTCGGGCAGCTCCTTCGGCTTCGGGCCCGACGGCGGGGCGGCGCCCTGGCTGCCCCAGCCCTCGCACTGGGGCGGGCTGGCGGTCGAGGTGCAGGAGCACGACCCGGCCTCGATGCTCGCCCTGTACCGGCGCACCCTCGCGGCCCGCCGCGCAGAGCCCGGGCTGCACGGCAGCGGCCTCCGCTGGCTCGACGCGCTCGGCGACGTCGCGGTCGACGACGACGTGCTCGCGTTCGCCCGCGGGGACGGGGCGCGCGGCGAGCTGACCTGCGTCGTCAACCTCGGTCCCGAGCCGCTGGCGCTGCCGCCGGGCGCCGAGGTCGTCCTGCACAGCGGCGACCCCCGCGAGCGCTTCGACCGGGTCGACACCGACGTCGCGGCCTGGCTCCGCCTGTGAGCCGGCCGTGCCGCGCGCCCTCCGGCAGCACCAGCAGCACCACCACCGCGGTCCCATCCACGAAGGAGTGACGATGAAGTCCACACGAAAGCCGGCCGCCCTCATCCTGGTGGGGGCGCTGACGACCGGCGCGCTCGCCGCGTGCTCCGGCGGCGGCGACCCCGAGGGCGAGAGCACCAACGCGTCGGGACAGGTCACCCTCTCGGTGGTCTCCCTGCTGCCCGGGTCCACCGAGGAGGCGGTCGCCGCCTTCGAGGAGCAGGTCGCCGAGTTCGAGGAGGCGAACCCCGACATCGACGTCGTGCCCGAGGAGTACGAGTGGAAGGCGACGACGTTCGCCGCCCAGCTCGCCGGCGGCACGCTGCCCGACGTCTTCGAGATCCCCTTCACCGACGCGCAGGGCCTCGTGGAGAACGGCCAGCTCGCCGACATGGACGCCCAGTTCCGGGCGCTGCCGTACGCCGAGCAGTTCAACCCGACGATCCTCGAGGCCGGCACGGGCGAGGACGGGCACGTCTACGCCATCCCGGCGAAGAACGCCTACCCGGTGGCCCTGCACTACAACCGCGCGCTCTTCGAGTCGGCGGGCCTCGACCCGGACCAGCCGCCGACCACGTGGGAGCAGGTGCGCGAGTACGCCAAGAAGATCGCCGACGCCAACCCCGGCGTCGCGGGCTGGGCCACGATGACGCAGAACAACACCGGCGGGTGGCAGCTCACCGCCCAGACGGTGGCGCGCGGCGGGCGCACCGTGGAGGTCGACGGCGAGCAGAAGGCGACGGCGACCCTCGACGACGCGGGCACGAAGGAGACGCTCCAGTTCCTCCACGACCTGCGCTGGTCGGACAACTCGATGGGCGCCAACTTCCTGCTCGACTGGGGGAGCATCAACCAGGAGTTCGCCGCGGGCCAGGTGGGCATGTTCACCTCCGGCTCGGACATCTACACCTCGCTGGTGCAGACCAACGCCGTCGACCCCGACACGTACGGGCTCGCGCCGATCCCGCTGTCGGACGCGCCGGAGGCTGCGACCCTGACCGGCGGCACCCTCGCGGGCGTGCCGGCCGGCGTCGACGACGCCGTCAAGGACGCCGCGATCCGGTGGATCGACTTCTTCTACCTCGACAAGCTGGTCGACGAGGAGCGTGCCGTCGCCGACGCCGAGACCCTCGCCGCCAACGACCAGCCGGTGGGCACGCCCGTCCTGCCGATGTTCTCCCAGGAGCAGTACGAGCTGAACCAGGAGTGGATCGCGGACTACGTCAACGTGCCGCTCGACCAGATGACGGCCTTCACCGACGCGATGTTCGACCTGCCGCTGGCCGGCGAGCCGTCGCAGAAGACGCAGGAGGTCTACGCCCTGCTCGACCCGGTCGTGCAGGCCGTGCTGACCGACGAGGACGCCGACATCGACGCCCTGCTCGCCGACGCCGACGCGCAGGCGCAGGCAATGCTCGACCAGGGCTGATCGATGGCCGCGACCACCACCGCGCCGCCCCGGCCGGCCCCCGTCCGACCGGCCGGCGCCCGCCGGCCCCCGCGCAGCCCGGCCGCCTGGCTGCGCGGGGGCGGGCTGCACAACCTCGTCTTCCTGCTGCCGCTCCTGGTGGTCTTCGGGGTCTTCTCGTGGTTCCCGATCGTGCGGGCCGTGCTGATGAGCGTCCAGGAGACGAACCTCGTCACGGACCCCACGTTCGTCGGGCTGGACAACTTCCGCCACGTGCTCGCCGACCCGTTGCTGTGGACGGCGGTGCGCAACACCCTGTACTTCGCGTTCCTCGCGCTGCTGTTCGGGTACCCGGTCCCGCTCGTGGCGGCCGTCCTCATGCGCGAGGTGCGCCGCGCCCGCGGGCTGTACTCCGCGCTGGCGTACCTGCCGGTGGTGGTGCCGCCCGTCGTGGCCGTCCTGCTCTGGAAGTTCTTCTACAAGGGCGGCCCGACGGGGGTGTTCAACACGATCCTCGGCTGGGTGGGGCTCGGCCCCTTCCCGTGGCTCCAGGACGCGTCGTGGGCGATGCCCTCGCTGGTGCTCGCCGCCACCTGGGCGGGCGCCGGCGGCACCGTCATCATCTACCTCGCCGCGCTCACCAGCGTGCCGCCGGAGCTGTACGACGCGTCCGAGGTGGACGGCGCCGGCCTGTGGCGCAAGGTGTGGCACGTGACGCTCCCGCAGCTGCGCGGCGTCCTGTTCATCACCCTGATCCTGCAGGTCATCGGCACCGCGCAGGTGTTCCTCGAGCCCTACCTGTTCACGGGCGGCGGGCCGAACAACGCCACCGTCACCGTGCTGCTGCTCATCTACCGCTACGCGTTCCAGAACAGCCTGGGCGGCGACTACGGCGCCGCGACCGCGCTGTCGCTCATGCTCGCCGCCGTCCTCGCGGTCTTCTCGGTCCTCTACTTCCGGCTCACGCGGTCCTGGAGCACGTCATGACCCTTCTGCCCACCGCCGGCGCGCGCCGCCGGAGGCCTGCCGCCGACGACGGCGACCGCGGCGCGCTGTCCGCGCCCGACTGGCGTCGTCCGGCCGTCCGCTGGGGCATGGGCGGGACGCACGTGCTGCTGCTCGTGCTGCTCGTCGTGGTCGGCCTCGGCCCGATGCTGCTGCTGGCGAAGTTCGCCGTCACGCCCACGCAGGACATCCTGCGCACGCCGATGGCGGTGTTCCCGAACGGGATCGCGTGGGAGAACCTCGAGCGCGCCTGGAACGACGTGCAGATCAGCCGCTACTTCCTCAACACGGTGTGGCTGGCGCTCGGGTCGTGGGCCGTGCAGCTCGTGGTCGCGACGACGGGCGGCTACGCGCTGTCCGTGCTGCGCCCCCGGTACGGGCGGGTGGTGCAGGCGCTGGTGCTGTCCACCATGTTCGTGCCCGCCGTCGTGCTGCTCGTGCCGCTGTACCTCACGATCCTCGACCCGCCGCTGCTGGGCCGCTCTCTCGTGGACAGCTTCTGGGCGGTGTGGCTGCCGGCCGGGGCCAGCGCCTTCAACGTGCTGCTGGTGCAGCGGTTCTTCGACTCGCTGCCGCGCGAGGTCTTCGAGGCCGCCCGGGTCGACGGTGCGGGGCCCTACCGGCTGTTCTGGTCGGTCGTGCTGCCCATGTCGAAGCCGATCCTCGGGGTGGTCTCCGTCTTCGCGGTGATCGCGTCGTGGAAGGACTTCCTCTGGCCGCTGCTGGTGCTCAAGGACCCGGCGATCCAACCGTTGTCGGTACGGCTGCCTGC
Source organism: Isoptericola peretonis (assembly GCA_023241745.1). Taxonomy (GTDB): domain Bacteria; phylum Actinomycetota; class Actinomycetes; order Actinomycetales; family Cellulomonadaceae; genus Isoptericola; species Isoptericola peretonis. The sequence continues at coordinate 322,982 of JALQCY010000001.1, read as the reverse complement.
GATCGAGGCGTCCACCGACCTGGGCGTCTTCCTCGCCGCGCTCGCCATCGCGACCGTGCTGCCGGTGGCCATGTTCCTCGCCTTCCAGCGGCTGTTCCTGCGGGGCGCGGGGCTCGGGGGAGCGGTGAAGGGGTGAGATCCTCGCCCGGCGCGGGCGGCCGATTGACTCCCGCTTCGTCCTGATGCTGCGATATGGGCTGATCACCACACTCCGGAGGAAATGTGACCCAGCCTGACCCCGCGACCGCGACGTCGCGCACCCGGCCCACGGTGCGCTACCGCGGGCGGCACCTGCCGATGGTCGCGGTGGTCGTCGCCGCGACCATCGCCACGGCCCTGGCGTACAGCGGCATGGTGCTCTTCGGGCTGGAGGTCGCGGGCATGTCGCCCGCCGAGGCGTACGCGCTCGCCGGCTTCCTCGAGGTCAGCCTCGTGGCCGTCGCCCTCATGGCGCGCAACGCCGCGCTCGAGGGCCGGCCCTACGGCGTGCTCCTCACGCTGACCTGGGTCCTGTCCGGCACGTCGGGCATGTTCGCGGCGCTGCACGAGATCGCGGTGCCGGACGAGAGCACGCCGTACATGGTCGCGTTCCGTTTCGTGCCCCCGCTGGTCGCGGCGCTCATGTGGCACCTGGCGCTCGTCGGAGAGCGGCACATGGTCACCGGGCACACGCTCGACGAGCGCCGCCGCGAGCGCCGGGTGCACCAGTACGTCACCGCCCTCGAGCTGTGGCGCGACGCGCGCCTCGACAGCACCGGCTCCCACCGCGGGATGCGCAAGGTCCGCGTCGCGCACCGCCGCCAGCGCACGGCACGGGACGGCGCCCTGCGCCTCCTGACCGTCGAGGACTTCGAGCGGCGCATGCAGGTGTGGGTCGAACGGCTCGAGGCCGCGGAGCGGCACGGCAACCGGCTCGACCTCATCGGTGCCGGCTCGGTCGAGCGGGGCATCAGCCGCGGCACGGCGGTCGTGGCGGGCAGGGTCGTCCCGGCGCTCGCGGCGGCGCACCAGGAACCCGTCGTCACGACGACGGCCGTCGCCGGGGCGGCGGCAGACACGGCGGAGGACGGCGTCACGGTCACGGACCCGGCGCCCCTGACGGAGCCCGAGGCGGCCACGACCGAGGCCGCCACGACCGAGCTGGTCGCGGACCCGGCGGCGGACGAGCTGGTCCCGGAGGACCGGTTCGCCGACGAGTTCCAGGCGGCGCTGTCCGGGGGCACTCCGGAGGCGCCTGCCGACGCGGTCGCCGGGGGTCCCGACGGCGCGGGCGAGGAGGCGGGACAGGACGCCGACGAGGCCACGGCGTCCGACCGTGAGGCGGCCGCCGGGCTGCCGGGCACGCGCGAGCCGCTGCCGGAGACGGGGCACACGCGCCGGGTCGAGGTGTTCGACCTGCTGGCGAAGTCCGACCCCGCGCAGGGCGACGCCCTCGCCCAGCGGTCCGCGTTCCTCACGGCCCACGGCGAGTCCGGCGCGCAGCCCGAGACGGAGCGGGACCGCCGCATCCTCGAGCTCGCCGGCGAGGGGCTGAACCAGCGCGAGGTCGCCGAGCGTGTCGACGTGTCGCGGGGGACCGTGAGCCGGGTGCTGCGCCGCTACGCCGTCGCCGGGACCTCGGCGAACGAGTAGGGCGGCCAGGGGCCCACGTACCGGATGCGCGCGGCCGGGTGCTCGTCCCGGACGCGGGCGAGCTCCCGGCCCACGCGGTCGACGTCGTCGAGCGGCACCAGCAGGGCGAGACCGATCACGGGCACCACGCCGGGCTCCGGGTGGGTGCGCCGGGTCTCCGTGACCTCCTCCGCGGTGGCGGCGAGCCGCCGCCGCAGGTCGGGGTACAGCTCGTCGGCGAGGGCGGCCGTCGCGTCGCGCTCGAGCTGCTCGAGCCGCTTGGTCAGCAGCCGCCGGACGCCCGCCGGCCGTTCCGCGAGCTCCACGCGCAGGGCCTCCGCGCGCGGGTCCCGCCCGCCGGCCTCGTGCTGGTCGAGCCCGATCTCCACCTGGAGCTCGCCGCGGCCGGTGAGGCGGTCCAGCCGCGCGCCCAGGCGGTCCGCGTGCTGGCCGAGCCACGACGCGAGCCGTGTCCCCGCCGGCTCGTCGTCCGAGCCCGCCACGATGACGTTGAAGCTCATGGGCAGCACCGACCCCGTGGCCTGCCAGACCCGGTCCACGACGTCGCTGTGCTCCACGACCCGGCGCCGCACGTCGTCGTCCGGGCCGGCGAACGGGCCGGACGTGTGGCGGTGCACGACGGCGGTCAGGCCGTGCGCCGTGACCCGGTCGAGGGGCACACCGTCCACGCCCGCCCCGAGGTCGTCCGGCTCGCCGCGGCCGATCGCATAGACGTACAGGCCCTCGGTCGTGGTGCCCTCCGTCGTGGCCGTCATGCGTCCCCCCGCGGCGTCTCCCCACCCTGGGCGTCGGCCCAGCGGGAGGGGTTCACGAGCCGGTCGACGACGTCGTCCACGACGTCGTCCAGGCCGCGGCGCAGGTCGGCCACCGATGCGGTGAGGCCGTGGTCGGCCTTGATCGACTCCAGCGCGTCGTCCAGGTCGAGCAGGGCCTGCCCCAGGCGCTCCTGCTCCTCGTCCGTGAGCTCGCCGCCCTCCAGGCGCCGGACCGCCTGGCCCTCGAGGGCCTCCTGGATCACCTCGACCAGGGTCACGACCAGGGTGAGGACCCCGTTCTTCAGGCTGTGCTCGTCGATGGTCAGCGTCATGCGTCGCCTCCCGTGAGTGTCGTGTCGGACGTGCTGGGGGACCGGGTGCCGGACGTGGCGGCCGCCGCCAGGGCGCGCGCCCAGGCGGCGGCCCGCGTGGCGAGGCGGACGACGCCCCGCTCGCCGGTGACCAGCAGCACCTGGCGCCCGACCGGGGTGCGGCCCGTGCGGGCCTGCAGGTCCCGGACCTCGCGGAGCCGCACGGCGGGCCGCGCGTCGCCGACGCCCTGCCAGGTCAGCCCGTCCGGCCCGAGGCTGCCGGTGCCGCCCCTCCAGACCGGGGCGCCGGACCGGTCCTCGCGGTACCAGACCTGGGCGCTCCGGTCGGGCGCCGTGCGCGGCTGAGCCTCGCCGCGCTCGCGCAGCAGCGTCTCGAGCCGTTCGGGCGCCGCGGCCGAGAGCAGCGTGGTCCCCGCCCCGGTGGTCACCGCGAGCCGCTCCCGCTCCTCCCCGCCCACCGACGTCTCGGTGCGCAGCTCGACCTCCGTGACCTCCGCGAGATCCGTCTGCCACAGCAGCTCGCGGGGGTCGGCTCGCCAGACCAGGAGGCGTCGGGTGGTGAGGTACACCGTGCCCGGCCGCCACGTGGTCGGCGGCTCGTCGCGGCGGTGGCCGCCCGCCATCCGCGCGACGACGTCCTCGTCGGGCTCCAGCGGCACGTGCCGGGCGAGGGACTGGCGGACCCACTCGCGCGTCCGCTCGTCCCAGCCACGCATCATCCCGTGCTCGAGCATCGTCTCCATGCCGGCGATCGCGGCCCGCAGGTTCACGCCGATGAGCGGGATGTCCGCCACGGTGATGATGAGGTCGAGGTCGAGGTACACGCCCTTGTTCAGCAGCGCGTCCACCAGGTCGGGGAGGGTGGCGTGCAGGTCGCGCGTGGGCTGCAGGGCCGGCGCGCCGTCCGAGTCGTGCGTGCGCAGCGAGGGCGTCGCCCGGGCGAGGGTGTCCGTCACCGGCCTCGCCCGCCCTCGTCGGGACCGCCGTCATCGTCCTCGGTGGCGGACGCCGTCCCCTCCACCTCGCGCCGCGGGGCGTCACCGCGCTGCGCCAGCGCGCTCTCCCACCCGCACCACGGGCAGTACTCCTCGAGGAGCTGCACCGTGGGCGCCGACTTGCCGCAGCTCGGGCACGTCTCCTTCGGCTCGATCGCCTGCTGCCAGGCCACCGTGTCCCGGTCCGTGCCCGCGGGGAACTCCAGGCCGTACCGGGCCGCCGTGTCGAACGACGCGAGCGCCGCCCGGATCCGGATACCGAGCAGCTCCACGCCCGCCACCGACACCATGATGTCGGCGTTGACCACCAGGCCCTTGTCGAGCAGGGTCTCGACCACCTGCATGAGCGTGCCCTCCCGAGCACGCTGCGGTTCCATCGGGCCGTCCGAGCCGGGCACCACCGTCATCCTGTGTCGCTCCTCCTGGTTCCGTAGGGCTGGTTCGTCCGGCCGGGTCGCCCGGCAGGGTTCGCCGGGCGACCCGGCCGGCCGTCATCTCTCCGTGCGTCCCCGCACGTACCGCCGCCCGCGCGTCACGCCGACCAGGCCGCCGTCGCCGTCCAGCCGCACCTCGTACTCGGCCAGGACGTCCGACGTGCTCGGCACGTGCGCGTCCTCCAGGACCTCGACGGTCACCGTCCAGCCGTCCTCGTCGCGCGAGATCCCCACGACACCCTCGGGCCGGTGGTGCGTCAGGTCCCGCAGGTGCTTCAGGGCGCGCCGCGCCGCTCCCTGCGCGTCGAGCCCGCCGCTCGGCCGAGGCACCGGGTCCCCGGAGGAACCGTCGCCCTCGGGCTCGTCCTCGGGCTCAGGCTCGGCCTCCGGCTGCTCGGGCTGGTCGTCCGGCTCGTCCTCCGCCTCGTCCTCGGGTTCGTCCTCGTCCTCGGGCTCGGCCTGGTCCTCGGGTTCGTCCTCGTCCTCGGGCTCGGCCTGGTCCTCGGGCTCGGCCTGGTCCTCCGGCTCCGCCTCGTCCTCCGGCTCCGCCTCGTCAGCGGGCGGGTCGGCGTCCTGCGACTCGTCCTCCGGCGACCGGTACTGGGCGTCGTCCTCGTCGTGCGTCACGGGCGGCCGCCGGCGGCGCGCCGGCGCCTCGTGCGCCTTGCGTGCGGGGCTCATGCTCCACCTCCTCGGCGTCGTCGGCTCGACTCCAGCAGCCGGGCGACCAGCTCGCGCTCGGCCGCATCGGCGTCGGCGTCGTCGATCGTGCCCTCCTGGCGGGCGCGGGCGATCTCGTCGAGGCGCTGACGGATCGTGCCCGGGTCGTACAGCTCGCGCTCGGCCTCGGTGCGCACCTGCTCGGCCACCCACACGACGCCGCGCACGGGGGCGAGCGGCAGCGTGACCAGCGCCGTGAACAGGCCCACGGATCACACCTCCTCGGCGAAGTCGTACGGTGCCTGCGGCCCCACCAGGCGCACGACCATGCGGTCGGCCACCTGCTCGGCCAGCGCCTCGAGGGCGTCCTCGAGCGGCCCCACGTCGTCCCGCCGCACGAGGAGCGCCAGCTCCGTGACGTCCCCGGTCCGCGTCACCTCGTGATCGCTGATCGCGCGGGCGAAGGGGGCGACGGTGCGCGCGACCAGCTCCGCGTCCGCCGGGCGCCGGCGGTCGAACCCGGCGACCACCAGCTCGCCCAGCCGCAGCCGCGCGTCGTACGTGGCCATCTCGTCGCGTCCCCGGGTGCGCTCGCGCAGGTGGCGGATCTCGGGGTTCTCGGCCACGAGCTCGGCCAGCACGGCCTCCTCGCGGTACCGCGCCGACACGGTGAGCTGGGCGGTGCCGGCGAGGGCACGGAGGTCGTCGGCGTGCCGGCGCTGACGGTCCGCGGGCACGGCGTCCTCCAGCGCGCCCGCGGCCGTCAGGGTGCCGAACCGGACCGGCAGCACCGGCGCCACGTCGGCGACCGCGTCCAGCACCCGGGCGTGGTCGCGCACGTCGTCGGGCAGTCCGACCTCGCGGTCGGACGGCGCGTCGGAGACGACCGCCGCCACCGACCCGAGCGCCTCGGCCCGGACGGGCCGCCCGGCGATCCCCGCCAGGTCGTCCGGCAGCGGGGCGTCGGGCGCCACGAGCCCGTACAGGTACAGGTCGGCGGCACCGACCGCGGGGTCCTTCTCGGTGCCCACCGTCACGAGGTCTCCTTGCGTGCGGTGCGCCGGCGAGGCTGCGACTTCTTCTCGTCCTCGTCCTGGTCGTCCTCGTCGTCCTTGTTCCCGGTCAGCGCCTCCTTCGCGCCGGAGAGCATGCCCTTGGTCTTGCCGTGGGACCCGCTCTTGGACATGTCGTCGACGAGCTCGGGCAGCTCCCTGCCGCCGGTCTGCTCCAGGTCGAGGCGGTTCGTGGCCTCCGCGAAGCGCAGGTACGTGTCGACGCTCGCGATGACGATCCGGGCGTCGATGGTGATCAGCTCGATCCCGACGACGGACACCCGGACGAACGCGTCGATCACCAGCCCCTTGTCGAGGATGATGTTGACGACGTCGGCCAACGACGACGACTGCGGACGGTCCAGGTAGCCGCCGCCTGAGCGGCGGGTTGCGACCTCACTCATGCTTCCTCCTCGCTGCGTGCTCCGACGGGCACAGGTCCGGGATCACCGGCTCCTGCGGCGCCGGCTCTGCGGCTTCGGCTCTTCCTCGGGCTCCTGCTCCTCTTCGGGCTCCTGCTCCTCTTCGGGCTCCTGCTCCTCCTCGGACCCTTCCTCGTCCTCGGACTCGTCCTCCGGGGCGCCTTCCTGGTCCCCCTCGTCCTCGCCCTCGCCCTCGCCCTCGTCCTCGCCCTCGCCCTGCTCCTGCTCGGCGACGACGTCCTCGTGGGAGCGGACGACCTCCTCGTCCTGGATCTCCGCCCGGTACCCCTCGAGGTCGTCGGGGTGGAGCATGACGTCGGTCATCACGTGGTGGACGAAGAACTTGAGCTCCAGCCGCAGCCGGCGCCCGACGGGCCGCCACACGTTGGCGACCTTCTCCATGAAGCCGCGGGGGCGGTACTCGACGACCACGACGATGCGGGTCAGGTCGTCGGCCAGGGCATGGAACGTCACGGCGCCGCTGAGCGTCCCCTTGGCGCCGGTGGACTCCCACACGACGCGGCGGGTCGCGATCTGGTCGACGATCGTCGCCTCCCAGCTGCGGTTGGACCAGAACACCTTGCCCTCGAAGGAGACGGTGCCCTCGTCCTGGTCGAGGTGCGCCTTCTCGACCTTCTTCATGAAGTCGGGCCACGTGTCGTACTCCGTCCAGGCGTCGTAGACGACGTCGATGGGAGCCCCGACGTCGATCGCCTCGACGATGTTGATGAACCGGTGGCCGCCGCCGCTGCCGCCGTCGCCCCCGCCGCCGGTGAAGACGTCCTTGACCTTGTCCTTCACCGCCGTCATGGCGGACTTGGCGCCCGCCTTGAGGGGCGAGCCGCCTTCGGCGAGCGTCTTGGCGCCCGCGGCCGCCGCCGAGGCGCCCGGGTTCTGGGCGTAGTCGGTCAGCCGGTCCGTGACCGAGCCGACCTTGTCGCTGACGGCGCCGACGGCGCGGTCGCCGAACGCGCGGGCCAGGCCGCCGACCGACTCCTTCAGGCTGCCGAGGCCGCCGGTCGCGGCGCCGGGCAGGGGGGACTTCGCGTTCTCGCTCATGGCACTCTCCAGTCCGCTCGGGTTCAGGACGACTTGCGGGTGCCGGAGGACCGCGAGCCCGAGGAGCGCGAGCCGGAGGACCGCGAGCCGGACGACCCGGAGCCGGACGACGACCGGGTACCGGACGACGACGTACGCCGCCGGGACGTGCCGGAGCCGCTGCCGGAGCTCGAGCGGGAGCCGGTGGAGCTCCCCGACTTCTTCTCACCCTGGTCGGACGTGGACGTCTTGCGCCGACGCGCAGGTGCCTTCTTCTCCGCGGGCGCCTCGTCCTCGGGCTCCTCGGCGGCCTCGCCCTCGGGCTCCTCCTCGGGGGCCTCCTCGTCCGCGGGCGCCTCGTCCTCGGGCGCCTCGTCCTCGTCGGCGGGGGCTTCGTCCTCGGGTGCCTCGTCCTCGGGTGCCTCGTCCTCGGGTGCCTCGTCCTCGGGTGCCTCGTCCTCGGGTGCCTCTTCCTCGGGCGCCTCCTCTTCAGGCGCCTCGTCGTCCGGTGCCTCCTGACCGGAGTCCTCGTCCTTGTCGCGGCGCGCGCCGGCCTCGAGCCGGGAGGTCAGGTCGTCCACGCGGCTCGTCACCGCGGCGAGGGCCGCGACCTTGCCGGCGTCGACGAGTCGGCCGGTGACGTCGCCCGTCAGTCTTTTGATCTCCGGCGAGGACGCGAAGTCGCGCAGCCCGCCCAGGCCGTCGAGCAGGGCTCCACGGGCCGATTCGTCACGCAGGCGGTTGCCCGCCACGGCCGCACTGAGCATCACGGCCGTCTTCAGCTTCTTGGTCCGGCCCAGGAGATATCCCCCGAGCAGGATTCCTGCGAGTTTGAGCTTGTCGTCCATCGCAACCCCCTAGGGGTGGTCGGTCGGTCGCCAGCACGCTGCTCGACTGGTCCTTGCAGACTGGCACATCCCCTGGGTGCTTGCGTGACGGTTGCCGCACGCACGTGCTTCGGGACGACGACGGGCGGGCGGCCGACGTGGTCGGCCACCCGCCCGTGGACGGGGTGGGGCGTCAGGCGCGGGCGAACGTCCCGGAGAACGCGGTCCACGACTCGGGCGCCAGGCGCACGGTGGTCGTGCCCCCCGCGGTGCCGGCGACGGACGTGGCGACGTCGACGGCGGACCAGCAGGTCTCGCTCACCTTCGCGGCGTGCTCGGGGCCCTCGACGGCCGGCTCGTGGTCCGCGACCATCTGCCAGCCCTCAGTGAGCCCGAGGCCGGCGCCGACGTGTGCCAGCTCCACCTCGACCACCCGGTCGGACCGGTTGGTGAGGAACAGGCCGAGAGCGCCGTCGTCGTCCACCGTCGCGGCCGCCGTCACGACCGGGGCGGCGCCGTGGCGAGCGGTCTCGTACGTCGGCGCGTCGACGCGCACGTCGAGCGCCGTGCCGCGGGCCAGGCGCGACGTCGTCGCGAACGGGTGGAAGGTGGGCTGGCGCCAGGCCTCGCCGCCGGGGACGGTCATGATCGGCGCGATGACGTTGACGAGCTGGGCGAGGCAGGCGACCGGCACGCGGTCGGCGTGGTTGAGGAGGGTGACCAGCAGGTCGCCGACGACGACGGCGTCGAGCCCGGAGTAGACGTCCTCGATGATGCGCGGGGCGTCGCGCTGGATCGGCAGGTTGGCCTCGCCCGGGAAGCGGGTCTCGAGGTACCAGACGTTCCACTCGTCGAAGCTGATGGTGATCTTCTTATCGCTGCGCCGCTCGGCGCCGACGGCGTCGGCCGAGGCGACGACGCGGTCGATGAACCGGTCCATGGCGGTGCCGGACGCGAGGAACGACGCGCGGTCGCCGCCGACCTCCTCGTAGTAGGCGTGCATGGAGATGTGGTCGACCAGGTCGTACGTGTACGACAGGACGATGCGCTCCCACTCGCCGAACGTGGGCATCTGCATGGACGACGAGCCGCAGACGATCAACGAGATCGACGGGTCGACCAGCTTCATGGCCTTGCCGGCCTCGGCAGCGAGCTTGCCGTACTCGTGGGCGTCCTTGTGGCCGATCTGCCACGGGCCGTCCATCTCGTTGCCGAGGCACCAGAGCCGGACGCCGTAGGGCTCCTCCCGGCCGTTGGCGATGCGCAGGTCGGCCCAACGGGTGCCGGCCTCGCCGTTGCAGTACTCGACGAGGGCGGCGGCGGCCGCGACGCCGCGGGTGCCGAGGTTGACCGCCATCATCGGCTCGACGCCCTCGCGCTCGGCCCACTGGAGGAACTCGTCGGTGCCGACCAGGTTGGGCTCGACGGTGCGCCACGCGAGGTCGAGGAAGGGCTTGCGCTGCTCGACCGGCCCGACGGCGTCCTCCCACACGTAGTTGGAGACGAAGTTGCCGCCCGGGTAGCGCACCATGGGGACGCCCAGCTCGTGGACGAGGTCGGCGACGTCGCGACGGAAGCCGTGCTCGTCGGCGGTGGGGTGGCCGGGCTCGAAGATGCCGGTGTAGACCGCGCGGCCCAGGTGCTCGACGAACGAGCCGAACAGGCGCCGGTCGACCGTGCCTCGGCGGAAGTCGGGGTGCAGCGTGACCCGGACGTCGGAGGTGGCGCCGGGCCCGTCGACGGTGGCGTCGGGCGCGGCGGGGGAGGGGCGGTCGTCGGTGTGGGGAGCCGTCATGGGTCTCACGTTCCTCGTCGAAGTGGGCGATGGTGAAGCCACCGTGTACAACGATGTAGAGTCAACCACGGTCGCCGCGCGAGGCACCAATCGGCCCAGGAGGATCTGGGCCCGGACGACTCGAGGAGGAATCGGCATGCGCAGAGGCCTGCGACGCTCCGTGGCGGGGACGGCCGCCGGGCTGGCCGGCCTGTCGCTCGCGGCGTGCGCGCCCGGCGGCGAGGGAGGTGCGGCGGACAACACGAGCTGCACCAACGAGATCACCGAGCCCGCCGCCACGCGGGTCACGCTGTGGGCCTGGTTCCCGGCCGTCGAGCAGATCGTGGACAGGTTCAACGCCGAGCACGACGACGTCCAGATCTGCTGGACCAACGCCGGGCAGGGCGCCGACGAGTACGGCAAGTTCTCCACCGCCCTCGAGGCGGGGACGGGCGCGCCGGACGTCATCCAGCTCGAGTCGGAGATCCTGCCCACCTACACGATCCTCGACGGGCTCGCGGACCTCGCACCCTACGGCGCCGGCGAGCTCGAGGACCGGTTCCCGGCCGGCGCCTGGTCGGACGTGTCGGACGGCGACGCCGTCCACGCGATCCCGGTGGACGGCGGCCCCGTGGGCATGCTGTACCGGGCGGACATCTTCGAGAAGTACGGCGTCGAGCCCCCGACCACCTGGGACGAGTTCGCCCGGGCCGCGCAGGACCTGCGCGACGCGGGGTACGACGGCTACATCACCAACTACGCCACCAACGGCGGCGCGTTCAACTACGCGCTGTTCGCGCAGGCCGGGTGGGCGCCGTTCGACTACGACCCGGCGCAGCGCGACCAGATCGGCATCGACGTCGACACCCCCGAGGCCCGCAAGGTGCTCTCGTACTGGGAGGACCTCGTCGACCGTGGGCTCGTCGCCAGCGACGACGCGTTCACCAGCGACTACAACACCTCCCTCGTCGACGGTACGTACGCCGTCTACATCGCGGCGGCCTGGGGGCCGGGTTACCTCGAGGGCCTGTCGGACGCCGACTCCGGCGCCGAGTGGAAGGCCGCTCCGCTGCCGCAGTGGGACCCGGCGGACCCGGTGCAGGTCAACCAGGGCGGCTCGGCCCTCGCGGTCACCTCGCAGGCGAAGGACCCCGAGGCGGCCGCCACGGTCGCGATGGAGCTGTTCGACGACGAGGCCACCTGGAAGATCGGCGTCGAGGACGCCGGCCTGTTCCCGCTGTGGAACCTCGCCCTCGAGGCGGACTGGTTCACCGACCGCCGCTACCCGTTCTTCGGGGGGCAGCAGGTGAACCGCGACGTCTTCCTCGACGCCGCAGCGCGGTACCCGGGCTTCACGTTCAGCCCGTTCCAGGTCTACGCGTACGACCGCCAGACGATGGCCCTGTACGACATGGTCGAAGGGCCCGCGACCGCCGAGGACGCCCTGGCGACCATCCAGGACAGCCTGGTGCGCTACGCCGAGCAGCAGGGCTTCACGGTCCGATGACGCGCCCCGAGACCACACCGACCACGACACGGAGCACCCCGATGACCTCGACGACGACGGAGCGGGTCGCGGCGCCCGCCCGGACCCGCCGCCGACGCGCGGGCCAGAGCCTGCTCGACACGAAGCGCCAGTGGTGGGGGTGGCTGTTCCTCGCCCCGTTCACCGTCGTCTTCGTGCTCTTCCTGCTCGTGCCGCTGGGCTACGCGTTCTGGCTCAGCCTGCACACCCAGGGCATCGCGACCGGGGGAGAGAGCGTCTTCACGGGCGTCGCGAACTACGTGCGCGTGTTCACCGACGCGGACTTCCTGTCGGGCATGGCCCGCGTGGGCAGGTTCGTGCTGGTCATGGTGCCCCTCCAGATCGGCCTCGCCGTGGCGATCGCACTGGTGCTCGACACGCTCGCCACCCGGCTGTCCCAGGCGTCCCGGCTGCTGGTCTTCGTGCCCTATGCCATCCCCGCCGTCATCGGCGCGCTCATGTGGGGCTTCCTGTACAGCCCGCGGTTCGGCCCGGCGAGCGACCTCTTCGGGGTCTTCGGCCTGGACGCCCCTGACTTCCTGTCCCGGGACCTGATCTTCGGCTCGCTGGTCAACATCGTGACCTGGCAGTGGGTGGGCTACTACATGATCATCGTCTACGCGGCGCTGCGGGCGATCGACCCGTCGATCTACGAGGCGGCCAAGCTGGACGGCGCCGGCAACCGGGCGATCGCGTTCCGCATCAAGATCCCGATGATCGCGTCGTCGATGGTGATGATCGTGGTGTTCGCCCTGATCGGGACCCTGCAGTTCTTCACCGAGCCGACGGTGCTGCGGTCGGTCGCGCAGGGCGCGATCCCCACCACCTACACCCCGAACATGTACGCGTACTCGATGGCGTTCTCCTACAGCCAGTTCAACTACGCCTCCACGATCGCGTTCGCGCTGGGGATCCTCGTGTTCATCGGGTCGTACGTGTTCCTGTACGCGACCCGCAAGCAGAGCGGACTGAAGTGATGACCACCGTGACGACGCAGCACACCTCCCCGCGGCGGACGGGGCAGCGCCGCCTCGGCTCGCACCTGTTCCTGATCCTCGCGGCGCTGTACTTCGTGGTGCCGCTGTGGTGGCTCGTGGTCGGGTCGACCAAGACGAACAGCGGCCTGTTCGTCGGCTCCGGCGGCGCCCTGTGGTTCAACGACGAGTTCGCGCTGTGGGACAACGTGAAGCAGCTCTTCACGTATCAGGGCGGCATCTACTGGACGTGGATGCGCAACTCGTTCGTCTACGCGATCGTCGGCGGCGTCGGGTCCACGACGCTGGCCGTGCTGGCCGGGTACGCCCTGGCCAAGTACCGGTTCCGGGGGCGCAACCTCTACTTCTCCATGCTGCTCGGCTCCGTCATGGTGCCGCTGACGGCCCTGACCATCCCCACGTTCGTGCTGCTCAGCCAGCTCGGCATGATCAACACCATGTGGGCGGTCGTCCTGCCGTCCCTGCTCAGCCCGATCGGCGTCTACCTCGTGCGCGTGTACGCGGTGGACGCCATCCCGGACGAGATGCTCGACGCCGCCCGCGTGGACGGCGCGGGGGAGCTGCGGCTGTTCTTCCGCGTGGCGCTGCCGCTGCTGCGGCCGGCGTTCGTCACGGTGCTGCTGCTCACGACGGTCGCCACGTGGAACAACTTCTTCCTGCCGCTGGCCGTGCTGCGCGACCCGCAGCTGCTGCCCGTCACGGTGGGCATCAACCAGTGGCAGACGCTCTCGAACGCGGGCGCCGGGGGCGAGCAGGTGTGGAACCTCATCACCACGGGCGCGCTCGTGTCGATCCTGCCGCTGATCGTGGCGTTCCTCGCGCTGCAGAAGTACTGGCAGGGCGGCCTGTCCCTCGGGTCGATCAAATGACCGTCGTCGCCGGGCGTCGGGGGCCGTCACGTGCGGCCGGTGCCCTACTCTGTGGGGGGCGATTCGGGAGGTGAGCCGCATGCGCGTGACCATGCACGACGTGGCCCAGCGGGCGGGCGTCTCGATCAAGACGGTGTCGAACGTCGTCAACGGGTACCCGCACATCCGGCCCGAGACGCGCGAGCGGGTCGAGGAGGCCATCGAGCGCCTGGGGTACCGCCTCAACACCACCGCGCGGAACCTGCGCACGCAGCGCACGGACATGATCACGCTCGCCGTCCCCGAGCTGCGGCTGCCGTACTTCGCGGAGCTCGCGGACTCCGTGATCCGCTCGGCGGAGGAGCAGGGCCTCACGGTGCTCATCGAGCAGACCGGGGCCGTGCGCGAGCGTGAGGTCGAGCTGCTGGACGGTCGCCGTCGCCACCTCACCGACGGGGTGATCTTCTCGCCCCTGGCCCTCGGGCAGGACGACGTCGCGCTGTTCGCGGTGGACTTCCCCCTGGTGGTGCTGGGCGAGCGCGTCTTCGACGCCCCCGCCGACCACGTGACCATGAACAACGTGGCCGCCGCCCGTGCCGCCACGCTGCACCTGGCCTCCTTGGGCCGCCGCCGGATCGCCGTCGTCGGCGCGCACGAGGGCGAGCTGGTCGGCTCGGCGGCGCTGCGCACCGAGGGGTACCGGCAGGGCCTCGAGGCCGCGGGGCTGCCGTACGACCCGGCCCTCGTCGGCGAGGCCGGGCTGTGGCACCGCTCCACGGGGTCCGAGGCCATGGGCCGCCTGCTCGACTCGGGCGTCGAGATCGACGCCGTCTTCGCGCTCAACGACGCGATGGCGCTCGGCGCCCTGCACGCGCTGCACGCGCGCCGCGTCGACGTGCCGGGCGACGTCGCGCTCGTCGGGTTCGACGACGTCGACGACGTGCGGTACTCGGTGCCCACCATCAGCTCGGTCGACCCGGGCCGCGAGCAGATCGCGCGCACCGCGGTGGACCTGCTCGTCGAGCGGATCGCCGGGGGCGCCGAGCGGCCGTTCCGCCGCGTGACGCCGGACTCGCGCGTGGTCGGCAGGGAGTCCACCGGGGACGCGAAGGAGGGTGACGAGAAGGTGGTCGCCGTCCAGCCCGGCGGCAACGAGGAGGTCGTGGACGCCCTCAGCGCGTCGGCCTGAGCACCCGCGGCTCGGGCATGTCGCGCAGCCCGCGCAGGGGGCCGCGCAGGGCGCTGAGGCACGCGACGCAGTGCACCGCCGCCATGAGCAGCATGGTCTCGCGCACGCCCACCAGCTCGCCCAGAGCGCCGGCGGCCAGGCCGGCCAGCGGCATGGTGCCGAAGTTGACGAACTGGCTCGTCGTGACGACCCGGCCCATGAGCGGCTGCGGCACGTACCGCTGCCTCCAGGCCCCGCGCAGCACGTTGCCGGCCACCACGGTGAGCCCGACGAGGAAGAGCCCGGCGACGGTCCACGCGACCCGGGCGCCGTCGTCCCCGAGCCCCACGAGGAGCGCGGGAGGGCCGCTCGCCGCCAGGAGCAGCACGGTGGCACGGGCGCTGCCGAGGCGCCGGCTGAGCCGCGTCGCGACGGTGGCGCCCAGCAGGCCGCCGCACGCCCCCACGGTCATCACCACGCCGAGGGCGGACGGGCCGAGGCCCACCGTGTCCACGAGGAAGAGCACGAGCAGGGCGCCGTAGCCGGTGAGGCCGAAGTTCGAGACGCCGCCCACGACGACGAACCACCTCAGGTACCGGTCCGACGCGACGAACGCGACGCCCTCGCGGATGCGGACCCGCAGCGGGGCGGCGGGCGGGCGCTCCGGCGCGCTCGCGGGCCGCACCCCCCAGAGGCACACCGCCGAGACGAGGAAGCTCACGGCGTCGAGCACCAGGCCGAGGGCCGCGCCCAGCACCTGGGCCATCGCGCCGCCGACGCCCGGCCCCGCCACCTGCATCCCGGACTCCGTGCCGAGCAGCCGTGCGTTGGCCGCCTCGAGCTGCGACGCCGGCACGACCTGGGGCAGCAGTACCGCGTACGCGGTCCGGAAGAAGACTGTCGTGACCCCGGCGGCGAGGGCGACGCCGACCAGGTGCGGGAGCGTCAGGGCGTCGAGCGACGCGGCCACGGGCACGCTGCCGATGGCGGTGGCCGCGACCAGGTCGGCCACGATCATGACGCCGCGGGCGGGGAGCCGGTCGACCCACGCGCCCGCCGGCAGGCCGACGACGAGCCAGGGCAGCCAGGCCGCCGCGGTGAGCACGCCCACCATGGCGGGGCCCGCGTCGAGCTCGAGCACCGCGACGAGCGGGAGCAGCACCGAGGTGGTCGCGTTGCCCAGCACGCTGATGCCCTCGCCGAACCAGAGCCGGCGGAACCCTCGGTTGCCTGCGAGCCGCGCGGCGGGTCCGGTCGCGGGGCCCGTCGTGGGGCCGCTCGTGGCCGTCATGGCTGCGCGGGGAAGCCGCGGCCGAAGACGAGCACGGGCTCGCGCTCCGCACCGTCGTCGGGCGTCGGGCGCTGCCCCCACCGGACGAGCACGGCGGTGATCTCCTCGCCGAGCTCGGCGAGCTCGGCCGGCGTGAGGTGGAGCCACGTCTCGGTGGCGAAGGCGGTGCGGTCCCACTCGGGCGCGGACTCGGCGTTCGCCTGCCATGCCCGGACGCGGTCGAACTGGCGCTGCAGGTGCAGCGCCTCGGCCGCCTGGGCCGCCGCGACCGCCGCGGTGTCGTCCGCGAACTCGTGGCGTGACCAGCGCAGCTGCCGTGTGACGAGCCGCCACCAGCGCTCGCGGCGGTCGCGGGCGAGCTCGGGGGCCTCGGCGACGAGGCCGGCGTCGTGCAGCACCTTGAGGTGGTGGCTGGCGCTGCCCACGGCCTGGCCGGTGCGGCGGGCGAGCTCGGTGGCGGTGGAGGGCCCGTCGACCTTGAGGGCGTCCATGAGGCGCGCGCGGTACGGGTGCGCCAGCGCGGCGAGCGCCTTCGCCTCGGTGACGGTGCGGGCCGGCGTCGCGCGGGACTCGTCGGACGGGGGAGTGGTCATGCGGACACCGTAGACCGACAAGCGTTGTTGTACAAGAGATCTTGTTAATGTGCCATCAGCGGGTCGGGCCGGCCCCCGAGACCTGTGCGTCGATGCGGTCGAGCCGGTCGGCAGTCAGCCGGCCGGTCGCCCACAGCCAGAAACCCGGGCCGGCGAGGACCGCGGCCACGGGCAGCAGCCACGCGGCGACGGCCACCGTCACCGCCACGACCAGCACCGCCACGGACGTCGCCGGCCCGAGCAGGGGCAGGAGCAGCAGCAGGCGCCACGTCTCGCGTGCGCCGCGCGCGTAGCGCGTCACGACCACCGGCCAGCAGGCGAGGACGACGAGGCCCCACGCCCCGACGACCAGCAGCCCGCCCTGCAGCACCGCGCGCGCCGGGCCGCCGAGGAGGCCCAGCGCGACGCCGTCGCACCACAGCAGCGCGGCGACCACCCACACGGGGGCGAACAGCGCGGCCGCCCGGCCGAAGCCCTCGCGCCAGGTCCGCCAGAACGTGCGCCACGGCGTGGGCTCGGCGGTCATCCGCCCCGCCACGACGCCGCCCGCCCGCAGCGCGGGCCCCAGGCCGAGCAGCACGCCGCCGGCCAGCGTGCCCAGTGCCACCATGACGGTGACCTCCACGAGCAGCGTCGCCCACCGCAGCGCGAGCATCACGCCCCCGGCCCACCCCGGCACCTCCGCCTCGGCGACGGCGGCGCGGACGGCCGTGGGGTCGGGCGTGGGGCCGATCGCGGGGCCGGCCGCGACGCCGGGGCGGACCGGCGTGGTCACGGGAGCCTCGTCGCGAGCGTGACGCGGCCGGCGTCGTCGAGCGCCTCCAGGCAGAGGGTGGCGCGCTCGCGCACGGCGTCCCAGCCCGGGTGCACGACGGCGGCCACGGCCGCGCCGTCGGCCGCGGTCCACGTGAACCGCCCGCCGCCGAGGGCGCGCACCTCCGTGCGCGGCGCGAGCGGGCCCGCGACGGCGTCCTGCACCCGCGTCGGGTCGGCCCCGGGCGTGAGCTGCTCCCACGCGCCGTCGAGGGCGGCGGGGTCGCTCGGCCACCGCGCCGGGTCGTCCACCTCGCGGTCGGTGCCCGCCCACGGCTGCGGGGAGACCAGGGGCCAGCCGTCGTGCGTCCACACGAGGCGCCGCACCTGGAGCCGGTGCTCGGTGGGCGCGTCCGCGTCGCGCACGTGGTGCACCAGCAGCTGGCGCACGTGCGAGCCGGCTGCCGGGGCCGTGTCCGGGGAGGTGGCGGGCACGCGCTCGGTGAGCACCGAGGCGTGGCCCGGCGCGAGGACGCCGGGGCCGCCCGCGTGCCGGTGCCCGGCGAGCACCGGCACCCCGACCGCCCACGGGTCGGCGTCGACGTCGGTCATGAGGCGACCGGTGCGGTCGCGGTAGGGGCCGGGGACGGCGTCCCCCACCGCCGCGCGCAGGTGGTAGCTGCTCGCGAGCGAGTCGTAGGAGACCAGCAGCGCCCAGCCGCCGCCGGGGCGCGGCAGCACGAACGCGCCCTCGACGGCGCCGTCCGCGGCGCGCGACCGCCGGGCCAGGAGCCGGCCCGGCGCGTCGTGCAGCCGGCCGTGCTCCGGCGCGAGGCCGTCCGCGACGAGGCCGGTCGCCGCGTCGAGGGGGAGCGCGTGGACGCCGCCGAAGAACGACCCGTACACGAGCCACTGCGACCCGTCGGGCTCGGTCACCACCGCGGCGTCGATCGCGTTCGGGTGCGCCAGGCCCTCCGGCGGGTCCACGTGCTCGCTCGCCACGACGAGGCCGCGGTCCGCCCAAGGACCGCCGGGGTGCGGCGCCACGGCGAGCCCGATCGCCGAGCGCCGGGAGCCGAACGTCGACGCCGAGTAGTACATCCGCCACTCGGTTCCGGGACCGGTGGCGGCGCCGGCCGGCGTCTCGACGCGCACGACGTCCGGGGCCCACAGGCCCTCCGCGCCGGACCACTCGGCCGCCGGGCCGGGCACGCCCGGCAGCGCCCAGCCGTGCAGCTCCCAGGTGACGAGGTCGGTGGAGCGCCGCACCTGCACGCCGCCGCGGACGGGGCCGTCGGAGCGGGCGTCGGTCGAGAACAGCCAGTAGACGCCGTCGTCGTCGCGCACCGCGGTGGGGTCGTGCACGTGCCGCCCGCCCCAGGCGGAGGTGTCCGGCGGCTCGTGCGTCGCCGGGGTGGTGGTCGCGGTCATCGTCAGCCCTTCGTGCCGGTGAGCGCGACGGACTCGATGATCTGCCGCTGGAAGATCAGGAAGACCACGAGGATCGGCAGCAGCGCCACGACGGACGCCGCCATGATGAGCGGGTAGTCGCGCTGGGTGGCGTACTGCACGTTCATGTTGGCGATGACCACCTGGAGGGTCTGCCGCTCGGGGGTGTTCAGGTACAGGATCGGCGCCAGGTAGTCGTTCCAGACCGCCATGAACCAGAGGATGAACTGGGCGGCGACGGCCGGCCGGATGATCGGCATGATCATGCGCCAGAAGATCTGCCAGTAGGAGGCGCCGTCGATCTTGGCCGCCTCCACGAGCGAGTCCGGCACGCTCGACAGGTACTGGCGCAGGAAGAAGATCATCACGATGTTGCCGAAGATCGCCGGGACGATCAGGGGCAGCAGGGTGTCGACCCAGCCCAGCCTCGAGAACATGACGAACTGCGGGATCATCAGCGTCGGGAACGGGATCATGATCCCGGACAGCAGGCCGATGAAGATCGCGTTCTTGAACGGCATCCGCATCTTCGCGAGGGCGAACGCGGCGAGCGCGCACGTGAACGTGCCGACGACGGTCACCGACAGCGACACGACGAGGCTGTTGCGGATGCCGTCGAGGACGAAGGAGTCCGTCCACATCCGCACGTAGGTGTCCCACTGGGGCACCTCGGGGATCCACACGGGCGGCAGGGCGAAGACCTCGAGCTTGGACTTCAGCGAGGTGGAGAACATCCACAGGAGCGGGGCGATCATGAAGATCGCCCCGGCGGCGAGGACGACCCAGACGACGGTGTCGGTGAGGCGCGAGCGCGCCTTCCGGCCGAGGCGGTGGGGCGCGGTGCCCGTGGTGGGGGCCGTGGTGGTGGTCATGATGTCTCCAGGCCTCAGTCGATGGCGAAGCTGTTGCGCTTGTTCAGCCGGAACTGGATCAGCGTGATGATGAGGACGAGGATCCCGAGCACGATCGCCGCCGCCGTGGCGTAGCCCATCTGCCGGTACTGGAAGGCCTGCTTCCAGATGTAGAACACGGCCGACGCCGTCGAGTACTCGGGGCCGCCGGTGGGCGTCATGATGTTGATCTCGGTGAAGATCATGGCTCCGGCGATGACCTGCGTGACCACGAGGAAGAACGTCACCGGCCGCACCATCGGCAGCGTGATCGCCCGGAACTGGCGCCACGCGCCGGCCCCGTCGAGCGCGGTCGCCTCGTAGAGGGACCGGGGCACCGACTGGATGGCGGCCAGGTACAGCAGCATCGAGTACCCGAGGCCCTTCCAGACGGCCATGAGGATGATCGCGGGCTTGGCCCAGGTGGGGTCGGCCAGCCAGTTGGGGCCGTCGATCCCGAAGAACGCGAGGAACTGGTTCACCAGTCCGAAGTCGCCGTTGTAGGCCCACTGCCACAGGATGGCGACCGCGGCGATCGACGAGATCACGGGGATGTAGTAGATCGTGCGGAACGCCGTGAGCCCGATGATCTTGCGGTTCATCGCGATGGCGAGCGCCAGCGAGATCGCCAGGCCGACCGGGATGCCGATCATGTAGAAGAACGTGTTGAACAGCGCCTGGCGGAACCGTTCGTCGCCGGCGAGCGCGACGTAGTTGTCGAGCCCGACGAACTGCATCGGCCCCAGGCCGTTCCACCGGGTCAGGGACGCGTACGCCGCGAAGACCGTGGGGTACAGGACGAACAGCAGGTAGCCGAGCACGGGCGCGGCGACGAACAGCAGCGCCCACTTCTTCTCGTTGCGGTGGAGGCGGGACGACCCGCCCCCCGGCTTCGACGACGCCGGGGCCGCCGTGGGCGGGGCGCCGTGCGGCGCGGGAGACCGGCGACCGGTCGTCGCCGGAGAGGTCGTGGACGTCATCGCTGACTCCTTCGTCCGGTGGGTACGGGAGGGTCGAGCCCGGCCGCCGCCGTCGGGGGACGGCGACGGCGGCGGCCGGCTCGGGTCCGGCCCGGGGGCCGGGGAGCGGCTGGGTCAGCCGGCCGCGCCGGCGGCCGCGGCCTGCTCGGCCTGCTCGTTGGTCTGGTCGAGCAGCTCCTGCATGCGGGGCTGCACCTCGGCGAGGTAGTCGGCGGCCTTCTGCTTGCCGTCGATCACCGGCTGGATGCCGACGAACAGCTCGTCGTACCACTGCGGGCTGTAGGTGTAGGCGGCGGGCATCGCGCGGCCGTAGTCCTGCACGATGTCGAGGAACTCCTGCCGGTTGGCCGGCTCGGCGTCCGAGGCGGTGGCCCACTCCTCGGCCGTGTCGATCCGGTTCGGGATCTGGATGTTGGCGTCCACGAGGGTCTGCTGCGCGGTCTCGTCCGTCGACAGGTACGTCGCGAGCTTGACGGCGTCGTCCGGCATGGCGGTGGTGTTCGAGACGCCGATGCCGAGCGAGCCGATGTACGTGGCGGGCTCGCCGGTCGCCCCGGTCGGCCAGGGCATCAGGTCGTAGTCGAACTCGAGGTCGTTGTACGTGGCGACGTCCCACGGGCCCACGGGGAAGAAGGCGATCTCACCGGCCATGAACCGCTGGTAGGTGTCCAGCGTGGCGGCCTGCTCGGGGTTCGGCGTGACCTTCTCGGTGGTGAGGTCCGCGAAGAACTGCAGCGCGTCGGCGAACTCCGGGGTGTCCACCGTGACCTGCGTCCGGTCCTCGTTGGTCCAGTCGCCGCCGTTGCTCCACACGAACGACTGCAGCGTCCAGTTCACGTTGAGGCCGGTGCCCCACTGGTCCACCTCGCCGTCGCCGTCGGTGTCCGTGGTGACCTTCTTGAGGATCTCGAGCCACGCCTCGCGCGTCAGCGGCTCGTCCGGGTCGGGCAGCTCGACGCCGGCCTCCTCGAGCATGGTCTTGTTGTAGCCCAGTGCCATCGGGCCGACGTCCTTGGGGAGCGCGTAGAGCTGCCCGT
Organism: Isoptericola peretonis; assembly: GCA_023241745.1. Taxonomy (GTDB): domain Bacteria; phylum Actinomycetota; class Actinomycetes; order Actinomycetales; family Cellulomonadaceae; genus Isoptericola; species Isoptericola peretonis. Next base: position 301,532 of record JALQCY010000001.1, on the reverse strand, counting down.
CGGGCGTGCCCTGCAGCGTGCCGTCGAACCGGTAGGAGTCCACGCCGTACGGCCAGACGTTCTCCAGGTCCACGCCCTGCTCGGCCACCTGGTCGGTGATGTCCATGAGCACGCCGGAGGAGACGTAGGACTGGAGGCTGCCCTGCTCGACGTAGAAGACGTCGGGCACCTTGTTGCCCGCCACGGCGGCCTGGAGCTTCGTGGCGTACTGGTCGGCGTCGGTGACGATCACCTTGACCTTGACGCCGGTCTCCTCGGTGAAGCGGTCGATCGCGTCCTGGTAGGCGGCCTTCTCGGCGTCGCCGCCGCGGAACATGAACGTGATCGTGTCGGCGTCGGCGCCGCTCCCGCCGCCCGAGCTGCAGGCGGTGACGGAGCCGGCGGCCACCAGGGCGGTGACGATGCCGGCGATCAGGCGTGACTTCCTCATCACGGGGTCCTCTCGGTGATCCGGTCCGCGGCCGGGGCGGCGTCGCACCCGGGCGGTTTACATCGATGAAGAACTATCGACGGCGCCAAATCTTGCACGGGCCCGACGTCGCGGTCAAGTGGCGCCGATCACGGCTCTGCAACGATGTACACCGGGGGCGGCCCGGGCCGGCCCCGGGGTGGTCGCGGGCGCGTGCCGCGCGGACGGGCCGATGTCGTGCCGATGCCGGAGGCGGTTGACCGCGGGTCCTCGGCCCGCGAGGATGGCCGCTCTACAACGATGTACGCACCGCGCCCGGCGCGGACGACGAGGGGGAGCGATGCGGCACCAGGACGAGCGCCCGGAGGCCCCGTGGGCCGCCACGAACCGCCCGCCGATGGGCTGGAACTCGTGGGACAGCTACGGCACCACGGTGACCGAGGCCGAGGTGCTCGCCAACGCGCGGTTCCTCGCCGGCCACGACGAGGGCGTCCTGGCCGCCGCCGGGTGGGACACGGTCGTCGTCGACATCCAGTGGTACGAGCCGACGGCGCGGCCGGGCGGCTACAACGACGACGCGCCCGTGCTCTTCGACGACCACGGCTTCCTGCAGCCGGTGCCCGCGCGCTTCCCGTCCTCGGCCGGCGGCCGCGGGTTCGCGCCGCTCGCGTCCGCGGTGCACGACCTGGGCCTGCGGTTCGGCCTCCACCTCATGCGCGGCATCGCGCGTCGCGCGGTGGAGGCCGACCTCCCGGTGCCCGGCACCCCCTATCGCACCGGGGAGATCGCCGACACCTCCAGCACCTGCCCCTGGAACTCCGACTGCTACGGGCTGCGGCACGACCACCCCGGAGCCCAGGCCTGGCTCGACGCGATGGTCGACCACGTCGTCGGCTGGGGCGTCGACTTCCTCAAGGTGGACGACATGCTGGCGCCGTACCACCGGGACGCCGTGGAGGCGCTCTCCCTCGCGGTCCGCAGGGCCGAGCAGCGGCACGGGCGACGCGTGGTCGTCTCGCTGTCGCCCGGCACCGAGCTCTCCCTCGCCCACCTGGAGCACCTGCGCGAGCACGCCGACCTGTGGCGCGTCTCCGACGACCTGTGGGACCGCTGGCCCGACGTCGAGGCGCAGCTCGGCCGCATGGCCCGCTGGGCACCGCACTCGGGGCCCGCCGGTTGGGCCGACGCCGACATGCTGCCCCTCGGGCGCATCGGGGTGCGTGCCGAGCGGGGCGAGCCCCGCCACTCCCTCCTCACCACCGACGAGCGCCGCGCCCTGCTCAGCCTGTGGTGCCTGGCCCGCTCCCCGCTGTTCGTCGGCGGTGACCTGCCCACCTCCGACGCCGCGACGGTCGCCGACCTGGCGCACCCGGGGCTGCTCGAGGTCGCGCACCGGTCCGGCGGCGGGCGCGAGCTGCTGCGTGAGGGTCCGACGGGCGCCGAGACGGCGGTCTGGGGGGCGGCGACCCCCGACGGCGCGACGCGCTGGGTCGGCGTCTTCAGCACCGCCGCCGAGGCGCGTCGCGTGCGCGTGCCCGCCGCGGCCGCCGGGCTGCCCGGTGCGCCGGACGTCGTCGTCGACGTGTGGAGCGGCGAGCGCGTGCCGCTGGCCTCGGCGGGCCCTGCGACCGGCGGCGACACCGTGCTGGACGTCGAGGTGCCGGCGCACGGGGTGCGGCTCCTGCGCCTCGGGACCCGAGCCCACAGCGGAACCCCGGGACCTGAGGAGCACACATGGCAGGGGTGACCTCGCGCGGACGGCGCAGGATCGTCGTGACCACGGCGGCCGCGCTGGCCGTCGTCGTCGCCGGCGGGGTGGCGCTCGGCCTGACGCGGCCGTGGGGCGACGCACCTGAGGCGCTGGCGCTGACCGGGGACCTCGCCGTGCACGACCCGGCGCTCGTCGTCGGGGACGAGGGCGAGCCCTGGTTCGTGTACTCCACCGGCGACGTGCGGGTGGGGTTCGGCGCCCCGCAGGTCCGGCGGTCGGACGACGACGGCCGCACCTGGGAGATGGTCGGCACCGCGTGGGACGCCTCGGGCGACCCGGAGTGGGTGCGCGACCCCGACACGGGGATCGCTGGTGTCGAGAACTACTGGGCGCCCGAGCTGGTCGAGCACGACGGCACCTGGTACCTCTACTACTCGGCGTCGACGTTCGGGTCGAACACCTCGGCGATCGGGCTCGCGACGGCCACGACGCTCGACCCCGCCGACCCGGACTTCGGCTGGACCGACCAGGGCCCGGTGGTCCGCTCGACGGCGGGTGAGGACGGCTACAACGCCATCGACCCGGCCGTCGTCACCGGCGTCGACGGCGAGCCGTGGCTGTACTTCGGGTCGTTCTGGGGCGGCATCCATCGGGTGCCGCTGCAGTGGCCGAGCGGCAAGGTCGCGGCCGGCGGCGCCGAGCCGGTCGCCGTCGCGACCCGCTCGGGCGTGCCGGAGCCCGCGGTCGAGGCGCCGTACGTCGTGGAGCACGACGGCTGGTACTACCTCTTCGTGTCGTGGGACCGCTGCTGCTCCGGCGTCGACTCGACGTACTCGATCCGGGTCGGGCGTTCGCGCGACGTGACCGGCCCGTTCCTGGACGCCGACGGCAAGGACATGGCGGCCGGCGGCGGGTCCCTCGTCCTCGCGACCGAGGGGTCGGCCGTCGGTCCCGGCGGGCAGTCCCTCTCGCGGGGGCACCTCGGCTACCACTTCTACGACGGCGACGACGGCGGCGCGCCCCGCCTCGCGATCCAGCGGCTCGGGTGGGACGCGGACGGATGGCCCGTCGCGAGGTAGTCCGGATCGGCTAGGATCGCGAGCGTCGCGACTGGCGTACAGGTGGATCACCACCGGGGAGCGACGCGCTGTGCAGACGACGGGTCGTTCGCCTGGGCCCGGTCGTCGTCCGACACCCCACCGGGTCGAGGCCTCCGACGCCCGGTGAGTCCGACCGCCGTCCGACACAGCAGGAGAACGCCTGATGAGCACTCCCGACCCCACGTTCAACGCGCCCCTGGCGGAGCTCGACCCCGAGATCGCCGCCGTCCTCGACGGGGAGCTGGCCCGCCAGCGCGACACCCTCGAGATGATCGCCAGCGAGAACTTCGTCCCGCGCGCCGTGCTGCAGGCGCAGGGCAGCGTGCTGACCAACAAGTACGCCGAGGGCTACCCGGGCCGCCGGTACTACGGCGGCTGCGAGCAGGTCGACATCGCGGAGAACCTCGCGATCGCCCGCGCGCAGGAGCTGTTCGGCGCCGAGGCCGCCAACGTGCAGCCCCACTCCGGCGCGCAGGCCAACGCCGCCGTGCTGCACGCCCTCATCAACGCGGGCGACAAGATCCTCGGCCTCGAGCTGGCCCACGGCGGCCACCTCACGCACGGCATGAAGATCAACTTCTCCGGCAAGCTCTACGACGTCGGCGCCTACGGCGTGGACCCGCAGTCGCACCGGATCGAGATGGACGAGGTGCGCAAGCGGGCCCTCGAGCACCGCCCGGACGTCATCATCGCCGGCTGGTCCGCGTACCCGCGCCACCTCGACTTCGCGGCCTTCCGCGAGGTCGCCGACGAGGTCGGCGCCAAGCTGTGGGTGGACATGGCGCACTTCGCCGGACTTGTGGCCGCGGGCCTGCACCCGAGCCCCGTGCCGCACGCGGACGTCGTCTCCTCCACGGTGCACAAGACGATCGGCGGCCCCCGCTCCGGCTTCATCCTGAGCAAGGAGGAGCACGCCAAGAAGATCAACTCGGCGGTGTTCCCGGGCCAGCAGGGCGGGCCGCTCATGCACGTGATCGCCGCCAAGGCCGTGGCGTTCAAGGTGGCGGGCACGGACGCGTTCAAGGAGCGCCAGGAGCGCACGCTGCGCGGCGCGCGGATCATCGCCGAGCGCCTGTCGCAGGCGGACGTCGCCGAGCAGGGCGTCTCCGTGCTCACGGGCGGCACCGACGTGCACCTGGTGCTCGTGGACCTGCGGAACTCGGCGCTGGACGGCCAGCAGGCGGAGGACCTCCTGCACGACGCCGGCATCACCGTGAACCGCAACGCCGTGCCGTTCGACCCGCGCCCGCCGCGCGTCACCTCCGGCCTGCGGATCGGCACGCCGGCGCTCGCCACCCGCGGCTTCGGCGACGCCGAGTTCACCGAGGTCGCCGACATCATCGCGGTGGCCCTGCGCGACGGCGCCTCGGCCGACGTCGACGCCCTCGCGGCCCGCGTCGCGAAGCTCACCGCCGACTTCCCGCTCTACCCCGGGCTGCAGCAGTGACCGCGCGGATGCTGCCCGGCAAGCCGGTCGCGGACGCGGTCTTCGCGGACCTCGCCCCGCGGATCGAGGCGCTCGTCGCCGCCGGGCACCGCCCCGGGCTCGGCACGATCCTCGTCGGGGACGACTCCGCGAGCGCCGGTTACATCCGCATGAAGATGGACAAGGCGACGGAGCTCGGGTTCAGCTCGCCGCACATCCACCTGGGGCAGGACGCCACGCAGGCGGACGTGCTGGCGGCGGTGCGCGAGATGAACGACGCCGACGACGTCGACTCCGTCCTCATCCAGCACCCCACCCCGCCGCAGATCGACTTCGACGCGGCGCTGCTGGCGCTCGACCCGGACAAGGACGTCGACGCGCTGCACCCGGTGAACATGGGGCGTCTCGCGCTCGGCATGCCGGGCCCGGTGCCGGCGACGCCGGCGGGCATCGAGACGCTGCTGGCGCACTACGAGATCCCGGTCGCCGGTCGCGAGGTGTGCATCCTCGGCCGTGGCACGACGCTCGGGCGGCCGCTGGCGCTGCTGCTGTCGCAGAAGCGTCCGACGGCGAACGCGGCCGTCACCGTGGTCCACACCGGGGTGCCGGACTGGCCGGAGTACACCAGGCGTGCCGACATCGTGATCGCCGCCGCCGGTGTCCCGGGCATCCTGCGGCCGGAGCACCTGACGCCGGGCGTCACCGTGATCGGCGGCGGCGTGCGGTACGAGGGCCGCAGGCTGCTGCCGGACGTGGACGAGTCCTGCGAGGAGGTCGCCGGCGCGATCACGCCGCGGATCGGCGGCGTCGGGCCGACCACCATCGCGATGCTGTTCCGCAGCGCCGTCGAGGCCGCCGAGCGCTCGGTCGCCTGACCGCGGAGACAGAGCGGGCCCTGCCGAGATAGAGAGCGTGCCGCGCCGAGATAGAGAACGTGCCGCGCCGAGATAGAGCGCGTGTCGCCTCGAGATAGAGAGCGAGATCTCTCTCGAGGTGGCACGCGCTCTGTCTGGGCGGATCATGGGCGCATGGTCGCGACAAGCCAGCGTGGGTGGTCGGGAGAGCCGGGCGAGCTGCTCCGGGTGGGCGAGGGGTTCCGGCTCGAGAAGGTCGACCCCGACAGCAAGCCCGGGTACGACGGGAAGAAGAAGGACGGCGCGGCGGACCTCGCCGCCGGCGCCGACGAGCTCGACGAGCTGCAGGAACGCCTGTACGCCCAGAGCCGGGAGGACCCGTCCGCGCCGTCGGTGCTGCTCGTGCTGCAGGCCATGGACTCCGCGGGCAAGGGCGGCATCGTGCGCCACGTCATCGGCGCCACCGACCCGCAGGGCATCCACCTCGTGGCCTTCAAGAAGCCCACGCCCGAGGAGCTGGAGCACGACTTCCTGTGGCGGGTGGAGCGGGAGGTCCCCGACGCCGGGTACATCGGGGTCTTCGACCGCTCGCACTACGAGGACGTGCTCATCGGGAAGGTGCGCGGGCTCGCGTCCGACGACGAGATCGAGCGGCGGTACGACGCGATCAACGCGTTCGAGCAGCGCGTCGTGGACCGCGGCGTCCACCTCGTCAAGGTGATGCTGCACATCTCCTCCGAGGAGCAGAAGGTGCGGCTCGGCAAGCGGCTCGAGCGGCCCGACAAGCACTGGAAGTACAACCCCGGCGACGTCGACGAGCGGCTGCTGTGGCCGCGGTACATGGAGGCGTTCCAGACGGTCTTCGAGCGCACCTCGACCCCGCAGGCGCCCTGGTACGTGGTACCGGCGAACGCCAAGTGGTACGCGCGCGTCGCCGTGCAGGCGCTGTTGCTGGACGCGCTCGAGCGGATCGACCCGCAGTGGCCCGCCGCCACGTTCGACGTCGAGCACGAGAAGGCGCGCCTCGCTGCCTCCTGACCGCCGGGGCCCGCTCAGCCCGCGACGGCGGGCCGGGTGTCCGCCTCCTGGTCGTCGGGCAGGTTCGCGTCCAGCGGTTCGCGGTCGGTCTTGGTCCAGCCCCGGCGGCCGAGCAGCTCGCGGACCAGCGCCACGGTGACGACGGGCCACAGCAGCCACGTGTAGAGCATGTACGGGACCAGACCGAACACGGCGCGCAGGAACGGGTGCCGGCCGGGCTCCGTCGTCATGAGCAGGGTGAGGAAGCTCGGCACCAGCGTGAGCGTCGCGAAGAACACGAGGGACGGCCACCACCCGGAGACGAACGGCACGTCGCCGAACAGCCAGAACGCCAGCGACAGCACCAGGCCGAGCCCCATGAGCAGCTGCAGCAGGGGCATGAGCAGGTACGCGACGTGGTCGAGCCGCGCGCCGACCGACACCGGGGTGCGCAGCGCCCCGGGCAGCAGGGAGAACGCCTGCCAGTTGCCCTGCGCCCAGCGCACCCGCTGCTTGAACAGCCGCCGCAGCCGGGTGACTCCCTGCTGGTCCACGCTGGTGAGCACGGTCTGCCGGCCCCGCCAGCCCGCGCGGACCAGGCGCACGCCGATGTCCTGGTCCTCGGTGAGGCGGTCGCGCCACGGCCCCCGCTCGATGCCCGGAGGGAGCTTCTCGGTGACGACGACGTCGTCCAGCGCCGCCAGCCGCACGTACTGCCCGTTGCCGCCCATGTTCGCGGTGCCCCACGCCGAGCGGCCCAGCTGGTAGACGTACGCCATCACGCCGAACTCCACGTCCTGGCCCCAGGTGAGGTAGTGGCGGCGGTTGTAGATGCGCACCAGCGCCTGCACGCCGCCGACCCGCTCGTCGGCGAAGGTGCCCGCCAGCGCCCGCGGGGCGTCGGGCGGGATCCGGCCGTCGGCGTCGACGACGCCCACGACGACCCGCGTCGTCGGCCAGCCCGCGTACCGCCCGGTGAGGACCTCGCGGTGGACGAACTCCCACGCGTCGTCGAGCCCTGCGGACTTGCCCACCCGGGCGTTCGGCAGCTCCCGGCGCAGCACGTGCAGCTCCGGCACCGCCGCGCGCAGACGGGCCAGGACGTCGGGGGTGCCGTCGTCGGACCCGTCGTCGACGACGACGATCGCCTTGTGCGTGGCCTCGACGGCGACGAGCCGGCTCACGCTGTCCGCGATCGTCACCTCCTCGTTGAGCGCGGGGACGACGAAGACCCACAGGTGGTCCTCCTCGTGCGCCGTCTCCACGGCCTTGCGCTGACGGCGGCGCTCGAACCACGCGCGGACCACGAGCCAGAGGATCACCCCGACCGTGACGACGGTGAGGGCGAGCAGGAACCACATGAGCACCTGCACCCCGGCCGGCATGCCGCGGTACGGGTCCCACCACGGGGCGGACGCCGCCACGGTGGCCGCGGCGTCCACGGCGGTCGTCGCGACGGTCACTCGGACACCTCGTCGTACGGGTCCACCGTGGACTTCGGCTTGATGACCACGTCCTCCAGGTCCGCGGGCACGTGGTCGACCGCCGCGGGCTCGCGCACGTAGGAGGGACCCTCGACGGCGTCGGTCCGGTGGAAGCCCGCCCACTCGAGCACCTGGGCACGCACGAAGCCCGGGCCCGAGGTCTGCGGCACGGGGGAGTTGAAGACGAGGTGCTCGGCGGCCGCGACGATGCGTTCCGCGGCGTGGCCGTCCCCGTACGGGTTGGGCTGGCGGGAGAACGCGGCGCGGGCCGCAGGGTCGGTGAGCACCCGGCCGGCCGACGCGACGATGGTGTCGGCGTCGGTACCCACGAGCTCGAGGACGCCCGCCTCGACGCCCTCCGTGCGTTCCGTGGTGGTGCGGGCGACCAGGACCGGCACCCCGAGCGCCGGTGCCTCCTCCTGGATGCCCCCGGAGTCGGTGATCACCAGGGTCGAGCGCGCGAGCAGGCGGGCGAACGTGTGGTACTCCATGGGCGCGGTGAGGGTGACGGCCGGGACGTCGTCGAGCTCGTCGCGCACCGTCTGCGCGACGCGGGGGTTGGGGTGCACGGGGACGACGAACCGGACGTCGGGGTGCGCGTCGGCCAGCCGGCGGGTCGCCCGGGCGATGTTCGCGATGCCCTCGCCCCAGTTCTCCCGGCGGTGCGCGGTGACCGTCACGACGGGCGACGTCGCGTCGTCCTCCAGCCAGGCGAGCTCCGGCCGTCCGTAGGGGACCTCGCGGGCCGCCGCCCACCGCAGCGCGTCGATGCCGGTGTTGCCGGTGACGAACGTGCGGCCGATGTCGACACCCTCGCGGACCAGGTTCTGCACGTTGGCCCGCGTCGGGGCGGCGTGGAAGGAGGCGATGCGGGCGACGAGCTGACGGTTGAGCTCCTCGGGGAACGGCGAGAGCGTGGTGCCGGTCCGGAGGCCGGCCTCGACGTGGATCACGGGGATGCGCAGGTGGAACGCCGCCACCGCGGCGGCCGCGGCGCTGGAGGTGTCGCCGTGCACGATGCAGCCGGCCGGGTAGTGGTCCTCCCGGACCCGGCCGCTGATGCGCTCGGGCGGGGGCCCGTACCGGGCGCTGACGAAGTCGTCGAGGCCGGCGATGACGGACGACGAGAGCTGGTTCAGCGTCAGCCCGGGCCGGCCGACGCCGAGATCCCCGGCGATCTCGCAGCCGGCGGTCTCCAGCACGTAGTCGACGAGCTCCTTGTGCTGCCCCGTCGTCACGACCACCGGCCGCAGCCGCGGGTGGTCCTGGAGCCGCTGGATGAGGGGGAACAGCTTGATGGCCTCGGGGCGGGTGCCCAGCACCACGAGGATCTCGGGGCTGACGGGAAGCGGCATTTCTCTACCTTCGTCGAGCGTCCGCCGACGTGCGCGCCGGCGCCGATGAGTTCGCGGCGGTCCGCCGGTCGGAAGGGTGCCCGCACCTGTCACGAGGGCCGGTGCCTGTCGGAGGGAGAGCTGCCATGGTGACCGCACGCACGCACCTGTGGTTCGGCAACAACCGCGCGCACGAGGCGGCGGAGTTCTACGCCGCGAGCATCCCCGGCTCGTCGGTGGAGTCGGTGGTCCGGGCGCCCGAGGGGGTGCCCGGGGCGGAGGCCGGCGAACCGTTCATCGTCGAGTTCACCGTAGCGGGGCTTCCTGTGACCGGGCTGAACGCCGGCCCGGAGTTCCACCTGAACGAGGCGTTCAGCTTCTACCTGCGGGTCGACTCCCAGGAGGAGGTCGACCGGTACTGGGACGTGCTGACGTCGGACGGCGGCGAACCCGGCCCCTGCGGCTGGTGCAAGGACCGCTTCGGCATCTCGTGGCAGGTGATCCCCATCCGCCTGGAGGAGCTCTGCGGCGACTACACCACCGACGCCAACAAGCGGGCGACGGAGGCCATGCTGAAGATGGGCAAGATCGAGATCCCGGCGCTGGAGGCGGCGTACCGCGGGGAGTGACGGGCGCCGTCGCCCGCGTCCGGCAGGCGCGTTCGGGCGGTGTCCCCGGCGTGTGATGGGATGTCCGGCGTGCTGACCGTCGCCACCGCCAACGTCAACGGCATCCGTGCCGCCTTCCGCCGCAACATGGACGCCTGGATCGCCGCCCGCACGCCGGACGTGCTGCTGCTGCAGGAGGTGCGCGCCCCCGACGAGCTGGTGCACGAGTTCCTCGACGGCTGGCACGTGGCCCACCTGCCCAGCGAGATCAAGGGCCGCGCGGGCGTCGCCGTCGCCTCGCGCCTGCCGCTGCACGCCGTCCGCGCCGGTCTCGCCGCCCACGGCCCGGCGGGCGAGCCGGAGCCGCCGGTGGACACGGGCCGCTGGGTGGAGGCCGACGTCGAGCTGCCCGGCGGCGGGCTGCTCACCGCCGTCTCGGCCTACCTGCACTCCGGCTCCACCGGCCCCGGCCAGGAGCACACGATGGTCGCCAAGTACGCCCACCTCGACAAGGTGACGGCGCGCCTGGCCGAGCTCGCCGCCGACGAGCGGCCCGCCGTGGTCGCCGGCGACCTCAACATCGCCCACCGCAACGCGGACATCGCCAACTGGAAGGGCAACCTCAAGAACGCCGGCTTCCTGCCGCAGGAGCGCGCGTACGTCGACCGGTGGCTCGACGAGCTCGGCTGGGCCGACCTCGGTCGTGCGCACGGCGGCGAGGGCCCCGGTCCCTACACCTGGTGGTCGTGGCGCGGGCAGTCGTACGTCAACGACCGCGGCTGGCGCATCGACTACCAGCTCGCCAACGCCGCGCTGGCGCCGCGCGCCGTCAAGGTCGAGGTCGACCGCGCGGCCACCTACGAGGAGCGCTGGTCCGACCACGCGCCCGTGGTCGCCACCTACGACCTGTAGTCCTGTGGTGGGCGGACGTCCGGCCCTGTCTCGCGACCGGAACCTCGCGACCGGGACAGGGCCGGACGCCCACCCACGGCGTTCCCGGGGTCAGCGGTGTCCGCGCGGGAGCATCGCCCGCTGCACGGCGTCGTGGACGTCGGTGTTGAGCTGCGGCCCGGACAGCCGCTCGGCCCCCGGCCCCTGCGCGGTGATCGGGGTGGCCTCGCCGGTGTGCCCGCCGGTGGTCCAGTCGACGCTGAACTCGAGGTCGGTGCCCGGGACCGGGAACGGGCCGTCCTCGGCCGTGGCCCCCTCGCCCGACTCGTCCTCGGCGTCGACGTTCTCGATCGCGAGGCCGCCCGTGGCATGGTCGCCGACGACGAGCACCAGCGTGTCGGGGTGCTTCTCCTGGAACTCGAGCGCGAGCGCGACCGTCTCGTCGAGCGCCTGCCCGGCCTCGATGGTGCGCGTCGCGTTGCTCCGGTGGGCGAACTCGTCGATCGCCTCCTCCTCGACGAAGAGGAAGAACCCGTCGCGGTCGCGCGAGACGACGTCCAGGGCCTTGGCGGCCATGTCGACCAGCGGCACCTCGGGGGAGTAGACGTCGCCCTCGCCCTCGTTCGCCTGCTGGAACATCTCCTCGTTGGCGAACAGGCCGAGCAGCCGCCGGCCGTCGGCGTCGGCGAGCCCCTCGGCGTCGCTCACGTACGTGTACCCGAGCTCCTGCGCGCGCTCGACGAGGTTGCCCTCGGTGCCCTTGCTCTGCTCCTCGGGGTCCTCGGCGGGGTTGTCGGGCCACGCGCCGGGCTCGCCCGCCGGGAGCCAGAAGTCCTCGCCGCCGCCCAGCAGCACGTCGGGCCGCGACTCCTCGAGGTACTGGCGCGCGATCTCGCTCTGGTCGTACCGGTCGGTGACGTGGGCGCCGAACGCCGCCGGGCTGGCGTCGGTGATCTGCGCCGTCGACACCAGGCCGGTGGCCTTGCCCGCCCGCTTCGCGTCCTCCAGCAGCGTCGGGACCGGGTTGCCGTCGGCGTCCACGCCGACCGCGCCGTTGAACGTCCGCACCCCCGTCGAGAAGGCGGTGGCTCCCGCGGCGGAGTCCGTCACCGCGTCCTCGGGGTCCGCGGAGTCGGTCGCCGTCCAGCCGGCCTCGTCGAGCGAGTCCATCACCAGCCGGCCGTCCTTGCCCTCCGTGGCGAGCCGGATCAGCTCCCGTGCCGCGAGCCCCATGCCGTCGCCCTGGAGCATGATCACGTTGCGTGCCCTGTCCTTGCCGCCGCGACCGCGGTCCCTGTCGTCGCCGCGGTGCCCGCTCTGCTGGCTCGCCGTCTGGTCCCCGCCGCGCCCGGCGTCATGGCCGGCCGTCGCGCCGACCGCGGTGCCCGCGGCCACCAGGACGGTGACTGCCGCCGCGCCGGCGCGGCGGATCGTGGTGCGTGCTGCCATCGCTCCTCCTCGAACGATCGGGCCGGCGGCGGTTGCCGCCGTGGCCCTCGTGCCGTCGTGCCCTGGCACCGTAGGCAGGTGCTCGGGTACCCGGCATCCCGGGAGGAGGAGCGGGCGAGGGGCCGGCCCGCAGTCGGTCAGGCGGTGCGGCCCGCCGCGGCCGACGGGGGCGCGAGGAGGAAGCCCGGCGCGCGCAGCCCGGCCTCCTCGAACGCCCGCTGCACGCCAGCGACGACCTGCTCCACCTCGTCCGCGCGGACCAGCGCGATCGTGGAGCCGCCGAAGCCGCCGCCCGTCATGCGCGCGCCGATCGCGCCCGCGGCGAGGGAGGAGTCGACGGACAGGTCGGTCTCGCGGACGGTGACCTCGTAGTCGTCGCGCAGGGAGGCGTGGGACGCGTTCATGAGCGGCCCGACCTCGGCCACGCGGCCGGCGCGGACGAGGTCGGCGAACTCGGCGGTGCGCGCCGTCTCCGTGACCACGTGACGCACCCGGCGGCGGAGCACGCCGTCGGCGTCGTGCGGCTCCAGGGTGGCGAGCGCCTCGTCCAGACCGTCGGGCGTGACGGCGCGCAGGTGCGGCACGCCGAGCAGGCGGGCGGCCTCCTCGCACGACGCGCGGCGCGCCGCGTACTGACCGTCGACCAGCTGGTGCGGCGCGCGGGTGTCGATGACGAGCAGCTCCAGCCCGGCGGCGGCGACGTCGAACGGGATCGGCGCGGCGTTCTCCAGCGCACCGAGCTCCGGCCGGCAGTCCAGCAGCAGGGCGTGGCCCGGCCGTGACCGCAGGGACGCGGCCTGGTCCAGCCCGCCCGTGGCGGCGCCGGCGATCTCGTTCTCGGCACGGATGCAGGCGGCCGCGAGCCGCACGCGACCGGCGTCGTCGCCGCCCAGCCCCAGGCCGAGCAGGTCGTCGAGGGCCACGGCGAACGCGCACTCCAGCGCGGCCGAGCTCGACAGCGAGGCCCCGAACGGCACGCACGAGTCCACGACGGCGTCGAGACCGCGCACCGGGAACCCGTCCTGCTGCAGCGCCCACGCCACGCCGGCCACGTAGGCGCCCCAGCCCTCGACCTCGCCGGGCACGACGTCGGAGAGCCGCATCTCCCAGTGGGCGTCGGTCTGGGCCGACGCCACGCGCACCGTGTCGTCGTCCCGCAGCCGCACCGCCACGAAGGTGCGGTGCGGCAGCGCGATCGGCAGGCACAGTCCCGCGTTGTAGTCGGTGTGCTCGCCGATGAGGTTCACGCGCCCGGGGGCCGACCAGACGCCGTCCGCGGCGCCGCCGTCAGGCCCGAAGGACCGGTCGAAGAGGTCGCGCACCCGGCGCGCGCCGTCGTCGTCGGACCAGGACTCGAGCCACTCGGGCGTGCTCATGACGGGGACGGCTCCTTCGCGGGGGGTCGAGGCGGGCGCCGGGACGGTGCCCGGGCGAGGGTATCGCGGGGGTCGGCGGACGCGCGGCGGTGTCCCGCCGCGCCCGTCAGCCCGCGACGGGGCTGAGGTTCAGCCGCATGCCGGCCAGCCCGCGCGAGCGGCCGGCGAGCGAGCGGGCGACGTCGCGCAGCACGCGCGCGCCGGCGGAGTCGGGGTCGCTGAGCACCACCGGCGTGCCGTCGTCGCCCGCGGCGCGGACCGCGACGTCGAGCGGTACCTGGCCCAACAGCGGCACGGCGGTGCCGAGCGTCGCCCCCAGCCGGTCCGCGACGTGCTGCCCGCCGCCGGCGCCGAACACCTCCAGGCGCGTGCCGTCGGGCTGCTCCAGCCACGACATGTTCTCCACGACGCCCACCACGCCCTGCGACGTCTGCGTGGCGATCGACCCGGCGCGCTCCGCGACCTCGGCCGCCGCGGCCTGCGGGGTCGTGACCACGAGGATCTCGCTGCCCGGCAGCAGCTGCGCCACCGAGATCGCGATGTCGCCGGTGCCGGGGGGCAGGTCGAGCAGCAGCACGTCGAGGTCGCCCCAGAAGACGTCGGCGAGGAACTGCTCGAGCGCGCGGTGCAGCATCGGCCCGCGCCACACGACCGGCTGCCCGGCGGGGACGAACATGCCGATCGACACGACCTTCACCCCGTGCTCGATCGGCGGCAGCAGCATCGAGTCGACGCGCGTCGGCTGCCGGTCCACCCCCAGCATCCGCGGGATCGAGAAGCCGTAGATGTCCGCGTCGACGACGCCCACGCTCAGCCCGTCGTCGGCCATCGCCGCCGCCAGGTTCGCCGTCACGCTCGACTTGCCCACGCCGCCCTTGCCGGACGCGATCGCGTACACCTTGGTGAGCGAGCCGGGCTGGGCGAACGGGATCACCGGGTCGCCGGCGCCGCCGCGCAGCTGCGAGCGCAGAGCCTGGCGCTGCTCCGGCGTCATGACCCCCAGCTGCACGTCCACGCCCGTGACGTCGTCGAGGGCCTCGACGGCCGCGGTGACGTCCCGCACCAGCGTGCTCTTCATGGGACAGCCGGCCACCGTGAGGTCCACGCCGACCGTCACGCGGCCGCCGTCGTGCACGTCGACCGAGCGCACCATGCCGAGGTCCGTGATCGGCCGGCGGATCTCCGGGTCGACCACCGACGTCAGGGCGGTGCGGACGCGGTCGCTCAGCGGTCGGGAGCCGTCGGGGGAGCCGGGGGTCATGACTCGATCCTAGGCGCGCCGCGCCGCGGTGCCGTTGCGTCGTGGGTCACGACCGGACAGCGCCGCCACGACGCGCCGGGCCAGGGCGCCCACGTCCACCGGGCCGGTCGTGTCCTGGCGCACCACCGGCCCGAGCGCCAGCGGGGCGCCGTGCGCGGCCCACGCCGCCCACTCGGTCGCCAGGCGCTCGTCGTCCGCGTGCGCCGGGTGCCGTCCGGTCCGTTCCTCGACGCGCCCGCGCGCGACGTCGGGCGGCACGTCGCACCACACCTCCACGACGGCGTCCGCGCCCGCGGTCGCCAGCCCGCGCAACGCGTGGTCGAGGTCCCGCGGCCGGAACCACCACGACTCGACGACCACCAGCGCCAGCGGCGCCGCGGCGAGGCGCCACACCGCCTCGGCCGCCGTGGCGCCGAGCAGCGCGTGGGTCTCCGGGGCGACGACGTCGGCCAGGGCCTCCTTGACGGCGTCCTTGCCCAGCCAGGGGGCGCCGAGGTGCGCCGCGAGCGGCTGCGCCAGCGTCGTCTTGCCCGACCCGGGAAGCCCGTTCACGAGCACCACCTGCCGTGCCACGTACCCTCCTCCGGACGTCGTCGATGCCCGCGCCCGGGGGCAGCGGCCAGGGGTGCACCTCGATCAGGACGAGGAGGCGTCGCGCGTCCGCCCCTGATCCTTCTCCTCGAGCTCCTCGAGGAGGTTGCGGATCTCTGAGCGGACGAAGTCGCGCGTCGCGACCTCGCCCAGCGCGATCCGCAGCGCCGCCATCTCCCGGGCCAGGTACTCGGTGTCGGCGAGGTTGCGCTCCGCACGCTGCCGGTCCTGCTCGGCGGTGACGCGGTCACGGTCGTCCTGCCGGTTCTGCGCGAGCAGGATGAGCGGCGCGGCGTAGCTGGCCTGCAGCGACAGCATCAGGGTCAGGGCGGTGAAGCCGTTCGACGCCGAGTCGAAGCGCAGCGACTCGGGCCCCCACGAGTTCCACGCCAGCCAGATCGCGCAGAACACGGTGAGGTAGATGAGGAATCGCGGCGTGCCGAGGAAGCGGGCGATGCCCTCCGTGGCCTTGCCGACCGCGTCCTGGTCCATCTGTGGCCGGGGGATGAGGGTGCGCCGGCTCTCCTTCGGCTGGTCGAGACGGTCAGCCACGCGGCACCTCCTCCAGGTTCTCGTCGATGTGCTCGCGCCAGTCGTCCGGGAGGATGTGGTCCAGCACGTCGTCCACCGACACCGCGCCGAGCAGGCGCTTCTCGGAGTCCAGCACGGGCAGGGCCAGGAGGTCGTACGCGGCCAGCAGACGCGTCACCCGGCCCACCGGTGCGTCCGGGGTCAGCCACTCGGTGTCCGTGTCGAGCACCGACCCCACCGACGCGTGCGGGGGCTCGCGCAGCAGCCGCTGGAAGTGCGCCACGCCGAGGAACCGGCCCGTGGGCGTCTCGAGCGGCGGCCGCACCACGAACACCATCGACGCCAGCGCCGGCGGCAGGTCCTGCTTGCGGATCTGCGCCAGCGCGGTCGCGATCGACGTCTCCGGGCCGAGGATCACCGGCTCGGTGGTCATGAGGCCGCCCGCCGTGTCCTCGTCGTAGGACAGCAGGCGGCGCACGTCCTTCGCCTCCTCAGGCTCCATCAGCTCCAGGAGGCGGGCCGCCTGCTCCTCGGGCAGCTCGTTGAGCAGGTCGGCGGCGTCGTCGGGCTGCATCGCCTCGAGGACGTCGGCCGCGCGCCCCGAGTCCAGCCGGGACACGATCGACACCTGGTCGTCCTCCGGCAGCTCCTCGAGCACGTCCGCCAGTCGCTCGTCGTCGAGGGCGCTCGCCACCTCGAGGCGGCGGGTGTCGCCCAGCTCGTGCAGCACGTCGGCCAGGTCCGCCGGGCGCAGGTCCTCGTACGCCTCCAGCAGCTTGGTGGCGCCCTGCTCCTGCGTCGAGCCCGCCAGCCCGGTGACCGCGTCGACGGGGACGACCAGCGTCTCCCCGCGGCGGCGCAACGACAGGCCCTTGGACGCCTGGCGGCGCCGCACGAACAGCTGGTCCACAAGCCAGTCGCCGGTGCGCTGGCGGGTGATCGACAGGTCCTCGACGGTCGCCTCTCCCGAGCCGTCCTTGAACCGCACCGTGCGGTCCAGCAGCTCGCCCAGCACCAGCGACTCCATGGCGCGCTGCTCGAAGCGGCGCATGTTGAGCAGCCCCGTCGAGATCACCTGCCCGGCGTCGATGGCCGTCACCCGCGTCAGCGGGAGGAAGACCCGCCGCCGCCCGGCGACCTCCACCACGAGCCCGACGGCACGGGGGGCGCCCTTGGCGCGCACCAGCACGACGGCGTCGCGCACGCGCCCCACCTCGTCCCCGATCGGGTCGAAGACCTGGGTGCCGGCCAGCCGTGCCACGAAGACCCTGGTTGCCGCGCTCACGCGGTCAGCCTACGCGGGGCCGGCCCGTCGGTCCTGGTAGCGGGCGTGCTGCGCGGTGTGACGCCGGTCCGGTGTGGTGGTGCCGGCGCCCGGACTGGGCCAGACTGGGCGAATGAGCTTCAGCCGCCCGAACGCCGTGCCCCGCGTCCCGACCCTGCCGGCCGGGGACGAGGTCGCCGCGTACGACACCTACCTCGAGGCACAGCAGGCCGTCGACTTCCTGTCCGACCACAAGTTCCCCGTCGAGCACGTGACCATCGTCGGCACGGACCTGCGGATGGTCGAGCGTGTCACCGGTCGGCTGTCCTACGGCCGGGTGGCGCTCGCGGGGGCGCTGTCGGGCGCCTGGTTCGGGTTCTTCGTCGGGCTGCTGCTGAGCCTGTTCGGCGGTGCGCAGGCCGGCGGCGTGCTGCTCGTCGGCATCGGGCTCGGCGCCGGGTTCGGCCTGCTGTTCTCCGTGCTGTCGTACGCGCTGACCGGCGGGCGGCGCGACTTCACGTCGTCCTCGCAGATCGTCGCGTCCACGTACGCCATCCTCTGCGCCGCCGAGCAGGCGGGGGAGGCGCGGGCCCAGCTGATGCAGTCCCCGGGCGGGCTGGGCAAGGCGCGGCGCGGCTCCACGGTCGCCACCCCGCCGGCCGTGCCGTCGGTCGGAGCCCCGGCCGCGGACGCGCCTGCGGCCCCGGCCGCCCCGCGCACCCCCGACCCGCGCTGGACCACGCCCAGCGGCGCCCCGCGCTACGGCGCGATGCGCCCCACCGAGGAGCAGGCGCCGCAGGCCCCGTCCGCCGAACCCCAGAGCCGGCCCGCGGCGCCGGAGCCCCAGCAGCAGCCGGACGGCTCCGAGCCGAAGGCGCCGGAGCACGACGACCCGTACCGCCCGCCCCAGCCCTGATCTCTTCGGCACCCGCTGGATCTGTTCGGCACGACGACGTGCCGAACAGATCCACGGGCTGCCGAACTGATCGGTCGTTCAGGGCGGCGGAGGCAACAACGGGTGCGTACGGAGCTTCCGCCGCACGGCCTCCGGGAACCTGGCTGTCAAGGCGCTCACCACCTCGCCCAGGCGAGCGTTCCCCATGGCGGTCACGCGCACCGGGTTGATACCGGTGGCGCGGATGGCGTCGAAGCGTACCTTCTCCCGGAGCAGCTCCTGGGTCGCGTCGTGGCCGGGTCGGACACCTCCGTCGCGGTACTTGGCCAGGCCGTCGAACTCCGCGTACACGGACCAGTCCGGCCACCCGAGGTCGCAGTGGAAGACGCCGCGTGCGGTGGCGATCGGCGCCTGGGTGACCGGCCGGGGCAGGCCGGAGCGCAGCGCGACGTACCGGAGCCAGGTCTCCCACGCGGAGTCACTGCCCCCGTCCGCGTGCTCCAGGACCCACGCCGCACGACAGCTGCCGTTGCGCCGGCGCGCGACGGCGAGCACGGACCGGGACTCCTCCAGGTCGAGCCCTCGGGCCAACGCATCGTCCGCGAGGACAAGGGCTTCGAGCGGGTGCATCGAGCGCGCGCAGTCCGCCACCGTGCGGGCCAGGGTGGTGACCGGCAGACCGTCTCGAACCTCGCGGTCCTCGGGCAGCAGGACCATGAGGTGTCGCCGCAGGTCACCGGCGGCGCGCCCCCAACGGTCGGTAGGTCTGGACCACGTGCGTGGTGCTGGGCGCGCGCCACAGGCGCAGGCCGTGCAGCATCGCCGCCGTCTCGTGGCTGAACACGTGGTCGGCGTCGAGCTGCCGATGGGCGGCCCTGGCGACGGCCTCGGCGCGCCGTCGTGCCGTGCGCGACCGGTGCTCGTCCCGGGGCGCCTCCCGCGCACGGTACGCGCCGCGGCGCAGCCGCTCGAGCTCGCCGTCCTGCCTCGCTCGGTCGAGCACGTGCCGCTGCAGCTCGCCCGCGAGAACGACCGGGTCGTCAGGAATCATGCCGACGAGCATGCCCGATCGGACCGGGCGCGGAGGCCGACCTGTGGACAAGGTCGATGGGTCCGGGATCTGTTCGGCACTGGGTGGATCTCTTCGGCACGTCACCGTGCCGAAGAGATCCACCGGTTGCCGAACAGACGGCTGGATCAGCCGCGCAGGCGCGCCATCCAGGCCTCGACGTCCTCCGGCCGGCGGGGGAGGGCGGCGGACAGGTTCTCGTTGCCGTCGGCGGTGACCAGCACGTCGTCCTCGATGCGGACGCCGATGCCGCGGTACTCCTCGGGCACGGCGAGGTCGTCGGCCTTGAAGTACAGCCCCGGCTCGATGGTGAAGACCATGCCGGGCTCGAGCACGCCGTCCAGGTAGAGCTCGCGGCGCGCCTGCGCGCAGTCGTGCACGTCCAGGCCGAGGTGGTGGCTGGTGCCGTGCACCATCCACCGGCGGTGCTGCTGGCCCTCGGGGGAGAGGGCGACCTCGGCGGTCACGCCGTCGGGCAGCAGGCCCCACTCCTCGAGACGGGCGGCGATGACCTCCATCGCGGCGGCGTGGATGTCGCGGAACTTCGTGCCCGGCTTCGCGACGGCGAACGCGGCGTCGGCGGCGTCGAGCACCGCGGTGTAGATGCGGCGCTGCACGTCGGTGAACTCGCCGTCCACCGGCAGGGTGCGGGTGATGTCTGCGGTGTAGAGGGAGTCGACCTCGACGCCCGCGTCCAGCAGCACGAGCTCGCCGGAGCGCACCACGCCGTCGTTGGTGATCCAGTGCAGGGTGGTGGCGTGCTCGCCGGCGGCGGCGATAGTCTCGTAGCCCACGGTGTTGCCCTCGAGCCGGGCGTGCGCGTCGAACGTCGTCTCGATGACGCGCTCCCCGCGGCGGTGCGCGACGGCCTTCGGCAGGGCGGGCACCACCTGCTCGAAGCCCTCGATGGTGCGCGCGACGGCCTCGCGCAGGTGCTCGAGCTCGAGGGCGTCCTTGACGAGGCGGAGCTCGGACGTGGCCTCCACCAGCTGCTCGTCCGCGGCGGCCTCGGCCTCCTGGGCGACGCCGGCCTCCTCGCGGATGGCCTCGACGAGCGCCTCGATGCCCTCGTCGGAGCCGGTCACGACCAGCACGCGCACGCCGTCGGCGCCGACGTCCTTGGCGAGCGCGTCACGGAGCTCGTCGACGTGCCGGGCCTCGATCCCCGTGAGCGTCGTGACGTCGTCCAGCGACGGTCGGGCGCCCACCCAGAACTCCCCGTAGCGGGAGTCGGCGTAGAACTCCTCGGTGTCGCGCGCCGCGAGCGGGCGCACGTAGAGCACGGCGTGGTGGTGGGTGCCGTTGCCGCTGCCGTCGGGGTCGCCCTCGCCGTCGGCGACGGGGTGCAGCACGAGCACGGCGTCCGGCTCGTGGTCGGTGCCCAGCCCGGTGAGGTGCGCGAACGCGGAGTGGGGGCGGAACCGGTAGTCGGTGTCGTTGGAGCGCACCTTGAGCGGCCCGGCCGGGACGACGAGGCGGGCACCCGGGAAGCGGGCGGACAGCTTCGCCCGGCGCTCGGCGGTGAACGGCACGGCCTCGCCCGGCTCGACGCCGAGGTCGGGACGCTCGCCCCACTGCGAGGTGATGAACGACTTGAACGCCTCCGAGACGGGGCGCTGGGACCGGTTGCTGCCACGGTCCTCGGTGCTGGGGGTGGTGTCGGGCGCGGTCTCGTCGACGGGGGTGGTGTCGGTCATGCTCCCAGTGTCCCACTGCTCGCGAGGGCCGGGCGGGGGCCGGATTCGCGCAGGTCAGGCCCGCGCGAAGTCGTGCAGCGCCCGGCTGAGGACGTGGTTGAAGGCGTCGGGGGCGTCGGAGTTCACGTCGTGCCCGGCGTCGGGCACGACGACGAGGGCGCCGCGGTCGGCGGCCGCCACGTGCCGCGACTCCTCGAGCCGCAGCCGGTCGCGCACGCCGTTGACGAACCACACGGGGACACGCAGGGCGCGCGTGCTGGCGACCGACGAGCGGCCCGCGAGGTGGGTGAGGGCGTCGGTCACGATGTCCCAGCCGGGCCGGGGGACGGCGTCGCCGAGCAGCGCCGCGACCTCGAGGCCGCCTGCGCGCGAGCGGCCGCCGGTGAGGGCGGAGCGCCAGGCGACGGACGCGTCCCGCAGCCCGCGGCGCACCGTCGTCGTGCCGGTGACGGCGAGGTGCGCGACGTCGCGGAACAGGGCGACCGGCTTGCCCTTCGGGTCCGACGTGCAGCCGGCCGCGACGACGCCGGTCAGGCGCGCACCGGGGGACTCCGGGTCGGCGTGCCGTGCCGCCCACGCCAGGGAGGTGTACCCCCCGAGGGACAGCCCGACGACGACGACCGGGGTGCCGGCGTCGAACGACCCGGCGGCCTCGTCGAGCACCTCGAACGCACGGGGCATGGAGAACCGCTCGCGGTGGAGCGCGCCGTGGGCGGGCAGGTCGACGGCGACGGCGCCGTGGCCGGCGTCCCGCACGTGCTCGACCTGCCGCTCCCAGATCGCGGAGGACGTGCGCATCCCGTGCACGAAGACGACCCCCGCACGGGCGGGCGCCGGAGGCTCGGCGGGCGGGGCGGGCGGGGTGGCGACGTCGGCGCGGCGAAGATCCATCGCGACGATCCTCCCGTGCCCGTCCGGTCGTGCCGGGGGCGTGGGCGGCGGGGGGCGTGGAGGGGTTGTGACGCCGCCTTCACGCGCCAGGGCCTCCGCCCGGCGGGCCCGCGGTGGACGAGAGTGTCCGACGTCGCACCCGCGGGGGCGCCGTCTCGCGCGAGCGGGGCCTCGCCGCTCCCTAGAATCGGTGACCGTGACGCACCGGCCCCGGATCGACCTCCACACGCACTCGCGGGCCTCCGACGGCACCGACCGCCCGCGCGCGGTCCTGGAGGCGGCACGGGTCGCCGGGCTCGACGTCGTCGCGCTGACCGACCACGACACCACGGCGGGCTGGGCGGAGGCGGCGGACGCCGTCGGCGACACCGGCGTGGCGCTGGTGCGGGGCACCGAGATCTCCACGCGCGTGGGCACCCAGGGCGGCAGCATCAGCGTCCACCTGCTGTCGTACCTGCACGATCCGGGCGACGCGCTGCTGCGCGCCGAGTGGGACCGCACCCGCGACGACCGGCTCACCCGGGCCCGGAGGATGACCCAGAGGCTGGCCGAGGACTTCCCGGTGACGTGGGACGACGTCGTCGCGCAGACGGGCACCGGCGCCACGGTGGGGCGTCCGCACCTCGCGGACGCCCTGGTGGCGGCCGGGGTGGTCGCGTCGCGGGACGAGGCGTTCGCGACGATGCTGCACCCCGGCGCGCGCTATTACGTGCCGCACTACGCGCCGGACACCGCCGCGGCGGTGCGCGCGGTGCTCGCCGCGGGCGGGGTGCCCGTGATGGCGCACCCGGGCGCCGGGGCCCGCGGGCGCACGGTGAGCGACGAGACGATCGCCGAGCTGGCCGCCGTCGGGCTCGCCGGGCTCGAGGTGGACCACCGGGACCACGACGACGCCGCCCGCGTCCGGCTGCGCGGGCTGGCGGCCGAGCTGGGCCTGCTCGCCACCGGGTCGAGCGACTACCACGGCACCGGGAAGCTCAACCGCATCGGGGAGCACACCACCGCTCCCGAGGTGCTCGCTCAGATCGAGGAAAGAGGTCGGCTGGACGTGATCCGCCCGTGAGCGCGGTGCTGGACACCGCGCTGTTCACCGAGGTGTTCGTCACTCTGTTCGTCATCATGGACCCGCCCGGCACGGTGCCCGTGTTCCTGGGGCTGACGTCGGCGATGGGCGCGAAGCAGCGCAACCGCGCCGCGCGGCAGGCCATCCTCGTCGCGTTCGGCGTCATCGTGGTCTTCGCGCTGTTCGGTCAGCAGGTGCTGCACTACATGGGCATCTCGCTGCCGGCGCTGCAGGCGTCCGGCGGCCTGCTCCTGCTGCTGGTCGCGATGGAACTGCTGACCGGCAAGATGGAGGAGCCGTCGCCGTCGGGCAACAAGGGCGTCAACGTGGCGCTCGTGCCGCTGGGCACACCGCTGCTCGCCGGCCCGGGCGCGATCGTCGCGACGATGGTGTTCGTCCAGCAGACGAGAGTGTCGGACGACGGCGGGGCGCCGCAGCTGATCGCGATCGCGCTGGCGATCGTGCTGGTGCACGTGGCCCTGTACCTGTCGATGCGGTTCGCGAACATCATCCACCGGGTGCTCAAGGACTCGGGCGTCACGCTGGTGACGCGGATCGCGGGCCTGCTGCTGGCGGCCATCGCCGTCCAGGGCATCGCGACGGCGGTCACCGAGTTCGTCAAGATGGCGCAGTAGCTCCCCGGAGGGACCGAGCCTGTGGGGCCCTGGCGGCGAAACATGGGATGTTAGGGTCTTTCGGTGCCCGAGCCCACAGCCTCCCCGATCTCCCCGCCCCGCAAGGTGTCCGAGCTCGTCGTCGAGCACCTCACCGACCTCGTCGAGCGGGGGGAGTGGCCCGTCGGGTCCCGCATCCCCGCGGAGCCGGAGCTCGTGGCCCAGCTCGGCGTCGGGCGCAACACGGTGCGCGAGGCCGTGCGGGCGCTCGAGCACGCCGGCATCCTCGAGCCGCGCCGCGGGGACGGCACCTACGTGCGTGCCGCGAGCGGGCTCGACGCCGCCCTCGGGCGCCGGGCCCGGACCTCCGACGCGCTGCAGGTCCTCGAGGTGCGCGAGGTGCTGGAGCGGGGCGCCGCCCGCCTCGCGGGGTCCCGGCACGACGGCGGGGCGCCGGCCGCCCTGCGCACCGCCCTCGCGCGGCAGGAGTCGGCCGCGCGCGACGGCGACGAGCAGGCCTTCCGCGCCGCCGACATCGCCTTCCACGCCGAGCTGGTGCGCGCCGCGGGCAACCCGCTGCTCGCGGAGCTGTACGACGGCATCGACCACGTGCTGGTCCGCACCCTGGCCACCGACGCGCACGGGCGGCACCACCGCGACGTGCCTGGCCACCGGGAGGTCGTCGAGGCCGTCGCGGCCGGCGACGCGGACGCCGCGGAGCGTGCCGTCGAGACGACGATGGCCGCGGTGCGCGCGTACCTCCTCGCCCGCGAGCCGGGGGCGGACGCGTGAGCCTGCGCCGCCCGCTCGGGGCGGGCGCCGTCCTCGCCATCGTCCTCGCCGCTCTCAACCTGCGGCCGGGCGTCGTGGCCGTCTCGCCCTTGCTGGGCGAGATCCTCGCCACCGAGGGCCTCAGCGCCACCGCCGGGGGAGTCCTCACCACGCTCCCGGTCCTGTGCTTCGGCCTCCTCGCTCCCGTGGCGCCCGGCCTGGCCCGTCGCGTGGGCCTGGAGCGCGCCCTGTTCGGCAGCCTCGTGCTGCTGTGCCTCGGCTTCGCGCTGCGTCTCGTGCCCGGGATCGTGCCGCTGCTGGCCGGCACCCTCGCCGTCGGGTGCGCGATCGGGCTCGGCAACGTGCTGCTGCCCGCGCTCATCAAGCGGGACTTCGCGGACCGCGTCGGCCTCATGACCGGTCTCTACTCGATGGCCCTGTCGGGCGGGGCGGCGCTCGCGGCAGGCCTCACGGTGCCGCTCGCGACGGCGACGGGCATGGACTGGCGCGCCACGCTGGCGTCCTGGGGACTGCTCGCCGTGGTCGGCGCAGCGGTGTGGGCGCCGCGCGCGCTCCGCGCCGCGGGGCCGGCGTCCGGGCCGCTGCGGCCCGCGAGGGCGACCCCCGCCGACGCGGTGCGCTCCGTGTGGCGCAGCCCGCTGGCCTGGGCGGTCACGGTGCTGATGGGCACGCAGTCGCTGTCGTTCTACGCGGTGAACGCGTGGCTGCCCGAGATCTTCGTCGCGGCGGGGCGGAGCGTCGCCGTGGGCGGCTGGCTGCTGGCGCTGACCAACCTGCTGGGCATCGTCGGGTCGTTCGTCACGCCCGTGCTCGCGGGGCGCATGCGGCGGCAACGGGGCATCGGCGTCGTCATCGTCGCGCTCATCACGACGGGGCTCGTCGGCCTGATCCTCGCCCCGGGGGCCGCGGTGGGCTGGGTGGTGCTGCTCGGTCTCGGCCAGGGTGGCGGGATCAGCCTGGCGCTCACGCTCATGGCGCTGCGCACCGAGAACGCGGCCCGGACGTCCGAGCTGTCGGGCATGGCGCAGAGCGCGGGCTACGTCCTGGCGGCGTGCGGGCCGCTCGGGCTCGGCGTCGCGCACGACGCCACCGGCTCGTGGACGCTGCCCCTGGTGCTGCTGGTCGTCGCGTCGCTGGTGCAGGGCGTGGCTGCCTGGTTCGCCGGGCGCGACGAGATCGTGCGCTGAGCCGGGCGCGCCCGGCCGCTCCTCACAGCCCGACGGGTTCCAGCACGACGTCGACGACGGCGCCCGGCTCCAGCCCCTCGGCGACCCGCACCGCCTTCTTCATCGGGAGCACGTAGCCGCGCTGCTCGTCGCTGGGGAACACCGACGTCGACCACGTGGTGGCACCGACGGTCACCGTGACCTTGATCGAGCCGAACCCGCGCGGGGGCAGGGGCAGCTCGGCGAGCGTGTCCGACTCCTCCGGCGGCACGGTGACGAACCACCACGAGTCCGTGCGCACCTGCCACTGCCACAGCGATGCCGAGAACGTCAGACGCATGCCCGCAGGCTACGACCGACCCCGGACATGCCACGAGCGTGCCGACACGCTCCTCGAACCGGTCGTCCGAGGAACACGTCAGCACGCTCGATCGCAGCGGAGGGTCAGCCCTCCGTCGGCGCCTGCGGGGCGGACGCGCCGCCCTCGACGGGGCGGCCGCCGCGGGTGCGCCGGCGGTTGCGGCTGCGGCGACGGCGCTCGCCCTGCTCGGCGGTGCCCGTCTCCTGGGCGGCGGGCTGCGCGCCCGACGTCGCCGTCGGCCGCTCGCCCTGGGCGGAGCCGCCGCGCGACCCCTCGCCGGAGCGCGAGCCGCCACGGCCCCCGCGGGAGCCCCCGTCGCGGGAGCCTCCGTCGCGGCGACCGCCGTCGCGCTGCCCGGCGGCGGAGCTGGTGCGCTTGCCGGTCTCGCCGAGGTCCTCGAGCTCCTCGGCCTCGAGCCCGCCCAGCTGCTGCTTGCTCTTGGGCAGCCGGCCCTTCGTGCCCTCGGGGATGTCGAGGTCGGAGAAGAGGTGCGGCGAGCTGGAGTACGTCTCGACGGGCTCCGGGAACCCGAGGTCCAGCGTGCGGTCGATGAGCTGCCAGCGGGGCACGTCGTCCCAGTCGACGAAGGTCACGGCGGTGCCCTGCTTGCCCGCGCGGCCGGTGCGGCCGATGCGGTGCAGGTAGGTGCGCTCGTCCTCCGGGCACTGGTAGTTCACGACGTGGGTGACGTCCTCGACGTCGATGCCGCGGGCGGCGACGTCCGTGGCGACGAGGACGTCGATGTGGCCGTGGCGGAAGGCGCGCAGCGCCTGCTCGCGGGCCCCCTGGCCGAGGTCGCCGTGGATGGCGCCGGCGGCGAAGCCGCGGTCGCGCAGCTCGTCGGAGACCTTCGCGGCGGTGCGCTTGGTGCGGGCGAAGACGATGGTGCGGCCACGGCCCTCGGCCTGCAGCAGGCGGGCCAGCACCTCGACCTTGTCCAGCGCGTGAGCGCGGTAGACCACCTGGCGGGTGTTCTTCACGGTCGCGCCCTCGTCGTCCGGCTCGGCGGCGCGGATGTGCGTGGGCTGCGACATGTAGCGGCGGGCCATCGAGACGACCGGGCCGGGCATGGTGGCGCTGAACAGCATGGTGTGCCGCACCGCGGGGGTGCGCGACAGGATCTTCTCGACGTCCGGCAGGAAGCCGAGGTCGAGCATCTCGTCCGCCTCGTCGAGCACGACGGTGGCCGCACGCGTGAGGTTGAGGTGGCCCTGGTTGAGCAGGTCCACCATGCGGCCCGGGGTGCCCACGACGACCTCGACGCCCTGGTTCAGCGTCTCGATCTGCGGCTCGTACGCGCGGCCGCCGTAGATCTGGACGATCCGGACGCTGCGGTGCTTGGACGCGGTCTCGAGGTCGCGGGCGACCTGCGAGGCGAGCTCACGGGTCGGCGCGACGACGATCGCCTGCGGCTTGCCCGGGGCGGGCAGCTCGTCGAAACCGGGCTCGCCCGGCGCGACGACGCGGTGCAGCAGCGGGACGCCGAAGCCGAGCGTCTTGCCCGTACCGGTCTTCGCCTGGCCGATGATGTCGTGGCCCTGGAGCGCCACGGGCAGGGTCATCGCCTGGATGGGGAACGGGTGGGTGATGCCGGAGTCGTTCAGGGCCTGGACGATCTCGGGGCGCACCCCGAAGTCGGCGAAGGAGACGCCCTGCGCCTGGATCGCGGCGGGGGAGGAGTAGTCGGGCTCGCCGGTGGCGGCGGCCGGGGTGGCGGGGGTGTCGGTCGTGGTCACGGGTACCTTCGTCTGCTCGTCGGCGCTCGCGAACCGGGCTCCCGAACGGGCCGGAGGGCCGGCGACGGGCCGCACTGTTCGGGTCGCAAGGAGCGCCGAGGTGGTCGGCAGCCGATCGTGAAAGAACGTCGCACAGGCCTCGCGGGACGTCCCGCGGGCCGCTGCGGTCGAGTCGAGAGCGTGACGACCGGGCAACCGAAGTACGTGACCATGGTACGCGACGGCGCCGGGCCGTGGGCGGCGCCGCACGGACCCGCGCGGGCGAGCCGCCGGGGCGCCTCTATCCTGACCCGGTGAGCCAGCAGCCGAGCACCTCCGACACCGCCCTGACGACGCTCGTCGGGCTGGCCGCGTACACCGAGCTGGCGGCGTTCGGCCTGCTGGCGAGCCGCTCGGCGGACGCCCCCGACCTCGCCACCCGGCAGACGCTGGCCACCGCGGCGGGGGAGGCGCTCGGCCGCCAGCAGCGGCTGCTCCACCTGGTGGACGGCGGGGCGGCCGCCGTGATGGCACCGTTCGACGGCGCCCTGGCGGACTTCGACGCCCGGACCTCGCCGTCGAGCTGGGCGGAGGGGCTGCTCAAGGGTGTCGTCGGTCTCGGCGTGGCGCAGGACCTGTGCCGCGAGCTCTCGCAGGGGCTG
The DNA here is from genome assembly GCA_023241745.1 of Isoptericola peretonis. Classification (GTDB taxonomy): domain Bacteria; phylum Actinomycetota; class Actinomycetes; order Actinomycetales; family Cellulomonadaceae; genus Isoptericola; species Isoptericola peretonis. Next base: position 273,301 of record JALQCY010000001.1, on the reverse strand, counting down.
CCGGGCGGCGCCGACGCCTACCGGGGAGCGGTCGGCGACCTGCCGATGCGCGACGCCGCCACCGCGGTCCTGGCCGAGGCCGCGTCCGCGGACGCCGTGCTCGCCGCGCGCCTGGCCCTGTGGGGGCGGCGGGTCGTGGGCGAGGCGCTCGGCCTGGTGCCGGTCCTCCTGGCGGCGCACCCTCCGCTGGCGGCGCTGGGCGCGGCCGCGCGCGAGGCTGCCGCGGAGCAGGGCGCCTCGGTGCAGCCGTGGCTCGTCTCGCGCCTCACCGCCGAGCACACGCGGCGCATGGACCGGATCGGCCTCGCCGCCTGAGCCCCAAGTCCGGCGGGCCCCGGCGGCGAGGCCGCTCGGTCGTGCTGGTCGTCCGTGCGCTCAGAGGGCGCCGAAGCCCACCTTGCGCTGCTCCTCGGCGCCGACCTCCACGTACCCGATGGTCGCGGTGGGCACCAGGATGGTGCGCCCGCGCGAGTCGGTGAGCTCGAGCAGGCCGTTGTCGCCGGCGATCGCCTCGCGGACGGCGGTGGTCACGGCCTCGGCCGTGTCGTCGGTCTCGACCACCAGCTCGCGCGCCAGGTTCTGCACACCGATCGTGATCTCCACGTTGTCTCCTTCGCGAGCCGTGCCGGCGCTGCCGGCGGGCCATCCGTCGTTCCCGGTCACCCGGACGTCCCGTCGATCCTAGTCACGGCCCCGCTCGCCGAGGGCTCCCGGACGCGTTTGTCAGCGGAGGGTGAAACTGCGGCGGCGGCGCGACGTCGACGACGTGTCGGTGGGCCGTGGTCGAATCGGACCCGTGACGTCAGCGACCCCGACCGCCCCCCGGCTCGTGCTGCCGGTGCCCGCCGAGGTCACCGGCGCGGACGTCGTGCTCGACGCCACGCAGCAGGCCGCCGTCGACGCAGCCCTCGAGGGTCCGGTGACGCTCGTCGTCGGCGCGCCCGGGACGGGGCGCACCACGGTGGCGACGGCGGTCGCGGTGCGGGCGCTCGGCCGGGGGTCGGACGACGGCGCGCAGGGACTCGATCCCTCGCGCGTGCTCGTGCTCGCGGCGTCGCGCCGCTCGGCCGCCCGGCTGCGCGACCAGGTCACGGCCCGGGCGGGGCGCACGGTCGGCGCGCCGATGGTCCGCACGGCGGCGTCCGCGGCCTTCGCGGTCCTGCGCACCCGGGCGGCCGCTCACGGCGAGCCGGCGCCCACGCTCGTCTCCGGCCCGGAGCAGGACCTCGTGCTGGCCGAGCTGCTCGAGGGGCACCTGTCCGGCGAGGGCACCGACCTCGGGCTGCCCTCCGGCCTGCCCGCCGAGTCCCTCGGACTGCGCGGCCTCCGGCAGGAGCTGCGCGACCTGCTCATGCGCGCCGCCGAGCGCGGGCTCGGGCCGGTGGACCTGGATGCGCTCGGCCGCCGGCACGACCGGCCGGAGTGGGTGCTCGCCGCCCAGCTCTACGAGGAGTACCTGGACGTCACGACGCTCCGGCTCGGCACACCCGACTCGGGGGCGCGGTACGACCCGGCGGGCGTGATCGACGAGGCGGCGCACGCCCTCGCCGGGTGGGAGGACGAGCTGCCCGGCGTGCCTCGGCCCACCTGGGACCTGGTGGTCGTGGACGACTACCAGGAGGCCACGGTCGCCACGGCGCGGCTGCTGCACGTGCTGCACGACGCGGGCGCGCGCCTCGTGCTGCTCGCCGACCCGGACTCGGCCGTGCAGGGGTTCCGCGGCGCCTCTCCGGGCCTGGTCGGGCGCGCCGCCGCCGCGGCCCGCGCGGGCGTGGTGGGGGCGTTCGACGCCCGCACCGTCGTGCTCGGCACTGCGTGGCGGCAGCCCGAGGAGCTGCGCGCGGTGACCCGCGCGGTGACGTCACGCATCGCCACCGTCTCCGGAGCGCTGCACCGCGGCGCCGGGCCGCGGCCGGCCGGCGCCGCGGCCGACGACGACGGGGCCGACGACGACGGGGCCGACAAGGACGCTGCCGACGACACGCGGGCCGGGACGCCGGCCGCGGACGGCCCGGCTGCGGCCCCGCCGGCCGGCGTGCAGGCGGCGGTGCTGGCAGGGCCGGCGCAGGAGGCGGCGTTCGTGGCCCGCGAGCTGCGCGCCGAGCACCTGCTGCACGGCACGCCGTGGGAGCGCATGGCGGTGGTGGCACGCAGCGGCGACCGGCTCGCGTCCCTGCGCCGGGACCTCGTCGCGGCGTCCGTGCCGGTGGCCCTCCTGGGCTCCGACCTGCCCCTGCGCGACGAGCCGGCGGCGTCCCCCCTGCTCGCCGCGCTGCGCGTCTGTGCGGCCGGGGGCGGCGTGGACCGCCTGCTGGCCGACGAGCTGGGGGAGCCGGGGCCCGGCGTAGGTTCGGCGCTCGACCCCGAGACGGCGGCGCTGCTCCTCACGTCCCCGGTCGGCGGGCTCGACGCGGTCGCGCTGCGGCGGCTGCGGCGCGCGCTGCGGGCGGAGGAGCTGGCGGGCGGCGGCGGGCGGTCGTCGGACGCGCTGCTGGTCGAGGTGCTGGACGACCCCGCGCGCGCCGAGACGCTCCCCGCACCGGTGCGGCGGGGGCCGCTCGCCGTCGCCCGGGTGCTCGCCGCAGGGCGGGCCGCGGCGGCGGAGCCCGGCGCCACCGCGCAGACCGTGCTGTGGGCGGTCTGGGCGGCCACGGGACTCGCCGACCGGTGGCGCGACGCGGCGCTCGCGGGAGGGCCCGCCGGGGCACGGGCCGACCGCGACCTGGACGCCGTCCTCGCGCTGTTCCGCGCGGCGGAGACGTACGTGGACCGCATGCCCGGCGCGCCCGTGGCCGCGTTCGTCGACTACCTGTCCTCCCAGGACCTGCCGGCGGACTCGCTCGCGGCGTCCGCGGTCGGCGCGCACGCGGTCGAGGCGCTGACGCCGGCGGGCGCGGCGGGCCGCGAGTGGGACGTGGTCGTGGTGGTCGGCGTGCAGGACGGCGTGTGGCCGGACCTGCGACTGCGCGACTCGCTGCTGGGGTCGCAGGCGCTCGTGGAGCTGCTCGCGGGCCGCTCCGACGACGCGCACGGCATGGGCCCCGAGGCGCGGCGCCAGGTGCTCGCCGACGAGCTGCGCGCGTTCGCCGTCGCGACCTCGCGGGCGCGTCGCCGGCTGGTCGTGACGGCCGTCGAGGACGCCGAGGACGCGCCGTCCGTGTTGCTCGACCTCGTCTCGCCCCCGGGCGACGGCGGCGACCCGGCCGGAGCGGAGGGCGCCGACCCCCGCCGCGTGACGGTGGGCCCGCCGCTGGACCTGCGCGGCGTCGTCGCCGAGGCCAGGGCCGTGCTGGTCCACGACGCGGGCGCGGACGGCGGCCGTGGCGTGGACCGGCCGACGGCGGTCGCCGCGGCCCTGCTGGCCGACCTGGCCGACCAGGGGATCGCGGAGGCCGACCCGCGGACCTGGTACGGCGTCGCCGCGACGTCCAGCGACGCGGCGCTGTGGGGACCCCAGGACGAGGTGACGGTCTCGCCGTCCAAGGTGGAGACGGTGAGCACCTGCGCCCTGAAGTGGGCGTTCGAGTCCGCCGGTGCCACCGCGCCGGACGCCACCCACCAGTCGCTCGGCACGCTGGTCCACGAGATCGCCGAGACGCTGCCGACGGCGTCGCTCACCGAGCTGCGTGCCGAGCTGGACCGGCGCTGGCCCGAGCTCGCCCTGCCCGACGGCTGGCCGGCGCGGCAGCTGCGGAACCGGGCGGAGCAGATGATCGAGCGGCTCGCCGCCTACTACACCGACGCGGGGGAGCCGCTGCTGGTGGAGCCGGAGTTCGAGCTCACCGTGGGCCGGGCGCGGCTGCGCGGCAAGATCGACCGGGTCGAGGACGCGGGGGACGAGGGCGTGACGGTCGCCGACCTGAAGACCGGCCGTACGGCGCCGGCGCGGGCGAAGGCCGCCGAGCACCCCCAGCTGGGCGCCTATCAGCTGGCCGTGGCCGAGGGGGCGCTCGACCTGCCGCCGGGCACGCCGAGCGCCGGGGCGCGCCTGGTGTACGTAGGGACCCCCACGGTGTCGCCCACCGTGCGCAGCCAGCCGGCCCTCGGCGTGGAGCAGGACGGCTCCAGCTGGGCGCGGGCGCTGGTCGAGAGTGCCGCGGACACGATGGCCGCGGCGCGCTTCACCGCGCACGAGAACGACCTCTGCCCCATGTGCCCCGTGCGTCGGTCGTGCCCCGTGCAGCCCGAGGGAAGGAACGTGATCGGATGACCGGGGACGGTACGACCGGGGCCGCGGCGCCCGACCCGCGCCCCGACGGTGGCGGCCACGGGCACGACGACGCGGCGGGCGCGTTCGCGGACGACACCTGGGCGGCGTTGGGCGAGCCCGGCCGCGAGGAGGAGCTCGGGTTCCCGGAGCTCGCCGGGCTCGGTACCGCCACCTTCCCCGGCGTCGGTGCCGCGTCCCCGGACGGGGTGCTCTTCGACGACGCCCTGCTCGACCGGCCAGGCACCGGCCCGTCGGCACCCCCGGACGAGCCCCCGGCACCCCGGTTCTCGGCTCGTGAGATCGCCGAGCTGCTGGGGCGGCCGTCGCCCACCGACGAGCAGGTGGCGGTCATCGAGGCACCGCTGGAGCCGGTGCTCGTGGTGGCCGGGGCTGGCTCGGGCAAGACGGAGACGATGGCGGCCCGCGTGGTGTGGCTCATCGCGAACGAGCTGGTGGCGCCCGAGGAGGTGCTGGGTCTGACGTTCACGCGCAAGGCGGCGGCCGAGCTCGCACAGCGCGTCCAGTCCCGCCTCGCCCAGCTCGCCCGCGCCCAGGGCCGGGCGACGTCGGGCCTCGACCTGCTCGCGCGTCCCGTGGTGGCGACCTACAACGCCTACGCGGCGTCGCTCGTGGCCGACCACGGGCTGCGGCTCGGGATCGAGCCGGGCTCGCGGCTGCTGGGCGAGGCCAACCAGTGGCAGCTCGCGGCGCAGGTGGTCGAGTCCTGGGCGGACGACCTCGGCACCGACCGGGCCGTGAGCACGGTGGTGGGGGCGGTGCTGGCGCTGTCGGGGGAGCTGGGGGAGCACCTCGTGCCGGTCGACGACGCGCGCGATGCCCTGGCCGACGTCGTCGCGCGCCTCGACGCGGTGCCCCTCGGCCCGCGGCAGAAGAAGCGGACGAAGGAGATCCAGGCGCTGATCGACTCGGTGGCGGAGCGGTCGCGGCTGCTCGACCTCGTCGCGGAGTACCGCCGCCGCAAGCGGGTCGCGGACGCGCTCGACTTCGGCGACCAGATCGCGTTCGCGGCCGAGCTCGCCCGGTCGGTGCCGGCGGTCGGCGCGACGGAGCGGGCGCGCTACCCCGTGGTGCTGCTCGACGAGTACCAGGACACGTCGTACGCGCAGGTGGAGCTGCTCGCCGGGCTCTTCGGCGGGGGCCACGCCGTCACGGCGGTGGGCGACCCGCACCAGTCGATCTACGGCTGGCGGGGGGCGTCCGCGTCGGGCCTCGCGCGCTTCGGTGAACGGTTCCGTACCCGCGGCGGGGCGCCCGCGGCGGTGCGCTACCTCAGCACGTCGTGGCGCAACGACGCCGCCGTGCTCGCCGCCGCGAACGTCGCCGCCGGCCCTCTGCGCGAGCGCGCGCGGCAGACGGGCACCGGCGTGGACGTGCCGCCGCTCGACCTGCGGCCCGGCGCCGGGACGGGCGTGGTGCGCGCGCACGTGGCCGCCACCAGCGAGGAGGAGGCCGAGGCCGCCGCGGAGTTCGTCGCGGCCCGGTGGCGGCGTGCCACCCGCCGCGACGGCTCGGACCGGGTGACGGCCGCGGTGCTGTGCCGGGCGCGGTCCCAGTTCGCGGCGGTCGAGGTGGCGCTGCGGCGCCGCGGGCTGCCCGTCGAGGTCGTCGGCCTGGGTGGGCTGCTCTCCACGCCGGAGGTGGTGGACGTCGTGGCCCTGCTGGAGGCCGTGCACGACCCGTCGCGCGGGGACTCCCTGCTGCGCCTGCTCACCGGGCCCCGGGTGAACCTCGGCGCGGCCGACCTGCACGCGCTCGGCTCGTGGGCGTCGGACCTGGCGCGGGCCGACGGGGGCCGTCCCGGCGCTCGCCCGGCCCCGGCCGCGCCGGAGGACGCCGACGACGCCCCGGTGGTGGTCGAGGGCGACGTCGTGGACCACCGCTCCCTCGTGGACGCCCTCGACGACCTACCCGACCCGGGCCGGCCCGCGCGCGACGGTCGCGTGCTCTCGGCGGCGGGGCACGGCCGCCTGTCGGCCCTGGCCCGGCTGTTGCGCGAGCTGCGCGGCCTCACGTACCTGTCGCTCCCGGAGCTGGTCGTGGCCGCCGAGCGCGCGCTCGGTCTCGACGTGGAGGTCGCCACGGCGCAGGTGCTGGCCGACACGCTGGCGTCGGCGCCGGGCCTCGGCGGGGCGGGTGCCGCCGCAGGCGTGAGCCTGCGCGGGCGGGAGCACCTCGACGCGTTCCGCGACGTCGCGGCGAGCTTCGCGCAGTCCGCCGACGTCGCCACGCTGGGCGCGTTCCTCGCCTGGCTCGGCGTCGCGGGAGACCAGGAGCGGGGGCTCGACATGCCGGTCCGCGAGCCCGACCCGGACGCGGTCCAGGTCATCACCGCGCACGCGGCCAAGGGCCTGGAGTGGGACGTCGTCGCGGTGCCGGGCCTGGTGGACGGCGTGTTCCCGAGCCTGGCGGAGTCCTCGCAGGGACGGACGGACGGTGGCTGGCTCTCCGACGTCTCCTCCCTGCCGTACCACCTGCGCGGTGACGCGCCCGACCTGCCCGAGTTCACCTGGACGGAGGCGTCGGACACCAAGGACCTCGCCGCCCGCCGCGACCAGTTCCGCCTGGACTGCGGCGCCCACCGCCTCGCCGAGGAGCGCCGGCTCGCCTACGTCGCGTTCACGCGCGCGCGCCGCGAGCTGTTCCTCACGGCCCACTGGTGGGGCACCGGCAGCACTCCCCGACGGGTCTCCCCGTTCCTCGCCGAGCTCGTCGAGGCGGGCGTCGTGGACCCGCGCGGCTGGGCCGACCAGCCCGACCCGGCGGCGGGCAACCCGCGCGACGCGGTGGAGCACGCCGCGCCGTGGCCGCCCGTCGAGGACGCCGACCCCGCGCCGGTGCCCGGGGACGCCGGCCCCACGCCGCGCGACCTGCTGCGGGCGTCGGCCGCCCGGGTGGACGCGGCACGTGCGGCGGCCGAGGGTGCCGTGACCGGCGTCCTGCGCGACGCGTCCGGCCGCGACCTGGTCCTGCTCGCCCGGACGCTCCTGGCGGAGCGCAGCGAGCGGGCGTCACGGGAGGTCGAGCTGCCCGCCCACGTGTCGGCGTCCGGCATGGTCCGGCTCGCCGGCGACCGGGAGGGGTTCGCGCTCCAGCTGCGCCGGCCCGTGCCGCAGGAGCCCACCGTGCACGCTCGCCGCGGCACCCACTTCCACGAGTGGGTGGAGCGGTTCTACACCTCGTCCTCGCTGGTCGACGTCGACGACCTGCCCGGGGCCGAGGACGGGGAGATCGCGCCCGACGTGGACCTGGAGACGCTCCGGGAGCGCTTCGTGGAGTCGCCGTGGGCCGCACGCACCCCGCTCGCGGTCGAGGTGGACGTGGAGACCCCCGTGGGCGGCGTGATGCTGCGCAGCCGCATCGACGCCGTCTTCGCCGACCCTGACGCCCCGCCCGCGGCCCCGGGCGAGGCGCCGGCGGTCGTCGTCGTGGACTGGAAGACGGGCCACGAGCCGCGTGACGCGGCGGCGCGTTCCGCCCGCGAGGTGCAGCTCGCGGTCTACCGGCTGGCCTGGTCGCGGTACACGGGGCTGCCCCTGGAGCGGGTGTCCGCCGCCTTCGTGTACGTGGCGAGCGGCACCACCGTGCGCCCGCGCCGCCTGCTGGACGAGGCCGAGCTGGAGGCGCTGGTGCGCGGCGAGGTTCACCAGCGGTAGTCGAGGAACTTCCCGTCGAGGGTCACGACCACCCGGTCGCCGTCCGGGTGCGGCCGTCGGGCGATGTCCACCTGGAAGTTGATCGCCGACATGATGCCGTCGCCGAACTCCTCGTGGATGAGCTCCTTGAGCGCCGGCCCGTACACGCTCAGCGCCTCGGTGAAGCGGTAGATCGTCGGGTCGGTGAGCACGGCTTCGTCGCGCAGGCGGTACGGCTGCAGGCGCAGGGCTTCGGCGACCTCGTCCCCGAGCCCCAGCAGCGTGCAGGCGGCGGACGCCTGCTCGGCGCTCATCGGGTGGTTGCCGAGCAGCGCCGCGGTGGTCCAGACGACGGGCGCGCCGACCGTGTCGGCGACCTGCTGCCAGGTGAGGCCGGCGCGGATCCGTGCGGTGACGACCTGCTCGGCCGCGGCGGCCTTGGTCAGGATGGGGTCCACGTGTGTCCTTCGGTGGGTGGTGCGGGCGGGGTTCGCGGTCGGTCAGGCGACCGGTGTGGCGACGCGGTCTTCGGCGGCGGGCTCGACCGGCGCGGGACGACGGCGTTCCGGCCGGGTCTTGTAGTGGGTCAGGTACAGGGGGAGGCCGACGAAGGTCAGGCCGCCGACGAGGTTGCCCAGCACTGTCGGGAGCTCGTTCCACACCAGGTAGTCCATGACGGTGAAGTCGCCGCCGAGCAGCAGGCCGGAGGGGAACAGGAACATGTTCACCACCGAGTGCTCGAAGCCCATGTAGAAGAAGAGGAACACCGGCATCCACATCACGACGGCCTTGCTGATCGTGTCCCTCGACATGAGGAAGGCGACCACGCCCGTGGACACCATCCAGTTGCACAGCACGCCGCGCACGAACAGCGTGAGCATGCCCGCGGCGCCGTGGTCGGCGTACCCGACGGTGCGGCCCTCGCCGATCACGCCGAGGGCCTGACCGATCTCGTTGGGCGGCGTGGAGAAGCCGTACGTGAACGTGATCGCCATGAGCACGGCGACGGTGAACGCGCCCGCGAAGTTGCCGCAGAACACGAGGCCCCAGTTGCGCCACATGCCGGCCCAGGTGGCGCCGGGCCGCCGGGCGATGACGGCGAACGGCACCAGCGTGAAGACGCCGGTGAGCAGGTCGAAGCCCATCAGGTACAGCATGATGAAGCCGATCGGGAAGAACGCCGCGCCCAGCAGCGGGTTCCCCGTGTTCGTCGAGATGGTCACGGCCATCGCGGCGGCCAGCGCGAGGATGGCGCCGCCCATGAACGAGCGGATGAGGGTGTCCCGGGTGGACATGAACAGCTTCTTCTCGCCCGTGGCGATCATCTGCGAGACGAAGTCCTGCGGCATCACGTACGACATGACGGACCCTTCGGCGGGAGTGGCGGCGCTTGCGTGCCGCCGAGTCTCGCCGCCGCAGGTTGTGGCCACGTCGCCGCGGTGTTGAGGTCGTGTTTCGATCCCGCCGGGGTCGGTGAGCCGGAGGTTTCGCAGGTCTCGCAGGCCGGGGCGCCTCACCGTGAGGCCGGGGAGACAGGTCAGGCCGGGGCGTCCTCGCGCGTCGCCTCGTCGAGGTCGGCGAGCATCGCCTCGGCGTCGGCGACGACGTCGGACAGGTTCCTCCGCACGCCGTGCAGCAGCCAGCGGGCCAGCGCCAGCTCGCCGACGAGGAGGGCGCGGTCGACGAGCCGCGCGTCGTGCAGCTCGGTGCGCCGCAGCTGGTAGGCCTCCATGATCGAGTCCACGGCGTCGGGCGGGGCGGCGACGAGCAGCCAGGCGAGGTCGTCGGCCGGGTCGGCCACGCGGGCGTCGGACCAGCCGCTGATCGCCGTGACGCGGCCGCCGGTGACGAGCATCTGGTCGGTGGCGAGGTCGCCGTGCACGACGACGGGCTGGAAGCGCCACAGCGCCACGTCCTCGAGCGCGGCCTCCCAACGGCGCAGCAGGGTGGGCGGCACCTTGCCGGTCGCGGCGGCCTCGTCGAGCTCCACCAGCCGGCGCTCGCGGTACTCGGCGGCGGTGTACGAGGGCAGGCCGCAGGACTCGACGACGGAGGCGGGCAGCTCGTGCACGGCCGCGAGGGTCCGGCCGAGGTCGGCGGAGAGGCCGGGACCGGGACGCAGGGCGTCGAGGTCGAGCGCGGCGCCGGTCACGTGGCGGTGCACGACGGCGCGCCCGCCCTCGGGCAGCAGCGCGAAGCCGGCGACCTGCGGCACGGTGAACGGCAGCACGCCCGCGTCCACGTACAGGTGGAGCGCCTCGAGCAGCTCGGTCTCCGCCTCGAGGGCGGCACCGGCCATCGTGGTGCGGGGCGCGCGCACGAGCCATTCGACGCCGTCGCCCGCGGTGACGACCGCGACGTCGTAGTCGCCCGGCAGCTCCTCGGGGCGGACCGAGCGGGCGTCGAGGCCCGGGACGGCGGCCGTCGCGAGGGCGGCGAGGGCGAGCGGACTGCGTGGCACCCGCCCACCGTAGACGCTGCCGGGCCTCGCCAGGGAGCATCGCCGCGCGCGTGTCCGCCGGGCGTGGGCGGGGCACGACGCTCACGCCGTCACGGGTACGGTCGTGGCGTGACGGCACCCTTCGCGCTCCCCGACCTCTCGTACACCAGCGCCACGCACGACCGGGCCGCCGAGCGCCGTGCGGAGCCGGGCCTGCTCCGGCACCTGCTGAGCGACCCGACGACCCGCGTCGTCCTGGTGCTGCGCGGCCGCGTCGCCGTGGACGCCGCGGGCGACCTGCTCCTGGCCGACGCCGCAGCGACCGACGGGCTCCCGGCGGAGCCCGAGCGCGCGGACCGCCCCGACGCGCACGTTCCGGGCCACCGGTGGCTGTTCCTCGGCGAGCAGGACGGCGCGGGGCTGCTCGCCCTGGTGCTGCCCGACGAGGCGGACGCGGACGCGGTGGGCATCGAGGGGGTCTCGCCGGCGTCCCCGGCCGCTCGGCTAGCGCGGGAGCACGCGTGGGCGGGCCTGCGCGAGGTCGGCGGGCGGCGGCACGACGCGCTCGCCGCCGAGGCGGTCGCCCTGGCCGCGTGGCACGCCTCGCACGAGCGCTGCCCGCGGTGCGGCGAGCCCACCGTGGTCGAGCAGGCGGGCTGGGTGCGCCGCTGCGTGGCGCAGGACGTCGAGGTCTACCCGCGCACCGACCCCGCCGTGATCATGGCGGTCGTCGACGACGCCGACCGCCTGCTGCTGGGGCACGCCGCGCACTGGCCGGACGGCCGGTACTCGACGCTCGCCGGCTACGTCGAGCCGGGGGAGGGGCTCGAGCAGGCCGTCCGCCGGGAGGTCCGGGAGGAGACGTCGGTCGTGGTGGGGGACGGGCCGGGCGACGTCGTCTACCGCGGCAGCCAGCCGTGGCCCTTCCCGGCCTCGCTCATGCTCGGCTTCCGCGCGCGGGCGGTCGCGACGGACGTCGAGGTGGACGGCGCGGAGGTGACCGCCGCGCGGTGGTTCACCCGCGACGAGCTGGCCGCGGGCGTGCGGGCCGGAGAGATCGGGCTCCCCGGTCGCCCGTCGATCGCCCGGGCGCTCGTCGAGGAGTGGTTCGGCGGCGAGCTGCCGGGCTGAGCACCGACGGGCCTCAGGAGGCCAGGCGAGCCCTCACGTCCAGCAGCGAGGGGTTGGTCGCCGCCGTGCCGTCCGGGAAGACGACGGTCGGGACGGTCTGGTTCCCGCCGTTGACCTGCTCCACGTACGCGGCCGTCTCCGGCTGCTCCTCGATGTCGACGACCGTGTACGCGATGCCCTCGGAGTCGAGCTGGGTGCGCAGCCGGCGGCAGTAGCCGCACCACGCGGTCGAGTACATCGTGATGGTGCCCGGAGCGGGGAGCTGGGGCGTGACGGCGGTCATCGGGTCCTCCTGGGACGGCGGCTGGGGACGACGGGCGGTGCCTGTCGGCGACGGCTGCGAGAATCGCAGACGATGTCGACCACCACCAACTCCCCGGCCGCCCCGCTTCATCCCGACGCCATCCTCGACGCGCTCGATCCCGAGCAGCGCGAGGTGGCTCTCGCGCTCACGGGGCCCGTGTGCGTGCTGGCGGGCGCGGGCACGGGCAAGACGCGGGCGATCACGCACCGCATCGCCTACGGCGTGCGCACCGCCACGTACAAGCCGACGTCGGTGCTCGCGGTGACGTTCACGGCGCGCGCGGCGGGGGAGATGCGCACCCGGCTGCGCGACCTCGGGGTCGTCGGGGTCCAGGCCCGGACGTTCCACGCGGCCGCGCTGCGTCAGCTCGGCTACTTCTGGCCGCGCGTCGTGGGCGGCGCCCCGCCGCGGATCCTCGAGCACAAGGCACCCGCGGTCGCGGAGGCCGCCCGTCGCGTCGGCGCGAGCGTCGACCGGGTCGCCGTGCGCGACCTGTCCTCCGAGGTGGAGTGGGCCAAGGTGTCGCTCGTCACGGCGGAGGACTACGTGAAGGCGGCGCTGGCCGACGACCGCCCGGCGCCCTCGGGCTACGACCACCAGACGGTGGCGCGGCTCGTCTCGGCGTACGAGGACGTCAAGACCGAGCGTGGCGTCATCGACTTCGAGGACGTGCTCCTCATGCTCGCCGACATGCTGAACTCGCACCGGCAGGTGGCCGACGAGGTGCGGTCGCAGTACCGGCACTTCGTGGTCGACGAGTACCAGGACGTCTCGCCGTTGCAGCAGTTCCTGCTCGACCAGTGGCTGGGCGGGCGCAAGGAGCTGTGCGTCGTGGGCGACCCGTCGCAGACCATCTACTCCTTCACGGGCGCGACGCCGCACTACCTGCTCGACTTCACGCGGACCTACTCCGATGCGCAGGTGGTGCGGCTGGTGCGCGACTACCGGTCGACGCCGCAGGTCGTGCACCTGGCCAACCAGGTGCTGCGCCGCGGCCGGGTGCCGGGTGCTCTCGAGCTCGTGGCGCAGCGGCCGGCCGGTCCGCCCGCGAGCTTCACGACGTACGACGACGACGACGCGGAGGCCGCCGGGATCGCCGCCCGGGCCGGGCGCCTCATCGCCTCCGGCGTACGGCCCAGCGAGATCGCGGTCCTGTACCGCACGAACGCCCAGTCCGCCGGTTTCGAGTCGGCGCTCGCCGACGCCGGGATCAGCTACCTGGTGCGGGGAGGGGAGAGGTTCTTCCAGCGCAAGGAGGTGCGCGACGCGATCGTGCTGCTGCGCGGGGCGGCGCGGTCGGCCGACCCGGACCAGCCGATGCCCGAGCAGGTGCGCGACGTGCTCACCTCGGCGGGCTGGTCGGAGCAGCCGCCGGCCGCCCGTGGCGCCATGCGGGAGCGCTGGGAGGCGATGCAGGCGCTCGTCGGGCTGGCCGACGACGTCGCGGCCGCCGCCCCACAGGACGCGCCCGCCACGACGGCGACCCTCGTCGCCGAGCTGGAGGAGCGCGCGTCGGCCCAGCACGCCCCGACCGTCGAGGGCGTCACGCTGGCGTCGCTGCACGCCGCGAAGGGGCTCGAGTGGGACGCCGTCTTCCTCGCCGGGGTCAGCGAGGGGCTCATGCCGATCTCGCTCGCCGAGACCGACGAGGCCGTCGCCGAGGAGCGTCGGCTCCTCTACGTGGGGATCACGCGAGCCCGGGAGCACCTCGAGCTGTCGTTCGCGCGGTCCCGGAACCCGGGCGGCCGGGCGACGCGCAAGCGCACGCGGTTCCTCGACGGGCTGTGGCCGGACGACCCGTCCGCACGGGGCCGGCAGCGCGCGGCGCGCGGCCAGGCCCGCGAGCGGCTGACGGGTGACCACGACGTCGCCGTGTTCGACGCGCTGCGGGAGTGGCGGCTGTCGGTGGCCCGCGAGACCGACAAGCCGGCGTTCACGGTGCTGGGAGATTCGACGCTGGCCGCGATCGCGGAGCTGAGGCCCACGGCGGCGGCGCAGCTCGCGCGGGTCAACGGGATCGGGCCGGCCAAGATCGACCGCTACGGGCAGACGATCCTGGCGATCGTGGCGGAGACGAGCGGCTGAGTACGGGTTCTCCCGTATTGTGCGAGCGATCCTGACGAAACTCCTTGTCACGGTCGTCGCGGGCTGCCAGATTTCCGGGATGGTCTTCCGACGCGAGCTGTCATCCCGGGCCGCCGCCGTCCCGGCCGTGCTGGCCGTCGTGCTCCTGACGGCGTGCGGCCCGGGCGGCACGGCCGGTGACGGCAAGGGGCCGGACCCCGCCGACCGCAGCAGCCACGCCGGGCACGGCGACCACGGGGACGCGACGGGCGACGAGCACCCGGGCCACGAGGGGGTCGAGCACGACCTTCCCGAGGGCTTCGCGGAGGCCCTCGGCCAGGTGACCACCGACCGCGGAGCCGAGATCCTCGGGGACGGGCTGATCACGGCGGCCGAGGTCGGCGACCTGCGGCAGGCTCAGGTGGACTGCCTCGTCGAGGACGGCTTCGACGCCGGTCTGGCGGAGGGCGTCCTGCAGGTCCGCGCCGCGCCCGACGGCCTCGACGACGACGGGGTGGCGCAGACCGTGGACGGGTGCCTCGGCGACCTGCGGATCGTGGGTCCTCTGGAGGCGGCGACGCGAGCCGCGTCGTAGGCCCGCGACCCGCCGGGAGAACTCGTCGAAGAAATTCTCGAAAAAAGATGTGGCGGCCCGGCCGAGGCCGTCTATGCTCGGAGAGTCCCAGACGGAAGTGGCGTCTGCCGAGAGGCAGAGGTCCGAGAGCAGTGAGGAGGTGGGTGCATCAGATGGACACGATGAATCAGATCGTGATGGCGAACGCGTCTCTCGGCGCGCCCGGGTACACGTCTGCCCGTGGCGAGCTCAGTGCAGTCCGCCCGTTCCGCGCGCGCAAGCACGGAGCAGGCGTCGCCGATCTCCACATCGCACCCGACTCCGCCCCCTGGAGCCATCCGGTCTAAGCACCGGTCCAGGCCGCGGAGTCCCCACGGGACCCGCGGCTTTCGTCTTTCCGCCCAGGGAAGAAGACCTCACCAGGTCGCACGAGCCGGCCCCCTGACACCAGGGGTCCACCCGCAGGTCCTGAACACCGACGTTCACATCAAGACCCAGGACCTGACGGAGGAACCCGTGCGCCTCGCACAGCTGTTGGACGAGCGGCTGCTCGACACGATCCCCCAGGGCGGATCCGGCCCCTGGACCCCGCATCAACCCCTCACGCAGAGCCCGGCCGAGGTGGCCGAGCTCGACCGCCAGTTCGCTGCGCTGCTCCCGTGCCGCACCAACGACCCGGAGCTCTGGTTCGCCGAGCACACCGCCCAGGTCGAGGAGGCCAAGACGCTGTGCCGCAGCTGCCCGCTGCAGGCCGGCTGCCTGGCCGGCGCCCTGGAGCGGCAGGAGCCCTGGGGCGTCTGGGGTGGTGAGGTCTTCGTCGACGGCAAGGTCGTCGCCCGCAAGCGCGGTCGCGGCCGGCCCCGGAAGTCGGAGACCGTGGCAGCATGACCGCGCCCTGCGCCCGGGAACCCCGGCGCGCTGGACAACGGTCGACCACGACGGGCCTTCGGCGAGACCCGGGGGAGAGCGTCCGCACCATGTGCGGTCCGCCTCCCTCGCTCTCGCCGGAGGCCCGTCCTCATGCCGGCAGGCGGGTGCAGCCGCACCGGGGGTGCGGCACCACGTCGCGCACGCGCGGGACGGCCTCCGGCAGCGCGAGCTCGAGCACCCTGCCCACGGTCGCGGGCGTCCCGCCGTCGAGCAGCGCGAGCACCTGCCCCGCCGCGAGGGCGGCCGCCGTGGCGGCCAGCGTGGTCTCGTGCGCGGCCTCCGGGGCGGCGCCCCGGGCCAGGTCGGCCACCACGTGGGGCCAGCTGACGTCGGCGTCGGCGGCGTGCCGGTCCGTGCACCCGACGCACGCCGACCGACCCGGCAGCACCAGGGGTCCCAGCAGGACGTCCGCCTCGCGGACCACCACCGGAAGGTGCGGGACCGCGGCACCGAGCAGGCGCTCGTAGCGGTCCGAGCGGGCCGCGTGCGCCTCGACGACCACCACGACGTCGGGCAGCCGGTCGTCCGGGAGCTCCGCCCCGGCACGCAACCGCGGGTGGCGCCGCCCGAGGAGGGCGGCGGCGACCCGTTCCCGCGGCCGGCCGACGTCCGCAGGGCCGTACCCGCCGAGGCCGAGGTCGGCGACCTGCACCGGGTCACGGTCGTCGAGCACGAGCGTGCCGACCCCGGCGGTCGCGAGATGCTCCGCCAGCACGACCCCGAGCCGCCGCAGTCCCTGCACGCCGACGGTGCCCTGCTGCCGACGGGCGAGGGTCTCGGTGCCGGCGCCGTCCGGGCGCAGCGCGCCCAGGACGGCGAGGTCCGGTGACCAGCCCGGCGCCTCCGCCGCGGGCCCGAGACCCTCGCCCGGGGCCACGAGGAACCCGCCGTCGGCCAGCGCCCTCAGGATCTGGTCGCGTCGTACCTCGCCGACGCCCCAGTGCCGGGCACTGCGGTCCAGGGAGCGGTGCCGGCGGGTGCCGACGTCGCGCAGCCACCGGGCCTCGTGGTCGGCAAGGCCCGACAGCACCAGGCTCCAGCGCGGATCGGTGCCGAGCTGCACCTCGCCGGCGCCGCGGTCGAGCACCGGGGTGGCAGGGCGCAGGGCGAGGAGGGTGCCCGTCCCGGTGGCGGGACTGCGCGCGTCGGCCATGCGGTCACCCTGGCACGCCCCGCCGGGCGGTCCGCGGCGTCGTCCACAGGCATCGCCTCGACCATGACAAGGTCCGCCGGAGGCCCGGTTCGTGTGTTCTGACACACAAAGTTCACGAATTCCCGGTACCGTCGTGCCGTGGCCCACGACACGATGGCGACGTCGGTGGAGGTCCGGCGCAGTCGTCGTCGGACCGCGACGGTCAGCGCGTACCGCGACGGTGAACGCACCGTCGTGGCCATCCCCGCGCGGTTCTCTCGCGCGCAGGAGCGCGAGTGGGTCGCCAAGATGCTCGCGCGGCTCGAGGACAAGGAGCGGCGGCGGCGTCCCTCCGACGCCGAGCTCGTGGAGCGGGCGCACGAGCTGTCGGAGCGCTACCTGGACGGGCGCGCCCGGCCGACGAGCGTGTCGTGGTCGCCGCAGCAGGGACGGCGCTGGGGCTCGTGCACGCTGGTCGACGGGTCGATCCGGATCTCCACCCGCGTGCAGGGCATGCCCGAGTGGGTGCTCGACTACGTGCTGCTGCACGAGCTGGCCCACCTGCTGCACGCCGGGCACGGTCCCGCCTTCTGGCGCCTGCTCGAGAGCTATCCCCGCACCGAGCGCGCCCGCGGCTTCCTCGAGGGCGTCTCGTTCGTCCAGGACGACGGCGGTGCGGCGCCCGCGCCGGCCGGCGACGAGGGCACCGTCGCCGGCTGACCGCCGGGGTCGGCCCGACCAGGCGGGTGATCAGGCCTTCGGGTCGTCCTTCGACGGTCCGCCGTCCTCCGGTCCGCTCTGCCGGTCCTGCGTCGGGGCGTCGTCCGAGGCGTCCGCCGCGTCGCCCTCCGCCGCCCCGAAGATCTGGGCGAGCGCGGCGTCGACGTCGGACTGCTCGTCCGCCTGCGCGGCCCGCCGGGAGAAGTAGCCGGCGGGGTCGTCGAGGTCGGCGGTGCCGGGCAGCAGGTCCGGGTGGTCCCACACGGCGTCGCGGGCCTCCGGCCCGCCCTCGGCGAGCACGTGCGCGAAGAGCGCGGTCGCGTCGCGGGAGCGGCGGGGGCGCAGCTCGAGCCCGACGAGGGTGGCGAAGGTGTGCTCGGCGGGGCCGCCGGCGGCGCGGCGGCGGCGGATCATCTCCCGCAGCGGGTAGGTGTGCGGCAGGTGGGGCAGCGCGGCGGTGGCCGCGACCTCGGTCACCCAGCCCTCGACGAGGGCCAGAGCCGTCTCGAGCCGCAGCAGCGTGGCCTCCTGCTCCGGCGTGTGCTGCAGGCCGAAGACGCCACCGGTGAGAGCGCCGCGCAGGGCCTCCGGGTCGCCGGGGTCGATGTCCCGCACCTGCTGCTCGAGCACGTCCAGGTCGATGGTGATCCCGCGTGCGTACTGCTCGACCAGGCCGTGCAGGTGTGCCGCGAGCCACGGCACGTGCGTGAACAGCCGGGCGTGCGCCGCCTCGCGCAGCGCGAGGAAGTGGCGCACCTCCTCGAGCGGGGCGTCCAGGCCGTCGGCGAACGCCGCGACGTTGCTGGGCAGCAGCACGGTGGCCGGCTCCGCGAGCAGGGGGACGCCGACGTCGGTGGCCCCGAAGACCTCGCGCGAGAGCGTGCCCGCGGCCTGGCCCACCTGCATGCCGAACACGGCCGAGCCGAGCCGCCGCATCATGTCGGCGGGGTCGAAGCCACCTGGGCCGCCACCCAGCGCGCCGGCGGGCAGGCCGGCGAGCCCCGGGAGGCCGAGGGCGTCCCCGCCGCCGAGCTCGTCGGGGAGCTGGTCGCGCAGCACCGTGGCGAGGGCGTCCGCCACGGAGGTCGCGACCGGCGCGACCAGGCGGTGCCACGCGGGGAGCGTGGCCTCGACCCACTCCGAGCGGCTCCAGGCGTGGCTGCGCCCGCCGGCGGGCGGCAGGTCGGTCACGGCGTCGAGCCACAGCTCCGCCACCCCGAGCGCGTCGGTGGCGGCCTTCGCCTGGCCTCCCGTCAGCGACGGGTCGCCCTCCGCGACCGCGACCTGGCGGGCGATGTCGTGCGCGACGTCGGTGTTCACGGGGCCGTCGCCCGAGGCCGACAGCAGCCGCTGCACCTGCGCCAGGACGTGCTGCATCGTGGCCGGGTCGGGCGTGCCCGCGCCGGGCATGCCGGCCAGCGCGGCCGGGTCGATGCCCTGCGCCCGCATCTGGGCGAGGACCTCGTCGGTACGGTCCCCGAAGAAGCCCTCCAGCATCGAGCGGAGCATGCGCTCGCGCTCCTCGGCACCCTCGGGGTCGTCGGGAAGGTTGCTCATGAGGCTCCTCGGCTGTGCGTGCGTGACGTCGGGCGGGCGACGGCCGTGTGCCGACCGGTTCACCGTAACCACCCTCGACGCCCGGCCGGGCGGTCTGGTTCCGGCGGTTCGCTCTGGGCGCAGATCTCCCGGAACACCCTGAGGCACGCCGCCCGGGAGGCCCGTGACCCGACGCGACGTCCAGGAACGTCGGCGATGATGGGCCGGTGACCTTCGACCGCGACATCCTCGCGCCCGACGACCCCGTGGCGCCCGACGGGGACGAGCTTCCCGCGCCGCGAGCCTCGCGGCGCAGCATGACGCTCGGCATCTCGCTCCTGATGACGGCGCTCCTCGCCGCCGTGCTCCTCGTCCTGCCCACCCCGTACGCGATCCGGGCGCCCGGTCCCACGGAGGACACCCTCGGCCTGCAGGGTGCGGACGTCCGCTCCGGAGGCTCGGGCGAGGCCTCGGGCGACGGGGAGAGCGCCACCGCCCTGCCCGTCGTCGAGATCGAGGGCGCTGAGACGTTCGACGTCACCGGCGAGCTGCGGCTCACCACCGTCTCCGTCTACGGCGGCCCCGGCGGCGACGTGCTGCTCGGCGACGTGCTGTGGGGCTGGGGCTCGGAGGAGCGTTCGGTGTGGCCGGTCGAGGAGGTCTTCCCGCAGCAGACCACGCGTGAGCAGCAGCAGCAGGTGGGCCAGGCGCAGATGGCGAGCTCCGAGTCGGCCGCCACCGTGGCCGCCCTCACGGAGCTCGGGTACGAGGTGCCGGCCACGTTGACGGTCGCGGGCGTGGTGCCCGACTCGGGGGCCGAGGGCGTGGTGGAGGCGGGCGACGTGGTGCGCAGCCTCGACGGTCAGGAGGTCACCACCCACCAGGACCTGCTCGCCGGGCTGGACGGCGTGACACCCGGCGACGACGTCGTCCTCGGCGTCGAGCGGGACGGCGAGCCGGCGGACCTCACGGTGACGACGGGGGAGGGCGACGGGCGCGCGGCGCTCGGGGTGCTGCTCGACCCGTCCTACGACTACCCGGTCGACGTCACGATCCGGCCGGGCGACATCGGCGGGCCCAGCGCCGGGACCATGTTCGCGCTGGCGATCATCACGAAGATGACGCCCGAGGACGAGCTCGACGGCGCGCACGTCGCGGGCACGGGCACCATGAGCGTCGACGGCCAGGTCGGCCCGATCGGCGGCATCCAGCAGAAGCTCTTCGGCGCCCGCGACGCCGGCGCGGACTGGTTCCTGGCCCCGGCGGGCAACTGCGACGAGGTGGTGGGGCACGTCCCGGACGGCCTGAACGTGGTGCGCGTGGCCACGCTGGACGACGCGCGCTCGGCGGTCGAGGCCATCGGTGCGGGGGACGGGGCGGACCTGCGCGCGTGCTCGTGACGGGCCGGTGAAGGCCCCGTCACCCACCGGGGGTCGAAGCGTGGGAACCTGAGGGATGACAGGGACGTTCACACCCAGAACGTCCGTCCGTCCCGAGCACGAGTGAGGTGCCCGCACCGTGTCCTTCGCTGCCCCACCCCGTCGACGTCCCGGCGGCCCGCCCGCCAAACGTCGACGCAGCCCCCTGGCGATCACGCTGGTGGTGATCGCCGCGGTCGTCGTCGCGCTGCTCCTGCTCGCGCAGTTCTGGACCGAAGTCATGTGGTTCGACGCGCTCGGCTTCGGCAACGTGATCTGGACCGAGTGGATCACCCGCGGGATCTTGTTCGTGCTGGGCTTCCTGGTGATGGGCGGCGCGGTCTTCTCCTCGTTCGCCGTCGCCTACCGGGTGCGCCCGGTCTACGCGCCGTCGACGCCGGAGCAGGCCACGCTCGACCAGTACCGTGAGGCGATCGAGCCGCTGCGCCGAGTCGTGACGATCGCCGGTCCGGTGGTCGTGGGCTTCTTCGCGGGGGTGGCCGCCTCCGCCCAGTGGCGGGGCGTGCTGCTCGCGCTCAACCCGGCCTCCTTCGGTGAGAGGGACGCCGAGTTCGGCATCGACGTCGGGTTCTTCGTGTTCACGTTGCCCGCGCTGCGCTTCGTGGTGAGCTTCCTCATGGCGGTCGTGATCATCGCCGGCATCGCCGCCCTGGTGACGCACTACCTGTACGGGGGACTCCGCCTCGGCCCGGTGCCGGCGGGCACCCCGCGCACCACCCGCGCGTCCCGCGTGCACCTCGCGGTGCTGGGCGCCGTGCTCATGCTGGTGATCGGCGCCAACTACTGGCTGGACCGGTACTCGCTGCTGACGGCGACGAACGGTGGCAGCACCGCGGCGACGTACAACGGCGCCTCGTACTCGGACGTGCACGCGGTCATCCCGTCCAAGGAGATCCTCACGGGCGTGGCGGTGCTCGTGGCCCTGCTGTTCGTGGTGGCTGCCGTGCGGGGCACGTGGCGCCTGCCGGCGATCGGCGTCGGCCTCATGGTGGTGTCGGCGATCGCGATCGGCGGCATCTACCCCGCCGTCGTCCAGCGCTTCCAGGTGAACCCGAACGCCCAGGAGCTCGAGGCCGAGTACATCCAGCGCAACATCGACGCCACGCACTCGGCGTACGGGCTGGACGGGATCGAGACCCAGCCGTACGCCGCCACCACCGAGGCGGAGCAGGGCGCGCTCCGGGAGGACGCGGAGACCACGGCCTCGGTGCGCCTGCTCGACCCGCAGATCGTCAGCCCGTCGTTCCGCCAGCTGCAGCAGAACAAGCAGTACTACAACTTCGCCGACACCCTCGCGGTGGACCGGTACGACATCGACGGGGAGTCCCGCGACACGGTGATCGCGGTCCGCGAGCTCAACCTCGACGGACTGGGCGACGGCCAGCGCAACTGGGTGAACGACCACACGGTGTTCACGCACGGGTACGGCGTGGTGGCCGCGTACGGCAACCAGCCCGGCCCGGACGGTCAGCCCGCCTTCTACGAGGGCGGCATCCCCACGCAGGGGGCGCTCACCGACAAGGGGTACGAGCCCCGCATCTACTTCAGCCCGTCCACCACGGAGTACTCGATCGTGGGCGCGCCGGAGGACACGACGCCCTGGGAGCTGGACTACCAGGCGGACGACGAGCAGGGCGGCCAGCAGGTCAACACCACGTTCCCCACGCAGGACGTGGAAGCCGGCCCGTCGATCGGCTCGTTCGGCAGCAAGCTGCTGTACGCGCTCAAGTTCGGCGCGCAGGAGATCCTGTTCTCCGACCGTGTGACGACCGAGTCGCAGATCCTCTACGACCGCGACCCGATGACGCGCGTGCAGAAGGTGGCGCCCTGGCTGACCCTCGACCAGGGCATGTACCCGGCCGTGGTGGACGGGCGCGTCAAGTGGATCATCGACGCGTACACGACGTCGGACGCCTACCCGTACTCGACCAGCCGTCCGATGCAGGAGGCGACGGCGGACTCCCTGACCCTCGCGGCCCAGGGCGTGCCGGTGGAGATGCCGCCAGAGGTCAACTACATCCGCAACTCGGTGAAGGCCACGGTCGACGCCTACGACGGCTCGGTGACCCTGTACGCCTGGGACACGGAGGACCCCGTCCTCCAGGCGTGGTCCGACGTGTTCCCGACCTCGGTCGAGCCGATGTCGGAGATCTCCGGCGACCTGATGAGCCACGTGCGCTACCCCGAGGACATGTTCAAGGTGCAGCGCACCCTGCTGACGCAGTACCACGTGGAGGACGCGGCGCAGTTCTTCTCGGGCCAGGACTTCTGGGCGAACCCGGCCGACCCGGTCTCGGGCGGCGACACCACCGCGGCGAAGCAGCCGCCGTACTACCTCTCCCTGCAGATGCCGGGTCAGGAGGAGTCGGCGTTCTCGCTCACCAGCACCTTCATCCCGGGCGGTAACACCAACCGAGAGATCCTCACGGGGTACCTCGCGGCCGACGGCGACGCCGGGACGACGAAGGGCGAGGTGGCCGAGGGGTACGGCGACCTGAGGCTGCTGGAGCTGCCACGCGACTCGACCGTGCCGGGCCCCGGTCAGGTGCAGAACAACTTCGACTCGAACCCGACGATCTCCGAGCAGCTCAACATCCTCGAGCGGGGCTCGTCGAACGTCGTGCGCGGCAACCAGCTGACCCTGCCCGTGGGTGGCGGTCTGCTGTACGTGCAGCCGGTATACATCCAGTCCACCGGCGGCACGCAGTTCCCGCTGCTGCGGCGCGTGCTCGTCGCGTTCGGTGACCAGACGGGCTACGCGGAGACCCTGGACGAGGCGCTCGACCAGGTCTTCGGCGGCGACTCCGGCGCCAACGCCGGCGACGCCGGCGGCGAGGTCGAGACCGACGTCCCCACGGCCCCGGTGGAGGGCGGCGAGACGCCGACCGAGCCGACCGAGCCGACCACCGAGCCGACGGCGGAACCGACGACCGAGCCCTCGACCGAGCCCAGCGGCGACACCGCGCCGTCGGGCGACCCGCAGGCCCGTCTGAACGCCGCCCTCGAGGAGGCGAACGACGCGCTGGCCGACAGCGACCAGGCGCTGCAGTCCGGCGACTTCGCCGCCTACGGCGAGGCGCAGGACCGTCTGCAGAAGGCAATCGAGGACGCTGTGGCCGCGGAGGCGGAGCTGGGCTCCGCGGGCTGACGCCCGCAGAGCGCGGCGCGGGGGTCGTCGGTCCGTCGGACCGGCGGCCCCCGCGCCGTCTATGGGGCCTCGCGCCGCCGTCGTCGAGGGGGCGTCGAGGGAGGCATGGCGACCGGGGAGTGTGACCTCGGTCCCATCCGCCCGATGCGATTTGATTCGTGCCCGCCGAGGCCGTAATGTTCAGGGAGTCGACGCGGGGTGGAGCAGCTCGGTAGCTCGCTGGGCTCATAACCCAGAGGTCGCAGGTTCAAATCCTGCCCCCGCTACCACGGGATGTCGTCGACATCCACGAAGGCCCCGACCGGGATCCGGTCGGGGCCTTCGTCATGTCCGCAGGCACCACGGCCCCGCCGCTCCGGCCGGCGCGGCTGCGGCAGCAGGGCCTGGTCCCGCTGGTGGTGGGCACGGCCCTCGCGGAGCTGCCGTTCTCGGGGCCCGCCTCGGCCGGCGGCGTCCTCGCGGCGTTCAGCGTCGCGGGGCTCCTGGTGAGCGTCCTGCTCGCGACCGGCCCGATCTCCGTCCTGGGGCGCCGGACGACGCTCGCCGCCGTCGGCGCGACGGCCCCGTTGCTGTTGCTCCTCGGCACCACGCCGGTGGTTGCCGTGGCGATCGACGCCACGCGCGCTGCTCGGGCGGGTCACCGCCCTGCTGTCGCTGGCGACGCTCGGGCTGAGCCCGCTCGGCTCCGGCGCGGTCGGGGTGATCGCCGAGACCTGGGGGATCGCCGTGTTCTTCGGCCTGTCGCCGGTCCCTCCGCCTCCCTCCACCGACCACCACGACTCCGCCGCAGGTGCCGGCACCGGCGGTGAGTGGTAGTTGTCGAGAGCGGGCACCCGCGCGAAGCCGACGCGCGGACGTGAGCCCGGGACCGGAGGGAGATACCGTGCCGCGACGAGATGCAGGGCCGAGCGTCAAGGACAAGGAGCTCTACGAGGAGCTCCGCGACGAGGGCAACAGCAAGGAGAAGTCCGCGCGGATCGCCAACGCCGCAGCGGCGAAGGGCCGGAAGAAGGTCGGCGGCAAGGGTGGCGAGTCCGGGTCCTACGACGACTGGACGGTGGCCGACCTGCGCAAGCGCGCCGCCGAGATCGGGATCGAGGGCCGGTCGTCGATGCGCAAGAACGAGCTCGTCGACGCCCTGCGTTCGCACTGACTCGCAGCGGTCACTCGCGGGGGCGGTGGCGGCGACGACCGGGGCCGGCCACCGCGCGGATGTCGGCCAGCACGTCGGCGGGCAGCACCCGGCGCTCGCGCAGCGCCGCCGCCAGGTCGGACCGGGCGTCCCAGAGGCCACGCCGTTCGGGAGCGCCCGACAGGACGTCCGCGGCGGTGCGTGCGGCGACGGTCGACCACGGGAGGCGCATGACGCCGGTCAGCAGCCGTGACCGTGCCACCCCCCGACGGCGGGCTGCCGGTGCCGAGCGGCGCGGCGACGGGTGGTGGTGCACCACCACGGCGGGCACGAGCACGAGGTCCACGCCGGCGGCCGTGAGGTCCCACGCGAGACGTTCCTCCTCGCCGGGGAACCGCACGACGTCGTCGAAGCCGCCCACCGCCAGGAAGTCGGTGCGGCGCACCATCGTGGCGCAGGCCATGAAGCCGATGATCCGGGGCCCCGGCAGGTCCCCGTGGCGACCACGCAGCGGAGAGGCGGTGAGCGCTTCGGAGAACGGGTCGCGGTCTCCGGCGGGCCCGACGAGGGTGGTCGCCGTCACGGCGCCCACCTCGGGACGGGCGGCGAGCACCTCGGCCGCGGCGTGGAGCGACCCGGGGGCCCACCACGAGTCGTCGTCCGCGAACGCGACGTAGGGGGTCCGGGCGCGGCGCACCCCGATCGTCCGGGCCGCGGCCGCCAGGTTGCGGCCCAGGCGCACCACGTCGACGTCGGGGTGGGCGGTGCGGACCGCCTCCGGCGTCCCGTCGGTCGAGCCGTTGTCGACGAGGACCACAGGGGCGCGGTGGCGCCCGAGCGTGGCGGTGAGCTCGTCGCGACGGTCTCGGCTGGCCACCACGACGGTCACCCTCGGATCCTCGGGAGCGGGACGCGCGTGCACCCTTCCGTCGTAGCGCACCTGCGGTGTGCCGGCAGCCCGGCCCCACGGCGAGCGGTCGGTGCCCGGCGCATGATGGAGGGACGAGCGGCGCAGGGTCGGACGCGGAGACGGGAGATGACGATGAGGGCGACGGTGGGCGACCGGATCGTGGTGGCGTCCGGCGTGGTCGGCGGTGCGGTGCGGGACGGCGTGGTGATCGGCTGCCCGCACGAGGACGGCTCGCCGCCGTACCAGGTGCGCTGGTCCGACACCGGGGAGGAGACGCTGGTCTTCCCGGGCGCGGACACCCTCGTGCAGCACGACGGTGGTGGCACGGAGGGCACGCGGGCGCCGCGCCCGGAACCGGCGCGCGCGCTCACCTGGGACGTGCGGGTCTCGCTCCTCGAGGCGGCCGGGAGCACGACCGCGGAGGCGATGCTGAAGCCGGGCCCCGACGTGGGGTCGCTGCGGGGCGTCGGGCACGCGCGGAAGGACCCGGGCGACGCCGAGATCCCCGTGATCGGCGACGAGGTGGCGGCCGCGAGGGCGCTCCGCCGGCTGGCGGACGCGCTGCTCGAGCAGGCGGAGCAGGACATCTCGGCCCAGACCGGTCACCGGGCGCACGTGCACCCCTAACCTTCCCGGAGAGCGGACGAGCCCGGGTCAGGCGAGCTGGGCGCGCCTGCGGCGCAGGTGCTCGTGCTCGGCGCCGTTGGTGCACAGCGCGAGGGCGGCGTCGTACGCCCGGCGCGCGCCGTCGTCGTCGCCCGCCCGACGCAGGAGCTCCGCCCGCACCGCCGGCAGCCGGTGCCCCGGCAGGGCCACCTCGGCGAGGGCGTCGAGGCCGGCGCGGGGGCCGGAGACCTCGGCGACGGCCACCGCGCGGTTGAGCCGCACCACCGGCGTGTCCGCGAGGGTCAGCAGCTCGTCGTAGCGGGCGAGGATGCGGTCCCACGCGGTCGCGCCAGGGCTGCGGGCGATCGCGTGCTCGGCGGCCACGAGCGCCTGCAGCAGGTAGGGCGTCGGGGGAGCGGCGGCGAGCGGAGCGAGCAGCTCGAGGGCCTCCGCGATCTCGTCCTGGTGCCACCGGGAGCGGTCCTGGTCCGGCAGCAGCACCAGCGCGCCGTCGCGCACGCGGGCGTCGCGGCGCGAGTGCTGGAGCAGCACGAGCGCGAGCAGGGCGTCGAGGTCGTCCGCCGCCACGACCCCGAGTGCGGGACGGGTCTCCCGCAGCACCCGGACGAGCCGCACCGCCTCGCCGGCGAGCTCGCCCCGCACGACGTGGTCGCCGCTGGCGGGCGCGTACCCCGCGGTGAACGCGAGGTAGGCGACGTCGGCGGCCACGGCGAGCCGCTCGTCGAGCTCCGGTCCACGCGGCAGGGCGAAGGTCTCGCCGGCGAGCTTCTTGCGCGCGCGCGTCAGCCGGGCCGCCATCGTGGGCGTGGACCGCAGGAACAGCCGCGCGACGTCGGCCGTCGGGACGCCGAGCACGAGGCGCAGCGTGAGCGCCGCGGCCGCCTCGGGGGACAGCCGCGGGTGCGCGCACAGGAGCACCAGGCGCAGCCGCTCGTCCGTCAGGGGCTCCCCGGCATCGGCCATGACGCGCTGTGCCCGGGCCGCGAGGCCCGCCTCGACCTCCAGGAGGGGCATGGACCGCGCCAGCACCCGCTCCGAGCGGAGCCGGTCGAGGACGCGGCGCCGGGCGGCGGTGAGGAGCCAGGCGACGCCGTTGGAGGGCACGCCGTCCGTGGGCCAGGTCCGGGCCGCCGCCTCGAACGCGTCCGCGAGGCCGTCCTCGGCCAGGTCGAGACGCCGGAACCGCGCGACGAGCAGGGCCAGCAGGCGGCCCCACTCGTCGCGCATGAGCTCCGCGAGCCGCGCCGAGGCGGCGGGGTCCGTGCCGGTCACGAGAGGTCGAGCACCCCACGCACCTCGACGGTGTAGGCCTCGGGGAGCAGGCGCGCGACCTCGGTCGCGGCGTCGAGGTCCGGCAGATCGACGAGGAAGAGCCCGCCGATCTGCTCCGCGGCCTCCGCGAACGGCCCGTCGGTCACCGCACGCTGCGCCGGCGGGCCCGGCAGCACGCTCCGCGACTCGGACGGGCCGGCGAGCGCCTCGCCCGCGACGACCTCGCCCCGCGCGGCCACCGCGGCCACGAACCGTTCGAGGTCGGCCATCTCCGCGGCGTCCCGCGCCTCGTCGTCGGGCCGCGCGAAGTAGCCGGGCTCGGTCATGAGCACGAGGAACCTCATGCGGCCCCCTCCCCGTGGTCGACGACGGCCCGTACCTCGACCGTCCCGGCGTCGCCGTCGCCGAGGTCGCCGGACAGGAGCGCGCACACGGGCAGCAGGTCGTCGAGGTCGTCCGACTCGACGAGGTAGAACCCGGTGAGCTGCTCGGCCGTCTCCGCGTACGGGCCGTCGGTGACGACGACCCGGCCCGCGGAGTCGCGGGTCACCTGCTTCGAGGTGCGCGAGTGCGTGAGCTCGGCGCCGCCGGTCACGCGGTGCCCGCGCTCGGCGAGCACCCGGGCGAACTCCTGGTGCCGCGCGTACACGGCGGCCCTCTGCTCGGCGCTCGCGTTCTCCCAGGCGTCCTCGACGCCGGGCAGCAGTACGACGTACGTGGTCATGGCTCCATCGTCCTTCCTCGGTCCGGTTCGTACACCTGGATGACGCGCGAGCAGCGGGAGGATCGACAGTTCCCGACAAGGTGGCTGCACGAGCACTGTGACGACCGCCATGCCCCGCGGGGCGGTGGGCGGCATAGGCTCGACGGCGTCGTGTCCCGTCGCAGCCCACAGCCCCGGAAGGCCCCACCGATGCGCACCTCCCGCCCCGTCCACGCGGTCGCCCTCGTCGCGGCCGCCGCCCTCGGCCTCGCCGCGTGCTCGTCGCCCGGCGACGACGACGGTGCCACGCCCGCGGCCTCCGGCGAGGCCGCCGACTGCACGCCCGAGGGGATGCAGACCCTGACCGACGGCACCCTGACCGTCGGTGCCAGCGACCCGTTCGAGCCCTGGTACGTCGGCGAACCGACCAGCGGCGAGGGCTTCGAGTCCGCCCTGGTGTACGCGGTCGCCGACGAGCTGGGCTACGCGAAGGACGACGTCGAGTGGACGTCGGTGACCTTCGAGCAGATCATCAGCCCCGCGGTGAAGCCGTTCGACGTCGCGGCGTACCAGACGACGATCACCGAGGAGCGCAAGGGCGCCGTCGACTTCTCCAGCCCGTACCTCACGAGCCGCCAGGGCGTCATCGTGGCGGACGAGGGCGAGTTCTCGGACGCCGCGACCCTGGCCGACCTCAAGGGGGCGAAGGTCGGCGTGACCGCGTCGCAGACGTCGCTCGCCGTCACGGAGGCCGCGTGGGGTGACGACGTGGAGGTCACGCCGTTCAACGCCGCGGGCGACGGGATGACGGCCCTGAGCTCCGGGACGATCGACGCGATGGTGATGGACGTCGACCAGGGTGTGGCCGCGACGACCGTGTACTTCCCGGACACGCACGTCGTCGGCACCCTCCCGCCCGTCGGCGAGCCCGAGCAGCTGGGTCTCGTGCTCGACAAGGGGTCGTCGCTCACGGCCTGCGTCTCCGCCGCGGTCGACACCCTCGAGGAGAACGGCACCCTCGACGAGCTGCGCACCACCTGGCTCAAGTCCGACGACGTCCCCGAGCTCTCCTGACCCGCGCGTGAACGCCCCCGCGACGACGGCGTCCGACGGCCGGCGGCCGTCGGAGCGGGCGCGCGCCCGCGCGGCGTACCGGCGGGCGCAGCACCGGCGGGCCCTGCTGGTGGCGGGTGTCGCGACGGCGCTCGTGCTGGGCGCCGTGGTGTACGTCGTGACGACGGCGCCGGGCTGGGAGCGGGCGCGCGAGGCGTTCTTCTCGCCCGAGCGGGCCTGGGAGGTGCTGCCCGAGGTCGCGGCGGGCCTGTGGCTCAACCTGCGGGTGTGGGTGGTGGCGAGCGTCGTGGCCCTCGTCGTCGGGCTGCTGCTCGCCGTCGTCCGGACGTCCCGCGTCCCGGCGCTGTTCCCCCTGCGGATCCTCGCCGTCGCGTACGTGGACGTGTTCCGCGGCGTGCCGCTGCTGCTCGTGCTGCTGCTGGTGGGGTTCGGACTGCCGGCCCTGCGCCTGCCGTGGCTGCCGGTGAGCGCCGCGTTCCTCGGCGGCCTGTCCATCGTCGTCTGTTACACGGCGTACCTCGCGGAGATCTTCCGGGCGGGGATCGAGTCGGTGCACCCGTCACAGCTCGCGGCCGCGCGGTCGCTCGGGCTGAGCCGCGGGCAGGCGGTGCGTCGCGTCGTCCTGCCGCAGGCGGTGCGCAACGTCACCGCGCCCGTGGCGAGCATGCTCGTGTCGCTGCAGAAGGACTCCGGCCTGATCTCCATCCTCGGCGCCGTGGACGCGATCCGGGCGGCGCAGATCGCCACGACCGGCGACTACAACTTCACGCCCTACGTGGTGGCCGGGCTGCTCTTCCTGGCGATCTCGGTCCCGCTGACCCGGCTGGTCGACGCCTGGTCGGCCCGGCAGGGGTGGCGGGGAGAGCTGCGCGGCGTCGCCGGCGCGGGGGTGGTCCGATGAACGCGCTCCAGGGCGCGCCGCTGCTGGCGCTGCGCGACGTGCGCAAGTCCTTCGGCACGGGCGTCGACCGCAAGGTCGTGCTCGACGGCGTCGACCTGGACGTCGCCGAGGGGGCGTGCGTCGTCGTGGTCGGCTCGTCCGGCTCCGGCAAGTCCACGCTGCTGCGCGTCGTCGACCTGCTCGAGGAGGTCGACGACGGCCAGGTGCTCCTCGACGGCGAGGACGTGGCCGACCCGTGGGTGGACGCGGACGCGGTGCGCGCCCGGCTCGCGATGGTCTTCCAGCAGTACAACCTCTTCCCGCACCTGCGTGTCCTCGACAACGTGACCCTGGCGCCGCGCGTCGTGCACAAGGTGCCGCGCGCCGAGGCCGAGGCGGCGGCGCTCGAGATGCTCGAGCGCGTCGGCCTGGCCGACAAGGCGCGCGCCTACCCCGACCAGCTCTCGGGCGGTCAGCAGCAGCGGGCCGCCATCGCCCGCGCGCTCGTGAACGGGCCCGAGCTGTTGCTGCTCGACGAGGTGACGTCCGCCCTGGACCCCGAGCTGGTGGGGGAGGTGCTCGACCTCCTGCTGTCCCTGCGCAGCGAGGGCGTGGCGGGGCGGCCGACCACGATGCTCGTCGCCACGCACGAGATGGGCTTCGCGCGGGAGGTCGCCGACGAGGTGGTCTTCCTGCACGCCGGGCGCGTGCACGAGCGAGGCACTCCCGACCAGGTGCTCCGCGACCCGCGGCAGGAGCGGACGCGGGAGTTCCTGCGGCGCCTGCGCTGAGACGACCCTGGAGCGCCTGGCGACGCCGTCGCGCCGGCCGCCCGACCGACGACGGCATCGAGGAGGACACATGCAGGGCACGGCGATCGGGTTCGTCGGGACGGGGCCGATGGGGGCGCCGATGGCGCGCAACCTGCTCTCGGCAGGGTTCGACGTCATCCTCTGGAACCGGACCGCCGCCAAGGCGGAGGACGTCGCGCGGGGCGAGCCGCGCGCGACGGTCGCTGCCGCCCCGGCGGACGCGGCACGGCCGGTGGTCGTGGTGATGCTCCCGGACCTGCCGCAGGTGCGCGACGTCGTCGACCGGCCGGACGGGCTGCGCGCGGGATGGCGCGCGGCGGGCACCGCCGACCCGGTGCTCGTCGTCATGAGCACGGTGAGCCCGGTCGCGGTCACCGCGTGGGCACGGGAGCTCGCCGCTGACGGGATCCGGCTGGTGGACGCGCCCGTGAGCGGCGGCGTCGAGGGTGCGGGGGCGGGCAGCCTGAGCATCATGGCGGGTGGCGCGGACGCCGACGTGGCCGCCGTCGGGCCGGTGCTCGACGCGATGGGCGCGACGGTGCGCCACCTGGGACCGGTGGGTGCGGGGTCGCTGGCCAAGACGTGCAACCAGATCGTGGTGGGCGGCACGCTCAACGCGCTCGCCGAGGCGGTCGCCATCGCCCGGCAGGGCGGGCTCGACGTCGAGACCGTCCTCGAGGTGCTGGGCGCCGGGCTGGCCGGATCCCGGCTGCTGTCCGACAAGTCCCGGCGCTACCTCACGGGCGACTACGCCCACGGCGGTGCCTGCCGCACCCAGCTCAAGGACCTCGAGTTCGGCATCGCCGCCGGGCGGGCGCTCGGGGTCGACACGGCGCTCACCGAGGTCGCGCGCGACCGGTACCAGCGGATGGTCGACCGCGGCGACGCCGAGCTGGACCACAGCGCCGTGATCCGCGTCGTCGTCTGAGCGGGCGCACCAGGTCGCAGTCCGACCTTGCACGACCGGCGCACGCGGCCGTCGTATCAGCGCGGGCCCGCGAACCTCCGAGGTACATGGAGGGACGACCATGAAGCGACTGGTGCTGTGCTGTGACGGGACCTGGAACCACGCGGTGAACGCGCAGGTCTCCAACATCGAGAAGCTCGCCCGTGCGGTGCTGCGCTCCGGGGGGAGCGCCGAGCCGGACGTCGAGCAGGTCGTCGGGTACGTGGCGGGCGTCGGCGCCCGCGGCTACCTGGTGGACCAGCTGCTGGGCGGGGCGTTCGGGTACGGGTTCACGCGCAACGTGGTGGACGGCTACCGGTTCCTCGCCATGAACTACGAGCCCGGCGACGAGATCGTGGTGCTCGGGTACTCGCGGGGCGCCTACACGGCGCGCAGCGTCGTGGGGATGCTCTCGCAGGTCGGCCTGCTCACCCCGCAGGCCCAGGACGCGGGCCTGCTGTGCGAGGCGGAGCGCGTGTACCGCCTCAAGCCGCCGACGGCGCGGCGGGTGGCACGGGCAGAGCGCACGGTCGCCCGCACCCGGCCGGGGTCATGGCGCCGGCGGCGGGCGGAGGCCGTGCTCGGGCTCGGCGACGAGGTCCGGGAGACGAAGGAGCGGTTCCGGTCCGAGCATGCGACGACGGTCCCGGTGCACTTCCTCGGGGTCTTCGACACGGTCGGCGCGCTCGGGGTGCCCGGCCCGTCGCGGCGCAAGAACCGCTTCCACGACGTCACGCTGTCTCCTGTGGTGCGCACCGCGCGGCAGGCCCTGGCGATCGACGAGCGCCGGCTGACGTTCGCACCGTGCCTGTGGACCGTGCCCGACGACGACCCACCGGAGCGCGTGCAGCAGGTGTGGTTCCCGGGCACGCACGGGGACGTCGGCGGCGGCGGGGCCCGCTGCGGGCTCTCGGACGTCGCGCTGCAGTGGATGGCGGCCGAGATGCGGGCCGTGGGCGTCCAGTTCGACGAGCACCGCCTGGCCCGCCAGCTCACCCCGCGCGCCGAGCTGGTCCTGGCGCAGGCGCCGCCGTGGTTCTTCCGGGTGCTCAACGCGGTCACCCGCGTGCGTCCGCGGTACGAGGTGGTCGACGGCCGCACCGTGTTCCGCCGCGGCCTGCGGGTGCTGGCGCTGCCGGCCGCGACGGGCACGACACCGGGTCTCACGACCGGACCGGCGTCGTCCGACGTCGCGTCCGCGTGGCGCGACGGCGTCCGCCTCGCCGACACGGTGCTGCGGCACGTGCTGCGCGACGGCTACGCGGCGCTCGCCCCCAACCTCGGCTGGTGGATGGCCGAGGCGGGCGGCGTGGAGCGGCTCCCCGTGGAGCAGGTGGACTGCGCCCGCGGGGACCTCCGGCCGCTCGTCGTCCCCCAGGACGACGTCATCGCGCCGGAGAGAGGTCCTCGAGCACTGCCGGCGGGTCGGTGAGGTCGGGGTCCTTCGCGAGGTACGCCTTCGTCTCGCGCACCACGAGCCCGGACAGCAGGAGCAGGCCCACAAGGTTGGGCAGCGCCATGAGGCCGTTGAGGACGTCAGCGATGCCCCACACGAGGTCCAGCTCCCACATCGCGCCGACGAGGCACACGAGCGTGAAGACGACGCGGTAAGGCAACGACACCTTGATCCCGAACAGCGACGTGGCGCACCGTTCCCCGTAGTACGCCCACCCGATCACCGTGGAGAGCGCGAAGAACACGACGGCGATCGCGACCACGGCGCCGCCGAACTGGGCCAGCGGCCCGGACGACATCGCGTCGGCGGTCATCGCGGCCCCCTCCTCGCCCGAGGTCCACGCCCCCGACGTGATGATGACGAGGCCGGTGAAGGACACCACGATGATCGTGTCGATGAAGGTCTGCGTCATGGAGACCAGGCCCTGGCGCACGGGGTGCTGCGTCTTGGCGGCGGCGGCGACGATGGCGGCCGACCCGAG
This sequence comes from Isoptericola peretonis, assembly GCA_023241745.1. GTDB lineage: Bacteria > Actinomycetota > Actinomycetes > Actinomycetales > Cellulomonadaceae > Isoptericola > Isoptericola peretonis. The sequence continues at coordinate 239,727 of JALQCY010000001.1, read as the reverse complement.
CCCGGACTCGTTGGAGAACAGGCCGCGGGCGACGCCGAACTGCAGGGCGAGGGCGACGGTGGAGCCGACGAACCCGCCCGTGGCGGCGGTGCCCGTGAAGGCGTCCGTGAACACCAGCGCGAGGGCGTCGGGGATCGCGGTGACGTTGGCGCCCAGCACCAGCAGCCCGGCGACGATGTAGAAGATGATCATCAGGGGCACGAAGGAGGCCGTGACCGCACCGATCCGCTTGATGCCGCCCAGCAGCACCACCCCGACGAACAGCACGATGACGATGCCGGTGGCGAGCGGCGGGACGCCGAACGTGTCGTCGAGCGACTGCGCGATCGTGTTGGTCTGCGTCATGTTGCCGATGCCGAACGCGGCGAGGGCGGCGAAGACGGCGAACGCGACCGCCAGCACCTTGCCGAGCGGCCCTCGGATGCCCCGCTTGAGGTACTCCTGCGGCCCGCCGCGCTGCTCGCCCTTCTCGTCCACGACGCGGAACCGGGACCCGAGGAACGCCTCGGAGTACTTCGACGCCATGCCGACGAGGCCGGTCACCCACATCCAGAAGAGCGCCCCGGGGCCGCCGATGCCGATCGCGGTGGCGACGCCGGCGATGTTCCCGACGCCGACGGTGGCGGCGAGCGCTGTGGTCAGTGCCTGGTAGTGGGAGATGTCGCCGGCGGCGTCGGACGACGGCTCCTTGCGCTGCAGCAGGCCGAGGCGCAGGGCCGGCCCCAGCTTGCGGAACTGCAGCCCCTTGAGCCGGACCGTGAGGTACAGGCCCGTGCCCAGCAGCAGCGGGATCAGGAGAAAGGGGCCCCAGACGAAGGAGCTGGCGGCACTGACAGCATCGGAGAAGGAATTCACGCCGCGCACCGTAACCCGAGACGCGGCGTGCCCGTCGAGGGGTCCCGGCGCGTGTCGGCGGATCGCCCGCGCGGGAGCGGCGGGTCAGTCGTCGTAGGTGTCCTTGACGACGAGCACGGGCACGGGGGAGTCGAGCAGCACCCGCTGCGTGGTCGTGCCGATGAGGAAGGTGCCCGCGCTGGAGCGCTTGCGCGACCCCAGGACGACGAGCGTCGCGCCCGTCCGGTCGGCGGCGTCGAGGATGGCGTCGGCGGGCTCGGTGCCCGAGGTGCGCCGGGTGACCGGCTGGACGTCCACCCCGGCCGGGGCCTGCGCCAGCAGGTCGTCGAGAGGGTCGCCGTCGACCGGGTCGTCCGACCGAGCGAGGTGCACCACATGGAGGGCGAGACCGCGCCGGGCCGCCTCCGTGATCGCCGTCCGGACGGCCGCCTCACCGTGGGGCGACGGGTTGTAGGCCACGAGCACCGTCATGCGCACACTCTCGCACACGGAGGGAACCTCGCGCGGGTCCGGGCCGTTGTCACCACCACCCGACGAAGGAGCAGCGCGCCATGCAGTGTCCGCACGACCAGTCCGTCCTGGTGATGACCGAGCGCAAGGGGATCGAGATCGACTACTGCCCGCAGTGCCGCGGGGTGTGGCTCGACCGCGGCGAGCTCGACAAGATCATCGAGAGGTCGCTCGAGTCCGAGATCGCCGCCGAGGCGCGGGGGCCCGTGCCGCCCGCTCCGGCTCCGGCGTCCCCGGGGCCGCCCCTCCCGGCGTCGTACGACGAGCGTCGTTATGACGACCGGCGGTACGACGAGCCCCGCTACGACGACCGTCGCTACGACGACAAGCGGTATGACGACAAGCGGTACGACGACCGCGGGTACGACCCGCGGTACCGCAAGCGCAAGAAGAAGGACTCGTTCCTCGGGGACCTGTTCGACTTCTGAGGGCCTACGTCGGGCGCCGTCAGGCGGCGAGCTGCTCGCGCACCTGCCGCTTGGCGCGCGTCAGCATGCCCGCCATCCCGTTCAGCCGCAGCGGGCTGACGGCGCGGGTGAGCCCGATCATGAGCGGGAAGTCGTCCGGCACGTCGAGCACCTGCTGCGCGGACAGGCCGGACAGCCCCTGGGCCAGGATCGACGCGAACCCGCGCGTGGTGGGCGCCTCCTGCGGCGCCGTCGCGTAGAAGTGCACGACGTCGCCGTCCACCTCCGCGAAGGCTCGCACGGGGGACTGGCACTCCTCGACGGCCTCGAGCAGGCCCGGGGCGCTCTCGTAGCGCGGCGGCAGACCGGGCAGCTCGCGGGAGAACTCGAGCAGCAGCTGGAGCCGGTCGCGCTCGGCCAGGGCGAGGAACTCCTCGCGGATCTCGGCGAGCGAGGGGGGCAGGGTGGCGTCGGACATGGGTCCCATCTTCGCTCAGCGCGGGGTCGTCCGGGTGCGGACGAGACAGTTCGAGACGCCCGCGAGGTAGTCCGGATCTCGCCGAGTTCGGACTACCTCGCGGGCGGCGGGTCGGGGACGGTCAGGCAGCGACCTGCTGCTTGACGCTCGCCGGGACCTCGCCGGGCTCGGCGCCCGCGACGATGGGCACGCGCACCGCGTTGCCCCACTCGGTCCAGGAGCCGTCGTAGTTGCGGACGTCGTCGATGCCGAGCAGGTAGCGCAGCGCGAACCAGGTGTGGCTCGAGCGCTCGCCGATGCGGCAGTAGGTGATCACGGAGTCGCCGGCGGTGAGGCCGAGGCCACCCTCCTGGTAGATCGCCTCGAGCTCGGCGCGCGGCTTGTAGGTGCCGTCCTCGGCGACCGCGGTGGCCCAGGGGACGTTGCGGGCCGACGGGATGTGGCCGCCGCGCAGCACGCCCTCCTCCGGGTAGTCCGGGATGTGCAGGCGCTCGCCCGAGAACTCCTGCGGGGAGCGGATGTCCACCAGCGGGCCGTTGCCGAGGTGGGCGAGCACGTCCTCCTTGAAGGCGCGGAACGTCTCGTCGTCGCGCTCGACGACGGGGTACTCGCCACGGTCGGGGGTCGGGACGTCGGTGGTCAGCTCGCGGCCCTCGGCCACCCACAGGTTGCGGCCGCCGTCGAGCAGGCGGACGTCCTCGTGGCCGAACAGGGTGAAGACCCACGCCGTGTACGCGGCCCACCAGTTGTTCTTGTCGCCGTACAGCACGATCGTCGTGTCGCGGGAGATGCCGCGGCTCGCGAGCAGGTCGGCGAAGCCGGCGCCGTCGAGGTAGTCGCGCTCGACCGGCTGCAGCAGGTCGGTGTGCCAGTCGATCTTCACCGCGCCGGGGATGTGCCCGGTCTCGTACAGCAGCACGTCCTCGTCGGACTCCACGACCACCAGGCCCGGGGTGTCGAGGTTCTCGGCGAGCCACGACGTCGTCACGAGGCGCTCGGGGTGCGCGTAGTCGGCGAGGCGCGGCGTCGGGTCGGTGGGAGCGGGCATGGTTCCTCCATCTGTGCGGCGTCCGGACGCCGGCCGGTGCGGTGGGTTCGGGGCCACTCTAGGAACTGCGGGACCTGGAGCGACAGCCCGCGTCCATCATGTGGGACCACGATGCGAGACGCGCTTCATCCGTCGGAAACACCCGCGATACGGAAAAGTGATTCCAAAACTCTTGTGGCGCCCGTCACCGGGTGTTAGCGTCGCGGTTGCCAACGGCGGGCCCGGGCCGGGCTGAGGTCGAGGACGACGTCAGCCCGGTGATCGACGACATCGATCCGACACCGGCAGCTATCTACCAGGCGGCATGAAGGACAACTCGCCTGCAGCGGCCCGCCGAGCGCCCGGTCTCCACCGGGGCCCGAGAGGCCGACGGACCCGAGCACCCCGGGGGCCGCTGCCCGAACCGTGGAGACTCACCATGGACCGCAATGCCGTGATCAACCCGCAAGCCACCAGCGCGGCCGCCCCGGCCGTCCGTCCGACCGCAGCACACCTCGAGAAGGCCGTCACCCTGGCCGTCGACAGCGTCGCGAACGCGGGCGGCCCCTTCGGCGCCGTGATCGTCACGCGCGACGGCCGCGTCGTCGAGGGCAACAACCGCGTCACCCAGGACAACGACCCCACCGCCCACGCCGAGGTCACGGCCATCCGGCGCGCCTGTGCCGAGCTCGGCACGTTCGACCTGTCGGGGGCCGTCCTCTACTCGAGCTGCGAGCCCTGCCCCATGTGTCTCGCCTCCGCCCTGTGGGCGCGCGTCGACGCCGTCTACTTCGCCGCCGACCGCCACGACGCGGCCGCGGCGGGGTTCGACGACGCCGCGTTCTACGACTTCTTCGCCTCCCGGCTCCAGGGGCTGCCCGCGACCCGGGCCGGCGAAGAGGTCATGGCGGTGCGCCACGAGCGCACGCCGTCCGCCGCCTCGCCGTTCGACGCGTGGCGCGTCCTGTCCACCCGCATCGACTACTGACGCGCCGCGGGCCGGAAAGGACACAACGACGTGACCGTCCTGGGAACCCGGCGGGACACCGCCGAGAACGACAAGACCCCCACCGGCACCCGGCGCGGCGGCGCGCTGGACCGGCTGTTCAAGATCACCGAGCGAGGCTCGACCGCCGGACGCGAGGTCCGCGGCGGGCTGGTGACCTTCTTCGCGATGGCGTACATCGTCATCCTCAACCCCCTGATCCTCGGCGGGACGAGCGCCGAGAACGCCCCCACGGACGTCGCGGGCGGCTGGCTCGCCACCGCCCAGGTGGGCGCCGTCACAGGCCTCGCCGCCGGCGTGCTGACCATCCTCTTCGGCCTCGTCGCGAACCTCCCGTTCGCCCTCGCGGCCGGGCTGGGGATCAACTCGTTCCTCGCCGTCGCCGTCATCGGCGACGTCACCTGGCCCGAGGCCATGGGCCTCGTGCTGATCAACGGGCTGCTCATCGTCCTGCTCGCCGTGACGGGTGCGCGGTCGGCGATCTTCAATGCGGTCCCGCGCCAGCTCAAGGCCGCCATCACCGTGGGCATCGGTCTGTTCATCGCCTTCATCGGCTTCGTGGACGCCGGTTTCGTCACCCGCACCCCGGGCGGCCCGCCGGTCCAGCTCGGCGACGGCGGGTCGATCACCACCGTGCCGACGATGGTCTTCGTGCTCGGACTCCTGCTCATGGGCGTCCTCGTGGCGCGCAAGGTCAAGGGCGGGCTGCTCATCGGGCTCGTCGCCACGACGGTCGTGGCGATCGTCGTCGAGGCGATCCTGCAGCTCGGCCCCGGCGGGGACGACAACCCCGGCGGCTGGCACCTGTCCGTGCCGGCGCTGCCGGAGTCGCTGGTCTCCGTGCCGGACCTGTCCCTGCTGGGGCAGTTCAGCCTCGGGGCCTTCGACCGCATCGGGGCGCTCGCGGCCACGATGCTCGTGTTCACGCTGTTCTTCACGAACTTCTTCGACGCCATGGGCACGATGACGGGCCTCGCCAAGCAGGGCGGGCTCGCCGACGCCGACGGGAACTTCCCGCGGATCAAGTCGGCCCTCGTCGTCGAGGGCGTGGGGGCCGTCGTGGGCGGCGCCACGTCGTCGTCGTCGAACACGGTGTTCGTGGACTCGGCGGCGGGCGTCGGCGAGGGGGCGCGCACCGGCCTGGCGTCCGTCGTGACCGGCGGCCTGTTCCTGGTCGCCATGTTCCTCACGCCGCTCACCGCCGTCGTGCCGATCGAGGTCGCCAGCGGCGCCCTCGTGGTGGTCGGCGCGATGATGATGAGGGAGATCAAGGAGATCGACCTGGGCGACTTCTCCGTCGCCCTGCCGGTGTTCCTCACCGTCGTGACGATGCCGTTGACGTACTCCATCGCCAACGGCATCGGGATCGGCTTCATCACGTGGGTGCTGCTGCGGTTCGCCTGCGGACGGGTGCGCGAGGTGCACCCGCTGCTGTGGGTGGTCGCGGCCGGTTTCCTCGTGTACTTCGTGCGCGGCCCGCTCTCGGCGGCGCTGGGCGCCTGACGGCAACGTGGGTCGGACCTGCCGCGACCCGGCAGGTCCGACCGACCGGGAGGACTTCGATGCTCACCCTGGTCGACCAGCTCGCCGCGTGGCTCGCGCCGGGCAGCCCGCCCTTCGCCGTGGCGACGGTGGTGGGCGCGTCCGGCTCCGTGCCCCGCCCGGTCGGCACCGCGATGGCGGTGCGCGCCGACGGCGCGGTGATCGGCAGCCTCTCCGGCGGCTGCGTGGAGGCCGCGGTGCACGCCGCCGCGCTCGACGCGATCGCCGTCGGCGAGTGCCACCGCGAGACGTTCGGCTATTCCGACGACGACGCGTTCGCCGTGGGTCTCACCTGCGGAGGAGCGCTCGAGGTGCACGTGCAGCCCGTCCGGCCCGGCGACGACGCCGATCCCGGCGCGCTCGCGCTGGCCCGGCTGGCCGCCGGCGGCGACGCGCCCGCCGCTCTCGTGCGACGGCTCGACCTCGCGCGGCCCACCGCCGTCGTCCTCCGCGACGCGCCAGGTGCACCGGCCGGCAACGGCCCGGACGACGCGCTGCGGGGGCTGGTGGACGACGGCGCGCTGCCGGCGGTCGCGGCCCAGGTGGACGCCGTCCTGCGCGCGGGCGGCGCCGCGACCGTGCACGCGGCTCCGGGCGTGGACGACGGCACCTGCGGCCCGGGCGACGTGGAGGAGCCCGTCGCGCTGCTGGTCGAGACGCGGCTCGCCCCGCCGCGGTTCGTCGTGGTCGGCGCCAACGACTTCGCCGGCGCGCTCGTCCGGGCGGTGCGGCTGCTCGGGTACCACGTGACCCTCGTCGACGCCCGCGAGGTGTTCGCCGCCCCGCGGAGGTTCCCGCAGGCCCACGAGGTGGTGGTCGACTGGCCGGACCGGTACCTCGCCGCCGAGTCCGCCGCCGGGCGCCTCGACGCCCGCACCGCCGTCGCCGTCCTCACCCACGACGCGAAGTTCGACGTCCCGACCCTGCGGCTCGCGCTCGGCCTGCCGCTCGCGTACGTCGGCGCCATGGGCTCGCGTCGCTCGCACGCCCAGCGGCTCCGGGCCCTGCGCGCCGAGGGCGTGGCCCCCGAGGCCCTGGCGCGGCTGCGCTCGCCGATCGGCCTCGACCTCGGCGCCGTGACGCCGGAGGAGGTCGCCGTCTCCGTGGTCGCCGAGCTGGTCGCGGTGCGTCACGGTCGCGACGACGCCCACCCCCTGAGCCGCACGGACGGGCCCCTGCACGCGCCCCCCGACGACCGCCGCAGGTCCTCGAGCGACACCAGCGGCACCGACAGCAAGGAGCGTTCCCGGTGGACCTGAACACCGTCACCGACCTGGTCCCCACCGCCGACCCCGCCGACTGGCGCGAGGGCGACGCGTGGCTGGCCGGCGGCACCGTCCTGTTCTCCTACGGCAGCGAGAGCCTGCGCCGCCTGCTCGACCTCACGAGCGCGGGCTGGCCCGCGCTCGCCGTGACCGACGACGGGCTGGAGATCGCCGCGACGTGCACGGTCGCCGAGCTGTACGCCTTCCCGGCCGCGCCGGCGTCGGCGCCCGTGCGGGACGCGTGGCGCGCGCTGGACCTCGTGCGCCCGTGCTGCGACGCCTTCGTCGCGTCCTTCAAGATCTGGAACACGTCGACGGTGGGCGGAAACGTCGCGACGTCGCTGCCGGCCGGCCCGATGACGTCGCTCACCGCGGCGCTCGACGGCGTGGCCGAGGTGTGGGGCCCGGGCGGCACGCGGCGGAGCGAGCCCGTGGCGGAGCTGGTGACGGGGGAGATGCGCAACACGCTCGCCCCCGGGGAGCTGCTGCGGGCGATCCGTCTCCCGGCGGCCGCGCTGCGCGCCCGGACAGCGTTCCGGCGGCTGTCGCTGTCGAACCTGGGCCGCTCCGGGGTGCTGCTGATCGGCCGCCTCGACGCGCCCGCCGACGGTGGCGGGCTGGTGATCACGGCGACCGCGTCGACCCGCCGGCCCGTGCAGCTGCGCTTCACCGCCGGCTCCCACCCGGACGCCGCGGGCCTGGCGGCCGCGATCGACGCGGCGGTCCCCGACGACCTCTACCACGACGACATCCACGGCCTGCCCGCCTGGCGTCGCGACATGACCTACCGGCTCGCGGAGGAGATCCGGACCGAGCTGACCGGCGAGCCGCTCGACACCACCCACGACACCGAGGGGGCCCGGCGATGACCGACGCGACCACCACCCCGACCGGGAGCGCGGGCTCCACCGCCGCGCCCGTCCTGCGCGTGGACGGCCACGACGTCGTCGCCGTCCCGCGCGCGGGCCAGTGCCTGCGCACGTTCCTGCGCGAGCAGGGGGCCCTGGGCGTGAAGAAGGGCTGCGACGGCGGCGACTGCGGCGCGTGCACGGTGCACGTCGACGGCGTGCCGGTGCACAGCTGCGTGTACCCCGCCCGCCGGGCGGCCGGGCGCGAGGTGACGACGATCGGCGGCCTGGCGGCCGTCGCGGCCGAGCCGACCGCCGACGGGCTGCACCCGGTGCAGCAGCAGTTCCACGACGCGCAGGGCTTCCAGTGCGGGTTCTGCACCGCGGGCGCGATCATGACCGCTGCCACGTTCGACGACGAGCAGCGCGCGAACCTGCCACGCAGCCTCAAGGGCAACCTGTGCCGCTGCACCGGCTACCGCGCGATCGGCGACGCGGTGCTCGGCGGCGGCGCGTGCGGCACGACGCACCCGGCCGGGGCCGCGGCCTGCGACGACGCCCACGACGGCTGGGCCGCGGAGCGCTCGCGCGGCGCCGGCGACCGGGCCGTGGCAGCCGCCGTGTCGGGCTCGGTCCCGGGCTCTGTGCCTGGGCCTGTGCCGGGCACCGCGTTCGGCACCTCGGAGCCCGCGCCCGCGAGCCGCGCCGTGGTCACCGGGCAGGCGCGCTACACGCTCGACGTCGACCCCGACGCGTACCCGGGCCTGCTGCACCTCAAGCTCGCACGCTCGCCGCACGCCCACGCGCGGATCACGGCGATCGACGCCACCGACGCGCTCGCGGTGCCCGGGGTGCGCGCCGTCCTCACCCACGAGGACGCGCCGGCGGCGCGCTTCAGCACCGCCCAGCACGAGCAGTGGACCGACGACCCCGACGACACGCGGATCCTCGACGACGTCGTCCGGCACGTCGGGCAGCGCGTGGCCGCCGTCGTCGCCGACTCGGTGGCCGCCGCCGAGGAGGGCGTGCGCCGGCTGCGGGTCGACTACGAGGTGCTGCCCGCCGTCGTCGACCCCGAGGAGGCGATGTCGCCCGGCGCGCCGCTGGTGCACCCGGAGCTGGACGCCGCGACGGCGCGCGTCTCGCGACCGGGGTCGAACGTCGTCGCCGAGGTGCACAGCGAGCTGGGGGACGTCGAGGCGGGCCTGGCCGAATCCGACGTCGTGCACGAGGCCACGTACCGCACCCAGCGCGTGCAGAACGCGGCCCTCGAGACGCACGCGGCGATCGCCTCGTTCGACGAGGACGGGCGGCTGGTGGTGCGCTCGTCCACCCAGGTGCCGTTCCTCGCCCGCCGCCACCTGGCGCGCGTGCTCGACCTGCCGGCGGACCGCGTTCGCGTGTACTGCGAGCGCGTGGGCGGCGGGTTCGGCGGCAAGCAGGAGGTGCTGGTCGAGGACGTCGCCGCGCTCGCCGCCCTGAGGCTGCGCCGGCCGGTGCAGCTCGAGCTCACGCGCACCGAGACCTTCACCGCCACGACGACGCGGCATCCGTTCCGCATCCGGGTGCGGGCCGGCGCGCGCCACGACGGGACGCTGACGGCGCTGCACCTGGACGTGCTGAGCAACACCGGCGCGTACGGCAACCACGGCCCGGGCGTGATGTTCCACGGCTGCGGCGAGTCGATCGCCGTCTACACCTGCGCCCACAAGAAGGTCGACGCGCACTGCGTGTACACGCACACGCTGCCGTCCGGCGCGTTCCGCGGGTACGGGCTGAGCCAGATGATCTTCGCGGTGGAGTCGGCGATGGACGAGCTGGCCCGGCAGCTCGGGATGGACCCGCTCGAGCTGCGGCGGCGCAACGTGGTGCGCGAGGGCGACCCCATGCTGTCGCTCAACCCCGAGCCGGAGGAGGACGTGCTGTACGGCAGCTACGGCCTCGACCAGTGCATCGAGCTGGCCGACGACGCTCTCGCCCGCGGCCGGGCGCGCGACGTCGCCGCGTACGGCGCGCACCCCGACGACCCGCGACGCCCGTGGCTGGGGGAGGAGTGGGGGATCGGCGAGGGCACGGCGGTCTCCATGATCGACACCGTGCCGCCGCGCGGGCACGTCGCGCACGCCCGCGCCCGGCTGCGTCCGGACGGCGTGGTCGAGGCCGAGGTCGGCACGGCCGAGTTCGGCAACGGCACCACGACCGTGCACGCCCAGCTCGTGGCCAGCGCCCTCGGGCAGCGCGCCGCCGACGTCGTGGTGCGCCAGTCCGACACCGACCTGGTGGAGCACGACACCGGTGCGTTCGGTTCCACGGGCACCGTCGTGGCCGGGAAGGCGTCGCTCGCCGCGGCCACCGAGCTCGCCACGCAGGTGCTGGCCGTCGCGGCGACCGCCCTGGGCGTCGAGGTGGCCGCGTGCCGCCTGGTGCCCGGGGCGGTCGAGGCGGACGGCCGCTCGTTGTCGCTCGCCGACGTCGCCCGGCACGCCGACGCGGCGGGGGTGCGCCTGGCCGCCGAGGGGCGCTGGGGCGGCACACCGCGGTCCGTCGCGTTCAACGTGCACGGCTTCCGGGTGGCCGTGCACCGCGGCACCGGCGAGATCCGCATCCTGCAGAGCGTGCAGGCCGCCGACGCCGGCGAGGTCGTCAACCCGCGCCAGTGCCGCGGCCAGGTGGAGGGCGGCATCGCGCAGGCCCTCGGCGCCGCCCTGTACGAGGACGTCGTGATCGACGACGCCGGCCGCGTCGTGACCGACATCTTCCGCCAGTACCACCTGCCCACCTTCGCGGACGTGCCGCGCAGCGAGGTCTACTTCGCGCAGACCTCCGACACGACCGGCCCGATGGGGGCGAAGTCCATGAGCGAGAGCCCGTTCAACCCTGTCGCCCCGGCGCTCGCCAACGCGCTGCGCGACGCCACCGGCGTCCGGTTCACCGAGCTGCCCCTCGCACGCGACAAGGTCTACCTGGCCGTCAAGGCGGCGTCACCGGCCTGACCCGAGGCGTTGTGAGCGCGATTTCGGGGACTATCGGGGGCCCGATAGTCCCCGAAATCGCGCTCACAACACTGCGGACGTCAGGTGAGCAGGTCGAGGTCGGCCTCGATGTCGACGTCGCGTCCGTCGCCCGGGTGCACGACGACGTCGACCAGCTCGGGGTGCGCGCGCAGGAAGGCCCGGGCCCCGGCGTCGCCGGTGGCGCTCGCGGCCGCCGGCCCGGCGAGCCCGGCGTCCAGCACCAGGGGGTGGGCCCAGCGGGGGCGGACGTCGTCCACCTGCGGCGCGCCGGCCCAGCGCGAGGCGGTGACGCGGCCGGCCCGGTGGGCCCCCAGCAGCCGCGCGACGTCGTCGGACGTGACGCCCGGCTGGTCGACGTGCGCGACGACGAGGCAGGCCGGCGCCTCGCCGGCACGAGCCTCCAGCGCCGCGGAGACGCCCGCCCGCAGGGAGGACGCCATGCCGGCGGTCCAGCCCGCGTTGACGACCACCCGCACGCCGGGCGCGTCGAGCGCGGCCGCGGCGCGGACCCGCTCCGCCTCCGCGCCGAGCACGACCACCACCGTGCCGCAGCCGCCGTCGAGCAGGACGCCCACGACGTGCTCCACGAGCGGGTGGCCGCGGTGGTCGAGCAAGGCCTTGGGACCCCGCCCCAGCCGGCGTCCGGCGCCGGCCGCGAGGAGCACCGCGACGGCCGGGTTCGGGGCGGAGGACGGGGGCGTGGCGGGCACCCGCCCAGGATAGGTCCCGGGGCGGTCGGCGGGTCGTGGGCGGTCCGCGCCGCCGCGCGGGGACCTGGGGTTTTTGCCAGGCCTTGGTGCGGTCATCGGCGGTGCCGGGCACCGCTATGCTCGGCCCGGCGTGACGGTCGCGCCCGCCTCGAACGACACCGAAGGATTCCGGATGAGCTTCATGGAGAAGCTGCGTGGACAGCTGATCGACATCGTCGAGTTCCTCGACGAGAGCCGGGACACGATCGTCTGGCGCTTCCCCCGCCAGGGCAACGAGATCAAGAACCAGGCGAAGCTGGTCGTGCGGGAGGGGCAGGCGGCGGTGTTCGTCAGCGAGGGCCGGCTCGCCGACGTCTTCGGCCCGGGCACGTACACGCTCGAGACGAAGAACCTGCCGATCCTGTCCACCCTCCAGGGGTGGAAGCACGGGTTCAGCTCGCCGTTCAAGGCGGAGGTCTACTTCGTCGCCACCCGCCAGTTCACCGACCTCACGTGGGGCACGCAGAACCCCGTGATCCTGCGCGACCCCGAGCTCGGCCCGGTCCGCCTCCGCGCGTTCGGCACCTACGCGCTGCGGGTGGTCGACCCGGCCGCCCTCCTGCGCCAGCTGGTCGGCACCGATCCCCAGTTTCGCACCGACGAGATCGGGGACTACTTCCGCAGCCTCGTCGTGGGGCAGCTCGGCCCGGCGCTGGCCGAGGCGGGCGTCGCCGCGATCGACCTCGCCGCGAACCAGCGCGAGATCTCGGGCCGCCTCGCCGGCCAGCTCACCGAGGACCTCGCGGAGTACGGCGTGGCCGTGCCGCGCTTCGTCCTCGAGAACGTCTCGTTCCCGCCGGAGGTCGAGGCGGCGCTCGACAAGCGCGCCCAGATGGCCGTCGTCGGCAACCTCGACCAGTACACGAAGTTCCAGACGGCGACCGCGATCGAGGCCGCCGCCGCGAACCCGGGCGGCGCGGGCGAGGGCCTTGGCACGGGTGCGGGCCTGGGCATGGGGATGGCGATGGGCCAGCAGATGGCCCAGACGCTCGCCCCGGCGCCCGCGGGAGCGGCGCCCGCGGCGCCCGCCGCTGCGGCCCCGGCCGGCCCGCCGCCGCTGCCGACGGCCGAGGCCCCCTGGTACTGGGCGGCCGACGGGGCGCAGGCCGGGCCCGGCACGACGGCGGACGTCGCCGGCCTGGTCCGGACCGGCGAGCTCGGGCGCGAGACGCTCGTGTGGCAGCAGGGGATGGCCGCATGGACCCCCGCGGGGCAGGTGCCCGCGCTCGCGCCCCACTTCGCCGCGACGCCGCCCCCGCTGCCCCCGTCGGCGGGCCCCTCGACCGGAAGCGTGGGCTGACGGTGAGCGACGTGCAGGACGACCTCGTCCGCACCCGCTGCGACGCGTGCGGGTCCCGGCTCACCTACGCGCCCGGCACCCGGCACCTGCGGTGCGTGGCGTGCGGGGGCGAGGTCGCGATCGTCCACGCGGCGGGCGACGCCGTGGACGAGCACTCGTACGACGCGTGGGCAGCCGCGCAGCACGGGGCGCGCGCCGACGTCCTCGAGGACAGGCTGCTCTCGTGCGACGGGTGCGGCGCGACCACCCAGGGCACGGACCTCTCCGTCGCGTGCCGGTTCTGCGGCGGGCACCTCGTCGCCGTGGCGGAGGCCGACGGGCTCGTGCAGCCCGAGGCGGTCGTCCCGTTCGGGGTCGGGCAGGCGCAGGCGCGCGAGGCGTTCCGCCGCTGGGTCCGCTCCCGCCCGTTCGCGCCGGGAGAGCTCAAGAAGGTCGGCGACACCGAGTCGCTGCACGGCTCGTACCTGCCGCACTGGACGTTCGACGCCGAGACCTCGTCGTCGTACACGGGCCAGCGCGGCGACGCGTACCACGTCACGGTGAAGGACGGCGACACCGAGCGGCAGGAGCGGCGGGTGAGCTGGACGCCCGTGTCCGGGCACGTCGAACGGTCCTTCGACGACCTGCTCGTCCCCGCGTCCTCCCAGGTGGCGGAGCTCGATCTCCGCCGCCTCGGGCCGTGGCCCCTCGAGGACGCCGTGCCGTTCCGTGCGGAGTACCTCGCGGGCTACTCCGCGGCGCGGTACGAGGTGGAGCCGTCCGCCGGGCTCGAGCGGGCGAAGGCGGCGATGGCCAAGACGATCGCGAAGGACGTCCGGCGGGACATCGGCGGCGACGAGCAGCGGGTCGGAGCCGTCCAGACCTCGTACGCCGAGGTCATGTTCAAGCTCGTGCTGCTGCCGCTGTGGATCGCGACCTACGTGTACGCGGGCAGGCAGTGGCAGGTCATGGTCAACGCGAACACCGGCCAGGTGGTGGGGAAGCGTCCGTTCAGCGCGGTCAAGATCGCCTGCGCCGTGATCGTCGGGCTCCTGGTGGCCGCGGTGCTCGTCTACCTGTACCTGCGCTCGCGGACGTGAGCGTCACGCGTCCCGGCGGGCGTCGTACGCCCGCTGGGCCGCGTCGACCTGGTCGACCGCGCCCTCGAGCACGTCGATGAGCGCGACGAGGCGGTCGGCGACGCGCAGGCCGAGTTCGGTGAGGGAGTACTCCACGTGCGGCGGGATGGTCGTGCGCACCTGGCGCACGACGATGCCGTCGCGCTCGAGGCCCTGGAGGGTCTGGGCCAGCATCTTCTCGCTCACGCCGTCGATCCTGCGGCGCAGCGCGTTGAAGCGCACGGCGCCGTCGCGCAGCCCGGCCACGGTGAGCACGCCCCAGCGGCCGGTCACGGCCTCGAGCGCCTGGCGCGAGGTGCAGCCGCGGGAGAAGACGTCGGCGATCATCGCGTCGGTCGGGCCGGCCTCGGTCGGCTCGACGGCGAGGGGGGAGTCAGGGGTCACGCCTCCAGGGTACGGCGCGATCGGAGCGAGGGCACTGTGACGGAGGACGCACCTTCCGCTAGTAGGCACTTTCAAAAAGAGAGTGCATCCTGGAGTGGTGGCCCGCTCGGGCCGCCGAGCGTCCCTCGCCTAGGAGCATCAGCATGACCATCGCCGTCACCGGAACCAGCGGCCACCTCGGCCGCCTCGTCGTCGAGTCCCTCCTGACCCGCGGTGCCGCGCCCGCGGACGTCGTCGCGCTCGTCCGCTCGACCGGCCGCTCGACCGACAAGGTTGCCGACCTCGTGGCGCGCGGGATCGCCGTCCGCGAGGCCGACTACGACCGGCCCGAGACCCTCGCCCCCGCGCTGGACGGCGTGGACGTCCTGGTGCTCGTCTCCGGCTCCGCGGTCGGTCAGCGCGTGCGCCAGCACGGCGCCGTGATCGACGCCGCGAAGGGCGCCGGTGTGGGCCGCGTGATCTACACGAGCGCCCCGCACGCCGACACCTCGCCCCTGGTCCTCGCGCCCGAGCACAAGGCGACGGAGGAGCTGCTCGCCGCCTCCGGCCTGTCCACGACCCTCCTGCGCAACGGCTGGTACACCGAGAACTACGTCGGCGACGTGCAGCAGGCGCGCGAGACGGGCGAGATCGCGCACAGCGTGGGCGACGGCCGCGTCGCCAGCGCGAGCCGGGAGGACTACGCCGAGGCCGCCGCCGTCGTCGCGCTCGAGGCCGCCCGGGACGGCGCTCACGACGGCGCCGTCTATGAGCTGTCCGGCGACGTCGCGTGGGACCTCGACGAGCTCGCCGCCACCGCCGCCGAGATCCTCGGCCGGCCGGTCGCGTACCGTCGGCTCACCGCCGACGAGCACCGCGAGCGGCTCCTGGCCGCGGGCCTGGACGAGGGCACCGCCGGCTTCGTCGTCGCGCTCGACGGCAACACCCGCGACGGCCTGCTCGCCGAGACCTCCGGCGACCTCGCCCGCCTGATCGGCCGCCCGACGACGCCGCTGGCCGACGGCCTGCGCCGCGCGCTGGACTCGTGATGGACCCGCAGGCCCCCGACCGCCTCGCCGACGACACACGCATGGACGCGGTCACGCTGCACGTGCGCGACCTCGACCTCATGACGCGCTACTACCGCGACGCGCTCACCCTGAGCGAGCTCGAGGTGCCCGAGGAGCTCGAGCTGCCCGCCGGCGCGCGCCGCGAGGAGACCGCGGTGCTCGGGCGCGGCAGCACGCCGCTGGTCGTGCTGCACCGGGCGCGCGACCTGCCCGCTCCCGGCCGGGGCGAGGCCGGCCTGTTCCACACGGCCGTCCTGTTCGACGACGAGCCGGGGCTCGCGCACGCGCTCGCCTCGGTCGCGACCACGGCGCCGAGCACGTTCGTCGGCAGCGCCGACCACCTCGTCTCGCAGGCGTTCTACTTCACCGACCCGGAGGGCAACGGCGTCGAGCTGTACGCCGACCGGCCGCGCGAGGCGTGGTCCTGGGACGGCGCGTACGTGCGGATGGACACGACCTACCTCGACCCGAACGCGTTCCTCGGCGAGCACCTCACGGACGCGGCGCGGGACGCGCTGACCACGGCCGACCCCGGAGCCCGCGCCGAGGCGACCCGGTCGGCGGGAGCCGTCGTCGGGCACGTGCACCTGCAGGTGGGCGACGTCCCCGCGGCGCGCCGCTTCTACGTCGACACCCTCGGCTTCGCCGAGACGGCGAGCGTGCCCGGCGCGCTGTTCGTGTCGGCCGGCGGATACCACCACCACATGGCGATGAACACCTGGAACAGCCGCGGCGCCGGCCCGCGCGCCTCGACCCTCGGGCTGGGCGCGGTGTCCCTCACCGTGCCCGGGGCGGACGACGTCGGGGCGCTGCGGGAGAGGCTGGCACGCGCCGGGGTGGCCGTGCGCGACGACGGCGCCGCCCTGCGTTTCGACGACCCGTGGCGGAACGCGGTCGAGGTGCGGGCGGCCTGACCCACGCCGCCCGCGCCCGCCTACACTCGCGCGGTGCGTCGTGTGCTGAGCCGTTGGGTGGACCCGTTCGTCGTCACGCTCGTCCTCGTGATGGTGCTGGGGCTGGTGGTGCCCGTGGCGCCGGGAGCGCAGCGGGTGGTGGACGTCGCGGCCGACGTCGCCGTCACCGTCCTGTTCCTCGTCTACGGCATGCGGCTGTCGACCCGCGAGGTGTGGGCGGGGCTGCGCAACTGGCGGCTGCAGGGCGGCGTCCTCGCCGCGACGTACGTGGTGTTCCCGCTGCTGGGGCTGGGCGTCGCGTGGGCGATCACGCCGCTCGTCGGCGGCCCGCTCGCGGCCGGGATGCTCTACCTGTCGCTGCTGCCGTCCACCGTGCAGTCGTCGGTGGCGTTCACGTCCGTGGCCCGCGGGAACGTCGCGGGCGCCATCTGCGGGGCCACCGTGTCCAACGTGCTGGGCATGGTGCTCACGCCCCTGCTCGTGCTGTGGCTCATGAGCGACGCGCAGGGCGGTGCGGCGGCGGGCGCCGGCCACGGCCTGGGCGGGCTGCGGACGGTGCTGCTCCAGCTCCTGCTGCCGTTCGTCGTCGGCCAGCTGCTCCAGCCCTGGGTGGGGGACCAGGTCCGCGCGCGACGGTGGCTGACCCTCGGCGTGGACCGCGGCACCATCCTGATCGTCGTCTTCTCGGCCGTCGCCGCCGCGAGCGCCGCGGGCGTGTGGGCGGACGTCTCCGGCTGGGCGGTCGTCGCGCTGCTCGCCGTGAGCGGCGCGTTCCTCGCCGTCATGCTGGGCCTGACCTGGTGGGGCGGCAAGGCGTTGCGGCTGCCCGTCGAGGACCGCGTCGCGCTGCTCATGTGCGGGTCGAAGAAGTCGCTCGCGACCGGCCTGCCGATGGCGAGCGTGCTGTTCCCCGTGGCCGTGGCCGGCGTGATCGCCGTGCCGGTGATCGTCTTCCACCAGCTCCAGCTCGTGGTGTGCGCGGTGCTGGCGCGCCGCCTCGCGCTGCGCGACTGAGGGGCTGCCTGCCGCGGGCCGGCTGCGAGCATCCCGGTCGGTACCTAGCGTCGACGGCATGGCGAAGGACGGCGACAAGGACGGCGACGAGGAGCGGTGGTCGCAGGACGTCACCGAGGGGTCGGACGCGCTCGACCTGGAGGAGGACGTCTTCACCTGGGACGACCCGGCCCGCATCGCCGCCTCCCTCAAGCGGTCGGCGGAGCGGAGCGGCCGGCGCAAGGGCACGCCGTACCAGTCGGCCATGTCGATGCTGACCTTCTACGTCAACCGCGCCGGGAAGAACCTCCCGGCTGCGCAGCGCGACGTGCTCGAGCGGGCCAAGGACGAGCTGCGCCGCGCGTTCGGCCGGGACTGACGGGCGCGGCCTCCGCCGTCGGGAGGGCTGGACGCGGCCCCTAGACTGTCTCGCACGCACCGGACGACGACGTCGGGAGGTCGCGGTGGAACGGTCGGTCGCCTCGAGGGAGCGCTCGCGCGAGGACGCTCGCACCGAGGCGGCGCGTCGTGACCCGCGCACCGTGCGTGCCGCGTACGAGCGGTTCCTCGGCACGGGTGAGCCGCCGGGCGGCATCGACCCCGTCGTGGCCGACTCCTGGCGCCGGTCCCTGCGCAGCGGCGTCGACCCGGACAACCCCCACCCGCAGGTGTCCCTCGCGGACGACGACCTCGCCGCCTACCGCGCCTCGCACCCGCTGTCCGCCGTGATGCCGGTGGTGCGCGAGCTCGCCGTCGACGGGGCGGCGGACGACGGGCTCGTCGTCGCGGTCTCCGACGAGGCGGGGCGGTTGCTGTGGGTCGAGGGCGACCGGCGCCTGCGCGGCCGGGTCGACCGGGTCGGGTTCGTCGAGGGCGCCGTCTGGCGCGAGGAGAGCGTCGGCACCAACGCGCCCGGCACGGCGCTCGCCACCCGGCGCGCCGTGCAGGTGATCGGCGCCGAGCACTTCTCCCGCCCCGTGCAGGAGCTCAGCTGCGCCGCGGCCCCGATCCGCGACCCCGGCACCGGCAGGCTGCTCGGCGTCCTCGACATCACCGGGCGGCGGGCGGCGGCGTCCCACGTCGTGCTGTCCCTCGTGCGGGCAACCGTCGCCACCGTCGAGCGGGAGCTCGCCCACCGGGCCGCCGCGGGCGCGTCCCCGCACGGCCTGGCGGCCGGGCGGCCAGAGGTCGACCTGCGGGTGCTCGGCCGGCCGGCCCTGTCCGTCCGCGACGGCGAGCGGCCACTGTCGCTGCGGCACGCGGAGATCCTGCTGCTGCTCGCGGAGCACCCCCGCGGGCTGGCCGCGGACGAGCTCGCGGTGCTGCTGCACCCGGGCGAGCTCTCGGACGTCACCGTGCGCGCGGAGGTGTCCCGGCTGCGGCACGTGGCGGGGGCGCTGCTCGCCGGGGCGCGCCCGTACCGGCTTGCCCGGCCGCTGCGCACCGACGCCGACGACGTGCGGGCGGCCCTCGCCGCGGGCGACGTACGGGGCGCCGTCGCGGCGTACGCCCCGGTGCTGCCCCGGTCGGTCGCGCCGGGGGTCGAGCGGGTCCGTGCCGAGCTGTCGGCGGAGGTGCGGGCCGCGGTCCTGTCGTCGGGCGACGCCGAGGCCCTCGACGCCTGGGTGCGCGGGGCGGACGGCGTCGACGACCACGCCGCGTGGGTACGCCTGCTCGCGGCCGCGCCCGCCGGCAGCCCCCAGGCCGTGCGGGCCCGGGCGCACGTCGCGCTGCTCGACGCCGACCTCGGCGGTTGAGGCTGCAACGGGACTGCAACCCTCGTCGTCCTACCGTCGTCCCATCGCGGCGCGACGAGGCGCCGCAGGCACGCGAGGAGGCAGCATGACCGTCTACGCAGCCCCCGGTCAGCCCGGGGCGATCGCCGAGTACCGAGCCCGCTACGACCACTGGATCGGCGGCGAGTACGTGCCGCCGGCGAGCGGGCAGTACTTCGAGAACCCGAGCCCGGTCACCGGGCAGACGTTCACCGAGGTCGCGCGCGGCAACGCCGAGGACATCGAGCGGGCCCTGGACGCCGCGCACGGCGCGGCGCCCGCGTGGGGGCGCACGTCCGTGACGGAGCGGGCGAACGTCCTGAACAAGATCGCCGACCGCATGGAGGCGCACCTCGAGGAGATCGCGGTCGCCGAGTCGTGGGAGAACGGCAAGCCGGTCCGCGAGACGCTCGCCGCCGACATCCCGCTCGCGATCGACCACTTCCGGTACTTCGCGGGGGCGATCCGCGCCCAGGAGGGCTCGATCTCGGAGATCGACGAGGACACGATCGCCTACCACTTCCACGAGCCGCTCGGCGTCGTCGGGCAGATCATCCCGTGGAACTTCCCCATCCTCATGGCCACGTGGAAGCTGGCGCCCGCGCTCGCGGCGGGCAACGCCGTCGTGCTCAAGCCGGCCGAGCAGACGCCGGCGTCGATCCTGTTCCTCATGGACCTGATCGGCGACCTGCTGCCGCCCGGAGTGGTCAACGTGGTCAACGGCTTCGGCGTCGAGGCGGGCAAGCCGCTCGCGTCGAGCTCGCGGATCCGCAAGATCGCCTTCACCGGCGAGACGACGACCGGCCGACTGATCATGCAGTACGCGTCGCAGAACATCATCCCGGTCACCCTCGAGCTCGGCGGCAAGAGCCCGAACATCTTCTTCTCGGACGTCGCGTCGGCCAAGGACGACTACTACGACAAGGCGCTCGAGGGGTTCACGATGTTCGCCCTCAACCAGGGGGAGGTGTGCACCTGCCCGTCGCGCGCGCTCATCCAGTCGGACATCTACGACCAGTTCCTGGGCGACGCGCTCGAGCGGACCAAGGCGGTGAAGCAGGGCAACCCCCTGGACACCGAGACGATGATCGGCGCCCAGGCCAGCAACGACCAGCTCGAGAAGATCCTCAGCTACATCGACATCGGCAAGGCGGAGGGCGCCACGGTGCTCACCGGCGGCCACCGGGCCGAGCTGGAGGGCGACCTCGCGGGCGGGTACTACGTCACGCCGACCGTCTTCGAGGGCAAGAACTCCATGCGCATCTTCCAGGAGGAGATCTTCGGGCCGGTCGTGTCGGTGACGGACTTCGCGGACTTCGACGACGCGATGAAGATCGCGAACGACACGCTGTACGGGCTGGGCGCGGGCGTCTGGTCGCGGCAGGGGGCCGTCGCCTACCGGGCCGGCCGCACCATTGAGGCGGGGCGCGTGTGGACCAACTGCTACCACGCCTACCCGGCCGCCGCGGCCTTCGGCGGCTACAAGGGCTCCGGCGTCGGGCGCGAGAACCACAAGATGATGCTCGACCACTACCAGCAGACCAAGAACCTCCTGGTCAGCTACTCGGGCCAGAAGCTCGGGTTCTTCTAGGCCGATGAGCGGCGACGACACGATGTCCCGTGTCGCCGTGACGGACGCCGCGGCCGGGCTCCTGGCCCGGCTGCGGCGTCAGCACGGCGAGCTGATGTTCCACCAGTCCGGCGGCTGCTGCGACGGGTCCAGCCCCATGTGCTACCCGGACGGCGACTTCCTGGTCGGCGACGCCGACGTGCACCTGGCCGACCTGGAGCTCACGGACGGGCCGGCCGACGACCCCGGGGCGACGGGGGAGACGTTCACCGTGCCCGTGTGGATGAGCCGGGCCCAGTTCGAGTACTGGCGGCACACGCACCTGACGATCGACGTCGTGCCGGGGCGCGGCGCGGGCTTCAGCGTGGAGGCGCCCGAGGGGGTGCGGTTCCTCATCCGGTCACGGCTGCTCACCGACGCGGAGCTGGCGGTGCTGGGCTGAGAGGTGCGTCACCAGCCCGCGAACCGGCCCACGGCCACGAAGGCGGCCGCGAGCAGGAGCAGCACGTTCACCCACAGCTGCGCCAGCTCGCCGCGACGCACGTGCACCGCGATCGCCAGCGCCTGCAGGACGGCGAGGCACGTCGCGGCGACGGGGGTGAGCCACGACGCGACGCCCGTGGCCCACGGCAGGACCAGCCCCAGCGCGCCCGCGATCTCGGCCAGGCCGATGAACCGCACCACCACGCCAGGGAAGTCCTCCACCCACCCCATCGCGGACCGCAGGCGCTCGCGGCTTCGCGTGAGCTTGACGAAGCCCACCGCGAGATAGAGCAGGGCCAGCAGCCCCGCGGCGACCCACAGTCCGATGTTCATCCGGTGCCTCCTCGCGGCAGCAGCTCCTGGCGACGACTGGCCGGGCGGCGGTGCCGGGACGGGGCGGCGACGCCGTCGTGCCTGTGCGCGGTGCGGTGGTGCTGTCCGGAACGTAGCGTGCCGACGACCCGACGGGAACGACCCACGCCCGTGGTGTCGGAGGGTCCGCGCCCGATATGTTCTGCAGGTGACCCGAGAGACCCTCCCTTCCCTGTCGGCGCTGCCCGCGTGGCTCGTCCCCTCCGTGTACCTGAACTGGTCGGCCGACTGGCTGGCGGAGTCGGTCGCGATCGCCACCCGCTCCCCGGAGCACCGGCTGCCCGGCGGGCCGGACGGGCCGCAGCGCGGCGACGTGGTGGTGACCGTCCTCGGGGACGCGGGCGTCGTCGCGGCCGTGGAGCTCATGGGCTCCAGCGACGGCGAGAGCTGGGTCAGCGACGACCTGTTCGGGCCCGACCGCCCGATCGTGTGGGCGGACCTGTTCGACGGCGCCGACACGTACACGGGCTCGTCCGGCTGGCTGCCGCCCGACCACGCGCGGCTCGTGCTGGACGGCGTCGCCGAGCAGTTCAAGGGCGGCCCCGTGCATACGCTCGACCCGGGGGACTGCGGCGCCGGGGCGACGGCGCCCGACGTGCACGCGCTGCGCATCCTCGGCCACCGCGCCGTCACCGGCTGGTCGATGCGCCGCGAGGAGCGCTGCGCCACCTGCGAGCGGTTCGTCGACGTGCACCGCATGCGGGCCCACGACGACGGCGCCGTGCGCCTCGGCACCACCACGGCGGGCGGGCGCACCCTCGAGCAGCTGGTGCGCGACGTGCACCTGCTGTGCGAGCAGTGCCACGACCTGCTGCACGCGCACACCGTCGCGTCGCAGCGGGCGCGCATGCGACCGCAGTGCCCGGGCTGCGGCGCCCGCGGCAAGACCAAGCGCATCGTGTGGGGCATGACGTTCCAGGACGACGTGATGAACGCGGAGCCCGACGTCGTCTACGGCGGCTTCGAGGTCCCGGTGCCCACGCCCGAGTGGTACTGCACGGACTGCCACGCCAACTTCGCCAGCAGCGTCATCGCCTCCCGCGCCCTCACGCCGGCCGAGAAGGGCGGGGCGGGCGCCGTCGCGATCACGGGGGCCCTGTCGGTGGTGCCCGACCTGCCGGAGGACGAGCCGGCGGCGTGAGACGTCAGGCCGCGGCGGTCACCGCGGCGCGCCGACGCCGGTGCACCAGGCCGTGCTCGGCCGCGGGCACGTACGGCGCGAGCAGCAGCGGCATCCCCGCCTCGAGCGGCGTGCGGTCGGCCTTGCGGCCGTTGCACGGCTCGCACGCCGCGACGAGGTTCAGCCACGTGGAGTCGCCCCCGCGCGAGCGGGGGACCACGTGGTCGACCGTCTGGGCGGGCCCGCCGCAGTAGGCGCAGGCGCCGTCGCGCCGCTTCACGCCGTCCTTGGTGACGGCGGGGCGCCCGGCCCCGCGGTAGCGCCAGCGCATCGCGACGTACCGCACCAGGCGCAGCACCCGGGGCAGCGGGTAGGGGCCGAACCGGTGCCCCTCGACCTCCTCCTCGACCACCGCCACGCCGCGCACGAGCATCGTGATGGCGTGCTTGACCGACACGCGGTGCAGGGGCTCGTAGCCCGCGTTGAGCACCAGGACGTCGGCCACGGCTGTGCTCCTCCCTCGGGTGCTGTGAATCCGGTCACAGCGTGCTGCCGAGGTGAAAGTATGTCGCGAAGCCGCGGAAGTCCAGGGCAAAGGCCGGTCCCGCGGCCGATGACTTCGGGCCGCAGCCGGTGTCCACCCCGGGTCGGAGGCGTCCGACGACGACACGACGGAGGACAGCATGAGGCTCAGCGTCAACATCTTCACGTCGCTCGACGGGGTCGTGCAGGGCCCCGGCGGACCCGACGAGGACACCCGCGGCGGGTTCGCCCAGGGCGGCTGGTTCGTCCCGTTCACGACCGACCCGATGTTCGGCGAGGTGGTCGACGGCTGGTTCGCCGAGGTCGACGCCTTCCTGCTCGGCCGCACGACCTACGACATCTTCGTCGCGTCCTGGGCGCAGGTCACGGACCCCGAGGACGCCCTCGCCGCGCGCATCAACGCCGGCCCCCGGTACGTCGTGTCGGCGACGCTCAGCGAGCCGGAGTGGCCCGGCACCACCGTGATCGACCCCGCCCACCTCGCCGCCCGCGTGCAGGCCCTCAAGGACGGGCCCGACGGCGAGCTGCAGGTGCACGGCAGCGCCCGCCTGGCCAGCACGCTGCACGACCTGGGCCTCGTCGACGTCTACCGGGTCTTCGTCGCGCCCGCCGTCATCGGGTCCGGCGCGCGGCTGTTCGGCGACGGCGCCGCGCCGTCCGGGCTCGCCGTCACGCGCTCCCGGATCGGCGACAGCGGGCTCGTGTACCTGGAGCTCGAGCCACGGCCGCTCGAGCGCGGCGTCGCCGATGTCGTCGACGGCGAGCAGTCCGTCCGCCCGGTCGAGTAGAGGCGGTGCGCGTCAGCCGAGTCCCATCGCCCGGGCGATCTCGTCCTCGGTCACCGATTCCGGCACCACGACGGCATCCTTGAGCGCCAGCTTGCTGCGAAGCAGCCGATCGAGGTTGACATCGAAGGAGTCGACGTCCGGATGGAGCGCCATGGGGTGGTAGACGTGCACGGGCCGGGTCTGACCGATCCGGTAGACGCGGTCGGTCGCCTGTGCTTCCTTGGCGGGGTTCCAGTGCCGCTCCAGGTGAATCGCGTGGTTGGCTCCGACGACAGTCAGCCCGACGCCGACGGCGAGCGGTGACATGACGATGACGCCGAATCCGTCCCGCGCCTCGAACGCGCGGATCTTGCGCAACCGGGTATCGCCTCGTCCTGTCGCCGGGGTGTCCCCGTTGACGACGTCGATCGGGACGCCGTACAGCTCGCGCAACCAGAGCGCGAGGGTGCGTTGCATGGCCTTGGACGAGCAGAACACGATCGCCTTCTCCGAGCTGCTCCGGATCTGGTCGAGGATCTCCCGGACGGTGACGTCGGTGCGGGCGGATCTCCGGATCGCGAAAGGGTCGTCCATCCCGTCGTCGGGCGTCAGGAGGCCGGGATGGAGGCTTGCCTGCGCAAGGCGCTGGAGCGTGCCGAGCATCGCCCCCTTGGTCCCGGCCTTCGCCCGGTACCGCGCGATGACGTCGTCGTACGCCGCCACCTGTTCGGGCGGCATCAGGCGTCCGTGCCTGCCCGAGTGCACGTGCTTCGGGGGTAGCTCGGTGAGGTGGTCCTCCTTGACCCGTCGCAGCATGTACGGCCCGACGGCGGCCCGCAGGCTCCGCCCGAGCTCGCCGTGGGCCTCCCCGCTCGCCGTGCTCATGGGCGTCTCCCACTCCTCGCGGAACTGGGCCCAGGAGCCGAGAAGCCCGGGTTGTGCTGTGTCCAGCAGGGACCAGAAGTCCTTCAACGAATTCTCGACGGGGGTGCCGGTGGCGAGGAGCTTGAACCGGGCCCGCAACGCTTTGGCCGCCCGGGTGCGCAGGATGTCGGGGTTCTTGAGGTTCTGCGCTTCGTCGAAGACCACGACGCCCCAGTCCACCTGCGAGAGCGAGACCTGGTAGCGGGCGACCGTCTCGTAGGTCGTGAGGACGAGAGTCCCTGGTCGATCGAGACGTGCTTCGCCCCACGCGGCGCCGACGCGGAGCAGCATGAGGTCCGCGAGGACGTCGTCCCGGACCATGCCGGCTCCGTCGAGGTGCTCCTCGTTCACGGCGCTCTCGCGCCCGCGACCGGTGCGGTAGTGCCTGAGTCCGTCCCCGTGGAGCACCACGACGTCGTCGAACGGTCCGTGCGGCGACCCGAACGTGTCCCCGATCTCGTCGAGCCAGTTCTCAAGCAAAGCCACGGGCATCACGGCGAGCGTGGGTCGTACGGCGTTGCCGGCGTCGCCGGCCGCGCGGACCGTCTCGCCGAGAGCGACGAGTGTCATGAACGTCTTGCCGAGGCCCATGTCGTCGGCGAGCAGGCCTCCTCGGACCCGGCCCGGGTCGTCGTCCGCCCCCTCGAGCGAGGCCTGCATGAGTCTGGTCATCCACTCGACGCCCTCGACCTGGTGGGGGAAGGGCCGGCGGCCGAGAGCGGCGTAGTCCACAGGTCGTCGCAGGGGCGCGCTCTCGGCGACGGTCCGAAGCCTGTCGGCGAGGGAGGTCGCGTCGTCCAGCACCCATCCGACCCGGACCTTCGGCCCGGAGTCGCGCTCCTCGGTCGCGGCCTCGGGCGACGTGTCGACACCGAGCGCCGCCAGCCGGCACCGAGAGGCGGCGAGGGCCTCGTCCACCCGGGTGTGGTCCGAGATGTCGACCACGTCCTGCCCCAGCGTCAGCAGGTCGTCTCCCCGCTGTCGGGCGTCCTCGACGGACTGCTCGATCTCGCGTTGCTCACCCGTCGTCTGCGGGCGCTCGGCCAGGACCTCCGGTGCCGTGACGCCGTGGTCGGGGTTGATCCACTCGGTCCCGGACTTCGCGGCCTCCGCGTACGAGACCGGTGCCAGCCTGCCGAGTCCGGCGACCAACCACATGAAGGTGAGCTCGACGTCGACGAGGTCGGGGTCGAAGAACGTTCCCGGCGCCTCGTAGAACGTCGGCACCTGCTCCTTGGGGATCCGCGGGCGACGTTGTACCTCACGGACGCCCTCGAGCTGGTCGCGGTCGAGCAGCACCAGCTGCTTGTCGACGCGCAGGACGCCGCCGTCGGCACCGGTGTCAGACGGGAGCTGGTGCCAGCGGGTGTCGAGGGCGCGAGGTTCGACCCCCTCCAGGTGCGGTGCGACGACGAGCGAGCCGTCGGCCTGAGGCTCGACCCGCAGCCCCACCTTGGACGGGGTCGACGTCGTGAACTCGTCGAGGTGTCCGAGGTCGAGCGCGAAGGTCTCGTCGCGGATGTCGGGGTCGTGGGACGCCGCCATCCGCTGGGCTGCCTGGAGCTCTGCGACGAGGCGTGCGTTGCGGGCCTCGGTGCGGGCCCGTGGGTCCAGGGACTGGTGCGCCTGGATGGCACGGACGGTGCGTAGGGCGGCCGGCGAGAGCCGGTAGGCGCGCGCGTAGGGGGCCGTCCCGAGCAGGACCGTGGCGCCGTCCCGGCGGAACGGTTCCTCGTACCGGTCGGTACGCAGGGCGAGACCGACGGTGAAGTCGGGCCGAGAGGTCACGGAGCGGACGGTGACGTCGAACGTGCCGGTGAACCGGGGCGGGAGCCTCAACAGGCCGGCCTCGTCTCGCGGCAGACGGGCGACCTCGTCGGCCGTGAGCTCGAAGCCGTGGTCCACTGCACGTGCCCGGCCGTCGTCGGCCAGGGACTCGAGCACGAGGAACTGCTCCTGGGCGCTGCGCTGCCCGCGGCCCGCGAGCAGCTCGGCGAAGGTCTCCGCCGCCGTCGTGAACCGCGTGGCGTCGCCGTGCTCGACGGTGAAGAGCGGCATCGGAGCCACAGGGTCGTCCGGCCGCATCGGAGTGCGTCGGAGCAGGTCGCGAAGTCTCATCGGCCCCACCAGGTTCGTCGTGCTCGGGGTTCGGGTCGGGGCGTCAGCCCCGTGCGACGGCGGACCAGAGTCGCCAGATCGGCGTCCGACACGAGTGCGGACTCGTCGAGGCGCACGCCGCGGTCGCGGAGGAAGTCGAGGGACCCGCGCAACCAGTTGCCGCCGACGTCGTGGGTCCAGGCCCCGAAGGAGAGCTCGCCGTCGGGATGACGTTCGATGTGCCGGGAGGGGATGACCTTGGTCAGCGTGTCGCGTGTGAAGACGCGGGCCCGGGGATCGGTGAGGTCCGGGGACGGCGGGCCCATGTACACGTGGAGCTTGAAGTTGTGCGATCCCTCGACCAGGTGGAAGTCGCCGCAGTCGACGAAGACGATCGCCGTGTCCGACGCCTGGTCCTTGAACAGCGGGGCGTCGATCCGACCGAGCGTGGTCATGCGCCTCACGGTCCGTCGGACGTCCGCGCCGAGGATCAGGCGTGTGTCCCGGACCAGGCCGCTCTCGTAGAGCCCGACGAGGAAGCGTTCGCGGCGTTGGAACATGCGCTGCATGTCGCGCTTGCCGTTCTGCTCGGCGTAGAGGCGGACGGCACCGAGGAACGCCCGGAGGTCGGCGCCGGACATCCAGCGGACCGCCCGTGCGCGGAGGTCGTCCGGGATGTACGTCCACCACTCCCGCCAGGCGGGGTTCTGCTCGTGGCGTGGGTCGCCCCCGACCTCGACGACGGCCTCGACCCACGATGCGCTCGGCATCCGGTCGTCGGGCTTGTCGAGCAGCGCCGTCAGGACCGCGATGCCGAACCGGCGGTCGTCCTCGTCGCGTCGCAGCGTGGTGGCACGCGCGGTGGCGTCGCCGAGGAAGGCATGCCCGTCGGTTGTGTGGTCGGCAGCAGCGACCTGGGCCAGGTAGTAGCAGTTGCGCAGCACCCGCGCGTAGCGCCCCTGGTCGTTGCCGCAGAGCGCACGGGCCTCCGGATGGTTCTCAGGCGTCGTCCCCGTGGCGACCAGCTCGCGTGCGAAGAGCTGAGGTCCGTCAGCCCGTGTGAGGTACCGACCGGAGCTGCGGGCAACCTCGACGAGGTCCTGGTGCCCGCGGCGGCGTGTGCTGGCGACGACCCGGTCGACAGCGGAGGCCACCGCCGCAAAAAGCCCGTCGTGCCAGTCGTCCAGCAGGTCGTAGTGGCTCAGCAGGAGCGAGACGAGCGTGATGACGGTCTGCCGCGACGGAGAACCGGCAGTTGCGGCGTCGACGAGCGCAGGCGTCATCGAACGTTGGGCCAGCCGGGGCTCCTCCGACCAGAGCACGACGACGGCGCGGGCGAACAGCCGGTCGCTGGCGCGCCCGACGATCTCATCGGTGCGGCGTGCCTCGAGGAGTGCGCGCGCCTCACCCAGCACGGCCTCGAAGCGCGTGCCGGTTCCTGCACGCCGCGAGACCTGTGCGGCATCCTCCGCGGCCGCTCGCCAGGTCTCGGCCAGGTCCGCGGGCCATGGTGCCGGCGTCAGCTCTGGCGCGGGGAGGACCAGGCTCACCTCGTGCCCTCGTCGGCGGCGTCGGCGGTGAGGTCGGCGTCGGACTCCTCGACGATCGTGGCAAGCTCGTCGGCCGTCGGGCCCTTCACCGTGAATCTGAGGTCGATGCGGCGGTTCGCGGCTCGCTGCTCGTCGGTGGCCTGCTTGTCCTCCACGGGTCGGGAGTCCGCGTACCCCGAGACGGAGAAGATGGGCTCGCCGTCAGCGCGTGCGAGCGTGTCGAGCTGCTGCGCACTCGGCAGGTCGGCGTCCCAGAGCCGCCACAAGGAGATCGCCCGGAACGTGGATAGCCCCCAGTTACCGGTCCCTTCGAGGCCTTCGTACTTCTCGCTGTCCGTGTGGCCTTCGACGAAGACGGTGTCGAGCGCCTTGTACCGGTCGTCGGCACGGACGGCGGCGGAGACGACCTCGCCGATGGTGAGGGCGACGTGCTGGTGGGCCGAGCTGATGTCGTAGGACCCCGAGGCGAAGCCAAGGGCGGAGGTCGGTATGTGCAGGACGGAGCTGTCCTCGCTCACCTCGACCTCGATGCCACGGTCGCGGAGGTCGTCACGGATCTCTTCGACGATCTGCGAACGCACCTCCTCGCGGTCCCGCAGGGTCGCGATCTGGCTGGTCAGGCTCTCCTTCTGCGCGGCGAAGGCCGCAGCGTCGGCCCGTGCCTGCTCCTGCTCGGCCACGAGCTCCTGCTGCTTGTTCGTCAATGACACGACCAGGAGCACGACGGCGAGCAGAAAGATCAGCAGGAGTGCCGACATCAGGTCGGAGAACGAGATCCAGTGCGACGTGTCCTCGGTGCTGGATCGGCGTGCGCGGCGTTCGGTGGGCCTCATGCGGCCACCTGACGGGTCTCGTCACCGCCGCCGGGCGAGGGGACGCGCAGCTGCTCGATGTCCTCCACAGCAGCCGAGAGCGCACGGGCGGCGTCCAGCATGGTCGAGGTGTACGCGTGGGTCTGCTCGTTCCAGACGTTCATGCGCGAGTCGGTCTGCTCCTTCACAGCGCCGGAGTAGTCGACGAACCAGGCTGTCAGCGAGGTGCGGAAGCCGTCGACCTCGGCGGCGAGCTTCTCGAGCACCTCGGCCTGGTGGGCCCGCAGGGCGTCGAGGAACGACTGCTGCTGCGTACGGACGGCGTCGAAAGAGCGTTCCTGCTGCTCCTGCATCCCGGCGAGGCCCTCCCGCAGCACCCCCGACGCCTCTTCGAGCATCGACGAGGCCGCGACCGCGGACGACGTGAGGTGCTCGAGCCGCTCGGTGAGGGTAGTTATCGTGTCGGTGGCGCCCGCGTACCGGCCGCTGATCTCCTCGAAAGACTCGACGCTGTCCGTGAGGACGTCGCGGAACGCCGTGCTCGTCGCCTCGAACGACTCGGCCGTGGCGCGCAGGTTCTCCGCCGACGGGGCCAGCTGTTCGGAGACCGAGTCGAGCTGTGCCGTCGCCTCGTCGAGCCGTTCGACGACGAGGGGCAGGTGCTTGTCGAGCAGCTCGACCTGGCGCTGGGAGGCCGAGCGCATCTCCTCCATGCGTTCGGCGTGCTCGTCGGCCTGCTGGGCCATCCGGGAGCCGAGGTAGTCGAGGGTGGTCGACATGGTGGCCGAGGCGTTGTCGAGCCGGTCGGCCAGGGTGATGCCGATCTGCTCGAAGCGACCGGCGAACTTCTCGACCAGGCCCTCGAAGATGTCGGACGACTGCTGCGCCGCCATGGTCGCGATCCGCTCCATCTCGGGCGCGATGGTGCTGGTGATCGCCTCCTCGACGGACCGCTGCATGTGGTCGACGGACTCGCGCAGGTCTCCCGCGAGCGAGCCGACGGTCTCCTGGAGCTTGCTGCCGATCTGCTCGCCGAGCACGGCCAGGTGCTTCTGGCTCTCCTCCGAGCTGTTCATGATGCTGACCAGCGACGCCTCTGAGGTCTGCTTGTGGAACAGCCGGTCGATCGCCGTCTGGACGCCCTCGACCTGGGCGGTGACCGTGCGGGCGACCCACTTCTCGCGTGCCTGCACGACAAGGCTGGCGAGGACACCGGCCACGGAGGTGTAGAAGGCGAACGACGCCCCGTTGATCAGGTCTCGAACGCCTGCGGTGAGCTCGTCGGCGCTCCCCGAGAGGTCGATGTGGGACAGTCCGAACGCCAGCCCGACGAAGGTGCCGAACACACCAAGCACCGTGAGGACGGCGGGGCGAGTCGTCAGGACGCGGTTGTGGAGCAGCTCGGGCGCGAGCGTGTCGGTGCGGAAGTAGTGCTCGGCATCGACCGTGTTCAGGAGGCGGCCCTCCCGTTCGACGACGAGGGTCTCGTTGTACTCGCCCCACAGATGGGCCACGTCGGGCACCTGCTCCTGCGCGCGTTGGTGCAGCCAAGCACGGTGCTGGACCGTGGCGGGCGGAGGCACCTCGTCGACCACCGCGTGGACGCCAGTGATCCTTGCGACGGCTCGCTTCTTGGCGCGGGAGATCTGGACCCAGGTCTGGACGCCGACGCCGAGGATCGCGAGGCAGAAGGCGATGGTGAGGAAGGTTGCCACAGTGTTGCTCCGGGAAGGGGCACGAGACGTGCCGAGGTGGGGTGCGCGGGAATCGTCACATGCCCAGTGACCAGAAAAGGCTGATAAGCGGGTGAAATCGGTCCAGTCGTGGTCACGATTCGGTGACGTGAGCAACCAGCTGTCGATCCGCTCGTTGGTCAGAATCGGGGCAGTCGCAGAAGGTTGTCGGTCTCCGTGCCGTTGGCAACCGTGGCGATGTACCGCGTGCCGCGGGAGCTCACCCTTGCCACGACGTCGGTCTGCTCGTGCGTGTCCGGGTGCAGGGCCCGGTAGCGCGTGCCGCGCACGATGTCCGTGTAGACGGCCTCGCGGCTCGTGACGCGGAGCGGGCCGGTGGTCAGCTGGGACACGGTGACGGCCTCGATGTGTTCGTTGTGCGTGCCGGGCTCGGCGACGCGGATGGAGTGGATGAACGGCATGGTCGGCTTCTCCTGTGCGGTCGGTGCGGTGGGTCGTGGTGCTGACGGTGTCGTGAGGGCCGGCGGGCGTTCCGGACGATCGCCCGGAACGCCCGCCGTCGCACGAGCATCAACCCTTGGCGCGGAAGAAGACAGGGTCGGCGAACCAACCCGCCGTCAGCGTCCAGGTCCCCGGGGCCCCGGCGGGGACGGCGACGCACACGTTCCCCTTGGCGGAGCCGCCCTCGTACAGCTCGTCGACGTCGGTGAGGTCGTCCGGGATGACGCCGCACGAGTCGGAGTAGGTGACGCTGTCGTCACCGACGAACTCGACCGTGAGGTCGACCCACGGCGTGCCGGTCTCGCTGCCGGTGTAGGTCGCCTCGACCGGGACGATCCAGTACTCCATCCCGTCGGCGGGCGCCTCGTTGAACTGGTTCTCGGCCTGGATGTCCAGCCAGGCCTCGCGGGGCTTGCCGAGGTCGACGGTCCAGTCGTCGTTGCCGACGGTCTCGGCGAACGTGAACGGGTTGTCGCGGGTGCCCTCCTCCGCCAGGTCCGGCTCGGCGTCGGAGGCGTCGTCCTCGTCCTTGGTCGCCTGGTCCGCGACGTCCGTGTCCGGCTCGGGAGAGGCATCCTCACCGGTGAGGGCGGGGGTGTTGTCGAGCGAGTCGGAGACGTCGTCGAGAACCGAGCTGTAGAAGGCCTGCGACGCCAGGACGGCGGCGCCGGCGACGACGGCCAGCACGATGCCTGCGACCGCCATCCCTTGTCGCGGGGCACCGCGGCGGGCCTTCACCAGCCCGACGATCGCCAGCACCAGGCCGACGAGCGCGAGCACGAAGGCCCCGTTGTTGACGATCGGCACCAGAGACAGCAGCAGCGCGACGAGCGCGACGACGAAGCCGGCCACGGCGAGGCCGTTGCCTCGCCCGGGGGGCGGGGTGCCAGGGACCGGGGGGACGGGGTACGGCTCGTAGGTCGGGCCGTTCGGGGTGGTGGACATGGGTGCTCCTTCATGGGTGTCGGAAGGGTAGTGACGGGGCGGCTCGTGCGGGGTCACTGCTTGTCCCACGTGCCGCAGCGGTTGGTCTCGAAGTCCTGGCCGTCGCGCAGCGTGACCACGGGGTGGCCGCCGGTGACGATGTCGTTCTGGACGATGTCGTCCTGGTTGGTGCCGGACCGGTAGATCGCCCAGTAGCAGTCGCCGGAGACGGGCGCGGTGGTGCGGTAGGTCCCGGCCGCGACGTCGGTGCCGACCGTCCAGACCCCTTCGTCGATGCGGCTGCTCTCGATCGTCTTCTCGGTCTTGCTCACGGCCGTCTCGCGGTCGGCGACGTCCTGCTCGCGCTCGTCCAGCCCGGACTCGCGCTCGTCGAGCTCGGCCTGCCGGGCCGCCGCGGCCGTCTCGGCGTCGTCGATCCGGCTCTCCGCTGTCTCGGCACGTGCGACGACGGCGTCGAGCTCTGTGCGCGTCGAGGCCAGCTCGGCGGCGGTGCTGGCGGCCAGTGTCCCCGCGGCCCGGGCGTCACCATCCCGTTCGGCGGCGACGACGGTCGCTCCCGCCGCGTACGCGGCCAAGAGCACGGCTGCCGCGCCCAGCGCGACCAGGACGCGGTGCGCGCGCAGCCACCGGGACAGCGACCGGGGCCGGGCGTCGGTGCCGCTCACGTCGGGTCTCCGGCCGGCTCGACGGTGAGGAGCAGGTCGAGCCCGGTGTCGGGGTGGTAGCTCCACGTCGCGGAGATGCCGTCCCAGGTGCCGGCCTGCCGTCCGTCGAGAGCCCGGGTGGAGTTCATGAGCTCGGTGATGCGCGACGGCGTCTCGAGCGCGCCGAGGACGCAGTCGACGGTCGTGTAGCTCGCTCCGCCGAAGTCCTCCTCGCCCTGGACGTCGAGCGCGAGCGTCGTGCCGTCGTCGACGAGCTCCAGCCCGTCACTGGGCCCGCAGTCGCCGTAGGCGGTCGCGAAGGCTGGAGCCCCCTGCTCGGCGTCGGCAGCGTCGCCGGCTGGTGCCGCCTCGCCGAGCGACAGGGCGAGCGCCACCACGGACGCCCCGACGACCATCCCGCCGAGCGCTGCGGCGACGACCGTCCCGCGGCCGAATCGCCTCTCGTCATTCGTCCGGTAGGCGTGCAGCGGGGCGTCCTGCGGTGGGGGTGGGGTGGTGCCGACCCGGCCGTCGTCCGGTGCGTCGGGGTTCATCGTCGGCTCCTTGCGTCGATGTGGTGGGTGGGCGGTGCCGACCCGTCTGGCAGGAGCATCGACTCGTGAGGAGGGCACTGTCAGGAAGGCGGGTGATAAAGCCTCTTATCGCGTCGTCGTGGCGTGGGTGACGGCTGTCGTGGCCCTAACCTGGGCGCGACGAGTGGAGGCGCGATGGACCCGACAACGATGCGCTCGGCACGACCCGTGCTCGAGGACCTCACCCTGTCCCTGCCGGACATCGCGCTCACGGCGGGCGTGCAGCGACCGGTGGTGTCCATGTGGCGCACGCGTCACGCCGGAGGCCCGCACCCGTTCCCGTCGCCCGTCGCCGACGATGCCGGCCCGCCACGGTTCCGGGCGTCGGACGTGGTCGCGTGGGTAGAGGCCACGGGGCTGGGGAAGAACCCCCACTTCGCCGCCGACGTCGCGGTGCGAGGTGTGCTCGACGCTCGGCCGGGGGGCGACCGCCCGACCGACGGTCTCCTGGCGCTGCTGTGCCTACGCTCGTACGGCGAGGTGGAGCTCGGGGACCTGTCGTCCGACGAGGTGCTCGATCTGGCGGACGAGCTCGATCCCGAGGACGAGTTCCTGTACCGCGAGGTCGTGGCTCTGGGATCCTCCCTGTCGACGGCGTGTGCGCTCGCGGACCTCATGGCGTCGGCGGCGTACTCGACGGGCGGTGCGGCGGAGGCCGTGCTCGCCGACCGCTACCGCGCCGGCCGGGCCGACCTCACCCGCTCGGCGCTCGCCCCGCCGGCGTTGGACGTGGTGGCGCGGGTGGTGGAGGTGGTGGCACAGGCCGACGTCGTCGCGAGCCCGGCGCCCGGGTGCGGCGACCTCCTGCACGCCGTCCTCGCCACGCCCGATGCCGTCGAGGTCCCGACGGCGATGGTGCCGCCAGGCGAGGGTCGGCGGCTCGCGCGCCGCCGCCTGGTCGCGCACGGCTGGGAGGTTCGGACGCTGGAGGACGGCGACCTGCCGCCCGAAGCGGTCGTCGTCTGCCAGATGCCGGAGGTCGGCATCGGTGACGTGTCGGACGAGGAGGTGCTGGCACGGGTCGACGAGGTCGTCCTGTCGCTGGGGCCCGGCCAGCGGGCCGTGGTGGTCGGGCCGGCGAGCGCGCTCGTCGAGGCGGCGTCGAGCCCGGCGGCCGAGTCGGCGCGGTCGTCGCTGCTGCGGACGCACCGGCTCCGCACGGCGGTGCTGCTGCCGCCAGGGCTCGTCGTCGACCGGTCGCGGCAGCGGCTGGCACTGTGGGTGCTCGGCGACGCCCACCCCGACGTCGCGATCGAGGACCGCTGGACGATGGTGGCGGACCTCTCGGACGTCCGGCCTCGCGGTGCCGAGTTCGACCGGGCCGTGCTGGACGACCTGCTCACCGACGTGGTCGCGTCCCTGGACAGCGCGGACGCTGTGAGGGCGCACTCCTTCCGGTTCGCGCGCTTCGCGCGATTGCCGCAGGTGCTCGCCCGTGGCGGGTCGCTCGTCGAGTCCGCCCGCGGGCTCGTCCAGGTGCCGCGTGACGACGGCGGGGCCGCGGCAGTGCGGGTGCGGGAGCTCGTGGAGCGGCTGGCCGAAGAGATGCGGCCCGTGCTCGACGTCGCGGTGCGCCGGGGCGCGGCCGCGCCCGTGCGGGACCTGATGCTCGGCGCCCTCGTGGACGACGGCCGTGCACGTCGGCTTCCCGGACTCCGACTCGAGCCGTCCATGGTGGTGGCTGCACCGGAGCGTGATCCTGCGCTCACGCGTGTGCTGGGCCCGGAGGAGCTGGCGGGCGACGTGCCGTGGGGGGCGCGGGCGGTCGACCGGCTGCGGCTGGTCGCGGATCATGCCGACGCGCGGCTGACGGAGCCGGGCGACGTCGTCGTCACGACGACGCCGCGCCCGGCAGCTGCCGTGGACCGCGATGGCTTCTCCGCCGTCGTCTACCCGGCGTGGGTGCTGCGCGTGCGCGCCCCGGACGACGACGGCGATGTCGGGCACCGCCTGCTGCCCGACGTCCTCGCACGCGAGATCGCGGCGCAGCCGCCGGACGCCAAGCGGTGGCGGTCGTGGCGGGTGCGGCTGCTGCCCCCGGACCAGGCCGCCCCGGTGGCGCGCGCTCTGGACGCCGTCGCGGACCGCGCGGCCGCCGCCCGCTGCGAGCTGGCGCGGCTGGAAGAGCTCGCCGCGACACTGGTCGACGGCGTCGCGAGCGGCGTCGTACGCATCGATCGACATGCCGACAATCCTGTCGGTGGCGGTGGTCAGGATGTGGCCACCGAATGAGGAAGGACAACCAAGTGCCCCCGAGGAAGAAGGCGGCCACGCCGTCGGTCGCCACCGCGACCACGATGAAGGAGCTGAAGGACACGCTCTGGAAGGCCGCGGACAAGCTGCGCGGCTCGATGGACGCGAGCCAGTACAAGGACGTGATCCTGGGGCTCGTGTTCCTCAAGTACGTCTCCGACGCGTTCGAGGAGCGGCGCGAGGCGATCCTCGCGGAGTGCCTCGCGGACGGGCTGACCGAGGACGACGCCGCGCCGCTGCTGGAGGACATCGACGAGTACCGGCGCGCCGGCGCGTTCTGGGTGCCCGAGCGGTCCCGGTGGGGCTACCTCGCGCGGTACGCCAAGGGGCGTCCCGCGACGACGGACGAGCACGAGGCGTCCATCGGGCAGCTCGTGGACGACGCGATGTCGCACCTCATGGGGGCGAACCCGCCGCTCGCGGGCACACTGCCCACGATCTTCAACTCGGTGAGCGTGGACCAGCGCCGACTCGGCGAGCTGGTGGACCTGTTCTCCTCGGCCCGGTTCACGGGCGTCATGGCGGACGGCTCGAAGGTGTCCAAGGCCCGCGATGTGCTGGGCGAGGTGTACGAGTACTTCCTGGAGAAGTTCGCCCGCGCCGAGGGCAAGCGCGGCGGCGAGTTCTTCACCCCGCCGAGCGTGGTGCGCGTGCTGGTGGAGGTGCTCGAGCCGTACCGCGGTCGCGTGTACGACCCGGCGTGTGGGTCGGGCGGCATGTTCGTGCAGGCGGAGAAGTTCCTGGAGAGCCACGGCGCCGACCCGCAGGCCATCAGCGTGTACGGGCAAGAGCTCAACGAGCGCACCTGGCGGTTGGCGAAGATGAACCTCGCCATCCACGGGCTGTCCGGCCAGCTGGGCTCGCGGTGGGGCGACACGTTCGCGCGCGACCTGCACCCCGACGTGTCCATGGACTTCGTGATGTCGAACCCGCCGTTCAACATCAAGGACTGGGCCCGCACCACCGACGACGCCCGCTGGAAGTACGGCGTCCCTCCCGCCGGGAACGCGAACTACGGGTGGATCCAGCACATCCTGTCCAAACTCGCGCCCGGCGGGTCCGCGGGAGTGGTCATGGCGAACGGGTCGATGAGCTCGAACTCCGGGGGAGAGGGCGAAATCCGCGCCCAGCTCGTCGAAGCCGACCTGGTGAGCTGCATGGTCGCGCTGCCGACGCAGCTC
Source organism: Isoptericola peretonis (assembly GCA_023241745.1). Classification (GTDB taxonomy): domain Bacteria; phylum Actinomycetota; class Actinomycetes; order Actinomycetales; family Cellulomonadaceae; genus Isoptericola; species Isoptericola peretonis. Next base: position 202,444 of record JALQCY010000001.1, on the reverse strand, counting down.
TTCCGCTCCACCGGGATCCCCGTGTGCGTGTGGTTCTTCGCGAAGGACAAGGGCGCGCGGGCCGGCGAGGTGCTGTTCATCGACGCCCGCAACCTCGGGCACATGGTCGACCGTGCCGAGCGCGCGCTGTCTGACGATGACATCGCTCGCATCGCGGGGACGTACCACGCGTGGCGCGGGACCGCGTCGGCGGTGGAGCAGGGGCTCGAGTACGACGATGTCGCCGGGTTCTGCAAGACCGTGTCGTTGGCAGAGATCAAGGACGCCGGGTACGCGTTGACGCCAGGTCGGTACGTCGGCGCCGCCGAGGCCGAGGACGACGGCGAGCCGGTGGAGGAGAAGATCGCCAGGCTTGCCAAGGAACTCTTTGAGCAGTTCGACGAGTCCGCGCGGCTCGAGAAGGTCGTGCGCGAGCAGCTGGAGCGGGTTCGTGGTTGAGACGACGATCGGTGGTCTGGTTGCCGACGGTGCCATCAGCATGGGGGACGGGTACCGGACGAAGAGGTCGGAGCACGGGCAGCCGGGCTATCGCATTATTCGTGTCGCGGACGTGCGCGACGAGTCAGTATTCCTCGACGGCGACGACTTTGTCTCGAGCGAGTACGCCGCCCCGATGGGCAGCAAGATCGCACAAGCGGGGGACGTCCTCCTAACGACCAAGGGGACCGTGGGGCGTGTTGCCGTCATGCCTGCATCCGCCGAACCCGCTGTCTATTCGCCGCAGCTTTGTTACTTCCGTATTCATGATCACGACGTACTTGACCCGCGGTTCTTGCGTTACTGGTTTCGATCGGCTGAATTCACTGGTCAGTCGTCGTACCTCCAAGGGAACACGGACATGGCGCCGTATATCAGCCTGGCCGACCTGCGCGCGACCAGGATTACCGTCCCAGCGATCGACCGGCAGCGGGCGATCGCCGAAGTCCTGGGTGCCCTCGACGACAAGATCGCGGTCAACGCCCGGCTCGCCGCCACCGCCGACGACCTGGCACGTGCCCGCGTCGAGGGGGCTGTGGCGGGGTATGGCACGAGCGTCCAGCTTGGTGATGTAACCGAGTTTCACAACAAGCGTCGTGTCCCGCTGTCTTCGCGCGAGCGCGAATCGCGCAATGGAGAAATCCCGTACTACGGAGCAAACGGGATAGTCGATCATGTCGATGAGCCGATTTTCGATGGTCAGCACGTCCTCGTTGGCGAGGATGGTACGGTCGTTACATCGTCAGGGACTCCTGTGGTTAACCTCATCTGGGGGCCTGCATGGGTTAACAATCATGCGCATGTGCTTTCGGGGCGCGGTGTGTCCACTGCGCTGTTGCGGGTTCTGATTTCTCGTACGGTGGTTGATTCGTTCGTGACTGGAGCAGTGCAGCCCAAGCTCAGCATGGGGAATCTCCGCAAGGTTGCATTGGAAGTTCCGGCGAGCGCCGCGCTCGGCCGGGTTGAGGAGGACGTCCAGGCGCTGACGCATACCTTGATGGTGCGCCAGGACGAGAACCGGGTGCTCGAAAGTCTGAGGGACGCGCTGCTCCCGCAGCTTACGTCCGGCAAGCTGCGTGTGCGCGAGGCGGCGGAGATGGCGGGGCTGTGAGTCGGGGTCGCGTGCGTCTGATCAACGGCGCGGTGGACCGTGGCACGGTCGCGCGGGCGCCGGTGCGCGACCTGCCCCGCACGTCGTCGCGCCGGCCGTCCTCCCCCATGTCACGGGCGCCCGAGCCGCCGTCGAGACCGATGGTGGGCCAGGTCGAGGGCGCGCCGACGCGTGCCTGTCGCTGCGGGCGTTCGCTCGTCCTCCAGGGCGGCAAGGTCCCCGAGCACAAGAACAAGACGACCGGCGAGTGGTGCACGGCCGCCGCCGGGCGCCCGTCCGTGACCGCCGCGACTCCGCAACCCCGGACTGGACAGCCCGCCCGGCCTGACAAGGCGGTCAAGCGGGTGTCGTGTCCGGAGTGCGGGCGCTCGATCTCGCGCACATCCGGATCGCGCGTTCTCCCGCACCTGAACACCACGGGGACGCGGGGGCGCATCGTCTCCGGCGCGCCTGTCGACGAGCGGGCACGCGCCAATGCCCGGGCGAACCGGTCGCCGTCGACGCAGAATTGCAGAGCCGTCGCCGGCACGGCGCGTGATGCGAGTGCCGCTGGCGCGCCGGGGCGTCCCCGACGTCAGCCGCGCGGGCGGCTCGACCCGATCGAACGTCGCGAGCGTCGCATCCGCGACCGCGCGTTCGCCGACCTGGAGGTTCGGCCGCCGTCGGAGGACCTGGACGACTCGCTGTTCCGCGCCCAGGCCCGCCGGTGCGGCCTCCCGACACTGGGAGGACGACGATGAACGAACAAGGGTGGAGGTCGCGGATTGCCCTATGAACTGGCGGACCGGCTCGTCGTCGGTGTCGCGTCGAGTGCCCTGTTCGACATGGCGGAGTCGGACGCCGTCTTCCGTTCGCAGGGTGAGGAGGCGTACAGGCTCCATCAGGAGGCGCACATCGACGGCACTCTGAAGCCGGGGGTCGCCTTCCCGTTCCTCCGACGGCTCCTCGCGCTCAACGACCTCCGACCTGACGATCCGCTCGTCGAGGTGATCGTGCTGTCGAAGAACGACCCGTCGACGGGGCTGCGAGTGATGCGCTCGATCGCGACCCACGGCCTGGACATCACACGGTCCGTCTTCACCCAGGGCAAGGCCCCGTACGACTACATCCCTGCGCTGGACATGTCGCTGTTCCTGTCCGGAGATCCGACCGACGTCCGTGCGGCGGTCGACTTGGGCCTTCCCGCGGGGCAGGTGCCTAGCTCGTCGGCGGCGACGGAGGACGACGGGCACGAGTTGCGGATCGCCTTTGACTTCGACGGCGTCCTCGCAGCGGACGACTCGGAGCGCATCTATCAAGGCGAGGGCGTCGAGAAGTTCCGGGAGCACGAGCAAGAACATCAGGCGATCCCGCTGAACCCCGGGCCGCTCAGCGGCTTCCTCCGGGACGTCAACCGCATCCAGTCGGTCGAGACTCGGGCCCGCACGCGGACTCGGCGTACCGGCCCAGGCTCCGCGTCTCGATCGTCACGGCCCGCAACGCACCGGCCCACGAACGAGCGGTACGGACGCTCCAGCAGTGGGGCGTGACCGTCAGCGACGCGTTCTTCCTCGGCGGCATCGACAAGGGGCGGATCCTCGAGGTCATGCGCCCGCAGATCTTCTTCGACGACCAAGAGGCACTCCTCCTGTCGACCGCAGCCTTCGCGCCGAGCGTGCACGTCCCGTACGGGGTGACGAACCAGGCGACGGAGGTCAGCTGGGCAGCGTCGCCCAGGCCTTGGATGCGCCCAGGAGGGTGTGAAGTCCCTCGTGACGTACAGGCCTGTCGGAGGCCCGACCGGAACCGCGTGGCGACGAACCCGACGGGTTCACGAGCGACTCCCCTCACTGTGGCCGACGCTCCTCTCGAGGCGGTGGGCGAGCTCGTTCGGGAACCGGTCAGTGCCTTCTGGGTCGGTGGTCAGCAGGCTCACGAACGCCTCGACGTCCGTCCACCGGCGCAGCTCGGTCAGCGCGTCGGCCAGAGTGGCGTCGGCGGGCACCGCGACCGAGAAGAACGTGACGTGGATGACCTCGTCGTGGAGCTGGACCGTCGGAGCCTCGAACAGGTCGTCGAAGAAGTCGCAGATCCTGTCCCAGCGGGAGTTCAACCATTCCCACTCGTCGTCGGCATCGACATCCAGGGGGACGAGGTGCTCGAACGCGACGGCCAGGGTCGCCGAGACCGTGAAGGCCTCGGCTGGTTCAGCATCGGCGTCGCGGCTGAGCTGCACGTGGTCGCTGACGACGTCGAGGTGCTCCCCGCCGATCCACGAGGGATCGGCGTCGTAGATCCATCCGTCGCCGTTCTCGTCGACGAGGGACGCGAGAGTCGGCGACGCCGCATCCTCTGTGGGCGACATCAGGCGACCTGGTCCGCGATCTCGCGCCGGTGGCGCGCGAGCCTGCGGCTGTTCGGGCGATGCTCCGCTTTGTGCGGCAGGGTCAGCATCCTCCTGTCGAGGCTTCCGTACTGGCTGTCGAGAAGGGCATCGCAAACGCGGATGTGAAGATCGTCGTCGACCCAGAGCATGCCGAGGTCGAAGAGGTTGTGGATGTCGGCGCGCAGCAGGAGTCCGTTCTCGACGACGTTCGTGGCATGGCCGTCGTAGGGCTGGATGTGTGCGGCCTGCAGCGCCGCGGGAACATCGCAGCCGGTGACCGCGCACTGTGCGCCGTAGGCGTCGAGGAGCGAGTCGCGGAACGCTGCTTGCCCCTGGCGCTGGGTGACCAACTGTGCGCGCCGCACCTTCCCGACCGGCGAGGTGTCGCTGACGACGAGGCTGTCCGGCATGTGCGATCGGAGCTGGCTGAGCTCTGCGGGGTCGGGGCGTCGGACGGTCTGCAGCCGCGTGGTCAACTCGATGGCGAACGGCGCGTGTGCCAGCCGCCGGCACGCCAGTCCGGCGAAGTCGACCTGGAACCGCAGGCCGCGCCCGTCGGGATCGGGCTCAGGGTCGGTGATCACCCGTCCGACGCCGACAATCGCCGCGACGGGCTGTGACTCGCGGACCCAGACAAGATCGCCGGCACCGAAGCCCGAGAGTCGTCGCGGCAGGCGCCAGCTCTGTCGCGTCCCGACGATGTCGGCGTTTTCGCGCTCTGCCGCTTGCCCGGACAAGAGATCCTGCGGGCTGATGGGTTCGCCGTCATCCCAGAAGTAGCCCCAGGTGTCGGACCTGGGGTTGACGGGGTACAGCCAGTCGTTCATCGATCACTCCTCGTCGGTCGGCGTCAGTGTGGCCCAGGAGGCCGGGCTCCCGCCCAATTGCCGCGGTTGGCCGCGGGTGAAATCTTCTGCGGCTCGGGGCGGACTGGTGCCCGCCCAGGGCCGGTCGTTGGTGCTCAGTAGTCGTGCCGCTCTACCGACGCGCCTCCGAGGGCTCGGGCCCCTCGGGCGGGCGTTGCCCCGATACCACCCTCAGGGAGCCGACCCGGCGACGACGATTCTGATAAGGGTGATTACCAGCCCGAACGGCTGCTTCGGCCGCCGGTCTCCGCGACGATGTGTGCCGAGGATGACAGCCACGACGACCGGAGGATCCATGCGACCGCACGAGGCCGACTGGGAGCAGCTTGCGCTCGACCACCTGGCGGAGCCGCTCGGCTGGCAGCCGCTGCGAGGCCAGCAGGTCATGCCTGGCGCGCTGTCAGACGTTGGGCACCCGGGCTATGCGGCTCTCGGCCCGCAGCCGCAGCGCGAGTCGTGGTCTGAGCTCGCGATCCCGTCCCGGATGCGTGCCGCCGCGCGCCGCCTCAACCCCGAGGTGCCGCGTGAGTATTTGGAACAGGCGCTCGCGGAGATCCTCCGGCCGACGTCGCAGGACGCGATGACGGAGAACAAGCGCATCCACGACGTCCTCGTGCATGGGTACCGCATCGGCTACGTCGACGACGGCCGGGAGCAGACGGCGACCGTCAGGCTGGTCTCCGCGCACGAGCACGAGAACGAGTGGCTCGTCGTCAACCAGGTCAGGGTCGTGGACGGCGACGTCGAGCGACGCTTCGACGTGGTCCTCTACCTCAACGGCATGCCTGTGGTGATCGTCGAGCTGAAGAACGCGGGCTCCCCGCACGCCGACATCTCCGCGGCCCACGCCCAGCTGGGCACCTATCTGCGGGAGCTGCCGATGACGTTCCGCTTCTGCGTGCTCACCGTGATCAGCGACGGCGTCGTGGCCAAGTACGGGACGCCGTTCACGCCGCTCAACCACTATGCGCCGTGGAACGTGGACGACGACGGTCGCGTGGTGGGGCCGGACGGCCGGCCCGAGGGAGACCGCTCGTTGCACCTGGTGCACGACGACGGTCTTCTCGGCGAGCTCGAGGCGCGCACGCCGCTGCAGGTCACCCTCGACGGGCTCTTCAACCCCGAGCGTTTCGGCCAGCTGCTGCGAGGCTTCGTCGCCTTCGACGCCGATGAGGACGGTCTGCACAAGCGGGTCGCGAAGCCGCACCAGTACTTCGCCGTTACCAAGGCGGTCGCAGCGACCGCCGACGCGGTGCGCGGCGACGGCCGCGCGGGCGTGGTCTGGCACACGCAAGGCTCCGGCAAGTCGATGGAGATGGAGCTGTACGCGGCGGCGATCGCCCGCCACCCGGCGCTCGAGAACCCGACGATCGTCGTCATCACCGACCGCACCGACCTGGACGACCAGCTGTTCCAGACCTTCGCCCGGTCCCAGTTGCTCGCCGAGCAGCCGCGCCAGGTCTCCCGTCGCAGCGAGTTGCGCAGCGAGCTCGCGAACCGCACCACGGGCGGCATCTACTTCACGACGCTGCAGAAGTTCGGGCTCACCGCCGAGGAGAAGCGCGCCGGCCGCAAGCACCCCGTCCTGTCCGAGCGGCGCAACATCGTCCTCGTCGTCGACGAGGCGCACCGCAGCCACTACGACGACCTCGACGGCTACGCCTGGCACCTCAAGAACGCGCTGCCGAATGCGACGCTCATCGCCTTCACCGGGACGCCGGTCACGGGGGAGCGGGACACGGAGGCCGTGTTCGGCGACGTCATCGACGTGTACGACCTCACGCGCGCGGTCGCCGACGGAGCCACCGTCCCGGTGTACTTCGAGTCGCGACTGGTCAAGGTGGGCTTCCCCGCCGACGTCGACCCCACCGCGATCGACACCGCGGCGGACGAGGCGACCGCAGGTCTGGACGACGCCGAACGCGCACGGATCGAAAGGTCGGTGGCCGTGGTCAACGCGGTCTACGGCGCGCCGGCCAGGCTCAAGACCTTGGCCCATGACCTTGTGGATCACTGGGAGGCCCGGCGGGACGCCGTGGCCGAGCTCGTGCGCCCGGCGTCGGCCGTCGGACAGGGTGTCGGCGGCGGCGCGCCAGGCAAGGCGCTCGTGGTCGCGGGGACCAGGGAGATCTGCGCCCGGCTGTACGAGCAGATCGTCGCGCTACGGCCCGACTGGCACTCCGACGACGTCACGCGCGGCCGCGTCAAGGTCGTGTACTCGGGCGACGCGGGGGACCAGCCGCCGATCGCCGACCACGTGCGGCGCGACGGGGAGAACACGCTGATCAAGAACCGGCTCAAGGACCCCGGCGACGAGCTCGAGATCGTCATCGTCAAGGACATGCTCCTGACCGGATTCGACGCTCCGCCCCTGCACACGCTCTACCTCGACCGTCCGCTGCGCGGAGCGCTGCTGATGCAGACGCTCGCGCGCGTGAACCGGACGTTCCGTGGCAAGGACGCCGGCGTGCTCGTCGCCTACGCGCCCGTCGCGGAGAACCTCGCGGCAGCGCTCGCGCAGTACACGGTCCGGGACCAGGCCGAGAAGCCGGTGGGGACACCGCTCGACGAGGTGGCCGAAGCCACCCGCGGTCTCGTCCTGGTGCTCCGGGAGCTGGTCGAGCCCACCGGGTGGCGGGCGCGTCTGCGCGAGGTGGGCGCGGGCGGCCGCGAGTACATCGGCGTGGTGCTCGACGTCGTGAGCTGGCTCCGGAACCCGCGCACGCCGCAGAACCGGGCGCCCGCGGACTCCGACGCGGAGCCCGTCGGCGACGCGTACCGCCGTCGTGCGCAGGCGCTCTCCCGGGCGTGGTCCGCCTCTGGCCGGCACGAGTCGCTCGCCGACCTCGCCGACGAGGCGCGCTTCTACGAGGAGGTGCGGGTCTGGATGGGCAAGCTCGACGCCGAGGAGCGGCAGGCGAGCGGCCAGCCCATCCCCGAGGACGTCCAGCGCCTCCTCAACCAGCTCACGGCCACCTCGGTCGACGCGCGTGACGTCGTGGACGTCTACGGCGCGGCCGGGCTAGAGAGCCCGCGCCTCGACCAGCTCGACGCGGACTTCCTTGCGAAGGCGCAGGATGCCCCACACCCGCAGATCACGATCGAGGCTCTCCGCGCACTCGTGACCGCGGAGGCGCGCACCGCCACCGCGGGCAACCTCGTGCGACGAGAGGCCTTCTCGGAACGTCTGTCCCAGCTCATGCTCAAGTACACGAACGCCAACCTCACCTCGGCCGAGGTGATCGCGGCCCTCGTCGAGATGGCCCGCGACGTCGTCGCGGAGTCGAAGCGTGGAGAACGGTTCGACCCACCGCTCGGCCACGACGAGCTGGCGCTCTACGACGCAGTCGCGCAGAACGAGTCGGCGGCACTGCTCCAGGGGGACGACAAGCTGGCCGAGATCGCCCGAGACCTGATCGCGGTCCTGCGTCGGGACGTGAAGACCGACTGGACCGTGCGCGACGACGTCAAGGCCAAGCTGCGCTCGTCGATCAAGCGGCTGCTGATCAAGCACAGGTACCCGCCGGACCAGCAGCCCGAGGCGATCCGCCTCGTCATGGCCCAGATGGAGGCGATGGCGCCGCGGTATGCGGCGTGACCGTCACCGCCGCGCCTCGAAGACCAGGTTGAACGGCGTCCGCGCCACCTCACGGAACCGGGTGAGCCCGCCGGCGGTGACGACGTCGTGGATGCGCGCGGGCCCGGCCTGCGTGCCGAGCGCGAGGCCGACGTCCTGGGCGAGCGACGTGGGCGTGCAGAGCAGGGTGGAGAAGCCGTAGTAGGCGCGGCCCACCGGGTTGAGGTTGTCCTCCACCCGGTCGCCGGCCATGGGCTCGACGATCATCCAGGTGCCGTCGTCGGCGAGGGCGTCGCGCACGTGCCGGGCCGCGCCGACGGGGTCGCCCATGTCGTGCAGGGAGTCGAACATCGTCACGAGGTCGAAGCCGGCGCCGGGGAAGTCCTGCGCGGAGGCGACCTCGAACCGCACGCGGTCGCCCACGCCCGCGGCCTCCGCACGCTCCCGGGCGGTCCGGACGGACCCCTCGTGGTAGTCGTAGCCGACGAAGGTCGACTCCGGGAACGCCTCCGCCATGAGCACGGTCGACGAGCCGTGGCCGCAGCCGACGTCCGCGACCACGGCCCCCTGCGTCAGGCGGTCCACCGTCCCGTCGAGGGCGGGCAGCCAGGTACCGACGAGGTTCGCGTGATAGCTGGGCCGGAAGAACCGCTCGCACCCGACGTGCACGTCGGCGCCGTGCTCGTGCCAGCCGAAGCCGGTGCCGTCGCGCGCGGCGTCGAGGATGTGGCCCATGTCGTGCACCGTGCCGAGCGCGATCTGGAACAGGCCGGGCAGGAAGGCGGGGCTGTCCTCCACGGTGAGCGCGACGGCCTGCTCGGGCGGCAGCGTGTAGCGACCCGACGCCGGGTCGTAGGTCACGTACGAGCCGGCGGCCTGGGCGTTCAGCCACTCGCGGGCGTACGGCTCGCCGGTGCCGGTGCGGGCGGCGAGCTCCGCCGGGGTGCTCGGCCCGTGCGCCGCGAGGTCCCGGTAGTACCCGAGCTTGTCGCCCATGACGACGAGCGCCGCGTTGAGGGTGGCGCCGGCCTCCTCGACCGCGCGGAACACGAACGCCATCAGCGCGTCGGTGTCGATCGGTGCCTGGGTGTCGGTCATCGTTCTCTCCGTCCGCCGGGTGTCGGCGGGGTGCCGGCAGTGCCCTGCTGGCGACGCTACGGACGCACCGGGTGACTTCGCGTCAGGGGCCCCACCTGGTCGTGCCGCGCTGCCTAGACTCGAGAGGTGCTCCTGGGGCGCGACGCCGAGGTCGCGACGATCGACCGGCTGCTGGCGGGTGCCCGGCTCGGGGAGGCTGCCCGCCTCGCCGTCCTCGGGGAACCGGGCGCCGGCAAGAGCGCGCTGCTCGAGCACACGGCGGCGGGCCTCGACCCGTCCGTGCGGGTGCTGCGCGCGACCGGCACCCCCGCCGAGGCGGGGCTCGCGTTCGCGGGCCTGTCCCAGCTCTTCGCGCACCACCTCGACCTGCTCGACGGGCTGCCGCCCCGCCAGGCGGACGCGCTCGCCGCGGCGCTCGCGGTCGGCGACCCCGGCACCGACGACCGGCTCGCGGTCGGCGCCGCGACGTTCGGGATGCTGACGCGGCTCGCGGAGCAGGGCCCCGTCGCCGTGCTGCTGGACGACGTGCACGACCTCGACGCCCCCTCGACCCAGGCCCTGCTCTTCGCGGCGCGCCGGCTGTCGGCCGACCGGGTGGCGATGCTGCTCGCCGCCCGCACCCCGGAGATCGGCACGGTGCTCGACGGCCTGCAGGCGATCGTCCTCGCCGGGCTCACCGAGGCCCCGGCCCGCGCGCTGGTGGAGCGCGCGGTCGGGGCACCGGTGTCGCCGGACCGGTTCGCCGAGCTCTACGACCGCGCGGCCGGGAACCCGCTGGCGCTGATCGAGCTCGCGACGCAGCCCGACCCGCTCTGGCCCCAGGTGCCCGGCATGCCGTCGACCGTCCCCGAGACGATCACCCGCGCCTTCGCCCGCCGCGTGCGGCGGCTGCCGGCCGAGACCCAGGAGGTGCTCGTCGTCGCGGCGGTCGCCGGCGGCGACACGGCCGTGACGGCCGGGGCGGCGACCGTGCTGGGGCTCGACCCCGCCGCGCTGGGCGCGGCGGAGGACGCGGGGCTGGTCGTGTCGGCGGCGGGCGGCATCGCGTTCCGGCACCCGCTGCTGCGGTCGGTCGTCTACTCCGGGACGCCCGCCGGCCGGCGGCGCGTCGTGCACCGCGCCGTCGCGGACGTCCTGCCGCCGGGGGACGACGACCGCCGCGCCTGGCACCTGTCGGAGGCGGTCTGGAAACCGGACGCCGGGGTCGCCGCGCAGCTCGCCGCCGCGGCCGAGCGGGCCGTCGCACGCGCCGGGTACGCGGTCGCGTCGACGGCGTACCAGCGGGCGGCCGCGCTCACCCCGTCCGCGGAGGACCGTGCCGACAGGCTGCTCCAGGCCGCGCGCACCGCCTGGGCCGCGGGGGACGCCCGGCGGGCGGTGCGGCTGCTCGACGACCTGGCGGACCGGCGGCCGTCGCCCGCCGTCGCGCGCCCGGCGCTCGAGCTGCGTGCCGCCGTCGCGTCCCGCACCGGGGCGCTGGGCGAGTCGGTCGCCATGCTGCGCCGCCTCGCCGGGGACACGCCGGCCCCCGACGACCGGGTGCGCCTGCTGGCGGACGCGGCGCTGACGTCGTTCTTCCTGGGCGCCACGGCGACCTCCCTCGAGCTCGCCGACGACCTCGAGTCGCTCCTGCCGTCGGTCACGACGGCCGAGGCGCGTGCCCTGGCGCTGGTCGGGTGCGGCATCGCGCGGACCCTCGCGGGTCGGGGCGGGACCGCCGAGATCGAGGCGGCCGTGCCGATCCTCGAGTCGGACGACCGGCTCGCCTCCGACCCGCGGTGGTGGCAGTGGCTCATGCTCGTGCCCCTGTACCTGCGGGACGTGTCGGACGGGACCACCCTCGGGCGGCGCGTCCCCGAGGTGCGCGGCGTCGCGACGACCGCGGAGCTGCCCGTGCTGCTGTTCCTCCTGGCGCGCGGCCACGCGGCGGGCGACGCGTGGGACCGCGCCACGGCGGAGTACTCGCTCGCCGTCGACATCGCCCGCGAGACCGGGCAGCTCGCCCCGCTCGCGGCGGCGCTGGCCGGGCGCTGCTGGCACGCCGCCCGGCAGGGCGACGCCGCACGGTGCCAGGCCGACGCGCGCGAGGCGCTGGTGCTGTGCCGCGACGGGGACATGCACCTCCTGGAGGTCTGGGTGCACTTCGCGCTGGGCGACCTCGCCCTCTCGCGCGGGGAGGTCGCGGCCGCGGCGGCGGAGCTCACCGGGGTGGAGGAGCTGCTGGCGAGGCACGGGATGGAGGACGTCGACCTGGCGCCCGTCCCCGAGCTCGCCGAGGCGCTGCTGCGCACCGGCGACCCGGCGGGGGCGCGCCGCCGCGTGGCGCCGTACGTGGCCGCGGCCGACGCCAAGGGCCGCCCCTGGGCGCGGGCGCGGGCCTGCCGCGCCAGAGCGCTCGTCGGGCCCGACACCGAGCTGGACGAGGCGTTCGGCGCGGCCCTCGACCTGCACGACCGGACGCCCGACGTGTTCGAGTCCGCCCGCACGCAGCTCGCGGCCGGGGAGCGGCTGCGCCGTGCCGGCCGGCGCGTCGACGCGCGGGTGCGGCTGCGCGAGGCGCTCACGACGTTCGAGCGCCTCGGTGCCGCGCGCTGGGCCGACCGGGCCGCGTCGGAGCTCACCGCCACCGGGGAGGTCGTGCGGCGCTCCAGCGCCGGCTGGCGCGCGGAGCTGACGCCGCAGGAGCTCCAGGTGGGGCTGCTGCTGGCCGACGGGCACACCACCCGGGAGGCGGCGGCCGCCCTGTTCCTGTCGCCCAAGACCGTGGAGTACCACCTGCGCAAGGTGTACCTCAAGCTCGGGATCCACACCCGCGAGGCGCTGGCGGCGGCCCTGACGGACGAGGGCGGCTGACCGGTCCCGGTCCGGACCTCGGTTTTCGCCCTCTCCGCAGGGCAGGAGCGACCTACTCTCGAAGGATGCGGGTGCTGTTCGGGACGACGGGCGGTCAGGGGCACTTCCGGCCGATGGTGCCGCTCGCCCGCGCGGTCGCCGAGGCCGGGCACGACGTGCGGGTGGCCGCGCCGGCCTCCTTCGCGAAGCACGTGGCGCCGACCGGTCTGCGCCACGAGCCGTTCGACGACGCGGACCCCGGGGCCCTGGCGGCGGTCTTCGGTGCGTTGCCGGGCCTGTCCCCGCAGGAGGCGAACGCACGGGTGATGACCGAGGTGTTCGGGCGCCTCGACCCGGTGGCGGCGCTGCCGGCCGTCGGGAGGCTCGTGGCCGCGTGGCGGCCCGACCTGGTGGTCCGCGAGCCCGCGGAGCTGGCCTCCCTCGTCGCGGCGGAGGCGGCGGGAGTCCCGCACGTCCAGGTGGCGATCGGGCTGCGGTCGCTGCTCACGACGTTCGTCGACGAGCTGACCGGTCCGCTGGCCGCCCTCGCGGCCGGGGCGGGCGTCGACCGGGACCTCGCCGCCGCGGCAGCGGCCGAGCCCGTCTTCACCAGCGTGCCGCCCTCGTTCGACGACGACGACGGCGACGACGGCGACGACGGTGTCCCGCCCGTGCGCTACCGGGTCCCGGCCTCCGGCACACCGGCCCCGCCGCTCCCCGCGTGGGGCGATCCCGACGCGCCGCTCGTCTACGTCTCCTTCGGCACCGTGGCCGCGGCCCAGGGTGTGTTCGACGACGCCTACGCCGCTGCCGTCGAGGCCGTGGCCGAGGTGGACGTGCGCGCCCTGGTGACGGTCGGCGCCCACGGCGACCCGGAGTCCTGGGCCCCGTGGCCGCGCAACGTGCACGTCGAGCGCTGGTGGCCGCAGGAGGCGCTGATGGCGGATGCGGTGGCGATGATCGGGCACGGGGGGTTCGGCACCACGACGCTCGCGCTGGGGGCGGGCGTCCCGCAGGTGGTCGTCCCGTTGTTCGCCTCCGACCAGTGGATCAACGCGCGCCGGGTCGCCCGGCTGCAGGCGGGGGTCGCGGTCGAGGCGGGCCCGGGGCTCGCCGACCGGCTCCGCGTCGCGCTGCGTGCCGTCCTGCACGAGCAGCGCTACGGGGCCGCGGCCCAGGCGCTCGCGGACGAGATGGGTCGCCTCCCGCTGCCGCCCGCGGTCGTGGAGCCGTTGCTCTCGCACGGCCGGTGACCGGACGGTCGCGCTGCACGGGGGCGCCTGCGGAGCACCGGGACGTCAGGCGTCGTCGAGCGCCAGCGGCCGCACCTGGCCGCCGGCGGCGACGAAGAAGCCGCGCAGGCGGACGCCCTGGGCGTCGGCCTGCGCGCGCAGGTCGCGGTTCCAGGCGCGGTCGTCGGCGGTGAGGGTCGCGTCGCCCGGGCGCTCGAGGACGACGACGGCGCAGCCTCCCGGGGCCTCGTCGTCGACCACGCTGCGCAGCACGGTGCCCAGGCCGGCGAGCGCGACGGCATCGGGGCGGACGGGCACGTCGTCGATCGGCAGGGCGAGGCCGACGAGCCGGTCGTCGGCGTCGAGCCACGTGACGGTGAGGGTGCGCCGCCGCGGGGACGTGCCCCCGGCGAGGAAGTGGGCGAGCTCCAGGAGCTCGGCGTCGTCGGCGACCTCGTCGCCCGGGCGGAACGGGGTGGTGGTGTCCATGCGTCGTCACCCTGCCGCAACGGCGCGCCCGCCCGCCGGCGTTGTCCACAGGCGACGGGCGGGCGCGGTTGCTGCTCAGCCCGCGAGGTACCGGGCGTAGGCGCCGGTGGTGAGGAACGGGGGGAACTCCTCGCCGAGGGCCACCTCGCGGAACAGCGCGACCGCGTCGTCGAACCGGTCGTCCGACGACCGGGGCAGGCCGCGCAGCACGTCGCGCAGCACGGCCTCGCACCGCACGCGGGTGACGGGCAGGCCGTCCTCCGTCGTCGTGCCGGACGCCACCCACTGCCACACCTGCGACCGGGAGATCTCGGCCGTGGCCGCGTCCTCCATGAGGTGGTCGATCGCGGCCGCGCCGACCCCGCGCAACCACGACTCGATGTACCGCACGCCCACGGACACGTTGGTCCGCAGGCCCGCCGCGGTGACGGTCGCCCCCGAGCGCCGGGCCGACGCGACGTCGAGCAGCTCCGCCTGCCCCACCTCGACGTCGTCGCGCAGCCGGTCCACCTGGTGCTCCCGCTCGCCGAGCACCTCGTCGAACGCGCCCCGCGCCACCTCGACCAGGTCCGGGTGCGCCACCCAGGTGCCGTCGAAGCCGGCCGCGGCCTCGCGCGTCTTGTCGGCCCACACCTGCCCGACGGCACGCTCGGTCACCTCGGGGGAGCGGCGGTCGGGGATGAAGGCGCTCATCCCGCCGATCGCGTGCGCCCCGCGCCGGTGGCACGTGGCGACCAGCAGCTCCGTGTACGCCCGCATGAACGGCGCCGTCATCGTCACCTGCCCCCGGTCGGGCAGCACGTACGACGACCCTCGCGTGCGGAAGCACTTGATGACGCTGAAGAGGTAGTCCCAGCGCCCGGCGTTGAGCCCGGCGCAGTGGTCGCGCAGCTCGTAGAGGATCTCCTCCATCTCGAACGCGGCGGGCAGCGTCTCGATGAGCACGGTCGCGCGGACGGTGCCCCGCGGGATGCCGAGCGCGTCCTGCGCCACCTCGAAGACCTCGTTCCACAGCCGCGCCTCGCGGTAGCCCTCGAGCTTCGGCAGGTAGAAGTACGGGCCCCGCCCGCGGGAGACCAGCTCGTGGGCGTTGTGGAACAGGTACAGGCCGAAGTCCACCAGCGTGCCCGACGCCGGCTGCGTGCTCCCGTCCGGGCCCGTGTACGCCAGGTGCGACTCGAACAGGTGCCACCCGCGCGGCCGGAAGACGATCGTCGGCAGCTCGGTGAGGTCCGTCGAGCGCAGGGCGTACCGCTTGCCGGCCGGGTTGGTGAACGTCAGCGTGCCGCGGATCGCGTCGTGGAGGGCCAGCTGGCCCTCCACCACGTTGCGCCACGTCGGGGACTGCGCGTCCTCGGCGTCGGCCAGCCAGCACCGCGCCCCGGAGTTGAGCGCGTTGATCGTCATCTTGGGGTCCGTCGGGCCGGTGATCTCGACGCGGCGGTCGCTCAGCCCCGGCGCCCCGGCCGCGCCGGCGACCCGCCAGGACGGGTCGTCGCGCACGGGCCGGGTGGCCGGGTGGAAGTCCGGGTCGTCGCCGTCCGCGATGCGCCGCATCCGGCGCTGCCGCTCCAGCAGCAGGGCGGTGCGGTCGTCGGCGAACCGGTCGTGCAGCATCGCCAGGAACGCCAGCGCCTCCGGGGTGAGGATCTCCTCGTCGCGCGGCCCCAGCGGGGCGCTGACGCTGACGTGGCCCTCCGCGAGCGACGTCCCGCCCCAGACGAGCGGGTCGGCTGCGGTGTCGGCGAGCGGGGTCGCCGTGGAGGGGCTGGTGGTCGGGGGAGCGAGCGTGGTCATGGCGTGCCTCCGGTCGATCGGGGCTGGGCTGGGTGGGGGAGCGGCCGGTGGGCGGCTCAGAACTGCGCGGCCTCGGTGGAGCCGGCGAGCGCGAGGGTGGCGGCGTCGGGGTTGAGCGCCGTCGAGACGCGGTCGAAGTAGCCGGTGCCGACCTCGCGCTGGTGCTTCGTGGCGGTGTAGCCGCGCTCCTCGGCGGCGAACTCGGCCTCCTGCAGCCGCACGTACGCGGACATCTGCTCCCGGGCGTAGCCGTGGGCGAGGTCGAACATCGAGTAGTTCAGGGCGTGGAACCCGGCGAGGGTGATGAACTGGAACGTGAAGCCCATCGCGCCGAGCTCGCGCTGGAACTTCGCGATCGTGTCGTCGTCCAGGTGCTTCTTCCAGTTGAACGACGGCGAGCAGTTGTACGCCAGCATCTGGTCCGGGTGCTCGGCCTTGACGGCCTCGGCGAACGTGCGCGCGAGCTCGAGGTCCGGGGTGCCGGTCTCCATCCAGATGAGGTCGGCGTACGGGGCGTAGGCCTTGGCGCGCGCGACGCACGGCTCGATCCCGTTGCGCACCTCGTAGAAGCCCTCGCCCGTGCGCCCGCCGGTGAGGAAGGGGCGGTCGCGCTCGTCGACGTCCGACGTGAGCAGCGTGGCGGCCTCGGCGTCCGTGCGGGCGATGACGACGCTCGGCACGTCGGACACGTCGGCCGCGAGCCGCGCCGCGTTGAGCGTGCGCACGTGCTGCTGCGTGGGGATCAGCACCTTGCCGCCCAGGTGGCCGCACTTCTTCTCGCTGGCGAGCTGGTCCTCCCAGTGCACGCCTGCGGCGCCCGACGCGATCATCGACCGCATCAGCTCGTAGGCGTTGAGGGGGCCGCCGAACCCGGCCTCGGCGTCGGCCACGATCGGGGCCAGCCAGTCGCGGGTCGGCGCACCGTTCTCGGCGACGTCGATCTGGTCGGCGCGCAGCAGCGCGTTGTTGATGCGCCGCACGACGGCGGGCACGGAGTTGGCCGGGTACAGCGACTGGTCGGGGTAGGTCTGGCCCGCGAGGTTCGCGTCGCCGGCCACCTGCCAGCCCGACAGGTAGACGGCCTGCAGGCCCGCCTTGACCTGCTGCACGGCCTGGTTGCCCGTGAGCGCGCCGAGGGCGTTCACGAAGTCCTCGGAGTGCAGCTGGCGCCACAGCCGTTCCGCGCCGCGGCGGGCCAGGGTGAACTCCTCGCCGACGGAGCCCCGCAGCGCGACGACGTCCTCGGCCGTGTACGTGCGCTCGACGCCCGCCCAGCGGGGGTCGGTCGCCCACTGCTCGGCGAGCTCGGCGGCGGTCTGCGTCTGGTCGCCCGCGGCGGTGCTGGTGCGGGGCTCGAGGGTGGCGGTCATGGGGTGCCTCTTTCGTCTCTCGGTGGTTCTCTCGTGCTGCCGATGACGACGACCCTCGCGCGCCGCGCCACCCCACGGCCAGCACTTCCGGGGAGAAATTCCGACGTTCTTCTCCTGGACGGAAGGTGTGGCGCGTGTCACCCTCAAGCATGGCCATCTCGACCGAACCGCGGACCGGTACCCGGGACGACGCGACGCTGCCGATCGAGCGCGAGGCTGACGCCCTCACGATCGGCCGCCGTATCCGGCACCTGCGCACCCGCCGCGGTATGACCCTGGAACAGCTCGGAGACGCGATCGGACGTGCGCCGTCACAGGTCTCGATGCTGGAGAACGGCAAGCGCGAGCCCACGATCGCGCGGCTGCAGGCCGTGGCCCGGGCGCTCGGCGCGAGCGTCGAGGACCTGCTCTCGGCGGAGCCGCCGTCGCACCGCGACGCGCTGGAGATCGAGCTGGAGCGCGTGCAAAGGGGGTCGCTCTTCTCCGCGCTCGGCGTGCACCCGGTGAAGGTGGGCAAGTCCCTGCCGACCGACGCCCTGGAGGCGATCGTCGGCCTCCAGCGGGAGCTGGAGCGGCTGCACTCCGAGCGCGCGCTCACCCCGGAGGAGGCGCGGCGCGCCAACACCGAGCTGCGGGCCGACATGCGTGCGCAGGACAACTACTTCCCCGACCTGGAGGTCGTCGCCCGCGGGATGCTCGACGACGTCGGGCACGGTCGCGGCCCGCTCCCGCAGCGCGCGGTGGGCGAGCTCGCCGCACACCTGGGCTTCTCGATCCACTACGAGCCGGACCTGCCGCAGTCCACCCGCGCCGTCATCGACCAGCGTCACCAGCGGGTGTACCTGCCGAGCAACGGGATCCGCGGGCGCTCGGACGCGCGCTCGGCCGTGCTGCAGGCCCTCGCGTCGCACGTGCTCGAGCACGCCGAGCCCCGGGACTACCGGGAGTTCCTGCGCCAGCGGGTCGAGGCGAACTACCTGTGCGCGGCCCTGCTGGTGCCGGAGCGCGAGGCGGTCAAGCGGCTGCGGGAGGCCAAGGAGGCCCGCGCGATCTCCCTGGAGGACCTGCGCGACGCCTTCGCGGTCTCCTACGAGACGGTGGCCCACCGCTTCACCAACCTGGCCACGCGGCACCTGGGCATCCCGGTGCACTTCATGAAGGTGCACGAGTCGGGGGCGATCCACAAGGCGTACGAGAACGACGGCGTGCGGTTCCCGGCGGACCCCCTCGGCACGGTCGAGGGGCAGCACGTGTGCCGGCACTGGACGGCGCGGGTGGTGTTCTCCGTCGCCGACCGCCTCAGCCCGTACTACCAGTACACGGACACGCCCACCGGAACGTACTGGTGCACGTCGCGTGTGACGGACACGGCGGACGGACGGTTCTCGGTGAGCGTCGGCGTGCCGTACGCGCAGGTCAAGTGGTTCCTCGGCCGCGAGACGACGGCGCGCAGCACGTCGCGCTGCCCGGACGAGCGGTGCTGCCGCCGGCCGGCCGAGCCGCTCGCCCGGCGCTGGGACGGGCACGCGTTCCCCAGCGCCCGCCCGCACGCGTCGATGCTGGCGGCGATGCCGTCCGGGGCATTCCCGGGCGTGGACACCACCGAGGTGTACGAGTTCCTGGAGCGGCACGCGCCGCACGCGTGAGGGTCGTCAGTCGTGCCAGGCGCCGACCCACTCGTCCCAGCGGGGGCCGTCGCCGAGCGCGGCGCCGTCGCCGGCGCGGGCGCGGAGCCCGGCCAGCACGAGGCCGAGGTAGCGCAGGTGCAGGGCGTCCGCCTCGGCCCGGGGGAAAGGGAGTGACGGCCGCAGGTGCAGCAGGAGCTGCATGACGTCGGCGGTGGTGAACCCCGTGGGCAGCAGACCGGCCGCGCGGTCGTGCGCGACGAGCCGTTCGAGGCCGGCGTGCAGCTCGTCCGTGACGGCGGCGAGGTCCGCCGGCAACGGTCCCGTCGCTCCGGTGGGGCGCAGGATGGGGCCCGTGGCGCTCGTGATCTGCCGGGCGAGGAACGTGCCGACGGCGCCGTCGGTGCCGGCGGGACGCGCCTCCTCGACCTCGTCGGCGACCTCGGCCGCGAGCCGGGCGGCCTCGCGGACGCCGTGCACGCGCAGCGCCTCGACCAGGGCCTCCTTGGTGGGGTAGCGGCGGTACACCGAGCCGACGCCGACGCCGGCGTGCCGGGCGACGTCGGCCATGGACGCGCCGTGCCCCTGGGCGGCGAAGACCTCGCGCGCGGCGGTCAGCACGGCCGTGTCGTTGGCGCGCGCCTCGCGTTTCCGTCCGGGGAGCGGACGGGCGACGTGCTCGGCAGGGTCGACGGCAGCGTCGTCGGCGGGAGGGGGCATGGCCACACGGTAGCCCGCGCCGGGGTGCTAGGCTCAATCGGAACGGCGATTCCGTTCCGTTTCATTCCGGTCCGCGCGACGAGGCGCAGCCACCTCACCACGAGAGAGCGAGCACGCCTGTGCCTCCGACCAGCCCGGCGCCCGACGGCGCCTCCAGGCAGGACGACAGCCCGACCGACAGCACCCTCGTGCGCCGCCCCGGCCGCGTGACGTTCGCGCTGAGCGCGGCCGTGCTGGCGTTCTCGCTCATGCAGACGCTCGTCGTGCCGGCGCTTCCGACGCTCGGTCGTGAGCTCGGCGCCACCGCGCAGGGCACCGGGTGGATCCTCACCGCCTTCCTGCTCGCCGGCGCCGTGCTGGCGCCGGTCGTCGGGAACCTGGGCGACCGCTTCGGCCACCGGCGGGTGCTGCTCGGCACGATCGTGGTGTTCGCCGCCGCCACCCTGGTCGCGGCGGCCGCCCCGACGCTCGGGGTGCTGCTCGCGGCGCGCGTGGTCCAGGGCGTGAGCACGGCGACGTTCCCGCTGGCGCTCGCGCTCGCCCGCTCCGTGCTGACCGGTCCGCGGCTCGCCGCGGCGTTCGGCTGGATCCCCGGGATGATCGGGCTCGGCGCGGGTGCCGCGCTCGTGGTGGGCGGCGTCGTGGTCGACGCGCTGTCGTGGCGCTGGCTGTTCGTGCTCGGTGCGGCCCTGATCCTCGGCTCGGGCGCGCTCGTCGCGGCCTGGGTGCCGCGCGGCGGCGCACCGGCCGTCCAGCGCCGCACCGACTGGCCCGGCATCGCGCTGCTCGCGGGCGGCCTCGTGGGCGTGCTGCTCGCCGTCTCCCAGGGCGGCGCGTGGGGCTGGGGCTCGGTCCGGACCGTCGGGGTCGGCGTCGTGGGTGTGCTGCTGCTCGTGGCCCTGGTCCTCGTCGAGCGGCGCACGGTCGCACCGGTGGTGGACGTGCGCACCTTCCGCCACGGCCCGATCGTCCTGGTCAGCCTGCTCACCGTGGCCGTCGGCTTCGTGCCCTACGTCTGCTACGTCGCGCTGCCCCTGCTCATGCAGGCGCCCGCGGCCACGGGCTACGGGCACGGGATGAGCGTGACCGTCTCCGGCCTGGCCATGCTCCCCAGCGCCGTGCTCGTGTTCCTCGGCGGCCGGGCGACCCCCGCGCTGGTGCGGCGGGTCGGCCCGGGTGGCACGGCAGGCCTCGCGGCGGGCGTGATGGCGGTCGGTGCGGTCGGGCTCGCGCTGTGGCCGGCCACGCCGTGGGCGGTCGTCGCGGCGTTCTCCGTGCTCGGCCTGGGCAACGGCATCGGGTACGCCGTCTGCGCCCAGCTGGTCGTCACCTGGTCGCCGCCCACGGAGACCGGCGCCGCGACCGGGCTCAACAGCGTGGTCCGCACCGTCGGCTCCGCGGCGGCCGCGCCCGTGGTCACGGCGCTGCTCGCCGCCGGCACGGCGGACCCCGCGGGCGCCTACTCGGCGGCGTTCTGGGCGGCCGCCGCGACGAGCGTCGTCGGCGTGCTCGTCGCGCTGGTGCTCGTCGCGCGGTCGCGCCGGACCGCCTGAGGCTCGCGAGGAGGGCTCAGGCGACCGCCGGGAGACCGTCGAGGGCCACGGGCGCGCCCGTGGCCGCCGCGACGTCGTCTGCCGTGACCCCGGGGGCGAGCTCGCGCAGCACGAAGCCGCCCGGGGCGACGTCCAGCACGGCCAGATCGGTGATGACGCGATGCACCACGGCCCGCCCGGTGAGCGGCAGGGTGCACCGCGGCAGGAGCTTCGGCGAGCCGTCTTTCGCGGTGTGCTCCATCAGGACGATCACGCGGCGCGCCCCGTGCACCAGGTCCATCGCACCGCC
This sequence comes from Isoptericola peretonis, assembly GCA_023241745.1. Taxonomy (GTDB): domain Bacteria; phylum Actinomycetota; class Actinomycetes; order Actinomycetales; family Cellulomonadaceae; genus Isoptericola; species Isoptericola peretonis. Next base: position 181,043 of record JALQCY010000001.1, on the reverse strand, counting down.
GGGACCTTTGACGACCTTGCCGGGGATCATCCAGTTGGCCAGGTCACCGGTCGCGGAGACCTGCATGCCGCCGAGCACCGCGGCGTCGATCTTGCCGCCGCGGATCATGCCGAAGCTGGTCGCGGAGTCGAACACGGAGGCGCCGGGCAGCAGGGTGACCGTCTCCTTGCCGGCGTTGATCAGGTCGGCGTCCACCGCGTCCTCGGCCGGATAGGGCCCCACCCCGAGCAGCCCGTTCTCCGACTGGAGCACCAGGTGACGACCGGGCGGCACGTGGTTCGGCACGAGCGTGGGCAGGCCGATGCCCAGGTTCACGTACCAGCCGTCGGCCAGCTCCGCCGCGGCGCGCGCGGCCATCTCGTCGCGGGTGAGCGGCACGGCTCAGCCCTCCTTCGGGGTCGAGGTCGGGAACGGCGTCGTCGGGGTGGTGGTGCGCTTCTCGATGCGCTTCTCCCCGCCGGGTACGTGCACCACGCGGTGCACGTACGCCCCCGGCAGGTGCACGTCGTCGGGGTCGATCCCGCCCGGCTCGACCAGCTCCTCGACCTGCGCGACGCACACCCGGCCCGCCATGGCGGCCAGCGGGGAGAAGTTCCGGGCCGAGCGGTGGAAGACGAGGTTGCCGTGCCGGTCGCCCCGCGCGGCGTGCACGAGCGCGAAGTCGGTGGCGATCGCCTCCTCGAGCACGTGCTCGGCGCTCGTGCCGTCCGCCGCCGTGAACGACCGCACCTCCTTGGGCGGCGACGCCACGGCGACCCCGCCCGCGCCGTCGTACCGGCGCGGCAGCCCGCCGTCGGCCACCTGGGTGCCCACACCGGTGCGGGTCCAGAACGCCGCGATCCCGGAGCCGCCCGCCCGCAGCTGCTCGGCGAGCGTGCCCTGGGGCGTGAGCACCAGCTCCAGCTCCCCGGCCAGGAACTGCCGCTCGAGCTCCCGGTTCTCGCCCACGTACGAGCCGGTCATCCGCCGGATGCGCCCGGCGGCCAGCAGCAGGCCGAGGCCCCAGTCGTCGACGCCGCAGTTGTTGCTCACCACCGACAGGTCGGTGGTGCCGGCGTCGAGCAGCGCCTGGACCAGCGCGGCCGGGACGCCGCAGAGACCGAAGCCGCCGACGGCGAGGGACGCGCCGTCGGGCACGTCGGCGACGGCGTCGGCCGCCGTCGCGACGACCTTGTCCCGCCCGCGGGCGGGCGCGGTGGTGATGGTCATGGGGGTCCTTTCCTGCGGTGACGAGGGGGCGGGGTCGGGCACCGCGCTCAGCCGGCGCCGACGACGAGGAGCGTGGCCGCGAAGACGAGGCCGGACGCGACGAGCGTGACGGTGGTGTAGCCGAGGATGTCGCGCACCTTGAGCCCGGCGATGGCGAGCAGCGGCAGCGCCCAGAACGGCTGGATCATGTTGGTCCACTGGTCGCCGTAGGAGATGGCCATGATCGCGACGGCGGGGTTGACGCCGAGGTCGTTCGCGGCGTCCAGCAGGATCGGTGCCTGGACGGCGAACTGGCCGCCCCCCGAGGGCACGAAGAAGTTGACCAGCCCCGCGGACAGCAGCGAGAGGACGCCGAAGGTGCTCGGCGTGGAGATGCTCACGAACCAGTCGGACAGGACGGCGACCAGCCCGGTGGCGGTCATCATGCCGAGGATGCCGGCGTAGAGGGGGAACTGCAGCAGGATGTCGCCCACGTTCGTCGCCGCGGCCTTGACCAGCGCCATGAGCTCGAACGGGTTGCGCACCAGCAGCATGATCAGGGCGAGGAACGTCCAGTTCACGATGTCGAGCGTCGGAGTGCCGCCGCGGGAGAAGTAGACGACCAGGTACGCGACGACCGCGACGCCGACGAGGGTCGTGAGCCAGCGCGAGGCGTCGAGCCGGTCGGCCGGGGTCTCGACGTCGTCGTCCACCTCCGCGGGCTTCTCCCGTGCGTCGACCGACAGCTCGACGACCCGGTCGCCGCCGCGCGGGGCGACGAGCGCGAGCGCGACCGCCACCACGACGATCGTGGCCACGGCGGCGACGAGGTTCCAGGTCGAGAAGGTCGTCTCACCGACGGGCACCGTCGTGCCCAGCTGGGTGGCGATGAACGAGCCCTCCGTGGCCGCCGTCAGGGGGCCGGAGCCCGTGTAGCCCATGTGCCACACGACGAAGCCCGAGAACCCGGCCGCGACGAGCAGCGGGAAGTGGAGCCGCAGCCCCTTCTCCCGGGCCTGCGCCGCGACCTCGCGCGCGAGGATGCCGCCGACCACGAGGCCCAGCCCCCACTGCAGCAGGGAGGCGACCGCCGCGACGACGAAGACGAACACGTACGCCTGCAGCGGCGTGCGCGGCACGGCGCCGAGGGCGGCGAGCAGCCGCCGCACGGGTCGCGTGTTGGCGAGCATGTGCCCCAGCAGGAGGATCAAGGCCATCTGGGTCATGAACGCGAGCAGCCCCGCCAGCCCGTCGCCCCACGCGACGAGGACGTCCACCGGCCCCGCGTCGGTGAGCGCGAGCGCCAGGACCGCGACCACCAGCGTGAGGAGGATCGCGAAGACCAGCGCACTGGGGATGAACCGCTCGACCAGCGTGTTGAGCGGCCGCATCGCCCGCGCGAACGGGTTGCGGGACGGCGGTGGCGTCCCCGGTGGTGTCGCGGTGTCCTGGGTGTGGCTCATGTGCCCGACCTCCCTGTCGTGTCGTCGTCGACCGTGCGGACGCGCCGTCGCGCCCTCGTCGCACCCTGCCGCACGATCAGCGGGCGCTCCACCCGCCGTCGACGGTCCACGAGGCGCCGGTGACCATCGAGGCGTCGGGGCCGGTGAGCCACCCGACCAGGGAGGCGACCTCCTGCGGCTCGACCAGCCGCTTGATCGCCGGCTCGGCGAGCATGACGTCGGCCAGCACGTCGGACTCCGGGATCCCGTGCGCGGCGGCCTGGTCGGCCACCTGCCGCTCGACGAGCGGGGTGCGCACGTAGCCGGGGCTGACGCAGACGCTCGTGACGCCGCGGGGCCCGCCCTCGAGCGCCACGGCCTTGGACAGCCCCTCCAGGCCGTGCTTGGCCGAGACGTACGCCGCCTTGAACGGTGAGGCGACGAGCCCGTGCACCGAGGAGACGTTGACGACGCGCCCCCACCCCTGGGCGTACATGTGCGGCAGCGCCGCCCGTACCAGGAGGAACGGGGCCTCGAGCATGAGGCGGTGCAGGAGCCGGAAGTCGTCGGGCGCGAGGTCCTCGACCGGGCTCACCCGCTGGATGCCGGCGTTGTTGACGAGCACGTCCACCTCGAGCCGCAGGTCGTCGAGCGCGCGGGTGTCGGCGAGGTCGACGACCCACGCCTCGCCGCCCAGCTCGTCGGCGAGGCGCTTCGCGCCGTCGGTGTCGACGTCGGCGACGACCACGTGCGCGCCGCGGGCGGCCAGCTCCTGGGCGCAGGCGGCGCCGATGCCCGACGCGCCGCCGGTGACGAGGGCCCGGCGGCCGGCGAGCGTGGGCTCGCCGGCCACCGGACGGGCGGGCCGTGCCGTCACGCCGCGGCTCCGGCGGCCGCACGGTCGCGTGCGTCGACCTCGCGCAGCGAGATGCCGCGGGTCTCGCGCATGCTCAGCACCGCCACGGTGGTGACGGCACCCGCCACCAGGAGGTAGACGGCGGTCGGCCACCACGACCCGGTGGTCTTGAGCCACGTCGTGGCGAGGACGGGGGCCAGCGACCCGGCCACGATCGACGTCACCTGGTAGCTGATCGACACGCCCGAGTACCGCATCCGGGTCGGGAACATCTCGGCCATGATCGCGGGCTGGCCGGCGTACATCAGGGCGTGGAACAGCAGGCCCACCATGATGACGGCGAGCGCCACGAGCGTGTTCCGCGTGCCGAAGGCCGGGAACGCCCACAGGCCCCAGGTGCCGCCGAGGATCGCGCCCGCCAGGTACACCGGCCGGCGACCGAGCCGGTCGGCGAGCCGGCCCACCCACAGGATCACGCCGAAGTGGAACGCGTGGGCGATGGCGATGACCCCGAGGATCGAGGCCGTGTCCATCCCCAGCCCGGTCCCGAGGTAGACGATCGAGAAACTCACGACGAGGTAGTACATGATGTTCTCCGCGAACCGCAGGCCCATGCCGGTGAGCACGCCGCGCGGGTAGCGCTTCACGACGTCGACGACGCCGTAGCCGGCGGCCTTGCCCTCCTCGATCTCGGCCTTCGCCTCCTCGAAGATCGGGGCGTCGGTGATGGTCGTGCGGATCCAGTAGCCGACGAGGACGACCACGGCCGAGAGCCAGAAGGCGACGCGCCAGCCCCAGGAGAGGAACGCGGCGTCGCTGAGGGTCGTCGACATGAGCCACAGCACGGCGGTGGCGAGCAGGTTGCCGACCGGGACGGCGGCCTGCGGCCAGGCGGTCCAGGTGGCGCGGGTGCGGTCGGGGGCGTGCTCCGCGACGAGCAGGACGGCGCCGCCCCACTCCCCGCCCAGGGCGATGCCCTGCACGAAGCGCAGCAGCACCAGGAGGGCGGGCGCCGCCAGGCCGATGGTGTCGTAGCTCGGGAGGCAGCCCATGAGCACCGTCGCGGCGCCGATCATCATGATCGTGATCTGCAGCGTGTGCTTGCGGCCCAGCCGGTCGCCGAGGTGACCGAAGATCACGCCGCCCAGAGGCCGGGCGAGGAAGCCGATCGCGTAGGTGACGAAGGCGGCGATGATGCCGTCGTACTCGTTGCCCATCGCGGGCATCAGCACCTTGTCGAACACGAGCGCCGCGGCGGTCGCGTAGAGGAAGAAGTCGTACCACTCGACGACCGTCCCGGCCATCGAGGCCGAGACGATCCGCGTGAGCAGCGGCCGGTCGCTGCCGCCCTCGTCCGTGCCGTCCGTCGCGCGTCCCGGCGCTGTGTTCTGGCCCGCGGCCATGGGGTCCTCCGTGTCGTCGTTGACACCGTGGCTGTCGCCACCTGACGCCCAGGATGCTGCCCGTCGCACCGGTGTGCGCGCAACGACCAACCGAGCAGGCCCGGTGTGCACGGATGCACACCACCGGTCGGCGGCCGTAGGGTGCCGTCGTGCCGACGACGCCGCAGCCCTCGCCCGACCAGCTCCTCGTGCTGCTCGAGGTGGCGCGCTCCGGCCGGTACACGACCGCGGCGGAGGTGCTCGGCGTCAACCACACGACCGTCGCGCGCAACGTCGCGGCGCTCGAGCGGGCCCTCGGCGGCCGGGTGCTGGTGCGCGGCGCGGACGGGTGGGAGCTCACCCGGCTGGGGGAGCGCGCGGCACGCGCGGCCGAGGCGGTGGCCGCGGCGGTGGCCGGGCTCTCCGACGCCGAGGGCCGGCCCGACCCGGTCACGGGCGTCGTGCGGATGACGGCGACCGACGGGTTCAGCGCATACCTGGCGTCCCCGGCGGTGGCGGCCCTGCGCCGCGCGCACCCGGGGCTCTCCGTGGAGCTCGTCACCGTGACCCGGCACGCGACGCAGCACCGTTCCGGCGTCGACGTCGAGGTGGTCGTGGGCGAGCCGCAGGTCGGCCGGGCCAAGGCGCAGCGGCTGGGTGAGTACGAGCTGGGGATGTACGCGTCCCGGGACTACCTCGACCGGCACGGCGTCCCCGGGTCCGTCGCCGACCTCGCCGGCCACGGGCTCGTGTACTTCGTGAACTCGATGCTTCAGGTGGACGCGCTCGACGCGCCGCGACGACTCGTCCCCGGCATGCGCGACGCGCTCACCTCCACCAACGTCTTCGTGCACGTCGAGGCCACCCGGTCGGGCGCCGGCGTCGGGTTCCTGCCCTGCTTCATGGCCGACCGGCACCCGGACCTGGTGCGGGTGCTCGACCACGAGGTGCGCGACCGGCTGCCGTACTGGGCGGTGGTGCACCCCGAGTCGTGGCGGCGTCCCGCGGTCGCCGCGCTGCTCGAGGCGCTGCGCGACCAGGTGGACCGCAGCCGCGACGTGCTGCTGGGCCGCCCGGCGTCCCCCCGGATGACCCCGGGGGGAACATCCGCGGCGGGGCCGGCTCAGGGTTCCCCCAGGGTAGAACCGGGGGCACACCCGATGGTGGCGGCGCGGCCCGACGCCGGAGGGTGGAGGCATGATCGACACGGTCGCCTCGACGCTGGCTCAGACGTGGGCGCAGCTGGAGAGCACGCTCTTCGCGCTCGTCGCCTCCGCCTGGGCCTTCCCGGCGCTGTTCGTGTCGACGGCGGCGGACGGCTTCTTCCCGCCGGTGCCGGGCGAGACCGTGATCATCATGCTGGCGGTGGGCGCCGAGTCCGGGTCGGGCGTGAACCTCGCCCTCGTGGTGCTGGTGGCGGCCCTCGGCGCCTGGTGCGGGGACCAGGTCGCCTACGCCCTCGGCAGGGCCGTCGGGGCCACCCGCGTGCCGTTCCTGCGCGGTCCCCGAGGGCGCCGCGCGGTGGCGTGGGCCGTCCGCTCCTTCGAGCGGCGGGGCGCGTCCGTCGTCCTCGGGGCGCGCTTCGTGCCCGTGGGCAGGATGGCGGTCAACGTCACCGCCGGGGCGGTCGGGTTCTCCCGCCGCCGCTTCATGGCCCTCTCGGCGGTGGCCTCCATTGCCTGGGCGGGCTGGTCCGTGCTCATCGGCGTGGTGGCCGCGCAGTCGCTCGGCGACCGCCCGCTGCTCGCCGTCGCGGTCGGCGTGGTCGTCGGCACCGTGCTCGGGTTCGTCGTCGACCGGGTCCTCAGCGCCTGGGGCACGCGGGCGGCCGAGCCGGCCCCGCGGGTGGAGCCGGCCGGCGCCGCGATGACCCCCGCGCCGGAGCTCGCCTGCGCGGTGGCGGGGGCGAGCGTGCCGTCCCCCGCCCCCGGCGTCAGTGCTCCTGGCGGTCCCGCTCGTCCCCGATGAAGTCCGCGACGGCGTCGTCCACGCCGTCGAGGTTCATGTCGCTCGTCCGGGCGCGCCGCGCGTCCCAGCGCAGCGTCAGCGCGCCGAGCACGGCCGAGATCACCGACCCGATGAGGATCGCGGCCTTGGCGCCCTCCGTGTGCTCCGACGCGTGCCCGAAGGACAGCTCGGCCACCAGCAGCGCCACCGTGAAACCGATGCCGGCGAGGAACGCGACCGGTAGCAGGTCGCGCACGCCGATGCCCTGCGCCAGCCGCAGAGGGGTGAGCCGCGTGACCAGCCAGGTCGTGCCGAGCACGCCGAGCAGCTTGCCCACCACCAGCCCGACGGTGATCGCCGGCACCACCGGCTGGCCGAGGATCTCGGTGATGCCGCCGCCGTCGACGAGGTTCACCCCCGCCGCGAAGAACGCGAAGACGGGCAGCGCCACGCCTTGCGACCACGGCTTGACCGCGCGCTCGTACCGGTGGGTGCGCGGCGCCGCCTCGCCGTGGGTGGGACGTGCCGCCACCGTGAAGCCCATGAGCACGCCCGCGACGGTGGCGTGCACGCCCGAGGCGTGCATCAGCGCCCACGCGACGACGAAGAGCGGCACCAGCACCCACCAGTACGGGCGGCGCGAGCGCACGTGCCAGCCGAACAGGGCGACGAACGCCAGGGACGCCGCGAGGTAGCCGAAGTCGAGGTGGTCGGTGTAGAAGATCGCGATGACGACGATCGCCAGCAGGTCGTCGACCACCGCGAGGGTGAGCAGGAACGTGCGGACGGCGGCGGGCAGGCCCTTGCCGAAGACGGCGAGCACGCCGAGCGCGAACGCGATGTCGGTGGCCGTCGGGATCGCCCAGCCCTCGAGCGCGCCCGGCTCGCCGAGCCCGACGACGAACACCGAGTAGATGAGGGCGGGCACCACCATGCCGCCGACGGCGGCGAGCATCGGCACGCCCGCCTCCTTCGGGCTGCGCAGGCTGCCCGCCACGAACTCGTGCTTGAGCTCGACGCCGACCACGAAGAAGAAGATCGCGAGCAGGCCGTCCGCGGCCCACTCGGCGACGGTGAGGTCGAGGTGGATGCTCAGCGGCCCCAGGCGGTCGAAGCCGAGCACCGTCTCCGACAGGGAGAGGTACCAGTCGCGCCACGGGGCGTTGGCGCAGATCAGGGCGAGGACCGCGGCGCCGATGAGCAGCGCGCCGCCGGTGGTCTCGCGGGAGGCCCACCGGCGCAGCCGGTCGCCGGCGGACGGGGTCGTGGTCTCGGGAGTCAGGGTCGTGCTCCTGTCCGGTCGTGGGGTCGTTCGTCCTCCGGCGTCGCAGCCGGTGCCACCGACCAGACTTCCCGGCTCACCGCGGGCCAGCCTAACGTTCCGGCGGACCCGTGGTGCGTGCGCGTCAGGTGGTGTCGTGGGCCATCGCGACCAGCCGGGTCAGGGTGTTCCAGTTCCGCGCCGTGGTCCAGGTGCCCGCGGCCCGGTCCACCAGCGCCGGGGTGAGCCTCGACCGGCCGATGCCCGCCACGTAGTCCACGTAGAGCACGCCGTCCGTGACCGCGAACCGCTCCGGTCGCCCCTCCATCAGCCGGGCGAGCGCGTCGGCGTCCACGGGCTCGGGCCCCACGTGCACCTGGACCTGGGAGGGATGGTCCGTGACGGCGTCGGGGAACGGGTCGGCGGCGAGCAGCGCGCCGGCCCGCTCCGCCGTCAGCGCGACGACGCGCAGGTCGCCGCCGAGGCGGTCGGCCAGCGCCGCCGCGACCCGCTCGGCGACCCCGGTGTCACCGGCGTCGCCGACGGCCACGAGGTTGCCGCTGTTCGCGTACGTCCGCGCCCGGGCGAGACCCGCGGCGGCGGCCGCGTCGCGCAGGTCGGCGGAGCTCACCCGCCGCGAGCCGCCGACGTTCACCCCCCGCAGCAGGACGATCCAGGCGGTGGGCGGGTCGGAGGAGGCCATGGGACCCATGGTGCTCGCCCCGCGCGCCATCGTCGCGGCGGGGTCCGGGGCGTGAACGGCGGGTGACAAGTTCCCGACCCGCCGGTGCGGGGGTGGTGGCGAGAATCACAGCGTCGTAGTTTGGCGACAGGGACGGTGTCCAGCCGTCCTCCGGGAGGCCAGCCGATGGGGTTCACGCTCCGTGCGGGAGGGCCGGCTCCGGCCCGGCGCCGCACGGCGCCCCCGGGCCGGCCGCCCGCCCACCAGGAGGGAGCTCGTCGTGGCCCGAACCGCAAACGCCCCTGAGCACGACACCGACGGCACCGACGGCCTCGCCCGTCGCACGTTCGTCGTCGACACGTCGGTGCTGTTGTCCGACCCGAGGGCGATCCACCGCTTCGCCGAGCACGACGTCGTCCTGCCGGTCGTCGTCGTCACCGAGCTGGAGGCCAAGCGGCACCATGCCGAGCTCGGCTACTTCGCCCGCAGCGCCCTGCGGATGCTCGACGAGCTGCGGCTGAAGCACGGCCGCCTCGACGCCCCGATCCCCGTGGGGGACGCGGGCGGGACGCTGCGCGTGGAGCTGAACCACACCGACCCGCAGGTGCTGCCCGCGGGCTTCCGGCTGGGCGACAACGACACGCGGATCCTGTCGGTCGCGGCGAACCTCGCGGCGGAGGGCCGCGACGTCACCGTGGTCTCCAAGGACCTGCCGATGCGGGTCAAGGCGTCCGCCGTCGGCCTGCGCGCGGAGGAGTACCGCCACGAGCTCGCCGTCGACTCCGGCTGGACCGGCATGCGCGAGATCGACGTCGCGGACGAGCAGGTGGGCACCCTCTACGAGGGCGGCGAGCTCGAGCTGGCCGCGCTCGACCCGGGCGTCGTGGAGGCGGCGTCGCCGCTGCTGTGCCACACGGGGCTGGTGGTCCACTCGCCCGGCGGCTCCGCCCTCGGCCGGGTGACGCCCGACAAGACGGTCCGCCTGGTGCGCGGCGACCAGGACGTGTTCGGCGTGCACGGCCGCTCCGCGGAGCAGCGCATCGCCATCGACCTGCTCCTCGACCCCGAGGTCGGGATCGTGTCGCTCGGCGGGCGCGCCGGCACCGGCAAGTCCGCGCTGGCGCTGTGCGCCGGCCTGGAGGCCGTGCTCGAGCGGGGGCAGCACCGCAAGGTCATCGTCTTCCGCCCGCTCTACGCGGTGGGCGGGCAGGAGCTGGGCTACCTGCCCGGCTCCGAGTCCGAGAAGATGAACCCCTGGGCCCAGGCCGTGTACGACACGCTCGGTGCCCTGGTGTCGCCCGCGGTCGTGGACGAGGTGATCGACCGCGAGATGCTCGAGGTGCTGCCCCTCACCCACATCCGCGGGCGGTCGCTGCACGACGCGTTCGTCATCGTCGACGAGGCCCAGTCCCTGGAGCGCAACGTGCTCCTCACGGTGCTGTCGCGCATCGGTCAGCAGTCGCGCGTGGTGCTCACGCACGACGTCGCCCAGCGGGACAACCTGCGGGTGGGGCGGCACGACGGCGTCGCGGCCGTGATCGAGGCGATGAAGGGGCACCCGCTGTTCGCGCACGTGACGCTCACCCGCTCCGAGCGGTCGCCCGTCGCCGCGCTGGTCACCGAGATGCTGGAGTCGCTGGAGATCTGACCCCGCGGCCCCGCGCCGCCGGTCAGGCAGCGGCCGGCCGGCGGCGCGGGTGGACCAGCACGACGGCGAGCAGCCCCACCAGGGCGCCCAGGACGGTGTCCAGGGCACGGGACGCGGCCACGGCCGAGGGGTCCACGGTGGTGCCGAGGGACGACATCAGCAGCGCCATCGGGGTGATGGTGAGCATCGCGAGCCCGTAGTGCCGGCCGACGACGATCTCGGTGACGACCTGGAGCGCCACCACGACGACGCAGGTGGCGGCGAACGAGAGGTGCGCGGCGAGCAGCGGCCAGGCGAGCAGCGCGCCGATCACCGTGCCGCCGCCCCGCTGGAGCGCCCGCACGACGGCGTGGTGCGTGGTCGCGCCCTGCAGGGTGGCCGTCGAGCCGAGCTGCGCCCAGGCGGGGTGGCCGAGCCCCGCGACGAGCGCGAGGGCGCCGGAGACGAGGGCGGCCAGCACGACGCGGACGCCCGCCAGGCGCCAGCCGGCCGTCGCCCAGGACGCGCGGACGTCGTCGCGCAGGCGCGGGCGGCGGGGCAGGGCCGCGGCGGGCGACACCGTGCGCGGCGCACCGTCGACGGCGGTGGCCGGCTCGAGGGCCTCCTCGACGGCGGCCAGCTCGGCGGCCAGGACGCGGGCCGTGTCGCGGGTGCGCCGGTGCGACAGGTCGTCGGCGAGCACCTCCCCGGCGCGCAGGACGGCGGCCCGCGCGGCCGCGACCGCGGCGGCGGCGGGCTCTGAGCCGTCGGCGTCCGGCGGCGCGGCCGTGGCACGTCGCACGGCGTCTGCCGCCCGTCGCACGGCCAGCCGGGCCGGGGCGCTCGGGCGCACCAGGTAGCCGCTCATCCCGACGGCCCAGGCGATCACGGCGCCGAGCGCGAACGCCGTGCCGCGCTGCGCGACGTCGGACCAGTCCGACGGGCCGACCATGCCGCCGGCCGCGGCGAAGACGACGATGGTGGCCCCGGGCGGCCCGGTGCGCACCAGGGTGCAGAGCGCCGTCGCGACCCCGGCGATCAGGGCCACCACGCCGAGGACGGCGAGGCTCGGCGTCCCGGCGGCGGTGAGCGCCGCCGTCAGGACGAACGCGACCGTGAACAGCGCCGCGACCCCCGTCAGCAGCGCGGCGCGGCGACGGTAGGGCTCGTAGCGGCCGTACAGGATCGTGAGCGCCCCCAAGGAGGCGAAGCCGGCGAGGTCCGTCCGCCCGGCGGCGGCGCTCAGGGCCAGGACGACGGCCGCGGCGGCGCCGACGCGCAGTGCCGCGGCGACGGTGGCGTCGGCGGGGTTGACGCGCAGCGCGGCGCGCAGGTGGCCGGGGTCGAGGACGTCGCGGGCGCTCGTCAGGACGGGGGAGGGGGAGGGAGGCATTGGGCGCCATGATAGTTCACAGGTAAATCATCATGGAAGCAGTCGAGGGTGTGACCTCTATCCTGGTCACCGTGGACTACATCCAGCGCGTGCGTGCGCAGTGGGCCGAGCGGCTGCCCGGGGTCGACACCTCTCCGGCCGAGGTCGGCGCGCGGACGCGCCGGATCGCGGCGCTCCTGGAGGCCGAGCTCGCCGACGACCTCGCCGCCCGCGACGTCACCCGCGCCGAGCTCGATCTCCTCACCGCGCTGCGCCGCTCCGGCCGGCCGCTGCGGGCGGGGGAGATCACCACGATGACGGGCTCGCCCGGGGCGTCGATCACCAAGCGGCTCGACCGGCTGGAGCGTGCCGGGCTGGTGGAGCGCGCCGTGCACGAGCGGGACAAGCGTGGGGTCCTGGTGGCGCTGACCGCGGCGGGGGAGGCGCTCGTCGACGAGCTGTTCCCCCGGCAGATCGAGCACGAGCGCGCGGCGCTGGCGGACCTGTCCCAGGACGAGCGTGCCGAGCTCGGCCGGCTCCTCGCCGTCGTGCTGCGCCGGCTGGACCCGCGCGACTACTGACCCGTCGCCGAGCCGCGTGCTGCGCGGGGAGGCGCCGCAGTCAGGTGGAACCCCCCAGCCCCGCGCCCCGAGGGCGCCTCCCCGCGTAGCGCCGACACTAGCAGGTGAGGTTAGCCTTACCAATCCCAGTTCCGGTGCGTGAGAAGACGGCGACGGCGGCGGCCCGGAAGGGGACCGCCGCCGTCGCGACCGTCGAGCAGGTGAAGCGTCAGGCCTGCGGGGGCTTTGTCATCTTCAGGACGTCGAGGGCGGAGTCCAGTTGCGCCTCCGTGACCTCGCCGCGCTCGACGAAGCCGAGGTCGACCACGGCCTCGCGCACGGTGATGCCCTGCTTGACCGAGTGCTTCGCGACCTTCGCCGCGGCCTCGTAGCCGATCACGCGGTTGAGCGGCGTGACGATCGACGGCGAGGACTCGGCGAACGCGCGGGCCCGGTCGACGTTGGCCGTGATCCCCGCGACCGTCTTGTCGGCGAGTACGCGCGAGGCGTTCGCGAGCAGGCGGGTCGACTCGAGCACGCCCTGCGCGATGACCGGGATCTGCACGTTGAGCTCGAACGAGCCGCTGGCCCCGGCCCACGCGACAGTGGCGTCGTTGCCGATCACGCGGGCGGCCACCATGAGCACCGCCTCGGGGATCACGGGGTTGACCTTGCCCGGCATGATCGAGGAGCCCGGCTGCAGGTCGGGGATCGCGATCTCGCCCAGGCCGGTGTTCGGGCCGGAGCCCATCCAGCGCAGGTCGTTGCAGATCTTGGTGAGCGAGACGGCGATGGTGCGCAGTGCGCCCGACAGCTCGACGAGGCCGTCACGCGCCGACTGCGCCTCGAAGTGGTCGCGCGCCTCGGTCAGCGGCAGGCCGGTGTCCTCGCGCAGCAGCTCGATGACGCGCTGGGGGAAGCCGGCGGGCGTGTTGATGCCGGTGCCGACGGCCGTGCCACCCAGGGGGACCTCGGCCGCGCGGGGCAGCGCCGCCTCGACCCGCTCGATGCCGTAGCGGATCGCCGCCGCGTAGCCGCCGAACTCCTGCCCGAGGGTCACCGGGGTGGCGTCCATGAGGTGGGTGCGGCCCGACTTCACGACCGTCGCGTACTCGTCGGCCTTGGCACCCAGCGCGTCGGCCAGGTGCTTCAGGCCCGGGATCAGGTCGTGGATCGCCGCCGCCGTCGCGGCCACGTGCACCGACGTGGGGAAGACGTCGTTGGACGACTGCGAGGCGTTGACGTGGTCGTTCGGGTGCACGTCCTTGCCGAGCGAGCGCGTGGCCAGCGTGGCGAGCACCTCGTTGGTGTTCATGTTCGACGACGTGCCGGAGCCGGTCTGGAACACGTCGACGGGGAAGTGCGCGTCGTGGGCGCCCGAGGCGACCTCGTCGGCGGCGGCGACGATCGCGTCGGCCACGTCCTGGTCCAGCACGCCGAGCTCCGCGTTCGCACGGGCGGCGGCCTTCTTGATGCGGGCCAGGGCCTCGATGTGCCCCCGCTCGAGCGTGGTGCCGGAGATGGGGAAGTTCTCCACGGCCCGCTGCGTCTGCGCGCGGTAGAGGGCGTGCGCCGGCACGCGCACCTCGCCCATCGTGTCGTGCTCGATGCGGAACTCGGTCTCGCCCGCGCCGGACGCGCCGGGGACGACGGTGTCGGAAGTCATGCCTCTATCGTGCCGCACCCCGGCGGGCGCTCCGCCGTGAGGCGGGTCACTCCGGTGTCGGTGCCGCGGGGGAGGATCGCGGCGTGACCTTCACCCATGCCGCCTTCTACCGGGCGATGAACCTGGGGCACCGGGGCAGCCCCGTCCGTGCGGAGCTCGAGACGGCCCTGCTGGAGGCGGGGGCGCGCGCCGTGCGGTCGTTCCAGACCAACGGCACGGTGCTGCTCGACCTGGGGGACGCGCCGGACGACGACGCCGCGGACCGCGTGGTCCGGGACGCCGCGCCGCGCCTGGCCGAGCGGTCGGCGTACACGCACGTCGCGCTGGTGCGCTCGCTCGGCGACGTCGCCGCGGCCATCGACGGCGACCCGTTCGCGCTCACCCGCGACGAGCGGACCTACCGCGAGACGCTGACGTTCGTGGACGGCGGCGAGCCGCTGCCCGTGGACCTGCCGTGGACCGACCCCCGTGACCTGCTCGACCTCGTCGCGGCGCGACCGGGCGTCGTGCTCGGGGTGGTGCGCGGCGGGCCGGGGTCCGGCGGCGACCCGAACTCCGCGGTCGAGCGCTTCACCGGCGGCGTGGCCTCCACGCGGACCCTCGGCACCGTGCGGCGGCTGCTGGCGGCCGCCGCGCGGGCCTGACGGCAGGTCGGAGGCTACCGTCAGGCCGCGGGCTGCTCGCCGATCTCGCCGTCGACCGCCACGAGGCGGGCGCTGCCGTCCTCCAGGTCGTAGACGACCCCGACCACGGCCAGGCGGCCGGCGTCGATCGCCGTGGCGATCGCGGCCGAGTAGCCGCGCAGCAGCGCGACGGTGTGCTTGACGTGCTCGGTGCGCAGCACGTCCGGGTCGATCGGGTGGGTGAGCCCGTGGCGGCTGGTGAGCTCCGCCACCGACGGGATGACCTTGTCCACCACCGCCCGCACGAACCCGGGCGGCTGCTCGCCCGTGGCGAGCGTGTGGGCCGTGGCGGCGACCGCCCCGCACGAGTCGTGCCCCAGCACGACCACGAGCGGCGTGTGCAGCACCTCGGTGCCGTACTCGATCGACCCCAGCACGGTCGTGTCCACCACGTGGCCGGCGGTGCGCACCACGAAGACGTCGCCCAGCCCCTGGTCGAAGATGATCTCGGCGGCGACCCGGGAGTCCGAGCAGCCGAAGATCACCGTGTGCGGGTGCTGCACCGTGCGCAGCTCACGGCGCCGCACGGCGTCCTGGTCGGGGTGCTCCGGCGTGTCCTGCACGAACCGGGCGTTGCCGGCGCGCAGCCGCGCCCATGCCTCCGACGGGGTCATCGGGTCTCCTCCACCTCTCCAAGGGTCTTCTCGGGGCCCGCGACGCCCTCGCGGTCCGGGCCGGCAAACCGCACCCGGTCGGGGCCGACCAGGTCCGTCGGCCACGGCGGGTTCGCGCCGGCGCGGGAGACGGTCACGGCGGCCACGGCCACGGCGCGCACGAGCATCCGTGCCGTCGCCGCACGGTCGATGGCGCGCAGGGCCTCGCGGCGGTCGGCGCCCAGGAGGTCCGCGCCCCACAGCCAGTCCAGCAGGGCGCCCATGAACGAGTCGCCCGCTCCGACCGTGTCCACCACGTCGACCCGCGGGGCCGCGACCGTCACCTCGCCCGCGGCCGTGACCGCCGTGGCGCCCTCGCCGCCGAACGTCACGACCACGACGGCCGGCCCGGAGCGCTGCCAGGCGCGTGCCACGTCGAGCGGGTCGGTGCCCGGCGCGAGCCAGTCCAGGTCCTCGTCGCTGACCTTCACCACGTCGGCCAGCGCCACCAGCCCCTCGACGCGCGGACGCACGGCGGCGGCGTCGCCCATCAACGCAGGGCGCGCGTTCGGGTCGTAGGTGATCGTCGACGTCGCCCGGGACGACTCCACCAGGCTCCGCACGGCGGCGTCGCCGGGGCCGAGCATGGCCGCGATCGAGCCCGTGTGGACGGCGAGGGTCTCCGCGGTGGCAGTGATGCCCGCGGGCACCTGCCACTCGAGGTCGAACTCGTAGGTCGCGGCGCCCGTGTCGTCGAGCGTGGCCTGCGCGACGCTCGTGCGCCCCGCGCCGTCGCTGCCCGGCGCGAGCGCCACGCGAGACCGGGCGAGCCAGGCCCGCACGTCGTCGCCGCGCGCGTCCCGACCGAGCCACGTCGCGAGCCGCACGTCGCGCCCGAGGCGGCCGAGCGTGAGGGCCACGTTGGCCAGGCTGCCGCCCGGGTGCTCCTCGCTGGACCCGTCGGGCTGGTGCACGACGTCGACCAGCGCCTCGCCGACGGCGAGGACGTGCCCGCTCACGCGAGGTCCTCGTCGGTGTCCGTGCCAGTGCCCGCGTCCGTGCCGGCGCCGGCCGTCGCGCCCGCCTGCGCGGCCGCGAGGCGCTGCCGTGCTCCGTCGAGCCACTGCTGGCAGCGGGCCGCCAGCGCCTCCCCGCGCTCCCACAGGGCGAGCGAGGCCTCGAGCGGCTCGCTGCCCGCCTCGAGGCGGGCGACGACCTCGACCAGCTCGTCGCGCGCCTCCTCGTAGCTCAGGGCGGCGACGTCGGCTGGCAGGTCGGGCGGTGTGGTGGGCGCGTCGTTGGTCGCGTCGGGATTCGCGTCGGTCACGGGGGACAGTCAACAACACCGGCCCGACAGAGCGCGGCCCCGTCCGCGGTCCGGGCGGAAATGCCTTGCGGGGCGGGGCCCGGTCGGGCAGCGTGCGCGGCATGGGTCATCTCGAGGTGGCGCACGTCGAGCACGTGCTGCCCGACGGTCGCACGCTGCTCGACGACGTGTCGTTCCGTGTGCCGGAGGGCAGCGCCACCGCCCTCGTGGGCCCCAACGGCTCCGGGAAGACGACGCTCCTGCGGTTGCTGTCGGGCGACCTGGCGCCGCAGGCGGGTGCCGTCGTCGTCACGGGCGGGCTCGGCGTCATGCGGCAGTTCGTCGGCTCCGTGCGCGACGAGACGACCGTGCGCGATCTGCTCGCCGCCGTCGCGCCGCCCCGGGTCCGCGACGCCGCCCGCGCCGTCGACGCGGCCGAGCTGGCGATCATGGAGACCGACGACGAGCCCGCGCAGCTCGCGTACGCGCAGGCGCTCGCCGACTGGGCCGAGGCGCAGGGGTACGAGGCCGAGACGCTGTGGGACGTGTGCACCGTGGCCGCCCTCGGCGTGCCGTACGAGCAGGCCCGCTGGCGCGAGGTGCGCACCCTCTCGGGCGGGGAGCAGAAGCGGCTCGTCCTGGAGGCGCTGCTGCGCGGCCCGGACGAGGTGCTGCTGCTCGACGAGCCGGACAACTACCTCGACGTGCCCGGCAAGCGGTGGCTCGAGGACCAGCTGCGGGCCACCCGCAAGACCGTCCTGTTCGTCTCCCACGACCGGGAGCTGCTCGCGCGCGTCGCGGACCGCATCGTCTCGCTCGAGCCCGCCCCCTCGGGCGCCGACGCATGGGTGCACGGCGGGGGCTTCGCCACGTTCCACGAGGCGCGGCGGGAGCGGTTCGAGCGGTTCGAGGAGCTGCGCCGGCGCTGGGACGAGAAGCACGCCCAGCTCGTGCGTCTCGTCCGCGAGCTCAGGCAGGCGGCGGCCAACAGCGACGCGATGGCGTCGCGCTACCGCGCCGCGCAGACGCGGCTGCGCAAGTTCGAGGAGGCGGGCCCGCCGCCCGAGCCGCCCCGCGAGCAGGACATCCGCATGCGCCTGCGCGGCGGCCGCACCGGGGTGCGCGCGCTCACCTGCGAGCAGCTGGGGCTGACCGGCCTGATGCAGCCGTTCGACCTCGAGGTCTTCTACGGCGAGCGCGTGGCCGTCCTCGGGTCGAACGGCTCGGGAAAGTCGCACTTCCTGCGCATGCTCGGCGGCGACGACGTCGCGCACACGGGCGAGTGGCGGCTCGGCGCCCGCGTCGTGCCCGGCGTCTTCGCGCAGACCCACGCCCATCCCGAGCTGTTCGGGCGCACGCTCACCCAGATCCTCTGGGAGGACCACGCCCGCGACCGCGGGGCCGCGATGTCGGTGCTGCGCCGCTACGAGCTGACCGTCGCCGCGGACCGCGCGTTCGACCGGCTCTCCGGCGGGCAGCAGGCGAGGTTCCAGATCCTGCTGCTCGAGCTCGCGGGCTGTACCGCGCTGCTGCTCGACGAGCCCACGGACAACCTCGACCTCGCGAGCGCCGAGGCGCTCCAGGAAGGGCTGGAGGCCTTCGACGGCACCGTGCTCGCCGTGACGCACGACCGCTGGTTCGCGCGCTCGTTCGACCGGTTCCTCGTGTTCGGCGCCGACGGCACCGTGCGCGAGACGCCGGAGCCCGTCTGGGACGAGGGGCGGGTCGTCCGCGCACGGTGACGCCGTCAGGCCGTCATGACCGGCCGGCGAAGAACGCGCGCAGGTCTGCCGCCAGCAGCTCCGGCTCCTCCATCGCGGGGAAGTGGCCGCCCTCGGCGTGCTCCACCCACCGGTCGATCGCGCCCCAGCCGTTGAACACCTTGGCCATCAGCGGGTGCGTGTCGAACACGGACCAGGCGGAGGGGACGTCGGAGGCCGAGAGCCAGTCGAGGCCGGAGTGCGAGGCCTCGTAGTAGAGCTGCGCGCTCGACTCCCCGCTGCGCGTGAACCAGTACAGCGACACGTTGGTGAGCAGCTGGTCGCGGTCGACGGCCTCGTCCGGCGTGCGGGACGCCGGGTTCGTCCAGGTCTGGAACTTCTCGGCGATCCACGCGAGCTGCGCGACGGGGGAGTCGGTGAGCGCCGCCCCGATGGTGTCGGGGCGGTGGTTCTGCATCTCGAAGTAGCCGTGCTCGGCGGTGTCCGCCTCGCGCACCGCGTCGATCTGCGCCACCTCGTCGTCGGTGAGCCCGTCGGGCATCGGGTACGCGTCGCCGACCATCCCGAGCGAGCGGCCGTCGCTGCCGACGTGGGTGCCGATCACGCGCTCCGGGTAGAGCGCGGCGAGCCGGCCGGTGGTGCCCGCGCCGATGTCGGTGCCGTGCACGGCGAACCGGTCGTGGCCGAGCCGCGTCATGATCTCGGCGTACGCCTCGGTGGTACGGGCCACCTCCCATCCGGTGCCGGACAGCGGGGTCGAGAAGCCGAAGCCGGGCAGCGACGGCACGACGACGTGGAACGCGTCTCTCAGCAGCGGGATCAGGCGCTGGTACTCGACGAACGACCCCGGCCACCCGTGGCACAGCAGCAGCGGGATCGCGTCGGGGGCGTCCGAGCGGGCGTGCAGCACGTGGAAGGTCTGGCCGTCGACGACGGTCGTGACCTGCTCGTACGCGTTCAGGGCCGCCTCCTGCGCGCGCCAGTCGAACCCGTCGCGCCAGTACTCGGCGAGCTCGCGCAGGTACGGCAGCGGGACGCCGCGGCTGAAGTCCGTGCGGTCGTCGCGGCCGGGCACGGCCAGCGGCCAGCGCGTGCGCTCGAGGCGGTCGCGCAGGTCGTCGAGGTCGGCCTGCGGGACGTCGATGCGGAAGGGGACGAGGGCGGTGGCTGCGGTGTTCGTCGTCATGCCTCCAGGCTGTCAGGAATCGCGGAAGACCTGCTTCCGCGATGAATGAAATGATGTGGGGGTGCTCGAGACCTCGGCCCGCCTGCTCCGGCTCCTGTCGCTGCTGCAGCTCCGGCGCGACTGGACCAGCGGCGAGCTCGCGGACCGGCTCGGGGTGAGCACGCGTACCGTGCGGACGGACGTGGGGAAGCTGCGCTCGCTCGGCTACCCGGTCGAGGCCCGTCCCGGCGTCGCCGGCGGCTACCGGCTCGCCGCCGGGTCGGCCATGCCCCCGCTGGTGCTCGACGACGACGAGGCGGTCGCGGTCGCGATCGGGCTCGCCGCGGCCGCGCGCGGAGCGCTCGGGGCCGGAGAGACCGCCCTCACCGCGCTCGCGAAGCTCGAGCAGGTGATGCCCGCGCACCTGCGGCGGCGCGTCGAGGCCGTCCGGCAGGCGACGAGCGTCGTCCCGGGTGGGGACCCGGCACCGGACCTGGAGGTGCTCGGCGGCGTCGCCGCCGCGATCCGGTCGGGGGAGCGGCTCCGGTTCCGCTACGCGTCCCACCACGAGGCCGAGTCCTCCCGGCACACGGAGCCGCACCGCCTGGTGCGGTGGGGATCGCGCTGGTACCTGCTCGCCTGGGACGTCGACCGCGTGGACTGGCGCGTCTTCCGCGCCGACCGGATCACGCTGCTCCCGCCCACCGGGGCGCGGTTCCGGCCGCGCGACATTCCCGAGGAGGCGGTGCTGCGGCACGTCGTGGCCCGGGTGGGGCGGGCGACCTGGCGGTACCGCGCGACGATCCTCGTGCATGCTCCCGCCGAGGAGGTCGTCGAGAAGGTCGGCTCCCCGCTCGAGGTCGAGGAGACCGGGCAGTCCACCTGCCGGCTGGAGGTGGGCGGCGACGACCCGGACCGGCTCGCCCTCTGGATCACCCAGCTGGGGTGGGACGTCGACGTGCTCGAGGGGGCGGAGCTGGCCGCGGCGTTCGCCCGGCTGGCGGCGCGGTTCAGCCGGGCGGCGCGGGTGGCGCAGTCGCCGTGACGGCGGCGTCCAGGGCCCCCTCGGCGACGCGCACGTGCACGGCGTCGCCGGGGGACACGTCGCGGCTCGCGCGCACCACGTGCCCGTCCGCGCGCTGCACGACGGCGTACCCGCGCTCGAGCGTCGCCTGCGGGGAGAGGGCGCGGACCTGCGCCCCGAGCCGGCCGACCTCGCCCGCCGCGCGCAGCAGGGCCGCGTCGAGGCAGTGCCGGGCGTGCCGCAGGTGCTGCGCGACCTCGCGCTCGCGGGCGTCGATCGTGGTCTGCGGGCGGGCGAGCACCGGCCGCGACCACAGCGCGTCCAGGCCGTGCTGCTCCCGCTCCACCCGGCCGGTCACCGCGGCGCGCATCCGCCGACGGGCGTGCTCGAGGCGCTGGCGCTCCTCCGCGACGTCGGGCACCACGCACTTGGCGGCGTCCGTGGGCGTCGAGGCGCGGTGGTCGGCCACGAGGTCGATCAGCGGGGCGTCGGTCTCGTGCCCGATGGCGCTGACCAGCGGCGTGGTGCAGGCGGCGGCCGCGCGCACCAGGGCCTCGTTGCTGAACGGCAGCAGGTCCTCGACCGAACCGCCCCCGCGGGCCACGACGATCACCTCGACCTCGGGTCGCGCGTCGAGGTCGGCGAGCGCCGCGCTCACCTCCCGTACGGCGTCGACGCCCTGGACCGCCACCTCGCGGATCTCGAACCGCACCTGCGGCCAGCGGGCCCGCGCGTTGACGACGACGTCGTGCTCGGCCTTCGACTCCCGCCCGCACACGAGGCCCACGACGGCGGGCAGGAACGGCAGCGGCCGCTTGCGGTCGAGGTCGAACAGCCCCTCGGCGGCGAGCACGCGCCGCAGCTGGTCGATGCGGGCGAGCAGCTCGCCGACGCCCACCTGCCGCAGGGCGGTGGCGCGCATCGACATCCGGCCCGTCTTGACCCAGAACTCCGGCTTCGCCTGGACCACCACGTGGTCGCCCACCCCGGGCCTGTGGTGCAGGCCCTCGAAGATCCGCGTGAGCATGTGGACCGGCAGCGACACCTCGGCGTCCGTGTCCCGCAGGGTGACGAACTGCATACCGGCCCGCGGGCGGTAGGTGTGCTCCACGACCTGGCCCTCGACCCAGACCGTCGACATCTTCGCCACGTAGTCCCGGATCTTCGCGGACAGCAGCCGCACCGGCCACGGGCGCTCCGCCGTCGTCTCGCGGGCGAGCTCGGGCAGGGGCTGCGGCTGGGCTGCGGGCTGGGCTTCCGGCTGGGACACGTCCGACACGTCGTCCAGCATGCCCCACGCCCCCGACGAGCCCGTCAGAGGCCGGACAGGCGCCCGTCACAGGACGTCCACACGCCCCCACCTAGACTGGCTGCGTGACTGCGACCGCCACGGCTCCCGCCCACCAGACCACGACCAAGCGCGTGCTCCTCGCCGCGCCGCGCGGCTACTGCGCCGGGGTGGACCGGGCCGTGGTGGCCGTCGAGAAGGCGCTCGAGACGTACGGCGCGCCGGTGTACGTCCGCAAGGAGATCGTGCACAACAAGCACGTGGTGGAGACGCTGCGCGACCGCGGGGCCATCTTCGTCAACGAGACGGACGAGGTGCCCGAGGGCGCCCGCCTCGTCTTCTCCGCGCACGGCGTCTCTCCCGCGGTGCGCGAGGCCGCCGCCGCCCGCAGCCTCGACACCATCGACGCCACCTGCCCCCTGGTCACCAAGGTGCACAAGGAGGCCGTCCGGTTCGCCAAGGACGACTACGACATCCTCCTCATCGGCCACACCGGGCACGAGGAGGTGGAGGGCACGGCCGGCGAGGCGCCCGACCACGTGCAGGTCGTGAACTCCCCGGACGAGGTCGACCAGGTGCAGGTCCGCGACCCGCAGAAGCTCGTCTGGATCTCGCAGACCACCCTGTCCGTGGACGAGACCATGGAGACCGTGCGCCGCCTGCGCGAGCGGTTCCCCGAGCTGCAGGACCCGCCCAGCGACGACATCTGCTACGCCACCCAGAACCGCCAGGTCGCGGTGAAGAAGCTGGCACCCGAGAGCGACGTCGTGATCGTCGTCGGCTCCGCCAACTCGTCCAACTCGGTGCGCCTCGTCGAGGTGGCCCTGCAGGCGGGCGCCCGGGCGTCGTACCGGGTGGACCGCGCCGCCGAGATCGACCCGGCGTGGCTCGACGGTGCCACGACCGTCGGGGTCACCTCGGGCGCCTCGGTGCCGGAGATCCTGGTGCAGGACGTCATCGCCTACCTGGACGAGCGCGGCTTCGCGGACGTCGAGGAGGTGCGCACCGCCACCGAGGACCTCATGTTCTCGCTGCCGCGCGAGCTGGCCCGCGGCCTCAAGGCCGCCGGTCAGGAGGAGAAGCGGCCCCGCCGCGGTGCGCGCACCGCGCTGCCGGTCGAGCCGGCCTGACGGTCTCGACGGGGCTCAGCCGGCGGCCGACTCGTCCTTGTCGTCGTCGGCGCGCGAGGCGCGCTCGAGGTCGCGCTGCGCGGCGTCCACGAGCGACTCGACGGAGCCGTCGCGGTCCCCGTCGGCCGTGAGGGTGCCGAGGTCGACCACGAGCCCCTCCTCGACGGCCAGCAGCTCGGGCTTGGTGACGGCGCGCGTGGTGTCCTCGACCGCCTTGAGCGGCTCGATGACCTGACCGGCGTCGACGACCTTCAGCTCGACCATGCGGCGCGCCTGCGGCAGCACCCGCGTCTCGAGCGAGCCGACGAACGCGTTGTAGTGCTTGGTCGCGGTGGTCATCGACTGCCCGAGCTTGGTGATGCTCTTGGTCATCGTGACGATGCGGGCGTACAGCTCCTTGCCCGTCTGGAGCACCTTCTGGGCGTCCTCGGCGATCGCGTCCTGCTGCCACGCGTAGGCCACGGTGCGCAGCATCGCGACGAGCGTCATCGGGGTGGCCACGAGCACCCGCTTGCGGATCGCGCTCTCGAGGAGGTCGGGCTGCCGCTCGACCGCGGCGGACAGGATCGGCTCCGCGGGGACGAACATCACCACGAACTCGGGTGCGGCGTCGAACTGGGACCAGTAGGCCTTGCCCGCGAGCGCGTCCACGTGCTTGGCAAGGTCCTTGGCGTGGGCGTCGAGCTCCCTGTCGCCCTCGGCGGCGCTCTCCGCCTGCTGGGCCCGGAGGTAGGCGCTGAGCGGCACCTTCGCGTCGACGACGACGTTCTTGCCGCCCGCCAGGCTCACGACCAGGTCGGGGACGAGCGTCTCGCCCTCGGCGTTGGTGCGGTGCACCTGCGCCTCGAAGTCGACGTGGTCCATCATCCCGGCGGCCTCGACCACCCGCTTCAGCTGGAGCTCGCCCCACACGCCGCGGGTCTGGTTGGAGCGCAGCGCCGAGACGAGGTCGCTGGTACCGACGCGCAGCTGCGCGTTGACCGTCTCGAGCTGGCGCAGCTGCTCCGTGAGAGCCGTGTGGCCCTGGAGGCGAGCCTGCTCGGCGGTGTCGACCCGGGCGGTGACCTTGTCGAGCGTCTTGCTCATCGGGTCGAGGAGGGCCCGGATCGCCTGCTCCCGCTGGGCGAGGGTCTCGTCGTTCTTCTGCGTGCTGCGCCGCAGCCGCTCGTCCGCGAGGTCGAGGAACTGCTTCTGGTTGGCCGTGAGCACGTCGTTGGCCAGGGCGCGGAACCGCTGCGCCGCGGCCTCCTGGTCGCCCTTGGCCTCGGCGAGCTGCCGCTCGAGGTCCTCCCGCACCTGGACCAGCAGGCGGTCCGCCTGCTCGCGGGTCTCCGCCACGCGCCGGTCGGCCTCGTCGCGGGCCCGGTCCAGGTCGCGCTCCGCCAGCTCGCGCTGCTCCGCCAGCCGGCGCTCGGCGTCCGCGGCCGCGCCCTCCAGCCGGCCGCGCAGGTCGGCGACGTCCCGCCGCGCCGCCTCGAGCTCGCCGTGCGCGCGCACCCGCTCCATCTCCTGCGACCGCCCCGCCCGTGCCGCGCGGTTCGCGTGCCCGAGCCAGCCCACCAGTGTGCCCACCACGAGGGCGCCGAGCGCGAGGAGCAGAACCGTGGTCGTCGTCATGGGCCACACGGTGTCACGGGGCACCGACACGGCCCAGTCCCCACGCGGGGCCAGGGCCGCGTCGCTGACCTGGACCGCGACCGTCGCGGCGCTGTCCCGCGGCCGGGCGAGCGCACTACGGTGGGGCCGTGAGCGACCAGACCGGGCCGCCGCCCGCCACCCCCGCCCCCGTCCCGCCCCCCGACCCGGGGGCCGCCCTCAGCCTGCGCGGCCTGTGGAAGCGGTTCGGTCAGAAGATCGCCGTCGCCGGCGTGGACCTCGACGTGCCCGCCGGCTCGTTCTTCGGCCTCGTCGGGCCCAACGGCGCCGGCAAGACGACGTCCCTGTCGATGGCCACGGGGCTGCTGCGCCCCGACTTCGGGACCGTGCACGTGCACGGCACCGACCTGTGGGCGCAGCCCGACCGCGCCAAGGCGACCCTCGGCGTCCTGCCCGACGGCGTCCGCCTCTTCGACCGGCTCACCGGCGCGCAGCTGCTCACCTACGCAGGCCTGCTGCGCGGGCTGGACAGGCCCACGGTCGCCGAGCGCACCGAGGACCTGCTGCGGGCGATGGACCTGGTCGGCGACCGCGACACGTTCGTCGTCGACTACTCCGCCGGCATGACGAAGAAGATCGGCCTCGCGTCGGCGATGATCCACGCCCCGCGCGTGCTCGTGCTGGACGAGCCGTTCGAGGCGGTCGACCCGGTCAGCGCCGCCAACATCCGCGACATCCTGCACGCGTACGTCGAGGACGGCGGCACGGTCGTGGTGTCGAGCCACGTCATGGACCTGGTGCAGCGGATGTGCTCGCACGTGGCGATCATCGCGGGCGGCCACGTGCTCGCGGCCGGGACCGTCGCCGACGTGCGGGGCGCGCAGAGCCTCGAGGACCGCTTCGTGGACCTCGTGGGCGGCCGTCGGGAGTCGGAGGGACTGGCGTGGTTGCGCAGCTCGTCCGCCTCAAGCTGACCCTGCTCGCCAACACGTTCCGCCGGAGCGTGTGGCAGACGATCGGGCTGGTGGTCGGGTCCCTCTACGGGCTCGGGGTCCTCGTCCTGGTGCTGGTCGCCGCCGTCGCAGGCGGTGCGGCCGACCCCGTGGTGACGGGGCAGGTGATCACCCTGCTCGGGGCGCTCGTGGTCCTGGCCTGGTGGGTGGTGCCCGTCTTCGCCTTCGGCGTGGACGCCACGCTCGACCCGCGCCGCTTCGTGACGTTCGCGATCCCGCGGCGCACGCTGCTGACGGGCCTCGCGCTCGCGGGGCTCGTGTCGGTGCCCGCCGCCGTGACGACGCTCGCCGCGCTCGGCGTCTCCCTCGCCTGGTGGCGCCAGCCCGCGGCGCTCGTCGCCGGGCTCGTGGGCGGCGTCCTCGCGACCGCGCTGTGCGTCGTCGGGTCGCGGGCCACGACGACGGCCCTCGCGCCGCTCCTGGACTCGCGCCGCTACCGCGAGGTGCTGACCGTCGTGGCCGTCGTCCCGCTGCTGCTCATCGGGCCGGCCTTCGGCTGGCTGGCCGACGGCGTGGAGGTCACGGTGGGCGGGTCGGGGGCGGACGCGCTCGGCGAAGTGGTCGGACCGCTGGCACAGGTCGCTGGCTGGACCCCGCTGGGCGCGCCGTGGGCCCTCGCGTCCGCCGCCGGGGAGGGCGCGTGGGCCCTGCTCGTCGCCCGGCTCGCCATCTCGCTCGCGACCGTCGCCCTGGCCTGGTGGGTCTGGGACCGGGCCCTCGCGCGCGAGCTCGTCACGCCGCGCGGCGGCGGCACGGCCGCGGAGGGCAAGGGGCTCGGCTGGTTCGCCCGCCTGCCCGCGACGCCCACGGGCGCGGTCGCGGCGCGCGCCGCGACGTACTGGCTGCGCGACCCCCGGTACGCGGCGTCCGTTGCGATGGTGCCGCTGCTGCCGCTGGTGCTGCTCGCGGTCGGGCTGTCGAACGGCGCCGGCGGCGGACTCTTCCTCGTCATGGCGCCCCTGGCGGCCTGGATCCTCGGCTTCGGCATCTCGAACGACGTCGGCTACGACAACACGGCGTTCGCCCTGCACGTCGCGACGGGGACGCCGGGCCGCGTCGACCGGTGGGGCCGCGTGCTGCCCGTCCTCGCGGGCGGGGCGCCGCTGTGCCTGGCGTTCGCGCTCGTCGGCTGCGCCGTCGCCGGGCGGTGGGACGCGCTGCCGGCCCTCCTGGGCCTCACCTGCGGCGTGCTCGGTGCGTCGCTCGGGATCTCGAGCGCCGTCTCGGCGCGTCTGGTGTATCCCGTCCCGAAACCGGGGGAGAGCCCGTTCAAGTCGCCGCAGGGCGCGGCGATGGCGACGATGCTCGCGCAGATGGCGGCCATGGGCATCGTGCTCGCCGTGAGCCTGCCGAGCCTCGCCCTGGCCCTGCCCGCGATCCTGCTGCCGCAGCCCGCGCTCGGCTGGGCGGCGCTCGTCGTCGGGCTCCTCACGGGCGTGGGGGTGCTGCTGCTCGGGGTGCGCTGGGGGGCGCGCACGTACGACCGTCGGCTGCCGGAGCTGCTGCAGCAGGTCATGGCCTTCGGCTGACGATCCAAGGCCCCGGTGGACAGGTTGCCGGCGGCCGGGTCATGGGATCGCCAAGGAACTTTGCGACAATAGGGCGCGTGACCGTGAACCCGGAGCACCTGCCCCTGCCCGAACGCTGGACCGTCGGGACCCCCGACCTGACCGACCTGCCGAGGCTCGCCGAGCTGCGGGGGGCCGCCGCGGAGCCGTTCACCGGGTCGGCGGCCGTGAACACGGACGCGCTCGCCGCCGAGGTGGCCGGCCCGGTGTCGTGGACCCGCCGCCAGGTGGTCGTCCGCGACCCGGACGGCGTGGTGCGCGCCTGGGTGTCGGCGCACGACCGGGCCGCCGGACGCGTGGTCGTCGGCGTGGACGTCGACCGGGAGGCGCCGGCTGTCGACGAGCTCGCCGCCGCCGGCTACGCCTGGGGCGCGGCCCAGGGCAGGGAGCTGGCGGCCCAGCGCGGGCTGGCACGCACCCAGCTCGACTCGGGCGCGTACGCCGGCGACGAGACGCAGCGGCGCTGGCTCGCGGCGGCGGGCTACGAGCGGGCGCGGTCGTGGCTGCAGATGACGCGTCCCGTGCTGCCCGAGGAGGCGCTGCGCGGCGTCCTGCCGGACCCGCGCCCGGGGGTGACGGTGCGTCGGGTGGCGACCCACGACGACGGCCTGCCCGTGGCCGAGGACCTGCAGACCGTGCACCGGGTGCTGGAGAGCGCGTTCGAGGACCATTTCAACTCCTACCGCGAGAGCTTCGGCGAGTTCCTGGTGCGGCTGCGCTCCGACCCGGGCCACCGCTGGGACCACTGGTGGCTGGCGTTCATCGCCGACCCCGAGCGCCCCGACGCCGCGCCCGAGCCGATGGGTGCGCTCGTCGGCGCGGTCCTGCCGTCGGGGCCGTCCGGCAAGGAGGGCAGCTACGTCGAGTACCTGGGCGCGGACCGCCGCTCCCGCGGCCGTGGCGTCGCGACGGCGCTGCTGTTCGCCGTCATCCGTGACGCCGCGGCTCGCGGGCACGACCGGGTGGGGCTCGAGGTCGACGCCGACAGCCCGACCGGCGCGTCGTCCCTGTACGAGAGCTGGGGCTGGCGCACCCGGTACGTCACCGAGTCCTGGCACCAGGACGTCGACGTCTGACCTGACCGACGTCCCCGCCTGTCAGGGGCCCGGCCTACGGTCGGAGGATGACACGGTTCGGGCCGGACGACGACCTGCGGGGCGCCGAGTTCGTCGAGGCCGACATGACGAGCGCCAGGTTCCGCCTCGCCCGGCTCGACGGCGTGCGGTTCGACCAGAGCTTCATGCCGGGGGCCGTGATGCGCGGTGTGGACCTCACGGACGCCGACCTCGACGGCGAGATCACCGGGCTGCGGGTCAACGGGGTCGACGTCGCGCCGCTCGTCGAGGCGGAGCTGAACCGCCGGTACCCCGGCCGGGACAGGGCGCGCTCGGCGGACCTCGGCGAGCAGCGGGCGTCCCTCGACGGGGCGCTGCGCGCCTGGGACGCGCACCTCGAGCGGGTGTCCACCATGCCGGCCGGCACGGTCGACGTCTCCGTGGACGGCGAGTGGTCCACGGCGCAGACGCTGCGGCACCTCGTCTTCGCGATGGACGGGTGGATCCGGTACGGCCTGCGGGGGATCGACGACGCGTTCTGGTACGCCGGGCTCCCGTTCACCGAGTACGAGCCGGAGGTGGCGGCCCTCGGGGTGGACCTCGCGGCGGAGCCGACCCTGGAGGAGACGCTCGCGGCGCACGCCGACCGGGTCGCCCAGGTGTACACCCTCTACGACGACCTCGCCGGCACCGACGTCACGGCGGACGCCCCGCGCCTGCCCCCGTGGGCGCCCGAGGGCACGACCCGTGCGGTGCACCAGAGCCTGGGCGTCGTCGCCCGGGAGCACTGGGCGCACCTGCAGTTCGCCGAGCGTGATCTGACGACGCTCACCGGGCGGTCCCGGGAAGCCCGGTAGTGCTCGACACGTAGACTTGCGCGACGTGGCACTCACCATCGGCATCGTCGGCCTGCCCAACGTCGGCAAGTCCACCCTCTTCAACGCCCTGACGCGCAACCAGGTGCTCGCGGCGAACTACCCGTTCGCCACGATCGAGCCCAACGTCGGGGTGGTCCCGCTGCCGGACCCGCGGCTCGACACGCTCGCGCAGATCTTCGGCAGCGAGCGGACCCTGCCGGCGACGGTGTCGTTCGTCGACATCGCCGGCATCGTCAAGGGCGCCTCCGAGGGCGAGGGGCTGGGCAACAAGTTCCTTGCCAACATCCGCGAGGCCGACGCGATCTGCCAGGTCACCCGCGTGTTCGACGACGGCGACGTCGTCCGCGTCGAGGGGTCGGTGGACGCCGAGGGCGACATCGAGACCATCTCCACCGAGCTGGTCCTCGCCGACCTCCAGACGTTGGAGAAGGCGCTGCCGCGGATGGAGAAGGAGGTCAAGATCAAGAAGGGCGACGCCGCCCTCTTCGAGGCCGCCAAGACCGCCGAGAAGATCCTCGAGTCCGGCACCACCCTCTTCCAGGGCGCGAAGGCGGCGGGTCTCGACCTCGCCGCCATCGCGTCGCTGCAGCTGCTCACGGCCAAGCCGTTCATCTACGTGTTCAACACCGACGACGCCGGGCTCGCCGACAAGGGCATGCAGCAGCGCCTGCGCGACCTCGTCGCGCCCGCGGACGCCGTCTTCCTCGACGCGAAGTTCGAGTCCGAGCTGGTGGAGCTCGACCCGGACGACGCCCGCGAGATGCTCGCGGACTCCGGCCAGGAGGAGGCGGGCCTCGACCAGCTCGCCCGCGTGGGCTTCCACACCCTCGGCCTGCAGACGTACCTGACCGCCGGCCCCAAGGAGTCGCGCGCCTGGACGATCCGCAAGGGCTGGACGGCCCCGCAGGCCGCCGGTGTCATCCACACCGACTTCGAGCGCGGGTTCATCAAGGCCGAGGTCATCTCCTTCGACGACCTGGTCGAGGCGGGCTCGGTGCAGGCCGCCCGCTCGGCCGGCAAGGCGCGCGTCGAGGGCAAGGACTACGTCATGCAGGACGGCGACGTCGTGGAGTTCCGCTTCAACGTGTGACTTCTCGCGCAGGTACGGCGTCCATAGACAGCCGGGTCGACGGCCCGGTGGTGAGTGAGAGTCGCGGACGGAGCGCATGTACGAGGAGCATCGTCCCGACTCTCCCGTCCTGGCGTGCGTGTGGAAGGCGCGGGCGACGAAGGATGAGCGCTACCTCGTGCCGGCGACCGAGTGCTGGGACGTGTGGTTCGCCCGCGAGCCGGGCGGGGAGCTACTCGCCGGACTGTCCGGTCCGACCGTGGGACACCGCTGGATTCGTTCGACGGTCGGGGAGCACAGCTGGGGTGTCCAGCTGCAGGCTCATGTCGTCCTGCCCGGGGTGAGCAAGCAGCTGCTGCTCGGCGGGGAGCAGCAGCTCGTCGTCGAAGCCGGGCACGTCATGCTCGCGCAGCATGCGGTGCCCTTCCCGGAGTTCGAGGACCTCGAGAGCTTCGCCGATCGCCTTCTGGAGCTCGACGTGCTGCGCTGCGACGACGATGTCCGGCGGATGCTCACCGGCGACGACGTGGGGTACTCGGAACGGCACCGGCAGCGCCGGGTCCGCGCCACGACAGGGCTCACGCGCAAGCAGATCGATCAGCTGTCGCGGGCACGTGAAGCGTTCGCCCTCCTGCTGCAGGGGGTTCCGCCGATCGAGTGCGCCGCTCGGTGCGGGTTCGCGGACCAGGCTCACCTGACCCGGTCGCTGAGGGCCTTCCACGGCCAGACTCCGGCCCGGGTGCTCTCCGGCCGATGATGGCGGAAACGTTCAATACCGCAGGCGTCACGCAGTGATGGAGTGAGCGCGTCGCACCCGTCACCCAGCACACAGGAGCATCGATGACTGCACCCGACGTCCCCGAGGGATACGCCACCGTCAACCCCTTCGTCATCACGAACGGTGCCGATGAGCTCGCTCGATTCGTCGTCGAGGTCTTCGGCGGCACGGAACGCGCGGAGGCGCGCACCGTCGACCACGACGGCCTGCTGCTGCAGGCTGAGGTGCGCGTCGGCACGACGACCATCATGTTCGCCGAGCGCAAGCCGGGCTGGCCGTTCACCCCAAGCCTTCTCCAGGTCTACGTCGACGACATCGATGCGGTGCTCGAGCGTGCCCTCGCCCGCGACGCTCGGCTCATCACGAAGCCGACGGACTTCTTCGGGACCCGGTTCGCCCGGATCCAGGATGCGAGCGCGAACCTCTGGTGGCTCTGGCAGCACGGCGAGCCGGTCTGGGACGAGCAGTCCGGCGAGAAGGACTGGACGACCGACGAGCAGGGCGAGGGATGGGAAGGGGGCTCGCCCGAGCTGGCCTACATCCACGACACGCTGCTCGAGGCGATGACCGAGCTGCGCGACCCCGTCGACCGGTCCGACTGCTGCCCGCGCCAGGAGCCCCGGCGCGAGCAGCGGCCGGCAGACCGGGACGGCTAGGCCACGGCAGTCCCCTCGAGCTCGACCAGCAGGCCGGGCATCGCGAGCCGGTTCACCCCGAGCATCGTGCTCGCCGGGGCCGCACCCGCGTCGCCGAGCCGTCCGGCGAGGACGCCGTAGTGCGGCAGCAGCGCGTCGACGTCGGTGGTGTAGACGTTGAGCCGGACGAGGTTCGCCAGGGACATGCCCGCCTCGGCGAGCACCGCCTCGAGGTTGTCCGCGGCGAGGCCGAGCTGCGCCGCGACGTCCCCGTCGTGCTGGGGCCTGCCGTCCTTGCTCGTCGCGGTCTGCCCTGAGGCGTACAGGGTCCGGGTCTGCCCGGACACCACCTCACCCTGAGGGAATCCCAGCTCCAGCGACCAGGTCACGGGGTTCACTGCGGTGCGTTCCATTGCTGCTCCCATCGGTGCGGGTCGATGTCGCCGGGTGGCCGGGCGGCCGCCGTCGTCGACGCCGTGGACGAGCATTCCCGGGAAACACGACATCCACTGTCGTGATTTCCGGGCAGGATGGGACCGTGCGCGCCGACCGGCTGGTGTCGCTGGTGCTGCTGCTGCGCCAGCGGGGACGGATGACCGCGGGCGCCCTGGCCGAGGAGCTCGAGGTGTCCGTCCGCACGGTGCTGCGCGACATCGAGGCGCTGTCCACGGCGGGCGTCCCCGTCTACGCGGACCGCGGGCGGCACGGCGGCTTCTCGCTGCTGCCCGGGTTCCGCACCGAGCTGACCGGCCTCAACCACGACGAGGCGCTCGCGCTCCTCACCGCGGGGTCGGGGCGCGGCGAGAAGGCCTTCGGCCTCGGCGGCGCCCTCGCGTCGGCGATGCGCAAGGTGGTCGACGCGCTGCCCGAGGACCGTCGCGCCGGCCTGGACGACGCCGCCCGACGGTTCCTGGTCGAGCCGGAGACGGACCTTCTCTCGCGGCGCGCCGTCGCCGAGGACGTGCCGGGCGGCGTGATGGGCGAGGTCCGCCACGCGGTGCTCCGCGGGCACAGGCTCCACCTCGACTACGCCGCACCGGACAGGCCCCCGCGGTCGCACGTCGTCGACCCGATCGGTCTGGTCACCGTCCGCGGGCGCACCTACCTGCTGGCCACCAGGGCCGGTGACGACCGCACCTACCGGGTGTCGCGGATCCTGGCCGCCCGCGCGCTTCCCGAGGCGGCCGAGCGCCCGGCCCGGGCGGACCTCGACCGGATCTGGGCCGAACGCACCGCCCGGTTCCTGTCGGAGGACCACCTCGACGTGCTCGTCAGGGTCAGGTCGTCACGCCGGGAGGAGCTGTTGACCACCGCGCTGGGGGTCCGCGCAGAGACGCCGGAGGCGGACAACTGGGCTCGGCTCGACCTGACCTTCGAGGACCAGCGGCACGCGGTATGGGCTCTCTGGCAGCTCGGCGGCGACGCCGAGGCGCTCGCCCCGGACACCCTGCGGGCGGCCCTGCGCGACCGCGCGGCGCAGCTCGCCGCTCGCTACGGGGACTCGTAGGGCGCCCACGCGGGCTCGCGCAGCCCGGGGCAGTGCTCGGGGGTCGGGTGGTGCGCCGTCGCGATGAGGCTGTCGAGCGCGTCGCGCGTCGCGGCGAGGTCGGCGATGGCGGCGGTGATGCGGTCGCGCTCGGCGGTGAGCAGGTCGAAGACCTCTGGCGATCCCTCGCCGCTGTCGACGCACGGCAGCAGCCGCTGGATGGCGCGGCTGGGCAGGCCTGCGGTGAAGAACTGCTGGATCAGCCGGACGCGCTCGACCGCCGACTCGGGGTAGTCGCGCTGGCCGCCGGAGGTCCGCTCCGAGGACAGCAGCCCTTGCTCCTCGTAGTAGCGCAGGGCCCTCGGGCTCACTCCCGCGCCGCGTGCGACCTCGCCGATCCGCATCCCTCTGCTCCCTCGTCCTCTGTCGACTTGCCCTTGACGTCAACGTCAGGTTCTAGCGTAGCCGTCGCACGGCCCGCACGGGCCGTGCGACGACCAGATCCGCTGCAAGGGACAGGACCTCCATGGACATCACCGACCAGATCGCTCTCGTCACCGGGGCCAACCGCGGCATCGGGCGCGAGTTCGTGCTCGAGCTGCTCGAGCGCGGGGCCCGCAGGGTCTACGCCACGGCGCGCCGTCCCGAGACGCTCGAGATCGACGACGACCGGGTGGTGCCGCTCGCGCTCGACATCACCGACCACGGGTCCGTCGTCGCCGCGGCGCGGGCGGCACAGGACGTCACCCTCGTCGTGAACAACGCGGGCATCTCGACCGGTGCGTCCCTCGTCACGGGGGACCTGGCCGACGTGCGCCGGGAGATGGACACCCATTTCTGGGGGACGCTCGACGTGATCCGCGAGCTCGCGCCCGTCCTCGCGAGGAACGGCGGCGGCGCCGTCGTGAACGTGCTGTCGGCGCTGTCGTGGTTCGCCAGCCCGGGGACCGGCTCCTACGCCGCCGCCAAGGCCGCCGAGTGGAACCTGACCAACGCGGTGCGTCTGGAGCTGGCGGCGCAGGGCACCCTCGTGCAGGGAGTGCTCCTCGGAGCCGCCGACACCGACATCGCCGCCGGCTACGACGGGCCCAAGATCGACCCGCGCGACGTGCCGCGCCGCTCCATCGACGGCCTCGCCGAGGGGTCGATCGAGGTGGTCGTGGACGACTGGACCGCGATGGTGAAGGCCTCGCTCGCGGGCGACCCCGCCGAGTTCTACTCCCGGATGGCGGAGCTGCTCGGGGTGAGCTGATCGGGCGTCGGCCCCGCGACCCGCGGGTGCGGGTAGGCCGCCTCACGACCCTGGAAGCTCAGGATGCTCGGGTTGTCGACCACCCCGTCGCGGATCTCGATCGCCCGGGAGACGGTGAGGCTCTCCGCCCACGCGTCCGGTCCTTCCATGACCGTGCGCAGGAACGGCAGGAGAGCCTCGCTGATCTCCCAGGTGGCGGAGTTCCACAGGTACGACGGGCTGTGGTCGACGGCGTAGTAGTGCACCCCTGCACCCACCGTGAACATCGGCTCGTCGAACGTGGTGGGCCTCGCCCACTCGAAGCCCATCCCGGCGTCGCACGAGACGTCCACGACCAGGCTGCCAGGGGCGAAGGCCGTGAGGTCCTCGGTCCGCAGGTAGGTCAGCGGTGCCGCGACGTCCTGGAGCGTGCAGTTCACGACGATGTCGTGCGAGGCGAGGAACTCCGGGAGCAGGACGTCGCCGTCCTTCGTGACGACCGTGCTGAGGTGGGTGGGGCCGCCGTCGGTGTGGAGCTGGGTGATGTGCGCCGTGTGGATCGGCGAGCCGACGGCCGCGACGCCGCGCTGCGTGAGGACCTGGATGTCGTGGATCCCGTGGGCCTTGAGCGCGGTCACGGCGCCCCGCGCCGTCGCGCCGAAGCCGATGACGACGGCGCTGCGGCGGGGCCCGTAGTCGCCCGTCGACCCGATCAGGCTCATGGCGTGCAGCACGGAGCAGTAGCCGGCGAGCTCGTTGTTCTTGTGGAACACGTGCAGGCTGAAGTCACCCCGGCGGGTCCAGTGGTTCATCGCCTCGAACGCGATGAGCGTGAGCCGACGGTCGATCGCGGTCTGCGTCATGCCGGCGTCCTGCACGCAGTGCGGCCACCCCCACAGGACGCGGCCCTCGGGCATGGCGGCCACGTCCACCGCCTGCGGCTTGGGCAGGAGCAGCACGTCGGCCGACTCGATCACCTCGGAACGTTCCGCGACCCGGCCCACGCGCGCCTCGACATAGCCGGGTTCCAGCTGGAAGTCGGCGGCGTAGCCGCGCTCGACGGTCATGCGGGCCCGCAGGTCCGGGTCGATGAGCTCCAGGTGGCGGGGGTGGATCGGTAGGCGGTGCTCGTTCTCCATCGAGGAGCCCGCCAGCAGCCCGAGGGTGATCAGACCGTGGCTCGACGACGCGCGGTGCGTCGACACGACGGGGAGGGTGGAGGAAGGTAGGGCGGCGCCGGACATCCGGTCTCCCGTCATCGGGGAACCGGGGTTAGCTCCGAGTCGATTGTATGCTGCGCGCGGCCGGGGCAGTTTCTCCGCGACGAGAGGGTCGTTCGTGCTGGTGAGCTGGGCGGCGGTCGGGGGCGTGGCCCTCGTGGAGCTGGGGATGGCGGTGACGCCGGGACCGAACATGATCCACCTGGCGTCGCGGTCGATCGGGCAGGGCACGCGCGCCGGGCTGACCGCCCTGGCCGGCACGGCGGCGGGGTTCCTGGTGTACCTCGTGGCCGCCACCCTGGGTCTGGCGGCGCTGTTCGCCGCGGTGCCCGCCGCCTTCGTCGCGGTCAAGGTCGCCGGTGCGGTCTATCTCGGCTACCTCGCCTGGCAGATGCTGCGCCCCGGTGGACGATCCGTGTTCGACCCGGCCGAGGTCGCGCCGGTACGCCCGCGCCGGCTGTTCGCGATGGGCCTGGTCACCAACCTCCTCAACCCCAAGATCGCCGTGCTCTATGCCGCCCTGCTCCCGCAGTTCATCGATCCGGCTCGCCCCTTGTGGCCGCAGTTCCTGGTGCTCGGCGGCGTCCAGGTGGTCGTCGGGGTCTCCGTGAACGGCCTCGTCGTGCTGGGTGCCGGCAGGCTCGCCGGCCTGCTGCGCGGTCGCCCGCGGGCGCTGCGCGCGCAGCGGTGGGTGTCGGGGTCGATGCTCGCCGGGTTCGCGGTCAAGCTGGCGTTCGAACGGCAGCCCGCGTCCTAGCCGGTCGCGCTCGCGGCTAGCATCGGCGCGGTGCCGACCATCGTCCTGACCACCGAGATCCCGGCGTCCCAGGAGGCGTGCTTCGCGGAGAGCCTGTCGGTGGACGCCCACACGGCGTCGATGAGCCGGTCGGGGGAGCGGGCGGTCGCCGGCGTGACGTCGGGCGGGATGGTCCTCGGGGACACGGTGACGTGGCGGGCGCGCCACTTCGGGATGCCGTTCCGGATGACGTCGCGCATCAGCGTCCACGACGCGCCGCACCGGTTCGTGGACGAGCAGGTCGCCGGCCCGTTCCGGCGGTGGTGGCACGAGCACCGGTTCGAGGGGGTGCCGGGCGGAACCCTCATGACGGACGTCGTGGAGTACACCTCCCCGGCGGGTCCGCTGGGTCGGCTGGTGGACCGGCTCGTCCTGACGCGGTACCTGACGGGCCTGCTGTCCGTCCGGAACCGCTGGCTCGTCGAAGCGCTCGCGCCGCGCGACTGACGCGCACCTCCGGCGGGACGTGCGCGACACCACACGCCGTCCGCGCCGTGGATCCCGCGACCGCTGCTTACCCTGGGCCCGATGTTGCTCCAGGCTCCTTCCGCGCCCGCGCGCGCCCTCGACGGCCCGCGCCTCGCGCTCCGCGGGAGGCGCGACGGCCGACCTGCCGACCCCCTCGCCCGGCTGACCTCGGCCCCGGTGCTCCTGGCCGGCCTGGTCGCCGTGACGTTGCTGGCGGCGGGTCCGCTCCAGGGGGTGGACGAGGCGGCGCACGGGCACTGGGCGCAGCGACTCACCCCCGGGCTGCAGCCGTTCATCCAGCACGTCCTGGACCCGATCGCGGGGCAGGCGGTCTGCCTGCCGGTCCTGCTCGCCGTCGCCGGGACGCTCTCCTGGCGGCACCGCACGTGGCGCCCGTTGTGGTGCGCCGCGATGGCCGAGCTGGCGTTCTACGGGGGCGTGGGGCTGCTCAAGGTGGTGCTCGCGCGCCCGGCGCCCACGACGGACGACGCCGACCTGTTCGGCGGCGGCCTGCGCGAGCTCGGCTGGAGCGGCATCAGCTTCCCGTCGGGACACGCCGCGGAGGCGGTCCTGATCTACGGCACGGCCGTGTACCTGGTGGGGCGCTGGACGAACGCGTCGGCGCGCACGATGAGCTCCCTGCGCCTCGTGGTGGGCGCCGTCGCGCTCAACGCGGTCGCGGTGTCCTACTACCTCGGCTGGCACTGGATCAGCGACCTGGTGGGCGGGCTCCTCGTCGGCGGGCTGCTGCTGCGCCTCCTGGTCGAGGCGGACCGGAGGCGGTGGCGACTCCGACCGCGGCGTGGCCTTGCGCGTCCCTGGACGGGCTGGGAGGGTCGTCGCGATGAGACCGCCAGCACCGGTGCCCCCGTCCCGTAGCCGTTCCGCGGCCGCGTTCGTGGCTGACTTCGAGAGCAGCAGGAGATGAGCATCGACGCCGTACCCGATCCGGACCGGCTGCACCCCAGCACGCGGGAGGACCTGACCGACGTCGTGTTCCTCAGGAACGAGGTCACCGGAGACCTGATCGACGCGGGCGACTACACCTACTACACGCGGGAGCCCGGGCAGCGCCCGTTCCAGGAGCACAACGTGGCCTACCTCTACGGGCCGCAGCGGCTGCGGATCGGGAGCTTCACCACGATCGGTCCCGGCGCTCGTTTCCTCATGCCGGGTGGCAACCACCCCATGGCCGGTCCGTCGACGTACCCGTTCACCATGTTCGGCGGTGCCTGGGCCGACCGGACCCTGGACGCGTTCCTGGGCCTCGAGCAGCCGGGCGACACGGTCGTGGGGCACGACGTGTGGATCGGCCGGGACTCCACGGTGCTGCCCGGTGTCACCATCGGGTCGGGGGCGGTGATCGGGGCCCGGGCGGTCGTGGCCAAGGACGTCGGCCCCTACGAGGTCGTGGTGGGCAACCCGGCCCGGCCGGTGCGCACCCGGTTCACGCCGGACGAGGTCGAGCGCCTGCTCGCGCTGGCGTGGTGGGAGTGGCCGGTGGAGAGGATCACCGAGCACGCCGCGACGATCATGACCGGCACGGTGGCCGACCTGGAGGCGGCCGCGGCCGGATAGCACCCTCACACGGCGACGACGGGCCCGGCGGGCGCCAGGTGGACGCGGCCCGCGGCAGCGGGTGCCGCGGGCCCGACCCCGGGTGAGGATGGCGGTCATGGCGCAGTGGACGGTGGTGCGCGCGCAGCACCCGGCGGAGCTGGTCGCGGCATCTCACCTCTTCGACGGCCCGGTCTCGCACGACGGCGCGGCGGACGCCCTGGCGAGACCCGGCCACGTGGTGCTGCTGGCTCGGACGCCGGACGGGCGCGACGTCGGGTTCGTCTCGGGCGTCGAGATGCGGCACCCCGACAAGGACCCCGAGATGTTCCTCTACGAGCTGGGCGTGGACGAGGCCTGGCGGCGGCAGGGCGTGGCGTCGGCGCTGCTCGACGCGCTGCGCGACCTCGCCCGCGGGCTCGGGTGCCAGGGGATGTGGACGGGCACGGAGGCGGACAACGCCGCGGCGCTCGCGACCTACCGCAGGGCCGGGGCGCAGGTCGACCGCGGCTCGGTGTTCGTCGTCTGGGACGAGCTGGACGGCGAGGACGTCCCCGCACGATGACGAGGGCGGGCGCGGCGCTGCGACGGGCGTGGGGCGAGTTCGTCGGGCCGGAGGCGACGCCGGCGAACCACGCCCTCACCGCTCTCGTGACGGCGGCCGGGGCGGTCGCGGCGCCGTGGGTCGCCCGGGCAGGCGGGGCCGACACCTCGCGCGCCGCGGTGGCGTGCCTGCTCGCCGTCGACCTGGCGGGCGGGGCCTACGTGAACAACACCCGCGCCTGCGCCCGTTGGTACGAGCGACCCGGGCAGGGCGACGCCGCCCACTACGGCTTCGCGGCGCTGCACGTGCACCCGGCGGCGGTGGCCTGGCTCGATGCCCGACCGAGCGCCTCCGGGGCGGACCGTCGGGTCCGCCCCGTGGCGTGGGCCGCCGCCCAGTACGGGTACCTGATGGCGGCGACCCTCGTGATCCGCCGCCTGCGGTCGCGCCGGCGCGTGCTCGGCGTCGTCCTGACCACCGGCGGCCTGGTGCTCGACGCTGCGCTGGGGCCGTCGCCGACCGCGCCGTGGTTCGCCTGGACGTACTACCCGAAGCTGTTGCTCGGCCACGCGGCGGCGGCGCTCTGGTCGGACGCGGACCTCACCGGGCCCTGAGCAGGTCCTGGTCGGTCACGTGGCGCGACAGGGGCTGCCCGAGACGGGCAGCTCGGTGAAAACCGTTGCCCTGGTCCGGCGTGCTCTGGAAGGGTGACCGTAATGAGCACACCCCCGGCGGACACCCACGCCACGAGCCTCCTCGCGGCCTACGACGACCAGCTGCGCACGGACGCGGAGACACCCAGCGCCCTCTCCGTGACCCGGCTCGGGCCGCTGCGCCTCGTCACGTTCACCGGGGGCCGCGGGTTCGTCACGTACCGGGACCTGGGCGGTGCGGACGAGGGCACGATCCGCGGTTTCGTCGCCTCGACGCTCGCCCACTTCCGCGAGGACGCCGAGATCGCGCGCGTCGAGTGGAAGACCCGCGGCCACGACGTCGCCCCGGGCCTGCACGACGCCCTCGTGGACCACGGGTTCGAGCCCGACGACCCGGAGTCGATCATGATCGGCGAGACGCGCTCCCTCGTCGCGGACGTCGCCCTGCCGGACGGCGTCACCCTGCGCCGGGTCACGGCCGAGGCGGACGTGCGCGCCATGTCCGCGATGGCGGACGAGGTCTTCGGCGACGACCCGGCCACGTCGCAGCACGCCGAGCAGATCCTCCGGCGCCAGGAGCGCGACCCCGAGATGGAGCTGTGGGTCGCGGAGGCGGACGGGCGGATGATCAGCGCGGGCCGGCTGGAGCCGGTCGTCGGGACGCAGTTCGCCGGGCTCTGGGGCGGCTGCACGCGCCCGGAGTGGCGGGGACGCGGCGTCTACCGCGCGCTGACCGCGGCCCGCGCGCGGTCCGCCCTCGCGCGCGGCAAGACCTACGTGCACAGCGACTCGACCGAGTTCTCCCGGCCGATCCTCGAGCGCTCCGGCCTGGTCAAGGTCTCGACCACCACGCCGTACGAGTGGCGG
Organism: Isoptericola peretonis; assembly: GCA_023241745.1. Lineage (GTDB taxonomy): Bacteria > Actinomycetota > Actinomycetes > Actinomycetales > Cellulomonadaceae > Isoptericola > Isoptericola peretonis. Next base: position 140,736 of record JALQCY010000001.1, on the reverse strand, counting down.
CGCTGAGGACGCCGTGGGGCTCGACGACGACCCGTTCGACCACCGGGCCACCCAGGACGGCAGGGTGCTGGTGAGCCGTGGCGGCCGCCTGGTCGTCACCGTGTCCGGGGCGCGCGCGGCCCGGCTCGTCGCGCAGCTCGGCCGGGACCCGGAGGCGGACCAGCACCTGCTGGCCCGGGCGACCGGCAACTACCGGCGCGGCAACGAGAAGCGCCGGCACCGGCCGTGAGCCGGCGAGGCGCCCTGTGGCACGGTGACGCCTCACAGGGCGGGTCCTTGCATCCTGGTGACACCAGGGGCGCGACACGCCCGAGGGGCGCTATGGTCCGGCCCGGACCGTCCGCGCCGTGCGGCGGCCGAGGCGCAGGAGGGCACGTGAGTCAGGACCGCGGGCGGCACGCCGCGAGGCCGGGCCGATGAGCCGCGCCCGGCTCCTGGTGCGGCGCGCGGGCGCGAACCGCGGGCTGCTGGTCCTCGTCGCGCTGCTCGTCGCGACGGTGACGGCGGCACTCGGGACCGGCGCCGGCATGGTGCGCTCCGCCGAGGCGCGCATCGTCCACGACGGCCTGACCCGTGGCGGGGAGCCGGGCGTGGTCGCGGTGACGACCAGGCTCGCCCCGGAGGAAGAGGTCGCCGCGCAGGACGCGGCGCTGCACGGCGTCGTCGACGCGCTCTTCGCGCCCGCGCCGTACGACCTGGGCCGTGAGGAGATCCCGGACGACGACTCGGACGACCCGTTCGTGCGCTGGACCCTGACGCCTGACGTCGCCGCGACGGACGCCGCGGACCTGCGGCTCCTCGCGTCCGGCACGGACGCGCTCCTGGAGGCCGTGCTCGCCGACGACGACGTCGCCGTCCGTGGCGCCGAGGTGACGGGAGACCTGGGGCAGCGGGCGCACGACACCGTCGTCGCGACGGGCGCCGCGTCGGCCGTCGCTCTCGTGCCGATGCTGGTGCTCGCGCTGGCGGGCGTGGTCGCCGTCGCACAGGTGGCCCGTCTGCTCGCCGCCACGCGCGCGGGCGAGGTGCGGCTGCTGGTCTCGCGCGGCGCGTCGCCCGTCCAGCTCACGGCCGCCGCGGCCCTCGAGGCCGGCGTGGTCGTCCTGGCCGGCGTGGCCGTCGGCGTCGGCGCGGCGGTCGCCGTGCTGGCCGGGCAGGGAGCCTGGCAGGGGGCGGCCGGTGGCTCGCCGGTGGCCGCCCTGGCGCCGTCCGCGGCAGCGACGGCGGTGCTCGCCGTGCTCGTGCTCGTGGCGGTCGAAGGCCTCCAGGCGCGCGCCGCGGCGGCGCTGCGGCCGGCGGACTCGTCGGGCCGCGCGCGCCAGGCCGCCGCCTGGGGCACCGTCGCCCTGGTGGTCGTCGCCGCCGGGGTCACCCTGTGGCTGCTGCGACGGTACGGCTCCCCGCTGGTCCCGACGCCCGACGGCGGCCAGACGGATCCTGCCGCCGCCGCGGCACCGGCCCTCGTCCTCGCGGCGGCCGCCGCGGGCGCGGTGGCCCTGCTCGGCCCCCTCGCGCGCACCTGGGCGGCGATCGCCGCACGGCGCCCCGACCTGCGGGTGCTCACCGCGCGACAGGTGGCCCGCCGGCTCGCGGTGACCGCCGTACCCGTGGTCCTCGTGGTGGTGGCGGCGGGCAGCGTGGTGCTCGCGTCGGCCTACGACGGGACGGGGCACGCGCTCCGGGTGGCGGCCGCGACGGTCGCCGCCGGCAGCGACGTCCGGCTCGTCGCGGCGCCGGGCACGTCGCCCGGGTCCGTCGCGGAGTACGAGTCGCTCCCGGGGGCGTCCGCCGCGGCGCCGGCGCGGGTCGAAGAGGGTCGGGTCGACACCGTCCCCGTGTCCACGACCGGACTCCCCGCCGAGCGGATCGCGTCCGTGGCGTCGGGCGCCGGCGGCCAGCAGGAGGTCGACGAGATCGCCGGGGGGCTGCGCGGCCCCGGCCCGTACGCCGACAACCCCCGGCTGCCCGTCGGGACCACCGGCCTCGAGCTGCGCGCCACCGGGCAGTACTACGTCGTCGACCAGAGCCTGCCGGGCGGGGTGGCCGGCGAGCCCGCCACCTGGGCGTCCCTGGTGGAGGCGGTGGGGCCGATGCCGACGGAGCAGGGGAGACTGCCGGCGCTCGAGGGCTCGACGATCGGGCTCACGCTCTGGCTCGCCGACGCGGACGGCCGGCTCGTCGGCGTCGACGTCGAGGACCTCGACGTCGACCTCGACGGAGCGGGGGAGGAGGCGCGCCCCATGGGCCCGGACGAGGGCACGGTCGAGCTCCGGGCCGAGGTGCCGCCGGCCCCTCGCACCGCGGACGGCGCACCGGGCAGCTGGACCGTCGTCGCCCTCGACACCCTGCTGCCGGGGTCGCCCTCCGCGCTCACGACGCTGAGGCTCCGGGTGGACGCGATGGCGGCCGTCACGGACGACGGGAAGGCGGACGTGGACGTCGACGGCACCGACTGGGCCCCCGTGGGCGACGACCCGACGAGGCTCGCCGTCTTCCGCTCGCGTGAGGGCACCGGTCTGAGCCTCGCGGCCCAGGCCGACTTCGACGCGGCGCCCGGCCCCGTCCGCGTCATGGCGACCGACGGGGAGCGCGAAGGCGTCCCCGCCGTCCTGTCCCGCGACCTGGCGACCATGCTCGACGTCGGGCCGGGCGGGTCGACGCAGCTCCCGCTCGAGGTGGGCGGGCGCCTCCCGGTGCGGGTGGTCGACGTCGTGGACGTCCTGCCCGGCTCGCTCCACCCCGCCGCGGCGATGGTCGGGCTGGCGGAGATGCAGGTCGCGTCGCTCCGCCTGAGCACGACCGTGCCCGGCGCCGACGAGATGTGGGTCCGCGCGGTCCCGGGGGCGGGCGACGACGACGTCCGCCGGCTGGCCACGGCGGCCGGCCAGGTGGTCGCCGCCGCCGGGACGGGGCCCGTGCAGGTGACGACCTCCACCGGGACGGGGGGCGCCGACGCCGCGGAGCCGGTGCGGCTGGCGTTCGCCGTGGCCGCGCTCGCCTCGGTGCTGCTCGCGCTCGTGGGCGTGGCGGCCGTGAGCGTCGCCACCGTGCGCGAGCGGCGCGGCGAGGTCGCGGTGCTGCGCGCCGTCGGCGTGCCGCCACGGGCGCAGGGGTCGGGCCGGGCGCTCGAGCTGGTCGCCGTCACCGCCGCCGCCCTGGTCACGGGGCTCCTCGCCGGGTGGGCTCTGGCGGCCGCGGTCGTCCCCGGCCTGGCGGCGTCCACGCTCACCGGGTTCGCCGTCGTCCCGGCGCCGAGCACGACGCTCGCCCTCGGGACGGCGCTCGCGCCGGGGCTCCTCCTGGTCGCAGGGCTGGCAGCCGTCGCGCTCGCGGTCCGGGCCACGGTGACCGGGCAGGCCCGCGAGGGCGCGTACCGCGAGGAGGTGCGCTGATGCAGTGGCTCCTGCTGCGCCGCCACCTGCGCACGGCGTGGGGGACCGCGCTCGTCCTCGCGGTCGTGACCGTCCTCGCGGCCGGCTCCGCGACCGTCGCCACCCGGGCGATCGGCGAGATGCGCTCGGAGCAGGTCACCTACGCCACCGAGCAGCTGTCGCCCCAGCGTCGGGACGTCGCCTCCCGGTCGACCGTCGTCCCGGGCGGCGGGGCGCTCTCCCAGGACGACCTCGTCGCCGGCCTCGAGCCGGAGCTCCGGACCCCGCCGGAGCCCCGGTGGGACGAGTTCCTCGACGGCATGGTGCGGCTGCGCGACGAGCTGCCGCAGCCGTTGCGCGGCGTGCTCGGCGAGCCCTCCTTCGCGGTCTCGACCCGGGAGACGCTCACCGAGCAGGTGCCCGGGTCCGGGATCCAGATACCGCAGGTCGTGATGCGGGCGTCGGTACGGATGACGGAGGACCTGCGGCTCGTCGAGGGTGAGTGGCCCCGGCCGACGCCCGTGCTCTCGAGCTACAGCGGCCCCTCGGGCGACGAGCCCGTGCAGGTGGTCCTGTCCCGCTCGGCCGCCCGGACGCTCGGGTGGGAGCTCGGTGGCACGTACGCCGTGGACGTGTGGAAGTTTCCGGCGCTGCGGGTGGTCGGGCTCACCGAGCCCGTCGACCCCGATGCGAGCACCTGGTATCACCAGCCGTTCGGCCGCGACGCCCAGCTAAGCACGACCCCGAACGGCGCCACTATCGCCACGGCGGCCGTGTACGTCGACCCGGCGATGATCGGCTCCCTCGCCTTCCGGGAACCCCGGACCGAGCTCTGGTACCCCGTCACCGTGGAGGGCATCGCGTCCGACGACGTCGAGGCCCTCTCCGACCAGGTCCGCGGGCTCACGCACGAGGCGCTCGAGGTGCTCCCGGAAGACCCGGTCTGGTTCCAGGCCCGCACCGACCTCTCGGACGTCCTCGACACGCTGACGCGCGAGCGCGTGACGACCGACGCCGTCCTCGCGGTGCTGGTCGTGGGCCCGCTCGGGGCTCTCGGCGCGGTCATGGTGCTGGCGGCGCGCCTCGTGGTCGAGCGTCGCCGGTCGGCGCTCGCCGTGCTGCTCGCGCGCGGCGCGACCGGGGCCCGGCTGCGGCTGCTCACGGCGTCCGAAGGGCTCGCGGTCAGCCTGCCCGCGGCCGTCGTGGGTGTGCTGCTCGGCCTCCTGGTCCGGCCGGGCGCCGTGACCGGGACCCAGCTGCTGTGGGCCGGCGCGGCGGCGCTGGCACCCGCGGTGGCGGCCGCCGCCGTCACGGTGCCGCGCTCCCTGCGCGCCGAGCGGCGCGACCTCTCGGCGGGCACGGGCGGGCGGTGGCGCCGGACGGTGGAGCTCGCGGTGATCGGCGTCGCGGCGCTCGCGGCCGTGCTGCTCGCGCGGCGGGGCGTCGTCGGGGGCGCGGGCGGGGGCGGGGTCGACCCGCTGCTGGCGGCGACCCCGCTGCTCGTCGCCGCCGCGGCGGCGCTGGTCGCCGTGCGGGTGGTCCCCCTGCTGGCACGCGGCCTGGAGCGGCTGCTGTCGCGGCGTCGCGACCTCGTGCCGTTCCTGGGCGCCGCGCGGGCCACCCGTGCTCCCGCCGGCGGCGTCGTGCCGGCCCTCGCCCTGGTGCTCGCCGTGTCCGTGGGGGCATCCTCGGCGGTGCTGCTGTCCACCGTGGACGCCGGCGTCGCGCGCCAGGCGCACGTCCGGCTCGGTGCCGACCTGCGGGTCTCGGGGCCGGCCCTGTCGGAGGAGGATGTGGCGGCGCTGCGCGAGGTGCACGGCGTCGCCGCGGTGGCGACGACGGCCCGGGTGCCCGAGACGGGGCACCTGCTGTCGCCCGACGGGCGCTCCCGCTCGGTGCAGGTGCTGGCCGTGGACGCGGCGGGGCTCGCCGCGGTGCAGGAGGGCGTGCCCGACGCGCCGTCCGGCGTCGCGGCGTTGGCGAGCCCGACGCCCGACGGCGCCGTGCCTCTCCTCGGGCTGCGGGTCCCGGACGTCGTGGCGGGGACCGAGGGCCTCGTCCTCGACCTGCAGGACGAGGCGGCCGACGTCGTGGTCACGGGCACGGCGGACCAGGTGCCGGGAGTGAGCGACGCCCCGGCCACCGTGGTGCTCGACTCGGGGGTGCTCGCGGGATCCCTCGACATGCCGACCCAGCCGCGCACCGCCCTGGTGGCGCTGGACGACGGCGCTGACCCGGCCGAGGTGGCCGGCGCCCTGCGCGACGTGGTGCCGGGGGCCACCGTCGACGACCGGACGACGGCGGCCGGGGTGCTGCGGGAGTCGCCCGCCGCCCAGGGGATCGCGACCGGTGCGCGGGTCTCCGTGGCGCTGGCGGCGGTGCTGGTCGTGCTCACGGTCACGCTCACGCTGGTGCTGGCGGCCCCGGACCGGGAGCGCCTGTTCGCGGTGCTGCGCTCGATGGGGGTGCGGCGCTCGGAGTCGCGCGGCCTGGTGGCGTGGGAGGTGGCGCCGTGGGCCCTCGGCGCGCTGGTCGGCGGGGTGCTGGTCGGCGCGGTGGTCCCCGCGCTCCTGCGCGCCCGCGTGGACCTGACGGCGCTGACGGGGGGCGGGCCGCAGCCCGAGCTCACCGTGGACCCGGTGCTCGTGGCCGTCGGCGTGGCCGGGTTCGTCGTGACGGTGGGAGCCGGCGCGGTCCTGGCCGCGGTCGCGGGGCGCCGGGGCGCCACGCCGGACCGGTTGCGGGAGGCGTCGGAATGAGGGAGGACGACAGGTGGTCGACGACGGTGACGACGGGGTGGTGACGACATGGTGGTGACCGAGGAGGAGGCCCCGTGGCCGGTGGCGGACGCCGTCGGGCCCTCGGCGGACGAGATCCGCTGCCGCGGCCTGGTGCGCATCTTCGCCACGGACGGGATCGAGGTGCAGGCGCTGCAGGGCCTGGACCTGACCGTACGGCGCGGGGAGCTGGTGGCCGTGGTGGGCGCGTCCGGGTCGGGCAAGTCGACGCTGCTGAACATCCTGTCGGGAATGGACCTGCCCACGGCCGGCTCGGCCGTCGTGGCGGGCACGGACCTGCTGTCGATGACGCGCCGCGACCGGGTGCGCTACCAGCGGTCCACCGTCGGCTTCGTGTGGCAGCAGACGGGGCGCAACCTGCTGCCCTACCTCACGGCGGCGGAGAACGTGCGTGTGCCGCTGGAGATCGCGCGCAGCGGGACGAGGGCGGAGCGTGCGGCGCGCGTGACCCAGCTGCTCGAGATGCTCGACGTCGGGCACGTCGCGGACCGGGCCCCGGCGCAGATGTCCGGCGGCCAGCAGCAGCGGGTCGCGATCGCGGTGGCGGTGGCCGGCTCGCCCCGCGTCCTGCTCGCTGACGAGCCCACGGGCGAGCTCGACGAGGCGACGAGCGTCGAGGTGCTCGAGGCCCTGCGCGCCGTCAACGCGGCCACCGGGGTGACGACGCTGATCGTCACGCACGACCCGGCGGTCTCGGAGCACGTCGCCCGCACCGTCCAGATCCGGGACGGGCGCACCTCCACGGAGGTGCTGCGGCGCACGGAGGTCGACGAGCACGGCACGCAGCGCCATGTCGCGGAGGAGTTCGCGGTGCTGGACCGGGTGGGCCGCCTCCAGCTGCCGCAGGACTTCGTCAGCGCGCTCGACCTGCGTGACCGCGTGCGGCTGGCGCTCGAGGCCGACCACGTGGAGGTCCGGCCGGACGGGCGCGGCACGACCGAGGAGGGGCGATGAGCGTCACGACGACGGCGCAGGTGCTGCGCGCCGCGGGGGTCTCCCGCGTCTACGGCTCCGGCGCGAGCGAGGTGCACGCGCTGGTGGACGTGTCGGTCGAGGTGGGGGCGGGGGAGCTGGTCGTGGTCGTCGGGCCGTCCGGGTCCGGCAAGTCGACGCTGCTGCACCTGCTCGGCGGCCTGGACCGGCCGACGTCGGGCACGGTGCACCTCGGGCCCGACCCCGCCGCGGCGGGCGGCCCGAGCGCGGTCGAGCGGGAGCTCGGCAGCCTCGGGGAGGACGACCTGCATGGGGTGCGCCGCGGCGAGATCGGCTTCGTCTTCCAGTCGTTCGGCCTGGTCCCGGTGCTGTCCGCGGCGGAGAACGTGGAGGTGCCGCTGCGCCTCGCGCGCGTGGACGCCGCCGAGCGTGCCGCCCGTGTCGCGGAGGCGCTCGAGGCGGTGGGGCTCGCCGACCATGCCGACCAGCGCCCGTACGAGCTGTCCGGCGGGCAGCAGCAGCGGGTGGGCGTCGCCCGCGCCCTGGTGGCCAGGCCGCGGGTGCTGCTGGCCGACGAGCCGACCGGGCAGCTCGACTCGACCACCGCCGGCAGGGTCATGACCCTGCTGCGCGACCTCGTGCACTCGCGCGGGGTGGCGGCCGTGGTGGCGACCCACGACCCCGACCTCGTGGCCCTCGCGGACCGGGTGCTGGTGGTCCGGGACGGCCGGTTGGTGACGGTCTGACGGTGTTCGTGCCAGGGCGCCGTCGATGCCCCGGAGGTTGCGGCCAGATACCGGATTGGTCACGGTTACGGGCGCAAAGCGGACCAAGGGTATGACCCAGGGCTGATACGTGACTAGGCTCACCGGCGCACAGTGCAGTGCGCGGGCACACGCGCCTGCACCTCACCGAGGGGTGACCCCCGCCGGTGAGCGACTCAACTCAGGAGGACACGTGACACCTCGACGACGACTTGCAGGCATCGGGGCCTTCACCCTCGCCTCGGCCCTGCTGCTGTCCGCGTGCGGCGGCGGCTCGGGCAACGACCCCGAGGCCAGCGAGGGCGGCCCGAGCAGCGGGATCATCTCCGTGCAGAACGGCGAGCCGCAGAACCCGCTCATCCCGACGATGACGAACGAGACCAACGGCTCGATGGCCATCTCGAACATCTTCGCCGGCCTGGTCTACTACGACGCGGAGGGCGAGCCGCAGTTCGACATGGCGGAGTCCATCGACTCCAGCGACAACCAGACGTGGACGATCACCATCAAGGACGGGTGGGAGTTCACCGACGGCACGCCGGTGACGGCGCAGAGCTACGTCGACGCCTGGAACTACGGCGCCTACGGGCCCAACGCCCAGAACCTCAGCTACTTCTTCGAGCCCATCGAGGGCTTCGCGGACGTGAACTTCGCCGAGGACCAGCTGGACGCGGAGGGCAGCCCGAAGGAGGGCGAGAAGCCCGCCTCGGAGACGATGAGCGGCCTCAAGGTCGTCAGCGACACCGAGTTCACGGTCAAGCTGAGCCAGCCCGAGTCGGACTTCCCGCTCCGCCTGGGGTACTCGGCCTTCATGCCGCTGCCGGAGGCGTTCTTCGACAACCCCGACTCGTTCGCCGACACGCCGATCGGCAACGGCCCGTACCTGGTCGAGAACTGGGTGCACAACGAGGTCATCGAGCTGCGCCCGAACCCGGACTACCAGGGTGAGCGCAAGGCGCAGAACGGCGGCGCCGACCTGGTCGCCTACACCGAGGAGGACACCGCGTACAACGACCTCCTCGGCGGTCAGCTCGACATCGTCAAGAACGTGCCCTCGTCGGCGTTCTCGTCCTTCGAGGACGAGCTGGGCGACCGCGCGATCAACCAGGCCGCGGCCGTCATCCAGGTCATCAACGTCCCGGAGTACGTCAAGGAGTTCCAGGGCGAGGCGGGCGTGCTGCGCCGCCAGGCCATCTCCATGGCGATCGACCGTGACCAGATCACCGAGACGATCTACAACGGCACCCGCACCCCGGCGAAGGACTTCACCTCGCCGGTCATCAACGGCTGGTCCGACACGGTCGAGGGCAACGAGGTGCTCACCTACGACGCCGCGAAGGCCAAGGAGCTGTGGGACGAGGCCGAGGGCATGGACCCGGTCGGCGCCGACTTCACGCTGCAGATCGCCTCGAACGCGGACTCCGACCACCAGACCTGGGTGGACGCCGTCTGCAACAACGTCCGTAGCGCGCTCGGCATCGGCTGCGAGTTCGACCCGTACGCCACCTTCGACGAGTTCCTCGACGCGCGTGACAACGAGCAGATCAAGGGCATCTTCCGTGGCGGCTGGCAGGCCGACTACCCGGCGCTGAGCAACTTCCTCGGCCCGATCTACGGCACGGGCGCGGGCTCGAACGACATGGGCTACTCGAACAAGGAGTTCGACGCCAAGCTGAAGGAGGGCAACGGCGCGACCGACCCGGACGCGGCCATCACGGCGTACCAGGAGGCCCAGACCATCCTCTTCGGTGACATGCCGGGCATCCCGCTGTGGTACCAGAACGCCACGGGTGGTTTCGGCGAGGACGTCGACAACGTCGCCTTCGGCTGGGACAGCGACCCGATCCTGTACTCGGTGACCAAGGCGGAGTGACGCTCGATTCGGTGGAGGCCGGCCGCGTACGGTAGGTTCGCGGCCGGCCATCCGACGTTCGGAGGGCGGGGTGTGCCGACGGTGCACACCCTGCCCCCGTTCCTGTCCTGGCAACCGACCTGGCAACGAGGCCCGAATTAGAACCCGTGGCCCTGGGAACCCCGGGGCGAACGAGGAGACAACACACATGCTCTGGTATCTCGGACGCAGGCTCCTACAGGTGATCCCTGTGTTCCTGGGAGCGACGCTCCTGCTCTACGCACTCGTGTTCCTGCGGCCCGGTGACCCGGTCGCCGGCCTGGGCGGGGAGCGCGGCCTCCCCGAGGCCGTGCAGGCCCAGATCCGCGAGCAGTACAACCTCAACGAGCCGTTCATCGTGCAGTACCTGCTCTTCCTCAAGGGCGTGTTCACGCTCGACTTCGGCATCGACTTCCGTGGTCAGGAGATCATGGACGTCATCGCGGCGGCGCTGCCGGTGACGTTCCAGCTCGCGATCATGGCTCTCGTCATCGAGGCCGTCTTCGGCATCGTCTTCGGCCTCATCGCCGGGATGCGCAAGGGCGGCTGGTTCGACGGCACGGTGCTGGTGATCAGCCTGCTGGTCATCTCCGTCCCGACGTTCGTCATCGGCTTCGTGCTGCAGTTCGTCATGGGCGTCAAGCTCGGCTGGTTCCCCGTGACCGTCGGCCGCGACCCGAACTTCTACAGCCTCCTGCTACCGGCGATCGTGCTGGCCGCGACGTCGTTCGCCTACGTGCTGAGACTCACCCGCACGTCGGTCGCCGAGAACCTCAGCGCCGACTACGTGCGCACCGCCCGCGCCAAGGGCCTGCGTCGCACGCAGGTCACCGGCCGCCACGTGCTGCGCAACTCGCTCATCCCCGTCGTCACGTTCCTGGGCGCCGACCTCGGCAACCTCATGGGTGGCGCCATCGTGACGGAGGGCATCTTCAACATCAACGGCGTCGGGGGGACGCTCTACCAGGCGATCATCCGCGGCGAGAACGTCACCGTCGTCTCGCTCACGACCGTGCTGGTCATCGTCTACATCCTGGCGAACCTGCTCGTCGACCTCCTCTACGCCGCCCTCGACCCGAGGATCCGTTATGCCTGAGAACCGTTACGAGACCGTGCCCGGCGGGCGGCGACCGCGCCCCGGGCAGGAGCACTTCGCCGCCGAGGTCGACGAGGGCGGCCTGGGTGCCGTCGACGCGGTCAAGTCGGACGCGGCACCCACCAGCCTGTGGCGCGACGCGTGGCTCCAGATGCGCCGCCGCCCGATGTTCTGGGTCGCGGCCGCGATCATCCTGCTGGTCATCACGGTGGCGGCCTTCCCGGGCTGGTTCACGTCCGTGCACCCGCGCTTCGACTGCGAGCTGGCCAAGTCGCTCGCGGGACCCGAGCCCGGGCACCCGTTCGGCTTCGACAAGCAGGGCTGCGACATCTACGCGCGCACCATCTACGGCGCCCGCGCGTCCGTGCTCGTGGGCGTGATGTCCACGGCGATGGTCGTGATCATCGGCACGATCATGGGTTCGGTCGCCGGGTACTACGCCGGCTGGTTCGACGTCGTCCTGTCGCGCATCACCGACATCTTCTTCGCGATCCCGCTGGTGCTGGCCGCCATCGTCATCATGTCGATCACGACGAACCGGACCAGCTTCACCGTGGCCCTGGTGCTGGCCTCCTTCGGGTGGACGTCGATCGCCCGGATCACCCGCGGCACCGTGTTGTCCGTGAAGAACAACGAGTTCGTCACGGCCGCCCGCTCGCTCGGCATGGGGCGCGGCCGGATCCTGCTGAGGCACGTGCTGCCCAACTCGGCGGCGCCGATCATCGTGTACGCGACGGTCGCGCTGGGCACGTTCATCGTCGCGGAGGCCACGCTGAGCTTCCTCGGCATCGGCCTTCCGCCCAGCACCGTGTCGTGGGGCGGGGACATCGCGCAGGCCCAGCGGGCGATCCGCCAGGCCCCGGAGATCCTCTTCTACCCGGCCGCGGGCCTCGCCCTCACGGTGCTCGGCTTCATCATGATGGGCGACGTCGTGCGCGACGCCCTCGACCCGAAGGCACGGAAGCGATGACGACTCAGTTCCCAGTGACGAACGGCAACCTGCCCGTCGGTGAGGGCGACGGCCGTACCTACGAGGCCGGCACCGACAAGCCGCTCCTCGAGATCCGCGACCTCGAGGTGTCCTTCAACACCTCGGAGGGCGTGGTCCACGCCGTCCGCGGCGCGGACATCACCGTGTACCCGGGCCAGTCCGTCGCGATCGTCGGCGAGTCGGGCTCCGGCAAGTCGACCACGGCGCATGCCGTGATCGACCTGCTGCCGGGGACCGGCAAGGTCACGGGCGGCAGCATCAAGTTCGACGGTCGCGAGATCGTGGGGCTGCCCCGCACGGAGATGGAGGCGATGCGCGGCCGGGACATCGGTCTCGTCCCGCAGGACCCGATGTCCAACCTCAACCCGGTGTGGCGGATCGGCACCCAGATCGAGGAGGCCCTCAAGGCCAACGGCTTCGAGGGCGGCAAGCGGGAGCGCAAGGATCGGGTCGCCGGCCTGCTCCAGGAGGCGGGGCTGCCCGACGCCGAGCGGCGGGCCCGGCAGTACCCGCACGAGTTCTCGGGCGGCATGCGTCAGCGCTCGCTCATCGCGATCGGGCTGGCCTCCCGGCCGAAGCTCCTCATCGCCGACGAGCCGACGTCGGCCCTGGACGTGACGGTGCAGCGGCAGATCCTCGACCACCTCGAGGTGCTCACGCAGGAGCTCGGCACGGCCGTCCTGTTCATCACCCACGACCTGGGCCTGGCCGCCGAGCGTGCCGAGCACCTCGTCGTGATGTTCAAGGGGCGCGTCGTGGAGTCGGGTCCCGCCCGGCAGATCCTCGCGAACCCGCAGCACCCGTACACCCAGCGCCTCGTCGCCTCGGCGCCCTCGCTCGCGTCCCGTCGTATCCAGGTGGCGCACGAGCGGGGCCAGGAGTCCGACGAGCTGCTGGCGCCCGACCTCGACGCCACGGTGCCCCGCGTGGAGCGCGGGGCGGCACCGGCCGACATCGTGGTGGCGAAGAACCTCACCAAGGTGTTCACCATCCGTGGCGGGCGCCCGGGGGCGTCGGCGGACTTCAAGGCCGTCGACGACGTGAGCTTCACCCTCAAGCGCGGGCACACGCTCGCGCTGGTGGGGGAGTCGGGGTCCGGCAAGTCCACGGCGGCCAACATGGTGCTCGGTCTCCTCGAGCCCACCTCGGGCGTCGTCGAGTTCGACGGCACGGACATCGCGAGCCTGTCCACCAAGGAGGCGTTCGCGTTCCGTCGGCGCATCCAGCCGGTGTTCCAGAACCCGTACGGCTCGCTCGACCCGACCTACTCGATCTACCGGTCGATCGAGGAACCGCTGGCCCTGCACCGGGTGGGCAGCAAGAAGGCGCGCGAGAAGCGGGTGCGCGAGCTGCTCGACCTGGTGTCGCTGCCCCAGTCGGCGATGCGGCGGTTCCCGAACGAGCTCTCCGGCGGCCAGCGTCAGCGCATCGCCATCGCCCGGGCGCTCGCGCTGCAGCCCGAGGTGGTCGTGCTCGACGAGGCGGTGTCCGCCCTCGACGTGCTCGTCCAGGCGCAGATCCTCGACCTGCTGGGAGATCTCCAGAGGGAGCTGGGCCTGTCGTACCTGTTCATCACCCACGACCTCGCGGTGGTGCGGCAGATCGCCGACTCGGTGGTCGTGATGCAGACCGGGAAGGTGGTCGAGCAGGCCACCACGGACGAGGTCTTCGACAACCCGCGCGAGCAGTACACGCGCGACCTGCTCGCCGCCATCCCCGGTGCCGGGCTGGAGGGTGTCGCGATCGCGGGCTGACGCGCCGCACGTCCCGACGGGGGCCGGTGGACGACCAGGTCGTCCACCGGCCTCTGTCGTGCCTCCACGCATGTTCCGTTTGCCGACCCGTTCCCACGGGGCGAAGGTGAGCCTCATGGCAGGGGCGTCGACGCTGGCCCGCGGGGTCTTCTATCCGGCAGCAGGAATCATCCTGCTGTTCGTCCTGTTCGCGGTCTTCGCGACGGACGCGACGACCGCGGTCATGAACACCCTCCAGTCCGAGGTGATCGGAGCCTTCGGCTGGTACTACGTGCTGCTCGTCGCGGCCTTCGTGATCTTCGCCGTCTGGATGGGGCTGAGCCGGTTCGGCGACATCGTGCTCGGGCCCGACGACGGGGCTCCCGACTTCAAGCTGCCGGTGTGGTTCTCGATGCTGTTCGCGACCGGTATGGGCATCGGTCTCGTCTATTACGGGGTCTCGGAACCGCTGTCCCACTTCGTCAGCCCGAAGCCCGGCGTCACCGGCGACGACGCGTCGCTGGCCCAGGCAGCGATCAGCCAGACCTACGTGCACTGGGGCTTCCACGCCTGGGCGATCTACGTGGTGGCGGGCCTCGCGCTCGCGTACGCCATCCACCGCAAGGGCCGTCCGGTGTCGATCCGCTGGGCGCTCGAGCCGCTCCTGGGCGACCGGGTCAAGGGCTGGCTGGGGAACGTCATCGACATCGTCGCCATCATCGGCACGGTCTTCGGCGTCGCCACGTCGCTCGGCCTCGGCGTCCTGCAGGTGGCGCACGGGCTGGGCTACCTCGACGTGGTCGAGCCCAGCACGGCCCTCGAGATCGGCCTGATCGCGGCCATCTCCGGCCTCGCGGCGCTGTCCGTGGCGTCGGGGCTCTCCAAGGGCATCAAGTGGCTGTCGAACGGCAACATGATGCTGGCCGGCGTGGTGCTGGCAGTCGTGCTGGTGCTGGGCCCGACGCTGTTCCTGCTGCGCAGCTGGGTGCAGTCGTTCGGCTATTACTTCGCCAACGTGGTCCAGCTGACGTTCGACACGCTCGCCTTCCGTGGTGACGAGGGCCTCGCCTGGGAGTCGAGCTGGACGATCTTCTACTGGGGCTGGTGGATCTCCTGGGCGCCCTTCGTGGGCGTCTTCATCGCGCGCATCTCGCGGGGTCGCACGGTGCGCGAGTTCGTGCTCGGCACGCTCGCCGTCCCGATGGCGGTCGCCACGATCTGGTTCAGCGTGTTCGGGGGCGCGGGGCTGCACCAGGAGATGACGCAGCCCGGCAGCATGCTGGACCCCGCGACCGGAGAGGTGAACACCGACACCGCGATGTTCCAGCTCTTCGCGAGCCTTCCGAGCGGGGGCACGTGGCTCGCCGTCGCGGGGATCGTGCTGGTCGTGGTCTTCTTCGTGACGTCGTCCGACTCCGGCTCCTTCGTCGTCGACATGCTCGCCAACGGCGGCAACCCGAACCCGCCGCTGTGGAGCCGGCTGTTCTGGGCGGTCCTCCAGGGCCTCGTCGCTGCGGCCCTGCTCCTCGCGGGCGGCCTCCAGGCGCTGCAGACCGCGGCGATCCTCATCGCCCTGCCGTTCTCCGTGGTGCTCATCGGCATGGCCGTCTCGATCGTCAAGGAGCTCAGTACGGAGCACCGGCAGATCGTGCGCGCCGAGCGGCGCGCGGCGCGGCAGCAGCTCACGGAGCACGTCACCGAGAAGGTGGCGACCACGCTCGCGGGCCGCTGGGAGGACGTGCTGCCGCCCGCGCCCGGGGCGCTGCGCCTGCGCGTGCCGCGACGACGGGACCCGAGGGCCCCCGGACCGGGCGGACGGGGCGGGCCGAAGGACGCGGACGAGACGCCTGGACCGGGCGGGTAGGATGGTAGGGGCCCGATTGACGGGCCCATCCCTCCCCCAGGAAATGAGAACCGTAGATGTCTGTGCGCTCCGACCTGCGCAACGTGGCGATCGTCGCCCACGTCGACCACGGCAAGACGACCCTCGTGGACGCCATGCTGCGCCAGGCAGGCGCCTTCTCCGCCCACCAGCACGTGGACGACCGCGTGATGGACTCCGGTGACCTGGAGCGTGAGAAGGGCATCACGATCCTCGCGAAGAACACCGCGGTCCGGTACGCCGGCCCGTCGGCCGCGGGGGCCGGCGAGCCCGACGGCATCACGATCAACGTCATCGACACCCCGGGCCACGCCGACTTCGGCGGCGAGGTCGAGCGCGGCCTGTCCATGGTCGACGGGGTCGTGCTGCTGGTGGACGCGTCGGAGGGCCCCCTGCCCCAGACCCGCTTCGTGCTGCGCAAGGCGCTGGCCGCGAAGCTGCCCGTCATCGTCGTCGTGAACAAGGTGGACCGCCCCGACGCGCGCATCACCGAGGTCGTGGGCGAGACCACGGACCTGCTGCTGGGCCTCGCGAGCGACCTGTCCGACGAGGTGCCCGACCTCGACCTGGACGCGATCCTCGACGTGCCGGTCGTGTACGCGTCGGCGAAGGCCGGCCGCGCCTCGATCGACCAGCCCGCCGACGGCTCGCTGCCGGCGAACGAGGACCTCGAGCCGCTGTTCGCGACCATCCTCGAGAAGATCCCGGCGCCGACGTACGACGCGGACATGCCCCTGCAGGCGCACGTCACGAACCTCGACGCGTCGCCGTTCCTCGGCCGGCTCGCCCTGCTGCGCATCTTCAACGGCACGCTGCGCAAGGGCCAGACGGTCGCGTGGGCCCGCCACGACGGCACCCTGACGAGCGTCCGGATCACCGAGCTGCTCGAGACCAAGGCGCTCGACCGCGTCCCGACCGAGTCCGCCGGCCCCGGCGAGATCGTGGCCGTCGCGGGCATCGCCGACATCATGATCGGCGAGACGCTCACGGACGTCGACGACCCGCGACCGCTGCCGCTCATCACGGTGGACGACCCGGCCATCTCGATGACCGTGGGCATCAACACCTCGCCGCTGGCCGGCAAGGGCGGCAAGGGCCACAAGGTCACCGCGCGGCAGGTCAAGGACCGCCTCGACTCCGAGCTCGTCGGCAACGTGTCGCTCAAGGTGCTCCCGACCGAGCGCCCCGACGCGTGGGAGGTGCAGGGCCGTGGCGAGCTGGCCCTCGCGATCCTCGTCGAGCAGATGCGCCGTGAGGGCTTCGAGCTCACCGTCGGCAAGCCGCAGGTCGTCACCAAGCAGATCGACGGCAAGCGCCACGAGCCGATGGAGCGCATGACGATCGACGTGCCGGAGGAGTACCTCGGCGCCGTCACGCAGCTCCTCGCCCAGCGCAAGGGCCGCATGGAGACCATGAGCAACCACGGCACCGGCTGGGTGCGCATGGAGTTCATGGTGCCGGCGCGCGGCCTCATCGGCTTCCGCACCCAGTTCCTCACCGAGACCCGCGGCACCGGCATCGCGGCCTCGATCTCCGAGGGCTTCGAGCCGTGGCACGGCCCGATCGAGTCCCGCAACACGGGCTCCCTCGTCGCGGACCGTGCCGGCAAGGTGACGCCGTTCGCCATGATCAACCTGCAGGAGCGCGGCTCGTTCTTCGTCGACCCCACGCAGGAGGTCTACGAGGGCATGATCGTCGGCGAGAACTCCCGCAACGAGGACATGGACGTCAACATCACCAAGGAGAAGAAGCTGACGAACATGCGGTCCTCGACCGCCGACAACTTCGAGAACCTCATCCCGCCGCGCAAGCTGACGCTCGAGGAGTCCCTCGAGTTCGCGCGCGAGGACGAGTGCGTCGAGGTGACGCCGGAGGTCGTGCGGATCCGCAAGGTCGAGCTCGACGCCACGTCGCGCGCCCGCGCGACGGCGCGGGCCAAGCGCGCCTGACGGGTCGGCGGGTCCGTGGGGCCGGCCCCGGGGCAGCCGACGGCCGGAGGGCTGCTCGCGGTCCACGCGCACCCCGACGACGAGACGCTCGCGACGGGAGCGCTGATCGCGTCGTGGGCCGCCTCGGGCCGGCCCGTCACTGTGGTGACGTGCACCCGCGGGGAGCGCGGCGAGGTCATCGACACGCCGTCGCACCCGACCGGGCTCGCGCACCTCGAGGGTGACGGGCCGGCGCTGGCCGCGCACCGCGAGACCGAGCTGGCGGCCGCCCTGGCAGCTCTCGGCGGAGGCGCAGGCCGCGTCGGGCAGGTGTTCCTTGACTCCGTCGACCCGGCGGACACGGTCGCGGACACCCCTGCCCCCGGTGCCGGGGTCGGCGCGCGGTTCGAGGACTCCGGGATGGCGTGGGTGTCGCCGGGGATCGCGGGGCCGGCCGACGACGCCCCCCCGACGGCGTTCGCCCGGGTTCCTCTCGACGCCGCCGCCGCCCGGCTCGCCGCGCTCGTGCGCGCCCTTCGGCCGGCCGTGGTCGCGACCTACGAGTCGCAGGGCGGCTACGGCCACCCCGACCACGTGCGCGTGCACGCCGTCGTCGCCCGCGCCGTCGGCGTCGCGGCGGACCCGGGCGCCGACGTGCCGGGCGACCCCTGGACGGTGGCGGAGCTCTGGCAGGCCGTCACACCCTCCGCCGCGCTGCGGGCGGCCCGCCGTGCCCTGGCCGCCGAGCCCCACGCGCTCCGGCTCGCGGACGCCGCGGGGCTCCGGCTCCCGGACCCCGACGAGGCCCTGCCGCCGCTGGCCCGTCACGACGCCGAGCTGACGGAGGGCGCCGTGCGCGCCGTCGACGTCGCACCCGTCCTCGACCGCGTGCTCGCCGCGATGCGCGCGCACGCCACCCAGGTGCAGCACGCCACGGGGTCCGCGCCGGCGGGCGCGTCGGGCGGCACCGCCGCCCTGCTCGGGTGGTACGCGCTGAGCAACGACGTCCTGGCCCCCGTCCTCCCGCACGAGACATATCTCGTGTCGCGCCCGGTCGGCGCGCCGGTAGGCTCGCCGCGATGAGCACGCCCGACCACGCGACGCCGCCCAGGGCGTCCGCCACGACGCCCGGCCCGGTCCGCCCCGGCCGCTGGTGGAGGTCCGTCGTCCGCACGGTGCTGGCGCTCGTGCTCGGCGCGGTGGTCGGGGTGCTCGGTACGGTCGCGCACCGCACCCAGTGGAACGACCTGCCACTGGGCGTGGTGCTCGCGCTGGCGATCACGCTGTCCACGGCGGTGCTGTGCCGTGCGTGGGCCGGGCTCGGCCCGCTGCTCGCCGCCGCCGCCGGCTGGGTGGTGGCGGTCCAGGTGCTATCGGTCGCGGGACCGGGCGGGGACGTGCTGGTCCCGGCGCAGGCGGTCGGCCTCGTGTGGACCTACGGCGGGGTCGCGATGTTCCTCGTCGCCGCGTTCCTGCCGCGTTCGTGGTTCTCCGACCGTCGCGCCTGAGCGCGGCGGTGTGAGCGTCCCGTGGCGGTCACCGGGCCGCGCGTGACGAAGCTGTGGGGACTCGTGCCCGAAATGGCGCTTTCACCCGGACTTGGCCGGGGTCCGTCAGAGCCCCACGAGTAGGATCCTCCACGCGGGTCAGCCCCGCACCACCTGTCCTTCCGGGGCGTCGCCCCGACCTCCACCCTGACGGAGCCTGCATGGGTCACCCGACCGAGCGCGATCCGGACAACGCCGGGTCCGCCCCCGCCGAGCCCGAGCGCCCCGAGAGCGCGACCGAGCACGACACGCCCCCGGCGGGACCCACGCAGGGTCAGGCGCCCACGGCGCGCCCCGGGGCAGAGCCCGCGACGTCGGCGCAGGTCGGTCCCGCGCCGGCCGGCGGCGAGGAGGACGAGACGCCCGACGTGCCGTACGAGCCGCGGGTGCGCCTGTACGAGCGGCGCGTGATCGCCACGGTGCCCGCGCCGGCGTCGTCCGGCGCCCCGACCCAGGCGCTGCCCGCCGTGCAGGCGTCGCCGCCCGCCGCGTCGCCGTCCACGTCGCCGGCCGCACCGGCGGTCCCGGCAGCGTTCGCCGCACCGACCTCCGCCGCACCGACCTCCGCCGCACCGCCCGCCGGTGGTGCGCCGCCCGAGGGGCCGGCGGGCTCGCCGCTCGACGGGCTGGCCGGCGACGGCGCGCCCAGCCGGGCGCCGAAGGTGGCGCTGTGGGCGGGGGTCGGTCTCGTGGTCGTCGCGGGGCTCTACGTGGGCGCGCAGTGGGCCGTGGCGGGGACGGTGCCGAAGGGCACGAGCGTCGCCGGGGTCGAGGTCGGGGGGATGGACTCCGCGGCGGCCGTCGCCGCGCTCGACGACGGCCTGGGACCGCGGGCGGCCGAGCCGGTCACCGTGCAGGCGGGAGAGGCCTCCAGCACCGTCGACCCCGCCGAGGCGGGTCTGTCGTTCGACGCCGATGCGACGGTCGAGGGGCTGACCGGGTTCTCGCTGAACCCCGCGCACCTGTGGGAGCACCTGGTCGGCGGCGACGCGGTCCCGCCCGTCGTGGACGTGGAGCGCGCGACGCTGACCGAGACGCTCTCCGGGCTTGAGGAGTCGCTGCGGGTGGAGCCCGTGGACGGCACCGTCGGCTTCAGCAAGGGCGAGGCCGTCGCCACCGACGCCGTGGCGGGGTCCAGCGTGCTGGTCGACGACTCGGTGGACGCGGTGGCGGACGCCTGGCTCGTCACCTCCGGTCCCGTCGACCTGCCCACGGAGACGGTCGAGCCGGCCGTCACCCAGGCGGAGACGGACGCCGCGCTCGTCGAGGCGGAGCAGGTGGTGAGCGGGCCGGTCGAGGTCGAGGTCGGCGACCAGTCCGCCGAGCTCGGGCCGAAGGTGCTCGCCAAGGCGACGTCGTACAAGAACACCGACGGCACCCTGGCGGCGCGGTTCGACGGCGAGCGGCTCGTCGACGCGGTGGTGAACCGCACCGACGACCTGCTCACGGAGCCGGACGACGCGCACTTCGTGTTCCGCGACGGCAAGCCGGTGGTGGAAGGCGGCGAGCAGGGCACGACGCTCGACCCCGACGCCACCGCCGACGCGGTCGGCAAGGCCGCCGTCGGCGACGACCGCACCACGCGGCTGGAGCTGACCGAGCGCGACCCCGAGCACACGGCGGAGGCGCTCGAGGGCATGGGCGTCAAGGAGGTCGTGTCCGAGTTCTCGACCCCGCTGACGAGCGAGCCGATCCGCACCAAGAACCTCGAGCGCGGAGCCGAGCTCGTCACGGGCACCCTCGTGGCGCCGGGCGAGACCTTCTCGCTGCTGGACACGCTGTCCCCGATCGACGAGGCCAACGGCTTCCTCGCCGCCGGCGTCGTCAGCAACGGCGTCCACACCGACGCCGTGGGCGGCGGTCTGTCCCAGATGGCCACGACCACGTACAACGCCGGCTTCTTCGCGGGCTTCGACGACGCCGGTCACCGACCCCACAGCTACTGGTTCAGCCGCTACCCGGCGGGCCGCGAGGCGACCATCTACGTGGGCTCCATCGACATGCAGTTCACGAACGACACCCCGTACGGCGCCGTGATGCAGTCGTGGGTCTCGGGCGGGGAGCTGCACGTGCAGATCTGGTCCACGAAGTACTACGAGGTCAAGCCGGGCGCCGGAGACAAGCGGAACGTCGTGCCCGCCACGACGGTGCACAAGTCGGGGCCGGACTGCGTGGCCTACCCGGGCGGCAACGACGGTTTCACCATCACCAACTACCGCCGGGTCTTCCACGACGGCAAGCAGGTCAAGGACGAGTCGTACACGTGGACCTACAAGCCGGACAACGGCGTCACCTGCGACACGCCGAAGGCGGACCGCGGCAAGGACCGGGACGACGCGAAGGACGGCTCGAAGGACGGCTCGAAGGACGCGGACGGCGCCAAGGCCGCGGCCAAGGACGAGGAGGACTGATGCTCGGACGCTCGGAACGCGAGTCGCCGGCGCACGCCGCCCAGGCGGCCCACGACGCCGGATGGTCGGGCGTCGCCGCCCGGTCGGCGGTGGCCACGGCCGTGGCGGACGAGTCGCTCGAGCTGCTGGACCTCGGCACCACGTCGGACACCCTCGCCACGGTGGCGACGATCGACGACCTCGCGGCGGTGGTGCACCTGGGCCACCCGGAGCAGCCGTCGCCGGCCCTCGAGGAGGCGCTGCTGGCGGGGGACCCGTCGCTCATCGTGACGGCCGCGGTCGCCGTCGCGCCGCAGTGGGTGTGGGTGGCCCCGGCGGGCGCGTCGGGCGGCCAGGTCGTCATCGACGAGGCCGGGATGCGCGACTGCCAGGACCTGCTGCGCGGGATGGGCGTGAGCCCTCGGCTGGTCCCGACGCGGACGTCGGTCGACGAGCGGGTCGCCCTGGCGGGGCCGGCCGGCTCGCTGGTCGTCGAGCGCTCCCGGGTGCCCGCCGGCTGGTCCGAGGTACCCGGCGGCGGGCGCCTCGCCGGCCGTCCGCCGGTCTGGTACGGGCTGCTGGAGTCGCGCCCGGACTGGCCCGGCTTCGCCGCACCCGCGCAGGTATGGCTCGCGGTCGGGCCCTCGGACGACCACCGCGGGTCGCTGCAGCACACGCTGGCGGTGCTCTCGGCGGCCGGCGTGGACCTGCAGCACCTGCGCAGCCACCTGTCGTCCGGCGGGCCGCACGTGTTCTTCACGTCCTTCCGGTGCCCCGCCGTGGAGGTGCTGGACGGGCTCGTCGCGGAGCTCGACGGGCGCGGGGTGGCGCACCGCACGCTCGCGGTGCTGCCCGGCGACGGGTTCGTCCCCGGGCCGGTGCCGCTGGCGCCGCGCTGGGCCGAGCGGGCCGGGGCGTGAGGGCCCGCGCATGACGGCCGGGACCGAGCGGCTCGGCGCCCGGATCGCGTACCTGGGACCGGAGGGGACGTTCACGCACGAGGCGGTGCGGCGCTGGACGGCGGCCGGCGGCGCGGAGCCGCCCGAGCGCTCCGACGCCGCCCTCGAGCCGGAGCCGCTCGCGACCGTCCGCGAGGTGCACGACGCCGTGGCGTCCGGTGCCGCCGGTCGCGGCGTCGTCGCCATCGAGAGCTCGGTCGAGGGCTATGTCGTGCCCTCGCTCGACGCGCTGGTCGGCAGCCCCGACGTGGTGGCCGTCGACGAGGTCGTGCTCGACATCTCGTTCGACGCCTTCGTCCGCCCCGGGCACGCCGACCCCAGCCGGCTGCGCGAGGCGTCCGCGCACCCGCACGGTCTGGCGCAGTGCACGCGGTTCGTCGCGGAGCACGGCCTGCTGCCCGTGCCGGCGTCCTCCAACGCGGCCGCGTGCCGGGACCTCGCGGACCACCAGGTCGCGTTCGGCCCGCGGCTCTGCGGCGAGCTGTACGACCTGGAGACGCTCGCGACGGGCGTGGAGGACTTCGCGGGGGCGCGCACGAGGTTCCTCGTGCTGTGCCGCCGGGACGGCGCGCCGGTGGCCTGGGCGCCGCGGCGCGCGTCGGGCACGGGCCCGTGGCGCACGATGGTCGCGGTGACGCCGGTGGTGACGGGCCCGGGGGTGCTGGCGCGGGTGACGGCGGAGTTCGCGGAGCGCGGGGTCAACATGTCGAGCCTCGTCGAGCGGCCGCTCAAGGTGCGCGAGCGCCAGTACGTGTTCGTGGTGACGCTCGACGGCGCGCCCTGGGAGCCCCAGGTGCGGGACCTCTTCGGCGCCCTGCTCGGCGCCGGGGACTCGCTCAAGGTGCTCGGCGCGTTCCCCGTCGCGGCGGACGGACCGGGCCTCGACGGCGTCCTGCCCGACCACGCGCCCACGGGCAGCGTGCGGCGGGACGACGGCGGCGCGGACCTGGCGCGGGGCCTGCTGTGGTGAGCCGGGCGGCCGGCGGCGTCGGCCGGGTGGCCGTCGTGGGCCTGGGGCTGGTGGGCGGGTCGTTGACCCGCCTGCTCGCGGCGCGGGGCGCGGACGTCGTCGCGACGGACACGGACCCCGGCACGCGCTCCGACGCCCGGGCGGTCGGGCTGGCCGTCGCCGACGACCTCGGCGCCCTGTGCGCCGCGGCGCCCGACCTCGTGGTCCTCGCGGTCCCGCTGCGCGCGGTCCGTGCCACGGCGGCCGAGCTCGCGCCGCTCCTGACAGGCGCGGACACGACGCTGACCGACGTCGGCAGCGTCAAGGGGCCCGTCCGCGCGGCGGTGCGGGCGGCGGGCCTGGGCGACCGGTACGTGGGCGCGCACCCGATGGCGGGCACGGAGCACAGCGGCTTCGGCGCCTCCGACGCCGGGCTGCTCGACGGTGCGCCGTGGGCGGTCACCGTGGCCGAGCCGGGGACGGCCGCGGCCGCCGAGCCGGCGCGGCTGGCGCAGGTGCTGCGGCTCGTCACCGGTCCGCTGGGCGGCACGGCCGCGGTGGTGACCGACGACCGGCACGACGAGGCGGCGGCGCTGGTCAGCCACGTGCCCCACGTGCTCGCGACCCAGCTGCTCAACGCGGTCGCGGGCGCTCCGGTGCGCGACCTCGCGCTCGGGCTCGCGGCGGGCAGCTTCCGCGACGGCACCCGGGTGGCGCTCACGGACCCGGCGCGCACGGAGGCGATGGTCACGGAGAACGCCGCCTGGGTGGCGCCCGCCCTGCGCAAGGCGGTGCGCGACCTCGAGGTGGTGATCGGCGCGCTGGAGACCAACGGCTCCCTGCACGACGTCTTCCACGCGGCCGACGACGTGCGCGAGGAGCGCACCGGCCGGGCGCGGACGGGCGGCCCGGTGGAGCGGCTGTCGCTGGCCGAGGGCTGGACGCCCCGCGTCGTCGACGAGCTCGTCTCCCGCGGCTCGGCCGGCTCCGTGGTCGTGGGCGTCGACGCCGACGCGGTGCACCTGCGCCCGCCGCGCTGACGCGGCGAACCGGTCGCGGGCGGCGGCCCGGTCCCGCCTCGGTCGGGCCTAGGTGGCGTCCGGCGCCTGCTCGGGCCGTCCGCGGCGGGGCCGCCGGGGCGGGACGGGCTTCACGGCCTCGACCTCGTCGGCGGCGACGGAGACCTCGGGCAGGTCGGGGGAGCGGTCGGGGCGCACCCGCAGCCCGCCGTCGCCGCTCGCCGTGAGGATCCCCACGACGTCGGCCCACCGGGCGCCGCTCTCGGCGGCCTCGGCGGCGGTGAGCCGGCGCCGCACCACGACCCGCGTGCCCACGGGCAGGCGGGCCCAGGGGCGCGGGGGTACGGCAGGTGGGACGGCTGACGGCGAAGGCACCACGTCAGCGATACTAGAGTTGGCCGGGCGGGCCGCGTGCCCGCACCGGTATCACCGAGAAGCATCGAGCTCCGCGCCCCGCCCCGGCGGGGCGGCGTCCTCGTCACCTGGAAGGTAGCCCGCAGTGACCTACGTGATCGCTCAGCCGTGCGTCGACGTCAAGGACAAGGCGTGCATCGAGGAGTGTCCCGTGGACTGCATCTACGAGGGCTCGCGGTCCCTGTACATCCACCCCGACGAGTGCGTGGACTGCGGCGCCTGCGAGCCGGTCTGCCCGGTCGAGGCCATCTACTACGAGGACGACGTCCCGGAGCAGTGGAAGGACTACTACCGCGCCAACGTGGAGTTCTTCGACGATCTCGGCTCGCCGGGCGGCGCCGCCAAGATGGGCGTCATCGAGAAGGACGACCCGATGATCGCCGCCCTGCCGCCTCAGGCCTGATGGGGTTCGCCGACCTCGGCTCGCTCGCCTACCCCTGGGACACGCTCGACGACGTGCGGGCCACGGCCCGCGCCCATCCCGGCGGTGTGGTCGACCTGTCGATCGGCACGCCCGTCGACCCGACGCCCGCGGTGGTGCGCGAGGCGCTCGCCGCGGCGTCCGACGCCCACGGATACCCGCTCACGCACGGCACCCCGGCCCTCCGGGAGGCCGTCGCGGACTGGTTCGCCCGGCGGCGCGGCGTGCCCGGCCTGGACCCGGCGGGCGTGCTGCCCACGGTCGGCTCGAAGGAGCTGGTCGGCCTGCTGCCGTCGCTGCTCCGGCTGGGACCGGGGGACGTCGTCGTGCACCCGGCGGCCGCCTACCCGACGTACGACGTCGGGGCGCGGCTGGCCGGCGCGACCCCGCTCGCGACGGACGACGTCGACACGTGGGCGGGGCGCCGCGACGTCCGCCTGGTGTGGGTGAACTCGCCCGGCAACCCGACGGGGCAGGTCGCGGACGTCGCGCACCTGCGCCGCGTCGTGGAGGCGGCCCGGGACGTCGGCGCCGTCGTCGTGGGCGACGAGTGCTACGCCGAGCTCCCGTGGGCCGACGCCTGGCTCGGACCGGACGGCGTCTCCCGCGTGCCGAGCCTGCTCGACCCGCGCGTCACCGGCGGCAGCCACGACGGGCTGCTCGTGGCGTACTCGCTGTCCAAGCAGTCGAACATGGCGGGGTACCGGGCGGCGTTCGTCGCGGGGGACCCGGAGCTCGTCGGCGGGCTCCTGGCCACGCGCAAGCACCTCGGGATGATCGTCCCGGCCCCGGTCCAGGCGGCGATGACGGCCGCGCTGGGTGACGACGCCCACGTCGCGGCGCAGCGCCAGGTCTATCTCCGCCGGCGCACCGCCCTGCTCCGGGCGCTCGGCACGGCGGGCTTCGTCGTGGACGGCTCCGAGGCCGGCCTGTACCTGTGGGCGCGGCCCGCGGAGAGCTCCTCCGGGCCCGCGCCGCAGGCCGGGGCGTCGTCGCGCGACCTGGCGGCGTGGTTCTCCCGCCGCGGGATCCTCGTCGGCCCGGGCGAGTTCTACGGCACCGCCGGGGAACGGCACGTCCGGGTCGCGCTCACCGCACCGGACGATTCCGTGGCCGAGGCTGTGGCGCGCATCACATCCGCGTGACCGCTGGGATGGCTGCCGCTGGGCAGGGGATTGGATCACCTTGGTGTTGGGGGGTAGGTTCGACCGCAGGCCGAGGTAGCCCTGGAGGATGCCACGGCCGGCGTGCCCCGGGCCGCCCCCGTCCCTGAGTCACGAGTCACGCGCCCACCGGTCCCGTCGTCGGGACCCGGCAGGCCCGTCACGGAAGGAAGACATGACGTCCACCACGCCTGCCGCAGGCTCCACGGGCGACGCCGCCTCGGTCGAGCTCGTCGTCGACGGCACCGCTCGCCAGCTGCCCGTCGTCCCGGCCACGGAGGGCAACGACGGCATCGTCGTGTCGTCCCTGCTGAAGGACACCGGGCTCGTCACGGTCGACCCCGGCTTCACGAACACCGCGTCGTGCGAGTCGGAGATCACCTACATCGACGGCGACCAGGGCATCCTGCGCTACCGCGGGTACCCGATCGAGCAGCTCGCCGACTCGTCCACCTTCCTGGAGGTGGCGTACCTGCTGATCCACGGCGAGCTCCCGTCGCCCGCCGAGCTGTCCGCATTCGAGGAGCGTGTCAACCGGCACACCCTCGTGCCCGAGGGCTTCCGCGCCTTCCTGTCCTCGTTCCCGCGCGGCGGCCACCCGATGTCGATCCTGGCCTCTGCGGTCAACGCGCTCGCGACGTACTACCCCGAGTCGCTGGACCCCCACGACCCGGAGGCGGTCGAGCTCGCCACCGTGCTGATCCTCGCGAAGATCCGCACCATCACCTCGTACCTGCACCGCGCCACGCGCGACGAGCCGCTCATGTACCCGGACTACGCCCGCGGCTACGTGGACGACTTCCTGCGCATGACGTTCTCGCGGCCCTACGAGCAGTGGGAGTCCGACCCGGTGCTCGTGTCCGCGATGGACAAGCTGCTCATCCTGCACGCGGACCACGAGCAGAACTGCTCCACGTCCACCGTGCGCATCGTCGGCTCGTCGAACGCGACGCTGTACGCGTCGGTCGCCGCCGGCATCAACGCACTGTCCGGCCCGTCGCACGGCGGCGCCAACGAGGCCGTCCTGACGATGCTCGAGAGTATCCGCAGCGGCGACGACTCCGTCGAGACCTTCATGAAGAAGGTCAAGAACAAGGAGGCGGGCGTCCGCCTCATGGGCTTCGGGCACCGTGTCTACAAGAGCTACGACCCGCGGGCCGCGATCGTCAAGAAGCACGCCGACGCCGTCCTCGACAGCCTCGGCGCCAAGGACGAGCTGCTCGACATCGCCCGCGGGCTCGAGGAGATCGCGCTCAACGACGACTACTTCGTGCAGCGCAAGCTCTACCCGAACGTCGACTTCTACACCGGGCTCATCTACAAGGCCATGGGCTTCTCGCCGGCCATGTTCACGCCGCTGTTCGCCCTCGGGCGGATGCCGGGCTGGATCGCCCAGTGGCGCGAGATGATGAACGACCCGCAGACCAAGATCGGCCGCCCGCGGCAGGTCTACACCGGCCCGACCGAGCGCGACTACGTGCCGCTCGAGAACCGCTGAGGCGCACGCCCCACCACCGACGGCGACCGTCGGCCCGCGACCAGGACGATCACGGCAGGACGACCGTGACCTGACCGTCGGGCCGGCGGTCGCCGTCGTCGGCGGACCACTCGCCGCGCTCGCGCGACCACACCCGGTCCGCGGCGCGGACCTCCTCGGCACCGGTGACCGACGCCGTCGCGACGGCCCAGTGCGCCACGGCCCAGGTGGCGAGCTCGCCCTCCAGCGGGACGGCGGTCGCGTCGAGGTGCACCACGGTCGCGTCGTCCCCGGCTTCGGCGCGCACGGCCTCGCCGTCGAGCCCGAGGTCGCGGGCGGCGCGCTCGGCGAGCACCTCGCGCGCGGCCTCCCCCGTCGGGCGGTCGTCGTCCGCCGTGAGGGTGCAGGTGATCGCCCCGGGGGAGTGACCCGTGAGGGCGGAGGCCCAGGCGCGCGAGCGCACCTCGTGCTGGGCGTACGCGTCGGGGAAGCCGGAGCGCTGCACCGCCTGGGCCGCCACGGTGACCTCCATGGCCTCGTAGCCGGTCACCTCGACCAGGCCGTCGAAGAAGGCGCCGGTGGAGTACACCGGGTCCATGATCTCCTCGGGCGTGCCCCAGCCCTGCGACGGCCGCTGCTGGAACAGCCCCAGCGAGTCCCGGTCGCCGTAGTCGACGTTGACGAGGCTGGACTCCTGGATCGCGGTCGCGAGCCCGATCGTCGCGGCGCGACCCGGCAGGCCGCGCTGCACCGACGTGCCCACGATCAGGGCGGCGTTCTGGGCCTGCAACGGCGTGAGGTACCAGGAGCCGCCGTCGAGCTCGGCCGCGCAGCGTGCGGGAGCCGGTGCCTCGGTGCGCTCGAGGAACCACACGACACCGGCCGTGGCGCCGACGCCGACCACGACGACCGCGGCGACGGCGGCGCCGGTCGCCCGTCGACGGCGCCGTCGTCCGGACATGGTCAGTTCGCGTGCAGCGCGGCGTTGAGCTCGATGCCGACACCGCCGCGCTCCAGCACCTCGACGGCGCCGGTGCGGGAGTTGCGCCGGAAGAGCAGGTTGTCGCGGCCGGCGAGGTCGCGGGCCTTGACGACCAGCGGGTCGCCGTCCGCACCCATCTCGCCCAGCACCGTGACCTTGGTGCCCGCGGTGAGGTAGAGGCCCGCCTCCACCACGCAGTCGTCGCCCAGCGGGATGCCGAGGCCGGCGTTGGCGCCGAGCAGCGACCGCTCGCCCACGCTGATGACCTCCGTGCCGCCCCCGGACAGCGTGCCCATGATCGACGCGCCGCCCCCGACGTCGGACCCGTCGCCCACGACTACCCCGGCCGAGATGCGCCCCTCGACCATGGACGCGCCGAGCGTGCCCGCGTTGAAGTTCACGAAGCCCTCGTGCATGACCGTGGTGCCGGCCGCGAGGTGCGCGCCGAGGCGCACCCGGTCGGCGTCGGCGACGCGCACGCCGGCCGGCACCACGTAGTCGACCATGCGCGGGAACTTGTCAATCCCGTACACGGTGACGGCGCGGCCCGTGTCGGCGCGCAGGCGCAGGCGGGTGGCCTCGAAGCCCTCGACGGCGCACGGGCCGTGCGACGTCCACACCACGTTGGTCAGCACGCCGAACAGGCCGTCGAGGTTGACCCCGTGCGGCTGGACGAGCCGGTGGGACAGCAGGTGCAGGCGCAGGTACGCGTCGGCGGTGTCCCGCGGGGCGGCGTCCAGGTCGACGACGGTGCGCACCACGACGACGTCCACGCGGCGGGCGTCGTCCCGCTCCGTGAGGGCGTCGAGCTCGGCCGGGATGTCGACGTCGGACTCCGGCGGGGCACCCAGCACGGGGGCGGGGTACCAGACGTCGAGCGTCGTGCCGTCGTCGGCGACCGTGGCGAGACCGAGGCCCCAGGCGGGGCGGGAGGTGGCAGGCGTCGTCATGCGGCCCAGCCTAGTCGGGCGGTCTGCCACGATGGTGCGCGTGACCACGGACCGTACCGCCCCCGCGACCGCCGCTCCCGACGTCGGTCCCGCCGCCCTCCTCGACGGGCTCCTGGACCCCGGGACGGTCGCGTCCTCCGACCTCGTGGACCTGCTCGCCGCCGTGTGCGACGTCCCGTCGGTCTCCGGCGACGAGGCTGCCCTCGCGGACGCCGTCGAGCGCGTGCTGCGGGCTCAGCCGCACCTGGACGTGCTGCGCGACGGCGACGCGCTGGTCGCGCGCACGCACCTGGGCCGGGACCGCCGGGTCGTGCTCGCCGGCCACCTCGACACCGTGCCGCTGACCGACCCGCCGAACCTCCCCACGCGTCTCGAGACCGCCCCTGACGGCACCGTCGAGATGTGGGGCCGCGGCACCGTCGACATGAAGGGCGGCGTGGCGATCATGCTGGCGCTCGCCGTGGAGCTGGGCCGCCCGGGCGTCGAGCCCGCCCACGACCTCACCTACGTCTTCTACGACCACGAGGAGGTCGAGGCCTCCCTCAGCGGGCTCGGGCGGCTGGTGCGGAACCGTCCCGAGGCGCTCGCGGGGGACTTCGCGATCCTCGGCGAGTCCAGCAACAACGGCATCGAGGGCGGCTGCAACGGCACGCTGCGCGTCGAGGTGCGCACCCACGGCGTGGCAGCGCACTCCGCGCGGGCGTGGGCCGGGGTCAACGCGATCCACGCGGCCGCGCCGGTCCTCGCGCGCCTTGCCGCGTACCAGGCGCGGGAGGTCGAGGTGGACGGGCTGGTGTACCGGGAGAGCCTGGGGGCCGTCGGCATCCGCGGGGGGATCGCGGGCAACGTCGTCCCGGACGCCTGCACCGTCACCGTGAACTACCGCTTCGCCCCGTCCCAGGGCGTCGCGGAGGCGGAGGCGCGCGTGCGCGAGCTCTTCGAGGGCTTCGAGGTGGTGGTCACCGACGCGGCGCCCGGCGCGCGGCCCGGTCTCGACGACCCGCTCGTGGCCGACTTCGCGGCGGCCGTCCAGGCCGCCACCGGCACCGAGCCGCGGCCGAAGTACGGCTGGACGGACGTGGCGCGGTTCGCCGAGCTCGGCGTCCCGGCCGTGAACTTCGGCCCCGGCGACCCGGTCCTGGCGCACAAGGACGACGAGCGCCTGCCCGTCGCCCGGCTCGCCGCCGGGCGCGACGCCCTGCGGTCCTGGCTGCTCGACGCGGGCACCGCACCGGGCGCATAGGCTCGTGGCATGACGCGAGCGACGACGACCCCCGGCGGTGCAGGTTCAGGCGGCCGCGGCGACGACGGGGTGCCCGAGAAGGGGCGCGGCTACCGCAAGGGGCCGGTGCTCCTGCGGGGCACGCAGATCCCCGCCCAGACCACCGACCAGCGCCTGCTCTCGGGCGGGGGAGACCCCGACTGGGTGCACTCGGACCCGTGGCGGGTCATGCGGATCCAGTCGGAGTTCGTCGAGGGCTTCGGCGCGCTGGCCGAGGTGGGGGCGGCCGTCTCGGTGTTCGGCTCCGCCCGCACGTCGCCGGACCATCCCGACTACGCGCTCGCCGTCGAGGTGGGCCGTCTGCTCGCGGAGGCCGGCTACGCGGTGATCACGGGCGGTGGCCCGGGCATCATGGAGGCCGCCAACGAGGGCGCGCACAAGGCCGGCGGCACGTCCATCGGGCTCGGCATCGAGCTGCCGTTCGAGCAGGGCATGAACGAGTACGTGAACCTCGGCGTGAACTTCCGCTACTTCTTCGCCCGCAAGACGATGTTCGTCAAGTACGCGCAGGGCTTCATCGTGCTGCCGGGCGGTTTCGGCACGTTCGACGAGCTGTTCGAGGCGCTGACGCTCGTCCAGACCCACAAGGTCACGGAGTTCCCCCTCGTCCTGGTCGGTGTCGACTACTGGGGCGGGCTGCTGGAGTGGATCCG
Source organism: Isoptericola peretonis (assembly GCA_023241745.1). Taxonomy (GTDB): domain Bacteria; phylum Actinomycetota; class Actinomycetes; order Actinomycetales; family Cellulomonadaceae; genus Isoptericola; species Isoptericola peretonis. The sequence goes on along the minus strand of JALQCY010000001.1, from coordinate 109,143 downwards.
CACGTCCGTCGCGGACCGGGGCATGGTCGGGCGCGCCGACCTCGACCTGCTGCACCTCACCGACTCGCCCGCCGAGGCCGTCCAGTACGTGATCGAGCGCGGCCGGGCGCTCGCGGCGTCCGAGCGGGAGGCGCTGGAGGAGCTCGTGGAGGACCAGCAGGACGCGGCCGGGGCCACGGCGAACGGTTCGTGACGGGCGCCGTCCCGTCCCCGCCGGGCGTGCCCCCGGCGGGGACCTCGCTGGTGCTGCGGGGACGCGAGGTCGGGCGCGGCCCGGACGGCGCGCTGCGCCCCGTGGTGATGGCGATCGTCAACCGCACCACCGACTCGTTCTACGCGCCCGCGCGGCTGCCGGACGACGGTGCGGCGCTCGCCGCCGCCCACCAGGCGTGGTCCGACGGCGCGCAGATCCTGGACGTCGGCGGCGTGCGGGCCGGGGTGGGTCCTGAGGTCGACGAGGCGGAGGAGATCGCCCGCGTGGTCCCGTTCGTCGCGCGGGTGCGCGAGCAGGTGCCCGACCTGCTGGTGTCGGTCGACACCTGGCGCTCGGGCGTGGCCCGCGAGGCGGTCGCGGCGGGGGCCGACCTCATCAACGACACGTGGGCGGGGCACGACCCACGGCTCGTGGAGGTGGCGGGGGAGGCCGGCGTCGGCGTGGTCTGCTCGCACACCGGAGGGGCCGTGCCGCGCACCGACCCCGTCCGTGTCGAGTACCCGCTCCGCCGGGACGCCGGACCCGGCGTCGATCCCCGCGACGGCGTCCTCGACGACGTCGTCGCGACGTTGGGGGCCGCGGCCGCGCGGGCGGTCGCGTGCGGCGTGCCGCCGCGCTCGGTGCTGGTCGACCCGACGCACGACTTCGGCAAGAACACCTGGCACTCCCTGCACCTCCTGCGGCGCACCGAGGCCCTCGCCGGGCTGGGCCACCCGCTGCTGATGGCGCTGAGCCGCAAGGACTTCGTGGGCGAGACGCTGGGGCTCGGCCCCGACGACCGGTTGGAGGGCACCCTCGCCGCCACGGCGCTGGCGGCGTGGATGGGGGCAAGCGTGTTCCGCGCGCACGACGTCGTCGCGACCCGCCGTGTGCTGGACCTGGTCGCCGCCGTCCGCGACGAGGCGCCGCCGCGCGGTGCGGCGCGTGGGCTGGCCTGACGGGACGGGGTCTCGCCTGTCGGCCGCTGATGTCCGGGGTGTGGAAGTCCGGGGCAGGTTCTGAACTAGAATGGTGGGGCGCGCCTCGGCCCGCTCCCGCCGACCGGTGGGCTGCGGGAAGAGGTCTAGGCCGAGGAACCGGACAACGGAATGGAGAGCCACAGATGGCTGCGATGAAGCCGCGGACGGGCGACGGGCCGCTGGAGGTCACCAAGGAAGGACGCGGCATCGTCATGCGGGTCCCGCTCGAGGGGGGCGGCCGTCTGGTCGTGGAGCTGAACGCTACCGAGGCGACCGAGCTGGGCGAGGCACTCCAGGCCGTCGTCGCCTGACGCGACGAGGACGACAGGACGCGACGAGCGCGGGGCGGCGGGCCGCCCCGCGCTCGTCGCGTTCCGGCAGGCCTCGTGCGCTCAGCGCCGCACCGCGAGCAGCAGGCCGTCGCCGGACGGGGCCAACGCGGTGAGCACCCGGTCGTCCGCGCGCAGCGAGCGCCCGACGTCGCGCACCACGGTCGTCACCTCGTCCCGGCGGGCCGGGTCGGGCACGCGGCCGCCGTGCAGGGCGCCGTCGACCGCCAGCACGCCGCCGGGCCGCAGCAGGCGCAGCCCGGCCTCGACGTACTCGGGGTAGGCGTGCGGGTCGGCCCCGATCAGCACGAGGTCGTAGGCGCCGTCGGTGAGCCGGGGCAGCACGTCGGCGGGGCGGCCCGGGATCGTCCGGGTGCGGCCCGGGGGCACGCCCGCCTCGGCGAACGCCCGCTTCGCGGCGCGCTGGTGCTCCAGCTCGGCGTCGATCGTCGTCAGCACCCCGTCGGCCGGCATCCCGCGCAGGAGCCAGAGCGCGGCGACCCCGGTGCCGGTGCCCACCTCGACCACGGCCCGTGCGCCCAACGCCGCGGCCACGACCTGCAGGAGCGCACCCGTCCCGGGGGCGGCAGCCTGGCAGCCCAGCTCGGAGGCCCGCTCGCGGGCGCGCAGCAGCACCTCGTCCTCGGGGACGAAGGCCTCGCTGTAGGCCCAGGCGGCGGTCCGACCGCTGCGGGCGTCGACGTCGGTGCTGATGGCGGTCCTCCACGGCGGGGTCGCCGGCGGGCGGCCGGCGCGGGTGATGCTGCGGTGATCGTACGCGGGAACGTCGCGGCGTGCCCGGACGTTGCCGTGGGACGATGGTGATGATGACGACCCACCCTGCCCCCGTGCCGGACGCGCCCGAGGCCCCCGTCGAGGCGGCCGCGAGCACGCCTGACGCCGCCGCCTGGACGCCCCCGTCGTGGGACGCGATCGTGCGCGAGCACTCGGCCCGGGTGTACCGGCTGGCGTACCGCCTGAGCGGTAACCGGCAGGACGCCGAGGACCTCACCCAGGAGACGTTCCTCAGGGTGTTCCGCTCGCTCTCGAGCTACACGCCGGGCACGTTCGAGGGCTGGCTGCACCGCATCACGACCAACCTCTTCCTCGACCAGGTGCGGCGCCGCAAGCGCATCCGCATGGAGGCCATGGGCGACGACGCCGCCCGCGTGGCCGCCCCGGAGGACCACGGGCGTCCCGAGCGAGGGTTCGAGCACGCCAACCTCGACCACGACGTCCAGGCCGCGCTCGACGCGCTGCGGCCGGAGTACCGCGCCGCCGTCGTGCTGTGCGACATCGAGGGCCTCAGCTATGAGGAGATCGCCGTCACCCTGGGGATCAAGCTGGGCACCGTCCGCTCCCGCATCCACCGGGCCCGCGCGCAGCTCCGCGACGCGCTGGAGCACCGCCGCGCGGAGGTGACGGCGCGGGACGCGAACGGCGGGGTGACGTCGTGACGGGGTTCGGCGGGGGGCACCTGGGGACCTGGGTGAGCGACCTGGCCGACGGCCAGCTCGACGCCGCCTCGACGGAACGTGCGCTGGCGCACGTGGCCGGCTGCGCGCGGTGCGCGGCGGAGCTCGACGCCGCCCGGGCCGCCCGGCGTGCCCTCGCGGCGGCGTGCGACGTCGCCCCGGACCCGGAGCTCACCGAGCGGCTGCTCGCCCTGTCCGCGTCGATCCCGTCCACCACGGGCGACCCGCTCCGCGACCGCGGCAGCTCCCCGGGCTGGGAGCGGCCCGCCGCGTGGGCGCCCACCCTCTCGGGCGACCTCGGGGCACGCCGCCGGAGCCGCACCCGCCGTCTGGTCGCCGTGGGGGCGGGAGGCGTCGGGGTGCTCGGCGTGGCGCTGTTCGTCCTGGGCCAGGCACCGGTGGTGACTCCCGACCCGTCGCGGGTCGCGGCGCTCACGCTGCTCGCCGGGGCCGAGCCGGGCACCACCGACCCGTCCTCCGCCCGCGAGACGACCGCGGAGTCCCTCGCCTGGCTGGCCGAGCACGGCTGGGCCGCTCCCCGGGAGCTCCCCGACGGGTACGCGATCACCGCGCTGCGGACCGAGGGCTGCCGGGGCGCCGACGGCTCCGACGGCGGGCCCGGCACGTCGGTCGAGCTGGACCTGGCCGGCCCGGACGGCCCGGCCGTGGCCTGCCTGCGGCAGGGGCGGCTCGCGGAGCTGTCGGCGTCGGCCGCCGGCGGAGACGACCCCGCCGAGGCGGGGACCTCCGGCCTCGCGGTCCGGGGGTACGACGTGCGGGTGCTGTCGAGCGACCCGTGGCACGTCGCGTGGCAGTCCGGCGACACGGCGTTCGACGTCGCCGCCGACATCCCTGCCGAGGCGCTCGCCGAGCTCGTCGCCGCGTTCCCCGGCTCCGGGGAGGGCGACGACGAGGGCGTGCTCCAGGAGCTCTCCCGCGGCTGGACCACGATGACCGGAGCGATGACAGGAGCCCTCTGGCGCCGATGACCGAACCGTCCCGCCCCGCCGACGACCTGTTCGCGCCGCCCGAGCCGCCCTCCCGCGCGCCCGAACCGGAACCGCCGGTTCCCGCGCCGCCCGCGCCCGTGTTCCCGGCCACGCTCTCGCCGCGCCCGGCCGGCTCCGCCGCGGCTCCGCCCGCGTCGGCGACCGAGCCGGCCGCGGAGCCCGGGCCTGCCGCGGCGCTCCCGCAGGCCCTGCAGGTCCCTGCCGTGCGGCCCGGGCGCAGGCGGCGCCCCGGCACGGCGGCCGTCGTCGCGCTCGCGCTGGTCGCCGGGGTGGCCGGCGGGTTCGCGGGCGACCGGCTCTCCGACGGGCTCGACGACGCGCGCCCCGCCGACGCCGCGCTCCCGGCCCCCGGCGCGGGCACGGGCACGGGCGAGGGCACGACCACGGGCACCGCGGCGGGCGCCGGGCGCCCCGACGGGTCGGTGGCGGCCCTGGCGGCCGACGTCCTGCCGAGCGTCGTGTCGATCCAGGTCACCGGGGCCGAGGGCGTCTCGACCGGCTCGGGCTTCGTGCTGCGCGAGGACGGCTACATCCTCACGAACAACCACGTGGTCGCGCCCGGCGCGAGCGGCGCCACCCTCGTGACGTTCGCGGACGGGCGGGAGCGAGAGGCGGAGCTGGTCGGCCGCACCGCCGACTACGACCTCGCCGTGGTCAAGGTGGACGAGGACGGGCTGGAGCCGCTCGTCCTGGGGGACTCCGACGAGGTCGTGGTCGGGGACCCGGTGCTCGCCGTCGGCGCGCCCCTGGGCCTCGACTCCACCGTCACGACGGGCATCGTGAGCGCGCTGCACCGCCCGGTCCAGGCCGGCGACGGGTCGGACGGCGGCGCGACGACGGCGTTCATCGACGCGATCCAGACGGACGCCGCGATCAACCCGGGGAACTCCGGCGGACCCCTGATCGATGCCGACGGCCGGGTCGTGGGCATCAACTCGGCGATCGCGCAGCCGCCGGGCGCGATGTCCGCGACCGGGAGCATCGGGCTCGGCTTCGCGATCCCCGCCGCGCAGGCGAGGCACACGGCCGAGCAGCTCATCGAGTCCGGGCACGCCACCTACCCGGTGATCGGGGCGCTGCTCGACACGTCCTACGCGGGGGAGGGCGTCCAGGTCTCCGCCGAGCCGCAGCAGGGCCGCCCCGCGGTGACGCCGGACGGCCCGGCCGACCGGGCGGGGATCCGCGCCGGGGACGTGGTCCTGGCCATCGACGGGCGACCCGTCACGACGAGCGACGCGCTGATCGTCGCCATCCGCGCCCGGCAGCCGGGGGACGCGGTGACGCTGCGCGTGCGCAGCGACGGCGACGAACGGGACGTGCGGGTCGTCCTGGAGGAGCAGGAGAGCGAATGACGTCCACGCCCCGTTCACCGGACCGTCCCGCCGGAGGGCCCTGGCGTCCCGCGGCGCCCGCTAGGCTGCTGCCGTGATCGACATCAACGGCGGTGAGTTCCTCATCATCGTGGTGCTCGCCGTCCTGCTCATCGGGCCCGAGCGGCTGCCCGTGTACGCGGCCCAGCTCGCCTCGCTGGTGAAGCGCGGCAAGGGCTTCCTGCAGGACGCGAAGTCGCGGGTGGACACGGAGCTCGGGCCGGAGTTCAAGGACGTGGACTGGTCCAAGCTGGACCCGCGCCAGTACGACCCGCGCCGTATCGTCCGCGAGGCCCTGATGGACGACGACGAGCCGACGCCGGCGAGGTCCTCAGCGGCCGGGGCGACGGCCGCGGCGGCCACGGCGGGCGCGGCAGGCGCGGCCCCGGGACAGCGCGCCGCGGTCCCCGCACCGTTCGACGACGAGGCCACGTGAGCGTCGGTCCGGCCCTGACGGCTGGCTCGTCCTGACCTCCGGGCAGGTTTCCGAGGGGTCGTGGCGACCTGCCACAATGGACGCCATGCCCGACGTCGCCACCACACCGTCCCCGGAGCGCGGAGCGTCCGCGCCGGGGCTGCCCCGCATCTTCTCCGGCATGCAGCCGACCGACGGGTCGCTGCACCTCGGGAACTACCTGGGTGCTCTGGCCCAGTGGGTGGCGCTCCAGGACGACCACGAGGCGCTGTACTGCGTGGTCGACCTCCACGCCCTGACGGTGAACCCGGACCCGGCCGCGCTGCGCGAGCGCACCCGCCGCACGGCCGCGCAGTACCTCGCCGGCGGCATCGACCCGGAGCGGTCGATCCTCTTCGTGCAGTCGCACGTGGCCGAGCACGCGGAGCTGGCGTGGCTGCTGAGCTGCCAGACGGGCTTCGGTGAGGCCGGCCGGATGACGCAGTTCAAGGACAAGTCCGCCAAGCAGGGCTCCGAGGGCACCACGGTGGGCCTGTTCACGTACCCCGTGCTCATGGCGGCGGACATCCTGCTCTACGACACTGCGCTGGTGCCGGTCGGCGAGGACCAGCGTCAGCACCTCGAGCTCACCCGGGACCTGGCGGTGCGGCTCAACGCCCGTTTCGGCGACGGGACCGCGGTCGTCCCCGAGGCGCACATCGTCAAGGCCGTGGCGAAGATCCAGGACCTGCAGGAGCCCACCGCCAAGATGAGCAAGTCGAACGCCGGCGGCAAGGGCGTCGTCTGGCTCCTCGAGGACCCGAAGAAGGCGGTCAAGGCGATCAAGGCCGCCGTCACCGACGCCGACGAGACGTACGGCGTGCGCTACGACCCCGCCACCAAGCCGGGCGTGTCGAACCTCCTCACGATCTTCTCCGCCGTCACGGGTCGCGGCACGGACGAGATCGCCGCCGAGTACGACGGCCGCGGCTACGGCTACCTCAAGGTGGACCTGGCGGACGCCGTGGTCGCCTTCCTCGAGCCGTTCCAGGAGCGGGCGCGCACCTACCTGTCCGACCCCGGCCAGCTCGACAAGGTGCTCGCCGACGGCGCCGAGCGTGCCCGGGACATCGCGCGGCCGGTCCTCGACCGGGTCTACGACCGTTTCGGACTGCTGCCGCGAGGCGCCCGGTGAACCTCCCCGACCGTGGTCCGGCCCAGGTGCGGATCGGTGTGGCCATCGCGGTGCCCGAGCCGTACGGGTCGAAGCTCCAGGACGCGCGGGCCCGGCTCGGCGACCCGCTCGCGCACGCCATCCCGCCGCACATCACCGTGATCGGCCCCACGGTGGTCGACGAGTCGCTGCTCGACGCCGTCGTGGAGCACCTGGAGAAGGTCGCCGCCGAGACGGCACCGTTCCGCGTGCACCTGCGCGGGGCCGGCACGTTCCGCCCGATCTCGCCCGTGGTGTTCGTCGCCCTCGCCGAGGGCATCGCGGAGTGCGAGCAGCTGGAGACCGCCGCCCGGTCGGGCGTGCTCGCCCAGGAGCTGCGGTTCAACTACCACCCGCACGTCACCGTGGCGCACGAGGTCACCGAGGCGGACCTGGACCGCGCCTTCGTGGAGATGGCCGACTTCGACGGCGTCTTCGAGGTGGACCGCCTGTGGCAGTACGAGCACGGCGACGACGGCGTGTGGCGCCCCCAGCGCTCGTTCCGGCTCGCGGGGCAGCGCACCGCCCCCTGACGCCGGTGCTGTCGTAGTGTCGCCCTCGTGGGGGACCGACTCGAACGCATCAGGTCGCGGTCCCTGACCGCCTACGACTGGTTCAAGAGCCTGCGGCCCGCCCGGTCGTGGTACTGGTACGTCGACCGCCGCGGCGCCCTCCTGTGCGGGGGCATCGCCTACCAGGCGATCTTCTCGCTGTTCGCGGCACTGACGATCGGCTTCACCGTCTTCTCGTCCACGCTGGCGGGGCGGCCGGAGCTGCAGAAGGCCGTGTTCGCGCAGATCGACGCGTGGCTGCCCGGTCTCGTGCAGTCGGCCGAGAACCCGAAGGGTGTGCTCGCGCCCAGCCAGCTGATGCTCTCGTCCGCCCTGACCTGGTACAGCGTCACCGCGGCCGTCGTCTTCCTCTGGACGGCCATCGGATTCATGCGGGCGCTCCGGGTGTCGGTGCGCTCGATGTTCGACCAGCCCGTGGTGGGGGTCAGCCCGGTGCTGTCGAGGGTCTGGGAGCTGGCGGGGTTCGCCATCCTCGGCGCGATGGTCGTGGCCTCGGCGGCGGCCAGCGTCCTGTCCCAGACGATCATCCGACAGGTCACGGCCTGGTTCGGCGACTCGGTGGTCCTCGCCCGCACGCTCAGCCTCGGCACGCTCGCGGTGGGCGTGCTGCTGGACGCGCTCCTCGTGTACCTCATCATCCGGGTGGTCGCGCGGGTCCGACCCCGCCGGCGGCGGGACGTCATCCTCGGCTGCCTCGCGGCCGGGGTGGTCGCCGGGGCGCTGCGCTGGGCAGGCACGTCCGTGGTGGCCGCCGGGGCCTCCCGCAACGCCCTGCTCGCCGCGTTCGCCGGCCTCGTGACCGTGCTGGTGCTGGTCAACTTCGTGGCGCGCGTGCTGCTGCTGGTGTGCGCGTGGATGTACGACCCGCCGCGGCTGGACGAGATCGCGTGGGCGGAGGCGGAGGTCGCGGCCAGGCGGGACGCGGCGGAGATCGAGCGGGTGATCCGGCGGGGCCAGGGGTCCGGAAGGCCGTGGAGCCCCGTCGTACGCGGGGTACGACGGGGCTCCTACGCCCTGCGGGCGTCCAGCGTGCGGGGTGTCAGAACGCGCGGGTGATCATCGCGCGCTTGACCTCCTGGATCGCCTTGGTCACCTCGATGCCGCGCGGGCAGGCCTCGGTGCAGTTGAAGGTCGTGCGGCAACGCCACACGCCCTCCTTGTCGTTGAGGATCTCCAGGCGCTGGGTGGCGCCCTCGTCGCGGCTGTCGAAGATGAACCGGTGCGCGTTGACGATCGCGGCCGGGCCGAAGTACTGCCCGTCGGTCCAGAACACGGGGCACGACGACGTGCACGCGGCGCAGAGGATGCACTTGGTGGTGTCGTCGAAGCGCTCACGGTCCTCGGCGGACTGCAGGCGCTCGCGCGTCGGCTCGTTCCCCGAGGTGATGAGGAACGGCATGATCTCGCGGTAGGAGGCGAAGAACGGCTCCATGTCGACCACGAGGTCCTTGACCACGGGCAGGCCCTTGATGGGCTCGACCGTGATCGGCTTGTCGGGGTTGACGTCCTTGAGGAGCGTCTTGCACGCGAGCCGGTTGCGGCCGTTGATCCGCATCGCGTCGGAGCCGCAGACGCCGTGAGCGCACGACCGGCGGAAGGTCAGGCTCCCGTCCTGCTCCCACTTGATCTTGTGCAGGGCGTCCAGGACGCGGTCGGTGCCGTGCGCGGTGACCGTGAACTCGTCCCAGATCGACTCCTCGCCGTGCTCCGACTCCGGGTTGTAGCGCCGGATGCGCAGCGTGACGTCGAACGACGGGATGGCGCCCACCTCGGGCTTCGGCGACTCGGTCGCGGGGTTCTCGAGAACAGCAGTCATCAGTACTTCCGCTCCATCGGCTCGTAGCGCGTCTGGGTGACGGGCTTGGACCCGAGGACGACCTTGTAGTCCCCGAAGTCCTCGACGTGGTCGAAGTAGCCCGCGACGTGCCCGTCGGCGGCGTCGGAGGCCGACGTCGGACGGCGGTACGCCATCGTGTGCAGCATGTAGTTCGCGTCGTCGCGGTTCGGGAAGTCCTCCCGGTAGTGCCCGCCGCGCGACTCCTTGCGGTTGAGGGCGGCGACGACGGTGACCTCGGCGATGTCCAGCAGGAACCCGAGCTCGATCGCCTCGAGCAGGTCGGTGTTGAACAGCTTGCCCTTGTCCTGCACGGAGACGTTGCGGTAACGCTTCTGCAGGTCGCGGATCTCCGCCAGGGCCTCGTTGAGGGAGTCGCCGGTGCGGAAGACCTGGGCGTTGGCGTCCATGGTCTCCTGCAGCGCCTTGCGGACGTCCGCCACCCGCTCGCCCTCGGGGCGGTCGCGCATCTCGGCGAGCTGCGCCTCGACGCGGGCCGTCGGGTTCTCCGGCAGCTCCTTGTGCTGCGCGACCGTCTTCGCGTACGCGGCGGCCGAGCGGCCGGCGCGCTTGCCGAAGACGTTGATGTCGAGCAGGGAGTTGGTGCCGAGGCGGTTCGAGCCGTGCACGGACACGCACGCGACCTCGCCGGCCGCGTAGAGGCCCTTGACGACGTTGTGGCCGTCGCGCAGCACCTCGCCGGCCACGTTGGTCGGCACGCCGCCCATCGCGTAGTGCGCCGTGGGGTACACGGGCACCGGCTCGGTGTACGGCTCGATGCCGAGGTAGGTGCGCGCGAACTCGGTGATGTCCGGCAGCTTCGCGTCGATGTGCGCGGGCTCCAGGTGCGTCAGGTCGAGCAGCACGTAGTCCTTGTTCGGGCCGGCGCCGCGGCCCTCGCGCACCTCGTTGGCCATCGAGCGGGCGACGATGTCGCGCGGCGCGAGGTCCTTGATGGTGGGGGCGTAGCGCTCCATGAAGCGCTCGCCCTCGGAGTTGCGCAGGATGCCGCCCTCGCCGCGGGCCGCCTCCGAGAGGAGGATGCCCAGGCCGGCGAGGCCCGTCGGGTGGAACTGGAAGAACTCCATGTCCTCGAGCGGCAGGCCACGGCGGTACGCCAGCGCCATGCCGTCGCCCGTCAGGGTGTGCGCGTTCGACGTCGTCTTGAAGATCTTGCCGGCGCCGCCGGTGGCGAAGATGATCGCCTTCGCCTGGAACACGTGGATCTCGCCGCTGGCCAGGTCGTAGGCCACGACGCCGGTCGCGTTGACCTCCGCGCCGTCCGCCAGGTCCTCGGTGGTGAGGTCGTGGTCCGTGAGCAGGTCCAGCACGTAGAACTCGTTGTAGAACTCGACGTTCTGCTTCACGCAGTTCTGGTAGAGGGTCTGCAGGATCATGTGGCCCGTGCGGTCCGCGGCGTAGCAGGCGCGACGCACGGCCGCCTGGCCGTGCTCGCGGGTGTGGCCGCCGAACCGGCGCTGGTCGATCCGACCCTCGGGCGTGCGGTTGAAGGGCAGGCCCATCTTCTCCAGGTCGAGGACCGAGTCGATGGCCTCCTTGGCGAGGATCTCCGCCGCGTCCTGGTCGACCAGGTAGTCACCGCCCTTGACGGTGTCGAACGTGTGCCACTCCCAGTTGTCCTCCTCGACGTTCGCGAGGGCCGCGGCCATGCCGCCCTGCGCGGCGCCGGTGTGGGAGCGGGTGGGGTAGAGCTTCGAGATGACGGCGGTGCGGGCCTCGCCGGAGGCCTCGAGCGCCGCGCGCATGCCGGCGCCGCCTGCGCCGACGATGACGACGTCGTACTGGTGTGTCTGCATCGGGGGGTGCCAGTCCTTAGTTCGGGAAGCAGATCGACGGCAGGAGCTCGGCTGGGGCTCCCGGCGGGCACGGCGTGAACGTGAAGATCACGAGCGTGCCGAGGATGACGACGATCGTGGACGCCAGGTACAGCAGCACCTTCAGCACGCCGCGCGTGGAGTCGCGCTGGGCGTAGTCGTTGACGATGGTGCGCACGCCGTTGGTGCCGTGGATCATCGCGAGCCAGAGCATCAGCAGGTCCCAGACCTGCCAGAACGGGCTGGACCACTTGCCGCCGACGAAGGCGAAGTCGATCGCGTGCACGCCCTCGCCGACCATGAGGTTGACGAAGAGGTGCCCGAAGACGAGGACGAGCAGCACGACGCCGGACGCCCGCATGAACACCCAGCTGTACAGCTCGAAGTTGCCGCGGGTGGTCTTGCGGCGCGCGTAGGGCGACCGGGGGGCCGCGATCGCGGACGGGGTCTGGGTCTGAGCCATCAGTGCCCACCTCCGAAGACGTTCATCAGGTGCCGCGGCAGGAAGCCGGCCATCGTCACGACGAACAGCCCGACGACGACCCAGAGCATCGCCTTCTGGTACTTCGGGCCCTTGGCCCAGAAGTCGACGAGGATCACGCGGATGCCGTTGAACGCGTGGAAGACGATCGCGGCCACCAGGCCGGCCTCCCCGAGTCCCATGATCGGCGTCTGGTACGTCCCGATGACGGCGTTGTAGGCCTCGGGCGAGACCCGGACGAGCGCAGTGTCCAGGATGTGCACGAGGAGGAAGAAGAAGATGAGCACGCCGGTCACGCGATGCGCGACCCAGGACCACATGCCTTCACGGCCGCGGTAGAGCGTGCCAGCAGGTGCTGTAGGCACGGGGGGAGCCTCCGTTGGCGGATTCTGTGGGGATTCCGTTCACCGTCACTGTAGTGACATCCGGTCGTCTCGTGGCACACGAGGTCCGGCAAACCGGGACGGCCCCGGGTGTTTCGTGACCTATTCCACAGGGGAGACGTCGCGGACGGCCGGCGCGTCAGCATGCCTATGCTGCCCCCATGAGCACTGCGGCACCCCCCTCCCGGTCGGCGGGCCCCGTGCCCGGGTTCTACGCCGTGGTTCCCGCGGGGGGCGCCGGCACCCGGCTGTGGCCGCTGTCGCGCGCGGGGGCGCCGAAGTTCCTGCACGACCTCACCGGAGCGGGTCGCACGTTGCTGCAGGGCACCGTGGACCGGCTCCGACCCCTGGCCGGCCCCGACGGGGTGGTGCTCGTCACGGGGGAGCACCACGTCTCCGCCGCGCGCGAGCAGCTGCCCGAGCTCGGCCCGGACGTCGTGCTGGCCGAGCCGTCCCCGCGCGACTCCATGGCCGCCATCGGCCTGGCCGCGGCCGTGCTCGAGGAGCGGCACGGCGACGTCGTGGTCGGCTCCTTCGCCGCGGACCAGGTGGTCTCCGGCAGCGCCTCGTTCGACGCCGCCGTCCGCGAGGCCGTCGCGGCGGCCCGCGCCGGGTACGTCGTGACGATCGGCATCGCCGCCTCGCGGCCCTCCGTCGCGTTCGGCTACGTGCGCAGCGGCGACCCCCTGGGTGTCGAGGGCGCGCCGAGCGCCCTGCACGCGCGGGGCTTCACGGAGAAGCCCGACGCGGCGACGGCGCGCGAGTACGTCGCCTCGGGCGAGTACCGGTGGAACGCCGGCATCTTCGTCGCGCGCTCGTCGGTGCTTCTCGGGCACCTCGCCCGGCTGCGCCCGGACCTGCACGACGGCCTGCGGACGATCGCCCGGGCCTGGGACACGCCGGACCGCGCGGACGTGGTCGCCCGGGTGTGGCCCGGCCTGGAGAAGATCGCGATCGACCACGCCGTCGCCGAGCCCGTCGCCGCGGAGGGCGGCGTCGCGGTGGTGCCCGGCACCTTCGGCTGGGACGACGTCGGCGACTTCAACTCGCTCGCGGCGCTCCTGCCGTCGGACGACGACGGCGGGTCCAAGGTGCTCGGCGACCCCGCGGACGTGGTCCGCGTGCAGTCGGCAGGGTCGGTCGTGGTGCCCGGCGGCGACCGGGTCGTGGCGCTGCTCGGCATCGACGACGTCGTCGTGGTCGACACCCCCGACGCCCTGCTCGTGACCACCCGCGCCCGCGCCCAGCAGGTCAAGGACATGGTCGACGCGATGCGCGAGCACGGTCGGGAGGACGTGCTGTGAGCGCCGCGGGCACGCCGGGCACGCCGGAGGGGTCCGTGGCCGGGCGCCGGCTGGACGAGGTCGTCACCGCGCTCGAGCCCGAGCTGGTGGAGATCCGCCGCGACGTGCACGCCCACCCCGAGCTGGGGCGGCAGGAGGTGCGCACCACGGCGCTGGTCGCCGACCGGCTGCGCGCCGCCGGTCTGGAGCCGCGGCTGCTCGAGGGCACGGGGCTCGTGTGCGACGTCGGCCCCGACCGCTCGCCGGGCGGGCTGGGCAGGGTGGCGCTACGCGCCGACATCGACGCCCTGCCTCTCGACGACTCGTGCGGCCTGCCGTTCCAGTCCGTCGTCCCGGGCGTCGCCCACGCGTGCGGGCACGACGTGCACACGACCGTCGTCCTGGGGGCGGGGCTGGCCCTCGCCGCGCTGCACGACGAGGGGCTGCTCGAGCGCGGGGTACGGCTCGTGTTCCAGCCCGCGGAGGAGGTCATGCCCGGCGGCGCGCTCGACGTCGTCGCGCAGGGCGCCCTCGACGGGGTGGACCGCATCGCCGCGGTGCACTGCGAGCCCAAGCTGGACGTGGGCCAGGTCGGTACGCGCATCGGCCCCATCACCGCGGCCTCGGACACGGTGACCGTCACGCTGTCGTCGTCCGGCGGGCACACCTCGCGCCCGCACCTGACCGGGGACGTCGTGTACGCGCTGGGCCAGGTCATCACGCAGGTGCCCGCGGTGCTGGGCCGCCGGCTCGACCCGCGCTCCGGCGTCAACCTCACGTGGGGCGCCGTGCACGCGGGCAACGCGCACAACGCGATCCCGGCCACGGGCACCGTCGGCGGCACCTTGCGCTGCCTCGACGTGCGCGCGTGGGAGCGGGCGGGCCAGGTGCTCCACGACGCGGTGGAGCAGGTCGTGGCGCCCTACGAGGTGGACGTCACCGTGCGGCACGCGCGCGGCGTCCCGCCGGTGGACAACGACGCGGCCGTGACGGGCGCGCTGGAGGCGGCGGGCGCGGCCGTGCTCGGCCCGGACGGCGTCGTCCTGACCGAGCAGTCGCTGGGCGGCGAGGACTTCGCCTGGTACCTCACCAAGGTGCCCGGCGCGATGGCGCGCCTCGGCACGGGGACGCCGGGGGAGCGGCGCTACGACATCCACCAGGGCGACCTCGTCGTGGACGAGAGGGCGATCGGCGTCGGCGCCCGTCTGCTGGGTCGTTTCGCGTTGCAGCCCTGACCTGCCGGAAAGTGTCCGGCAGGTTCCAGCCGCGCGTCCGGTCGGTGCGACATCGATACCGCTTCGGTAACGACTCCTGCGGGTTCGTCGGTTGCGGTTCTCGGCGCCCCCGGCGGTGACTAGGCTCACCACGGTGACGGGCCGGACGATCCTGGCCCGACGAACGATCGACAGGAGCGACAGGTGAAGAGAGCGATCAAGCTCACCGCCCTCGCCGGCGTCGCCGCGCTCGCGCTGGCGGCCTGTGCGGAGGCACCCGAGGAGTCCGGCGACGACGGCGGGAACGGCGCGGCCGCGACGAGCGACTTCAAGCCGTGCATCGTCTCGGACCAGGGCGGTTTCGACGACAAGAGCTTCAACCAGCTCAGCTACCAGGGCGTCGTCAAGGCCGCCGAGGAGCTCGGCACCGAGGCCGTCGAGGTGCAGTCCCAGTCCGAGAGCGACTTCAAGCCGAACCTGGAGTCCCTCGTCGGGCAGAACTGCGACGCCATCGTGTCGGTCGGCTTCGCGCTCTCGGCCGCGACGATCGAGTCGGCGACCGCGAACCCGGAGACCCACTACATCATCGTCGACGACGCCGCGGACGCGGACTTCGACGGCAAGGCCGACGCCGAGAACATCAAGCCGCTGCTGTACGACACGGCGCAGGCGGCGTTCCTCGCCGGCTACCTCTCGGCCGGCTACTCGGAGACCGGCAAGGTGGGCACGTTCGGCGGCCAGCCGTTCCCGACCGTGACCATCTTCATGGACGGCTTCAAGCAGGGCGTCGAGTACTACAACGAGACCAAGGGCGAGAAGGTCGAGGTCGTCGGCTTCTCGGGCGGCGAGGAGGGCTCGTTCACGGGCGGCTTCGAGGCCAACGAGACCGCGAAGACCACCGCGCAGAACATCATCGACCAGGGCGTCGACGTGCTGCTGCCGGTCGGCGGCCCGATCTACCAGTCGGCCATCGCGGCGATCCAGGACTCGGGCAAGGAGATCGCGCTCGTCGGTGTCGACGCGGACTTCTTCGAGACCGACCCGTCCACGCAGGACTACGTGCTGACGTCGATCCTCAAGAAGATGGACGTCTCGACCTACGACGCGGTGCTCGCGGCCGGTCAGGACAACTTCGACCCGACGCCGTACGTCGGCACCCTGGAGAACGAGGGCGTGGGGCTGGCCCCGCTGCACAACTTCGAGGACAAGGTCGACCCGGCCCTGATGGAGGAGGTCAAGGCCCTCCAGGAGCAGATCATCTCCGGCGAGGTCGAGGTCACGTCGTACCTCTCCGGCCAGGAGTGACCGCCAGGACGGCACACCGGTGACGCTCGTGCGCGGGCCCCGCGGGAACTCTCCCCGGGGCCCGCGCACGACGTGTGCGGGGCGGCGACGACGCAGTCCCGATGAGACGCTGACCACGGTGCGCCGGTGACCCCTGACGACTCTCGATCGATGGAAGGCAGAGCATGAGGCTCGAGCTGCGCGGCATCACGAAGCGCTTCGGCGCGCTCGTGGCGAACGACCACATCGACCTGGTGGTGGAGCCGGGCGAGATCCACTGCTTGCTGGGCGAGAACGGCGCCGGCAAGTCGACCCTGATGAACGTCCTCTACGGCCTGTACCAGGCCGACGAGGGGCAGATCCTGCTGGACGACGAGGTCCAGCGCTTCGACGGACCGGGCGACGCGATGACCGCCGGCATCGGCATGGTGCACCAGCACTTCATGCTCGTGCCCGTCTTCTCGGTGGCCGAGAACGTCATGCTCGGGCACGAGTCCACCCGCACGGCCGGGGTGCTCGACCTGGACAGCGCCCGCGCCAAGGTCGAGGAGATCTCCGCGCGCTTCGGCTTCCAGGTGGACCCCGACGCGCTGGTCGAGGACCTCCCCGTGGGCGTGCAGCAGCGCGTCGAGATCATCAAGGCGCTCTCGCGCGACGCGGACGTGCTGGTCTTCGACGAGCCGACCGCCGTGCTCACGCCCCAGGAGACCGACGAGCTCATGGGGATCATGCGGCAGCTGCGCGACGAGGGCGCCGCGATCGTCTTCATCACGCACAAGCTGCGCGAGGTGCGCGCGGTCGCCGACCGCATCACGGTGGTCCGGCACGGCAAGGTCGTCGGCGAGGCCAGCCCCACGGCGACGGACGCCGAGCTCGCGTCCCTCATGGTGGGCCGCGCCGTCGAGCTCACCGTGCGCAAGGAGGCCCCGCGCGCCACGGAGAACGAGCTGGCCGTCTCCGACCTGCGGGTGACCGGCCCGGACGGCCAGGTGCTCGTGGACGACGTGAGCTTCACCGTCCGCGGCGGTGAGGTGCTGGTCGTCGCCGGGGTCCAGGGCAACGGCCAGACGGAGCTCACCGAGGCGCTCGTGGGCCTGCAGGACACCGTGACGGGCAGCGTGCGGCTCGACGGCCAGGAGCTGGTGGGCCGGTCCGTGCGACGGATCCTCGACGCGGGAGTCGGGTTCGTCCCCGAGGACCGCACCGAGGACGGGCTCGTCGGGGAGTTCACCATCGCGGAGAACCTCGTGCTCGACCGGACCGACGGGCCGCCCTTCGTGCGCCGCGGCGCCCTGCAGCTCGCCGTGCGCGACGAGTTCGCGCGCGAGAAGGTCGCCGAGTTCGACGTGCGCACCCAGGGCATCGAGACGCGCGTCGGCCGCCTGTCGGGCGGCAACCAGCAGAAGGTCGTCCTGGCGCGGGAGCTGTCGCGCGAGCTGCGCCTGCTCGTCGCGGCGCAGCCGACCCGCGGCGTCGACGTCGGGTCGATCGAGTTCATCCACAAACGGATCGTCGAGACCCGCGACACGGGCATCCCCGTGGTGGTCGTCTCGACGGAGCTCGACGAGGCGGTCGCCCTGGCCGACCGGATCATGGTCATGTACCGCGGTCGCGTGGTCGGCATCGTCCCGGCCGACACCCCGCGCGACGTGCTCGGCCTGATGATGGCCGGCATCGCGCCCGAGGACGCCCCCGGGACCGGTCCCGAGAACGAAGGAGACGCGGCGTGAGCGGCGAGACGCCCGGGCGCAGGCCCGACAGCCCACCCGACAACCCGCTCGACGAGGCGCTCGAGACGGTCGACCCCGCGGCCGAGCCGGGGCTCGCGGAGGAGCTCGAGCAGGAGGCGGCGCGCGAGCAGGCGCCGACCGTCGAGGAGTCCGGCGAGCGCTGGCGCGACGCCCTGCGGCGCGCGACGTCCGGCGGGTGGGCCGTCGCGCTCGGCGCGATCGTCCTCGCCGTGCTCGCCGGGTCGGTCCTCATCGTGGTCACGGACGAGGACGTGATCGCCGCCGCGCCGTACTTCTTCTCGCGTCCGTCCGACACGTTCGCCGCGATCGGCCAGGCCGTGGGCGGCGCCTACTCGGCGCTGTTCCAGGGAGCGGTCTACAACTTCGGCGCGGACTCGTTCGCGCAGGGCATCCGGCCGCTGACGCAGACGCTCACGAACGCCACGCCGCTCATCGCCGCGGGCCTCGGCGTGGCTCTCGCGTTCCGCGCCGGGCTGTTCAACATCGGTGGCCAGGGGCAGATGCTCATGGCGGCCACCGCCGCCGGCTGGATCGGGTTCGGCGTCACGGGCCTGCCGTTCCCGTGGCACATGCTGCTGTGCCTCGTCGCGGGCGTCGCCGCCGGTGCGCTGTGGGCCGGCATCGCGGGCCTGCTCAAGGCCCGCACGGGCGCCCACGAGGTGATCGTCACGATCATGCTCAACTACGTCGCGTTCTACCTGCTGTCCTACTTCCTGGCCACGCCGGGGCTCATGCAGGCGCCCGGCTCGGCGAACCCGAAGACCCCGCCGATGCAGGACAGCGCGGTGCTGCCGCCGCTGCTCGGCGACCGGTACAACCTGCACTGGGGCTTCGTGCTCTCGCTGCTCGCCGTCGTCGGCGTGTGGTGGCTGCTCAACCGCTCCAGCACGGGCTTCGCGTTCCGCGCGGTGGGGGAGAACCCGAAGGCGGCGCGCGTCGCCGGCATCGACGTGCCGCGCACCACCGTGCTCGTCATGCTCGTGGCGGGCGGCCTGGTGGGCCTGGCCGGCACGCAGCAGGTGCTCGGCACCGTGACCACCGGGTTCAGCGCCGACATCGACGCGGGCATCGGGTTCGACGCGATCACCGTGGCGCTGCTGGGCGGTTCGTCGCCGTGGGGCGTGCTCGGTGCGGGCATCCTGTTCGGCGGCTTCAAGGCCGGCGGCTCCGCGATGCAGGCCGCGCAGGGCATCCCGATCGAGATCGTGCTCGTGGTGCAGTCGCTGATCGTGCTGTTCATCGCGGCGCCGCCGCTGGTGCGGGCGATCTTCCGGCTGCCGCAGCCGGAACGGTCGCCCCGACGACGAGACAGCCGCGCCGCCCGCCGCCGCGCCGACGCCGCGCGCGGCACCGAGGAGGGACAGGCATGACCGCCACGACCGTCGACACCGCGGGGCACGGGGCCGCTCCCCGTACCGTCGCCCCCGTGACGTGGAAGGCCGTCATCGGCCTGGGCGTCGTCCTCGCCCTGTACGCGCTGCTGCTGCTCCTCGCCCCCCACGAGGGCTCGGCCCGGTTCGCGCTCTCGACCAGCACCGACTTCGTGGTGCTGTCCACGATCGTCGTGCCCGCGATGGCCACGGCCTGGGTGTGCGGGGTCGTCGGGCTCGTGGTGGTCGGCCTCGCGGTCCTGCGGACCCGCGCGCGGAGGCCGGTGCCCGTCTGGGCCGTCGCGCTCTTCGCCGCCGCGCTGCTGGTGGGCTTCCTCGCGTGGGCGGCGGCGGGCAGCCCCCGCGACCTGTCGGTCGTCGGGCTGCTGGGCGGGGCCGTCGGCCTGGCCGTGCCGCTCGTCTACGGCGCGCTGGGCGGTGTGATCGGCGAGCGCGCCGGAGTGGTGAACATCGCCATCGAGGGCCAGCTGCTCGCGGGCGCCTTCGTGGCCGCGATCGTCGGCTCGCTGACGAACAGCCCGTGGGCGGGCCTGGTGGCGGCCGTGCTGGCGAGCGCGCTGGTCGCGCTCGTCCTGGGGCTGTTCACCATCACCTACCGCGT
The DNA here is from genome assembly GCA_023241745.1 of Isoptericola peretonis. GTDB lineage: Bacteria > Actinomycetota > Actinomycetes > Actinomycetales > Cellulomonadaceae > Isoptericola > Isoptericola peretonis. The sequence continues at coordinate 89,550 of JALQCY010000001.1, read as the reverse complement.
CAACCAGGTGATCGTCGGCGTCGTCCTCAACGTGCTGGTCATCGGCCTGACGAGCTTCTTCTACTCGGAGCTGCTGGTCCCCAACGCCGAGACGCTCAACACGACGGTGCGCTTCGAGCGGCTGCCGATCCCGCTGCTCGAGCGCATCCCGATCATCGGGCCGGTGCTGTTCAACCAGACGATCGTCGTCTACCTGATGTTCGTCGCGGTCGCTGCGGTGTGGTTCGCGCTGTTCCGCACCCGCTGGGGCCTGCGCGTGCGTGCCGTCGGGGAGCACCCCAAGGCGGCCGACACCGTGGGTATCGACGTGCTTCGCGCGCGCTACCGCGCCGTGCTCATCGGTGGGGCCGTGGTCGGGTTCGGCGGCGCTTTCTACACCGTGGTGTCGATCAACCAGTTCGGGCGCGAGATGACGGCCGGGGCCGGCTTCATCGCCCTCGCCGCGGTCATCTTCGGCAAGTGGGACCCGCTGCGCGCCGCGCTGGCGGGCCTGCTGTTCGGCTTCGCGACGAACCTGCAGAACGTGCTGTCGGTGGTCGGGTCGCCCGTGCCGAGCCAGTTCATGCTCATGCTGCCGTACCTGGTGACCCTGTTCGCGGTCGCCGGGCTGGTCGGCAAGTCGCGCGCGCCCGCCGCGTCGGGCACCGCCTACACCAAGGAGTAGCCATGCCTGAGACGCCCGTGCCGCCGGTCGACTGGGAGGCGCTGCGCGCCGCGGCGCGCGACGTCGTCGGCCGGGCGTACGTGCCCTACTCCGGGTTCCCGGTCGGTGCGGCGGCGCTCGTCGACGACGGGCGGGTCGTGGTGGGCTGCAACGTGGAGAACGCCGCGTACGGGGTGACGCTCTGCGCCGAGTGCTCGCTGGTGTCCGCCCTGGTGACGGGCGGCGGCGGGCGCCTGGTCGCGTTCACGTGCGTGGACGGCACGGGCGCCACGCTCATGCCCTGCGGGCGGTGCCGGCAGCTGCTGTGGGAGCACGGCGGCCCGGACCTGCTCGTCGAGTCCGTACGTGGCGTGGTGCCCATGACCGAGGTGCTGCCCGACGCGTTCGGCGCGCCGGACCTGGACCGCTACCGCGGGAGGAGCGAGGCATGAGCAGCGCCACCGAGCCGTTCGACGCCGTCGACGTCATCCGGACCAAGCGCGACGGGCACCCGCTCGAGGACGCGCAGATCGACTGGGTGATCGACGCCTACACCCGCGGTGCCGTCGCCGAGGAGCAGATGTCGGCCCTCGCGATGGCGGTGCTGCTGCGCGGGATGACCCGGCCGGAGGTGGCCCGCTGGACCGGGGCGATGATCGCCTCGGGGGAGCGGATGGACTTCTCCGGGCTGTCGCGCCCCACCGCCGACAAGCACTCGACCGGCGGCGTGGGCGACAAGGTCACGCTGCCGCTGGCGCCCCTGGTGGCGTCGTTCGGGGTGGCCGTGCCGCAGCTGTCGGGCCGGGGCCTGGGCCACACGGGGGGCACCCTGGACAAGCTCGAGGCGATCCCGGGCTGGCGGGCCGCACTGAGCAACTCGGAGCTGATGGACCAGCTCGAGGACGTGGGCGCGGTGATCTGCGCCGCCGGGGCGGGCCTCGCGCCCGCGGACAAGAAGCTCTACGCGCTGCGCGACGTGACCGGCACGGTCGAGTCGGTGCCGCTCATCGCGAGCTCGATCATGAGCAAGAAGATCGCGGAGGGCACGGGTGCGCTGGTGCTCGACGTCAAGGTCGGCTCCGGCGCCTTCATGAAGGACCTGGGCGCGGCGCGTGAGCTGGCCCGCACGATGGTGGACCTCGGCACGGATGCCGGGGTGCGCACGGTCGCGCTGCTCACCGACATGGCCGTGCCCCTGGGGCGCACGGCCGGCAACGCGCTCGAGGTGCGCGAGTCGGCCGAGGTGCTCGACGGCGGCGGCCCGGCCGACGTCGTCGACCTGACCGTGGCGCTCGCTGTCGAGATGCTGGCGGCCGCCGGGCGCGACGTCCCCGAGCCCGAGGTGCGGGCCGCGCTGGCCGACGGCCGCGCGAAGGACGTGTGGCGGCGGATGATCACGGCGCAGGGCGGCGACCCGGACGCGCCGCTGCCCCGGGCCCGCGAACGACTGGACGTCGTCGCGGACCGCTCGGGGGTCGTCACCCGCCTGGACGCGTACGCCGTGGGCGTCGCGGCCTGGCGGCTCGGCGCGGGCCGCAGCCGGAGGGACGAGCCCGTGCAGGCGGGCGCCGGGGTGGAGCTGCACGCGAAGCCCGGCGACGAGGTCCGGGCGGGCGAGCCGGTCCTGACGCTGCACACGGACACCCCGGAACGCTTCGACCGGGCGCGCGCGGCGCTGGACGGCGCGTGGGCGGTCGGGGACCGTGCACCGGAGGGCGCCGGCGCGCTGGTGCTCGACCGGATCGGCTGAGGCCCGTGCGGGCGGCGTTGCGGGCGACCGACGTCCTGGCCGCCGTCGGCGCGTTCGCGGGCCGGCCGCCGGCATCGCCGCCCGCGGGGCGCTTCGCCCGCCCGGAGGTCCCGGACGGGCTCGTCCCGGCGCTCGCCGCCCTCGCCGGGCCGGAGCGGGCGTGGGTGCTCGACCCGCTCGGCCGGGACGCGCCCCCGCCCCGCCCCGGCCGGCCCCGCCCACTGACGCTGGCCGCCGACGGCGAGGCCGCTCCGGCGCGGCAGGTCGACGAGCGCACCTGCGGGGCGGCGGTGCTCGCGATGCTTCTCGTCGCGGGCGACCCGCGGCGCGGGCTCGAGCTCGGCCGCCGGCCGCCCGGCGTCGCGGGATCCTTCGCCGCGCTCCAGCGGACCCTGCACGCGCGCACCACCCGCGGTCCTGGCGGCTTGCCGCTCTGGCCCGCCGCACTGGGCACCCCGCCCTGGGGCGCCGCCCGCGTGGCCCGCTACGGGCGGGTCCGCTACACCCACCGGGTCGTGGGCCGGTACGGGACGAGGCGCTCGGACGGGACCCGTGTGCTGGCCGCTGCCCTGGCCGCGGCGGCCGCCGGCGTGCCCGTCCCGCTGTACACCGGCGGCGACCTGGCGCGCGGCCCGGCCGCGGCGGTGCCCCGGCACGTCGTGCTCCTGACGGCCGTCCGCGACGGGCTCGCCGTGCTGTACGAGCCGTCGTCGGCGCGCCTGCACGCGGTGCCTGCGCCCGCGCTCACCGGCGCGGGGGCGGCGAGCGCCGTCGACCGCGCCCGGACGACGGCGGCGCTGGGCGGCTGGCCGCACGTGGTGTGGGCGCTGCTGCCCCGCGACGCGCGCGGCTGACGCCCCCGCCGCCTGGTGCCTCCCGGGGCGCACCACCTCCCCTGGCGCGACACCGGGGCCGGGGCCAGGATGGGAGCGCACCGCCGTCGAGCGCGAAGGAGGATGCGCCATGAGCACCGTCCCGGAGGACGCCGGTCGAGACGCCGGCCTGGAGGGCACCGACGACACGACCAGCCTCGTCGAGGACGTCCTGGCGCCGGACGCGCCGGAGACCCCCGACGACCCGGCCGGGGTGGAGGCCGTGGCCCAGGAGTACACGCCGCGGCACGCCCGCCCGGACCTCGACGGTGAGGCCGCGGAGGCGGACGTCGTGGAGCAGAGCCAGGAGGTGCCGCACCCCGACGACCCCGACGCCGTCGACGAAGCCTGACGGCGCCTGACGGGCCCGGTAGGTTGTGCCCATGACGCAAGCCCTCGTCGACCTGATCCCCGCCCTGCCCAAGGTCCTGCTGCACGACCATCTCGACGGGGGCCTGCGACCGCAGACCGTGCTCGAGCTGGCCGCCGAGGTGGGCCACGAGCTTCCCGCCCAGGACGCCGACGCCCTCGGCACCTGGTTCGTGGAGGCGGCCGACTCCGGCTCGCTGGTGCGGTACCTGGAGACGTTCGACCACACGATCGCCGTCATGCAGACGCCCGACGCGCTGGCCCGCGTGGCGCGCGAGGCGGTGCTCGACCTGGCCGCGGACGGCGTCGTGTACGCCGAGCAGCGGTGGGCGCCCGAGCAGCACCTCGCCCGCGGCCTCACCCTCCCGGAGACGGTCGAGGCGGTGCAGGCGGGCATCGACGAGGGCATCCGCGAGGCCGCGGCGCGCGGGCAGATCATCCGCGTGGGGCAGCTGGTGACGGCCATGCGGCACACGGACCGGTGGCAGGAGGTCGCCGAGCTGGCGGTCGCGTTCCGCGACCGGGGCGTGGTGGGCTTCGACATCGCGGGCCCCGAGGACGGCTTCCCGCCCTCGCGCCACGCCCAGATCTGGCGGTACCTCGCCGAGCAGGACTTCCCCACCACGATCCACGCGGGGGAGGCGGCCGGGCCGGCCTCGATCGCCGAGGCCGTGCACCTGGGGCAGGCCGACCGCATCGGCCACGGCGTGCGGATCGTCGAGGACATCACGTTCCACGAGGGCTTCGACGACGACGGCGAGCGGCGCGCCGAGCTGGGCCGCCTGGCGCACTGGGTGCGCGACCACCAGATCGCGCTCGAGGTGGCCCCGGTCTCCAACCTGCAGACCGGCGCGACGCCGGGGGCGACGTCGGTGGCCGACCACCCGATCACGCACCTCAAGGAGCTGGACTTCGCGGTCACGCTCAACACGGACAACCGCCTCATGAGCCGCACGTCCATGACGCACGAGATGACGCGTCTCGTCACGGAGGCGGGCTGGACCATCGACGACCTCGCCGACGTCACCCTGACCGCCGCGTGGAGCGCGTTCGTGCACCACGACGAACGGCGGGCCCTCGTCGACGACGTCATCCTGCCGGGGTACCAGCGGGCCGAGGGGGCGCAGCGATGAGCGACGCGACCTCGCCCAGCGGGCCCACCGTGCCCGGCGACGCGGCCACCCTCGCGCGGTACGTCGACCACACCCTGCTCAAGCCCGAGGCGACCACCGCCGACGTCACCGCGCTCGTCGAGGAGGGCGCCCGCCTCGGCGTCTTCTCGGTGTGCGTCTCGCCGACGTTCGTCGCGCACGCCGCCCGCGTGGCCGCCGGCCGGCTCGCGGTGGCGACGGTGTGCGGCTTCCCGTCGGGCAAGCACGTCTCTGCGGTCAAGGCGGCCGAGGCCGCCCGGTCGGTGGCCGACGGCGCCGACGAGGTCGACATGGTGATCGACGTCGGCGCGGCCAAGGAGGGCGCGTTCGACGCCGTCCGGGCGGACGTCGCGGCGGTCCGGGCGGCGGTGCCCGCCGAGCACCTACTCAAGGTGATCATCGAGTCGGCGGCGCTCACGGACGACGAGATCGTCGCGGTCTGCCGGGCCGCGCGCGACGCGGGCGCCGACTTCGTGAAGACGTCGACCGGCTTCCACCCGGCGGGCGGGGCGTCCGTGCACGCCGTGGCGCTCATGGCCGACACCGTGGGCGACGCCCTGGGCGTCAAGGCGTCCGGGGGGGTCCGCACCCTGGACGACGCGCTCGCCATGGTCCGGGCCGGCGCCACGAGGCTGGGGCTGTCGGGCACGGCGGCCGTGCTGGCCGGCTTCACGGGCGACGCGCCGGCGGCCGGCGACGGTGGCTACTGACCGTCGCGCGCCCGAGGCCGTCGCCGCGCCGCTCGTCGAGGTCGACGGGGCGACCCGCACCCACGGCAGCGTGCAGGTCCTGGCGCCGATCTCGCTGACGCTCGGTCCCGGTGAGGCGGCCGCCGTGGTCGGCCCGAACGGCAGCGGCAAGTCGACGCTCCTGAGCCTCGTGGCGGGCAAGGACGAGCCGACCACCGGACGCGTGCGCGTGCTCGGCCTCCCCGCCGGCGAGGCCCGGCTGCGGCGCCGCGAGGACGTCGCGCTCCTGCTGGGCGGCCTCTCCGCCTACCCGGACCTCACCGTCGCCGAGCACCTGCGTCTCGTCGCGTCGGCGTGGGCGGGGCGGCACCCGGGCCCCGACGTGGAGACGGCGCTCGCGGCGGCGGAGCTCGACCGGGTGCGCGACCAGCTCCCGGGCGAGCTGTCGTCGGGCGAGGGGCAGATGTTCGCCCTCGCGGCCACGCTCTACCGGCCCGCCCGCCTGGTGCTGCTCGACGAGCCGGAGCAGCGCCTCGACGCGCGCTGGCGCGCGGTCGCCCGGCGCCTCGTCGCCGGGGCGCTGGACGCGGGCCGGGCGTTGCTCGTCGCCACGCACGACCCGGACCTGCGCGCCGACCTCGCCCACCGGGGCCGCGAGGTCGTGCTCGCCGCGCCCGGACCGCGGTGACGAGCGGTGAGCCACGGTGACGGGCGCGTGAGCGCGGTGGCCGGGCACGTCGACGACGGCGCCCGCGTGCCGTACCGGCGCTGGCGCCGGTGGGTGGCCTCGCTGCGGCGGCGCGCGCTCGTGGTGCGCGCGGCCGAGTCGGGCGGCGACCCGCACGACCGCGTGTACCTGGGCTACGGGGTCGTCCTCCTGGCGTTGGTGTACGGGCCCATCCTGTGGTCCGCCCTGGCCCAGGCGGTCGCGACGCTGCCCCTGCCGGACGACCCGGCGGCGCGCGGGGCCACGCTCGCCGCCGCGGCCGCGGCGGCCCTCGGCCTCGCGTGCCTCGCCGGCTTCCCCGCGGCGCGCGCCGGCGGACCTCTCTGGACCAGCCCGGCGGAGGCGACGTTCACCCTGTCCGGGCAGTTCCGCCCGCGGGACGTGCTGCGCCGCCGCGCCGTGCTGCTCGTGGCAGGCGCCGGAGGGGTCGGGGCGTTCGTCGCCACGGCGGCGGCGCAGGGGCTCTCCGCGGCGCCCGCCGGGGCAACGGCCGAGGCCCTCGCTGCGGCAGCCGTCGTCGCCGCGGCGGCGGCCCAGGTGCCGCTGGCGGTCGCCGTCGCGGCGCAGGCGCCACGGCGGCGCCGGGCGGCCGGGGGCGTGACCGCCGTGCTGCTGGCCCTCGGCCTGCTCGGGCTGGTGGGGACGGCGACAGGGCTCGGCGCGCGGGCCGTGGCCCTCGGGTGCCCGCCGGGACCCTGGTGCGGGTCGGCGGCCGCCGGTCCGGTGCCGGTGCTGCTCGCGGTGCTGGTGGGCCTGACGTGCGCCTGGCTCGTGGTGCGGGTGCTCCCCGGCGAGCTCGACGTGGACCGGGCGGCCGCGGCGCAGGCACGCACCGTGACCGCGGGCCGCGGGCTGGTGGGCGGCGAGTCCGGCGCCGTGGCCGACGTGCTCGGGCCGCGGGTGTACGCCGGGCGCGCCGCAGGGCTGCCGGCCGGCCTCCTGCGCCGGGCCCCGCTGGCGGCGCGCGACCTGCTGGGACTACGCCGCCGGCCCGCCGCGCTCGCGGGCTCGCTGGCCGTGGGCCTGGCGGGGTCGCTGCTGGTCCGGGCGGGCGCGGACGGCGGACCGGCCCTGGCCTCGGTGCTGGGCGCCGCCGCGCTGTACGCCGCGGCGCGCACCTGGGCGGACGGGCTGCACGCGTTCGCCGCCCAGCCTCGGCCGGGCGGCCTCCTGCCCGGGTCGACGACCCGCGCGGTCGCGGGGCACGCCGTCGTGCCGGGGACCGTGGCGCTGCTCGTGGCCCTGCTCGTGGGCCTGGTCGCCGCAGCGACCGGGGGCGGGGGAGCGGCCCTCGCGGGCCTGGTGTCCGTCGTCCTGCTCGTGCTCGCCGCGCGCGTCTGGGTGGCCGGGGCGACGGCGGCCCCGCCCGGGCTCTTCACGCCGATGATGACGCCGAACGGCGACATGTCGATGCTCGTGCTGGGCGCCTGGTACGTGCGCGGGTGGCTGGTGGTGGTCGCGGTGGCGTGGCTGCTGCACCAGGCGTCGTGGGGGCCCGGGACGGCGGCCGTGGCGGTCGCCGTCGCCGCAGGGCTGTCGGCCGCGGGGCTGCGACGGTTCGCCCGCGGGTGACGTGCGACTAGGTGCGAGGCGCGCCGAGGTCGGCGAGGGCGGTCAGGACGCGGTCGGCGGGGTCCTCGGCGATCCGGTTCAGGGCGTAGAGCCACCACTCGGTCCCGAAGACGACGTACTCGCGCGTGCGGTGGCCGTCGGTGTGGAGCCGGTCGAGCAGCGACGTGCCGAGCCCGCGGAGCATCTCGAGCTCCACCCCCGGCGCCCGGAGCCGGGGGCCGTGCGCCTCGACGAGCTGACCGACGAGGTCGGCGTCGTGCGTCGCGATCGCCAGCGGGTGACCGGCGTCCAGGGCCGCGGCCACCAGCGCGAGGTAGGCGTCGGCCAGTCCGGTGCTGCCGCGGCGGTGCGCGACGTCGTCGGGCTCCAGGAACGCGCCCTTGACGAGCCGGACGGTGCCCGGCAGCTCGAGGACCCGCCGGAGGTCGGCGGCCGTCCGGCGCAGCCTCGCCTGGAGCGTGATGCCGACGTGCGGGAAGTCGGCCGCGAGGGCCTCGTAGAGGTCGAGGACGAGGTCAGTGCGGTCCGAGCCCTCGGCGGAGACCATCAGCGCGGTGCCGAGGGACGCCGAGGCCTCGGCGAGCCTCCGGGCGTTGCGCAGCCCGAGGTCCGGGTCGACCAGCGACCCGACGTGCGACAGGTCGAAGGAGACCGTCGTGGGCGTCGGCTCGTCCCGGAGCGCCTCGACGAGGTCGAGGAAGGCCCGGGTCTCGCGCTCGGCGACCTCGGCGTCCCGGACGCTCTCCCCGACGAGCTCGACGCTGGCGAGGTGCCCGCGCCGGGCACCGGCGCGGATCGCGGCCAGAGCCGAACCGACGGTCTCGCCCGCGACGTAGCGGCGCGCGACCCGCTGAGCCAGCGCCGCCGTCGTGCCGTCGCCCAGCACGCGCGACCTCAGGTCCTCGTCGAGGGCCCAGGCGCGCAGGGTGTCGGCGGCGGCCTCGGCGACGGATGGGGTGCTCATCGGCCGATCATGTCAACGGGGTCCGGACCGTCACCACCGGGTCCACGCACCGGACGGCGTGAGCGACGTCACCACGGGCGGCGGGCGACGCGGGGGTTAGGCTCACCTCACCATGCCTGAGACGACGCGCGAGACCACGGAGACCATGCCTGCGACGACGCCGGAGCCCGCGGAGCCCGCCGCGGCCCGCAAGCGCACCCCCCGGCACGCGACCGTCTCGGCCGTGCGCCGCCTCACGCCGCACCTGGTGCGCGTGACGATCGCCGGCCCCGAGCTCGCCGCCCTCGGCCCGACCGGGCACACGGACAGCTACGTCAAGCTGGTGCTCGGCGAGCTGTCCGACGGCCGGCCCCTGCTGCGCGCGTACACGGTCCGCGCGGTGCGCGAAGCGACCCCTCCGGAGCTGACCGAGTGGGACCTGGACCTCGTGGTGCACGGGGACGAGGGCGTGGGTGGCCCGTGGGCCGCACGGGTGCAGCCGGGGGAGCCCGTCACCTTCATGGGCCCCGGCGGCGGGTACGCCCCGGAGCCGTCCGCGCCCTGGCACCTGCTCGTCGGCGACGACTCGGCGCTGCCCGCGATCGCGGCCGCCCTCGAGGCGCTGCCGGCCGGCGCCGTCGCGCACGCCGTCGTGGAGGTGCCCGGCCCCGAGGACGAGCAGCCGCTGGAGACCGCGGCCGACCTGACCCTCACCTGGCTGCACCGCGGCGACGCCGACCTTGCCGACGCGGTCCGCGAGGCGCGCGCGGCGGGCGCGTTCCCCGCCGGGGCACCGCACGTCTTCCTGCACGGCGAGGCGGGCTGCGTGCGCGACCTGCGGCGCTGGGTGCGCGCCGAGCTCGGCGTGCCGCGCGAGCTGCTGTCGGCGTCGGGCTACTGGCGCCGGGGCAGCGACGACGAGGACTGGCGTGCCCGCAAGCGCGAGTGGGCCGCCGCCGTCGAGCAGGACGACGCCGCGCTGGTCGGCTGACCGGCGGAGCCGCCCCGCCCCGGCGGCGGCGTCAGAGGCCCAGGGCCGCCCGCACGTCGGCCTTGACCCGGTCGAGCTTGCGGTGCGCCGCGACGCGCAGCCTGCCGACGTCGATCGCGGACGCGTCGGGCGCCACGGGCTCCACCACCTCGAGATAGCACTTCACCTTCGGCTCGGTGCCGCTCGGCCGCACCACCACGCGGGTGTCGTCGGCGCCGAGCAGCACGATGCCGTCGGTCGGCGGCAGCCCGTCGACCCCGTCGGACAGGTCGAGCACCTGGGCGACCCCCGCCCCCGCGATGGTGCGCGGCGGCGCCGTGCGCAGCCGCTGCATCGTCTCGGGGATGCGGTCCAGGTCGTCGAACCGGACGGACAGCTGGTCGGTGACGAACAGCCCGTTCTCGCGGGCGACGTCGTCGAGCGCGTCGACCAGCGTGCGGCCCTCGGCCTTGAGCCGGGCGGCGAGCAGGGCGACCAGGACGGCGGTGCTGAGGCCGTCCTTGTCGCGCACGTGGGCCGGGTCGACGCAGTAGCCGAGGGCCTCCTCGTAGCCGAACACCAGGCCCGGGGTGCGCGCGATCCACTTGAAGCCCGTGAGGGTGGTCGCGTGCCCCACGCCGTACCGGACGGCGATCGACGAGAGCAGGCGCGACGACACCACCGAGCAGGCCACCACCGGGCCGGTCGAGCCGTCGGGCGGGGGCACCTCGCCCCGGGCGATGCGCCGCACCGCCTCCCGCCCGAGCAGGGCGCCCACCTCGTCGCCGTGCAGCATCCGCCAGCCCTGCGAGCGGGCCGTCTCGGCGCCCTGGTGGGTGCCGACGCTCGGGTCGTACACGGCGACCGCGCACCGGTCGGCGTCGGGGTCGTTGGCGATCACCAGGTCGGCGTGCGCCTCCGCGAGCGCGACCGCCATGTCGATGGCGCCCGGCTCCTCGGGGTTGGGGAAGCGGACGGTGGGGAAGCTCGGGTCGGGGTGCAGCTGCTCCTCGACCGGGGTCACCCGGGTGAAGCCGGCGTCCGCCAGGACCCGGGCGAGCACCCGGCCGCCCACGCCGTGCAGCGACGTCGTGACGATGCGCAGCGCGGCGCGTTCCTGCGGGCCCGTCGACGTGCCCGCGCGCCGCGCGAGGTCGGCGACCGAGGCGAGGTACGCGTCGACGACCTCGCGCCCGAGCACGGTCCATCCGGACTCGACCCGCGGGACGCCCGACGGCGGGCCGGCGGCGGCGATGCGCTCGGCGATGCCGGCGTCGTGCGGCGGCACGATCTGCGCGCCCTGGCCCGCGTCGGTCACGACCCGCCCGCCGAGGTACACCTTGTAGCCGTTGTCCTGGGCCGGGTTGTGGCTGGCGGTGACCATGACGCCCGCGTCGGCGTCCAGGTGGCGCACCGCGAAGGCGAGCACCGGGGTGGGCAGCGCCGACGGGAGCAGCAGCACCTCGGCGCCGGCGGCGGTGAGCACGGCGGCGGTGTCGGTGGCGAACGTGGACGAGCGGTCGCGCGCGTCGTAGCCGACCACCACGCGCGGGGCCACGCCCGGGCCCAGCACCGAGGAGAGGTACGAGCCGAGGCCCGCGGCCGCCGTCGTGACGACGGCACGGTTCATCCGGTTGGGCCCCGGTGCCATCGCGCCGCGCAGGCCGGCCGTGCCGAACTGCAGGGTCCCCGCGAACCGGTCGCGCAGGATCCGTACCGCGCGGTCACGCGTGCTCGCGCGGGGCGACGACGTCTGCTGGGCGAGCCGGGACAGCTCGGCCTTGTCGTCGTCGTCGACGTCGTGGCGGATCCAGCGCTCCACCGCCTCGAGCAGGATGGCCAGGTCGGGCGTGGCGACCGCCGGCTCGAAGGCCGGGTCGTCGGTGTCGATGCTCGTTCGCGAGCTCATGGCGGACCCCCTCGGTTCCGTGCCGGGCGTCACAACGACGTGACGATGCGTGCGAGAAGCTCGCTGATGCGCGGGCCGGCGGCCTGGCCGGCCTCCAGCACCTCCTCGTGGGACAGCGGCTGCAGGCTGATGCCCGCGGCGAGGTTCGTCACGAGCGAGATGCCGAGGACCTCCATGCCCGCGTGCCGGGCGGCGATGGCCTCGAGCGTGGTCGACATGCCCACGAGGTCCGCGCCCATGAGGCCGGCCATCTTCACCTCGGCCGGGGTCTCGTAGTGCGGCCCGTGGAACTGGGCGTAGACGCCCTCGGGCAGGTCCGGGTCGACCGTCTGGGCGATCTTGCGCAGCCGCGGGGAGTAGAGGTCGGTGAGGTCGACGAACGTCGCGCCCTCGAGCGGCGACGTGCCCGTGAGGTTGATGTGGTCGCGGACGAGCACCGGCTGACCCGGCCGCCACCCGATGTGCAGGCCGCCGCAGCCGTTCGTCAGGACCACGGTCTCGCAGCCGGCGGCGGCGGCGGTGCGCACGCCGTGGGCGACGCGGCGCACACCCTTGCCCTCGTAGAGGTGGGTGCGGCCGCCGATGACGAGCGCGTGCCGCACGGCGCCGTCCGGGCGCTCGACCCGGATCGAGCGGGTCGTGGCCACGTGCCCGGCGACGGCAGGCCGCGCGAAGCCGGGGATCTCGTGCGTCGGGACCTCGGCGACGACGTCGCCGATCAGCTCCGCCGCGCCTCCCCAGCCGGACCCGAGCACCAGGGCGACGTCGTGCCCCGGCACTCCCGTCACCTCCGCGATGTGGTCGGCCGCGGCACGGGCGACGTCGAACGGGTCGGTGGTCGGGTCGTCGAGGTCCCCGACGCTGCGGCTCGTGGTGCTCATGGTCCCGAGGGTAGTCCGGCCGGGGGACCGCCGCCGCGCCGGCACCGGGGACCCCGCGGCCTGACACAATGGCACCCGTGCCCTCCGTGAACACCCCTTCCCCGGACACCTCCCCGGACAGCCCGGCCTCGACCGTCGCCCCCACCCCCGGCGTCCCCGAGTCCGACCCCCGCGCCCCGCACGTCGTGGTCGTCGGCGGCGGCCCCGGCGGCTACGAGGCCGCCCTCGTGGCCCGACGCCTCGGCGCCCGCGTGACGGTGGTGGAGCGCCAGGGCCTCGGCGGTGCCGCCGTGCTCACCGACGTCGTGCCCTCGAAGACCCTCATCGCCACCGCGGAGTGGTTCACCACCGCCGAGCAGGGGCCGGAGCTCGGCGTCCGCGGCGACGCGCCCGCGGGCGAGCGGCGCGACCTGGTCGACCTCAAGGCCGTCAACGCCCGCGTGCTCGCCCTCGCCGACGCGCAGTCGCGCGACATCCACGCCCGCCTCGAGCGCGAGGGCGTGGCCGTCGTCGCCGGCACCGGCCGGCTCGACGGGCCGTCGCGCGTCCTGGTGGAGGACGCCTCGGGGGCGACGACGTCCCTCGACGCCGACACGGTGCTGCTCGCCGTCGGCGCCACCCCTCGCACGCTCCCCACCGCCGTCCCGGACGGCGAGCGGATCCTCACGTGGACCCAGCTCTACCGGCTCACCGAGCTGCCCGAGCGGCTGATCGTCGTGGGCTCCGGCGTCACCGGCGCCGAGTTCGCCGGCGCCTACCAGGCGCTCGGCTCCCAGGTCGTGCTGGTCTCCTCGCGCGACCGGGTGCTGCCCGGTGAGGACATGGACGCGGCCGAGCTGCTGGAGGGCGTGTTCCGCTCCCGCGGCATGACCGTCATGTCCCGCTCGCGCGCCGCCTCCGCGGAGCGCACCGCCGACGGCGTCGCCGTCACGCTGTCCGACGGGCGCGTCGTCGAGGGGTCGCACGTGCTCATCGCCGTCGGCGCCGTGCCGTCCACCACCGGCCTCGGGCTCGAGGAGGCCGGCGTCCGGCTGTCCGCGAGCGGCCACGTCGAGGTGGACCGCGTGTCCCGCACCTCCGTGCCGGGCGTGTACGCCGCGGGTGACTGCACGGGCGTGCTGCCGCTCGCCTCCGTGGCCGCCACGCAGGGGCGCACCGCCATGGCGCACGCCCTCGGCGACGCCGTCGCGCCGCTGAAGCTGGGGCGGGTCGCGGCCAACATCTTCACCGCGCCCGAGATCGCGACCGTGGGCCTCAGCGAGGCGAAGCTGCGCGAGCGGGGGTACCGGTACGTCACCACCACCCTGCCGCTGGCGCGCAACCCGCGCGCCAAGATGCTGAGCATGCGCGACGGGTTCGTGAAGCTCTTCGCCCACCCCGACGCGGGCGTGGTGCTGGGCGGCGTGGTCGTCGCGCCGCGGGCCAGCGAGCTGATCTTCCCGATCACGCTCGCCGTGGCGCACCGGCTCACGGTGGACGACGTCGCGGACTCGTTCACCGTCTACCCGTCCCTGTCGGGGTCGATCGCCGAGGCCGCCCGCGTGCTGCACGGCCAGTCGGGGCCGAACGCGACCGACTGACCGGGCCGGGCGGGCGCGTCAGCGGCGGGCGTCGAGCCGGGCGAGCAGCTCCGGCCACGCCGCCGCGAACGCGGGCAGCAGGGGAAGAGCCGGCACGTCGTCGACGGCGACCCACCGCACGTCCAGGCTCTCCGGGTCGGCCGGCCCGGGCTCGACGACGGCGCCCGGGACCACGTCCGCCAGGACGGTCGTGTAGGTCCAGGGGCCGTGGTCCAGCAGGTGCGTGCCGAGCACGTGCACCGCCCGCGGCTCGACGGCCGCCTCCTCGAGGCTCTCGCGCAGCGCGCCGTCGACGGCCGTCTCGTCCGGCGCGAGCGCGCCGCCCGGGACGCCCCACGTGCCGCCCTGGTCCGACCAGGGCGCGCGGTGCTGCAGGACGACGTCGGTCACCGCACCCGGCCCGGTCATGGACGGCGCCCGCCGCGCGAGGAGCAGCCCGGCCGCCCCGTACAGCCCCCAGTGCCGGTGGTCGCCGCAGGTCACCCAGCCGTCCCCGGCATGACGGTGCAGCGTCTGGCGCGGGGGTAAAGGGCTGGGCACGCCGTCAGGCTACAGGCGACGATGGACGCGTGAACGACGCCCGTACCGATGAGTTCCCCGACCCCGCCCCGTCACCCACCACCATGGACGACGACAAGCCCGGCTGGAAGCGGAACGTCGCGATCTTCCTGACCGGCCAGACGATCTCGCTGCTCGGCTCGATGCTCGTGCAGTTCGCCGTGATGTGGCACCTGACGATCGTCACGCAGTCCGGCTCCGTGCTCATGCTCAGCATCGTGTTCGGCATGCTGCCGCAGGCGTTCGTGTCGATCTTCGGCGGCGTGTGGGCGGACCGGCACTCCCGCAAGCTGCTCATCATCGGGGCGGACAGCGCGATCGCGACGATCACCCTGGCGCTCGCGCTGCTGATGCTGTCGGGCGTCGACGACCTGTGGCTGATCTACGTGGCGCTCGCCGTGCGGTCCACGTTCGCCGGCATCCAGACGCCGGCCGTGAACGCGATGATCCCGCAGATCGTGCCGACCTCCCAACTCATCCGCGTCAACGGGATCAACCAGTCGATCCAGTCCGGGATGATGCTGCTGGCCCCGGTGGTGGCCGCGGCGATCTACGCCAACTTCGACATCGTCGCCGTCTTCTTCGTCGACGTCGTCACCGCGGTGCTCGGCATCGGCATGCTGCTGCTGGTCGCCGTGCCCCGGCTCGTCCGGCACGCCGACGGCGAGGGGGAGCAGGACGCCCCGCCCAGCTACTTCGGCGACCTGGTCGCCGGGGTGCGGTACGTCCGCGGCCACGGGCCGGTGAAGTGGCTCATGACCATCTTCGCGGTGACGATGGTGCTCATCGGCGCGCCGTCGTACCTCACGCCGCTCATGGTGACCCGCACGTTCGGTGACGAGGTCTGGAAGCTCACCACGAACGAGGTGTTCTGGGCGGCGGGCATGCTCGCCGGCGGTCTCGCGATGGCCGTGCTCGGCCCGCGGGTGACGAACCGGGTCGCGCTCATCGTCGGCACGACGTTCGCGGCCGGGGTGTTCACCGCGGGCCTCGGGCTGGCCACGAACATGTGGGTCTTCTTCGTGCTCGGCCTGCTGGTCGGGACCACGTTCACCCTGATGTCCGCGCCCAGCATGGCGATCCTGCAGGAGACCGTGGAGCCCGAGATGCAGGGGCGCGTCTTCGGCTTCGTGGGCATCGTCATGACCGTCGCGATGCCGCTGAGCATGGTGGTCTTCGGGCCGCTGGCCGACCGGGTCTCCGTGCAGGTGCTGCTGGTCGTCGCCGGCGCGCTGCTCGCCGCCTTCGTCGCCGTCGTGCTGGCCGTGCCCTCCGCGCGGCGCTCGCTCGCGGCCGTCGCCCGCCCGGTCGACCCGGTCGAGCCCACGGAAGCCGTCGACGCCCCCGCGAGGTAGTTCATCCCTCGCGGAGATCTGAACTACCTCGGGGTCAGTCGACGATCTCGCAGATGGCGGCACCGGCGGTCACCGTCTCGCCGGGGGCGGCGGACAGCGACCGCACCGTGCCGGCGCGGTGCGCGAGCAAGGGCTGCTCCATCTTCATGGCCTCGAGCACGACGACGAGATCGCCCTCGGCGACCTGGGCGCCGTCCTCGACGGCGACCTTGACGATGGTGCCCTGCATCGGCGAGGCCAGCGTCGCGCCGCTCGCCGCGGCGGACGCGCGGCCGTTGCCCCGGCGGGTCGGGCGCCGGGCGGCGCTCGCGCGGCGGGCGCGGCCCGCGGCGACGCCGAGCCCGGCGGGCAGCACGACCTCGAGGCGGCGGCCGCCGACCTCGACGACGACCCGCTCGGCGAGCTCTTCGCCGGCCTCTTCGGCGTCGGGCGCCGGGGCGGGCGCGGCGGGAGCGAGCGCGCCGAGCTCGCCGGCGAAGTCGGTCTCGATCCAGCGGGTGTGCACGCGGAAGGACGAGCCGTCGGTGGGGACGAAGTCCTCGGCCTCCATCACCGCGCGGTGGAACGGCACCACGGTGGGGATGCCCGCCACCTCGAGCTCGCGCAGCGCGCGGCGGGCGCGCTGCGCCGCCTGCTCCCGCGTGGCGCCCGTGACGATCAGCTTGGCGATCATCGAGTCGAACGCACCCGAGATCGTGTCGCCCTCGACGACGCCCGTGTCGACCCGTACGCCGGGCCCGGTCGGCCAGCGCAGCGTGGTGACGGTGCCGGGGGAGGGCAGGAAGCCGGCGGCCGGGTCCTCGCCGTTGATGCGGAACTCGAACGAGTGGCCGCGCACGGTGGTGGAGTCGTAGCCCAGCGGCTCGCCGGCCGCGATGCGCAGCTGCTCGCGCACCAGGTCGATGCCGGTGACCTCCTCGGTCACGGGGTGCTCCACCTGCAGGCGTGTGTTCACCTCGAGGAACGACAGGGTGCCGTCCGTCCCCACGAGGAACTCGCAGGTGCCGGCGCCCACGTACCCGGCCTCGGCGAGGATGGCCCGCGACGCGCGGTCGAGCTCGGCCTCCTGCTCCGGCGTGAGGAACGGCGCGGGCGCTTCCTCGACCAGCTTCTGGTGCCGGCGCTGCAGCGAGCAGTCGCGGGTGGAGACCACCACGACGTTGCCGTGCGCGTCGGCCAGGCACTGCGTCTCGACGTGCCGCGGCCGGTCGAGGTACCGCTCCACGAAGCACTCGCCGCGCCCGAACGCGGCGACCGCCTCGCGCACCGCGGACTCGTACAGCTCGTCGATCTCGTCCGCGCTGCGGGCCACCTTCAGGCCGCGCCCACCGCCGCCGAACGCCGCCTTGATCGCGATCGGCAGCCCGTGCTCGGCCGCGAACGCGTGCACCTCCTCCGCGCCCTGCACCGGGTCGGCGGTGCCGGGCACCAGCGGCGCCCCTGCGGCCTGCGCGATGTGCCGCGCGCTGACCTTGTCGCCCAGCGACTCGATCGCCGCGGGCGGCGGGCCGATCCAGACGAGCCCCGCGTCGATCACGGCCTGCGCGAACTGCGCGTTCTCGGACAGGAAGCCGTAGCCGGGGTGCACCGCGTCGGCGCCGGAGCGGCGCGCGACGTCGAGCAGCTTCTCGACGTCGAGGTACGTGTCGGCGGCGCGCTGGCCCTGCAGCGCGAAGGCCTCGTCGGCGAGCCGGACGTGGAGCGCGTCGCGGTCGGAGTCGGCGTAGACGGCGACGGAGGCGATGCCGGCGTCGGTGCAGGCACGGGCGATGCGGACGGCGATCTCGCCGCGGTTCGCGACGAGGACCTTGCTGATGGTGGGCACGGCTCACGGTAACGCGTGCTCCGCCGTCCACCGGCACGCGTGGGGCGTCCGCGCCGAAGTCTGTGCCCGGTGCCAACGCCGATCGGAGCCGTTTGGAGGGATCCCACATGGACCTGGCGTCGAGGGGGTGTCGGACCGGCCTGCCGTTGGTGGTTTCGGCAGGGTTCGGACCGGCTCAGCGGGGGTCGCGGAGCGAGCGCCAGGGGACGCCCAGCTCGCCGAGCAGCTCGCGCAGCAGCGGCAGGCTCAGCCCGACGACGCCGTGGTGGTCGCCCTCGATGCGGTCCACGTAGGGGCCGCCCAGACCGTCGATCGTGAAGGCGCCCGCCACGTGCAGCGGCTCGCCCGTGGCGACGTAGGCGTCGATCTCGTCGTCGTCCACGTCCGCGAAGTGCACCGTGGTGGCGGACGACGCGCCGAACGTGGCGCGGGTGCCGCCGTCCTCGTCGTCGCGCAGGTCGACGAGCCAGTGGCCGGTGTGCAGCACCGCGGCCCGTCCGCGCATCGATCGCCAGCGGGCACGGGCGTCCGCGGCGTCGGCGGGCTTGCCCACCACCTCGCCGTCCAGCTCGAGCATCGAGTCGCAGCCGAGCACCAGCGCCGACAGCTCGTCGGCGGCCTCGTCGTCCTCGAGCCGGCGGCTCACCGCCTCGGCCTTCGCCTGGGCCAGCACGAGGACGGCGTCGGCCGGGTCGAGGTCGCCGCCGAAGCCGGCGCGGGCGGCGTCGAGCACCGCGGGCTCGTCGACGTCGGACACCACGACCCGCGGGGTGACCCCCGCGGCCGCGAGGGTGGCCAGCCGGGCGGGGGAGCGGGAGGCGAGGACCAGGCTGACGGGCGCGGGTTCGGTGGCAGGCACGCCCCGCACCCTAGCCACTCAGCCGGTGTGCAGCAGCACGCTCGACACGAGCAGCACCACCGGGGACGCGACCGTCGTCACGAGGATCGTGTCGCGCGCGAGCATCTCGCCCGTACGGAAGCGGGCGGCGTAGTTGTACACGTTCTGGGCGACGGGCAGTGCGGCGAGGGTCACCGCGGTGGCGACCTCGCCGTCGTCCAGCCCGACGACGTAGCGCGCCAGCACGAACGCGAGCGCCGGCATGACGACAGCCTTGAGCACGGACGCCACGACCACCGCCGACCGGCCGCCCGGTTGCTGGAACGGGCGCGAGCCGTGCAGCGACATCCCGAAGGCGAGCAGGATCATCGGGACGGCCGCGCCTCCGAGGATCTCCAGCGGAGCCAGGACGGGCGCCGGCACGCTCCACCCGGTGAGCGAGACGACGGCCCCGGCCAGCGAACCGAGGATGATCGGGTTGCGCACCGGCTGGGCGAGCACGAACCCCACCGACACGCGTCCCGACGTCTGGGCGTCCAGCACGAGCAGCGTGAGCGGCGCGAGGACCAGCAGCTGCAGCAGGATCACGGGGACCACGGCGGCCGGGTCGCCCAGCACGTACACCGCCACGGGAAGACCGATGTTGTTGGCGTTGACGTAGCCGGCCGACACCGCGCCGATCGTCGCCTCCGTGGCCGGGCGCCGCAGCCACAGCAGGTTCGCGACGACGAACAGCGCGGCGACGACCACGGCGGCCACGGCCTGCACCAGCAGGGGCGCCTGGAACAGCTCGCCCACGTCGGCGTCCGCGATCACGGTGAACAGCAGCGCCGGGCTCGCGACGAAGAACCCGATGCGGTTCAGGGCGGTCTTCGCGTCGGGACCGCCGAGGCGCAGCCGCGCCGCGACGTACCCGACGGCGATGACCACGCCGATGATCGCGAAGCCGGTGAGGATCCCTTGCATGCCGGGGGGAGTCCGCGCCGGGCGTCAGGCGCGCGGCTCGCGCAGGGCGTCGGTCAGCACGTCCAGGCCGACGGACCCGAGGCTCAGCGCCCGGGCGTGGAACGCCCGCAGGTCGAACTCCTCGCCACGGGAGCCCGCCGCCGCGCGGGCCTCGTCGCGGGCCTGCTCCCACAGCCGCTGGCCCACCTTGTACGACGGGGCCTGGCCGGGCCAGCCGAGGTACCGGTTGAGCTCGAACCGCACGAACGACTCCGGCATGTTGACGTTGGCCCGCAGGAACGGCCACGCCTTCTGGGCGTCCCAGGTGCCTCCGCCCCACTCCTGCGGCGCGGGCTTGCCCAGGTGCACGCCGATGTCGAGGACCACGCGGGCGGCGCGCATCCGCTGCGCGTCGAGCATGCCGAACCGGTCGCCCGGGTCGTCGAGGTGGCCCAGGTCGGCCATGAGCCGCTCCGCGTACAGCGCCCAGCCCTCGCCGTGCCCGGACACCCAGCACATCAGCCGGCGCCACGAGTTGAGCGTGTCGCGCGCGACGACCGCCGCCGCGCACTGCAGGTGGTGGCCCGGCACGCCCTCGTGGAACACCGTGGTCTTCTCGCGCCAGGTGTTGAACTCCGTGACGTCGGCGGGCACGGACCACCACATGCGGCCGGGGCGGGAGAAGTCGTCGCTCGGCGGGGTGTAGTAGATGCCGCCGGTCTGGGTGGGGGCGATGCGGCACTCGATGGTGCGCACCGGTCCCTCGATGTCGAAGTGGGTACCCGCGAGGTCGTCGATCGCCGCGTCGGCGGTCTCCTGCATCCAGCGGCGCAGCTCGTCGGTGCCGTGCAGGGTGCGGGCCGGGTCGGCGTCGAGCGCCGCGACGGCGTCGGCGACGCTCGCGCCCGGCCCGGCGATCTGCCGGGCCACGGCCTCCTGCTCGGCGACCACGCGGGCCAGCTCGTCCAGGCCCCACGCGTACGTCTCGTCGAGGTCGACCTCGGCGCCCAGGAACTCCCGGGAGAAGCGCGCGTAGCGGTCGCGGCCGACGGCGTCCCGCTCCGGAGCCTGCGGGGCGAGGTCCTGCTCGAGGAAGTCGGCCAGGCGGGCGTACGCGGAGCGGGCGGCGTCCGCCCCGCGCTCGAGCTCGGCGCGGACCAGGCTGCACGCCGACGACTCGTCCAGCACCGCGGCGGCGTCCTCGCTGCGCACCAGCCCGCGGAAGAAGGAGTCGTCGGCGGCGAGCTCGCGCGACTGGGCGACGCCCTCGCGCACCTGGCGGATCGCGGCGACCTGCCCGCGCCGCGCGGCCTCCGTGAGGGAGGCGACGTAGCCGTCGATCGCGTCCGGGATCGCGTTCAGGCGCGCGGCGACGTTCTCCCAGGCCTCGACGGACCCGGTGGGCATGACGTCGAAGACGTCGCGGAGCTGCTGCACGGGCGACTCGATGTTGTTGAGGCTCGCCAGCGGCTCGCCCGCGTCGTGCAGCTCGAGCGCCAGGCCCACGCGTTCCCGCATCGCGGCCAGGGTGACGCGGTCGACGTCGTCGAGCGGGCCGCCGTCCCGCTCCGCCGCGTCCAGCTCCCGCAGGACGGCCCGGTCCGACTCGGCCCGCGCCTCGTGGCCCGCGGGCGACAGGTCCGTCAGGCGGTGGTCGTGGCCCGGCAGCCCGATCGACGTGGCGAGCAGCGGGTCGAGCTCGGCGGAGCGGGCGACGTACGCGTCGGCCACGGCGTCGATCGCGGACGGCGTGCGGGGCGTGGCGAGGTCGTTCGAGGCGGTGTGCTGAGTCACATGCCGCAGCGTAGCCCCGCCTGCCGACGACCTCCGTCACGCGGCGGACGCGTCAGACGGGCGGCGGCGTGCGGTCGTCGTACCGCTCGACGCGGTGGCTGGTGTGCGCGCGCTGGCGGTTCTGCACCAGCCCGAGGATCAGTGCCAGCACCCCGGCGCCCATGCAGATGTAGCCGACGATGTTGAGGTTCACGACCTCCCAGGTGTCGGGCGCGATCGCGAACGCGAGGACGGCGCCGACGACGATGAGGAAGATGCCGCTTCCGATGCCCATGAGCGTTCCTCCGTTCCCCGGGGCCCGGTTCCGGTGCCCCGTCCCTCCGATCATGTCGAGGTGCTCGGTTCCTCGCGCGCCGGTGCACGCGCGAGACGCAGCGCGACCGGCACGGCCGACCGGCTAGCCTCGGGCCTCGTGCACGAGGACGTGAAGAACCCCGCCCCGGACCCCCGAGCGCTGCGCGTGGTGGTCGCCCCCGACTCCTTCAAGGGCAGCGCCACCGCCTCGCAGGTGGCCGCGGCGCTCGCGGCGGGCGCCCGAGCGGCCCTGGGCGACGGCGCCGACGTGCGGTCCGTGCCGTTCGCCGACGGCGGGGAGGGCACCCTCGACGCGATCCTCGGGGCCTGGGGCGAGGCGGGCCGCACCTGCGACACCACCGACGCCCTGGGGCGCCCGGCGACCGCCCGCTTCGGTGTCTCGCCCGACGGGCGCACCCTCGCCGTCGAGGCGGCGGAGGCGTACGGGCTGCCCCAGGTGTCCGACGTGCCGCTGCGGCCCCTCGACGCGACCAGCCACGGGGTCGGCACGCTCGTCCTCGCCGCGCTCGACGCGGTGCCCGACGCGGAGGAGGTCGTCCTCTTCGTGGGCGGCTCCGCGACGACCGACGGCGGCGCCGGCCTGCTCGACGCCCTCGGCGCGCGACTCCTCGACGCCGCCGGCGCGCCCGTCCCGCCGGGCGGCGGCGGCCTGCGCGACCTGGCCCGCGTCGACCTCGCGGGCCTGGACCCGCGCGCCCGGGCGCTGCGCTGGCGGATCGCCTGCGACGTCGACAACCCGCTGCTCGGGCCGCGCGGCGCGGCCGCCGTCTTCGGCCCGCAGAAGGGCGCGACGCCGCAGGACGTGGCCGCGCTCGACAGCGGGCTCGCGCGCCTGGCCGACGCGCTCGCGGCGGCCACCGGGCACGACGCGCGCGACGTGCCCGGCGCGGGCGCGTCCGGCGGGTTGCCGGTGGGGCTGTCCGCCGCGTTCGGGGCGGAGCTGGTGCCCGGCGGGGAGCTCGTCGCCGACGTGGTCGGCCTGGCCGCGGCGCTCGTGGGGGCAGACCTCGTGATCACGGGCGAGGGACGCCTCGACGAGCAGTCGCTGCACGGCAAGGTCGTCGACACCGTGGTGCGGCTGGTGGCCGGTCGCGCGGCCGTCGTCGTGGTCGCCGGGGGCGTCGAGCTCACGCCCGCGCAGGTCGCCGACGCCGGGATCGCGGCGGCGTTCTCCCTCGCGCCCGGCCCGCGCACGCTCGCGGAGCTCTCCCGCGACGCCGTCACGGAGCTGGAGCGCACCGCCGCGCACGCGTGCCGCCTGTTCGCGGCGGGGCGCGCCGCACGCTGACCCGCGGCCGCCGGAGCCGGCGTCCCGCCGCCCCGGTCAGCGCTTGCGCGTGCGCCGGCGGACCGCGTCCGCCCAGTCGCGGTGGTACCGCGCCACGATCGTCTCGGTGCCCGGCGCCCACCAGACGCCCACCGGGTCGCCGTCGCGCGGCGGCGGGAGCTCGTCCTCCTCGCCCCGGCGCACCAGGTGCGAGAAGGCGCGGGACTCGGTGCCGTCGTCGGTCGGGTACGACACGACCCCGCTGAGCAGCAGCCCGGAGCTGGTGCGGCGCTCGTTCACCGTGACCGACCCCGTGACGGACCGCGCGCCGGCGGCGAAGGCCTCGCCGGCCCGGCCCTCGGCGGCCCGGCGCTGGTCGTCGCGGTAGCGCACGAGGGCGGCGACGGCCGTGACCATGAGCGCCGCCAGCATCCCCATGAACAGCCAGAGCTCGAGCTCGCCGGACGGGTTCTCGATCGTGCGGCGCAGCACGTACAGACCCGCCGACACCACCAGGGCGGGCGCCCACAGCCAGCGCCGCAGCCAGCCGGGCCGCGGGGGCGCGGGCACCTCGTCCAGCGGGGCGTCGACGTCGTCGGCGCGCTCGACCTGCTGCCAGACGACGGTCACGAGTGCAGGCTCCAGCGCCAGGCGTCGGCATGGTGGCGGCCCCACCGGCCGCCGAAGCTCTTGGCCGTGGCCCCGGCGCCGTTGCCGCGCACCGTCCGGGCGCGGTTGGTCCACTCGTCCACGGGTGCCTCGTCGTCGGGCAGCCCGCCCGACGACGCCACGGCGGCGAGCCCGGCCACCAGCGCGGCCACCTCGACGTCGTCGGGACGCCCGCGGACCACCCGCACCGGGGCGCTCATCGCGTCCCGCCCTGCGGGTCGTCGTCGTCCGGGGCGTCGTCCAGCACGTCGTCGTCCGTGAGCTCGTCGTCGAGGTCGTCGTCGCCGAACTCCACGGCGGCCCCGCGGGACGTCGCCCACTCCGCGACCTCGTAGCCGCCGTCGAACAGCCGCTGCGCGACCGCGCCGCCGGCCTCGTCGAGCAGCTCCACCACGCCGTCGAGGCTGGCGCTGGCTCCCGGCGCCGGGTCGGCCACGACGAACCCGAGGTAGAAGACCTCCGCCGGCACCGCGCCCTCCGGGGCGTCGTGCGCGTGCTCGGGCTCCTCGTCGTCGCCCTCCCACACCGAGCTGGTGAGGTCCGGGTGCATGCCGAGACCGTCGTGCAGGGCGTCGAAGACGGCGGCGTTGAGCTGGCCCACCCGGTTCTCCAGCGCGAGCACGCGCGGGTCCTCGTCGGCCTCCGCGGCACCGAACTCGGCGCGCACCCCGACCGCGGTCTGCACGTACTCGTGCAGGGCCGCGGCGAGCGCGTCGACGGCGCGATGCATGGGCTCGGGATCGACCGACCCCAGGGGGGCCGGTCCGTGCGTGGCGTCCTCGTGGCTCATCAGGTGATTGTCCTACCGATCGTCCTGCAGGGGGGAGTCGGGGTCACAGCGGGATGTTGCCGTGCTTCTTGGGCGGCAGGCTCGCACGCTTGGTCCGCAGGGCGCGCAGCGCGCGCACCACCTGCACCCGGGTCTCGGAGGGGCGGATGACGGCGTCCACGTACCCGCGCTCGGCGGCGTCCCACGGGTTGACGATCGCCTCGGTGTACTCGTCGGTGAGGCGCTGGCGCTCCGCCTCGACGTCGCCGCCGGTCTCCGCGACCTCCTTGAGCGCCGAGCGCTGCAGGATGTTCACCGCGCCGGACGCCCCCATGACCGCGACCTGCGCCGTCGGCCAGGCGAGGTTGACGTCGGCGCCGAGCTGCTTGGAGCCCATGACGATGTACGCGCCGCCGTAGGCCTTGCGCGTGATGACCGTGACCAGCGGCACGGTGGCCTCGGCGTAGGCGTAGATGAGCTTCGCGCCGCGCCGGATGATTCCCTGGTGCTCCTGCCCGACGCCGGGCAGGAAGCCGGGCACGTCGACGAACGTCAGCACCGGCAGGTTGAACGCGTCGCAGGTGCGCACGAACCGGGCCGCCTTCTCCGCGGCGTCGATGTCGAGGGTGCCCGCCATGGACAGCGGCTGGTTGGCGATGATGCCCACCGACTGGCCCTCCACGTGGCCGAAGCCGATCAGCACGTTCTGGGCGAACAGCGGCTGCACCTCGAGGAACGAGTCGGGGTCGAGGACGGCCTCGACCACGGCCCGCATGTCGTAGGGCTGGTTGTCGCTGTCGGGGACGATGACGTCGAGCGCCTCGTCCTCGGCGGTGACCTCCAGCGGGGTCTCGTCCTCCGGCGGGAACGACGGCGCGTCGCCGAGGTTGTTCTGCGGCAGGTATCCGACCAGGTGGCGCGCGTAGTCGATCGCGTCGTCCTCGTCGGCGCCCATGTAGTGCGCGACGCCGGACGTGCTGTTGTGCGTCCGCGCGCCGCCGAGCGTCTCGAAGTCGACGTCCTCGCCCGTCACGGTGCGGATCACGTCCGGGCCCGTGATGAACATGTTCGACGTGCCGTCGGCCATGACGATGAAGTCGGTCAGCGCGGGGGAGTAGACCGCGCCGCCGGCGCTCGGGCCGAGGATGAGCGAGATCTGCGGGATCACGCCCGATGCCGCGACGTTGCGGCGGAACATCTCCGCGAACTGTGTGAGGGCCGCGACGCCCTCCTGGATGCGGGCGCCGCCGCCGTCCGAGATGCCGATGATCGGCACCCCGGTGCGCAGCGCGAGGTCCTGCACCTTGGCGATCTTCTCGCCGTGCACCTCGCCGAGGGAGCCGCCGAACACGGTGAAGTCCTGGCTGAACACGCACACCTGGCGGCCGTCGATCGTGCCGTGCCCGGTCACGACGCCGTCGCCCGCGACGCGCCGCTTGTCGAGCCCGAAGTTGCGGCTGCGGTGCATGGCGAGGGCGTCGAGCTCGACGAAGCTGCCCTCGTCCAGCAGCGCCTCGATGCGCTCGCGGGCCGTCTTCTTCCCGCGTGGGTGCTGCCGGGCCTTCGCCTTCTCCTCGGCGTCGGTCACGGCCTCGGCCCGGCGGCGCTCCAGGTCGGCGAGCTTCGCGGCCGTGCCCCGCACGGAGGTCGCGTCCTGGTCCGGTCCCTGGGCGGTGGTGGCGTCGTTCACCCGACCGACCCTAGTTGGTGGGTTGCCACGCCTCGATGCGCGACAGGCTGCGGCGCCCTCGGATTCTTTGGAGGGACCCCACAAACTCCCGCGCGTGCGGCACGATCGGGGCGTGACCTCACCGCGCCGTGCCCCCCTGGACGTCCCCGCCCTGCGCCGTGACCTGCTCACGCCGTCCGGCCCGCTCGCGCGCCTCGACGTCCTCCACGTCTCCGCCTCGACCAACACCGAGCTGGTCGACGCCGCGGGGCGCGCCCCGCGCGAGTGGCCGGCGCCGGCCGCGCTCGTCGCGGAGCACCAGGCCGCCGGGCGGGGGCGCGCCGGCCGGGAGTGGCAGACCCCGCCCCGCGCCGCCCTGACCGTCTCGGTGCTGCTGCGGCCCCGGCTGGCGCCGGCGCGCCTCGGCTGGCTCCCCCTGGTGGCCGGGCTCGCCGTCGCCCGGGCGGTCACGGCCGCCGGGGTGGACGGCGCCGCGCTGAAGTGGCCCAACGACGTGCTGCTGCCCGCCGCGGACGACGTCCCCGGGCTCGGCCCGTTCCGCAAGGTGGCGGGGGTGCTGGCGGAGGTCGTGCCGGACGCGCGCGACGACGCGACGCCCGCCGTCGTCGTCGGGGTCGGTCTCAACGTGGACCAGGCCGCGGCCGAGCTGCCCGTGCCGACGGCGACGTCGCTGGCGTTCGCCGGTGCGGTCGGTGCCGACCGCGGCGCGCTGCTCGGCGTCCTGGTGCGTGAGCTCGTCGGGGTCGTCCGCCGGCTGGAGGTCGCCGACGGCGACGCCGTCGCCGCGGGCCTCGGCCGCGAGTACGCCGCCGCGTCGGCCACGCTGGGCACCCTCGTGCGCGCGGAGCTCGCGGGCGGGCGCGGGACGGTGGAGGGCGAGGCGGTCCGCGTGGCGGCCGACGGCGGCCTGGTGGTCGCGACCCCGGCGGGAGAGCGGACCGTGACCGCGGGGGACGTCCACCACCTGCGGACGACGGGCTCCCAGCCGGGGCACAGCCCGCGCTGACTACAGTGGGGGCGTGACGAGCGACACCACCACGGGACCCGACCTGCCCACGGACGACGACGCCCGGGGCAAGCGGGACACCGCGGCCCGGCTCGACGAGGAGATCCTCGGCGGCCCGCGCCGGTACACGCTCTCGGACCTCGTCGACGGCACGGGCCTGTCGCAGGAGTTCATCGAGAACTACTGGCGCTGGCTCGGCCTGCCGGTCACGCACCCCACCGAGGTCTGGTTCACCGACGCCGACATGCGGGCGCTGCGCGAGATCGGGGAGCTCGTGGACTCCGAGCGGCTCGACGAGCAGGCGCAGATGACGCTCATCCGCTCCCTCGGGCACACGACGGACCGGCTGGCGCTGTGGCAGGTCGAGGCGTTCGTCGAGCACCTGAGCCGGCGCGACCACCTGGACGACGTGAGCGCGCGCCTCGCCGCCCTCGACCGCGTGCCGGACCTCACCGCCCGGCTCTCCCGCCAGCTCGAGCACGCCTGGCGCCGGCAGCTCGCGGCGCTCACCGGGCGTCTCGCCACCGAGTTCGGGGGAGCGCGCCGCGGCACCCAGGACGACGACGAGCTGCCGCTGCCGCGCGCCGTCGGGTTCGCCGACATCGTTTCGTTCACCAAGCGCACCGCCGGCCTGGGGTCGCAGGAGCTGTCCGAGTTCGTGCAGCTCTTCGAGTCGCGGGCGCGCGACGTCATCACCGAGGCGGGCGGGCGCGTGGTCAAGACCATCGGCGACGCCGTCCTGTTCGTCGCCGACGACGTGACCACCGGCGCCGAGGTGGCGCTGGGCCTGGCCGCGCCGCACGCCACCGACACGGAGATCCCCGTGCGCGTCGGCTTCGTGTGGGGCCGGGTGCTGTCCCGGTTCGGCGACGTGTTCGGCCCGGACGTCAACCTCGCGTCGCGCATCACCGAGCTCGCCGAGCCGGCCACCGTGCTGGTGGACCCGCACACGGCGTCGCTGCTGGCGTCGTCGTCCCGCTACGCCCTGACGGCGCAGCCCGCCCAGGAGGTTCAGGGCATCGGGGAGATCACGCCGGTGCGGCTGCAGCGCGCGTACACCGGCGCCTGACGGCGTCCCGTCCCGCCGCACACCCGTGGCAGGACCCGCCCGGACCCGTCAGGACGCGTCCGGACGGACCAGGCGCAGCGTCCGGTCGCCGGCGGCCAGGTCGTCGAGCGCCCGCTCGGTCGCCGGGTCCGCCGGGAGCAGCAGCTCGATGCGCAGGTGGTCCCCGCCGCGCGGCGCGAGGACCTGCGGCTCGACCCGCAGCGCGCCGGCGGTCGGGTGCGTCATGCGCACGACGGCGGCCCGCCCCCGGTCCGCGACGGGTCGCGCCCACCGCTCCGTGAAGGCGGCCCCGGCCAGCACCGTGAGGGCGTCCGTCAGCTCGGCGAGCGCGGGGTCGGACGGTACGGACTCGCGCTGCAGGTCGGCCACCACGCGGTCGGCGACGGCATCCCAGTCGGGGTAGACGTCGCGGGCGCGCGGGTCGCCCAGGACGACGGGCGCGAGGCGGGGCTGGTCGTGGTCGAAGAGCCCGGTCGGGGAGAGCAGCGTCCGGTAGGCCGGCGTGCACCCGAGCACCGTCCCGAGCTGGTCGAGCAGCACCGCGGGCGTCGGGGCGAGGCGGTCGAGGACGGACCGGGTCCCCGCCGGGACGTCCTCGCTCGGCACGGTGGCGAGGCACACGCCCGTTCCCTCCGCGTCCTTGGTCGCGAGCAGCAGCACCCGCCGCTCGTCGTACCCGAGGCGGAGGGCGTCGGCGAGCGCTCCGATCACCGCGGGCGAGGGGTGCCGGTCGCGGCCCTGCTCCAGCCGGGTGAGGTACTCGACGCTCACCCCGGCGAGGACGGCGAGCTCGGCGCGGCGCAGCCCGGGCGTGCGGCGCCGGCCGGCGGCAGGCATCCCCACGTCCTGAGGGCGGACGTCCTCGCGGTACGCGCGCAGCAGGGAGCCGAGGTCGCGGTCGGTCATGGCGCCAGCGTAGGCGCGGGCGTACGTACCCGGGTGGCCCTGGCAGGGCCAGTCTCGCGGCGGTCTCCCGGCGACGTCCTCCCGGCGGCGACGGTGGACGTCGTCGGGCGCCGGCCGGTGCCGACGAGCACACGGACATCGGGGAGACACCATGGAGCTGGGACTGCAGGGGCGCACCGTCGTCGTCACGGGAGCGTCCGGCGGGATCGGGCGGCACGTCGCCGCCCAGTTCGGCGCCGAGGGCGCCGACGTCGTCGTCACCTACCGCGAGTCGAAGGACGACGCGGCCCGCGTGGCCGAGGAGATCGGCGAGCGCGCCCTCGTCGTCCGCTACGACCAGACCGAGGACGGCGCCGCCGAGGGGCTGCGCGACGCCGCGCTCGCGTGGACCGGGCGCATCGACGTGCTCGTCAACAACGCGGTCACCTGGAGCCCGGACGCCGGTGGTCCCCAGGGCTTCGAGCACCAGCCGGACGACGCCTGGCTGGAGGTCGTGCGCGGCAACGTCGAGGGCGCCGTGCGGCTGACGCGCGCGGTGGCGCCGACCATGCGCGCGCAGCGGTGGGGGCGGCTGGTGCACCTGTCGTCCACGCTCGTGCGCGACGGCGAGGCGGGGACGGAGTACTACGCGACGGCGAAGTCCGCGCTGCACGGCTTCAGCCGGACGGTCGCCTTCGCGCTCGGCCAGGACGGCGACATCCTCTCGAACGTGGTGCTGCCGGCGCTGACCCGCACCGTGCGCAACGGGACGATCACCGACGCCTTCGGCGACGGCTACGCCGGGCGCTCGGCCCTCGGCCGCCTCCTCGACGCACCCGAGGTGGCGAACGCGATCGTCTACCTCGGCTCGGCGGCGAACACCGGCATCACGGGGCAGGAGGTCGCGGTGACCGGCGGGGCCTGAGCGCGCTCAGCCCCGGCCCGCGGTGACCACGTCGGGGTCCCGCGGGTCGGGGTCGACGTCGATGAGCGACGGGCGGTTGTTCTGCACCGACCCCACGGCGTCGCCCACCGGCCGCGTGGCCATCCCGACCTGCGGGCCCGTGACGATGCCCATCGCCTCCTCGGCACCGACCGCGGGGTCCAGCCAGGCGTCCCACGAGGCTCGGGGCAGCACCACGGGCATGCGGTCGTGGATCCGCTCAAGGTCCTCGGACGCGGCCGTGGTGATGACGGTCGCCGAGACGAGCCAGCGGTCGGGGTCGTCGTCCGCCTTCGACCGGTCGCGCCAGAACTCGTACAGCCCGGCCAGGGCGGCGACGTCGCCGTCGTCCGGGTGGATCCAGTAGGGCTGCTTGGGCACCTTCGCCCGGGCCGGCGCCCCGGGTGGCAGCTCGAGCTTGCGCCACTCGTAGTAGCCGTCCGCCGGCAGTAGGCAGCGCCGCACCGCGAGGGGCTTGGCGAACGCGGACTTGTCGAGCAGCGTCTCGGTGCGGGCGTTGATCATGCGCGCGCCGATCGACGGGTCCTTCGCCCACGACGGTACGAGCCCCCAGCGGGCCAGCCGGAGCATGCGCGTGATCTCCCCGGTGCTGCCGCCCTCGAGCCGCTTCGGTCGCTCGACGACGATGCGCACGGGGTCGGTCGGGGCGACGTTCCACGACGGGGGCAGGAGGCGCGCGTCCTCCGCGATCTCGGCGACGGCGAGGTCGTCGGAAATGTCCTGGGCGTCACGGAAGGACGCGTAGCGGCCGCACATGGGTCCATCGTGACGCATCCCACCGACAGTCGGGCGGTCGGCGCGGGGTCGCTCCCTGCGCACGGTCGTAACGATTCGATAGCATGGTTTCCATGCCCGACGACTCCGCGAGACTTCCGCGCGCCCGCAATCCGTACCGCTGGGTCATCATGCTCGGCGCCCTCGCGGCGCTGCCGGCGTTCACCGTCGACATGTACCTGCCGTCGCTGCCCGAGGTGGCGACGGACCTCGGGTCCTCCGCCTCGTTCGCGCAGCTCTCCGTCTCGGTGATGCTCATCGGCGGCGCCCTGGGCCAGCTCACGATCGGGCCGCTGTCGGACCGCTACGGGCGGCGGACGCCCCTCATGTGGGGCCTGGCGCTGCACGTCGTGACGTCGATCCTGTGCGCGTTCGCGCCGAACATGACGATCCTCGTGGGCCTGCGCCTCCTGCAGGGCTTCTTCAACGCCGCGTGCGGCGTCGCCGCGATGGCCGTCGTGCGCGACCGGTTCGTCGGGGCCGAGGCGGCGCGGATCCTGTCGCGGCTCATGCTGGTCATCGGCGTCGCGCCCATGCTCGCGCCGACCTTCGGGTCCGCGGTCGCCGCGGCCGCCGGCTGGCGCTGGGTCTTCGGTTTCCTCGCCCTCGCGGGCGTCGCCATGGGCCTCGTCGTGTGGCGGCTGATGCCGGAGACGCTGCCCGCCGAGCGCCGGCAGACCGGCGGCACCCGCAGCGTCTTCGCGGGCTACCGCCTGCTCGTCAAGGACAAGCAGTTCATGGCGCTCGCCGTGATTCCCGGCCTGGGGCAGGCCGTGCTGATGAGCTACGTCGTCGGGTCGCCGTTCATCTTCCAGGAGGGTTACGGGCTGACCCACGGGCAGTTCGCGCTGCTGTTCGCCGTCAACGGCCTCGGGCTCGTGCTGTCCGCGCAGGTGAACGCGGCGCTGGTGCGCCGCGTCGCGCCCATCCGGCTGCTGCGGGCCGCGCTCGCGATCCAGGGGGTCGTCGCGGTCGGCCTCCTCGCCGTGGCGCTCACCGGTGCCGGTGGCCTCATCGGCCTGCTCGCGATGCTGTGGCTCGTGCTCGCCTTCCAGGGGCTCGTCCCGGCCAACGCGTCGGCCATCGCGCTGTCCCGGCACGGCGAGCGTGCCGGGACGGCCGCCGCGGTGATCGGCGCCGTGCAGTCGGGTGTCGCCGGCGTCGTCTCGCCCCTGGTCGGCGTCCTGGGCGGGGACGCCGTCGCGATGGCCTGGGTCATGCTCGTGGCCCTGGTGTGCGCGATCGCCGTCCTCGCGTTCGCCACGCCGGCCTACCGGCGCGACGGCTGGGTCAAGCTGGCCTGAGGGGCCGGCTCACGCGAAGCCGAAGACCGGGCCGAAGGCGACTACCACGACCGCGGCCCACACGGCGTAGACGGGCAGGAAGCGGGTCTGCCACCGCACCAGGGCGCCGAAGGGCCGCCGGTCGCGCAGGAAGCCGAGCAGCAGCCAGCCCGACCGCGCCAGGTGGACCAGCAGCAGCAGGTTGAGCCCGAGCGCGGCCACCTTGTTGGGGCTGAGGCCGAACTCCGCGATGCGGGTGAGCATCGCCGTCAGGGCGACGGCGTCGACGGCCAGGGCGGCGGCCACGAGGAACAGCTGCAGCCCGTCGAACCAGCCGGGGCGTGCGAGCGAGTCGCGCGCCGAGACGGAGTAGAGCAGCAGGCACAGCACCAGGACGAGGATCGCGTCCATGAGGATCAGCAGGTCGCGGTCCGCGGCGGCGAGGTCGCCCGCGGTGAGCAGCACCACCAGGGTGACGAGCAGCATGAGGGTCGTCAGCGGCGTGAAGACGCGCGTGAGCACCGGCGCGATGTTCTCCACGACGTCCTGCTTCGCCTCGACCAGCCAGGCGCCCACGACCACCGCCCCCGGCACCGCGAACGGCAGGATCCAGCTCTCCAGCGCGGGCTCGATGTCCACGCCCACCAGACCGAGGGTGGCGGCCGTGAGCCCGATCAGCACCCCGCCGCCGAGGGCCAGCAGCGTCACGTACACGACGAGCTCGCCGGTGAAGCGGGCGAAGTCCATCCGCGGCTCCTCGGCGCGCCAGCGCCCGCCCACGTACGCCACGCCGACCAGCGCCCACAGCACGACGGGGGCGTGCAGCACGGCGAGCATCAGCGTGGAGCCGGTCTCCACGTAGGGATAGACGTTGAGCACGACGGCGAGCAGCGCGTACGGGACCCCGAGCGCGGCGACGGCGCGCCACGGGACGCGGCGCTTCCACACGAAGTAGCCGGCCAGGAACGGGGCGGTCATCAGCGGCACGTTGCGCAGCAGCACCGCGTCGGTGTCGAACGCGGCGAGCGCGACCTTGACCGCGATGCCGGCTCCCACGGCGAACGCCAGGACGACGGCGAGCTCGCGCCAGGCGGGCCCGGACTCCTCCGCCGGCCCGTCCGGCACCAGCACGAGCTGCTTCCACAGCCGCTCGGAGTGCTCGCGGGCGAACTCGCGCGACACCGCGTCGAGGTTGCCCATGCGCCGGACCGCGACGAGGAACGCCTCGTCGTCGTCGAGGCCGGCGGCGGTGAGGTCGGCCACCTGGCCGCGCAGGTGGTCGGTCATCTCGTCCACGTCGGCGGTCGAGACGGCGCGGCGGCGCTGCACGTACGAGCGCCACTGGTCGATCTGCGCGTCGAGCCCGGGGTGCTCCCCGGCCTGCGCGTCGCCGGCGCCCATCAGGCCCAGCCCTCGGCGACGGCGGGCCGGCCGGTCGGTGCCTGCGCGGCGTCCTGGGCGGACCGCCACACCTGCTGCAGCACGTCGGCGACGACGGCCCACTGCTGCCGGCGCTCCGCCAGGGCCTCGTGCCCGGCGGGGGTGAGGGCGTAGTGCTTGCGGCGGCGGCCCGCCTCCGAGGTGCCCCAGGTCGCGACGACGAGCCCGAGCCGCTCGAGGCGGTGCAGCAGCGGGTAGAGCATGCCGTCCGTCCACTGCATGCGGCCGCCCGACAGCTCGGTGACCCGCTTGAGGATCGCGTACCCGTAGGACTCGCCCTCGGCGAGGATGCCGAGCACGAGGGGGGTGGCGGACGCCGCCACGAGGTCCTTGTCGAAGCGCACCAGGGCTCCTATATCTAGATCTGCTAGGGGTATCGAACCTAGCAGATCTAGGCATCGGCGCGGAACGGGATCGTCACCCAGCGGACGTCCAGGGTTCATCCCGGGTTGGCCGGTCCGTCGTGGCGCGTCGGTGGGATCGGACGCATGAGACGTTCACCGATCTTCCGCGCTCTCGCGGCCGGCGCCGCCGCGGCCGTCGGGCTCACCACCGCCGGCGCCGCAGCCGTCGCGAGCGGACACCCGGCGGGCCCTGCGGCAGGGCATGAGACTGGTCACCGCGACGGCGGTCGGGGCGGCGACGGCCGTCCGGGCGCCGTCACGACGCACCTCGTGCCGACCCTCGAGGGGCGCGCGACGCTCTCCGCGGACTTCCTCGCGGACGGGCCGCCGTCGGGCGCGCGGGCCTCGGTCGCCAACGGCCGCCAGGGCCCGTGGGACGGCCAGGTGGTCCCCGGCTTCTCGGCGATGGTCGACAACGGCGACGGCACCTTCTGGGCGCAGCCCGACAACGGCTTCGGCAGCCAGGGCAACTCGGCCGACTTCCTGCTGCGCAGCTACCTCGTGAAGCCCGACTGGGACACCGGCGGGAAGCGCGCCGGGTCGGGCGAGATCGAGGTGCTCGACCACATCTCCTACAACGACGCGAATGAGGTGCTGGACTTCGACATCGTGAACGGCGGCACCGACGAGCGGCTGCTCACCGGCGCCGACTTCGACGTCGAGTCCGTGGTGCGCGCGGCCGACGGCACGCTGTGGGTGGGCGAGGAGTTCGGCCCGTTCCTGCTGCACTTCGACGCCGACGGCACGCTGCTCGAGAAGCCGTTCCCGCTGCCCGGGGGCCTGAGGTCGCCGCAGAACCCGTACCTCGGCGACGGCGAGGAGCCCACGGTCCGTGCCAGCCGCGGCTTCGAGGCCATGGCCGGCGTCCGGGGCGGGCGCTACCTGTACCCCGTGCTCGAGGGTGCCCTGGTGGGCGACGCGGACCAGCGCCGTCGGGTGATCCACGAGTTCGACACCCGCCGCGGCCAGTACACCGGCCGCACCTGGGACTACCAGACCGACCAGGAGGCGAACGTCCTCGGCGACGCGTTCGCCGTCGGCAAGGACTCCTTCTGGGTGGTCGAGCGCGACGACCTCGAGGGCCCGGCGTCCGTCACGAAGCGCGTCTACGAGATCGACCTGAGCGAGACCGACGACGACGGGAACGTCCGCAAGGAGCTCGTCCTCGACGCCCTCGGGATCGACAACCCGCGCGGCATCGACGCGGGCGAGGGCTACGGCCTCGGCGAGACGTACGCGCTGCCCGTCCAGTCCTTCGAGACGGTGCTGCGCCTGCGCGACGGGCGCGTCCTGCTCGGCAACGACAACAACTACCCGGGCAACGCGGCGCGGAACCCCGGCACCCCGGACGACACCGAGATGGTGGTCGTCGACCTCGAGAAGACGCGTACGCGCGACGACGGCGTCACGCTGGTGGGCCACCGCGGGGCGTCGGGGGACCGGCCCGAGCACACGCTCGCCGCGTACGAGCAGGCCATCCTCCAGTGCGCCGACGTCATCGAGCCCGACGTCGTGCCGACCAAGGACGGCGTGCTCGTCGCCCGGCACGAGAACGAGATCGGCGGCACGACCGACGTCGCCGAGCACCCGGAGTTCGCCGACCGCCGCACCACGAAGACGGTCGACGGCCGCGCGGTGACCGGCTGGTTCACCGAGGACTTCACCCTCGCCGAGCTGCGGACGCTCCGCGCCGTCGAGCGGCTGCCCGAGGTGCGGCCGGACAACACCGCCTTCGACGGCCTCTACCAGGTGCCGACCCTCGACGAGGTGCTCGACCTGGCGCGGCACTCCGAGACCTGCGACGGCGAGCCCGTCGGCGTGGCCCCCGAGACGAAGCACCCCACGTACTTCGACTCGATCGGGCTGCCCCTCTCCGAGCCCCTGGTCGCCGAGCTGGCCGCGAACGACCTCGACTCGCGACGCGCCCCCGTCGTCGTCCAGTCCTTCGAGACGACGAACCTGCGCGAGCTCGACCGGCTCACCGACGTGCGCCTCGCGCTCAACGTCTCGCCCAGCGGCGCACCGTACGACCTCGTGGCCGCCGGCGACCCGCGCACCTACGCCGACCTCGTCACCCCGCGCGGGCTGCGCGACCTCGCCCGGTACGCCGACATCGCGAGCCTGGAGAAGAACGTGGTCGTCCCGCGCACCGGCGACGGCACGCTCGGCGAGCCCACCTCCGTGGTCCGCGACGCGCACCGGGCCGGGCTCGAGGTCTACAGCTGGACCTTCCGCGCCGAGAACCAGTTCCTGCCGGCCGAGCACCGTTCCTCCACGGACCCGGCCGCCCACGGGGACCTCGCGGGCGAGCTCCACGCCTTCCTCGACGCCGGGGTGGACGGCGTCTTCAGCGACCACCCCGGGCTCGCCGCCGCGGCGATCGCCGACCGCCGGTGACGGCTCGCGCGAGGGGCGCGCCTGCGATCGGCAGGCCCGCCCCTCGCGCGAACGCGCTGCTCAGGGCCTAGGCTCGCGGTGTGCGGACCCTGCCCCGGCACGCGACGAACCTCGCCTCGCACCGCGTCGTCCGCTCGATCGCCCTCGTCGTCACCGCGGTGGTGGCGTTCGTGGCGGCCGCCGCGGTCGCGTCGTTCGTCGACCTGCGCAACCAGATCGGCGTCTCCGACGTCGACGACCTGCTCGCCGACGGCGACCGCCCACCGGTCGTCGCCGCCGAGCAGGACCCGAGCGACCCGTTCGCCGGGAAGGCCCTCAACATCCTGGTCATGGGGACCGACTTCCGCGACGAGGCGAACGCCGAGATCGCCGGCGCAGGCGACGAGTTCCACTCCGACACCACGCTGCTCGTGCACGTCTCCGGCGACCGCAGCCGCATCGAGGCCGTGTCGATCCCGCGCGACTCGCTCGTCGACATCCCGTCGTGCAGGCTGCCCGGCGGCGGCGAGACCGCGCCGCACTCGAACGCGATGTTCAACACCGCCTTCACCCTCGGCGGTGGGGAGGGCAAGGACGTCACCGGGGCCGCCGCGTGCACCATCCGTACGGTCGAGCAGCTCACCGGTGTCCGCGTCACCGACCACGTCGTCGTCCAGATGACCGGTGTCATCGGCGTCGTCGACGCCATCGGCGGCGTGACCATGTGCCTGCCCGAGGCGGTCAGGGGAGAACGGGTCGACCTCGACCTGAAGGCGGGGGAGCAGAAGCTCGACGGCTACACCGCGATCAACTTCCTGCGCGCCCGCAAGGGCGAGGGCATGGGCCTCGAGGTGGGCAGCGACCTCAAGCGCATCGAGCGGCAGCAGGCCTTCTTCGACGCCACCATGCGCGAGGTCCTGTCGCAGAACGTCATCACCGACTCGCCCCGCCTGTACCGCATGGTCCGCGAGATCCTCGGCGCCATCTCCACGAGCCCCGACCTGGCGAGCCCGACGGCGCTCGCGGGCCTCGCCTGGAGCATCCGCGACATCGACCCGGCCCGGATCGTGTTCACGTCGGTGCCGGTGGTCGAGGCGCCGACCGACCCGAACCGGGTCGTGTGGACGTCGGAGGTCGAGGCGATCTGGGAGCGGGTCCGCGCCGACCAGGCACCGCCGGGGACGCCCGACGAGCCGGCGAAGGACGCCGGCAGCGCGAGGCCGACGGACGCGACTGCCGTCGGCGACGACGTCCCCTCGCCGGACGCGGAGGGCGGCACCGGGCCGGACGGCGGTGCCGTGGACGGCGAGGACGGCGGCACCCGCGGGGGCGAGGGCGGCAAGGACGGCGACGGCGGCGACGGCACACCGTCCCCCGACCCGTCGCCCAGCCCGTCCCTGCTGCCCGGCGTCTGCGCCTGACCTGCCTTCCAGCACGCGATCCGTCGCGGCAACGGGCCCCATGACGCGAGGGATCGCGTGCTCGAAGGTCAGTGCTGGGGGAGGGCGCGGCGCGCCTCGGTCCGCAGCGCGGTGGCGACGCGGTCCAGCACGTCCGAGCGCAGCTTCCACTGCTGCAGGTAGATCGGGACGTCGACGACGGCGTCCTCGTCGAGCAGCCGCACCCCGCCCCGCGCCCCGTCCTGCGGACCTCCGTCGAGCATGCCGAAGCGCGCCCCTGGCCCGGGCAGCGGCCCCCACATGCCCCAGCCGAGCCCGCGCCGGATGGCGTCCACGTACTCGGGAGTGCTCGGCACGTGGTGCCGCGGCGGGGCGGGGACGGCGGTGCCCGCCGAGGCGGCGCGCTCGCGCAGCCAGGCGTCCTGCAGGTCGTCGGCGCGGTTGAACACGAGCATCGGCGCCCGGCCCAGCGCCTCGACGGTCGGTCCGTCGGGGAACCACCGTTCGATCATCGCGTCGGTCGCGGCGGGGCGGTACCGGGTGACGCCCAGGAACGTCGAGGTGCAGCCCTGCACGGGCTCGCGCTGGGAGGTGATCGCGGCCATCACCGCGCCCGCCGGGAGCAGGTCCACCGTGCGGTCCTGGTCCTCGCGGTACAGGTCGAAGGCGACGCCCTCCACCCGCGCGAGCGCCGGCATCACCCAGGTCGCGAGCGAGTCCGCGTTGACGGCCAGCGGCACCGTGACGGGCCGCGCCGGGCCGTCGTCGTCGTGGTCGGCGTCCCGGGGCCCCAGCTCGCGGCTCGCCTCGGCGCCCAGCAGCTCCACCTGCCGGGCCAGGCGCAGCAGCGTGCGTCCTGGCTCCGTGGGCGCGACCGGACGGGTGCGGCGGACGAGCACCGAGCCCGCCGCGTTCTCGAGCGCGCGCACCCGTTGGCTCACCGCCGAGGGCGTCACGTGCAGGGCGTGGGCGGCGGCCTCGAACGAGCCCTCGGTGATGACGGCGGCCAGCGCCTCGAGCTGGCGGGAGTCCCATCGCATGCCCCAACCCTAGATGAAGGAATCCTTCATCAGGTGAAGAAACGATAGATGGACTTCATCTCGCTGCCCGCCTAGCGTCGAGGGGTGCTCACCTTCTTCGCCGGCCTCGGGCTCGGCCTGTCCCTCATCGTCGCCATCGGCGCGCAGAACGCCTTCGTGCTGCGCCAGGGCGTGCGACGCGAGCACGTGGGACTCGTCGTGGCCGTGTGCGCGGCGTCCGACGTCGTGCTGTACCTCGCGGGGACGGCCGGGCTCGGGGCGCTCGTGGTGCGCCACCCCGCCGTCGTGGAGGTCGCCCGGTGGGCGGGCGCCGTCGTCGTGCTCGGGTACGGCGCGCTGGCCGCCCGGCGTGCGCTGCGCGGCGACGAGGCCGGCCTGGA
Organism: Isoptericola peretonis; assembly: GCA_023241745.1. GTDB lineage: Bacteria > Actinomycetota > Actinomycetes > Actinomycetales > Cellulomonadaceae > Isoptericola > Isoptericola peretonis. Next base: position 50,448 of record JALQCY010000001.1, on the reverse strand, counting down.
GGCCGCGCAGGACGGCGCAGTCCCTGATGCCGGCCGCCGGGTACGGCCCGTGCTGCTCACCGCGCTCGCGCTCACCTGGCTCAACCCGCACGTGTACCTCGACACGGTGGTGCTGCAGGGCTCGATCGCCGCGTCGTACGGCGACCTGCGCTGGTGGTTCACCGCCGGGGCGGTCGTCGCGAGCGTGCTGTGGTTCGTCGGCCTCGGCTACGGCGCCCGCCTGCTCGCCCCGGTGCTCGCGCGGCCCGGCGCGTGGCGTGTCGTCGACGGCATCGTGGCCGCGATCATGCTGGTCGTCGCGGTGAGCCTGGTGCTCCCGGCGCTCACGACGTCGCCGTGACCGCGCCGACCAGAGAGGGGCTGGTTGGGTCAGTGCGCCAGGCCGTGCAGGCGCTCGACGGCGTCGCGCAGCACGTCCTCACGCTTGACGAACGTGAAGCGCACCCGGGTGGCGAGCGCCTCGGACGTCGCGGAGCCGGCGCGGCAGAACGCGGACACCGGCACCCCGACGACGCCCGCGAGGTCCGGCAGCCGCCGGCACAGCTCGTGGCCGTCGGCGGCCCCGAGCCGGTCGAGCAGGTGCCCGCCGTCGGCGACGACGAAGTAGGTGCCCTGCGGCACGACGACGTCGAAGCCGGCGGCCGTCAGCCCCTCGCACAGCAGGTCGCGGCGCGAGGACAGGGACGCCGCGAGCGCCCGCGGCGTCTCGTCGTCGGCGAGCGCGCGGGCGATCGCGGGCTGGAACGGCGTTCCGGAGACGTAGGTGAGGAACTGCTTGACGGTGCGCACGGCGGTGACGAGCTCGGCCGGCCCGTGCACCCAGCCGATCTTCCAGCCCGTGAGGCTGAACGTCTTGCCGCTGGAGGAGACGGTGAGGGTGCGCTCGGCCATGCCCGGCAGGGTCGCGATCGGCACGTGCACCGCGTCGTCGAAAGTGAGGTGCTCGTACACCTCGTCGGTGAGGACGACGACGTCGGCCTCCCGGGCGATCGCGGCGACCTGCTCCAGCTCGGCCCGGGTGAGCACCGTGCCGGTGGGGTTGTGGGGCGTGTTGAGCACGATCAGCCGAGTCCGGGGGCCGACGGCGGCGCGCAGGGCCGCGGCGTCGAGGCGGAGGTCGCCCGCCGTGAGGGGGACGGGGACGTGCGTGGCCCCGGCGAGGGCGATGCTCGCGGCGTGCGAGTCGTAGTACGGCTCGAGCGTCACCACCTCGTCCCCCGGGCCGGCGAGGGCGAGGATCGACGCGGCCAGCGCCTCCGTGGCGCCGGTGGTCACCAGCACCTCCCCGTCCGGGTCGACGTCGAGGCCGTAGTGGCGGTGCTGGTGGTCGGCGATCGCCCGCCGCAGCTCGGGGGCGCCGTCGCCGGGCCCGTACTGGTTGCGGCCGGCGTCGATGGCCGCCTTGGCGGCCTCCTTCACGTAGTCCGGCCCGTCCACGTCGGGGAACCCCTGGCCGAGGTTGATCGCGCCCGTGCGGGCGGCGAGCGCCGTCATCTCCGCGAAGATCGTCTGCGCGACGGCGCCGTCCGGGGCGAGCAGCCCCGTCGCGCGGGCGACGTCGTGCCAGCGGCCGGGCGGGGGAGAGATCGGCATGAGCCGACCCTAGCCGGGTGGCCGGCCGGGACGCCGGGACCCGGCGCTCGAGCCGCACAATGCCCCGGGATGCTCACGATCTGAGACGCCTCGCGTGACCCGCTGGCGGACACCGGCGCAGGAGTTCCGCCTGGTCACGCCGCTCCGAGCGCCCTCCTGCCGCGCCGGTCGAGGGAGTTGTCCACAGGCCGGGCCCGTGTCATTGCCCCGGTCCCCTACTCTGGAGCCGCTTTCGCCGCCGATGAGGGTTCCGACGAGAGGGAGATCAGTGTCGATCGACACGCTGGCGCCGTCCGACGCCGCCGCGATCCTCGAGAACGAGGTGCGCGAGCTCGTGCGCCGCCGCGCCCTCGACCCCGTGCGCGACAGAGCCGGTCTGGAACGTCTCGTCGCGGACGCCGCCTCCGACTACACCGACCGCGCCACGCGGGGCCTCGTGCCCGCCCTCGCCGACCCGCACGACGCCGCCCGCGCCGTCGTCGACGCCCTCGGTGGCCTCGGGCCCTTGCAGAAGTACCTCGACGACCCCGAGGTGGAGGAGGTCTGGATCAACTCCCCGGCCAAGGTGTTCGTCGCGCGGCGCGGCGTGCCCGAGCTGACGACGACGATCCTCACCGCCGCCCAGGTGCGTGACCTCGTCGAGCGGATGCTCAAGGCCAGCGGCCGCCGCCTCGACCTGTCCAGCCCGTTCGTCGACGCCTCGCTCCCGGGCGGGGAGCGGCTGCACGTGGTGATCCCGGACGTCACGCGCGACCACATGGCGGTGAACATCCGCAAGCACCTCGTGCGGGCGGACCACCTGGACCACCTGGTGCGGCTCGGCTCCCTCACCGCCCACGCCGCGGCGTTCCTCGACGCCGCGGTCCGGGCGGGGCTGAACGTGCTCGTCTCCGGCGCGACGCAGGCGGGCAAGACGACGATGCTCAACGCGCTCGCCGGGTCCATCCCCGCGGGTCAGCGCGTGATCTCCTGCGAGGAGGTCTTCGAGGTCCGCTTCGCCGCCCGCGACCACGTGGCGATGCAGTGCCGCCAGCCCAGCCTCGAGGGGACGGGCGAGATACCGCTGCGCCGCCTCGTCAAGGAGGCGCTGCGGATGCGGCCCGACCGCATCGTCATCGGCGAGGTCCGCGAGGCGGAGAGCTTCGACATGCTCGTCGCCCTCAACGCCGGGATTCCCGGGATGTGCACCGTGCACTCCAACTCGGCGCGCGAGGCGGTCACCAAGATGTGCACGCTGCCGCTGCTGGCAGGCGAGAACGTGTCGGACCGGTTCGTCGTGCCGACGGTGGCGTCGGCGATCGACCTGGTCGTGCATCTCGACGTGGCGGCGGACGGCGCCCGGCAGGTCCGCGAGATCGTGGCCGTGACGGGCCGCGTCGAGGCGGACCGGGTCGAGACCGCCGGCATCTTCCACCGCCTCACCCACGACCAGGGCGGGGACCTCGTGCGCGGGGACGGCTTCCCGCCGGGGGAGGAGCGTTTCGCACGGGTGGGCGTCGACGTGCGGTCGCTGCTCGCGGGGGCCCGCTGATGGGGGTGGTCGTCGGGCTGCTGCTCGGCGCGGGCCTGGTGTGCGTGTGGCTGTCGTTCTGGGAGCCGGCGGTGCGCCTGCGGCGGCGGTCCGGGCGTGCGGCCGCGGTGCAGGACCTGCTCGTCCAGGCGGGTGCGCCCTCGGTGACCCCGGCCGGTCTGTGGTGGTTCAGCGCCCTGGTGGGAGTCGTGGTGCTGCTCGCCGGCCTGGCCGTGACCCGCTCGCCCGCGATCGCCGCGTGCTTCGCGCTGATGGCTGCCGTCGCCCCCGAGCTGCTGGTGCGCGTGCGGGCGCGGCGGCGCCGGCGCGACCTGCGGGAGGTGTGGCCGGAGGTGGTCGACCACCTGGCGTCCGGCGTCCGGGCCGGCCTCTCCCTGCCGGAGGCCGTGGCTCAGCTGAGCGAGCGGGGCCCGGCGGAGCTGCGGGAGCCGTTCGCCCGCTTCGCGGCGGACTACCGTGCCACGGGCCGGTTCGGCGAGTGCCTCGACCTGCTCAAGGCGCGGCTCGCCGACCCGGTGGCGGACCGGATCGTGGAGGCGCTGCGGCTCACGCGCGAGGTCGGGGGCACCGACCTCGGCCGGCTGCTGCGGACGCTCTCGACCTTCCTGCGCGAGGACGCCCGCACACGGGGCGAGCTCGAGGCGCGGCAGTCGTGGACGGTCAACGGCGCGCGGCTCGCGGCGGCCGGTCCGTGGGTGGTCCTGGCGTTCCTCGCCACCCGGCCGGAGACGGCGCAGGCGTACAACTCGGCCGCCGGGATCGCGGTGCTCGCGGCGGGGGCCGCCACGTCCGTGGCGGCGTACTGGTTGATGCGCCGCATCGGTCGGCTGCCCGAGGAGGGGCGGGTGCTGCGGTGACCGGTCAGTGGTTCTCCCTCACCGGCGCCCTGGTGGGCCTGTGCGGCGGGCTCGGCGTCGTCCTCGTCGTCTCCCGGCTGCGCGCCCGTCGCACCACGCTCGACCAGCGGCTCGCCCCGGCACTGCGTCCTCGTGACGCGACGTCCGGGCTGCTGCGGGAGCAGCCCGCCCACACGCCGTTCCCGGTGGTCGAGCGGCTGCTCGCGCCGTGGATCGAGGACGCCGCGCACTGGTTCGAGCGGCTCGGGTCCTCCCGCGCGGACGTCCGCCGGCGCCTCGACCGCGCCGGCTGGTCGGAGAGCGTCGAGGCGTTCCGCGCCCGCCAGGTGGTGTCCGCGGCGCTCGGCCTCGCCGCCGGCCTCGCCCTCGCCCTGCTGCTCGCGGCGACGCGGGGCTCCTCGCCGGTGCCGCTCGCGGCGCTCGTCCTGCTGTGCGGCGCCATGGGGTTCGTCCTGTGCGACCAGTGGCTGAGCCGGGCCGTCCGCCAGCGGGAGGAACGGATGCTGGCGGAGTTCCCCACGATCGCCGAGCTGCTCGCGCTCGCGGTCACCGCGGGGGAGGGGCCGGTCCCCGCGCTCGAGCGGGTGGCGTCGACAGCGCGCGGGGAGCTCTCCTCAGAGATCTCGGCGATGCTCGCCGACGTGCGCGCCGGGGCGCCGATCGCCTCCGCCCTGACGGCGATGGCCGACCGTACCGGCCTGCCGTCCCTCACCCGCTTCGCCGAGGGCGTCGCCGTGGCTCTCGAGCGCGGCACGCCGCTCGCCGACGTGCTCCGCGCGCAGGCCCAGGACGTCCGTGAGTCGGGGCGACGAGCCCTGATGGAGGCGGGCGGCAAGAAGGAGGTCGCCATGCTCGTTCCCGTCGTCTTCCTGATCCTGCCCATCACCGTCGTCTTCGCCGTCTTCCCGTCCCTCGCCACCCTCCAGATCGGCTTGTGAGCCGTGCGCGACCCCCGTCCCCGCCGCCCATCCGCGGTGCCGTCGAAAGGACCGACCATGCACGACGAGACCGAGAACCTGCCGCCGCGGCGTCCGCCGGCCGACGACCCGGAGCGCGGCGACGTGCCCGGCTGGGTGCTGGTCACCCTGATGACGGCAGGGCTCGTCGTGGCCCTGTGGGCCATCGCGGGGCCGCTGCTGGAGGACGCGTTCACCCAGGCGATCTCGAGCGTCACGGGCCGCTGACGTGCCGATCGGCCGGCTGCACCACCTCGTGATCGACGGCCCGGACCCGCATGCTCTCGCGGCGTTCTGGTCAGCGGTGCTCGGGCAGGCGGTCACGTACGCCGCCGACGACTTCGTGGTGGTCGCACGCAGCGACCGGGAGTCCGGCCTCGCGTTCCAGCGCGCCCGTGACCATCAGCCGCCCGACTGGGGCGACCCGGCACGTCCGCAGCAGATGCACCTGGACGTGATGGTCGACGATGTCGCCGCCGCCCATGCCCGCGTGCTCGCGCTGGGGGCGCACCGGCTCACCTCCGCCGGGCCGGGGGCGGGGGAGGGCGACGTGTACGCCGACCCGGCCGGGCACCCGTTCTGCCTCGTCCCGCGGCCGGGCTGGGCGCCGCCGGTCGAGGACGGGCGACCGTGAGGCAGACAGGCGAGGGCGAGCGCGGGTCGGCCGTCGCCGAGTTCGTCATGGTCTCGGCGCTGGTGCTGGCCCTGTTCCTCGCGGTGGTCCAGACGGCGCTGGCGATGCACGTGCGCTCGCTCGCCATCGACGCCGCTGCGGAGGGCGCGCGCGTCGCGGCGCGCGCCGACCGGGACCTCGCGAGCGGGGCGACGCGCACACGGGAGCTGCTGACCTCCGCGCTGGGCAGCGGGTACGCCGACGACGTGTCCGTGCGGCAGACCGTCCGGGACGGTCTCGACGTCGTGGAGGTGACGGTGCAGGTGCCGCTGCCCGTGGTCGGGTTGCTCGGTCCCTCCGGCGTACTCACGCTGCAGGGTCACGCCCTGGAGGAGGCGTGAGCGCGCCGCAGCGGGGCGACGACCGCCCCGACCCGGAGGCCGGCGCCGCCCTGGTGGAGTTCCTCGGCACGGCGGTGCTCCTCCTGGTGCCGCTGGTGTACCTGGTGCTGACGGTCGCCCAGGTGCAGGCGGGAGCGTTCGCCGTCGAGGGTGCCGCGCGGGAGTCGGGCCGGGCGATGGTCACGGCGGACTCCTCGGCGGCGGGGGCGGAGCGCGCTCGCGCGGCCGCCGACCTCGCGTTCGCCGACCAGGGCTTCGACGCGGGCGACGGCTCCGTGTCTCTCGAGTGCTCCACCGACCCCTGCCTCACACCCGGCGCGACCGTCGGCGTGCGCACCCGGCTCGAGGTGCCGCTGCCGTTCGTGCCCGCCGCGCTGCGCGACTGGGTACCGCTGGAGGTCCCGGTCACGGCCACGCACGTCGCCACGGTCGACGAGTACGGGGAGGTCCGCCCGTGAGCCCCCGCACCGAGGTCGGGCACCGGCAGGGAGGTGAGGACGGGCGGATCATGCTGCTCACGGCCGGCGTGGTGGCCCTGGCGCTGATGATCGTCGCCATGGTCGCGTCGGCCACGGCCGTGCACCTCGACCGCAAGCACCTGTACGACCTGGCGGACACCCTCGCCGCGGACGCGGCGGACGCGATGCCGCCCGCCCGGTTCTACGCGGGCGACTCCGGCGGCACCGACGGCGAGGCGGTACTCACCCTCACCGCCTCCGACGTCGAGGAGTCGGTCCGCGACTATCTCGCCGCTCACCCGGGAGAGGCGGAGGGCCTCGACGGCCTGCGGCTGGTCGAGGCGGTGTCCCCCGACGGGCGGACGGCGCGGGTGGGCCTGGTCGCGACGTCGCACCCGCCGCTGGTGCGGTGGTTCACCGACGCGTTCGGGGGCGGGTTCACCGTCGCGGCGACGGCGTCCGCCCGGGCGGGCTGAGCCGTCCGCCCGTCCGCCCGTCCGACCAGTGCCGGAGCAGAGCGCGCCGGCCAGACCGGCCGTATTTGAAGGTGACACGGTGATGTGGAACATCCCACATCGCAAAAGGCGTATTTGAGATGCCTCTTTGGCTTAGCGTGCGGGTGTGCAGCTCACCGCGTTCACCGACCTCGGACTGCGGATCGTCATGCGCCTCGCCGTGCTGGACGCCGACCGGACGACGACCACCCGCACGCTCGCGGTCGAGCTGAACGTGCCGGCGACGCACGCGGCCAAGGTGGTCACGCGGCTCGGCCACCTCGGCCTCGTCGACGCCCGCCGTGGCCGCTCCGGGGGGCTGCGGCTCGCCGACGGCGCCCGCGACGTGTCCGTCGGATTCGTCGCGCGGGCCCTGGAAGGGGACGGCGAGGTCGTCGACTGCGACGGCGCGAACCCCTGCCCCCTGCGGGGCGGCTGCCGCCTGCGCGGCGCCCTCGCCCGCGCGCGGGAGGCGTTCTTCGCGGCGCTCGACCCGCTGACGATCGCCGACGTGTCGGCGGCGCCCACCCGCGACCTGCTGCTCACCGTCGGGACACGTCCGCCCGGCTGACGTCCGCATCCGGGCGCCGCCCGGCCGCGGAGAACCCCAGAAGGAACAGACAGGAGACACGCATGCTCACCCCCGAGTCCGCCGCCGTCGTCCGCGCCACGCTGCCCGTGATCGGCGGCGCCATCGGCGACATCACGCCGGTGTTCTACCGCCGCATGTTCGCCGCCCACCCGGAGCTCGAGCGCGACCTGTTCAACCGGGGCAACCAGGCGCGCGGCGACCAGCAGCGGGCGCTCGCCGGAGCGATCGCCGCCTACGCGACCCTCCTCGTCGGCGACGGCCCGGACCCCCGCACCGTGCTCGCCCGCATCGCGCACAAGCACGCGTCGCTGGGGATCCTGCCGGAGCAGTACCCGATCGTGCACGAGCACCTGTTCGCCGCGATCGTCGAGGTGCTCGGCGAGGCGGTCACCCCCGAGGTGGCAGCCGCGTGGGACGAGGTCTACTGGGACATGGCGGACGCCCTGGTGTCGATCGAGCTGGGCCTCTACGAGGAGGCCGGCGTCGCGGTCGGGGACGTCTGGCGCACGGTGACGGTCAGCCGTCGCGTCCAGGAGTCGCCCGACACCGTCTCGCTCGAGCTGATCGCCCCCGACGGCGGCACGCTCCCGGAGGCCCGGCCGGGCCAGTACGTCTCCGTGGCGGTCAACCTGCCCGACGGCGCCCGCCAGATCCGGCAGTACAGCCTCACCGGTGCCGGCGCGCCCGACGCGTGGACGATCTCGGTCAAGGCGATCCCCGCCGGCGCCGACCGCGCCGGCGTCGCCCCCGCGGGCGAGGTGTCGAACCACCTGCACGCCAACGCCTTCGAGGGGGACGGCCTCGACGTCTCGACGCCGTTCGGCGAGCTCACCCTGGCCGAGGGCGAGAACCCGCTGGTGCTCGCCTCCGCCGGCATCGGGATCACCCCCATGATCGGCTTCCTGCACCACCTGCGCCGCACGGGCACCTCGCGTCGCGTCGTGGTGCTGCACGCGGACCGGTCGCCCGCGCGCCACGCGCACCGGGCCGAGCTCCGCGCGCTGGTCGACGACATCCCGACGGCCGAGCTGCACCGCTGGTACGAGGACCTCGGCACCCGGCCCGTGCAGGACCGGCTCCGTGCCGGCTACATCGACCTCGGGGCCGTCGACGTGCCGCACGACGCCGACGCCTACCTCTGCGGGCCGACGCCGTTCATGACGGCCCTCCAGTCCGCGCTGCTGGGCCGGGGCATCACCGCCGACCGGATCCACCACGAGGTGTTCGGGCCGGGCCGGGAGCTGTCCGCGGCCTGACCGGCCCGGCAGCCACCGGGGCGACCGACCCTCAGGCGCCTGCGTCCATGCGGACGAACAGCCCCGGGTAGTCGACGACGAACCCGTCGGCGTCCACGGTGAGCTCCCGGTGGAAGTCGGTGTCGCGGGACTCGTAGACGTAGCGGTCCGCGGCCAGGCGCGTGTACCGCTGGGGGTCGGGGGCGACCTCGAACGTCTCCCCGTCGACGTACGCCGTGACGATGTCGGCCGCCGCCTCGACCGCCAGGTCGAGGCGGCGGATCGGCAGCGTGTTGGTGAACGGGGTGAACGACAGGTCCACGTCGACGGCCTCGACCAGGTCGGGACGGGCCGCCCCGTCCAGCCGCCAGCTGCCCTCGTCCCGGCTCAGGTCGAGCTGTCGCCCGGTCGACGACCGCAGCCGCAGCGCCCGGAACGCCCACGCGGTGTCCAGCTCCATCGCGTACTCGACCCGCACGGGGCCGAGGTCGACGACGGAGCGGGCGCGCACCCGGTCGCCGCGCACGTCGAGGTCCAGGTGCTCGACGCTGCCGGAGCCGAGCCCGCGCCACCGGTACGTCGTCATGGTGCCCCTCCTCCCGCCGCTCCCCAGCATGGGACAGGCGGGCGGGCCACGCGCGGGTAGATTCGCGCGCATGACCGACGACGCCCGCCCGGACGACAAGCTGCCCGTCGACCTGGACCAGATGTTCGACCTCGCCCGCGCGGGCGCCGACCTGCTGCTGGAGTTCGTCGACGCGGGCGTCCCGGCGGACCACGCCGACGCGGCCGGAAACACGCTGCTCATGCTGGCCGCGTACCACGGGCACGCGGGGCTCGTCCGCGGCCTCGCCGAGCGCGGCGCAGACGTCGACCGCGTGAACGCCCGCGGCCAGTCGCCGCTGGCCGGGGCCGTCTTCAAGGGCTCCGACGACGTGGTGGCGGCGCTGCTCGCCGCGGGCGCCGACCCCGACGCGGGCACGCCGAGCGCCCGCGACACCGCGCAGATGTTCGGCCGCACCCTGCCCGAGCGCGGCTGACCTCCGCCCGGCCGGGGGCCCGCGCCGGGGACGGCGCGGTGGCGGGTAACCTTGAGGATCGTGGCCACCATCGACTTCCCCGCAGAGATCAAGGCGCTGCGCGCCACCCTCGAGTCCATCGAGAGCGTGAGCGACCCCACCGCCCTGCAGGCGAAGATCGCCGACCTGTCGGAGCAGGCCTCCGCGCCCAACCTGTGGGACGACCCCGAGAAGGCGCAGAAGGTCACGTCCGCGCTGTCCACCACGCAGGGCGAGCTCGAGCGCGTCTCACGGCTCCAGCAGCGCATCGACGACGTCGAGACGCTCGTCGAGATGGGCGAGGAGATGGAGGACGAGGACACCCTCGCCGAAGCGGAGACCGAGGTCGCGGCGATCCGCAAGGACCTCGACGCCCTCGAGATCCGCACGCTCCTCAACGGCGAGTACGACGCCCGCGACGCGGTCGTGACCATCCGCGCCGGCGCCGGCGGCGTCGACGCCGCCGACTTCGCCGAGATGCTCATGCGCATGTACCTGCGCTGGGCGGAGCGGCACGGCTACCCGACCAAGGTCATGGACACCTCCTACGCGGAGGAGGCCGGGCTCAAGTCCGCGACGTTCGAGGTCAACGCGCCCTACGCCTTCGGCAACCTGTCCGTCGAGGCGGGCACGCACCGCCTCGTGCGCATCTCGCCGTTCGACAACCAGGGCCGCCGCCAGACGTCGTTCGCCGCCGTCGAGGTGGTGCCGCTCATCGAGCAGACCGACTCCATCGAGATCCCCGAGTCGGAGCTCAAGATCGACGTCTTCCGGTCCTCCGGGCCGGGCGGGCAGTCCGTGAACACCACGGACTCCGCCGTCCGCATGACCCACCTGCCCACCGGCACCGTCGTGTCGATGCAGAACGAGAAGTCGCAGATCCAGAACCGCGCCGCCGCCCTCCGCGTCATGCAGTCCCGCCTGCTGCTCATCCGGCAGCAGGAGGAGGCCGCGAAGAAGAAGGAGCTGGCGGGCGACATCAAGGCGAGCTGGGGCGACCAGATGCGGTCCTACGTGCTGCAGCCATACCAGATGGTCAAGGATCTGCGCACCGAGCACGAGTCGGGCAACACGCAGGCCGTGTTCGACGGCGCGATCGACGACTTCATCGAGGCCGGGATCCGCTGGCGCCGCTCCGGCGGCGCCGACGCCTCCTGACACGACACCGCCGGCTACCGCCCGGCGAAGGGCGGTAGCCCCGGGCGACGGCCCGGACCCACGACACACCGGCGTGTCCTTCCTGTGACCCTCCCCGCCGGGTGCGACTCTCGGAAACCGGGCAGCCCGGCCGCGAGCCGGCGCTGCACGGTCGATCTGCAGGGGAGAGGCACGTCGTGATCCGGTTCGAGAACGTCTCGAAGGTCTACGCCCGAGGGGCGCGGCCCGCGCTCGACGACGTCTCGGTGGACGTCTCGCGCGGGGAGTTCGTCTTCCTCGTCGGCGCCTCCGGCTCGGGCAAGAGCACGTTCCTGCGGCTCGTGCTGCGCGAGGAGCGGCCGACGGGAGGGTCGGTGTACGTGGCGGGCCGGGACCTGTCCCGGCTGTCGAGCTGGAAGGTGCCGTCGCTGCGCCGCAGCATCGGCGTGGTGTTCCAGGACTTCCGGCTGCTGCCGAACAAGACCGTCCACGAGAACGTCGCGTTCGCCCTGCAGGTGATCGGCAAGCCGCGGCACACGATCCGCACCACCGTGCCCGAGGTGCTCGAGATGGTCGGCCTGGACGGCAAGGAGAAGCGGCTGCCGCACGAGCTGTCGGGCGGCGAGCAGCAGCGCGTCGCGATCGCTCGCGCGTTCGTGAACCGCCCGCAGATCCTCCTGGCCGACGAGCCCACCGGGAACCTCGACCCCACCACCTCGCTCGGCATCATGCGCCTGCTCGACCGGATCAACCGCACCGGGACCACGGTGGTCATGGCCACGCACGACGACGAGATCGTCAACGAGATGCGCAAGCGCGTCGTCGAGCTGTCGACGGGCTCCGTGGTCCGCGACGAGGTGGACGCCGTCTACGGCGAGCGCGAGTCGATCCTCCCGCTGGTGGGTCAGACGCCGGTGCTCGACGCTCCGGGCCGGGGTGCGCGGGCCGTCGTCGTCCCGCGGGTGCAGGTGTCGCCGGAGCCGGCGGACCTCGAGGCCGAGCGCGCCGCGGAGGCGGCCGCCGCGCGGGCGGCGTCGCAGCCCCCTGCGGCCCAGACGACGACGGAGCAGGTGACGCCGGAGCCGGCCGTGCCCGAGCCCGCGGCGCCCGAGCCGGCCGGGTCCTCCGCGGACGACGTGGTGCAGCAGGTGCTGCGCGAGCACGAGCGCGTGCGCGCGGGACGGGAGGCCTGAGGGTGCGGCTCCAGTTCGTCCTCACCGAGGTCCTCCAGGGGCTGCGGCGGAACCTGTCCATGGTGGTCTCCGTCGTCCTCGTGACGTTCGTGTCCCTGACGTTCGTGGGCGCGGCCGCTCTGCTGCAGACCCAGGTCACCAAGCTCAAGGGGGACTGGTACGACCTGGTCGAGGTCTCGGTCTTCCTCTGTCCGACGGGCTCCACGGCCCCCACCTGTGCCGACGGGGAGGCCACGCCCGAGCAGGTCGATGCGCTGGAGCAGGTCATCGACACCGAGCTGGCGGACGTGGTGGCGAACACGTACTTCGAGAGCAAGGGCGACGCGTTCGAGGCCTTCACCCAGATGTACCCCGACGGCTACCAGGGCACGCAGCTCACCGAGGACGACATGCAGGCGTCGTTCCGGCTGAAGCTCGTCGACCCGGAGCAGTACCAGGTGGTCGACGACGTGCTGGAGGGTCGGGCGGGCGTCGAGGTGGTGGAGGACCAGCGCGAGGTGTTCGAGCCCCTGTTCCTCGCCCTCGGGCGCGCGTCCCTCCTGGCCGCCGGGCTCGCGGGCGTGATGCTCCTCGCGGCGGTGCTGCTCATCACCACGACCATCCGGCTGTCCGCCGTCTCACGGCGGCGGGAGACCGGCATCATGCGCCTGGTCGGGGCGTCCAACCTGTTCGTGCAGCTGCCGTTCATGCTGGAGGGCGCGATCGCCGCGCTGGTCGGCGCGCTCCTTGCCGTGGGCGGGCTGTGGCTCGCCGTCCAGTACCTGGTGACGGACTGGCTGCAGGACTCCGTCGACTGGGTGGCGTACGTGGACGTGGGAGACGTCCTGCTGATCGCGCCGCTGCTGATCGGGATCGCCGTGCTCCTCGCGGTGGTGTCGTCCGTGGTGACGCTCAACCGGTACACGAGGGTGTGAGATCGCAGATGACGACCCCCGGAACGACGACGCGACGCACCGGACGGCGCGCGCTGGGCGGGCTCGTGGCCGCCGTCCTGGTGCTGGGCGGCGCGACGACGTCGGCCACGGTGTCGACGAGCATGACGGCGCGCACGGCCGCCGCGGACGACATCGACGACCAGCGGGCCGCCGCCGAGGCGAAGCAGCGCGCGAAGGAGCGCGAGCGCGAGGACCTCTCCCACGAGCTGGAGGACACCAACGCCAAGTACCGTCAGGCGGTGCTCGACCTCAACGAGGTCGAGGGACGCCTGCCCGTGGCCGAGGCGGAGCTCGCGGCGGCACAGGCCGCGCTCGAGGAGGCGCGCCGCAAAGCGGCGATCCTGGCGCAGCGGCTCCAGGACGCCGAGGCCGAGGAGGCGGCGGTCGCCGAGCAGATCGACGCGGGCAAGGGGAAGGTCGAGGCGGCGCGCGCGGACGTCGTGCAGATGGCGCGCCAGGCCTACCGCCACGGCGACGACTCGAGCACCATCGGCATCGTCACCGGCGCACAGTCCACCGAGGACTTCCTTGAGGAGTTCGCCGTCTCGTCGTCGGCCGCCCGCAGCCAGGCGCGCACGCTCACCGACCTGCAGGACGCCGAGGCCGTGGCGCGCAACCAGCAGGCACGGCTGGACGCGATCCGCGCGGCGATCGCCGACCTCAAGCGCGAGGCCGACGCCAACGTGGTCGCCGCCCAGAAGGCGCAGCGCGACGCGGCGGACCGCAAGGCCGAGGTGGAGCGGCTCATCAGCGAGCAGCGCAAGCTCAAGGCCTCGATCGAGGCGCAGAAGGCGAACGCCCTCGCCGAGCTCAAGGCCAACGAGCAGGCACAGGCGGGCCTCGAGTCCCAGATCAAGGACATCATCGCCAAGCAGAAGGCGCGCGACGCCCGTCTCGCCGAGGAGCGTCGTCAGGCCGAGGAGGCGGCGCGCAAGAAGGCCGCCGCCGAGCGGCGGAGCAACAACAAGAGCGGCGGCGGGGGCGGCGGCGGTTCGTCCAACGACGGCGGCGGCTCCGGCGGTGGCGGCGGTGGCGGCGGTGGCGGCGGGGGTGGCGGGGGCTCGTCGTCCTCCGGGCCGTTCCTCGGCTGGCCGACGAACTACCACGTCGTGACCAGCTCGTACGGGATGCGGTTCCACCCGACCCTGCACTACTGGCGGCTGCACGCGGGCACCGACATCCGCACGTACTGCGGCACCCCGATCTACGCGGCCCAGAGCGGGTACGTGGAGCAGGCCTACTACGCGGACGGCCCGGGCAACAACGTGCTCATCAACCACGGCTCGTACCGTGGGGACAACGTCATGTCCCGCTACCTGCACCTCAGCTACGACACCGTGGGCGTGGGGGAGAAGGTCAGCAAGGGCGAGATCATCGGGTACTCCGGTTCCACGGGGACGTCGGCGGCCTGCCACCTGCACTTCGAGGTGTACGTGAACGGCAGCACCACGGACCCGATGGGCGGCTGGCTCAACTGACGGTGCCCCTCGGCGCCGTCCGCCCAGCGCGGAAATCCCCTGGCCACGGGGCGGTGGTCCCGTATCCTGGGTCGTCGCGAGACCGCGATGCCGGGAGGAGGAGACCATGTCCAGGGCCAGGGGTGGCGCCAAGAAGAACCAGGCCGACCCGCGCAAGATCGTGGCGAACAACAAGAAGGCCCGCCACGACTACGTGATCGAGGACGTCGTCGAGGCCGGGATCGTGCTGTCGGGCACCGAGGTCAAGGCGCTGCGCATGGGTCGGGCGTCGCTGCTCGACGGGTACGCGGCGATCGACCACGGCGAGGCCTGGCTCGAGAACGTCCACATCCCCGAGTACTTCCAGGGCACGTGGAACAACCACGCGCCGCGGCGCAAGCGCAAGCTGCTGCTGCACCGCGAGGAGATCGACCGGCTGGGGGTCAAGTCGCGCGAGAAGGGGCACACCCTCATCCCGCTGAGCCTGTACTTCCTGGACGGCCGCGCCAAGGTGGAGATCGCCCTGGCGCGAGGCAAGAAGGAGTTCGACAAGCGGCAGACGCTGCGCGAGAAGCAGGACATGCGCGAGGCGCAGCGGGCCATGCGGCACAAGGAGCTGCTCGGCTGAGGCCGAGCGCGCCACCCGGGCCGGGAGTGCGGAAATATCCGCGCGATCGGCGTGGTTGATCCTCTAGACTGGAGGACGTCGGTGCGGGGTTCCCCGCGGCCGGCAGGGTCGGCAGACCCGGTTTGAAAAATGCATAGGGGCTGATCGGTTTCGACGGTGGTCGTGCTTCGAGGAGAAGCGGGCCGAGGATGCAGGCTCATCTCGTCAACGCTGCCTGCAAACCTATAGGTGCCGATAACAAGCGCACCGACTTCGCCCTCGCCGCCTGAGCGAGCTCCGAAGTCCGTGAGCCCGGGATCGCTCTCGACCCGGTAGCTCACGTCATCTAGAGAGCCACTGCTCGTCGCCCTCGTCACCGGGGCGGCGGGGACACCCAGGTGACTGGGCCCGTCCGCACCTTGTCTGCGTGAGTGCGGGGGCCGAGAAAATCACAGCAGACTGCGCCCGGAGAAGTCCTCGAAAAGCGCCACCGGACCCGGGTTCGATTCCCGGCAGCTCCACCCCTCACGACAGGCGGGCCACCTCACGGTGGCCCGCCTGTCGTGCGTCCGGCACCGGGCGAGGTGTGTATTGCTTCGGGGCCCGAACATTTCTAGGGTGGCGGGATGCCGCACGCCGACGACGTCGTCCCCGCGCCCGTGACCCTCGACGTGGACGGCCGCACGGTCGTGCTGCCCGACGGCGCCCGGTGGGCCGCCGACCCGACGCTCCGGCCGGCCGCACGCTGGTGGCGGCGGGCGGCCGAGGACGCGTTCGGCGTCGACCTGGTGCCCGCCGACCGGCCCGACGTCGCGGACGTGACGTTCGCCCTCGACCCGGCCCTCGGGGCGGGCGCGTATCGCCTCGCGGTCGAGGACATGGCCGGGCGCGCCCGCGTCCAGGTCACCGCCGCCGACCTCGCGGGAGCGCACGCGGCCGCCCAGACGCTGCGCCAGCTCGCCGGCCCGCAGGGCTTCCGCCGTGCCGGAGCCGCCGAGCTCGAGCTGCCCGTCGTCGAGGTGCGGGACGCGCCGCGGTTCGGGTGGCGGGGCGTGCTGCTCGACGTCGCCCGCCACTTCCTGCCGAAGGCCGACGTCCTGCGGTTCGTCGACCTCGCCGCCGCCCACCACCTCAACGTGCTGCAGCTGCACCTCACCGACGACCAGGGGTGGCGGATGGAGGTGCTGCGGTACCCGCGGCTGGTCGAGGTGGGCTCCTGGCGGCGCGAGTCCGGCGTCGGGACCTGGCGCGCCGGCCGGTACGACGGGCGCCCCCACGGCGGGTATTACACGCAGGCCGACCTGCGGGAGATCGTCGCCTACGCGCGCGAGCGGGGCGTGACCGTGGTGCCGGAGATCGGCTCGCCGGGCCACGTGCAGGCCCTCCTGACGGCCTACCCCGAGCTGGCCGCGCGACCGGGGGCGCACGAGGTGCGCACCACCTGGGGCATCAGCGAGGACGTGATCGACCCGTCGCCCGCGGCCGTCGACTTCTTCCGGGGCGTCCTCGACGAGGTGTGTGACGTCTTCGACTCGCCCTTCGTGGCCCTCGGCGGGGACGAGGTGCCCACCACGGCCTGGCGGGAGCGGCCCGACACCGTGGCGCGGGCTGCCGCGTCGGGCCTGGTCGGCGCGGACGGCGAGGGGGACGTGACCCGCCTGCACGGCTGGTTCCTCGCGCGGCTCGCGGACCACCTGAGGTCGCGGGGCCGCCGCGCCGTGGTGTGGGACGAGGCCTTCGGGCCGGACCTGCCGCGCGACGTCGTCGTCACCTGCTGGCGTGGGCACGCCGTGGCGGTGGACGCGCTGGCCGCGGGGCACGACGTCGTGATGGCCCCCGAGCAGGAGGTCTACCTCGACCACCGCGCCGCCGACGGCCCGGACGAGCCCGTGCCGGTGGGGTTCGTGCGCACGGTCGACGACGTCCGCGCGTTCGAGCCGCTGCCCGCGGCGCTGCTCGCGGCGCGCCCGGAGCTCGCCCGCGACCTGCCGGGCACCCTGCTGGGCGCGCAGGCGCAGCTCTGGAGCGAGCACCTGGACTCGGGCCGCCGGCTCGACTACGCGGCGTTCCCGCGGCTGGCCGCGTTCGCGGAGGCGGTGTGGAACCCCGGGGCGTCGGGCTTCGGCGAGCGGCTGCCCGGCCACCTGGCCCGCCTCGACGCGGCGGGTGTCGAGTACCGGCCGCTCGAGGGACCTCGGCCGTGGCAGCGGCGCCCCGGCGTCGAGGGCTACCCCCGCGACCTCGCGGCCGAGCGGGCCGCGGCCGGGTGGGCCGGGATGGGCGGCTGGGTCGAGGGACGCGACGGCGCCGAGCCCGACGCGTAGCGCGATCCGCGGCCGGGCAGGTGGGCGGGCGGCGGTCAGCGGCCCGCAGGCACCGGCTCGGCGGCCTCGTCGGGATCGGACGGCGCCGGCTCCGCCGGGGGCAACGCGTCGGGGCCGTCGTGACCGCCCGGGCCGCCCGGGCCGTCGTCGCCGTTCGCACCCGGGGCGCCGCCCTCGGCCTCGGCCGACGGACGGGTCCGGCGGCGCACCCAGCGGTAGCCGAGATAGCCGAGCGCGGCCACGGCGAGCCAGGGGAGCAGGGCGCCGAGCACCAGCACGACGGTCTGCACGGTGGTCACCAGACCGCCCCATCCGGCCGCGAGCCCGCCGAGGAACCCGCCCCGCGACTGCGCGGCGGCGACCGGCTCGGGGACGATCTCGACGTCGAGCGTCGACATGACCACCTGGTCCGACAGGCGCTGACGTTCCGCGGTGAGAGCGTCGAGGTCGGCCTGGCGCTCGGACAGCTCCTGCTCCACCTGGAGCAGCTCCTCGGTGCTCCCGGCGCTCTTCATCAGGTCGCGCAGCCGGTCGGTGGAGGTGGTCAGCGCGGCGATCCGGGCATCGAGGTTCTGGCCCTCGCCGGTGACGTCGGTGGTCTGCACGTCGACGGCCTCGACCGTGCCGAGCGTGTCCAGCGCCTCGACGGCGCCGGTCATCCGATCGGCCGGGAGCCGGACCGTCATCGACGCGGACCCGGGGGAGTCGTCGGTGGTGACGGTCTCGCTGCGCCGCTCGACCCGGCCACCCGCCTCCTCGACGAGCCGCGCGAGCCGGCTCGCGGCGGCCGCCGGGTCGTCGGCGACGACGGTCGCGCTCCCGGTGGTGACGATCTCCCGCTGCGCCGCGGTGCCGGCCGGCTCGGTGCCGCCCGTCGCCCCGGAGCCGTCGCCGCCCTCGGTGAGCGCCTCGCCCGCGCCGCCCTCCGTCCCGACGTCCGCGGCCGGTGCCTCGGCCTCGACGCCGGACGACGCACCGCTGGAGTCGCCTCCGGAGGAGCAGCCCGCGACGGCGAGCAGGAGGGCTGTCGCGAGCGCCGTGAGGGCTGGCGCGCGACGGGACCGGTCCGGGCGCGGGGTGGCAGGCATGGCTCAGAGCGTAGGGCGGGGCCGTTCCGCCGCTGGTCGGGGCCGCGCGATCGTGACCGGACCGTGCCGAGACCGTGACCTTGCGCGGCGCGTCGTCCGGGCGTCCCCGTGGCCGCGGTGAGGACGGTCGTCACGATCCGATAACGCGCGGCGTGCTCGGACGGGAGCGGATTGACACGAGCTAGTTAAGACGCTGTACTAACAAACATGTCCACGCCGACGACGCGCACAGTACGACGAGGTCTGGGTGCCGGCCTGCGAGCCACCTCCAAGGTGCTCCCCGAGCACGCCCGGGCCCACAACCGTTCCCTGGTGCTCCAGCACCTGTTCCACGAGGGACCCACGTCCCGCGCCGACCTCGCCCGGGCGACGTCGCTGACGCGGGTGACGATCTCCGACCTCGTGAACGTGCTGCTGGCCGAGGGGCTCGTAGAGGAACTGGGCGTGCAGCCCGGACGGCGCGTCGGTAAGCCCGCGATCCTCGTCGGGATGCGCACGGACGCCTACCAGATCGTGGCCGTCGACCTGTCGGACGACGCCGTCATGCGCGGCGCCGTCATGACGCTCACCGGCGAGGCCGTCGTGCGTCGCTCGCTGCCCGTGGCGGGCCACGTCGGCGACGAGCTCGTGGACCTGCTCACCCGCTTCGCCCGCACCCTGATCTCCGCGGCCACCCGTCCCGTCATCGGGGTGGGCGTCGGCTCCCCGGGCGTGGTCGACGGAGCGGGCCGCGTCGTCGAGGCCCCCAACCGGCAGTGGACCGACCTGCCCCTGGCCGCGATCCTCACCGACCGGCTCGCCCTGCCGGTGCACGTCGCCAACGACGCGAACTCCGCCGCGCTCGGCGAGTACACGTACGGCGGCGCCGCCGACTCCATGCTCGTCCTGACGGTCGGCCAGGGCGTCGGCGCCGGCGTCATGGTCGACGGCTCGCGCGTGCACGGCGCGGCGGACGCCGCGGGCGAGCTGGGCCACGTCACCGTCGTCGAGGACGGCGAGCAGTGCGCCTGCGGGCGCCGCGGCTGCCTCGAGACGGTGCTCGCGGCCCCGGCGCTGCGCCGGGCCGTCGCCGGGCTCGACCCCGCCGCCGCCGACGAGGCACTGGCCGGCGTCGGGCGCACGCTCGGTGCCGCGCTCGCCCCCGTCGTGGGCGCCCTGAACCTCGGCGAGGTGCTGCTCAGCGGCCCCGCCGACCTGCTCGACGGCGCGCTGCGCTCCGCCGCCCTGCAGACCCTGACCGACCGCACGATGCCGGCCACCGCCGCCGGACTGCGGCTGCGGATGGCCACGCTCGACGAGGACGTCGTCCTCGCGGGGGCGGCCGTCCTGGTGCTGGCCGCCCAGCTCGGGGTCTCCTGACCCCGGCGGACACCGTCACCCGGCAGCGCCGTCCCCGGCGTCGCGCTGCTCAGTTCGACCCTGTACAGATCGAGAGGAATCCCCAGTGAAGAGGACCCGTGTCGTCGCCTCCGGCGTGGCGACGAGCCTGACCCTCGCGCTCGCGCTCTCCGCGTGCGCACCCGCCGACGAGGGGGGCAGCGGCGACTCCGCCGGCACCCCCGAGGCCGGCGACATCACCCTGTGGCTCGCCGGTTCGGACACGAACGACGACCTGCGCAAGTACCTGGTCGACACGTTCGCCGAGGAGAACCCCGGTTCGACGCTGACGATCGAGGAGCAGGACTGGACCGACCTGGTCACCAAGCTCACGACCGCGCTGCCGGACGCCGCCAACACGCCGGACGTCGTCGAGATCGGCAACACGCAGGCCCCGACCTTCACCTACGCGGGCGCCTTCCGCGAGATCTCTCCCGAGCTGTACGAGGAGCTCGGCGGCGACAAGCTGCTGCCGTCGTTCGTCGAGGCGGGGTCGATCGACGAGACCAAGTACGCGCTGCCGTACTACTACGGCTCGCGCTACATGTTCTACCGCAAGGACATCTGGTCGAAGGCCGGCCTCGAGGTGCCGACCACGCTCGCCGAGTTCGGCGACTCGGTCAAGAAGCTGAAGACGGACAAGCGGTCCGGCTTCGCCATCGGCGGCCAGGACTGGCGCAACGGCATCTCCTGGGTCTTCGCGAACGGCGGCGAGCTCGCCGTCAAGGACGGCGACCAGTGGACCTCCACGCTGTCCGACCCGAGCACCGTGAAGGGCCTCGAGCAGTGGCAGGACGTGTTCGAGGGCGCCTCGAACCTCCCGCCCACCCAGAAGGACGAGGCGTACTGGGACTTCCTCAACGACGGCTCGGAGGGCGAGGCGCCCTCGGGCGCGACGATCATGGCGCCCGCGTGGGCCCGCTGGTCCATCGGCGACCTGACGAAGGGCGACGACGGCAAGGAGGTCCGCGACGGCATGGCGGACGACTCCCGGTTCGACATCTTCGCCCTGCCGGGCGTCGACGGCGGCGTGGCACCGGTCTTCGCCGGCGGCTCGAACGTCGCGGTCTCCGCCAAGTCGCAGCACCCGGAGCTCTCCGAGAACCTCCTCCGGATCATCTACTCGGACGAGTACCAGACGATGCTGGCCGAGAACGGCCTCGGGCCGGCCAACGCCGACTTCAACAAGATCATGACGGTCGACGCCGAGGGCAACCCGAACAAGTTCGGCGAGGTCACGGTCGAGACCGCGGTCGCCTCGAAGCTCGTCCCGGCGGCGCCGGGCTGGGCCGCCGTCGAGGGCGCCTCGGTCTACGAGGAGCTCTTCCAGAAGATCGCCGAGGGCGGTGACGTGACGGCGCTCGCCAAGGAGTACGACGCCAAGATCACGCCGATGCTCAACGGCCAGGCGGGCTGACACCCTCGTCGCCAGATCCCGACGGGCGGGGCGCCACCGCGGTGCCGCCCCGCCCGTCACCCACGACCCCGGGAAGGAGGACCGCATGACCACCACGACGCCCGCGGGGCCCACCGCGCCGACCGCGCAGGCCACCGCCAGCACGCCCCCGTCGCCCATCGCGATCCGCCGTCGGCGCACGCCGGCCACCCCCTACCTCCTGCTGATCCCCGCCACCCTGATCCTGCTGGTCGGCCTCGGGTACCCCGTGTACTGGCAGGTCGTGACGTCGCTGCAGCAGTTCGGCATGATGCAGCAGTTCGGCGCGCCGCCCACCTTCGTGGGGCTCGACAACTATGCCCGGATCTTCACCGACGACCGGCTGTGGGCCGTCGTCGGACGGTCGATCGTCTTCTGCCTGGTGAACGCCTTCCTCACCGTCGCGATCGGGCTCGGGCTCGCGCTGCTCATGCGCGCCGTGCACGGCGCGGTGCGGATCGTCATGCAGGTCGTGCTCCTCCTGGCCTGGGCGACGCCGCTCGTGGCCGCCGTGACCGTCTTCCGCTGGCTCTTCGACTACCGCACGGGCGTCGTCAACTGGCTGCTCGTCCAGATCGGCCTGGAGGGGTACGACGGCTACGCGTGGCTCGCGCAGCCGCTCACGTTCTTCTTCGTCGCGACGCTCGTCATCGTCTGGATGTCGGTGCCGTTCGTGGCCATGTCCCTGTACGCCGGCCTGACCCAGGTGTCCGAGGAGGTCCTCGAGGCCGCGCGGCTCGACGGCGCCCGGCCGGGGCAGATCCTGTGGCACATCCTGCTGCCGCTGGTGCGCCCCGTGCTCGCGATCGTGCTGCTGCTGCAGATCATCTGGGACCTGCGGGTCTTCGCGCAGATCCGCCTCCTGCAGGACGCCGGCGCGCCGATCTCCGAGACCAACCTGCTCGGCAACTTCATCTACGAGCTCGGCATCGGCAGCCAGGACTTCGCGGGTGCGGCCGCCGTCTCGATCTTCGTCCTGCTGCTCACGGTGCTGCTCGCGGCCCCGTACGTGCGCAGCCTCATGAAGGAGGACGCCGTATGAGTGCCCCGACCGTCACCCGGCGCCGGCCGCGCGCGGGCAAGACGCTGCTGAGCGTGCTGGGCCTCGTCCTGTCGCTCGTGTGGGTCTTCCCGGTCTACTGGATGGTGCTGTCCGCCGTCACGCCGAACGCGCGCCTCACGGCGTCGACGCCGAGCTTCCTGCCGGTGCACTTCACGCTCGCCAACTTCTCGAGCGTGCTCGGCGACTCCGGCTTCGGGGGAGCGCTGCGGATGAGCCTCATGATCACCGGCGTGACGCTCGTGCTCGTGCTGTCGTTCGCCTTCCTCGGCGCCCTCGCCATCAGCCGGTGGCGCTTCCGTGGCCGGACCAGCTTCGTGCTCGCCGTCCTGTTCATCCAGATGCTGCCCGCCGAGGGGCTCTTCATCGCGCAGTACAAGATGCTGTCGACGGTGGGGGAGTCCGCGCCGGTGCTGGGGCTGAACTCGGTGCTCGGCATCTCGATCCTCTACACCGCCACCCTCGTGCCCTTCACGATCTGGATGCTGCGCGGCTTCGTCGCCGGCGTCCCGGCCGAGCTCGAGGAGGCCGGCATGGTGGACGGGCTGTCCCGGACCAAGGCCTTCCTGCGGATCACGTTCCCGCTGCTCGCGCCCGGCCTCGTGGCCTCCGGCGTGTACGCCTTCCTGCAGGCCTGGAACGAGTTCACCACGGCGCTGGTCATCCTCCCCGCCGAGGCGAGCCAGACGCTGCCCGTGTGGCTGCGCAGCTTCCTGTCGGCGTCCGCGGCGCGCGGGATCGACTGGGCCGAGGTCATGGCCGCGTCGACCCTCATCGCCGTGCCGGTGATCGTCTTCTTCATGCTGGTCCAGGGTCGGATGACGTCCGGCCTGGTCGCCGGGGCGGTGAAGGGCTGACGTGGACGACGCCACACCTCTGACGGCCGGGCGCTCGGCCGTCCCCGCCGTGGGCCCCACGGTCGGTCTCGACATCGGCGGGACCAAGACGCTCGCGGTGCTGCTCGACGCCGCCGGCGCCACGGTGGCGCAGGCGCGGCTGGCCACCGAGCGCGGCCCCCGCGGCGTGGTCGCGGGCGCCGCCCGGGCCGTGCGCGGCGTCGCGCGCCAGGCCGGCATCGACCTCGTCGACGTCGTCGGCGTGGGCGTGGGCATGCCCGGCCTGGTCGACCCGGCGGCCGGCACCGTGCGGCACGCCGTGAACGTGGGCGTGGACGGCTCGCCGCTCGCCCTCGCGGAGCTGCTCGGCGACGCGCTCGGGGGCATCCCCGTGGGCCTGGAGAACGACCTCAACGTGGCGGCGCTCGGCGCCGCCCACCTCGAGGCCACGGCCGCGGGCGTGCCGGGCGCGCGGGTGGACCTCGCGTTCCTCGCGCTCGGGACCGGGCTGGCCGCGGGCCTCGTCCTCGACGGCGAGCTGCGGCGCGGCTTCGGCGGCGCGGCCGGCGAGATCGGGCACGTGCCCGTGGACCCGACGGGCCCCGTGTGCCCCTGCGGGCAGCGGGGCTGCCTCGAGCTGTACGCGTCCGGCACCGCGGTGGCCCGGCTCTGGCCCTCCGGTTCGGGCCGCCCGGCGCCGGTGGAGCTGTTCGAGGCCGCGGAGCGCGGCGTGCCGGCGGCCGTGGAGGCGCGCGACGTCTACGCGTCGGCCGTCGCCGCGGCGGTGCGCATGCTCGTCCTGACGGTCGACGTGCAGCACGTGGTGCTCGGCGGCGGCGTCGCCCAGCTCGGCGAGCCCCTGCTGGACGCCGTGCGCGCCGCGCTCGCCCGCGAGTCGCGGGCGTCCGGGTTCCTCAGCTCGCTGCACCTGGCCGACCGCGTCCGCCTCGCCCCGGGCCGTGTGCCCGTCGGGGCCGTGGGCGCGGCCGTCGTCGGACGGTCGGTCGCCGGGCGCGCCCCGCTGAACGGGATGGCCTCATGACCGGGTCCCCGACCGGGCCCGCGCACGGGCGCCGCGCCGCGGCGCTGGTGGCCGGGGCGCTGACGCTCGCCCTGGCCGGCTGCTCCGTGCTGGGCACCGAACCGGAGGAGAGCGCCCCGGACACCGACCTGACGCTGTGGCTCGTCGGCACGGACACGACGCCGGAGCTGCGCGAGTACCTCGTCGAGACGTTCGAGAACGAGCACCCGGGCGCGACGCTCACGATCGAGCAGCAGGAGTGGGGCGACGTCGTCCAGAACCTCACGGAGGCGCTGGACGACCCGGCCACCACCCCGGACGTCGTCGAGGTCGGCAACACCCAGTCGCCGACGTTCACGACGTCGGGCGCGTTCCGCGAGATCTCGCCGGAGCTGTACGAGGAGCTGGGCGGCGACGCGCTGCTGCAGTCGTTCGTCGAGGCGGGCGCCGTGGACGGCAAGCACTACGCGGTGCCGTACTACTTCGGCTCCCGCTACGTGTTCTACCGCAAGGACGTGTGGGACGCCGCAGGTTTCGACCGGCCGAAGACCCTCGCGGAGTTCGGCCAGACGGTCAAGGCCCTGACCGACGACGTCCACGCCGGGTTCGCCATGGGCGGCCAGGACTGGCGCAACGGCGTCTCGTGGGTCTTCGCCACCGGCGGGGAGCTCGCCGTCAAGGAGGGCGACCGCTGGGTCTCGACCCTGACCGACCCCCGGACGGTCGAGGGGCTCGAGATGTGGCAGGACGTGTACGCGAACGCGTCGTACCTCCCGGCCACGGAGAAGGACGTCGAGTACTGGGACTTCCTCAACGACGGGGTGGAGGAGGCGCCGCCCGCCGCCGCGACGATCATGGCGCCCGCGTGGGCGCGATGGTCGATCGGCCACCTCGAGCGCAACGACGAGGGCGAGCAGGTGCGCGACGGCATGAAGGACGACTCGACGTTCGACGTCTTCGCGCTGCCCGGCGTCGACGGCGGGCTCGCCCCGGTCTTCGCCGGCGGGTCGAACATCGCGGTGTCCGCGACGTCGCCGAGCCCCGCGCTGGCGGAGGACGTGCTGCGTCTCGTCTTCTCCGACGAGTACCAGACCCGGCTCGCCGAGGCGGGGCTCGGCCCCGGGAACTCGTCCTTCACCGACCTGATGAAGGGCGACAAGTTCGGGCGCACCCTGGTCAGGACGGCCGCCGCGTCCAAGCTGACCCCCGCGGCGCCCGGGTGGGCGTCGATCGAGGAGGCAGGCGTGTACGAGGACCTGTTCGGCCGGATCGCCGCCGGCGGCGACGTCGCGACGCTCGCGGCCGAGTTCGACGCACGCCTCACGCCGATGCTCAACGCCCCGGCAGCGCCCGAGGACTGACCCGCCCGACGCACGACCGGGATGATGGACCGATCCCGGAACCGAGAGACTGGAGCTCCCATGGAAGTCGTGATCGCCCCCGCCGAGGAGCTGGCCGTGCTCGCGGCCGACGCGATCGAGACGCTGCTGCGCCGCGACCCCGCCGCGGTGCTCGGGCTGGCCACCGGGTCCAGCCCGCTGAAGGTGTACGACGAGCTGGCCCGCCGCCACGAGCAGGAAGGGCTGTCGTTCGCCCGCGCGCGCGGCTTCATGCTCGACGAGTACGTGGGCCTGCCGGCCGACCACCCGCAGCGCTACCGCAACGTCATCGAGACGGAGATCGCCTCCCGCGTGGCCTGGCCCGCCGAGCAGGTGCACGGGCCGGACGGGCTCGCCGAGGACCTGCCGGCCGCGTGCGCGGCCTACGAGCAGGCGATCACCGACGCGGGCGGCGTGGACCTGCAGATCCTGGGGATCGGCACGGACGGCCACATCGCGTTCAACGAGCCGGGCTCGTCCCTCGCGTCGCGCACGCGCATCAAGACCCTCACGCGCCAGACCCGCGTCGACAACGCGCGGTTCTTCGGCGACGACGTCGACCAGGTGCCCACGCACTGCCTCACCCAGGGGCTCGGCACGATCATGGCCGCGCGCCACCTGGTGCTGCTGGCCACGGGGCGGCACAAGGCGGAGGCGGTGCACCAGCTCGTCGAGGGCCCGATCTCCGCGATGTGGCCGGGCACGGTCATGCAGCTGCACCCGCACGCCACCGTCCTGGTGGACGACGCGGCCGCCTCGCGGCTGCAGCTCGGCGACTACTACCGGCAGACGTATCTGAGCAAGCCCGGCTGGCAGGGCCTGTGATCCGTGCCCGGATCGGCGGCGCGGGGGCGATCGCGGCCCGGGAGCGTCGGGGGGTCCGTCGTAGACTGCCGGGCATGAGCGATCCCCTCTCCACCCCGCCTGCCGACCCCTCGCAGGACACCGGGGCCGGCACCAGCGTGCTGGAGCGCCCGGACACCCGCGAGCAGGCGGCGGAGCCGGGCGACCACGAGCGCTTCGCGCACTATGTGCGCAAGGAGAAGATCATGGAGTCGGCCCTGTCGGGCAAGCCCGTGATCGCGCTCTGCGGCAAGGTGTGGGTGCCGGGCCGCGACCCGTCGAAGTTCCCGGTGTGCCCGATCTGCAAGGAGATCTACGACGGACTGCGCGAGCCGCAGGACGGCGAGGGCGGCGGGGGCGACTCCGGCAAGTGAGCGCCCAGCCGCTTCCCGAGCCCGAGTCCACCCCCGATCTCTTCTCGGCGGCCGCCGAGCCGGTCAAGCCGATGCCGCAGTCGCCGTCGTCGGCCGCGGCGTCCCACCTCAGCCCGGCGTTCCCCCGCCGGGCGCCGTGGGGCACCGCGTCCAACCTGCGTGCCTGGCAGGCGGAGGCGCTCGAGCTGTACCGGCGCCGCGACCCGCGGGACTTCCTCGCGGTCGCGACGCCCGGCGCCGGCAAGACGACGTTCGCGCTGCGGGTGGCCACCGAGCTGCTCGAGGCCGGCGTCGTGCGGCGCGTGACCGTCGTCGCGCCCACCGAGCACCTCAAGCACCAGTGGGCGGACGCCGCCGCGCGCGTCGGGATCCGGATCGACCCGTCGTTCAAGAACAGCCAGGGCCGGCACGGGTCGCACTACGACGGTGTCGCCCTCACGTACGCGCAGGTCGCGGCCAAGCCGGCGCTGCACCGCGCGCGCACGGAGGCCGCGCGCACGCTGGTCATCCTCGACGAGGTGCACCACGGTGGCGACGCCCTGAGCTGGGGCGAGGCCGTCCGTGAGGCCTTCGAGGACGCCACGCGGCGCCTCGCGCTCACGGGCACCCCGTTCCGCTCGGACACCGCGCCGATCCCCTTCGTCACCTACGAGGAGGACCGCGAGGGCATCCGCCGGTCCAAGGCGGACTACACCTACGGCTACGGCGACGCGCTGCGCGACCACGTCGTGCGGCCGGTGCTGTTCATGACGTACTCCGGCAACATGCGCTGGCGCACCAAGGCCGGCGACGAGGTCAGCGCGCGCCTCGGCGAGGCGATGACCAAGGACATGCACGCCCAGGCCTGGCGCACCGCGCTGGACCCGAACGGCGAGTGGATCCCCTCGGTGCTCGCGGGCGCGGACAAGCGGCTCACCGAGATGCGCCGCGCCGTGCCGGACGCCGGCGGCCTGGTGATCGCCACCGACCAGACGGACGCCCGCGCGTACGCCGGCCACCTGGCCCGGATCACGGGGCAGAGTCCCACGGTCGTGCTGTCGGACGACGACGGGGCGAGCGCCCGCATCGACGAGTTCGCCCAGGGGGACTCGCGCTGGATGGTCGCGGTGCGCATGGTGTCCGAGGGCGTGGACGTGCCGCGCCTGGCGGTCGGCGTGTACGCCACCAGCACCTCGACGCCGTTGTTCTTCGCGCAGGCCGTGGGCCGATTCGTGCGTGCCCGCAAGCGTGGCGAGACGGCGTCGGTCTTCCTCCCGAGCGTGCCGCTGCTGCTCGAGCTCGCCAACGGCATGGAGCTCGAGCGGGACCACGCGCTGGACCGCCCGAAGACGGCGGAGGAGCAGGGCATCGAGTACGACCCGGAGGCGGCGCTGCTCGCGGCGGCCAACCGGGAGGAGAAGGCGTCGGGGGAGCTCCTGGGCTCCTTCGAGGCGCTCGAGGCGCAGGCGTCGTTCGACCGCGTGCTGTTCGACGGCGGCGAGTTCGGCACCGGCGCGGACGTCGGCTCCGCCGAGGAGCTGGACTTCCTCGGGCTGCCCGGCCTGCTCGAGGCCGACCAGGTGACCACGCTGCTGCGCCAGCGGCAGGCCCAGCAGGTGCGCGGGCGGGGCGGGGCCACGGCGTCGGAGGCCGCCCTCGAGCAGTCGGAGGCCGAGCACCGCCGGGCCGCCGAGCTGCGCAAGGAGCTGTCCAAGCTGGTGTCCGCCTGGGCGCGCAAGAGCAGCACGCCGCACGGCTCCGTGCACAACGAGCTGCGGCGCCGCTGCGGGGGCCCCGAGGTCCCGCTCGCCACGGCCGAGCAGCTCACGGCCCGCGTCGAGATGGTGCGCGGCTGGTTCGTCGGCAAGAAGTAGCCGGGCCGCCGTCGGGCCGCCTCAGCGCAGGACGAGGTCCACGGTGGGGATCGCCGGGTCGCCGGCGGACAGCCGGCGCCCGCCGCGCGGCAGCTCCGTGCGGGCCTGGAGGTGGTGGCGGGCCGCGTTCTGCACGCCGTAGGCGCCCACCCAGCGGGAGTCGACGGCGCCGTCCACCACGAGCGGCACCAGCAGCGCGCGCAGGTCGGACCGCTCGCCGTCCTCGCTCCGGCCGGCGGGGTCCGCCCCGTCCTCCGGCGACCAGGCGACGACGAGGTCGTCGGGCCCGGTGACGAGCACCTCCTCGACGGCGCGGCCGTCGGGGCCGTAGCGCCGGGCGGCGCCCTTGCGCCCGCCCTGGCTCGTCTTGTGCGCGGACGCCTTCGCGACCGGCTGCAGCACCCCGGAGGAGTCGGCCCGCGCCACGAGCTTGTAGACCATGCCGCAGGTGGGCGCCCCGGAGCCGGTGACGAGCGACGTGCCCACGCCGTACACGTCCACGGGCATGGCGGCCAGCCCCGCGATGGCGTGCTCGTCCAGGTCCGACGTCACGACGATCTTCGTGCCCGTGGCGCCGAGCTCGTCGAGCTGTCGGCGCACCTCCACGGCGAGCACGCCGAGGTCGCCGGAGTCGAGGCGCACCGCACCGAGCGACGTGCCCGCGGCGGCGACCGCGTTCTCGACGCCGCGGCGCACGTCGTAGGTGTCCACCAGCAGGGTGGTACCGGCGCCGAGCGACGCGACCTGCGAGTCGAAGGCCGAGCGCTCGTCGTCGTGCAGCAGGGTGAACGCGTGCGCGGCCGTGCCGATCGTGTCGAGCCCGTAGCGCATGCCCGCCTCGAGGTTCGAGGTCCCGGCGAACCCGCCGACGACGGCGGCCCGCGCGGCCGCGACGGCGGCCTGCTCGTGCGCGCGACGGGAGCCCATCTCCAGCACCGGGCGGTCCACCGCCGCGCTGGTCATGCGCGACGCCGCGGAGGCGATGGCGGAGTCGTAGTTGAGGATCGACAGGATCAGCGTCTCGAGCAGCACGGCCTCGGCGAACGTGCCCTCGACCTGCAGCACCGGGGAGCCCGGGAAGAAGACCTCACCCTCGGCGTACCCCTGGATCGTTCCGGTGAAGCGGTAGCCGCGCAGGAAGTCGAGGGTGCGGTCGTCGACGACGCCCGCCCGCTCGAGGTAGGCGAGCTCCGCGTCGCCGAAGCGGAAGTGGGCAAGGGCCTCCAGGACGCGGCCGGTGCCCGCGAGGACGCCGTACCGGCGCCCGGCCGGCAGCCGCCGCGTGAACACCTCGAAGACGCAGTGCCGGTGCGCGGTGCCGTCGGCGAGCGCGGCCTGGAGCATCGTCAGCTCGTACCGGTCCGTGAGCAGCGCGACGGACGGACGGATCGCCGGCAGCGGTGCGGCAGGCACCGAGTCGGGGACGGCGGGAGCGGCGGTGGTCGTGGGCGCGGCGTCGGGCGACGGGGCGACGCTGCCCCGGGGCTCGTCGGTCATGGGGCCACGGTAGGGCGCACATGGGCATCCGGCAGGGCGAGACCGCCTGGCGGACGGTCGACGACCGCCACGCGGGTGTGCCTAGGCTGGGACGGTGAACGGGCAGACGACGACGCACGCGACAGCGGTCGCAGCGACCGAGGTGGAGCGGGAGACCGAGGCCGCGGCGGTGACCGCGACCGCCGACCCCTGGGTCACCATCGTGTGGAACGACCCGGTCAACCTCATGTCGTACGTGAGCTACGTCTTCGAGAGCTACTTCGGGTATCCGCCCCCGAAGGCGCAGAAGCTGATGATGCAGGTGCACCACGACGGCCGCGCCGTCGTGTCGTCCGGTCCCCGCGAACGCATGGAGGTGGACGTGCAGGCGATGCACGGGTTCGGGCTCTGGGCCACGCTGCGGCAGTCCGGCTCGTCCGGCGGCGCCTCCGAGGGAGGCGCGGCGTGACGCCGTTCCGGTCCGCGCCGGCGGGATACGTCGCCCGGTGGGAGGACGTGGAGCGTGAGGTGCTCGCGCGCGTCGCGCGGGACGTGGCGGAGCTGCTGCGCGCCGAGTCCGGCATCGAGCCGGGGATCGAGGTGGGCGACGGCGTCGCGTTCACAGGTGTGGCCCGGGTGCCGCAGGACCCGGCGGTGCAGCGGCTGCTGCCGGACGCCCACGACGAGGACGCCGACGTCGCCACCGAGTTCCGGCACCTGACCCAGACGGACCTGGCCGCCAGGAAGGTCGCGCGGCTCCTCGCCTTCGCGGACGCGATCGACCCCCCGGACGGTTCCGCGGACGACCCGCGGGACGGCGCGGAGATCGTCGTGCCGCGCGAGTCCGCGCAGGACTTCGCCGGCGCGCTGACCGACGCGCGGCTGGTGCTGGGCGAGCGACTGGGCCTGGTCGACGACGCTGACGTCGAGGCGCTGCACGACGACGTCCTCGCCGGGCTCGAGGACGACGTCGACGACGTCGACGACGCGGACGACGCGGACGACGCGGACGACCTCGCCGGGTGGGAGCGCGTCGGGCTGAGCGGTCCGGAGCGGCGCTACTGGGGCGGCGTGTTCGTCGCCGCCGGCTTCGCGCAGGAGTCCCTGGTCGACGAGATGCTCGCGGACCTCCGGGCCGGGCGCTCGACGCCGTAGCCGCTGGCCACGCCGCCGCTGTGGCGGGCACCACGCCGTGTCGGTGCTCACTCTCGGGGGTCCTGACGGCCCGTCACGACTAGGCTTCCTCGCGTGAACGACGCCCCCATCGGGATCTTCGACAGCGGCGTCGGCGGGCTGACCGTCGCGCGCTCCATCCTCGACCAGCTGCCCCACGAGCAGGTGCTCTACCTCGGCGACACGGCGAACAGCCCGTACGGGCCGAAGCCGCTCGCCGCCGTGCGCGCGATGGCGCTCGCGGTGATGGACCGCCTGGTCGACGAGGGCGTGAAGATGCTGGTCATCGCCTGCAACTCCGCCACCGCGGTGGCGCTGCCGGACGCGCGCGAGCGCTATACGGTGCGACGCGGCATCCCCGTGGTCGAGGTGATCCGGCCGGCCGCGCGCCGCGCCGTGCTCGCGTCGAAGACCGGGCGCATCGGCGTCATCGGCACGAAGGCCACGGTCGACTCGCGCGCGTACGACGACGCGTTCCACGTGACCCCCGGGCTGGAGATCACCACCCAGGCGTGCCCCGACTTCGTCCCGCTCGTCGAGCGCGGGCAGACCTCCGGTCCCGAGGTGCTCGAGGTGGCCCACCGCTACCTCGACCCGGTGAAGGCCGCGGGCGTCGACACGCTCGTGCTGGGCTGCACCCACTACCCGCTGCTGGCGGGCGCCGTCTCGTACGTCATGGGGGAGGACGTCACCCTCGTCTCCAGCGCGGAGGAGACGGCCAAGGACGTGTACCGCAACCTCGTGCAGCACGACCTCGAGCGCTCGCCCGACGCCCCGCCGCCCGTGCACCGTTTCCTCGCCACGGGCACACCCGAGCCGTTCGAGCAGCTGGCGCGCCGGTTCCTCGGTCCGGAGGTGGACCTGGTGGAGGCCGCATGAGGCTGGTCACCGTCGGCGTCGCCGGCTCCTTCCCGGGTCCGAGCTCGCCCGCGTCCACCTACCTGCTGCAGGCGCACGATGGCGAGCGGGACTGGAACGTGGTCCTCGACCTGGGCAACGGGGGGCTCGGCGCGCTGCAGCGGCACGTCGACCCGCTCGACCTGGACGCCGTCGCGCTGTCCCACCTGCATCCCGACCACTGCGCCGACCTGTCCGGCCTGTACGTGTACCTGCGGTACCACCCGACCAGCGGGGCGACCCGCACGGGGACCGGCCGGCGGCTGCCGGTGCTCGGCCCGGCCGGCACGGAGGAGCGCGCGGCCGCGATGTACGGGCTGCAGCCCGGCGAGTCGATGGCGGGGGAGTACGACGTCCGCGCGTGGCAGGCCGGGTCGCCCGTGCGGGTGGGGCCGTTCGAGCTCGAGCCGTTCTCGGTGTTCCACCCCGTGGAGGCGTACGGCCTGCGCGTCACCGGGCCCTCGAGCGTGCGGCCCGGGGAGCGCGCCACCCTCGTGTACTCGGGCGACACCGACCTGTGCGACGGGCTCGTCGCCGGGGCGCGGGGCGCGGACCTCTTCCTGTGCGAGGCCGCGTTCCAGGAGGGTCGGGACGACGACGTGGAACCCGGCGTGCACCTCACGGGCCGTCGCGCGGGCGAGGCCGCGGCCCGTGCCGACGTCAGGCGGCTGCTGCTCACGCACATCGCGTCGTGGAGCGACCCCCAGGTGCCGCTCGCCGAGGCCCGGGAGGTCTACGACGGCCCGGTCGAGCTGGCGGTGGCCGACGGGGTGCACGAGCTGTGAGCGGTAGCCTCGGCCCCGTGGACGACGCCCCTGCACCCTCCGCTCCCGCGAGCCCTGACCGCCGGACCGCGCGGCTGCCCGCATGGCCGGCCGTCGTCTGCGACCTCGTGTGCGTCGCGGTCTTCACCGTGGTGGGCACCGTCAACCACGACTCGGCGGGAGCCCTCGGTCACGTCGCGCTGGTGGCGGTGCCGTTCCTCGTCGGCCTCGCGGTCGGCTGGCTCGCCACGCGCGCCTGGCGCGCGCCCGCGCAGGTGTGGCCCACCGGCGTGGCCGTGTGGTTCGCCACGGTGGTGCTGGGACTGGCGCTGCGGCCCGTGCTCGGCGTCGGCGGCGTCGAGCCGTCGTTCGCCGTCGTCACCGCCGCCTTCCTGGGCGTGACGATGCTCGGCTGGCGGGCCCTCGCGACGCTCGCCGCCCGCCGCCGCGCCGCGCTCTGACGCTCCCGCGGCGTCAGAGCGCGGCGGCGACCACCGGGGCGAGGGCGCGGAACGCCTTGCCGCGGTGGCTGATGTCGTTCTTCTCCGCCGGCTCGAGCTCCGACGACGTGCGGGTGCCGGGTGTGCCGTCGGGCGCCGGTGCCTGCTCGGCGGGCACGTGGATCGGGTCGTAGCCGAAGCCGTTCTCGCCGCGCGGGGCGCGCACGAGGGTGCCGGGCATCTCCCCGAGGCAGACCTCCTCGCGCCCGTCCGGGGTGACCAGCGCCGCGGCGCAGACGAACGCCGCGCCCCGGTGCTCGTCGCGCACGTCCGCCAGCTGTGCCAGCAGCAGCTCGAGGTTCGCGACGTCGTCGCCGTGCCGTCCCGCCCAGCGGGCCGAGAAGATGCCGGGCGCACCGCCCATGACGTCCACGCTCAGGCCCGAGTCGTCGGCGACGGCGGGCAGGCCCGTCGCCGCGGCCAGCGCGCGCGCCTTGATGAGCGCGTTCTCGACGAACGACACGCCGTCCTCGACGGGCTCGGGGGCGCCGAGGTCTCCCGCGGTGACCACGGCCTCGTCGGGCAGCGCGTCCAGCCCGGGCTGCTCGCGCAGGATGGCGCGCAGCTCGACGAGCTTCTTGCGGTTGTGCGTGGCCAGCACGAGACGCGCGCCGGCGGGGACCGTCAGCGTGGCGGTCTCGGACACGCTCACAGCTCCTGGGCCAGCGCGGCGCGCTGGAGCTCGGTGAGCTCGGCCGTGCCGGCGACCGCGAGGTCGAGCAGCGCGTCGAGCTCGGCGCGGTCGAACGGCGCGTGCTCCGCGGTGCCCTGCACCTCGACGAACGTGCCCGAGCCGGTCGTCACGACGTTCATGTCCGTCTCGGCCCGCACGTCCTCGACGTAGGGCAGGTCGAGCATCGGGACGCCGTCGATGATGCCCACGCTCACGGCGGCGACGGAGTCGGTGAGCACCCGCTTGCCGCCGGTGACGTGGCCGTGCCGCGTGCCCCACGCGACGGCGTCCGCCAGGGCCACGTACGCGCCGGTGATCGCCGCGGTGCGGGTGCCGCCGTCGGCCTGCAGGACGTCGCAGTCGAGCACGATCGTGTTCTCCCCGAGCGCCGTGACGTCGACGACGGCGCGCAGCGCACGACCGATGAGGCGGGAGATCTCGTGCGTGCGGCCGCCGATCTTGCCCTTGACCGACTCGCGCTGGCTGCGCTCGTTCGTCGCGCGGGGGAGCATCGCGTACTCCGCGGTGACCCAGCCCTCGCCCGCGCCCTTCTTCCAGCGCGGCACGCCCTCGGTGAACGACGCCGTGCACAGCACGCGGGTGTTGCCGAACTCGACCAGCACGGAGCCCTCGGCGTTCTGGGTCCAGCCGCGGGTGATCGTGACGGGGCGGAGCTGAGCGGGCGTGCGGCCGTCGGCCCGCAGGGCAGCGCCGGGCACGGTCTCGGAAGCGGGGGAAGTCATGCCGCCCACCCTATGCGAGCCCCGGAACGGCTCGCCCTAGGATCGTCGGGTGCAGCTCACCGCCTCCGACCTCGCGTTCGCCTATCCCGGTCGCCCGGTGCTCGATGGCGTGAGCCTGCGCGTGTCGGACGGCACCCGGCTGGGGGTGGTGGGGGAGAACGGCTCCGGCAAGTCGACCCTGCTGCACCTGCTGGCCGGCGACCTGAAGCCCGCCAAGGGCACCGTCCGGCGCCGCGGGAGCGTCGCGCTCGTGGAGCAGGAGCTCTCCGTCGACCCGGGGCAGACGGTCGGGGACCTGGTGCAGGACACGCTCGCGGGCCTCCGCGCCCTGGCGGCCGAGATCGAGGCCGAGGCCGCGGGGTTCGACCACGAGTCGGGCGACCTGCGGCGCCTGTCCGGGCTGCTCGCCCGCGCGGAGCACCTGGCCGCCTGGGACGCCGACCGGCGGGTCGACGTCGCGCTGACCCGGCTCGACGCCGTCCGCGACCCCGACCGTCGGCTCGACACGCTGTCGGTCGGGCAGCGGTACCGCGTGCGCCTCGCCTGCCGGCTCGCCGAGCGCGCCGACCTGCTGCTCCTCGACGAGCCCACCAACCACCTCGACGACTCCGCCATCGAGTTCCTCACGGGCGAGCTGGTCGCCTGGCGCGGCGGCATCGTGGTCGTGACCCACGACCGCGAACTGCTCGACGACGTCGCCACCGCCATCCTCGACCTCGACCCCTCGATGGACGGCAAGCCGGTGCTGTACGGACAGCCGGGCTACCTGGCGTACCGGTTCGCGAAGAACCAGGCCCTGCACCGCTGGCGCCAGCGCTACCGCGCGGAGCAGGAGCGCGCCCGCGTGCTCGCCGAGCGGCTGGACACCTCCTACGAGGGACTGTCGGACGAGTGGCGCCCGGCCAAGGGCTCGCAGAAGCACCGGCGCGCCACGCGGGCTCGGATCCACGTCAAGGCCGCCGACCGGCTGGTCCAGAAGCTCGAGGCCGAGGCCGTCGAGGTGCCCGTGCCGCCCGCTCGGCTCGCCTTCCCGGACCTGCCCGCGATGTCGCCGGGGTGGGACCCGGGCGACCCCCTCGTCGAGGTCCGATCCCCGCGTGTGGTCGCGGACGACGGCGGGGTGCGGGTCGACCTCCCCGGGACGCGGATCGCCGTGCCGCCGTCGGGCCGGTTGCTCGTCGTCGGGCCGAACGGGACGGGCAAGTCGACCCTGCTCGCGGCCCTCGCGGGGCAGGTCGCCCTCGACCGCGGGACGCGGGCCGTCACGGCGGGTGCCCGGCTGGGCGTCGTGACGCAGGAGACGGCGCTCGCGCCGGACGCCGATCCGGGCGACGCGGCGCGGCGCTCAGGGTTCGACGCGTACGCGGTGGAGGCGCTGGCGCTGCTGCAGCGTGGCGAGCTGGACCCCGAGCGGGTCGTGCCGGTCGCCGCGCTGGGCCTGCTCAGCGAGGAGGACCTGGACCGCCCGCTCGCCGAGCTGTCGGCCGGGCAGCGGCGCCGGTTCGAGCTCGCCCGCGCCCTGCTGCACGCACCGCACCTGCTGCTGCTCGACGAGCCGACCAACCACCTGTCCGTGGACCTCGTGGACGAGCTGACACGGGCGCTGGTCGCCACCCCGGCCGCCGTCGTCGTCGCCACCCACGACCGCCGCATGCGTTCGGACCTGGCGGACTGGCCGGTGCTCGACCTCGGGTCCTGACGAACGGGCGACGACGTGCCGCACCGCGACCGGACGACCGACCGGCTGCTGGCGTTCCTGCGCACGTAACGAGTCCGGCTTCGCCCCCGGCACCACCGCCTCGATGCAGCGGGATCTCGCCGTGGACCCGGCTCAGCGCGTCCGGTAGCGCGCGTAGATCAGCCCGCTGGCGAAGGCGCGCTCCTCGACGAGGTCGAGGTCGAGGCGGACGCCGTCCGGGAAGAACCGCTTGCCGCCGCCGACCACCGTCGTGGTCATGAACAGGTGGTACTCGTCGACCAGGCCGGCCCGGACCGCCTGGGCCGCCAGGTTCGGGCCGTCGACGGTGAGGTCGCGCTCGGACTCCGCCTTGAGCCGCCGCACCGCCTCCGGGTCGAAGGTCCGCTCGACCCGGGTCCTGGCGCTGGACACGTCCGCGAGCGTCGTCGAGTACACGACCTTCTCGGCCGCCTGCCAGTCACGGGCGTACTGCAGGATGTGCGGTGGGGCGTCCGGGTCCTGGTCGGCGGTCTCCCAGAACACCATCGTCTCGTACATCCGTCGGCCGTAGAGGTACGTGCCGACGTCGCGGAAGACGTCGCCGACGAACGTGTGCACCTCAGGGTCCTCGGCGCCCGCGCCGATGCTGCCTTCCGTGGCCTCGACGTAGCCGTCGAGCGACGTGATCATCGAGTAGACCAGCTGTCCCATGCGTCTCCTCCGGGTGCGGTCGGCGCCGGCCCGTGTGCCGTGCTGCCGCGTGGCTGACCCCTGGGCGACCCGGAACTCATCGCCGGTCGGGGGCCGTCGGCAGCCAGAGGTCCGCCCGAGCGCCAGGCCCAGCTCGCCGACGTCCAGGAACGGGTACGGGTACCAGCCCACGACCGCGCCGCGCGCGAAGGTGCAGCCGATCCACGCCAGGGGCCCGACGACGGACCAGCCGACGGTCCGCGGGGCCACCCGCGGGCGCGGCCCCGGGACGAGCCAGGCGAACAGCGCGAGCACGGGCGACGCGGTGTGCAGCAGGAGGTTCGACAGCCGGCCTGTCGACGATCGCGATGACCAGCTCCATGAGCACGCCCCCGAGCGCGGGAGCACGATCAGGAGGTGGAGGCGCCCGCCGTCCGGCGGCTCACGCCAGCCGGCCCACCCAGGCCATCGCCTGCTTCACGAGAGTGCCCTGGCCGTGGATCATCTCGGCCTGCACCGTGTCGCTGCACGCCTCCTCCGGCGTCAGCCACGCCAGGTCGAGCGCGTCCTGCTGCGGCCGGCAGTCGCCGGTGACCGGCACGACGTAGGCCAGCGAGACCGCGTGCTGGCGCGGGTCGTGGTACGCGGTGATGCCGGGGGTGGGGAAGTACTCGGCCACCGTGAACGGCTGGGGAGACGCCGGCACCTGCGGCAGCGCGACGGGGCCCAGGTCCTTCTCGATGTGCCGCAGCAGGGCGTCGCGCACCCGCTCGTGGTAAAGCACCCGGCCGGAGACCAGCGCGCGGGTCATGGTGCCGAGCGGCGTGACGCGCAGCAGCAGCCCGACGGCGACCACGTCGCCCGAGTCGTCCACCCGGACGGGCACCGCGTCGACGTAGACCAGGGGGAGCTGTGCGCGCACGGCCGCGAGGTCCTCCGGGGTCAGCCAGCCCGCAGGCTGCGGCTCGTCGCGGTAGAACTCGTCGTCGGGGGGAAACTCGGCCGTGTCGGTCACAGGTCGTTTCTACCAGCCCGTCCGCCACGCCAGCGCGGGCTGACGGCGCGCCGGGAATACTGGGGGCGGCGCCGATGCTGTGCCGAGGAGAACCCCACCGGAAGGACATCCATGGCCACCGTCGAGCTCACCGACGACACGTTCGAGAAGACCGTCACCGACAACGACATCGTCCTCGTGGACTTCTGGGCCGAGTGGTGCGGCCCGTGCAAGCAGTTCGCACCCGTCTTCGAGGCCTCGTCCGAGGAGAACTCGGACGTGGTGCACGCCAAGATCGACACCGAGGCGCACCAGCGCATCGCCGCGGCCGCCGGCGTGAGCGCCATCCCCACGCTGATGGCGTTCCGCGAGGGCGTG
This sequence comes from Isoptericola peretonis, assembly GCA_023241745.1. GTDB lineage: Bacteria > Actinomycetota > Actinomycetes > Actinomycetales > Cellulomonadaceae > Isoptericola > Isoptericola peretonis. The sequence continues at coordinate 11,775 of JALQCY010000001.1, read as the reverse complement.
CTCGTCTTCAACCAGGCCGGCGCGTTGCCCGCGCCCGCGCTGAAGCAGGTCGTCGAGGCCGTCAAGGGCCTCGACATGGACGACGTGCGCGCCCAGATCGCCGCCGCGAACAACGGTTCGCCGCAGGCCTGATCGCCCGCGACACGAGGACCACGCACGACGGCCGCCCCGGGGATGTCCGGGGCGGCCGTCGTGCGTCGCTAGACTGGCGCGCGCTCGGCCGGAGTGGTGGAACTGGCAGACACGCGGCGCTTAGGTCGCCGTGCCTCAGGGCGTGCGGGTTCGAGTCCCGCCTTCGGCACCCTCGCGCTGGGACGTCAGTCGAGGCCCAGCGTCTTGCGCAACCGGGCGACGTGCCCGGTCGCCTTGACGTTGTACTGCGCGACGGCGACCTTGCCGTCCGGGTCGACGACGACGGTGGAGCGGATGACGCCGACGTACGTCTTGCCGTAGTTCTTCTTCTCGCCCCACGCGCCCCAGGCCTCGAGCGCGGTGTGCTCGGTGTCGGCGGCGAGAGGGAACGTCAGCGCGTCGCGCTCGGCGAACTTCGCGAGCTTGTCCACGCCGTCGGGGGAGACGCCCACGACGGCGTAGCCGGCGCCCTGCAGGGACGCGAGGGAGTCGCGGAAGTCGCAGGCCTCGGTGGTGCAGCCGGGTGTCATCGCGGCGGGGTAGAAGTACACGACGACTCCCTTGCGGCCCGGCTCCGCGAGCGCGGCCGCCAGGGAGAAGACGCCGGTCGCGGCGCCGGTCCCCGACGGGCCGGGCAGAACGGCGGGCAGCTCGAGGGCGGGGGCGGCGTCGCCGACGGCGAGACGGGTCACGTGCACTCCTGGTGGTCGCTGAGGACGGGTGGCGGGTGGGCCGCGGAGGACCCCGGCGTCGAGCGTAGACGCCCCTGTCGTCTAGCGTTGCCTCCGTGACCGACCCCGCACCGCGCACCACACCCCTGCCCATCCGCATGCTGCACGACCGCCTGCTGGTGCAGCCGGAGGTGGACTCGTCCGAGCGGCAGTCGACGGCCGGGCTGGTGATCCCCGCCACGGCGTCCGGACCCAAGAGGCTGGCGTGGGCCGTCGTGGTGGCGAAGGGCGAGCACGTGCGCCAGGTGGCCGTGGGCGACCGCGTGCTCTACGACCCCGAGGACCGGGCCGAGGTGGACCTCGGCGGCACCGACTACGTGCTGCTGCGCGAGCGTGACGTGCACGGCGTCACGGAGACCGACGACGAGGGCGGCGCGACCGGCCTGTACCTCTGACGCCGTCCTGCCTCCTGCCAGCCCCCTGCCTGACGGCCCTGCCCGCCGTCGCTACGGTGGGCCCATGACGAGCGACCCCCTGGACCTGCTCGCGCTCGACGACGAGCTGAGCCGCTCGGAGCGCGACACCCGCGACCGCGTGCGTGCGCTGGTCGACGAGCACGTGCGCCCGCACGTCGGACGGTGGTACGCCGACGGGGTCTTCCCGCTCGACCTGGTGCCGCGCCTCGCGGAGGCCGGGCTGCTCGGCATGCACCTGCAGGGGCACGGCTGCGCGGGCCGCTCGGCGGTCGAGTACGGGCTCGCCATGGCGGAGCTCGAGGCGGGCGACTCGGGCATCCGCACGTTCGTCTCCGTGCAGGGCTCCCTCGCGATGTCCGCGATCGCGAAGCACGGCTCGCCCGAGCAGCAGGACCGCTGGTTGCCGCGGATGGCCGCGGGCGACGCCGTCGGCTGCTTCGCGCTCACCGAGCCCACGGCCGGGTCCGACCCGGCGGCGATGCGGACCACCGCGACGCGCGTCGGTGACGAGTGGGTGCTCTCCGGTCGCAAGCGCTGGATCGGCCTGGCGTCGATCGCGGACGTCGCCGTCGTCTGGGCGCGGACGTCCGACGAGGGCGCCGACGACGGCCGTGGCGGGGCGGGGCGCGTGCGCGGCTTCCTGGTGCCGACGTCGACGCCCGGGTTCACGGCGACGCCCATCGAGCCCAAGCTGTCGCTGCGTGCGTCGGTGCAGTGCGACGTCGTGCTCGACGACGTGCGGCTGCCCGCGGACGCGATCCTGCCGCACCACCCCGGCCTGGCCGGGCCGTTCGCGTGCCTGGACGAGGCGCGGTACGGGATCGCCTGGGGCGCGTCGGGTGCCGCGCGCGACTGCCTGGACGCCGCGCTGCGGCACGCGGGTGACCGGGTCCAGTTCGGGCGCCCGCTCGCCGCGTTCCAGCTGACGCAGGCGAAGCTCGTGGACATGGCGCTCGAGGTCGCGCGCGCGCAGCTCCTCGCACTACGGCTCGGCCGGCTCAAGGACGCCGGCCGTCTCGAGGCGCACATGATCTCGGCGGGCAAGCTCGCCAACGTGCGGTCCGCGATCGAGGTCGCGCGGTCCGCGCGCACCGTGCTCGGCGGGGACGGGATCACCCTGGAGCACTCGCCGATGCGGCACGCGGCCAACCTCGAGTCCGTCCGTACCTACGAGGGCACCGACGAGGTGCACACCCTGATCCTGGGACGGCACCTGACGGGTCACCAGGCGTTCCGGTGACGGGTCGAGGGCTCGTCGGTCCGCCTGTCACGCAGGTCACAGGTCCGACGGGTCGAGACGGTTTCTCGGCAGGCGGGGACGGCTGGTAATGTTTCACCCCGCCAGCGCCATTAGCTCAATTGGCAGAGCAGCTGACTCTTAATCAGCGGGTTCGGGGTTCGAGTCCCTGATGGCGCACCAGCACGAGGTCCCCGGGTCACGGGGACCTCGTCGCGTGAGGAACCTCCGGTGCGAGCCTGCAGGCGTCCTCTGGCCACGCGCCATTAGCTCAATTGGCAGAGCAGCTGACTCTTAATCAGCGGGTTCGGGGTTCGAGTCCCTGATGGCGCACCACACTCCAGGCCCCGTCCGGCAGCGCCGGGCGGGGCTTCGTCGTGCCGCCGTCGCCGCGTCCAGTGGTCGTCCAGAGTTCTCCCCGTCGCCCCCGGCACGCACCGTGGAGTTCACCCGCCGCCGGAAACCTGTGGTCCCGGGTGGGCCCGGGCTGCCTGCGGGAACGCCCTTCCCTCATCGACGACAGGAAGGACGGCACGCTGATGCGGCCGAACCCCCCAGGACGCCGGCGCGCGTCCACGCTCGCCGTGTGCGTCGTGGCGGCCTCGCTGGCGCTGCCCGCCGCGGGCCTCGCGCCCGCCGCCGCGCAGCCCGCGACGCAGCCCACGACGCAACCCGCGACGTCGGACGACGACCGCTACGCGGGATTCCCCGGCTGGCCCGACCCGAAGCCCGGCACGAAGCCCGGCACGAAGCCGACGACGCCCGGGACCGCGCCGGACCTGGCGCCGGAGGACGGGGCCCACCTCGAGGGCTCGGTGACGTTCGCCGCCTCGCCGACCACGGCGGGCGACCCGGTCGGGCGCATCACCGTCGACGGGGCGGACCTGCCCGGCCTGGCCGCGACGACGGGGTCGTCCACGCTCACGTTCGACGTCGGGAGCAACTCGGCCGACGCCGCGTTCGGCAACTACCTCGTCGTCAACGGGCACCGCGTGGACCAGGAACGCACCTGGGTGTCGGAGCGCGTCGAGGTGCCCGTGCCGAACGACTGGCTGGTCCAGGGCACCAACACCGTCGAGATCCACGCGGGAGGGCTCGACTCCTCCTGCGGCGTGAACTTCGACGACTTCGTGATCTCCGAGATGCAGCTCGAGCTGCTGGGGGAGACGGCCGGCGATGCCGGGAACGCCTTCGGCTACTCGATGGGCGACGGCTCGTGCGGCACCAACACCTCCTACGTCAAGGAGGCGACCGTGACGTTCGAGGTGGACGGCGTGCCCGGCGCCACGACCGGCCTCGCCGCGGACGTCGACACGACCGCGCTCGCCGACGGCCCGCACGAGGTGGTCGCCACGACCCGGTCGGGTGCCACGACGGCGCACACGGTGCGGGTGAACAACCCGCCCGCGGGCGCGCCCGTCGTGAGCCCGGAGGACGGCACCCTGACGCGCGGCGTCCAGACGGTGACCGCCGCCGCACCCGCGGACGGCGACGGCGGCACGGCGGCGCTGACCCTCGACGGGGAGCCGGTCGCCGGGCCGCGGACCCTCGGCGACGGGGTCTCCGTGTTCTCGTTCGACGTCGGCACCAACTCGATCGAGACGCGCTACCAGAACCACCTGCTCGTCAACGGCACGCGGCTCGACCTGCGTGGGGAGGGCGGCAGGGACCTCGTGTCCGAGCGTGTCGAGGTCGGCGTGCCCAACCGGCTGCTGCACCCGGGCGAGAACACGATCGCCCTGGTCGCCGGCGACGTGTCCTCCTCGTGCGGCGCCAACCTCGACGACTTCTCGGCGGCGAACCTCGCGCTGAGCGTCGCCGACGGCACCGTCACGCCGCCGGGCGACCTGGAGGGCTCGTACGCGATGGGCGACGGGAGCTGCGGCTCCAGCACCACCGCCCGGGAGAAGGTCGAGCTCGTCTGGACCGTCGACGCGCCGGGGGAGACCGTGTTCGACGCCCTCGGGCACGGCGAGGCCACGATCTCGTTCGTCGTCGGCTCGAACTCGCTGGACGGCTCCGCGAGCAACGCGCTGCGCATCAACGGCATCGAGCGGCGGATCGACCAGACCATCGTGGGCGGCCGCGGCGAGATCACGTTCCCGGGCGAGTGGCTGATGCCCGGCTGGAACCAGGTCGACGTCGTCACCGGCGCGTTCGAGAACGACTGCAACCTCGACGACTTCACGATCTCGGACGTCGTGCTGACGCCGGCAGCGGGCACCGCACAGCAGCAGAACGCCGCGACGTCCTACGGGCTCGGCGACGGCACCTGCGGTTCCAACCTCAACTCGTTCCGCCAGGTCGACCTGCACTTCCTCGTCGACGCGCCGGCGCGCGGCCTGCGCGCCGACGTGGACACCGCCGGCCTGGACGACGGCGAGCACGAGCTCGCGGCGACGTCGACCACGGGGGAGACCGCCAGGCGGGTGCTCGAGACGGACAACTCGGCTCCCCGCGTCGTGTCGTCCACCCCCGCGGCCGGCGCGACGATCCGCAGCGCCGTCCCGCTCGCGGTCGAGCTCGACGACGCGCACGGCGTCGTCGGCGACCCGCAGGTGACGCTCGACGGCGAGGCCATCGCCCTGGGCACCGAGATCGGCCCGGGCCTCGCCGCCGGGGACCACACCCTCGAGGTGGCGACCACGGACTCGCTCGGCAACACGGCCACCCGCGAGATCGCCTTCACCAGCGCGGGCGTCCCCGACGTGCCGACAGACCTCGCGCCCGCGTCCGGGACCGCCGACGCCCAGGCGCCGGTCACCCTCGAGGCGCGCGTCGCGGGGCCGGACGACGGCACGGTCACCGCGACGTTCGCCCAGGCGGACGTCCTGCTCCCCGGCGAGGTCCGACAGGGCACGGCCGACGCCGTCCCCACCGAACTGAACCCGCGCGGGGCGAAGCGCGCCTCGGCGAAGGGGCTGGCCGCGGGCGACGAGCGCACGCTCGACTCCCCGCAGGCCGACGCCGTCGCCTACCAGCGCTTCGACGTGCGCGTGAGGTCCCGCGAGGAGCACCCGGTGGTCCGCTGGAGCGGCACCGCCGACCCCGCCCGCGAGGTCTCGCTGCTGGTGTGGGACGCGCGCACGAAGGCGTGGGACACGCTCGCGTCGTCCCGCGGCTCCGCCGAGGGCGACACCGTGCTCACCGCACCCTCCGCCCCGGAGCACCGCGACCGCGGCGTCGTGCACGTCATGGTGACCGCCACCGACCCGTTCGCGGACGACCTCGGCACCGGTGGGGAGGGGTTCGGCGACCCGGCGGACCACGACTTCTCCATCGCGCACATGACGGACACCCAGTACCTGTCCGAGGGTGCGGTCGAGCAGGAGACCGCCGAGGAGCGGGCGATCTGGGAGTCCGCGTACGCCGGGGTGGTCGACTGGATCGCCGCGAATGCCGACGAGCGCAAGATCGCGTTCGTCTCGCACACCGGTGACCTCATCGAGAACAACATCCGCAAGCCGCAGGACGAGGCGATGCAGGAGCAGGTGACGGGCGAGTTCGAGGTCTCCTCCCGCCAGCAGGAGAAGATCGACGGCATCCCGAACTCGGCGGTCGCGGGCAACCACGACAACTGGTCGGGCACGGCCGGCGGCGCCGACGGCTACAACGAGTACTTCGGGCCCGACCGGTACGAGGCCGCCTCCCGGTCCTGGGAGAACGCCGAGTATGGCGCGTGGCGCGAGGGCGACAACTCCAACCACTACGTGCTGTTCTCCGCGGGAGGGCTGGACTTCGTCGCCGTCGGCATGGGCTACGGGGTCACGCGTGAGGAGGCCGAGTGGGCCGACGGGATCTTCGAGCGGTACCCCGACCGCAACGGGATCCTCATGACGCACGCGTACCTCGCGGCCAGCACCCAGAAGGACGGCCGCGACGCCGGCTTCGCCTCGCCCGACGGGTCGCCGCTGTACAAGTACGTCGTCGAGCCGAACGACAACGTGTTCCTGGTGCTCGCCGGGCACGTGCACGGCGTCACCACCAACGTGAAGCCGAAGGTCGGCCAGATCGCGGACGGCGTCGTGGAGCTGCTCGCCGACTACCAGGCGTTCACCGTGCCGGCCCAGCGCGTGGGGCTCGGCGCGATCGGCGGCTACGACCCCGCCGAGCGGCTGCGCTTCGGTGCGTCGTACTTCCGGCTGCTGCAGTTCGACGTCGACCGGGCCGAGATGACCGTGGACACCTACTCGCCGTTCCTCGACGACTTCGGGGCCGACGAGTGGGACCCGCTCGCCCGGTACGACTCGACGGCCGACACCATGGTGCTGCCGGTGGACCTCACCACCCGGACCACGTCGCTCGTCACCGACTCGTTGGCCGTGTACGCGCCGACCCGCGTGATCGGCACCAGGACCGTGGCGTCCGGCGACGTGGCGTCCGTGCGATGGGACCACCTGCGTCGGGAGACGCAGTACGCGTGGGTCGTCACCGCCACCACCCCCGGCGGAGGCGTGACGGCGGCCGACCCGGCGCTCTTCACCACCGGCGCCGGCCGGCCGTGGCCGAAGGGCACCGGGACCGTGCCCGGCTCGCAGGTGCCGGAGGGCCACCGGTCGTGACCACCACGAAGGCCAGGACGGCGTCGCGTCGCGGCGCCGTCCTGGCGGCTCTCACGACGGCCCTCGGGGCCCTGGGGCTCGCCGTCGGCGCGCCCGCCGCCGCCCACGACGCCACGACCGACGCGTACGCGGAGGTCACCGGCGGCGACGGAGCGGACGTGCACGTCGAGCTCGAGCTGGAGTACGACCTGCTCATGAAGTCCGCCTGGCTCACCGCCGAGGCCTACGACGCCCGGGGGCACGCCGCACAGGAGGCCCAGCTCGCGGAACATGCCCCGGAGGTGACGGCCTACGTCGTCGAACGGTTCCAGGTCGCGGCGGGGGACGAGCTCTGCACACCGGCGCTCGCGGGCGACCCCACCGCGGGGGACCGCGGCGGCACGGCGTACGCCACCGTCGCGCTCGACTACGCGTGCCCGGCCGGTGACGACGGCAGCCAGACGCACACGCTGTTCAGCGCGCTCTTCCCGGACGCCGAGACCTTCGTGCACACCACCGAGACGATGGTCACCTACGACCTCGACGACGAGCAGGGCTCGGCGGTGCTCACGCCGTCCGACCCCACCGTGACCACGGGAGAGGGCCACGGGGGCCAGCGCCTCGGCGAGTTCTTCGTGCTCGGTGCGGAGCACCTGCTGCTCGGCCCCGACCACCTGCTGTTCCTGCTGGCGCTCATCGTCGCCTCGCGCCGTCTGCGCGACGTCGTGCTGGTGGCGACGGCGTTCACCGTGGCGCACTCGGTGACGTTCCTGCTCGCCGCGACCGGCGCCGTGAGCGCGCCGGGGGCCGTGGTCGAACCGGTCATCGCGATCTCGATCGCGGCGGTCGCGGCCGGGCACCTCTGGCAGCAGCGGCCCGGTGCGCCGCCGTCCCTCGACGTCCTCGAGGTGGCGACCGAGCCGCGCCGTCCCTGGTACGACCTGACACGGTCCGACCTGAACCGCCTCGCCGTCGTGTTCGCCTTCGGGCTGGTGCACGGGCTCGGGTTCGCCGGAGCGCTGGGGCTCGACGAGCCCTGGTCGTGGGGGCTCCTCGGATCCCTCCTCGTCTTCAACGTCGGGATCGAGGTCGTGCAGCTCGCGATCGTCGCGGCGGTCTTCCCGCTGCTCGCGCTGCTGAGACGACGGGCGCCCGGCGCCGCGCGACGGGTGACGGCCCTCCTCGCGGCCGGCGTCGCCGTGGTCGGGCTGTTCTGGTTCGTGCAGCGGGTGGTCGGCCTGGGGTGAACGCCTGGGGCGCCGGACCGGCGCGCGCCGGGCCGCGACCGGGCGGAGGATGAGGCGATGATCTCCACCGAGCTCGCGGCCCGGTTGCGCGACGCGGGGCTGGTCTGGCGCCCCGCCGACGGCGACCGGTTCCGCATCGACGCACCCGAGCTGTCCGCCGACGTGTTCACGGTCAGCACGATGACGATCCAGGCCCACGAGTTCCCGACCGGCACGATCCTGGGCTTCAACGGCACCACGGAGTGGGCGCTGGACTCCGTCGCCATCGAGGAGGCGCTGTGGCTGCCGCGCGAGGACCAGCTGCGCGAGCTGCTGCGCTCCACGTTCCGTGGGCTGTCGCGGACGGAGGAGGGGTACGAGGTCGAGGTGGAGCTGCTCGACGGGACGCGGACCTTCGCCGCCGCCGACGCGGCCGAGGCGTACGGCGCCGCGCTGCTCGCCCTGGTGGAGCTGAGCACCTGAGCCGGCCCCCGTGGGCCGCCCCGCCGTGTCGCCCGACTACCCTGGACCCGTGCCCGACCCCGTGACGTCAGAGCCGGCCGACGTGCCGACCGACCTGCCGACCGAGCCCGTCGACCCGCGGTACCGCCGCCAGCCCGTCAGCTTCGTGCGGCGCAGCGCGCGCCTCACGGCCGCGCAGCGCAAGGCCTGGGACACCCGCCGCGACCGGTACCTCGTGGAGGTCCCGCGTGACCTGGCCGTGACGTCTGTCGCGCCGGACTGGCGGTTCGAGCCGGCGCAGGTCTTCGGCCGCGAGGCCCCGCTGCTGGTCGAGATCGGGTCGGGGCAGGGCGAGGCGATCGTCGGTGCCGCGGCCGCGCACCCGGAGCGGGACCACCTGGCCGTCGAGGTGTACACGCCGGGCCTGGCGCAGACCATCGTGCGGGCCGGGCACGCCGGCGCCGACCCCGGGCGGGACGGCGGCGCCCCCGGCAACGAGCTCGGCAACCTGCGGCTCGTGGAGGCGAACGCCGCCGAGCTGCTGGACACGGCGTTGCCGGCGGCGTCCGTCGACGAGCTGTGGGTGTTCTTCCCCGACCCGTGGCACAAGCAGCGGCATCAGAAGCGCCGGCTGGTCACCCCCGCGTTCGCCGGGCTCGCCGCGCGCGTGCTGCGCCCGGGCGGGGTGTGGCGGCTCGCGACCGACTGGGTGGAGTACGCCGACCAGATGCTCGAGGTGCTCGAGGCCAGCGACGACTTCCACAACGCCCACGGGCCCGGGGCGCGTGCGCCGCGGTTCGAGGGACGCGTGCTGACGAGCTTCGAGAAGAAGGGCTCCGCGGCCGGCCGGGTCGTGACGGACCTGGAGTACGTACGGAGCTGAGTGCAGACCCGCCCGGGCAGTGACTTGCGCCACACCCTGCGGCTCTAGCAGGGTGTGCCTCGCGAAACGATATCGACCGGGGCAGCGTGGCCCCGGTCATCCGCATGAGCCAACGGAGGCATCATGACCGACCTGTCCACGGAAGGACCGCCACCCGGCGAGACCGAGTACCAGCGGGTCCAGCGGTCGGACGAGTTCCAGGGCCTGCGGCGCGCGTTCCGGAACTTCGTGTTCCCGATGACGGCGCTGTTCCTCGTCTGGTACTTCGTCTACGTCCTGCTCGCCAACTACGCCCACGACTTCATGAGCATCCGCCTGGGCGGCAGCAACATCACGGTCGGCCTGCTGTTCGGGCTCGGCCAGTTCGTCTCCACGTTCGTCATCACGATGCTGTACGCCCGCTGGGCGAACCGGAAGTTCGACGCGCGGGCGGACGCGCTGCGCCGCGAGATCGAGGAGGGCGAGCTGTGAACAGCACCGACATCGGCAACCCCTGGGTGAACATCGGCATCTTCGCGGCGTTCGTCGTCGTGACGCTCGTCATCGTGTTCCGGGCGTCGAGGCAGAACAAGTCCGCCGCGGACTTCTACGCCGGCGGCCGCAACTTCACCGGCCCGCAGAACGGCACCGCGATCGCCGGCGACTACCTCTCCGCGGCGTCGTTCCTCGGCATCTGCGGCGCCATCGCCATCAACGGGTACGACGGGTTCCTGTACTCGATCGGCTTCCTCGTCGCCTGGCTCGTCGCCCTGCTGCTGGTGGCCGAGCTGCTGCGCAACACCGGCCGCTTCACGATGGCGGACGTGCTGTCGTTCCGGCTCAAGCAGCGACCGGTGCGGATGGCGGCGGCGCTGGCCACCCTGCTCGTGGTCTTCTTCTACCTGCTCGCGCAGATGGCGGGGGCGGGCGGGCTCGTCGCACTGCTGCTGGGGGTCGACAGCCGGGCCGGGCAGAGCCTCGTCATCGCCGTGGTCGGCGCGCTGATGATCCTGTACGTCCTGGTGGGTGGCATGAAGGGCACCACCTGGGTGCAGATCATCAAGGCGGTGCTGCTCATCGTGGGCGCCGCGATCATGACCTTCTGGGTGCTGGCCAAGTTCGGCTTCAACCTGTCCGACCTGCTCGGCGGCGCCGTCGAGATGGCCGGGCCGGGTGGCGAGGCGCTGCTCGAGCCGGGCAAGCAGTACGGGACGGACGGCACGACCAAGCTGAGCTTCCTGTCGCTCGCGCTCGCCCTGGTGCTCGGCACCGCCGGTCTGCCGCACGTGCTCATGCGCTTCTACACCGTGCCCACCGCCAAGGAGGCGCGCCGGTCTGTGGTCTGGGCGATCTGGCTCATCGGCATCTTCTACCTCTTCACCCTGGTGCTCGGCTACGGGGCCGGGGCGCTGGTGGGGCCGGAGACCATCGAGAACGCGCCGGGCGGGGTGAACTCGGCGGCGCCGCTGCTCGCGTTCGCCCTCGGCGGGGAGATCTTGCTCGGGCTGATCTCGGCGGTCGCGTTCGCGACGATCCTCGCGGTCGTGGCCGGCCTGACCATCACGGCCGCGGCGAGCTTCTCCCACGACATCTACGCCAACGTGATCAAGAAGGGGCAGGTCAAGCCCGACTCCGAGGTGCGGATCGCCCGGTGGACCGTGGTCGTGATCGGCATCATCGCCATCGTGGGCGGCATCTTCGCCCAGAACCAGAACGTCGCGTTCCTCGTGGCGCTCGCGTTCGCGGTGGCCGCCTCGGCCAACCTGCCGACGATCGTGTACTCGCTCTTCTGGAAGCGGTTCAACACCTCGGGCGCGCTGTGGAGCATCTACGGCGGGCTGATCTCGTGCATCCTGCTCATCGTCCTGTCGCCCACGGTGTCCGGCAACGAGAAGGCGATGTTCCCCGACGCGGACTTCGACGTCTTCCCGCTCACCAACCCGGGCCTGGTCTCGATCCCGCTGGGCTTCCTGCTCGGGATCATCGGCACGTTCCTGTCCAAGGAGAAGCCGCACCCCGAGAAGTTCGCGGAGATGGAGGTCCGCTCGCTCACGGGCGCCGGCGCCGAGAAGGCGACGGCCAAGCACTGATTCCCGCGAGATAGAGAACCCCCAAGCGCGAGATAGAGAAGCCCGGACGACGACGCACTGGCTGCGGCGTCGTCCGGG
>JALQCY010000018.1 GCA_023241745.1 Isoptericola peretonis | reverse complement strand
GCCGCCCGCGCCGGCGCTCACGACCGGCCCCCGGCCGGCACGTGCACCTCGCCGCGCGTGCCACCGTGCTCGCCTGGCGCGACGTCGAGGGTGCCGCCCACCGCCGACACCCGGTCGCGCATGCCGGCCAGGCCGAGGCCCTCGGCGTGCCCGGGCGGCAGCCCGCGGCCGTCGTCGACCACCTCGATCCGGAGCTCCCCGCCCGGGCCGTCCCGGTTGAGCCGCACCGTCACCGACCC
>JALQCY010000017.1 GCA_023241745.1 Isoptericola peretonis | reverse complement strand
CGCCGCGCGAGGTGACGTGGATCGTGGGGATGCTGATCTACCTCGCCATGATGGCGACGGCGTTCATGGGCTACGTGCTGCCCTGGGGGCAGATGTCGTTCTGGGGCGCCACGGTGATCACCGGCCTCTTCGGCGCCATCCCGGGCATCGGGCCGTCGATCCAGGAATGGCTGCTCGGCGGGCCGGCGGTGGACAACGCCACGCTCAACCGCTTCTTCTCGCTGCACTACCTGCTGCCCTTC
>JALQCY010000016.1 GCA_023241745.1 Isoptericola peretonis | reverse complement strand
GAGCGCCACACGGTGACCGTGGGCGGGGGCGCGGTGTCGCTGCCGCTCAAGGAGGTCGACCTGCTCGAGCTGCTGCTGCGCAACGCCGGCCGCGTGCTCACGCGCGGGCAGCTCATCGACCGCGGGTGGGGGGCGGACTACGTGGGCGACACCAAGACGCTCGACGTTCACGTGACGCGCATCCGCTCCAAGATCGAGGCCGACCCCGGCTCGCCGCAGCTCCTCCTGACGGTGCGCGGCCTGG
>JALQCY010000015.1 GCA_023241745.1 Isoptericola peretonis | reverse complement strand
CACCCGTACGTCACGCCTCACCAGGCGCGACGTCTGGCTGCTTCACCGATCTCATCAATAAGGAAAATTAGCATGTGCATGACGATCCTTCGTCAGTCGATACGGCCATCTAGCGCAGCACGCGCCGCCGTCGTGTCCAACAGATCTGATTTCCTGTCGATCCGCGAGGATATCACCCGTGTCGAACGTCCATGGCTATCGCCGCAGTAGCAGCCTGTCCCTTCAGCCAACGTTTGTGCGGCGCTGCAAGC
>JALQCY010000014.1 GCA_023241745.1 Isoptericola peretonis | reverse complement strand
GACATCCTGCCCCCGGGCGTGCTGAACGTGGTGACGGGCTTTGGCCTTGAAGCCGGCAAGCCGCTGGCCTCCAGCAAGCGCATCGCCAAGATCGCCTTCACCGGGGAAACCACCACCGGCCGGCTGATCATGCAGTACGCCTCGCAGAACATCATTCCCGTCACGCTGGAACTGGGCGGCAAGTCGCCCAACATTTTCTTTGCCGACGTGGCCGCGCAAGACGACGACTTCCTGGACAAGGCCGTGGAAGGCTTCGT
>JALQCY010000013.1 GCA_023241745.1 Isoptericola peretonis | reverse complement strand
ACATGATCGTCCAGATGTCGGGGCTGGTGACCGCGCAGTTCCTGATGAACTTCGGCGACCCCGGCGGCTGGATGCTGTTCGTGGTGCCGTCGGTGCTCGTGTCCCTGGCCTTCACGCCGATCCTGCTGGCGACCACCCCCGCGCCGCGGTTCGAGACGATCGCGCCGATGAGCATGAGGAAGCTGTTCCGCGCCTCTCCGCTGGGTTGCGTCGGCATCTTCCTGATGGGGGGCGTCTTCGCGGCGCTGCAGGGGATGTCGCC
>JALQCY010000012.1 GCA_023241745.1 Isoptericola peretonis | reverse complement strand
CGAAAAGTGGGGCGTCATCAACCGGGCCGTTGGCCACGCTGAATTGGAGAACACCGCCATTGAGTGGGGACTGACGATCGCTGGCAAATCCCCGCAGGCGATCCGGATGCTCAAGTATGCCTTTAATATGGTTGACGACGGCATCGCTGGTCAGCAGGCATTCGCTGGCGAGGCGACCCGGATGGCATATATGACCGAGGAAGCTCAGGAGGGACGTGACGCCTTCCTCGAGCACCGCTCCCCGGACTGGTCCGACTACCCCTATTACTTCTGAG
>JALQCY010000011.1 GCA_023241745.1 Isoptericola peretonis | reverse complement strand
CCTGCTGCTGCCGCACACGTACGACATCGTGTGGTCGCTGGTCATCGGGGTGATCGTCGGCCTCGTGTTCTACCGGTACGTCCTGCCCAAGTTCCAGGCCGTGCTCGACGAGCGCACCGCGACGATCGAGGGCGGCATCGCCCAGGCGGAGAAGGCGCAGGAGGAGGCCGCGGAGGCGCTGAAGGAGTACCACCAGCAGCTCGCCGAGGCCCGTGCCGCCGCCGCGAAGACCCGCGAGGAGGCGCGTGCCGAGGGCACGGCCATCATCGCGGAGCTGCGCACCAAGGCACAGGAC
>JALQCY010000010.1 GCA_023241745.1 Isoptericola peretonis | reverse complement strand
AGGGTTCTGGTTGCGCGGTGTGCGTCGGTTGTTTGAGAACTCAACAGTGTGTTTGATAGTCAATGCCAAATTTGATTGATTGAATCCCTTTGTGGATTCCTTTGGATCGGACTGAGCAGTTCAGCTTGGTCTGGCCAGTATCGTTGAATGCTGCAGGCTCCTTGAGGGTTTGTAGTGTTTCTCTTCTTTTACGGAGAGTTTGATCCTGGCTCAGGACGAACGCTGGCGGCGTGCTTAACACATGCAAGTCGAACGGTGAAGCCCAGCTTGCTGGGTGGATCAGTGGCGAACGGGTGAGTAACACGTGAGCAACCTGCCCTCCACTTCGGGATAAGCCTTGGAAACGGGGTCTAATACCGGATATGAGCCTGCATCGCATGGTGTGGGTTGGAAAGTTTTTCGGTGGGGGATGGGCTCGCGGCCTATCAGCTTGTTGGTGGGGTGATGGCCTACCAAGGCGTCGACGGGTAGCCGGCCTGAGAGGGCGACCGGCCACACTGGGACTGAGACACGGCCCAGACTCCTACGGGAGGCAGCAGTGGGGAATATTGCACAATGGGCGAAAGCCTGATGCAGCGACGCCGCGTGAGGGATGACGGCCTTCGGGTTGTAAACCTCTTTCAGCAGGGAAGAAGCGCAAGTGACGGTACCTGCAGAAGAAGCGCCGGCTAACTACGTGCCAGCAGCCGCGGTAATACGTAGGGCGCAAGCGTTGTCCGGAATTATTGGGCGTAAAGAGCTCGTAGGCGGTCTGTCGCGTCTGGTGTGAAATCCCGAGGCTCAACCTCGGGCTTGCATCGGGTACGGGCAGACTAGAGTGCGGTAGGGGAGACTGGAATTCCTGGTGTAGCGGTGGAATGCGCAGATATCAGGAGGAACACCGATGGCGAAGGCAGGTCTCTGGGCCGCAACTGACGCTGAGGAGCGAAAGCATGGGGAGCGAACAGGATTAGATACCCTGGTAGTCCATGCCGTAAACGTTGGGCACTAGGTGTGGGGCTCATTCCACGAGTTCCGTGCCGCAGCTAACGCATTAAGTGCCCCGCCTGGGGAGTACGGCCGCAAGGCTAAAACTCAAAGGAATTGACGGGGGCCCGCACAAGCGGCGGAGCATGCGGATTAATTCGATGCAACGCGAAGAACCTTACCAAGGCTTGACATGCACCGGAAACACTCAGAGATGGGTGCCCCGCAAGGTCGGTGCACAGGTGGTGCATGGTTGTCGTCAGCTCGTGTCGTGAGATGTTGGGTTAAGTCCCGCAACGAGCGCAACCCTCGTCCTATGTTGCCAGCGGGTTATGCCGGGGACTCATGGGAGACTGCCGGGGTCAACTCGGAGGAAGGTGGGGATGACGTCAAATCATCATGCCCCTTATGTCTTGGGCTTCACGCATGCTACAATGGCCGGTACAGAGGGCTGCGATACCGTAAGGTGGAGCGAATCCCAAAAAGCCGGTCTCAGTTCGGATTGGGGTCTGCAACTCGACCCCATGAAGTCGGAGTCGCTAGTAATCGCAGATCAGCAACGCTGCGGTGAATACGTTCCCGGGCCTTGTACACACCGCCCGTCAAGTCACGAAAGTTGGTAACACCCGAAGCTCACGGCCTAACCCCTTGTGGGAGGGAGTGGTCGAAGGTGGGACTGGCGATTGGGACTAAGTCGTAACAAGGTAGCCGTACCGGAAGGTGCGGCTGGATCACCTCCTTTCTAAGGAGCATCTGATACCCCCGCGAGCTTTGCGGCCGGGTCTGCTGGGGTTGTCCTGGTGGGTTCGGTGGTGGGGTGGGGGTCAGGCAGACCATCGTAGGCGCCGTTCGTGCGTCTGGTGGTTGCTCACGGGTGGAACATTGACTAGAAGGATCGGATCGGCCCTCGGGGGCCGGCTAGTACGCACGGGGTCTTCGGGCCTGGTGGTGGAACGTCGGGTCGTGGTGGGGTGGTCGGGTTCGCAAGCACACTGTTGGGTCCTGAGGCAATCGGCTTGCTTCGGTCCTGGGGGGTTGGTCTGCTGGTCGGGTCCGTGTGATGCGGGTCTGGTCGGGTGGGTCGGCCGCACCGGGGTCGGGGGGGTGGATGGTCTTGATGGATACGGGTCGTGGGCTGGTGTGAACCGCTTCCGGGGTTTCCTCCTGGGGGTAGGCGTGCCGGGTGTCTGCGGGTCGTCCGTTGCTTGAGAACTGCACAGTGGACGCGAGCATCCCAGATGTTCAGTACCAGTCGAAGCTGATCTGCCCCTGTGGGGTGGGTGGTGGGGACTGGTTTTCTGATCTCTGTGAAATATTGTAGTGTGTCGAAGTTTTTAAGGGCACAGGGTGGATGCCTTGGCACTAGGAGCCGAAGAAGGACGTCGTAGCCTGCGATAAGCCTCGGGGAGTTGGCAAACGAGCTGTGATCCGAGGATTTCCGAATGGGGGAACCCGGCCGGGGTCATGCCCGGTCACCTGCATCTGAATACATAGGGTGCAGGGGGGAACGTCGGGAAGTGAAACATCTCAGTACCGACAGGAAGAGATATTCCGTGAGTAGTGGCGAGCGAAAGCGGAACAGGCCAAACCGTGTGTGTGTCAAGCTGTCAGGCGTTGCACATGCGGGGTTGTGGGACCTTCTGACCAGATCTGACAGTCTGGTAGCCAGTAAGAAAGCCGTGTCATAGTCGAACCGCATTGAAAGGCGGACCATAGTGGGTGTGAGTCCCGTAGACGAAATGGTGCGGCCTGGTTGAGGGGATCCCAAGTAGCACGGGGCCCGAGAAATCTCGTGTGAATCTGGCAAGACCACTTGCTAAGCCTAAATACTACCTAGTGACCGATAGCGGACAAGTACCGTGAGGGAAAGGTGAAAAGTACCCCGGGAGGGGAGTGAAATAGTACCTGAAACCGTGTGCCTACAATCCGTCGGAGCCTCCCTAGCAGGGGTGACGGCGTGCCTTTTGAAGAATGAGCCTGCGAGTTAGTGCTCGGTGGCGAGGTTAACCCGTGTGGGGAAGCCGTAGCGAAAGCGAGTCCGAATAGGGCGATTCAGTCGCCGGGTCTAGACCCGAAGCGAAGTGATCTAGCCATGGGCAGGTTGAAGCGCCGGTAAGACGGCGTGGAGGACCGAACCCACTTAGGTTGAAAACTGAGGGGATGACCTGTGGTTAGGGGTGAAAGGCCAATCAAACTTCGTGATAGCTGGTTCTCCCCGAAATGCATTTAGGTGCAGCGTCACGTGTTCCTTGCCGGAGGTAGAGCTACTGGATGGCCGATGGGCCCTACCAGGTTACTGACGTCAGCCAAACTCCGAATGCCGGTAAGACATAGCGTGGCAGTGAGACTGCGGGGGATAAGCTTCGTAGTCGAGAGGGAAACAGCCCAGATCATCGGCTAAGGCCCCTAAGCGTGTGCTCAGTGGGAAAGGATGTGGAGTTGCACAGACAACCAGGAGGTTGGCTTAGAAGCAGCCACCCTTGAAAGAGTGCGTAATAGCTCACTGGTCAAGTGATTCCGCGCCGACAATGTAGCGGGGCTCAAGTACACCGCCGAAGCCGTGGCACTCACACTTTAACCCAGCTTCCACTTTCGGGTGGTTGTTCAGGTGTGTGGGTGGGTAGGGGAGCGTCGTGTGGGCAGTGAAGCTGCAGGGTGACCTAGTGGTGGAGCCCACACGAGTGAGAATGCAGGCATGAGTAGCGAATGACGGGTGAGAAACCCGTCCGCCGAATGACCAAGGGTTCCAGGGCCAGGTTAATCCGCCCTGGGTAAGTCGGGACCTAAGGCGAGGCCGACAGGCGTAGTCGATGGACAAGGAGTTGATATTCTCCTACCGGCGAAGAACCGCCCATACCGAGCCCGGTGATGCTAACCGCCCCAATCCTGTCACAGTCACCTTCGGGTGGCGCCGGCAGGTGCGGCGTGGGACCCGAACCGGTAGTAGGTAAGCGTGTTAACAGGGGTGACGCAGGAAGGTAGCCCGGCGTGGCGATGGTAGTCCACGTCCAAGGTCGTAGCCCGCTTCGTAGGCAAATCCGCGAAGCACAAGGGTGAGAACTGATAGTGACCGCGTATGCGGGAAACGGGTGATCCTCTGCTGCCAAGAAAAGCCTCGACGCGAGGTTCTAGCCGCCCGTACCCCAAACCGACTCAGGTGGTCAGGTAGAGAATACCAAGGCGATCGAGCGAATCGTGGTTAAGGAACTCGGCAAAATGCCCCCGTAACTTCGGGAGAAGGGGGGCCTGATCCGTCACCATCCCTCGCGGATGGGAAGCGGTGAGGGCCGCAGAGACCAGGGAGAAGCGACTGTTTACTAAAAACACAGGTCCGTGCGAAGTCGCAAGACGATGTATACGGACTGACGCCTGCCCGGTGCTGGAAGGTTAAGAGGACGGGTCAACTTCGGTGAAGCCCAGAATTTAAGCCCCAGTAAACGGCGGTGGTAACTATAACCATCCTAAGGTAGCGAAATTCCTTGTCGGGTAAGTTCCGACCTGCACGAATGGCGTAACGACTTCTCCGCTGTCTCAACCGCGAGCTCGGCGAAATTGCACTACGAGTAAAGATGCTCGTTACGCGCAGCAGGACGGAAAGACCCCGGGACCTTTACTATAGCTTGGTATTGGTGTTCGGTGCGGCTTGTGTAGGATAGGTGGGAGACTATGATACCCGGCCGCCAGGTCGGGAGGAGTCAACGTTGAAATACCACTCTGGCCGCATCGACCATCTAACCTCGGTCCGTAATCCGGATCAGGGACAGTGCCTGGTGGGTAGTTTAACTGGGGCGGTTGCCTCCCAAAATGTAACGGAGGCGCTCAAAGGTTCCCTCAGCCTGGTTGGCAATCAGGTGTCGAGTGCAAGTGCACAAGGGAGCTTGACTGTGAGACCGACAGGTCGAGCAGGGACGAAAGTCGGAACTAGTGATCCGGCGGTGGCTTGTGGAAGCGCCGTCGCTCAACGGATAAAAGGTACCCCGGGGATAACAGGCTGATCTTGCCCAAGAGTCCATATCGACGGCATGGTTTGGCACCTCGATGTCGGCTCGTCGCATCCTGGGGCTGGAGTAGGTCCCAAGGGTTGGGCTGTTCGCCCATTAAAGCGGTACGCGAGCTGGGTTTAGAACGTCGTGAGACAGTTCGGTCCCTATCCGCTGCGCGCGCAGGAAACTTGAGAAGGGCTGTCCCTAGTACGAGAGGACCGGGACGGACGAACCTCTGGTGTGCCAGTTGTTCCGCCAGGAGCACGGCTGGTTAGCTACGTTCGGAAGGGATAACCGCTGAAAGCATCTAAGCGGGAAGCCTGCTTCAAGATGAGGTTTCCATCCCCCACGGGGGTGAAGGCACCCAGCTAGACCACTGGGTAGATAGGCCGGATGTGGAAGACAGGACCAAAGACTGTCGGAGCTGACCGGTACTAATAAGCCAACAACTTCACACACCCACCAAACACTGTTTGGTCAATACATGCTACGCGTCCACTGTGCGGTTCCCGAGAAACGGGCACCACCCCCACCCCCACCAGGGGAAACGGGGG